>NZ_CP150294.1:4800000-7319469 GCF_045040685.1 Paenibacillus sp. FSL H8-0317 | reverse complement strand
AGACTGTCACTCCTTTTACATGTTCCAAGTGTGGCTTAAGCCATGATGCAGTGTCGAAATACGAGATATATTGTTGAATTTATCCCCAAACCCCCGCAGGTCGAAAACAAAAAAAGTATGAACAACGGAAAATTGTTCACAACTTTATCCACAGGCTGTTGATAATATTATGGGTCAGATCACATATTCACATCCAAAAGTAATACAATCATAGCAAAAGAAACCCCGCATTTCAACGTATCGCGTGATTTTATCCACAAATTCAATAACTTGTGTATAATTTTTAGTCACAACACAATATATTGTTTATAAACTGTTTAATTTTCGACAGAATGACCCAAAAAGCAAAAATGTTTTATACACAGGTTATCCGTCAAATGATGCCAAATTGTGTGTAAAAGTATTCTTCGTTTGTGAATAACCTTTCTGTGGATAACCGTGAAGTGAAAATGGAGCATGATTGAGATCGGAAAAAGAGTGACCTCTCACCCTCGTGTTTTTCTTGCCAATGTGGCTAGGGTAAAACCCATGAATTTAAATGTCTTGGTGGGCGACGGAGAGGGGAGTAAACTCATGCCTTTAATTGAACAAGATGAGTGGTGTATTTTCTGGGCAGATGGTAATTCTGTCATCAGTGAATGATAAGAATAATGGATCAAGAGGACTTCATTTTAAGACATATGTAATGTGAATTATCAGGATCAAGAGGTAAGCTGATGCTCTGATATGGAGGTTAAAGTGTATGAATGTATAGTATGAATTCAAAGGATAGATTATGCGTGTATAGCAAAAGAGGGTGTCTTCTAAAACCAAAAATCGGTTTTAGAGGACATTCTCTTTTTTTGGTGCAGCGACGAAGTATGGATTGATGATTTAGAGGCGGGGAAGGGACATCTTACGCTGGAATTCAGCGATATCTGCGTATTCCTCTTCCAGTTTGCGAGAGATCCGAATAAAGATGGGCAGGAGCTCTTGGTAGAGTACAGCATTCTCTTTGACAGGGGTATGCCGATGCGTTGTACCCACCATGGAAGAAACGGCATGAAGCGATTGGATCCGCCCTGTAGCGTACAAACCAAGCACGACGGCACCCAGACAGGAACTTTCGAAGCTCTCGGGTACAACCACTTCCTGATTGAAGATATCGGACATCATCTGGCGCCAGAGAGGAGAACGGGCGAACCCACCTGTGGCTTGAATGGAGGTAGGTTGCCCAATCTGTTCTTCCATGGCGAGCAGTACCGTGTATAGGTTGAAAATAACCCCTTCCAGGACAGCACGAATCATATGCTCTTTCTGGTGATGGAGTGTTAAGCCAAAAAAGGAGCCACGGGCATCCGGATTCCATAAAGGGGCACGTTCGCCCGAAAGGTACGGATGAAACAGAAGTCCTTCCGATCCCGGCCGGACACGTTCGGCAATTTTGGTCAGCACATCATAGGAATTGATGCCAAGTCGCTTCGCTGTCTCCACTTCAGACGCGGCGAATTCATCCCGTACCCAACGAAACAGCATGCCACCGTTATTCACAGGTCCACCAACGACCCAAAGATTCTCTGTGAGGGCATAACAGAAGGTTCGACCTTTGGGATCGGTAACCGGACGGTCCACGACAGTGCGAATGGCCCCGCTGGTTCCGATGGTTGCTGCGACAACACCTGGTTCAATGGCGTTCACGCCGAGATTGGATAAAACCCCGTCACTTGCGCCAATAACAAAGGGCGTAGAGGGGGAGAGAGCCATTTTTTCAGCTGATTCGTGATTCATTCCTTCTAATATATGTGTTGTAGGTACAAGCTTCGAGAGATGGTCGGGTGTAATGCCTGCAATCTCAAGGGCCTCTGCGTCCCAGTCCAGTTGTTCCAGATTGAGTAAACCTGTGCAGGAAGCGATGGAATGGTCAACCACATATTGTCCAAATAGACGGAAGAACAGATATTCTTTAATCGAAATAAATTTGGCTGTGTGCTCAAAAAGTTCAGGTTCATCGTGGCGCAGCCACATTAATTTGGTCAGCGGTGACATGGGATGGATGGGAGTACCTGTGCGCAGGTAGATGCGATGGCCCAATCCATTCTCTTGCAGCTCGGCAGACCAAGCTGCACTTCGATTATCCGCCCAAGTGATGCAACGAGTTAAGGGTTTGTTATCCTGTCCCATGGCAATGACACTATGCATAGCCGAGCTGCAGGATACAAACAGGATCTTCTCGGCAGCAACACCACTCTGATCCATGACTCCTCGCACAGAGCGTAGGGCTGCTTGCACAATCTCTTCAGGATCCTGCTCGGCAACATCGGGTGCAGGGGTGTACAAAGGGTATTCCTGCGTTGAGGTACTGACGACGGAGCCTTGCTCGGTAAATAACACGGATTTGGTACTGGTGGTACCAATATCGATCCCAATCATGTAGTTGTTCATATATTTAATCCTTCTTTCTCCAGAAAGCGATGAGATTTTAATTTCTTTCTACTATATAGAGACCATTTATACCACTGTACTCAGGAGCAAAATAAAGATCAGTCCCACCACGGATAATAGTGTTTCCATAACGGTCCACGTTTTCAAAGTTTGGGAAACGCTCATATTAAAGAATTCTTTGATCATCCAGAATCCCGCATCGTTCACATGGGACAAGATGAGTGACCCTGCACCTGTGGCGAGTACAACCAACTCAATATTAGCCCCTGGTGTGAGTGCAAGCACTGGAGCGACAATGCCGGCAGCTGTTGTCATGGCTACGGTGGCTGAACCGGTAGCTACACGAATGAGCGCAGCGACAAGCCATGCAAACAGGATCACGTTGATGTTGGCATGGGTAGCGACATCAGCAATGGCGTTACCTACACCACTATTGATCAATACCTGTTTGAAGGCACCGCCTCCGCCAATGATGAGAATGATGGTCGCCGTAGGCGCCAGACATTCACTGGTGAAGCGAGAAATATCGTGTTTGGTGAATCCACGTGCAAAGCCGAGTGAAAAGAGGGCAAATACAACTGAAATGAGCAAAGCAATGATCTCATGACCGATAAATTCACTGAAAACGGTGAAACCGCTCGTGGCATTTGGGTCAATGATGCTAGCTATGGAACCAATCAGCATCAAAATAACCGGCAGCAATATGGTAAACAGGGTAATACCAAACCCAGGCATGTTGCTGTTTGTTTTGGTTGCGAATTGTTCAGCCAGTTCTGCTGGCGGTTCGGTGTGTATTCTTTTACCAATAAATTTACCAAATAAGGGACCTGCAATAATCGCTGTAGGAATACCAACAATAAGGGAGTACAAAATGGTTTTACCCAGATCGGCACTGAAGGCTTCAATCGCAATCATTGGCGCTGGATGGGGTGGAACCAAACCGTGTACAGTGGATAGACCCGCCAAAATGGGAATACCAATCTGCAGTAAAGACATGTTGGTTTTACGCGCGACGGTGAAAATGATGGGGATCATCAGAATAACGCCGACTTCGAAGAAAACGGGAATACCAACGATAAATCCAACAATCATCATGGCCCAGTGCACACGTTTTACACCAAACCGATCAACTAATGTAGTTGCAATGCGCTCGGCACCGCCAGATTCGGCCATCATCTTACCAAGCATTGTACCGAGAGCAATAACAATTGCGATGGTTCCAAGTGTGCCGCCAAGTCCCCCGGTAATGGAAGAGATCACATCGGCAGGTTTCATGCCTGTAAGCAAACCGAGCATTAATGCGGACAACAGCAGGGTGATAAAGGGATTCCATTTATACTTGGAGATCAAAACGATCAGAAAAACGATTGCAATGAATGTCCAGACCAATAATGTTGCGTTGTGGGATAGTCCAAAAAGAGTGCTCATGATGTTGTGTGCTCCTTTATTTCTGATATAGAACGCTTACAAGTAAAATTATCGTCACCAATTAATTTTTGTGCCCAGAATGAAGAAGAGGTGTTGGCGAAAAATGTAGTTTTATCATGCCCGAAATTGAAAGAAAATCGCATTTTGTATACTTGTCGACAAGTTAAGCCGCAATCACTCACAACGGATATGATTGCAAACGCCTTGCACCTATTAGGAATCAAAGCTTTCGTGCAGGGTTTTGCCAGAATCTTGGAAATACGTGCGGACTCCAGCCTGAATGAGCATCTTGTCGCCTGATTCAAGTGCTTCAACAAGCAAACGGTGTTTCTCAATTACAGCGCTTACTTTCTGCTCGCCTTGAACAAATACTCTGCGCGTTGTGAGCAGCATAACGGTCATCACAACATATCGAATACTCTTCCATAGATGTGAAATACGGGAATGCTGAGCAGCTTCAATGATGGTCTCGTGGAAAACGAGATCCTGATAGGCGAATTCGACGGCATCCTGATGCCGTCCAGCAAGCTGCATTTTGTCGATCACGTTACGAAGCTGGGTGATTAATGATTCTGGGACATCACCAGCAAGTCGCTGCTGCACAAAACTTTCAATCAGGAAACGGACATCATACAATTCTTCGACATCCTTGATTCGTAGTCCAATGACAACGACACCCATACGTTCCAGTCGAATAAGTCCTTCATTGGACAATGTCCGTAACGCTTCACGGACAGGTGAACGACTGCTGTCAAAATCAGCCGCAATTCGATTTTCCGACAAAATCTCTCCAGGTCGAAGGGTACCGCTGATGATCCGCAGCCTTAATTCGCAGGCAATGGCTTCACCACGGGAAGCCCCTTGAAGCCAGGAAGAAGGAAATAACATATGCTAACGCTCCTATTAATAAGTAATCAGTTCATTACTGATCATAGCATAACTATTTTGCGGACTGGACATTCAGTTCAATCCATAGTCTGTAGCTACAAGCTAACGGCTAATATTTTTTCAAAGGACTACTAAAGGCAGGCAAGTAAATCAGCTTCATCCATATACTTGTATACAAGATGTGATTTTTATCCTACACCTTTCTCAAAAGCTTGTAAACCTTAATTAAAGCGGATACAACTGAATTAGAATTCGACGATATTAATAGTCTATAATCATTATCCACATGTGAATAAGTTTAAACAGGATGAAATGAAGGAGATAACAGGTATTGGAGGTTGTGGATAACTATAAATGCTGAAATAGGGTGATCTGATCAGGGCCTGGGGATAACTTTCAGGTCTCTCTTCGGGGCTTGGTGCTGGTATTGAAGTGGACGAACTGTGGTCATTACTTTGGGTGGGATGAAGAGTGTATATAAAAGAGGGAGAAGCCTTGAGCCATGCAGTTGACTTTTCCAGGTGATCATGGTTAAATATATAAAGGTGTTTTCTGTGAAGATGAAAGTGATTCATCACATAAGTATTTCCTTGTGAGGAGGTGCAATACATTGAGACCTACATTCAAACCGAACGTTAGCAAACGTAAAAAAGTTCATGGTTTCCGGAAAAGAATGAGCACGAGCAACGGCCGTAAAATTTTGGCCGCACGTCGCCTTAAAGGCCGTAAAAACCTGAGTGCTTAAGCATTGAAGACCACCGAGGTGGTCTTTTTTTCTTAATTAGCTCAAATCAGACTGGATGCTGCTACAGATCAGGTCTGAATGGTCTGCGAAAAAGTGCTGAACACACATGATGTATGTTGAGTGAGTTTTCCATTTTTCGAAAACTTACCTTATATAATGATGAATCGTTGATAGGTTTAAATGGCCAATCAACATTCATCCGGATGAATGCTGATCAGTTCAAGTAGCTGATTAACAATCATCCCAAATGAAGTTGTCGCCAAGGCGGTTTACCGTCATTCAAGAAAGCCTATACTAAATCAGTAATGAGGCCTCCGTCAATAACATTGGTGGAGAAGAGCAAGGAGAAGCGCCGTGTATAAAAGACTGCGTCTACGAAACCGGGCGGACTTTAGTCGCGTATACCGGTATGGGAAATCGTTTGCCAATCATCAATTCGTGGTGTATGGCTGTCGCCGTAAAGATACGGAACAATTTCGGGTCGGCGTATCATGCAGCAAGAAAATCGGAAACGCTGTCGTACGCAACCGGATGAGACGCATGATCAAGGAAATTGTTCGTCATCATGAGCATGAGATCGTCACGCAGATGGATCTGATTTTTATCGTCAGAAAAGGTGCACTGGACATGCCCTATAAGGAAATGGAAAAAAGCCTGCTACATGCGATGCGAAAGGGCTCTCTTTTGAAGTCGAGCAAGCGGTAAGCTTCGGTTTATTTGTCCTCCTAATTATGGTATGATTTTACGATGGAATGGAATGGTTAAGAGAGGGGTTATGAAGTGTCGCGATTGAAGACATCAAAGGGGAAGTGGATTCTCCTCATTGCAGTCATTGCAATGGTCACTGTGCTCGCCGGATGTACTCCACAAGGAGCCGGGGTTACTACGGAAGATCTGAAGAATAGTGGCTCATTCTGGCAAAGCAATGTTGTGTACTGGTTCTCACTGGCGCTGGATACATTCGCCAACTGGTTTAACGGTGAATATGGACTGGCCGTCCTCGTGATGGTGCTTATTGTACGGACATTGATTTTACCATTAACAATTAAGTCGATTCGTAGTACTCAAGCAATGCAGGCTATTCAGCCACAGTTGAAGGAGATTCAGGCTAAGTATAAAGATACGCCTGAGAAAGTTCAGCAAGAAACGATGAA
This sequence comes from Paenibacillus sp. FSL H8-0317, assembly GCF_045040685.1. Classification (NCBI taxonomy): domain Bacteria; kingdom Bacillati; phylum Bacillota; class Bacilli; order Caryophanales; family Paenibacillaceae; genus Paenibacillus; species Paenibacillus sp. FSL H8-0317. Next base: position 7,312,833 of record NZ_CP150294.1, on the reverse strand, counting down.
GCTGTTCCAAGAAAATAAAGTGAATCCTGCTATGGGCTGTCTTCCAGTACTGCTTCAAATGCCAATTTATATTGCACTCTACAATTCAATTTACGGAAATTCCAGTCTAAGAACCCATGATTTCTTGTGGCTTCAACTTGGATCACCGGACCACTTGTTTATTTTGCCGTTGCTTGCTGCAATCACTACATTCATTCAAACATGGATGATGATGCGTATGAACCCAGCACAGCAGATCGGTCCAATGCAGTTAATGCTTTGGGTGTACCCAATCTTGATTTTCGTAATGTCGTATCAATTCCCTTCAGCATTGCCGCTTTACTGGTTTTATAGCAACGTCTATACAATCATTCAAAACTATTTCCTATACCGGAATAAAGCCAAAGTCGTGGCTGAGGTCAACGTGAAGCAGAATAGCTCTTCCAAAAATGGAGCTAAACGCAAAAACGGTGGCAAAGCGACCATCTCTGGAAAAGGGTCGAAAGGGGCCAAAAAATCGAAATGACCAAAGTCATTACGTCAGGAAAAACCGTTGAAGATGCTGTAAACCAAGGATTGACCGAGCTTGGCGTGAGTCGGGACAAGGTCGAGATACAAGTGTTAGAGCAGCCGTCAAAAGGATTCCTGGGTTTGATCGGGGTGAGGGCGGCCAAAGTTGAAGTGACATTATTGCCTGTACCGGAAGTTGTTCCACAGCCGATCAAGCCAGCTGCATACAAGCCTGAAGTAGATGCATTACTTGAGGATGTCGCAGCTAAAAATCCCTATGAAGAAGCGGCTGCTTTCTTGAAAGAGGTCGCAGCAGGTATGGGACTGGATGTTGAAGTGCATATCAAAAAACAGCGGGATGGACATATCTTCAATATTGCCGGTGAAGATCTGGGAATGATTATTGGCAGACGTGGACAGACGCTGGATGCGCTTCAGTATCTAACGAACATTGTAGCGAACCGATACTCGGAAAGCTTCGTTCGAATTGTGCTTGACGCGGAGAATTTCCGTCAACGTCGGCGGAAGACGCTGGAGGATCTGGCTGAACGGTTGGCCGGACAAGCCATCCGTACTGGCAAGGAAGTTGTACTGGAGCCAATGCCTCCGCTCGAACGAAAAGTCATTCATGCAAAACTGCAAAATCACCCGCAGATTAAGACATTAAGCAAGGGCGAGGAGCCTAATCGGCGTGTGGTTATTACGACGAAATAACACGAAATTGGATACGCAATGGCTTCCTGCCCGGTGCAGAAGCCATTGCTTTTTTCGTACAGAAGCAATTTGGTAAGGTACGTAGAACAAGTGAAGAGTGAACTTAATACGATAAGTGACATGTCATATGTTATAACATTAATAGATATGAAAATGGATATGGCGTTCCCCGAGGGACGGCAATTTAAAATAGAGCAAGGAGAGATAACCATGATCAGTGATACGATCACAGCGATATCAACGGCTGTCGGAGAGGCGGGTATCGCCGTTATCCGGGTCAGCGGCCCGGATGCAGTGTCGGAGACGGAAAAGATTTTTCGCAGCAAAACCCCTTTAACTCAGGCAGCATCTCACACGGTTCATTATGGTCATGTTGTAGATCCTACGAACGGTGAGAAGATTGAGGAAGTGCTGGTTACGGTAATGAGAGCACCGCGCTCGTTCACAACAGAGGATGTTGTAGAGATCAGTGCGCATGGTGGTGTGGTATCGGTCAAACGAGTCATGGATCTGCTGTTACAGCTCGATATTCGTCTGGCTGAACCCGGTGAGTTCACGAAGCGTGCTTTCCTCAATGGGCGAATTGACCTGTCCCAGGCCGAAGGCGTCATGGACCTCATCCGTTCCAAATCGGACCGAGCTTTCTCGGTTGCCCTGAAACAAGTAGAAGGTAAGCTATCCTCCAAACTGCGTGATCTGCGATATACCTTGGTGGAGACACTGGCTCACATTGAAGTGAATATCGATTACCCCGAACATGATGTGGAGTCGTTAACGTCTGATTTCATTAAAGAGAAGTCCAGTCAGGTCATGACTGAAATTGATAAATTGCTGACTACAGCAGAGCAAGGAAAGATACTGCGAGAAGGGATCACTACAGCTATCGTTGGACGACCTAACGTTGGTAAATCCTCATTGTTGAATACACTCGCCCAGGACAATCGTGCCATTGTAACGGACATTCCTGGTACAACTCGTGATGTGATTGAGGAGTTCATTACAATTAATAATATCCCGCTTAAGTTGCTGGATACGGCAGGAATACGGGAAACGATGGACGTTGTAGAGAAGATTGGCGTAGAGCGCTCTCGTTCTGCTGTTAATGAAGCCGATCTGATCTTGGTCGTTGTGAATGCTGCAGAGCCGCTTCATCCAGATGAGATTGAATTGTTAGAACAAATCCGCGGTAGACAATCGATAATCATTATGAATAAAATGGACTTAACGCCACAGGTAGAACGTGACGTGCTGCTTCGTTACATTCCGGAAGAACGGCTTGTGCCGATGTCGGTGAAAGATGATCTGGGTGTGGATCGCTTGGAAGAAGCAATCTCAACATTGTTCTTCAGCGGTAAACTGGAGTCGGCGGATCTCACGTATGTTAGTAATGTGCGTCATATTGCATTGCTCAAAAAGGCCAAGCAATCTCTTGTAGACGCATATGAGGCAGCAGAACAGTTCATACCTATCGATATGATACAGATTGATGTACGACTTGCTTGGGAGCACCTAGGTGAAATTGTAGGAGATACAGCGCATGATGCATTGATTGATCAGATTTTTTCCCAGTTCTGTCTAGGAAAGTAAATAAAGTCTGAAGGGAGTTTAAAGTGTACCCTTTGTAAAGGACATTTTGAAAAAAACTAGGCAACTTGTTGAAGCTGCTGTCTGTATTTTACAGGCGGCAGCTTTTTCAAATTCCATTGCCCTCGATAATGATTGTAGTACGTCATATAACTCTTAATTTCTCGTTTTACTTCTTCTAATGTTTTGCATTCTTTGATATTCGTTTCATCCTTAAAAGGCCCAAAGAATGATTCTTGGGGAGCATTATCCCAACAAATGCCTCGACGTGACATGGATTGTCTTAATCCTATTTTCTTCACTACGGATTGGAATTGTGGATTCGTATAATGAAAGCCTTGATCGGAATGGATCAACGCATCTTTGGTTAAATGGCGATGCTTCTGTAATTTACGAAGCGTGTTTAGCGCAATTCCTATACTTAACGAAGAAGAAACTTCATACGCTAAAATTTCATTCGTCTGTGCGTCTTTAATCGTCGATAAATACGCACGTTTATTGCCTTTGTACGTTAAATATGTGATATCGGTTAATAACACCTTTCCCGCCTCGCCTGGCTTAAAATTGCGCTGTAATTCGTTTGGACATGTGCGATGTTCTTTCGTTGCTTTTGCCATTCTACGGGCTGGATTAGCCTTTCGAATGGGACAGATGATCTCAAATTTCTTCATAATACAGCGAATCCGCTTCAAGTTGTACGTCATTTTGTACTGATTTTCTAACGTCATTTTGATTTGGCGTGCTCCTTTTTTCGTCCATGAAAAAGATACGCCTTTAAAATAATTCCCTTTACAATCTCATCTGTTTTGGCTTTAGCTACACGCTTCTGCATCGATTTTTCAGAGAAGTAATTGTAGTATCCAGAACGTGATACTTCCATAACATCGCATAGATAGCTGATTAACCGTTTCATTTTATATGTTCTGATCGTCCGATAAATGAGTTCAAACTTCAGCTCTGGTGCCACTTTTATTTCTTCTTCAACATCTGCCTTTCGAGTAGATCGAGTTTTTTTAGCAGTTCATTTTCCGCTCGTAACAATTGATTTTTTGCTTCTAATCGTTCAATCTTTTGTTCTAATGTTAGTTCACGTTCCGATGGGCGACCTGAATTTGTTTTACGTGTATCCTGTAAGCCTTCTAAACCTGCTCCACGATACGAAGCGCGCCAACGTTTCCCAGAAGAACGAACACGCTCCAAACCAATACATTCAACATCTAAGCCCGCTGCTTCAAAAATATCACGTGGCAGTTTCCCCTGTTCATTTTGTGCAATGAAATGGCACTTAAATTCATCTGTGTACGTAATGGCCTTTTCACTAACAGCAATTACATTTGGATTCCGTTTTAGCAGTTCTTGTTCTTTCTTTGTCAGTAATCTTTTCGTCATAACATTTCCGCTCCAACCTCTTTTTTTTCATTATAAACAAAACACCCTATAAGTTGGACTTTTTTCAAAGTGTCCATCTTATAGGGTACATAGGGTTCTCATAAATAGAAAGAAAGTGTTACATTTACTTGTATCAGACTATAAAAATAAAAAGGCGAAATTTCCAGCTTAAAGTATGGGAATTTTTCCTTTTTTTTGCGTATGAAGAGCTGAATCTATCAAACGGATTGTAATATGAAGCACGAAAACTACTGAAAAAAAATAAACATGTAAGCTTAGTCACCACAACAACCATTCAGAAAAGAAGATTCCACTATGAGTTACTCACACCTTACAATAATTAAACCAAGCTAGAAATCGTGCATTTCAAACCGCTACTGCAGACAGTGGAAGGGAATTTTTCCTCTTATGCCAGCCAGGAATTCACTATAAGAATGCCGCTAGTCGCTAGCGAAAGTTATCTCCAAAAAGGACTGATTAAGACGGGTATGGACTTAGAGACTGCTCTGCATTTGTTCAGTAACATACCACAAAATGCTCCGGTTAGAGAACTGCCTATAAATTCTTTATAAAAGAACTTTCGTACTTGATATAAAAATTTCTCCAAAAAGCATTTTTTATTCTATTGAATTAATAGTTAATTTTTATTTCGTTATAATGCAAATTACAACCACTATTAATAATAGTAAGGGGGACGGATGTCGAATTTATCCGATTTTTCATATATCAGCATACATATATCGACAAAATATAAAAAAATCGAATTTATAGTAGGTATAAAGTTATAAATATTTACAATAATCAAATATTTTCATGTTTATTTATACATATTGACAATATATATAGTAAATATTATCCTAAATATTGTTATAAAATTCTAAAATTAATTATAATTATACATAATAGTTATCTATACATCTTTTTTTGTATCTTTGTATGATTACATAATTTTAAGTAAATAGTATTTAATATTAACATAGAGGGCACTAATAAAAATCAACTTATCGGAGGCTGAATAGAAATGAATAACGATATTTTTAATCTTGATTCAAAGGTTAGCACATACTCTCAATTGGACGCTCAACCAGCAGGGATTGTCACTACTGTAAAGACTCTTTGGACAAAGCCGATTGTTTGCACTCCATTCTGTCCAACCAAAACTTGTAATGTGACACCTTTATGCCACATATAGTTGCGATTCGTCACTTAATTAAAAAGTTATTTAATTAAAATTGGTAGTGCCCTCTTCTTTACTATTAAATTGCCTTTGGAGGTTGGAATGCATACTTTAGATTTTGTTCCTTTAAATTATTATATGATTCGTACTTCTTTCTTTTCATTAAATAAATATGCTCAATATTTTGTAAATAAGCGCTATGATTCAATAAATGAAGCAACGGATGTTATGAAGGATATTGTAGGAGATTCATACTTCCGCGAAGCGCTTGCGGTTGCAAGTTTCTCTCTTTATGAATCAATACCATTATTGTGGAGTGAAGACAATAAACGAAGAGAAAGTACTTTAAGAGGATTAATAAGATACCTGATCAGAATGACTTCTCGTACCACTCCATTTGGTTTATTTTCTGGTGTGTCTATTGGGAACTGGAGTGATGAAAGTTCAATTGTCATTAATAGTGATTCTCATAATCAAAAAAAAGTAAAACCTGATATGGAGTGGATTGTATCTATTATTAAAACATTAGAGAGTGAGGATAAAATACTGCTAAAAACAGTGTTATCAATCAACTCTACAGTGATAGATTACAAATCTCGAATTAAGATTCCTAATTTGTCTATTTATAATGAGAATAAAGATGTTGAACAAAAAAATGAAAATACTTCCCGCTTGTTGCAGCATAGTACTATTCGCAGTACCGAAGCAGTGTTGTTTATAAGGGATGTACTTACGAATGAAGCAATCACATTTGAAGGATTACTTGAGAAAATGCAAGAGGCATACAATACAGTGGATATAGACACGTTATTCAATTTTATAAAAGAACTAATTAGAAATGAGTATGTTTTTACAAATCTGAGGACTCCTCTATTAATCTCATCACCCTTGGAGTATTTAATAGAATGGTTAGAGGAAAATGCACCGGAGGCAACTCTGTTATCAATACTTATGGATATTGATTGTGATATAAAAAACTATGAAAGGGAGAACTTTGGAGAAGGAGAGGAAATGGTTTGTAAAATTATAAAGAAAATGAAAGATGTACATAATTGCAAATCACCACTCCAAATAGATATGTCTATTGCTATGCTCCATAATAATTTGTCATCTAAGGTTAGAGAAGATATTTCAAAAGCTACAGAAATCATTTGGATGTTATCTAATAAGAGAAACTTTCAGTATATTAACAATTATCATGTTGAGTTTATGGATAGATACGGAATTGGAAATGAAGTATCTGTACTTGAGCTTTTAGAAGTAGACTTAGGTTTAGGAGCACCATATTCATATGAGAATCCGCCTAGCATACTTCCTGAAAGTGGTTTTGGTGAGATGAATAAAATGCATCCCTTGTTTTATCAATTGTATGAGCAATGTTTGAGGAATCAAGAAATTGAAATTAATTTAAAAGATGAAGAAATTGAAATTTTCACTAAAGATTATAAAGAAATCGAACATGAAGTCACACCCCCGAATTCAGTAGAAATGTGCTTTTCAATAAGTGCAAATAATATAGAATCGGTCAATCGAGGGGAATATGAGTTAGTTATTGGAGCTAATCAAGGTTCGTATGGTATGGGCAAAATCTTTGGTCGTTTTAGCCACTTATTACAAGATAGTTACGAACCATTAGCTGCTGAAATTCAAGACATTTATACTAGTTTCAATGATGAAGCCATATTCGCTGAAGTAACATATCTTCCTAAAATGGCACGACATGCAAATATTGTATCTAATCAGTCTATATTCAACTATGAAATACCCATAGGAACCAATGCATCATTTAGTAATGACGCTGTTATTCCAGTTTCGGATATTGTAGTAGTAGCAGATGAGAAAAGGTTATACTTAAAATCAAAAAAACACAACAAAGAAGTTATTCCTTTTACAAGTCACATGTATTCGAGTCTTGCTGGGACGCCAAACCTGTACAGATTTCTTTGCGAAATGGGCATTAATCGACTGGGTCCATATCCGCTATTTGATTTGCCAGAACTAGATAAATTCAGTTTTGTTCCAAGAATTAGATATAAAAATGTGATTTTAAATTCTGCTACTTGGAAAATTGGATTAAATAGTATTGACTTTAGACTTGTGAAAGATATAAAAGAGTTTGACCAAGCATTTCAGAATTGGAGAATTTCAAATCTTGTTCCCAGATTCGTTTATTTAACTGAGCAAGATGCTAGAATTCTCTTCGATCTTGACAATCCCCTTTTTTTGGAAGATATGTATAAAGAATTTACTAAATTAGATGACTACACTTGCATATTCATAACAGAGGCTTATGGGAATCTAGATGGTAGTTGGATTAACGATAACAATAAGAATAACTACAATGCTGAATTTGTTTTTCCAATGTATTTAAAATCAGCTCATTTAGAAGCGAAAAAATTTCATTTATCTGATAACAAACAATTAGTACACTTACCGGGTCAAGAATGGCTTTATTTAAAACTGTACTGTTCTTTAGACCAGTCTCCACAACTAATAGATGAAGTATGTTTACTAATTAATAAGTTAATCGATATTGATTATATAGAGGTTGGTTATTATGTCAATTATGTTGATCCCAGAAATCATGTGCGTTTCAGGTTAAAGGACAAAAAAAATAGGCTACTTTCAAATATACAAATGATTATGGATTGGACAAGTTATCTACAAGATGAAGGAATAATACAAAATGTAATATATGATACTTATTTGCCTGAATCACATAGATATGGTGGAGATCAACTAATTCAATATGCTGAGTCATTTTTTATGGTTGACTCTTTAACAGCAGGTAAACTTAGAAATATGGCTACTAGTTCCGTGGATCCGTTAGATTTGGCAATTATATCTTTTTGTGATTTATATGAATCAATGTTTGCTGAGACTAATAACCCTATAGAAGCATTGAGTAATATTGTGAATTATAAAAATTATATAAAAGAGTTTAGAGTGCGTAGAAAAAATCTTATACGTTTTTGGTCATATCATAAAAATAGAGATGTCATAGATATTTCTGATTCAGAAAAGGAGCTTAGTAACGTACTCAAATTAAGAAATTTAGCGATAAAGGAGTATTATACAAAGTTAAAGGAATTTAAAGTAGAAGACTATGAAGATATCGTATTTAGTATCCTTCATATGCACATTAATCGTTTATGTGGAACTGACCGCAATGAAGAGAGAAAAGTGATGACTTTGGCTAGACATCTTTTAAATAATTACGAAATCATCAAGAAAATTGAAGTATCAAAATAAAATCATACTTTTAAATTTAAACATCTTGTGATATTTACAAGATGTTTAAATTTTAGAAAAGGAAGTTTCTAAATTGATAAATATAATGGATAGAGAATTCATAAAAGAAGAAATCTTAAAACATGCATTACACTATTCAAATCCAAATAACATATCTCTTTCTAAAGAAGATGGAACGGAATTGAGTTTAGTAGAGGGTCTACCCTCACTAGCTATATTTTTTGGACAACTGTCAAAATTTGATCCTAGTGGAGAATGGGAAATAGTTGAAAGAAGATACTTAAATAAAATATATGAAATAGTTAACAATAATAGTATGGATTTATTATCATTATGGAATGGATTATGTGGTGTGGCTTTTAGTTATGTCTGTTCCCCAAATTTTAATGAATATACGGAAGATCATGAACACTTGCAAGAACTTATCTATGAACAAATCCCTATTGTTTGGGATCAAGCGATGTCAAACTTAGAATATTCTAATGTTGTAATGAGTGATTATGATGTGATTCTGGGACTGGCTGGAGTATCTATGTATCTTCTTTCTTCCCCTAGGGGTGAGAGTAATTCCTATTTTATCTCTTTAATAAATAGATATTTTGTTAAACTAATTAATAGTTCAAAATTATATAATGGTCACGAGTTACCTACTTGGCACATTACGCCTAAGAATTTATTTCATGATATTGATAGAGAGATGTATCCTGATGGTTACTTGAATTTCAGTTTATCACATGGAATTCTGGGCCCATTTCGTATATTGGTTCATAGTTTAAATAATAATATCGAAGTAGAAGGGCAAAAAGAAGCTATTGATAAAGTTAGAAAGTTATTTGAACAATTTAGTTATAGAGATGAACTAGGCATGATATGGCCTAAGATGATTGGAACTAGCGAATATATTCAAGGAGTTATAAAGAACATACCGACTAGGTTAGATTCTTGGTGCTATGGCGAACCTAGCTTTATTGAGAGTTTAATTAATTTTCACAAATTAGATAAAGACACATCTTGTGATCAACTAATTTTAGATACTGTTACCGGGTTAATTAAATCTTCCTTACAGTTGAGAAATGAAGATATTGGCTTATGTCATGGTGATGCAGGGATTTTATATCAAATGAACCTATTAAAAAATAGTATCAGTATAGAGGGATTACATGAATACTGTGAAAAATTATCAAAAAATTTAATTCAAAATTATAAAGATAACTTCACACAACTTTATTTAGATCATAGTTTATTAAACGGAAAAATTGGAGTCTTTTTGGTTTGGATTTCCATTCTGAGTGATAAAAAAGACAATATTTGGCATAAAGGATTATTACTAAGTTAGGTGAGTAGGAGGATTTTATGATTAGCAATGAAGAAACAGAAGCGGCTCCAGTAATTAAAGGAATATTTAAAAACTTCATTAAGCTTGTTTATAAGGCGAACAAATACTATTTCTGGATACTACTGCTAATTAGTATGTTGTCTGCATTTATTCCTGCAGCATTACTATATTCCACTGAGTTGTTAGTAAACTCGTTAGTAATAAGTAACCCTATTTTAAAGTATTCTTTGTATTTTTTAGTTGTATATGTGTCTATCCTTACGATTAAAGAAATGTTACAGGCGGCGTCACAGTATTATCAAGCCTTATATCAAATAGCACTATCTAATAGTATAAATATAATAATAATGGAAAAGTGTCAAAAATTGGGTCTTGCTGATTTTGAGGATTCTGATTCTTTAGATTTGCTTCGAAGAGCAAATGATGAAGGTTCTTATCGACCTTTTCAAATTTATATTCAATTGCTTTCTTTATTCCAGAGTGTCATTTCTTTACTCTCTATTGCAGCATTTTTAATGTCTTGGAAATGGTGGGTTGCTTTGCTGCTAATAGTGCTACCTTTAGGATCAATTATCGCATTAATGAAAGTTACTAAGCAAGAATATGAAATAATTATAAATCGAACAACAGTGACAAGGAAATCATGGTACTTAAATTATCTCTTAACGAATGATAGAGTAGTTAAAGAAGTTAAATTATTTAACATTGGTTCTTACTTAATTGATAATTTTCGCAATATATATAAAGAGTTTTATAAAAAAGATAAATTCATAAACAAAAGAAAATTATCGGTTAATTTATCAATATTAATGTTTAATATGACAATTATCGGACTAACTATGTATGTGGCACTAACAGATACTTTGGCTGGAGTCATACTGGCGGGAAGTTTTTTTAGTTATTTACAGGGAATAGTTAATACAACAAACACCTCTCAAATGATTATTAGTGAGTATACAGTGCTTATGCAAGATACGATGTACTTATCACAATTGTTTCAGTTTTTGAATAAGGAACCTATTGAAAAACAAGAAATTGATGCCAATATTAAACAAATCAGTCTTGGAGAATTGGAATCTATTAAGTTTGATAATGTCTCATTTAAGTATCCAGGGCAAAGTAAGTATGTATTAAACAAGCTCAACTTAGAACTTAAAAAGGGAGAGATTGTTGCTTTAGTTGGAAAAAACGGATCAGGAAAATCAACGATTGTTAAACTGATAACACGGTTATATTTGAACTTTGAGGGAAGTATATTAATTAATGGAATCGATATTAATCGGTATGATATTGATTCTCTACGCAAAAAAGTGGGGGTTGTTTTTCAGGATTTTGTACATTATGAACTGACTATGCGTGAAAATATTGGTTTCGGTAACTTGGAACAGATTAATAACAATGAATTACTTCGAAGTAGTATAAAAAAGGCAGACTTAGAACCATTGGTGGATAAGTTGCCTATTGGAGTAGAAACTCAACTTGGAAAATGGTTCCCTGAAGGACATCAGCTTTCTGGCGGTCAGTGGCAAAAAATCGCTTTAGCTAGAGCATATATGAAAGACGCAGATTTTTACGTTATGGATGAACCTTCCTCCGCATTAGATGCTGAATCTGAAGAAGAAGTATTTAATCATTTTAGAAGTATTATGGACGATAAGATTGGACTTTACATTACACATCGGTTTTCCTCAATTAAACATGCTTCTTACATCTACTATGTAGAGGAAGGAAAAATATTGGAGGAAGGTAAACACTCTGAATTAATGGACTTAGAAGGTAAGTATATGGGCTTATATAACTTACAACTATCTGCTTACAACAAATAATTAGTTCAAAATCAGTGCTAATTGATTTAAGATAGAATAATGCTATGATGGAGGAGATAATTCAATTAAATAAAGGCGGTTTATTTATGATAAATATATATGATGTTATCGTCGTTGGTGCAGGACATGCTGGTGTAGAATCCGCGCTGGCCGCAGCTCGTATGGGGTCCAAAACACTAATGATTACGATCAATCTGGATATGGTGGCCTTTATGCCTTGTAACCCATCTATTGGGGGACCGGCCAAAGGACATGTTGTACGCGAGATTGATGCACTTGGTGGGGAAATGGGACGGAATATCGATAAAACCTTTATTCAGATGCGGATGCTTAACACGGGTAAAGGGCCTGCTGTTCACGCGCTTCGTGCTCAGGCAGATAAATTCTCCTACCAGCATAAAATGAAGGAAACGATGGAGAATGAACGTAATCTGACGATGCGTCAGGGTATGGTTGATTCACTGATCGTTGAAGACGGAAAATGTGTAGGCGTTGTGACTCAGACCGGAACAGAGTACCGGGCTAAAGCGGTCGTTCTGACAACAGGCACATACTTGCGCGGTAAAGTAATTATGGGCGAGTTGATGTATGAGAGTGGACCGAACAATCAACAACCCTCTCTTAAATTGTCAGAGAATCTGCGTGAACTGGGCTTTGATCTGGTTCGTTTCAAAACGGGGACACCACCACGTGTGCATAAGGATACGATTGATTTTAGCAAAACCGAAATTCAGCCTGGTGATGACAAGCCGAAGTTCTTTTCCTATGAAACAGAATCTTCCGATAATGAGCAGTTGCCTTGCTGGTTGACGTATACATCTGTGGATACACATCAGATTATTAATGATAATCTGCATCGTGCTCCGATGTTCTCGGGGCTTATTGAAGGAACCGGACCACGTTATTGCCCTTCCATTGAAGATAAAATTGTTCGTTTCAGCGACAAGCCGAAACATCAGATATTCCTTGAGCCGGAAGGCAAGAACACATCCGAGTATTACGTACAGGGGTTGTCTACGAGTATGCCAGAAGACGTCCAACTGGCTATGCTGCGTTCAATTCCAGGTATGGAAAAAGTGGAAATGATGCGTAATGGTTATGCGATTGAATACGATGCGATGGTGCCTACACAATTGTGGCCTTCACTGGAAACTAAACGTCTACCAGGTCTGTTTACGGCGGGTCAGATTAATGGTACCTCCGGTTATGAAGAAGCAGCAGGACAAGGTGTTATGGCTGGAATCAACGCTGCACTCAAAGTACAGGGGAAAGAGCCGGTAATACTGGATCGTTCCCAAGGTTATATTGGCGTGCTGATTGATGATCTGGTGACAAAGGGTACAAATGAACCGTATCGTCTGTTGACTTCACGCGCTGAGTATCGTCTGTTGCTTCGCCATGATAATGCAGATATGCGTTTGACGGAAATCGGACATGACATTGGACTGATCCCTGAAGAGCGTTATGCGAAATTCCTGGATAAAAAGGCGAAAGTCGAGCAGGAAGTCGCACGTCTGAAAGTGGCTAAAGCTCGCCCGGTTGAAGTGAATGCCAAGCTGGAAGAGTACGGATCTACACCTATTCAGGATGGCAGTACGTTGCTTACCTTGCTGCGTCGCCCGGAGCTGGGGTATGAACTGATTGAACAGCTCTCACCATCTGAGGTAGAACTGACAGCAGATATGAAAGAACAAGTGGAAATACAAATTAAATATGCGGGTTATATTGAGAAACAATTGATCCACGTGGAACGTTTACAAAAGATGGAGAAAAAGAAAATTCCGGACACTATCGTATATGATGAGATTCATGGTCTTGCTATGGAAGCCAAACAGAAGCTCGCTACGATTCGTCCAATCTCGATTGGTCAGGCTTCTCGTATTGCTGGAGTTACTCCTGCCGACATCTCCATTCTGCTGGTCTACTTGGAGCATTATAACCGTGTAACCGCAGCAAGGGGACAATAATGGACGATATTCAACAGCAACTGCAGCGGCGCTTAAAGAAACATGGATTAGAGCTGGGCGAACTCCAGTTGGAGCAATTCGAACTGTATTATCAGGAACTGGTATCCTGGAATGAAAAGATGAATCTGACGGGCATAACGGATCGGGAGCAAGTGTATACCAAGCATTTCTATGATTCGGTATCGCTGGCTTTTTATACTGACATGGCCAAAGTGATTAAGCTTGCTGACATTGGATCAGGAGCGGGTTTTCCGGGATTGCCACTGAAAATCTGTTTCCCGCATATTAAGCTTACGATCATTGATTCATTGAATAAACGTATTGGCTTTCTACAGCATGTGGTAGATATCCTTGGCCTGACTGATGTGGATTTGGTCCATGGACGTGCTGAAGAGATTGGACGTAAAGAAGGGTATCGTGATAGCTACGATCTCGTTACGGCGCGTGCAGTAGCCAAGCTGGCTGTGCTGAATGAATTCTGCCTTCCTTTTGTTCGCAAAGGTGGAATGTTCGCTGCCATGAAGGGCGGAGACCCACGTGATGAAATGAAGGAAGCGGAGTTCAGCTTCAATCAGCTGAAAGGACGGGTTAAGGCCGTTCATCCTTTCCAGCTGCCGGTTGAAGAATCAGAGCGTCACATCATTCTGATTCAGAAATTTGATAAGACACCATATAAGTATCCGCGCAAACCAGGTACTCCAATGAAGACTCCGCTGATATAGTTGCGTGATGTTTACGAAGTCAGTCAAAACAGAATAGAATTTTAGACATAGATAAAGAGGATGTTTCACGTGAAACATTCCTCTTTTTTTTGTTTTCTGAATTGGAGGACTGGATCAACATTACAGATACTCCGTATTACATATCTCTTAAAGAACCTGTAATGATGAATCTCACGCATATTAGCTCATGAACAATTTCATTATTTGAATGTGTGTAAGTCGTCATATTTCCAATATTCACAAAGAAAAAGCAGGAAAATTAGCAGAGTTTAAAGAATAGGTAAGCATAGGATTATGATAGAAAAGATGATAGAATAGAAGTATCCGATCCTGGGTCACAGCGATCATAGATTATATGTATAGATAGATGGATATGCGTTCGATGTTGCATGACAGAAAGCGTTATGAAAGGCAAAACTTATTCCAAGAACGATGCATGTGAAAGGTCGCTTATTGAATAAGAAGCACCTGCAAAGACTGTGGGAGCTATTACGAAACTAGGTGGTAATCTGCGGAATGAAAGAACAATTTTCGAAGTTGTTTGGTTTGGCGGAGCGCAATAACGGAGATGAGATCAAACAGATTCCGGTTAATGAAATTGTGAGCAGCCCATATCAACCCCGTACTATTTTTGATGATGATAAAATTGATGAGTTGTTGCAGACGATCAAAACACATGGTGTAATTCAGCCTATTGTCGTTCGCGTGCGAAATGGATCATATGAGATTATTGCCGGGGAACGTCGCTGGCGTGCAGTTCGAAAATTGGGTTTGGATACGATTCCGGCTATTGTGCGTGAATTCAACGACTCTCAGGCCGCATCCATTGCACTGATTGAGAACTTGCAGCGTGAAGGATTGACTTCAATTGAGGAAGCTGTCGCTTATCAGAAGCTGATCGACTTGCATCAATTGACACAGGAAAGTCTGGCACAACGACTCGGCAAAAGCCAGTCAACTATCGCGAACAAAATTCGATTGTTACAGCTCCCGGAAGGCATTAAGGCCGCATTGATGGAACGCAAAATTTCTGAACGGCATGCAAGAGCATTACTTTCTCTCGATACGGAAGAACTGCAGATGAAGTTGCTCGGTGAGATTATCGAAAAAGAATTGAATGTGAAACAGACAGAGGCACGTGTTGCCTTTTACAAGGAATCTTCCAAGATTAAGAAATCTAGACGTGTTTCCTTTACCAAGGACGTAAGACTTGCACTTAATACAATTCGCCAATCCATTGATATGGTAACTGGCTCAGGTCTGGACATCAAAACAAAAGAAGCAGACCATGAGGATCATTATGAGATCGTTATCCATATTCCAAAACGCAAATAATTGAAGCTTATGGCGGCAATGGGCCGCTTTTTATGTCTATAAAGCAAGTTAGGTCTGACATTTATAAAGAACGGTCGGTATTGATGGAACGGTAGTTGTTGTTTGTGTGGACGATAGCCGCCTGCTTTTTGTTAACAATATCTCACAACCTACAGAAAAGACTCCTATTTTATTTGAGGTGAAGTAATTGTCTAAGATTATGGCCGTAGCAAATCAAAAGGGCGGTGTGGGGAAAACGACGACATCTGTTAACTTGGGTGCAGGACTGGCTTCACTCGGGAAAAGAGTATTGCTTGTCGATATTGACCCTCAGGGGAATACAACCAGCGGAGTCGGAATCAATAAAGCAGATGTGGCTAATTGTATATATGATGTCATTATTAATGAGGTTCCTCCTCAAGAAGCGATTGTGGAGACTCAGATTGAAGGCCTTCATATCATACCTGCAACGATTCAGCTTGCCGGAGCCGAGATCGAATTGGTGTCCACGATATCACGGGAAGTTCGCCTGAAAAAATCACTCGCCATGGTGAAGAAAAACTATGATTACATACTGATCGATTGTCCACCATCCCTTGGTATGTTAACGATTAATTCGTTGACTGCTTCCGATTCGGTGATCATTCCGATTCAGTGTGAGTATTATGCACTTGAAGGATTAAGTCAGTTGCTCAATACGGTTCGTCTGGTACAGAAACATCTGAATACATCCCTGCAGATTGAAGGGGTATTGTTGACGATGTTTGATGCACGGACCAATCTGGGGATTCAGGTTATTGAAGAAGTGAAAAAGTATTTTCAACAAAAAGTATATCAAACAATTATTCCGCGTAATGTACGGCTTAGTGAAGCACCATCTCATGGTCAATCCATTATCACGTATGACCCTCGTTCAAGAGGGGCGGAAGTGTATTTAGAGCTCGCAAAGGAAGTGATTTCTTATGAGTAAGCGGCTTGGAAAAGGTCTTGATGCCCTCATTCCTTCGCTTTCAATTAATGACGATGATAAAGTCGTAGAAATCCCGATTAGTCAACTGCGGGCTAACCCCTATCAACCACGTAAGGTATTTGATGAGGGCGCAATACATGAACTGGCTGAGTCCATTCGTCAGCATGGTGTCATACAACCCATTATTGTTCGTCCTGTATTACGAGGTTATGAGATTATTGCCGGAGAACGACGGTTCAGAGCTTCGCAATATTGTGGTAATGCCACGGTACCGGCTGTAGTCCGCAACTTTAGTGATCAGCAGGTAATGGAGATTGCGTTGATCGAAAACCTGCAACGGGAGAATCTGAACGCCATGGAAGTTGCAGTTGCTTATCAGGGGTTAATGGATCAATTCGCATTGACTCAGGAAGAGTTGTCTGTAAAAGTAGGTAAATCACGTTCTCACATTGCTAACTTCTTGCGTCTGTTATCGTTGCCGGAAGAAGTAAAAGACCATGTTTCACGTGGAACATTATCTATGGGACATGCACGTGCGATCGTGGGTGTGAAAGACGAGGTTATGGTGAAGCAACTTGCCAAACAAACCATTGATCAGCAATGGAGTGTACGTGAGTTGGAGGAAGCTGTTCAACAACTGGATCGCTCCAAAACAGGTGAGGCTAAAGCCAAATCGAAGTTGAAAAAGAAAGATCCATTCATTGATACGTTAGAAGAATCTCTGCGTGAACGTTTCAAAACAACAGTGAAAATCAAGCACAATAAAGATAAAGGTAAAATTGAGCTCAACTACTACAGTCAACAGGATCTGGAACGGCTATTGGAATTGTTACAATAACAGTCGGGTCTATGATTCATTAACAACATGCGGGGCTTACTCATGTCATGACATATCGCCTCTGTACCATGGAGATACGATATGTCATTCTTTGTTTATAGGGTTATACGTGCAATATGTGCAGGGGAATTATTAATTTATGGGACAGAGGTGGTTGTGAGGTGGAGGGAGTTATCTATCTAGATCATGCAGCAACATCTTGGCCCAAACCACCTGCTGTCGGTGATGCGATGTTGAGTGCATTGGAGATTGCCGGAGCTAATCCTGGCAGAGGAAGTCACCGTATGGCTGTTCAGGCAAGTCGTGTGTTGTTCGAGGCGAGGAAATCCATATCTAATATCTTTGGAATCAAAAATGCGAATGATATTGCATTCGGATCAAATACGACTGAAGCGCTAAATCTAGCTATTCAAGGCTCGCTCAGAGAGGGCGACCATGTGATTGCCACCATGGCTGAACATAACTCAGTCAGACGACCACTAGAGTATATGCGCAGACTCCGAAATGTGGAGATTGATTATGTACCTGTTGATGCTTCGGGAGCCATTGATCTGATGCATATGGAACGTATGTTTCGTTCCAATACCAGATTGGTGGTATGTACACATAGTTCGAATCTGCTTGGCAGTATTCTTCCTATTGGAGAAATTTCGCTCCTATGTCGTAAACATCAGGCGATCTTATTGGTAGATGCAGCTCAGAGTGCTGGGGTTATGCCTGTGAATGTACAACAATTGGGCATTGATATGTTGGCTTTTCCAGGGCATAAGGGACTGCTTGGTCCTCAGGGTACAGGGGGCTTGTACATTGCTCCAGAGCTCGATATAGAGCCTTTACTTCATGGAGGAACAGGAAGTCAGTCAGAAGCTCTGGAGCAGCCAAAGGTGCGTCCTGATCGGTATGAAGCGGGGACGCCGAATACAGTCGGGATCGCAGGGCTGAATGCGGGTGTGAAACATGTACTTGAGATGACACCCGCGTTCATCTACCAACATGAGTGGGAACTGACCCAACATATAATGGATGGGCTGTCATCCGTTAAGGGTATACGAATGCTTGGTCCAGAGATTGGACAGCCGCGCACTGGATTAGTATCTTTTACTGTAGATGGGTATGATTCAGCACAACTCGCCTTCCGTTTAGATCGGAATTATGGGATTGCGGTTCGCTCCGGTTTTCATTGCACACCCCTTGCACACGAATCTGCTGGTACAACCGCTACCGGAGCAGTAAGGGCCAGTGTGGGATACAATTCAACTAGAGAACATGTGGAAGCACTCGTTAAGGCAGTGTTGGAATTGACTGGAGCAGACTAGATTAGAGTTGAAATGATGAACTCATTTGATACAGGGTTGCTTGATTAAGCTTATGGATATCGGGTTGATTTATAATAAATGATAGTATTACAGGACAGACGTTAATCTGATCAAAAATATAGAGGGGTAGTTGCAATTACATGGCTGAATTAAACGAGCTGATTCTGGAACAGCTGTTATGGATTATTGGCGGAATGGCATTACTTACGGTGATCTTGCTGATTGTGAGTATTGTTCAAGGGGCAAAGTTACGAAAGTTTAAACGTAAATATGAAGCCATGATGGCTGGCAGTGGAGTAGAGGACCTGGAATCATTGCTGATTAATCTGAAACTTCAGATGGACAGCATTGAGGATGAACACAAACTGCAAACGAATCAGCTGCAAGTTGTCATGCAAAAGCTGACCCGCATTCAAGGTAAAGTTGGCGTGAAAAGGTACAATGCATATGGAGAGCGTGGCAGTGATCTGAGTTTCTCAATGGCCATGATTAACGATAGCCAGGATGGCATGATCCTTACGGGGATATATAACCGTGACGGTTCTTACGTATATGCCAAACCTCTTAAAGGGGGAGAGTCCACGTATACTCTGTCCCCAGAGGAAAAGGAAGCTATTACTCTGGCACAGCAAGCAGAGTAGAACGTGTATGCCATTCCCGGATGGCCGAGTATAGACTGCTGGAGATAATCTCGGACATGCGCATAACAAGACTGAGCCTTGTGTTCTGTAGAACAAAGTATTCCATAAAGCCGCCGACGTTAACGATACCTGTCAGATGGATATCGCCGACCGGCGGTAATTCTTTATTTACCCCCGCCCCCGGCTTGAGTGGACCATTCACAACTTGAATGCATCCTACACTGGATGATTGTCCGAGACATGCGTCAATGCCAATCACATAAGGGTTATGGTGTGTTTTCTGTATGTTGTGGAGTGTATCTTGCAGGTTCATCGCATGGACTGGTTCATCCAAAGTACCATATAGATGGAATAAAGGGCTGTCCCACTTGGAAAGGGCTGATCCGACCAGAGGACCAAGGCAGTCGCCTGTTGAGCGATCTGTGCCGATGCAGACAATCACTACATTTTGCAGAGAATGGGCTTTATAGAGATGGAACATTAAACGATGGGTAATGGCCGAGTGAATACCTGGATCGGTATGGGGGATTTTCAAACTGGTCATGTCTTGTGATGAAAAGGAACGCGAAGTAGGATTCATAGGATCTATCCTTTCCCTTGGAATAGTAGTAACAGTATATGGAAAGGTAGAGCGTTTTATACTTCACGAGGACAAGCTTTTTCTATAGGGCTGGACGTATGGCGAAAGGAGCCGGACATGGACGAATGGATTAACGATTGGATGCTGATTGCTTTTGATTCAACCCAGCAGGCACTGCGTGCTGAAATGCTGCTGGAGTTTGCTGAGATAGAGATTGATTTGTTCCCAACACCAAAAGAAATTACAGCAGGGTGTGCGCTATGTATTCAGTTCCCAAAAGAGGATCTGGAGCGAGTGCAAAAGATCATTCGTAACGAATTTGTAGAGATCCGAGGCCTCTATTTCAAAACAGAAGAAAGCTATGATAACATACCGATGTAGAGGAGGCATGATGAATGTTGTCATTTCAGTTTGCTCAAGGGACTACAGCTAGCGGTTCGGTAGCCGCCGTGGATGAAGCCCTTCGTTGGACGGATAAAGTCTGGAACAAAATTGCAGATCCCGATATGTGGCTTAACATTATGTTCAGCTCAATCCGGATCATCATTATTTTTATCATCACCCGTATTGTCATTAAGGTGGTATATCGAATTATAGATCGTTCCATGGAACGCAAGCAGGAAGGCAAGATTCGCGTGAATCCGCGCAGGTTTGTAACCGTAGGGGAACTGTTGAAAAATGCGACCTCCATAACATGTAATTTTATTATGATTCTGCTACTGTTATCTGAGATCAATATCCAAGTTGGACCGCTACTCGCGAGTGCTGGTGTGCTCGGGCTTGCCATTGGTTTTGGTGCACAGGGTCTGGTCAAGGATGTTATTACGGGTTTCTTCATTATATTGGAGGACCAGTTCGCAGTGGGGGATGTTATTCAGACGGGAACCTACAAGGGAACGGTTGAAGTGATCGGACTTAGAACTACCAAACTGGTCAGCTGGCAAGGTGAGGTGCACATTATCCCAAACGGGGCGATTGCAAGTGTAACGAACTACTCCATGTCGAATTCGCTGGCTGTAGTGGATATTCCGATGAAGGCGGACTTAAGTCTCGATGAGTCAGTACATCTGGTGAAAAAGTCTTTGGTTGGGATTGAAGAGCGTGACCTAAATATTGTGAAGGTGCCGGATGTGCTCGGTATACAGTCGATGTCTACATCTGAGTATGTGGTGCGAATTGTGGCTGAATGTATGCCTAACTCTCGTGCTTCGGTGGAACGTCAGATTCAGGGCGATGTGAAGAAAACACTGGAGTATCATGAGATGAGCAATCAAGCCATATTGGAACAGGCAGTAGCTTTGGAGAAAGATGAGGGGGATGGCACAGGTGGAGCGTAAAAGTTTCCAGCTTGGGGATATCGTGCAGATGAAGAAGCAGCATCCCTGTGGCAGCAATGAGATGGAGATCATTCGTATGGGTATGGATATTCGGATCAAGTGTGTCGGATGTAAACACAGCGTGTTGATTCCAAGAGCGAAATTCGAGAAAAACATGAAGAAGGTACTGCGTTCAGCCGAAGATTCCAATGAATCCTGATCTTGCAATAATTCGGTATGCAGTGTGCGTAATAACGTTTACATGCAGGCTCCGTATGAGTGTTGCGTTCTGTAAATGATCATGCTATAATCAATATTGCTGCGGAAAGGTACCCAAGAGGCCCAAGGGGGCTGACTCGAAATCAGTTAGGCGTGTCACAGCGTGCGTGGGTTCGAATCCCACCCTTTCCGCCACTTCAATTGTAACTTACTCAATACACATTGAGTTTAATAAAAAGATCGATAAGAAGACTTTCCATTAGGAAAGTCTTTTTTTGTATAACGTTTTATTGAATATGTATTGAAACGTGTATCCATATCAGATGCATCATTAATGACTCGAACGAAAAACAAAGAGCCCCGAAGGGCTCTTTATCCGGCGGTGCATTTGTTTGTTAGGAAACAATCGGTCGTAACAATCAGAAACTTGGTGTACTGCACGTAGCAATACGCGTGCTTCAGACGAAGGGCCTTACTACACATAACCACTTGCTTCTTAAATTACGTGATGAATCTCCAACAGCGAATGATCGGCTTCGTTGTCCAACGGAACCACACCTCTCTCGTGCACCGCCTGATTGTATTATGTGCTTTATTCCGTTTTATATACATGGATCGTCAAAAAAGTATTGCGATTAATGGACGCGGGCCTTGGTCAGCTTCTTCCACTTGCGATTATGATTGCTTGTTTCGGGAAAATCTTCACCTTTTTTCAGTGTTACCCGCTTTGGATTCTGAATTTCCGTGACAAAGCTTTTCTCCCCAACTTCCGTGTACTCTCCATCGTTTGGTGCTTTGTCTCCTGGTTCAAACTCGGTTTTTTCACCCATGATAAAACCTCCTCTGCAGATTATGTTACTTTGTTGCTTCTGTAGTGTGCTCCATAGCCAGGCTGATCATGTGCCAATATGTACAGGGAACGTTTGCTTGCACTTTGGCCCGGTATTTGTTATATTAATATAGTTCGAGTTTGTGCTCGTTCCTTGCTCTCAACCTAGATTGAGGGCCAGAGTCCATAAGGAGGTGAAAATTATGCGCAAATATGAAGTGATGTACATTATTCGTCCTGACATTGAGCAAGAAGTTGTTCAAGCTACAGTCGATAAATTCCAAGGCATCATCTCCAACGGCGGTGGTGAAGTTACAGCTCACGACGTTATGGGTAAACGCCGTCTTGCGTATGAGATCAAGAAATTCCGTGATGGTTTTTATGTTCTGGTACATTTCACTGCTGAACCAGCAGTTGTAACTGAACTTGAGCGTCTCATGAAGATTTCTGACGAAGTAATTCGTTATCTCATTACCAACGACGTTAAGTCTGCTTAAGACTACTCGTGATTAACGCACCAATACGCTCTGAAGGAGGGGATTACATTGTTGAACCGTGTCATTCTGATCGGACGGTTAACCCGGGATCCTGAGTTGCGTTACACTCCAGCAGGAGTAGCAGTTACGCAATTTACTTTGGCAGTGGACAGACCGTTTACAAGCCAAGGGGGAGAAAAGGAAGCCGATTTCATTCCGGTCGTAACCTGGAGACAGCTTGCCGAGACCTGTGCGAACTACTTGCGCAAAGGACGCCTGGCTGCAGTCGAAGGACGCATTCAAGTACGGAACTACGAGAATAACGAAGGAAAACGTGTATACGTGACCGAAGTCATTGCCGATAATGTCCGTTTCTTGGAGTCAGCTAACCGTGATAATAGCGGTGGCGGCGGTGGGCAACCAATGCGTGAAGAGCCTTCTTATGGAGGCGGCGGACGCGCGAACAATAACAATAATTCGCGTAGCAACAATCAGGATCCTTTTTCCGATGACGGAAAACCGATTGATATATCGGATGATGATTTGCCATTTTAACATGAACTGATACTCTTAGGAGATATGGGTTACATGATAGGAAAGGACTGAAAAGCATGGGCTTCAAGCAAAGAGAAGGCGGAGACAACGATAAAAGACCGGCACGTCGTGGCGGCCGTAATAAACGTCGTAAAGTGTGCTTCTTCACAGCTAACAAAATTACTCACATCGATTATAAAGATACGGACTTGCTTCGTAAATTTATCAGCGAACGTGGAAAAATTTTGCCACGCCGTGTAACAGGTACTAGCGCTAAATATCAACGCATGCTGACGATTGCAATCAAACGCTCCCGTCAAATCGCATTATTGCCATACACAACTGAGTAGTCTTTACTCAGCTTGCATACGAAGCAGTCGGCTTATAGCCGGCTGCTTTTTTGTATATATGAATAGAAGTAATAGAAATAACAGATCCACTCTAACAAATGGAAGAATTCAACTGTGGTGATAGAAGCATTCAAGGCTCAAATGAATTATAATAGAGTCTAATCTACTGAAAAGGTTCAGGCAGCAGGAATAGCTGTTTATTTCAGAATAAACACCAGGAGTGGATATGAATACATCAAAACGTAAAGGCAAACAGAGAAAAAAGAGCAGTCTAAAAACCTGGATTATAGCTACTCTTTTACTTTCCATTATATATGTATGGTTACAGCAAAAAGGTGATATAGATAACAGGTGGCCCGGGACAACAATTCAAGAAGCTATGCCAATCACCGGCCTACATCCTGTGGTAGCAGAGAATGAGGAATTATTGGTACGTAAGGCAGCGAGACGTGGAATAGTGATTGTTATCACCCACGGCTACCGAAGTTCCGAGGAGCAAGATGCACTATTCAACCAAGGACGCTCAAGTGCAGGTAATATCGTTACTAATGCGCGTGGTGGTGAGTCATATCATAACTACGGATTAGCAATTGATTTTGCACTGAGTACGCCTGACGGTGATGTGGTGTGGGATATGGAACGTGATGATAACGGCAATGGCAAGTCAGACTGGATGGAAGTTATGGAGCTTGCCAAAGAGTTAGGTTTCACTTGGGGTGGAGATTGGGCAAACTTTCCGGACTATCCTCACTTGCAGATGGATTTTGGCTTGAGTATTAATGAGTTAAAACGTGGTAAAAGACCTCCTGATTCTCCGTAAAAGGTTGTTTTATATACAATTAAATGAATAAATATTAGATAAGCTCTGCATTTTGCAGGGCTTTTTTCTTTCTTTTGTAAAATAAATGATAAAAGATGACAATTTGGTCTTTACATTAGCAAATAAATAAAACTATACTAGATTAACTAGATTTCTTACTTTGATCGCATATATTATTTCGATTGTAGTATATCGGCTCCGATTAAATAAAATTCAGCTATAGATCGAGTTATAATCATCACTTATATATGTAACATTTACCTCACGCCAAATTAAGAATGTCTACTAAAGTCAAAGCATACACATACACTAGATGTAACTACTATGTTATGTATATGTTATTTTGACTAATTGCCTATGTGCACCTCACAGCCAAAAAACAAAATAATACCACTCAAATTCTCTGATATATACCTTTATAGTATTACTAATATCCAAATCTGTATTATAAAAAACATTTATACCAAAAATCTCAAAATAAGCATTGACGTTAGCTAAAATTACACGTATGATTACATTAATTATTTTGATATATAATTCCGCTAGGAATTATCAACATTAATTGACCAATGGTCTAAATATGAGTCTCTTAAACTTGTTTCTCCTAACAATTTGGTATTTTGTATAAGCTATTGTTCGTTATCTTCAAGAACTTGGAAATATACAGTGGATGCATTTCTCTACACACGAATACAATCTACGGAAATTATGGGGTTAGGGTGATTGATTTGAATACAGAGCTATTGGAAGTCAGAAATCTAACAACATCATTCAGAATTGAAGATGACTATTATGCAGCAGTGGATCACGTTAACCTTACGGTGAAGAAAAATGAAGTGTTGGCGATAGTAGGTGAATCCGGGTCAGGTAAAAGTGCTTTTGCATTCTCTCTTATGGGTTTGCATAACAAAGCAAAAATTGAAGGCCAGATTCTCTATAAAGGACAAGATATTGCCAATATCTCCCCAAGCAAGTTAAACAAGCTACGAGGCAAAGAAATGGGCATGATTTTTCAGGACCCATTGTCCGCACTAAATCCTCTAATGATTATTGGTGAACAGATTGAAGAGATTCTCACACTTCATCAGTCCAAGCTGTCTTCCAGAGAGAAGAGAGAAAAGGTCATTCACTTATTGAATCAGGTAGGGATTCCACGTCCCGAACAAATATACAAGCAGTATCCCCACGAACTATCTGGTGGTATGAGACAGAGAATTGTTATCGCCATTGCGATTGCCAACAAACCGGAACTACTCATAGCCGATGAACCAACGACGGCGCTTGACGTTACGATTCAACTACAGATCCTGGAGCTGATCCGTGATCTGAAGAATGAAATTAACGCAGGCATTATTCTGATTACACATGATCTGGGTGTCGTAGCTGAGATGGCTGATCGCGTTGCAGTAATGTATGCAGGCGAAATTGTTGAAATCGCAGATATCTTCACATTGATGAACGATGCGAAGCATCCATATACCCGCTCACTGTTGAACTCTATTCCCACCCTGTCTGAAGAAAGATCCAAATTACATGTCATCCAAGGCATCGTACCATCACTCAAAAACCTTCCTCGCAAAGGGTGCAGATTCAAAGCCCGAATTCCATGGATTAGTGATTCGGCTCATGAAGAGAACCCACAGATGCATGAAATTGCACCAGGTCACTTTGTACGGTGTACCTGTTACCAGCACTTTCATTTCCCTGACCAAAGCTGAGGAGGAATAACATAATGGCATTACTCGAAGTAGAAGGGCTCAAGATACACTTTCCGATTCGCGGTGGATTGCTTAAACGGGAAATTGGCAGTGTAAAGGCTGTTGATGATGTTAGCTTCTCCATTGAAGAAGGACAGACCTATGGTCTGGTTGGCGAATCAGGTTCAGGTAAGACAACAACAGGCAGAGCCATTATTGGGCTAAACCATGTCACTGACGGAAAGATTCTGTTTAATGGAAAAAATTTGGCTACGGAGCGACGTAAGAACAGGCAGCTCCAGCGGGATGTACAAATGATTTTTCAAGACCCATATTCATCATTGAATCCAAAAAAGCGGGTTATCGATATTATTGCTGAGCCTTTCCGTAACTATGAGCGTCTGACCGCTACCGAGGAAAAAAGACAAGTAAGAGAATTACTTGAAAGGGTTGGTCTAAGTCCGGAATCAATCTACAAATATCCGCATGAATTCTCAGGGGGGCAGCGCCAACGGATCGGCATTGCACGGGCTATTGCACTGAAGCCGAAGCTAATTATCGCGGATGAACCTGTATCTGCACTCGATGTATCGGTACAGGCTCAGGTACTCAACTTCATGCAGGAAATTCAAAAAGAACTGAATCTGACCTATCTGTTCATCAGTCACGATCTGGGCATCATTCGTCATATGTGTGATCAGATTGGAATTATGTATAAAGGTCGATATGTGGAACAGGGCACAACAAATGATATTTTTGAGAATCCGCAACACATCTATACCAAACGTCTTATTGCAGCCATTCCGGATATGGACCCAACCAAACGAGAGGAAATGGTAGCCTTCCGTCAACAGGTCAAATCCGAGTATGAACATTCATACCGAAATTTCTTTGATGAGGAAGGGCTTGCATACTCGCTCAAATCCATTTCCGATACTCACCGAGTAGCTCTACCTCAGAAAGGTTGAAGGCCATATGTGGAAAACGATAGTACGCAGAATTATCATAATGATCCCTCAGATCTTTTTACTTAGTCTTTTGGTCTTTCTGATGGCCAAGGCCATGCCTGGCGATGCACTAACGGGATTGCTTGATCCAAGCGTTGATCCCAAAGCATTGGAAGCCCAGCGAGAGAGACTGGGATTGAATAATCCCTGGTACGTGCAATATTGGGACTGGATCAAAAACGCCGTCCAAGGTGATTTTGGGCAATCCTTCCGTTTCAAAATGCCGGTTACCGACTTGATCGGTCAGCGTGTAGCAAACACATTCTGGCTCGCACTGGCGACACTTGTACTGACATACCTGATCGCTATTCCACTGGGTATCATCAGTGGTCGTTACAACGATACCTGGTCTGATCGGTTGATCACGGGATACACCTATCTGGGGTTTGCCGCACCATTGTTCATCTTCGCACTGGTGATGGTATGGATCTTCGGATTCCACTTCGGCTGGTTCCCGACAGGAGGTAGCGTTGCGCCGGGACTTACACCAGGCACATTCAGCTACATAATGAGTAAGTTCTATCATCTATTATTGCCGGCATTATCCATGGCACTAATTACAACGGTATCTACGGTTCAATATTTACGTAGTGAAATCATTGATATCAAGCATAAGGAATTCGTTATTACTGCCAGAGCCAAAGGCGCCTCGGAATCCCGGATCTACAACAGGCATATCTTGAGGAACTCACTATTACCTATCGCCGCGTTCTTCGGATATGAGATTACAGGGCTTATCGGAGGTACGGTATTTATCGAAAGTATATTCAGTTATCCAGGTATGGGGCAGTTGTTCCTGAGTTCCATCTCATTGCGTGACTTCAGCGTTGTGACTGCACTCGTATTGTTGTATGGCGTAGCTTCCATTCTCGGGGCATTGCTGTCTGACATAATTCTGGGAATTGTAGATCCACGTATACGGATCAAGTAAGAACTTGAAGATTTCGGGGTGAAAACAAGATGAGCAAGGCCAACGAGGTAGTTGTAACTTCACAAAAGGTTGATAAAAGCCCCTCCAGCTTGAGTATTGTATGGCGGGAGCTTGTCAGAGATAAGGTGGCACTAATCTCGCTCATTTTCTTGGGCTTGGTCATGTTGCTGGTATATGGTACGTCTCTCATTCTGAATCAGGATGATATCGTACGCGTGGATCTGTTTGCCTTATATGAACCACCATCCGCTAAGTATTGGCTTGGAACGGACTATGGAGGTCGTGATGTATTTGGCCAACTGGTCATCGGTACACGTAACTCCCTGACCATTGGAATTATCGTAACGTTAATGACTGGCTTCATAGGTATCTTAATTGGCCTTTTATCCGGTTATTTCGGTGGAATGATAGACAACCTGTTTATGCGTGTTGTTGATTTCTTCATGATCCTTCCGATGTTGATGATTGTTATCGCGTTTGTTACGGCAGTACCGAAATACAATATCATCTCGTTCTCTCTTATCATGACGGCATTTCTCTGGATGGGTATCGCCAGATTGATTCGCTCCAAAGCATTACAGGAACGGGAACTGGATTATGTAAAAGCTTCAAAAACATTGGGCTCTTCTCATCTGAAGATTATGCTCTCACAGGTTCTTCCGAATCTGAGCTCCATTATCATCGTAACGATGACATTGAATCTCGCTGCCAACATTGGCCTCGAATCCGGGCTGTCTTTCCTAGGGTTTGGTTTTCCCGAAAGTACGCCTAGTCTTGGAACACTCGTAAGTTATGCACGTAATCCGCAAACCCTGGAATCCAGATGGTGGATATGGCTACCCGCATCGGTACTGATTCTGGTATTGATGTTGAGTATAAATAATGTCGGTCAAGCCCTAAAGCGTGCGACTGATGCAAGACAAAGAAGAGGTTAAAAAAAGGGAGGAAAGGTTCATGAAAAAGGGATTATTTTCACGGGGACTATTTTTCACGATGATGTTGGTCTTTGTATTGGTGCTCGCAGCGTGCTCTGAGAAAGAAGCAGCTACTCCAGCTCCAGCTTCCAACACAGAAGAGGGAAAAACGGAGGAAGAACCTGCTAATGAAGAGGGCGTTTACTCCATTGAAGACTTCAACAATGTCAAAACGAATGAGGGTACTGCGATCGAGGGTGGATCGATTACATTCGGACTTGTATCGGATACTGCTTTTGAAGGTACACTGAACTACAACTTCTATTCCGGTAACCCAGATGTTCAGGTACTGCAATGGTTTGATGAGGCATTGCTTACATGGGACAAAGACTATGTGTACACCAACGATGGTGCAGCAACATATGAGACATCTGAAGATGGCAAAACGTTCACACTGACCATTCGTGACAATGTGAACTGGCATGATGGCAAGCCGGTAACGGCTGAAGATCTGCAGTTTGCTTATGAAGTGATCGGTAACAAAGCGTATGATGGTCCACGCTACGACTCCAACTTCACTAGTGTCGTAGGTATGGACGAGTATCATGCTGGAAAAGCAAAAACAATCTCTGGTATTAAAGTGCTGAGCGACAAACAAATCAGCATTACGTATAAAGAATCTACTCCGTCCCTGCTGACAGGTGGCGTATGGACGTATCCACTGGCTAAACATATCTTCGGAGATATGGATGTAGCCAAAATGTCTTCTTCCAAAGAAGTACGTGAAAAACCAATTGGTTTTGGTCCATTTAAAGTGGATGTCATCACTCCGGGTGAGTCTGTAACTTATGTTAAGAACGAAGACTACTGGCGTGGAGCTCCAAAACTGGACAAAGTGACTCTGAAAGTTATCAACCCGACAACGGTTGTTCAAGAACTGAAATCTGGCGGGGTAGACCTCGTGGATGCATTCCCGACAGATCAATATAAAGACAATGCAAACCTGTCCAACGTAGAATTCCTGGGCGCAATCGATCGTGCTTATACGTACATCGGTTTCAAACTGGGTACGTGGGATGAAGAGAACGGAAAAGTTGTAAGCAATGCCGAAGCAAAAATGGGCGACAAAAACTTGCGTAAAGCAATGTGGATGGCTGTAGATAACGATCAAGTAGGTAAACGTTTCTATAATGGCCTGCGTTGGAATGCAACAACCTTGATTCCACCGTCTCACCCAGAATTCCATGATTCCAACAATCCGGGTGTAGCATATGATCCAGAAGCAGCGAAAGCATTGCTCGACGAAGCTGGTTACAAACTGGATGGTGAATTCCGTACGAATCCGGATGGAACACCACTCGAAATCAACTTTGTATCCATGACTGGTGGCGACACAGCTGAACCATTGGCTCGTTATTATGTTCAATCATGGGCAGCTATTGGTTTGAAAGTAAACCTGGAAATGGTTGAGTTCAACAGCTTCTATGACCGTGTAGGTAACACAGGTAAAGATGATCCGAACATTGATGTGTATCAAGCCGCATGGGGCGTTGGTATTGACGTAGATCCATCTGGTCTATATGGCCGCGATGCACTCTACAACTTCTCCAGATTCTCCAGCGAAGAGAATGACAAATTGCTGGCACAAGGTATCTCTGCTGAAGCATTTGATGTAGACAAGCGTAAAGAGATCTACAATCAATGGCAGCAATACATGGTAGATGAAGTTCCTGTATTCCCTACACTGTATCGTGCAGTTGTAGCACCCGTTAACAAACGTGTAATGAACTATGCGATTGGTGATGGAACAGGCGTTTACCTAAGCGACCTGCAAGTTAATGCAGACAAAGCAGTTGTAGCTGAGTAACACATTCTTAAATTAGCAGCTGTTAGGATTGGGGTCCTTTAAGAAGTCGGTTGCTAAATTATCAAAGAAGAATTCTCCTGGTAAAATGAATAAAAAGTGTCTTTAAAAACATGGATTCTGTACACTCTGGCATGGGTGTATGGGGTTCATGTTTTTTTTGTAACCAAAAAATAAAAAAAATTTAACTTTTTTTCAAAAAAGTGCAGACAAAATGCCTCTTTACTTCGTCTATATAGGTAAGAGGTGATCATCTTATGAGAAAATGGTGGAAACGGGCTGGTATGCTGCTGGCTCTCTTGCTTATTATATATTTGGGTGTGAAACCGGACTTGCTGGTAGGCAAACCGGGAATTAAAGCTGAATCTGCGGTATTAATGGATATGAACTCTGAACAGATCTTAATGGATTTTAACGGCTCCGAAGAGATTGCTCCGGCAGGCGTCAGTAAGTTGATGACAGAACTGTTAGTAATGGAGGCCGTGATCAATGGTGATATAGGCTGGAATGATCTTGTTAATGTAAGCCTGTATGCCAGCTCCGTGGGGGGCAGTCAACTGACCCTGAAACAGGGAGAACAATTCACCGTTCAGGAGTTGTTCGAGATCGTAGCTGTCTATTCAGCCAATGATGCAGCGGTTGCTCTGGCTGAACATATCAGTGGTACAGAGCAGAAGTTCGTGCAACGGATGAATCAGAAGGCAACTCAGATTGGACTTTCTAAGGAAACACAATTCACGAATTCAACGGGCCTCAGTGAAAAGTTGCTTGGTCCTAACCGTCCGATGGAAATACAAGGGCAGACCTTAATGACGGCTATAGATGCATGCAAGCTTGCGCGATATCTGCTGAATAACCATCCCGAGATTTTAAGAATCTCCAGTCAAATGCAAGTATCAATGCACCAAAAAGGGATGTACATGAGTAACACGAACTGGATGTTGTCCTCTATCGGTGGGCCGTATGCTTATGATGGGAATGACGGATTGAAGACCGGGTATGATGAAGATTCCGGGTATCATTTTGTGGGGACAGCTGAACGTGATGGCAAAAGGCTGATATCAGTTGTATTTGGAACAGATACTCGTGAAGGGCGTTTTGTGGAGACTCGGAAGTTATTCAACTATGGATTTTCGGGAAACCGAGTCAGACCAGATTATTGAAGCATTACGCAAGCGTTAGTACGTTAGTTAAGATATGAGGGCTGTCCGCAGGTTCGACTGAACATGTGGTAGCTCTATTTTATCGAATCGGAGGTAAATTGATCCATATAACCATATTATTAAATTGACATATGGTTTTCTTTTGTTTTAAAATGACCAGTGAGTCATTATTATTCAATTCAGTTTAATATATATTTACAAAACCAACTGTACGATACTGAATTTACGATCTGATCGGGAGGTAACATGTGATGCAAAAACAAATGAAATGGCCGCTAATCCTGTTTGCCATAGGGGTATTTATGGCTGCGCTGGATAACGGGATCATCACCTCTTCACTGACCACCTTAAATGCATCATTTGGTGTGTCGCCAACATGGGGAGCATGGACGATTACGCTTTACACGCTTGGGCTTGCGGTGAGTGTTCCTGTTGCGGGCAAGCTGTCGGACCGTTATGGCCGCAAGAAACTATTTTTGATTGAAGTGGCGTTGTTTGGGATCGGGTCCCTGCTCGTTGCGTTGAGCACATCGTTTACCTTTTTCCTGATCGCTCGTGTCATTCAAGCTCTGGGCGGTGGAGGGATATTTATCATCGCCAGCTCATACGTATTAAGCAAGTTCCCGGCGGAGCGTCAGGGTACAGCTTTGGGTCTGCTCGGAGGTATGAATGGTGTTGCCGCTATTTTGGGACCTAATGTCGGTGCTTTTATACTGGATCTTACGGGCAACTGGCATTGGTTATTCCTGATCAATGTACCTATCGCCATTCTGCTATTCATTGCAGGTATTCGATTTATTCAGGAAGAGCAGGAACTGAATCGTGCAGCAGTGGACTGGAGTGGTATTGCTGTCCTAACGTTGGGTGTACTCAGTTTAATGTATAGCTTCAGCAATCTGGACGGTGTGAACATGCTTCAAAGCCTGGGATCACCCATGTTCTACGGTTTCTTCTTGGCAGGTGTGATCATTCTGGTGCTCTTTTACTTCATGGAAAAAAGGCTGGAAGGATCTGAACGTGAACCTGTTGTATCGACACATCTTCTGGGCATTGCGTCATTTCGCTGGACGCTGTTGATTGCCTTTTTCTCCGGAGCCATTCTGGCCTCGGTGATCTTTATTCCCGGATTTGTTGAGCAATATCTCGGCGTATCCAATACAGCTTCCGGGTACTGGTTTACTCCGCTCGCGCTGGCATCCGGCATCGGGGCAGGTGGAGGTGGATACCTCGTAGACCGCAAAGGGCCAATCTGGACGTTATCGGTTGCGGGGCTGCTATCTGCGATTGGATTCCTGCTGTTCCCGCTATGGGTGGAGCATATCTGGCAATTTGTCATTGCGAGTACACTCGTAGGTATTGGCTTCGGTATGATGCTTGGTGCGCCAGTTAATGTACTTGTCACGGAACAGGCCGGTGAGAACAATAAAGGCATCGCAGTAGCGACCAGCTCGTTATTCCGCCAGATGGCAATGGCTATTGCACCTACGATTTTCGCCGGATTCCTGGCACGTTCTTTCATTAATCTGGGGTCCAACATTCAGGCAGGATTCGCTGACAAAGGAATTCGGGTGCCTCCGGAGATGCTGGAGCAATATGCCTCGGGAGGGTCATCAGGGAGTGATATCTCCAGTCTGACAGAGGGCCTGTCCCAGATTCCTGATGAAGGTATCCGTGATGTGTTGCTCCAGGCAGTGCATCAAACGACAGGGCAGGGTTATAATGGCCTTTTCTGGTCTGCGGTGGTATTCAGTGTGCTTACGCTGGTAGCTGCGCTTATAACGGGACGTCTGCGTCAAAAAGAGAAGAGTCATCATGTGGAAGATGTATCTACAAGCTGATTTGATAACGTTAGAAATGAAGAGAACAGTGTACCTTTTGTAGCTAAAAAGGAGTCGCTGTTCTTTTCAATTTAACCGGATTGTAACTTTTCTTGCTCCTGCAATGATTACAATAGAACGAGCGTAAGCGGTGTCTTGATTCCAGAGAGAGAAAACTTCAGAGAACACCGAGTCACAAGGCAACCCAGACGTTTAATTGGTATTATGGATTATCATTTCGATAGTGAAGAAGGAATCGATGGATGAAAAGCAGAACTAAAGATAAGAAGAAGAAAAGAAGAAAAGGCCTATATATAACGCTCGTTTCACTTGTTGTTTTGTTAATCGGAGGTTATTTGTTCCGTCAGCAGCTGGCTGTAGCGGCATTTGATCTGTTTCTCGCCGATTCGGTAGAAGATCAGCTATCCCGCTCGTATGTGCCGCAAGAAGGCAACAACACGCCTGATCCAACGGTATACCGTAAGGAACCATTTTCCGTATTACTGCTCGGTTCGGACAAACGCGCCTATGAAAAAACGCGTGGACGTTCGGATACCGTTATCTATGCTGTAGTACGTCCCAAGGAATCCCGTGTGCTTCTGGTATCCATTCCACGTGATACGTATGTGCAGATTGTAGGACGGGACGCGAACAAGGACGGCGAAGATGATTATGATAAGCTGGCGCATGCCTATGCTTTTGGTGGGGAGAATATGTCCATCAATACCGTGGAGAAATTTCTTGATGCTGATGTGGGTTATTATGCAACGATCAACTTCGACGGAATCAAAAAAGTGGTTGATGCGCTTGGTGGTGTAAAACTGCCAATTGATGAGGACATTGTGAACAAAAACCCGGATCATGTGCAATTCACGATTGAAGGCGGTAAGCCGATCTATGACGGGCAGGAAGCACTGTACTATGTAAGATACCGTGAGGATAGCGATTTTAATCGTACCAAGCGGCAGCAGATATTCCTCAACGCGATGGCGAATGAAATGCTGAATTTGAATCAAATCGCCAAAATCCCGGAATTGATTCAGATCATGGGAGACAGCTTCCAGACGGATATGCGAGCTTCTTTCATTATTGATCTGGCTAAACAAGTGCTTACTCAGGAGAAACCGCAGATTTCGAGCTTCACCATTCTGGGTGAGGGGATGAAAAAAGACGGTATCTATTATGGTCAGGCTGACGAGAAAGATGTCCAATATGCCAAAGAGCTGATTAACAACTGGATGGATCAATCGACCCCAGCCGGTGAAGTAATGATCCCTGACCGGCAAAAGATTGAATAACCAATTCCATACCAATGATGTGTTGTAGACCACAATCAGCAGTACGTTTATTCGCGGGCTGCTGTTTTTTTCTTTATAGTGAGAACTATTATCCTTTTGGAACATCCTGCGTTCTGATCCGTATAATATAAGTTGAGCGAGATAAGTTGAACGAAGAAATTCACAAGGAGGATATACAAGGGTATGAACATCGCATTTTTTTTGCTACCCAAACAAGAGGTTACGTGCGTGACGTCGGATTCTACGCTGCGGCAAACGTTGGAACGGATGGAATATCATCGTTTTACGGCGGTACCCATTTTGAATAAAGAAGGCAAATATATTGGTACCGTTACCGAAGGCGACTTACTGTGGTATATGAAGAATGCCGAGGGAAAGATTTCATTTGAAAACGCTTCAAAGTTCTTGCTCAAGGACGTTCCACTTCGCTTGGATATTAAACCCGTATCCATTGACGCCAACATGGAGGACCTGATTAATCTGGCTAAAGTTCAGAACTTTGTTCCTGTGGTCGATGATATGGATCGGTTCATTGGTATTGTCAGACGGAGTCAGATTATTGAGTACTGTGAGGGCATTGTAGCCAAAGAATCGATCAAGGCTAAGTAAGGTGGTTACGAATTTAAACATTATTGTGTCATTAGGGATAATCACAGCCGTCCGGTATCATGTTAAACTTAAGAAGTCCTGAACTAGGGACGCATTCGAAGTTTTTTACAAATATATAGGTCGCTAGGATGTACGGAGGACTCCGCATAAGTACCTGACATCAGTTTCGGAGAACTTCTCCGCTTTTTGGGGTAATTTTGCGGGCCCTCTTTTTATGCTATAATCGAGAATAAAGCTTTTTCGGGGGAGAGTGACTTTCGCCAAATGCCTAAAGAACTGGATGTAGCCAAACGCGCTAAAGTGATTGAATGGCTGAAAACCGAAGTACTTGATCAGGTATCCCGATTATTCAAGGCGTTATGGGAAGGCAGTACAACTCGAATCGGGGACAGTCTTGCCAGTTTGATTATGAGTAGTTACATATTGGGCCGCAGGCTCGGTATTCCTTTCAAGGATCTGGATGCACTGCTAGTTGAGAAGTTGAAAAAGCATAAACAGGAAGGTCACCAGCTTGAAGACTGGTACCAGGATATTTCCGCGCTAGAAGATCATATGCGTAAGAGGTGAATTTGTTGAAATTTAGCTTTAAATCAGCTGTTTGGAGCGCAGTCTATCTGCTCTTGCTACTTTCGCTGTTAACTCCTTTATCGGTACTTGCCATATTTTTTATGATGATTCCGGGAGTTATTTTGTATGCTTCATTATCTTTAAAATCATTTATATGGCATCTCGTGCCCGTAGCCGTTATTTTGGTCGTATTCCACCCCATCTATCTGTTACTATTGCTCATCTTCACCCTGCCTGCGATCGTGATGGGTCACGCGTATAAAACACGCAAATCGGCCCTGTTCGCTCTGATGGCGGGAAGTGGCATGATGTTGGCAGAATACTTGTTGTTGCTCTTAGTCGGCAGTGTCATTTTCCAATTCGACCTGTCCAGTTATATTGAAGATGTCGTCAAATTGACCATTGAACCGTTAACCAATACATCGAATCAGATGATCAACGGGTTTGCATGGACACCTGAGATGACCGAGGATGTTGCCAAACAGACACAGCTTATGATTCCGTTTGCTCTCGTTGTTACATCGATGGTAATGGCCTTTATTACACACGCCATTGCTCGTCCGATTCTGAACGTGATGGGTGTGGTGGTATCGAAGCTTCCACCAGCGAGAGAATGGCGTATGCCGCGTGCGTTGATCTGGTATTATTTCCTTGCTCTGTTGATTGAAGTGATCTCCAGACAAAGTGATGGAACATACTGGACCATGATTGCCATGAATCTGTCCCCGTTAATTAATCTGGGCTTCATGATTCAAGCGATCGGTTTCTTCTTCTTTCTCTCACATACAAAGAAATGGAATCCGGTTATACCATATTTCCTGGCGGCTGCGGTTTTCTTCATTGGTCCGCTTCGGATTATCGGAATTATCGATCTGGCGTTCCCGCTTCGTGAGGCAATATCGAAATCAAAACGATAGGGTGATGAGTCATGCCTAAATTTCTGAAGAAACGCTGGCACGGCTACTATACCGTATGGGCGTTCATACTGCTGCTGTTGCTCGTTATGTTCGTTACCATTTATAACTGGACGCTTGGTTTGATTAGTCTGATACTGGCTTCGGCGCTGGGAATCGTCATGATTAAGGCGGAGCTCGCGTTCCGCCGTGAGCTTAACGACTACATTAATGGCCTATCTATTCGGATCAAACGGATGGAGGGGGAAGCGGTCAGCATGCTTCCATTCGGAATTGTGTTGTACAGCGAAGATCGTACGGTAGAGTGGCATAACCGCTTTGTCGCGGAGATGTTCCAGGAGAAGACAATGGTGGGTAATCCGCTACTTAATATGTTTCCTAAACTTCCTCAGCCTAAAGAGAAGAAGGATGGGACGAAGGAACATTCATCCAAGGAGTTGCATGACGAATTCCAGTTGGATGATCGACATTATGGAGTTATTCATAACCCGCAGGAGCGGTATGTATATGTATACGAGATTACGGAGCTAGCCATTCTTCGTGATAAATATGAAAATGAACGCCTTGCGTTGGGAATTCTCGTTCTGGATAATCTGGACGAGGCTGCCCAAGGCATGGACGATCAACAGCGTACAGCACTGATTGCCCGAGTGACCAGCGAAATTACGTCTTGGGCCAAGCGGTACGAAGTGTACCTGCGCCGTCTGTCTTCTGATCGTTATCTGTTGATGCTGAATCATAAGTCTTTGCAGGAACTGGAGCAGAGCCGATTTGTCATTTTGGATGAAGTTCGGGAGATGACTGCTGATCTCAAAGTGCCAATGACACTCAGTGTTGGACTGGCGTTTGGATCGGATAGCATCAGCGAGATGGGAGAACTGGCACAGTCCAGTCTGGACATGGCGCTTGGACGTGGTGGTGATCAGGCTGCCGTGAAGTCCGGACAACGCCTGTCTTTCTATGGCGGTAAGTCTAACGCAGTGGAGAAACGGACACGGGTAAGAGCCCGCGTTATTGCACACGCGCTGCGTGATCTTATGCAGGAGAGCGATCGGGTGCTCATCATGGGGCACAAAATACCGGATATGGACGCGATCGGCGCATCCATCGGAGTGTGGAAAGCGGCCAGTCTGTATAATGTGGAAGCACGGATTGTTCTGGATGGAATTAATCCATCGATTGAACGCATGATGGAGCAAGTGAATAAGGACGAGAAGTTGTCCAAAGCATTTGTATCACCGGAACAAGCAACCCAGATGATGACCGAGCACACGTTGCTGGTGGTAGTAGATACCCATAAGGCATCCATGACCATGGAGCCGAAACTGGTACAGTCTGCTACCCGTGTCGTCGTTGTGGATCACCATCGCCGCGGCGAAGAGTTCATCAATGACGCAGTGTTGATCTATCTGGAACCTTATGCGTCTTCTGCTGCCGAATTAGTAACCGAACTCTTGCAATACATTCATGATAAGGTACAATTCACTCCGCTGGAAGCTACGGCTTTACTTGCCGGGATTACGGTGGATACGAAGCATTTTGCACTGCACACGGGGTCCAGAACGTTCGAAGCGGCAGGCTTCCTGCGCCGTAGCGGTGCGGACACCATTATGATCCAGCGGTTGATGAAAGAGGATCTGTCAGAATATATTGCTAAGGCAGAAATCATAAAGCATGCTAAAATGGTATATGGAAACATTGCGCTGGCGGTCACAGACCCTGGCAGCAAGATTTCACAGATGATGATCGCCCAGGTGGCGGACACATTGCTGAACATGACTGACGTGGTCGCTTCATTTGTTATAAGCGAGCGTCCGGATGGACTCATTGGCATCAGCGCGAGATCGCTGGGGCGCATGAATGTTCAGGTTGTCATGGAACGACTGGGCGGTGGCGGACATTTGACGAATGCTGCCGTGCAGCTTGAAGGAACGCTTGGAGAGGCAGAAAAACGGCTGACGAACGTACTGGCTGAAATCGAAAAGGAAGAGGGGCTGTTCGAATGAAAGTCATTTTTATAAAAGATATGAAGGGTCAAGGCAAGAAAGGGCAAGTGAAAGAAGTATCTGAGGGTTACGCACAGAACTTCTTATTGCCACGGGGAATCGCACGTCTGGCAACGGACGGCAACATGAAGACACTGGACAACCAGAAGGCGGCTGAGGAAAGACTCAAACAGGAAGAGAAAGCGGAAGCGGAAGCACTTGCGAAAAAGTTGGAAGCAGAAGTGACTGAACTGAAAGCGAAGTCCGGCGAAGGTGGTCGTCTGTTCGGCGCCATTACCAGCAAACAAATCGCAGAAGCTTTGTCTAAAAAGGGTCTGAAAGTAGACAAACGCAAAATTGAGCTGGACGAGCCTATTCGTACACTCGGCGTAACACAAGTAACTGTCAAGGTTCACCCTGAAGTGAAGGCAACCTTGAAGGTACAGGTAACGGAAGAGTAAGATGGGCGGAGAAATGTTATTCGACCGGATTCCCCCGCAGAACCTGGAAGCCGAACAGGCCGTGCTGGGTGCAATCCTGTTGCAGGGCGAGGCCCTGATTACAGCGATGGAACGGGTGCAAACCGAGGATTTCTATGATAAGCCCCATCAATTAATCTTTGAAGCGATGATCCAGCTTGGTGAGGGAAATCAACCAATTGACCTCGTGACACTGACTTCGCTTCTGAAGGATAAAGGTGAGCTGGAGGACATCGGGGGCGTTAGTTATCTGGCTAAACTAGCCCATGGTGTACCTACAGCCGCGAACGTAGACTATTACGCTCAGATTATCGAAGAGAAATCGATGCTGCGTCGCCTGATTCGTACGGCAACCCAGATCGTGAGCGAAGGATACACAGGCGGCGAAGATGTTGCAGCGATGCTCGGAGAAGCTGAACGTCGCATTCTGGAGATCTCCAACCGTCGCTCCAGTAGTGGTTTTATAGCCATTCAGGATGTACTGATGGAAGTATTCGATCGTGTGGAAACACTTCATCAGAATAAGGGTACAACGACAGGTATTCCGTCCGGGTTTATCGATCTGGACAAGATGACTGCCGGATTCCAGCGCAGTGACTTGATCATTGTAGCGGCCCGTCCTTCCGTAGGTAAGACGGCCTTCGCCCTGAATATCGCTCAGAACGTAGCCATTCGGGCACAGGAGACGGTAGCTA
Organism: Paenibacillus sp. FSL H8-0317; assembly: GCF_045040685.1. Classification (NCBI taxonomy): domain Bacteria; kingdom Bacillati; phylum Bacillota; class Bacilli; order Caryophanales; family Paenibacillaceae; genus Paenibacillus; species Paenibacillus sp. FSL H8-0317. The sequence continues at coordinate 7,272,234 of NZ_CP150294.1, read as the reverse complement.
TCTTCAGTCTGGAGATGTCAGCTGCCCAGCTGGTGCAACGTATGATCTGTGCGGAAGCCAACCTGGATGCCAGCGTGATGCGTATGGGTGACTTCAAGGGTGATGAAGACTGGCAGAAGCTGACGATGGGTATTGCAGCTTTGTCAGAAGCCAACATCTTCATAGATGATACGCCAGGGATTACCGTAGCGGATATTCGTGCCAAATGCCGTCGCCTGAAGAAAGAGAAAGGCCTTGGCATGATCCTGATCGACTATCTTCAACTGATTAGTGGACGTGGTAAAGCAGGGGAGAACCGTCAACAAGAGGTATCCGAGATTTCACGTACACTGAAACAGATTGGCCGGGAACTGGAAGTTCCGGTTATTGCCTTGTCCCAGCTGAGCCGGGGTGTAGAGCAACGTCAGGACAAACGTCCGATGATGAGTGACTTGCGGGAATCGGGTTCGATCGAGCAAGATGCCGACATCGTAGCGTTCCTGTACCGGGATGACTACTATAACCAGGAGACCGAGAAGAAAAATATTATTGAGATCATTATCGCTAAACAGCGTAACGGTCCGGTAGGTACGGTAGAACTGGTCTTCCTGAAAAACTTTAATAAATTCGTCAATTACGAGAGGGCGCACAATGACGCCTTCGCGATGTAACGGGCAGGTGCTGACGGCTTCGATCAAGAAGCCAGAATCGTTTGTCCCGAAGATCAACTATTAGAGCAACTGAACTCAAACAGGTCTTATAAATACCAGATATAGATTCACATTGAAATGGGTATCCTTGAACCGGTGATAGCAGTCAAGCAAGCTTGGACTGAAGTCTCCGGTTTTTTGTGTTGAAATAATGGGTAAATCCCGAACATTACGGTTGTACTATATCTAATTGTTCGCCATTTGATTTGACTTTGAAAAAGGGTACTGGTACACTAATACTGCTGCGTTAAAGCAGCGCAAACCTTCCCTTGAATGTAACGGAAGGACATTTTTACTGTCCGTTAGCACGCTTCTCAGTCGGTTTTTTGCGTAACACGCCTGCCGGGATAGAGGACGGACAGACCAATACAAAGGTGCGCAAGGCACCCACGGAGGAATGTTAACTATGTCAACGGTAGTTGTAGTGGGAACGCAATGGGGAGACGAAGGAAAAGGTAAAATCACGGATTATTTGGCGGAGAGCGCTGATGTGGTGGCTCGTTATCAAGGTGGTAACAATGCGGGTCATACAATTCTGATTGATAACAAAAAATATAAACTGACGATGATTCCATCAGGGATTTTCTACACGGATAAAGCGTGTGTTATTGGTAACGGAATGGTTATCAACCCGAAGGCACTCATCGAAGAAATTAACTATATTCATGACAATGATTTCACAACGAAGAACCTGTCCATCAGTGAGCGCGCACATATCATCCTGCCATATCACATGGTGTTGGATGCACTCGAAGAAGAGAGCAAAGGTCCGAATAAAATCGGTACGACTGGCAAAGGAATTGGCCCATGTTACATGGACAAATCAGCTCGTATTGGTATTCGGATGGTTGACCTGCTGGATGCTGAAGATTTCGAACTGAAACTGCGTCATCTGGTCAAAGAAAAGAACCGTGTCATCGAGCAAGTCTACGGCGGACAGCCTGTTGATGTGGAAGAGATTCTGCAAGATTACCTCGGATATGCTGAAATTCTGCGTCCTTACGTACGTGATACATCCGTTGTTCTGAACGAATATATTGATGAGGACAAAAAAGTATTGTTTGAAGGTGCACAAGGCGTTATGTTGGACCTTGATCAAGGAACTTATCCATTTGTTACATCATCCAATCCGTCCGCAGGTGGCGTATGTATCGGTTCTGGCGTAGGCCCGGCTCGTATTCAGCAAGTCATTGGGGTAGCGAAAGCTTACACAACGCGTGTAGGAGATGGCCCATTCCCTACGGAATTGCATGATGCAATCGGCGACCAAATCCGTGAGACTGGACATGAGTATGGTACGGTAACTGGACGTCCACGTCGTGTAGGTTGGTTCGATAGTGTTGTTGTTCGCCACGCGCGTCGTGTCAGTGGAATCACAGGTCTGTCCCTGAACTCTCTGGACGTAATGACAGGTCTGGAAACTGTAAAAATCTGCACAGGATACAAATTCCGCGGCGAGGTCATCACACACTATCCGGCAAGCCTCAAAATGCTGGCAGAATGTGAAGCAGTATACGAAGAGATGCCAGGTTGGAGCGAAGATATCACTGGAGCTAAGAAACTTGAAGACCTGCCAGTGAACACACAGAATTATGTAAAACGTGTTTCCGAACTGACAGGCATTCCAATTGCCATCTTCTCCGTTGGTCGTAACCGTGAGCAAACAAATCAAGTTCTTCCAATCTACGAGTAATCGAAGAAATAGAGAGATTGTTTCTTGAATTATAAAATAGAATCCTCTGCCGACTTAGGCATGTTAAGCCTCCAGTTGTTGCTTTTATAGCGATGACTGGAGGTTTTTTGTATGTTTTTCGGATATAATCCCAAGATTTCCGTCAATACTGGTTAACAGTAGAGTCACAGACCCCGACATGCGCATGTTAGACGGGTGGGATAATCGGAGGGAGAGAACGGAATGAAGTTGCTTGTGTGGTTTGTCAAAATCGTGCTAACCGTGTTGCTGATCAGTTCACTGACACTGCTCACGACCGGATTAATTGTACAGTCATATGCGAAGTCGCTACTCGCGAGTTTCAATATTCAGTGGGAAGGTCAACCCACGGGGTTAACTACCATGTTCCAAGGTGCCTTGGGCGGTAAAACCAGTGAAGGGAACAAATCAGGAAATGGGACGACAGATCAGCCGACAGGAGCGGACGAAGAGCAGGTTCCGGAAGATGCTGTTTCAGTTATGGGGAATGGGACGGAGAGCGGTCAATCTGGCGTAGATACAGGTAGCGATGCGTCCCAAGGAAGTGGCTCAAACGAGGGCACTGGGGAAGGTTCAGGTACAGATACGACCGTAGGATCAAATTCAGGCACAAGTGCAGGCAATGGGACGAATACGGGCACGGGTAATGACTCAGGAACAGATCAGGGTAGTGGTTCAGCTTCAGGTAATGGAACCGGAGCGGCCAGCGGAGGTGCTTCTACAGGCAATGATGCCATTGTTGTATCACCGGATGACATTACAGGAGCGAAGGACAAGCTGCCAGCAGAGGAGAAAGAAAAAATCTTCAGCCTGCTCATGAACAAGCTGCCGCAGAAAGAAATGCAACAGATCTCAGGTGCCATGGAAGGTGGCCTAACGGAACAGGAACTACGTGAGATTGAACAGGTGATCTCGAAGTACCTGACCAGTGAAGAGTATGACAATCTGATGGAAGTACTGCAGACAGAATAAGATAGGCAGGGAAGACAGGCGTGCTCATAGACGAGTAACGCCTGATTCATACTGTATTGGACTTGTCGATGACTATTGAATATAATCTATTTAAATAAATACTGGAAATGCCTATAGGAGGGTACAGTGTATGAAATATAAAGGGAAAGAACACGACATATAAAAACGTTTAGGCAAAATTGCAGAAACCTCTAGTTCAATTCGGGGGCCTCCGTTCATAGGGTGCATTCAAGAGATACGATGTATCTGTGTTTATGAATTCACTAATTGGAGGTTTTATTGAACATGAACTTATATCATTCGAAGTCAGAACCGTCAGTAAACAAGTTTGCCGAGACTGCTAAAGAGCGATACGAGCAAGGTCTGCAAGAAGCAGATCAGCCGTTTAGTGGCTGGGATTTTAGCTATGTAACAGGGAGTGAGCGACTTCAGAGTGGAATGTTGCCCTGGTCCTATGGAACGATGGCGCGCCGATTATTGAATCAAACAGAACGAATGCTCGACATGGGGACTGGTGGAGGAGAAATGCTGTCCAGGCTCTGTCCCCTTCCTCCATACACATGTGCGACCGAAGGCTATCTCCCCAATATACCGATTGCAGAGGAACGTTTACAGCCGCTCGGTGTGAAGGTGCTTCCAGTGACTGATGATTCACAACTTCCTTTCGCAGATGGGGAATTTGATCTGATTCTTAATCGGCATGAGTCGTATGATGAGCAGGAAGTTAGGCGGATTCTATCGGTAGGTGGACTGTTTCTGACTCAACAGGTAGGTTGGTCAGATTGCAGGGAGATCAATGATCGGCTCGGCATTCCTATGCCAGCGGATTACGCTGGATGGGAGCTGGATCGTGCTGTTCTTCAGCTGGAACAGTGTGGATTCCGTATTCTGGAGCAACGGGAAGCAACTCCCGCGCAGCGTTTCTATGATATAGGGGCACTGGTATATTATCTAAAGACCATCCCGTGGCAAGTACCTGATTTCAAGGTAAAACAGTTCCGTCAGCCGTTAATGGATATTCATATGGAGATGGAGCAAAATGGATTCTGGGAAGTACAGCAGAAGCGATTTGTAATTCTTGCAGCCAAAGAATCGAGACATGAAGGTTAATTTCTATTGTGACATGAGATGAAATCCAGTTTAAGATAAACCACAAACAGGTTGTTTACGTAATCCCTTATCAGAGTTGATCTGGTGAGGGATTTTATTTGTATTTTTATGAAAAATAAAGCATATTTCACTGGGTCTTAGAACCTAGTCTTAATTTGCGAACAAAAGTACATAGTACAGCGGATGTTGAAGCATAATGGGTGATGGAACAGCCATACTATCTTATGGGTAATTAAGGGAAACCAAGCGGGGCGTGGCTTTGCGGTGTGACGTGTAGAGTTGAAATGAGTGTAAAACCTGTGTTAAAGTATACGGGTGTGATAAAAGGTTAAAATTTTGACACTTTTGAGAGCGCAGCTAAAGTCCGATTTTGCGGACAACCAATACAAGTATCAACGAGCATGGGACAGACACGATGGGTGATGTCTTGACAGAAATGCGAACTGAGAAGTGCTGAAAAGGAGAGAATCATGAAAGGTTTCAGAGGCATACGCCAACCGGGCAAAGACCGGGTACACGAACAATCCGGGGAACACCGGACGGCCGAAGACAAAAACAACATGAGCATGTCCACCTTCAGTGTGAATAAGAAGCGCGTTCTGGCCTCGCGCAAATGGATCATTACAGCAGCATGTGGTGTATTCATCGCAGTATCGCTTGGGTTCGCAGGCAAACAATATGTTACTGCAAACACCGTACCGTACTATAAAGTAATGGTTAAAGGTAGCGAGATTGGTACCATTGCAGATGAGGCACAATTACAACAACTATTTACAGACAAAACTGAGGAATATCAACATAAATATCCGGATGCAGAGATGGTGCTGAACACGGATGGCATCACAACCGAAACGGTAAGAGCGTACAAACCTGAAGTGAACAGTGACGAGACGCTGGACAAACTGGGTGACATGCTGACAGCCTACGCCAAAGGTGTGGAGCTCAAGGTAGACGGTGAAGTCATTGGTATCGTGAAGGATCAGGCAACAGCGGATGCAATCCTGGAACAAGTGCAGAGCAAATACATATCGGCATCGGCTGTGCGAAGTTCGCTGAAGACGAAGTCGGTATCGGCTAACTCCTCGAAGAAAGAGGAGGGACCTAGCACAACCCTGAAATCGGTAGGCATCAAGGAAGATGTAGCGACAGATGTGGTGAAGGCTGATCCAAACAAAATATGGGATGTGTCCGAGGCGGTTAAAGCATTAACCGTTGGTAAAGACGCGCCTGTAACTTATGTGGTTCGTGAAGGAGATACAATCTCTTCGATCGCTGCCAAGTATGAAATTACACAAAGCGAGATTCGTAAGCATAATCCGGGCATCAAGGAAACGTCGCTTCAAATCGGAGACGAACTGACCTTGACCGTTCCGAAACCGGCGGTAACCGTTAAATCGGTTGAGCAGGTTGTTGAACAGATTGAGATCAAACCGCAAGTGGAAGTGCGCAAAAGTGACGCGTTGAAAGCAGGTACAACAAAAGTCGTGCGCCCAGGACAAAGTGGCTTGAAAAGCATGCAGTACCGTATAACCAAAGAAAATGGTGAAGTGGTTCAGGAAGAGTGGCTTGGTCAGGAAGTGATTAAAACAGCAGTAACTGAAGTAGTCCTTAGCGGAACAAAAGTTGTTGGTGAGGGCTCAGGTGAATTTGCTTGGCCGGTATCAAATGCAACGATGAGCAGCAGCTTTGGACAACGTTGGGGTCGCCAGCACAAAGGTGTCGATCTGGTAGGTAACCGCGATGTGAAAGCGTCTGATGAGGGTGTAATTACTTTTGCAGGACAGAAAAGCGGCTATGGTAATGTCATCATTATTAACCACCGTAACGGATACGAAACACTGTATGGACATTTGAACAGCATTGGCGTTAAGGTTGGACAAGTGGTTGAAAAAGGCGAGAGTATCGGCGTTATGGGCAACACGGGTCGTTCGACTGGAACACATCTGCATTTTGAGATTATTAAGAATGGAACGGTAGAAAATCCGTTAACGTATCTGAACTAATATAGAGCTTAAGTAGAGCAAGGTTGGCTATAATGCTGGCCTTGTTTTTTGCTGCTGTAAAAAATTTTCAGATGAAAGACCTTCCAAGCCCCTGATCGGGATGTGACGGTGCTTCAGGTATGTTAAACTAGAGAATATAAACAACAAGCTATATAAGTTGAACTAATTATTTTTACGATAACGGAGAGGACAGAAAAAACCTGAAAAAGCGAAGCGTTCGCCTAAAAGCTTTCTGAAAGAAAGCTGCATCGGAAGCATACGCTATCCCCGGATTTTCCCTTGAGAAAAGGGAATCGAAAAAATCTGGGGATAACAGCGATTGGAAGGTTGTTCTGTCATCGTAGTATGAGAGTAAATATTCTTTAGTTCAACTTATATTAGAGAAACCAATCAAGCAGGCTTGGTACAAGCTAAACATAGAAAAGAGATATAAACGCTAACGCGGATTAAGCAGGATATAGGGGTGAACTTAGCCGATGCAGGGGAAGATTTTGGTGGTGGACGATGAACAGCCCATCGCGGACATTCTGAAGTTTAATTTGGAAAAAGAGGGGTACGAGGTCATCTGTGCATTTGATGGCATTCGTGCGGTTGAACTGGCGTTATCCGAGAAACCGGATCTGATGCTGCTGGATCTGATGCTCCCGGGCAAGGACGGTATGGATGTCTGTCGTGAGGTGCGCGCTCATCTGGAGATGCCGATCATTATGCTTACCGCCAAGGATGGCGAGATCGACAAGGTGCTTGGTCTGGAATTGGGTGCGGATGATTACGTGACGAAGCCATTCAGTACGCGTGAGCTGCTTGCACGGGTGAAGGCACAGATGCGCAGACGGCAAAAGCTTGCGATTACGGCAGAAGCGCACGAAGACGAAGAGAAGCAGGTCATGCGGCTGTTTGATCTGGCGTTTGATATGGACATGTATACGGCTTATAAAGGCGGAGAACCGCTTGATCTGACCCACCGTGAATACGAACTTCTCTATTATATGGCGAAGCATTCCGGCAAGGTTATGACACGGGAACATCTGCTGCAAGCGGTGTGGGGATATGAATATTTCGGCGATGTACGCTCCGTGGATGTTACGATTCGTCGTCTGCGTGAGAAGATTGAGGAGAATCCAAGCAAACCGGAAACGATTCTGACACGCCGCGGGCTCGGTTATCTCGTGCGCAGTGCCAAAAGCGTGGGGATATAATGGGCCGATTCGCGCGATTCTCGTTCTTCCGAACGATTCAGGCGAAATTGATCATTATCTATGTACTGCTGATTCTGATTGCGATGCAATTGATCGGCGTTTATTTTGTGAGCGCGATGAAGAACTCACTAACGAGCAACTTTACGGAAGACTTGCAGGCACGTGCAGAAATGCTGTCGGTTCTCGTGGGCGAGACAATGGCGGGTGGAGAAGCAGAGGCGGGCGAGGACAAAACGGAAAATCTACGTGTGCTGGTGAACAACCTGTTCAACATTAACGGTGCCGAGATTCAGGTGCTCGATGCCAGCGGCAAGGTACTCACCACCTCGCTAAGTTCACATTCGGATTATGTGGGTCGCAAAAACACCCAGACCGTCGTCAGCCGTGCGCTGCAAGGCATTCGGGACAATGAGGAATATATCGTGGACGAGGATAATGTTCGCAAAAAGGTCGTCGCCAAGCCGGTGCTGTCCGGCGGCAAGATCATTGGCGCGGTCTACATCGCGGCATCCATGAACGAGCTGTATTCCACGATGGAGGGAATCAACAAAATCTTTATCTCCGGCATTCTGATTGCCTTGGTGTTAACGGCGGTGCTTGGCGTGATTTTGTCCCATACGATAACGCAGCCGATTAAGGAAGTGACGCGGAGAGCGACAGCGGTCGCAGAAGGTAACTTCGATCAGCAGACACCTGTATTTGGCACGGATGAGATTGGTCAGCTCAGTCGGGCTTTTAACTATATGACCAGTAGGCTTCGGGATGCACTCTCCCAGAATGAAGAGGAGAAGGAGAAGTTAACCTCCATTCTGACCAATATGAGTGATGGTGTGGTGGCTACGGATGAGTACGGTAAAGTCATTCTCGTAAACCGTCGTGCCAGCAGCATTCTGGGTATGCATCCTGCGGATATTGAAGGAAGACACTTCGCTATATTACTCGGCATTGATCCGGAGGATGCGGAAGCCCTTGCGAGTGGTTTCACAGGTTCAACTTTGCTGCAGATTGCACCCGCAGGACAAGAAGAACCTGTGGTCATTCGGATGACGTTCACACCGGTTCATCGGCGTGAACGGGGGATCACGGGAACGATTGCCGTACTTCAGGATGTTACCGAGCAGGAAGAGCTTGAGGCATCCCGTCGTGAATTCGTAGCCAATGTTTCCCATGAACTGCGTACACCACTGACTACGATCAAGAGTTACGCGGAAGCACTGGATGACGGTGCACTGGAAGATCCGCAGCTTGCCGGTCGTTTCGTTGGTGTTATTCAGAACGAGACAGAGCGAATGATACGACTGGTTACGGATCTGCTGCATCTATCGCGGCTTGATTCCAAAGAGGCTTTGCTACGTAAACAGCCAACAGACATCCTGGAAATGCTGGAGGAAGTGACGGATCGATTCTCGTTCCAGATGCATCAGAAGGATATTCAGCCTGTGCTGTCTGTAGAGAATGATATTCCGGCTGTTCCGCTGGATCGCGACCAGATTGATCAGGTGCTGGATAATGTCGTGTCCAATGCGCTGAAATATACATTGGAAGGCGGCACCATTACGATTGCGGCTAGACGCAGTGATGAACACACACTTGCCATCTCGGTATCGGATACCGGAATGGGTATCCCACAGCGCGATTTGGATCGCATTTTTGAGCGGTTTTATCGGGTGGACAAGGCTCGTTCTCGCAGTATGGGAGGCACAGGGCTAGGACTGTCCATTGCCCGGGAAATTGTGAAAGCACATGATGGAAGCATCTCTTTGGAGTCTGAAGTAGATGTGGGAACGACAGTAACGTTCACACTGCCGATGCGTGAGAAAGGGGGTGAGCACCGTGAAGGAACGGATTAAATCCTTGGTGCTTGCTGCCCTTGTTGTGGCCAGTCTGGTTCAGAGTTATTTTCTGATCTACCGTTTGCCCGGAGGCGGAGATTCCATTGTGACGTCAGAGACGAACTATGTGAAGACGGAAAATATGGGTCAGGAACGTAATATTGAAGAATTGATCTTCCCCGATCAGATGGTTATTCATCTGGGTGAGGATAAACATACGGTGTTTTACCCTGGCAATACGTTCTATCAGTTGATCTATTCAAGGTTACAGGGGCGTGCGTTCGATGATTTTCAGCGCCGCAGTGTGCAATCGGTGAACTGGGATCAGATTCGCAAGGAGAACCCTGGGTTTGAGCTATCGTTCAAAGAAGGTATTCCCGTAGCATTGTTACAGCGGGTGATGAGGCTTGGGACGGATTCCTTGTTCCAAGGGGAGACCATTAACCGAATTTCTATCTATACGTCCAAAAATGAAACGAAGGCCCATGCGCTGTTCTTCAGCGCCAAGGGAGACGTGGTATACGAAGCAACGCAGGCAGACCTGACAGTGCAAGACGTGCAGCAGCATGTTGATTTTGGTACGAACTGGACGCCATATACCTTGATGGATGGCGGGTATTATATCCCGGCGGAAGCTCTGGAGACGATTGAGGCGGATGTACCAACAGGTCAGTTCACGGTTGAGCAGATGCAGCGTAGTCTTTTCTTCGATCCAAGTATGACCCGGAACATACGGGAAAAAGATGGATCGGAAATCTACACGGACAGTAAACGTAGTCTGCAAGTTAAGCAGGAACAACGCTGGATCAGTTACACCGATCCGGCGGCACCGCCTGCGGGACAGATTGATCCTGCGAAGGATGCGCTGTCTGCGGTTGATTTTGTGAATCAGCATGGTGGCTGGAAAGGCCGGTCACGCATGATGCTGGAGACCGCCGATAGCAAGACACAGCTTGAATTCCAGCAGTATTATGGCAGCTATCCGATTATGGATTCCATGCAGTTCCGCTTTGGCACGATCAGCATGGAGATGCAGCAGGAGACGGTATCTAGTTATGAACGATCGCTGGAATACCTGAACGAAGGTGCAGAGACGAAGAAATCGGTGAAGTTGCCTGGTGGAGAAAAGCTGAAGGCTCTTATTAAAAAGGTCGCAGGTGAGAATCGCCAGGTCGTGGACGTGTACCCGGCATATCGTCCTTCTTCGATTGAGGACGGACTCAAGCTGATCCCGGTATGGGTGATCCGCTTTGGAAACGGGGAGGAAACCACCGTTTCTTGATGGGTTGTAGGGTAATGGAGTCATTCGATATCCGAGCGAGGTGTAAGGTCACACGATAACGGAGAGGGCAGAAAAAAGCTGGAGAAGCGAAGCGTTCGCCTTTATCGCCGGATTTCTCCCTTAGGAAAAGGGAATCAAGAAATCTGGGGATAACAGCGATCGGAAGGTTGTTCTGACCGCGGAGTGGGCCAGTGTGATATTAGTTGCTTTTATCAAATGGACGGAGGTGAATGTTTTGGATTGGGGACGGGCGAAAAATGTGTTGATCTATGCCTTTCTGCTGCTCAATCTGGTGCTGGGATACCAGATCTGGATGGATGCGCGGGAGACAGCCGGAGCCAATCTGGACTTCACCTCACTGGCAGATAATACACAGCAGGCGATGGAAGAGAAGGGCATTCAGGTGCTGGCTCCGATTCCAAATGAAACGCCGAAGCTGCCAAAGTTGTCCTATGAGTTCATTGAAGAGGACAAGGCTGGTGTGGATATGGAACTGGAACAGCCTGTAGATAGCAAGCTGATCTTCTCGCAGAGTGAGCTGGAAGATGCATTAGAGCGTGAGATTCCACAGATTGGGACATACCGGCTGGATCAGCTGATGGCCGAGGATGGGGCTTTTGTGCTTCACCCACTGGTGGATGGCAAATGGCCGCTCTTCAATGTGAGTCTGGAGCTATTCTACAGCGACCAGAAAATAACGGGTTACCGTCAAACTCCAGTGCGGATTACAACCGCAGAGGAGAGCGATCAGCAGGTACTTCCGGCGTCGAAGGCGCTGGGAACGCTGATCGAGAACTTTTTGCCAAATGATGCAATTGTCAAAGATATTCAGCTGGGCTATTACGGCCAGTTGTTCAATTCAGATATACAGGTAGCGATGCCGGCATGGCGGTTCGTGCTGGAAAGTGGCGAAGTGTTGTACGTGCAGGGCATCAGTGGGGATGTATTCAGTCCCAAGACAGACAAACCAGGGGAGTAATGCGTTATGGGGATATATTTTACCGTGTTATCCAGCGGTTCGACAGGTAATGCCACAGTCATACAGCATGGGGGTACCTCTCTCATGATTGACGCGGGTCTTAGTGCGAAGCGATTGGATGCACTGTTTCAGGAAAGGGAGATTTCTGGGGCAGAATTGGACGGAATTCTGGTTACACATGAACATTCCGATCACATTAAAGGACTAGGCGCGATGTCTCGGAAATATAATTTACCAATCTACGCGAATCTGAATACGTGGGCGGCACTGGAGAAGTCGGTTGGGGCGATTCCAGAGGAAAACCGGAGGGTATTTGAGACAGGTGAGAAACATGATTTTGGGTCACTGCGCGTGGAATCCTTCGGGATCTCGCATGATGCAGCGGAGCCGGTAGGCTACACATTCGATGATGGTACGGAGAAGCTGTCTGTTGCAACCGATCTTGGGTACATGAGCGACAAGGTTCGCGATGCCATCTCTGATTCTGACGTGCTGGTGCTGGAGGCGAATCATGATGTCGAATTGCTGCGTATGGGGCGTTATCCATGGAACACCAAGCGCCGGATTTTGAGCGACATTGGGCATTTGTCGAACGAAGCAGCAGGTGCAGCGCTTAGTGAACTGATGAACGGACGCATCAAGCGCACGTATCTGGCACATCTTAGCCGAGATCATAATATGATGGACTTGGCGAAAATGTCGGTGCGCGACGCAATGGAGAGCCGTGGATGCTTTTATCGGGATCATGAGTTCAAACTCTGTGATACGTATTACGACCGTCCTACGCCATGGGATAGGGTGGGTGAGCCATAAAGCTGTCGAGTTCAGCGGCTTTGCGCTCGACTTCCTCGCGGGTCAGAATGCCTTTATCAATAAGCAGTTCAATGATGGTACTGAGTGCAAGGGTATTGCGATAGTGTTCTTCCTTGAGATCGGCCAGCTTGGCCGCCATATGAACTTCATCCATGGCTGTGAGTGTACGTGTGCGATCCATATATATCCTCCTCTATGAAGCTTCGAATTGTCTTTTACTATTATTGTAGTCAGGCTTGGTGGAAAACATTCCTCTTTTTGCCGCTAACATTTGTGTGATGAGACGTGTATGCTGAACCTGTGACTATGCAGGGGTGAAAAAGTTCTTCAAATTTGCCAAAATGGCGCTTAGCGGACCGGATTTTGTGGTGATAGATACTATGGACCTTTATTGTTAAGCGCGTTATAGCGGAAATTTGCTTTAATTTTCGTAAATATGCAACTTTTTGTGATTTGACGTGTTTAGTATATGAGGAGCATTGTGATTTTGGCTGTTTTGCGTGTGAAATGGCATGTCATAGAATGCGAGAGCATGATTGATAGAGTCACTGACAGAATGGCGTGTCCGTTCTGTTGTACATAGACGCTGTATCTTGATTTGATGCCGGGATGCGGCGATATGCAAGACCATTTTATAAAATTGCAAAAAAGCATGGGAAACCGTTGGGGTCTTCACGTAACGAAGACGACAGAAGAAACCTGAAGAAACAGAGTGTTCGCCTTTAGGAACAAATTTTCACCTTGGAAGAGGGGATCAAAAAAATTTGTGAGTAACAGCGATCGGAAGGTTCGTCTGTTGGCGGAGTGGTGTATGTGAGAACTCCATCGTTGATCCATGCGACAACTTAGGCGGCAGTCAGGGTCTTGATGCGTGACAACGAAGGGGAGAGGATCACGATGGGATTGTTTGGAGACGATTTTTATTCAACCAAAGTATCAAGACGCGCCGAACCTGAACAGAAAGGCAAACTTCAGATCATCCGCCCTGGAGGCAGAGCACGTGGACGTGACCGCTGGAGCAATCCGCGCAGATCGCGAACGGGAATCAGTTCCACAGTGAAGGTAGCTGTGATTAGCTCGGTGATCAGCTCCATCGTGACCGTCATGCTGTTTAGCTTCATCACACAGCCTGCTTCGTTACCGCTGGCTAATGCTACAGGTAATGGTGGTGGAGGCGGTGCACAGACAGCGCAGGCAGCTGATCCATACGACCGGATTATCCAAGCAGCAGCCCATGTTCGTCCTTCCGTGGTGAGCATTGTGAACCATAAAACGGGTAGCAGTCTATCGATGGAAGATTCGGCGCTGGGCTCAGGGGTCATTTTCAAGAAGGAAGATGGCAAGGCTTATATTATGACCAACCACCACGTTGTGGAGGGTGCGAGTGATCTGGAGATTGTGACCGTAGATGGGGAGACACATAAGGCAAAGCTGGTCGGTAAAGACCGTGTAAGTGACATTGCTGTACTATCCGCAGAAGATAAAGGGCTGGGAGCAGTCGCGGAGATTGGCGATTCCAGCAAACTTCAGCGCGGTCAAACGGTGCTGGCGATCGGGAACCCGCTCGGTCTGGGCGGTACCCTGACATCCGGTATTGTCAGTTACACGGATCGTATTCTACCGGTATCGATTAATCAGGACGGAGTGTACGACTGGGAGCAAAACGTGATCCAGACGGATGCGGCGATTAATGAAGGTAATAGCGGCGGTGCTTTGGTCGATCTGAACGGCAAAGTGGTCGGCATCAACACGATGAAGATCTCGGATACGGGCGTTGAAGGTCTCGGCTTCGCGATTCCGATGAACGAAGTGATGAAAACGGTAGATTCCCTGCTACTGAACGGCAAAGTATCTCGTCCATACCTGGGCGTGTACACGGTTGATCTGAGCAACCCTTATGCACCATTGGATGACGAGCAACGTAAGGATCTGAAGCTGCCATCTCATGTGGATAGCGGTGTGGTTGTGCTGGAAGCATCCGGTCCGGCATCCGAAGCAGGTATGAAGCTGAATGATGTCATTACGGAATTTGACGGGCAAAAAATCACCTCCACGCTGGATCTACGGAAGTATCTGTACGATGAGAAGAAGATTGGAGATACCATTGAAGTGACCTTCTACCGGGATGGCAAAGCGGAGAAAGTATCAGTGAAGCTGACGGATAAACCGGAGTAAGGGAAGATCAACGAGCGAGCCCATACTGTTGCGTGGATTGAAATAGGGAATGCTAGAAGAGTGATCAGATCAACTGACCACTCTTTTTTAGTTATTATGGGTGGATGTGCTCGTTCGACAGTAAATGAGTAGATCAACCATTTTTATATTCTCATGATCAGTTAGACCCGGAGCCAAAGAAGCAGATACATAAGACTAGGGCTGTGGTAAACTGTTGTCAATATGTTGGAGACGGTCGCTGATGCAAACATCTGTTTGTCGATCTGATTTTATTTCAGAATGGAAGGGGTATTTTTGATGAAACATTTGAAGAAAAAGATGCTTGGGGGAACGAGCTTGGCGCTGTCGCTGTTTGTGCTGTCGGCCTGTGGATCTGAGGTAGCTACGACAGGAGCATCTGTAGATACAAGTGCTCTGCAAGAGAAGATTGCAGGGCTTGAGAAGAAACTATTGGATCAGGGAGCCAAGAGCGTTGAGCAGGAGCAAAAGATCGCAGCACTTGAGACCAAGTTGAATGAGTTGAGTACAAATGTGATTGCGGTAGGTGAGGCTGGTGGCCAAACGCCTGTAACATCGGGAAACAACGGATCGGCGGGGAAAGGCGATGGGGTGCTGATTACCTTTGCCCAGTATGAGAAGCTTGAGGTTGGCATGTCGGTGGGAGATGTCATCGAGATCCTTGGCGGCGAAGGTGAAGCGCTGAGTGAAGCGGAGAATATGGTGGTGTACAACTATAAAGGCACAGCCGGCAATGGTGCCAATGCGGTTATTGCTTTTCAAGGCGGGAAGCTGTTGACGAAGGCGCAGTCAGGATTGAAGTGAAAAGCGTGGATTAAGGAGCATTCTTTTCGTGGTACCGTGGAGGTATCCGGAAGGGATGTTTTTTTTTGTTTATTTTTGCTGCAAGGAGAGGTTTGGTGGAGGTTGGGCACGATAAATTAGGGCTGGGGGTTTCTTTTCGGTGGCAGGTGTGATAGAACTGAGAAGTGGCTATCCTGTAATGGGATACGCGGTTGTGAATCGGGAACATAGCTGGTTACAGAAAGGATGCTTAACGGATGTACGTTGTATGCAAAGAACACGTGGACATTGCCATCGACATGTTTGTCGATGAGTATGAGGACGCTCCAGATATCGTTGATCTGAAGGAGACGGAATTTGCCGACTGGGACCCGCCTGCGAAATGTGCCGAGTGCGAACAGCACGCGGAATTCCTCGTCGTTTAGCGTACTGTAGGACTTAGACGGCTGGAGGCGTGACTTAAGGTGGCGCTTCGGGCTGACTTTCCATCCGGTATGAACATCACAGCAAGAAGCCAAGGAGAGCGTGATGAGCGCTCTTTTTGTGTTTGTGGGGGGAATTGGTGTGGTTAGTAGGCTGTGTGGAGCTGGGCGAGGCTTTAGGGGCTGGCGTTGGAGTAGAGGATAGTAGGAGAAGATTAAGGTAGGTAGGTGCTGAGTTCTGAGTTGGAAGTGAACCAGGTCGTATCGAAAGTACAAAGTAAGTAGTTAATAGAAATGGATGCCACCCGGGTACGGGGAAAGTGAAGTTATGTGACAGCGATGTGGGTAGATACGGAGGCGTGGCGTGGCTTGGCTTGACCGAGTAGCTCTAACGAATTTGGGCAAATACCGCCTGGTTGAAATCTAACGAATCGTAGACACGTTATATTACTGAAGAGACTTCGAAAGAGGTGGGAAGCGCTCGGTGGGTGCCGAATAGCGTGTTTCAGATTCGTTAGATTTTAAAAGAGTCGAAATAGGGCTGATTAAGGTGTGTGGGGTTCGTTAGAATTTGGAGAAGTGTGTAGTATAGGTATAATACAGTTGGAACGAACGATGCGATGAAGCATCTTACTTATAGAATATCTCGCAAGACAATTTAGGAGGAATGGGTTGTTATGTTTATTCAGATTATTGGCGTAGGCAAATTGAAGGAAAAATATCTGACGCTGGGCATTCAGGAATATGCCAAGCGGCTCGCCCCGTACATCAAGTTTCAGATGATCGAGGTGGCAGACGAAAAGGCGCCCGATACCCTGAGCGAAGCTGAGGTTCGGGCGGTAAAAGAGCGCGAGGGCGAACGCATCCTCGCGCATGTGAAGAGCGAGGCGCACGTGGTCGCGCTCGCACTGGACGGCCAGCTCTGGAGTTCTGAGGAGCTGGCATTGGAGATCGACAAGCTCGGCACGTATGGGACGAGCCATGTCGTGTTTGTCATCGGAGGAAGCCATGGGCTCTCCGATGAGGTGTTGCGCCGCGCGAAGCAGCGCTTGAGCTTCGGGCGCATGACCCTGCCGCATCAGCTTATGCGGCTGGTGTTGGTGGAGCAGATTTATCGCGCGGTGAAGATAAATCGGAATGAACCGTATCACAAGTAGAGCGAAATATTTTGTCTTAGTCGCTTATAGGGTAAGGAAGGTCACCCTGAGGAAATGCCATTGCTTAGGTGATATCAAACGATAAGAATTATTAGAGCGATACTATAATTGCAAATAGTAGAGGAGAGATGGTGTCATGGTAGACGTCAATTTAGAGAGAGCGGAAATCAGTAGGACTTTCTAACTTTGTTGAATTTTATTAGGACTATTGGGCTCACTATCAGAAGTCCGAGCATTTGAGGAAAGTGGACAAAAACAGCTGGGAAGTAGAAATGCTAAAGGCAAGCATTCAGTCAGATCATTTTAGTATTACAAGTGAAATAAGGAACAAGGCAAATCTGCTTTTAGATGGACGGTCCAGAGCTGAAATAATAATGCTCAACTTCTGCTTGAGTTGAGGGGATTTCTCGTAACAGAGAGAGCCCCTTCAGCCATTTATGTCTTTTAGGTGTTCGGCGAACAGATCGTGGTCCATTTGATCCATCTTGTATAGAGAAGGATACTTTCAATTTCCCTCCTCCAACTTGGTAATTGGGGACTTCACACTGGAAAGCCTGTCTTGAAGTAGTTTGATACGTCCGGCCTTACATACGTTTACGCTTTTTACTATTGTCCTCAGAAGGGTTGGCTTAGCTAGAACGTTCTGCATCCTGTCTGTTACTGCCTTTTCCGCTGACAATTCTTCTGTCTGCGTACTCCCAAGTATTTTTTATTGTTAAGAGCACAGTAGTTTCGCAGGGTATCCAACTGAGCGCCGATGGAGTAACCATACTCTGCTTGCTCCTCGGTACTGACCCTAGCATAAATGGCGACGCTTGTTAGCTTATCCATGGTGGTCGTTCGTCCTTGACTACCTATTATCGACTTTTCTTGCAAGATAGTTACTGCCTCAGTATATTTCATTTGGACGCAGTATTGTTACTAGGAGCCTTTAAGAGAACAGTAACTTCTCCTGAAAGATAAATCAGATATCCATTAGATGCAATTACTTTCTTTATGTTATTTAAGGCTAATTGAAATTTGAGTTCCAAAAATTTTGAGCGGGGATAGTTCTCTCTCCGGGGAGTTAGGTACGTTGGTTGGATGCAGGTGAAAATTCAGTGTTACTACTGTTCACGCTGAATTTTTGGCAGTTGAATCTCAAATACTGTTTTTTCAAAGGGGGCACTCGTCAAGGAAATTGACCCATTATGGAGAGAGGTGATTTCCTTGACAATCGAAAGTCCAATGCCGAGTCCTTCGCCTTTTCTGCTGTCATCGATACGGTAGAAACGTTCAAAAACATGCTTTTGATCCTGTAGGGAGATGCCGCGTCCTTTATCGATAACCGTCATGAGTATGGTATCAACCTTTTCCGAAAGTCCGATTTCAAGATAATGACCTTCTGATCCGTAGCGAATCGCGTTGTCCAATAGGTTTCGCAGCGCACGTTCGATTAGGGAGGTATCAATCCAGGATTGGATATCCTCATCAGGGATATTTACTTCAACAGTGAAGTTCTGTCCCTCAAGAAACATCAGGTAGTCGGCAGCAATTTTTCGCATCATTTCAGATACATTATGCACTTCAACATGAAGCTTTAAATTCCCCTCATCGTGGCGAGTAATATCTAACAATTGATCTAAAAGCTTATCGATGTAACGAGAGCGCTGTAGCAGAACTTTGGCACTCGCTTGTAACTCCTTCTCATCCTTATACAATCCAGCACGAATCGTTTCTGCGTAGCCTAAAATCATCGTTAGAGGGGTGCGTAGATCATGGGAAAGATTAGACAGCAACAGATTTCGTCTGGTGTCAAATTGCTTGATTTGTTCGCCTTGATTTTGAATACGGCGTGCCATGGTATTATAATGCGCAGTGAGTAGGCTAATTTCATCCTTTTTCGTGTCCTCTAATACAGTAATTTCACTTTGGAGGTTAAGCTGTCCTATAGCCTGATTGAGCTTACTAATTCGTTTATTCATGGAAGAGAAAAAACCTAGAGATAGCAGATAGGGAATTAATAAAGCAACAATTAACGGTAGCAGAAAAGTAGACATGGCTTTAAAAGTTCGCATGAAGAAGTAAATTTGCCCATTTTTCATGTCGTGGCTGGATAAGCTCATCAATAGATAATAGGGTTGATCCTCTTGGCTAATAGAGTAAGTAAGCGTAATCGGTTCATCGACCCCCCATAGGTTCTGAGGCATACTGAGCATTCGATTTGCAAGCTGCCCGAAATCATAGGTATTCTTTTCTCCGAAGGTATCATAAATCGTCAATCCATCTGCTGAAATCCATTCATAACGAATATTAGGGTGGTTTCTATGAGCATTATCCAGTATTTGCGTTATGTCTTGGATACGAAAATCTTGATGCATTGCAATCGGATCAAGGACTTCTTGTGAGATGGCGTTTAGGCTGTTCAAATTATAACCCTTATCTCCCATTTTTCCCATAATGAGGCTAAGAGAAGCAAACACAAGAATACTAACGTTTGCACTAATGAGCATAAGTAGCCAAAGCTTTGTTCGATTTTTCATTGTCCATCACCTGAGAATCTATAACCGACTCCACGTATGCTGTGAAGGTAATGAGAGGGGGTCCCCGTGGGTTCAAGAATGCTTCGAATTCTGCTTATAAATACACTTAAATTGTTTGCATCAAAGTTCTCATGGTTCCACACCTGCTTATAAATCTCCCTTTTAGTCAAAATACGGTCTGGATTTTGCATGAACATTTCTAGAAGTCGGCATTCTACCGGGGTTAAATGAAATGACTTTCCATCATTTTGCAAAACATAATTACCTACATCTAGTACTAATTTATTTAAACGTAGAAGCTTAGCAGTATAAGAAGAAGGTCGATGTCTTCTTAACTGTGCTTGCACACGAGCAACCAATTCTACTGGGCTAAAAGGTTTAGTGACGTAATCATCTGCACCTAATCCGAGAGTTAAGATTTTGTCTTGCACTTCTCTTCTTGCACTCAGGGCAATTACCAACGATTCAGCCTTTGCTTCTCGTAAATATTGAAGCACCTCAAACCCGTTGCCATCATCCATCATGAGGTCCAGTATCAATAATTCGATCGTATACTTACTGAATAATTGTATCGCTTGTCGTCCTGAACTGGCTTCAATGACTTGCAGTTCTACTTTTTCTAAATGCATCCGAATGAGCTGACGAATTTCGGGTTCATCATCTACAATTAAAATGTGATTAATGGTGGATCATTCCTCCTTTGTAAGTGACATGAAACCAATCTTGGTGATGATCAAATGATAACAATAATAAATGGAGAAATATATATTGTATAACATTCATTAAGAATTCATTAAGAAAAGTACATTTGTGTTTTGATAAGATGAGAAAGAATGATGTTGATGAGGAGGATTGGTTATGTTTAAACGCGTGGTATTAAGCTCCATGGTATTGGCCTTATGTTTGTCTGCAACACCAGTTCAAGCAGCA
The DNA here is from genome assembly GCF_045040685.1 of Paenibacillus sp. FSL H8-0317. NCBI lineage: Bacteria > Bacillati > Bacillota > Bacilli > Caryophanales > Paenibacillaceae > Paenibacillus > Paenibacillus sp. FSL H8-0317. The sequence continues at coordinate 7,251,637 of NZ_CP150294.1, read as the reverse complement.
GAAGCAGAAGCAGAAGTTATTCAATCTCTTTATGTTTCTTATTTTGAACGGCCGACGGATGCCAATGCTTTTATCGATCTAAAAGATTTAGATGCGGCAACAAAGGCGAAGTTCGATGCGATGATTTCAGCAGGTATCTTCCAAGGTGTCTCCGATAACATTTTCGGATTGAAAGAAGAGATGAATCGGGCCCAATTCGCCAAGGTTGCGGCGCTTGTTTTTAACCTGAATGTTGACACTACTCCAAGGGAATCGTCGTTCAGTGACGTAAAAGTAGACAATCCTACGCTGCCTTATATTGAGGCGATCCAAGCGGCGGGAATAACGAGTGGTATGGGTAATGGAGAGTTCAACCCAGAGGGCTTAGTGAATAAGGAGCAATTGGCCACATTCCTAGTTCGAGGATTAGGTATGGAGGAGAAAGTTGAATCGTCTTCAATTGTTGGAGTCTCCAATTGGGCTGCTGGATATGTCCAGAAGGCGCTCGATCTAGGCTTGCTAGAGAACGCTCCGGACGGTACATTCGACGGTAAGGAGGAGGCGAGTCGCGGGCTGCTTGTTACTGGAGGCTTCGAAACAGCTAGAACGTTCGAAAAGACCAAACCTCTTGAAGTGTCTGGATCAGACTTCGCAGCGGGAAACACGCTACATCTGACTCTGACAGTGGGGATCGATGTTGACTCTATCGACCTGTCTAAGATTACGATCAACAGCGTTGCGCTGAATCCCAAGTTGGACAGCTTTGCTCTGTCTGAAGACAAGAAAATGATTATTATCAAGCTGCATGATGGCTTCCAGTTAGATATGTCCAAGACACCAGTCATCGCCGTTAACGGCCTGAAGACACAATTCGGTAATGATGTGAAAAACGGTGAAAGTAAAAAGATCCCGGTTACGTTGACCGAACCTCCAGTCAAGTTAACACCAACACCGGGGCCAACAAATTCAAATCAAGGAACGGACCCAACGCCGGGGCCAACAAATCCAAATCAAGGAACGGACCCAACACCGGGGCCAACAAATCCAAATCAAGGAACGGACCCAACACCGGGGCCAACAAATCCAAATCAAGGAATGGACCCAACGCCGGGGCCAACAAATCCAAATCAAGGAACGGACCCAACACCAGGGCCAACAAATCCAAATCAAAGCTAAGATTCCATGCAGGGAACGAATACAAATTCATGTCCCAAAGGGGCACTCAGGCTCAGGTAGGTGCTCTTTTTTTCGCTTTTGGAGTGATAAAATGAACCGTATCACAAGTAGTAGTAATATTATAAAATAAAATACTTTGAGAGATCGAAGGATGAACATAGACATAATGAAATTATCATTATGATCACTGCATTTCGCTCCACCCTATAAATCCACTACCCTATGTGAAGTGACCCCGTAAAGTTAGACAGATTATATCTTTAGGCAACTTGTTGGGCATGAATCCGGTATCGTACCGGACTCATGCCTTTTAGTTTTGCTTTAATGCGTTTGTTGTTGTAATAATCGATGTATTTGGATAGCTCTTGTTTAAAATGTGAGACACTTTCAAATTCCTTTAAATATAATAATTCGGATTTCATGATGCCAAAGAAATTCTCCATGACGGCGTTATCGTAGCAGTTACCTTTACGGGACATACTTTGCGTGATGCCACGTTCTTCAAGGGCATGACGATACGGTCTCATCTGGTAGTGCCAACCTTGATCCGAATGAATGAGGAGTTTATCTTTATTTGTTAAACTGCAAAATGCTTGATCTAACATCGTGGAAACAAGCGAGTAGACCGGTCTTGAACCAATCGTATATGTAATGATTTCTCCGTTATACAGATCAAGTATGGGAGATAAATATAGTTTTTCTCCGAACAATTTAAATTCTGTAATGTCCGTAACCCACTTCTCGTTTGGCCTTTCAGCGTGGAAATTGCGTTCTAATAGGTTCGGTGCAATCTTGCCAATTGTCCCTTTATACGAACGATATTTCTTCATACGTACCAAACACTTTAATCCCAATACTTTCATCAAACGCTGTACCTTTTTATGATTTACATGGTGTCCACGATTGATTAACTCGTCGCGAATACGACGATAACCATAGCGTCCCTCATGCTCCTTATAAATCGCTTGTATCATGTCTTTTAGCTCTAAATCCTTGTCTACCGTACCAAACGCTTTTACCACGTAATAATACGTGCTACGAGGGATATCTGCTAGCTTTAGAAGTGCTTTCACCGAAAATTCGTTCCTTAGTTCATAGACTACTTGAGCTTTGTCTTGTTTGGTGATTTTTCCTTGTTTCGAACTAAGGCATTCAACTTTTTTAAATAAGCATTCTCCATTTTCAAACGCTCTACCTCTGCTTGTAAAGCCTCTACAGATCCTTCTACTAGCGTTTGATTCTTCTGTGCTTTAGATCCTTTTTTCATGGATGAGCGCCCCTTTTTCTTTGGTTGAAGGGCGTCTATCCCTTGTAATTCCAAGCTTTTTTGCCAACTTAAAAGGGTACTATGGCTAGGAATATTAAATATAGCAGCCGTTTCTCTAACAGACGTCCCAAATTCGTTCATATAATGAAGTACGTCTAGTTTAATCTGCGCAGGATATGATGTATAGCCCTTTTTAAAAGCTTTTTCACCATGATGCTCATATTGTCTAATCCAGTTTAAAAAGACAGAATGGTGAAGCCCGATTGATTTTGCAATGCTTTTCAAGCTTTCTGATCCCTTTTTATAACGCATAACGGCTTGTATTTTTTCATCTGAACTGAATTTAGTCATGAAAAAACTGCACCTCCAATTGGTAGTTGTGTCTAACAATTGGGGTGCAGTTCATATGAGGTTGTGGTTTTTTGCTTTTTGAGTCTTTTAGTTATTGTTAAAAGCTATGACTAGCCATGCTTTTTTCATATAACAAGCATTCCTTTTCATCATGCTATACTCATTAGACTAAAAAGTTAGAAGGAGAAATAGTTATGATACCATTTCGTAATGATCATGTAGGTAGCTTTCTACGTCCTGCAGATTTAAGTCAGGCACGTGAACAATATAAATCAGGCAACATCACATATGAGGAATTAAGAGCTGTGGAAGATAAAGAGATTATTCGAATTATTGAAATGCAAAAGGAAAATGGCGTATTGGCAGTTACGGATGGTGAATTCCGCAGAAGCTGGTGGCATTTTGATTTTCTGGGTGGCTTGGATGGCGTAGAGTTGTATGAGCAAATAGATGGACCAAAATTCCACAATATGCAAACGCGCAAGGGTGGGATTCGTGTTATTGGTAAAGTTGATTTCTCGAGTCATCCCTTTGTCGCGGATTTTGAGTTTTTGAAAAAGTATGCAGGTGACGTAGTAGCGAAACAGACCATTCCAAGTCCCAACATGCTTCTTTATCGATTGGAGAATGACGCCAATATCTATACGGACCGAGAGCAATTCCTTCAGGATACGATTGCGGCGTATCAAAAAGCCATTCAAGCCTTCTATGATGCAGGATGTCGATACCTGCAATTAGATGATACAGCTTGGGCAGACCTATTCTCAGACGCTGGTCACGATAAGCTACGTGCTAAAGGTCTGGAACCGGCGGAAGAGTTGAAAACGATGCAGCGCATGATTAATGAATCCTTGTCTCATAAACCGGCAGATTTAGTTGTGACGATGCATATTTGTCGTGGTAACTATAAATCGAACTATTTCTCAACGGGTGGTTATGATTACGCTTCTGAAGTTATCTTTGGAGGCTTAAACGTAGATGGATTATTTTTAGAGTTTGATGATGAGCGTTCAGGTGGTTTCGAGCCATTAAAATATGTGAATCGAAAAGATTTGAAAATCGTGCTTGGTTTACTCACATCAAAAACAGGCGAGTTAGAGGATAAAGAACACATTAAAGCTCGGATTGCAGAGGCGGCAACCTATGTTCCACTTGAGCAACTATGTTTGAGTCCACAATGTGGTTTTTCGTCTACAGAAGAAGGCAATATTTTAACGGAAGAACAACAATGGCGTAAACTTCGTTATGTGAAGGAAATTGCAGAAGAAGTTTGGAATTAATCCATCTAAATAACGGAGGGGATTCAAAATGACGATCCAAGCAGACCAAGAGACAATTATAGTTGAAGCGTTCATCAATGGTCAGAATGTAAAATCCCTTTCGCAGGTAGCAAAAGAGAATCCGACAAACCCAACTGAGATCGTAGGTTATTTCCCTGTCACTACGAAAGAACAAGCGGTTGAAGCGATTGAAGCGGCGGCAGGGGCTTTTAAAACATGGAAGCAGACCCCCATTGATGAACGCATTATTATGATGCGTAAGGCGATCGAGAAGATTAGAGCAGCTGAGAATGAAATTGTACATTTGCTGTCTAGAGAGCATGGCAAGCCCCTGTATGATGCACACGGTGAAATTTATGTTTCGTTAATGTGGATGGAGTTTGCTTGTAATGAAGCCAAATCGGCTCTACAGGAAGAGATCAAAGAGCATGAGAATGGTAAAACGATTCTTACTTATGATCCAATTGGTGTGGTGGCAGCGATTAGTCCATGGAACTATCCCATTGCTTTATCTACGATTAAGATCGCTCCTGCCTTGCTTGCGGGCAACACGATTGTGCTTAAACCAAGCCCGTTTGCACCACTGGCGGCAGCGAAGGTAGCAGAGATTATTGCGAGTGAGTTCCCGGCTGGTGTAATTAATGTCGTTCATGGTGATGCGGATGTGGGCGTTGAACTGACTAGTAATCCTCATGTCACAAAGATCGCCTTCACAGGTGGCACCGCGACCGCTAAGCATATTATCAAAGCAGCTTCGGAAACGATTAAAGATATGACGCTTGAGCTTGGTGGTAATGATGCGGCTATCTTCTTGGAAAGCTTTGATGTTCATGATGAGCGAGCAATGCGCCGGATTGTCATTTCTAATTTCTTGACTGCAGGCCAGATCTGTATGATCGCCAAACGTGTGTATGTACACCGTTCTATTTATGATGAGTTTGTGGAAAAATATATAGAGGCGGCTAATCGCTGGATTCGAATTGGTGATCCATTTGATTCAAATACGACAATAGGTCCGGTTAATAACCTGAAGCAGAAAAATGTCGTGCTGGGTCTGGTTGAAGATGCGCAAAAACGTGGGGCTAAGGTCATCCCGCTCGGTCAAATTCTTGATCAAAAGCTGTTTGACCAAGGTTACTATCTACAACCTACGCTTGTCTTAGGTTGCGATGTTCATGATCCGATTGTGGTGGAGGAACAGTTTGGCCCTACGGTTCCGATTCTGCCATTTGACGATGAAGAGCAGGTAATTCATCTACACAATGAGAGCATATATGGATTGACGAGTTCTGTGTGGGGGAATGAAGAGGATGCTATCTCCGTCGCACGTCAACTCGAAGCTGGAACGACCATGATCAATACAGCTGCTGTGCAGGGGCTCGACGTTCGGTTCCCTTTCGGTGGGGTTAAGCAATCTGGTATTGGCCGTGAATACGGCGCCGAAGGCATCCGCACGTATACAGAAAAACATGTCATCAACGTTCCGAAGACACTGGATCTTCCTTATATCCCAGAATAAATGGTATAGAGGTTGTTCAAAAAGGCTCTAACTTTGCGCTTTGTTTACTGATTTTTAAGGATCAGTAGACAGGGCGTTTTTTTGTCAGATCAGTTTGACAGGGGTGACTTTTTTAGAGAAAAAATAACCCCACACCTGATGGAGGTGACGCTAAAAAAATAAAGAAGCCACTCCATTGATGGAGTGGCTTTGTACTCAGCTATTATACGGTGAACGGCGGCTATCTTCTACCTAGTGACTCCCAAATGCCATGGAGCCAGGAGTCGAACTCAGCATCTTTGTCGCCCTCGTAAGTATCATAAATATCCAGACGTGTCTTTTGCAGTTTTTCCTTGAATTGCTCGAATGTGTGACCTTCAGGAAGGCTTTTTTTAATCCGTAGCAAAATTTTGTTAGTACCTTTAAACAGCTCGCCTTTGTTTTTGGCAGGCATTTGTACATCTTCATCCAACTGCTTCAGCTTGTGATATGCGGCTTCGCGCACTTGAAACACTTGATCATTTTTCAAAACATGCTGAAGCAATTTAATGGTAGGGGCTGTATTCCAGTTCCCCAATTCGTTCACCGCATTCAGTCTTTCTCTCCAGCTTGACGTCCGGTTAGCCGCTCGTTTGAGCTCTTCCAAGTTCTCCGGTAGTTCGTTAACTGCTCCAATATCATGGTTGTTCGTCAAAATTCAATCTCCTTAATCATCGCCATCTCGGCAGAATGATGAATGTTATTTATGTGATCACTATTATAGCACGAACCTGACTAAACTACTCCTATGAAGCCGATTGGTTAGCCTTTTCCTTAATGAAGTCCACCATATACACCCAACCAATCAGTCCGCATAAAACAAAACCAAACGCATGCAGAGATCCGTAAATGGGAATAAAATCGAGTATGGTTAAGGAGTACATATTTTTCAGTAACGGATAGAAGATGGAAATGACAATAACCGTGTAAAAGGCTAGACAAGAAAGGCCTAAGAAGAAGGCTGCCTTAATATCCAAAGCATTTTTCCTCAAGTAAGCAAGGAGATAAGCGGTGTAAACCACAATATTGCAGGCGAACAAACTGACACCGACGTATTCAATCGGCTTGGAGAAAATCATACCAATAGCAATCAAGATTGGTCCGATGATATCGATGGCAACAACCCAGGGATACCAGCTTTTCTTCGTCATGATGCGTCCCAGTGCACCAATAAAAATCGGAACGATCGCAGATGAGAAATGAAAGTGGAGCGAGCTTAACGCGTGCGTTGCAGGATTAGCTTGAAAGAGGGTTAATTGATATTGATATAAGGTAAACCAAATGCCCCCGATAAAAAAATAAACGAGCCCCGCACCAATCGCTATTTCCGCTGCTTTTCCTTTAGAGATCACAATAGTGGTCAAGCCATAGATGCCGAGCAGCAGTGTGAACAGTAGCCACCCAAGGGACAGAATCCCCGGTATTACCGTGCTTTCTAACCCCCACATCTTACTACTCATTACCGAGGCCAGGGTAAGAAGCGCAGCGGGAAATTGAAGCCATTTCATAGCAGCATAAATCATTCGTTGATGTTTATTCTTTTCGTCATGGTTCAAAAGTAAAATCACAAGAGGTACAATGACAAAAGCCGCAAAAAGCAGAAATTTTTCAACAAGTTCGAATTGGAAGTAATCAAGGGAAAATATCAGAATGGTTATGATTCCACCGGGAAACACTGGTGCTAATAATGATTTCATTCGTTGTTTCAAGGAACTATTCATGGGGTTTCCTTTCTAACGACGTTTAGTATAGGTCGGCAATTCTTCTTTAAGTAGTCTAACACATTTATTTGTCAATATATGAAAATAAGCTTATCTTACTGCGGTTGATGGAGTCATGGGAAATAGCCCTACCGCTCTTCAAAGACTTTCGCCATAAAGGAGCTGTGGTATCAAATGAATAAGGATAAAAGTACAGAAATGAAATACTCTTCAAAAGCAGGGGACATTCTACAGCAGATCAATAGTAAAACTAAGCTAGGTGACTTACGAAAAATCGCGAAGGACATAAAAAAAGATCACGAACTTGCTATGGAACTTTGGTCGACCGAAGCGTTTTTGCCCAGACTATTAGCTATTTTAATTATGGATAAAAAACTTCTTTCACAAGAATTGCTTAATAGGTTTGATAAGGATATGCAGACTCACACTTTTGATGAGCGAAATAACTTAATGGATTGGTTAATGGCTAATCAGCTTACCAAAGACAAGAAGACCATTGCATTGATGGAGTTATGGGAAAACAGCCCTTCTGCTCTTCAAAGGCGAGCTTTTTGGTATTATCAAGCGCGATTGAGATGGACTGGACAAACGCCTCCTGATAACACCGAAGACTTACTATCTGCAATTGAAGCTAATATTACGCAGGAAGAGCCGGAAGTTCAGTGGGCTATGAATTTCATTGCAGGCTGGATAGGCATTTATGATCAAAAGTATCGTTCGCGTTGTATTAAACTTGGTGAGAATACAGGTCTTTATAAGGGTGAAATGGTATCAAAGGGTTGTACTCCTAATTATTTGCCAGAGTTCATTGCAATTGAAGTTAACAAACGAAATAAGAATTAGTTGCCCCTGAAATATTCATTAGTACCTGATGTGAAAATAAGAATTCGAAGCCTCAATATAGAAAAGGGATCTGGAAGTAAGCTTCCAGATCCTTTTTGCTTGGAGGGCAATTATAACCGTAATTTATTGGTTCTGAAGTATAATACTTATTTCAAGAATCTTAGATTGAATCCTGTAAGGGCGCGCTTTGGCCGTTGGCTTTTCGTTCATAATTTTTCTTCACAGGAATTTCGAAGCTCCAGTCTCCAGTGAGCAGATCCTGCTGATCCGGTCCATTGGACAGAACTAACTGATTTACGTTGACTTTCAACAGGAACTGGTCTGGAGGTGGCGAATTCTCGATAAAATAAAAATGGAGGGTGCCATTTTTGGCAAACACTACTCCTGAATCTGTGGCGATGCCGGGAACTATCTTTATCGTTGAAGGGTCCAACATAAAAGTCGGTTTGACCGATTGTTTCGCCCACTGCGTCTCCGATATCTGGTCAGAATGTTTCATGGAGTATTGGATAATTAGGTCATGCCCGTCGAAAAGGTAGTTATGAATAAGCAGTGTATAGTCTTTGTCTGTTTTACCGGTGATTAGAACCAATTCGTCCTTCCCGGTTGTTGGCATCAGCGTTGAATCTTCTTTTTCAGAGAAGATGGAAGGTAACTTTACCACGAGATTAGAGGTAAATGAATTCTTCATACTGAATAGTACCACCGCGCAGACGAGCAACAAGATCATGGGTACAGCAGCTATCCTGGAGAGAGACAGGTGTCGAAGCCAAGGAAATATTCTTTGTTTTGGTACAAGGTGTTGTTCCGGAAGCACGGTCGGTATCCGATTGATTTCGTTTTGAACTTCTTCCGTAACAGCCACTTGCGTCTGATTGGGTCCGAACATCGATAACCGTGTTTCAAACCAGGTTGCCCTTTTGCTGCTGTGCGCAGTGATGCCTCCTCCGTGTACCTCGACAATACTTTTTGTTATGGCGAGACCGAGACCTGTACCTCCGGTCTGCTTCGACCTGGAGCTGTCTACCCGGTAGAAACGGTCGAAAATAAAAGGTAAATCCCGCTCGGGAATAGGGACTCCATAGTTTTGAATCCGTACAACTAACATATCTCCATCTTGTGCAATATCGATATCGATATATTTGCCTGTACGCCCGTACTGGATGGCATTGGCGAGTATATTCTCGTATGCCCGTACCAACAATGCTCCGTCCGCTTGAATGTTGAAGTCTCCTTCTTGAACATTCAGCCTGATTTGCATGCCTGCACTCTCGGTAATCGGCACGAATTCTTCGGCAAGCTGGCCAATTAACCCGGTCATATTAAGCTCACTGAGTTCCAGAGGCATGCCATTGTTGACCCGTGTGTATTCAAATAGTTCGTCGATCAATCGCCGAAGTGCCAAGGATTTCTCATATGCAATATTGACGTAATAGCGCATCTCCACCTCATCCTGATACCGATCCTTCTCGATGACTTCGAGAAAACCGAGTATCGAGGTCAGTGGAGTTCGCAGGTCATGAGATACACCGGTGATCAGATCATTTTTGGTCTTTTCCGCCTTGCGTTCCTCCGCAATTGATTGCTTCAACTGCATGCTCATCCGGTTAATGTTGCGTGCTACCTCTCCCAGTTGATGATCGGCAATTTCGGGGATTTGATGGTCGAACTGTCCGCTCGCAATCTCCCCCAGGCCGCGAGTGATTTCCGCAAGATAATGATCCCATTCGCTGCTCAATTGATTCATACTCTCCGCGATTACGCTTAACTCATCCTTACCCTTAACCCTTACAACTTGCCCAAACCGCCCTGCCGATATTTCCTGCAATCCGGTGATAATTTCACGTAAATCCCGAACCAAACGGAGGCTGGCAAGGAAGAAAGTAATGGGGAATAGAACGATACCGGTTATGATCATCACGCGAACGGACCCGGCATACTCAATGAGCCAATTGATCGGAACAGCTACGTATTCAATGTTCTGCAGCGCTCCCGCCATGACATACCCCAAGAAAATAGATATGCCTGTCAAAACCAGGCTTGCAACCATGATCAGCATTAATCTCCACCGAATCGTATACAGCCACTGTGGTTGGATCCTACTCACCCCTTGCTTTTAAATCGCTTTCGATTTTGTATCCGATCCCCCACACGGTTTTAATGATCCGTGGTTCACGTGGATTGGATTCTATCTTCTCACGGAGCTTACGGATATGAACCATGACACTATTCTTCGACTCCATAAAAGGTTCGTTCCAGACTTCTTCGTAGATGCGGTCCATACTCAGCACCATCCCTCTATTGACAGCCAGCATGTGAAGGAGCGCGAACTCGCGGGGAGTCAACTTGATTTCCTGCTGATCGACCGTTACCGTGTGGGATGCATTATTAATCACGACGTTTTCGATATGTATTTCGTTCGCATTGCCCAAAACGGAGTTGAACTGGTTCATTCTTCGAAGCTGCGACTTGATCCGTGCGATCAACTCGAGTGGGTTGAACGGTTTGGTTACGTAGTCGTCAGCGCCGATACTGAGGCCTGATATTTTATCGATATCTTGGCTTTTAGCGGACAGCATAATGATAGGAATCGGATTCGTCTCTCGTATTTTCATACACGCTTGCAAACCGTCCATCTTGGGCATCATTAGATCCAGTACAATTAGATCGACTTGCTTGGTCTGCAGAATCTTCAGCGCCTCCATCCCATTTGATGCTTGCAGCAGCTTGTAACCTTCGTTATTGAAATAAATACTCATTAATTGGATAATTTCCGCTTCATCATCCACCATTAAAATTGTGCTTTCCGCCATAAATCCTCCCTATTCCAGCATCTTCCCTAATTGAAGAGCATCACAATAATTATAAGCGATATTCCTTAAGCATTGAATAACGTCAGCATGATTTAAGGAAATGATAAGAAGTTCGGTAGTTAGATGATAAGCTTTCACTTCTATACTGAGTACAACACAAGCGAATAATCGTTTGAACAATACATGAGTGGAGGTTTTATTTTTGAAGCATAAGGTATTACAGAAGGCCATGCTTGTTAGCCTAAGTGTTATGTTAATCGGTATTTCAACAGTTTTTAGCACAGGCAAGCATGTCTCTGCAAATTCGGACAACGGGGCAGATTCGACACATACTTTAAAAGTATTGTACTGGAACGAAAATGATTTCAACATGACATATGGAGATCTGTTTAGTCAGAAGTACCCGAATGTAAATATCGAAGTAGTTACACCTGGAGGTATGGAAGCGATTAGGGATTACAACGGGGCTATCAATAAGTATTCACCCGATCTTGTGATGCTCCCTCCTTACCAATACCAACAAATGTCTAAAGAGAAAAAGCTGGTTGATTTAGAACCTTTAATTAAGCGAGATACGTATGACACGACAACGTTATACCCCGGCTTGCTTGATGAATTGAAGAAACAAGGCGGTGGCAAACTTTATGGGTTAAGCCCAAAAGCGGATTCCTACGCTCTTCTGTATAATGCTGATTTATTTAAAAAGTACAATGTTAAAACTCCAACGGATGGGATGACATGGGAAGAGATATTGAATCTTGCTAAGAAATTCCCAACCAAGGGAGATAAGAACTCCCGAATTTGGGGCTTAAGCTCCACTGGATCAAGCAATTTGGTAATGGAAATCGCCAGAACAGAAGGATTAACGTACATGGATCCAAATACCCTTAAGGCTACTGCAAATACAGCTGCGTGGAAAAATGCTTATCGTCTGTCGAGCGAGGCAACGAAGTCCGGGGTACTTGACGAGATGATCAGTCTGTCCGGCAAAAGTTACTTGGAAAGCAGCTCGTTCATTATGGGACGATCAGCTATGAAAGTAGCCTCTATTAGTCAGTTGCAATCCCTGCAAGCAGCCAAAAAAGGTGTGAAGAATTATAAACCTTTCACGCTTGGTATTGCTGCCGGTCCAGCCGCTAAGGACCGAAAGTCAACAGGGAACGTGTATGTTAATGAGATATTTGCAATTCCAGCAGGCGCATCTCATGTTGATGCAGCTTGGGATTTCATCAAATATTTCAATGGAGATGACTACGCTAATGAATACTATAAACCCAAGAACTCGAACAATAGTATCGGTGCTCCTCTATCTCGCATGATTAAGGAGTACTCAGGGTACAAGTTGGATGCATTCTATAAATTAAAACCTAATCTGGATTCATCGATAACAAGTTATGTTCTTATGAACAAGTCACCAAATTTTGAATTGAGATTTCGGTCAATTGTATTGAAAGAATTGACACAGGTAGTAAACGGGAAGAAAACATTAGACAAAGCTACTGCTGCTATTCAATCCAACACTCAAGCCGTTGCTGATAAATTGAAGAAGGCTCAGACGGCAAAGTAATAGACGCTCTAGAGTTATTATATTTCCCCGAAATATAGAGAGTGGGATAGTCCCATACGATATTTATGTATGGAGGTCAGCCATTTTTACTGGTTGGCCTCTTTTTGTTAAGTGGTCAGTCTATCAACTTCCTTGGGAAACAAAAAAAGAGCCACACAGCATGCGGCTCTCCATCTAATTTTAACGCCCGCCCGTATTCGAAGCCCAGACAGGAATCCAACTGTTCGGATAATTGCTATTGGTCAGGGTTGTATTATAGAGAACTAAATTCCCATCACTTTGCATGACCAGTGTATCACCTGTTGTGTTAGCCGGTAAGCTGCTCCCGTGATGACCTGGAATCCATGAGGTGGTATTGGGAGACCAAGCAGCTACCTGTACAGAAGTATCAATCATCAAAACTTTATCCCATCCCCAACCGGTGTAATATTCGAATTTACCTGTAGCCGGGTTGAAACCATAACGATAACCATATTGGTAAACGTCTTGATATTTCATGCCATATTTATAGATGACAGGTTTCCCGTACTGTGATTCAAAATTGAACGAAAGAGCCCCACTGTTACTGGTACCGCTACTCCAGAGAGAAGAACCGTTTTGATAGATAACGAAGTTCCCGTCATTCTGCCAAATGGCTGAAAATCTACCATCTTGGGAGGTGAGATAGTCACCCTTCGCCATGCTTTGGCCGATTGTGAGCTTATCACCAAGATAGCCAGCAGAAGCTGTTGCTGGTACGGCAAATGCAAGAATCAACAAGCAAGCCATAAGAACTCGAAAAGATCTGGGAAAAAGTCGTTTGTTCATTGGACACGCTCCTATTTTTCTTATAATGGTTAAAGTTAAATGCATAGAACAACAAATCCTTACAGCTATTGCATGTTTCTGCGTTGTATTCAGTCAGGAGCGGTGAGGTAACACGTCCCCATCTGGTGTAAAACGGGAACTAAGATCTAAAATGCTCCCAACGGTCACCTCCTTTAATAGAAGTGTGAAAATCTTTGATACATATTATGTAATGGGATGTGTGTGTTTTAGGAGATGGAAGCTAAGTGTTTTTTAGTGGAGGAGTTATATCATCAAGTGAAAACACATACTTTATTTTCCATTATAGCAACAAAAAATATAAAAGCCATATTTTTCTATATGAAATTTTGAATCTATTACTTACAACCAATGCGTTATAACTTCTCGTCTCCGAGCTAGAAAAAAACCTATTATTCGCTTGAATAAATTGAAGCTAAACAATAACTTTGGTGCAGCTCGAGACATAGGTATTCATCTCCTCTATCAATCTCTCAACTTTTTACATCCATTTTATATATTTAATGATTTTTATGAATTGAACTATGGTAAAATATCTCAGGATCTAAAATTGGAGAGGGGTTTTTTCATTCATGTTTTGGAAAAAAGTTTTGGGCAAAAGCACACTGCGTGTAGCTACTGCTGCACTATTACTCACGCAACTATTGGGCGCAGCAGGTTCTGTCTCTGCCGCAGGTAACGATGTAGAAGTACACTTGATTGGAATCAATGATTTCCACGGTCAGTTAGATACGACATCAATCGTGGGTGACAAGAAGGCAGGAACGGCTCCAATTCTAGCAACCTATCTCAAAGAAGCTCAAGCTAAATATGAAAACTCCCTACTATTCCATAATGGAGACTCTGTTGGTGCATCTGCTCCAGCCTCATCTTTGGATCGTGACGAGCCCACCATGGAATGGATGAATATGATGGGATTTGATGTAGCTTCTCTGGGTAACCATGAGTTCGACCAAGGAATTGCAGCATTAAAAGCACAAATCTTTGGTGGCCTTGATCCAAAAGAAGGTAAAGTAACGCATGCCGGTGCAAAATTTGATTACGTCAATGCAAACGTGATTGAAACTGCCACAGGAAAAACATTGATTAAGCCATATGTGATTAAAGAAGTGGGCGGAGTCAAAATTGGATTTATCGGACTAGTGACGAAATCCACACCTGCCAAAGTATCTCCATCTGGGACAGCTGGTGTACGTTTCTTAAGCGCAGAAGAAGAAGTGGAAGCTGTTAATAAATATGCTAAAGAATTGCAAGACCAAGGCGTAGAAACGATCATTGTTTTGGCACATGATCCAGCAACAACCAAAGAAGGCGTAACCACTGGAGAAGCAGCTGATCTGGCAAAAGCTTTACCGGCGGATTCCCCTGTTGACGTTATCGTTGCAGGTGACAATCATGCTTTGGCTAACGGTGAAGTGAATGGAAAGTTGATCGTTCAAGCTTATTCCTATGGTACGGCGTTTGAAGATATCAAGCTGATGATTGACCCTGCTACCGGGGATGTAACTGAAAAATCAGCGACTGTTACAACGACTTTCCAAGAGGGTGTAAAAGAAGACCCTGAATCTTTAGCTATTATTAAAAAATCATTAGACAAGCATCCTGAGCTGACGAAGCCAGTAGGTACAACGGATGGTTCTGTTACTCGTACAGATGCTTATAATAACGAAGCCCCTCTAGGCAACCTCATTGCAGATTCAATGCGTGAAGCAGACTTTGGGGATAAGGCAAGTGCTGCTGACTTTGCATTTATGAATCCAGGTGGTATTCGTGCGGATCTGCCACAAGGCGATGTGACCTTTGCTGATCTTGCCAAAATCCAACCGTTTGGTAATACTCTAGTGAAACTTGAGCTGACTGGCGAACAGGTTAAAACCTTGTTGCAGCAGCAATGGGGTACCAATGCTGACGGGACACCTAATACCAAAACACTCCAAATCTCTGGTTTGAAATACACTGCAGATTTCAATAAGCCTGTCGCAGAGCGTGTTACTGGTCTCAGTCTTGAAGATGGAACAACGATTGATCCTGCAAAAACATATACGGCTGTAGTTAACAACTTTATGGCTGCAGGTGGAGATAACTATAAAGTGCTGGTGGATGCTAAATCATCCCTGGCAGGTCCTATCGATCTGGATGTATTCTACCAATACATCGTAGACACGTATAAAGGTGGTAGCATCGTAGCTAAAAATGAAGGACGTATCACAAACCTGGTTGCATCTACCGAGCCAACTGAAACACCTGTAACAACAGAAGTCATTTCTCGTGCTGAATTTGTAAGTGCTCTGGTCGACATGTTGAAACTTAACGAAGTAGCTACAGCACCTGCATTCAAGGATGTTGCTGCTAATGCTGCATATGCAGATGCGATTGCTGAAGCTACGCATGCTGGATTCATTCAAGGTTATGGTGGGAACTTCTATCCTGATCGGGATATCACACGTGAAGAAGCTGCTACCATTCTTGCTAAATTGGTAAAAGATCAAGCGACTGATAAAGACGCTGCTACGATTATTGCTAGTTTCGAAGATGGTAAATCCGTGTCTGCCTATGCAATTAAACCTATGGCAAAACTGATTGACAAAGGTATTTTTGCTGGAACAGATAAAAAATCACTTCAACCTAAACAAGGTCTTACTACTAACGATGCAAAAGCATTGATTGAAGAGGTTGTTGCAGCCAAAGCTTCATAATGTAGAACTTATTCAAATCGTATATTAAAACATGAAAAACACATCCTATTGGGAGAATGCCATATTCCAATTTAGGATGTGTTTTTTCATGCTTAGATATCAGATCTTCAGTACTCCCTTCGTAACTCAGCTTCGCTTACATAAGCATTCGAGCGGAGGATCTAATCATTTTGGCGTATAAAAGTTTTGGGTATAATAGGTTCCGAAAATGCCAACGCCAAGACGCTGGAGGTTGCCGTTCAGCATATTTTTGCGATGCCCGGAGGAGTTCAGCCAGCCATTATGTACGTCCATGGCATCAATGTACCCATAAGCTATATTTTCCGCTGCCCTGGAGTAAACAATACCATCGGCCTTCATTCGGTCGAATGGAGAATGTCCTTCCGGATTACTATGATTGAAATATTCCCGCTCACTCATGTCTTGGCTATGTTCCCTCGCTGTTGAAGCGATGTGGTCATCCCACTGCAGGAGACCGATGCCATTCTTCTGTCGAAATACATTGGCAAGGTCGAATACTTGCAGCTCCATGGCGTGTGTCCGTTCTTCACGATTACCAGCTTCAGAAGCATGGGCTCCAGTTGCGGTTGCGAGCCTGCTACTAACCAAAATGGCATCAACTTTCTGATTACTGGAGGTATCCAGATAATATGTAATATCCTCGAATTGCTTACTCGTCATATACGATTTGCTAGAAGGGTCTATTTGTTCCCCAATTAGAAGTGATAACTCGCTTACGGCGATGCCGTCCTGAATACCATTGTCCGAGCTCCATGCGCCGGGTGCATTGGAATATAATGCGACGACTTTCCCGCCCTCGATACCTATTTGAGCATACTTGGCATAATCCCTGTTGTAGATATACCAAGTGAATCCATACCCACTTGCGTCTTTCCGGTCAGGTTGGCCGATCTTGTCGATGACAGCTGCTTCGGAGTCACCTAATGAAATTTCGAGTAAGGTAAGGCCTTCTGTTGTTACTTTTGATAGTGAGGGCAACTTCTCTTTCACATTTTTGAACAGGGTTACCGCTTCAGCGCGGGTAATCGTGTCCGATGCCCCGAATCCACTTACGGTATTTGAGGTCTTCCCATTGGCAAGCCCCTGATTGAGCAGATATTGATTCGAAGTGGTTGTATCTGTTTTTTGGCCTGAAGCGGCATACGCAATCAATGCAGCAGCTTCACCTCTTGAATATGCCGCTGAAGATCCTCCATAACGGACTGGCCATCCCATCGCATACGCAGTTTCATAATATGGGGTATACCAACGATCGGTAGAATCGGTGGAAGGGAGCGTAATCTCATTCTTATACAACCGCATCAACATTGCCAGAAACTCCGGCTCAGTTACGGCAGTAGATGGACGAAAGTTCCCCTGCCCGTCTCCTTGGGCAAGTCCTTTGTCAATAGCCCAGCTAATACTTGAATAACTCCAATGCTGTTCCGGCACGTCTTTAAATTGCGGCTGGCCTGCTGCCTCTGTAACAGCTGCCATGGATACACTTAGCAGTACAGATAACGCAGTTGCAGTCGCGAGTTTGTTTATTTTATTCATCTTACAGCCTCCTCGATACTATAGAGTTATTTGACTATCACTTGTATGACAGGTGTTTACAAGCTTATAACCGGGTCATTAGACAAGGGGGACATTGTGAAAAACTTCCCTTTAATTAATGTCGGATGCTGTAACTCATTTCTTTACTAGGGGTGTAATTTCCCTTGCACCAACATAGTCTGGTTATTGTTTAGAATTTGTATAGGTCCGTATATTAAAATATTCGAACACGCTATGTTAATTTGGCTCATTTTGTCACTTTCTGTTGTGAGTTTTAAAGATCATCAAGGAAAGGGCAAGAAGTTGTTAACCTCAGCCAAATTTTCAGAAAAGGAGGAGATTTTCATATTGAAACAAAAACGCAGTATAGGTAAAACGATGCTATCGATTTGCTTGGCAATTTTGCTTGTCTTGCAGACTGTGGCGTTTCCTGCTGCTGCATTTGCGGATGAAGAATCCGGCTCACAGAACGTAGCCGAATCGCAATTAGCATCTGAGACAGTAAACGACGCGCCAGGTGAATCACCAGCGGCACCGGAGACGGACGCGCCAGGTGAATCACCGTCGACACCGGAGACGGACAAGGCAGGTGAGTCACCGATGGAACCTGAGGCGGCGTACGCTTCGGCGATGGCGGCAGATCCGGCGGAGAAGACGGCGGTCTTGGTTAACGCCAATCCGACGTTCAATCTCACTGTAAAGCAGGGTGATCCTGCGGCTGTGATTCCGGCGGAGGGCGAGATTAACGGCCGGGAGAACTTTACCCTAGAGTTGGATAATATCGCCGTGCCGACCAAGGGCGACGATCTGAATGCTTCGCCCGAAAGCGTGATCCAGCAGGGGGATTATGCCATTTTGGATAAGGCGACTTACTTCCCTGATGTGAATTTGACGCCTACTGGTCCTATACCAATCAACCAGGGCGGACTGAAAATTGCTACTGTCCAGTTTTTTGCCGATTCCATCAAAATTACTTTTGATGGCGCAGGGGTGTATGACGGAAGTAGACGCGACGTCAAAATCGGCTTTTCCGTTGCTGCCAAGGCGGCAGATCAGGCGCCCGGCGGAGGCAAGGATACGGCCATTTTCGGAAACGGCTATAAATTTAATAACTCGGAATTAGTGCCGGAATACAGTATTGACGTCAAATCGGCCAGCAACGGCAACGATAACGGCGAAATCAACACAGCCCATTTTAAAGAAGGCACCATTACATGGCGAGTGGTAGTCAATGCCAACGATACGGACGATAAGACCGTTCCCATGCCGCTTGATGGGTTAACTTTCTCTGACGAGCTTGTGAACGTCGGTGTATATGTGCCGGGGTCCTTTACTGTGAATGGAGTTGAAGCAGATCCTAATTATGCTGCTGACCGAACACTTTCCTACAAGTTCCCAAGCGTATCTACTGCCAATGACGTTAAAAACACGGCGACGATTACCTTCAAAACGTGGATTCCTAAAAATATTTATTACTATGAGAAAAACGGCAACTGGGATCAGTATGGCTGGACTGCCATTATAAACAACGCAAAGCTTTTGGGTGACACTGATGTCGATGTAAAGGCTTTATCAAACTCGCATCGGGTTGCCGTGCGCCCCAACTGGATTGTGGTGGGCGGCAAGCCCGGCAAGAGCGGAAACGATACTCTCATTACCTGGACTGTTGAGGTCAACAGAGCGATTAGCAACGGCCGGTTGCTCTCCAAAACCGGTTTGCAGAATGCTAAGATTACAGACAATCTGCCCGCTGGGACGGAGTTTGTGTCTGCAACCTATAAGAATGGAGACAGCGGTACGGATACTCCAATCACCCGCAACGACGCAGGGGAGTACGACATCGGATCCGCCATCGGCGGGAATCTGGACGGCCCCCTCTATATGACCGTGGTGACAAAGGTGACGGACAATAGCAAGTCAACCTTCGATTATAGTGCCCGCGCCAACTGGGAGTTGGATGTGACGGATGGAGGAGATGCCATCCAGAACAACGATGCGACCGGCTGGACCGCTCCCGTAGCCGTTGTGGATGCCGCAAGGGTGATCATCGGCGCACATGCCTTCACGAAAAGCGTTGCAACAAACAATGCTACCGCCTACGCGCTGTATAATGTCGGAGGCGCAAGGTGGACGATCAATTTGACGCCGCAGTATGATCTGGATGCTCCAGTCGTCTATGATTTGCTGGTTCACGGCGGTTCGCTCGATGTGCTGGATAAACTGGATCCCAATCCTAATGTAACGGCGGACACTCTGAATGCAATCAAAGGCCAAATCGACGACAAGCAGCTCTGGCAAAAATACCGCGATAAGACGCTGACTGTAAGTAGTGGACTGGCTGGAGATGTGATCGCCTTGACGGTGAACGGCGAAGAGGTGGCGGACCTTATCAAAGTGACCGGGTATAAAGGAAGTGTGCTGGGGAGCGTTTCTTTTGAATCCGTCACTACCAATCCGGATAACCTTTTCCGTCAAGATTTCGGAGGCGGATGGAGTAACCGAGCCTTGTTCTTTGATGGTGACGCTTATATGAACTACAAAGAAGCCACCGTCAAGAACCCGGTGCGGATGCTGAATAAGGAGATGCTGTACGCGAGTTCAGTCGATCAGAACGGCAATGCGCTAGGAAACATAGCCGCCGATTGGAACCGAAATTATAGCAACTGGAGCGCCAGCACATGGACGCGGCCAATTGTCGTCAATAATCCGAACTGGTATATGGACGACTCCCGTGATGATAAATACATCCTGGCAGGCTATGACCGCAAGGATCGAACAGTCACTTTCCGACTGGCGGTGAACATGCCGGGGTTCAATACGGAGGAGATGGCCAAGAATGGCGGTACACGCGTAGCCAGTGACATCAAGCTGGTGGATACGCTGCCTGAGGGCTGGGAATTTGTAGATTATACTCCGGGTGAGGCTTATAGGCTTTATAAAGGTGTTACGGGCTATAATGCCGGCTCAGGAGCAAGTGCAGGCGGTTATGGCAGATACGCACAAGCATCAGGCGAGGCCATTCAGCCGGACGATTCCAAGCATGTGGTAAGCTTCGACAAGAACGGCAATGTAGGCACATTCACCTTCTCCAAGCTGGAAAGCCCTTACGTCATTCTTGTGAAGGCGCGTCCAACCAATGCCAAGCTGGCGACCTACCAGCTAGGCAACAACAATGCCGGTGAGAATCAGGCTGAGTTCTCCATGAAATGGGGAGACAAATCGTATAGCGCTACCGAAGCTCACAGAATCATTGTCCATGTGCAGTCTCTGAGCAAGACGGTACAAAAGCCGGTTTCTGGCGTGCAAGAGTGGTCGGTGAACTACACGCCACCGTTCGAGATGAAGCAAGGCGTCTATTTGTTGGATACCCTTGCCAAGGGGCTGAAGCTGCGAAAAAATGCAGAGGGTGGTCTATCTCTCGAACCTTCTGACATCGCTGTCTATCCCGGCAAGTTGAAGCAAGACGGTACCCTGGAGCGTGACGGAGGGCCGCTGAATCTTGCGGATCCGAATAGTGAGGTGAAGGTCACCGCGGGCACAGACCCGGAGACCGAGGGCTCGACACTTAGGTTTGATTTTGCTGACCCGAACAAGTTATATCATATTGTTTACCAGACCGAATCCCAGGGTATGCAGCCGGGAACGGCCGGGAACTCCATCAAACTGATGGGCGATTATACCCTTCCACCGATCGGAGCGCAGAGCAGTATTACGCTGGACGCGAACGATGTAGCGGGAAGTGCAAACGAAAACGGCTTGCTCTTCCTCAAGAAGGTTGGGCCCGACGGCACCACTCCGCTGAAGGGTGTAAAGTTCAAGTTGTTCAATCCTGATGGTACACCGGCCAGGGATAGAGAAAATAATGAAATGGCAGAAAAAGTGACGGGTACGGACGGCAAGGCAGATTTCATTATACAGTTGCCGGGGGACTATATGCTCAAGCAGACCTACATTGACCCCCTCACTTACTTGCCTACGACAAAGGTATACCGGGTACGTGTTATCGATGCGCCGGGCAAGCCTGTCCTTGTTGACGGACAGAAGGTGGAATCAAACAATCCGCTGATCGTACCAACACCTGCCCAAGGCAAGCTGACCATCACCAATAGCGTGGAAGGGAATGGCAGCGATCCGTCAAAGGATTTTGAATATACCGTGAACTTCACTGGTCAAGGTAAGGACGGAACGTACACCTATATGAAGTCAGATAGTACATCTGGCACGGTCAAGAGCGGAGATAAGATCACTCTCAAGCACGGGGAATCTGTGACGTTTCCAGCATTGCCTGCGGATCTGGTCTATACCGTAACCGAGGACGATTATACATCCGTTGATGGTTATACGACGATACCTGGTACGAGAGAACTGTCTGGCTCAATCGTGAATAAAGGTGATCACAAGGCGGACTTCATCAACGAACGGACCGTTAACAAGCTGACCATCAGCAATACGGTCATGGGCAACGGCGGCGATAAGACGAAGGAGTTCGAGTACACCGTCAACTTTGAGGATGCAGGTAAAGAGGAAAGCTACACTTACGTGAAGACGGACGGTAGCACAGGTACGATCAAGTCCGGCGATACTTTCCGCCTCAAGGATGGAGAGACACTGGATATTCTGGGCCTGCCTAAGAATCTGAAATACACCGTTACCCAACAAGACTACACAACCGATGAATATATGACTACTCCTGAGGAACGGTATTATGCCGGATTCATGAAAGGCATTGATGAAGATGCCCCGTTCACGAACGTGCGAGTCTTGAAGGGCGGCCTATTAATCAGCAACACAGTTAAAGGCAAAGATGAAGACAAGAAGAAGCTGTTTAAGTACACGGTTGCCTTCACAGGCGAGGGATCGGACGAATCCTACGTCTATGAGAAGTCAGACGGCAGCAAGGGCATGATCAAGAGCGGTGAGAGCTTCGAGCTTACAGATGGACAGACGCTCATTGTCCAAGGGCTTCCAACCAATCTTCAGTACAAAGTGACCCAAGATGACTATACGGAAGATGGCTATGTGACTGATCCAGAGAGTCTCATTCACATTGGCACTATTCCAGAGAAAAAATGGTCTGAAGCACATTTTGCCAATACCCGACCGTATCTGGAAGGCGTGTTGCGTAACAATAACACAGGAGAAGTCATTCCGAATGCACCGATTACGGTAACCGATCTGAAGACAGGCGAAGAGATTCAGACGCAGACGAATGAGAAGGGTGAATATTCAATTCCAGCCGTAGCGGATACCGATTATACGATCAGATATACGAAGATGTATCGGGTAGGCGGTAAGGATGTACCTGTTGAATTTACGCAAAAAGCAAATGTGAACAGCAGTGTAACGGACGAGACTGTTCCAGCGGACATTACGGCCGTGGGGATCATTCTGTTCAAACAACTGGATGGAACAACAGGGCTATTCAACGATTTGTTGACTAGCCAGATGCATATCTATTTGAAAGACAAGGATGGCATTTATATTAAGGAAAACGGCCGACCTAAAGCATTCCCTATGGCTATGAATGGAACTTTCTCTGTGGAAGGGCTAAGCGAGCAGACGTACACAATGGAAGTTCGCTATCAAGCTGAGACCGGCGAGGAATTGCTCCTCAAAGTGGCGCAACTTGACGTTAAAGCTAACGGAGAGCTGAATATTTCAGAGGAGTTAGTCGACCCTTACGGTACGGTCTATGATGAAACGACAGGAGATGCCGTCACTGGCAAGAAAATTGATGGAGCCAAAGTTACACTGTATTATGCGGATACACAGCGGAATAGAGATAACGGCCGCATTCCGGGTACGAAAGTAACGCTTCCAAAGGTTCCAAATTTCCCACCGCACGACAACGAGAGCCCGGAGCAGAGTAGTGATGCAGATGGCTTCTATGCGTACATGGTGTTTCCTGAAGCGGATTACTATCTGATCGTAACGAAAGACGGATACGAAACGCACACAAGTGGTACCATTTCAGTCGATTTTGACATTGTCAGGTACGATGTGCCAATGAAGCCGATTAGTTCTGGAGGCGGCACCGGCGGCAATGGTAACAACGGAGGCGGCACCGTAACACCTGGTCCAGGTACCGTAACGCCAGGTCCAGGCACGGTAACGCCAGGTCCAGGGACGGTAACGCCAGATCCAGGCACCGTAACGCCAGATCCGGGCACTGTAACGCCTGAACCAGGCACGGTAACGCCTGAACCGGGCACGGTAATGCCTGAACCAGGCACGGTAACGCCTGAACCGGGCACGGTAACGCCTGAACCAGGCACTGTAACGCCTGAACCAGGCACCGTAACGCCTGAGCCAGGCACCGTAACGCCAGATCCGAGCACTGTAACGCCTGAACCAGGCATCGTAACGCCTGAACCAAGCAATGGTAACGATCAGCTTAAGAACGATAGCAACGAGTTGGACGATGCTCCGAAAACTGGAGATAACAGCGTATCGCCATTCTTGTATATGATTTTGGCGCTGATGTCCTTAATGACGATCGGATTCTGTCTGCTTGGGTACAAGAAGAAAAAGCACATCCAGTAATGGAAGGGAGGGCGGTAAGAAAATGAGCAAAACTAAAAAAATTCTTATCGCTGTTTCCTTGCTTGTGTTGGTATTTTCACTTGTCAGTCTTACGAGGACTTTCTTGCGAGATTATGCCGAGAAGCAGAAAATCGAAGAGTTAACAAAGGTTTGGAAAGAAGGATCAGAACAAGGGGGAGGGGATGCATTCCCCTCCCTTTTGTTCAATAAAGGCAATGAGCCGGTTATGCTTCCCGAATTTCGAGATCTTTACGAGAGGAACTCAGACATCGTCGGCTGGCTGAAGATTGACGGTACCCGAATTGAGTACCCGGTCATGCAGAGCCCACAGGATTCGGAGTACTATCTCAATCATGATTTTGATAAAAATGAAAACCAAGGCGGGCTTCCTTTTTTGGACGAGTCTAGTACGACCAACAATTCGGACATTTTGCTGATTCATGGTCATCACATGAAAAGTGGTTGGATGTTTAAAGATTTAATGAAGTACAAGAACAAAAGCTTCTATCAAGAACATGCAACGTTCCAGTTCAGCACGCTTTACGAAAAGGAAGAGTATGAGATTGTTGCCGTTATTCTGTCAAAAGTTTATCGCAAATCGGACGACGTGTTTAAATACTACCAGATTGAGAATGTAAGTGCGCCCGCCGAGTTCGATTCATATGTTCAGAATATCCAACAACTCTCTCTTTATGACACAGGCGTAACAGCACAGTATGGTGACAAGCTTATTGTACTGTCCACATGCGAGTATTCGACCGAAAACGGTAGGCTAGCGGTGGTGGCCCGAAAGCGTTAATTGGCGATGCTGAAACACAAAATCAATCTGCTTTATTTCGCGTTCTCTCCTTAGAGGACGCGATTTTTCTTTTTCTCGAAATAAGGTGCTCATGGACATGAAGGCCTGTTCCAGTCGTCAAAATGGGAAATGGCGTGTTAAATCGACAAATCTATGTTTCTATGATAGGGTTGAAGCATCCCATAGGCATTCTACTCTTCGGAGTAGAGTGCCTTCATGTATATTATGGGTGCTTACATTAAATGTATTTTAAAATCAATTGGATCGTATATGGAGGTGGTGATGCTATGTTTCTCTCTTCAGCCCCAACAGGGGATGGTTGGATGAGTATGAAAAATGTGAAAATATCATTTAATAAAGAGGAGCGAACATAGCATGACTACTAGTTTTCAAGCGGAGACCCGCATTCCATTAAATACATCCCGACTTAGGGATTTACGTAAATCCGGGCGTTTGCCAGGTATTGTTTTTGGCAAAAATACGGAGAATGAAATGATTCATATTCCAACAATACAATTTCAAAAATGGTTGAAGCAGGGTACGTCTGGTTTTATCGAACTGCAGTTTGAAGAGAAAGGCTCATTGACGGTATTGTTGGAAGATCTCCAGCGTGATCCAGTTACACGGGATTTACTTCATGTGGATTTTCAGCAGGTGCAGACCCATGAGATCATGCGGACAAAAATTCCTGTCAAGTTCAACGGCACACCGATTGGCACAAAACAGGGCGGAGTCGTGCAAGTTCAATTATCTTCTATTGAAGTGGAGGCATTGCCGAGACACTTGCCAACGTCGATTGAATTTGACATTAGTGCTATGGAACTTGGAGAAACGCTACATGTAAGTGATGCTACGTTTGCACCAGATGTGACGGTGATCTCTGAGGGGAATGAGTCTCTTCTCTCTGTAGTTAAACCTTAACAATTTCGAATTCGCAAAGCTGAATAAGTCAAAAATAGCCGTATGGGTGTTCATCCGTACGGCTATTTTGTGCTGATTATGAGATGTTCGCGTGCTCCCATCCTCACAAGGCGGGGAGTCTGGAATTCACCTCACGTATGTCTTTTGCTCGCGTACAAGCGCAATGATCCTTATATTTCGCTACCTTTTCAAAGTTCATTCGCAAAATTCAGGTGTAAAGTAGGTAGACTCAGGAAAGGTAATCACTATAATGGAAATAAGATACATATATAGTTGAACCTGAACCGCTAAGGTCATTGGCATAACATTTCTAAACAGGGCGGTGAGCGAAAAGAAATGGACAAATTAAAGAATAGCGGATTCTATAAACTGAGATTCTTCATCACTCCTGAAGAGTTTAAAAGCCTTTTGCAGCTTTTGGAGCATCGGCAAGCGCAATTCTATCGTACCAATGCTGCCCGAACAGAGCATGATTATAATCAGGTGTACGAGGAGTATCAGACGTTCTATCAGTATTTTGTGGCAGGAGAAAAGAGAGATGACATCCATCCCTTCTTTGTTTACTCTATTTCTATTGCATCAGATCAAGAAAGTTCAGGATTTTTTGTAAGAAATGAAGGGGTTTCTTTTCCATATCACGGACAATGGGCAGAGGATGAACTGCCGTGTATCTTGCTTTCATTTCCGAAAGGTTTTCAAGTTAATGTGGAAGATGAAAAAGGAAAGTACTATATTTATGAGGATATCCGGGACCATAAGCCGCTGACCTATGCATTTTTCGATGAAATAAGAGACTCTATCAAGAAAATGACCAAACCCCTTCGCTTCTCAGCCCTTGATGCAGATGCGATGAAGGAGCAAAAGCCCTCTGTGCGTATAAGCCATGATGCAATGCATGAATTGAGCCAATCGTGGATCTTCAGTAAATATAGACTTGTGATTCATGGCAAATAGGAGGGGCTGAAATGACGTTCGCCCTAAATATTATCTGTACCTGGGTACTGCTAGTTGCCTCATGTTCCGCAGTATGGTGGAGTTTCAGAAAAGAAAAGCTTATAACCATCTCATGGCTGGCATTTTTGCTACCGGCTGTCTTCCAGCTTGTTACGGCTTTCCGGATTGGTCCAGGCCAAGCAAAGTCACTCATCGTGTTTGGCTGCATCAATCTGGTGTCTGCTGCCCTTGTGGGTGCGGGTGTCTGGTATCTAGTCCAAATAGCCAATTCATATCGAAGGGGCAAATGATCAACGAATGGAAAGGGGAACTCTATTCATGAAGCCAATGCAAGAAATAGAGACACTGGCCATAGAGATCGCTGCTGCCGCCAGAAAGTCTTTTTGCACCCTTTTTGAAAATGGTGAACGTTACTATTATTGTACGTTATACACTACTGGCGAAGGACATGTGCCAAGCATCTCTGCCTGGTCGTGGGAAGCTTTGGCGTTGGAATCGGCTAGGCAAGCAGAGGAAAGTGATACGCCGGTATCCACGATTGCGGATCTCATCAAATGGTCGTATGCGGATTCGCCCTATTGTTGTTTTGGGGATGATCACTTTGACGGTGTCAAACAACGATATAACGAGCGTCCTTTCATTGCGGAACTGGAGAATGATGATTGGAATCGCGAGTTGGATGTGAGGCTGAACGCCATGGAGCTGGCGATGAAAATGCTCGATGATGAAGGCGTGTTTGCCTTAAATCAATCGCGAGAGTCCGTATGTGTCCTTGTTGAAGTCATGCCGCCGGATGAGATCAATACTGAAATCGCCTTACGTTTGAATCGGGCAGAATCTCCGGCTATGCAAGCATGGTTGGCGGAGGCGGCAGAATAGAAGCATCTGCAATTTGGAGAGTTTTGACCGTCTATGATGTACCGTTTCGACTTAATTAGCTCATTAAAATGATACTAACAGTAGGTCTATAATTCGCAAACCACCTTTGTACATTAAAGGGTGGTTTTTTTCGTGTTTGTCAACAGTGTACAAACACACTTTTTCTACCTTGTCCACATTTATACCTCACCAAAACTATTTAATTGCATTTAATAGACTATCAATAAAAAAGGAGGTTTTGAGAATGGGAAATAGAAGACCTGGAGCACCTAGAGGTGGTTATGACCCTGTTCAGATCTATAACTCGACTTCGTTTAATGCGAGTGGAGTAGTGGAGTATGCATCCATCTTTTGTAGCAACGATAGATATAGTGTTCAGCGTGACGAGACTTGGAGATCATCCGACCGTGGTGTGTGCCTGGTAACTAGAATCACCGCGACGGTTAGAATACCGAGTGGAAATATTGAGGCTGAACCGTATACCTCTTCTGGTACTTCGTACAGCCAGTTCGCCATTATACAGGTAGGGGTAAATCAGTTCCGAGTGACACGTGTTACAAGTGCGATTAGAAAATGCCGGAAATAACCGAAGAGGATTAATATCGAGATTAGGTACGAAACATGAAGAGACGACTTGCCCGGGCTAGCAGGCAGGTCGTCTTTTTTCGTTTTAGTGTTTCTTGTACCATAATATTCTGCGGTGCATCGAGGAGTCTTTCATAAGTCGGAAAGGGCGCAAATCCGGTTGATAATTGCCTTCGATAATCCAAATTCGCCGTTTCTTGTCGATGGCTATATCGAACCCAACTTGTCTAAGCATGGGGTAATGCTCTCCCAATCGTTTGGCAGCTAATCGTGCAACTTGTTCCGCTTTGACAAGTAAGCGCCGATCTCCAATTCGAGCTATTCTCAGTGCTTTAATAACGGGAATGGGGCGGTTATTCACATTGGTGACTTGGTATCCTTGTGCTGCGACTTTAGCATAGGAACCTGTCACGTTCCAAGTGGACGAGGAACCCTTTTTGCGCTGAACCATAATCCGAATGTCGAACGGCCTGTGTTTAATTTGAGCAAGCTGCAGACGCTTTTGGACGATATATTCATCACTTTTGTTTGTTTGTTCGAGCCATTCGAGTAACTGCTCGTTGTCTCTCATGGTGACTGTGTTATTTTCATTTTGAATACGATAAGCATTTGCACCGCTTCGTTTAATGAACAGGATACCCCTTCCGTAACTGCCATTGCGAGGCTTCAGTACAACGCTGGGATATTGAAGAAGCATCTTCGTTAGCGTATCCTTCTCAAGCAACTGTGTTTCTGGCAACCGTTCTGCAAGAGAGGGCTCATCGCGCAGAATGCCATACTGCAACCATTTGTCTCTTTCGAATAACATTGGAATCACAGCCTTTTTCAATCATCTACGGTCATTCTAATTCAAATTCGTGATCCGCATAAGTGGCCATTCGTCTAGATTTGTAAGTCGAAGCATGTCCAATCGGTCGATGGAGACAGAAGATGAACTATTTCGAGAAACGACTGCATTCTGGGGAGGCGTTCATTCACGCCATGCTGGTACATGTGCTGAAACGAGAGCCAAATGTGCAATTGTTTGAGTAGTGCTAGACTAACCCTCTACTAGTATTTTTCGCCTATAAACTAGCTTATAAAAGAGTGCAACTTTTTTACCAATATATATACAAGTTATTCGTTTACTGTATGCCTTTTCGGTGTTATACTCACAATATTCAAAAAAGAATCTGTGAAAATATGTCGAATTGAGGCTTATCAGGATGATTAGAGGTAGACAAAACGGCGAAACGATCATCCTCATTCCATCGCTTGAACCGGATGAGAGGCTTCCAGCCTATGTAAGGCAATTGCGAGAGTATGGATTTACGAATATTGTTATTGTGGACGACGGATCTGGTGAGGCCTACCAGTCGATTTTCGAGGAGCTTCGTGAGAACGGTTGTGCTCTGCTGACACATACGGAAAATCAGGGGAAGGGTGCGGCACTCAAGACCGGATTTGAATATATTGGGAAGCAATTCGACGCATCTTCCTTCGTCGTAACCGCTGATTCAGACGGACAACACGCAGCGGAGGATGTATACCGAATAGCCCAAGAAGCAAGGATTCATCCGGACTCATTGGTGCTCGGGGTAAGGAACTTCAGCGAGGGGAATATACCCCCAAAGTCCCTGTTAGGCAATCGGATGACCTCCTTTATTTTTGCCATGCTCTATGGTAAAAAGCTGTCAGATACCCAGACTGGGCTTCGTGCCTTCGGTCCAGGGTTACTTGCGTTTATGCAGGATGTTCGCGGCACTCGATTTGAATATGAGCTGCAGATGCTCATCTCGTGCATCCAATCGGGCATTCCGATTCATACCATGCCAATTCAAGTCATTTATGAAAATGGCAATGCAGGAACACATTTTAAAGCAGTCCAGGATAGTGCCCGAGTCATGGGTGTATTGTTCTCGAATTTCTTCCGCTTTATCTCTTCTTCCGTAGCCAGTTCTGTTGTGGATTTGGGCATTGCCTGGTTTTTGATCGACGCATTGCGGCCCATGTTGGGTGAGCAGCACTATTTAAGAATTCTGCTGGCAACCGTAATTGCGAGAATTATTTCCATTGTAGTCAACTATGTACTGAATAGATACTTTGTATTCCGCAAGGAGGATAGCCAAGGCAGTCTATGGCGCTATCTGACGTTATGCGGAGTAGTGATCTTGCTTTCCAGTACCGGTGTATATATATTCCATACCGTTCTCTTCGTAGATGAGAAATTGGCGAAATTCGTCTGTGATGCCTTGCTGTTCCTGCTCAGTTTCCAATTGCAGCGAAGATGGGTATTTGCAGCAAGGAGGAAACAGTTGTAGTGCAAAACGAAAAAAGGCAGAATATCTTTTTTGTCATCACGATGATCCTGATGTCGATTTATTTGGTATGGCGTACGTTCTTTACGTTGCCATGGGGTGAAGGCGTTCTGAACGTCATTTTTGGTATGCTGCTGATTGTGGCTGAGACGGTCACCGTACTGACAACCTTTGAATTATTCTTTCAAAAGATGCAAAAAGAACGTACACAGCTCGACTTTCCAATCGTTCCGCCGGAGTATTATCCGGATGTGGATGTATTTATTGCTACGCATAATGAGCCTGTTGATCTATTATATAAAACCGTTAATGCCTGTACGTTCATGGATTACCCGGACAAACAGAAGGTTCATATCTATCTCTGTGATGATGGAGCAAGACCTGAGGTGGAGGAGCTTGCCAAACAGTTTGGTGTGGGATATCTGGGGTTCCCCGGAAACAAGGATGCCAAGTCTGGTAATCTGAACAATGCACTGAGCAAAAGCTCTTCGCCGCTCATTGCAACGTTTGATGCGGATATGATTCCACAGCACACCTTTTTGATGAAAACGGTACCCTATTTCATGCTCTCCACGTTTATTAAGGAGAATGAGGTATGGCGTCCTCGCCGAGAGGACGAGATGGACCCTAAGTTCAAGCTTGGTCTGGTACAGACCCCGCAAAGTTTCTACAATCCG
Source organism: Paenibacillus sp. FSL H8-0317 (assembly GCF_045040685.1). Lineage (NCBI taxonomy): Bacteria > Bacillati > Bacillota > Bacilli > Caryophanales > Paenibacillaceae > Paenibacillus > Paenibacillus sp. FSL H8-0317. The sequence goes on along the minus strand of NZ_CP150294.1, from coordinate 7,220,370 downwards.
GATCTATTCCAGTTCAACCTGTATGCAGAGCAAGGTATTCCGAATGAACAGGATTTCTTCTCCAGAGAAGTGAACATCCTGCGGAATGCCTCCAATGCGGTAGCCTATACAGGAAGTAATACGATCATTTCCCGGCAGGGCATGGAAGACATCGGAGGTTTTCCACTCAATACAATCACTGAGGACTTTGAGACAAGCATCCGCTTGCAGCAGGAAGGTTATATTACCTACGCAACTCAAGAGGTTCAAGCTGCCGGGCAGACGACAACAACAGTGAAGAGTATGATTAAGCAACGGATTCGCTGGGCAAGGGGTATCATTCAGAGCCTGCAGAATACGCGTGCACCCTTATCTGGCAAGCTTCCTTTCTGGACGAGAGTGACCTACTTAAGCAGTTTCTTATACTGGTGGTCCTTCTTTAACCGGTTGATTTTCATTTTGGCACCTATTTTGTTTGCGTTATTCGACTTCCAGATTGTGAACACAACCTTCTGGCAAATCCTAATATTCTGGCTTCCATCTTATTTCTTCTATAGTGTATCCATGCGATATCTGTCCAGTAATATTCGGAATCAGCGATGGAGTCAGGTTATCGATACCATATTCATGCCTTATCTGATCTGGCCGGTTCTCCTGGAGACGCTGGGTATTCGTGAGAAAAAATTCAAGGTCACCAACAAAAGCAGAGCAAGCGGTCGACAATGGATGTCTGCTCTGTTATATGCACTTCCGCATATCTTCTTGCTGTTGCTTTCCATTGCAGCCGTGATTCGGTATGTGAATGGCAAGTACGGCATTGCGCTGTTCTTCAGTAGTATCATTATTTTCTGGCTAATTCATAACATGATTGCGCTATGTTACGCCCTGTTCTTCATGGTTGGCCGCCGTGCGTATCGGGAGACAGAACGGATTCGGGCGCAGGAAGATGTCACGATTCACGACCAAGCCAACAATCTGCGATATCAGGCCAAAACGGTGGATGTATCTGAGCAAGGTATTGCCTTCTATGTCCCTTATCCCATTTATTTGGCTGAGCAGAAGATCATCTCTCTGGTTGTCAAAACCGACCGGTATGAGGCCAATCTCGATGCAGTCATCGTTTATGTGAAACAGGATGGAGAGGGCTGGCGTTACTCCGCAACGGTTCAGCCGATTGATGAGAATGATAACCGACAATACATGCAAATCATCTACGACCGTAAACACTCATTGCCAGAGCAGATGAATCTGTGGGATACGGCTTATGACGATATGCTTCGCAATGTGAAAAAACGGATTGTTCAACCCAGATCGGATCAGCGAAAAATGCCGCGGCTTTCCCTTCAGCTTCCAGTTCATTTCACCAATGATGCTAGCTGTACGCTGCGTAGCTTCAATTATCGTTTCTTCTCCGCGACGGGTTTCCATGGTGATATTGCGGCAGGAGCGGTCGTTACTTTTTATACGAAGAGTAATATTGAAGTCATTTTGCAACATACGGGAAAAACGACAGCCCGTGAGCGCGAAGTGCTTCTCTCGGTGGAGAATATCGATGATATTGTGGAGAAGGGCCTGATCGACCAATTGCTGACTGATTTGATTCAGCCACATTCCGATCGTTCCACCAGAGAGGGTTAGGAGAGATAGAGATGCTCATTGTGCTTCATTTTGTGATGGGAGTTTTATTGATATTCTCCTTTCTTGGTTATATGCAGTTTGTACGGAAGACACTTTCACTACGTTGGGAGTTCATCCCTGTATTTGTGTTTTCCGCGATTGCCTGCCTTGTTTTTCTAAGTGGTTTGGTAGGGCAGCTCTTTACGGGCAGCCTTGTCATCCTGATTGCAGGTTTGCTTTTATATGGGGGAATGTTGTTTCTCAGGCTGCGCCGAGGGGCATCATTAAGGATGTCCTTTTCTATATTCCAATTTTCATTCCTGGCAGGGACTTTTGTTTTCTTGCTGGTGCTCTTTCAGAACCAATTAACACATTACGATAATTTCTCCCACTGGGCTATCGTATTGAAGCAGATGTTGAGTACAGATGCCTTTCCGACGCAAGACTCCAACCTGATTGATTTTAAAAACTATCCGCTGGGGACTTCGTCGTTTATTTATTATATCTGTCGCTTCATGGGGCACTCGCAGTCCGTAATGCTCTTGGCACAGGGATTACTTATCTTCTCCTGTTTTTATGCCATGTTTGGCATTGTTTCGGAGAAGAAACGCTTTCTTCTGTACGCTTTTCTCGGGCTCGGGTTATCTACACTTTCGTTTTTCAATCTTACGATTCGGATCACCAACCTGCTCGTGGATTTCTTGCTTCCGATCTACGCGCTCGCAATCCTGGCGGTGATCTACCAATATCGTAATGAGATCAAAAAGGCATGTATTGTTGTTCTTCCGCTTGCGGGATTACTGACCATCATCAAAAGCACGGGTATTATTTTCGCCGCGATCGGTCTGATTTTCCTAGTGTATACATGGCTAAAACATAAACAAAAGTTCGATTGGAAAACAGCGCTCGCTGTAGTGGGTACGATCTGCGGTGCGCTGATTCCCTACTTTGGCTGGAGCTGGCGAATGGCGACGGTGTTCCAAGGGATTGATAACAAGTTCGATGTGGCTACCTCGGGGATTCAAGCCGGCAAAACGCCAGAGCAGATGCGTGAGATTCTGTGGACTTTCCTGAAGGCCAGTACGGATCTGACGACACGGCCAGTGATCGGCATTGTTATTTTCCAGCTTATCGCGATTGCAGCATCTGTATTTGCCATCGTTGTGCTCAAGAAGAAGTGGAACTTGTGGAAAGCATTAATTGCTTTGGACGTTGTGCTGTTACTGTACTATGCGGGTATTCTGGCGTTGTATCTCTTCTCCATGCCATTGGATGAAGCAATTGTCCTGGCTGGATTTGAGCGTTATGCGTCCAGTATCGTGGTACTGTTCGCCGGTGGGCTGGTGTTGTGCGCTGCGATCGACCTGGAGCGATCATTCCACTATCGGATCGGTGAAGTACCAGATTATCAGTCCTTTAAGACGGTTGAGACGAAAGGCCATTATCAAAAAGGCATTATCGGCTGTATGGCGGTTGCGGCCACCATCCTTTTGTCCGAATATAATGGTATCGTGTCTATCGCCCAGAGCTATGATACAACGCTCCCTTACAAGATTCATGCGGTTACTGGTGATCGGTGGTACTCAGGTGGACAAGAGGATAATAACAGATATCTCTTCTACGCCTCAGACAGGGACCAACAGGTCACGAACTATTACATGCAATATGTAGGGAAGTATTTCTTGTATGCTCCTCATGTGGACGGGATTGTGTTGTTCTATGAGGATAATATGGATAACCTTCTGAGCGGCTATGATTATCTAGTGGTTGTCGAGACGGATCTCAATGCCAAGTGGTTGCTGAAAAAGCATTATGGCATCGACATGCAGGAGGGTATCTACAAAATCACCCGTTCCGGGGATCAGATCGTTCTTACGTTGACGTGAGATCATAGATGTTGAGATCCTGTTCCGGGTATCCGGTCAGGTAAGATGGAATACATGATTGTATATAGAGTCTCCTTAAATATAGCCCGCTATAGCTAATACCTATAGCGGGCTATAACTCTTTCGTAGAACAGCTATTCCGATCGGATATGTTATATTTAATTCTATAATGATAAACGGGGAGATTAAACTATGAGCCTACAAACAGAACCTAAACAACGAACAGTCACTCCATTTCGATATGATATTGTGGGCAGTTTCCTGCGCCCGAGTGCGTTGAAGGATGCCCGATTAAAATACCAGAACGGCGAAATTACCACGGAACAGTTGAATGAAGTGGAGAACGCCGAGATTGTGAAACTTGTACAGAAGCAAAAAGAGGTTGGCCTTCAGGCTGTAACGGACGGCGAATTCCGCCGCTCTTGGTGGCATCTGGACTTCTTCTGGGGACTGGATGGTGTAGAGCGGACGATCATTGAGGAAGGCTACCGATTCAACGGTGCGACATCCAGACCGGAAACAGCTCGTCTGAGCGGCAAAATCAGCTATAGCAGTCATCCATTTGTAGCGCATTATGCCTTCTTAAAAGAAGCGGCTGGGGAAGACGTTGTTGCCCGTCAGTCCATCCCAGCAGCTGCACAGTTCCTATTCGAATTGGACCGGGCAGATAACAAGGAAAGCACACAGGCCATCTATCCGAACCGCCAAGAGCTGCTCTCGGACATTGCCGGGGCGTACAAAGCATCCATCTTGGCCTTTTATGAAGCCGGCTGCCGCAGCATCCAGATTGATGATTGCACGTGGGGTGCACTCTGTGACCAACAGTTCATCACAGTGATGGAGCAGATTGGCGTTAATGTGGAAGAGTACGCCAACGAACTCGCAAAACTGAACGAAGATATGGTATCTGGCCTGCCGGAAGACCTCGTGGTAACCACTCATGTCTGCCGCGGTAATTATGTTTCGACATTTGCAGGAGTCGGTGGCGGTTACGAGCCGATTGCGCAGACACTTCTGAGCATCGATAACTACTCTGGTTTCTATCTGGAGTTTGATACGGAACGGGCTGGTGACTTCAAACCACTTCGTTTCCTGAAGGACAATCAGCAGGTTGTACTTGGCCTCTTCTCTTCCAAATTCGGAGAGTTGGAGAACAAGGAAGATATCCTGAAACGGATTGAGGAAGCTACACAATATGTTGATCTGGATCGAATCTGCCTGAGTCCACAATGCGGCTTCGCTTCCACGGAAGAAGGCAACCATCTGACCGAGGAACAGCAATGGCGCAAGCTTGCCTTCATTAAGGAAATTGCCGAAGAGCTTTGGAAGTAAGGAAGTAAAATTTCTTATCTTCATTCGTCACTAATCACATGTTGTGTATGAACAAAAACAACTGCGAAATAGCTGTACGGACAACATCCGTATGGCTTTTTAGTGTAATCTTTTTCGAAGTGAATGTTAATATTAAATGTGCTCATCCGCTTCAATAATTTGATCAGAATCCATAGTATGCAGGTCACCAAATAAGATACAATGATACTGTAGAAATACTGTAGAAATCCATTCAAAAGTGGTGAATTCATGAAAGAATTGCACAGTCAGATGAATCGGAAAACGTATTATATTTCAATGCTAGCGATTATTGCTCTGATGTTATCGGGATTAATCCTGTCCACGACAGAATTGAATGGGATTACCGTGGGTTATATGATCCATTGCTTATGCGTAACCGTTCTCACTGTATGTTTATTGATATATCCCAAGTTTGAGACGTTTCCCTTCAGATTGAGCATCATTCTGATCGGATTTGCATACTTCTATACGCTTGCTCTTTTATATCCCCAGTCTTGGACAACCTACATTCTCATAAGTCTACTTCCAGCCCTCGCCATCCTGTTCTATGATCTGAAATTATTTTATTTCTCGTTAATTCTCAATGGAATATTGCTCCTCATTACGTTTGGTTATAATCTTCTGTATAACCAAGGGAATGAGTATGCATATATACATACAGATGTGGTAGGCAATTTTATCAATATTATGGGAAGTCAGGTCATTTTATTTCTTATTTTTCATCTGAGCGTTTCTCGAATGAAAAAGCAGGAACTTTATTTTGAGCAGCTACAACAAACAGAGCGTTTGAAGATGATCGCTCATCTAACAGCTGCTGTCGCTCATGAGATTCGTAATCCAGTGACGGTGGTGCGAGGTTTTTTGCAGCTATATCGAGAGGATCACTCTTTTGAGCAGCCGGTGAGGAATAAGTTTGCCTTAATGATTGATGAACTGAATACTGTCGAACAGGTGACCTCTCAATTTCTGACCCTTGCCAAACCCAATAGAGAACTGAGACCAGAGAAGGTCGATGTAAGGGAGGTCCTTGAAGGTGTGACGGGTCTGCTCAGCTCCTATGCGATGTTATCGGGCAAACATATGGATGTGAAGGTGGATGAGGATTGCATAATTCTTATTAATACAATTGAATTCAAGCAGTTGCTGATCAATCTTATCAAAAATGCATTAGAAGCTTCGAATGCGGGTACAACCGTCCACGTAACAGCGAAGCGAGTGAAGCAATGGGTAGAGATAAGGATCTCGGATCAGGGAAGCGGCATGACGGAGGAAGAGGTGAAGTCACTGGGGACTCCGTTTTATTCATTGAAAACAAATGGAACGGGGCTTGGATTGATGATCTGCTATAATATCGTGGAAAAGTATGAGGGAACGATCGAATATCAAAGCGCAAAAGGTCAGGGGACCTCGGTGACGATTCGCTTTGTAGCTAGAACGGATTAGGCATAAAAATAAGATAGCGACAGTTAGGACAAAAGGATCGTTGTTTCAACTGCCGCTATTCGTCTATCTCGCATGATATCGCCCTTTGGGCACCACCATCGGTGATCCCGAGACGGGGTCTTCTATGACCGTACATTCTAATCCGAAAATGTCTTTAACCTGTGGGGCAGTTATGACCTCTGCGGGTTTACCCTCAGCCACAAGTTTTCCGGTGTGAAGCGCAAAGATATGATCTGCATACCGTGCTGCTAAGTTGATATCGTGCAGTACCATTACAATGGTCGTTCCGTGTTTGCGATTCAGCTCGGTAAGCAGATCCAGAATCTCGATTTGATATGTGATATCCAAGAAGGTTGTAGGCTCATCGAGAAAAAGGATATCCGTCTGTTGCGCTAGCGCCATCGCAATCCACACACGCTGACGTTGGCCGCCCGAGAGTTCATCAATATTGTGATTGGCAAACTCGGTAATGTTCATGATGGTCATGGCTTCAGCGACAGCCTCATAATCCTTCTTGGTCCAGCCACTGAACAAGGATTGGTGTGGAAACCTTCCACGGCCCACCAGATCGGCTACCGAAATGCCTTCCGGAACAATAGGAGACTGCGGGAGTAATCCGATCACACGAGCCAATTGCTTGGGCGGGATCTTGCTAATGGCTTTGCCATCCAGTGTAATGCTGCCAGATATAGGCTTAATGAGTCTGGCCATTGTTTTCAAAAGGGTAGACTTACCGCAACCATTAGAGCCAATAATGACGCTTATTTGGTTACTCGGTATTACGATGTCCACACCGTGGATAATGGTTTTATTTTCATATCCGGCAACGAGTTGTTTCGCTTCAAATACATGTGTCGGTTTCATTATAACTCCCCCTTACGATTCATTCGGATTAACAGGAAGATCAGATACGGTGCTCCGAGCAATCCGGTAATGACGCCTACGGGGAATCTGTACTCAAAAGCAAACTGTCCGATAAGATCTGAGGCTAGAACCAGATTAACGCCAACCAAACCTGCCGGGATGATGTTCGAGGAGCCAACACCTACGAGCCTCTTCGCGATAGGTCCCGCAAGGAAGGAGACAAAGGCGATCGGACCTGTAGTCGCGGTAGCAATGGCAACCATGCAGACGGAACTCACAATGAGTGCAATTCTGGTTTTGTCCGTATCCACACCTAGGGAGAATGCCGATTGTTCTCCGAGTTCCAATATACTGAGGTGTTTGCCCAACATCATGATGATAGGTGTGCAGATCAGTACGGTAATCACGAGAGGCGGCAGTGCACTCATCTGAGAACCGTTCAGACTGCCTGTGAGCCATCGGATTGCAGCAGGAATATCCTTTTCAGAACTAACCAGTAAGAGATAGGAGATTACTGCATCAAGCATAGCTTGAATACCAATCCCGATAAGTATTAACCGTCCGATGGAGAACACTTTTCCTCTGGAAAGTACATATATGAATAATACCGTAGCCAGACCTGCAATCACTGAAGCCAAGGAAACCATAGCTCCGCTTGCATGAAGTACGACGATACAAAACACAGCAGCAGCGCTTGAACCTGACGTGATCCCGATAACATTAGGATTCGCCAGCGGGTTCCGCAACATGGTCTGGAAGGTATAACCTGCAATACCGAAGGCAAATCCGGCAAAGAGACCTGTAAGCATTCTCGGTAAACGTATGGTATTTACGGCAAAAGATACACCTTTGATCTTCTCTCCCGAAAGGGAGCTAATGACATCTTTGACCGGATAGATTGTGTTGCCGAGCAGAAGCATGGCGCAGCAAAGAGCACATGCAAGTATGGCAAGGAGACTGGTGACAAGTATCCAGCGGCGACGTCGATGACGTCTGCCCGCCATAATAAATTCAATCGATTGATCTCTCATAATGAACGCACTTTCGATCGCATCGCGAGGATGATTAATATTGGAGCACCTATAAAGGCAGTAACGACACCGACTTCAAGCTCTCCAGGGTTGCTGATGAGTCTGCCACCAACATCGGATATCGTTAGAATGATCGCTCCAGCTATGGCTGACATGGGTATGACAAAACGTAAATCGGGCCCCAGTATAAGGCGTATGACGTGGGTGGATAACAATCCGATGAAACCAATCGGTCCAGCAAGAGCAGTAGCTGCTCCGCATAATAAAACCCCTGCAAGGGCTGCAATGAATCGAAGTGTTCCTGTGCGAACACCGAGTCCTGTTGCAACATCATCACCCAGCGCCAGCGCATTTAGTGCCGGAGCCGTAAGAAATGCAATGAGTACGCCGATGAGCAGAAACGGGATGAACGTACTGATTCCACTCCAGGTTGCCGATCCTACGCTGCCCACTTGCCAGAACCTGAACTGGTCCATGACATACGAACGAGGGATCATAATGGCGGTGACGAGTGAGGAGAGCGCGGCACTTATGGCCGCTCCGGCCAAAACAAGCTTAATGGGCGTAGCTCCGCCACGCCCCATTGAGCCGATTCCGAATACAAACACAGCCGTTATTGCAGCCCCGGCCAGTGCCAGCCAGATATATTGATTGGCGCTGCTGATGTTCAGGAAGGCAATACCGATAACCACAAACAGGGATGCCCCTGTATTGACGCCCAATATGCTTGGGTCGGCAAGTGGGTTCCGGGTAACGGCTTGCATCAGTGCTCCTGATACGCCGAGTGCTACCCCGCATAACAAGCTGAAGACTGTTCGGGAGATCCGTTTGCGCACGATGTTTGCCCCATATGAATCTACTTCCGGGTGAAATAATCCGTCGATTAACTCATGAAACCTCACGGGTCTAGAGCCAAAGACCAGTGAGGCAATCAGAGTTGCAGCGAGCAGAATGAAACAAATGACTAATACCAAGATGAAGTTCTTGGGGACATGTGCTCGTATGTGATTATCGTTCGAAAGCGATGTACTATTCATTGATCTTGTCGATAGCTCCACTAATCAATTTCAGGTAATCATCAATAGTATAAGAGATGGAAAGTGGGTTTGGCGTTCCAGCAGCAACCAAAGGTGTATCTGCTTCAATGAACGCTACCGAACCACGTTTAACCGCAGGGATTTTACCCAGCAAAGGATCAGCCTGAATAGCTTTCAATAACTCGGCATCTCCGTATCCAACGAGGATATCTGCATCATTAAGGGCTTCAGCATTCTCTGCACTTAAGCTCAGGGAGTAGCTATTAGGGTCAGTAATTTGGCTTGTGATGCTCTCGGGGACAACCAATCCCAGCTCACCCAAGAAAGATACACGAGAATCGACAGGTGTATAGATATGAAGTTTGGACATGTCTTCAGCGGAGAAGTTAACCCAAACCACTTTTTTGTCTTTGATCTGAGGATACGCGGCTAATTTTTCGTTGACCATGGCCTCTGTATCTTTGATCAGTTGCTCACCTTCTGCTTCCATACCCATACCCTTCGCATTGAACGTAACCTGCTCACGCCATGTTGTTGCCCATGGAGCCGTTGGGTAAGCTACAACCGGAGCAATTTCACTAAGAAGATCGTAGTCTTCCTGAGTGATACCGGAGTATGCTGCAAGAATAACATCCGGATTGGAATCGGAAATGGCTTCAAAATCAAGTCCGTCCGTATCTTGGAAAACGTTCGGGTCGGTTACACCGAGTTCATCAAGTTTCTTCGCTGTCCAAGGCAGCAGTCCGCTGTCGTCCTGAACACCAAAGTTAGCTGCCGAGAAGCCTACAGGAACTTTTCCAAGCGCGAGAACGACATCTTGGTTTGCCCATTGTACAGTAGCTACACGCTCAGGCTTTTTCTCAATAACCGTTTCGCCCAGTGCATGCTTGATTGTAATTGGATATCCGGTATTCTCATCTGTAGCGGCTGGTGTTTCTGTAGCTGGAGTTGCCGAATCACTTGCAGCAGGAGTTGCTGCTGGCTCAGCTGTTTGGTTTCCACAACCTACCAATGCCAGGATAAAGACCATTGAAACCAGTAACGCCATTAATGGAAACTTTCTCTTTGTATTCATGTGTTTCCCCTTCCTGAATCTAAAATATATTTGGTAGTGCTTAACATCCTGATTGATCAGTTACATCCTTTAAGATGCATAAAATAGATATATAAAACGTTTTATATACCTGATAATGATTATCAACATCAATAAATATATCTTTTTATCAAAGGGAGTGTCAATGAAAAAATTGTAAAGGCTCATATCATATTAGGGGTTTCTATTAGAAAGGGATGAACATATTATCGATGTATTGCATTCCAGATCATGGTATATTTCTAGTATTAAATAATGTAAGGAGATAGCCATGAGTCGTACACTAGTTTTTTCACTAAAAGTAATACCTCTGCTGTTAACTATGATCCTTCTGTTTTCCCTAATTCCTGTAGATCCTGCCCAGGCAGAGGGTGAAGTTGCGAACATTGAGGATGCTGTAGTAAAAAGTCAGTTGAACCTTAATTGGTCTTCGTTGGATGAGTTAAATAGTGGATTTTCCCATTCCATTGCCTATGGTGGAGGGATTTATATGATGCCAGCTGCTGGAGGCTATGTGAAAACGTCAAAGAATGGGGTTACATGGAAGACAATCTATACAGGAAATCCAGTAGATTTTAGTTTGATTATTCGTGGAAAGTCTGAATTCATGGGTTTTCGTGAGGAAACAGACAATGTAACCGTATGGACATCCACTGATGGTCTGTCATGGAAGAAGTTAAATAATCCAATACATATAAGATTTTTAAAAGACGCCGTATGGAACGGAAAACGATATATTGCAGTTGGTGGAACCACATATGAAGGAAAGATTTTGTCTTCAGAGGATGGATTAACGTGGACCGAACGAAAAACAGGAATCTCCACCAATTTTACAGCCGTAGCATGGGGCAATAATACCTTCGTAGCTCAAGGTTATGAAGGCGGAGTTGTAGCGTTATCTAAAGACGGAATCACCTGGAAAAAGGTGAAGACCAATCAGCCTAATTATGAGCAAGTTTGGGATATGACCTATGGCGGTGGAGCTTTTGTTGCTGTAGGGGATGCAACGATCATGACCTCGAAGGATGGACAGAAATGGACATACGTATCGTCCAAAGCCTTTTGGTCCAAGGTGTACTGGGCAAAGGACAGGTTTTATATGTTTGGTTTTGAATATGTGAATAAAGCCAATCATGTCCTGAAGGAGGTCAACTGGACATCCAAGGATGGTAAGAGCTGGAGCGATGCTGGGTTTGCAACTAGCCCTAAGCAAAACCCTTTTTTTACCATTTACAACGGCAAACAGTATATAACGATTACGGATGCTGGTATTCAAACATCTGCGGATGGGCGCAAATGGAAGCTGACAAAGCGATATCCTTTTGTGCTTCCGAGTAACGTATATGAAGCAGCAGTGAGCAAGGATAGGCTGGTGCTGGTGGGTGGGTATCGTAGCCAGCTTAACTTCCTTTCCGTCAGCTCGCAGGGTTCTGCAAAGATGAACACGGCTGGCAAATGGCAATCTTCTTATGTGGATCAAGCGTATCCACTTCGGGGAGTTGTATGGTCAGGGAAGGACTTTTTTGCGGTAGGAGATAACGGGAAGATGATGTCCTCTGTTGATGGAGTAAAGTGGACAGTCATTAAATCACCGACAACTCGATCACTTACGAGTGTGTTATATGCCAATAATACGTATTACGTGGCAGGGGAGGCTGGCACGATTCTTTCTTCCAAGGATCGGAAGACGTGGAGAACCTTGAACACTAATGTAAAGAAAAAAATCAATGCGATGGCATCAAACGGCAAAACACTGGTAGCCGTTGGAGAAAAAGGGCTTTTGCTCGTCTCCGAGGATGGTCTGAAGTGGAACGAAATCCCGGCACGGTTTCCTGGACATAATTTCGATGTGGTATGGGGTGATGGAAAGTTTGTCGTGACCACTGCCAGTCACTATGGGAATGCACAGAGTGCGGTTATTTTGACTTCAGAGGACGGTAAGAAATGGGCGAGGACAGAGTTCCGTGATGAATTATATGCTCGTGGAATGAACACTGGATTCTTTGGCATCTCATACGTGGGCAATCTCTTCATTGCTGTTGGCAGTGAAGGTTCCATCTTCCTTTCCGATGACGCTGAGAAATGGACCAAGCAGGATGTCTTGACGGTAGACGATTGGTACGATGCGGTGGAGTTTAAAGGGAAAGTGTACGTCTTTGGAAATACAGGTAAAATCGTTACGGCTGACCTCAACTCCTTGAAACGGAGCCACTAATTTAAGATGCTTAAAGGGAGATTCTATATGCGTAATCAATTCATCAAAAGTATGATCGTTTTATGTTTGGTTTTTGTACTATTACCGACCACTATTATCTCGGCTGCATCGCTTATCAAAGACCCGGTCCTGGCCAAAGTTATTCGAACAGATTTGAAGCTGTCGGCTAAGAAGGAAGTAAAGGCTACCGATTTGAAAAAATTAAAATCCATATATGCTATGGAAACGAAAAATAAGATTTCTAACCTGCAAGGTCTTGAACATGCCGTTAATATGACGGATTTATTCTTGCCTGGTCAAAATATAAAAAATATTAAACCACTTAACAAGTTAAAGAAATTGACGTTCTTAGCTGTTGAAGGCAATCAGATTGCAGATATCTCGCCACTTTTAGGTCTGACTAATCTGCAAAATCTGGTTATGGACGATAACAAAATCAAAAGCCTGACTCCATTAAAAAATATGCATAAGCTGACCAGTCTACTCGCCAGTGGGAATCAGGTGACTGATCTAAGTCCTCTTCAGAAGTTAAAGCTGGAATGGGTCATTATGAATGGTAATAAAATTCAGGATCTAACTCCTTTAAAAAATCATCCGACCTTGGAGTACCTTTATGTAGAAGATAACCTCATCGAGGATATTACAGTGCTCGAAACCATCCCACATCTAACAGAGGTATATTTGGCTAACAATCCGTTGAATGAGCGTGCAGAGCAGGTTGTGAAAAACTTGGAGAAGAAAGGCGTCGTTGTAAGTCTGGTAAGCGATGAAGAGGGTCAGGCGAAGTAGTTTTGATTAGAGAAAATGTATATGTATATGTAAGAAAGAAGTTAATCCCTCATTATATTGAACAAAAACAAAGAAGGCCGCAGATATTCTGACGGCCTTCTTTAACTATGTTGGACAGAAACGCTCGGTAACAACTTAACGCTCGTCCCACAACAATATTATTCCACTACGATCTCCTTCACCGTCTCCCCCTCAACCAGCACCGGCTGATAGTAGGTGTTCGTTGGCAGATCCTTTTTGCCTTGCAGATTCTTGATCACCCAGTCGGCAGCATCGCGGCCCATCTGCTCTTGGGGATGGGTTAGTGTTGTTAGCCTGATGTTGGCGTTCTTGGCAATGTACGAATTGTCCTGTCCAATGATGGATAACTCATCCGGGATCGAGATGCCCAGTTGCCTACAGGCGTGCACGACTTCCAGTCCTACCTCGTCGTTGTAACAGACGATTGCTGTAAGAGAATCTCTGTTTTCGTCCAGATACGCTGCTACATTGGAGGAAAGTTCTTGCTTCGATGCGGTATCAAAGGAGAGCACTTGCTCAGGATGGAACCGTAACTTCGCTTCACCCAGCGCCTTGATGTACCCCTTCATCCGGTACTTGCCCTGTAGATCATCCATTTTGGCAATAATGCCGATCTGGGTATGGCCTTTAGAGATCAATTCCCGTGTGGCAAGATAGCTGGATTGCACGTCATCCAGGCAGAAGAAAGGAACTTCCAGCTCCTCATAAAATGCATTAATCATCGTAAACGGCACATCCTGCTCCTTGAACGATAGGTAGTATGCAATGTTGGGATTGTAGAGATTACTTTTGGTAGGTTCGACAATTAGGCCATCCACGCCGTAGGAGAGCATCATTTCGAGGGCTTTTTTCTCCTGTGCTACATCATTATTAGTACTGGCCAGCAGTAACGAGTAGTTGTCCTCATTCAGACGACTCTCGATGCCGCGAATAATGGACGGAAAGATGTAATCCGAGATGTATGTCGTGATTACACCGATCGTTTTCTTCGACGTGTTTACGCCTGATCGTGATCGATACTGATTGCTAACGTAGGTCCCTGACCCCTTTTCGCTTCGTAAAAATCCTTCGTTTGACAACTCTAAAATAGCCTTCCGCACCGTCTGGCGACTTACGGTGTAGCTTTCCTGTAATGCCAACTCGGTGGGGATCTGTTCGCCTATGCTATATGTCCCCGAGAGGATATGACTCTTTATATCATCAATGATGACCTGGTATTTTGGCTTCACGTAGTCCACTTCTTTCATCGTTACTCATCTATATCAACGTTATTGTTCAAATAGTTGTACGTACATATTTTAGCATGATTCAGTTTAAATGCATATAAAACAGCACAATTTTTGAAATAAACCGTACATATCAGGTCTTTTTAGAAAGAGGTGTACCTTACAGCATAGCCAATTTATAGCCATTTAAGTCCTTTTATTAATCAAATAGAGCACGATATGTGCTCTTTGTAAGTATAACTATTATATATTATTGACAAATGTACGTACAAAAAATATACTAAGGCTGTCAGAAAAGGAAAGCGCATTCTTTGAAAACACAACAGGAAGTATCTATACAAAATTCATCATTAGCTATCGCCATAGGTAAAAGCTTCACCTTATATATGCATCCTTTGGGATGTGAAATCGTGACCGGAGAGGGGATACACGTGATTATGAGTCAATTGGACTTGAAAGAAGCCATTACCACGGGCGCTACTTCACTTGGGATTGAATTTGGATCAACGCGGATTAAGGCGGTATTGATTGACGAGCGTTTTGAGACCATCGCGTCAGGCAGTTATGAATGGGAGAACCTCCTGAAAGATGGATATTGGACGTACAACCAGGAGGATATCATCACAGGCCTGCAAACGGCTTATCGTGAGATGAAGCAAGATGTGGAACAGAAATACGGAATCACGCTGCGCACGGTTGGTTCTATCGGATTCTCGGCCATGATGCACGGATATATTGCGTTGGATAGCGAGGGCGAACTGCTGGTACCTTTCCGCACTTGGCGTAATGCTACTACAGGAGCAGCTTCAAGAGAGCTAACGGATCTTCTGCAATTCAATATTCCGGAACGCTGGAGCATCGCCCACTTGTACCAAGCGATTTTGAACGAAGAGGCGCATGTGCCACAGATCGATCACCTGACAACCTTGGCTGGATACATCCACTGGTTGCTGACGGGCAATAAGGCGATTGGGATCGGCGATGCTTCAGGCATTTTCCCAATTGACGAGTCTACACATAACTATCATCCATCCATGATCCAACAGTTCGACGAACAGATCGCAGGCAAAGGTTATCCGTGGAAAGTTGAGGACCTTCTGCCCAAGGTATATCTCGCGGGTGAGAATGCAGGTGAGTTGACGGAAGCGGGAGCCAAGTTACTCGACCCTTCGCAAGATCTGCAAGCAGGCATTCCGCTCTGCCCGCCAGAAGGCGATGCCGGAACGGGTATGGTGGCAACAAATAGCGTGAGAAAACGTACGGGGAACATCTCCGTCGGCACATCCGTATTTGCGATGATCGTACTGGAGAAGGAATTATCCAAAGTGTATCCCGAGATCGATATGGTCACCACGCCGGATGGTAGCCCAGTAGGGATGGTGCATGCTAACAACTGTTCCAGTGATATCAACGCATGGGTTGGACTGTTCCGTGAGTTCTCTCAAGCAATGGGATATGAAGTGGATAACGCCAAGTTGTTTAGCGTGTTGTTTAACAAGGCTTTGGAGGCAGACCCTGATGGTGGCGGCTTGCTCAGCTACGGTTACTACTCGGGTGAGAACATTACGGGACTTGAGAAAGGCCGTCCATTGTTCGTCCGCTCCCCGGAAAGTAACTTCAATCTGGCAAACTTCATGCGGGCACATCTGTTCAGTGCCTTCGGTGCACTCAAGTTGGGTATGGACATTTTGACGGAAGAAGAGAATGTAGCCATTGACAGCATTTTGGCTCACGGTGGCCTGTTCAAGACCCCTGTTGTCGGACAACGTATTGTAGCTGCTGCGATGAACGTACCGGTGTCGGTAATGTCTACCGCTGGTGAAGGCGGCGCATGGGGTATGGCACTTCTGGCATCGTACATGATCAACAAGGATCAAGAGGAGAGCCTGGATGTGTTCCTGGAGCAGAAGGTCTTTAACGATGTTGAGGGAGTCGAAGTGGCACCGGATGCATCGGATGTGAAAGGGTTTGAAGCATTTATCGAACGCTACCGGAATGGACTTGCGATTGAGCAATCAGCCGTAGATCATCTGGTAGAGAACGGGAGGGAATAACATGTTAGAACAACTGAAAGAAGAGGTATTCCAGGCGAATCTGGAACTGCCAAAGCACGGACTTGTGAAATTCACATGGGGTAACGTCAGTGCAATCGATCGGGAAAGTGGTCTGTTCGTCATCAAACCAAGTGGCGTCAGCTACGATACGATGAAAGCAAGCGACATGGTTGTGGTTGATCTGGACGGTAACGTGGTGGAGGGTGAGATGAGACCTTCCTCGGACACCGCAACACATGCCGTACTATATAAGCATTACTCGGAGATTGGTGGCATCGTGCACACACACTCCACATGGGCGACCATCTGGGCGCAAGCCGGACTGGACGTACCTGTGATGGGAACAACACATGCGGACACGTTCTATGGGGCGGTGCCTTGCGCACGTTTCCTGAACCAGGACGAGGTTGATCGCGGATACGAAGCAGAGACGGGACGCGTCATTATTGAAACGTTTGAACAGCGTGGGATTGATGTTATGGCTGTTCCGGCAGTGTTGCTCCATGGTCACGCACCGTTTACATGGGGGAAAGATGCCAAGTCTGCGGTGGTGAACAGTGTCGTGCTGGAGGAAGTGTGCAAAATGAACCTGTACGCGCGGCAATTAAATAACTTCGCGAAAGAACTGCCGCAAGGCATCTTGGATAAACACTATCTGCGAAAACACGGAAAAGACGCGTATTACGGACAGAAGTAATTAGGTTATAACAGTGACTGGAAGCATGTCCTGGCTTCCAAGTGGTTTAGTGTGGGAATGATTTGTTCAACTATACTTTTTACACGATAACGGAGAAGACAGAAGAAAGCTGGAGAAGCGGAGCGTTCGCGTTTATCACAGGATTTTCCCTTTAAAAAAGGGAATCAAAAAAATCCGGGGATAACCAGCGATCGAAAGATTATTCTGGCTGCGCAGTGTGCTAGTGTAAACCCATTGGTTCAACTATAAAATAATGAAATGAGGATGATTATATGTCAGCAGCAAAAGAATTCTGGTTTGTGGTCGGTTCACAGCATTTGTACGGAGAAGAAGCACTGGGCGAAGTAAAAGCCAACGCACAGAAAATCACGGATGCGCTTAATGCAAGTGGCGTACTGCCGTACCCGCTCGTATTGCAGGATCTGGCGGTAAGCGCAGATAAAATCACGAGTACGATGAAGGAAGTCAACTATCGCGACGAAGTAGCAGGTGTGATTACGTGGATGCATACGTTCTCCCCGGCGAAAATGTGGATTCGTGGTACAAAATTGCTGCAAAAACCTTTGCTTCACTTGGCAACCCAATTCAACGAAAGCATTCCGTGGGCAACCATCGATATGGACTTCATGAACTTGAACCAAGCGGCACATGGTGACCGCGAATACGGCTTCATTAATGCCCGTCTGAGAAAACAAAATAAAATCGTTGTTGGCTACTGGGAGCGCCCAGAAGTGCAACAACAGGTTGCTGACTGGATGGACGTAGCGGTAGCTTATAATGAAAGCTTTAACATCAAAGTAGCGCGCTTCGGTGATAACATGCGTAACGTGGGCGTAACCGAAGGTGATAAAGTGGAAGCACAGATCCAATTCGGATGGACCGTTGATTACTTCGGCATTGGCGACCTTGTGCAATACGTGAACGCTGTAACAGAGCAGGAAATCGATGATTTGATCGCTCAGTACGGAGACCTGTATGAATTCGATTATGGCACGAATAGCAAGGAAGCTTGGGAAGCCAGCGTACGTGTGCAAGCGAGCTATGAGATTGCAATTAAACGTTTCCTGGACGAAGGTGGATACAGTGCCTTCACTACGAACTTTGAAGATCTGCATGGCATGAAACAACTTCCGGGTCTGGCTGTACAACGCCTGATGGCTCAAGGGTACGGATTTGCCGGTGAGGGTGACTGGAAAACAGCTGCGCTGGATCGCTTGCTGAAAATCATGGCCCATAACGAGAACACAGGCTTCATGGAAGACTACACATACGAGATGGCCACTGGACAGGAAGCTATCCTGCAATCCCACATGCTTGAAGTAGACCCTACACTGGCTAGCACGAAACCAAGAATCATCGTGTCCCCACTGGGTATTGGCGATCGTGAAGATCCGGCACGTCTCGTATTCGATGGCAAAGCAGGCGAAGGTGTCGTGGTATCCATGGCAGACTTCGGTACACATTACAAACTGCTGATCAATGAAGTATCTGCATTTGAGCCAACCGTTCCAGCACCTAACCTGCCGGTAGCACGTGTTCTGTGGAGCGTGAAGCCTAACTTCCAAGATGGAGTGAAAGCATGGATCGAAAATGGTGGTGGTCACCATACGGTTGTATCCTTGAACTTGACGACAGATCAGATCGTAACGTATGCGAAGCTGGTGAATCTGGAGTACGTTATTATTAAGTAAAAGTGGATCAGCAGCTACTGCCTGAACTCAACCAATTTTTTTCTCTGTGGCCGGGGGTTAACCCTCGGCCCTTTGTTTGTTATGCTGAGAAGCATGATGTGAAGCTGAGCAAGGATTTGCTTTTTCATCGAAAAGGGGTAAGAAATGAAGGAGGAAGGACATGTATACAAAAGAAAGCTTGATGCAGCAACTAGAGCAGCTTGGTTTGGATCGCCAAGGTACGTTGCTTACGCACTCTTCCATGAAAAGTATAGGCGAGGTTGAAGGTGGAGCAGACACGGTGTTGGATGCCTTTAGCGACTATATGAGAGACGGATTGTTGGTGCTTCCCACTCATACATGGTCTACCATTAATGCAGATAACCCATTGTTCCACGTGGAAAATTCTACCTGTTGTGTCGGTATTCTTCCTGAACTTTTTCGTAAACGTCCGGGTGTAGTTCGTTCGTGGCACCCAACGCACTCGGTAGCAGCACTGGGACGGGACGCAGAGGCATTTACGAAGGACGATCATCTCTTCGATACACCATGTGCGAGAGGTTCAGCATGGGGGAAACTGCTTGATCGGAAAGCGACGATCTTGTTAGTAGGCGTTGATTTGAAGCGGAATACATTTATTCATGGGGTCGAAGAGTGGGTGGACATCCCTGGCAGAATGACGGACGAGCATGAGATGCTTTATACGGTTTTACCAGATGGAAGCCAGATTTCAGTACCGTCCCGCAGACATTGTGGATTGCCATGGTCGGAGCATTTCTGGAAAGTAGACGAGGTGCTGGTTCGCGAAGGTGCGATGCGTAAAGGAAAGCTCGGCGATGCGGTCGTAAGAGTGTGTGATGCGGCTAAGACGGCAGAGGTAATCACGGAAATGCTGAAGGATAACCCCGATCTATTCACGGACAACCTCCCTCTACATGCAGTAACCGAATGATATAAGGGCCGTCCGATAGCCGGATGGCTTAATATGAATCACATGAAAATGCCCAAATATCTCCCGAGCAGATGACCTTCCTCTCCTGTTTGTACTCTAAACCTTCAAAAGCATTCATAAATAATCAGAAATAGATCAGCATTTCGATCAGAGGTTGGTCAGACTTCCAGTGTATGGGCTACTCACCCTTAGGGTGGTGTGATAAGATATGGTTAAATTAACCAATAAGTATGGCGTAGCAGTATTGTATAGGTGTTTATTGAAGTTTTATATAAGTATCCCATAGAATTATGAGCAATCACGTTGTCATTGTAGCATCTAAGAAGGAGAAGATTCGTGAACCCATTAGTATGGTATGATCTCTTTTTATTTGTCCTATTGTTCGGTGTAGGTTTATATGTGTTTGCTACGGTTAGAATTACGAACTTACATAAGGTGTACTTTTTGTTTCACGGGTTGATGATGCTCTGGCCTTTCTGCCAATTTGCGAGTACGCTCACGGATGATTCCGGTCTGCAATTGTTCTACGTTACCTTATCTTTCGTTGCGGTCTCCTTGCTTGGAAGCGGGTGGCTTCTACTGACGATCTTTATTACCGGTTATTCAGAGCGTCTGAGTGCAAAAGGAACCTTCTTGCTATTTGTCCCTGCGGTGATCGGGGCTATAGGTGTGGTCGCAAATCCATGGAACGAATTCGTCATTCCACTGGAGGGCGGGTACATCGAGCGGGATTATGGCCTTTGGTTCTGGGTTGTGATGACTATTCTGGTGAGCTATTTCTTGACTTCTCTCGTGGTTCTATTCCGGGCGGTGTATTCTTCGCAGAAGTCTGCCATGATCAAAAAACAGGTGAGAATTACCCTGTGGGGCATCTTGGTGTTAGCTGTTTTTGCAACGATTGATGCGATTCTGAATGTCGTTCTAGCCCGCTGGTTGCCGATCATTCCTGGCATGACTTCGCTGGGGATCTTTCTGTCGGACCTCTTCTTCGTCTATGTGATCAAAAGATACAATGTGTTCGATCTGGTCTCCATCGCCCATGAGGACGTAATCAATACCATTCCTTATGGCATCCTGGTACTGGATGAGAATGAAGTCATTGTTGAAGCGAACAAAGCCTCACGATCCTTTATGGATCTGCATGTGGGGGATTCTTTTGATATGGAAGCCTTTCTGGAGTCTGTTCATGTTGTGGGTAGCTGTCGGGAGTTCGCCAATCATTATAAGAAAAAAGAAAATACCCTCTCTCACATTGAAGTGATCGTGGAGCGAGACAACAATATCCGGCACTATATCCTGCAATCGTCTCCGATTGTGGATTCGGCTCTTGTGCCGATCGGTCATATTCTCACGTTCCAGGATGTCTCGCAGGAGCGTTTCTACGTGAAAGAGATGAATCGCCAGAACGTAACACTCCAGGAGCGAAACCAGGCGCTAGACTTGATACGTCAGGAGTTATCCGAGGCCAATCGCAAACTTGAGGAACTCGCCCTGACGGACAGTTTAACCAACTGTTACAACCGTCGTTATCTGACCCAACATCTGAATCACGAGGTCATTACCAATATTCAATACAAAACACCATTTTCACTCCTGCTGCTCGATATCGACTACTTCAAAGCCATCAATGACCGCTACGGACATGTCATCGGGGATGAAGTGCTCGTTCGCACGACGGAGGCCGTCAAACAATCGATTCGCAGTACCGATATACTGACGCGTTATGGCGGGGAGGAGTTCATGATCTACCTTCCCCACACGGAGCATAATTTGGCGAACCAGATCGCGGAACGCGTGAGAACAGCTGTGGAGTCCAACCACATCATGGTGGATCACGAGATTATGCAAGTGTCCATTACGATAAGTATTGGGATTCTTTCCTTTGAGGACTTTGAAGTTGTGCATGTACCGGACAACCCGGAGGGGTATTTGACGCATCTATTCGCTGCGGTGGATAAGGCGTTGTATCAGGCGAAGCAGAATGGGCGGAACAGAGTGGAGTTTGCGGAGTTTGAGCGGGGAGTTGTTTGAGAAGAGAAATAAGAGAAGAGTGGGGACGCAATCCACTCTTTTTTGGTATTAAAGAATGATGTTGGTACAGATATATTAATCGGAAATTTTATGTGATTTTTCGATAGCATTTAAAACTTCTTTGCTAATTTTGGTCAATGATACGATTGTATCTGTACTTTTGCCACTTATTAGAGTTATATGTTCATCCAAGGCTCTTTTGTTCTCAGAGTCTTCTTTAAATTTAAAGATTTCTTCAGCATTGACCTGCAATCCATTCATTATTTTTTCCAAAGTCTCCAATGAAATATTTCGATCTCCACGTTCAACCCCACCAATATAGCTATAATGAAGACCTGCTGCTTCCGCCAGTTGTTCCTGAGTCCAGCCTTTTGCCTTCCTTAACTCACGTATTCGATTTCCTACGTCCTCTGGTAAACTCATTTGATCACCTCCACTTAAGGTTAGAAGAGGTTATAGAATCCTTACAGACTAATATGTGCAAATTGTTTTGTTGAATAAAAGTACTTATAAGTACAATTTATATTGATCTTCTTTTGATTTATCTATACAATTATAAGAAAATGGATAATTAAGGAGGATCTCCTTTTGCGAAAATCTATCCTGAAATCACTCAAACCGGACATCATTGTTGAAATGTTGGACATGGCTGTGGCTTTTGAAAATTGGAACAAGGTGATGGAGAGGGCGGACATGTTATATCAATGTGTGCAGTCTTTCCATGAAGAGCGGCAGGAGTTTCAGTCAAAGGGAGTGCCTGCACCACATATACACATCGAGCGTCCCTTGGTTTACTATTACGGGTTCAGTCACTTAATGCGGGGTATGGCTCACCAGAAGATGGGACAGGCAGACCAGGCGCGAGCATGTATCGATCAATATGCAGAACTAGGATGGATGGAGGTTCTAGATGAGGTAGGTATGAAGGTGGTGCAGGAGTTCAGACATAAGGCACAGGTGAATCGGTATGCTCTTGAGATTGAAGCCGGGCAGGTGCAATTGCTGGAGGAGTTTGTGGACTTTTTGCTTGAGCATCCTAAGGAATGGTTGGTGGGTCTGAAAGTGATTACGGAAGCAGCAGTGCGGCATAGGTGGCAGATTGATCGAGTTATACATTTGTTTGAGGATCAGATGCTGGGCGATGGCACAAAAATGAATTCTTCAAACAACGATGATATGTACCATTACTGTTATCAGCGGGCTTTGTATGAACGGTGGATGGGAAGACCGCAGGAGGCCGTGGAATTCATTTTGCAGGTGATTCGGTTAGCGGATAAGCTTGGGTTGGATCGGTATTTTATAAGGTGCATAGCATTGTTGGAGTCATTACGGGGAGAGGCGACGGCGGAGCAGCTTGGGCGGTATCGGGCATTTATGAAAGGGATAGGACAGGAGCGTATCTAAGTTGGGTAAAATAGACAAACACTCTGAGCGTTGAAAAGACTGCCTACGATTTAATTGATCATACGCAGTTTATATTTTACCTGAGTCACAGTCGTATACTTAGTCACGGTCAGGAAAGATCGGCTTTTTATTTACTAAATTAAACCAATCTTCAATATGATCACTTAAAGATGGAATGTCGTTGATCCCTTTTTCACATATTTCGTTATACTTATCGCCTAAAATTCCTTTCAGATTATAATTTTTCTTATATTCGTCCGTTAATCTTGCCTGATATACTTCATATGGTTCCAAGCTGTAATTATGGTTGCGAGTCTCACGACCAAGATACAACTTCCATTGTAACTCGCCCTGGAAAGCATCTATACATGTAGCTAATTCGTTGTACATCTTCCCTGGATTGAAAAATCTGAAATAAAATCCGGGCGTGTGATGATAAAGATCCTCTCTTGCAAACATATTATATCTGACCCATTCGTAGGTACGAAGCTTAGATAATGTATAGCCTATGAAGTGCGGCAGTCCCAGAATTTTATTCGCAATATTTGTACATGACTCTAAACTCTCAGTGAATATATCGCTCCCAAATTTCTCACTGAACATCGTGTATATTTCTTTAGCTAAGTTATGTTTGTCCAAGCTGGCGGTGCGAATATATTCTTCAATTTGTGTTACCTCTTCCTCATATTCATCCTCAGGAGCGTAGGGGAATAGATTAATGGGGTCCCAATCGTTTATTATTTTTTTAACTAACATATGTAACACCTCTTTTAAAGTTCTTTATTGATCCTTCGGGTCTGGTCGTCACATAAACATCTTCCCATATCAGAAGCTTGATGAGAGCATCCTTTGAAGAATTCTAGTATAGACTCCATCCTTACTGGATGAAGTCAGATTGTTTAATTAAATTGTTGGATAAATGCTGTAAAGTCTGTGGCGGCCAGATGACCACCCAAGGTGTTGTAAGAATATATCGTTTCAATATAGATAATATTAGGCTGAGAATTGTGGCTGTAATTAAAACAAAACAGGTTACCCTCTACATCTATAGCAAAAGGAAAATGATTAGGAGGAAGGTTGTTCTTTTGCTCATTATATAGATCCAATATATCAAGCTCATCAAATGCGATGAAGGTTAAGAAGGAAGAAAACATCACTTTTTTTCCACTAATGTTCAACGTCCGTTGGGCAGGTTCTGCACCGTGATATTTTTCTATGAAATGAATGTACTCAGAGGGAAATTGTATACCCCAAGTCTTTTCCACTGTCTTTACGGTATGAATATCAACAGGAGGATACTCCGTGCTCCATGCATTATTATTATCGACCATTTGATCTACTCCCTAGAGATAATCATTTTGGCTACTTCGTTTTTTGATCCACTAATTTCAAGGAATATAGTAATTACGGTCCTCTTAGTATGAGTCATTCATCTTCGGGGAAAATCGGCATTTTATTCTCTAAATTAAACCAATCCTCTATATGATCGTTCAAGGCCTGTATATCCTCAATACCTAACTCACAAATTTCATTATATCTTTCTTCCAAAATCTGATTCTTCTAATTGTTCAACAGATAGTTGTATTTTTCCGTTATTTTGTTCTTGTATCGCTTTTAGATAACTATCGTATCTTTGTCATCGTCTCAATCCTCAGTTCTTGATCTGTACTATATTTTAATCCATGTTAGATGCTGTTTGTGAGGACCTATAGTTCTATTTGCTTGTACCCATTCTCCTGAAAATCTCAAACGGAGGTGTATTGTTTGTGCCTAATTCCGTATAGTACACATATATATAATTATTATTTTAATAGGTCAGGGTGTTCAATTATGTTCACTATTTCATTTAAAGCAATTGATAACTTTGATGAAATTAAACAAATGTCTGCAAAGCGGTTTGATCTAACGAAACAAGATATCGAGGGAAGTATTGAATTGGATTTTAACGGAAGTAAGTACGGTATGTTCTTTGACGATTGTCCATTTGGTAATGAAAGACTTATTAGATGGTTTGTGGACTTACTGACTATAGTCCAGAAGATTAGAATACATCAATATGTTGCTTATCGAATTCCTGATAGCGCTAATTTGTGGCTTGAGTTTATACAGCAGGGAGTGGAACTACAAGTTAGTTTAGTAGAAGGTATTGATCGGGAAGTTATTCTGGACTTATTTATTACTGAACCAAATGAGGAATTTAGATACTCAAATTGGAATGGTGTTAATGTAAGTTCGGCATCCTTTACAGAAGAAATTATGAAAAATGCACATCAGTTTCTAGATTTTGTTACTGAATTGAATCCTGACATACTGCAGAGTACGAGTATTCAAATACTTCAGGAAAAGTTAAACGATGTAAAGCAATTGACTTCATAGAGAATCTACTTTAATGAAAATGTTGATTACGATGGATAATTTCATATCGAACTTTATCTTATTCTATGGCATCATAAAGTTCCGACATTCGGTCAGCTAATTCCAACTGCGGCTCTATTCGCTGATGATTCATATCGGTAGGTGTCATGTACAGCAATTCTTTTCCCTGCTCAAACATCGTGACATGGTACAAAACCCCTGTTGAATCTTCTTGATCTGGATCAAGTACGATTTCTAAATCGCTTACCTTTTCAATCCATTCCTTAATCAGCACTTGATCTGTAGTTGTTCTTTTAGTACCATCACTGCCACTCATCATTTCAATAGAATCAACCTGTGTAATATCGCCAGGATAGAAGGTCGAGGTTACTGGTGGAGGTGTGTCCGTATGAAATTTATGAAGGTGTTGTTAATATGTTCACTGTTATTTATATTGAGTGCATGTACCATTTTTAATTCAAATGATTAACGGATTCAAGGGTATGTAAAAGAGATTGATCAATCGAACAAAAGAATTCTTGTAATAAGTGATTTGGTACCAGATGATTTTCAGGAAGATACGAATAAATTAATACAATCCAACAAATATAGTGAAGCATATTGGGTTAGTGGTATAAACCTGTCTAAATTTAATGTTGGGGACGAGATAGAAATAACTTATGATACTTTAGAGACATCGTATCCCGGGATCCTCACTGCTAAGAAATATACTAAGTTAGCAAATGAGTAAAACAAGGTAACTTAAATCAATTAATATATGTAGAGTGTTGTCTATGCTGATTTAGTGCAACACTCTTCTTTCCTTTTTCTTAGAAACCTGTATGTGGTTTAGTTCATGAAATAGTTCGCACGTCAAACTTCACTTTTGAATCATTGAGAGAAGAGGCGACAGAGGAGCAAATTGGACGGTATCGGGTGATGTTGGAGGAGATGAAGTAGGGGGGGCTTACTGGAACTGGTAGAATATGCCTTGAAGTGGGTATATGCATATAGGACCATAGCACCGATGAGGAGCACAGCTTATGTTTTTACCATGGTAAAAACAGGATGTTAGCTGGATAGTTTACATATTACACTTCTGCTAACATAGGATAATCCTATTTCAAATGAGCGGAGAAACGTATGAGTACAATTAAAGTTACCCCTGAACAACTACATCACGTATCGAATCAGGTGGATCAAGCAAGACAACAGTTGGAGAGTATACGAAGTGATCTGACGAGACAGATCATGTTTGTTCAGATGATGTGGATGGGCGCAACGCAGGAGCGATTTTACTATGAGTTCGAGCAGTCACGACCTATACTGGATAAAGCGCTGGAGAGTATGGTGAATACATCCAAGGAATTGAAGGATATCGCCACGCGTTTCCAAGATGCAGATGCTCAGAAGGTAAGTCTGGGTGGTGCGTTTGGAGCAGTCGGTGTCGCAGCTATGATGACCAAGTCAACAGGTGATTCAGGTTCGGGTGACAAGGGCTATCGGATGGCGCAAATCAATATGTTTGGTAAATTGGTATGGATGCCTGTCAACGAGAATGGTGTTGCGGATCAGGCTGCTCTTCAGGCGTATCAGAGAGATCAGGGAAATCTGGACTTTAATCGCATGCAAGCTGTGAACGTTGAACCGCCTGGGGAAGATATTTTTGCGTTACAGATCAAGGCATTTGAGATGGGCATTCATCCTACGACAGGAGAGCCTGTATCCGATAAGTATGCTCAGATGATGGTGACCTCTCTGAAGTTTAGTCAGATATTCATGGCGATTCAGATGGTTCGCGGGAGTATGCCGGGTGGTAAGGGGCCTTATCGATTGCCTGCTTCTAATCCAGCCGTGGCGAAGATTAAGCAGCATATTGAGGCTGCAAGTACAGGTGGTAAGAGCCCGGGAAATATAGTATCATCACAAAAAATCAATAATAGGTTTCCTGATGATGCTCAAGCTGGGAAAGAGTTCACCTTTAGTATAGAGAGCGGAAGACTGAAAGATGTAAATGGACTTAATGAGATGGATTTTGTTGTAGACATGAAAAACAAACTTCATATAGGAAGAGGTCATTCTTTTCTAGCAAATGGTGAGTCTGTTCAAGCAGCAGGGAAGCTAAAGATAAATGCGGATGGACAAGTTAGAAGAATCACTAACTTATCTGGACATTACACTCCCTCAGTTGAACAAACAAGGGCATTTCCACAAATTCTGGAACAGGCTGGGGTAAGAACCAAAAATGCATGGTTAGAAATATTCTCTATAGATACAACTCCTTCAGGATATGTTAATACCAATGAACTTGTTAAAGTCTCAAGTACGAAAATTTCAGGGAAGTAGGAATGACTTTGGAACAAATAAAACAGATGAATAAAGAAATATTCAAAGAAAATTTATTAAAGACAATTCAAGAAATCTCAAATGAAATTGGGTTAACATCTAATGAATATAGATTCATTATCGAGCCTGTGAGGGAAAAGGATAAGCCATTGAATAGTGCAGATGATATGATGCGATTGAATATTTTGAGTGAGGATAATATAGGAGGAAAGCAGTTACCGTTAATCAATACGGTGAATGTTCTTTGCGGTTTAGAGCCAATGGTGCCTATATGGATTAATGTAATCTTTATAGGTTTAGATGAAACAACAGCGATCTTTAAATTACAGTGTAGTTTAAGGTTTAGAAAGCCTACTTTGCTGAGAAATGTTGAAACAGGACATGCCCCCTTTAAAGCGATTATTGAAAGAACAGATTAAAGATAATGACCTTTATAGTCAACTAGCCCACATAGATACAGATGAGGGGTTGTGAAGAGATTATGTATGAATATCATGGCTGGGCAACCATTAGAGAGTGTGCGTCGTTTGAAGAAGATGAGTATCAATATGGTTTAGTTATTCAACATCTGCGAGAATATGTAAAAGTGCTAAATTGGCCTACAGGTGTTTTGGACGTGAGAGCAGTTAATGGTGACTTTCAACTATGGATAGCGGGCCTAGATAATCACAAACCTGTATCAAAGTATGATCCCGCCGAAGTGTTGAAAAAGGTAGGTGAAATAGCTCCGGGTTCCTACGGAATTCTTTATGTAAGAGATAGTGATGATACGGAATCCTTCAATCAGTTTAAGGTCTACACTTTAATCCGAGGTAAAGTAATGGAGAATAATGATCCGTTTCTCTCCCCATTCATACCTACACTAGAGGATGAAGAGCTATGAAACAAGAGTTAGATCTTAAATTTGAGCTTCACAAAAAGTGGTTAGAGACTAATGGTCAAGAAGGTGAGAAGCTACGATTACAGGAAGTTGATTTTCAACATTATGAGTTAACTGGTGTGTGTTTGGCACAATCGTATATGACTAGCTGTAATTTTGATAATCTTAGCCTGAACAACATGGATTTCCATGCCTCAGTTTTAAGTTCGTCAACTTATAACGACGCAGAATTAGTGAATTGTGATTTTTATAAGTCGGACCTATCTTATACTGAATTTTCTAATGCAACTTTGAATGGTTTAAGATTTGCTAGAGGTGATTTTTGGGAGGCTGATTTTAAAAGGGCTACGATTATAGATTGTAATTTTTCGGCAAGTAGCTTCTCTCTAACTGACTCTAGTAACGCTTCATTAATAAATATAGATATAAGAGAATCGAGGTTTGAAGGAGTTTCATTCTATGGAGCAACTTTGAAAAATATGAAAGGAATAACCGAAGCGAATTTCCATAGCATTAATGTCGGCACTCCTGACAACCCAACAGTCCTTCTAGGTCAAGATGCAGCAAAATGGTTAGAAGCTACCGTGGAAGAATAAATTTTAAATTATATCTTAAAGACAAGTGCTGAATTGAATTTAAATTAACGGAGTAGGCATGTTGATAAAATATATGGACCTAGATTCTTTTAAGGAATACTTACTAAAAACTGTAGATGAATTATCCACCTATCATAACGAAGTACTGGGTGAAACCAGTAAATTCATAATTACTACGATTGAGGAGCGGGGTAAATCTTTAAATTCTACAGACGAATATCTTTACCGGGGAATGTTAAATTCGAATAATTTAGATGGACGCGAGTTCGATATTGATTCTGTTATAAAGATGTTGGGTTGTAGAGTACCCTTGTGCCCCCTTTGGATAAAAGTTTTGCTTAAAGAAGTCAGGGCTGAAGCACCTGTAATTGAACTACAGACGAGTCTAAGATTTCGTAAACCAAGTTTGTTACAAAACCAAGAAACGGGGCATCCTCCGTTCATAGCAGTTCTACAGTCTTTAAACTAATAAAGAAGAGAATAACGAATGTTTATGAATACCTGAATCTTAATAGATCGGACTATTTTTGGGTGTCTGATTACGATTGGGCTGAATCTTCTAAATGGAGGTCACTATAAATGATCGAAGAGTCTAGAGAAGTAATACGAAAAAGAGCGGCTCTTCATATGAACGATCCAGTAATCGAGCAATACAGAGATGAACTAATTAATATACTAAGTCAAAATGAAGATGAGACGATTCAATTCCTCAAGAACTGTAGTAAGGACGAACTTATTTGGGTTAGTGAGGTGTTTGAAGAAATAGCTTATAATCTCCAAAGTACAGAATATATCAACACCCTCAAGGAATGTGATAAAAAATATCCTGAATTAAAATTAACGAATATTATCAAGACGGCCATTTCTTACATGGATTAATCTTACCGGTATACAGAAAGTAGGATCAAACTGGGAGATGACTAAGATAGAGGTTAATGTTTAATATGTACAAACAATTAGATAATCTTTTATCAGCTGTGACGACAGTTGATTCCTGGTATGATGACGGTTGTATTATAGCAGCAGAATCATTGGAGGAATTCGGACAAAGTGATTGGGATAATTAACCATTGAGGTGTTAAATAAGCCACTGTACTGGAAGAAAAAGCTGGCTTACTGTCTAGATAGTACACAGCACACACAAGAATTTGAAATCCTGCTTTCTCTACTTTCTGATGAAGACAGCGAGTT
Source organism: Paenibacillus sp. FSL H8-0317 (assembly GCF_045040685.1). NCBI lineage: Bacteria > Bacillati > Bacillota > Bacilli > Caryophanales > Paenibacillaceae > Paenibacillus > Paenibacillus sp. FSL H8-0317. The sequence continues at coordinate 7,189,640 of NZ_CP150294.1, read as the reverse complement.
ATTCGAAATATGTATAGATACATTAAGAAGTTACACATCTACTGAACATAAGCAACGAATTATAAATCATCCTATAATATTAGATCGTGTGCATAATGCAATTTCAGGAGCAGGAACTGCTAGCCGAAAAATATTAGAGGAATTTCTTAAGGGGTTAAAATAGGTGAAATGAGTATAATAAGCGAGTGCCTAAGTTCATTAGAGCGAGGGTGATGCTCTTTATGAGCGTTGGAGAGTTGAGCTATGATAGAAGATAAAGTTAATGACTTTTATTATGTTGGTTACGAGGGGCAACCGGAAATATTAATTGTATTTGAAAACTCTGCGGAGAAAAATATCCTAAAGATGTGGAATGGATATTTTGAGACATTATTGGATCTTATGTGCCAGTATGAGTCTACTGACAATGGTATTCTACAAGAATACTATGCCCATGAAGGTTGGTATGAGGGAAGTCCATGGGAAATACAGGACCTTGATTTAGCTATTCATTTATTTAAGTTCTTCAATGTGAGTAAAGTAACTGATGAGCAAATAGAGAATGTTAAGAACGTTGTTCCTACTCTCCCAGAAGTAGCACATCAGATATCAACATTTTTAGAATTAGCCAAAACGAACGGTTGCATCGTGTATATTGAATACGTCTGATTGAGATTAAGGAACATAATTTCAAACGATAACGCAGTTGCTAGGGCTGCGTTATTTAGTCGTTACCTTTGAAGTAACTCTAAATAGGTTTAATAGTCAATCAAGAGGAGAGCAACGCATGGGGCAGCTACTGACCAAAGCTATTGAACGATTATCGTCTATTTCATTTGAGGATACAGAAGATAGCTCACTAGAATCTTCTTCTCATGTTTTGATTAAAGAATATCTTAGACGCGTTAATCAATTATTAAACGAGATGGATGCTTCAATAGATCAATATCCCCTACTTAGTTTTGCTAAAATTCATGGAAAAGCTATAGATGAAAAGGTATATCGAGCTTGTTCAAAACTCGACACGCTAGGAAAACCTTATGTGAAGGTAATTTGCTACGGTTATTTAGAAGTTTCCGAATTAGCAGATCAAGGAGTGGATGAAGCCATTCAATACATCGACCTCTACGAACCGATGATAAAACTCTTTGAACGAGGTGAGAGTTTTACCATAAGACAAGGTGAAATGGTTGTAGGTGGTTCAGCTTATCCTCTTAAGTATTGGAGACATTTAAATATTTCAGTACAAGATATTAGCAACATTGAATAGGATCATGTAGATCAAACTTGGGGGGATAGTAATGTCCGTAGGTCTATACAGATATAACGGGGATATAGAAGATCGGAATTGTGAACTTACACTCAGTGAGAATATTGCTACTCAGGAATTTTACGATGAGTACTGGGAGGCAGCAATACATGAATTAGGAATAGCCCTGATTCGGGATGGATCTAAAATATATTTTCACCAATTAGAAGCTGCTGTAGTTGAGTTAAAACGATTAAGTGAGTGGACAAAGGAACATTTAAACGGGAGTGAGTTAGATTATATGACGGGTAGGATTGAAAATTTACAAGATATTTTACCTAGCGCATTTATTAGTGAAAGTACAATTCTGTATATATTCTGAGGTTGGTAGCTTTATATGGGAAGTTATTAGAATTGAATAGTTGACTCTAGAGGAGGAGGTATTAATGAATCAATTATGTAGAGGTATAGAAAGAATAAATAGCATCAATTGGGGTACTTCCGGTAGAACAGATGAGCCCTCAAACATGGCATTATTACAGGAGTATATTAGAAGAGCAGCAATATTGACCACTACATACCGTTTGAAAACATCGTATCCTTTCTTCAACGCTTCTCGTGCGTTTGGATATGACGTTGATCTGGATATAACTGAAAAATGTCCTCAATTAAAGGGACTAAAAAATAATTTCCTAAAAGGAACGTGTGAAGCATATTTGGAATGGTTGTTATTATTTGATTCCGGAAATGAAATTGCGTCGGAGTTTCATGATTTGTATGAACCTTTGATTCTTTTAATCGAAAGAGGAGGAACCATTAGAAGACAGCATGGTGAGATTATTACAGGTGGCTATGCTTTTCCTCTAGCGCATGCCGAATACATGTCTAAGCAGGCACCAATTGATATAAGTGATGAGGGACTACTGGGCGCACCAGTGATTTCTTAAATCAGTCGTATGGTTCTATCTCAAGCATTTTAAAAGTTAGAGGAGTGAGAGCATGGATTTTGATATCGTAGAGATAAAGGACTACTATGAATCGGAAATAATTAATTATGACTACACTATACTAAAGATTGGGGCATAAGTGAAGAGAATGCTCATTTTTTAATCGACATAGGAGTTCCAGAACAATATGATGATTTTTCCTTTTATGAATCTGAAGCTTTCCAAGTAAAAGTTATTGAGGGAGAGGAATATATTCAGATTGGTCACTTTGCAAGTTATGGTATATGCGAGACTCGTATGGTCTCTATCTAAAACAAGGGAGCGATATGTTTTTCACAACATCATCATTGGATAAGTCCAACATATATATGCTCAATAAGAATTTGGGAACCTTCTTTTTGTTTCATCTAATTAGAAGTGAACTGGCAACTAAAATGAGACTGGAAGGTACATATACCTCAGATGAGTATGCTAGAGCACTTCGTGGTTATTTTGAGAAGATTGATCCGATAGCAATGAAGAATGTCGAAGGTTACTGGTCACATTTGCTAGAAGACGACGATACAGGGTTGTAACTCTTCGAGTAATCTTGCATGGTTCTACATGTAAACAATCCAGGATCGTAAAGGAAATGCCCACTAATAAAGCCCTCATATGTAACAAAAAACATGAAGAATCCGCTCTCATCCGAGAGTCGGATTCTTTCTCGTTCTAACACCAATATAACTCTTGTCAAAACGTAATCATTACGATATGATAATACTCATTGTTTAGATCATAATGATTACGATTAAGAGAGAGGGGCATTACCTTGAATAAAAAGACGCCACTGCTAGCGCTGGTCTCCTTGGCCTTAAGCGCTGGACTGTTGAGCGCCTGCGGATCATCTGAGTCCAGTCCCGCTGCGCAACCATCCACCGATAATAAAAATGTTCACTTCCTATATAACTTCTCCACCAGTTCGCTAGATCCACATGTGGATTCTAGCTATGTGCCGCTGCGCGCGGGCATTACGGAAACGCTGGTTCGTCTCGATGAAGAGAATCTAACGGTTGCTCCATGGCTCGCCGAGAGCTGGGAGAGCGAAGACGGTCAGCATTGGACGATCGACCTGCGAGATGATGTGACCTTCCAGAATGGCAAACCAATGACGGGCGAATCCGTTAAGGCATCCCTTGAGCGGGCACTGGAAGAGAATGTAGCCATCCAGAACGCGCTGAAGATCGATACGATTGAAGCCGAGGGTGATAAGCTGGAGATTACCACAACTCAGCCGTTCCCGGAGTTCGCTTCAGAGCTGGTGAATCCGAACACGGCGATTATCGACGTGAGTGAGCCGGACGTTGTGAACAAGCCCATTGGTACGGGCCCGTTCAAACTAACTTCTTTTACACCAGGCAGCAAGCTGGATCTGGATCGTTATGATGAATATTGGGACGGAGCATCTCCACTGGATTCCATCACGTTTTCATTCAATGAAGATGCCAATGCCCGCACGCTAGCGCTCAAATCTGGACAGGTTGATATCGTATACCGTCCAGAGGTCGAGAGCCTCGAATCGCTCAAAGCGATGGACGGCATGACGGTTGAGTCCACGTCTACGTTCCGCGTGCATCAGCTAACGATGAACATGCAGCGGGAGAGTATGAAGGACCTCAATGTTCGTCGAGCGTTGGACGCGCTGATTGACCGTCAGGGCATCGTGGACACGATCCTGCTCGGCTACGGCGAAGCGGCCATCGGACCATTCCTGCCATCGCTGCCGTTCGCGCCAACTTATGCAGAGACTGCTAAGCAATCCGGGCCTGAAGCCGCAGTGAACTATCTTAAGGAAGCTGGATACGAGCTGCAAAATGGCGTGATGACGAAAGATGGCAAGCCGCTGCAACTGACGCTGCTTACCTATTCGGCTCGTGCCGATCTGCCATTGATTGCTCAAGTGTTCCAATCTGATGCGAAGAAGATCGGTATCGACGTGCAGATTCGCCAGATTGACACGCCAGAAGATTATATGGCATCTAACCGTGACTGGGATATTGCGACCTACAGTAATTTGACAGCTCCTCGTGGGGATGCTGGATATTATCTGAATGCGACGTACCATCCGAAAGGTGCTCTTAACTTCAGTGGATCGGAAGATCCAGAACTGACCAAGATCATCGACGAACTGAATCTCACAGTTGCACCGGAAAAGCGCGCAGAGCTTGCTGAGAAGGCAGCCAACTACGTGCATGACAACGTGCTGAATTCATTCGTGCTGCATCCTGGTACGATCGTTGCCTATAACGGTAAGAAGATTAAGAACTGGGTTACCACCCGCAGTGAATATTACATGATTACCAATAAGCTGGATGTGATGTAATGTTTCGCATTTTGCTTCGGAAGTCCCTTGAGGTATTTATCTTTCTGTTGTTCATTATGTTTGTAAGTTTCCTGTTCATTCGTCTGGCTCCCGGTGATCCGGTACTGACGATCCTGAACGTAGACGAACTTTCCGTTAGTCAGGAGCAGGTCGAAGCTGTACGCGAGGAGATGGGTTTCAATGATTCGCTTCCTGTCCAGTTCGGCAACTGGTTGCTCGATTTCGTTCGACTCGACTTCGGTGTATCGTATTCGACAGGCCAGCCCGTTATGCAGACCTTGATGCGTGCGCTGCCAGCTACGGCTGAGCTGACGATAGGCGCACTGCTGGTCATGCTCGTCATAGCGATCCCGCTCGGCTCGCTGTCAGCGCTCCATCGTGGCAGTTGGATTGACCGGGGCAGCCGAATGCTCTCCATTGTGGGTGCGGCGGTGCCGAGCTTCTGGCTGGGTCTAATCCTGATCGACATGTTCGGCGTACGCTTCGGCAATCTGCCGACGATGGGCCGGGATGGATTCACATCGCTTATTCTGCCATCTCTGACGCTGGGACTTGCCATCTCCAGCGTCTATGTGCGTCTTTTGCGTTCCAGCCTGCTAGATTCATTAAGTCAGGAGTTCGTTCGATCCGCCCGGGCAAGAGGGTTATCTGAAGGCCGGATTTTCATGCTCCACGCGTTTCGGCACAGTCTGCCGCCTGTCATTACGGTATTCGGCGTCAGCCTCGGCAGCCTGATTGGCGGAGTCGTCGTGATTGAAGTGTTGTTCGCCTATCCGGGCATCGGCAAGCTCGTCGTGGACGCGATCCGCCAGCGTGATTATCCACTGATCCAGGGTTACATCCTGATCATGGCGATCGTGGTATTCCTGGTGAATACGGCGGTTGATCTATCTTATCGTTATTTGAATCCTGAAATGAAACTCAAGGAAAAGGAGGCCCACCGATGAAAACCATGCCCCTGCCTATTTCAAAGACAAAATCTAAAAAACATAGCTGGCAGGCGATCGTTGGTTTGCTATTTGCACTTCTAGTCATCGCGGCCTCCGTATATGCCTTTTTCGTTCTAAAACATGATCATACCTTAACCGATCTGCGCGGACGATTGCAGGGCGCAAGTGCTCTCCATCCGTTCGGCACCGATCATCTGGGCCGCGATGTACTGACACGTCTGCTGCTGGGTGGCGGCCAAACACTGGGTTATAGCCTGCTGGCACTCGGTGCTGCATTGCTGATTGGCATTCCGTTTGGCTTGATTGCGGGTTACAAACGTGGCTGGGTCGATAAGCTGTTCATGCGCATCGCTGATGCTTTTCTCGCTTTCCCTGATACCATCGTGGCGATTGTGCTCAGTGGCCTGCTTGGCGCGGGAATCGGTAATTTGGTATTAGCGATCGTAATCGTAAAGTGGGTCAGCTACGCCCGTCTCGTTCGGAGTACAGTTTTATCGGAGTCACAAAAGGATTACATTCGCATCGCCCGGACCAACGGACTATCGGACGGTCGTATCATGAGAAAGCATCTGCTTCCACATATCGCAGGCCATGTGCTCGTACTGGCCAGTCTCGATCTGGGCAAAATCATCCTGCTCATCTCTTCGTTGTCCTACATTGGCCTTGGCGCACAGCCGCCAACACCTGAATGGGGTGCGATGCTGAACGACTCACGGCCTTACTTCCAGTCTCGGCCAGAGCTGATGATCTATCCGGGCCTTGCCATTGTCTCGGTAGTCCTGCTTGCCAACATGCTGGGTGACTATCTGCGAGACCGGTTTGACGTGAAGAAGGAGGTGCAGCCATGATTCTCTCCATTGAGGAACTGAGCATCTCCAGTCGAGATCGCACTATTGTAGATCAAGTCTCTCTGGCTGTTCGCGAAGGTGAGTTCATGGCACTCGTTGGACAGAGCGGTAGCGGCAAAAGCTTGCTCTCGCAAGCGATTGGTCGTCTGCTGCCGCCCAACCTGCATGCGTCGGGGCGAGTCATGTTCGAAGGTAGCAACCTGCTCGAACGGAAGCCGAAGGATATGCGCGCCCTGCGAGGAAGCCGCATCTCATATATTTTTCAAGACTATCAGGGAGCGTTTACGCCATTTCGTAGCATTGGCGGACACTTTGATGAATACCAGAAGGTACATGGAGAAAAGTCTTCTGCTATCCGCAAGAAACGAGCGGAGGAAGCGCTGGAATCGGTTGGCCTTAGCGCTGAATTGCTGCGTCGCTATCCGTTCCAGTTGAGCGGTGGACAGCTTCAGCGGGCTTCAATTGCCACGTCACTGATGTTGTCTCCACGTCTGCTGATTGCTGACGAAGCAACAACGGCACTGGACAGTGTGTCCGGGCATCGCGTGTTGGAGCTGCTGGCACGCAAACAAGCGGAGACGGGCTGTGCCATTCTGTTTATCACACATGATTGGCGCCATGTACGTCGCTATGCCAACCGTTTGGCTGTGATGAAGGAAGGGCAGATCGTCGAATCTGGGGGGAAGCATCGCATTCTTGACCATCCCCAGCATGAATATACGCGCCAGCTGATTGATGCGGCTCCCGTTCTGAGTCGTTCGCTGAAGTCGGGATTGAAGGAGGCGGGAACGGAATGAAGATGAACGAAAATGAAAAACGCCGTGGACTCGTGCAGTCTGAAGAATCCGGTGTGCGAAGCCATGATTTTGCTAGAGACTTAAACCATACAGACACAGACAGTACAGTCATAGATATTACAGATACAGATCATGCAGACACAGATGCTGATATAAATACCACGGGTACAGGCAACGTTTCATCACCCAGCATCCCTGGCAATCCTGTGCTTCACGTGGAACATCTCAGCCGAACGTATTCAGGTGCAGACCGACCGGCTGTGAATGATATTTCCTTCACTCTGAACCATGGCGAATGCCTTGGCCTTGTTGGGGAGAGCGGCTGTGGCAAGAGTACACTCGCACGCTGTCTGTTGAGGATCGAAGATGCAGATGCAGGCTCGATGATTACACTGGGTGGACAGGATATTGCGCGGCTGAGCGGCCGACGGTTGCGGCCACATCGCCGGAAGATTCAGATTGTTTTCCAGAATCCAATGGCAGCACTAAACCCGAAGCTAAAGATTGCTGATTCGCTGATTGATCCGTACGAACAACTTGGACGGAACGCGGAGCTGTCCCACTTTACCTACACATCGAAGGAGGCATACGTCCAAAAGCTGCTTGAAGCGGTCGAGCTTCCTAGCGATTTGGCTGGACGATACCCCCATGAGCTAAGTGGTGGACAGCGTCAGCGCGTGACGATTGCACGTGCTATTGGCATTGAACCGGACGTTGTCGTTCTGGATGAACCGACAGCCAGCCTGGACGTGATCTCGCAAGGTGCAGTTCTGCAATTGCTTACGGATCTCCGCACATCGCTTGGTCTTTCATACGTGTTTATCTCGCATGATCTGGCTGCTGTACATCGCATGAGCCAGCGTATCATTGTTATGCGGGAAGGTCAGATCGTTGACCGCTTCGGTGCAGAAGCGTTGTTCGCTGAAGAACGCCATCCGTATACGAAAGAGTTAATTTCGATCTTCTGAGTACTCCCGGAGACGCCGGGGGTGGTAATCGTTAATTTATATATGAAGCCGCCTTACGAAGAGATTCGAGAGCGGCTTTTAGTGCATTCATTTGATCACCCAAAGTCCCCCTAAAACCGGGTTCCTTTCTTTGTTTTGAACAAATATATCTTTCAGGCCTATAACCGGGCTAACGTTCCGATGTAAACTAGCGTATACTGATGGAATAGCAAATATCTTGAAATTGCATATTTAAATTGCTCTATATTATTGATACACTAGATCAAGGTTATAATCATTCAGAGAAGGTGCGATCCCGTTCAAGAATGGGCTTGCTGCAAATGCCAAATCGATAACGCTTACATCCTTTTGGCAAATATAGGATATAAGGACGGTAGACATGAGCCAGGGACAAACGAGTACAGATGTTATCTTGATTGGTGCCGGAATTATGAGTGCAACTTTGGGAACTTTGCTAAAAGAATTGGCACCAGACTGGAATATTAAGGTTTTCGAAAAGCTAGCCACTGCAGGAGAGGAAAGCTCCAACGAATGGAATAATGCCGGAACCGGGCATGCTGCATTGTGCGAACTTAACTATACCGTTGAACGACCAGACGGAACCGTAGATATTAGCAAAGCGATTAAAGTGAATGAACAATTTCAGATCTCAAAGCAATTTTGGTCCTATCTCGTCAATAGCCGTCTGATTCGTAATCCACGGGACTTCATTATGCCGATTCCTCATTTGAGTTATGTACATGGAGAGAGCAATGTCCAGTTTTTGAAAAGACGGTATGACTCCTTGTCGAATCACCCGTTGTTCGCAGGCATGGAATTCTCGGATGACAAGAAAGAGCTGGCGAAATGGATGCCGCTGATGATGAAAGATCGTACCAGTAATGAACCTGTTGCAGCGACCAAAATTGACTCCGGTACGGACGTTAACTTTGGTGCTTTAACGCGTATGCTGATCAAACATTTGAAGGAACAACACGTGGGCATCCACTACCAACATAGCGTGAAGAATATGAAACGCACCAGCGATGGACAATGGGAATTATCCGTGAAAAACCTAAAGAGCGGTGCAGTCGAACGCCATAAGGCGAAATTTGTCTTTATCGGCGCGGGCGGTGGGAGTCTGCATTTGCTCCAGAAGACGGGCATTCCGGAAGGTAAACATATCGGTGGATTCCCGGTCAGTGGGATCTTTATGGTGTGCAAAAATCAAAAAGTCGTGGAACAGCATCACGCCAAAGTATATGGCAAGGCTTCGGTAGGCGCTCCGCCGATGTCGGTTCCGCATCTGGATACTCGATTTATCGACAATAAGAAGTCGCTGTTATTTGGGCCGTTTGCCGGGTTCTCGCCGAAGTTCCTGAAGACGGGTTCCAATGCTGACTTAATCACGTCGGTTAAGATGCATAATCTGCTTACGATGCTCGCAGCAGGTGTCAAAGAAATCTCTTTGACCAAATATCTGATCCAGCAACTGATGTTATCCAAAGAACAACGTATGGCTGAATTGCGTGACTTTGTTCCGGGTGCGAAGAGCGAGGATTGGGATATGGTTCTGGCGGGGCAGCGTGTGCAGGTGATCAAGGATACCGTCCAGGGCGGAAAGGGTACGCTCCAATTTGGTACGGAAGTGGTCACGTCTGCAGATGGAACGATTGCGGCTCTGCTAGGTGCATCACCGGGTGCATCCACCGCGGTTCAGGTCATGCTTGAGATTCTTCAGCGTTGCTTCCCGCAGCATATGGAGGCATGGGAGCCAAAGATTAAGGAAATGATTCCTTCCTACGGTATCTCACTTGTGGAGAACTTGGATCTTCTCAAAGAGGTTCATTCTTCAACAGCCAAGGCGTTGGGGTTATCGGATGAAAAACATGTCATGCACGTATAACCGTTAGCTTATCGTGTTAGGTCATAATGAAGTCATAGAAAAGAGAGCTAAGCCGGGATGAAACCCGTGCCTAGCTCTCTTTTGGTTTATTTGGTATGTCAGAACCTGAACCTGAACCTGAACCTGAACCTGAACTTGAGCTTGGAATTGAACTTGAACATGTCCGCTATCATCGCGTTCCCCGTAGACCTTTTACACAAAGCATACGGATACCGATCGTACAGCATGCGGCTGTAGAGTCATAGAAAGATCGTATCGCTTAGACTCCTGTGTTGCGGTCCAAAGGGATGACAAAGGAAACTTTCGTACCTTGGCCCGGCGAGCTAACGATGCTTAAGCCCTGTCCGTACATCTGGGTCAACCGGCGATGTGTATTGGTTAATCCAATGCCTCCGGTTCCGCCGGGACCTTTCTTGGGCCAAGCCAGGGCCCGCTCGATCTGCTCGGGCTGCATCCCCACACCATCATCCTCGATTTCAATCAAGGTGGACGCTGCTTGGTTGATGATTCGGATATGCACGGTTCCACCCTCCACTTTGCTGAGAATACCATGTCGAACAGCATTCTCAATGAGCGGTTGAATGGTGAGTGGCGGCAGGGACAGATCAAGATCCTCTGGAATATCCCAGATAACATTTAGCCGGTCCATGAAACGTTCTTTCTCAATGTAGAGATAGGCGCGGGAAAGATCCAACTCATGAGTGACCTCTACCATTTTCTCCGAATTGACGAAATGAAAGCTGGTCTGAAGATACTCGATAAAAGCGTCACCCAGCTTCTGCATTCGCTCCGTGTCCATCTCACTAAGAACCATGATTGAATTGAGCGTATTAAAAAGGAAGTGTGGCTGAATCTGTGCTTGTAAGTAAGCAGCTTCCATGCGCAGTCGCTCATCAATGGATTGTTTCAGTACGATCAGAGACCCGATGCGATGCCTTAATTCAACGGCATCCACGGGCTTGGTGACATAGTCCGTAGCACCGGCCATGAATCCGGCGTATACATCCGCTGGTTCGTTACGGGCCGTCAGTAACAGGATGGGAAGCTCCGATACCGAATAACGCTTGCGTACGTTCTCGGTCAATTCATAACCGGACATATGGGGCATCATGACATCCGCAATCAGTAAATCCCAAGGCTCCTTATCCAGCAACTCTAGTGCTTCAAGTGCGGAAGCTGCTGGTTGAATGTGGTATGGTTCATTCGCAAGCATGGAGACTAGTACTCGCAGGTTTACAGGATCATCATCGACGGCAAGAATTCTTGCGGCAGTCTTATCTTGAGAGATGGTCTGCTGCTGCGGCTCTGCAATCGCAATTTCATCGAAGCTGTGAGCGTCCCATTGCTGCTCAGTCTGGTCCGATAGCGATGCGGTACCTTCCCGTGGAAGCGAGATCTGGAAGGTTGATCCTTGTCCAGGTACAGATTGCACGGTGAGCTGACCGCCATGGAGCTCGGTGAGCTGCCTGCTGATATTAAGACCGAGGCCGATTCCTCCGCTTAAACGAGCCTCTGGGGTCCCCTGTTCATACGCCTCGAATATTCGCTGTTGTATCTCCTCACTTATACCAACACCTGTATCTGAGACTTGAATTACAATGCTTTCTCCATTTTCCCGGACAGATACGGTAATCGTACCCTCATCGGTAAATTTCAGTGCATTATGCAACAGGTTGTAGAGCACCTGAACGAGTCTTCTCTCATCGGCTTGAATTAAAGGCAGTGATTCAGGAATATCTACCTTCATGTGGACAGGCCTTCCCTCTGCCATGAATCGGAACATACCGATCACGCCTGGAATGACAGATGCAAGAGATAAAGGTTTCTTCTGAAGCGTAATGCGTTTTTCCTTCAAACGAATGACATCCAGGAGGTCATCAACGAGTTGAGACATGCGACGACCGATGGTAACTAACAGTTTCATGTCTTCTGCCTGCTGCCCACCTGATTTACGCCGTTCACGGACTGCAATACTCTCAGCAATGTTGATGATGCCATGCAGCGGTGTACGCAGCTCATGAGCCGTATTCACAAGAAATTGATCCTTCTGCCGATCCTCCTCTTTGAGCTGTTCGTACAACTGCTCAATCTCACTTGAATTGCGGAAGTATTTCCTGAACCAATAGGCGGAGAAGCCGAATATGGCCGCGATCACATCTATCGGATAATACACGTTGGTGATCTCGCTACGCGAGTTCACAATTCCCCATAACACGCTTGATAGGCTGCTAGTTGCCGCAAAGAGCAAAAAGCTGGCGTCACTTCGTTTCTCGGCTGCCATTCGGAAGAACAGGTACACAGACCAGCCAATGGCAAACAGATAAAGGATGTCAGATAGTCCAATCTCAAGTACATGGTAGATCAGGGTCACTGGTGCGACTAGCAGAAATAAACAGTAAGCGCCAAGCACGCTGGCATAGATACGGAACAGTGTACGCCCTTGTAGATTATGGGAGAAGCTTCTAGCCATCTGTATAAGGAAGAATGCGAACAACGGATAGGACAACGCTTTGGCCTTAACGATCCAAGTGAAGTTGAGTGGCATCCAACTCAATAACAGATTGTCATGGTCGGAGGCGACCGTTAGGGCAGCTACCAATGTTAGCATTGAGAACGTCAGCAGAGCTCGTTCCTTCCGGATAAACAGAAACATGACAAAAGCATATAAACTGTGCAAAACCAGTATGGCGAACGTGATCTTTTGCAGATCGATAGACAATCCTCGTTCACTTCCAATGGCTTCTGGAGAACCAAAATAGAGAGAGCGCGTGATCCCTCCGCTATAAGGATCGTCAAAATTGGCGGTCTGCACCAAAAGATTGAGTTCGGTAGAACCGTTAAGCACATAGGAAGTCGTAAATGCAGTCCTTTCTGGTCGATAGGCTTCGGCATGAGTGGCAGGTTGGCCGAATTCGGCCACAATGGTCCCGTTCATCTCGATGATCGATGATGTCTGGATTTTCTGAGCCCAGAGAGCGATTTCCTTCACAGATGGATCTAAAAGTATGCGAAGATGATACGTTCCATATCCGAATGACGATGAGGATTGTGGTAATGCATTCCGCCAGTCACCGGGAACTTGAATCCGTGTGGATGGGTTTTCTGCTATTTTCGCGTCACGATTAGAGATTAACGCCTGGGGGTAAAATTCCCATTCTCCATCCAGGGATATGGGTGAAGCGTTGGCGAGGTCCCAGCCTCGGAGGTCCAACACGCCTTTAACGGGTTCAGGATGTGCGGGTATAGTGAAAGACACGGACCATATCCAGCGAAAGCCAAGTAAAATAGTCAGAAATAGAATTGACAACATTACATATCGGGGTATTTTTTTATAGGTTATTAGTTTCATGGCAGACTTTAGTTTTCGACAGTTTACTTCAAATTCCTGCATGCCCTCCGCCAAAGAAGAACATTTTTTTGAATACCGGAACATAGATTCTATATTTAAATGATAGCGGTCCCACGTCAGGATTTATGGTAAAATTATAGATTAAAGGGTGATCAGTGAGCCAGAGGAGTTGTGCATATGAGAGTGATTTTGGTAGATGATGAATATCTCGCTCTGAGCAGGTTGAACAAACTGTTGCAAGAGAGAGAGGATTGCGAAGTTATCGGCTCTTTTCTGACGGCACAGGAAGCCATAGATCAGATCGAAATTCATCTGCCGGAAATCGTCTTTATGGACGTTCAGATGCCGGGGATGAACGGGATCGAGGCGACCGAACGTATCCATGAGGTTTCTCCTGGAACAGAAGTTATTTTCACAACCGCATATAACGAACATGCACTCACGGCCTATGGGCTTGAAGTGCTGGATTATATTATGAAGCCTGTAACGCGTGACCGTTTGGAAAAAACGATGAAGATGTATCAACGCCGAACGGTGTCAGCAAGTCTGAATATAGCAGAAGGGCCATCCATGTTGATCCGTTGTCTGGGGATGCTCCAAGTCCAAGTGCACCCCAATGAGCCGCCAAAACATATGAAATTCAGAACAACCAAGATTAGAGAGTTATTCGCTTATCTGCTCCACCATCGGAACAAGCCGATTAAGCGGGATACGTTACTTGAACTGTTGTGGCCAGAGTTGGATGAGCGGAGAGGTATATCCAATCTGCACAGTGGGATCCATCGCTTACGCAGCATGATGAACGAACTCATGGGTGAGGATAAGATGTCCATTCGCTATCAACAGTTTGGTTATCTATTGGAAACGGGTGAATTCAGGATTGACGCGGAAGAATGGGAGAGCCGTCTTAACCGATTGCCTCTATTATCTTCGTCTACAATAGCTGAACATCGACAGACCTCAGATCAATATGAAGGCAAATATTATGGTGAGGACGATTACATATGGGCTGAGCTGGAGCGTCAGCGCTTGCATGCACTCTGGCGTAATCACGCCATGCAACTTGCACAATACTATATTGAAATGGGACAGAATACGGAAGCAATCACGCTATATCACCGGGTACAGCAATTCGAGCCTTCATTGGAGCAAGTTGGACTGGCGTTAATGAAGACCTATGATCGATTAGGCAACAAAGATCCTGTGATTGCTCAATATAATCAGTTAGTTACTGCGTTAGAACAAGAGGCGGGCATACGTCCTGGCCTGGAAGTCGAGTTATGGTACCAACAATGGAAAAATTCGAATATATAATTGAAAGTACACAGCCTTGCAGCTTCATCTGCAGGGCTGTTTTTTTGTTGTATTTGTTATCGAGGAGTTTGGTAAGAGTTTGGTAAGAGGCTATGTGTAGAATAAGCAAGATGAGGGTAGATATGATGTTTTGAGTCAGTAAGCAGTCCAAAAATAACATATTAAGTAGGAGGAACCTATGTACACAGCAGAAATCCGGAAGAAACCATGGCAAAGAATGTCCATGCTGGTTCTTTCCTTTATTCTGGCGATTGGAACGTTGCCAATGAGTTTAGCTCAAGCGGAGGCGACTGACCAGACTCCTGTTGGTCCGGGCGGAGTTGGATCCCCTTCACTATGGCTACGACCAGAGCGGGTAAACGGAGTTACCAGCGGCGAAAAGGTGAGTATCTGGGAAGATCAAGGCAGTAAAGTAAATAACGCAACGCAAAATGAGGTCGATAACCAACCAATTTATTGGGATGATAAGAGTCATAATATTAATTTCAATCCGGTATTGGAATATAACGGCACAAGTAGTTTTATGAATCTGGATGTAAGTAAGCTTCCTCAAGGGAAGAGTCCCAGATCGATCATTACTGTTAGTAAAACTAATATAACTGGAGTAATCAGATATATCACTTCCTGGGGGAGTCATACGGGGCCTTATACGGGTATGGGGATGCTGCAAGTTGACACAATAGGCGGCTTGACGACATTTAACAGTTCCCCTAATCAGACATTATACTCTCCCGACAGCTTTATGGAAACGACGTCTCCAAACGAGCTATTTGTTACTTGGACAGGTGGGAACACGGAATCCAACATAGCTAGATTATACAGCAAAATGAAAAAGGTACAGGATCTGAATGGATATGGAAAAGAGTTTAATAAGGAGTGGGATACCGGTAATTCTGACGGAGCTGTAGTTGGTAAGCTTATCCCGGCAACTGCAAATAATAAAAGCTATTGGCAGGGTACAATTGAAGAAATTATCGTATTTGACCATGCTCTGACGGACCTAGAACGTCAAAAAGTCAGTACATATCTGGCAATCAAATACGGCTATACGCTGGATCAGGCGACAGCCAATTCATATTTTGATTCCAACATGGATATGATCTGGGATTCAAGTGTAAATAAGGTCTATACCCATCGCATTACAAGCATCGGTCGAGATGATCAGAGCGGCTTAATGCAGAAACAAGCCAAAGCGCAGGAACAGGGATCTACGTTGACGATTGCATTGGGCGACAGTGTTAAGGATACCAATTCTACAAATAAAAATAAATTTTCAAATGATTCTTCTTTCTTTACGTTTGGTGACAATGGTTCAAGTACTGAATTCAAAACACCGATTACGAAAGATGAGAAAAAGCTGCTTGGGATGGAGCGTATCTACAGAGTACATAAATCAAAATGGGCTGAAACACAAATTACACTCCAAGTGGACGAAACGGGGGATACCCCGGAGTTGCCTCAGTATGTTGTAATCAGCGAGGATGATCAATTTGGTGCTCCAGACTCAATACATTTAATTGAGAACGGCGAAGTAACCCTTAATACCTCAAACTTTGTTCCGAACTCGTATTTTACTATTGCAACTGCTGCCATTCCTTTGACGGTACCAGACGTCACACTGACCGACGATGACTTGAAATGGGATGCAGTTGAGCATGCAGATAAATATGAAGTAAAGATCGAAATGGAAGACGGCAAGAAGCGGACGGTAGAGGTAACCGATAGAGTACTTAACTTGTCGCAGTTGGAACCGCCGCTGGAAGCTGGCACCTACACGGTGACAGTCAGAGCGAAGACGGACAATCCAGCCTATTCAGATTCAGAAGAGTCCAATTCGAAAAGTTATGTTGTTCCTATTGATAAAGCGAAGTTGAAAGCTAAAGTCGATGAGATTAACGGTAAGATCGAAGCAGGCGAACTGGACGAAGAGGAGTACACACCAGAAACATGGCAAACGCTGCAAGATGCGTTAGGAGTTGCTGAATCCGTGTTCGACGACGCGAATGCAACACCGGAGCTCGTGGAAAAGGCTTATCAGGATTTGGTGGATGCCCGGAAGGGTCTTACCAAAAAGCCTGGTGCTGGTGTCGACACGACAGCACTAAAAAACGAATATGATAGAATCAAGGGTGAAAATCTAACTGAAACGGAATATACGGTAGAGAGCTGGGTAGCACTCAAAGATGCGATGAATGAAGCAGAGCGTGTGTTGAATGATCTGACAGCGAATCAAGCGCAGGTAGACAAGGCATTTCAAGACCTGACTAACGCTAGAACGGGACTTACCAAAGTGATTGGTACGGATGCATCTACCTTGCAGACACTGGTCCCTTCCGTGGGAAGCTTGTCCCCGGCATTTGATCCGGCTAAAGACACGTACACCATCTCTGTGCCAAATAGCGTATATCAATTCCAGCTGACGCCAACGGCGCTTGATCCACTTGCTAAGATTGAAATAGCTGTTGGAGATGGAGAATGGAACGAGGTTTCAAGTGGTACTGTAAGTGAGAATCTACCGCTCCAAGTTGGTGGAAATAAGATCGTTGTTAGAGTAACGGATTCACTTGGCCATGTTACGGAGTATAAAATTAACGTGACCAGAGCATCAAATGACAATGGTAACAATGATGGAGGCAACAATGGGGGCGGAAATACGGGAGGTAACGGTGGAAGCACACCAGCACCTACACCAGCGCCAGCACCCGTGAAGGATAATTTGGAAACAACTCGGGATGGTAACCATCAATCATTTGCTACATCCAAACCATCTAATAACAAAGAAACGTTGGTTCATGTTAATCCAGCCAAGCTGAATGTTGCCATGTCACAAGGCACAGGCCAGCAGTTCGCCATTCACTCACCAAATGATGGACATATGAAGGTGGACGGTTTAACCCTGGAAACACTGAAACAATTGGTAGATCAAGGTTCCAAACTAAACATTAGCAATCCGCTGGCAATCTATCCGGTGCCTGGCAGCAAAATGGATGTGAGTGGTGTGTCCAGACAGCTTGGTGATGCAGAATTGAATGATATTGATGTCCATATCAATATTAAGCAATCCTCGGATCCTATCATCGATAGTGCCGAGACGAGAGCCGCATCCCAAGGATACGAGCTACTTGTCACACCGGTTGATCTGGATCTGACGTTTACGAAAGATGGACAGACCGTGCGATCCGGCCAGCTGAACGGTTATGCACCGAAGTATATTGCACTTCCGGAAGGTATCGACCCGAACCGGATTACAACAGGCGTGATTATCAACCCGGACGGTAGCATTTTCCATGTACCAACGGTTGTCACGAAGATCAATAGTCGTTACTACGCGCTCATTAATGACTTGCGTAGCAGCGGAAGTTACTCGGTTATCTGGAACCCGCAGGATTTTGAAGATGCCAGAGCCCATTGGGGCAAAACCGATGTGAACAACATCGCTGCGAGATTAGATCTGCAAGGTAACGGAGATAACACATTCTCACCGAACCGTCAGGTTACTCGTTCTGAGTTTGCCGAGATTGTTGTACTTGGACTGGGCTTAATGCGTCAGGATGCACCACAGAATCTATTCCCTGACGTTAACGATTCCGCATGGTTCCGCTCCGCGGTAGCCCTTGCGAATGAATTCGGTATCGTTCGCGGTTACGATAATGGGAACTTCTACGGTAATCAGGAGATCACACGTGAGCAAGGATTTGCGATGGTTGCTCGTGCCTACCGTCTGATTGAACCGGAAGCGGCAATCAGCCCGGATCAGATGAACTCTGAACTTGAACGTTACAGTGATGCAGCGGATGTATCGAATTGGGCGAAAGAAGATGTAGCCCAGTTGATTGCAGCGGGTATCATCCAAGGTAATGGGCCAGAGGTTCTGAGTCCGAAGACTACGATGACCCGTGCAGAGGTCACAGCATTGATTGCAAGAATGTTGAAAGTAACAAACTTGATTGATCAATAAACACAATCTAAAATGAAAAGCCTTTGCTGACATTGGGGGTCGGCAAAGGCTTTTTTTATTTCATCAAATTCATGTCGTAATACTTTCGCCCTGTTGGCAGATCGTGGAATCTGAGATGATGGGTTCACCAGAGGTTCGGGTGACAAACTTCGAACCGCTGGCCTTCAGGCTATTGCGATCCTTCCTTCTACAATCATTGGAGATCATAGGGTCGCAGCTCTCCTGAAGATTTTATTTCAGAGAGGAGGCGTCCAGGCTATCATATTCCTTCCTTCTAACCCTAACCTTTCACGTTATATAGGGATGTGGCTTTCCTGGACTCTTTTATCATGAACAATACCATCTATTTGCGCAGAGCAAACAAACTCATTATCGAATCAAACGAAGGGAAGCAACAGTTGCCTAAGACACATCTGGCGACTGCCCTCAAAAATATTGAAGCACTCGGATACACCTTCTCGGATGAGCTAATGCAGGCGATGCGGCAGCTGTCCAAGGAACAGTTTGAAACAGTATATCATCAACTGGTGGCTGATCTGAGAGTCATGGTCGGTGCACATGTGAAGTATCAACCAATGTATGCAGGATTCCCGATGCAGGTGATGCAAGCGGATGAAGCGGAGTTATACCTTAATGCAATTATTCATTATCTGACCAACCTGACTGTGGTATATACGGATCAACAATGTGTGGAAAGAATGCCTTTGCTGGAGAAGACGGACTTGAAAGTCATTGGTTTGGGAAACCAGCAAGCATTCCAGACGCTCATCCGTCAGATCATTGAAGCAAAAGGTTCCATCTCGGAAACGGACAAGGCGGATATCGATATGGTATTGGAGCATGCAGACCCGGAAGACGTGGATGCGCTATTACCCGCTGAGATTCCGTTCAAAGAAAATGTGGGCTCTGTGGTTGCCTCGCTGTTGAAGCATGAAAAGGCAAACATCGACCGAATCGGACCATATTTCAAAACGGCAAGTGATGTCCTGCGTCTGGCTGTTGCTTGGTCCGATGGTGATGTCAGCCTCGCAACGGCTTCTCCCTTCCGGAAATTCAAACGCCGCGAGAGACGCCTTTTGCTCGGATTGCTGGAGCAATGTGGCTCCATCACGGAAGATATGCTGCGATATAAGGATCGCTGGATTCGCCTCGGCGAAATCCTTCATCCTTCGGAATATAAACTTCGGTATCCACGATGTGAAGAAGCCTTTGCTATTTTGCGTAATAATAAGCCGTATTCGACCTTCAACGGAAGTGTGGAACTTGCCTTCCAATATCGGAATGTCTGGAGTCTGATCGATCTGTTATCACAGCGTCCAGGTGAATTCGCGAGAAGACTGGATCACTTGTTGCGGATGACCGAAGATGAAGCGTATGTACTGCTGGCATTTGGTGAGGTTTTGGAGCAGGTATCTACCCCGGTCTTGTTGCAAGTGAGACAGCATTTTACACAGCGTAATGAACCGCAAGATCTGCGTGTCTTCTTCCCAAAAGGCAATGTAGCCAAAGCCTTTGCTGTTCCGAATGAGTTGCCAGACATCGATGAAGCCACGTGTCAGGAGGTCGTGCAATTATGCGAACAGGCGCTGGTAGAGCGCTTCGCTGCCCTTCCCACGCTAGGAAAGACCTATGTCGATCTACAGCTTCATAATTATCTGGTACCCTTTTCCCAGAGATCGGCAAGCAAGGCTCTACGTACCATCGTTCGTGGAAGCCGTGTGCCGATGGCCGAGGGAGATACGATTCGTTTCTTCAACTGGTGGAAAGAGGGGGACGTGGATGGAAAGTCTACAGGGCGTGTGGACATTGACTTGTCTGCGGTGATGTACGATAAGGACTGGACCTATGTGGAGCATATTTCCTATACGAATCTGCGCTCCTCCAACTATAAGGCTGTCCATAGCGGAGACATTGTGACCGCACCTAACGGAGCAAGTGAGTTCATTGATCTGCATATTCCATCCATCGTGGCTTATGGTGGACGATATGTGGTGGCAACCCTGCTTTCGTTCACCAGTCATCCGTATTGTGATCTGCCGGAATGTTTTGTAGGGTGGATGATGCGGAAGAAGCCGGGGTCTGGCGAGATTTTCGAACCGTCTACCGTAGCGAACAAAATCGATATTACAGCAGATACCCAGATTGCAATCCCTGTCATTATGGACCTGGTCGAACGTACCGTCATCTGGACAGACCTGGCGCTGACAAGCCACCCGGATTACTACAATAATGTGGAAGGCAATCAGAAAGGCATGGTCCTGATGGGTAAAGCACTAACGAATTTACGTAAACCCGATCTGCATGACTTGTTCATGCTCCATGCCAAAGCTAGAGGAGAACTGGTGGATACAATGGATCAGGCGGATACAATCTATTCGGTGGATCAAGGCGTTACGCCGTACGATATCGAGCACATTATGGCGGAGTATCTGGGTTGAAATAGATTCATATCAAATGTGTAGGCAAGGGCAGCGGATGCTGCTCTTTTATTTTTTTAGCAAATCAAATCTGATAAAGATATATTTTAGTGATTTTATTCATATGTGATAATCAATTATTTAAGTGGGATATTTATAATATAATATGTTGTTCAATAATTCACTCTCAGTTATTATACAAACATGAGAATAAATATCAGGATGGTGAATTGGATTGTTTTCAAATTAATGAAGTGCAGCTTGATAGAGCTGTAAGATTACCAGTAATGAAACAAACGGATGGCCAACAAGTTCCGGACGTAGTAAATGCTTACAAGCTTATGCTCTGGAACATGCATGATATAACCTCAAAATTTAAGGCTTATAATATGGTGCAATGGACTAAGTACATAGATCATTGGTCGAATACATATGGAAGAAGGTTTACAACCAACTATTCCCGCGGAGATATTTTGATGGTGGATCTTGGAGCAATGAACTATGGCTATGAATTTAGTTATACGCATCCAGTTATTGTAGTTTATGAAACTTTGGATATGGTATTCGTTGTTCCTGGCAGTTCTAAAAAGTTTGGCATTCATCAGCAAGGGGTGGTTGATGCTACTAGTGCAAACGATGGATTCGACAGAGATACGGGACTGTTGTTGTACAACATGCGTTGGATACATAAAAATCGTATTAAACATGCCACCGGTCGTCAAACGAGTCAACGGATTCTTAAGAAAATTGAAGAATTTAATTTAAGAATAAATCATGAGTATCATCAAGAAGTACAGCGACGTGCTGAGAGTAATAAAAAGTTAAGGACTAAAGTATATGATCTTAACCAAGAAATTCGACAGTTACAAAATAGTATTAATCAAAATGAACATAAGTTAATACAAAGTGAAACTAAAATACAAACCCAAGAACGAATTATAGAAAAATACAGAAAAAATCTAGGGAAAATTGATATCTTATTGATTTATTTAAAAAACAACAAATTAGCCACGAGGCCCAAGAATTCTTTGATTTATTAAACGAATTGAAGGAAAGCAGCAATGAGTAAAATGAAAAAGTGTAAGCGGACGTTTACATTTTAAGATGTATGTCGTATAATATTGATATGAAGATGAGACTGCCAAAACAGTTAAACATCGAACTGGCCCAAACGGGTAACCAAGAATGAGGGAAATCTGCTCTAAAAAGCAGATTTCTTTTTTTATTTACTTTTGCTCTCGGGAAAATTAAGGGAAATTTCTCAGACTAGAGTTCTCTCTCTCAGACATATCATAGTGAATTGATATTCTAAAAAGCCCATGTACCTTAATAAGACAGAATTCTCTTTGTTATACATAATTTTGTAAGCGTTATATAAAATGATCACAGCTACTCTTTGTATACCTTGTACTTACTCTCGTTCTATCTCTCACCTTGCTGGAGATGGTGATCCGGATAGTGGTATAATTTTCAGTACGTAATCATGAGTGAATGAACGGGGAGGCCAAAGGAATGAGAGACGATCTGTTGGTTCAATTGCAAGAGTGGCATGAAGAAGATGAATTTCAAGAAATTGTAGATGCAATTCAAGCAATTCCTGTGGAAGAAAGAGATTATGAGCTGGTTAACCATTTGGGACGAGCGCTGAATAACCTGGAACGGTATGAAGAAGCGGTCGAACAATTCCTGACGGTTGCCAAAGAGGGAACAGGTGACCCACTCTGGCATTATCGGATTGGACTGGCTTATTATTATCTGGAGCAATATGCGCATGCACTGCAAGCGTTCGAAAGAGCGGATGAATTGGAGCCTGAGGATGAAGATACGCTGGAGTTTCTGGAATGGATTCGAAGCAAAATGGAGGAGCCGTCCGAGTCTGAACCTGAAGTTGAAACGGGCCCAGAGGCTGTCGAGGAATTCCGTGTACCCGTTGACGTTGTAGCGACTCTTCAAACCGTTCCGAGGTCGGAATCGGGTGAATTCTGGAACGATAGTGAGCAGGCACTGGAACATTATGTGTCCAATCCGCCAAGTGACGGTCTCATTGATTCTGTCGAGGAGCAGTTGGTGTTCCGACTCCCAGCCTCGTACATTGAGATGATGAAGGTACATAACGGCGGTATTCCGTACAATCGTTATTTCCCTGTAGCGAACACAGATACGGGAGCTACGGATTATGTTGAAATTGAAGGCATACTGGGCATTGGCCGTGAGAAGCCTCGCACACTAGCGGGTGTACAAGGCAGCTGGAATTTGATTGAACGTGAAGGCTACCCGGAAATTGGCGTGGTCATCGCGGTATCTCCTTCGGAGACAGGGGTCGTCATGCTGGATTATCGTTCATTTGGCAATGACGGAGAACCCGAGGTAGTCTATGTGAAAAGGGACAATCCCAAAGAGATCACTCCACTGGCACCGAACTTTGAGACGTTTATCCAAGGGTTAATGACTCCGGGGGTTTAGAACCTTATGAACGGTAGCACGTTCAGACATATGGAATGCAGTAAAGTATGTATAATACCGTTGTGTTGAAGTGCTTCTACACTATCGCTATCTAGACAATGCACAGAATGGTAAAAGCAAAACAAGCCGCGAGGAACAGACATTCCCTTGCGGCTTGTTTTCGTTCTATCGGATTCTTTCCAGTTTACGCCGGGAATCCACCACCTGGAGGCGGCCATGCGCCGTAGAAGCGACGCAGCAGAACAATCTCACCCAAATGGTACGAGTTATGGGATGCGATATTGCGCAGAAGTCCTGCCTTGGTTTCACCCGGGAAATAGAGCAGTGGATCATCTAATTGTGCAGACTCTGCAATGGCTACGGCTTGATCAACCCCATCCAGGAATGCCTGAATATCTGCCTTCCACGTGGCTTCGTCTTGTGGACCCTTCTCTTCAGGCCAGCTCTCACTCACGTTAGCAGGGAGCTGTGGCTTGCGTCCTTCCAAGTGTTCGAGCATGAATTGCTGCCAATAATGCATATGCTTCACCAACTGATAGATCGTATATGGCATGGCATCGTGTGTACGAGCAGCAAGTGTGACATCGATATCGGGTAGAGCACGAGCGATGCGGATATGACCGCGTTCGCCCGCTAATGATTTGACTAGGGCTTGCCCAAAGCTATGATTAGCATCTGACATATGGAACCTTCCTCTCTTCCAGACCGGATCTGTTAACCTGTCTTCTATTTAGTATTATACAATTAAATTGCTAAAAATTAAAAATGGATAACGAAGAACGCTAAATACTTAAAATGTCTATGATATAATAGTTAAAATAAATCTCAAGACCTCAGGGTCGAGGAGGAAGCTCCTGTGAAAGTGATATTGGTTGACGACGAACGTCTAGCGTTGATAGGCCTTCAAAAATCACTAGAGAAAGAAGTAAGCGGTATTGAAATTATCGCTACATATATGAATCCGACAGAGGCTATAGGGGGAATTATGGAGCACCGCCCTGATGTGGTGTTTCTGGATATCCATATGCCAGAGATGGACGGTATGGATCTGGGGAAACAGATTCAGGCCACAGTACCTGGGGTCGAAATTATTTTTGTGACCAGCTACGACCAATATGCAGTGCATGCCTTCGATCTACAGGCTTTGGATTATGTCATGAAGCCTATCCAGAAGGATCGATTAAAGCAGACGGTGAGCCGAGTACGGGAGAAACTGAGTTCGAAACGCGAGCAGCGGTCAAAGGATATAGATGTGCCATTAATTTGCTGTTTTAATCAGATTCAATTTAAGCTTCCAGACAAGGATATCCAAGTTGCCAAGTGGCGTACAAGTAAGGCACAGGAGCTGTTTGCCTATTTACTTCACCACCGGAATCAGACAATTCATCGCAGTGTGTTGCTGGAGATGCTGTGGCCTGAATTGGAAGAGGACAAGACGGTGCATCAGCTCTATACCGCAATGTATCATGTCCGACAAACCCTGAAAGCATGCAACATGGATATGATCACCATTCAGAGTGGACACTTGGAAGCCGGCTATCGACTCGAATTGGGTGAAGCTCAGTTGGATAGTGAGCAGTGGGAACAAGAGATCAGGCAATGGAAAGTCGTAAACGCAAGTACCGTTCATGCCTATGAGCAAGCGCTCCATCTATATAAGGGTACCTATCTTGGTAATTATGAATACATGTGGGCTGAACCTGAGCGGGAAAGATTACGCTATCTGTGGTTGTATCATATGAGACAACTAAGTCTGTACTACCAGCAGCATGGGCTGGCGGAGAAAGTGATCGAGAGTACACAACGTATCCAGCACATGCTTCCGGATGAAGAAGAAAGTTATTTTATGCTAATGAAGTTATATGATGAAATGCACAACGATCTCGGTGTGGAGGAGCAGTATCGTCTCTTAACCACCAGAATGGAGCAAGATTTGGAGATACCGATCAGTGAGGACATTACCGAATGGTATCAGGACTGGAAGCTCGGTTTAACCAAAGTCATGAGAAAATAATTAATGAAATTACTTCAAACGAAACGTAGGGACCGTTACAAATATTTGATCATCATGCTAATCATTTTTGGAGTGTTAATTGGCATGCGCTCGGTATGGTCAGAGTTATTCGACACAGTAGATGAGCATCGCGCCGTTAACGGGGTGCTTGATCTGAGAGATGTGGATCTGGATCAGTCCCCTGTCATGTACTTGAATGGGGAATGGGAACTTTACCCGGATGAGTTACTAACCCAACAAGATATTGCGAAGAGGAATGGCGGTGCGAAGAGTGTTCAGGTCCCAGGAGACTGGAGGATTGGACAGAGTCAGGAACAAGAGAATTCGTTCGGATACGGAACGTATCGATTGCGCATTTTAACAGATCCGCTTCAGACGCCGGTAACCTTTTGGTTCAAAGGGATTCAAAGTTCATCCGAGGTTGAGATGAATGGATACAACGACGGGGGTATGGGTGAGGTCTCCGCGGATAGCAGTACATATATACCCCGAAGCACTTCATATACAGCGACCTATGATCAGGAAGGAACAACCTCCATTGAACTATTGGTTCGTGTAGCCAATTACGATAGCCCGTATATGGGCGGAATTAGCAAACCTGTTCGCTTTGGTTCACAGGCAACCGTTGATTTTTCGCGTTGGTATTCCATTGGTTTTCAGATGCTCACCTTTCTGGTTCTGCTCCTCCACGGCATGTATGCCTGTATTCTTTACGCATTTAATCGACAGGAACGTTCCTTGCTGGTTGGAGCCGTATTAACTTTATCTGTGGGCATCACGGTTACGATGGGTCATGACAATATATTGATGTTATGGCTTCCAATTAATTATACCTGGGGCATTAAAATTCGATTGATCTCATTGTTACTGCAAAATGCTTGTATCCTTCTGTTATTCCAGAGATTAACGGTGGTTCACGTACGAAAGGCATGGCTAAAGTGGCATGTTGTCATGACCTTGATCTATACGGCCGTGATTGTGGCGGTGCCCATTCATATTACATATGCCATGATCCATTACAACGTTATTAACCTATTCTTTCTTGTATCTCTGATCTGGTTCCTATATATCGTCGGAACGATGATCTTCAGGAAACAGGCGGACCGGGATATTGTTTTTCTGCTGCTTACTGCAGGAGGCATTACATCCAACCTGTTATGGAGTGTGGCTGAGACAGCCAGAGATGTGACAACCGTCTATTATCCTATTGACATCATTTTTGCCATTACCGGCTTCTCCGCCTATTGGTTCAAGAAATACTTCAGGAATGCCAAAGAGAATATGAAGCTGAATACAGAACTGCAGAAGGGTGACAAAATTAAAGATCAATTCTTGGCGAATACATCACATGAACTGCGGACCCCGCTGCACGGGATCATTAACATCGCTCACAACGTGATCACCCGAGAGAAAAGCCGGTTGGATGAACGGAGCCTGGAGGATATGGAGTTGCTGATTACGATCGGTCGACGGATGTCACATCTCCTTGGTGATCTACTGGATGTAGTCCGGCTGAAGGAGCACCGTATTGTGTTACGTCAGGGGCCTCTTTCCATACAGTCGGTTGTGCCTGGCGTTATCGCCATGCTGCAATTCATGGCAGAACGAAAACCAGTCCGCCTTCATATGGAGATTACGGAATCGTTCCCACTGGTCATGGCTGATGAAGAAAGGCTCGTTCAGATTTTGTATAATCTGCTGCATAACGCGCTTAAACATACAGAGGAAGGAACGATATCCGTAAGTGCCGAAATTCGTGAAGGACATGCTCTGATTCATGTGACGGATACAGGCATTGGCATGGATGAGGATACACGGATGCGCATTTTCCTCCCGTATGAACAAGGGTCGTATGGAATCAGTGATGGACAAGGCATCGGGCTTGGACTGAACATCTGCAAAGAGCTCGTAGAACTGCACGGCGGGGCACTTACGGTTCACTCGGAACTCGGAAAGGGCTCGGTATTCAGCTTCAATCTGCCGCTTGCGAATGAAATCACCCATCAGGCTCAGTCACAACTTCCTCTGATATGGGAACAGGCCGCCGAGATGATGGAAGATGCACCTAGCGGATTCCTGTTACCCCGCCCAGGTATGGGGGACACGGAAGCCTTGGCGACAGCGGAGATTGCTCCGTTGCTAAAAGAAGGGAGAGCCACCATTCTGGCTGTGGATGATGATCCGGTGAATCTGGATGTGCTGGTCAGCATTCTTTCGACGGAACCATACGATATAACTACAGCAGGTTCGGGTCAGGAAGCGATGGAATTGCTCGGCACACGTCAGTGGGATCTGCTCATTACAGATGTGATGATGCCCAATATGTCCGGGTATGAGTTAACCCAGAAGGTGAGGGAACAATTCTCGATGTCGGAGCTTCCTGTGCTGCTGTTGACGGCACGAAGTCAGCCGCCAGATATCTACACGGGGTTTGCATCGGGGGCCAATGATTATGTCACGAAGCCTGTAGATGCGGTGGAACTGAAATACCGGATACGTGCATTGACCATGCTAAATCAGTCTATCCAAGAACGTCTGCGTATGGAGGCCGCCTATTTGCAGGCTCAGATCCAGCCTCACTTCCTGTTCAATACCCTGAATTCACTTATGGTTTTAAGTGATATTGATACAGAGCATATGCGGAAGCTTGGTGAAGCTTTTTCATCTTATTTACGGATCAGCTTCAACTATCTCAATACAGGGGAACTGGTGAAATTATCATACGAGCTGGAACTCGTTGAAGCCTATCTTTTTATTGAAAAAACAAGATTTGAAGACCGATTGTCGGTGGTATTAAACGTAGAGCCGGACCTTCCGTTGCTTCTCCCGCCGTTATCAATTCAGCCGTTGATTGAAAATGCCGTCAGACACGGACTATTAAGCCGCAATGTAGGCGGTACGTTATGCCTATCCATCACTCGTCATGAGGGTTATACCCGTATTGAGGTGAAGGATAATGGCAAAGGCATCGAACCGGAGAAGGTTGCAGAGCTGTTACATGCTACGCCAGGTGGAAAAGGCGGAATAGGCATTGTGAATACAAACCGCAGATTGCTACAACGTTATGGTCAGGGATTATCGATCGTAAGTGAGCCGGGTGAGGGCACGATGGTGTCATTTGATATTCCAGATGAGATATAAGGAAAAGGCCGCAGAAGTGAATGATATGCTCCCATCACAGTAGACAGTAGAAAAAACAAAACTCTACTTCTACCATGATGGGAGTTTTTGTAATGTCCAAAAGAAGCCCGGTTTCATATGAAATCAAGATTCAGGTTGTAAGGCGTTGCCTGCAACATGAATCCAACCCCAACCATGAGGCAAAGCAACTGGGGGTCCATAAAAACACGGTTACCGATTGGATAAGAAAATACAAGGTAGATGGAGAAGAAGGATTAAGAGAATCGAGGGGATGGAAATCTTACTCCAAGGAGCTAAAGCTATCTGCCATTCAAGATGTACGCTCTGGCGAATACTCTGTACGAGCGGTGGTGAAAAAGTACCATATTTCGAGTAAATCTGTGTTAGAGAGCTGGATTTCCAAGTATACTGAAGGGGTGAAAATGAAACCAACTCGGAACAGGATTGGATCCCCTCATATGAATAAAGGACGGAAAACGACTTACGAGGAACGTATTGAAATTGTACAATTCGCCATCGCCCATGATTTAGATTACCAGAAAGCCATCGACAAGTACGGTGTCTCTTACCAGCAAGTGTACGCATGGGTTCGTAAATATCAAGCGAGTGGTCATGAAGCTTTAAAAGACCTCCGAGGTCGTAAAAAGCCGCTAGAAGAGCTAGACGAACAGGAACGGCTAAAGCTTCGGATCAAGGAACTCGAGGCACGAAATGAGCATTTAGAAATGGAGAATGCACTCGCAAAAAAGTTGGCAGAGATCCGGCGAAGAAATACACGTTAACCTTTGTTCGACATGCAGACATCTATCAAGCGATTACAGAGCTGCATGCCGAGAAAGGGTATGCGGTCACCAAGCTCTGTGAGCTAGCAGGAATCGCCCGATCTGCCTATTATAAGGGCTGAAATGGATGCCATCCGACAGGGAACTTGAAAACCTTGCACTAGCCAAGGAAGTCAAACTTCGCTATGACAAACGAAACGGGATACTCGGTTATCGCCAAATGCGTACTCAGTTGAATCGTAAGCTTAAAAAAAGGTACAACCGTAAACGGTATTACCGCATCATGCGAGCCCTTGAATTAAAGGCAGTGATTCGCAAAAAGCGGCCCAATTACGTGAAAGCTCCAACCCTTCATATCGCTGAGAATGTCATGAACCGAAAATTCCAAGCGGAGGTCGCCAACCAAAAGTGGTGCACCGATGTAACAGAGTTAAAATACGGAAATGGCCGTAAGGCCTATCTGAGTGCCATTATCGACGGTTATGACAACTCTATTGTTTCATGGGTGCTCAGCCACTCCAATAACAATGAGCTTGTCATGAACACGGTAAAGAAAGCTTATAAAAGAAACCCGAATGCTACGCCGCTCTTGCACAGTGATCGGGGCTTTCAATATACTTCGCTGGAATACAAACAACTTCAAAAGAGATACAAGTTTACAAAAAGTATGTCTCGTGTAAGCCGGTGTTTGGACAACCAACCCATTGAACGATTCTGGGGTACCTTTAAAGCAGAAAGCTTTTATCTGGAGAAGTACGATACGTATGACAGTCTCCTTCGTAGCGTAAGAACGTATATCCATTATTACAATAATTTTCGATACACGGAACGACTAAACGGCTTATCCCCAAACGAATATCGACGAGCAGTTTAATTAAGAAAAATAATCCCCTCAATATAACCGAGGGGATATTGAATACTAATGATTTTGTTTTTTTAGTCTGTCTACTTGACAGGGAGCACTTCAGAAAACTTCCGGCCTTTTTATTTTGCTTGAGCGTTCATTCCCTAATTTTAATTATTTCTAATGCTTCTTTCATATGTTAGTATGTTTAACATTAGAAGCGCGGGTTCCGGCATTGGGCGCTAAACGTTGTTATAGTGGGTGAAGAGATCGATGCGCAATTGGGTCAAAAATGAGAATGTGCAGATGACGGCCATTGCCTTTGCCACAGCGGTAGGGGCGCAATTCAAGATAAATCCGTTCCGGGAAGATTACTTCCGAATCGGGCTTGGGGTTAGCATCCTTTTATTTCTGCTGATGATCATGCCACACTTGTCTTATGTGAAGACAGGAATCCTGACAGGCATCGCGAATTTGCTGTTTCAGTCGGCAGATCTCATCAATCATGTGCAGACTGTGTCCATACTTGAAAGCATGCGGGACAATCTGGGGGCAGGTGTGTATTATGTGGTCTTTGCCTATGGGCTTAGCAAATTCAAGCATCGATTCCATGAGATGCAGCCTCTTCTGCTCGGTGGGCTGATTACCTGTATCGATTTCTCCTCTAATCTTGTTGAGTTGTTTCTTCGTGGAATGTTAAGCGGGACCAATATCTTTTATATGAAGGAATGGTTGTATCTGCTTGTGGTAGGCGGTCTGCGAAGTTACTTTGTGATTGGGTTATATAACAGCATTGCGGTGAGGCAGATGCGGCTATTACATGCAGAGCAGGAGAAGCGGATGGAGCAGATGCTGAGTGTGAACTCAGGTCTGTACAGCGAGGTATTTTACCTGAAGAAAGCGATGAATACAATTGAAGGCATTACGGCAGACAGCTATGATCTATATCGCGATCTCCGGGAGCAGGACATGAATCAATACAGTCAGCGCACCCTGGGCATTGCTCAGCAGATTCATGAAGTGAAGAAGGATTCACAACGCATTCTGGCGGGTCTGTTGAAGCTGTATGATAACGAAAAAGCAGTCAACATGAGCCTGTCTGAAGTACTGAACTTTGCCAGTAAAGCAAACCGAAAATATAGCGAAATGCTGCATAAGCAGGTCGAGATCGACATCGAACAACAGTATGATTGTGAGTCTCCGTATTACATTCCTCTTCTCACGGTAATGAATAACCTGATTGCCAATGCGGTAGAGGCGATTGAGCGTGGTGGGCAGATCCGAATTCGTGTGTATGAGCAGGAAGATGATGTACATTTCGTCGTGATGGACACTGGAAAAGGTGTACCTGAAGCCAAACGGGAGGTTATCTTCGAACCGGGCTATACAACGAAGTTCAATGAAGTCGGCATTGCCGCGACGGGCATTGGCCTGTCCCATGTACGTGATATCGTTCAGTCGTTGGCGGGACAAATGAAGGTAGAGTCGGCGCCTTCAGGAGAGACAGGAACAACATTTGCTATAGCTATTCCCAAAGTGAATCTAATCAAGGGGGCCGATGTCGATGACACTCTCTATCATGATCGTGGATGATGATGTGGTGAGCCGTAGCATGCTGCATGATATCATTGAATTCTGTGGTATCGGCGAGCTTGCGGGCATGGCTGAGGGCGGCATAGAAGGAGCGCGGATGATCATGGATCTGCGTCCTGATGTGGTGCTGATTGATCTGCTGATGCCGGATCAGGACGGAATTGAGACGGTAGGGAAGCTGAAGCAATGCGGTTATACCGGTAAATTCATCATGATCTCTCAGGTAGAGAACAAAGAGATGGTAGGGGAGGCCTACCAAAACGGAATTGAATTCTTTATTCATAAACCGATTAATCGGGTGGAAGTGGAGCATGTGCTCAGCAAAGTGAATGACCAGTGGAAGTATGAACGATACGTGCTGGAGATCAAGCAGTCGATGGCTCGATTGAATCTGGTGGAAGCGCCGGCCCCTGCCCAAGGTCGTACGGTGCGAGATGCGGCAAGAAGCATTCTAATGGATCTGGGGATCATCGGAGAAAGTGGTAGCAAGGACATCATTGCGCTCATGGAGTATGCGATTGATCAGAAGCAGGTCGCAGAGTGGCCGCCACTGAAGGAGTCCTATGAAGCGGTGGCCCAGACGTATAAGTCCACGCCCAAAGACGTCGAGAAAGAGAGCAAGGCGATGGAACAGCGCATTCGCAGAACGGTAATTGCCGCGTTAACAAACATGGCCTCGATTGGACTCAACGATTATAGCAACCACAAGTTTGAGCACTATGCTCCCCTGTACTTCGACTTCCAGGATGTTCGAATGAAGATGAGAGCCATGGAAGAAGATCAGGCAGGCGACAAAGGCAAGGTTAATATCAAAAAGTTCCTGCATGTGTTCTATATGGAGACGCTTGAAAAGATGAATAATTGAGGCATCATATGCCTCTGTCTGTTGGAGGATATGAAAACCCGGGAAGGTGACCATCGGCGGTGTCGAGGTCACTTTACCAAAGACGGGCAAGCCGAAGGGGTTATTATTTTAATCCAGAATGACTTCTTTATCTGGTTGTTCAAGAAATTCGAACATGATTTTAATTTGTTCCAGCGTATTTCTTTCCAATGATAATTCAGGTAAAGCGTCGATAGCAAAAAAATCAACTGCGCTGGTTTCTACACCTGTTTCCGCATGCCCTCCCACAATGTCACAGCGGATAAACATCTTATATACGTGATAAGGCTCAGGTGGGTGTCCATGGAATTTTTTGTCCAATACTGCTAACAACCGCATCGGCACAACATCAAAACCGGATTCTTCTTTAATTTCTTTCACAGCTACTTCTGATGGTGATAGGCCGATGTCACTCCATCCCCCTGGTAATGCCCATGCGCCATCTATTTTCTCTCGAACCAAAAGCACTTTGTTTTCCCTGAAAACAACACCGCGAATATCGACTTTAGGCGTTGCGTAACCTGAATCACTTGCAAATGTAAGTGATATTTTCTCTTTGTTAACAGAAGTATAGTTACTTAAGATATCAATACTAATGCGCCTCAATTCCTCATATCGCTCGATATCATAAACATCCTTGGCATAGGTTAAACCTGTTTGTGAGATAGCTTGAATCTGTTTTGCCCATTCTAGCCACTTTGTGTCCATGGACACCTCTTTTCTTCGCAAGTCACGAGATTTAGTTTAGTTAGGAAATAACCCCATTATATCATATGAATTACAGTCTATAACTACTAAGAAAGGACAACTCGAAGTTAATTAATCACGCTAATGATTGAACGCACTCTACGATTATTGCTTTTTATTATAAAACTACGAGATATTATAAAGAAACGATGTTCAGAGGAGGAGAAAGTGAAATGAACATAACCATTGATCAGCAAGGCAATTCCAAGGTCGCCATTATTGAAAGTGATGGCATCGTCATCAACAATGCTCAAGATGCACTGGATTTGATGGCTTCGGTAAAGTATAGCGATGATGCCGATAAACTCATTATCAACAAATCCAACATCACGGAAGAGTTCTTCGAACTGAAAACCAAGCTTGCAGGTGAGATTTTGCAGAAATACGTAAACTATCATGTTAAGCTTGCTATTGTGGGAGATTTCGATGGGCATAACAGCAAGAGCTTGAGAGATTTTATCTATGAGTGCAACAATGGCAAGCATGTTTTTTTTTTGAAAAACAAAGAGGAAGCGCTTCAAAAGTTGCATAATATCAGTTAAGCGTACATCCGAGGCATGTAGAGAGCCTGCTTATAATCTGAGCCAAACGTAGGAGGTTTGCACCGTGATATCTAATGAGAATTTAAAGGTATATGCTCTGCCTGAGATCGGAAATGTTAAAGTGCATGGCAGAACAACTGGAGAGCGATCGCCGTTGACGTTATTTTGGACGGGGAGTGCAGTTGAACTCAATGTACAGGGATCCGAACTATGGGTTGAAGTAGAGTCGCAGTATGACATGTATGAGTCATGGATCAGCATTCTGATCAACGGTGTTCCGGTGAGCAGACAGATGTTAACGGCGGGAAGGTACTGGGTCTGTGTATTCCGAGGTATGAACGCAGATGTGGTGAAGAATGTACGGATCGTCAAAGATGTTCAAGCGATGAGTGGTGACCCGGGTTGTGCCTTGCAGATTCATGCGGTGAAATCGGATGGAGCGTTCCTGCCTGTGCAGGAAAAACCGTACAAGATCGAGTTCATTGGTGACAGTATTACATCTGGCGAAGGTGCGATTGGAGCGAAAGCGGAGGAAGATTGGATTCCGATGTGGTTCAGCGCCATACATAATTATACGTTTATGACAGCAGAGGCATTGAATGCGGAGTATCGGGTCATCTCGCAAAGTGGCTGGGGTGTGCTGACAAGTTGGGATAACAATCCAAAGGGGAACATCCCCGAGTATTACGAGCAGGTCTGTGGCTTGCTTACTGGTGAGCGTAACGAAGCGCTCGGTGCAGGAGATCAGCATGATTTTAGTTCCTGGCAGCCGGATGTGGTAGTCGTGAATCTGGGTAGCAATGATGGGGGCGCCTTTCAGTCACCTGAGTGGAAAGACCCCGACACGGGCAAGGTGTACAAGCAGCGGCTGAACGAAGACGGTACGTATCATGAAGAGGATCTGACCGCTTTTGAGAAAGCGGTGGAACGGTTCCTGTTCAAACTTCGGAAAAACAATCCAGATGCACAACTCGTATGGGCTTATGGCATGCTTGGTTTTCCCATGATGCCTGCCATCTACCGCGCGGTTGATGCGTTTACGAAGGGGACAGGAGACCGCAAGGTCTCAATCATCCAGCTTCCTGATACAACCGAAGAGACGGTAGGTGCACGCACCCATCCAGGCGAGTTATCTCACCGTAGGACGGCAGAGATGTTAGCGGAATATGTACGAGGAATGATAGGATAACTTGATACATGGTAATGGAAAGACCACTCTTTCATGAACGGGTACCCCAATGGTTAGATGGTGTCTAACTTTATGGTGTCCATGTATCACAAGAATGGTCTTTCCCTTTTCTACTATCTAGACATTCGAAATTGTGTCCGCTGGGCCGCTGTTCTGTACCTCATAACGAATCGAAATGATCTGTCCGAGCGTCTGGGTCCGGACCATTTTGAATTGGCTGAGCACAGTGCCTGTCGGGAATAAGGGGATGCCTTCACCAAGAATCTTGGGAATGATGGCGACTTCAATCTCGTCCAGTAATTTTTTTGCTAACACAGCTTGAACCAATATGCCGCCACCCACAATCCACACATCTCCATCAGAAGTTTGTTTTAACCGGGGAATGAGCGTATCTACCTCCTCGGTTGTAAACTGTACATGCGGAGCGGGCGGCTGTTCCGAGCGGGAAAGCACATACGTTGGGCGATCCGCATAGGGAAATTCTTCGGAAAGTGTGAGCACCTCTTCATACGTATAACGTCCCATAACAACGCTACCGATCGTTTCATAAAAGGCAGCATACCCGTTGTCTCCACCATCACCCTCCACATCAAATAACCAATCGACCGAACCGTCCAGTCTTGCGATATATCCATCCAAACTCATAGCAATGTACAAAATTGTTTTGTTATCAGACATGTTCATCGCTCCCTTCTAAAATGTATGATACACTTTAACTATGACAAAAGTTGACGTAGTTAGGATGTTGAATAAATGAATCATCGGAAACTGGCTATCATGCGCCTGATGGATTCCAGACAGAAGTTCACTGCACGGGAACTGGCAGAACGGTTCGACGTTTCGGTTCGTACGATCCAGCGCGATCTGGATGCATTGCAGGCGCTGGGTTTTCCCTTGTACACAGAAGTTGGCGTGAACGGAGGATACCAGGTGTTGCCCAATCGGATTTTGCCACCCCTTCAACTGACACAGCAGGAGGCATTAGGGCTGTTTATGATGCTGGAATATCTACAGCAAGTACCGGATTTTCCATATGGATCAATGCGTGAGCATCTGGCTGAGCAATACTTCTCTACTTTACCCGAAGATGTACAGGATCTCATTATGCGAATGAGAGAGCATATCACCTTTGTCCAGCACCCCGGTGGGCATTCCGAGCCTTTAACAACAGCGATATTGGGTGCAGCGGTAGAAAAGAGAGAAATGGAATTTATGTATCATGCCCGCAGTGGTCCTAAAAAAGTACAGGTCTTTCCCTATGGCATCTACTATGAGCAGGGACATTGGTACATGCCAGCCCGGAATAAGGATCGTGTATTGTTGTATCGGGTGGATCGCATGCAGCAGTTGGTTGTTATGGAATCAGTGGATAAATCTGTTCCAAGTCTAAAGGCATGGCTAGCTGCCAAAGAAGATAGAGCAAGCGTAGAAGTGGTGCTGCAATTCACGGAATTTGGAGCAAGGATTGCTGCGTCAGATGTGTTGTTCAAGTCAGTTGAAGGCCATGAGTGGCGCGGACTGATTCCGCCTGAAGAGTTTTCTTTTACAGCACGAAAGTTACTCTCCTATGGGCCGGAAGTGAAGGTGGTGTCTCCGCTCGAACTGCAGCAGCAGGTTAGAGGGATGCTGGAACGGAGTTTAAGCCAGTATGGTGGGGGATAAGAGCTTTCAAACGCTGGATATTAGGGTATCAAGGAAGAGATAAGAAAGGTGTGTAGACAAATGAGCGAAGTTTGGACTAAAGACATCATCCCGACTGTATCCGATAAAGTAGTGATTGTGACAGGTTCGAACGGCGGGTTAGGGTATGAAACGGCATTAGCGTTAGCTGAAAAAGGCGCAAAAGTTATCCTTGCAGTTCGTAATATGGAAAAAGGTGAAAAGGCAGCTAATAAAATAAAGTCGTCTGTGCATGTAGCTGGAGAGGTAATCGTTATGCAGCTCGACCTTAGCGATTTAGCTAGTATCCGTAAGTTCGCAGCCGCTTTTCTTGAGCAATACGATTCTTTGTCCATTCTCGTTAATAATGCAGGAACTATGAACCCTCCTTTCCAGTTGACGAAAGATGGCTTTGAATTACAGTTTGGTAGTAATCATCTAGGCCATTTTGCGCTTACGGGTCTACTATTGCCTCGATTGATCTCTACTCCGAAATCGAGAGTTGTCACTGTAAGTAGTATGGCAGCTCATAATGGTGCGATTGATTTTAATAATTTAGATGGCTCCAAAGGATATAATCCCATGAAGTTCTACAGTCAAAGCAAGCTAGCCAATCTGATGTTTGCGAGAGAGCTGCAGAATAAATTTAATTCCGCCCATATTGATTCCATGAGTATCGCCGCTCATCCAGGGATTTCGCATACCAATCTATTTTCCTTTGGTTCGGGGAAACAGACCAATATATTCATGCGCAGTCTTTTGAAAATCATTAGTCAACCGGCACATATGGGGGCATTACCTACCTTATATGCTGTAGCAGATCCGACGATCACGGGAGGGGAGTATATTGCTCCCAGCGGTATGGGCGGCACTAAGGGCTATCCCAAGAGCGCTAAGATCATCGAAAAATTATATGACGCTAACATTTCAAACAAGCTATGGAGCGTATCAGAAGAATTAACAGGGGTATATTACAGATTCGACGTGTAGATTTTGCCATTAGGGAAAGTAAACCTTATTATGGTATAGACAGTTAAAAGTTCTTCAGCACGAATAAGATTAACTGAATGGGGGGCTACCATGATTCGATTCATAATAAATTTAACGACCCGCTCTATGCAGAGTCCATGTGATGAACAACGGCGGTTGTTTGCATAGAGCTTGAAATTCTTTTCCGCCATATCATTGTAGTGCATATCCAATGTGTTCATTGTACGACTCTGCTGCCTTAAAGATTTTAACTTTTAAGGAGTGGAGCAACGTGAAATATATTAATGCGGATACAATCTTCCCGGAAGAATTACTCAAAGAAATACAGCGTCATATCTCTGGTGGCTTGATCTATATTCCGAGGCCCAAGGATGCCCACAAGAAGTGGGGCGAGAATTCGGGTGGCAGAAGGATTGTCAGGGAGCGGAACGACGAGATCCGCCAGCTTTTTGCTGCCGGAACAACCATCGATAAGCTTGCGGACCAATACTGTTTATCCATCGATAGCATCAAGAAAATTGTGTATTGCAAAAAGGGATGAAACTATAAAAGCCATGTTCGAGCAATCGAATGTGGCTTTTTCCTGTAAGAATAAAGAATAGTTATTAAAGCTTTTTTACATATTCGAGGTTGTTAATTACGCGTACAATTCATTTGACGGTACAAGGATATGCGTTGAGAGTTCTTGAAAATAACTCCTTAAATCATCTGGTAAGGTTGGTGAATATGAATAATATGAATATAGAAGTGAAATTAACGAATAAAGACGAGGCGTATGTGATTAAAAATATGTACCCGCTATACCTTCATGATCTATCCGGACATTATGGTCTGGGTGGAGAGCATACTCCGAACGAACATGGCATTTTTGAGCCAAGTCCTGATTATATAACTTTGCAGGATCAGTATAACGTCCAGAACATATGGTGGGAAAAACCGGAGTGTCTTTATCCGTTCCTCATGATTGTGGATGGCATACCGGCAGGTTTTGCGTTCATAGCTACTCCGCCATATTGTTCACAAGGCACGAATTTCTTTGTACATGACTTCTTTCTGATGCAGCCGTTTCGAGGTGTAGGCGTTGCTGAACACGCGGCATCGACGATCTTCGGAATGTTTATAGGAAACTGGGAGTTGTTCACCAATCCATCGGAGAAAAATAAGATTGGCCAATCTTTCTGGCGGAAAACAGTGAATAATTATACCAAAGGTAACTATCGGGAGATGTACGGGCAAACGTTCGATGGTTATAAATTGATTTTTCAATTCTCCAATATATAAAAAGAGAGACCGTCTCCCTACACTGGTACCCATAGACTGGACACTTTGAAAAAAGGTGTGCGGACTGTGGGTACCTTTTTGTATACTGAAGAAGCAATGGAGGGGATTACATCGTGAGCAAGAAGCGATTCACAGAAGAAGAACGTGAACAGATATCAAAGAACAGATATGTAAGGAATGTTAGCGACAAAGCGATAACCTATGCAGATGAATTTAAGCAGTTATTCATTGACGAATATATGATGGGAAAGACACCTAGAGAGATCTTTGAAACTCATGGGTTTGATGTTACCGTAATTGGAATGAAACGAGTAGAACAATCTGCCGGACGTTGGAAAAAAGCCTATGACCTTGGAGGGATTATTGGGTTGTCTGACTCCCGAAAAGAAGCCTCGGGTCGCCCTTTACATAGAGAGTTATCGCAGGAAGAAATCATTGCAAAACAAGAAGCACGGATTCATCTACTCGAATCTCAAGTAGAACTGCTAAAAAAGCTAGATACGAAAGAAAGGTTGCTGGTAGCAAAGGGAATGAACCTAAGCAAGATTAAGTTGTTCGAGCTCATAAAGGAAGCCGTGGATCAAGGCTTGGAACGTATGACGGGATACCTCTGCTCATTGCTTAACGTATCTCGTTCGGGGTATTACAGCTACTTACAAGCTGCAGATTTACGTTTAGAGCGGGTCCGTTCGGATGCTGAGGCAGGGAAGCTGATTAAGAAGGCTTTCGAACGAAGGGGTTACAAGAAGGGCTCACGCTCCATCAAGATGATTCTTGAGCACGAGTTTGGTGTCATCTATAACCTAAAGAAAATCCGTAGATTGATGAAGAAATTTAACATCGTATGTCCGCACAGAAAAATCAACCCTTATAAACGCATGGCCAAAGCTACGCTGGAA
Source organism: Paenibacillus sp. FSL H8-0317 (assembly GCF_045040685.1). NCBI lineage: Bacteria > Bacillati > Bacillota > Bacilli > Caryophanales > Paenibacillaceae > Paenibacillus > Paenibacillus sp. FSL H8-0317. The sequence continues at coordinate 7,149,590 of NZ_CP150294.1, read as the reverse complement.
CACCGAACCTTACCCAATACTCTGCAGAGGGACTTCAAGAAGGGCATACCGGGTCTGGCCTTGCTTACGGATATCACGTACCTTCCATACGGCCGATCCGGGATGGCCTATTTGTCGACCATACTGGATGCCTCAACAAGTGAGGTCCTCTCTCACAATATATCCCATCGGCTGACATTAGACATTGCCACGGATACTGTTGACGCTCTCAAGAAACAGAAACGTCTAAAGCTCCAAAAGGATGCTTTCATCCACTCAGATCAGGGCAGCCATTATACCAGTCCCATCTATCAGGAGTTGTTAAAGAAGAATGGGTTAGGCCAGTCGATGTCCAGACGCGGGAACTGTTGGGACAATGCTCCCCAAGAATCGTTCTTCGGCCACATGAAGGACCATGTCGATCATCGTAGTTGCCGTTCCCTTCAAGAGTTAAAGCAAGAAATCGATCGTTACATTCGCTATTACAACAACCACAGATATCAATGGGGATTAAAAAAGATGACCCCTGTTCAATACAGGAATCATCTATTATTCGCCTCGTAAATCTTTAATGCCACTCTTTTTTTAGTGTCCTTGACACGGGGGCCAGATTACCCTTTGCGGAAAACGATATCTCTCTCCACTGCCTTTTATAAACTACCGTTGAAATAGTGATACTCAGAATTTACTTCAAAACCAACACTGCGGTACAGATTCAAAGCGCGTTTGTTCTCGGTAACCACAGACAGGCGGATATCTGTGTAATTTTGTTTCCTTAGGAGATCAACCAGGATGCTAAGCGCAGTGCGCCCCAGTTTCTGTCCCTGATAAGCAGGCAAGATACAGAAGTTATGAATAAATGCGGTTGTTGCATTAATGGAGTTGACCCGTACCAGCCCAACAGGCAGTTGATTCTGCCATGCAATATAGGTGACTCGGCTGGGTTCATTTGTTTGCATAAAGTACTCGCGTGTCCAGTCCTCCGAATCTCCAAAGGCTTGGGAGGAGCAAGTGACCATAAACTCCATATCCTCGGCTTCTGCCAAGGACAACGTTAGTTCAGGAGGCTCCACAACCGAAAGGACCTCATTCACAAGTTGCATCGAGTACTCCGCACGATCATAAATGGCTCCGAGGGATTGGGCAGTATGAACACCCGGAGATAATCCCTGAGGAACGCGATAACTGAGTTGGTTGATTCCCTGTGGTTGCATGTCTAGGAGGGCTCGTTTCAGTAAGTGGAGAAACACACCTTGGCGACGAAAATGCGGATGTACGATGGCATTAATATTTCCGGTTACGTCATCCGAAGGGTACCAACTGAGAAGTCCGACCAATTCACCATCACGATAACAGAGGAGTGCATGGTCCCCGTCTTTTTTGCTGATATGGTCAAGGTCCGCCTTGAGATAAATCGAATCAAGCTGTTTACATTGTTGTTCGAGCAAAATAATAGCATCAATCTGTTCCTTGGAATTATAGATCATAGGAACGACTTGATAAGTTGACATAGCTTTCACACCTTCATTGTTGAAGGAAACACGCAGTTATTGGACCCGCAGGCGCTGTCCTTCGAGAGTTGGTCCATTTGTAATTTTGATCATCATTATTATCTCCTCCAAATCACTTCCCGATGACTATAACACAATCTATGATGAAGATGACACCCAATGGATGTAATTCACTGGGTGTCTGTTCAGATGCGCCCAATAACTGGACATTATATCCTATTGAAGGGATAATTGAGAGTAATACTGACGAGAAAGGGAGGGATTAACCATGCGCAAGTTGGCATATGTGATGGGTATATTATTTCTTTCCGCCGCCATGTTAATGGGATGTACATCATCTGAACCAGCGGAAAGCACGGAACCCGTCACTCCACCAGCAACGGAACAGCCAAGTGATACGGGGGACCAGAAGGCGACTGCGGAGGAGCAGCAACAAGCGCTCGAAATGTCACTGGAGTATAAGACAACAGAACTCACTGTGGATGGCAAAGACTATGGGGATACGTTAGAGATGGAAGGGTTATTGGCCAAAGGAGACACGATGAAGCCATTCCTGACCTCCAGGAATTATGAGGCTTACATGGCTAATCGATATATTGTCTTGCCTCTTCAGGTTGCACACATCGAACAAGCGAAACTGCATCCTGAAAATATACAAACCAAGATCAAAGATAGCAAGAGCGACTGGATTCTGGTGGAATACACGCTTGATCTGAAATTTACGGATAAGGATGGCAAAGAGTTCAAGTCCATTCCGCTATCGGGCGATATCACCTTTTTGCAGGATCAGGGCGAATGGCGCATTCAGGATGATACGTACAACAGGGATGCATTCGCAGACATCATTAATAGTTCTTTATAGTTCATGAAGTGTCTGTGATTCTGGCACATGGGGTTGTACTTGAATTGTCCATTACGAATAAGCTCCTTCAAAAAAGTACGCACTTCAAAGTGCGTACTTTTTTGTTGGTGTGTCCAGCTAAGCGTGCGTCGTTAAAAGGGCTTCATCGTGATGATTGTTCTTGTCTCTTCCTAGAAATTTGCAGGGTACATTCTCCTGTAATGATGATATCATTTGGATAAATAAACTTACTTATTGCGCTTTTAGAGATTGGGGTTGGATTCATCATGAGGGGAATTCTCCGAGTCGGTTCTCGTAAGGTGTGGTTTTATATCGTTGTTGCCGTTATTGTTGGCTTGGTTGCAGGCTATGTCGTCCTCTCTGAGCCGGACTCTCCTAAGTTCCAAAGTGAAAAAGGTATTCTGGATTTAAGGCAGGTTCAGCTCAGTACGAATCCGCAAAAGTTAACAGGGGAGTGGTCGTTCTACTGGCAAGAGCTACTGTCGCCTGAGGACATACGGGTTCGTTCGGCAAGGGAAGGAAATCAGGACCACTGGATCAGCATCCCGAGCTCCTGGCTAGGCTATCCGTTAGAAGGTCAGCGGCTGAGTGGTACAGGCTATGCAACCTATCGACTGATGATTAAACTAAGCGAGCAGGATCGAAACGAGCGGCTTACTCTGCGGCTGCCCAGCATTTTTCATGCGTACAAATTATGGGTGAATGGCGAGCTGCTGGCGGAAGTTGGTGAGGTAGGTCAGGACAAGAACCACGTGACCCCGCATCTGGAAACAAAGCTGGTGTATTTTCAGCCTGAAAGCGACACGTTAGAGCTGGTCATGCAAGTATCCAACTTCCAACATCATCGGGGCGGCATTACCAAGGATATCGAGCTGGGTGGCAGTGACGTACTAACGACCAAGACCAATCTGAATCTTGCCAGGGATATGTTCATCACGGCAAGTTTGCTAGTGATCGGTTTGTATAATCTGCTGTTGTTCATGCTGCGACGTAAGGATAAAGCTCCATTATATTTTGGCCTGTTTACTGTACTGCTTGGTATTCGATCCTTGTTCAACGGCGAACTTATCTTTACACAATGGTTGCCTCATTTTCCTTGGGAATCGCAGTTCAAGATCGAATATCTGATTCTTTGCCTCAGCGGTTATATCATCACCATGTATTTTGATTGCATTTTTCCGAATTACGTATCGCGATGGTTTCGTCTTGGTACCCGGATTGTAACTGGCGCATTCTGTATCCTTGTGGTGGTAACCCCTGCAATTATATATACGAAATTTCTGTTGATGATCGGTGTTATGGTTGTTCTACATATGGTCTATCTGATGATCGGGCTGGTTCAAGCGGCTGTGCGACGTATGGAGGGAGCGTTGATCTTCCTGCTGGTGTCGGTGATTACTTTGGTCACGGTCGTCAACGATTTTTTATATTACAACGGTTGGTCGCTGATCGGAAATACATCCCCGCTTGGCTTATTGATATTTACGATGGCACAGATGGTTCTGCTTTCTTCGAGATTTACGAGGACAGCATCCAATGAGGAGAAAATATCAAGTGAGTTGCAGGACGCTAACGACAAGCTGATCGAAATGAATATGAATCTGGAACGGACCGTGCAGGAGCGAACTCAGGCCTTATCTACAGCTCATGATGATCTCCGCACTTCGTATGACCAGCTGCTTCACTCCGAACAAGGGAGGAAGAAACTTCTTGCATATATTACGCATGATCTGCGTATGCCGCTGTCCAGCATGCTTGGGTATGTAGAAGCTATACAGGATAGGGTCAAGCCGGAACGTAACGAACAGTACCTGAAATATATCCGGGATAACACGATAAGAATTAACCGCATGATCGAGGAGTTGTCTTTCTTGTCGCATTTGGAGACCGGACAAGTCTCGTACCGAATGGAGCCGGTTCAGATGATTACCTTCTTGCGTGATTTTTTCGAACAATATGAGCTGGTTGTGCGTGACGTAGGATTAGATTTCATACTGGATATCGGAGATGCGGAGGATCAGCAACCTAACTTGCCTGTTGTGGAGATGGATGCCAAAAGAGTAGAGCAGGCCTTATTTAACCTAGTGTCGAACGCTATGAAGTTCACCTCCAGGGGAGGGCTGGTGCGTATTGCGCTAGCTGTGGAAGAGATAAATCATACTCGCCATGCGATCATTAGCATACAGGATTCTGGCATGGGTATTCCTCCGGATCAGCTTGAGCAAATCTTCGAACGTAATTACAGATACGATCGGCCGGGCTTGGGGAATGGAATAGAAGGCAGTGGGCTAGGGCTAGCGATTTGCAGAGAAATCGTACTCGCACAAGGAGGGACAGTTCGAGCGGAGAGCGACGGTAAGATGGGGGCGACTTTCTATGTAACGCTTCCTTGTATCGGCAATGAAGGAAGGGGATGATGGGATGGACACTCACAAAATAATGATCGTCGATGATGATCCTCATATATGCGAGATTGTTCAGGTGTATTGCGAACGGGAGGGGTTTATCTCCACCTACAGTCATAGCGGGACAGAAGCGATGGAACTGCTTGCATCGTTCGAGCCCGATTTGATTGTACTGGATATATTGCTGGCTAATGAAAACGGCATTGATTGGTGCAGGAATGCGCGTAACTTCACCAGCGCACCGATCATGTTTTTGAGCAGCCAGGAAGAAGACGAAGTGAAAATTAGCGCGTTATCCTATGGTGGCGACGATTATGTGACCAAGCCGTTCAGTCCGGGAGTGCTCATGGCCAAGATCAAGGCGCACCTTCGCAGAGTAGCAACGGGCAGAAAGGGACAACTGCTGGAGTTACCGGGTTTGACACTGGATTTCTATACGCAGTCCGTCAACATGGGGAGTATGCCTATCTCTTTATCTAAAAAAGAGTTCAGTCTGCTGTCCTATATGGCACAAAACGTAAATCGTGTCGTCAGTGTTGATACGTTGTTTCAAATCATCTGGGGAATGGAAAGTCTGGAGGATACGAGAACGGTCGCTGTACATATCAGTAATTTACGCAAAAAAATTGAGTCTGACCCTGCCGACCCCGAGCGAATCATTACGGTTCGGGGGAGCGGATATATGCTGGTTTCTAACAGTACATCACAAGCATGAATATAGCAGTAAGGGTAGTCTATTATAAATGGGTAAATGGCGTTGGAGCAGTAACTGACGCTATTGGCCCATTTTTTGTTCTTTCCACTAGCTTCGTAATCGACTCAAGATATTGAATTCCTCAACACCAGTCTGCGCTTTTCCATCCTCTTCAAAATGATTTGCATTGTGAGCACGATTTTAAAGTTTTCTTTAGGTTTCTCAAATAGGCTAATCCACCATGATAAAATCACAGTGTCCAATATAACGATTACACGTGAAGAAATAGTTGTCATGCTGTCCCGCATTAGCACTTAAAGAAGGAAGTGGCTCCAATGGCACGAGTTATATGTATCACATCAGGGAAAGGTGGAGTTGGCAAGACGACGGTGACGGCTAATCTGGGGACTGCCCTTGCCTTATCGGGGAACAGGGTTTGCCTGATTGACGCTGATTTTGGATTGAGAAATCTGGATATCCCGCTTGGTTTGAGCAATAGGGTAAACTATCATATTTCCGATTTCCTGACCGGTCGTTGTGCTTTGCATCAAGTAATCGTCAAAGACAAGCGAATCAGCACTTTGTTCTTTATCTCCTGTAGTAACGACGTGATGCATCACGATGATCCGCAAGTGTTTCGCAAGGTTGTGCAGCAAATAGCCCAGGGTTATGATTATGTGCTGATCGATTCGCCGGCAGGCATTGAAAATGGATTCTGGAATACATCTTTAGCGGCAGATGAGGCTATTGTCGTTACTACGCCTCATCGTACGTCGCTTCAGGACGCGGATCGTGTAATCGGATTATTAGAAGATAGGATTCCGGCTCCTCCACAGCTCATCATTAATATGGCCGACGGACAGGAAACCCCTTCGACAACGGTAAAGATGGAGGATATCATCGATATTCTCAATATTGGTGTGATTGGCGTGATCTATAGCGATGTAGAAGTTATACGTTCCGTACATAAAGGAATCCCGATTGCGCTTGATCCCGAGCTTGAAAACGGACTGCGCTTCCGGCACATCGCCCACAATGTGGCGAAGAATCAGCAGGAGCCTTTTATCTCATTAAAATCCAAGAAGCATAGAAGTATTTTTTCGCTTTCTCAAAGACTGCGCTGGGGGGAGAGTAGTTCGATATAGTCGAATTTGGTATATGAATTGTTTAGACGCGAATCATCTAAAATGAATTACAGACTAGCATACCGAGGTTGGGCAAGGGGGAGTCTCCTATTGCCCATCCTTTTTAATATGACGGATTGTCCAGCCGAGTGAGACAGTGCTTCCATGAAGGTTTCTTGAGCAGATTCCCAGTTTAGACATTTACGAGGATGCTGGTTGATGATGTTCTCGCTTGCAAGTTGTTGCTTACTTAAAGTTTTCTTTATAATTCACAAGCGGCTCATTTAGCATGATAGAATTCGAGGAGAAAAATCGATAGAATTAGCCAATCTGCATCCATTACATTGCGGTTGTTAGCAAGAAGAGTATTGAGTTTTGCCTAACGAAAGTGTCTTTAACCATGATGAATCTGCTCTTTGTCAGGTTCTAGAAAGTCGGTTCTTTAGTTTTATACATAGAAGGGATGAATGATTGTGAAGAAAGCAACAAAACGGTTGTGGAAGTTGAGCTCACAGATTCTATTGTGGATGCTGGTTATCAGCTTAATAGTGTCTGCTGTGCCCGTATTTCCGGCGCAGTCGGCGGCAGCGGCTGAACTGCCGATGCAGCAGACAGCAGTAACCAAATCCAGTGGGTTCCAGGATGTGAGTCCGACGGACTGGTTCCACGATGCGGTCATCCAGGTGCAGGAGAAGGGGATATTTAGTGGCACGACTGCCAGCACCTTCTCGCCAAAAGGGACGATGACGCGTGCCATGTATGTGACAGCGCTCGGACGAATGGCTGGGGTAGATACAGGAGCTTATTCTACTTCTAGCTTTGCTGATGTACAAGCGGGCAGTTGGTATGCCCCATATGTCGAATGGGCAGTTAAGGAAGGAATTACCGACGGTACGGGCGGAGGAAAATACTCGCCGAATGCCACTGTATCCCGGGAGCAGATGGCAACGATGACGTTGCGATATTTCGAAAGCGAACAGATTCCTTATCAGACCGAAAATCCGGTCACGACAGAGCCGGGCGATCTCGCGGATGTATCGCCTTGGGCGGCTGGCGCGGTCATCAAGCTGTGGCAAGCCGGGGTGTTCACCGGGGATGAAAAGGGTAACTTCAACCCGCTTGTGCAAGCGACTCGCGCGGAAGCAGCGGTTCTCTTCATGCGCAACAACGCGGTTGTAGAGGCGTGGAAAAATCAGAATCAAACGCCGGTTACGCCTACACCAACACCGGCACAACCGGTGACACCAACACCGACATCGCCGGTGACATCAACGCCAACGCCGTCACCCGGCGGTAATAGTGGTGGAGGAACGCCTGGAGATAACGGGGGTAACCCCGGCACGGGTTCCACTACGTATACGCTCACGTTTGAGAGCAACGGAGGCACGGCGATTGCTGCGCAGACGGTACGAAAAGGCCAGGTGCTAAATAACCTGCCGGCTCCAACAAAAGAAGGATATATATTCCAAGGATGGTTTACAGATAGCGATTTCTCGCTCATCTTTGCAGAGGATAGTGCGATAAGTGCGGATACGAAGTTGTATGCGAAGTATACAGATAGCATAGATAATGCCGTACAGAGCACACCAAGCTATTCGGTGCTGGATGTGGCACCGGACTTCACGATTGCAGTACACGATGCATCAGGCAATCTGACAGTACCTGAGGTCCAAGCGGGTATGACGTTCACAGACACGGCGAATCCCGACTTCGCAGGTATTACCGTCACTGGCGGGAACGGGGCCTTCACGGTAGCGTCTGCAGCCGAAAACGGAAAATTCGTCGAAGGTAATACGTATCAACTTACATTGACGGATGACAAGTTGTCCTTCCAAGGACAAGACGAGACGACAAGCATCTACGTGTTTAGTGTCGCTAAGCAAGAGGTTTTAGACATTCCGCTGAACCCGAACATGATCTACCTTCCGTACACGGATGTCACGGATATGATGCTGAATGGCACAGAGGTGGGTTCACCAGCGATTTCGGTAGTTGCCACGACGGTGGGCGGTAGCGAAAATGCGCTTGCCGAGGCGAATGCGAGCAGTGGAACGTTCGTGTATTCCGGCAGCACCGTGATTCAAGTCGGCAATACAGTCGCCATCTATCAAGGGGTTCGTCCCGATCAACGCACGTTAGAAACCACCGACGCTGACGACGGCGATGTGGCCTATGTCCAGATTACGGCGGTAGACGGAAGCACCTATACCTACGATCATGCGGATATCAAGCAAGTGTTGCTCAAGGCGGATGTTCTGCCGGTGAGTGAGCAAGCGGACACAGATGGAAATCCGAACAACAACTCCATCACAGTTGAGCATACCAAGATGAACTACAGCGACAGCATGTATGAGCCTTTCGGCTTGGATGAGTTAACCACGGTGGATGTGGGTGATTTTATCGGGTTCTATAAAGGTGAATTCGGCGCCGAAACAGGTTTTGAGACCGTTGGGTACGGACGTATCACTTCGATTACGCCTGAAGCTGAGATGGACGTCATCGAATATACTGACGCCACGATTGAAGATATTGAGAATGTCTTCAACATCTATCAGAAGCAAGCAATTGACGGCGAAGATCTGTTATCGGAAGAGCAGATCGCGGAGCTTGAAGAGCAGATCGAGCAGCAAGCGAGAGACAGCGGATTCGTCGATCAAGCCGCAGATTATCTATCCGATCTAGCTATGGAAACGAAGGATATCAAGGATTTGAAAGAAATTCAGCAGATCAAGGCTCAGTCTTCCCTGGCTTCGGGCAAAAGTAGCCGGGTGAGCGTAGAGAACCTGACGGTCGTTGCCTCACTCGGGACGAAACTGAAGAATATTAACGGCCGAAGTTCCGGCGTCAGCGCCACACTGCAAGTTGGCGCCGATATCGTCGTGAATATTAATGAAGACAGCGATCTGGTTATCCATATGACTAGTACATTCGTTCAAGAAATGAGCCTGGATCTCGGCATTAATGGTGATATGCAAGGGCATTGGCTGAAAAAGTGGGGAATCCCTTACTGGTATAGCATCGACGATTATGTGATCACTGCCAATCTGGATGCCTATAGCTATACCGGGCTTAATATTACAGCAGAGATGGCCCTCATTGAACACGATAAGTTGCAGGCTGCACTGAATAACTGGGCCGGAGAGAAAAAAGCTGGCAGGTTAGGTCAGGTACAGGACATCGCCACACAGATCAAAGCATCTATGGATGGTGTACAAGGTACCTCTGTGGATACGGAGGAATTGAAAGAACAGTACCAAGAGATGTTGGAGCAAGATACGGAATGGGTTCCTTTGGTCAAGAAAGAGCTCTTTGAAAAAAGTGTGCGCGTGGCTTACGGGATTGTAGAAGTCAAATTTGAAGCAGAGTTTGTAGTCAGTGCTCAGGTTAACTTAACGATGGGTGCAGATTTCTACTACAAGATGGCGAAGCGCTACTCGGTGACCTTGCGTGTGTTAAGTTTTAGTGGTACGAGCAATACGGTCAGCTTGCCGGGAGACGGCGATTACCAGTTCACCTTCTATGTGATGGGGACGCTCGGGTTGCGAGCCGGCATTCATATGGAGGTCAAAGCGGGGATTGGCAGTGTCAAATTAAATAGTATTGGACTTGCCGTAGAACCTGGTGTGTATATCAATCTATGGGGTTACTTCTACTATCAGTTGACAAATACAAACGGGGTAAGATCTACAAAGTCTTTAGGTGCTCTGTTTGTTGAGATCGGTATCTATTTGGAGGTCGAACTCGGTGCCCAGTTGGGTGATGGAGCGCTCTCGGGCAGCGTGGGGCTGGTTGATGAAGAGTGGCCACTATATACGATTGGTGAACAATACAACGTCTCCGACTTCGCTTATCCGCAGGATAAGAATCTTTTGCTTGGTCTGGCAGGTGTTGCGGCATCCCTTGATGTACCGCAGTCGATGCTCTCGATGAGTATGTTCGATTTGAAAACAGGCGATACCGATACTCAAGCGTTTGGTGCTTCAAGGTTCGATATATACGTAGACAATGCGAATTTCAGGTATAACTTGGGTACGAATAAGGTCGAAGTAGTGAATACCAGCCTTCCGGTAAGTAAGGGTAATCTGGTCATCACTTGGAAAGGATCGCCGCTTTCATTCACGTCTCGTACGCTCAAGCGCACGATACCGTTGACGTGGCGCGTTACGGAGGGTGAATATATCCTCCAGTTGGATCCACGAAACGGCAACGCGACTCAGGTTCTTCCATTTGTTTATAATGCAACGGTTAATGTGCCTACTCCGGTCTATCCGGGCTATACATTTGACGGATGGTATACGGCAGCTACAGGGGGAACAAAGGTAACGATTCCGAGCCGCATGCCTAAGGATGATTACCAACTGTATGCGCACTGGACAGCGAACCAGAATACGCCATATACAGTGGAGCATTATTTGATAGACCCGAATACAAGAAAGTCGATTTCGACTACGCCGGATTATAAGGAACTGTTGACAGGAACGACCGATACGGAGATTCGCATCAACTCTGACCGATACAAGGATCGAGGTTATGCGAACGGAGAAATATACGGACGCCTGATCAAGGGGGATGGTTCGACGGTCGTAAGGGTTGAGTATTATCCGACGAGTCCGACTATCACTTTTAATTTGAGCTATCCGGGCTCTCCGCGCAGCACCTTAACCGAACCGTCCGGCCGAAATATCGAGGGGCGTATACCGGTGCCGACAAGACCGGGTTATGCGTTTGCCGGTTGGTCGCCGGAGGCGCCAAGCGTGATGCCGACTTCGAATACGGAGTATACCGCAATATGGACAGCCAAAGAAGATACGCCTTACCAAGTCGTGTATTTGAAGCAGAATATGGCGAGTGACACCTATACGGTGGCAGATACGGAAACGTATCGCGGAGCTACCGATACAGAAGCCAATCTGACGAATATAACTCCAAGGTCCTATGCTGGGTTTAAACTGGATGAAAATATTCCCGGAACGGTGTTAACAAGTCAGATAACCGGCAATGGAAAAACGGTTCTGAAGCTGTATTATAAGCGTGATGCTCATACATTGACGGTCGATTACAATGGTTCCGGCCAAGAGACCAAAGTTGTAGAAGTTCCATTTGGAGCGACGACGCAGCTCTATCTGGGCACACCGATCTGGCAGGGGCATGTCTTCACAGGATGGTCACCAACTCCTCCGACAACCATGCCTGGGGAAAGCATTATGTTCACCGCGCAGTGGACGACGAACGCTTATACGGTGAGCTTCAACAGCAATGGCGGAGCGGAAGAAGTGGAGAACCAGACGGTAGGGTATGGCAGTTTGGTCAGCACACCGGTTGAACCGACAAATGAAGGTTATGTCTTCGGCGGTTGGTACAGCGGCAGCGACCTGACGACTCTCTACGACTTCGCGGCACCGGTGACGGGTGATCTTACATTGTACGCGAAGTGGCTGCTCCGTTATACGGTGAGCTTCGAGAGTAACGAAGGCTCAATAGTAACGAGCCAGATGGTGAACGAAGGGTCTAGGGCTGAAGCTCCAGTCGCTCCGGAGCGCGAAGGTTACGTATTCAGTGGTTGGTACAGCGACATTGATCTGATCACCCCTTACGACTTCACAACAGCAGTAGTGACGACGGATCTTACGTTGTACGCAAAGTGGACGGTTTATGTGCCGAATACCTATACGGTGACTTTTGAGAGTAATGGTGGGTCGATCGTAGATGCCAAAACGGTGAACGAAGGCGCTGTGGCTTCCGCTCCTGGCGTTCCTTTACGGGGAGGCTATACGTTTAACGGTTGGTACAGCGATATAGACTTGACGATTGCTTATGGTTTTACAGCAGGAGTTATGGAAGATATAACGCTCTACGCGAAGTGGACGAAGAACAGCTATACTGTGAACTTCAGCAGTAATGGCGGATCATTGGTGAGCAGCCAGTCCGTGAACGAGGGCGATACGGTTATAGAACCTACCGCACCGATACGCGAAGGCTATGTGTTCAGCGGTTGGTACAGCGACCTTGCCGGTACGCAAGCTTACAGCTTCACAACATCGGTGACGACAAACATCACGTTGTACGCAAAATGGACAGCGATCTATACAGTGACCTTTGACAGCAATGAAGGTTCGGTGGTTGATGACCAGACGGTGGAATACAACGGAACAGCTACAGAGCCAGCCGCTCCAACAAAGGAAGGGTATATTTTTAACGGCTGGTACAGTGATGCAGGTCTGATCGAGGCTTACAGCTTCACGACACCAGTGACGAATAACTTAACATTATACGCGAAGTGGACATCCAACAAGCTCACGGTGAGCTTCGACAGCAACGGCGGGTCGGATGTAGAGAACCAAATGGTAAGCCCCGGCGGCAAAGCGATAGTACCGACTACGCCAACATGGGAGGGTTATAAGTTCGATGGTTGGTACAGCGACATTGCCGGAACGCAAGCTTATGATTTCGACACGGAAGTGACGGCATCCCTTACCTTGTACGCAAAATGGTCAGTGACACCGTGGTTCAACGTAGGTGGTTTGTTAGAAGGCAGTACAACTTATCAAGTGTTAACCGACAGTGAGGGTACGGTGTATGCTTCTTATCGATCGAATGACCTGCGCCTGGACAAATATGAAGGAGGCGTGTGGAAGAACATCTACCAAGGCACGGGTGACAAGTTGAGCTATACGCGGTTTGTCTTTGACAATGAGGACAATCTTTACCAGACTTCGTCCAGCGGCGAAGGCGTATATGTGCAGAAGTATAACGGCACGGAGTGGGAAGATATAGCCCGCAACGGATCTCTTCCGGGGGAAGGTTCAAATATTGCGTTTGACCAAAATAACGTGCTTTATCTGGTTTATAATCATTTAATTAGCAGCAATAAGTATGAAATGAGAGTGGTTAAATACGAAGGGAATAGTTGGGTTTCCGTAACTGGCGGCGATAGTCTTGGCGGGAAGGCGCTTAATCCAGTTATCCAATTTGATAGAAACAATATCCCATATGTAATGAACGATGTGTCCGAATTTATCGATAGAGGGAATCCTGCTATAAACGGACGAGGTTCACGTATCACAGTTTCGAAATATGAGAATGAAGCTTGGGAGCATATCGGCAACTTGGGTCTCGTAGAAGTAAGAGCTCTTGTGGAACCAGCAGAGTTTGCGGTTGCTCCTGATGGCGTGCCCTATGTCCTTTACTCAACGCCTGGCTCTTGGGTTCTGACGAGCTACAACGGGACGGATTGGGAAAAGGTCGGTGAGGGCAGGGTACCGACGTCCGATTATAGAAGGTTAAGACTCGCTGTTGACGACTACGGTGTTCCTTATGTTTCTTATGATGATCGATCAAATGAGAAACTGGCAACCGTAGTGAAGTACGAAAGTGCGTGGATCAAAGTTGGCGAAGAAGGTTTTTCCATAGCTAGTCCGCTCACTTTGAGTTTCGCTAGGGGTAAAGACGGCAACCTGTATATGATTTATAGAGAGGAAGTTTCAGGAAAAATAGTTGTGAGGAAACATAAGTTGCAATAGTGTAAGATGTTAATCAAAAAGTATAAGAAGAGTCTACTTCCGAAGGGAGCAGGCTCTTTTTTTTGCGTTAGCAAGGCGAGGGAAAAGCGTCGGAAAGCACAATGTAACTGAAATGTGCAAGCTGGCAAGTCTGCGGTTCGAACCAAACTTTTGACGCTTATTATGTTCCATCCAAGGTATCTTGAAGGACACGCTCCTCAATATTCGAGAGACGGGGGAATTTGTCATCAATATGGTTCCGGCTTCGTTGGTGGAGTCGATGCAGCGATCATCTGGTTCTTGGAAAAGTAGAGCATATACGGGTGAATGCAGAGGCATATGCCGGTCGTTATAAAATATCCATGGAGAGCTGGCTGGCGATTACGCGCTAATTAAATCTATATTTTCAGTCTGAGATAGGGTTACGTAATCTATATCTAAAATAGTGCAGCAGAAAGAACCGCTTCTTCAGTTGTGACTCCTGAAAAAGCGGCCTTTCTCTGAAATTTAAATTGTAGATGTAGGTGGCTAAATCCTCATCTGTAATTCATTTGTTTAGAAATTGGTTCGCCCAAACGTGGCATCACTCTTCACCGTTGAACTGCTGGATGCATTGATGGCATCGAGTTGTAATACGTAATCATAATGCCGGATGTAATGTCCAGGCTGACTATACGATTGAAGGGATACTTTGGTGCTGTCAGCCCAACCTGGACTGCTTAGGAACGTAGCATCTCCCTTATAGGCGGAGGTGTCGGCATAAGCTTCAAGTACAATTTTATTGCTGGTGTTGCGCTTCAAAAAGTAACCCGGGAAGTTGATGGACTCCAGTGAAATTCCCGTGGAGCTGGCAAGACCCGGTACGACGCGGAACTGGGAATCCAGAACAGGGGAGACGTTGGCATCCACGCGAGCAGTGTAATTGGCATGACGGATGTATCGATCCGGAATGTTGTGTGAACTGAACCGACTGTAACCTGTGGCTTCCGGTGTTGCAGGACCCAACATTTTGACCTCGTGCAGGGTTGGGGTGTACCAGTTACCCGGATTATTCCACAAGACCGCGTTCACCATATTAATCCGTACATAACGGGCTGTGAAATGCACAGCATCTGTTGTAAAGCCATAGGTCAGATTGTTGGTGCGATCCAAGGTGGAGTAATTGACACCATCGTTGCTAATTTCAATTTTGTATTTGTAGTATCCTTCGGAACCTTTATACATAAACCAGGACGTGTCGATCTCGTTGATCGTCTTCGGTGCGCCGAAGTCCACCTGCCACCAGGCAGGCCAGCTATTGGAGGAAGCCACCCATGAAGTCTGGTAGTTGCCATCATTGACGTTGGATGCAGACGAGCCGGAGGCTGTGGAGCTGGCGGTAGCTGTTTTGCCTTGTGCATGATTGACGAGAGCAGGCGGTGTTACCGCACCCGTTACTGCGTCGATATTCCACGTTGTATACCACTCCAGTGATGCGGTTCCGTTCGAATCATTCAAGGTTAGTGGCAGCCAGATATGTTTGTGCTCTCCGAGGTTCATCGGATTCCAGCGATCCGCCATGTAGATGAAGGATGTGGTGTTGCTGCCTGTAATCGTGGCAATATCGTGAATCTGCGAACCGAAGGCAGATGGATTGCCATATGGCGTAAGCGCAGCCCATGGACCCGTCATGGAAGTTGCTGTAGCATAAGCGCCCTGATTCGGATACCAGCCAGCGGCTTGAGAGGTGAAGAGGTAGTAACGGTTTCCTTTTTTCACAACAGCAGGTGCTTCACGGTAGGCGTTCTCGAACAGCCAGCCCTCGAAGGACTGTATTCCGGTGTAACTTGCATTCATTTTAAAAATAGCCATCGTATCATTGGCACCGCCATTTTTGCGGGAAGCAGTAACCAGATAACCTGTGCCATCTGTATCAACAAAGACGGTCATGTCACGGGATTCATAATTCAGCGGGCGGAAGCTGCCCTCATAGGTGAATTTGCCATTCGGGGTATTGCTTGTTGCGACCGCTACACGCCCGAGGTTGTAGTCTGTACCGTTCTCATAGTGTGCCCAGAGCACATACTGATTGGTGGAGGCGTTATAGATGACTTTGGGGCGTTCGATCTTACTGGAGGCCAGCTCGGTTGCGGAATCTTTCGTCAGGATGGCATTGCTGAAAGTCCAGTTCTTCAGATCAGTGGAGGTGTAGACGTTCACGCTGTCAAACCTGCCGCCCACCGCATGTTCACCGTACAGATAATACGTCGAGCCTACCTGCAGAATGTTGCCACTATTCGCATGGATGGGGTTGCCTGCGGTATCGAGCCAATCGGTACCGTTGGTTATTGTGACACTTGCTGCGCTTGTCCGTTCAGGATGAAGTCCAAACAGGGTGAACGTGAGTGCAAAGACCAGAAACCAGACGGCTTTCCTGTTACCCATTACATACACCTCCCGAAAGATATCAGATTAAATGTAGCGCTTTCATTTATATTGTAGTTGGGTCAGACTCTTTTTCAAGTGAACAATCCATCCATTGCTGAACAAACCTTCATTTCATCGTGGCTGAGCGGTGAGAGCGGAGGAAATGTTCCTAAATATCAAGTACGATGATGTAGAGAGGATCAGGTACACACGTTAAAATAAAGCTAGACTGAATTCACATCATGGTTGGAGGGTGAACCGTCATGAACAAGTTTATTGTAGATGAAGACCTTCAGGTGATATTGCATAATGACGAGGATAGAACGAGCACTCCGATTAAGGGAGGCATTACTACTCAGGATTTTGAAGTCATCTCTACTTATCAAAAGGGATGGTTGACCTTCGCCTATCTACGTGATCGTCAGGGAATATGGTGGTTCAATGCCCGTAAGAACAAGGCGAGTTTGTTCAGTTGGGATACGGAAGCTTTTCGTGTGATCGATGAAGATTACTGCTGCGACTCTCAGTACGTCTATCTGGAAGATCGGGCCATGCCTGACTCCGATCCGAGCAACTTTCGGCTATTGCCGGATACGCCCTACTTTGCTCAGGACCAACGTTATTTATATGTAAAGAGCAGCACGCATTTTCATCTATTTGAGGATATCGATACGAACTCTGTGATTGCTCATCACGACTATTGCACCGACCAGGACCATCTGTTCCATCTGTCCAGCTCTCTTCGTTACGCGAATGGGGAAAAGGATGAGGTGAGGGCATGGTTGCAAGAACATCATCCCGACGTACATGGCTGGTGGCATGCGCATTATGCCCACAGTGCAGAGGGCGCTACGCAGATCACAGGGAATTGGTATGAGACAGAGTCGTCTATTTTTTATAAAACCGAATGGGGCGGTACGGCTCATCGAGAAGCAAAAGAGGTATTCAACCTTGTTCGTGGAGCAGACAGGTCTACCTGTGAACCGCTGGATGAGCAGTTTGCACGGGACCGAAAACGTGTTTATTTTCAGTGGCGTACTGTACAAGGAGCAGACCCGGATACGTTCCAGTCACTAGGTGGACCTTTTGGACGTGATGGCAAACACGTGTATTACAACGGTTACCGTGTCGACGAGGCAGATGCTCGGCAATTTGTAGCGTTTGCCGGGACGGAGCATCTTGGACTTTCCATGGATCAGCAACATGTGTATCGTGCCGAGGTTGTTCGGACAAGTCAGCCTTTCGGTCATCCAGACGATGTGCTTCAGATCATCAAGGGAGCTGATGCTGCAACGTTTGAGTTAATAACACCTTCCGGCAGTTGGGCGGTGGATGCCAATCGTGTGTATCTATGGGGTAAACCAAATAAACATATCGATCGAGCCAGCTTTACACATCTATTCGATGCTGATCCCCAGAGTTGGGCAATGGATCAGAATGGTCTATATAATGCCAATGGCAACCGCACGGTAAAGGGTGTGAGCGGTAGTACATTTGTCATGCTGAATCAATATTGGGGTAAAGATGAGCGTGTGGTGTTCAGTTTTGTGACGGGTGGGGTTTATAAGTCGGGAGATGTAGCAACGTTTCAGGTTACGGATGATATCGGGGGCGCCGAAGATGCGCTCTTTCGGTATACGGTGGAAGGCGGTACAGTGCGGAAAAAGAAGAGGTAATGAAAACAGGGATAGCAGACTTAGAAAAGAGTCCACTATCCCTGTTTGAATTTCTATTTATTTGACCGTATTTACCAAACTATTTATGACCTTTGCGAACCTTGAGCTGCATCTTTTTGATCGTTGTGTTTTGCATGAGCTCCAGTACGAGGGGGCCTTTGCCATTCAGAATCTCTACATCCGTCACATTATCCAGAATCGTAATGATCCCGATGTCGTCTGCGGTTACCCCTTCGAGCTTGGCTATGGTACCTACAAAGTCTACGGCGCGAAGTTTCTTCTTCTTGCCTCCGTTGAAGTTCAGCTTCATGATCTGTTGGTTAAGCTGTTCACGCTTGTCCTTTTTACGTTCAGGAACGATCTTCAATCGTTTCTCAAAATCTTCTCTGCGGCGATCCACAGCTTCTTCAGAAGGTGCTTTCACGACAGGGATTTCGAATCCAATATAGGATTCAATCTCAGCCAGACGTCTGCCATCTTTCGGTGTGATCAACGTAATGGCTTTACCTGTTTTGCCTGCGCGACCCGTACGGCCTGTACGGTGAACATATCCCTCTTTTTCCAAAGGAATATCGTAGTTGATGACATGGGTAATATTTGTGATATCAATACCACGTGCGGCTACATCCGTTGCGATCAGATAACGGAATTGTCCCCGTCTGAATGCGTTCATCACTTCGATCCGCTCATCCTGCTCCATACCACCATGGATACGATCTGCTGGGTAGTCAAGATCAGCCATAACCCGGAACAGTTTATCCACATTCTCCTGCGTACGGCAGAACACGATGCAGCTATCCGGATTTTCCACAATGAACAAGTCTTGAAGCAGTGCGGTTTTGTTCACCTCGGGTACGTTAATCACAGCATGTTCAATCGTGGCTGTTGTCAGTCCACTTGCCTTGATTTCGATCTCCACCGGTTTGTTCATGTATTTGCGTGACAGCTTGGCTACATCTTCAGGGAACGTAGCGGAGAACAACATCGTTACTCGCTCCTGCGGCAGTTTCTGAATGATGGACTGTACTGTCTCAATAAAGCCCATATTCAACATCTCATCCGCTTCGTCAATAACGAGATAGGCGATCCGTTCGAGTGGCAGCGTGCCGCGTTCGATATGATCCAGTACCCGACCTGGTGTACCAACAGCCACGTGGGTTCTTTGTTTTAACTCTGCTTTTTGGATATGAAAAGGGGACTGTCCGTATAGTGCGGTTGCTTTAATACGCTTAAAGCGGCCGATATTCGTAATATCTTCGTTAACCTGCAAAGCCAGTTCCCGGGTTGGTGTAAGAATCAAAGCCTGTGGCTTATTCTCATTCCAATCCACCAGCTCGCAGAGCGGAATGCCGTAGGCGGCTGTTTTACCACTGCCTGTCTGTGATTTGACCACAAGATCCTGATTCTCTAGTGCTACCGGAATAACTTTGGTTTGAACCTCGGTTGGTGTCTCATAGCCCAGACTGTCCAGTGCTTTTACGATCTCTTCACCAAGTCCATAATCTTTAAATTGTTGCTCGCTCATCGTTTACCTCTTTTGCGTTAGTTTTGAATACTCTACATACAAGCATTGCACCGTACATTTATCGTATACCTCTTCATTATACTCTATATGCAGGCAGGCTAACGGAGTAAATGCTTCAAGTGTGTAAATTGTTTTCATCATTTCCGATTTTAGTAGCAACCACCCGTTGCTGTTCGTATGTGTATCATAACGTTCCACGTGAAACGAAATGTATCGGCGTATTTTGCTTGGTGTTAATGAATGACCATTTTTACAGCTTTGGTTTGGGGAGGGTAAGATTGATCAATAACTCCATTGATCCATACTTCTGCACTTCGACCAACGAGTGTCTCATCCAAAGAGACGGTGACAATCTCTTCTTCGATGATGAGTTCGGCGTCCTTGCTGAGCGAGACCCAAATCGGTCCAGAATCAACACCGCCATCTTCTTTATTCTCGATGAGTACCTGACCTCTTTCTTCCTCAAAATCCGTAATAATTCCTCGCACATGTGGCTTCTCTTTCCCTTGTTCCTCGGATTTATCTGCGCATCCGAGCGTTAGCAGAAGCAAGATAAACGGGAATACGAATAATCTTCGTACAATGGACATCGGGTTACTCACCTCTCATCCTTTTTAATGCATCTATAACTATGGACGTTACCTGAGGTGACGAAGTTCCTGTATATCAATAAAAAAGAACCAAAATCATTCGATTCAGTCTGGTACTGAAAATTGGAATATGTTAGCATATAGTTAACTTACTGAACGGAGGGATACGTGTGGTAAATTTTTTTCGATTGAGATAGTAGCGGAACGTTTGCTTGCGCTTGCTGTTTCACTGCCTGTGTGCAGATCATCGGGAGAAGTTTGCCTGTTTACACGTATGCCGCTAGTCGTCATGAAAGGATCACTTTTTGAAGTGGTTCTTTGATGTACTACTATTTTTTTGTGAGCATCCAGGTATGCCAACTTCCGAAATGAACTGCACAGGCGAACATGTCTGTGTTTTTTATTTTATCCAGGAAAAGGGGAGTACCTGATATGACAAAACCGAACTTAAATGAAAATTTGGCAATTCATAAGGAACTATTAACTTTAGCAAAACAGAACGGACTACTTATTGTTGAGAAATCCTTGGAGATCAACGAGTCGGGTATGGATTTTCGAGTAGCATTTGCCACGGATGAAGAAGGCCGCAGATGGGTTCTGCGCCAGCCGCGACGCGAAGACGTGTGGGAGCGAGCCGAGAATGAGCGCAAGGTGCTGGATGTGGTCCGAGGAAATATACCCGCACAAGTACCGGATTGGAGGATCTTCACGCCAGAGTTGATAGCTTATCCTTTACTTGATGGTGATCCGATCGCAGTTGTGGACCCCGCAGGGGGAGGGTATGTATGGCGATTCCCTCAGGAGAGCTTATCGGATACATTCCTGGATTCACTGGCTACGACTCTCGCCATGCTGCATAACATCGATCCCGACAAGGCGAAGAAAGGTGGAGTGCGGATCAAGACACCTATGGAAGCTCGCAAAGAATTTGCAGCCAATATAGAGGAGGTTAAGCAGAACTTTACGGTACCAACCAAGTTGGTTGAACGCTGGACGGTATGGCTTTCTATGAATAGCTATTGGCCGCAGCACTCGGCGTTCATCCATGGTGATCTGCATCCGCCGCATATTATTGTCGATGGTGCCCAGCGAGTAAATGGACTTATTGATTGGACGGAAGCGGAGATTGCAGATCCGGGTAAGGACTTTGTCATCTACTACGCACTCTTTCAGGAGGAAGGGCTGCGTGAGCTTTTGAGTCGTTATGAGAAGGCAGGGGGAAGAACATGGCCCCAGATGCTGGAGCATATTCGGGAGCAGTGGGCAGCCTATCCTGCAATTGTTGCTAAGTTTGCTCTAACCACAGGGGAAGAGTCGACGATGGAAATGGCGAGAGGCATGCTGGCAAACTGGGATGTGAGGCGGGATTAGGTGCTCCAGTGAAGGTGTAAATCTAAGTATGTCGGATGAGGGGAGGTGGATATGTGGCACGAGAGGGTAAGACGCGATGGTTAATAAACATTGTACTGACGGTTAGTTTAGCCGGTTGCTCGGCCCCTTTTACCAACTCACATGAAGGCGCAGGAAACAGGCTGTCGCCAGAGCGGATGGAAGAATTGAGGAAGGAATACCCGCTATCTACTGACACCCCGGTGATGATCAATATCAGAGAAGTAAGTTTCAGAGAGATCATGGATTTTGCGGACTCCGTTATTGTAGCAGAGGTTGAGAGTAGCCTTCCGAATTTTAGCGTGGATTTGCCTGCCGAACCGGGCACGCCTGAGGGTGATTTTGCAGAAAAGGATCGGGCTGCTGGTCTTGTACCCTACAAGCCTGAATTCATTACTTACAAGGTGAAGGTGGATAAGGTTGTAACAGGTGAGGATGTAGGAAAGGATACTTTTTTATTTTACAACGCTGACTTCGCAGGTGTGGAGCCTGAACTTAAACCAGGTATGAAGATTATCGCTGTAGTCAAAAAGGGGACGACCGGAGAACAGCAGGGAGGATATTCATTCACTCGCTACGGCACGTACTATATTGTCGATGATGACTACGTACTTGCCGCCTACGAGGGGGAATCGGAGGAATTGCGTGATTTTATGGAACAAACGAATGGCATCCAGCTGGACGCTTTTATGGATAAAATCAAGAACCAACCACAAGGCTAAATGACTTCATTCCCCTAGAGCAGTAGAGGAAGGGCCATAATCCTAACCATTCGTTTAACATAACAAAGGGCGATCCCGACCATGATATTCATGGGAGAATCGCCCTTTTTCTTTTTCGTTAAGCGTGGTGCGTCACGATTGTATCTATTTCAAAATACTTACATATTTCCCATATACAAATGCTACACGTCCATCCAGCTTCACTTTTACCCAGCCATACTTGTCTGTACTGATCACCTCAAGCAGGGTGCCCTTTGGTACCGCAGCAACGACCTTCGCTTTGGATGAAGCGCCAGCGCGTACGTTCAGGTAAGCCGCAGTAACCTTGGCTTGTTTGCCTTTGATGACAGTTCCCGGTTTATCAGTGCTTGGTGTGGATGGTTTACCAGGTTTCGACGTGCCTGGAGTTGGTGTTGGTTTTGGTACTGTTGGCGTTGTCGGCTTCTCAGGTGTAGGAGTAGTTGCTCCCTCACCACTACCTACTGCTTTGCGAGCCTTGTTCAGCTGCTGATAGAATGCTCCCTTGTTTTTCACGCCTGCGAATTGTGCTGCACTCACACCTGCTTTGGCAGATAGTGTATCAATCTCTTCTTGAGTCACCGCATCCAAAATGTTAATGGAGGCAATGTTGGTGTACTTGCCATCTTCCGTTGTTGGCACAGACATGATGCCATTGTTAACTAACTCCACCACATCTGCACGCTCCGGTGCAGTCAGGTCTACGCCGGTGATTTTCCAGTTGCGTTGAATCTTCGGTTCGTAGACACCTTTCATGACATCTTTCAGATAGGCGATGGACAGGTTGCGAATCGTGCCTTGAATCTCACCAAATGCCGAGGCATCCTTGGAGGACCAGAGCTGCTTGAACTTGCGACCTTCCATGGCGCCGCCTTTGGCAATCAGGGCTTCCATCCGGTAGGCATTCATACCGAGCTTCAGCGTATCGTCTTCTTTGACAACGGATCCATTGCTGTACTTGAGATTTGTAATCCGACTACCGTATGGTTTGGTCAGGTCAATCTCATATGTTACGCCGCCGAAGAAATCATCGGTGCTGTATTTGGAAGCACGTCGTTTCGGATCAAAGCTGACGGTCACATCACCCGGGCGTGTGGAGTTGAAGTACCCCGCAGACCACTCCATATAATCCATTAGATCGCGTCCGGTTACTTCATATACGGTCACTTCACCAAAGGTGTATTGGTAGTTGAATGCAATATCCTTTTTCTTAATCGGGCCTACATCCAGCTTGGCTTTGTCGTTATCAATCTGATGCGCGACCACATCGGCATCACTGTAATGCAACATCACTTCGGTGAAAAAATCAGACAAAGGTGTTTCCTGGATCTGCACCGCAGGGATACCCTTAATCTCATCAGAAGGGACCAGGTTCGTTCCTTTGAGTTCAGCCACTTCAATGTTGGCATCGGCACGAGCGAACTCGTGGAATGGGTGCAAAGTCTCTTCCAGCGCAGGATCGGAGACTTCATACGTTCCGTCTGCTGCTTTTACAGCGAGTGCTTGAGCTTCTTTGCTTTTCAGCACAACTTTGTCGCCGTCTTTTTCAAATGTCAGATCGATTCGTGAAATATGTGAGCCATATTTATTCGGTTCGGAGATCAATACGCCGTTAACCGTTTGGGATTCAATCAAAGTATGCATGTGTCCGGCAAAAATGGCAGCCAGCTCCGGGTTGGCATTGGCGATATCCGTCACTCCGGTTCCCGGATTACCGTTCTCGTTGTCCAATCCCATATGCATGAGTCCAACCATGACATCGACTTTGCCTTTCAGCTCAGCAATGGCCTTTTTGGTCTCTTCCACAGGATCTTTGACGATGATGCCGTCCAGGTGATCCGTACCTTTTTCAAATTCGGTAGTCATAGGTGTGTTCATTCCGATAACACCCACTTTGATTCCGTCTTTCTCGATAATCGTATAGGCAGGCATGTAGCGGTCGCCGTTTTCTTTGAAAATATTACCCACGAGAGGCTGTCCATTGAATTGGGAAGAGATTTTCTCCAGTACGTCCAGTCCAAAGTTAAACTCATGGTTACCCATAACCCATGCGTCATATTTCATTTCGTTCATTGCAACCATCATGGGAGATTGAGGTTGATCATTAAACAACTCAGCCGAGTTATCCTGAATCATGTCTCCTGCATCCAGCAGGATCGTATTGGGATTCTCCGCACGGACTTTTTTCACAATGGTGTAGAGCTGTGTCATGCTACCGGTTGGGTTTGGACCGTCCAGAGCATAGTCCCACGGCATGAATCGACCATGTATATCCGATGTACCCAGCAACGTAATCTTGGTCTCCTTGTCTGCCTCAGTAGCCTGAACCGGAGTGGAAGCAAAAGGGGCGAACAAAATGGAGGCACATAAGAGGAAAGATAAAGGCCATCCGGCGAAACGTTTCGTTGAAATTTTGCTCATGTTGTAATCTCCCTTGTTATCTAGTGTGTGTAAAGATATGTATCATTTCATACTAGATAAACATGCGGTGAATGTAAACTCCAATGTAAGAGGTTATGTTGGATTTATGAGAGTGAATCTATAAATAGCTTCAAAAAAAGCACTTAATTCTATTTTCTTTACAATAAAATACTATAATTTGACAGGTGTTAAAAACCAAAATTATCCAGTAAAATGATGTTTGTAAGCGCTTAACAAAAAATGAATACTAAGGAGGAAAATCATTGATTAAGTCTAAGTGGTTCAAAACAGTCGGCTCATTGGCATTGGTAGGGATTCTCGCTGCTTCTGTTGCGGTTGGCAGTGTGAGTGCTGGTTTGGCGAAAGGTAGCAAATTTCTGGGCAATATTATTGCCAACCAGGTTCCTTCGAATTTTAACCCATATTGGAATCAGGTAACTCCGGAGAACTCTACCAAGTGGGATGCTATTGAAGGCACACGCAACGTAATGAATTGGGGCCAGGCGGACATGGCCTACAACTATGCTAACAATAACGGATTTCCGTTCAAATTCCATACGCTCGTATGGGGAAATCAACAGCCAAATTGGATTAACAGTCTCTCAGCCGCAGATCAGAAGGCTGAAGTGACACAATGGATTAAAGCCGCAGGACAGCGGTATTCGAAGTCTGCCTTCGTTGATGTGGTGAATGAACCTCTGCATGCGAAACCATCCTATCGCAATGCCATTGGTGGAGATGGGGCAACGGGTTGGGACTGGGTTATCTGGTCATTTCAACAGGCGAGACAAGCCTTCCCTAACTCCAAATTGTTAATTAATGAGTATGGTATTATCGGTGATCCCGCTAAAGCGGACCAATATATCCAGATTATCAACCTTTTGAAAAACAGAGGTCTAGTTGATGGTATTGGAATCCAGGCGCATTACTTCAATATGGACAACGTTTCTGTGAGCACGATGAACACAGTATTGAACAAGCTTGCAGCGACAGGGTTGCCAATCTATGTATCCGAGCTGGATATGACAGGTGACGATAATACACAATTGCAGCGTTATCAGCAAAAATTCCCTGTGCTGTGGAAACACTCTGCTGTTAAAGGTGTGACGCTGTGGGGTTACAACCAAAATCAAACCTGGCAGGCTGGTTCCCACTTGGTCAATAGCAACGGTACAGAACGTCCGGCTATGCAATGGCTGAGAAATTACCTGGCGAACAATCCTTAAGCTTGCGTTTTGACAAGTCTGAGCTTCCATGTAAATCGGTTGACTATATAACACCATATAGCGCCTGTTCCACATGTTAAACATGGGAATATGGCGCTATTTGTATTAATGCTTTGTCTCAACAGTGTTCGGAAATTTATGGTGCAGGGAAGCATTTAATTTTAATCCAAACCAATACAAAAGCGATCAGTGCAAAGATCATTCCGCTCCAGATCAGTTGATATATTCCCAGGTTCGCGATGAACCAGCCGCCGATAGCAGTACCCAGGGTAATACCTAGGTTGGAAAAGGATACATACAAGCTGTTGCCGAATTCAGGTGCATCCTGCGCTTCAGCGGTTAACCAGGTTTGGCTTACAATCAATCCTCCTGAATGCACGGATGCCCAGAGGATGACTACAATAACCATCCACATGAAGTGGGGACCGGCCCAATAGACGAGTGCGTAAGCTGCTACATACAGCAGGGGGAACATGAGGACAGTGCGGACCACGCTCCTACGCAGAAACTGTCCAAACCCCAAATTTCCGATGATCATGACGACACCAAAGACAGTCAGCATGACGCTGATCCATGATCCGCTCATGTGGGTGACCTGTCCAAGATACTCGGCGAAATAACTGTACACGGAGAACATGGCGGCGAATATAAAAATGACTGCGGCAACATTTAGCCATAATCCAGGTTTGCGCAGAATACCGAGTTGCTTGCCATAAGACATCTTTTCCTTCACGGGCATCGAGGGTAGCCAGATCCATATGCCGATCAAAGCGACTACACTGACCAACGCTCCAAACAAAAAGGCGATTTCGAGGGATAGGCGTTCAGCAAGATACGATGTCAGTGGCACGCCAAAGGCAAAGCCAGCGGTAACTCCGGTAAATACTTTGGCGACGGCCTGACTGCTTTTCTCTGCCGGAACAAGTTGGGCACTGGTGACCAGGGCTACGGAAAAGAAGACGGGATGGAATAACGCGGGAATGATACGGAAGATAAGCATGGTATCAAATGTTGTGGCGTAGGCATATACAACGTTCGAAATGGCAAACATCAGCACAGCGGCTAAAAGGATAATTTTGCGATTCATCCCGGATGCCAGTAAGGTGAGAAAAGGACCTGCAATGGCTACAACCAGCGCAAATATACTCACCAGCCAACCTGCCTGTGCAGCCGTAATGTTGAATTTATGCGCAACCTGAGGAAGTACCCCCACGATTCCCATTTCTGTTGTAATAATCCCGAATACCCCGAGTGCCAGCATCAAGATAAGGAGTGGATTGACCTGTTGTGATTTCATGCAAAGCGTACCTCCAATAAATTTAAATATAGAGAAAAGTAGATATATTATGTCGAAATGAGCCTGCCTTGCCTCCTATAATATAATGGACATGAGAGTAAGTTCTCTGGATTACATTATATCTAGATTTATAGATTTGTAAATATAAAAGGTGAAACGTCATATCTTTAATTCGTCTTCAGCTTGTGTTCTACAGGAGTGTTCATGGTGACAATAAGCATGGTCTGGCTCATAAAAAATAACGCCGGCTCAAGGAATTCCTGAGCCTGACGCTATTGATCTCTATGCTTTTAACGATGTGTTAAGTTGTTTATTTCGGTTGAATAACCATGCTGTTGAATGAATCGGCTTCCAGCTTCATGTGCAGGGTCTGTCCTTCTTCAAGGGTTAGATACAGGTCACGACGATCCTGGAATGGATTGTTGATGACAATGACGAGACTGTTATCCGGGTTGCGGAAAGCGACGGATTTACCGCTCCACGCGCCAGACAGGCCGACTCTTCGAGCACCAGGAATAATATGATGTGCGAAGTGTTTCATCACATAATACTCAGGGTTCCGAGTAACCTCCTTATTATCCGGATCTACGGTGATCATGGAGTTCTGCTCCCAGCCCCATGTGCTGCGGCCTTTGGGTTCCAGAACCATGTTCCAGTAGATGTACGCGTTCACTCCGTTGCTGAAGTAATGCTGGTAGAGATTAAATACATATTTGGCGTAGTTCCATGAGTTGTTGCCATCACCGCATTCGTTCTCAGTCTGCATATAACGCAACTCCGGATAACTGGCCGAGGTACGTTGAATGGCATTTTTGCCTGCCCATTGATACCCAACACCTTTGATATAGGAATAGGCCTTCGGATCACTCAGGACAAGCCCGGCGTACTCATCGAAGTCATTTGTTTTTTTCTTGATCAATTCCTCCCATGGATCAGGGGCGTTGATCGTTCCCAGCCAGATCTCCGTATCCAGACCTTGTTTGTCAAAAGCCGGGCCCAGATAATCGGCGATGAACTCACGAAGCTGCTCGCCTGTCCACATGCAGGAAGGGAATTTCTGATCTGCAATTACTTCGTTCTGCACATGCACCTGATGGATGGTAATGCCTGCGTCACGGTAAGCCTGTACAAATTTTACAAAATACAGGGCGTAGGCCTCCAGAATATCTTTCTCCCAGCGCAGTGTCCCATAGTTATAGGCTTTGGGCGACTTCATCCACGTTGGCGGACTCCATGGCGAGGCGAAGAATTGCAGATTCGGGTTAAAACTCAGAGCTTCCTTGATGTAAGGAATCAGGTATTTGAAATCACGATTGATCGAAAAATGTTCCATGGCCACGTCGCCGTCCACCTCGTTGTGGCTATACCACTGCTCCGCATAATCACTTGCGCCGATGGGCAGGCGACAGATGTTAAACTTGTGCTCACCCTCCGGATGGAAGAGAGAATGGAATACCTCATGGCGCTGCTCCTCATTCAAGTGGGACACAGCCATATAACCAAGCTCGTTGAAACATCCGCCAAACCCTTCCACAAGTTGGTGCTGTTCACCTGTTAGTTTTAAGTTGGCGCTTTCATTCGTCGGTACAAAAGATAGTTCTCTCCACGGGTTGTCTTGGGTTGTGGAATAACCAGTGAGCGTGAATGTCATGTGAATTTCCTCCTCGCTTGAACTTCAACTGTCATATATATTACGTTCAGTATAACAACTCCCACGGCAAAAGAAGATATGCTAAACCGTGTGAAATTTACCCTAATCCAAGATAGAGCATCACGAGTTCGTATTCGCACAGACAGATCGTATGCTGTATTTACTTGTGATCGGCGATGTCCATATACCATTATCCAATGTCATAATACAACTGTCATGGCACAACAAAGTCCCCGCTGATCGTTCAGACGGGGACTTTGGCTATACTTCTCATATTCTCTTATGGCTGAAAATGAACGTGAGACACAACTTAAGGCTGTACACTCTCACCAAGCTGTTTATTTTCAAAAATCAGAATTGTTTTGCTGCTTCCGATGTAACCAACAGAGGTATTGAATTGCTCCGAGATGAAGCGTACCGGTACAAAAGCTTTACCATTTTTCATCAGAAGAGGAGCATCATTGATCGCAAGCGTATCATTCACGGCAACTTGTTTGTTACCCACGCTCCAGCGGATGGTCTTATCATGCTGTGTGATCACGGCTTCGCGCGTACCGCTGTTCCAGTTCACACGGGCGTTTAACTGCTCCGAGACAAAACGCAGAGGCACATAGGTGCGCCCTTCATCGATAAAAGGTGCAGCATCCAGTGCATAAGCACGATCCCCGACATAGGCAGTGGTGGATCCTTCAATCAGACGTTGGAAGCTGCCCTGCGGCGTTCGTTTCTGCTCCCGCACATTCATCTGGTTCAGAAGCTGCATCGTATGACTACCACTCACAACATCCAGATAATTATTCTGCACTGTGAGTCCGGCAGGCTCAACCTCTGAGACAGACGTTTGAATACCCGAGGATAACGAGGTAGACGCCGAGATATCCTGTATAACATTTGTCGCTGACTGATCACGGGTAAACGTAAAACCTGCAATCGGTGTGAGATCCCACACCCGGTTGTTGGATAATTTTAACACGTCCAGGCTGGAAAGCTGCCGTAAAGGTTCCAGATCATAGATCTGATTGGATTCTGCATTCAACTCCGTCAGCCCAGTCAGTCCCTCAAGCCCTTTGAGGTGCTGTACTTGGTTACCAGAGATATCAAGTGTCCGAAGGCGTGTCATGTGCGCCAGTGGTGTCAGATCCGTGATTTGGTTGCCTGCCACATTCAGATTCCGCAGTGTATTTGGCAATTCAGCCAGTACGTCCAGCGTCTGAACCTGGTTGTTAGCTATGTTGAGTTGTTGGAGCCGAGTTTTACCCATGAGCGGTGTCAGATCGCTAATGGTATTGTTCGAAATCTCAAGCCACTTCAGTGCATCCGCATCCGAGAGGGCCGCAAGACTGGCAATCTGGTTACCGCTGGCGTGGAACGTATGTAATCGGTTGAACCCACGTACAACCTCTATAGAAGAAATGGAATTATTGCTGATATACAGCCGTCCCAAGTCTTTCAATTCAGTAAGTGCGTCTATGGATGTAATGTAATTATTGCGAACATCGATCTCGCGAAGCTGGGTTAGGTGCTCCAGCGGTGTGAGATCCTCAATCTCATTCCCATATAATCGGAGGTGAGTCAGATTGGTTGCATATTCGAGACCGGACAGGCTGTGAATACCTGCATTGCTCAGATCTACCACCTCAAGCTGCTCCAGATCCGTTGAAGTTAAGGGCACATCCAGAGGTTTGTTCAGGATTAGCTTCAGTCCGTCCTCCAAAGCAGGATCTTCAATGATTCCCTCGCCCAAGTCCGTGGTTGTGTAAGCCATGGCTTGCCCCGATGCCCAGAGACTCAGGATGAATACTAGAAATAGTAGCGTCATTCTTCTCATTGCATGCATTCCCTCCGATTTTTAGAATTATAAAATAATCCGAACAGATTGAGTTAATTAAGTATAGTATTTACACGATAACAGCAACCGGAAGGTTGTTCTGCCCACGGGAGTGCTCAGTGTGAATTGAATAGTTTAACATATGCAGGTTCGGCTCAAAGCACATCTATAGTTATTAACCCGTCAACAGGGAAAAGGAACAAGAAATTTCGTAATAGGTATTTCTCTACTTCTATTCTATATGAAACAATCCCTGCTCTGCACTCTTCAGAGACATGTTTATCAAAAAAAATAGAACATCCCCCACAGACCCTATTCAACCCACCCTTGAAACGGGTAATGATGAAGTAAAGATGCCATTTTGGAGGGGAAGATGTGAGTATGCGCCAAGCCATGATCATTAGTAATCCATCGTCAGGTAAGGAAGAGGCCGAGCAGTATGTGTCCCAAGTCAGAGAAATTCTGGAGTCACAGCAGTATGAGGTGGTTGTTAATGAGACGGCCGGGGAAGGTGATGCCACCAACTACTGTCTGAGCGCCTGTAAAGATGGCTGTGATCTGGTCATCTCCATCGGAGGCGACGGTACACTGCATGAGACGATTAACGGCATGATGGATCAGGATCATCGTCCCC
The DNA here is from genome assembly GCF_045040685.1 of Paenibacillus sp. FSL H8-0317. Lineage (NCBI taxonomy): Bacteria > Bacillati > Bacillota > Bacilli > Caryophanales > Paenibacillaceae > Paenibacillus > Paenibacillus sp. FSL H8-0317. The sequence goes on along the minus strand of NZ_CP150294.1, from coordinate 7,118,133 downwards.
GACTGGGCATTATACCGCTAGGTACGGTGAATGATTTTGCGCGTGCGCTGAATATCTCGCTTGACCCGGAAGAAGCCATTAGGCAGTTATGTTCGAATCAGACCCATATCGTGGATATGGGGAAAATCAATGATCGCCTGTTTGCTAACGTTGTGGCTGCGGGTTCTTTGGCAGAAGCTTTGTTCTCCGTATCTTCAGAAGAGAAGTCGAAGTTGGGATCATTCGCATATCTCAAAGAAGGTTTGAAAGATCTGGTGAATACACCAGCCAATCATCTAACCATCGAATATGACGGACAGATCTGGGAGGGGGAATCGCCACTTTTCCTGGCGGCGCTGACCAACTCGGTTGGAGGATTCGAGAAGTTATCTCCGGATGCAGAGGTGGACGATGGTTTGATACATTGTTTTGTTGTTCGTAATATCAGTGTGTTCAACAGTCTGACCCTTGGCACTTCCCTTTTATTTGGCAGTCTGAAAGACCATAAGGACGTGGACTATTTTACAGCCAAAGAAGTTCATGTTCGCTCAGACGAAGCCATTCGCACCAATGTAGATGGGGAAGAAGGTCCTGCCCTGCCGATTCATATCCGTGTCCTGCCAAGGCATATTGAGGTTATCATACCGGAAGAAGTATAACATATTCTTTTGGAACTATAGGCTGGAATGAAGAACCTATCATTTCTCCATATGAAAGTAGGATAAATCTATTGAAACCGATTGCAGATATATGTCACAATCAAAAGTAAGATACACGATAATATTCGAATATGGAGGGAAAACATCTTGAGAACGATTAAATTGGGCAGCAGTGCACTAGAAGTACCTGTAGTCGCGGTGGGCTGCATGCGGATTAATTCACTAGACGGTAAGGAAGCCGAACATTTTGTTCGTTCTGCAATGGAGGTTGGCGCGAATTTCTTTGACCATGCCGACATTTATGGCACAGGAACATGTGAGGAGATCTTCGCCGAAGCGGTACAGATGAATCCCCAAGTTCGTGAAAATATGATTCTTCAATCCAAATGTGGTATCCGCAAAGGCATGTTTGATTTCTCCAAAGAGCACATCCTGAATTCAGTCGATGGCATCCTGCAACGTCTAAAAACGGAATATCTTGACGTTCTGCTGCTGCACCGTCCAGATGCATTGGTTGAGCCGGAGGAAGTGGCTGAAGCCTTTGATCAACTGGAGCGCGAAGGTAAAGTGCGTCACTTCGGGGTATCCAACCAGAATCCGAACCAGATCGAATTGTTGAAAAAATACGTGAAACAGCCACTGGTAGCCAATCAGTTGCAGATGAGTATTACCAATACGACGATGATTGACAGTGGCATCAACGTGAACATGGAGAACGACGCTGCGGTTAACCGTGACGGCAGTATCCTGGATTATTGTCGTCTGCATGATATCACCATTCAGCCGTGGTCCCCGTTCCAGTACGGATTCTTCGAAGGTGTATTCCTGGGTAGCGACAAGTTCCCGGAATTGAATGCAAAGATTGACGAGATTGCTGCGAAGTATGACGTGAGCAATACAACGATTGCAATCGCATGGTTGCTTCGTCACCCTGCACAGATGCAACCTGTGACAGGCACGATGAATATTGAACGTCTGCAAGACTGTGTAAAAGCAGGAGATGTTCATCTCACTCGTCCAGAGTGGTATGAAATTTACCGTGCGGCAGGTAATATACTGCCTTAAATCCAAGTTATAGTGAGCATACTGACTGCTGAGTCAGTTGAGGACACGAGCCCGTGGATGGCTCGTGTTTTTTGTCTATTTTCAGGTTTGATGCCAGACGTGTTTCCGATATAAAATAAGGATATGATTGTCCGTTTCATAAAAGGATTAAAATGGTTTTAATACAAATTAGTTGAAATTATCATATTGACCGATACTTTCTAATTACATATAATTACTTTGCATACCGATAATCCCGTTTATGTTTTTTATTTTGGAGGGTGGTGTTCGTTTGGAGTCGACAACCACGATACGCGATCACTTGGAAAGTTATCTGAAGCGTGAACAGATGTCCATTAGTCATTTTTCGGAAACGTCAGGGATTAATTCGGGTACGCTCAGCAATATTTTGAATAAAAATCGGCCAATTGCCATGCAGCAGTTGGATCGCATTACTTCCGCCATGAGACTGGAAGAAGGTTACTTCTATGAGTTATACATAGATGAGTGTTTTGTGCACGCGACCCCGGACTGGCGAAGACTGGGACCCTTCCTTCATCGCTGTGCCGAGTTGGACAAATTGGACTGTATTGAAGAGGTTATTCGTCTAATGATGGATAATCTATCTTATATTCCTTTGTTATTTGATGTGGCTGAAGAATTCTACCAAGCGGGTAAATTCAAACCGGCCATTCTTCTATATGAGAACATTGCTGAAAGCGAGAAAATGCAACATTCCGAGCGGCTTGCACTCTGTCAGTATCGACTATTCCGGTTGGGACTGACCAATGATCAGCAGCGGAATCTGATTATTGCAGCACGGTTCGAATATTATGTGGATCGGCTGGATGAGCGCTATCAATTGGATGCGCTTAACGAACTAATTAATGCATTTGGAGCGTTGCATAGATGGAACAAGGTTCAGGAGTTATCTGAAAAATTGAAAATAAAAGCGTCCATCCATTATGAGATGAATGGCCGAAGGAAACAAGAAGAGACCAAAAGACCAATTGTCTTCTATATTCTGTACTCCGATCTAGCTGCAGGAAGTGCCTGTTATCATTTGAAAGACTACACTGGGGCACTTAAATATGTTTCTTTATATTCGGATAATCACTGGGTGAAGAACCCGGATAAAGATGAAATCGTTGTTATGAATCAGTTTCAGGAATGGGCTGAAGCGAATCGATATATATATCATTTAATGGGTGGTCATTTTGAGGTGTTACCTGATTATCTGGCGTATATCTCGACGAAGGAAAATGAGATATTCCCAGCGCTGTGTGATATTGTAACAGCGGCTAATCGTTATGATAAGGATATTGATCATGTTCTCAAACAGTATGAATCGTACTTCACTTATCAGGAACAGAGCAACCGAATTGGCAAAGTGAGCAGACAGGTTACGGATGATCGATATTTACGACTTTTAGCAGATTTAGGTGCATATTATTTAAAGAAAGACGAGTTCCATTTAGGGATAGAATTTGTTCTGGATAGTTTGAAATTTTCTATTGAAATTAGCAGTGGACGAGGTATGCTTAGAGGTGTCGGACTGTTTGAGCAATACCGGGAATTTGCATCTGAGACGGCGAAAAAGCAATACAAAATGATAATTAGTGAGGTGCAGAAACTCAATGAAGAGAAAGTTGGCTTTGCTGATAGCTACCTGTAGTATCGTTGTATTCATCGTAGCCCCTGCTACGGAACCTGTCCCAGGCAAGGAAATCCCGAACCCCGAAATTATGAGACCGGCTGATCATGGATTTGGAACTTAACAAAAGTAAAGAGCGCTTCTGATTTATTCAGAAGCGTTCTTTTTTTGTGTATCAAAGTGGAAGAATAAGTATGTCGTATCTCACATGCGCTTTTGATTGGCATAATACACTAAAATATGACAAAAAGGAGGGATACTATGGATCGCCTGGATTTGATATCACGGATCGAAGATGCCAGACAGTTGTTATATCGCATGCATATGGAATACGGCAGTCTGCTTCATCCGGAAGTGATCCAGCAATCCGTAGTCCTGGACGGGCTTATTAATCAATACAACAGAGCCAAGGTAGGAAAAGCGATGAATTAAGTTCGCCTATTTACATTTGAGTTTTTGTATACTATAGTTAGTTACATGAGTAACTAACCGACTAACTGACTAATGAATACGTATGAAAGTTGGAAGCACATGAAATCGACTTTGGATGAATCTCAGCCTATTTTTCATCAGATTGCCACGATGATTATGGACGATATTGTAGAGGGCAGATTGAAAGTGGAAGAACAGGTTCCCTCAACCAATGAACTGTCACGTTTCTACAATATCAATCCGGCTACAGCCCGCAAAGGACTGCAGGAACTCGTGGACAAGGGGATTATATACAAACAGCGAGGTGTTGGAATGTTTGTTGCAAAGGGAGCAAGAGAAGCATTGCTCGTTGAACGGAAACAAGATTTTTATGAAGAATACATCAAGCCTTTACTTGAAGAAGCCAGACGGATTCACATGAATGAAGACATGATCATTGATCTGATTCGCGGCAAGAAGGATAAGGAGAGTGAGTTATGATTCATATGGAGCAGGTCAACTACAGCTACCAGAAGACGCCCGTTCTGAACCAGGTTACGCTACATGAGAGTGAGCCAATCATTAGTGCAATCTGGGGAAGAAATGGAGCGGGGAAAACAACCATGATGAGTTTACTGGCAGGGCATAACCGCCCGGACAGTGGAACCGTTCAGATCATGGGTCAAGACCCCTATAATAATCTGGCTTCCCAAGAGCATCTGTGTTACATCCAGGAGAATCATCCCCTGGGGAAAAACTGGACAGTTAGTGATATGGTTCAAATGGGACAATATTTTCATCCGCAGTGGAAACAGGATTTGGCGGAACGTTTAATCGATGTGTTCGAACTACCGGCGAAGAAGAAAATCATTAAATTTTCGAAAGGCATGAAGACTGCTGCCCAGATTATATTGGGTCTTGCCAGTAATGCAAAGATAACCATTCTGGATGAACCCACCAATGGGCTCGATGCTGAGAAGCGTAAATTCTTCTATAATGCGCTACTGGAAAGTTATGAAGATAACCCGCGTATGATTCTGATATCCAGCCATCACATTGAGGAGATTCAGCCTTTATGTGAGTCTCTTATCGTTTTGCAAGCCGGAGAGGTGTTGTTAAATCAACCGATGGAAGAGATGCGTGAAAAAGGGATTCTTCTAACAGGGGGAATTGATGATATCAACCGAGTCACAGCAGGTGCTAAAGTTATAGAGTCTTCCCAGATGGGATCAACTGTGAAAGTGATGATTGATGAGCCCTACTCGAAAATGTGGAAGGATATCGCTCATTCACAGGGGCTTTCTATTGAGAAAGCGACATTACAAGATTATTTGGTTAACAGAACCCGTAATCAAGAGGGGGTTAAACCATGAACGCAGTAAAAGGTACAAACCGACTGATTCGCGATGATATGCGTTTGTTTCTGACCATATTTTCATCCATCGCTCTAATGCTCACCGTTGTATATTTGGCCATTGGCTTCATATTTGATGTCTCGTATGCTACGCAACTGTTTGGTCCCATGTACGGAGGGATATGTGCGTTTGCCATCGGGGGAATGATTACACTGTTTCCGGTTGCGATTGGTATGGGCAGTACACGAATTCAATTTATGAAATCCTTCTATATGAACTCGGTATGGATGGTTGCAGGCACCATGGTTATTCTGCATGTGGCGTATTTCCTCATACACCTGCTTCAGGGAAAAGGAATTGTTGACGTAACCCTTTATCAACCGGGCATGTTGTATTCAAGCGAATATCATTTCTTATCCTACCTGTGGATCGATCTGATGTGCGGCTTTCTCGTACTGGGAATCTCTGTCTTCCCAACGGTTTGTTGGATGCGCTTAGGGATGCGTAACTTCTTCATTATGTTCTTTGGGGTAGGCTTGGTCATTACGCTGATAATTACATTGGGCGATCTTGGTGAGTTTATGTTGTGGATTGCTGGGATCAATCGCATGACATTGTTCACCGTTCTGGGATTCATTGGTGGTGCGCTACTACTCTCTACGTACCCGATGATGAAGAATGCGCCGCTTACCATGAAATCCAAAAAAGACTGACAGGAAACAGTTATAAAGGAACTGGGCAAGGAATCTAAGCGAAACTTTCTGTAAATATGAAAAACACGAGTGCGAACACGCCTCGTGTTTTTTTGTATCATATTAAATCACTGAATATACCTATTCAACAATCTTTGTGCGGAATTCCAAACTGAAATGTGTATGAGTTAAGCCTGAGCCTGCGGTTTGAATCCTTCGTCTTTGAGGTACTCGCCGGCTTCGCTACGCGTTTCAAAAGCCATATCCAGGTTATCACCGGAATATACATACCACATGTCATCTTCGTATTTTAAAGTCAGCGTATGTCCATCTTCATCGATCCACGTTCCGCCACCCGTAGAGGTTGTAGACAATGCAGGAGCAGCAGCTTTTACTTGTTCTGGCTCTTGGAATTCAGCTGCGTTGGGATTGTGAGACATCGCTTGGATCGTTTGATCTAACAATGTGCGCAGATCTGTTTCGGAGTAATCACGAATATTGACGAATCCTTTAGCATCGGTCTCATAGTTAGGCAGTAGTCCTGCATAGATATAACCGTTTCCGTTAGGGTGAATATGGAGAGCAACAATTTTTTTATCATACGCACTATCCTCGTAGTGGAAATTAACTCGACCGAGAGAAACATCTTTGCGTTGCAGTTGGGGATACGATTGTAACACTTCAAGCTTTTGTTCCACGTTAAGCATAATTGCCTCCTGTAAATGTTCAATAGAGGTGATTATAACATGCCCTCCTGTTAATTTCCCGATAAAATGTTTCTCGCCAGTTCTTTCAGGTGTTCCATAACTTGCAGATAGGGATAAGGCCCATAGCTTACACGTGCTACACCCAGTGTGGCAAGCTGTTTTGGTGAAGGCTCAGGAGACGTAACCATGACGTTAATTGGCAGTGGTGAACGCTCACATAATTCCTGAATCAGTTGGTGATCCTGCAAACCGGGTACAAACAGACCACTGGCTCCTGCATCTGCATATTGACTCGCACGTATAAGTGCTTCCTCCAGGAGGGAGTGGTTATGGTGTTCAGGTTCATGTTGCAGGAAAATATCTGTGCGGGCGTTAATGAACAACGGTATGCCTGCTTGCTCCGCAGCTTCCCGGGCGGCGGACAATCTCGGACATTGCTCCTCCACAGTGTACAATCCCAAGCCAGCGGGAAGTTGATCTTCCATGTTGATTCCTACAGCACCATGATCGATGACTTGCAGGATATTTCGCTTCACTTCTGACACAGACCTCCCATACCCTCCCTCTATATCGATCGTTACAGGTAGATCCGCACTCGCTGTAATCCTTGCAAGATTGGCAAGCACCAGATGGAATGGCATGGCTTCACCATCGTGTTCACCGTGGGCCGCAGCAACGGACCAGCTTCCGGTAGCAATGGCCGTTGCTCCAGCGGATTGAATGGCTTGTGCACTTCCGGCATCCCACACATTGACCAGAACAAGTGGTTTTCCTTTCACATGGTATTGTTGGAACAACGCTGCTTTTTCTTCTAAAGTACTCATATTATGATGACTCTCCTTTGTTATATCATGCATTTCTTTGGACATTTGATGCGTATTTCATTACTTCATTACTTCATTCTGTTTTTCAGCTACCCTGTTTTTGTTTCTCGTGAGTCAAAAGCCAGTTTTTGCGAGTTAATCCCCCGCCGTATCCGCCCAGCTCACCACTGGCATTGATTACACGGTGGCATGGAATCACAATCGCAAGCTGATTGGCTCCATTCGCCTGTGCCACAGCTCGGCAAGCAGTCGGTTTCCCCAGTGCATTTGCAATCTCCTGATAAGACCTCGTTTCACCAGCCGGAATGGCCAGCAACTCGTCCCACACACGCTTTTGGAATGGTGTTCCTAAACAGAACAACGGTGTGTCGAATGCTGTCCGAATACCTTGAAAGTACTCGTTTAGTTCACGCTCAATGGACTGGATGGGAGGTGTAGAGCCGGGTACAATCGCTGATTTGGTTCGTTTGCGCAGACGCTCAACTTCGCGTTCCAGACCTCTGCGGTCCACAAATTCCAGTAAATATAGCGACTCCTCATCAGCAATAGCCATCATCGGGCCGAGGCGGGTGTCAATCCAGGACGCTTTTAGGATATGTCCTTCATCGACTTGTGTAGGGGCAGCACCCATGATCCGTGAAAAGGCATCGCGGAAGCCGCTGCTTGATTCATATCCGGTAGATAATTGGCTATCAATCACGGTGCGTCCGGAGCGAATATTTTTCAGGGCAAGTCCCATGCGGCGAGCGCGAGCATATTCTACAAAGGTCATGCCGAACCGCTTCTTGAATTGTCGGCGAGCAGTGGATTCGTCGATGGAGAGGGCCTTGAAATCCTGTTCTTTCCAGCGTTTCTCCGGATTTTTCTCCACAGCTTCCACTAATATGCGAACGACATCGGATACTTGGTTAGGGTGAGAGAGCGGACGACAGCGCTGGCAAGGGCGATAAGAGGCCAGAAGTGCCTGCTGAGCCGTCTCATAGAATTCGCAGTTTTCGAATTTTGGCTTTCGCGCCGGGCATGTGGGACGACAGAACACACCCGTGGTTCGGACCCCAACATAGAATAAACCCTCGTATTCCGAATCCTTGGCCACAAGCGCCTCGTAATATTGTTCCTTTAGATCAGCAGAAATCATGGGGCACGTCCTTACTCATTAGAATCTTTATCTATAACCTATTATAGAAAAACGTTACAGCAAGCATCGCCGAAAATCAGGCATGAATATTGGATAGATTAAATCGGATATAACATTGAAATTCGGTTGTTCAGAATTTGTTTAGAGTGAACTGGTAGTATAGACCTATCAGGGTAGGGATACTTAGGCAAAGATACCTATACAGTGAAAAAGTGAATTATTGATCATTCATTGTTATAGGAAAAATACATAGGTAAACATGAAATTAAAGATTAGCGGAATGAAAGTCTGGAGGTCGACTAGAATGAGATATTCTACGTACAAAAGTATTTATGAGTCCGTTTATACCAAAACGTCCGAGTCTCGCACCGTGTATGTTAAAGATCAATTCATGCAGCGTGTGAAGGCGCCATCTTGGCTAATGAAGATCGTCACTATAACTCTAATTATAATCATAGGGTGTAGTGCTGTATTCACTGCATTTGCCGGGGATGAGCAATTATTATCGGGTGACCAGATCGTTGTATCTCAGGGAGATACACTGTGGGGCATTTCATTGGCATATAAACCTCAGCAGATGGACACTCGTGTGTATGTAGAAGCAATCAAGAAAGTGAACAAAATCGAGCATAATGCCATCCAGATTGGACAAGTGTTGGTCTTGCCTGGGTTTGATCGATAAATTAAACAGTGCATGACGTCATGAACAGAGTTCTTTTTTTACTCATCGAGGTGCAGTTACATACTGAATTTATTAATCATTTACATATAATGGAGCTTCATGTGGGACGATATGGTGTAGTGATTAGTAAGTAGTATGTTGGATATACGTGCTGTAGATAGATGAAGGGAGAATTAGATGATGAAAATAAATATAAAGAAATCTGCACTTTGCATGTCTGTGCTATGTATTTCGTTATTAGTCACTGCCTGTGGCACTAGTGGAGAATCAGTTCAGGAGCACGCCTATCCGCAATCGAAGCAACCCGTAGAGGAAGCTGGGGAAAACTCTGTTCCGAATGCGGATGCGAAGAATAACAATGATCAAGGTAGTGCCAGTGGTGATGAGGGCAAGCCTACGGCTCAATCGGAATCCACTGAACCGTCTGAGCAGATTGATATCGTCATTGACCAGTCGGAGAAACCGAGCGAGGGTAACAGCTTTGATTTTGGAATCAAGCAGGTTCCGAAAGGGTATACACTAACGGAGATGCGATGGACGTCTAACACGGTGACGATTGTGAATTCACTACAGGAAGCCATTGAACATGGTGGAAATGGTGAAGAGGGGTTCTACTTTAGCGGCAATGGACAATTCTCCGGCTTTATCTATTCGGATGAGATGAAGGGTGAGCGGGGCAAAGCCACATTTGTCTTCACAAATGATGAGGGGAACGAAATCATGTCGGAAAAAGAAATTACGTTGAAGTAGCACGCATATGATTAAAGCTCCGACTGGAGCCTGTTGAACAGGAAAAGCAGCCACTTGGGCTGCTTTTTTTGACATACATAATTACAAGCTCGCCGATCTATCCGTTCTGTTGCTACATAAAGTCAAAGAAATAACGGACCACGTGGAACATAACCGGCGAGGTATAGGTCAGGCTGTCGACCCGGCTCAGGTAGCTTTTTTTGAGCGAATCGAACTTGTTGTCATCTCCAATTAATAGGTCGCGTTTCAGTACAGACACCGTCAGACTGCCGAAGAATCCAGCCAAACTGATCAAGACCCCGATGAATAGCGAGAATTTCCAATCAAATGGCGTCAGGTAGGGATGGATAAAATAAGACGTTGCTGTCGTTACAATAAACGCACACGCGAACCCTTCCCAGGTGACAAAAGGATTGGCGGTAGGCACCACTTTTCGTTTGCCCAGATAGAGAGAGACCAGATAGTGCACCACATCATTAAGCTGTGTTAACACGACTAGGAACAACACCAGCTTGGACCCGTACTCCGGTGTGGCAAAAGGAAAATAGGCCAGGTGGCTCAGTCCAAACACCATCAGCATCAGTCCCCATTGCGTGGAGCTGACACTGCGCAGGAACCCGACCGTACCTTTGTTAATCAAACGTGGCAGGGGCAGCACTAGGAACACATATAGGGGAATAAACACGATAAACATGCCATACCATCCAATGTAGATCCAGTAGAACTGAACCGGAATCGCCAGATACGCCCATAGGAACAGCCTGCGGTCGGCTTTGCGTGTGCTGCGAATCATGGAGAAGTATTCTTTGAGTGAGAAGAATGCAAGCACCATGAGGGAGATGAGGGACACGATGGGGTTGAAAAGGGTGGCGAGGCAGAAGATCACAAACATACCCCACCAAGTTTTGATTTTTTGGCCGATGCCTGAATAGTCTTTGCTTGGCTGGAGCTTTGCAATAATTTTGTACACGATATGTATCACAAGTAAAGCTGTGAAGATTAACGTTAGTGTAAAGAGTGAACTGCTCACGTACTGATCACCTGCTTATTCAAAGTAAGATTCCATTATAGGGTACCTATGTTATTATGAAGGAATAGTACCGACTTGATAAGGGGAAATTTTGCTATGACAGATGAACGCTCCATCTATATCCTGCTTACGAATACAGGAACGCTGTTTACCAAGGTTATTCAGAGTTATACCCGAGCGCCATATAATCACGCATCGATCTCGTTTGACCGGGAGTTAACCGAGCTGTACAGCTTCGGACGCAAACATCCGAGCAATCCGCTAAATGGCGGGTTTGTGAAGGAAGATATTCAGACAGGTACATACAGCAAATATCCCAATACCACATGTGTCATATACAAGCTTCAGGTGACGGATCGTGAAGTGGAAAAGATGAAACGTGTGCTGCACATCTTCATCCGCAGCCGCCAGAAATATATGTACAATCTGCTCGGCGTGATTGGCATTACACTCAAGGAACCGGTGGAGTTCAGCAACTCCTACTTCTGCTCCCAATTTGTAGCTGAGATTCTACAGCGTTCGGGAATCAAATTGTGGAATAAGCTGCCTGCGCTGGTGACACCGGATGATTTTCGCCAGAGTGAACGGTTGCAGCTAGTCTATGAAGGGAAGTTGAGTGAGTACACATGATAAACAGCCTGTGACTCGGATATACCGGGCGACAGGCTGTTTGCGTACACTTGCATTTTCATGAAATTTATTTTCGTGTCAGAGTGTATCCTTTATCTTGCAGTAGTTTTACAATTCCGTGGTCACCCAAATAGTGCGCTGCACCAACTACGATGAAGTATTCCTCATTTTTCCCGTTTTCTAGGTATCCTTCAATTTTATTGGCCATGTCAATGTTACGATCAATCAGCATCGCCTTATTGTATTCTTCATTTTCGGAGAAGCTGTTTGTCAGCTCTAACAACTGCTCGTCGCTCCCAGTTTTCCACATTTCGACTATCCCACTAACGTTGCTTTCCAATACATCGAAATTATCCAATGTTGCACTCAGTGAGCTTTCCTGTAGTTCTTTGGAGAAACCATCCAGCATACTAAGCTGGGATTCATAGGATTCCAGCTCAATGATCGGTAGCTTCTGTTCGATGGCCTTCTGGATGAAATATAGATCCACTCCCGCAGATTCTGTATATCCAACTTTCGCCGACTTTAGGCTGGCAAGTGTGCTCTCAACGACCCATGGCTTGTATGCGTCCAAAGCACTGGGTGCTGCCCCATTTTTCTTCAGAATTTCTTCCAATTTGCCATAAGTCTCGCTGGAAATGTGTTCCTTTAGAGTTGTTCCATCTTGGTATGTACCCTTACTGAGTACCAGCTGTTGTTGTGCTGCATCGGCTGCTTTACTCATATCAATTTCTACTCCAAGATAATCAGCCTCAGCGAACGCCTCTTCAAATTCTTTGCGCAACGGGTAGAGGTTGTCATTCGCGATATGAATCGATCCTACCAGATATACTGTATTGCCATTGCTTTCGACTTCCCACATGAAGCCTTCGCCACCCGTTGGGAATGCTTCTTTCGCCTCTCCCTTGGATACCAGGAAAACCGTGCAAGTTGTGTGATCCCAGCGAACTTCGTAGCCTGTTGCATCCCCTACGATGCGAATCGGAGCATATGTTACGCCATTGATACGCGTAAGCTTACTTTGGAGAGTAATCGTTTTGCCGTCAACAATGGCGGTAATGGTATCATCTGAAGCTGTAGTCAACTTCACATCCATGGCGTCCAGCGTAGAGCGCAACGGGACAAGAGTTATCCCCTTATCATTAACAGGTGCTCCTACAGCGTATGCAACGAGTTCATCATTTACCTTCACTGACGTCTGTTGCGGAGCGGCTATGGCGGGTACTGCGGATGCGAGTAAACCTGCTGAAATGGTAAGAGACAAGAAAAGACGTTTCCAATTTTTCAAGTAAAAACCTCCTAATATGAGTGAATTCAACACTTGCAAACCGTTCTGCTTCCCTGTCTCAGAGCTAAGTTGAAAGTTTCTTTTATTACTGCGATACGAGTATTAAGGGAAGGGTGGGTGTTTTGTATTGCTATAACTCTCAATATGTTTAGATACCGTTCATTGTTATGATTTTACGTTAATAATCCTATTTGAATAAACATCCTTTCTTGGATATTTACAATTGTATTTATATCTGATAAAGCACCTATATATGTAGCACGAAACATCTCTAACTTACTTCCTAACTTGATTTCCAGACTGCGGATGACCAGCTGAAAAAAATATTCGCATCATTTTGGTTTGAAGCAGCGCGTAATATTGAACGAGTCCATCTATAATCGCGCGCTGCTTTTTGAGGATATCATGGATATCAGCTGAGAAGGAGCCCTCTTAGTTAGGTTTCACGATTGTTGAAATCTACCATCCCGCAACTGATCCACGAACCCCTGAAGCCACACGTAATACTGCTCTGCATGTTGAAGTTTGTGCAGATCCCGCAGTGCGGCATCCCGATCTTCGGAAGAGGTATGCTCAGAGAGGATTATGGACGACAGATCCGGAATGACCTCACGGATGCCTTCTAACATCACATCCACTTCCCGTTGCAGCTTGGAACCGAAGAAGTTCTGAAATGTACGATAGAAATCGGTCTCAGCCAGATACTGATCCTGACGCTCCTTCTTTTCCTCCAGCTTATAGATCATCTGTGATTCTGTAAGCGAACGAACCGCGTAGCTCATGTTGCTCTTGCTCATATTCATTGAATTCTTCATTTCTTCAAGTGTCATCGGTCGATCCTCAAAATACATGATGCCGTACAATTTGCCAAACGTATGATTAACCCCATACAGATCCATCGTATTGGCGATGGCCTCAATAACTCTCTCCCTCAGCGCATGCCGATCAGGTAACGAAGAATGATTCGAGTTCCCGGCGGTTTCTTTTCCCACAATGTCACCTCTGGTTTATGATAGCGTTCCCACTAGCTGCCTCATATTTTACATGACTTGCTCCAATTTTAACATAAGCCGGAATTAGAATTTTCAATACGAGTGTACAATCAATTTTGTACAGAATAAATATAAAGCGGATTATACTCAAAAATTCCCAATCATTAAAGAAAAATTGGACAGTAAGGAGTGGGGGATTTGCGTTTAAAACTATGGAGGGAGTCTGAGGCGGTTCTATTCACGCTGCCAGCTCTAATCCCATTGCTGATCTTCTGGCTGGGACCTCTGGGATATATCGTTTATCTCAGTTTCACCGATTGGGACTTCATGAGCCCGGATAAGCTGTTCGTTGGTTTGGACAATTACAGTTATCTGCTGACAAACTCTGAATTCTATCGTTCATTGAAAGTAACCTTGTTATTCGGACTTGGAAGTGTAATCCCAACCATTGTGGGCGGATTGGCACTTGCGATGCTCATGAATAGCAAGATCAAATCATCAGGCATCTTCCGGACATTACTCTTCTCACCTTGGGTCACCCCGACAGTTGCGGTGTCCATTGCGTGGTCCTGGATCTTTGAACCCGAAGTGGGACTCGCTAATCTGATGCTGGGCTGGGTTGGCGTATCTCCGATCGGATGGTTGCGTGACGCGGACTGGGCACTGGTTGCCGTTCTGATCGTCACACTCTGGAAGTCGATCGGGTGGGCGATGGTATTTTATCTCGTTGCGCTACGAAATCTACCGTCCGATCTGCTCGAAGCAGCTTCAATCGATGGAGCCAACGGTTGGGACAAGTTCAGAAGTATCACACTGCCGCTGATCTCACCAACGACATTTTTTCTCTCGATTATTCTTACTATCCAGTCCTTGCAAGCCTATGACCAGATTAATGTCATGACGCAGGGTGGACCAGCGGGATCAACGAGAACGTTGCTGTATATGTATTACCAGTCTGCCTTCGAATCCTTTAACGTAGGTGAAGCTTCGTCCATCGCCGTTGTGATTATTCTGATCTGCGTGTTGCTGTCGGGAGTATCCTTCCTGCTTGGCAGACGTCTGGTGCACTACTAATGACAATGACATTGCCTACCAAAAAGTCTAAACGGATGAAGCGCAAGGAGTTGCAGAATGTGTCACAACCGAATTTTAAAATAAGTAAATTAATCCGCTACCTTCTGTTAGCCGTTATTGCGCTGGGTACAGCCTTTCCCTTCTATTGGATGGTCATTAGCGGGTTTAAAACCAATGATGAGATCTGGCAGTTTCCGCCGACCTTCTGGCCAGAGACGTTCCTGTGGAGCAACTACGTGGATGCCTGGAATGCGGCACCATTTGCCCGTTACATCCTGAACAGTACCGGGGTGGCCTTAGCCATCTGTCTATTTCAGATCGTCAACTCCAGTATGATGGCGTACGCCCTGACACATATGAAATTCCGTCTCAAAGGTGTACTGACATCCCTGATTCTGGTGGGTTATATGATACCGAGTACGGCCGTGTATCTGCCTAGTTACCTGGTGCTTAGTGAGCTTAACTTGCTGGATTCCTACACAGGCTTAATTGTATCCAACTGTGTCAGCGTGTTCTCGATCTTTCTGATCCGGCAGGCGTTCATGCAGGTATCTCATGAATTGGTGGAAGCCGGACAGCTGGACGGTGCTTCTCATTTTCGGATTCTCTGGACGATTATCACACCGCTTGTACGCTCAAGCTTCGCTGTGATGGTTCTGATTACGTTCATTGAACAGTACAACAACTATTTCTGGCCTATGCTCATCACCAAAGACCCTGATTTACAGCTGGTATCAGCGGGTCTGCGCAGCTTCTTTGTAGAAGGCGGAGCATATGGACTGGCTTGGCCACAGATTATGGCTGCGAGTGCCTTCACCATCGCACCCCTACTTATTCTCTTCCTGTTCACCCAGAAGACGATCATGCAGAGCGTGAATATTACGGCTGGTGTGAACAAGAACTGAGATTAACTACCTTACTATATAAATTGAAATAAACATTTACACAAAACGGAGAGGACAGAAATAATCTGAAGAAGCGAAGCGCTCGCCTTTATCCCCGGATTTTACCTTTATAAAAAGGAATCAATAAAATCTGGGGATAACAGCGATCGGAAGGTTGTTCTGTCATTGGAGTGGCTAGTGTAAATATTGTTTAGTTCATTTTATGCAAACTACCATTTCACCTAAAACGGGAGGAACAACAATGAATTGGAGTCAGGCAAGCATGACATGGAAAAAGAGATTGAGGTTGAACTGGAAGGGGGGCATGTCGCTGGTACTCGCGACCAGCTTTGCACTGCTAACCGCTTGTGGAACACAAGCACCCGTAGAATCAGGTACGACGGCTACTGCCAGTGGAACCGAAGCTCAGGCGAAAGATCCGGTGGAGATTGAGTTCTGGTATGGTCTGGGTGGTAATCTGGGCGATAACATGAAAAAGACGATTGATGCGTTCAACGCCTCCCAGAACGAAGTCGTTGTAAAAGGGATTGTACAAGCAGATTACACGGAAACGGAACAGAAGCTGCAAGCAGCAATTGCTTCCAAGAAGGTTCCAGCTGCTGTACTCAGCTCCAATATAGACTGGGCACGCAAAGGATATTATGTACCCATGGATGAGATGAGTGCCGCTGATCCAAATTTTAAGAAAGACGATTTCATTCAGACATTCCTGAACCAGGGACAGGTGGATGGAAAGCAATACTTTTTGCCAATGTACGGTACAACCCAGATCATGTATTACCGCATGGATACGTTCAAGGAGAACGGAATCGACCCAGCGAGTCTGACAACATGGGAGAAGCTGGCTGAGGCAGCAGCGAAGATGAGCAAGCAAGAGAATGGCAAGACCACCTTCTACGGTTGGGAACCGATGTGGGGTAGAGACAATATGATTGATGCTGTGCTGGGTAAGGGCGGACAGATTCTTAGCGACGATGGCAAAACCGTCATGATTGACTCCCCGGAATGGATCGAGACATGGGAGTTGTTCCGTAAGTGGATTAACGAAGACAAGATTATGGGCATTCATTATGGAGGTCAGGGCTGGGAGTACTGGTACAAAACGATTGATGATGTGATGAAGAATAAAGCAGCGGGTTACACGGGATCTAGTGGTGACCAAGGCGACTTGGACTTTAGCATAGTCGCTGCAATGCAACAACCAGGCTGGGAAGGCGTTGGTGAAGGAAAACCGGTAGCAAGTGCTATATCGGCAGGTATTCCGTCAGCAGCAACGCCAGAACAACAACAGGCAGCGTACAAGTGGCTTACGTATTTCTCTGAGACTTCGAACACAGCTTCATGGTCCATGAACACCGGATATATTGCAGTTCGTCAATCGGCTCAACAAGATCCAGAGTTCATGAAATTCAGTGAGGAAAATCCACAGATCACTGTACCACTGCAACAGGCAGCTCACGCTTCGGCTCCATTCCAGGATCCAACGGGTGGCAAGATCAATGATGCATTGAAAGATGCAGCTGATCAGGTGCAGATCAATAATATGCCAGCGGAACAAGCGCTGAAGGAAGCGAAAGAGAAAGCGCAGAAGGAATTAGATCGTGTAACGAAATAAGAAACGTATACAGGCAATTGACTCACGCGATAAGGGCGGTACATGCTGTACCGTCCTTTCCGTTTATACAAGATCGCAGACAAGGAGTTTAACCAATGCAAGATGAAATATATGTGGACAGATTACCAAATCCGATTGAAGCCGTTTTGTTTGACAAGGACGGGACATTGCTTGATTTTACAGGTATGTGGGGATTCTGGACCGATTGTGTATTGAACGACTTCAGAGATCAGTTGGCAATCCGAGGACTGCGTATCAACACAGATGAACTTCCGCAGATCTGGGGTACATTCCACGATGAACAAGGCCGAATGAATGGGTATGACGTGCGAGGGCCGCTTGCGATGGGAACCATGGATGAAGTGTATGCCGTGCTGACGTGGCATGGATATCGTGCGGGTCTCAGCTGGGCGGAAGCCAAGATTATGGTTCGGGGATGCTTGGCGCGAGCGGAGGAAGAGATGGAAAAGCATCGTCCGGCACATCCGTTACCGGGCGTTCGTGAATTCCTTGAACAGTGCCGTAGCGAAGGTATCGTTATGGGCGTAGTAACGGCAGATGATACACCAAGTGCGGTTAAACATTTGCAGTGGATGGGACTGGATTCCTTTTTTGACGTGGTGATTGGTACGGATCTGGTGGAGCGGGGCAAACCTTTTCCCGATATGCTACTGCTTGCCTGTAAACGGTTGGGTGTATCTGTGCAGCATACGGTGGTCATTGGAGATACGGACGGAGACATGGAGATGGCACGAACCGCTGGTGCGGGGTACAGGATTGGCATTGGAGAACCGGGAAAAATCCGCTTGGCGGATAGGACGATTCAATCGTTCCATGAATTAATGAATGGTGGGTTCGTCCAATGACGAACAGTCATGCTTACTTGGGCTGGGTACTACTGGCAATGGCCATCGTGCTGGAGCTTAGCGCTACCATTTTGCTGAAAGTATCGGATGGATTCTCGCGGTTATGGCCTTCGGTGTTGATGTTTGTCTGTTATGGCGCAAGCTTTACCTTTCTCAACTTTGCAGTGAAGTCTATGCCGCTGGCTGTGGCATATGCGATCTGGTCTGGCGTGGGCATTACGCTTATTGGCGTCGTGGGGCATTACTATTTTGGTGAACGTCTGCGGCTCACGTCGATGGTCTGGATCGGTTTTATTCTGATTGGCATTATTGGACTGAAATGGAGTGATTCCTGATGGGAAATGAACATACACCGGAGCAA
This sequence comes from Paenibacillus sp. FSL H8-0317, assembly GCF_045040685.1. NCBI lineage: Bacteria > Bacillati > Bacillota > Bacilli > Caryophanales > Paenibacillaceae > Paenibacillus > Paenibacillus sp. FSL H8-0317. The sequence goes on along the minus strand of NZ_CP150294.1, from coordinate 7,099,477 downwards.
CCTCTTGCTACCTTCCAAGTCATTACAGATACGCATGTACGGGATGAGGCAGACCACATTCATAACCGACATTTTGATCTGGCACTTGCTGATATGGCCACGTATAGTCAGGGTAGCAGTGGGATTATGCATGTGGGCGATGTGACAGATCGAGGTCTGCCGAGCGAGTACCGTGAGTTGCAACGTATATGGAAGCAACATGCGGAGCACTTGCCCGATATCCGGTACACGGTAGGTAATCATGATATTGGAGCCGTGGTATGGCAAGATCCGCCGATCGTTTTGCTTGAGATGAAAGAGGATGATGTAGCTGAGTTATTGGAACAAGAGGCAGAAATGGAGCTGGTTCAAAAACAAACCGCTGCTGAATCAGCTGCACTGATTGAGCAGTTATCAGGTGGAACTTATACGTTGTCTGCCGCACCTTCGGAGCAGGAGGGTCAGGATATGTCAGAGGAAGCTCAATCCATCACAGTCGCCGGGTTATGGCAACGTCGATTGAGTGATTTTGAAGCGACAACCGGCATGAAGGGTTCCTACCACGATCACTGGATCGACGGGTATCATTATATTTTCCTGGGCACTGAGCAACCTCATCCGAAGGATTGTGATATGTCGGCTGAACAGTTGAAGTGGCTGGATGCGAAATTGTCTGAACGTGCAACGTCAGATCATCCCATCTTCCTGTTCTTGCACCAGCCGCTTATAGATACGGTAGCTGGGTCGTTGAAGGAACAGGGATGGTATGGGGTGAATCAGGATGCTGAACTCAAGACTGTTCTCGCCAAATATCCGCAAACGATTCTCTTCTCAGGTCATACCCATTGGCAGTTAGAGGCGCAGCATACGATGTATAATGGTGCTGGCCAGATGCCAACCATGTTCAATGCGTCGTCTGTAGGTTATCTCTGGACGGATCAGGATGAGCATCTGGAGGGCAGTGAAGGACTTCATGTGGAGATTTATAAGGATCGAGTCGTTGTGAAGGGACGGAACTTTGTTACGGGCGAATGGATTGAAGGTGCTGAGTTTACGGTGCGTTATCCAGTAGAAGGTTAGTTATTCGGATAGTCGACGGGAAAGGGTCATGCTAAGGGTCAATGTCATTAAGACTTGATGATATTGCTCTAAGGATGGCCTTTTTGGTGTCCATCACTCGATGTGTATCAGATCATCCACCCCATAAAGTTCCACGTGAAACGTAGCAGGGGAGGCTAGAGTTGGGTAAAGTTGTAAATGGGTATGACTACAAACTATACTCAAATAAGTACACATGGTATGCACGTACTCGTTAATTTAACCTATTTACGGAGAGGAAGTAGAAGTGGCATGAGAGAACTTCAAGTTGCAACGAAGTACGGTAACGTTCAAGGAGAGCTTTTGCATGGTGCAAGCGTATGGAAAGGTATTCCCTATGCGAAACCTCCGGTAGGTGAGTTGCGTTTCAAGGCTCCGGTACAGCCCGAGTCATGGGATGGAATCAAACAGGCCACGCAATTTGGACCTGAGAATATACAACCTCGAAATCATCAACCAGAAGGCCTGACAGAACTTCCGAATGAGTCAGAAGATAGTCTATATCTGAACATCTGGGCGCCTAAGGAAAAAAGCGCGGAACCACTGCCGGTCATGGTATGGATTCACGGCGGCTCTTTCGTATCAGGTTCAGGTAGCCAGCCTATGTATGATGGTACGCAGTTAGCGGTTCGGGGTGAGGTCATCGTTGTGACAATCAACTACCGACTCGGACCTTTGGGTTTCCTTCACATGGCCCCATTGGATGATTCATTTGTATCCAATGCAGGTCTGCTGGATCAGGTTGCGGCGTTACAATGGGTGAAGGACAATATCTCTGCTTTTGGTGGTAACCCGGACCAGGTTACGGTGTTCGGCGAATCAGCAGGCAGCATGAGTATTGCGGCGTTGATGGCGATGCCAGCGGCCAAAGGACACTTCCATCGTGCCATTATGGAGAGCGGTGCTTCACAATTCATGCCGGCAGAGCAAGCTTCAGCTATGCGGGAAGGGATACTGAAGATTCTTGGCGTGGACCGGGATAATCTGCAGAAGCTAAGTACAATCCCTGTAGAACAGATTATTGCAGCTGCTGAAACGGCCAAACAGCAGAGCGGAGCGGGCATGGCATTATTCTTCCAACCTGTATTGGATGGGGAGATACTTCCACAGGTTCCACTGCAGGCGGTGAGCGAAGGATCAGCACAGGACATCCCGGTGCTGATTGGTACAACATTGCACGAGGGTGCACTGTTCATCCAGCCGCATGTACCGTATTCAAAAGAAATCGATATGGTTCAGGGCGTAGACTTTATGACACCAGATCTGCAGAACCGGGTATCCATCGCGGATAGTTATCCAAAAACGGCAGATGGACAAGCCCAAGTTATGACCGATATGTTCTTCTGGCGGTCATCGCTGCAATATGCTGCGGCACAGCAGAAGTATGCCCCCGTGTGGATGTATCGATTTGATTGGGTCATGCCGGAACATCCCCTGTTGAAAAGAGCAATTCACAGCATCGAAATGTTCTTTGTGTTCAATACACTGCATGTCCTTAAATTCATGAATGCGGAGCCCGACGAAGCTGCGTCGGTACTTGCTCTCAAGGTACAGGATGCATGGATTTCCTTTGCCAAGAATGGCAAACCTGAGGTTGCAGGTGTGAACTGGCCTGAATATGAGCAGGATCGTGCGACACTAATCTTCAACCATGAGATTGAGGTTGTACATGATCCGGATTCAGCCAAGCGAGAGCTGTTAGGGTTATAATCCAGGCTGGTTATTGTGTATGGATACTCTAAATAGTTGCAATGAGCAAATTAAAAAGAGGACGTTCATTCTGAGAATGAACGTCCTCTTTAGGTGATCCGGCTGAATAGTAAGCAGAACGTAAGCGCTAATTAGAGGGATATTATGCCTTCATTATGCCTTGTTAACTCCAAACATTATTTACGAGAAGCACGTGTGCGGGACACCTCATCGAAGTAGAAGGAACGTTTTCCACGGGAAAAGAGTACGGTCAAGACATGAACACAAAGCACGGCGTAGACTAACATATAGATACCGAATGTCCCCAAGGAGATCCACATTTGATAAGGCTGAAGCATAACATCCTGATGACCTGAAAAGGCATATTCGTTGACCAAGCGAATGATCGTAACTAGCAGCCATGGAACATAGAGTGCGGCAAATCTTTTGAATAATGATTCACTGGTAGGTGTGCCGGTCTGACGATCCACATAGCGGAATCGCAAGATAGCCGAGCCTGGAGTTACCCCATTTCGCACCCAAGGTATGAAGAACAGCACAATGACCATAGCAATGGATGTACTTAGCGCATCACTGATCACATCAGACGCTGTAAAGATGGAGAGTAGATTCGAAAGGAAGACAATAATGATTCCATCAATAATTAACGCGAGCAATTGAGGCATAACATACACCTGGTTTTCCTCCACGATCTGTTCGCTCTTCGCCTGAATGCTTGCACGTGATGGGAATAAAGCAAGCAGGATGGGCGCTGTGAAGAATCCAATGACTGCTCCCGAAGTATTCAATAACAGATCATCCACATCGAACAGGCGGTAAGGACAATTATAATACCCGTAAAATCCGGTGATTTGAGTGATCTCGAAGAATAAGGAAAGCCCGAATCCACCAACCAGGGCGTACTTCCAGAATGATCTCTTTTGAAAAAAATAACGGATATATACACCCAGCGGCATGAGAAGCAGGACGTTAAATAGAACTTGCAGAAAAGCTCTGCCCTGAATCATACTGAGATAGCTGGAAGGCTGAGACCATACAATGGGTGTTTCCTTCATGATGTCTTTGACAAAAGTGAATGCAACCAGATTGTAGTAGATCGTGTCAGCAGCTTGCTGCGCACAGGTATCTCGCGTAGTCGGAAACGGGAGAATGACGAGGCAATAGGCGGCCAGAATATAAAAGATAAACGAAAAGCTGATGCCAAACCGTGACCAGCTGAAGAAACCGTCTTTACGATATCCGTAGATCAACCATGGCACCAGCAAGAACATGGCGGCAACGACAAAGATAAAAAAAGCCGTTTGCACAGGGAAAACATATGAGGACATGAGCAGGAACTCCTTTGGTTTTAAATATAATAACAATTCATAGAGACATTAAAATTCATGTATGTGTAGTGCGTATCTATTAGTTACATCATAAGCAGTTACCCTTAAAGTGAGGGAGGCATGAACCTTAAATTTGGTTTAAATCCATCCATGCAGTGACCTAGCGTATGGAATATACCGTCGATATCCCGTATACTTGCGGGAAAGCCAATCGTAGAATGGAGAGTTTAATACATATGTCTAATTTGCCTAACTGCCCGAAATGTAATTCGGAGTACACGTACGAGGATGGTAACCTGTTGGTTTGCCCGGAGTGTGCGCATGAATGGTCTTTGGAAGCAGACAATGAGAATGCAGAGGATGCAAAAGTAATCCGTGATGCCAACGGAAATGTGTTAAGTGATGGCGATACCGTTACCGTCATTAAAGATCTGAAGGTAAAAGGTAGCTCACTCGTGGTTAAACAGGGCACGAAGGTGAAGAATATTCGCCTAATTGATGGGGATCATGATATTGATTGCAAGATCGACAGCTTGGGTGCAATGAAGTTGAAGTCTGAGTTTGTGAAAAAGATATAAGTTCGAGAAACGTTCAGTTCCGTATTCAATGGGAATTGAACGTTTTTTGTTTGACAGGAAATATTTGGTAGATATATACTGGTTGGAATTTAATTTTGAACATGGTTAGGTGGTCTACATATTAGAAAAGGCAGGTGTCAGAGCGATGAAGAGAGATCACATTATTAAATATTATTCAGGGTTTGATGAATGGGGCAGACTGGAGCGGGAACCAATTGAATTCATCATCAACATGTATTACATCAGAGAGTATCTGCCTGCCAACGGTCATATTCTGGATAATGGCGCTGGGCCGGGGAAGTATGCCATGGAGCTGGCGAAACTGGGGTACCAGGTCACTTTATCTGATCTGACACCGTCCTCCGTGGATACTGCGAGGCAAAAGGCTGAGGAGTTTGGTTTGACACAGCAATTCGATGGGTTCCATGTTCTCGATGCCACTTCGCTCTCCGGTATGGCTGACGAGACGTACGATGCGTCCCTCATGCTGGGGCCGTTATATCATCTGCAGACAGACGAAGAGCGCACGGCTGCTGTACAGGAGTTGTACCGTGTGACCAAGCGAGGAGGCGTGGTGTTTGTAGCCATGCAGAGCCGTATGCGCATGAGTATCAATTCGCTGCAATCCCCGCAGCACTGGAAACCGAATGATAACATGGCAGCAATCCATTCTTTTGTGGAAAAGGGTATATTCGATCATCAGGATCAAGGACGATTTACGGGAGCATACTATTTTAATATTCAGGACGTTACACCCTTCATGGAGCAACATGGATTTGAAACCATTGATTTAATTGGTTCATCCAGCCTTAGAGCGATGCTTACGGACGAGCAGCAGCAATACTGGAAAGAGCGTGGCGAGTATGATGAACTCATGCACTATATGATTGAAGCCGCCAAAGACCCTTCCATATTGGGAATCTCGTCTCATCTGCTGTACATCGGGAGGAAGAAATAAACATAAATGTGCCCTCTGGAAACAGAGGGTACTTGTGTTTTTCACCAAAATAGTTCAATATTAAGATATATAACAAAAGGTGATCTACTTACAATAGGTTAGATGAACAACGGATCGCTTCATACCAGGGAGGAACAGACAATGGAAATCGGAATTAGTACATTCGTGGAGACGAACCCGGATGTAAAAACAGGAGAACTTATCAGTCATGCGCAGCGTATTCGCGATGTTGTTGAAGAGATTGTTTTGGCAGATCAGGTGGGTCTTGATGTATATGGCGTGGGAGAACATCATCGTGCCGACTACGCCGCTTCATCACCAGCTGTCATTCTGGCGGCCGCAGCTTCACAGACCAAGAATATTCGCTTGACGAGTGCGGTTACGGTGCTGTCATCGCATGATCCGGTACGGGTATATCAAGATTTCGCGACATTAGATGGCATTTCGAACGGACGTGCAGAGATTATGGCTGGGCGGGGATCATTTATCGAATCGTTCCCACTGTTCGGCTATGATCTGAACGACTACGATGAGTTATTCGACGAGAAACTGGATTTACTGCTCAAGCTGCGTGATTCGGAAAAAGTAACCTGGGAAGGCAAACACCGCCCTTCCTTTAACAATCTGGGCATCTACCCGCGCCCGGTACAGGAAAAACTTCCGGTATGGATTGGCAGTGGCGGTAATCAGGAATCCGTTGTTCGTGCAGGACTGCTCGGTTTGCCACTGGTGCTTGCCATTATCGGTGGCCGTCCGGTGCAATTCGCACCACTGGTGGAACTGTACAAGAAAGCAGCAGCACATGCAGGACATGATGCTTCCAAGCTGACCGTTGCTTCTCACTCTCACGGCTTCATTGCCGATACAACAGACGAAGCCGTGGAAAAATTCTTCCCGCCAGCGCAAGCGGTCATGAACATACTGGGCCGTGAACGTGGATGGGGACATTACAGCCGTGCAACATTTGATGCAGCGCGTAGCCTAGAGGGTGCTTTGTACGTGGGTGATGTGGAGACGGTAGCTCAGAAAATTATTTACCTGCGCAAAGAAGTTGGGATTACACGCTTCATGTTGCACACCCCCCTCGGCACCATGCCGCACAACGAGGTCATGAGAGCGATCGAACTGCTTGGTAAAGAAGTTGCTCCAATTGTGCGCAAAGAAATTGCACGTTGGGAAGCTGAGAACGAAGAGGCACGTTAATCGACTGAAACCGTTACGGAACTAGATAAAGTCAACCCAATAAAGGAGCATGCCCTAGGCGTATTACGCCAATGGGTCTGCTCCTTTTTCGTTTATCGTCTAAAAGCATCTAAAACAGCGCAGATCTAATGCTTATCCATTTGCAGATGTACTCACAAGGGAGTGTATAACCATGGACAACGTATGATCATAGAGGGTTTTGGCAGCTTCTTCGCTCTCAATATGGCCTCCCAAATACAGATGAATAACACCGTGTAAGGGAGCCCAGATCATTCGTACCGCAAGCAGGGGATCTTGCACCTGAAGCATTCCTTGTTCAATCGCTATCTCCACCAAAGCAGATACTTGCTTCAGTGCAGTTGCTGTTCCCTGCAAGGTCTCTCCATCTGGTTTGAATTCGGAAAAAGATCCTCCAAACATCAGCTGATAGAAGCTGGATTGAGAAATGCCGAAGTCCCAGTAGACATAGGCCAGATCACGGAAATATTGTTCGAACGATTCCTGACGGGGTATAGTTTCAAATCGCTGGGCCATAAGGGAACATCCCTCTAAATATAAATGCTTGGCCAACCCTTCTTTTTTGCCAAAAAGATTATATATGATCTTGGTGGAGCACTCCATGCGTTCAGCTACACGGCGTACCGTGACGGCCTCTGGTCCATGCTCTTGCAGTAAAGCAGCAGCAGCATGCACAATATTTTGCCGCAGATTATCCGAGTGCTGGAGTCTGGCTTCCTGAAAGGTTGTTACCGTATGTGCAGATTCTGTGGAACCCGAATTAAGATTCTTCATTGATTTCATCCTCGTAACCGTATTGTTGTTGAACAGAAACTACGTTTCCTTTTCTTAAGGTCATTCTACTGTTTTACGCCGGATGACGTCAATTTAATCCGAATTTAGTAAGTAAGCACCACGGTCTAGATTCAAATTTATCAAATGTAATTGACAGCATCATGGAATTTGGTTACGATGATTCTATAAGGAAACAATGTTTCCTAGTGAAAACTAGTGTTTATACTATGCATAGAGGATGGATGAGAGATGATAAAGGAACAGCAACAATGGGTACTTATTACAGGTGCTTCTTCAGGTATTGGGGAAGTTTTTGCACTCGAAATGGCTTCCAAGGGTAAAAATATTGTGCTGGTGGCCAGAACAGAATCCAAACTGAATCAATTGGCAGAACGTATAGAACGTGCATATCGAGTAAGGGCTGAGGTGATCGTATCGGATTTGTCTCAAGTCGATGCACCTCAGAGGGTATATGAGGAATGTCAGAATCGGGGAATACACATCGATATGCTGATCAACAATGCGGGATTTGCTACCCATGGATGTTTTGAACAGGTGGATGGTTCCCGGCAGCAGGAGGAAGTTATGTTGAACGTGCTCGCCTTGACAAACATGACACATCTTTTCTTGCCAGGCATGTTACAGAAGAAAAATGGTGCTGTCATTAATGTGTCTTCGACGGCTGCCTTTCAACCTGATCCGTATATGGCTGTGTATGGAGCAACGAAGGCATTTGTACTTTCTTTTACAGAGGCATTATACGAAGAAAACAGGAAGCGTGGCGTTCAGTTTTTGGCACTATGCCCAGGTTCAACCGAGACTTCGTTCTTTGATGTAGTGGGTGCTGATGAAGCCTCGGTGGGTAAACGTGATACCCCTGAGCATGTCGTGGCGGTGGCCATGAGTGCACTCGAATCAGGCAAACCTTATGCTGTACCGGGGGCCGGCAATTACTGGACAGCGCAGTTCACCCGCCTCGTGCCACGCAAGTTGATGTTGCGAATCGTAGGAAGTATGCTCCGTCCACGTTCCAAGGATGGTAAAGCAGAAAAAGTACAAGCCTGATTAGTGATATAGGGTAAAAGCTTTAGGCCAAAATGCCTTTGGCCCGAGCTTCCTTTATCCAACCTGGAAATTCAGTGAGGAGACGATCGTACAATTCTTCATCGCTGATCTTGGAGATGTCGTCGAGAGCAAAAAAGTCAGCATTATCGATGAAACGTCCAGTCATGTCATCGAGTTTCTCCAGAATACCGTAATTGGCTTGTCCCAGGCCAACAAATTGCCAGAATAGGTTTTTGGTTGAGCTTTCGGTAATAAGCCGCATGATCTTCCCTTTTTGACTAACTCCACCATCGCTAAAAAAGATAATATACGTTGGAATCTTCACATCGGGTTCCTCGATCGTATATTTGCGAATGACATCCTGCATCACAGGAGGTTCGTTATTGGTACCCCCTTTGCTACCCAGCGTATATGTGCGTTCAATATAATTCTCGAAATCCCTGGCGGTGACGCTAGGTGCACGCAAGAAGTCTTTGGCGAAGAACCAGACGTCCAACTCTCCGTTATCATCAAACGCTGATGCAATCGCCAGAATACGCTCGAAGGCTTCTTGCACGATGCCTTTGCGATACAGATGGTACATGGAGCCTGATGCATCAAATACGACAGCAACACGTGCCTGTATGGGTTCGATCTTTTTCTTTTGCAGAGACAGGGTTACTTTACGCTTGAGGAGATCGATCTTGGTCAGGTTAAGCGGTGCATGATTCGTGTTTGGTGCAGCATCAGGTACCAAGACTTCTGGAGAGGCGGCTGCCACTTCAGCACGTGCCGTGAGAAGAATCTGTTCGGCTTCCGAGGTGTCGTTACTCTCAATTTCAACACCGAATGACTCTGCCAGCGGCTGCAATCCACCAAAGAAACCTCGTCCAATCGCACGAACTTTGAACCCGTCACGATACTTATAGATTTCAATGAGAATAAGAGCTGTTTCCGCAGTGACCTGCCTGATCTCATAGGTGATCTGCTGGGAACCCGCTTGTACAATCGCCTGACATGCCTGAACATCGGCAAATGTGCCTCTCGCATCCAGAGTAGCCGTAAACACACATTTTTCCACAGGAGCCTGCCGTAATTGATTTGTATCCAGTACAAAAGAGGATTTCAGTTCCTCTGCCTGTTGCAGAAGCACACTTTGATGGGGATCGGCCTTCTGATTATAAAATACAAAATAGTCGTCAGATGGGACCTTTCCCTCTTCGTTCACCATAAAGCAGCTAACATCCAAGGGAGAAGGAGATGATGTACATTGAATGGTTACCTGAAGTTGAGCACATTCGTTGATACTGATATTCTGGCCTGTGTTTAAGTGAATGAACGAATCTGTCATAATCGGATGCCTCTCTTCTCCAATATAATGGTTGAAAATGTACAGTAACAAGATCGATTCTGAGACAAATGTTTCCATAAGTCAATCTTTTCACCGTTGTTCCTAGGCCTCATCAGACTCGTACTTTTCCCGATGCTCCTTCTTCATCTTCACATAGTCTGGATCCGTCTTTGCAATCTCCCATTGTGCCTTGAATATAGCTGCGGCTTCTGCCTTCACCTTATCATTCTGATAGGGCAAGATAGAGCCATCCTCCTTCGAGTATTTGCGTCCTCCTTTGTGATTTGTATACCGTCTGGCCCGTGTATAACCCATCTGGAGAAATTTGCGAGCCATATCCATACCCACGAAATCTCCCTTTTTCTTATACTCCAAAAATAGCTCATAGATTTTCTCCGATGACTCTGTCGCAATCTCTGGTGTTTTGAATCGCCAGTGTGGCAGAATCTCGCCCTTGTATGGCTCAACCATAAGAACACCCTGCTCACCCCGGCCTACGGTGTACAGCTCAGGATGTTTGCGCAGATCCAACTCATCATAATTGAGACTATAATCAAATTTTTTCATGTATACACCCTCCTTGATAGGGATTACCCCGATTCTGAACCAACAAGCACGGTTAATGGGGAACAATAGAAGGAATTACACAGGAGGGGTAGAGGTATGGGAATGTCTGGCAGATATCTTGTGGTAACAAAGGAGATAGTCGAATCCATTAAGTCAGGTGAGATCAGTGTGCATGATTGTGCAGTTGATCTGGATATTGATAAAACGTGGCAGATGCTTCAATTCACGCTGAACGGTAACTTGGTAGAAGGGGAGCCGCCCCTGGGATATGTGGTGCCTCTCGCAGGTGAGCAATACGTGGGAAACTATTCGGACATGGATCTGTTTTTGCTTAGTAACGAACAGGTGCTGGAAGCCTACATGGCATTGGAGCAGCTCACACCGGAGGAATTGAAGCAACGGTATAGTCTGGACCGGATGATCGCTGAAGGCGTCTACCCTGTCATGGAAGATTGGGATGCGGAAGAGACATTTCAGGAGATCGTTCAGACCGTGGATGATGTCCAGGCCTTGTTTCAGGCCACGGCTGCAAGTGGGAACGGGATCATCTTTTATGTTTTCTAAGTGAGCATTGAAATTATGATGGAAAATGTCATGCCGATATTGAGACAGGTTTGAACTACGCCTATTCGGGTTATTGATAGACACAAGGCCCAGGCCTTGATGACATGACAATCCGGTAGAAGAGAGGGAATGCGATATGACACAGGATCAGAACGAAGAGAACAAAGCGATTCAAGAGGACGAGCCGGATCAATTCGAGACTCCCGCAACTGCGGAAGATGAAGAAACAGATGAGAAGCTCGCAGATGATCAGGAGCAAGAATAACTCCCAGCATTGCATAATGAAGCAGGATGTTTTATCGAATCTTACGATATGCTGAAATATAGATAGACCAGAGGTCGGACATGTTCCGGCCTTTTGGTTTATTTTTTTGCGTATCCGTTTACAAGAATTACCTATTCCTTCATAATAGAAATGAACCATATTTTTCTAAGGAGGAGTTCATATTAAGAATCGGAAGTTAGTCCAATGGATGGCAGTGCCACTTGTATTATTAATGGTTGTTCTTACAGGATGTCAGGCTGTGGGTGGAGTAGACGTTGGCAAAGCAATGGCCAACGGCGCGAGTATCAAGTCCGGTGAATCCAGACAATCCATGAATATAAACATAGAACCGGCTAAGGAATTTGCTACAGAGAAAGACCTTGAAATGATCGAACTTATTAACTCCATATCCCTGGATATTGATCAAGCCAAAATGAAAGATGCGAAGACAGCATCGATCAAAGGTACACTGAGCATGGAGGGAACGAAATTACCTTTCCACCTGTCCATGAATGAGTCCCAAATGGTGATTGATCTGGACGGAGCCCAAAAACCGCTGTACATATCTCTGGATACGTTCCAGGATGCACAGGCTCTTCCAACGGTAGATACGAAGGCTCTGGAGAAACAACTCGAGGAACTTTCCCCGAAACTGTTCTCTTTTGTCCTGAAACATCTGTCCAATCCGAAGAACATCTCCGTAACACCGGTACAGGAATCCGTAAATGGCGAATCACTTAGCCTCTCCAAGCTGCATCTGGAAGTTAGTGGTGAAGAGATGCTGGCTATGGTTAAACCGTTCCTGACGAGTATTTCGAAAGATGAGCAAGGACTGAAAGACCTGATTGGCGATCTGTATGATGTGTTCTACCCTGTACTTGAAGCTGTGAATGAGGTTGAAGGCGGGGGAGATGAAACGCTGAATTCGATCGTTCCTGAATCGAAAGATGAAGCTGTTGCGTCACTATATGCCATCATCAAAGTAGGACTGGACAGTATGCTGGTCAATTATGATCAGGAGCTGAACAACCTGTTGAATGAGACCCCTGAATTCAAAACGGTATTTGGCACAGATACCAAACTGAAATTGGATTTTTATCTCGACAGCAAGCTTGATGTTCGCAAGCAAAACTTTGAACTGAAAGTGGCACTGCCTGCTTCCGAGGATCTGCCGCTGAACTCCGTAACCGTAAGTGGAGACAGTGAACAGTGGAATATCGGTGGCACAGTTGCAGTTGATGAAGTGGATGTATCGGGCGGCGTTATGGATCTGATGAAGGATGATATTACGCCTGGACAGATGCTGCGCAATTTTGATTCCAACTCACTGGCATACCAATTGCTGAAAGATGAAGCTGGAATCACGAGTAAAAGTGTAGTGCTCTTCCCGGATGATGAATACGCTGGAGCGATCACCGTTAAGAATACAACATTTGTTCCGCTTCGCTACGTGTCTGAGGAATTGGATGCGGAAGTGAAATGGACCAAAGGCTCAAACCAAATCGTTGTCATTGATGACATCACTGGTGATGAGATTGTCCTGACTGTAGGTTCCAAGAAGGCAACCGTTGCTGGTAAAGAAGTAACCATGGTGGAATCCGCCTATGTAGGCAAGGACGGCAAGACGTATGTGCCGCTGCGCTTTGTGGCTGAATCCCTTGGAGCTACTGTAGATAAGGAACAAGAAACAGGCTGGATTTACATTGACCGTCCTTAAGTGAGACGTTATAAGTAATCCTTAGTAAGAGAGGGGATTTCAGAGTATGCCAGATTTCTCGTAATGATCGTGAAAAGAACACCGCAAAAATTCCGTTAGACCATGAACGGGATACGTGTGTCCTTTTGACCCATTACGAGGAGCTTCGGCGTTTCTGAAATGATGAAACGGATCGAGGAGTGCCTCTATTGGAGGTGCTCCTCTTTGTTGTGTCATCCTAAATAAATCCCCAGAGGTGTTGTATATGAAAAGTCAATTATTCATCCATTCAAACTCCGTTACATTGCGTCCATTTACGCTTGAAGATCAGGCTGCCGTGTATGCATTAACCCAACAACCTGAAATCACAGATGTCCTGCCAGATTGGAAGATGACCGAGGAGCAGCTGCGCGAATTCTTACAATTTGTCGTTGGCAGTTACGAACAGTTCAACCCGGAAGATGTACGCATCCTGCTTGCCGTTGTACACAATAAAGATCAGCGTATCATTGGTTGGTGTGGCGTATTCCCAAATGATTTGCTGAATCGTGCTGACCGTGAAGTGGCCTACGCGATCTCCCGGGATTACCGGAATAAAGGATACATTACAGATGCAGTTCGAGCCCTAACAGCATATTTATTTGAGCATACCTTGCTGGATCGAATTGTAGGCATTGTGAAGTCCTTCAATCAGCCGTCACGCAAAGTTCTGGAGCATGCGGGTTTTCGTTATATCTCTCGCAGAATGCTTATGGACAAGGAGTGCTACGATTATTTTGAACTGCTCAAAGTAAAGACCGAGCCGGTGCAACCGAAGCAGATACATTCTGAAATTCGTTTACGACGAGCACAGCAGGAAGATGCTGTTGTACTTACAGAGATTTGCACTCGTGCTTTTGATCATGTCATAAAAGTCTGGGCGGATAATGAGAAGGATATCGATAGCAATCTATGCCCGCCTGATTATTCGTCAGTTCGCATGCATCGTTACGTGATCCGTGAATGGGATTATTATGTTGTAGAAACAGATGGATGTGCTATTGGCGGAGTGAGTGTTAACGTGCTTGGACGAAAACATGCCAGGATCGATAAGATCTATATTGACCCCGTATGCCAGGGCCGTGGCGTGGGAACTCAAGTCATGAGGCTTATTGAGGCTGAATTTCCGCAGATTAACACCTGGAAGCTGGAGACCTCAGGTAGGCAGCTGGATAATCATCATTTTTACGAAAAAATGGGTTATGTTCGTATCTATGCATCTGAGGATGAATTTGGATATGAGAAGAACATGTCCGTTGATTCTTTTGATCCAACATGTGATGAGACATTAGCCAAGGACTCGGGTGAGTCGGTGGTTGAATATGTTCAAGCTAATCTGGACTCGGTTCGTTACAGTACCAGTAATCTGACCAATAGTCGGATTACCGACTGTAACCTGAGTGGAAGCAAATTTACCAATCTAAATATGACCAATATATTGCTAGCTGATTTACGCCTAACCGATAGCAAGATTGAATTCTGTTCTTTGGATGGCGTTCGATTCCAGGACACACACCTTGGATCTGACCGTGTACCCATGCAGTGGGCGCATTGTGATCTTGGGGGAAGTCGTTTTATCGATTGCGATCTATCTGGAGTACAGTTGGAACAGTGTCAAGTGAACGGGATGAAGATCAATGGAATAGAAGTAGAGGAATTACTTGCAGCCTATGAGGCTATGAAGTCCTGAGGACGAATGGCAGGGCAAAACGCCGAGCACGGAATCAGTGTTAATGCAATTGCACCTGGAGCCATTCTGACAGATATGGTTATCGGTTCATTCAAACAGATCAATCCAAATGACTGGGAGTCAGCATCCAAAGAGTTCGTGAAGGACAACCCGGCGAAGCGCTTGGGTGAACCGAAGGAAGTAGGGCGCCTCGTTGCCTTCCTGCTGTCTGGCGAAGCACCATTTATCAATGCGGCATAGATATATACTGAAGAACGCCCGTTTCCGCTAATGTGCGGATTGGGGCGTTCTTTTTTTGGTTTGATATTCAAGGGGGCGTATCCCGTATCCCGCAGGTTAAGTGTGCTGTAGAATCTGTGGCTTTTTGCTAAATCCGGTACTCCCGGCTGTAAAGCCCATCTGACGATAGAATTCATGTGCAGCTTCACGTTCAGGGCGATTGCCACTGTTCAGAGACAGGGAGTCCACGTCATGCGTGGCGGCCCATTGTTCGGCTTCCAGAATGAGCTGACGGCCGATGCCTGAGCCCCTGAACTGGTCGTGTACAACCAATGCCATGATACGGCAGTGCCTTCCATTCTTTTCATACAGATAAGACGTCTGTAATCCGATTAGTCCAACTACACGTCCGCGTGCTTCAGCAACCAGTGTGGTGAAGTTAGCATCTGCAGCAATGTGGGTATAGCGCTCTTCCATCTCGGCGTACGTGGTGGGATAACCAAGTTGGTCCATCAGAATGACCATATCTTGCAGATCTGTAGTGGAGCTATGTCTAATCGTCACATCCAGGCTCATAATGTTATATCCTCCTTGGGTCTTTCCTTCAATGAAAGTTCAATAATGGTATCCAGCAGCTCTGCAAAAGAAATGCCCGCAGCGGCTGCACTTTTGGGCAGCAGACTGTTACGGGTAAGGCCCGGCAGCGTGTTCACTTCAAGCACATAAGGCAAGCCTTCGCGAATCATCATATCCACGCGCGCGTAAACGCTGCATTTCAGCACCTGATAACAGGCAAGTGCCGCGGCTTCCACACGATGGTGAAGATCCACAGGCAATTGCACAACCTGCTCATCGGCTCCGTGGTCATCATATTTGGAAGAATAATCGAAAAACTCGGCGTTCGAACGAATGGAGATCACCGGCAGCATCTTACCATCCAGAATGGCACAGGTAATCTCCTCACCTTCGATATACTGTTCAATCATGACTGTATCATCCCAGGCGAGGGCAGCCTCCACAGCAGCGGGCAGGGCGGCAGCCTCTTTCACTACTTGGGTACCGATGCTGGAACCGCCTGAATTGGGTTTGACCACCACGGGGTACGTTAATTGTTGAACAGCAGTTGAGGACAGTTCCTCGATATGACTCACTCGTAGCCACTCTCCGGTAAGCACACCTGCATGCTGCATAAGTTGTTTGGACATGTCTTTATCCATGCATACACTGCTCGCCAGCACACCACAACCTGTGTAGGGAATACCCAGAGATTCCAATGTGCCTTGGACCGTACCGTCTTCGCCGTATTTGCCATGCAGGGCAAGCAGTGCCACATCGATCCCCGCTGACTTGTCGATTAGATCGCGCTTGGTATTCAGCTCAATGGGTACAACCTCGTATTTGTCTCTATTCAGGTTTGCAATCATCTCCTGTCCGGTCAGCAGGGAAATATCCCGCTCTGAAGATGTACCGCCCATAATCACGCCAACTTTCATGTGAAATCCTCCTTATCTCATTTGAGCTGCTGTCTCGCCAATGATGCGAATGCCTTTACGTATATTTTCATCGCTGACTCTGGAGAAACCCAGGCGCATCGTGTTTACACCCTGACCGGGTTCCAGATAAAAGGTATCCCCTGGTGTGAACGTCACACCTTTCACTTTACAGGCCGCCAGCAGTTCACGGGTTCTGTATTCGGACGGGAACTGCACGAACAGATGCAGACCACCCGCACCGGAGATCCGGCACATTGGCAGATGCTGCTTCAGGCAACGCACAACCAATTCATATTTTCGCTTATACTCCGTCCGAGCTCTCTTCAAATATTTCTCGAAATTACCGTTGCTCAGATATTGATACAATAACGATTGGTCCAGCGTGGAGGTATGGATGCTGCGTGCCCGTTTCATACTCTCCAGATAATCAATCAGCGCCGCATCCGCAATAATCCAACCTACCCGCAGGCCTGGGAACAGGACTTTGGAGAAGCTGCCCAGATACACCAGTCCATTGCCTTTGCCCATGCTGGCGATCAGGGGAGATACGTGGGAACCGGAATAGCGCAACTCTTCGTTGAATCCATCCTCAATGATGGGTACTTGATACTTGTTCATCAACCGGATGATCTCTACCCGTTTTGCAGGGGACGTCACAATCCCGGTTGGATTGTGATAGGATGGCACGAGATACGCCAGATCATATGGACTTGCCTCAAGTTCATGTTCCAGTTGCTTCAAGTCCAAGCCATCTGGCTCCATGTTCACACCGGTCAGGTGAAACTGGTGCAGCTTTAGATTTTTGATCGCCGTGTGGTGCGTTGGATTCTCGCAGAGCGCTTTGCCGCTTTTTTTGCGCAACGCTCCAAGCACCAGATCGAAACCTTCCGTGAATCCGTTGGTGATTAGGATGTCCTTGCCACGGAGGTCGACACCTTTGTTCTCCATATATCGTAGTAAATAGTTCATCAGCGGTCTGTATCCCTGCGCATATCCGTAATTCAGCAGTACTTCGCCTTCAAGTGACATGCGATCCAGAAAAGCCCGTTTCACGTTGTGCAGATCAAACAGCTTTTCATCCGGCGCTATGCTGGTAAACGATATCTCGCCGCGCTCTGCTCCGGAGCCATGCTTCATCAGATCGTACTGCTCTGCCTGAATTGCATACTCACTTACCTCTGTCGTCCAGTCCAGTTCCCAGCTCGCTGCTGCCTCAGGTGTTTCGATGGAGGCACTGACGTAATTGCCCTTGCCTTTGACTGCGTAGATCAAGCCTTCATCTTCAAGCTCGGCATAAGCGAGCAGAACTGTGCTGCGGCTAACCTTCATGAGTGTACTGAGTTCACGGGTCGAGGGCAGTTTTTGTTTGGCTTGCAGGCCGCCTTTGAGCATCAATCGCTTCATATAATCTTTGACTTGTATATATACAGGGCGGTCCTCCGTCAGTTGCAGATCGGAATACATCCCATCACTCCCTCTACTGGTATCTTGCCATATTATAAACCCAGCAGAAAGAACCACGATACCTCTGTTTCCCTGAGCGTGTGGTTGGTTGTTCGCACAAACGCAAAAAAGCCCTGGCAGTATGCCGGGCCTGGTGGTGAAACTTGATCCATTTTCTATAGTACTGCTGCTATAATTTCTACAGTTGTATTGCATGACTAGTCTCTCTAGGATCGATAGCTATCTGACCTTCTACGTGTGTCTATTAACTTCAGTACGACTATAATTGCAGGCTTTCTAGGTGATACTAAAAATCTACAGTGAATCATGAATCTAGGTCTTCCTAGGTTTGCTTGCTGCAAGGGGTCGATTAGATGATGAATCTACAATCTATAAACTAGGGTTCTTGCTAACTGTACTCTTGTCGTGATCACATAACAGAATTCAGCATGAAAAAGATATTCAATCATAGGGTACAATAGACGGAGGTAGATATAAAGACGTATGTCTCAGTGCCCAATTTCTTCCTCATACCCCTATAGTACCACTTTGAATCAGGGAAGTTAACCTTTTTTTTGAAATATTTGTCGTAATAGCGAAAATTGCGTGAATTGTACTTCATATAGAATGAAATGGTGTCCCTTTATAATATGTGATAAGATCTAAACCTATAGATAATGAGGAAGTGAGCCTATTGATTAATATTACTGTGCCAACACCGGATGTAACCATCACAAAGCAGGTTGATCCACAGCTTAGTCACATTTATGGATTTACTGATTTTCACCTGATTACCCGGGAACTAGGCGGGATTTTCATGTTTTACAATGCCGCTGGAGAGTTGTTATTTGTCGGTAAAGCACGAAAATTAAGACCCCGCATCAAAAAGCATTTTGAAGACACCGTATCACCAATCAAGAATCACCGCGAGGAAGTAACGAAGATTGAAGTATGCCTGGTTGAAGATCCGGTAGATCGTGAAATTTACGAGACGTATATCATCAACACGATGCGTGCGAAATACAATGTAGATAAAGTGTTGTACAAATAAGACGCTTAAAAAGCACATGAACATGCAATGTCTGGGACATATGTCCTAAGTGTTGCGCCAGGGGGTAGGGATGTAATCGAAGGATTGCATCCGATTCCTTCTGGTGCCATCCCAATCTTTTCGAGGGAGTAGCTTGTAGAATTTGAAACGTAGTAAGCCCAAGCTTAGTATCACAGATATACCAAATACATATGACGAGGTGATTGTGTTGATCGGTCGTAGCGGTAACCCTACACTTAAAGACAGCACGTTTGAAAACAGAGGATATGGAGAAGATCGATATCAGAATTACATGACGATCAACGGCACGGTGAATAAAGCGTTTATTACGCTGGTGATCCTGCTGGGCAGTGCATTTGCAACCTGGATGATGTTCTTTAACGGACAACAAGTGATGCCGCTCGCTTATGGTGGATTAATCGTTGGTTTTATCTTGGCGCTTGTGATTTCGTTCAAACCCGTAGCGGCACCTTATCTGGTACCTGTCTATGCCGTGGCAGAAGGCCTGTTCCTTGGCGCACTCTCAGCAACCTATGAGTCCCTGTATAACGGAATTACCTTGCAGGCAGCTCTTTTGACCATGGCTGTATTCATCGCTCTGCTGGTGGCATACAAAACCAGATTGATCAAAGCTACGGAGAACTTCAAGCTTGGGGTCGTGGCTGCAACTGGCGGTATCATGATCATGTATCTGCTGAGCTTTGTACTGGGTTTCTTCGGAATTACGATCCCTTATCTGCATGATAACAGCTTGATCGGCATCGGTATTTCAGTCGTTATCGTCATTGTGGCTGCCCTCAATCTGGTCCTTGATTTCGACTTCATTGAAGGGGGCGCTGAACGTGGTGCACCCAAGTACATGGAGTGGTACGGTGCATTTGGATTGATGGTGACGCTGGTATGGCTGTACATTGAGATTATCCGTCTGCTTGGCAAATTGCGGAGCCGGGACTAGTCCTATTCAATACGTCAGATAGACGTTAAACGGAGTGTGGATTTAAAGCTAAAAAGCTAACGCGTGATACTCACGTCGTTAGCTTTTTTGATTAACCTTAGCAGGATATTATTAATGGCGGCCTCTTACATAACTCAACTGATTCCAACTCGTTGAGGCCCAACCAGCCACACACTAAACCAAATCCGTATATAGATCCTCCAAGGTTACGATTTCCGGCTTGCTCGGCAGCTCTCCCCCGGCTGAACAGGCTGCAAGCATATGCTGATCATCCAAACGCTGACTATAGAAGCGATGTGCCGTAGCCTGTTTGCAATGCCAATCTTCCCGCTCATTGGGAAGGATGGCGAAGGAGTCCAGTGGTATAGACAGACCCATACCGACTGCCTTGATATAACTTTCCTTCAGCGTCCATAGACGGTAGAAGGTTTCCAGCCGACGATCGTCAGGCTCGGCAGCCAAGAACTGGCTCTCCTTAGGAGAGAAGAAACGCTCTGCAATCTGCATGTCAATTGGAGCTATTTTTTCCACATCCACGCCCAGTTCATCTGTACCGCCGGAGATCAGAGCAATCCAATCACCAGAATGGGAGACGTTGAATGGTACATCCGAATGGTGACTGAGCGAAGGTTTGCCGTAGGAATTACGGGTAAAGGAAAGCTCAGCAGGTCTCAGTCCAGTTAACTTGCTCAAAGTCACACGAGTCAATATCTCTCCCAGCACGGAGCGATACGCGTCAGCCTGACGCACAAAACGCGAAGCCTGAGCACGTCGCTCGGCAGAAACTTGCGACAAAAGGTGGTTCCAGTACGCCTCGGGCAATACTTCTGGAACTTGGAGCACACGAATAGTTATCATCATTTATCACCTGAATACGTATTCGGCGCAGTTCAGTAACTTTCCTTTATATGGAACGTCTCTTCAACTCTTCCTCCCAAATCATCATGCTTCTTGCGCTTGTTTCCATTCCGTATGTGCAGCCTGCACTCGCTCCCACATATCCTGGCATTCCAGTTCGCTGTAATTCACCAAGGGTTCATGGAATATTTCAGTTAATACGTTACGCCACTCGGTATAATTCCGGATCTCCGTTTTCTGGATTCCTTCCATATCATGTGTTCGGAGCATACATCCACGTAGTTCCTGACTGCGGTTCTCATCCCGCTGACGAAGCAAAAATACGTTATGCCAAGGTGATTCTGCCGCCTGACTGTAGAATTCATGTTTGGGAATGAACTCTCCCAGATCGTGGACTATCTCGGAAGCATAGTCGACTCCTTCACTTGGACCATTCGGCTCGTACTCAAGCCGCCATCCCTCAGCAGCAACAGATGATGGCATTAACTGATACGTGAACGGAGCTGAACCATAGGTTCCATAACGAAGTGGTAGAGGTTTAAAGGGCATTCCGCCGAGACCTGCATCTACAATCCAGCGTTCAACTGTCGATTCAGCATCCGCCAGAAGCACAGACAGACCGAGATGGAATGAGTTCACACGGGGTTGTTCCCCATGAGGCTGTACTCCCCCGCGATGCCAATTAACCGTATAACCTAGCGAGCGGAGAAGAACACTAAACGCACCATTTAGATGAAAGCAGTAGCCGCTGCGTCCCTGTAATATAAGTTGAATCGATTCTTGAAGACTGATTCCCGCAGGACGACCTGCAAAAATATCGACCGTTTGCCAGGATAAATATTGCACATGTGCCCGCTGGAGTTCAAATAAGAATTCCAGTGTAGGTTCCTTTATATCATCCATGCCAATCCGTTTCAGATAGGCTTGTATTTCAGCTGTATTCAATAGTTCAATCATCCAGATCACCTCACGTCATATAGTGGGCTGCAGGCGATGATTATAAAACGTCTGCTGCCCTGAGTTCATTGTAAAAGTCAACGGGTGAAAACAACATCATCAGTTGAGCAGATTGTAACGGTACAATTATTGAACAAAGCCTTGAAATTCATCTCAAGAGATGGACATGGTTCTGATGTCATTGAAATACAATATATGGATGAGCTATTTCTTTTTCCGGGGTATGCTAACCCTTTGGAGTGGATATAGGTTAGAATATAGATAGATAGCAGGATTAGGAGATGGAAAAATGGCTAATGATGAAGTGATTTTGACACAGGAAGGCTTGGAAAAGCTGGAGGACGAACTGAAGGATTTGAAGACGGTGAAGCGTAAGGAACTGGCAGCTCGTCTTAAACTCGCGATCAGTTACGGTGACCTGAAGGAAAATAGTGAGTATCATTCAGCCAAAGATGATCAGGCCTTTATGGAGACACGGATTTTGATTCTGGAGAAGATGTTGACAAAAGCAAGAGTCATCTCTTCAGACAATATAGACTCCAACAAAGTGAGCATTGGATCGACGGTGTTACTTAATGACATTGAGTTCGCCGAGAAGATTGAATATAAAGTGGTTGGTCCTGCCGAGGCCGATGTTGCGGATAATAAAATTTCGTACGAGAGCCCGCTGGGCAAGGAATTGATGGGCAAAGAAGTGGGCAGCGTCATTCATGTCAATGCTCCGATGGGCGTTATCAAGTACGAGTTACTTCAAATCAAAGTGTAATTCAAAAAGAGAGGTGCTCCGCAGTCATCCAAGTGGCTGACGGGACACCTCTTTTTGATTCTACTGGGCTTTGAACGTTTGGGAATATGGGTTTGTAGTAACTTCATACGGTTGGACTAACGGACTTTATCACATACTGTGTTTAAGGAACTTATGAGATGAAGATTTCCGTTTGTTTTATATGTAAAAAAATAACATTTCGACAAATTTCGAATTTCGAATGACCTGACAAGGTGAGTAGTATATAATTACGGGAAAACTTTAAAGTGATGGAGTAGATACGATGAATTTTAGTAAGCCTAATCTCGATCAAGACAACACTGGCAAAGGTGAGCGCTTCTCTCGCGCCGGATTCATTCTGGCAGCCATTGGTAGTTCGGTTGGTCTGGGTAACATGTGGAAATTCCCGTACATTACGGGGGAGAACGGAGGAGCTGCGTTTTTCCTGCTCTTCATTGTTTGTTTGCTGCTGATTGGTCTGCCGGTGCTGCTCGCAGAACTTGCGATTGGTCGTAGCGGCAGAGGAAGTGCCGCAACTGCTTTTATCAAAGCAGGCGGACATAAAGGCTGGATCGCAGCCGGTTTGCTGCAAGTACTGACACCTTTTATCATCCTTTCTTTTTATGTCATTATTGCAGGCTGGACCTTGCAATATGCGATTACGTCCTTCAGTGGAACATTGTTTAACAATCCGGATTATGCGGGACAATTCAATTCCTTTGTAGGCGGTTATATGCCAATCGTGTGGCAACTGGTCTCGGTACTTATCGTAGGCTGGATTGTAGCCAAAGGGGTATCCAACGGGATTGAGAAGTTTAACAAAGTGTTAATTCCCGCCATGCTGGTGTTGCTCATTGTCTTGATGATCCGGGCCGTAACGTTACCTGGTGCAGGAGCAGGGGTTTCCTTTTTCCTGAATCCTGATTTCTCACAACTTACAACGGAATCAGCATTGGTGGCACTTGGGCATGCCTTCTTCTCGCTGTCACTCGGTATGGGTATTCTAATAACCTATGGTTCGTATGTGGACAAAAATCAATCACTCGGAGCGGCAACCATCGCTGTTGGGGCGGGGGACCTGCTCTATGCGTTCATTGCCGGCCTGATCATCTTCCCAACGACATTCTCGTTTGGTATTGCACCGGACCAAGGACCGTCACTCATCTTTATAGCACTTCCGGCAGCCTTCTCGGCGATGCCGCTTGGCTTCCTGTTTGGCGGACTGTTCTTCATCCTGCTGGCTATTGCCGCATTGACTTCGGGAGTATCCTTGCTGGAAGTTCCGGTGAAATATTTCATGGAACGTCTGTCCTGGAGCCGCAGTCGTGCAGTATGGGTGATATCACTCGCAGTCTTCATCGTGGGACTTCCTTCAGTATTGTCGCTCGGCTTGCTGCCTGAATGGACCATTGGATCGAAGAGTGTGTTCGACTGGATGGACTTTGTAGCATCCAACATCCTGCTGCCTGTGGGTGGATTGCTTGTGACGATTTTTGCCGGATACTTCTGGAAAACGGCTGCGGAAGCTTCAGGACTGCGTTCCGGATGGTTCCGGGTGTGGTTGTTCATGCTTCGTTACGTGGCACCGATCCTGGTTCTGCTGGTTCTACTGCACACTTCCGGTATCATTCACTTCTAAACTGAAGACCAGATAGGTATAAATGTTGTCTGTTGTGCAGATTTGCCATAGATAAAACCTCTTGGAAGAAATGCTAAAGCCCTTGTTTTCCCGCTTCAATTTTGGGACAATACGGAGTAGAGGTTTTTTGGGTAGGACCGATAAGCCATAGCTTTTTAGCGAAAAGAGGATTATACAATGAACAAGTCATCCATATATGGATTAACATTAGAGCAATTACGTTCCTGGCTGCCGGAGCATGGGCAGAAGAAATCCCGTGCATCCCGGATCTGGGAATGGTTATATCAAGAGCGTGTACACGATTTTCCTGCGATGTCTGATGTCCGTCAGGAATGTCTGGATGTACTCTCCGAGCATTTCACAATGAACTCTCTGAGCGAACATGTGAAGCAGGAATCAGCAGATGGTACCGTGAAATTTCTGCTTCGGATGCAGGATGGCAACCTGATTGAGACGGTATTGATGCGGCAAAAATACGGGCTTACCGTTTGTGTGACTACACAAGTGGGCTGTAATATTGGTTGTAGCTTCTGTGCGAGCGGTCTGATCAAGAAGAGCCGAGACCTGACCGCTGGAGAGATTGTGGAACAGATTATGCATGTGCAGCGACATCTGGATGCAGCGGGTCAAGACGAACGGGTAACCAACGTGGTTGTGATGGGTATTGGTGAACCATTTGATAACTTCCAGCACATGAGTGATTTCATCGAGGTCATTAAAGATCGCAAAGGACTGGCACTTGCCGCCAAACGGATTACTGTATCCACGAGTGGCCTTCCGGACAAAATCAAGGAATTTGCAGACAGCAGTCTGCAGGTTAATCTGGCGATCTCTCTGCATGCACCTAATAATGAACTGCGTACACACATCATGAAGATCAACCGGGCTTTCCCGATTGAGCAATTGATGGATGCGGTGGATTATTATTTGGCTACAACGAACAAACGTATCATGTTTGAGTACATCCTGCTGCGTGATGTTAACGATCAACGTGAGCATGCCGCGGAGTTGGCTGAACTGTTGTCCAGTCGCAGAAGTATGGTCAGTGTGAATCTGATCCCATACAACCCGGTGGATGAGCACAGTCAGTATCAACGGAGTACAGAAGAATCGATTCTGGGCTTCTATGATACACTCAAAAAGAACAACATCAACTCTACTGTACGTATGGAACACGGTACCGATATCGATGCCGCCTGCGGACAGTTGCGTAGTAAACAAATGAAGAACAACGCTGCCGAATCCGAGCCAGACCGTCTGGCAATGGGATAAGGCACAGCACGGAGCTGGCAAGTAAGTAGAATGCATGGTTATTATAATCAGTGCTCGTACTTTGTACGTGCCATTTACCGTTGTTGAGTCACTCATGAATGCGTTGCTTGAATGCAAAACGCCTCTGAATATCACTGAGAAGTGATAACGGAGGCGTTTTTTGGAATGTCATTTATTTCAGTTTTTTGGTCATCAGCAGATGGGGAATGCCGTCTTCCATAAATACTTCCGACGCGGGCGCATATCCAAGACGTTCGTAGAACCCGGAAGCTTGTACCTGTGCGTGCAGCTTGGCTTTCTCCAGACCATCAGCAACAGCCATCTGCTCCAGCTTGTCGATCAGCACACGGCCCAGACCGTGTTTACGGTAATTGAGCATGACACAGATCCGTTCCAATTTGGCGACCTGTTCCACAATGCGCAGTCTAGAGGAAGCAGCAGGTACTCCGTCTACATAGAGCAGAATGTGGCGCGCCTCCGCGTCTAATGTATCATAAGCATCGAATTCATCCGCTGCGGGTACACCTTGTTCTTCAACAAAAATAGCGGTGCGAATGGCGAAGCAGGCATCGAGCAATTCCTGATTATTAACTTCAACAATCGTTGTATTCATGAATGTTTCTCCTTTGGGTGATCGTAATGTTATCCTGACGTGATAAACTGGTACATAACAGGAATGTGGAACGAATCTCGTTCTTTTCAACAGTAGTTATACCATCAATTATGTTGCGATTGCAACAATTTTATAGGGGCGTGAGTGTGTTGACTGAGAAAAAAGAAGTGCTGCGTGAAATTGGTATGATTGCCCGCTGTCTGGATTCAATCAGTAACGTCGAGTTTCAGCATCTGAACCTGTCCCGTGGACAATATCTATATCTGTATCGAATCTGTGAGAATCCGGGCATTATTCCGAATCAGCTTGCTGAACTGATCAAAGTGGATCGCACGACGGCGGCCAGAGCTATTAGCAAACTCGAATCCGATGGATTCATTATTAAACAGCCAGCAATGGGTAATAAGAAGAATAAGGTGTTGTATCCCACCGAAGCTGGGCTTGAAGCATGGGAATTCATTCGTAAAGAGGGCGTGCATTCGGATCAGGTGACTCTGGATGGTCTGACGGAGGAAGAGATCGAGACCGCGGTCATGCTTCTCCGTCGAATGCGACATAATATCGAGGTGGACTGGAAATTTGTCAAAAAGGGTGGACGGCGACCCTACATGGATATTTCGGAATGAACAGAGGAACGATCCTTGACCCCTGCATCCCAGACTCTAGCCGAACCTATCCAAAGGAGAAGAGCCATTATGCCAGAGAAACATCAGTACAGGAGGGAGTCATGAGACGGGTAAACCGGAAAAGGCTAACGTGGTGGATCATATTGGCAGTCAGTATCACGGCAGCGTTAATTATTTTTGTGAAGGAGCGGTTTGTGATGAATGAATCATCCCCTACGGTATCCTTTGTTCAAGATCATATGACTAATCCCAATGGTACAATTGCGACCTATTTGCAAGATGCTACCTCAGAGAGAGCGGACATCGTAGCAGGCAGAGAGGCTTTATCTGAGTCACTTGGTCTTTGGATGCAATATGCTGTAGCCAAGAATGATCAGGCGTTATTCGAGGAAAGCTATGAACTGCTGACCACCTATTTCCTCACGCCGCAAAAATATATTGCCTGGAAGCTGAATGCCAAAGGTGAATCTCAAGTGACTACCAACGCGCTTGGCGATGATTTTCGAATTGTCGGTGCTTTATTAAAGGCAGCAGATCAATGGAAACAAGGAAGAGAAGCCAAGCTGGAAACGGCTTCGGAAATATCCCGTACACTTTCGCAATCGGTTCGGAATAAAGGATATTATGTGGATTTTCACGATTTTGCGAGTGGTCACTCCACAGATACATTAAGCCTGGTTTATGTTGATCTCCCGTCTCTTCAATTGATGGAAAAACATCAGATGGTGGAACCGGGAACCTATGCCAAGTACGAAGCTTTGCTGAAGAAGATGCCTGACGATGGATTGTTCTATCCGAAGACCTTCGATGTGGTCCATAAAAAATATACGTATGATGATACGGTGAATCTGATCGACCAGTTGATTGTGGCGAATCATCTAACCGTGACCGACCGCAAACCGGACAAGCTCATTTCCTTTTTGAAAAAGGAGTTCAACACCCGGCATCAGCTGCCCGGACAGTATAAGCGAGAATCACGCACACCTGCCGTCTCTTATGAATCTTCCTCGGTATATGGCCTCGCTATCTTACTCGCTGTTCGTTCAGGTGATCCAAAATGGGCCAAACAGTTGTATAACCATATGACTACGTTGCGTGGTAAGGACACTCGTTATCCAGGTGGATATGTATTTGACGGTAACACACATCTGTTTGATAATCTTTTTCCTTTATTGGGAGAAGTTAATTTACAGAAAAGTATTAAAAAGTAAGGATTTTGTCATTTAATGAACTCTGCAATGTGTTAGCATATCTTTGTCTAAACATGTCATAAATTGTTGTAATATAAAAGAAATGAGTTTGAACAAGAGTTCTAAAAATTCAACGGAGAGAAGGAACTATGAGGAATAAAGCGCCTACCCGCCGTATTGCATGGGGATATGCCTTTTTAATTGGACTAGCCCTCATGCAGCAACTGATGATTTATCTTAAAGTGTACATGGATCAGAGCTACACTACAGGGGATATGATTTTTAGTATCGTGTCGCTGGGTGCTTTGGTTTTTGGTCTTTTTCTGCCTGTTGGCGTATCCGTCGTGGCGGGGTTTGTATATCTGGTTTCTTATTTTGTGTGGCTTGTTACTTATGCTGATGCAAATGTGCTTGTATTCTCCTGGTGGTTGCTCATCCCTGCCAACGTTGCCGTGGCTGCGTTCATCAAGGCAAGTCTGCTGCGCAGTGCGCGTGTAGTGGAACGTCTTCAGGATATGCAGGATCGTAACCCGGAAATCGATCTGGATACCACGCTTGGTAATAAGGGAGCTCTGGCAGATACGTTAATCAAACACAGTAACCTTGCTCGTCGCTACTCCGAAAAGTATGGATTCAGCATTGCCATGTTCAAGATTGAATTCTTGCCACTGGTGATGGAATCCCTTGGTTCAGTCCGGTATGCACAATTCCTGCTTGAAATCTCGGGTACGATCCAGAAGCAGATTCGGTATGAGGATTATAAATTTTTCGTGGATCGTGGGCGTTTTGTCATCTTATGTCCAATGGTGAATGTGGAATACCTTCCACTTCTTACACAGCGGACAAAAAAGCCATCATGGATCTTCATATTATTGATAAAAAGGGAAATGAACTGCAGACGGTGATACGCTCTGGTGCTCTGGTATTCCAAAAGGAGCAATTCAGCAAGTACGAGGACATTGACGCGGTTATTGCTGCCCTTGAACGAAACACAGAGACCGATCTCATCGGAGAATATATATAACGGGAAGGAGAGAGGCGCTGTGGACTATATGTCCTGGTTCATCCCGATCTGTATCGCCGTCAGTTCTTTATTTGCGGTATTCACGATTTGGTTAACAATTGCAACCCTTCGCTTTCGGTCGAAAGTTATTCGCAAGTATGATCGGAGGAAAGTAAGTGGCTGATTTTATATTAATATTATCCATATTTAGTATCTGGATTGCCGTATTCGAGTCGATTGTTATTATGGCAGGTGCGATTCGTTTTATTAATAAACAGGACAAAAAAGGGATTCAGATCCCTGAAGATATGGATCATTATCCAACAGTCACGGTCATGGTACCTGCGCATAACGAGGGTCTGGTCATTGTTGCGACGGTAGAGCACATCCTGCGCCTGAATTATCCGGAGGATAAAGTTCAGGTCATTGTGATCGCGGATAACTGTACAGATGATACCGCAGAGAAGTTGAGATCATTCCTCAGTCAGACCAGCTATATGCATCGTAATGTGACGGTAATGGAGCGAAAAGGAACCGGTGGCAAGTCCGGGGCATTAAATGACGGACTGGAAATTGCCACGGGCGACTGGATCTGTATCTTCGATGCAGATGCCGCACCTGAACGGAATTCATTAATGTTTTTGACCCAAAAATCGCTTGAGAACCCTGAACAATATGGCGTGGTTTTTGGCAGAAACAAAGCACGCAACAGAGGACAGAATTTCCTCTCCAAATGCATTAATCTGGAGATCATCACTTCGCAACGTGTGTATCACACGGGTCTGTGGGAATTGTTTCAGCTGGGTTCCATCCCGGGAACGAATTACATTATCAAAACCGACTTGATCCGGGAGATTGGCGGCTGGGATGTGACAGCCATTACAGAAGATACGGCGCTATCATTCGAGATTTTGAATCGCGGACAGTTTGTGGCGCTTGCGCCGCAAGCGGAAGCTTATCAGCAGGAGCCGGAACAGCTTAGTGTATACATGAAGCAGCGCGAACGCTGGGCCAAGGGGAACTACCAGGTGGTACTGGATAATATTCATAACCTGTTTAACCGTTCCAGTTGGCGTAATAAGTTGCTTGTCATCTATTATGCCGTCAGTTATTTCTGGTTTATGCTTGCGATCATTGTATCGGATATTATATTTCTCGTGAATCTGGTTTATCGGGTCATTGCCATATTTAAACCAGAGGTAAGTTCACCGTTCCAGTTTGCCGGCGATGCGTATGTGTTCCTGGTCATTGGTTGGGCACTTATGTACTTTATTTACGTGTTACAGATCAATCTGGCACTTGCCGCAGATATTGGACAGAGCAATACTCGTAATTTCATCTATGCCTGCGTATCCTATTTCACGTATGCACAGCTGTTCATCCTGATCTCGATCAAGGCTTTCTACTCCTTGATCATGGACAAGATTCGGAAACGCGAAAGCAAATGGTACAAAACAGAACGTTTTGGCTAAGCGGCGTAAATGTTATAAGTGTAAGGCAGAAAGGCTGTTTGCTGGATAACTCCAGACAACAGCCTTTTTTTGTTATAGTCAGAGACATCCATATTCTGTATACTCTTACAGGCTGTAAATAGGAAGCATGCTTATCCGAAATGGAGGGTCACAGAATGAAGGGCAGAGGATCGGATTTTTACGATAATGAGGCGAATTTCGAAAAGTACATGGAACGTCGCAAGTGGCAGGAGAACGCCAATGATACATTGGAGAAGCCGGTGATGCTGGAGTTGATCGGAGACGTTGCTGGCAAGAATATTCTGGACCTTGGTTGTGGAGATGCAAGGTTCGCGGCAGAATTGCTCAGTATGGAGAGTGAAGGTACAACATATACGGGGATTGAAGGCTCCGTGAATATGATTCAGGCAGCCAACGAGTCGGTAAAAGGATTAAATGCGCGGATTGAGCAAGCGTTCATGGAAGACTGGACCTATCCGGACGGAGTGTACGATCTGGTTATATCGAGACTGGCTGTTCACTATATTGAAGATGTGGAGAGCCTGTTCCACAACATATACAATACGTTGAAAGAGAACGGGACATTTGTATTCTCGGTAGAACATCCTGTGATCACGTCTACACTGCAACCCTCCGGGACTCGAACGGATTGGGTGGTTGATCAGTATTTTGTGGAAGGATATCGGGAGCAGCAGTGGCTGGGCGGTTCTGTGAAAAAGATGCATCGTTCCATTGAATCATACTTTATGGCATTGCAGCGGGCAGGATTCCGTGTAGAACATTTGCGCGAGTCGGCACCACAACGTGCTTATTTTGTAAACGAGGAAACCTATCTACGAAGGCAGCGTATCCCATTGTTTCTGTTTTTAAGTGCCCGGAAGTAGATAGTGATAAAGTGTATAGATAAATAGAAGGACATAACTAAGTTATACTCATAAATTAGAAAGTTCTACACAGAAAACGGTGGATAACACTAGATATAGGAGTAAAAAGCCCGAAATCTATCCACATGTGGATAAGATATCGGGTTTTTTACTGTTAAGTTTCTTCACCTATGTTACGTTTGCTGTGTATAACCCCGCAATTATAAATCCGCCGCAGCTCTGACATAGACACGTTCACCATGTCGATCGACTTCCACAGGTGCCTCGAAGAAGTTGCTCAGCACTTCTGTGTTCATCAGATCGCCAGTTAATCCGCTACTGACAACTTCACCTCGGCGCAGCAAAAGGCTGTGACTAAAGACGGACAATATTTCCTCCGTGTGATGGGTGACATAGATGAGCGAAGGGGTATCCGGTCGCTGGGACAATTCACGGATACTCTCCAGCAGTCGCTCTCTTGAGAACAGATCCAGTCCATTGCAAGGCTCGTCCAGAATAAGTACGCGTGGGTTGGCCATAAGTGCTCGTGCAATGAGAAGTTTCTGTTTCTCCCCTTGAGAACAGGTACGATATTCGCGATCCCACAGGTGCCGACAGCCCAGCGTTTGCATCAATTCCTGTGCCTGTTCCAGATCATCATCTGACAGCTTGTCATACAAGCCAATGGTGGCGTGTTTACCGCTGATCACGACATACTGTGTGCGGTCTGTGCCATGCAATTTCTCTTGCAGAGATGAACTGACCCAGCCGATGGATTTGCGAAGCTGTCTCAGATCCACATCCCCATATTCATGGCCTAACACGGATATCTTGCCTTCGGTTGGCCAGAGGTACCCGGTGATCATGTTCAGGAGTGTTGTTTTGCCGGAGCCATTCAGGCCAAGCAATGCCCAGTGCTCACCGTCATTCACCTGCCAGCTCACATCGTTCAGCAGGGTAAGGGGTCCCCTTTTCCAAGTGACATGCTGTACATCAATAATCATGCGTTATTCCTTCCTTCTGTTATCCTCAATTCTCCTAGGTGTATTGTAGTCACAAAATCAGTGAGGTTTCAACGGTTATCACGCTGTTCTTGGTTGGTCCTTGCGCAGAAATACAGCACACACACCAAGCAGTGGCAAAAACGAACATAACTTGATAACAAACGCAATGCTGGTCACGTCAATTAAGGAACCTAACACAACCGAACCAAGTCCAGCCATGCCAAACGACAGACCAAAAAACAATCCGGATACCGTTCCAATATGACGAGGAAGTAATTCCTGTGCATAGACAATGATGACGCTGAAGCCGGACATCAGGATTAGTCCAATCATTCCGCATAATACCATGGACAAGACGGGTCCTGCATAAGGTAGCAGCAGGGAAAACGGTGCAGTGCCTGCAATGGAGAACCAGATCATCGGTTTGCGTCCGTAGCGGTCAGCGAGTGGGCCGCCAAGCAAGGTTCCGACCATACCTGCAAATTGCAAAATAAACAGACAGATCTGTGCCTGGGAGAGAGGCAAGCCATAGGCATCGGCGTAATAGAAGGCGTAATACCCGGTCATGCCAGCAATATATACGAATTTGGAGAATAACAGCAGGATGAGAATTCCCATTGTAAAAGCGATGAATCCCCTGCTCACAGGCTGTGTCACTGGCTCTGCGCCGCTTGATTTTAGAGGGCGTTGCTGACGAATGCGAGTCTCGGCAAGCTTGTCTCTGTACCAACGACTGACCATAGACTGAATGAAGATGCCGATCAGGGCAAAGCCCATCAGCCATAGAAAACTTCGCTGTCCATGTGGCAGCAGGATGAAGGCGACCAGTAATGGAGCAATAGCCTGTCCTGTGTTGCCTCCCACCTGGAAGATCGACTGCGCCATTCCGCGTCCACGATCGGCTGCCATATGGGCCACGCGTGAGGATTCGGGGTGGAGGATGGATGAGCCTATGCCAATCAATGCTGCCGAAACAAGCAGCATCCATAACTCGGAAGACAAGGCTAAGCCGAGAACACCGATCAGGGAGAATAACATGCCTCCGGGAAGCAGGATCGGCATGGGCTTGCGGTCTGACATATAACCGACCAGTGGCTGAAGGACGGATGCGGTAATATTCAGGGTGAAGGCAATCCAGCCCATCTGGGCGAAACTGAGCTGCATGGTCTGCTGGAACAGCGGGAAAGCAGACGGAACAACTGTCTGCATCGCATCATTCAGCAGATGGGCGAAGCTGACTCCGGCAAGTGCCCAATTGGCGGAGGAGTTGATTTGCATTTTGCTTAAAGTGGCCTGAGCCATGGGAGATCACCTCGAATTATTTTTTTCAATGATAAAAGATGGGGGCAGATCATGTCTTTGTGAAAAGTGCTTGGAAAGTGAGCACGATTTGCTATAATGTCAGCAGGTGAGCAAACGATGGAATTAAACATGACGCTAAATGGGTTGGAATTATGGAAAGCTACCGGAGGGTTTGCGAATGAGCCGCATGTACATGACGACTGGTATCAGCTAACGCTGCCGGTCAGAGGTCAATGTCATCTGGTACAGGAACGGCATGCATACCCGCTAAAAGCAGGGATAGGGATTATTGCTCATCCCCAGACTGAGCATTATTTTGAGATAGGGTCGGATTCGGCTGTCATTGTGATCAAGTTCCGTAAACCGCCATTAGGCAGTTTCGAAGGTGCGGAGTTAAGTGGGGGGCGAGCTGAGTTTCGACCTACCCAGACATTTGATCCTGCTGAGATCAGCAGTCTGTTTCGAGGCTGGAATTCTATTTTGTTAGATGATGTGCCCGAAATGCTGCAAGTGCAGGAAACAGAACTGGCGGTTGAGACGTATCTAAGACGCATGTTGACGGGGCAGGAAAATGGAAAAAAGACTGTAAATTCCGATACATTCATGGACCCGCATCTCCAACGAGTGCTGGATTACATTCACAGTGCCTACACAGGTCCAATGGATATTGATTCGATGGCGATGGTCGCGCATCAGAGCCGGTATCATTTTATGCGTTCTTTCAAGGCTCTTACGGGAACAACACCGTATCAATATTTGCTGAATTTGCGCGTAGAAGAAGCGTCCAGGAGGCTCCGCCATACAGCGGATTCAGTAACAACAATCAGTTATGAACTGGGATTTTCCAGCGTCAGTCAGTTTTACAGAGCCTTTCAGCGAGTGTATGTGATGACACCGATGGAATATCGGAATCATGTGTAGATTTCAATGGGCAGTCTCGCGCATGCGAGACTGTATTTAGTACGTTACAGCATGCCACTGATTTTTGTTGTTGCCAAACATCGAAGACTTTGCTAAGATGGAAAAAAGTTTATGTAAGCGTATACATTTAGATTAAAATTACAACGTTGTAATTATGATTATGGCAAGTATTGAGAAGAAATAAATACGGTGTGAGGAGGACTGTTTCAAGTAATTATCTCGTTATTATGCAGAATAATATAGGTTGTTACAAAATGTGAATGAGATGAATAACAAATACATCAGTGAAATGACAGTTCTTTTTATTCAAAAATTCAAACGTTGTAATTATGTAGCGAAGGGGAGTGTTTCACGTTGAAAAAACGCATGTCAACGCTGTTCAGCCTGATCAGACGGGATAAATATTTGCTACTGATGTTTTCGCCTATCTTTCTGTATTACCTCATCTTCATGTACCTTCCGATGCCTGGCGTGCTGTTGGCATTTCGTAATTTCTTGCCGGGGCAGGGCATGCTCAGCGGGGAATGGGTGGGACTGCGCTGGTTCGAACAGTTTGTGAATTCCATTTACTTCTGGCGACTGCTGCGTAACACATTTTTGCTCGCCTTCCTGCCACTCCTGTTTGGCTTCTCCATTCCGATTTTATTCGCTGTCTGCATCGTGGAGATCAAGAACCGGACATTCAAGCGATTTGCCCAGACGGTTACGTACCTTCCTCACTTCATCTCCACTGTTGTTGTAGCTGGCATGATTATTAACTTCCTGTCACCAACAGACGGTATTGTGAACACCCTCATCGCGAGTCTTGGCATGGAAAAAGTGAACTTCATGATGGATGCGAGCTGGTTCCGTACCATCTTCACAAGTTCCGACATCTGGCAAAGCTTTGGCTTCAGCTCCATCATCTACATTGCAGCCATTATGGGGATCGACCCCGAGATGTATGATTCCGGCAAAATCGACGGCGTCAACAAATTCCAGGAGCTATGGCACCTGACCCTTCCCAGTATCAAACCAACCATTGTCATTCTTCTGCTTCTGTCGCTTGGCGGCATTATGAGTGTAGGTTTCGAGAAAGTATATCTGCTCTACAACGGAGCCACCTACGAAACAGCTGATGTCTTGTCCACCTATGTATACCGGATGGGGATTGAGGGCCAGAATTACGGCTTCGCCACAGCGGTTGGCTTGTTCAACTCCGTTATCACCTTTGTCCTTGTTTTTGCTGCCAATTCCATGACCCGCCGCCTGACCAAGATGTCACTCTGGTAAGACTATAACCCGGACCAAAGGAGATCTGTATGCAAAAATCGAGAAGTGACCGTTTGTTCTACGGATGTGTCTACCTGCTGACCATACTGGCGGTTGTTGTCACGTTGTATCCCTTTCTGTACGTCATTAGTATTTCATTCAGCTCGGTGGATGCCATCGACAAACAAAAAGTTGTATTGTGGCCCGTTGGGTTTACCCTGTCAGGTTACCAAATGGTACTGCAATACAAGGAGTTGTGGGTTTCGTTCTACAACACCCTCTGGTACACGGTGGTAGGCACACTGTTGAACATTGTGGCAACATGTCTTGCCGCGTTCCCATTATCCAGACAGCAGTTTTTCTTACGCCGCAAGCTGAATTTCTTCATCGCCTTCACCATGTATTTCTCGGGTGGACTCATTCCGGTCTACATGCTGATTACCTCGCTTGGGCTGTACAACACCCGCTGGGTTATGGTGCTGCCTGTGCTGGTGATTACGTTTAACGTCATGATCTGCCGCTCAGCGTTCGAAGGTATTCCGAATGAAATATTCGAAAGTGCCAGTATAGACGGAGCCAACGAGATGACGATGCTGTATCGTCTGGCGGTTCCGATCATCAAGCCAACACTGGCTGTGCTCACGCTGTACTATGCGGTATTCCACTGGAACAACTTTTTCACGGCCCTATTATATCTGGGCAAACAGGATATGCAGCCTTTACAGATGTTCCTGCGAAGAGTGCTGATCATGGCTTCGCCGGAAGTGATGCAGAAGATGGGCGGTACGATGACATCCGGTGCGCTGGCGGTCTCCTCCCTTCAGGTTCGTTATGTATCCATTGTGGTCAGCATTCTGCCTATTGTTACGATCTACCCGTTTATCCAACGGTACTTCGTTAAGGGAATTACCCTCGGAGCCGTGAAAGGATAGCTTTACTTACTTAAGTGTCATGTCATTCAAGGGAGTTCAGAATGGTTCATACCAAGGAGGAATGATGGATGAGATTTAAAGGGGCAGGAAGAAAAAGTGTAATCGCAGCGATACTGGCAATCAGCCTGGCGGGATGTAGCGGTGGAACAGGGGCGGGAACCGATGCGGGGAGTACCCCGTCCAGTTCGGAGCCAGCCTTCAATTATACCGGAGCAGGGCCGGTGACGGATCAACCGGACGCCAAGTTGTCTATTCTCGGCACCAACGCTTGGACGACCAATGTGGACTTGTCCACCGCAGCCATCGTGAAGAAAATTGAGAGCAACGCTGGTGTGACGGTGGATTGGGATCTGATTCCGCCGCAGAACTATGCGGATGCCGTCAATCCGAGGCTGGCTGCTGGTACCGGCTTGCCCGATATCGTGTACCTGCCGGATCAGGATCAGCTGATGAAGTACATTAACAGCGGTCTATTCATTCCGATTAATGAACTGGTAGAGAAATACGGCGTGAATCTCAAAAAAATATATGAAAAGTCGCCTTCGGTCAAAGCCAGTTTAACAACGCCAGATGGTAAAATGTATTATATCCCGCAGCAGACGTTAACCCGCAACTACATGCCGGTATTTATGGTCAATGTGCGCTGGCTTGATAAGTTGGGATTAAGCGAGCCGACCACGCTGGATGAATTCACGGCGATGCTGCGCAAGTTCAAGACAGATGACCCGAACGGCAACGGAAAAGCCGATGAGATTCCACTGTCCATGGAAGCAAAATTTGTGTCCATGGCCTTTGGCCCGGCATTTGGACTTGATCTGTCCAATCAGTTTTATGCAGACGATCAGGGCAAGGTGCATTTCAGCTATTATGAGCCTGCCTACAAGGAGTACTTGACCTATCTGAACGGACTCTACAAGGAAGGTCTGCTTGGGGTGGATTATGCGAGTACCACGAGTGATCAGGTTACGTCGCGCATCTCTCAGGATGTGACGGGCGCAACGTTTAATTTTAGCTGGTATATGTCGATGGTCTACAGTCCGTTGTTCAAGGATTACAATCCGGAAGAACCAATCATCAAAGGCATTTTACCACTGAAAGGACCGCATGGGGATCAGTTCTATGTAGGACGTACACCAGTGAGTGGCATCTTTGGCATTACACGTGATAGTAAAAATCCGGAACTTGCTTTCCGCTTCCTGGACTATGCCGTAAGTGAGGAAGCACAGACGTATTATACGTGGGGCATCAAGGATGACACGTATACGGAAGAGAATGGCGTGAAGACATTCACGGACAAAGGCAAGGACAATGAATACATTCAGAAGCTGGGCATTGGTCCGGTGAATCTGCCGAACATCCAATCCACCGATTCTGCCGATTCCGTCGTAGCCCCTTGGCATTCGAAGATGGATAAGGAACTGGAGCCGTATGTGCGCGAACCGTTCCCGTTTGTCTATGCCCTGCCGGATGAAGCGAGCGTGGAGAGCATGGCGATGCCTGACATCACCACATATGTGGAAGAGATGAACTTCAAGTTTATTAGCGGGGACGCCAGTCTGGACCAGTTTGACAGTTATATTGAGACGTTGAAGAAGATGAATATAGAGCAGGTTATTGCGGGCAGACAGGCACAATACGATCGTTATAAGTCTGCACAGAAATAGGAAATTAGGGTTTTAGGCGTATGAGAGGTGTTGATTGATTTTGATAACCATTAAAGACATTGCCAAACTGGCGGGGGTGAGCTATAGCACGGTATCGAAGGCGCTGAATGATGATCCCGCGATCAAACCGGCAACAAAGCAGAAGGTGCTTGCGGTCGCGGAGAAACATCAATATCGGAAAAACATGCTGGCCCGGCAGCTCTCCACAGGCAGAAGCAACATCATCGGTTTTGTACTGGATGAGCTGAGCAATCCGTTATTCTCGAACATCTCCGGCCGTCTGCACACCGAGCTGAAGAAGCGAGGATATCAGATGATCCTGGTTGTGGCGGATGATGGCGTGGATGTCTTCAGCCAGCTGCGCGTGGACGGATGTATTCTGTGGGACTATGCACTGGACAATCGGGAGATGTTCTGGAAAAAGTTCGCAACACTCAACATGCCGTGTTTTGTGCTGGGTACAGATGAAGCGCCGAACTCTCCTTACATCAAGATTGACCGCAAAGAAGGGCTGTTCAAAGCAGTGGAGCATCTGAAATCGCTGGGCCACCGCCGAATCGGATTCATCGGCAACTCCCAGCACGTCAAGCTGGAGGGATACCGGGAAGCGTTACAGCGTACGGGTCTGGCTTTTAACGAAGACCATGTGCTACCAGCGTATTCTTCCTGGGAAGACGGGTATTTTGCCATACGTAATCATGCGTTTGGGGCGGATTCGCCGACAGCTTTTATTGGACTGAACAACCTGGTCACCCGAGGGGCACTCCGAGCTTTACTTGAGGCAGGTTACAGTGTTCCACGCGATATCTCGTTAATCGGGTATGATGATCTGCCGGATATGCAATATGCCGAAGTGGCTTTGACGACGATTGGCCCATCTCTGGATGAACTGGCCGTGCAGGCAGCAGAGCTGATTGTCTCGTTAATCCGTGATGAACAGGTCGATGTTCCGGTAGTCATTCAGCCCAAGCTGAACCTTCGCAATTCAACGGCAATATGCCGGCAGTAAGGACAGTAACCTTTGAAGAGTGAAGCGGTTATCCGTTAGTCATACATGTATTAGGTGAGTACAACATTCAAGGAGGAATTGCTTATGCAGGTACAGACACAGTTATCCTGGTCTGAGCGAATTGCAGCAACAATTATCCAGCAATGTGACGGGGACGGTTATCATGCGTTCCCTTCGGGACGATGGGCATACGTGGAAGGCATGACCTTGATGGCGATGGCACGAACCGGGCAGTATTATGGCAAGCAAGAGTATGTTGATTTTATGAAAAAACATATGGACCTGTATATCCAGCCCGACGGCTCTATTGGCACCTATACTTTGGAAGAATATAATCTGGATCAGATTAATCAGGGGAAAAACCTGTTTGCATTACTGGATGGTGCTGAAGATCAGCGTTACGCAGAAGCGGCGCATCTCTTGGCAGCACAACTCGCAGGGCAACCCCGAACATCAGAAGGCGGCTTCTGGCACAAAAAAATCTATCCATTCCAGATGTGGCTGGACGGCCTGTATATGTCCTCTCCCTTTCTGTCCGAGTATGCGAAGACATTTCATCGTCCCGAGTTATGGGATGAAGTTGCACATCAGATTCTGCTGATCGAACGCCAGACCCGTGATCCGCGGACCGGGTTGCTCTATCATGGCTGGGATGAATCGAAGGAGCAGGTCTGGGCAGATTCATCGACAGGGTGCTCACCACACTTCTGGAGCCGGGCGATGGGCTGGTATGCCATGGCGATTGTAGACAGCGTGGAGCATTTCCCCGTGAATCATCCAAAGCGCGGAACCATCATCGGCATCTTCGAACGGATGTGCCACGCTTTGGTGCGCGTGCAGGAGCAGGAGAGCGGGTTATGGTTCCAGGTACTGGATCAGGGCTTCCGCAAAGGCAACTATCTGGAAGCATCCGGATCAAGCATGTTTGTATATGCACTTGCTAAGGGTGTGCGGCTAAGGTATCTGGAGCCGCATTTCAGAGCTGCGGCGGAGAAGGGATGGCAGGGACTTTCCTCCAGATTGGTGGAGGAGACGGCTGACGGCATTCGGTTAAACGGGATCTGTCATGGCGCAGGATTAAGCATGGATCGGGATGGCTCGTACAACTACTATGTAAGTGAAGCGGTTGTAAGCGATTCCTTTATGGGGGTGGCTCCGCTTCTGCTGGCAGCGCTGGAAATGGAGCGATTGCCATGACGCAGCAGAGATTGCCAAATACAGCATTGGAATCATCGGCTCCCTGTCTGACGGTTGCTTCAGACGGGACAGGGGATTATGTGACGATTCAGGCTGCAGTTGATGCGCTGCCGGAGAATGGCATCGGAACCGTTCCAATTCGAGTGAAGGCTGGTGTCTATCATGAGAAGCTGCATATGGAGAAGCCGGGCATCCACCTGATTGGTGAGGGGGCGGAGCAGACGATCATTACGTATGATGATCATGCACTCAAGAAGTTCCCGGACGGGTCGCCATATCATACGTTTCATTCCTATACGGCTTTCATTGGTGCCGATGATTTCACGGCAGAGGGGATTTCCTTCGTAAATGCTGCCGGGCCGGGCAAGCAAGTTGGTCAGGCCCTGGCCGTTTATGTGGATGGAGACCGGGCGGTCTTTCGCCGCTGTCGTTTGATCGGTCACCAGGATACAATCTTCACCGGCCCGCTGCCGGAGCAGCCCATGGATCGCAGTTATTTTGGTGGGCCACGCGATGGTGCCAAGCGGCGCAAACTGCGGCAGTATTTCGAGGACTGTTACATCGAAGGTGATATCGATTTTATTTTTGGCTCGGCTACCGTGGTGTTTAAGGGCTGCGAGATCTTTACGAAGAATCGCCTGACTGAAGCGGAGGCAGCGGATGGACAAGTGAACGGTTGGATTACCGCAGCCTCTACGCCAGAGGATGTGCGTTACGGCTATGTGTTT
Source organism: Paenibacillus sp. FSL H8-0317 (assembly GCF_045040685.1). NCBI lineage: Bacteria > Bacillati > Bacillota > Bacilli > Caryophanales > Paenibacillaceae > Paenibacillus > Paenibacillus sp. FSL H8-0317. The sequence continues at coordinate 7,058,187 of NZ_CP150294.1, read as the reverse complement.
CTGGACTGTGATCTGACCAGCAATGCTCCGCCGCAGTCGGTGTATCTGGGTAGACCGTGGCGTCATCATGCCAAAGTCTGTTTTCTGAACTGCTGGATCGGCGCTCATGTGAAGCGGGAGGGATGGCACAACTGGAACAAGACAGATGCAGAGCAGACCGTTCAGTATGCGGAATACAACAGCGCCGGGCCTGGTGCCGGATGTGCTGCTGATCGTGTGCCTTGGGCCAAAATACTGACCGAACAGGAAGCGGCCGAGTACACTGTACCTCTGATTCTGTCCGGCGTAGATGGATGGCAGCCTTTGGAAGGGAGAGGGGAGCTGCGGCGGTAAGATATGCCCTCTTCTCTGCGTAATATCTAACATAGGTTTTCGTTCAAGTCTCCTAAGAACTTGAACGAAAACCTTTTTTGTGCGCTATATTACATTTTTCGCCCCCAATAGAACTATTTTATCCCTTATCTCTTTTGCATTTTACTGATTAAATACAGGGTGAGGATCTGTAAATTCCCTGTAAAATTTGGATGGTGCCTGCAAAAAAAGAACACGAGAGGGAAGGTCCATTTTGGTAAGGGAAGGGAGTGAAGTGACACGCAACATCAGATGGCTGAATGAGGCTGGCTCTAATCGATCACAGATCAGATGCAGGTGGACAATTGAAGTTTTGTTTGCAAGGTGAACGTATCCTTAGTACAGGAGGGATTTTGCTTGAATCAAGCTGTTCGATTCCGCCCGGTCATTACATTTGCTTTGACATTTCTTCTACTTATTTCGTGGTTTGCACCGAGAGCCGATGCCGCCGCCCAGTGGCAGGCAGGCACCGCATACAAGAAAGGAGACCACGTAACATATCAAAATAAAGATTATGAGTGTATTCAGGCCCACACGGCGTTGACCGGATGGGAGCCCTCTGTTGTGCCCGCGTTGTGGAAATACGTCGGGGAAGGTTCGGGAGGGGAAACGCCAACGCCAGATACGGCACCACCTTCTGTTCCTGCGGGTCTGACTTCATCCTCCATCACGAACACCTCCGTGAGTCTTTCCTGGAATGCATCCACGGATAATGTGGGCGTAGCGGGGTATGAGGTGTACCGGAACGGCGTTCTTGTGACAAGTACTTCAACTACAACAGCTGTAGTCACTGGACTGACAGCCAGCACGACTTATGCTTTTACGGTAAAAGCCAAAGATGCCGCAGGCAATGTATCCGCTGCGAGCACCTCCCTCAGTGTAACAACTTCCAATGGACCTTCTAACCCTGAGCCAACCGGCAGCAAATGGCTGATCGGCTACTGGCATAACTTCGACAATGGTTCAACCAATATCAGACTTCGTAACGTATCAACAGCCTATGACGTCATTAATGTCTCCTTTGCCGAACCGATTTCACATGGCAGCGGAACGCTTGCTTTTACTCCATACAATGCAACGGTAGCCGAATTCAAATCCGATATTGCCTATCTGCAAAGCCAGGGAAAAAAAGTACTTCTTTCCATGGGGGGAGCCAACGGTACCATTGAGCTCACCGACGCGACCAAGAGACAGCAGTTCGAAGATTCGTTAAAATCAATCATTTCCACGTATGGTTTCAATGGTCTAGATATCGATCTGGAAGGAAGTTCCCTGTCTCTGAATGCAGGGGATACCGATTTCCGTAGTCCAACTACACCGAAAATTGTTAACCTCATCCAAGGCGTGAAAGCGGTTAAGTCACACTTCGGCGCCAATTTCATCCTAACGGCTGCGCCGGAGACGGCCTATGTACAGGGTGGATATCTGAGCTACGGCGGCCCTTGGGGAGCTTACCTGCCAGTCATCCATGCCTTGCGTAATGACCTGACCCTGCTGCATGTGCAGCACTATAACACCGGCTCCATGGTGGGGCTGGATGGACGCTCTTACGCCCAGGGAACAGCTGATTTCCATGTGGCTATGGCGGAGATGTTGCTTCAAGGCTTTCATGTAGGCGGCAGCACAGGCCCTTTCTTTAGTCCCTTGCAACCGGATCAGATTGCCATCGGTGTACCGGCTTCCCAACAGGCTGCTGGAGGTGGTTATACAACGCCAGCCGATCTGCAAAAGGCATTGAATTATTTGATCAAAGGTGTGTCATACGGCGGTTCCTATTCCTTGCACCAGTCTACGGGCTATGCGGGGATAAAAGGGATTATGACCTGGTCAATCAACTGGGACGCATATACGAATAACCAGTTTTCGAGCGCACATCGTCCGTTCCTGAACGGGCTGAGTACGCAAACGACAAAGGAGGTTGTGTATTAGATGATACATTTAAATAAACACACTGCTTTCAAGAAAACCGCAAAGTTTCTTCTGGGTCTATCCCTGCTCTTATCTGTTATTATTCCTTCTTTTGCACTCCAACCCGCTACGGCAGCAGCTGCAGATTCATATAAAATTGTTGGTTACTACCCGTCATGGGCTGCGTATGGGAGAAACTATAATGTAACGGATATCGACCCAACCAAAGTCACGCATATCAACTATGCTTTTGCCGATATTTGCTGGAATGGTGTTCATGGAAATCCGGACCCTTCGGGCCCTAATCCGGTGACCTGGACGTGTCAGAATGAGAAGAGCCAGACAATCAATGTACCGAATGGAACGATCGTGCTTGGCGATCCATGGATTGATACCGGCAAGACATTTGCAGGGGATACGTGGGATCAGCCCATTGCAGGCAATATCAATCAGCTTAACAAGCTGAAACAGATCAATCCTAATCTGAAGACAATCATCTCCGTCGGAGGATGGACATGGTCCAACCGCTTCTCTGATGTAGCTGCGACTGCAGCAACGCGAGAGGTTTTTGCAAACTCTGCCGTCGACTTCCTGCGGAAATACAATTTTGACGGGGTAGATCTGGACTGGGAGTACCCGGTATCAGGCGGACTTGATGGTAACAGCAAACGTCCTGAGGATAAGCAGAATTACACACTGCTTCTGAGCAAAATCCGTGAGAAGCTGGATGCTGCCGGAGCTGTGGACGGCAAGAAGTATCTGCTTACGATTGCAAGCGGTGCATCGACGACCTATGCCGCGAATACTGAGCTTGCCAATATAGCTGCCATCGTCGACTGGATTAATATTATGACATACGATTTTAACGGGGCCTGGCAAAAAGTCAGTGCGCATAACGCGCCGTTGAACTATGACCCTGCGGCTTCGGCTGCTGGGGTGCCGGATGCCAATACATTTAACGTGGCTGCCGGAGCACAAGGGCATCTGAATGCTGGGGTACCAGCGGCCAAACTTGTGCTTGGTGTTCCATTCTATGGCCGCGGCTGGGATGGATGCGCGCAAGCTAGCAATGGCCAGTATCAGACCTGCACGGGGGGTTCTTCCGTTGGAACATGGGAAGCAGGCTCCTTTGATTTCTACGATCTGGAGACCAATTACATTAACAAAAACGGGTACACGCGTTACTGGAATGACACGGCCAAGGTGCCATATCTCTATAATGCGACCAACAAGCGCTTTATTAGCTATGACGATGCGGAGTCTATTGGATATAAAACCGCTTATATCAAGAGCAAGGGACTCGGCGGAGCGATGTTCTGGGAACTTAGCGGTGACCGGAACAAAACACTTCAAAATAAACTGAAAGCCGATCTGCCTACCGGAGGTACAGTGCCTCCAGCAGATACGACGGCGCCAAGCGTACCCGGTAATGCCCGTTCGACAGGTGTGACGGCAAACTCGGTTACACTGGCTTGGAATGCTTCAACGGATAATGTAGGGGTTACCGGTTATAGCGTCTATCATGGCAGTAATCTTGCAACATCCGTGACCGGAACAACAGCAACGATCAGTGGACTTACTGCAGGTACTTCTTATACTTTCACGATCAAAGCAAAAGATGCGGCCGGCAATCTGTCTGCAGCCAGTAATGCTGTAACCGTAAGCACTACGACTCAGCCGGGAGGTGATACGCAAGCGCCAACTGCACCGACGAACCTGGCTTCAACGGCGCAAACAACATCCAGCATAACGCTGAGCTGGGCGGCATCCACGGATAACGTGGGTGTAACGGGTTATGATGTGTACAATGGAGCGGCTCTGGCGACATCCGTGACCGGAACGACAGCAACGATCAGCGGGCTTGCAGCGGATACCTCGTATACATTTACGGTAAAAGCAAAGGATGCAGCGGGTAATGGTTCTGCTGCGAGTAATGCGGTGACCGTGAAAACAACAGCAGGAACGACAAATCCGGGCGTTTCCGCCTGGCAGGCGAATACAGCCTATACTGTAGGACAGCTGGTCACCTATAGCGGTAAGACGTATAAATGTTTGCAATCCCACACATCCTTGTCTGGGTGGGAGCCATCCAATGTCCCTGCATTGTGGCAGGTTCAATAGTTGAAAAATGGATTACCACATTTTGAATTGAAACGTGCAGTGTGAGCGAGTCTTGGCTGTAGGGAAGAGAATATAACGAAAAAACACCGGATACTGGTCCGGTGTTTTTTCGTTATGTTATGTCAAACAAAGCAGCCTCCAAAAAGGCTATCTATTAGAAATCGAAGTTATCCGGATCAGGTCCAACGCGTACATCTTCGTTCAGAGCACTAATCTGATCCATCTCTTCATTTGAAAGTTCAAAGTCGAAGATGGAGGAGTTCTCGATAATCCGGTTTTCCTTGGTGGACTTCGGAATCGTAATGACTCCATTTTGCAGATCCCAACGCAGGATGACTTGTGCAACCGATTTGCCTTTGTCTGAAGCAATGGCTGTGAGCACTGGGTTGTCCAACAGCTGACCTTGCATTAGAGGCGACCAAGCTTCAAGCTGGATACCATTCTTTTCGCAGAAAGCCTTAAGCTCAACCTGAGTCAGGCGAGGGTGGTATTCCACCTGATTGACCATCGGTTTCACTTTGGCATCCTGCATCAGGTCTTCGAGATGATGAATCTGGAAGTTACTTACGCCAATAGCCTTAATGCGGCCGGCTGCGTACAGTTCTTCGATCGCTTTCCAGGCTGCTTTGTATTTGCCTGCCTTAGGCCAGTGAATCAGATACAGGTCAAGGTATTCCAGTCCCAGTTTGTTCAATGTGGTATCAAAAGCGGCAAGTGTCTCTTCATATCCAAGGTCTGCATTCCATACTTTAGATGTAACAAACAGTTCTTCGCGTTTCAGGTTGTTTTCTTGCAAAGCTTCTGCAATCGCTTGACCAACACCAGCTTCATTGCCGTATATTGCAGCAGTATCAATGCTTCGGTATCCATGTTTAATCGCATTTTTCACGGCTTCAATCAGTTCAGATCCTTCTTCTACCTTAAATACACCAAGTCCGAACCAAGGCATAGAAACACCGTTATGCAGAGTTACTGTGGATTGTAAATGTTGTGCAGTTTGAGCTGTTGTCATGAGATTTCCTCCTTAAATTGTGTAAAAATCAGTTATATTAAGCTGAATTTTTGTTGTTTTATCATACAAAATTAAATCATAGTAGATCAAATTGGGTTCAACGTATTATAGTATAATAAAATACATTGTGAAACCGGTTCCCCTCGAAGGCTGGAACTGATAAATATAGAGTGAGACCTAGGGTCAGATGAAAATTAGCACGAAGCTTTCTTCATTTCGACTGATGCATGTTGATCCTTGCTTTCCAGCATTTTAGCCCATGCGGTCAGGATTACAGCTACGAGAACCATCAAGGCTCCGACCCATGTTGTGTGAATCAAACCAATGGAGTCATTGATCACTCCACCCAAATAGGCACCTATAGCGATCCCTGCATTAAATGCGGCGATGTTAAAGGCTGAGGCTACATCCTTGGCCTGTGGTGCATATCGCTCAGCCAAGGTTACAACGTACATCTGAAGACCAGGCACATTCATGAAGGCGAGCAGGCCCATACCCATAATGGTGAGCAGTGCTGCCAACTTAAACGGGACGGTGAAGTACATCACGCCGAGAATGATGGTCTGAATGATGAACATGTAGAAGAGCGCCTTGAGCGGGTTGCGATTGGCTGCTCTGCCGCCGATGATGTTGCCCACTGCAATGGCAATTCCGTACAACAACAGAATGAACGCTACTGTTTTCTCGGAATATCCGCTAATATCATGCAACAACGGGGACAGATACGTAAACACAACAAATGTTCCTCCGTACCCGACGGCAGTGATGGCAAAAGCAAGCAGCAAGCGTCCGCCTGTAACCAGCTTCAGCTGATCCCGAAATGCCGTTCGTGTTCCGCGTTTCAACGTGGATGGTACGAGTATCAGGTTCCCGATCATCGCAACGATACCAACCCCAACAATCAGGATAAAGGCAGCGCGCCAGCCCCAATGTTGGCCAATGAGTGTACCGAGAGGTACACCGGTTACTGTGGCAATGGTTAGACCGGAGAACATGATGGCAATGGCACTCGCCCTACGGTTGGCAGGCACCAGATCGGCTGCAATCGTGGAGCCAATGGACATGAACACCCCGTGTGCCAGAGCGGATACTACTCGTGCAATGAGTAACATGGTGATGCCCGTCGATAGTGCAGCCATCGTGTTACCCGCAATGAAGACAATCATGATGGCAAGCAGTAGCGTTTTGCGTGATATGGTAGACGTCAGTGAGGTCAGAACAGGGGCCCCAAAGGTAACGCCTAATGCATATAAAGTAACGGTCAGTCCCGCTGTAGTTACGGAAATGCCCAGGTCATCTGCAATGAGGGGTAGTAGCCCAACGCTGATAAACTCTGTGGTACCGATTGCGAATGCACTAATGGCCAGTGCTAGCAGTGCCCACGTGCTGCGTTTTGAATCTTGTAACATTTCTTGCTCAACTCCCCAGAATGTAGATTTACGTACCGGCAAATGCTATTATGAGTTATTCGGTATAGATTGAATAGTACGTACTTTTTAGTACCCTACGTACTTTTTGGTGCCTATACAGCATGCGACGGATGTAATCCAATTCATCAGGGAGGAAGCAAGTTATGGTAAGAAAAAAATATAACATCTCGGTTGAAGCGACCTTAGAAGTGATCGGTGGCAAGTGGAAATGCGTCATTCTCTGTCATCTGACACATGGGAAAAGACGAACCAGTGATCTCAAGCGTATTATGCCCGCAATCACACAGAAAATGTTAACACAGCAACTGAGAGAGCTTGAAAACGACGGAATCGTAAACCGAATCGTATATAATCAGGTCCCTCCCAAAGTAGAATACGAATTGAGTGATTACGGGAGAAGTCTTGAACCGATTCTCAATGCACTCTGTAATTGGGGAGATCAACATATTGTGAAGGAATACGGAGACAAATCAGCGGTTCTGGAAGATAATGGACTGAATGATTTTAACTCTGACAATAGGGAGCTGGTGCAACCGTGAACTATGAGATTTTATATGATGGTGCTTTTGCGATGCTCAAAGTACATTTGCAGCGGGGAGAGCGGTTCAAGGCTGAGAGTGGTGCGATGGTATCCATGACGCCTACGGTTGAACTGAAGGGTTCAGCAGAAGGCGGAATGTTTGCCGGGTTCGGTCGGATGCTGAGCGGGGAGAAGTTTTTCTTTCAGGAACTGACGGCTGCGGGCGGGTCGGCAGAGATTCTGCTCTCACCTTCAAGCATGGGCGATGTAGAAGCTGTTGAATTGGACGGTTCTTATTCACTCTATGTGCAGAAAGACGGATTTCTGGCGGGAACCGAGGGCATTCAGGTGAATACCAAAATGCAAAACCTGAAGAAAGGTCTCTTTTCGGGAGAAGGTTTCTTCATTATTGAGATCAGCGGACGTGGAACTGTATTTCTGTCTTCCTATGGTGCCATCCATGCGATTAATCTGGCAGCAGGTGAAGAAATGATCGTGGATAACGCCCATTTGGTGGCATGGCCTCATTATGTAGATTACCGTATTGAGAAAGCTTCACAGGGCTGGTTATCCAGTGTTACAAGTGGAGAAGGACTGGTATGTCGGTTCCGGGGAGAAGGAACCATTCTTATACAGAGCCGCAATCCGCAAGGATTCGGACAATGGGTGAAGCAGTTTATTCCTGCCCGCTAATTATTTTTTTGAGAAAGAACACACAGAATTGCAACGGATATGTTTCCATCATCGTTATATGAATAATGGATTTACTTCATTGACTGACGGGTACATATTCTGTTGCATAAGGTCGCACATCATGGAGGTATGAGATGACAAGCTCACGGTATAAAAACGCACAAGAAAGCCCGGGATATCTGTTATGGCAGGTTACATCCATGTGGCAAAAGGAAGTACGCAGGGTGCTGGAGCCCCTCGAACTGACACAACCTCAATTTGTATTATTGCACGCCTGTTTGTGGCTCAATGAACACGATGAGGAAGGCAAAGGAGTTACTCAGGTTCAAATTGCTCATTTTGCCAAGGTGGATGTTAACGTGACTTCTCAGGTTCTACGTGCGCTTGAAAAAAGGGGATTAATTACCCGCGCTCGTCATCAGACAGATACGCGTGCCAATATTATCACAACAACGGAAGAAGGAACCCGATTGGCTGTGGAGGGAATCCATCTGGTCGAGGAATCGGACAAGGCATTTTTCGAAACTTTGGATGAACGTAAGGGTGAGTATTTGGAGATCATGCAGGAGTTTCTTCGCCAAAAAACAGAGAGTTGATCCGTAATATATCTTTTTTTAATGTATTAAACTACAGAATGTAGTGGAAATGGGAAATTTTCTGATTATTAATAATTATAGCACCTCTGCAAAATACAAATAGACCTCCTGACTTCATCTTGTCGGGAGGTCTGTTTCGGTTGCTCAATCGATTCGATAGGACGCAAACGGCTCGCGGCGACGGAAAGAGTCACTGATCTGGTCCAGATCGGCCAACAGCTCATCGGGCAGTGACATGTCCAGACTAGCCAGATTATGTTCCAACTGATCGGTGTGTGTAGCGCCAACAATCACTGTGGATACAGCCGGACGTGTCAGCAGCCATGCAAGCGACAGCACACTCGGGGAGCATCCATATGCAGCCGCTTTTGCGCTTACTTGTTCGCTCAGTTGAATATTATGCTCCAGCAAGAAACGGTTGAAAGACGGATCGGTGTCTGCTCTGGAACCAGAAGGCACACGGGTCTGTCCGTTATATTTACCTGTCAGAATACCACCTGCCAACGGGAAGTACGGAATAATACCTACACCCTGATCCAGACACATCGGTACCAGTTCCAACTCGGGCGTACGGTCTGCCAGGGAGTAGCTGGTTTGGGTGGAGATGTAGCGCACATAACCTTTCTGTTCACTGATGCCCAGAGCTTTCATCAGCTCCCAAGCTGCGTAGTTGGAGGCTCCGATGTAACGGACTTTGCCGGAAGTGACCATATCATCCAGTGTGCGCAGTGTCTCATCCAGCGGTGTATGCGGATCAAAAGTATGGATCTGGTACAGATCGACATAATCCGTTTGCAGACGCCGCAGGCTATGTTCCAGCTCTTGTTTCAGATGGTAGCGGGAGGAACCCCGCCCATGAGGACCATCATGCCGGGGTAATCCGGCCTTGGTAGTAAGCACCGCGTTTTCCCGTCGACCTGTGAGAGCCTGTCCGATGATGCGTTCCGATTCCGTGCCTGCGTAGATATTGGCGGTATCGATAAAGTTGATGCCCTGATCCATCGCTGCATGAATAATGCGGGTAGAAGCTGCTTCATCCGCGCGTTTGCCAAACGCATTGGTGCCAAGCCCCAGTGCCGACACACGCAAACCACTATTGCCCAAACGTCGATACTCCATCATTCATCGCTCCCTTTATGTACATTTATGTAATGCAGATTATAACGTAATCTATTGAAAACGTGTTATTAATATAGTTAAATGATTCTAAGAACCCGTTATTAAAGGAGATATGATGGAAAACAGTGCTGCACATTTAACAAGACGGAAGCCGAAGAAACCGAAGAAGAAATGGAAGAAGCCATTGATCATCACCCTAAGTGTGCTGCTTGTGTTGGGAGGACTCGGATTTATCTATCAAAAGCAACTCGTCGTGTTTGCCTTTAATTTGTTCGCTTCAGCTACGGTGAAGGAAGCTTTGGATGACTCCTTTGTACCAGCGGGCGATAAGGATGCCCCTGTCGTGGAACATACCGACCCATTCTCGCTGTTGCTGCTAGGGATTGACCAACGGGATAACGAACCAAGCCGTTCGGATACCATCATCTATTCCGTCGTGCGTCCAGAAGACAATAAAGTGCTGCTGCTGTCCATTCCGCGTGACTCCTATACCGAGATTGTCGGCCGGGATGTGAAGTCGAAGATCAACTCAGCGTATGCCCATGGTGAAGCCAAGATGGCGATGGATACGGTGGAGAATTTGCTGGGGAACAAAGTGGATTTCTATGCCGCGATTAATTTTAACGGGCTCAAGGATATTGTTGATGCGGTTGGTGGTGTGGAACTGCCGATCAAAAAGAACATTGAGAACAAGCTCAAAATTCATGAGAAGCTGTTTGTTGAAGCTAATAAACCGATCTATAACGGCGAAGAAGCGCTTGGATATGTGCGTTACCGGGAAGATTCCGATTTCAATCGGACGATGCGTCACCGGATTTTCTTAAGTGCCTTCATGAATCGTGCGCTGGAAGTCAAAAATCTGACCAAGATCCCGGACGTAATCCAGATTGCCGGATCGAATTTTACAACCAACATGACCTCGGACTTTATCGTGAAATTTGCCGAGTCCCTATATATGAAAGATAGCATACCAACGATCAGCAATTACATGCTGAAGGGTGAGGGTGCAACGCGCAGTGGCACATGGTACTACGATCTGTCGGAGGACGATCTGCAGTATGTGCGTGGCATGATCGCAAGTTGGCTGGACCCGGATGCGACCGAGATAATTGAACCGGAGTCAGCGGAACAATCGGAGACGAGTGATGCGGCATAAGCATCCAATCTTGTGCAAATGCTCATACGAATATAAGTCCGGAGAAGCGGTTGCTTCCCGGCTTTTTTTGCGTTTGAGATCCTGCGGATGAAATATTGCACAGATATATCTAATGTTTAAACCTCTTTTTATGGCATACATATAGTAAAATATAGGGAAAAGATTAAACATCAACCAACGGAGGAAGCTCATGAAGGAGTTTAAGGAACGGCTTGGGCAGGTTCAGGAGCAGCAGAAACAACTGGCGAAGGAGTATCACGCCTTGCTCCAGGAATACCAGTCCGATGACCTGATCGTTCAGAATGAACAGTTACAGGAACAGTATGAAGCCCATAAGCTCAAGCTGCACCAGCTTGAACTTCGCTCGCGCAAGATGGAAGAAGAGAATGCACGTCTTCGTATGGCGTTATCTGAACAGATGCTGGATGAGAAGCTGAATCTGATCCGGGTATCGCGGGAGAAGATGGAGACCTATTTTCAAGGGAAAACAGCGGTACATAATGATCGAGTTGCATTCCATGAACATCGAACGAAATCCAATCTAAACGTGCTGTACAATCAGGCCGCACAGGAGTTGCAAGAAGATTCTCACGAAGTGAAGGAGAGGATTGCTTACCTTGCGGCAGAGGTGAATGAGCGGATTGAAATGCACAGACAGGCCGTACGGGAGAGAGAAGAGGCTCTACGTGGGCACATGGGTCGTGGGTATGAGCAGATGGCGGAGGAAGGATTGAGCGAGGAGACTATTCAGCGGCGAATCAAGCAGAATCGCATGGAGATGAAAATCGGACTCAGCTGGATCAACAAAGTAGCCATCCTGCTTCTTATTTTGGGTGTTGGAGCAGCGTTCCAATATTCGTACTCGACCTGGTTTAATGACGAGATGAAGAGCGGAGCCTTTTTCCTGCTCGGTGCACTGATGCTCGCCGGAGGAGAGTGGCTGTTCCGCCGCAAAAGGCAGACGTTTGCGATGGGGCTGCTCGGCGGTGGGATATCCGTGTTGTTCGGCTCCGTCTTCTATAGTTACTTTTTACTGCATATTATCGGGTTATATACGGGACTTGCCCTGTCTGTATTGGTATCGGCAATCTCCGTATTATTGTCCTTGAGATACCAGTCGAAGACCATCTGTTCACTAGGTTTGGTGGGTGGATATCTTCCGCTATTCTCCTACATGTTCTCGTTCGGACTCGAAGGTCCGGCTGTCTATGTAGCCATGATCTATCTGCTGCTCTTAAACGGCATTATTGTGTTCATTTCGTTTGGCAAACGGTGGCCAGTGGTGCACTATATCAGTTTCCTGTTCAACACACCATCCATGCTCATCCTATTATGGCTGTCGCCAAGTGAGAAGATTGGCATGTTGTATTCCATTGTGACGTTTGCATTATATCTAGGCATTACGCTGGCATATCCGTTCAAACACCGGATGAAGTTAACCTGGTGGGATTTCGCTCTACTCGCCATGAATACGAGCATTAGTTGTCTGATGTTATACGTATTATTTGATGTGGCGGGTTGGAATGATGCTCAGGGTTTACTGGCGTTGATCTTCTGCGTGGTGTATCTGGGCCTCGCACGATTCGTCCAGCGCCATATGGTTCAGGAGAAACAGACGATTCTGCTCTTTTATGTCACTTCCCTGACCTTTGCCATTCTAATTATTCCGTTCCAATTCGGGGCCAAGTGGTTATCGATGGGTTGGTTAATTGAAGGCGTTCTGCTGGTCACGCTAGGACATCTAAAACGGCTCAAATCGGTGGAACGTGCTGGATGGGGCATTGTGCTTCTATGTCTAATCACTTTTGTGTACTATGATCTGCTGGCGCTATTCTTCATCGGGGAACGTTCTTACTTTATGTTAAAATACTCCAGCATCACGCTGGGAACCTTACTTATTACACTTTATTATGCCTGGGCAGTCCACGGCAACTCATCTTCCAGGGAGAGATTCAATTACAGCGCGCTGGAGCTGGGTTTCCTGAACGGGTTCAAGTATGTAACACTTGCGAATCTGTGGTTATACGTGCTGTATGAGTCGAATGAATTGTATACCAGAGCTGTCGATGGGACGTTCCTGTTATACATGTTCTACAAGTTGCTCATGTTCGCAGCGCTCACCATTGCATTGGCCTATGGACTGAACAAGGTGAAGCTGCTGCGTGATCGATACGTGCAGGTGTATACCACCTTCTTGCATGCTATTGGCTGCTGTATTGCACTGGCCGTAACCTTAACCATGCCAGCGCTTCAGCCGGAAGTTCAGCAGCATACGGCGGCGGAGATTATTGGTTTGCTGGTGCTAATTATCTTTAACGTAGGGGTATTCTTTGCAGGAAGGGATCTGCTGATTGCAGGCATCCGCGGGCAGTTCAAGAGCATTGAATGGTACCCGGTTATCGCAGGGGTGTATCTGCTGGGTGTCATCACCGTCTTCCTGACGATTCAGTTCCAATGGGGCGATGTGGGGCTGATGTTCAGCCTGATCTATCTGCTGCTGGCGATTCTCTATATTGCCTATGGATTCCGTAGAAAATATGTCATGATTCGGCGTCTGGGCCTAGGACTAACGTTGTTCGCTACGGGGAAGATGGTGTTCTATGATGTGGGGATGCTCACCTCGGGCAGCAAAATCTTTGCCTATTTTAGCTTTGGCGTACTACTGCTTGGGATCTCTTACCTGTATCAGAAGGTGTCCAGCCGGATGGAGGAAGTACAGTCCAGAGTGGTAGCGAAGCCTGACGACGAGCCGAATGTGCCTGAGGAAGACCAAGACTAACTTGGATACGAACGATAGAAGTAGCATTTGCGATTATATGGGGAGGGATTCGAAGTGGGATTTGACCTGAAAATCATGCTTTGGCAACTGTTATGGCTTGGTGGCCCTGTAGCTCTTATCGTGTATGCGTGGAGGAAATTCGGCGTGAGAAAGAAGCGGCAATGACGTGAGTGCGGATGGTGGGAATGTCCGCTGTCCACTTCACTTCGCTCTGTGAAATAAGTCGTTATCTCTGTTGATCAACGGATAGATGATCTTTCGTGTAATATAGATTTTCTGGATTAAAATGAGGCTCCGGGTTGCTGTTACCAGCAATCTGGGGCCTTATTGATATGAGTCTATGGCTTAGCCTAATATGACATTCGTGAAACGTTTTGCGCAGAGATCACGTTATAATAGAGTAGACTTAGGGTTGGACCTTCATTTGTAACCATGAGGTTTCGGAAGCTGATGTGCCTTTCAGTGATTCTCCGCCATCATCATTCATACGGGAGAGCACGGTTAATGTCATGGACAGGGCAAAGGCGAGCAACACGTATATGAAAATATTTTTTTTGTTCATAGGAAGGTACCTCTCTTGTTGAATGAGCTAAAGTAGACATCCGGCCGTCATGAGAAAAAAAGCACAACGTCTGGTATAGTAGAGTGAGTAGAACCGAACATAAATCGTTCCTGTATACCACTATATTGAACTATAGCGGTGCAAACAATGGAACAAATCTGATGAATTTATCATTATTGTTATGAAATGTTTATAGAGATCGAGTGAGTGATCATTGAAGGTGGGAGAATAACATGCGGGAGACGGCAAAAATCGTCATTCGTACGCCAGGACAGGAAAGTGACGGCTCATTCGCTTATGTAAGCCAAGGTCGCTCCATTACGGTGGGACGTTACACAGGCGGTAGTGAATTGGACTTGTCTGTTTATAATCAGATGATATCGAAGCGGCATTGCCGCATTCATTATGATGTACAGCAACAGTTATGGATCGAAGATCTGGATAGCAAAAATGGAACCGAACTGAACGGGCAGCGCCTCGTTCCCTATGAGAAATATCCGTTTAGCGAGGGCGATAGCCTGACGTTGGTCAACGGCCTGATCCAGCTTCGCACGGAAGGTGATCTTGGAGAGACGAGGGAATATCGGGTGTCGGACTTGCTGGGTGAGGGCGTACGTTTACTGGATCACCTGCAAACCGTACAGATCGGCGAAGTGGAGATTCCGCTGTCCAAGAAGGAGTATCAGCTGTTCAAGTTGCTGTATAGTCAACTGGACCACTTTGTGACAAGGGAACAAATTGTGGCTCAGGTGTGGCCGGAGCGGAGCATGCTGGAGAGTGAAGCGGTAGGGATCGACGAGATTAACTCGCTGATCTATCGGACGAATCGCAAGCTGGGTGTACACTTTACCATCAAGTCTGTATATAAAAAAGGTGTATATATGAAGTCTCATGTGCCGGAATGAATGAGTGATAACAAAGGGATGAGTTCATGTTCATCATTTACCTGATTCCATGGCTTATTGCCGTGGTGACATTGATATGTGTCATATCCATCGTACTTGTCAGTTGGAAAAACGGGATTTCCCCGATGCCCACATCCGGCCACGTCAGACAGGTGGTCATTCAAGAGGTGAACCGCATTCCAGGTTACGGGGATGTGCTCGAAGCAGGCTCTGGATGGGGCACACTGGGATTGGATGTTGTAAGGCATTGCCCAGGCAAAAGGCTGACCGGGATTGAGAATTCGAGAATTCCCTTATGGTCTTCCCAAATAATTGCCTATCTCAGTGTTTGCTTACGTCGAGCCAAGGGAAACAAGCTCTCTCTCAAGGGAAGGCTGCGCTTCATGCGCGGAGACATCTACACCAGTTCCTATGAACATGCAGATTGTGTAATTTGTTATCTGTTCCCGGGAGCCATGACCCGGCTTATGGACAAGTTCAGTCGAGAGCTTCCGCCGGGTGCCAAGGTGATTAGTGTCTGTTTTGCGCTGCCAGGAAAAGAACCGCTACGTACTATTACATGCCGGGATGCCCTGCGTACCAAGGTATACGTGTATTCCTTTTAAAGAAAAGAACAGGAAAGTGATCACCAGGTTTACTCAGCTGGAGTGCTGTAAACCTTCTGCCATAACGTTAATGGATGAAAGAGTGCGCTCCATATCATAGTAATGCAGATACCACGTAAGAATGAGGATACGAAAAAGGCCCCGAACTCACTATGAAGTGATTCGGGGCCTTTTTGTCTCGCCTTTGAGTTGGGGCAAGAGATTGCTTGATTATTGTTTACCGCACGTATTATTTTTCAGAGTCGGTAGTGCCTGTACTCTCTGAGGTTGTACCGGATTGCGTCCGATTTCTGCCGCCTCCGAAGCCGCCTTGACCACGGCCTCCTCCTGGACCACCCATACCTGAATTGGCTGTAGTTACACCAGATTCATTGACCCAAGTTACATTGCTTGTCGATTGGAAGGCAACCACTTGAGTTCCACCACTATACGTACCGTCTGTATAGAGTCCGTCCACGGCTTTACCTGTAGATGTGCCACCGGAGTAGACCACGTATGAACCATCTTTTGCAAGATCCGGTGAGCTGACAACCACGGTTTGATAATCTTTTGCCGGAGCGAATGTCAGAATATTATTGCCTTCGCTATCTTGTACATGTACAAGTGTTCCAGCTTTTTGCGTTGCAGGGAATGTCATCACAATGGTATTTTGCGTAGACGCATCGGATGTTCCTTGTGCCATACCAGAGCTGCCAGCAGCCACGAGGTATCCACCGCTGATTTCAAATGTACCGTCATAATCCAATGCTCCGTTGCCGCTATCCGTCGGTCCGTTCACAATAACCGTTCCACCAGTCATGTTAATGGAACCATTGGAATCCAGTCCGTCACCACCTGCGTTCACCGTGAGTGTACCGCCGTTAATGTGGAACTCGTTATTGCTCGCTGCCGCACCGCCCATACCGCCCGGTCCACGTCCTTGCTGATTAGCAGTTGTACCTTGGGATACCTGATCGGTAGTCGATGTTGTGCCTGTCGTTTCGGTTACAGAGATGTTGGATGTCGTTGTTGCATCGGTTGCTGTAGTAGCGTTATCTGTACTTGCCGCTGTATTCGCAGCTGTTTCCGTCTCGCCACCTGCAGCATTTACGCCATCATCGGATGCCGTTACATCTACATCCCCATCGTTCAGGGTGATGATTGCACCTTCAAGTCCTTCATAGCTCTTCGCAATCATGATGGTTCCGCCGTTAATCGTCAGGGCCTGATCGGCATGGATGCCGTCATCACCGGATTCAATGTTGAATGTTCCGTCGTTGACGGTCACGTTATTGTTGCTGTGCAGGGAATCATCCATGGAATCAATGGTATACGTACCGCCATTAACCGTAAGATCTGTACCTGCTTTGAGTGCTTTGGCACTTGTGGACTCGGTTGCTGTTGTTGCTGTGTCCGCATCGGCATTGTTATCCGTTGTTGCTGTTACATTGGCAGAGTTGGATGCTGCTGCGTCATTCGTATTAGCACCTGCATTTGTACCGCTGTTATTAGGCATCTCGGGCATATCCGCAGGTGGTTCGCCATCTGGTGGTGTGCCCATATCCGTTGGTGGTGTGCCGCCACCCCATCCACCGCCACCGCCGCCAAATGGACCTTCTTCTACTTTGGCTGGTGCATTGGCGCTACCACCGGCAGTTACAATGGTGTACGTGCCGCCATCCGTAACGAGTGCAGTTTCGGCTTGAATACCGTCATTGCCACTCTGAATATCGAAGGTACCTCCTGCGATGGCAACGAAGCCTTTGGTGGTATCCGTGTCATTGGTTGATTTAATACCGTCGCCTTCGGCTTGAATGGTAATCGTACCCGCTTGGATGGCGACCATATCTTTACCTTTGATGCCGTCATCGGCTGCTATGACACTGATGGTCCCGCTAATGACTTTCAGATCATCCTTGCTCGTAATACCTTCATTATAGTTACCTGTGACGGTCAATTGACCTGCACCGTTGAACGTAAGATCCGCTTTACTGAAGATCGCAGCATCCGGCTCATCTGTCGTAGCATCGGCGTACACATACGTTTTACCATCGGAAATGTTATTCTTGGTTCCCTTTTCGAGAGTAATCACCGCTTTACCAGCCTTCTGAATGTAGATCGCTGCACTGTCGTTATCATGAATGGTTGCTCCGTTTAATACGAGATGTACAGTGCCCTTATCGGCAACATTGACCACGATCTGGCCATCCGTTAGCTCACCGCTAAGTACATAAGTACCTGCTTCGGAGATGGTTACCGAACCATTCGCTGCTTTGGCACCCGAACCGGTCACCGTTGCAGTTGTGCCATTCAGTTTAATCGCTGTGGAATCTGCTTCACTCCAGCTAATATTGGTATCGTCAGCATCCAGAGAGACCAGATCCGCGTATTTTACTGAAGTTTGTTCGCTGACGGATACCGTTTTGGTTGTTCCTGTCGTAGACGTTGCGGCATTGGCGGTTGTGCTTGTCGTTGCTGGTGAACTGCATGCTGCGAGTAGACTGGTAATCATGGCGATGGACCAAAGTTTGCTGCCTGTTATCATGTTTTTCTTCATATTAGATCGTTCCCTTCGAATTAAAAATTAATATTCCGTTGTTGGACTCATGGTTAACGAGATATCCAGGTTGCCGTTCCGTGTGCGGATCGCATCGAGGAATTCCTTTTGGCTAACACTTTCGTGAATGGTTACACTGTAGACCAGCTCATACAGACTGCCGAGTTCAGTGGTTCTGATTTTTTTCAGATCAAAAGGTACATTGAATGTATGGAACACTTCATTAAGTGCTTCTTCATAGCTCAAGTTTTCGGGAATGGTGACTTTCAGCGTTTTCAGCTGACTTTTCTTGCCGCCGAAGTTGAAGCGACTCAGGACAAACATCAGTACACACAGAATAATGGTGAACAGCACCGCGTATCCAAAAGCGCCTACACCGCAGGCAAGACCGGAAGCCATCGTGAACAATACGTAAGCAATGTCTTTTGGATCACCAGGGGCACTTCGGAATCGGATGATCGAGAAGGCACCTGCCAAGCTGAAAGCTCGTGCGATGTTGCTGCCGATGAGCAGGATGATGATGGCGACAATGACGGGCAGGACAACCATCGTTAAGGTGAAGCTCTGGGAATATGTGCTTTGGTTAGTCTTCATGTAGGTAAGGCTGATGACCAATCCCAGAATGATGGCAAGACCAATGGTGATGACTGCGTTGTTAAACGTTAGGTTGGTATCGGTTAGGGCTGAACTGAACAGTGAATCAAGCATATAGGACACGCTCTCTTTCTATAATCGTTTTATCTTGTTCTATGGATGGGTTGAAATCGGTACCTGGTACAAGAATGCGCTCTGTCTGGTAATTCAGGTTGGTTGTTCTCGCCAGATGTCTGTACTCGTTGCCGTATTTGGAGAATCCGGTACGGTAAAGTCCATGTTCTGACAGCAGTTGTGACAACCACATCGGAACGGTTTTCTCGGCTTTTACTTCCATCAGCCATCGACCGTCCTTCACCAGCGGTTCACCGTAATCTCCCTGTTCCAGCTTCAGATCGTATCTGCGGCTGCGAATGTTGGTATCAAAGGTAATGCGGAGATCGCGGCTGTTCTTGTCGAAGAGCGCTTTGCGCTCATACGCCAGATATACTTTCGGTTCCAGATCGTATACCCGAAGGAAATATTTGATCTCTTCGACAACCTGTTTATTCATGTAATCCGCCAGCTCCGGCGCCTGTCCCGAACGGACGAATTCGTAAGCTTCATCCAGCTTCAAGGCTGTTCTGCGTTTGTTCACCAGGCCAAATACTTTCTTTTTGATCTCCAGATACACTTTGGCGTTCTCTTCAGGGATTCCATAAGCCCGCAGTCTCAGCTTCTCCTTGTATTTTGGTTTGGAGAGACTGGCGCGAATCAGTGAATCTTGTGGAGTGTCGAAGTACAGGTTGCTGATGGAGTAGTACTCATGTTTCTTGTTGTAAGCATCCAGCTCCATGTATTTCAGCAGGTCATTGTAGAAATGTGCGTACTGCTCATCCGTCAGAAGATACTTGCTCTCATATCGGTTGAATACTTCAATAGCCATGTGGGACTCAGTCCTTTCGTCGGTGGGTTGTATGTTTTGTTGCATCGTGTATTGCTTCCATGTCTGTATCTTAGAGCCCCAACCTTGAATGAATCTTAAATGGTTTTACATTGCGTTAACATTTTTTTACCTTCCTATAATAGTGCGCATGCACAAAATGAATTAAGATTGATTCAAGGTTTGATTGATAGAATAGGCGATATCATAAAGGGTTCATGAAGACGAATAATTCAAGCAGAGGAATGAATAGATGATGAGAATATTAATTGCGGAAGATGAGGTTCATTTGGCAGAGGCTGTATCGCAGATTTTGAAAAAAAACAACTACTCCGTGGACATGGTCCACGACGGCAGGTCAGGACTCGATTATGCGCAGAGCGGTATATACGACCTGTTACTACTCGACATCATGATGCCGGAGATGGACGGGATCACCGTCCTGAAGAAACTTCGCAGTGAAGGCATTCATACGCCTGTCATTCTGCTTACTGCCAAGGGTGAATTATCAGACAAAGTCACAGGGCTCGATTATGGTGCCGATGATTATATCGCCAAGCCTTTTGCCACAGAGGAACTGCTGGCCCGGATTCGTGCAGCTTTACGGCGGAAGGGTGAAGTGGTTCCCGAGGATGGGCTGAAGTTTGGCGACATTGAGCTGAATACAACCCAGTTGAAGCTGAGCGTACAGGGTAAGGAGATCAAGTTGAATCTGAAGGAGAATGAACTGCTGGAGCTGTTGATTGCCCGCAAACAGGCGATTACCTCCAAAGAGCAGATTATTGAGAAGTTATGGGGATTTGACTCGGAAGTGGAGTATAACAATGTGGAAGTATATATCTCTTTTTTACGCAAAAAATTAACCTTCTTGAACTCTACCGTCCGCATTAACACGATTCGGGGTGTGGGGTATGTGCTTGAGGTGACGTCCTGATGTTCAAGAAACTCCGAAATCGATTCCTGATCGTGAATCTGGTGTCCATATCTATTATGATGCTGGTGGCATTTGCGACGATCTATACGATTACGTATCAGAATGTGCAACGTGAGACAAATATGGAGCTGTACAAGGTGTCCGATTTCTATCACAGTCCTTATAGTTCATCCAAGATGCCGCGCGGGGAAGGACAGGGTTCCGGTTCAGGGGGTAGTACAGGCTCAGGTTCAAGTTCCGGTTCAGATTCGTTTCCCTCCGATGCCATGGGTGGTGATAATGGAGGCCCGGGAGGTGATCCCAACTCACCTCCGGCACGTTCCGTTTCGTTCATGATCAAGACGGATGACCAGTGGAAGATTACGGATACGCATTCCCGCTTTGATATGGAAGATACGTTCTACACCGCGGCGTTGCAAAAGGTTGACCAAGATAAAGTTGGTGATTCGGGACGGCAGACTGGACAATTTGCGCTGGATGGAACGGACTGGGCCTATGTGGTTGATCCGAGCGGTGATGGGCATATGATTGTCTTCATTGATGTGACGGCACAACAAGGTATTCTTACGAATCTGATCTATACATTTGCTGTTGTCGGACTGGTCATGCTGATTGTGATCTACTTCCTGAGTCGTTATTTTGCGAATCGCTCCATTGCACCGGTTAGGGAAGCGTTTGAGAAGCAAAAACAATTCATCGGTGATGCTTCTCATGAGCTGAAGACACCTCTGGCGATCATCAATACCAATGCCGACGTACTGCTCGCGAATCAGGAGGATACCATAGCGAACCAGGCGAAGTGGCTGCACTATATCAAGTCGGAAACCGAGCGCATGACCGGACTTACGAATGATCTGCTCTATCTGACACAGATGGATGACTCCCGCTCCACGATGATTCATGCGAAGTTTAATATGAGTAATGCGGTAGAGAGTATTATTTTGCCGATGGAGGCCGTTATTTTTGAGAAAAACATCTCCCTCGATTACAACATTGAGCCGAATCTTACGGTACATGGGAACAGTGAGCAGATCAAACAGGTCATTCTGATCTTGCTCGATAATGCTGTGAAGTATTCCGGTCCAAAAGGCGCCGTAAACGTCACCCTCCAGAAACAGAATAATGATGTCGTGCTGACCGTGTCCAACACTGGGGAAGGCATTGCGCCGGAACATCTGGAACGGATCTTCGATCGATTCTATCGCACCGATTCGTCAAGAGCACGCAAACATGGGGGGCATGGTCTGGGTCTGGCGATTGCTCGTTCTATTGTGGATCAGCACAAAGGAGAGCTGTACGCTCGAAGTGTGGTCGGAGAGGGTGCTACATTTTACGTGCGGTTGTCGTAAGGGAGGTGTGATGAGCCAGCGTATGAAAAAATGCTACCTACGTTTCGGCTCCACACTAATCCTTCGTTCCCTCTCTATAATTTGTTCTTCAGGCATAAGTTCTGCCTGTAATGGGTTAACCTATGCTACAATGGCAACAGTATGTATGAATCAAGGAGATGACTGAACGTGGCAGAAGCAAACGCAATTAATGAACAAGAAATGATGCAATATATTGCAGATAAAACGAAGGCAAGCCAGGCGAATATCGCCCTTGTGCTGAAGCATGAGCAAGCGTACATCAACAAGGCGCACGAAAATGCCAAAGGCAACGATGTGGATATTGACGGCGATGATCTGGCTGACTATATCCTTAGTCGTAAAGATGTGAAGCTGGATGAGTTGACCGTGGAAAGCATCCTGGATGCTGAGATGGACTACTTGATGGACAAGGGTCACGCAGGGTACGTAGATTAAGTTCGGCATAGACAAAATCTAACGAACCTGACACGCCTTATTCGGGTATTTCTCGCTCGGTCGAGATTTTAACGAATCTGAGAAGCGTTATTCTCGGGATTTTAGGACTTTTCGGTGCAATGGCAGTATTACTGTGGGATTAGCGTGTCTGAGATTCGTTAGTTCGGGAAATAAGCGCTTTTAGCCGATATAAGGTGTCCTAGGTTTGTTAGAGTGATCACTTGGTGCAACGAGGCGTTAACTGGCTGTTTCAAAAGACATTTTCACAGATGCAACCTTATGCATGGCAAGTGTTGTACTGTCAAAAAGACCTCAACTCCACAATACTGTGGTGTTGAGGCCTTTTTTAGATTGTAGCGACCAAGCGTTCCTTCGGGAATACCTGTCGGTATAACTTTTCTAAGGATGGACTTGAAGTTCTATCGACCCAATCCCTATCAATCCTACCGTTTGCAGCTTCTTATTGACCCATCATGCCGCCATCTACAGTGTAGAGGGAAGCTGTTACATAAGATGCTTCTTCGGACAACAGGAAGTTCATTACTGCAGCGACTTCTTCCGGTTCGCCATAACGGCCCATTGGAATGCTGGACACGGTTGCCGATTGATAATCTTCCACGTTACCGGAATTAGCTTCGATCTGGCGCATCATACGTGTGTTGATTGTGCCTGGCAATACAGCGTTAACCCGAATATTATAAGGTGCGAGTTCATTCGCAGCGGTACGCGTGAGACCAACTACGGCATGTTTGGACATAATATATGGAGACACAGCAGGTGCACCCATCAGACCCGCGAGGGAAGAGGTATTAAGAATCGCACCGGATTTTTGTTTTTTCATCACTGGAATGACATTTTGCAGACCCAGGAATACCCCACGAATGTTGACGTTATAGACCATATCCAGTGCTTCAACACTCAGGTCTTCGATCAGCCCTGTTGGACCTTCGATCCCAGCATTGTTGGCAAAATAATCGATTCGGCCAAAAGCATCCAATGCTTTTTGCACATAGTTTTTCACGTCTGCTTCTTGGGATACGTTCGCTTTTACGGCGATGACGTGCTCTTTGTCGAGGTTCAGATCAGTAATTGTCTGCTGGATGGCTTCTTCATTCAGGTCGACCAGAACCAAGTTGATTTTGCGCTCAGCAAGGCGGCGTGCCAATTCTTTACCAATGCCTCCGGCTGCTCCTGTAATAACGGCTGTATGTGTATAAGATGTGCTCATGATTATCCGCTCCTTATTCATTATTGGCAGGTATTTCTCAAAAAAATTTTCAACCTGTCGTCTATCTTTCCTGTCTCAATGTTAAGATATACATAGCCGTGTGACAATAATCATTGACAGCGCATATGTCAGCTATCGGACAGAGATGTAAGCGGTGTTCATTTATATTACAATAATGAACAAAGGAGGCGAGAATGTTGATCATTGAACATCCTCAGGACCGGAGAGCACGAAGAACGCAGGATGCGATCATCGCTGCGGCGGTTTCTTTGATAGTGGAGAAGGGAGCAGACGCTTTAACCATTCGGGATATTACGGAGCGGGCGGATTACAACCGAGGAACCTTCTATTTACATTTTCCCGGCAAACCGGAGTTGTTGCAGTTCATACTGGATGATTTCATGCAGGGAGTGGGGCGAGCTTATGCAGAACCATACGCACAGCTCAAAGAAGTGGACATGACTGCATTGCTGCCATCCACGATGCCTGTATTCGAATATATTGAAGCCCATCAGGATATCTTTCGTGCATTAATAACGATGCATTCGGATATGGGTTCCCGGCTGTGCAATATGTTTAGAACGTATCTAACCGAAGATTTTGTATTGGTGACCGAGGATAGTGAGTGGACGATTAATTACGACATCATGTTAAGTTATCTGGTATCTGCTACGGTAGGCGTGATCATGCATTGGGCAGAGATTGGATTCAAATATTCTGCGCATTATATGGGAGAGCAGCTTACGGCGCTGATTAACATCAAACCGACCCGTCTGCTGATTGAACCAGGGCAGAAGGGTCGGACTATTCATGAGCGTATGCTGTTGGATTAAGTCAGATTATCCGGTCATGGATGCGTTCGCCGCCTGTTGCATCTGAAGCAGCTGTTCGCGGATCAGGACGGACTCGCCGATCATAATTAATGCCGGATTAATCACTTTATGCGACTTGGCGAGGGAGTGGAGTTCGGCAAGTGTGCCGGTAATGATGCGTTCCTCCGAAGTGGTTCCCCGTTCGATTAAAGCCGCAGGGGTGTGTCCGCTTTTGCCATGGTGAAGCAATTCATGTTGGATCTGGGGCAGTTGGCTAATACCCATGTAGATGACCAACGTATCTACACTATGGGCCAGCAGGTCCCAGCGGACCGAAGATACACTTCCATCACTGCCGGTTCCCGTGACACATGCGAAGGATGAAGCAACCCCGCGATGGGTTAACGGAATAAGGGATGAAGCGGATGTACCTACAGCCGAAGTGATGCCAGGAATGATCTCAAATGCAATCCCTGCTTCCGCCAGCACAAGCGCTTCTTCACCACCACGGCCAAAGATAAACGGATCGCCACCCTTGAGTCTTACAACTTGTTTGCCTTCCGCCGCATGTGCAGCCAGCATCCGTCCAATCATCTCCTGACTCATGGAATGAAGGCCTGGCGCCTTGCCGCAGTAGATGCGGAGTGCTCCTTCACGAGCCACAGCGAGCAATTGATCATTCACTAGCCGATCATACATAATGACATCTGCAGACTGAATACGTTTCAGGGCTTTTACCGTAATCAGATCCGGATCTCCAGGACCAGCGCCAATAATACTAACCAGGCCCCGACTCATGATCGTGTCCCCAGTTTCGGTCCAGCATCGGAACTTGCCAATCCTGAACGACCACCCTGAATGGTCGCCAGTCTGGTCGATATCTTCACCGGATTTCCCCAGTGGTGTGCAGCATATAAACCGAGGCCTGTAAATACAACTCCGCCAATGAGGTTACCCACCAATACCGGGATCTGATTCCACAGCCACCAGTCAGCGAGACTGACCTGTGCACCAAGCATCATACCTGCCGGAATGACGAACATATTTACCACAGCATGCTCAAATCCCTGAGCGAAAAATATCGTAATGGGCAGCCACATCGCTACGATTTTACCCAGTGTAGAAGTGGACGTCATTGCCATCACTGCCCCGAGTGTAACCATCCAGTTACATAGAATGGCTTTGATGGTGACCAGAACAATGCCAGCTCCACCCAAGTGCTGATACCCCAGTGTCTTGGCTTCACTGGTCTGGATCAGCGTTTGAATTAGAGGGTTGCTCATATCCGTACCCATCTTCGTAATGGTCAAGCCGTATAACAGAGCATAGAATGCACATCCGAGCAGATGTCCTGTGATCACCAAAAAATAATTTCGGAGCATATCCATCCATGTAATTTTACGTTTCATCACTGCGAGTGGAAGCACCGCAAAGTTTCCTGTCACCAATTCAAGACCCAGCAGAATAATAATGGCGAATCCAGCCGGGAATATCAGTGCACCTGCCAAACCAACGGAAGTTTGAGATACAGCGGTATATGCCAGTGTCGTTGCAAAGGCAAGGATAGCCCCCGCGAGAAAACCGCGGATCAGCATCTGTACCCGATTCATTCTGGCCTTGCTCTCACCAGCTTCGACCATCGATTGCAGCACTTCTGCAGGTTTAACAAAATCCATAGCGCACGCCTCCTTGATGTCAGGGTATCTCTAGCATTTAGCCCGCAATCGTGATGTAAATTTCTCCGCTGTTGCTATCCACTTCTGTTTTGTAGGTATTCAAGCAGCCTTCATCCGGCTCATGTACCTTACCGTTACGCAGATCAATCTTCCAATCATGCAAAGGACAATGAACGGTTGTCCCGCACACCATGCCTTCCGACAGCTTGCCGCCCTTGTGAGGGCAGCGATTCTCGACGGCGTGCAGACTTCCGTCGCTCAGTTTGAAGACGGCAATTTCGGTGTCCTGTATCAGGAATGTCCGTGCTCCCTTTTCATCAATATCCGCAAGGTGTCCAATCCGGAATTTGTTCATCGCTGTTCCTCCTCTTCTAGTGGGTTACCGGCTCGGCACCGGACAGTGGGGTGAAGTTTTTACGCAATTTCTCATCTTCAATGATTTCCTTCCAAGGATCAACCGTGTGACCCAGTGTAACTTCCAGACGTTCAACCAGAGCGAGACGTACATCCTGATCCGCCAATGCTTCCTTCACATGATCCAGACCAACCCGTTCAATCCATGCCGCTGTTCTCTCATTCCATTTTGCGTTCTCTCTATAGTACTGCAGGTAAGAGTAAGTCCACTCTTCCACTTCCGCATCGGTCTTCACCGTACAGAGCAACTCGGCTGCACGAACCTTAACTCCCGCGTTACCACCAACGTGAATCTCCCAAGCGCCATCAATGGCGACAACACCCAGATCTTTGATGGTCGCTTCAGCACAGTTCCGCGGACATCCAGAGACAGCGAGTTTTACTTTGGCTGGAGCCACCATCTTGTCGAGTTTTTTCTCCAGACGAATACCCATCTCAATGGAATCCTGTGTGCCGAATCGGCAGAACGTATTACCTACACAAGTCTTCACCGTACGCAGCGCTTTGCCATAACCAAAACCGGAAGGCATATCGAGTTCCTCCCAGATCTTCGGCAGGTTCTCCTTCTGTACACCGAGCAGATCGAGTCGTTGTCCACCCGTGAATTTCACCAAAGGCACATCGTATTTCTCTGCGACAGTTGCAATCTTGATCAATTCCGCCGGGGAAGTGACACCACCATAGATCCGTGGAATAACGGAGTAGGTACCGTCCTTCTGGATGTTGGCGTGATAACGTTCATTGGTGAATTTGGATACACGCTCATCCGTGTATTCAGCCGGCCAGATCATCCCGAGATAATAGTTGAGGGAAGGACGGCACTTGGAGCAACCTTCCGGTTCATTCCAACCGAGAACGTTCATAACTTCCTTGACGCTTTTGAGTCCCATCTCCTTGATCTGAGCAACAATCTCATCCCGATCATAGGATGTACAGCCACAGATGCCTTCTTTGGTCTGTTCGCCTACATTATCACCGGCATAATACGTGAGCAGATTTTCGATAATAGGTTTGCAGCCACCGCAAGAAGCGGAAGCTTTGGTACAGGACTTGATTGCACCCAGTGTATTACAGCCTTTATTCAGAACCGCGTCCCCGATGGAAGCTTTGGTAACACCGTTACAACCACAGACGATCTCGTCATCCGGCATACTCGCCATGCGTTCTGCGACAGATGGGCCCGAGGCCGAACTACCGGAAGGTACACCGAGCAAAATTTCTTTCTCCCGACCACTGATGTTCTCACCACTCTTAATGAGGGAAAATAGAGAAGCGCCATCTGTGGTATCCCCGAACAATACAGCTCCGATCAGCTGTCCTTCTTTGATCACCATCTTTTTGTACACACCATCGACGTCATCCTGAATACGAATGCTGCGAGTGTCTGCAGCGTCTTTGAATTGTCCGGCAGAGAATACGTCAACACCTGATACTTTCAGCTTGGTAGAAGTGACTGAACCTTCGTATCCTTCGGTTGCCGCGCCAGCCAGGCGTTTTGCGAGCACCATACCTTGTTCATATAATGGAGCTACCAGTCCGTAGGCAATACCGCGATGTTCTGCACATTCGCCAACGGCAGAGATGCCAGGGATGCTGGTATGCATATAATCATCTACAATGACTCCGCGATTCACATCGAGGCCGGTATTGCGAGCCAGTTCAATCTGCGGACGAATCCCGACAGCCATGACAACCAGATCCGCTTCAAGCACCGATTGATCGGTGAAACGAATGGCTTTCACTCGATGTTTGCCTGTGATTTCTTCGGTATGTTTGTTCAAAAGGAACTTCATGCCCTGATCTTCAAGCTCACGCTGGAGCATCAGGCCTGCCGGCAAATCCAGGTTCCGGTCCATCAGATGACCGTTAATATGGATGACCGTGACGTCCATGCCCAGATTAAGCAGTCCCCGCGCTGCTTCCAGTCCAAGCAATCCGCCTCCAATGACGGCAGCTTTACGATACTTTTGTGATGCTGCCATCATGGTCTCGCAGTCTTTAATATCTCGGAATCCGATCACGCCTTCCTTGTTAGCGCCGGGAAGCGGGAGGATGAACGCCTGTGAACCGGTTGCCATAATCAGCTCATCGTAGGCTGCGCGTACACCATTTTGAGATACAACTTCTTTGCGCTCGGCATTGATCTGAACGACTGGGTCACCGGGGTATACCCGAATGCCGTTATCTTCGTACCAGCTCCACTCGTTGATTACGATATCTTCGATCGTTGTTCCGCCTGCCAGTACAGAAGATAGCATGATACGGTTGTAGTTGGGATGCGGCTCTGCGCCGAAGACTGTAATTTCATAAGCATGCGGAGCAAGCTTAAGGATATGTTCAATTGTGCGGATTCCCGCCATGCCATTACCGACCAGCACCAGTTTTTTCGTTGTACTCATTATGATTAGCCCCCTTAGGTCCATTCTGCAAACTGCCTCAAAACCTTGTCTCTAAAATCGAAAAAGCCTGTTATGCCTCGGAGGACTGCGCATATACATACGCATCCCTTGCTCCGAGATTGCAAAACAGGCTTCATTGCCGTTTCAACCAGCTACGCCGTTGTAACTGTGATCGATTCAAATATGGAGTTGTTATGGCTTAACTATAAAAGATCGATCTAACCATGTCAAGATAGTTAACATAAAAAAGTATTTGAAATTTAAAGTTAATTATGTTTACATGAGTTTATTGGAATATCAATGGGACGACGACGTTTTACAGACATACCTTCATAAGAATGAAGGATTTAGATAAAATTAGTATACCGGTTATGAATAAAACTGTAGAAAAGGTGCCATGGTCACTGTTTCACCCTTTTTTAGTGCAGGATGGCGAGGCATGAAGTGCTTATCAACATGTTGAATTCAGAACGTATAATCGTGACTATTTGGTTTTTGTCAGGTAACATGACACATTTATTGCTTTCATGTATTAACGCCTTAAATGTTATGGACTCTGACTATACGTAATAGGGAGGGATTGATCCATCATGCGATCTTTATTGGTCATCCGTGTACAACCAACGATAGCTGCCTCATCCGATGCAATCCCTCTGACACCGGAGAGGCTGCTGGGAGCAAACGGGTACCATGTACAAGTGGCAGGCAGTGAAACGGAGGTGCTGAAGCTAGCTCGTGAGGCGGAAGCATCCATTTTACACCTATCCCTGACTGATGTGGAATACTGGGGGAACTGCCTGGGAAAGGGTAAGTCGGATTCACCACTGCTTTGGTGGTGCGCGCCAGACACAGCCTCTTCCTCCGCAGAGTCCTGCGAGGTCGAAACCTCATTTGATGGAATACTTACGCCATCCATGACCGGGCCCGAGATTCACTGGACTCTTCACTTTGCAGCCCGACGTTACATGGAACGCAAACAGTGGGAGCAGGAACGGAAGCAATTGCAATCCAGGCTGGAAGATCGGAAGTGGATTGATATGGCGAAGGCTATCCTCAGTGATCTGAAGCAGATCTCGGAGGCCGAAGCCTATGACCTGTTACGCAAAAAAGCGATGGATGAACGCAAACGGATGGTCGATGTAGCTACAGCAATTGTGAAGGCCCATCAACTGCTCCAGTCTTAATTGGAAGGAGGATTCTCCATGGATATGTCTCAGATACTCCGAGAGGTCGGACGTGGGAAACGAGGCTCGCGTGATCTGAATTATACAGAAGCACTGACCGTTGCAGAGAAAATCCTGAAACAGGAGGTTTCCCCTGCCCAGACGGCTGCGTTTCTTATGGCTGAACGTATGAAAATGGAAAACGTCGAGGAGCTGGAAGCTTTTGTTCATGCTTGTCGTAACAGTGCGGAACGTTTCACCACATTTCAGGATGGATTGGACTGTGCGGGTCCTTATGATGGACGGACAAAGTCGTTCATGGCCACGTTTCCGGTTGCGTTTGTACTCGCGGCGGCCGGGTTGCCGGTGACTTTGCACGGAAGTGATCCTTTACCGCCCAAGTGGGGCGTCACGTTGTCGGTACTGTTGAAGGAAGTGGGTATTGATACACACAAGATGGATCGGGAAGATGCCCGGAGCGCTGCATTGCGTTCGGGTGTCATGTACGTGTCCTCCGAGGATTGGTGCGAACCTCTTCGCAAGCTTCGTCCGTTACGGGAAGAGCTGGGTTTTCGAACGGTGTTTAACACAGCAGAGAAACTGATTGATTATAACCATTCACCGTATTTGGTGTTTGGTGTGTTTCATAATACCTTTCTGGATCGGATTGCGAAGTTGCTCACCCGGTTTAACTATCTTCGTGCTTATGTTGTACAGGGGATGGAAGGTTCTGAAGATCTGTATATTGATCGCCCAACCCGCGTATACGCCGTGGAAGACAGTGATATGAAGCTGGAATTGGTTGATCCAGCAGCCTATGAACTGGATATGCCCGTGCCGGAGCTCGTCTGGACGGCTGCAAAGCAACTTGAAGTGGCGGAAAGTGTGTTAAGCGGTGAGGGTCATATTGCTTTTGTGAATCAGGTCTTGTTAAATGGAGGTTTTCGCTTGTACGTGGCGGGGCGTGTCAATTCCATCGAAGAGGGCATATACACTTGTCAGGGATTGCTGGAGAGTGGTGCAGCGTATCGCATCTATCAGCAGTGGTGTGTCTCCATGGGTGGCGAACTGCCGGATAACAGAGCGGTGTCCATCTATCCGGCATCGTCCAGATAATGTAATGCTGGTATTCAATCTTGTTATTGTTTAGCTTGTTTTTATTCCCAAGGATAAGTAACGGTCAGGAAGTCAGCGAATTTCTTGCTCTCTTGCCGCCGTTGTTTCCGCATGGCCGCCCGATCCGGGGCGGTCTCGTATAATTTCTTTTCTTCTTCCGTCTCCGGAATAATGCGAGGCACGATCAGTTTGCGATTATTTTCGTCCAAGGCCACAAAGGTCAGAAATGCAGTTGCTGCAATTTTCTTCTCTCCGGTTTTCAGATCCTCTCGAATCACTTTCACAAAAATCTCCATGGAACTGCGTCCTGTCCAGGACGCGAACGATTCAAGCGTAACCGAATCCGATGGGTTAATCGGGTACAGGAAATCTACCGAGTCAGTTGAGGCCGTTACGGTATTGACCCGGCATAGCTTGGAAGCGGCGATAGATGCAATATCATCGATGTAGGACATCAGCTTGCCGCCGAATAGCGTATTATGATTGTTGACATCGGTTGGGAACACCCGTGCCGTCTTGAAACAACGTGTTTCGCGTACATATTTTTTCTCCACCTGATCCATCTCCGTGGGTTTCGGTATCTCTCTCATGCTTTTTCCTCCTGACAGTATTGCTACTGTGACATTTCTTTTCAGGTGCTGCAGGGTCTTTTTATAATCTATTATTCCCTAGTATAGGTGTCGGTTAGATACATATTCAAATGAAGTCAGACTGCAAAAAAACCGCCAGGCGCGGACCGGCGCGCTGGCGGTTAACTGCTGTATATTAAGCCTTAGGCTTGAAAATGCCGGACGGTTTGCCGATCGGCAAGAACGCATAACCGAAGTGAGCGTTCAGTACCGAAGCACCTGTACCATACAGGGACACAATTCCGATCGCCATTTCAGCGTATGCTGCAATGGTGTGGAAAATGTGAGGAGCTACGCCGAAAGCGTCAAAGGTCAAGCCAAGGAACAGGAAGTCGATCAGAATGAAGATGATAAGCAATACTTTATTCGCTTCAATCGCACCGATTGTCATGAACAGGGTGAATACGAGGTATCCGGCAAAAGCAAATCCGAGCTGTTTGCCATCGGCCTGTTCAGCAAGCGTGGAGCCAAATACACCCATTTTGATCATCCAGTTGGCCGCCATGGCAAACCAGAAGAATGCGTACGCGCCAAAAGCCGTTGTGCCAAAGGTATTGTTGCGTTTGGAATCTTGAATACATGCGAATAGCTGGGCAAAGGCACCCAGGAAGATCGCCCAAGGAATAGCGTAGCTAAGTCCATCCGTAATGCCAAGCTTTTGGGAAGAAGCGACCAGGGTTACGATAGCCAACCCAAATAATCCCATTGCGCTGGGATCGGCGTTAACAATTTTGACTTTAGTCTGTGAATCGGTCTGCATGTTGATGATTAAGCCTCCAATAATATCAAATCAGGATCAATGGCCGTCGTTGGCCGTCCTCTAAATTACATCATTTGTATCCGCCGGGTCCGGACACACACATCGCCCTATTGTACCTGAATGACCCTATTATGGAAAGGGATTTTATTACCTTTTGAACCAATGTACTTTCTGTTTTTTCAATATACACATTTACGACACAATCCGTTCTGGCGGTGAACGATGAGGCCAGACGCTAGAATCCAACCCACGATAATACCACTAAAATTGCGTCATATCAGCCATTTTCGGATCAGCTCTTGTGTGATAAAATAATCTTTATCAAAATTTGGAGAAGAATACAAAACATCCTTGTCTCCTATGCCATATGTTAATCCAACTATAGATTGACAGGAAAAACTAAAATGGTTCACAGAATAAGGAGGTATCAGGGGTCATGGTTATGAGTTTGGATTTGAAAAATAAAATAGAGAAGGCCAGACATAACCTTCATATGCTGGTAGAGCATAACAAGGGTGGTCTTGGGCATCCCGATGTGATTCGGCAGTCTATGGCATTGGACGAATTGATTAATGAGTATAACCGAATTAGCCGAAACCATTCACGGGCCTGAACCCAAAGCGATTTTGATTTTATACACGAAACAAATCATATAGATTGTAACGCTTGATCGTACAGACGGGCATGAATATAGCCGGTATGGACAGCCTCAGTTGATGAGGCGGTATCCTACCGGCGTAATATTCATGCCCGTTTGTTTTGGCATTGTATCCATCATGCATCTGTTTAATGCAGCAATCGTTTGGCTTCCAAATATAGGACCTGCACGAACTTTTTTGTATTAATGCGTGTCTGGGACAAGGAAGGCTCCACATTGTTTTGCAGCTCCAGCATTTTCTTGCGAATTTCGGTGAAATCGAAAAATTTGGATGCATAGTTCTCGAATTTGGGATGTGTATAATCTGTTAATCCCAGAGAAACCACATGGCTCAGAGTCTGGAAGATGGCTCTTCGAACACGTTGTTCCGATGCCTTGATCTCCTTGTTCACCTCTGCGAGAGAGGCGTCTTCTCCCAGTTTACGTATCGCTACATTCTGGAAGATGTCTTTGAGGGATGGGAACGTATAGGGGGACAGCTTATGCTCATCTGTCTCTACCTGCTCCAGATATTCCAGCATGTCCAGCAGATCCCTGCTGCCTGCTTCGCCGATCATGCCCATCTCGGACAGCAGGAAATGTCCTGCAGTCGTAATTGTTTTGTCCGGAACAGGAGCCGCAGCACGTTCGATAGAATTCAAACCGGACAATCCCTGCAATGTCCTCTGAATATCAGCGATGGATTGCTGCATCCGAAGCCTTTCGTTCACCAGCCGCAGAACAGATAGAATCTCTAACCGGTTAATCGGCTTCGTAATATAATATTCAATGCCTAGTGAATAGGCTTCTCCGATCATATTTTTCGACTCGATCTGGGAGATCATGACGATCTTGCCCTCGAACCTTCCTTCAAGCGCCCGCACAGTCTGGATCCCGTCTCGTTGTGGCATCAGCAGATCAATCAGCAGGATATCCACCTTATGCAGTTCCAACACTTCCGCGTGAATATGTGCTCCATCCTCAGCTTCCCCGGCAATATCGCCAAGGCCTTCATCCTCAATAATATCCATCAACATGGAACGAACGCCGGGATCATCATCCACGATAAAATAACGCATGTCAGTCATTCCCTTTCTCTGCGAATGGTGTGATTGAGAAATCTATGGTAAAGGGGGTTAACTCCGCCATGAACTCTCGTTCCAGTGTAATCGTTCCTTTCCTTCTTGCATAGAACCTGATATGTCAGGTTAAATGACAATGATTGGGCGATAAAGCCCATTTTTAAAATAAATGTAGGAATTGCATGTAGGTATTTGTCGATTTCCGTAGATGCCCTTGTAGTATAAGTAACATCCTGAAGTCTGGGGCTAGTGTTGTGCAGAATGGTACAAACTTTTCACGTGACCATCTCTGTGTTTGAAATACACCATAAAAGGGGCATACCGATGGAGCAAACAATACAAGATATTGTCGTCATTTTCAATGATTTTCTATGGTCCAAAGTGTTAATTATACTATTGGTAATATGTGGTATATACTTCACCACCAAGACCCGATTCATGCAATTCCGCATGATTGGAGACATGGTGAAGGTGCTTCTAGAGCCGAAAAGCAAGGTACCAGGAAAAATTTCACCTTTTCAGGCGTTCTGTATTAGTATGGCGGCCCGTGTAGGTACGGGGAATATTACCGGTATTGCACTGGCGATCGCACTGGGTGGACCTGGGGCTATATTCTGGATGTGGATCATTGCAATTATCGGGTCAGCCTCCAGTTTTGTGGAGAGTACGTTGGCTCAGATCTATAAAGTGAAGGATAAGGGCGGATTCCGCGGGGGTCCGGCATATTATATGGAACGTGGGTTGGGCAAACGCTGGATGGGGATTTTATTTGCCATTCTCATCACACTTTCATTCGGTTTGGTTTTCAATGCGGTGCAGTCTAACACGATTACCGTTGCATTTGAGAACTCATTTGGCACGGATCGGTTAACGGTGGGTATCATTATGGCTGTGATATTTGCAGGAATTATCATGGGCGGTGTCAAGCGGATTGCAAAAGCATCGGAATACATCGTTGTTGTACTGGCCGTATTGTACATTGGGGTGGCGGCTTTTGTGGTGCTGGCGAACATTACCCAGCTTCCGGCCATGATTGCGTTGATTGTCAAAAATGCCTTTGGCATCGAACAGGTAGCTGGCGGAACGTTAGGTGCTGCACTGATGAACGGTGTGAAACGCGGATTGTTCTCCAATGAGGCGGGAATGGGTAGCGCCCCGAATGCTGCTGCAACGGCGGATGCAACACATCCGGTGAAACAGGGACTTATTCAGGCGTTTGGCGTGCTGACAGATACGTTAGTGATATGTACAAGCACAGCCATGATTATTTTGCTATCCGGGGTATACAAAGGCTCCAATCTGGGTGGCATTGAATTAACTCAGGCTGCATTAAGTGTACATATTGGTCCATGGGCATCAGGATTCCTGGCGGTTATGGTGTTCCTGTTTGCTTTCAGTACACTAATCGGAAATTATTACTACGGAGAAACCAACATTGAGTTTATCAAATCCAACAAAGTTTGGCTGTGGGTATACCGCATTTGCGTTATCGCGATGGTGGTGTTTGGTGCGGTAGCCAAAGTGCAGCTGGTATGGGATTTAGCAGACTTGTTCATGGGGCTCATGGTTGTTGTGAATTTGATTGCTATTCTGATGCTGTCCAAGGTGACTTTTGAAGCGTTGAAGGACTACAAGAAACAAAAGGCTGAAGGTCGTGATCCCGTCTTTACGCGGGACCGCATTCATATTCCGGGTGAAGTGGAATGCTGGCAGTCGGAAGAAGAAGTTATAGGAGATAAATCAATACATGTAACCAATTAAGATTTTATCTGAACGTAGTTGGTTATATAAAATGGGCACAACAAACAACAGGACTTGGATTATCCATCATGGGCAACCCGAGTCCTGTTTGTTGCATATAAAATGTATTCTTGCACTAGCCAAAGTTCATCAAAAGATATGTTTTGGTTAATTTTTAACGGAATAACTGATCAGTTGTTCGGACAGAACTTTCATTCGCTCCCCTGTTTCATTAAGCTGCTCAATCACATCCGTAAAGGAGGATACAAGCGTTGCTTGTTCCTGTGAAGAGGCTGCAATCTGGGAGACTTCAACTTCCATCTGTTTGATGACCTGTTGTACATCTCTCAGACTGGTATCGATATCACTTGTAGCTTGTTTGGCATCCACAGAGAGTTTGCGTACTTCGGAAGCAACCACACCGAAACCAGCACCAGCTTCACCAACGCGAGCGGCTTCAATAGCGGCATTCAGGCCAAGCAAGTTGGTTTGCTCAGAGATTTCACGAATGAACCCGGCTACTTTGTTGATTTGGGAAGAGTTCTGAACAGCAAGTCTTGTGTTCTGCAAGATCTGCTCACTGGTTGCTTGCAATTCTTCAGCATGAGCAGCGACATGTTGCACCATATCAACGAGGTTACCATTGATGGTTTGATTTTCTTGTATAATATCCTCAAGTTGGTTCTGGTTAGATTGGTCGTAAGATACACAGAAAACAGCAACAACTTTCTGGTGATCATCAAAGATCGGAATGTTCAAAATATCCAGTTCGATACCATAAACGTCCTTGGAGAGAGTAGCGAGAGTAGCTTCTCTTCCATTTTTTAAGATGGAAAAGTTTTGATACGATTCCAAGAGTGGCATTCCTTTTTCAAAACCAAGGTCAAACTTGTCGGTGGTAATAACCTCCAATACCTTTTCGTGATCATATACAGTTAAACTAGCTGGTTCTCTAAGGATCAGGCTGATATAAGGCATTACTTTAAGCAGGGCATCTACAACGTTCATGGAAGAGGACCATCCTTTCAATATTTGAATGTATTATTTTTAACGATCTCTATGGAATGCTCTATCTTTCATCGGACGGTAATGGCCTTTCGTGAACGGCATTTTGCATGAAAGAATGAACATATTATGATTAAATTTTAAAATATTTCCCATTTGAAATGATTTACTGGATATAAGTGTTAGCTGTAACTATTTTTATATCAAGATATTTGTACGAATGTATATCAATTATGGGACATATGTCCTTTTGCATGCGTTATATACGACAACGGAGGGGAAGTCGGAATGAAAGAAATTATGGACTTTGGACTTGTGCGGCAGCTCGCCCGTGAGAATGGGTTGGATCAGGTGCTGGACAAGCCTGCACTTGCTGAGTTGCGACTACTTGAAGCTGCGAAGGGCGAGATGATATGTGCCAAAGGTGAGCGACCGGAGCGATTGTATTTTCTCGTGCAGGGCAAGCTCAAGATCTATACCACCCTGCCTAACGGGAAGTCTCTGTTGCTTCGTTTCAGTACACCACTTGCGCTCGTGGGAGATTTGGAACTGATAAATGGCAAGGAGGCTATGAATACGGTAGAGTCTGTGAGCAGAAGCCTGCTGCTGGGTATCAGCTATCGCGCTCTCCAGAATACGTATGCAGAGAACCCTAAGTTTCTCCACTTTATGTTGAGTCAAGTTACGCATAAATTGTACACCTTTTCCAACCTGTCAAGTCTGAATATGTTATATCCGGTCGAAAGCCGATTTGCCAGCTATCTGTTGTCCACCATGGGCCAGGAGGAGTCCTCTTCAGAAGAGATCCAGACCTCCAAGCTCACCGAACTGGCAGATATGCTGGGCACCAGCTATAGACATCTTAATAGAGTCGTTCAAGATCTGTGTAATCGAGATATTATTCTCAAAGTGCAGCGAAAGCTAGTGATCTGTGATCTGGAACAGTTGCGTGTCATCGCGGGAGGCAATATATATGAGTGATGGCATTTTAAAATAAAGACCAGGTCTGTATATCTATGCGACATGACGCGACACATTAAATTACAATACGGTATAACAAAGAGCACCCTCCCGAATATACCGAGGGGTGCTCTTTTTGCTATACACTTCAAGTGGATTAGATATCTCCGCGTTGTTCGAACAATTGAGCGATCTCTACAATGACACGGGTTGCCTTCACCATATTGTCTACCGATACATACTCGAATTTGCCGTGGTAGTTCTCACCACCAGTGAAAATATTTGGTGTTGGCATGCCCATATAGGATAGTTGGGAACCATCTGTTCCTCCCCGGATGGGGCGAATAACAGGTTCGATGTCCAGTCGGGTCATGGCTTCATGGGCAATATCGACGATCTGGCGTACGGGTTCAATTTTCTCGCGCATGTTATAGTACTGGTCATTCAATTCAACCGTGATGCTTTTCTCTCCATACTTGGTCTTCAGTTCGTTTGCGATTTGGAGCAGATTTGTTTTGCGTTCTTCAAACTTCTCCCGGTCGAAATCACGGATGATGTAGCTCATTTTCGTCAACTCAACGTCACCCTCCAGAGACAACAGATGGTAGAACCCATCATAACCGTCCGTGAATTCAGGAGCTTCCTCCACAGGCAGGCGTCGATTCAATTCCATCGCAATTTTCAGGGAGTTCACCATCTTATCCTTCGCAGTTCCGGGATGCACATTGGTGCCTCGTACGGTAATTTTGGCGGCAGCTGCGTTAAAGCTCTCGTATTCCAGCTCACCAAGTGGTCCACCGTCGAC
The DNA here is from genome assembly GCF_045040685.1 of Paenibacillus sp. FSL H8-0317. Classification (NCBI taxonomy): domain Bacteria; kingdom Bacillati; phylum Bacillota; class Bacilli; order Caryophanales; family Paenibacillaceae; genus Paenibacillus; species Paenibacillus sp. FSL H8-0317. The sequence goes on along the minus strand of NZ_CP150294.1, from coordinate 7,019,213 downwards.
TGTATACGCATATTTGGCTCCAAAAGCAGCTACATCGAACTTGTGCGGTCCACGGCCAATCTCTTCATCGGGGGTAAAAGCAACCCGAATCTTACCGTGTTTCACTTCCGGGTGTTCAATCAGATAGGCCATCGCCGTCATGATCTCGGCAATGCCTGCTTTATTATCTGCACCAAGCAATGTTGTACCATCGGTTGTGATCAGGGTGTGGCCTTTATACTCGTGCAGTTCCGGAAAATCCTTGTTGGACAGTACTACATCCAGTTCCGAGTTCAGCACAATGTCAGCACCGTCATAGTTATCGATAACCTGTGGTTTGACATTTTTGCCAGTAAAGTCGGTCGCTGTATCGAGGTGAGCCAGGAAACCAATTACGGGAACATCCTTGTCGGTATTGGATGGCAGTGTAGCCATGACATAACCGTTCTCATCCATCGTCACATCTTGCAGACCAATGGAGTTACATTCTTCAACGAGCAGTTTGCCCAAGGCCAGTTGGCCGGGTGTGGAAGGGCATGTCTCGCTATTTTCATCGGATTGGGTATCCATCTGAACATAAGTACTCAGTCTTTGAATTAATATATCTTTCATCTATTATCGCTCCCTAGCTTGAGTAGTATATAAGTTGAGCTACTTATTTTACACTGATCCACTACGATGCCAGAATAACCTTCTGATCGCTGTTATCCCCAGATTTTTTGATCCACTTTTACAAAGGTGAAAATATGGGATAGCGTATGCTTTCGATGCAGCTTTCTTTCAGAAAACTTTTAGGCGAAGTGTATGCTTTCGAAGTAACTTTCTTGCAGAAAGCTTTTAGCTCCGCTTCTACAGGTTATTTCTGCCCTCTCCGTTATCGTGTAACCGTTAGTCACAACTTATGTAAATTGGGTATAGTAATTATTGTGGTTCTCTACGGTTATCATATCATGTTTTGCAGTCATTTCCAGAATGGGGCAGAACCGAAATATGAGGATTTCTAGGTATCAAAAAGGGTACTAGGTCACAAAAATGTACGTACTTGTATTTCTTTAACTGAGGTTCATAATAAATGATAAAAAAGGATGAGTTCTAGACATGCCATTTATCACTGTTAAGGTACTGGAAGGCAAGTCGGTTGAGCAGAAACGTCAGTTGATTGAACGTATGACTCAGGTGGCTTGTGAGACACTGGATGTTGATCCGAGCAAAGTCTTTATCTTCATTGAGGATTTGGAGAAGGACAATTACGGCAAGAACGGAAAACTGTTTTCGGACTTAGACAAATAAGTAAGGCTTCATATATATCATGATCATGGAACAGGAGATGTAACATTAATGACTGAACAATTATTTTCCCCTTACCAATTCAAGAGTCTGCAATTAAATAACCGTGTCGTCATGGCACCCATGTGCCAATATTCCGTGACGGCGAAGGACGGCATTCCGAACGATTGGCATCAGGTTCACTATGTGAGCCGTGCGGTTGGAGGAACAGGACTGATTGTAATCGAGATGACCGATGTAGATCCGGATGGACGTATTACCGATAATGACTTGGGTATATGGTCAGATGAGCATGTGCCTGCCTTCACCAAACTTGTAGACGGAATCCATGCCTACGGCTCCAAAGTAGCTATTCAGATCGCACATGCAGGACGAAAAGCAGAGGATGCTCCGCAGCCGGTTGCCCCATCGGTAGTTACATTCCCGGGAGAAAAGTACAAGGAACCACGCGCGTTAAGTACCGAAGAGGTAGAAGCCATGGTGCAGAAGTTTGCAGACGGTGTTCGCCGCGCAGTACAGGCTGGAGTAGATACCATTGAACTGCACGGTGCACATGGATATCTGATCCACCAGTTCCATTCCCCGCTGATGAACCAACGTGAGGATGTATATGGGCAGGATCTGTCCCGTTTTGGCGTAGAAGTCATTCGTGCAGTGAAAAAAGAAATGCCAGCAGATATGCCGCTGATTTTGCGGATTTCAGCTGTAGAATACGCGGATGGTGGATACGACATCGACCACACCATCAATATCGCTCGTGCGTACCAAGATGCAGGCGTGGACATGTTCCATATCAGTTCAGGCGGCGAAGGACCTTCCGGTCAGCGGAAACCAGGGAACTATCCAGGGTATCAGGTACCATTTGCCCGTCGCTTCCGTGAAGAGCTGAACGTTCCTGTAATAGCAGTGGGTATGCTGGAGGATGCAGCATTGGCTCAGGCGGTGATTGGCAACGGCGATGCGGATCTGGTTGCTGTTGGCAGAGGTATGCTGCGTGACCCTTACTGGGCAAACCATGCTGCTCTGGAACTGGGCGTCAGCAAGGATCAAGCTGCGATTGCAGAGCAATATTCTCGTGGATACTAATTTGCTCTAAATTGTATTTACACTTGCCACTCCGATGACAGAATAACTTTCCGATCTGAGGATAAAGGCGAAGTGTATGCTTTCGATGTAGCTTTCTTGCAGAAAGCTTGTAGCTTAGCTTCTTCAAGTTATTTCTGTCCTCTTCGTTTTCGTGTAAATGTTATTGCAAATTTTATATAGTAAAAAAAGGCCACAGCATGGGTTAAACCTCATGCTGTGGCCTGATTTTGGATATTGAGAAGCATATCCATCCAATTACGGATGGCTACGCTCTTCGAGTCGCTTCATAGACGAATTTTTGATTCGACTGCGTGGGTGGTTGATCCGGGTTAAAGTCGGCGTACACTTTAATGTCAGAGAAACCAATGTGTTCGAGAATTAGGCGTAACTCTTCTATGCCGTACCAACGTAGGGTGAGTTGTTGCAGCTCCGTAGCAACAAGAGCACCCTGATGCCATTGTTCGTAGCGAATCAGACTTACCTTATATTGGTGTAGAAGGTTCACTTCAATGGTTTTCACTTCTACAGTGATCGTATCACCATCGGGTAATGAAACGGTTGATGTTTCTACAGAAGAGGGTTGTGTCACATCGGGCAGAAACAGATCAAACACGAGCTTGCCGCCAGGTTCCAAATGCTGAAATAGATTACGTAATACGTTAATCGACGCCTGTCTGTCTGGGATGAGGAGCAGAGAACCTCCGGGAATGATAATTGCCTCGTATCGATATGGAAGGTCAAGCTTCTCCAGATCGGCAACGAACAGCTCAGGCATGGGTAATGCCCGCTCCATACAACGAGAACGGCAGGAGTCAATCATATCCATTGAATAATCAATTCCATCCACCTTCAAGCCTGCTTCAAGCAAAGGAATGAGCACTCGGCCTGATCCCGACATGGCTTCAAGGATACGTCCTTTGCAGCGCTGAAGATAATGGCGATAGAATTCAATGTCTCCTCCCAAGGAGTGTCCCACAGGTTTTGTTAGATCATAAACGGTGGTGCATAATGGACCGTAATAACTGAATGACATAGTATAGGTGTCCCCCACATTTTGATATAATGAATTGCAAACGTGAAAGGGAACTCGTTAAGATTATCCCTTCCGGCAACGGTTGGAAATGGATTTTTCAGAGCAGACTATCATAGGATTCACGCACCTTTTATGGAATATGTTCCAATTATAGGGTGGGGATAAAGCGGAGGTCAACTTCTATTCGGGTAGTCATACGAAATGAAATGTATAAGGAGGTGATTCGAATGGATTCATCATCAAGTTCATCAAGTGCACTGCCAGATATCCGGCAGGAACTGGTACTCCATGCACCTGTAGATAAGGTGTGGGAAAAGGTCTCGACCGAGCAGGGACTGAAAACCTGGTTCATGCCAGGCAATCTGGAACCCGTGGGAGGTCACGAGTTTATATTGGAAGCAGGCCCCTTCGGCCAATCACCATGTCAGGTGACGGAAGTTCATCCGCTGCACAAGCTGTCCTTCCGCTGGGGTAAGGACTGGACGTTGACGTTCCAACTGAATGAACAGCCCGAAGGTACGGATTTCACGCTGATTCACAGCGGTTGGGATGCGGATAAACTGACCGAGTTTGGACAGGCCCACGCTATCGTACGCGAACGTATGGAACAGGGATGGGCCGGAATCGTTCAGAAGCTTGCCCAAGTTGTTAAATAAATCTTCATTCAATCACCCCCAGGTCATTTCGCCCGTTCATTCCGGTGAAATTCGGCCTGGGGTTTCTTGGTGTACCAAGAGCTGGCGAAAACAGATAGAGATCCTTAAAATTATAAGGAAGTTGGCCGATTTTGATACGGAAACTATTTCCGTGAGCAGCAGAAACGTGTAACATGAATTATAGTGATAAATCGACAAAATTAGACGTCTCTCGCCATTGTGAATGGAAGGAATACATAGATGAGAAAACACTGGATTATGCTGACCATAAGTTTCATATGCATTGTCATTGTTCCGCTGGGTTGGATCGCTCAGACGTTAATTAGTGAGCGGAGTAACCCCCAGGCTGCAGATGGAAGAATTGACCTGACCCATTGGGACTTTGATCGCAAGGGTGCAGCGTCTCTAAAGGGTGTCTGGGATTTCTACCCTGGGCAGTTGCTGAGTCCGGCAGATATTGAAGCAAATGTATCCGGTCGCAAGCCTTTGCCGGCTTCGTCTGGCACTCAAGTTCCTGCCCGATGGAACAAATCTTTGGGGCAGGCGCATGGGTATGGAACCTATCATTTGCAAGTTCAGCTTACACCCCGGACGATGAAAAACGATTATGGTATACGCACGCAGAATATACGCATGGCCCACCGGGTATTTATCGATGGTAAAGAGATTGGTGGCAAAGGCCTGCCAGGAAAGACCAAGGCAACAGATATACAATTAAATCTGCCCTTTACAGGATTCACGTCCATTGAGGGCAGTACGGCTGACATTATCATTCAGGTATCAAATTATAGTTACTCGTCTGGGGGCATTGTAGCGCCTATTTTGTTTGGAGACGAGCATAGTATTCTGAAAAGTCAGCAACAAGGTTGGCTCAAGGATCTGATGGCCTTATTCGGTTTTATCTTGCCAGCCGCCTTTTTTCTACTTCTGTTCAGATTACGACGTACGGAGAAGGAGCTTCATTTTCTCGGATTATTCAGCCTTTCTGGTGCGCTATACGCCCTGACACATGGGGAGAAGTTACTGGGTACGTTTGTACCGTTCCTGACCAATAATGAGATACTTCGGATTCAGCTCCTTAGTTCAGCCGCTGCCTATTACTTTTTGCTTCGGTATATGGATGCCCGTGTGCCAGGAGCAGTTCATCAGTGGTTTGTTCGTCTGGCTGTAGTGCTAATCGTTACCCAGACTATTGTGGGTCTTACGCTTCCTCCGACACTGTTCTCGTCTCTTGAGCTTCCCATGTTGCTGATCTCGCTTGTTGTCATGTTGTATACGCTGCGAGCCATGTTCTATTGGTTGAAAGGCCGGCCGAATGACAGCCACTTTGCACTGGTGAGTATGATGAGCATACTCATGGTTGTTGTGTTGTATACGCTTGGTGCGTTCACTACCCTAGACACAGCGTTCTTTGCGCTGATTGAACTTTTATTATTTGTATTTGCCCAGATGATAGTGACCGCAATCCGCTTTGCACAATCATTCCGAGACGTGGAAGCCCTGTCAGAGCGTTTGCTTGCCATCGACAGCCTGAAGGACGAGTTCATGGCGAACACGTCTCATGAGCTGCGAACGCCCCTCCATGGCATCATTAATATTGCGCAATCCATGCTGGAAGGGGCGGCCGGAGCAGTCACGCCCAAGCAAGCCAAAAATCTCTCCATGATTACTTCAACCGGCAAGCGCCTTTCACTGCTGGTTAACGATATTTTGGATTTTTCCAAATTAAAAAATAGTGAGATCGAGTTAAAACGGGTAGCTGTCGATCTGGAATCCGTTGCTCGTACTGTGGTTGAAGTCTCGGGTTTCACGTTTGAGGACAAGCCGGTTATATTGATTCAACAATGGCCCCAGTCGTTGCCGCTTGTTGAGGCAGATGAAGATCGCCTAAGGCAAGTTCTGTATAACTTGCTGGGTAACGCCTATAAGTACACTGAGCAGGGTGAGATTCGATTGTACGCCAGTGTGGAGGGGGATTGGGTGAAGGTATCGGTCGCGGATACAGGGGTAGGCATTGCCTTGGACAAACAGGAGGATATCTTCCAGGCGTATGAGCAGAGTAACGGCACGATCGAGCGATTGAGCAATGGAACCGGACTGGGTCTGAGTATTACGCGAAAACTCGTTGAGCTTGGCGGTGGTGAGATCTGGGTTGAATCGGCGCCGGGGCAAGGTTCGACCTTTCATTTCACCCTGCCTGTTATGAAGTTGCCTATGTTGCAATCTCATTCGAAACCAGTTGCCGCCCGATATGTTGCTGCACAGGGGGCAGGGGCGAAGGAGCTTGTGACAAGAGAGTCAGATGAGCCGGATGATCTTCCGGAAGCGGAGCATACGATTCTGATTGTAGACGATGACCCCGTGAATCGACAGGTATTGCTTAACCTATTGTCGACAGAACGATATCGCGTGATTGCAGCGGACAGCGGGTCCACTGCATTGAAACTCCGTGAGGAGTTCCCGTCCATTGATCTTGTTATTACGGACTGGATGATGCCTAAGATGTCCGGGCTTGAGTTATGTCGCAAATTGCGCGAGCAGAGTTCCTTGTCGGAGTTACCGATTCTGATGCTGACCGCCCGCGGGTTGCCTGAGGATATCAAACACGGATTCCAGGCGGGAGCCAATGACTTCCTGAGCAAACCGGTGGATGCTGGTGAATTGCGTGCCCGGGTTCGGACGTTAATTGAGATGCGGAGTTCTGTGCAGGAGGCTATTCGGACCGAAATGGCCTTTTTGCAGGCCCAGATCAAGCCGCACTTTCTATATAATGCACTCAATGTTATTATCGCGACCTGTGCAGTGAATCCGGACAAAGCAACCGATCTGCTGATTGAATTGAGTCATTACCTGCGCGGAAGTTTTGACTTCCAGAACAGGGAGCAGCTTGTTCCTTTGACCAAAGAGTTGGAATTGGTGGAGTCTTACGTGCATCTGGAACAGGCCAGATTTGAGGAAAGACTCGTGGTCGAGTATGAGGTGGAACCAGACATACAGCTCTATCTGCCACCTCTCAGTATTCAGCCACTTGTGGAGAATGCCATTCGCCACGGCGTGATGGAGCGGGCAGCTGGTGGGACAGTTCATCTTAGGATTTTCCAAGAGAGTGAGCATGTAGTTGTACAGGTCCAGGATGATGGTGTTGGTATCCCTCCTGAGCGTATGGCTCAGGTCAAGTCTGGGCGCACCGAAGGTCCGGGAGGTGTCGGGCTGCAAAATATAAACCGTCGCCTGATGTCTCTATATGGTCAGGGACTGGAGATTCATAGCCATGTGGGTAAAGGCACGCAGATCCGATTCCGTATCCCTGTGCAAAAGGTGGATTATTCCAATTAATGTGCAGAGTGAAGCAATTATGGTTAACAGATTAATAAGCGGGTGCTGATAAAATCGGTATTCCTATTGAATCTTTCATGGCAGGAGGCTGAAAGAACGGTGAGAGCCATTGTGATCGATGATGAGAAGCCAGCGCAGCTTCATCTGGAGCGACTACTACGAACGGACGGACGAATTACACCCGTGCAATGTTTTTCAACAGCTCGTGATGGTCTGCATTTTCTGGCAAAGGAACGTGTAGATGTTGTATTTTTGGACATTGGAATGCCGGAGATGAATGGCCTGGAAGCGGCTGAATATATACAGCAATTGGATCAGAGTATTCGTATCATCTTTGTTACGGCTTATGCGGACCATGCAGTGGAAGCATTTGAGCTGCATGCTCTGGATTATGTACTGAAACCGGTAAGCTCCGCCCGATTGGCCAAAACCATTGATCGAATTGCGGGCATAATGTTGCATACTTCCCAAGTTGCAGCCACCACCGAGGTACAGCAATCGGAACCTGTATCTGTGGAGTTGGATACTGAAGTTCCGGGGCTGCTTACGTTCAAACATCTGGATATCTACAGAAGCTTGGATCAGGGTGCCAAGAAACATAAGTGGCGCACAACCAAATCACAGGAATTGTTTGCTTTTTTGTTTCATCACAGGGAAGAATGGGTAAGCAAGGAGATTCTGCTGGATAAGCTATGGGGTGATGTTTCCCAGGAAAAGGGATTAACCCATCTACATACTTCCGTGTACCAGATTCGAAAGCTGCTTAAGGAATGGAACATGACAGGTAAGCTGGAGTACAATATGAACCGTTATCGTCTGTTATCTGGCAATCTGGTAAGTGATGTGGATCAATTTGAAAAAGCCATGGTCTACAACGTCATCACATCAGACAGTGTTGAAGACTTGAGGCATATGATTCCGCTTTATCGTGGCGATTATCTGGAAGAGCATGATTATCATTGGGCACAGGCCAAAGCAAGGGAACTCAGACGCAAGTATACAGCGCTGGTTATGGATATCGCGAGATGGGACATGGAGCATGGTCGTGGCAAGGTAGCGATTGAGCAATTAACGATATTGCAGGAACGGGAGCCTTATTCGGAAGAGATCTGTCGACTCATGATGGAAGTGTATGCGTCCATGGATGATCAGCAAGGCATACTTCGTTTATATCATTCATTTACATTGACATTAAATGAGGATCTGGGGTATCAGCCCGAGCCCGAAACAAGCAGGTTGTATCAGGACCTGACGGAGCAATAAACGTAAGTTCAGACAGGAGGGTGAGACATGAAGCTATTCATACACCGCAAAGACTTGCGTACGGATGATCTGGCCGCATTCGATTATTTGCGGGAACACCAAGAAGAGAGTGTGCATGTTCTCATCTATGATCCTTTCCTCCTGCGGCGAGGCCGAGAGAAGGAACACAGCGGTGTGAATTTCAGGCGGCATGCGGCGGAATTAGGCAGACAGTATCTTGAAGCCAAACGAAAACTGCATGTTGCTTACGGCAAACCGGCTGAAGTGGTAGATTTCATTCTGAACGAATTCAAAGGTGAGATTGACGAGATTGTGGTCCATCGGGACATGACGCCATATGCAATCGAGCGGGATAGGGCCATACGCATAGTCAGTGAGGCGCACGAGGTTTCGTTCACACAACTGACGGATCATCTGCTGATGGATCTGAATGGATTTGCCAACTTTACAGGCAAGTCGGAGCCATATAAGGTATTTGCGGCTTTCCATCGGCGGTGGGTGGAATTCATGAATGAACATCCCAACCCTCCTTCGGCAACAACGGTTGCAGCGTTGAAGGTGAGTGATCGTCAGATTGAATGGCCGGATGTAATGCAGGTACCTCCAGAGTTGCTGGAGGGCAGTGGTTCGAATGACGAGGACCCTCATCTGCTGTTGGATCAATTTTTATCGGATCGAATTGCTGAATACGGTGATCATCGGGATGAATATGAGGCTTACGAGCCGAGTCATCTCAGTTCTTACGTGGCTGTGGGGGCCGTATCCATTCGCAAGATGTATGATGCGGCGAGTCGCACCGCAGAAGCGGGGGAATGGATCAGGCAGTTGTGCTTCCGCGACTTCTATCTGTATCGAGCGGTCTATGAGAGTCACTATTTTACATATGAAAAGGTGTACGATCTCTCGACTCTCCATGATAATCACTTTGAACGGTGGTGCAAGGCGGAGACAGGCATTCCGATTATTGATGCAGCGATGACGGAACTGAATGAAACCGGACATATGCCCAATCGGCTGCGAATTCTCACGGCGATGTTTCTCACCAAAAACCTGCAATGCCCGTTCACCTTGGGTGAAGCCTATTTCAGGCGCAAGCTGAGTGATTATGATAACATTCAAAACCGTGGTAACTGGTTATGGTGTGCTTCGCTTGGTGAGAATGCGGCTCCGTATTTTCGGGTGAACAATCCAGTAACGCAATCCGAGAAATATGATCCGCAAGGTGATTATATTCGCAAGTGGTTGCCTGAATTGAAGGATCTGCATAGCAAGGACATCCATCAGCCGCGCAAGGATGCCATCGTTGATCTGAAGGTATCGAGACAGGTAGCTATTGACGTGTATAAACAGATTCTGGCGAGTCGTTCGAAGTAGACTGAGTCAGGGGCGGGATGCATGCCCAAACCCAAATTTACCATTCTCATCCGTTTGATCCAATATTCATTTGGTTGAGAGCAGGATGTTCCACAGACCGCATACTCGCGGTCTTTTTTACATATATAGACATGAAAATAGTGTGAAATGTGTTGAAAATTTAGGAATTGTTAAGAAAATGGACTATCCATCTTAAGCATTATGGCTTTTAATAGATAGAGAGCTTTATTGTATTAAGTCATATCTGACATATTGACGAACACATTAAGGAGAAACGTAAACATGAGTGAAACACTGAAAAGAGAGCGAATTCCAGAACTGAATCTGGTGCGTGCCATGGCAATTATCGGCGTACTGTGCGTGCATTCCACGTCCTATGCGACGGTGGACATGACGGGTTCAGGCTACTACTGGCTGTACAACTTTATTAATATCTTTATGAAATATGGTACGCCAACCTTTATTTTTATGAGCAGTTTTGTACTGTTCTATAACTATTATTCTCGTCCGTTGGATAAGAAACTCGTGAGTAACTTCTACAAGAAAAGATTTGTGTATATTTTGCTTCCGTATTTCCTGTTCTCATTAATGTATTTTGTGTTGCTGCATTTCACGCATTATCAGGGCCGACCTTTCGGCGAATCGGCAGTAAGTTTTATCACGAAATTGTTTACGGGCAAGGCCTATACACATCTGTACTTTGTGTTTATTAACATGCAATTTTATCTATTATTCCCATTGGTGTTATGGTTGCTTAAGAAATATCCTTCTGTGGTGAAATGGTCTGTTCCGATTGGACTATTGATTCAATGGGCATTCATCGTAAGTAATAAATATGGATTCCAGGTACCCAACAAGGGAAGCTGGGCGTTCTCGTACTTCTCCTATTTCATGCTGGGTGCTTTTATCGGGGTGTATTTCCCTAAAATCAAGCAATGGTTTGTCATCAGTCGGGCCAATGCCACCAAAGGACGCGTAGCTTCATGGATTCTGCTCTGGGCGGTATGGATCATTGCCGGACTTGGCCATGTGTATATCTATTACCTGCTGCGTCTGAAGATCGCAACGTATAACACACTGTGGTATGAATTCTTCTGGAATGTGCATACCTTTGCTTGTGCGCTGGTACTTATCCAGGTCGCTTATCTGCTCTATCGCAAAGGACCATCACTGATCGTGAAGCCGCTAAACCGGCTTGGAGCTCTGTCGTTCGGGATCTACCTGATCCATCCCTTCTTCCTGCTGGTGTATCGTGAATTTCCACCGCAAACAGGTGTTTCCTGGTTAGTGCATCTGTGGTATGCCGGAGGATTCGGTGTAGCTCTGATCGCTTCGTGGATTGTCGTTGGATTGACGGCAAGGTTTGTTCCATATGCATGGGTGATCTTTGGCAATCTGCCAAAACCGAAACCACGTCTCGCGCCACAACAGAACTCGGGACAATTGGACGTACGTTAAGATACATTTCCAATTAGAGGAATAATAAACCGTTTCTTGGTCGACCTTAGGGGAGAGCGGGGAGCGGTTTTTTCGTCTATATAGATATGCTGGATGTGGGGAACGAGTGTTTCTTTTTCATGTATAAGGGGTAATCATAAGGCGGAACGATAATACATTATGGATAACAGGATTAAGGTGAATATAATGACAACATGCGAAAAATGCGGGAGACCGATGCAGGATATATTGGAATATGTGGAACACATTCTTCACGAATGCAGTGAACAGACACAGGAGTACAACTCGAAAGATTATCAGGCCTATGGCCATGAGGGTGTTCACAAGCAGATGTGATACAATAGAAAGAAACCGGATTCATACGGAACCGAGGTGACAACATGGAGACGGGTCCAGCCCCTTTCCGGCAAGGAAAGACGGAACAAGAAGCGCGACTGAGCAAAACGTGTATGTATTGCGGACAACAGCGGCCAATGTCCGAATTCCGGCGCAGAACCGGAAAGCGGGCAGGTCCCGGAGCCAGGCGGGGAGCCTGCCGCAGCTGTCGCCAGCTCGGTGGACAGGCTGACCACGAGTCAGGTTCAAGCGTGAGCGGACGAACGAATGAACGGATCGAGCATCAACGTGATGGCTTGGAGACCCGTGAGGTTACTGACAGTCCGTCTGCCTCAGTGAGAAATGAGGCAGGTCGTACCTCCCATGGTATGGAGCAGGGATCTGCTACGGTGTCTGAGTCTGACAGAATTCTGGTGTCTCAACCTTCAGTAGAATCTTCATCTTCGAATGACGATGAACATGCTGACTTGGTGACTTCCTCCCCCTCTTCTTCGGGTATTCGGAAGAAGAGGAGAAGACGGAGGAAGAGCAAGCGATCAGAGAGCATAACGGGCAATGAGCTGAGAGAGACAAGTCTGGAGCAGGATGGTTTGGCAGGTGAGGTCTTGGTTGAGCCGCAGCCAGGCGAGCACTGGCGTGGGGAAGAAGGGCATTCGCAGGGGCATGCTGCTGCGAATGAGAAAGGCACTGCACAGCGGGCAAGCGCGCGAGCTGCCGCTGCAGTGCGGGCCGCCGAGCAAGCTGCGGCGGCCCACCAAGCTCTGCTGCCGGCTGAGCCGCAAGGCCCGGCAGCAGAGCCCATGGCTGCGGATCAACCGACCGCAGCCAAACGCAAGCGCAAGCGGCGCCGCAAGCGTGCTGCCGCGCTCGCGCCCGGCGCAGGGCAGGCCCGCAGCGTAGCTGCTGAGGCCCATGCGCCGGCACTGAGCGACCGTGGCGATGCCACCACGGTCGCTGCGCCTACGGCGGCTGAGGCACAGCCTGCCGCCACCGGGCGCGAGCCCGGGCAAGCGCCGGGGGCTGCTGCGGCGGCGGAGGCACAGCCTGCCGCCACCGGGCGCCAGCCTGGCTCGCCAGGGTCCAAGCCGCGCCAGGCGCGCAAGGAGCGTGCGCCCAAGGCGAACGGCGAAGACGCTGCCCGCGGTGTATCTGGGCAGCGACCCGCGCATGCCAGCCGAAGCCACGGGGCTGGCACGGATGGCCGTCCCCGCCGCCAGACCCCGTCGGCCCCGGTAGCCATCGACCCGGAAGATCCGGCTTCGCTCCGGACCAATCGGCAAGGCATGGTACGGATGAGGGGTAAGACCGACAAGGGCAGACGTTGGCATCAGGAAGTGGACATGGAGCTTGCGGTCACGCTGGTCAAGGAAAAAGCCGCTGTGGTGGTCAATCGGTACACGATTCGCCGATTGTTCAGCAACAAGGATTTCAAGCGGTATATTCTGACTCGGGATCACTACACCTGTTACTTCTGTGGATCGTATGGAGATACGATTGACCATCTGCTGCCGCGTGCCAAAGGTGGACATACCACTCCGCTCAACTGTGTCTGCGCCTGTAATCTGTGCAACCAGTCCAAAGCAGCGATGGATGCCGAAGAGTTCATGCGTTCCGGTATTCCCGAATGGAATGCTGCCCATCAGGCAGAATTGATTGAACTGGCCATGCAGGAAGCGCAGCTGGAAGAAGGATAAATGCCCCCGAAGATGAAATCGGGGTTTTGATATAAAGAGCACACCAAGACCACAGAGGTCGAGGTGTGCTTTTTTGATTTAATTTTGATTGGGGTGGGAAATGAGTTTGCTGTGCAATAATTTCTTCAAATTGACAACGGTGTTCATCGAAGATGTACGTTATACTGGGAGGGAGTTGCTAAAGAAGCTTCATCATCCATAAGAATGATGAAATGTATAGTGAACATCAAACCTGAGAACCTAGACTGTATAGATTGGATGGATGCAGATGACCCCGGCAGCATTAGACATTATGTCATATATTACGGAAGAAAATATTCGTTTCTGGTTGGAGAAGTTTCGCTCCCTGGGCCCGTTACCGGGAATTTTGCTTACGTTTATGAAATCATTTGTACCGCCGCTTCCAACGCTGTTGATTGTGGGCGTAAACGGTGCGGTATATGGTCTGTGGGCAGGATTTATATATTCATGGATCGGCATGGTGCTCGGTTGTACCGTTACATTCCTGATCGTACGGGAGATTGGGAAATCCGCTTTTGTAGAGCGATGGGCACGCAAACCTCGTGTGCAACGCAGCATGGTATGGATTCGAAGGAATGCATTCAGTTATGTTTTTCTGCTGAGTATCTTCCCGGTAGGTCCGTTTGTCATTATTAACGTGGCGGCAGGTATCGCGCGAATGCGATTGTTATCCTTCCTGCTTGCGGTGGGTTGTGGTAAAGCGATCATGATCTTCTCGGTTACGTATATCGGTTCCAATGTGGAACAATTTCTGGAGCACCCTATACGCTGGGTAGGCGTATTGCTGTTTATTGCGGTATCCCTGTGGGCAAGCCGCAAACTGGAGCGACACTTTACCCGGTCATCGTCAGATGGTGAAGATCTACATGATCTGAATCAACCAACTGGCAAATCGATTTCTTCATAAATAAAAGAATGATCAGTATGCAGATATGGGATGTCAGTTATCTCGTTAGCTCGAAGGAGGACCTAGCATGAATGATAATATCTATGCATTCAGCCGAACGATAAATCGTATGAGTGAAGATGAACTTCGTTCAGTACTGCGTGTGCTCTATATGAAGTCAGGACATGTGGTCAAGCGGCAGGAAGAGCAAGGCGAAAAGGTGGATTTTGCGGAAGCGGTACAGTCACTGTTTCGGAATATGGATACCCCATTTGATCTGGGTCGTCTGGAACAACAAGCTCTCGCCGAGGTTGACAAGCCAAATGAAATTCATATTACGTTTGGAGAATCACCTCTGAGTAGTCTGAAAATGGGAATGAGTACATTACCTGATCAGGAAAAACGGAGTTATTTCTCTATAGATGATAATTATGCGGTAGGGCCATTAGGTGATCTCACCCGGCGTGCAGACTTGCAACGCAGGCATCTCTGGCTGACCGAACGAATGTGTCTCAATGACCGTGAGGCATATGGCATGCATGAACTGGAATCATTATTTGATCTCGAAGCCACAATACAGTCCTTTGATTCCAAGACGTCGATCATTATCTGGTATGCGAATAATGCACGGGAGAAGACGGGACTGCTTTACGCCATGTATCTATTGCGGAACAGCGAGAGCCCCATATATCTTATCGAAACGAGTGGCTTATATAAGCAATTATTTGATAGACCTGACGTTCAATACGATGTGCTCCACACAGGCGAGATTCTTCCGGAAAAGCTTCTGGCGATGTGGCACGTTTGCTCTGAGCAAGAGCCATTGTCCAAGCAAGAGCGCCGCCAACTGGAGCAGGATTGGCTGGAACTTTCGGTACAGCCTGGGCTATTACGTATGATGGAGAATGGCGTGATTCGGAGCTTAACTGAAGATGCGTTGGACGAGTACATTATGCAGAAGGTGAAGGAACTGACACCGAACTGGGAGCCAGGCAAGTATATCCGAGCAGCTCGTATTGTGGGTGAAGTGATTGGTACAAGTAGCCAGCATATAAGTGATGCGTTCGTGGAGTACCGTCTACGACAACTGGTGCTGCAAGGCCAACTTGAAATGGATGGAAAGCCACTTGCAATGAGGTATTACAGTATTCGGCTTGCCGAGCGCTGAAAGGGACTAAGGCTGAAACGCACGGATAGAAAAACAAGTGATGAGATCACAAAGTTTGAAATAAGACGGAAGATTTGAGCAGTTCCTTGCGCATACAGGAAGATGATCACGAAGTGTCTCCGTTACCAGCTGTTCAGATTTAACACTTAAATAGACTGTTCCATCGGTGAGTAACTCCTACATGTCCGGGGAACAGTCTATTTGTTTCTCATTAAGTACTGAACCAGCTTTACTTGTGCATTGTCCAATAACATTCGTCTTTATGATCATCATTGTATTAAGATTTCTTCCCATTCCAGATTTCTAGTAACGGTCCCTGCTGTCCATAGACCGGATCAGTATCCGGGATCGGAACCTCACGTATTTCCTGAAGAGCCTTCTGCAGCTCGCCTTCCTCACCTGTGCGTGTGTTGTAACTCATGCCGCCCGGATAAGCACCGGCAATACGAAAATCACTGCTGAACTCCAGGCGTTTATGCCCTGTTCCAGCAGGAAGCACGACAACGTCACCAGTTTGAAGGTAAACTTTCTGACCATTTTCTCCGCCTAAAATCAGTTTCACGAATCCACTCACCACAGCAAGTGCCTCATGAGCATTACTATGATAATGATGATAATTGAACACACCATTCAACCAGCTATTTCCCCATCCATTACGGTTCAGCAACGATTCTGCATGAAGAGCCTCTTCAGCCCATACGTTTTTATACAAAAGCACAGGCAGGGTCGGATGATTGGGAATTACACCGTCATCCTGAAGGAATAACGTCTCTATGTCCTTATTCCGTTCATTCATCTCACATCACCTCACTATAAATTACCCGATAACCTCAAGGACGAACAAAAAACAATTGTAAAATGATACAAAATGTATCATTTTAAGGTTATACTCAGTACATAAACTCTCTTCAATGCACTCGTTGTATAAATCGCAAGGGGGAATCGTGTGTGAACATTGTGATTACAGGGGCTTCTGGATTTGTGGGATTTAATCTTTCACAGTATTTGGCGCAAAAGGGGCATCGAATTACCCTTCTGGATCGGGATGATTATTGTCAGAGGCTTGTTCATATCTCACCTCTGCATGAGATGCCGCTCATCTGTTGTGACCTTACAGTGGACCGGATTCATCTACCTCCAGGAACAGATTACATCATCCATCTGGCAGCCATGCCACACGTGGATTATTCGTATCATCAGCCAGGGGAAGTTTTCCGCAATAATACACTTAGCACACAGGCTATCCTGCAATATGCTACGGAACATCACATTCCAGTCTTGCTGGCTTCATCCGTTGAAGTGTATGGCGGTGATTGGGGCAGAGTCTATCACGAATCAGATCCGTATGCACCCGTCTCTCCTTATTCTGCATCCAAGGTCGCCTGTGAGATGCTTGCTCACTCCTACGCTCAATGTTACCAGCTTCCAGTCAAACTCTTTCGTTTGACCAACCTCTATGGTCCATGGCAATTACCAGACCGTATTATTCCCCGAAACTTTGGTCGGATGTTGGACGGACTGCCTCTGGATATTCAGGGATCAGCAGTGCGTGATTTCTTGTATGTAGAAGATGCCCTCCGGGCCATTGAACAGATTATGCTGAAAGGCAAAGACGGACAGGTCTACAACATATCGACAGGACTTGGAACAACCATGCAGGAGATCGGGGAGATATTGAAGCCAATGGATCGATCCGTAGCTGCTGTAGAGATTCGGGAGCAGGAACCAACCCAATCTAGAGGATCCAGTCTGGTCGTGCACTCAGGCAGATTGCGAGCGGAATTGGGATGGTTACCGCAAACTACGTTGGAAAAGGGATTGGAAAAAACCTTCCGTTGGTATCGGGAACATCCCGAATGGGTCAGACAGTTCAGCCGTGAATACCATACAACAAGGGAAACGCGCAGTTTCATTATCGATATGGCAAGATACGCAGTTCCAGCAGTATAAAATACACAAAAAAAGCCAGGGAAGGGTGTATTGAGTAACACCTTCCTTGGCTTTTTTGCGCTTCCGTCTCATTTTCGAATTTCATCCGAACACGGACGGTCAGGCTATTTTAAAACGATCTATTGCACGAAATCTTCGTGCTTTCTGAGGTTTGCATCAAAAGGATCTAGTGATCTCTTTTAACGTCGGCAATTTTATCCTGTACGGCACCTTTGGCTTTGTCTTTTTTACCCTCAGCCTGAAGGGATCTGTTATTGGTTGCATTACCGATCTGATCCTTCACTTCGCCTTTGGCCTTGTTAACGCCTGCTTTGATTTTATCGCTAGTTGAATTACTCATATCGAACATCTCCTTCGTTTCTGGTGTAGTCCTTATTAACCGGGATGTCCGCATTCTAAACGCAATGGGTTTGTGCCAAGTTTTGCATTCGTGACGCAAGAGGTTCATACTTGAAATAGAAAAGATGTCTCAATGATGGAATAAGGCTGAGCCCAACGCTGCATAATAACCACAGTGACCAATTTCGTTGCATGATTATCGTGATATTGGAAAACAATTCCTGAAATTTTGGATAAACAAATCCTTCCTTGTGTACATATCGCACATCTGGTCATATGTGATCTTGTCTTAATACCACATGTGGTAGGATTACGGATCTTGGACAGGAGGATCGGCGGCGTTAGCTTGCCTTCATGGGTTGACAAAAAAATCGATTTTGTTACAATGTTCACAATATCTTCACAAGTGTAAAAAATTTCTTTTTCATGTTCATGTGTAAGAGGTGTAATATAAGGGTATAGAGTTCGGTTTCGGCCTGCTTGTCGTTTTGTGCGTCAACACATGTTGTCCGCAATAGATCCAAGATACAATGCATGATATGGGAGTGGCCCTGAGCTACGCTCATCCTATTGTGTGAAATTTGGTACATTTAAATGTATTCGATGTATTTTGTGGTTCGGCTCTGCTTGACAGGCATCATGAAAGTCGCGGACTTCTATCCCAAAGTAAAGGAGGACTTTCTCTTATGTCACAATCGCCTACTCAACAAGAGGTGCCAGTTACAGAAGGTGCCAACGTTTCCGAGCGCCAGTCCTTGGACGTTCTGGATCAACTGATGAAGCCTGAGGTACAGGAGTCTTTAACCGTTCTGGTGGAGAACCTGCCTAAATTGGCTGAAATGGTTACTGCTATGACAAAAGCTTATGACTTTGCACAAAGTGTAGCAACAGACAAAGTTCTGATCAGCGACACAATGAGCGCAATGGGCGAGTTCGCTAAGCCTGTTGTAGACAAAGCTAAAGGTGTAGCTTCTGCTGCCATCGAAGCCAATGACCGTGCGCAAACAGAGCAAACTTCAGTTGGCTTGTTCGCTATGCTGAAAATGCTTAAAGATCCAAACGTACAACAATCGCTTCGTTTTGCTCAATCTTTCTTGAGCATCTTGAACGAGCGTCAACAACCGAAGCGTTAAGACTTAGAAGAACGGAGGATGGATATGTCGAAGCAAATTTTGATCTTGGGTGGAGGATACGGCGGTCTGTTGACTGCATTGACTGCGCGTCAATACTTGTCTCCGGAAGAAGCGACAATTACTGTCGTGAACCGTTACCCTACACACCAAATTATCACGGAACTGCACCGTCTTGCAGCGGGAAGCATTGCTGAACAAGCAGTTGCTCTTCCACTTGAAAAATTGCTGCGTGGCAAAAACGTGAACTTGAAAATCGATACGGTGGATACAATCAAGCCGGACGAGAAAAAAGTTCTGATGACCAGCGGCTCCACATACTCTTACGATGCACTTGTCGTTGCCTTGGGCAGCGAAACGGCATTCTTCGGAATTCCGGGATTGCAAGAGTACAGCTTCACGCTCAAATCGGTTAGCGATGCAAACCGTATTCGTGCACACGTTGAAGCACGTCTTGATGCTTACAAACAGTCCGGCAACAAAGCAGACGCTACGTTTGTTATTGGTGGCGGCGGCTTGACAGGTATTGAGCTTGTTGGCGAATTCGCTGACCTGCTTCCTGCAGTATGTCAAGAAAAAGGCATCGACTTCAAAGAAGTATCCCTGTACACAGTTGAAGCAGGTCCTTCCATCCTGGCAGGATTCCCGCCGGAGCTGGTTGAACGTGCTAAATCAAGTCTTGAGAAACGTGGCGTTAACTTCATCGTTGGCGTAGCGATTACCGAGATGAAAGAAAACGAAGTTCTGCTGAAAGACGGCAGCTCCATCCCTACGAACACACTCGTATGGACAGGTGGCGTACAAGGCAACGCTGTTGTTGCTAACAGCGGAATTGAAGTGGATCGTGGCCGTGCGAAAGTTACGGAAGTTCTGCAATCGACTTCTCACAAAGACGTGTTTGTTGCTGGTGACAGCGCAGTCGTCTTCCCTAGCGAAGGTGCTCGCCCTTACCCTCCAACAGCACAATTGGCTTGGCAAATGGGTGAGACTATTGGTCACAACTTGGGCGTTATGTTCAAAGGTGGCGCAATGGAATCCTTCACACCAGTATTCTCCGGTACGCTGGGAAGTCTGGGTCGTAAAGATGCTGTCGGCATGATCGGTGGCAACCAGACTCGTCTGAAAGGTCTGCCTGCAACCATGATGAAAGAAGCAAGTAACATCCGTTACCTGGCTCATATTCACGGTTTGTTCGCACTGGCTTACTAATCTTAATGCCATTCAAGGGCGCCCTTTTGGGCGTCCTTTTTGGTTGTCACGATTACAAAGGATAACAGATATTCAGAATGAAAAAAGGTGCGGCAGAAGTGGTCAAATGTGAGGTCGCGTATAAAGTACCTAGGGGATATGGCATATTAATGGGACAACGGAAGACTTCACATTTCTTAGAGGTACTGAACAGGCATGGACATGAAGCCGGCGCTTAGAAGCGCCGGCTTTCGTTTAAATTATAGGATGAGCATCCTTAAATAAAAGGAACGGGGAGCAACAACAAGCCATCCGTTCAACTGAGAGGAGAATGACGTATGAACGTTTTAGTTATAGGAGCAAATGGGCAAATCGGTAAGTTTGTGGTGGAGCAGCTGGCACAGGAAGGCAAACATAAAGTAACGGCTATGATCCGCAAACCGGAGCAGGCGGATGCACTGAAGGAACTCGGTGCAGATGTGGTGATTGGTGACCTGGAGGGTAGTGTGGAGGACTTGGCTGAGGCAATGAAGGATCATAATGCCATTGTGTTTACGGCGGGTTCTGGCGGATCTACCGGTCAGGACAAAACACTGCTGATTGATCTCGACGGTGCGGTGAAAACGATGGAAGCCGCAGAGCAGCAAGGAATCTCCAGATATATTCTGGTCAGCGCGTATGGCGCAGATCAACGGGAGAAATGGTCAGAGTCCATTAAGCCTTATTACGTGGCGAAACATTATGCGGATCGTGTGTTGTTTGCAAGTGATCTCAATTACACGATTATACGTCCAGGTGGTCTGAAGAATGAACCGGGCACAGGTAAGATCGCAGTTGGAACCGATCTGGAGCCAGGAAGCATCCCGCGTGAAGATGTAGCCCGCGTAATCGTGGCTTCTTTGCAGGAAGAGAAGACGTACCGAATGGCCTTTGATCTAATTGCCGGGGAGCATCCGGTTGAAGATGCCTTGGGCAAATTGTAGATGTTATTGTAAGATAACGGGAGAATGAAATGATGGGGATGAGGGGGAGCGCTGCATGAACGAAGCCGTGCTGGTCATAGAGGATGAGCCCAAAATAGCACGTCTGCTGGAACTGGAACTACAGTATGAGGGGTATCAGGTGGGCAAGGCTGGTAGTGGAACAGAAGGACTGGAGAAGTATGCTGAAGGACAGTGGGATCTGATTCTGCTGGATGTGATGTTGCCTGGTCTGAGTGGAATTGAAGTGTTGCGGCGAGTTCGTGCCAAAGATGCTACGGTTCCGATCATTATGCTCACTGCCAAAGATTCTGTGGAAGACAAAGTATCCGGCCTGGATCTAGGAGCCAATGACTACATCACCAAGCCGTTCCAGATTGAAGAGCTACTTGCCAGAGTTCGGGCTGCATTGCGGCTTAGTGCAGTGGCGTCTGTTGTTTCTTCCGCTTCTTCGTCTACACCTGCTGATACGGGGAATGACTCTTCTGGGCAACAGGCCGAAGCTGAGGCGGGCTGGTTGACGGCTGCCGGGTTGAAACTAAATGAAGGAACGCGAGAGGTATCCCGAGATGGTGTGGCCATTGAGCTTACTCCACGTGAGTTCGACCTGCTCGTGTATCTGCTTCAGAATCAACGTCAGGTGCTCAGTCGTGATCAAATTGTGCAGGCCGTGTGGGGATACAATTATTATGGAGATACCAATGTGGTGGATGTGTACATCCGTTATGTGCGCAAAAAGGTGGATAACGGATTCACACCGCCCTTAATACATACCGTACGGGGCGTTGGATACGTTCTGAAGGAACAGTTATGAGCCTGCGCAGTAAAATCTACGGATATTCGTCTGTATTATTTGCTGTGCTGTTAATCGCGGTGAACCTGTCCGTCTACATCGTGTTTGAACGGATGTCGATTGATAACGAGGTTAATCGGGTGGAGGCGGAAGCGGAGTCTATTGTCAAAGGAGTACGTCAGTCTGCCGGCTCCATTCCGCCGGACGACTTGTTGCGGGCCTACGCGCCTGTGAACGGCATGCTTCGGATTGTTAATGAAGACGGCACCAGTTCCCCGGTGACAACAACAGCAGCTTCCGAGCAGCTGAGCAAGCTGCCCTATAAGTATGAAAGTGAGAAGAAATCGGAGTATACCCAAGTTGAACAGATTGGTTATGTGTGGGTATCAGTCCCTGTCATCTGGCCTGATGGCGAGGTGGTGAATGTGCAGGTCACCGAGAGTGTAGCAGAGACAGAGAATCGCCTATCTGTACTGCGAACCGTGCTTGTGGCGGTCACGATTATTGCTCTCATTCCGGCCATTATCTCCAGCCGGATTCTGGCGAATCGGATGACCAGACCGATTCAGCAGATGACACGTACAATGAGTGACATTCAGTCCAGCGGACAATTCAAGCGTCTTCCACTGGAGGAAGGGTCGAAGGATGAACTGAAAACAATGGGACAGACGTTTAACCGGATGATGGATCTGCTCGAATCCAACTTTGAACGACAGGAACGATTTGTATCCGATGCATCTCATGAGCTCAAAACTCCACTGACCATTATTGAGAGCTATGCCAGCCTGCTACAGCGGCGAGGAAAAGAGCGGCCCGAGGTATTTGATGAAGCGGTGGAAGCAATTCTGTCCGAATCGGTTCGTATGCGGGAGATGACCGAGCAACTGTTACTGCTCGCGAAGCAGCCAGAGCAGTGGAATGTACAGTTGGAGCGTGTGGATATCACAAGACTGGCTACAGACTCCACACGTGCGTTCCGCGAAGCCTATCACCGTGAAGTCCGGTGTGAAGATCCAGGTCCAATCTGGGCGATCAGCGATGAGAGCAAGCTGAAGCAGCTTTTGTTTATTTTGCTGGATAATGCCCGGAAGTATAGTGAAGATGCAATTGAAGTCAGGCTGGAAGCCAAGGGGCAAGAGTGCCGTATTCGGATTGTGGATACCGGGATTGGTATGCGGGAGGATGAGCTGGAGAAGGTATTTGACCGATTCTACCGGATTGATCCGGCCAGAACACGCAGCTTAGGCGCAAGCGGTTCAGGTCTGGGATTGTCACTTGCCAAAGAGCTTGCAGGAGCAGTTGGAGCACGGATCGAACTGACCAGCACCGAGGGTGAAGGCACCGAGGCTTCGATTATTTTGCCATTATCGGTTCAGAACGGGCCGCTCTCATGAAATTCTCACTCTTCTCTTATATACTGATAAGCATCAGATCAACTGGGGATGATAAGAGAGTGCATAGGGGGAAACGGGATGACAGAGCATGAGCAGCGACCACCGGAGATGAAACGGCATGAACAAGGGAACAGTGGATGGGCAAAATCGCGAAGGTCACTCTGGTGGGGTGCAGGGATTCTCGTTGTGCTGATTGTGGCAGTAGTTGCTTGGTGGAAGCCGTGGCAATCGACGGGTGCGGTACTTACGGCAGATGCGGCAGCACAATCGGTGCTGAATCAATATCCAGGTGAGATTGTGAATTCCACGTTGAAGGACGGGACGTATATCATGCAGCTCCGTTCGGAGACTGGCCTATATGATGTGCAAGTGGATGCCGTTACAGCTGCTGTGAATTCCATTAAACGGCTGGAGTCGAACCCGCAAGCGGAAGAGAAGACATTATGGAGCCGCGAGCAGATCAAGACGGCGTTGTTAAAACAACAAACAGATAACCAATTGGTCTCGCTTGAACTTGTGGAGCAGCAAGGCAGTCCGGTATACACCGCGGTAGTGAAGGCAAAGGATAACAGCCGTGAAGAACTCACGATTGATCCATACACGGGAGAGACGATATCTTCCAAAACAACAGCAGCCCCGACAACTGAACCAACCAAGGATGATCCCAAACCTCAGTTTCTGAGCGAAAAGCAAGCCAAGCAGAAGGCACTTGCGGAGGTTTCGGGGGAAGTGGACGACATCGAACTGCGTGGAACCAACAGTGGGAATCCGTATTATCTGGTTGAAATTGATCTGGCGGATGGCAGGGAAGCCATTGTGCAAGTGAATGCCATCTCGGGAGCGATTCGTTCGGTGACTTGGGATGAGGACGAGGATTAACATGTTGCAAGGAACACATTAAATATAGTTATAGTGTTAAACTGCTTAGAGAGATGATTCCTAGTTTAGGGGTCATCTTTTTCATTTAGTGTAGATTACATACGTAATGAATACCTGTTAAATGAGCATTCTCTTCATTTTCTCATCAAATTCTAATCTAACTCTCGCTGATCTCTCATTCCTGCAGGTTATTCTATAAAAGTAGACGAGAACGAAAACAACAACGAGGAGATGAATGATGATGATGAACAAACATAAACTTTGGATTGGTAGCTTGTCAGCAGCAGTATTACTTGGTGGATCAGCCGTGGCGGCTAGCGGGAATGTGAACGGACAATCGGTGCAAACTACACCAACGTCAACGACACAATCCGTTACACAGAATCAGAACAGCACAGGCAAAATGCTGAATGCATCACAAGCGAAAGCGCTAGCGTTGAAAGCAGCCGATGGTAAAGTGGATGACGTGGATCTGGAGCGCAGAAACGGCCAAACGTTCTATGAAATTGAGATCGACAGAAAAGGAAACAATGATGTTGTCGTTCGTCTGGATGCTTATACAGGCAAAATCCTTGCGGTCGTGAATGATGAAGACTACGATGATGACGACGATTATAAAGGTACTGTATCCGGCAACACGTCTAATAACTCTGCTTCCAAGCAGGTCAAATTGACGGCATCCCAAGCTTCAAACATTGCGTTGAAACAAGTTACGGGTGGTAAAGTAACCAAAGTCGAGCTGGATCATGATGATGGTCGCTATGTGTATGAGATCGAACTGAGAACTGCTCAAGGTGAAGCAGATGTAGATATCGATGCCAACACAGGTAAAGTGTTATCGTTTGACCAGGATTTTGACGACCAAGATTAAGCAATAAGGGCGAGTATACGCCGTTAAAACATCATATAAAAACCTGCCTATGAACACCCTTACACAGCTAGAGATCGTTACATCATGGAGGGGCAGGGCAGGTATAGCAGAGGACGCTTCGGGGGAAGCGTCTTTTTGCTGTTGATCGAGAGAGCGGAGTATATAATTGTACATCTTCCGCCGGATTGTTCACTATTCGAGCAGGAACGTGGCGGATACAATCGGAATCAGGGAGGTGAACGCTCAGCCAGTATTGCCAGGAATTCTAATGCTGAAATGCATCATCGATCGGAGGCAGATGAGACATATCGATTTTATTTAATGTAAGCGCTTCATAAAAAACATGGAGGTGCATTACGATATGGCTATGAACGATGAATGGTTGAAAAAGAATACACATTCACGTCGCTTTACTCGTCGCTTAAGTTATCTGCTTGCTTTGGTTTTGGTGCTGCAATCCATAGGTATGCTGCTTGCACCCGGACCGGATGCTTCAGCTGCACCGCTTAGTGTAACGAACGGGATACAGTTCAAGGATACCAATGGCAATGTTGTTCATGCCCATGGGGGCGGGATGATCAAGGCAAACGGGTATTATTACTGGTTTGGAGAGAACCGCAATACGAATGGAACGTTCAAGGCAGTGTCCGTGTACCGTTCATCGGATCTGAAGAACTGGGAGTATCGCAATGATGTGCTGACCAGCAGCTCGGCAGCCGAGCTAAATATCTCCAACATTGAACGTCCAAAAGTCATCTATAACAGTTCAACCGGCAAATATGTGCTGTGGATGCACAAAGAGAATGGTCTGGATTATGGCGAGGCAAGAGTAGCTGTAGCTACTTCGAATACGGTTGATGGCAACTACACGTATGTGGGCAGTCATCGTCCACTTGGGTATGATTCCAGAGACATGACGGTATACAACGATAACGGAACCGCTTATCTGATCTCTGCAACCCGAGTGAATGCTGATCTGAATATATATAAGCTGACCCCGGATTTCCTGGGTGTGGAATCCCTCGTCACAACACTATGGCCCGGACAATATCGTGAAGCACC
Source organism: Paenibacillus sp. FSL H8-0317 (assembly GCF_045040685.1). Lineage (NCBI taxonomy): Bacteria > Bacillati > Bacillota > Bacilli > Caryophanales > Paenibacillaceae > Paenibacillus > Paenibacillus sp. FSL H8-0317. Next base: position 6,993,050 of record NZ_CP150294.1, on the reverse strand, counting down.
AGCCCTATTCAAAAAAGACGGCGTCTACTTCCTGATCACCTCGGGTGCAACTGGCTGGAATCCAAATCAGGCCAAATATGCGACAGCCTCCAGCATTACAGGCACATGGAGCGGCCTAAGCAATTTTGGAGATAGCACAACATATGGTTCTCAATCCACCTATGTTGTTCCTGTAGAAGGTTCACAGACCACATCATATCTTTACATGGGTGATCGCTGGGCTGGTGCATGGAGTGGACCTGTGCAGGATTCCAAGTATGTCTGGCTGCCACTTTCATTTCCGAGCACAACTAGTCTGGCGATGAACTGGGCCAGCAGTATTACGATTGATACAGCAACAGGGACTGTGACCGGAGTGAGTACACCGGATGTCTGGGACCCGAATGCTTCATATCAGCTGATTAGTCGTAAGAGTAACAAATTGCTAAATGTCATTGGGGGTTCTTCCGCCAACGGTGCGGATCTGGAGCAGCGAGCAGATGGGGGGATGACAAGTCAACAGTGGCAGATTACCGATGCGGGTGGCGGTTATGTCAAAATCATCAACCGTTCCAGTGGCAAGCTAATTGGTGTGGAGAATGGTGCCACGACGGATGGGGCTGTCATTGAACAGTGGAATGATGGTGGCTGGGCCAGCCAGCAATGGCAGCTCGTCCATGTAGGTGGTGGTTATTATAAACTGAAGAACCGCAGTACAGGCAAGGTATTGGATATCTCCAGTCAATCCCTGGCAGATGGGGCTGCTGCCATCCAGTGGACGGATAATGGCGGCACGAATCAGCATTTTCAGATTGTTAAGGTGCAGTAAGATGTTTTAAATATTAGAAAATAAGGTTCAGCATAAAGTGTAAGCCCTTGTCTCTTACCATAAGGTGGGACAGGGGCTTTGTGATGTATTCACGCATGTTACGTGATGCTTTTACACGTAGGGGATGTCCAGACGATGGCTGATATCGTGACCTTTTTCCGATCATTACCATCCCAATCTGTGGTAAACTAGTAGAATTGTAGAAAAAGATAGAGACAGGAGCTGGATAACGAAGTGAGTGAACAACAAGTGCTATCAATTGAAAGCTTGCGTATGAGATACAACGGACGTTATGTGTTGAATGGCATCGATCTGGAAGTAAATCGCGGTGAGATGATTGGATATATTGGTCCAAACGGGGCTGGCAAAAGTACGACGGTTAAGATTTTACTCGGGCTGGTTGAAGGATATGTAGGCACGGTGCGAATCTTTGGTAAAGATATTGCGGATGGCGATGTAGAGTATAAACGCAGAATCGGCTATGTTCCGGAGGTGGCGGAATTGTACGAACAATTAACGCCTGCGGAGTATCTGACTTTTACGGGAGAGTTATACGGTATGTCCTATGAAGATGCGGATTACAAGGCCAAGCTATTGATGGATTGTTTTGGACTGGAAAAATCATATCATTCCCGCATTGCCTCCTTTTCCAAAGGTATGCGTCAGAAAGTGCTGTTAATCTCTGCGCTGCTGCACGACCCGGATCTGTTGTTCCTGGATGAACCGCTTAGCGGATTGGATGCCAATAGTGTGATGGTGGTCAAAGAGATTTTGTCACAATTGTCAGCCAAAGGCACAACCATCTTCTATTCGTCACACATCATGGATGTGGTGGAGAAGATCAGCAGTCGAATTGTACTGATCGCTGAAGGACGCGTAGTGGCAGACGGTACGTTCAAGCAGCTTCAACAGCAATCCATGGAAGGTACGCTGGAGGAAGTATTCAATCAATTGACAGGCTTCAATGAGCATAAAGCCATTGCGGAGCGTTTTGTATCGATTGTGCAGGAGGTGTACTGATATGGAGGAATCCTCAGACTTCCGCACGCTCAAGATTCTGGATCGCTTTCGTCCGCTCATCGCCAAAACAGGGGCGGATTATGATGTGCTGCGCCTGATTTTGCGAGTGAAGTTCCAGATGGATCAACGCAGAGTGCCTACCATTTTATCCAACAATTCAGGGAAAAAGGAGCGCAAGGAAGGTAATCAGTTTCTTCGATCCCTGTGGTTGTATGGATTAATGGGACTGATGATGGTTCCCTTCGTCGTCTGGGATACGGGGCATTTTATGCTTCAGATGGGTCTTGTATTTGGTATTTTAATGTTTATGATCATGACGTCCATGATCTCGGATTTTTCCTCCGTACTGCTGGACATTCGGGATCGCAATATTATCATGACGAAGCCCGTTAATGGGCGAACGGTAGGTATGGCCCGAGCCATCCACGCAGGCGTTTATCTACTATTGCTGACGGGTTCATTAACCGGTATACCGCTAATTGCCGCGTTGGTGACGCATGGGATCGGATTCTTTCTGATTTTCCTTGTAGAACTGATTCTGATCAATATGCTGATTCTGGTGACAACGTCTCTGATCTATCTGTTCATGATGAAGTTTCTGGATGGTGAGAAGCTGAAGGATATGATCAATATGGTGCAGATTCTGCTGTCCGTGGGGATTGCAATCGGTTATCAGCTGGTCATCCGTTCGTTCAGTATTATTGACTTTAGTATGGTATTTACCCCGGCATGGTGGCAGTTGCTGTTGCCTCCGTTATGGTATGCGGCCGCATATGAATGGTTATTTGCAGGGGGCGGGAATGTGTGGATCTATACGTTCACAGCACTTGCAGTCTTGGTTCCTGTGGTGAGTATGATCGTATATGTGAAGCTTATGCCTTCCTTTGAATTGTATCTGGAAAAAATGGCACATTCGGGTCAGTCCTCCGGACGCAGACGTGGAAGATGGGATCGGTTGATCTCCAAGGTGGTCAGTCGTTCGAGAGAGGAGCAGGCTTGCTTCCGTCTGTCAGCCAGCATGATGCGTAATGAACGGGAATTCAAGCTGAAGGTGTATCCATCGCTTGGTTTATCATTTGTTTTACCTTATGTATTTTGGTTTACCGAATTGCAATCTTCTACTTGGGCGGAGTTTAGACAAAGTTCGTTTGTATACACCTTTTACATCGTGCTGATGCTGGTTGTAACGGTTGTAGTCATGTTGAAATTTTCAGGACAATACAAGGCATTCTGGACCTTTCGCGCTGCACCGATGGCGAATGATAGCGCGTTATATAAAGGCGCTCTGAAGGCGTTCTTGTGCAACATGTTCCTGCCTATATTTCTGGCAAATGCCATTCTGTTTACCTGGACATTTGGATCACGGATACTGCCAGATATTGCGATTATTATGCTGACGGCTACGGCGCTTGTCCCAATGGCAGGCAAATTGTTGCTGCGTAAGCCGCCGTTCTCCCAATCCTTCAGTATGGCGCAGCAAAGTGATGGTTGGTACGTATTCGCCGCCCTTCCTGTACTTGCCATGTTATGGGGAGTCCATGTCTTTTTTCGTTCGGTGTCGGGGGGCATCTGGATCTATGGCGCAATACTGATCGTAGCGAATGTATTGCTGTGGACGCTGCTGTTTCGAGAGAAGAAGACAGTGAAGAAGAGGTCGGTTGCAGTTTAAGGAGTAGTAGAGTAAGAGAGAGTGAGAGAGAGTAAGAGCGCTAAACGATAAGAGAGGGTAAAAGAGCTAACCTGGACACTTACGTCTAGGTTAGCTCTTTTGATAAGTGATACTACCCCATAGAACCTCGTCCGCAGCGCTAAAGAACCTGAGACAACCTATTGGTGGGAATAATCAGAAAAATGAATTCTAACGAACCTCAGGAACGCTATCCTTCGAAAAAGTAGTTATTTAGCTTGAAAAAGGACCAAACTTGGTACAATAACGTGTCTGAGATTCGTTAGATTTTAGATCCATGCTAAAAGGGGCTAATAACGTGTATCAGGTTCGTTAGAATGAAGTAAAGCAGTGGAGGTTCCCCAGGAGGGGGCACCCTATCTTGTGTGGCCTGCTCGGAGGATGGATTCCGCTAGCCGATCGGCTGCATCGGCTGTGGAGATCGCAGATTGCGTAGCTTCTGCGTATACCTTGCTCAGCGTGCCTGCAATCCCCGCCACCTTTTGGCGGATCAGGTCAGGCCCTGCGCCTTCCAGCTCGTAGGCGGTGGAGATGATTCCGCCTGCATTGAGCACATAATCAGGCGCGTACAGAATGCCGCGCGCCTGCATGCGGCCTGCAACCAGCTGTCGTTCACTCAGCTGGTTGTTGGCCGCCCCGGCAACGATGGAGCAGCGCAGCTCCTCCACCGTTGCCGGGGTCAGTACGCCCCCTAGGGCACAGGGGGCGAAGACCTTGCAGTCAGCGGCGTGGATATGGGCCGGATCGGCCGAGATGGCGCCGCTGAACTGCACAAGGGCACGTTGTACACGCTCCGGTACAACGTCTGCCACAATGAGCCGTGCCCCGGCTGCATGCAGGTAACGGCACAGGGCATACCCCACCTTGCCCAGTCCCTGGACGGCAACGGGAATGCCCTGCAAAGATGCAATGCCTTGTTGGCGCAGCGAGGTCACAATGCCGATGTGCACGCCGTAGGCGGTCATCTCGGCAGTGAAGTCATCCTGCGCCCCCAGCGAACCGGTGGTGTCCGTCACATGTGCGGTCTCCAGTCGGATCTGGTCCATGTCTGTCGCCGTGGTACCCAGATCAAGACCAGTCACGTATCGCCCGTTCAGCCGCTCCAGACAACGACCCAGTGCACGAAAGCGCTGCGCCCGCTTGGATGCGTCTGTATCCAGACTTTTATCTTGTGGATGTGTCATCTCATCAGCGACGACTTTCCGTTCAGCGGCAGCGCCCTTTTGCTGCTCTACTCCTAGATCTCCAGCGACCTGCTCAGCACTGTGAGATCCGCAACCATCCTCATCCGGTTTTGTATTCTTCGCTAAAGGCACATCCCATATGACCACTTTTCCACCACCATACGGCAATCCGGAGATTGCATTTTTGTACGTCATGCCTTTGGCAAGCTTCACAGCATCCCGAACAGCTTCTTCCTCGGACGCATACGTCCAGTAGCGGCATCCGCCCAGCGCAGGTCCAAGGACCGTGTTATGAATGGCAATGACCGCCCTCAATCCACTATCTGCATCATGGCAAAAAATGAGTTCCTCCATGCCTTCCCGCTCCATCTCCTGCCATAGCTGCATGACGGTACCCCCTTTTTGTTTTGACCCATCCATCCTGGTTCTGACCTGATATCCTGTGCCAGCGTGCTTGGCTTTATGATGATACAGCATATTCAAAGACCCCCGTTTTCGACCCCGGGACCTCCGCCGGGTTGATAATCGGTACAAACGGTTCTATAATGGCAGTTCCGGCATGCCAGAGAGCAGAAAATGCCTACGGATTTACATCCAACCGTTTAGAATGAGGGCATAACGTCCAATGATGGAGATAGAGCGAACATACAGGAAGCATAGATGATACGAAATCTTCGAGGATATGCAGCAAAGGGCCAATTCCATTGTGAAGGCCAGGAAAGAGGGATTGTGATTGTTTAAAATATTGGTATTTATCTTTTTGATCCAGATTGTGTACGTATCCGCTTATACACTCCGGATGATTCTGACACTCAAAGGACAGAAATATATCGCCGCACTGATCAGCATGGGTGAGATTGTGATCTATGTACTCGGTCTGAATCTGGTGCTCCAATACCTGACTCAGCCTTCGGCCCTGATTGTGTACGCGGTGGGTTATGGACTTGGGGTGTTGCTCGGTGCGTGGATTGAAGAGAAGATCGCGCTCGGTTACGTTACCGTTAAAGTCATCTGTAACCAGATGGGCAACAACGTCGCGAATGCCCTGCGAGATAAAGGATATGGTGTTACTGCATGGGTGGGCAGTGGACGTGATGGAGATCGGCTTGTGATGGAGATTCTGGCAAAACGTAAAAACCAGAAATTGCTCTACCAGACGATTCTCGATCTGGACCCCAAAGCATTTGTTATTACCGTGGAGCCCAAACAGTTCCATGGCGGCTTCTGGACACGTTCCATCAAAAAGTAAAATCGAGCAGGTCTGCAGCAGATGCAGTCCTGCTTTTTTAATTTCATCCCATCTGGAATGTTCTTGTACCACGATATATCCATGAAACCTTACTCCCCAAGTTAACTCTGTACGATTCAAGGTTGCTTACAGTACAAACCCTTACCATACCAGCCTTTTCCAACCATATGTGAGATAGGGATTATTGTTGTAATCGTTTACAAAATGTACATTGAGAACATGTCCTTCGTAACATGGCATGGCAGCGATGGGCGAATGTAATCATTATATTTCGGGAGGAATGGAATCGATGAAAATCAAATTTCGAAGCTTATGCAGCACAGCCTTGGCTCTAACGTTGGGGTTAACTTTATTGTCCGGCCCGGCAAGTGTGCAGGCAGCAGGCAACGCAGACTACAATCTCACAGGCTTCTCCCAAGGGAATACGGGCGGCGGCATTATTAACGAATCCAACACAGCCACGTATAAGAAAGTGTATAATGCGACCGATCTGGCATTGGCGCTGAAAAAGAACTCCGGTGTCAAAGTTGTTGAGATCATGAACGATCTGAATCTGGGATGGAATGAAATTCCGAGTGCAGCGCAGATTTCTCCTTTTGCCAAGCATAATGATGCGCTGACACATCCTGTATTAAAACAGACAGGTGTCAGCAAGCTCACGATTGACGGTTTCAATGGACTCACGATTTTCTCCGCTAACGGCTCCAAAATCAAACACGCTGCAATCAGCGTGAAACGAAGCTCAAATGTCATCATCCGTAACCTGGAATTCGATGAGTTATGGGAATGGGATGAATCCACCAAAGGTGATTACGACAAGAACGATTGGGATTACATCACCCTGGAGGAGAACAGCAACGTATGGATTGATCACTGCACATTTAATAAAGCCTATGACGGACTTGTCGATTCGAAAAAAGGAACCAGCGGCGTGACCATCTCCTGGTCCCTCTTCAAAGGGGATGACGGCAGCTCGAACAGCTGGGTTACCCAGCAGATTAACGAATTGGAAGCGAATAAGGCTTCCTATCCCATGTACAACTACCTTCGCAGCAGTGCTGTAGGTCTCAGCAAAGCCGATATTATTGCCATCTCGGGACCACAGAAGAAAGGACATCTGGTCGGTTCGACCAGCCTGGAATCAGCTAACGCCAACCTGTCCATGACACTGCACCATAATCTCTACAAAGATATTCAGGACCGGATGCCACGCCTGCGTGGAGGCAACGCACATGCATACAACATCGTGATGGATTCGACAGGGGCACGTGCCGCTAAAGCCAAAATTACAACAGCGATGGCAACAGCGATTGCGTCCAAAGGTTATAAGTTCGATATCATTGGCAATGGGGCAATCTCCACAGAGAGCGGAGCCGTATTAGTTGAGAAATCAGTCATCAAGGACGTGCTGTATCCTGTGCGCAACAATCAGACCGATCCGGCAGATCCAACCTATACCGGCAAAATCAGAGTGACCGATACTATGTATTCTTTGGATGGCAGCTCATTCCGTGGCAGCAGTGATACGTCTGGCAGTCCACTGGCGCCAATCCCGGCGGTGATAAAATCCTTCTCCTGGAATGGCTTCTCGTCACTGCCGTACAGCTATACTACGGATGATCCGTCCACTTTGAATGCACGCCTCACGGCTTCCAATGGCGCGGGTTCGGGTAAACTGACCTGGTCCAAGGATAATTGGTTGAAGACAAGTTATTGATATCAGAGTAACCTGTTGCTTTTACGTTCTTCAAATAAGGAAAAGAGTGCTCCTGCAGCTAAGATTGCCGGGAGTGCTCTTTTTATATAATTTAGCTCTATAAACAGTTTGGTGGCCTATAGAAGAATGATTTCTTGTAAAAGTGGACCATCTCCAGCTACAGCATGTGTTGGTCTCTCCGGTGATCGTTGTATATCAATATTCATCTTCATTACCCCAGTGAGTAATTTATGACAAATTAACCATTTATTCAAATTCATCTTGTAATTTTACTTACCGGTAAATATAATTTATTAGAATTGACCAATAAGGATGGTGAAGCAGTTTGGATGTATGGATATACTTCGCACTTACTCTTGTTTATTTGATACTTGTTATTCGGATGACCGTCGCGTTGACCCAGAGGAAGCAATGGCTTACGTATGCCAGTTTTCAGTTATTCGTAGCGTTCAGCTTAGCATATGATAATGGAATTATTGCTCTAGGTAATATAATCGGGGAAGGGGAACCGCTAATGGTTCTCAGTAGCCTTCGATTTTGGCTACATGCCTTTGCTACCCCTACCCTTATTCTTGCTAGCTACCATATATTGCGCAGCTCAGGTGCCAGGTTTGCAAATAGAAGAATAACGAGTGTGGTAGCATGGCTGATAACGCTGGGTCTGGTTATCTACCAGATTGTAGGCTTTACTTTATCCGAGGTTCAAAATCTCAAAGTTACAGAAGAGTATGGAGTACTGAGATATATGGCAGAAGGTCATGGAGGTCCGCCGATGATGGTGATCATCGTGGGGCTTGTACTCTTATTTGTTAGCCTGATCGTTCTTTTCAAACATAAATGGGTATGGCTGTTTGTTGGGACTGCATTATTGTTTGCAGGGCAGTTAATCTCCCTGCCAGTGGAAACCGGTACTTTAACCAATGTGTATGAGCTGATCCTCATCCTCTCGATTTGGAGAACGACTACATTTTTGAAGAATTCAACAGATCGTCGCCGGCGTTAAGCTCCGCTGTATCAGAAAAGACTGGCCAGTAAGATAAAGGCCAGTCATCTGTGTTCGTTTATTTCATTTTTTAATTCAAATATCCATAATATCTGATGAGGCAGACACAGCACTCACCGAGTCACGATAGATGATGTTGCCTTTCACGTGTACACGGCCGAAACTGCGGTTCGGGTTGTCGACCTTTTTGAGCATGGACTGAACTGCCGTGCGTGCCATCTGTTCCACATCTACTTCAACAGTTGTCAGCTTGGGATCGGATAACATCGCATAGATATCATTATCAAAACCAACAACAGAGCATTGGCCAGGCACCTGAATATCCATGGAAGTCAGTTTTTGAACGAGCAGATGAGCGACCTGATCACAGTTGCATACAAAAGCGGTTGGCAGCTGTTCCGGCAGATCAATCTCAATAAACGTACCCCGTTCATCCCGATCATTCAGAACCAGATCCGGATTCATTGGCAACCGATGTTCCAGCAAGGATTTGTAGTAACCGAGGAATCGGTCCTGTATGCTGCTCGTGGAATACAGGTTCCCTACATAAGCAATGTTCCGGTGGCCTTGCTGAACCAAATAGTTCGTCAGCTCATAGGCAGCGTAAAAGTTATCGGTAACAACTGAATCGATGTCCGAATGTTCATCGTAGAAGTCGAGAAACATTTTGGGAACCTCCATTGATCGCACCAGTTCAATATACTCTTTGCTGATCTGTCCGAGCACGATGAAACCATCGACTTTGTTATCGCTGTACAGCTTGGGCAGTATTAATTCCTCCTCATCCTCCACATTCAGAATGTGCAGAATGCCGTAGTAGCCCTGTTCCTCCAGATGTTTGGTGATGCGCTGGAACACGCGTACATAGAACGACTGCGTCGGCCCGGTAAAACGCTCCGGGATAATTACGCCAATATTATGGGTTAAGCCTTCCTTCATGGAACGGGCAGCAGCATTATACCGATAGCCCATTTCAACAGCAAGCACTTTAATTTTTTCCTTTAATTCGCCACTCACGCCATCTTTATCATTCAATGCTTTCGAGACGGTCACACTGCTGACCCCGAGCCTGTCGGCGATATCCCGCATGGTGATATTGTTCTTCAGTATGGTCGCCTCCTTCAAGCCGGTATAGGCACAATGTGCTGTCATTATGATGAACACTTTCTTCCAACATAATAACAATCCATATCAGTATACATCGTTACCCACTTGGAATAAAGCCATTCTGGCTGTTGTTTCGCTAATTTTCAGCACATTGCAGGTTTCCCTGAGAGGACGCTCTACCGATGTTACGTTAATTGTTTCTGTAAAAGCTTCTCATTCTGTTCAATCAGCTGACCCCGCTGGCTGGCACAGTCCAGGGAACGATACGGATCAGCCGGTGTATTGAACGTATAATCAACTAGTTTTTCCAGCGTGGTTGTTGCCACATGACAGCGGGTATCGCTGGATGCGTAATAGATAAAGACTTCTTCTTTTTCATTGACCACAGCACCATTGCAGAAAATAACATTGGACACATCGCCTACCCGCTCATCGTCATAAGGAGCAATGAAGTGGCCGCCCGGCTTGGCAATAATACGCGCCGGATCATTCAGATCGGTGGCGAAGGTGTATAACACATAACGCAGGCCTGCCGCGGTGTTCCGAACCCCGTGAGCAATGTGGATCCAGCCACGATCCGTCTTGAGCGGAGCAGGGCCTTGACCGTTTTTGACCTCATATACCGTATGATATTGCCGTTCGTCGATAATTGTCTCTTCATGAATGACAGGGTTCAAGATATCCTCACACAGACCAAAGGCGATTCCGCCGCCACTGCCTGTGGAGATGAATCCATCCTGTGGACGGGTGTAGAAGGCATATTTTCCATCCACGAATTCCGGGTGCAATACGACATTGCGTTGTTGAGGGGAATTCGTTGTTATGTTGGGCAACCGTTCCCAGCTTGTGAGATCTCGTGTCCGAACCAATCCTGCCTGTGCCACTGCGCTGGACGTGTCAAATGTAGGAGCCTCCGGGTCTTTGCGTTCCGAGCAATAGATGCCATAGATCCAGCCATCCTCATGCTGAACAAGGCGCATATCATACTGATTGGTTTCATCCGCATCAATATCTTCCCAGACTAATGGTTTACCTGTAAAGCGGAATCCGTCGATGCCATTGTCACTCTCGGCGAGCGCAAAGATCGATTTGCGATCCAATCCTTCGGTACGAATAACCATGACGTATTTGCCATTGAAATAGATGGCTCCTGGATTAAGCGTTGCGTTAATGCCCAGACGTTCCATGAAATGCGGGTTGGTCGTCTCATCCAGATCGAATCTCCAATGCAGCGGTACATGATGGCGGGTGATAACCGGATATTGATACCGATCATATATGCCGTTGTAGAAGGAAGAATTGATCTCATTGGGGCGAGTAAGCAGCTGCTCCTGTTTCTCCAGTAACTCCTTGTATTTCGGGTGTATCATTCTGATCCCATCCTCTCGATTAGTTCAATACAGAATCTGCTATTGTGATACGGGCATTTCCACGGTCCGGCAATTTCGCTCTGATCCGGTGTGCCGTTCCCATCAACTGACCAGTACCATTCCCCACCAGCGCGCTGATCAATGATGTTTTCTTTTGTATAGGTCCACAAGCGCTCCACTCTCTCCAGAAACAGCGGATCACCTGTACGCTGATATGCATTATAGAAACCGACCATCGCCTCGGCTTGAACCCACCAAATTCGCTTCTCATCGATATGTTCACCTTCTTGTTCATTTAACAGGGAACCATCCACATTCACGGCTACATTGGAGATGTTATAGGCAATATCTGTTACCATCGCCGCATACTCCGGATGTTGTTCCAGCCCCAGCACTTTTAACGTTTCGTCGATCAGCCAGCTGGCTTCAATGTCATGTCCAAACGAGCGCAGGTCAATGAGGGATTCCCACTGTTTATTGAAAAATACCCCGAGAAACTTGGTGTCTTGGTCATACACCCGTTCATATAGAATCCCGAGCAGGCGTTCCAGCGCCGCCTTCACTTGTTGATCCGGCCACACGCGATAGAGTGTGGTGTAGGCCTCCAGCACATGGATATGCGTATTCATTGTGTAATCCGCAATAACCCCATTTTCGCTCAGCATTTCATTGGGCTGTTCCTTCCATGTGCGATCAAATTGTTCCTTGTACGCAGGTAGTTCGGCATCCAGACCTTTGTCCTCGATTAGAGCGAAAAGCGTTTTCGCAAGTTCCAATGCAGAAGCATCCCCGGTAGCACGATAGTATTCACTGAGTGAATACACACCGAATGATTGCGTATACACATGTTTGCTCGTATCCAATGCTTCCCCTGTGTAATCTACCATCCAGTACATACCGCCATATTCGGTATCCATCACATGGTCAGCGAGAAAACGGTATGCATGTTCAGCGTACTCGCGCCATCTTTCGTTTCCGGTAACCCGATACGCTGCTGCAAAAGACCAGAGTTGTCGTGCCGTTGCGATTCCGCCTTTGGGTGCCTGTTGATTCACCTGAAGATCATTGCCAACCCAGCCGTAGAATCCACCGTGGGTTGTATCTTTAAGGGTGGACCAGAAGGGTAAAATTTGCTTTTCCCAATGTTCCTTCATCTCAGATTGGAGTTGGGTTGTTTTGGTATTCATAAGTGAGCGCTCCTTCAACGTGTTACATAAATCTTAATATATAAATTGACTAAAGAATATTTACACTGGCCACTCCGATGACAGAATAACCTTCCGATCGCTGTTATCCCCAGATTTTTTTTGATTCCCTTTTTCAAAGGTGAAATTCCGGTGATAGCGTATGCTTCCGATGTAGCTTTCTTTCAGAAAGCTTTTAGGCGAACGCTCCGCTTTTTCAGGTTCTTTCTGTCCTCTACGTTTCGTGTAAATGTTTAATCAATATATATAGTTAAGTTAACGGTAACTTTATTAAACAATATTAGTGCCCTGAAAAACAGATGTCAACGAATTACTTCGCAATTTCTCTTGTTAATTTATAAATAATTTAATTGACAGGTAAGCGTTACCATAATAGAATTCATTTTGTAACCTTAACGATAACCTAAATTTACTTAAGAGAGGGGTCGAAACAATTGAGAAAAAACAAAGGTTGGATGATGTTGCTGACGATGCTGCTCATCACTTCGCTACTTGCTGCATGTTCATCCGGAGGTGGATCTTCGCAGGCAGGGGAGGAGATCAGTACAGATCCGGCAGATATCAAAGGTGAAATAACCGTTCTGACGCAACGGACAGATATTGTGGATACCGTGTTCAAAGACTACGCAGCAGAATTCAACAAGGAATATCCCGATGTCAAAGTTAACTTTCAGGCGCTGGCCGACTACGAAGGACAAGTGAAGATCCGTATGAGCACCAAGGATTATGGTGATGTACTGATGATCCCGACCAGTGTTCCGATCGCAGATATCCCGGACTTTTTCGAGCCGCTCGGCACGTACGATGAATTGAAAGACAAATACACCGCTATTGAAGAACGCATGGTGGATGGTCAGGTGTACGGTATCCCTACCGTGATCACGTTCTCCGGAATCATTTATAACAAACAGGTCTTCAAAGACGCTGGCATTATGGAAATTCCCAAAACACCGGAGCAATTCCAGGCTGCGCTTCAACTGGTCAAAGACAATACAGATGCGGTTCCACTCTACACCAACTATGCATCCGGCTGGGCTCTCACCCAATGGGAATCGGATCTGCCAACCGTGGCAGGCAGTGTGGATTACGTTAACGTGGACCAACCGAATACAGATGAGAACTTTGTGCCTGGTCAGCCGCACTATGAACTATATAAAGTGCTCTATGATGCAGCCAAGAACGGTCTAATCGAGAAAGACCCAACAACAACCGACTGGGAAAGCTCCAAGGCTGATCTTGCCAAAGGCAAAATTGCTACGATGGCACTGGGCTCTTGGGCGATTACACAGATCCAAGGGATGACGGATACACCGGACAATATTGGATTCTTACCTTTCCCAACTAATGCAAGTGAGGTTGTGGTTCCGCTCTCCGCTGACTATAACATCGGCATGAACGTGAACAGTGAGAACAAACCTGCTGCCAAAGCCTGGATTGACTGGTTCCTGGCGAAATCGAACTACGCAGTTGAACAGGGCGGCGGTATGGATGCAGACAAGAATGCTGAATTGCCACCGATTTTGGATCAATATAAAGATGTGAAATTCTCCACGCTTACACCTGCCAAAGGTGGTCAAGAAGGGCTGGTTGACAAGATTGATAACGAAGGCGAAATCGGTCTCTGGCAGCCTGACTTCAAGAAACGCATTATCGAAGCAGGTATTGGGAACCGCAAGGAATCATATGACGACATCATGAAAGATCTGAACGACAAGTGGGTAAAAGCAAGAGCAGAACTCACGAAATAATTGGATTAACGTAAGTGGATCAGGTGATGAATGGACTGCGGGGATATAGGAATCCATATCTGAATGGAGCATGGAGTATGTGGTATTTGAAAGCATGATACCCATGCTCTTTCCCCGGCAGTTATTCCTCCGGAATTCCATTGGACGGGAGTCTTTCGATATATAGGCGGGAGAACCGCTTGGAGGTGTGGAGAGCATGAAGTACTTAAAACTTTCGAATTGGGGCTACTCAGCGCAACGCATATTTATCATTTGTGCCTTCTCAATTATTCCGCTGGCGTTGCTGTTCACGTTTGCATACTTACCGGTCATCAACATGTTCAAATACAGTTTCACCGATTGGAACGGATACAGTAAAAGGTTTGATTATGTTGGGTTTGAGAACTATACGCGCATATTCAGTGATCCCGAATACTTCAAAGTATTTATTGTCAGCTTGTATTACTTCGTGGCTACGTTCTTACAGATGGGCTTGGCGCTTTACTTTGCCACGATTTTGAGTTTCAAAGTTCGAGGCAAAAACTTCTTCAAAGGCATACTGTTTTTCCCTTATTTGCTGAATGGGGTAGCCATCGGTTTTATCTTTCTCTTTTTCTTCAAACCGGACGGTACACTCGATATGCTCATGCAGGCTGTCGGGCTGGGACAATACACGCAGCTCTGGCTCGGTAATCCCAATATTATTAACGTGTCACTCGCAGGTGCCTCGGTATGGAGATACATGGGCTTCAACTTTATCATTTTCCTGGGTGCAATCTCCTCCATTCCGAAGGATGTGTATGAAGCATCCGATATTGATGGTGCCAATCGCTGGCAGCAATTCCGCCACATCATCCTGCCAAGCATTACACGCATCCTGCAGCTCAACCTGATCTTGGCGATTAGCGGCGCAATTAGTGCGTTCGATATTCCATATATCATGACTGATGGTTCCAACGGCAGTATGACATTTGTAATCCAGACGGTTCATTTGGCGTTTAAATATGGCAAGCTGGGACTGGCATCCGCCATGGCTGTGGTGCTGCTCTTGATCGTTATTCTCGTTACGCTCGTTCAGCGCGTCACCATGAAAGGGGAGGAATGAATGTGAACCAATTCAAATACACCCTTGCGAGCGTGGTTAAATATGCTTCCCTGGTGCTTGCGGCGTTTATCGCGCTGTTACCCATCGTGGTCATCCTGTTTGCATCTCTCAAAACCAATGCGGAATACGCTACCAGCAGTCCGCTTGCCCCGCCAGCCAACTGGCTGAACTTTGCGAATTATACGAAGGCTTTTGTGGATGGCAACATGCTGGTCGGTTTCAAAAATACAATTATTATCCTGATCATCTCCATTATAGGTGCAACGTTAACGGGTTCCATGATCGCGTATGTACTGGATCGTTTCAAATTCAAAGGTAAGAAAATCATGGTCGCGGCATTCCTGCTAGCTACGCTGATTCCAAGTGTTACGACGCAGGTCGCCACATTCCAGATCATTAACGCCCTCGACCTGTTCAACACGCGCTGGGCAGCCATCGTGATGTACCTGGGTACAGATATCATCGCGGTTTATATTTTCCTGCAATTCCTGGGTTCCATCTCAAGTGCACTGGATGAATCCGCCATGCTGGACGGCGCTTCGTACTTTACGATCTACTGGAAAATCATTCTGCCACTGCTGAAACCGGCCATTGTAACGGTCATTATCGTGAAGGGTGTGAACATCTATAACGACTTCTACACACCGTTCCTCTACATGCCAAAGGCCGATCTACAGGTCATATCCACCGCCTTGTTCAAATTCAAGGGGCCGTTCGGATCGCAGTGGGAAGTCATCAGTGCCGGCATCATGATCGCCATTATTCCAACCATGATCATTTTCCTGCTGCTACAGAAGTACATCTACAACGGCTTCGCGCAAGGCTCAGTTAAATAAAAACCGAAGGGAGAAATGGAAATGTCAGTTGCTGAAACGAAAAACGTACACATTGTTGGGGATGCTTTGCCGAATATGCCGTGGGAAGCCAAACCGGAGGGAACGGAAGGCCCGGTATGGAGACACTCGGCGAACCCGGTGGTTCCGCGTAACCCGGTCAAAGGCATTGCCCGCATTTTCAACAGTGCTGTTGTACCGTATGAAGGAAAATTTATTGGTGTATTCCGCGCCGAAACCGTTAATGGCCGTCCGCACCTGCACATGGGGGCAAGTGAGGACGGTTTGGAGTGGACGATTGAAGAAGAGCGTATTGCATTTGTAGATGAAAATGGTGATCCATTTATGCCGAACTATGCGTACGATCCACGTTTGGTCAAAGTCGAAGATACGTATTACATCATCTGGTGTACAGACTTCTACGGCGCAGCACTGGGCCTGGCCAAAACAGATGACTTCAAAACATTTGTCCGCCTCGAAAATCCAATGCTGCCATTCAACCGTAATGGCGTATTGTTCCCGCGCAAAATCAAGGACAACTATGTAATGTTGTCCAGACCAAGTGACAGTGGACATACGCCATTTGGGGACATCTTCCTGAGTGAAAGCCCGGATCTTGTGTACTGGGGCAAGCACCGTCATGTGATGAGCAAAGGCGGACAAGGCTGGTGGCAATCGGTCAAAATTGGGGGCGGTCCTGCTCCGATCGAAACGTCCGAAGGTTGGCTGATGTTTTACCACGGCGTCACGGGAACCTGTAGTGGATTGGTATATAGCATGGGTGCGGTTATTCTGGATCTGGATGAGCCATCCAAAGTAAAATATCGTTCCTCCAACTTCGTGCTGACACCGGAAAAATGGTATGAAGAACAAGGCTTCGTTGATAACGTCATCTTCCCGTGTGCAACACTGCATGATGCTGATACCGGACGTATCGCCATCTATTACGGCGCTGCTGATACGTATGTGGGCGTGGCGTACACGACCATCGAAGAGATCGTGAACTATGTGATCGAGACGGATGAAGTCATCGCCGGAGATCATGAAGAGGGCAAGCTGTAATCGAAGTGAAACAAATTTTGGGAAAGCTGAAATTTACACAATAACGGAGAGTGCAGAACCAATCTGAAGAAGCGAAGTGGTCGCATTTATCCCCGGATTTCTCCCTTGTATAAAAGGGATTGACAGAAATCTGGGGATAACGGCGATCGGAAGATGGTACTGCAATCGTAGTGAAAGTGTATACATTGGGGAGCAATGCATATGGAGTATATCAAGGGATTTACATTTGGCTGGATGAGTGGCAGGGGCGACTTCCGCAAGCCGGAAGCCAAAGAGTCTTTGCGTCTGATGGCAGAACGTACAGGCAGTTCACATGTTATTTTTGCACTGGCGGCACATCAGGATCATCCGCAGGCGGTAGAAGTGAAGTATCGGGGTGCACATCTGGTGGAGGATGATGAACTGGTGGACATGATTCGTTATGCCCGTACACTCGGGCTGCGTGTCATTCTGAAACCAACCGTCAACTGTACCGATGGCACATGGCGTGCACACATTAACTTTTTTGATATCGATGTGCCGTGTGAGCCAAAGTGGAAGGATTGGTTCCGCAGCTACACGGCATTTCAGAAGCATTATGCAGCGATTGCAGAGCAGGAAAAGTGTGAAATGTTCATCGTTGGCTGTGAGATGGTGCAATCCGAGCGTCGGGATCAAGAGTGGCGCGAGGTGATCGCCGGTGTGCGTGAAGTGTATACTGGGCTGGTGTCATACAACACGGACAAATATCAGGAAGGCCATGTGAAGTGGTGGGATGCCGTGGATGTCATCTCTTCCAGTGGTTACTATCCCATCGGAGATTGGGAGGCGCAACTGGATCGTATTGAACAGGCGATTGCTCCTTATGGCAAACCCTTTTTCTTCGCGGAAGCAGGCTGTCCCAGCCGCAATGGATCAGCCCAAGTACCGAATGATTGGGGGCTGGAAGGCGAAGTGAGCGCGGAGGAACAGGAGCGTTTCTATGAAGCCATGTTCCGGCATGTCAGTCAGCGTGACTGGGTACGCGGATTCGGTCTGTGGGATTGGAGCGCACATTTACACGCGGAGAAGGATGCGCTGACCGATGACGGATATGGAGTGTACGGCAAGCCAGCGGAGCAGGTAATTCGTCGGTTCTATGAGGGCATCGCTGTAGAAGTTTAAACGAGAAATAAGAAGGTGTATGTGATGATGAATCTCAGTGATATATCTCCATATGTACTTTCGTGATTTCCATGCTGTGAGCAAGGAATAACAGATTATGGTGAAGCTTATTTTTTCAGTTGTGATTCATATGCAGGTCGAGAGGCTCTTCCTCCTACAGGAAGGGCTTTTTTGGCATATTTAGTAGTGATGCATACTATGTCGAATTTTGTTGACAAAAGGAGGGCTCCTGCCTATTCTTAATGGATGAATATGATAATCATTATCATAAAATAGAGAAAAGGGGTTCAACATCCATGTCTGTACAACATCGCAAATCTTCGGCCCTCACGCTGGCAACGATGCTCTTGTTGTTATTCGTTATTGTGGGTTGCAGCAATACAGGAAGTGGAGATGAATCCTCATCTGCTGCTTCGGATCAAACATCTACGAAGTCGATTACGATGTCATGGCCACGTGATATCGGTACAATGAATCCGCACACGTACAATCCTTCGCAATTATTTGCCCAATCCATGCTCTATGAGCCGCTGATCAGTTACCAGAAGGACGGAAAACTGGAACCTGCGCTGGCAGAATCATGGACGATCTCCGATGACGGCAAAGTATATACATTCAAGCTTCGCCAAGGTGTGAAATTCTCAGATGGTACGCCATTTAATGCTGAGATTGTGAAAAAGAATTTTGACGCTGTAATGAAAAATAAAGACACACATAGCTGGCTGGGCATTGTAGGTGTGCTCGACAAGACGGAGGTTGTGGACGATCAGACTTTCCGCATGACACTCACAGAGCCGTATTATCCTGTTCTTCAGGACTTGTCGGTGGTTCGTCCTTTCCGCTTCCTGGGTGAAGCCGGATTCCCGGATGACGGAGATACTTCCCAAGGCATCAAAGAGCCGGTGGGTACTGGCCCGTGGATGCTGGCTGATTACAAGCAGGACGAATATGCTGTTTTCAAACGCAACCCGAATTATTGGGGAACCGCACCGAAGGTGGATCAGATTACGGTTAAGATCATCCCTGATGCAGAAACCCGCGTGCTTGCTTTTGAAAAAGGTGATCTCGACCTGATCTATGGTGAAGGTATGATCAGTCTGGATGCGTTCCAACAGCTTCGTGACAACGATAAATATGTGAGTCAGCTGTCTGATCCGGTAGGTACGCGAGATCTGCTGCTGAATTCCTCCAATCCGAAGCTGTCTGATCTCAGAGTGCGGATGGCGCTCCAGCAAGGATTTAACAAAAAAGCGATGGTGGAAGGCATCACTCTGGGTCTGGAAGAACCGGCAGATACGGCACTATCCAAAAACTACCCATACACCAATGTTGACCTGAAACCGATCGAATATAACGTGGAACAATCCAAAGCTTTATTGGATGAAGCGGGTTGGAAGATGCCTGCGAATGGTAGCGTTCGTGAGAAAGACGGACAACAGCTTGAATTCGAAATGATTTTTGACAAGACGGACCCGATTCAGAAAGCGATGGCTGAGACCATTCAGGCGGAATGGAGCGAGCTTGGGGTTAAGGTAAACCTCACTGGGCTGGAACTGACGGTACAGATCAAACGGTTGAAAGCCAATGATTTTGACCTGTATTTCTGGTACAACTATGGTGCTCCGTATGATCCACATTCCTTCATTAACGTTGTAGCGAGCCCTGGATTTGGTATCTCTGAGACGCTCAGTGCCTTGCCGATGAAAAAGGAACTGGACGAGCAGGTACATGCCGCACTATCATCAACAGATGAGACGAAACGTCAGGAGCTGTATGGCTCTATCCTGACAACACTTCAGGAACAATCGGCGATTGTCCCCATCTCGTATGTTAAGAAAACGGCGGTATATCAGAAGAAAATTTCCAACTTTATTTTCCCGGCAAACCGTGATGAGAATCCGTTTGTAGGCATTGAGTTGGGCAATCAATAAGTCATAATTACTTTGATTTTGGAAATGGTAAGGCCTTGGAAAGGTCATGTAGCTTGATAAAAGGGAGGAAGTTTGTTGATCAGTTATATCGGGAAACGAATGATCGCGATCATTCCTATCGTTTTTATCGCTACACTCGTTACCTTTGCGCTTATTCATATTTCACCAGTTGATCCGGCCGAGGCTTATCTGACAGCCGCTCATATCTATCCAACACCGGAGCTGCTTGCGCAAAAGCGGCATGAGTTCGGTCTGGATCAGCCTTTATTAACCCAATATGCGCATACGATTCAGAAGATTGCCAAGCTCGACTTTGGCACTTCGTATCTCACCAACAAACCCGTATGGGATGAAGTGAAACTAAGGATTCCCGCTACGGCTGAACTAGCCTTCTGGAGTATGTTGTTATCGGTTTTGGTAAGTATTCCTTTGGGAGTACTGGCGGCGGTGTATAAGAATAGCTGGATTGACATGGTCAGCCGGGCGATTTCCTATTTTGGAGCATCTATTCCGCAATTCTGGCTCGGTTACCTGCTGATCTTCTTTTTCTCGGTGAAGCTGGACTGGCTGCCTGTGGAGGGGCGTGGATCGTGGGAGAATCTGGTCCTGCCTACGGTAACACTATCCATGATCCTGATTGCGGTCTACACCCGATTGTTGCGTTCCAGTGTGCTGGAACAATTGCAGGAGACATATGTACAGTATGCGAGAACACGCGGGATTCGCGAACGAGTGATTATGCTCAAGCATGTGCTGAAAATCGCCATATCGCCCCTCATTACGGGGATGGGGATGAGTATGGGCAAGCTGCTCACAGGCACCATTATTGTAGAGCAGGTGTTTTCCTGGCCTGGGTTCGGGCGTTATTTCGTCGATGCGATATTTAACCGGGATATTCCCGTGATTCAATGTTATGTCTTCCTGGCGGCATGCCTGTTCATCGTATGCAATCTGCTCGTTGATCTGGTGCAGCTCGTTATGGACCCACGGATTTCAGCGAAAGGACGGGCAGAACATTGATAAACAAATGGCGTGCGGTATTTAAAGGACAGAGAGCCATCCAGATCTGCTCGGTGATCATCTTGCTTTTCTTCGTGATCGCGTTATTAGCCCCATGGATTGCTCCTCATGATCCGGTGAAGGTAAACCTGTTGCAGAAGCTGGCGAGTCCATCGCCTGAGCATTGGCTGGGAACGGATCATCTGGGACGCGACAATCTCACCAGGCTGATGTATGGAGCACGGGTGTCGCTCGGATTTGCTACCCTGATCTTTCTGTCTTCTTTGCTCATAGGTGTCATTGTGGGTTCAATCTCCGGTTACCTTGGTGGCTGGGTGGACAGTCTGCTGATGCGCTTGTGTGAAGGCATTATGGCGTTTCCGAATCTGGTGCTGGTGCTCGGTATTGTAGGGATCTTTGGTCCAGGTCTGACGCAGGTGCTTCTAGCCCTCATGATGGTACAGTGGGTGTATTATGCACGTATCTGCCGGAACATGGTCGTAAGTCTGAAGGAACGGAATTTTATCGCAGCGGCGCGGATTAGCGGCTCTTCTTCGTGGACGATTATTCGGAAACATATCATCCCCAACGTGCAGCGTCCGATTGTTGTGATGGGCACGCTGGAGATGGGATGGGCGATTATGGATATATCGGCACTTTCATTCTTGGGGCTTGGCATCCAACCACCGAATGCAGAATGGGGCGCCATGATCCATGAAGGAACAGGTTACATTCGCAGTCATCCGGAGTTGATGATCTACCCGGGTGCATTAATTCTGCTGGTAGTTATTACGTTCAACATCTTGGGAGAAGCGTTATCTGAGCGTTATGGCATTGCAAAAAGGTAATGATTCGGAATCTAAGGCATATGGAGGTGAACGTAACGATGGATGATGCAGCGAAGGTGCTCGAAGTTCGTGGTCTGCAAGTTAATCTTAGAACAGCGGAGGGTTTAGTCCCGTTACTGGAGCCCATAGATTTCGAATTGGAAAAAGGTCGTGTCTTCGGTCTGGTTGGCGAGAGTGGCAGCGGTAAGACCGTTACGTGTAACGCGCTGCTCCATCTGCTTGATCCTCGCAGGATGGAGGTAAAGGGTAGCATCCGTCTGAATGGACGGGAGCTGGGTTCGTTGTCAGGTGAGGAGATGCGGCGCATCCGCGGCAAGGAAATCGGATTTATTATGCAGAATCCGATGAATGCTTTTACACCCGTATATACGATTGGATCTCAATTCATTGAAACCTTGCGTACGCACACGGGGATGTCCAAAGCAGCGGCTCGAGAGCGGGCTATTACTGCCTTGGCAGACATGAACCTGCCCGAGCCAGTCAAACTGATGAAGCGATATCCATTCCAACTGAGTGGCGGTATGTTGCAGCGGGTGATGATCGCCATATCGATGTGCCTGCGACCGGCTTTGGTTATTGCTGATGAACCAACGACGGCACTGGATGTCGTGAATCAGTTCAAGGTGCTTCAGGAATTGGATCGGCTACGTACGGAGTATGGCACATCCATCTTGCTCATCTCCCACGATCTGGGCGTGATCTCGCAAATGGCGGATGAAGTCGCGGTTATGCAGAAGGGGCGAATTGTGGAGCAGGCGGATGTGCACCAACTGTTCGACCACCCGCAGCATGAGTATACCCGGATGTTGTTAAATGCCAGACCCAGTATGTCTTTGGGACGATAGCGAATCACTGATGAGATGAATCGTTCAGTGAGTGTATGTGTAGAGCGGGTATGCACTGTATTTTGAGTGGGTAGGCGCAGGGGTGGAATGAACATGGTGATGGTTAAATTCGGCTTCTTCGGAGATTGCTTCTGCCAAGTACAAGAGAGGAGGATGACCTGATGCTTCAGGTATGTGGAATAAGCCATAGCTATGGCAAACGCAATTGGCTGGATCGTTCGGGAGCACGTCCTCCTGTGCTGGCAGACATCTCACTTACGATTGAAAAGGGTGTTTGTCTGGGACTGTTAGGTACGAGTGGAGCAGGTAAAAGTACCTTGGGCAAAATTATTCTTGGTCTGGAGAAGCCAAGCCAGGGTCAGGTTTTATTTCAAGGACAGGATATCTACCGATCCAGCAAACCCGTCCTCAAGGGATTACGACGTGATCTGCAGGTCGTGTTCCAAGACTGTTATTCGGCTGTGAATCCACTCATGACTGCCGCGCAGATCATTGGGGAGCCGCTGGATAATTACGAGCGTTTGTCGGCAAAAGAACAACTTCGTGTGATCGGACAACTGCTTGAGCAGGTTGGACTTACACCAGAGGATGCCAACAAGCTTCCGCACCAGTTCAGCGGTGGCCAATTACAGCGAGTTAACATCGCACGAGCCATTGCGCTCAAGCCGAAGTTAATCGTACTGGACGAGTCGATCAGCAGCCTGGACATGGTGCACCAGACGCAAATCCTATCCTTATTGGCGGAGCTCAGAACGTCGTATGGGTTGTCTTACCTCTTTATCACACATGATATTCGGGCGGCCATGACGATCTGCGACCGCATTGCCGTGATGGATCAGGGCAGGATTGTCTATAGCGGTGATGCGGGGGATTCAGTAATGCAGTCGGATCATCCGGCAGTCCAGCAGCTGGTTACAGCTATTTTGCCTGAGCATCCGTCGGGTCGTATTTCATTTGGGTAAATAATGTGCGCAAGGTTCGTTAGACTATAATAAACGCAACAAAGGGGTGTCCCGTCTTGAACATGACGTAGGGGACATCCCTTTTTTGTTTAGAATTAGGCAATTTTATCTTCTGTCTTACCCCATCTTCCGCCCAAGCTGCTCAATCTTATCGAGCCAATTCTTTCTCTGTTCATCGGACTTCTTCCCGACTTGATCTACAGTTGTTATACGCACAGGTTTGATGCCGGTGAGTCCAAATGTGGAGATTTTCATCATTTTATGTGCAGGCTCACCTTGGAACCATTTGAAGTACCAGCTCGGACCATCCATCGTGGTGATCATGCGAGCGGTCCGGCCTTTGAGAAGTTGATCCGGGAAAGGTTTTCCTTTTTGATACTTGAAGGCGTAACCTGGCATGAAGATTCGGTCAACAAAACCTTTCAGCAGGGCAGGCGGTCCTCCCCACCATATTGGGAACACCCATACGAGATGCTCGGCCCACTTGATTGCTTCTTGAGCTTGTAGCAAATCCGGTTCAAGGGGAAGTTTATTACGATATCCTCCCTCCAGATTCATGTTAAACGCCAACTCGTTCAGGGTGATCATGCGGACGTCAGCACCAGCCTGCACCGCACCTTTGTGGTACGCCTCGGCGATTGCGCCGTTATAACTGGGGGAGACGGGATTACCTTGAATAATTAATATTTTTTTCATGGAAGATGACACATCCTGACTATTTTAGTTAATGAACACTAACCTCATGTGCAAAAAGAAAAGGTCACGTATGACCCGATAATCCATCTGGTATATCCTGATGGTATGTTGACGATTCTCTTTTAGAAGTTGTTCAAAGAGTCCGCATTACAAATCATGCCTAGCGGTATCATCAGCATCGAAGATGGGATTCAGCCGAAATAAGCGGGAACTTACGAAGGTTGTTTCCTTCGGAAACAACGTAGTTGCTCACGTCGTTTTCCCTACGCTCCGCTACTCCATTTCTAGCTTCATCCCATTTCCATCGTTACTCCTGAGGTACCTGCCCCAACATCGATGCAAGTCGGTGAACCGTTTCCCCCGTATAAGGTACCAGCAACTCCGGCAGTTCACCTTGCATACTGGAGACCGCCATGCGTGTAATTGCACCGATAATCAGCACGGCAGTGAGCCTCGAATCCTGCTGAGGCAGTTCGCCACGCATCATTCCCTGATCGATCAGATCCATTAACGCATCCAATGGCTGACGGTAATCTTCGCTGCTTCCAGCTTCAATGAATATTTCATGATTCTGTGAAATCAGCAGCAGTCCGTAGGGATCTTCATCATGCAGATGGAGAACCTCGGTAACCAGTTGCTTGAAGCGATCCAGTACGGGACCTTCCTGTCGAACATACCCGTCAATTAGTGCAGTATAGTCGACACAGTATTGGGTGAAGGCTTCCAGGGCAACGGCATCCTTGTTTTTAAAATGTTTGTAGATCGCCGCATCGGTTACTCCGGCGGCATCACCGATCTCTTTGACGGATATGCCGTCAACGCCTTTGGTTGCGAACAAGCGCATCGCCGCTTGTAGGATATCTTTCTTTTTGCTATCCACATGAGATTTGTTCTTCATGATTGTATAGTAAGTGATTACTAACCAAAATGCAATAAGTAATTTTGAAACTCTGAATTGAGACACTGAATAAGCGCTTACGAACAAAGCTTGCAGGCTTGTGAACGGCAACGTATGATGGATAGAAATCATAATCGGAGCAGCAGGGAGAACGAAACGGATGGTGGGTAGCGTGAACGAAGAGATGGATGCATACAGCTGGGTGACACCTAAAGGAATGCTGAATGATCACTATATAACAAGCCGTGAACCGTTGTATAAAGGAATGAACGGACGATATGTGGAGCGATTCACTGTTTCTACCGGTGAAAGTTATATTTTCAAACCGCTGACGAATCCTGCACAGCATGGACGGGAACGATGGATGTACGAGCGTGTGATGTCTGGCTTACCACCGATCTATCCGCAGCTCATTGCATCGTCGGACCCTACCATTACACCGGCACAGAGTTGGATGATCTACGAGGATCTGGGGCAACTGGTGCATGATTCACAAGAAGCGACGATGCTCGGCGCAGCTGTACATATGGCAACGTGGCATGCGTTGTCTGTCACGGATTGGGGTGAACTGCCTCGCGTGGGCCAGAAACCGTCTATTCACACAATGCTGGATGAGTTACAAATGCACAGACAATCTACGGATGAACTGTTATCCAGGCTGGATATGCAACTGTCCGAACCCGATTGGAATAAGATCACGAGGTTGATCCTCACGGCAGAGGAAGAACTTCCAACTGTTCTGTGTCACGGAGATTTGCATCCCGGTAATCTGGCGGAGGTGGACGGCAGACTGGTCGTCTTGGACTGGGAGCATGCCCATCTGAATACGCCGCTGTGGGATGTAGTTCATCTGGTGGATCTCTCGCATCCGCTATTTCCCAGAACGGTTACGCCGGACCTGCGAGAGCGGGTTATGGATGTTTATTTGGACAAACTGGGGAGCTTGGGCGTACAGATTGAACGGGTTCCTTTTGGAGAATGGTACGACGCCTATGCTATTGTATTCTCGCTCTGGATGCTGCGTTTGATTGACGGTGATCTGAGGAGTGAGGAATGTGTGTGGCCGAAGGAACAGTTAAGTAACCAGTGGTATGAGACAGCAGCGACGCTGGAACAGTGCATGAAGCACATGTGTAAGGAATAGAAATGAGGGGTGAGAAGCTTGCGTAAAGTCGGACTTGTTATGCGTAAAATTCAATTCACGGAAGCACAGGGGCCACGCGTATTTGCGGATCGGCTGAAGCAGATTGGTCTGGAGCTGGGCGTGGATATTGTGTTCATCTCGCCGGAGCGTCATGTCAGCGGATACGACTGGTTGCCGGGTTATGAGCATGAGAAAGGTGACCTGGTGAACTACGATATCGTGCTGGATCAGATTCATAGTCAAAATATAGAGCATGTTATCTACACCGTATCCGGGTTTACATTTTTGAAGATGTTCTTACCGAAAAGCGTATTGTTTCCGCACAGTTTCCCCGATCCCGCGCTGACGGGATATGAGATGATGAAGCCATTTTATACGATGGTGGATAAAGCGATTGTGCAGACGGAGTTTTTGAAAACAGAGCTGGGTCGCAATTTCGGTGTGCATGACGTGAACGTTATTCCGATTGGCTTTAGCGAAGAGCTGGCGAACCGGCACTATGATCCGAGTCAGGTTGTGCATAATCGGGTGCTCTGGATCGGTAGGGATGAGGCGAACCGTCGCCCGGATCTAGTTCTGGAATATGCTCGGCAGAACCCGGACAAGGAAGTATATATGGTGTTTGGTGGTGTACGCTATAAGGAAACCATGAAGAAGTACGACATTCCTTCCAACGTGAAGCTGAAGTTTGCGCTCACGCAGGATGAGATATTTACGTTGATGAACTCATCCAAGGTGTATTGGAACTGTTCAGCCTTTGATACATTTGCGATGCCGTTGACGGAAGCGATGGCGATGGGCAAAATGGTCGTGAAGCCGGAGCATGCCTGCTACGGTCACATTCGATCCACGCATGCCTTTGCAGGCAACGAGGATAACTGGTTTGAACTGGTGAACATGGCTGCGGCTGCGCCGCGCAGTGTGTCAGAAGACAACCGGGAGTATGCTTTTGGTGCTTTTTCGCGCACGAAGATGAAAGAAGGGTACCGGAACTTTTTCTCAAATTGGTTGAAGTAACGTAAGGTCTGTAACAAAGGGCTTGATCCATCCAGCAACAGGAGGGGAACCTTATGGAAGTACTGATCTTGTGGACATTGGGAATGTGGGCGGTGCAGCTGCTGATTGAATGGCTTATCTACCGGTTGCAAGGACGCCGAATGACGTGGGTACAATATATATTGCCATGTGTGGCCTTGCTCGGCGGTGCCGTTGTAATCATGATCAGCATCGATATTGGCGGGTGGAACGGCATCGGATATGCCCTGCTTGGCGCATCACTGGGTACCTCGGGAATGTTAACACTTATTACGGTGGCGATCAGGGATGTAATGCTTCGGCGACGGGGCAGGGATTAATCAGAGCAGTAGCTACTGTGGAGTAAGGATGAATTGGGCGATGGGATGGTTGCAGGAATGCATTCGTCTGTGATATATTGACATTAATTATGACAGGGGAGGTGAAGACAGGTGAATCACGAGATGCTTAACAACCGTATTAGCCAGCTGCCGATTGCTATGGCTGGCATTGTTCATACTTTTCTGACCAACGGGAGAAGTCTGTCCAATTTTGAATATACGGAAGTTAACATTTGCGAGAAGATGCCTGCCTTGACCTCATTCGGACGATAAGCGATATTGCTTGAATTCTGAAGGGCCGCGGAGCTAACCTCCTGCGGCTCTTTTTGTGTTGCGGTCAGGATCTTCCATACCATAGGAGGAACCTTATTATGATGATCATTAGCGCGCAACAACTGACTCAATACCACGGAGCACATCTGGTGCTGGACGGCATTACGTTTGAAATTATGGAAGGTGACAAGGTCGCCCTGATCGGCCGCAACGGAAGCGGCAAAACCACACTTATGCGCCTGATGGCAAGACTGAACAAGCCGGATGAAGGGCAATTGATGATCAAGAAAGATACACGAATGGGTTACGTGGCTCAGGTCCCAGAAGGATTGGATGACCATACCGTACTGGATGTATTGAGTCTTGGATTCAAGGAGCTTATGATATGTCGCACGCAAATGAAGGAAATGGAGCAGCAGATGTCCGATCCGGCATGTGCAGCAGACCCTAATCAATTAGAGCGTCTGCTGAAACGCTACGCGGCGCTGCAAGAACAGTTCGAGCGTGAGGGTGGATATGAAATGGATGCCCGGATCGATCAGGTGGCGGACGGTCTGGATATCGACAAGGCGCATTATGGTTGGCGCTTCGGTTCCCTGTCCGGTGGGGAGCAGACTCGGGTAGTGTTGGCTTCACAGCTAATCGTAAGGCCCGATCTGTTATTGCTGGATGAGCCGACGAACCATCTCGATCTGGAGCGGGTCGAGTGGCTGGAAGGATTTTTACGAGAATATCCCGGCACCATTGTCCTGATCTCGCATGATCGTTATTTTCTGGATCGGGTCGTGAATCGAACACTGGAGCTGGAGGATGGAGAAGCGGAAACGTCTGCTGGCGGTTATACGGAATATATGAAAGTGAAGGAACAACGGCTGTTGCAGCAATTCGAAGAGTTCAAGGAGCAGCAGAAGGTTATCAAGAAAATGAAAGAAACGATCCGCCAGTTAGAGGAGTGGGGCCGAGTTGGTGGGAATGAAAAGTTCTTCAGACGGGCGGCTTCTATGCGTAAAGCCATCGAGCGGATGGAACAGGTGAAGCGTCCTGTACTGGAGCGCCGCAATGCCGAATTCGATGTGCGCCCTACGGATCGAACGGGTAAACGGGTAGCAGTATTGGAACAGGTCGAGAAGAGTTATGGCGAGCGTGAAATCCTGCGCGGAATCTCGGGTCTGCTGGAGTATGGGGATAAAATTGCACTCATTGGCCGGAATGGTTCTGGCAAGACGACCCTGTTCAAGCTGTTGCTTGGTGACGAGCAACCCAATGCGGGCAAGCTGGAGTGGGGGGCACGTGTGGATGTGGGGTATCTGGCTCAACAGGAGGAACCCACGAATCCAAAACTGAACGTACTTGAATACTTCCGTCTGGAAGCGGGTGTGGAGGAAGGCGAGGCTCGCGGGATTCTGGCCCGATATCTGTTCTATGGAGCGGATGTATTCCGCTCTGTCGGGCAATTATCTGGCGGGGAATGGACGCGCCTGCGGCTGGCTCTGCTGGTGCAACGCAAACCCAATGTACTGCTGCTCGATGAGCCGACCAACCATCTGGATATCGCATCCAGAGAAGCGCTGGAAGAATCCTTGGTTGATTTTGAAGGAACCGTACTTGCCATCTCGCATGATCGGTACTTCGTCAATCGCCTCGCCTCCCGTGTCTGGGAACTGGAGGACGGACAGATGACCTCTTATCTGGGAGACTATGAGGCGTATCGTGAGAAGAAGCTTGATATGCAAGCTCGTGCGGCGGCGACAACTCAGGCTACAGCAGGAGTGGGAGTTTCCTCTCGTGGGAATGCCAAGTCAGAGTTGAAGTCAGGTTTAACGTCTGCGCCCGGCGGGACTGCCAGATCAGGGAAGAAACCAGAAGCAACATCGACAATGAACGGTTCCGCTGTTGCGGCTACCGATGGAAGTCGTGGTCATGAAGTTTCTACGGAATCAGGCAAGGCGTTGACTCCTTCCGCAGCAGCTGCATCGAAACATAGAAGTGGCAATGGCAACAAGCCGTCTGCGGAGAAGCTGGAACAAACGTTAGCTCGTCTTGAGGCACAGATTCAGGTGCTGGATCAACAGTTGGAAGTTGTGCAGAACAATCCGCTTGAACTGGAGCAAATCTGGAATGATCGCGAGCAATTGTCCGCTAAATATAATGATGTATTGGCCCAGTGGGCTGAGTTATAAGTCCGAATGGCATGAGCATAAGATTAAACAAGTGCGGTCGGAGAGTCTTCTCCGGCCTTTTTGAACTGGATTGCGTATAAACGTGGAACCCGCTTGTTAGCCGATCTTCGTTGATCCAGAAACGGGCGTGAAAACCTGTTCTATTTTAGTTAAACCACATAATGCAGCATCATCAACAGTGCCTCGAACAATAGCTTTTATTACATGTCATGGTGAATAGAATCAATTTCATAACTCATTAAAAATGGAGTTTTGTAACTAGACATAGACAAATTAAACCATTTTGATCTATGTCTAGCCTTGATTTGAAGCAGCTAAAGGTACTATGAAATTGATTCACTAGTGTAACTTTTTTCCTTCTGATGCGTTAAATACGTTTGTATGAATTGAAACGGCTCACCTAAGAGCTCGCAAAAAGGGAGGTTATCGGTATCTATTATTCATTGACGTATCGGAGTTGGTCGGATGATCGACAGGCGGAGACAGGGGTGCTGGAGCAGACTTCAGTCACACGAGATGAACTATTCATGCGCAAACTGGTGGATGCCACCTTGGTGAAAAACAAACTCTGGGCGCATCTGTCCAATGAATGCCAGGATGGGCGGGAACATGCGGTATATGTAACGGCGTATGACCAACAGATGCCGGAAGAGTACGGTGCAGCCATTGCGGATGCTGCGCTGGCGATGTGCAAAATGTCTTCCATGTACAGCGCAGAGTATATGCTGTGGAATGGAAGTTCGTTTCAGGAGTTAGAGCTCACAACGTCATCCACCTATACGATGGAGCTTGCCGAGCAACTGCTGGACCATTACATGGTTCGCGGTGGCAAGACGTATGAGTTCATGTATTCCGTGCTGGATGCGGATCGCAAGAAAGTGTTGTTTTATATGAAAGAGGTGGATCTGTAATGAGTGACCAAGAGCGGGGGCAAGCATCCAAACCCGGATCAAAAGCGAAGCTGGTTGCTTTCTCCCTGATGCTGGCGGTTCCTGCCGTGTTATCCGGTTGTGGCAGCAACAATGATGAATGTGACCCGGAGTATGATACCGGATGTGAATATGATTCCAGCAGTGGGCACTATTACTACGGTGGGTCGTCGTATCGAAGCAACAAGGACAGTAACAGCTCCTATAGCAAGTCCAAGTCCAAATCAAGCGGCTTCGGTAGCTTCTTCCGCAGTTCGGGAGGATAACCGGATGAGGCAAGTGGTTCAACTACCCTTTAGTCACGAAGAGGTATTTCAGGGCGAAACAGAACAACAGATTCCATACCATCGAATGTACGGGAAGCAGTATTGTGTGCCTGCCTTGACGGTCTATTCTCCCTCGGAGATGCAGGAACTGCGTGCGGCAGCCGAGGCGGTAGACGGCATTTACTGTAAAGTGATGCGATTTATCCAGCAGTATATGCCGGACTCCTTTTTGGAGCATCAGCTCGGTATCCATCCCGGGCTTATTCCAACGGCACGTATGGAGATGGTGACTGGAGGCATTACCCGTCAGGACTGGATTATTGGAGAAGCTGGGCCGAAGTGTATTGAAAATAATACGGACACTCCTACGGGTATACCGGAGGCTGCTGCATTGGAAAATATCCTGGTGGGTCTTGCTGAGGATGCCGCGTTGACCGCACCATCTGCCGAGATGGATACACGTATTCGGGAGTGTTTCAGGATATGGCTCGAATTCTATGCAAACCAAGGATTACAGGGTCCGGTGACGTTTACTTCTTTTGGTGAACATGTCGAAGATCGAACGAATACGGAATACCTAATGAAACGTTGTCAGGAAGCTGGATACGAAGTCTTCTATGCTCCACTTGAGGAACTGGAGATTGCTCCGGGGGAGGCGCTTTACCATCAGGGTCGGGAGATTAACCTACTGTATCGCCTTTATCCACTGGAGTATCTGATCGATGATCGGGATGAGACGACAGGGGTGGACATTGGTGCTGCACTGCTTGAACTTGTACGTGATGGACGACTGGGCCTGATGAATCCGGTTCAGCATGTACTGATGCAGAGTAAAGGCTTCATGGCGGCAATCTGGTCGCTCTACGAGCGGAACGAGCAAACCCCGGAATATTGCGGGTTTACCCTCTTTGATGAAACAGAGATGGACGTTATTTCCCGATATCTGTTGCCTACCTATTTTTCGGCTGAGCCCTTCGAGCTGAACGCCATACCATATGTATCCAAAAGCTATTGGGGGCGCGAAGGTAGAGGAACTCTTTTGCTGGATGGAGGAACGGACAATGCCCTTGGGAAGCAGGATATAGGGCATCCTCTTAACGAGGCGCTGGAATCCAATCTTGCAACTGGGGCAACAGACGAGGATGAAGAGATCACAGCTTATTACGAAAATCAGCCCAAAATCTATCAGCAGCTGGTTCCGATGGAACAGGTTGTGATCGAGACGGAAGCTGGAGCGTACAGTGGTTATCTGCTTACAGGGGTGTTTGTTATCGGTGGGCGTTTGGCTGGGTTGCTACCACGGGTCGGGGAGAAAGTAACCGGAGATATGGCCTATTATTGCGCGGCTACAGTTCGCGAACGGATGAATGATGAGGAGGAGAAGGAATGGAGAACTTGGGATTGAACTTGCTGAATGTTGCGGTGGGTATAGGCATTCTGCTGGTGGTATTGGTGTGTGGATATTTCGCTTTTAGCAGATTGACCCGGTATGACGATAGTGAGGAAATCGCCAAAGGTAACGAAGCGGCAGGCATGTATATGGGCAGCAAATTGCTGGGACTGTGTATTATCGTAGGCATGGTGTCTTTCTCGACGCATTCGTGGCTGGATATGCTGCTGTGGTCGGCACTTGGAATTATTGTGTTGTGCCTGGTCTATATTATATTTGATTTCCTTACGCCTAAAATGCGAGTATGCGAAGAAATCGCACGAGGCAATATGGCAGTAGCACAGCTGCTGCGTTCGATTATCATCGGCGTTTCCATCGTCATCGGTACGTTTTTGATGTAAAATAAGACATAGTGTTTTATAGAGTTTACTATCAATGGGAAGAAGGAGCGCGGCATCATGAGAAGAGTCATCATCGATACAGATACAGCAGGAGACGATACGATTGCGATCCTGACGGCATTGCATCACTTTCAGGTGGAGGGCATTACCATTACGGGCGGTAACGTACAATTCGACCAGGAGGTTGAAAATGCCCTGTACACGGTACAGGTTGCTGGACATGGCGGCAAGGTGCCTGTGTATAAAGGTTGCGAGCGTCCGCTAATGGCCTATGGAAAGGCTCAGCACCGCACAGTGGAAGATGTGCATGGCGATGACGGCATGGGCGGCGCGCATTTCCCGAAGGCAGATCAACGTCCCGAGAGCGGGCACGCGGTTGATTTTATCATTGAGAAGGTGCATGCATATCCAGGTGAAATTGAACTTCTGGCGATTGCCCCGCTGACTAATATTGCGATGGCAATTCAGAAAGACCCCACGATTATTCCGGAGATTGCTCACCTGTACATCATGGGCGGAACGAATAATGCACTGGGCAATATCACACCGGCAGCGGAGTATAACTTCTACGTGGACCCGGAAGCAGCGAAAATTGTACTGCATGCAGGCATTCCGATTACGATGGTTGGCTGGGAGATGTGCACGCAATATTCAGTGATGGACGATGACGATCATGCAGAGATTGCGGCTCTGGGTACATCCGGTGCCGATTTCTTCACCGCTATCAACAAAGTGGTTATGCAGTTCAACAAGTCGGTACATAAGCTGAATGGCACCACTCATCCCGATACGTTGCTGATGGCTGTTGCGGCAGATGAATCCATCATGACCAAGTCGGGTCAATATTATGTGGATGTGGAAGCGGCAGGAGAGCTGACACGTGGATACAGTGTGGTTGATATCAACGGACGTTTTGGCAAAGAGCCCAATGTACGCGTCTGTGAAGCCATTGATCGGCCCAAATTCAAATCCATGCTGCTGGACGTTCTCTCAGCGATCCAGTAAACGCAGGAATGTAACTACAGGAAAAAGAAGAAAATCTGTGCCTATCCCAGGTACGGATTTTTTATTGTCCATTTTTGGCATAACTACTTCACCTGTCGTAGTAAAATGTGCTATACTTCAACTACTACGACAGATGAAGTAATGAGGAGGAGTATCTTTTGTGATCAGCAGTGACGTTATACGTGGCTACAATGATACGCTGATCCTCTACATGCTGCTCGAAGGGGAGTCGTACGGCTACGAGATTTCCAAGAACATCAGGCAGCTGACAGAGGAAAAGTACGTCATGAAGGAGACGACATTATACTCGGCCTTCACCCGATTGGAGAAGAACGGTTATATTGAATCGTTTTACCTGGATGAGAATAGTTTGGGAAAGCGTCGTACCTATTACCGGATTACGCCGCCCGGCCTCGACTATTACAGAGAAAAGTGTGAGGAATGGAAGGTTACGCAAGAGGTTGTTAATCTATTTATCAGGGAGTTGTGACGGAACATGGAGACAATTATGGTGTATCTGGAGAACATGTTTGCGGGTCTACCGAAGACACCCGAGGTGGAGCATCTGAAGCAGGAGCTCCTTTCGGGGATGGAAGATAAGTACCTAGAGTTGAAGCGGGAAGGCAAGTCGGAGAATGAAGCCATCGGTATTGTGATCTCAGAATTCGGTAATATCGAGGAGCTAACTGCAGAACTCGGTATTCAACCAGTCAGTGCGGAAGAGGCAGTACCTGTGCTGACGGAAGAAGAAGCCTACGCATATACCAATGCAAAAAGAAATGCCGGATTTTGGATCGGGCTGGGTGTTTTATTGTGCGCGTCGGGTGTGGCGTTTCTGATTTTCATGGATACTTTATTTGAGAACTATGCGACTTCAGCTGCAAACCGTTCGGTGGAAACGGGGGCTGTACTGGGCCTGATCGGCATGTTCGTGCTGATTGCGATTGCGGTAGGCATGTTCATTCACAGTGGCATGAAGCTTGAACGCTTCAGTCATATGGAGAAGGGCATCCAGCTTCCTTATACACTTAAAATGAGTATTCAGCATAGTCGGGAGAGCTTCGCTCTGACTTATCGTATAGCCATCATTACGGGTGTTTGCCTGTGCATTCTGTCTCCTGTGTTTATTTTCGCAGCGTCCTCTATCAATGATAACTACGCCTCTTATGGTGTATCTGCCTTTATGGTTATGGCTGGGGTAGGAGCATTCCTGTTTGTATATTACGGTAATATTCAGGGGGCTTACACGAACTTGCTGGAGAAGCACCAGTTGACGGTAGAGAAGAAGCAAGAAGTGAAAATTGTGAGAGCCGTGGAAGCGATTGTATGGCCGCTGGCGACAGCCATCTTCTTGTTCACAGGCTTTGTATATCAACGGTGGGATATCAATTGGGCCATATTCCCGATTACAGGCATTCTCTCCGGCAGCTTGAGCAATGTGTACCATATTATGAAAAGCAAAAATCCGTCCTGAGCACTGCTTTAGCTAGTAAAGCCCACTTGATCTATATTGATCAGGTGGGCTTTTTTTGCTCCATTTAATCTAGTTTTGCTGCAACAAAAACGAGCGAATGCCTGTCGTGACCAGATCATGGTCTTCCTCATCAGGCAAACCCGATACCGTAATGGTGCCGACCTGTCCCTCATTTTCCAGAATCAGCGGGAAAGCGCCACCAGCCAGAACATAGTCCGATGAAGGCAGATTGAAGTCTTGCTCAAGTGTCTGGTTTTCACTTCTCAACCGTAGGGCCGTATGCCAAGAACTGGAGGAGAAATGATTCACCACGTTGTTTTTACGGCGAATCCAGTCCTCGTTGTCGGGATGAGTGCCTTCCATCGCATGCAAAAAGAGACGATGTCCCTTCAGGGTAATGTCGATGGTCACGGCTTGGGAACGACGCTTCGCTTCCTCGATCAGATGCAGGCCAAGTCCAAGCGCTATTTCAGAATCAAATGTGCTGAATACCAAGTCCTTTTCTTCCTGTTGCATTTCCTTTAATTTCTCTGTCATGGTTAGGTTCAAATTG
The DNA here is from genome assembly GCF_045040685.1 of Paenibacillus sp. FSL H8-0317. Taxonomy (NCBI): domain Bacteria; kingdom Bacillati; phylum Bacillota; class Bacilli; order Caryophanales; family Paenibacillaceae; genus Paenibacillus; species Paenibacillus sp. FSL H8-0317. The sequence continues at coordinate 6,956,681 of NZ_CP150294.1, read as the reverse complement.
CAGGCAGCCCCTTTACATATATGATTGATGTCTACATTCGACATGGATTGGTGTAGTCCCTTCTCGATGCAGTCTGAACGATGTTAGTGGACATTACTTGCGTGGTTAAAGGCCGTTCATTTGGAGACCATACATCGGCTGTGTTAAAGTGAAGGGAACCTAATATACATAACTCTTAAAGTTAAAATAAGTTATTGCTACGTAGGCAGGAGGAGAGGCACGATGCTGTTTTATTTTGTAGCACTGCTGGTAACTTTGGTTGATCAGGGAACCAAGATTGCAGTGAGGATGTATATGGAAGTTGGCGACGTCATGAGACTGGGTAACTCCGGCATGCAGTTACAGCATTACGAGAACAGTGGAATGGCGGGCAGCATGTTTCAGGGAAATGCGCGTCTGTTCGGTGTAATTGCTGTTCTGTTCATAGCGGGCATGCTGTATTACCGGAGTAAAGGTGAGATTCGCGGTTTCTGGATGCAAGCTGGCGCGGGTTTTATGGTCGGTGGGGCTTTAGGAAATGCGATCGATCGATTTATCTATGCCCGGGTAACGGATTTCCTCGTGTTTCCGTCAGGACGCGGGATTTTGAATCTCGCTGATGTCGCAATTAACATCGGTGTGGTCATGATCATCATCGGCATGTTGATTCGAGCATTTCAGAGTTATCGGGCCAAGCGTTTACGTAATGCTTTGCCGAAGGTTGAGCGTTCTTAATAGGTTGGATAAAAGCGTTACAGTGGCTGAATATAACTTATTAAATGAGGGACATTGGATATCTAAACTGTACCCTACAAGATAGACACTTTAAAAAAGGTCATCTTGCAGGGTCTTTTTTGTGTACAATTAATAAAAAAACGGAGCGGTGGTCGAAGCAGATGTCTAAAAAGTTATTTACAACTCAAGAGCAAACGCAGTTAAGAACAAATCCCTATGTGAAAAATGTCAGTGCCAAAGCCATTACATATATGGATGCTTTTAAAGAACGATTTATTCAAGAGTATGGTCAAGGTAAACTTCCAAGTGAGATTTTTCAGGAAGCGGGTTTTGATATTGATGCTTTGGGTGCAACCCGGATTCGGAAGGCTTCCAATCGTTGGCTCACGGCTTTTCAAGAACAAGGGCCGACTGGATTAACAGACGCTAGAACACACGCCTCAGGCCGTCCTCTGACCCGTGAATTAAGTCTCGAAGAAAAATACACCCGTTTGGAAGCAAAAATGAAATGGCTTGAGGCGGAGAATGAATTCTTAAAAAAGCTCGATCAACTCGAAAGGCAGATGAAAAAAAAGAAATCAAACTATGTACGTCACAAAAGTTCGAACTGATCCAACAGATGATGAAGACATACCCTTTCCAAAGAAAGGTGCATGTTCTTTGTGAAATCGCAGGGGTCTCACGTTCCGGCTATTACCGATATCGTAGTGAAAATGCTCAATTACATCGTCAAAAACAGGAACAAAACGATGAAAAAGTCAAAGCGATTCTTCTGAAAGCCTACCGTTACCGGGGAAGAAGGAAGGGGGCTCGTCAAATCAAAATGACGCTAGAGCATCAATATGGAGTCACATACAACCTCAAGCGCATCCGTCGAGTCATGCAAAAGTACAACATCGTTTGTCCAATTCGAAAAGCAAATCCCGCGCGTCGTTTGGCTAAAGCGACCCAAGAACATCGAACCTGTCCCAACATATTAAAGCGAGCTTTTAAGCAAGGGATCGCCGGTAAAGTTCTCTTAACCGACATCACGTATTTAACCTATGGGAAAAACAAGCGTGCCTATTTATCAACGATAAAAGACGCCGAAACGAATGAGATTTTGGCCTATGAAGTCTCTGCTTCACTTGGTTTGGACATTGCAATCGACACGTTGAAACAACTCAAGAAACATCGCCATCTCACCCCGGATGCCTTGATTCATTCGGATCAAGGATTTCACTACACCAATCCGAAGTTCCAAAAGCTTGTGAAGAAAATGGGGCTGAATCAATCCATGTCCCGTAGAGGAAATTGTTGGGATAACGCTCCACAAGAGTCATTCTTTGGGCATTTCAAAGATGAAACGAATTTCAAAACGTGCATGACCTTGGCAGAAGTTAGGAAAGAAGTGAAGAGCTACATGATCTATTACAATCATTATCGAGGTCAATGGAACTTAAACAAACTGCCGCCTGTACGATACAGACAGCAGCTTGAAGTCGCCTAACCTTTTTTAAATTGTCCTTTACAAGGGGTACAGTTTAATCATCCAGTGTCCTTTTTGTTATGCCCCATTCAGGTCATGGAAAGAACTGCCGTGATTCATTTGTACCGAAACCGTTTTAGAAATAATAAAGACGTATATTATCCATTCAGATTGAAGTTCGTTTGGAAGGATTAACCAAATGGTTATTTCACCATCTGAATGGGTAAATTCTTACGTATAAAGCTGAGGGAGGTACAACATGAGAACAACGCTTACCAAGGCTCTCGGGACAATGTTGCTGTGTGGAATGATGGCTGTACTTTTATCTTCCTGTACCAGTGGAGATAGCGCGAATGGCAAAGTGCAGATTGAATTTTTCCAGAACAAACCTGAAGCCAAAACAACCTTTGATGAATTAATTAAAACGTTTAATGCGGAGCATGACGATATCCAAGTGACACAGGTGAATCCGCCCGATGCGGAGACAGTACTGAAGACGCGTGTCGTCAAAAATGATATACCGGATATTATGGCCATGGGGGCAACGGATACGTATTCGATCCTGGCCCAGAGTGATATTTTCACCGATCTGACGGACAGCTCATTACTCCAGACGATTGATCCGAACTACATACAGATGCTGAAGGATCTCACAGGCATGGACGAAGTGACAGGTATTCCTTACGCGACTAATGCAAACGGCATTATGTACAACAAAACGTTGTTTAAGGAAATGGGATTGGACGTGCCAAAGACGTGGGATGAACTCATTGCGACCGCCCAAAAGATCAAGGATGCAGGTGAGATTCCATTTTACTTCACATACAAGGATGACTGGCAGACGAGCCTGCCCTTCAATGCACTGGCCTCCAATCTGGTCGGTATTGATTTCTACCAAGAGCGGCGTGATAACAAAGTGACGTTCAAGGAGAAATACCGCGAGGTAGCTGAGAAGCAACTGGAACTCATGAAGTACGGTCACAGCGATAACTTTGGTAAAGCTTATTCGGACGGTAACCGTGCTTTTGCTAACGGTGAAGCCTTCATGTACATCCAGGGAACCTGGGCCATCTCGGAGATTCGCAAAGCGAACCCGAATGTTGACATCGGTTTCTTCCCATTCCCTACGGGCAACGATGCAAGCGAGATCGAGCTGGTGAACGGGATTGACTCCCTGTTTACCATTGCGGAGGACACGCCTAATCGTGAACAGGCGGAGACGTTTATTGCGTTTCTATTAGAGCCTGAAAATATCGGAAGATACATTGACGAACAGACGCTGTTCTCTGCGGTAGAAGGTGTGAAGCAGGATGATCCTGCGGTACAGGAATTGATGCCTTATATCGAGCAGGGCAAGGTTATTGACTTTCCCGATCACTATATTCCGGCTGCGGTGCAGCTGAATTCCATCGTACAGTCCTTTTTGCAGAACCAAAACATCGACAACTATCTAGATACACTCGACAAAGAATGGGACAAGGTTGCTAATCGGCGCTAAGCCTTGTCTGAAGGAGGATGGAGTATGAATAAGCGTATCGCACCCTATTACTGGATGACGGTTCCGGCGGTTGTGTTGTTCTTTGTGTTTATGACGCTGCCGGCCCTCCAGGGCATCTATTATTCATTTACGAATTACAACGGATTCGGGAAAGAGTATGATTTTGTTGGTTTTAAAAACTATTTCAACTTGTTCCAAGATGACAATGTAGGCAATGCCTACTGGTTTACGTTCAAATTTGCGATCGTTGTGACGATCCTGACCAATATTCTGAGCCTGCTCATTGCACTCGGGCTGAATGCCAAGATCAAGTTCCGTAACTTTTTCCGCGGCATCTACTTCCTACCCAATATTCTGAGTGTACTGATCGTAGGTTACATATTTAACTACCTGTTCTCCAACGTATTCCCGATCTGGGGACAAAATCTGGGCATCAATGCGCTATCCACCAACATTCTCGGCAGCGAGAGTCTGGCTTGGATCGGTATCGTCATTGTTGCAGTATGGCAATCTGTGGCCCTGAATACGATTCTGTATTTGGCTGGTCTGCAAACGATACCAACGACACTATACGAGGCATCCAACCTCGACGGTGCAGGCAAATGGCGTGAATTCTGGAGTATTACTTTCCCGCTTATTGCCCCGTTTTTCACCATTAATATGGTGCTGGCCATGAAAAACTCGCTTATGGTCTTCGACCAAATCGTAGCCTTGACCAACGGTGGTCCCGGGCGGGCGACGCAGTCCATCTCCCATCTGATCTACACCGGCGGATTCGAAGGCGGCGAATATGCATATCAATCTGCGAACTCGGTTATTTACTTCATCGTAATTGCGGTGATTTCAATTCTGCAAATCCGGTTCCTGCAAAGAAGGGAGATGGATCTGTAATGAGAAGCCGTACACGAATCAATTGGCTCGTTATGCTGCTCGTGGTGCTGGGTACCCTGTTTATCCTGTTCCCATTGTATATGACCGTTACAATTGCTTTGAAAAATCCGGAACAGATGGCCCAATCGGTCTTTGCCATTCCGACGACACTTCACTGGGAGAATTTCGCGAGGGCCATCGACATGACAAACTTCTTCCAGTCGTTCCGTAACAGTGCGATCGTTACCGCATCTACCGTGCTTTTGACGTTGCTTAGTAACTCGATGGTAGCCTATGCGATTGCGCGGAATATGGAGAAACGCAAGTTTTTCAAAGGACTGTACTATTACTTCGTCAGCGCGATGTTCATTCCATTTCCGATCATCATGCTGCCGATTGTTAAGCTGACCGCATCGCTGGAGATGACAAATCTGGTAGGTCTGATTCTGCTGCACACGGTATATGGCCTGGCATTTAACGTATTTGTGTACGTGGGATACATCCGGTCCATTCCGGTAGCGTTGGAGGAGGCGGCTTTTGTGGATGGAGCGACAACCTGGGGCACGTTCTGGAGAATCATTTTCCCGCTCATGGCGCCCATCAGTGCCACGGTTGGTATTCTGACTTGCCTGTCCACGTACAACGACTTCTTGCTGCCACTCATTATTATCAGTGATCCGGGACAATACACGCTGCCGCTGGTACAGTATGTATTCCAAGGGCAGTTCAATACCGAGTTTAACCTTGCGTTTGCATCATACCTGCTCGCGTTGCTGCCGATGATTATCATCTACCTGTTTGCGCAGAAGTGGATCATCAACGGGGTTACACAAGGGTCTGTGAAATAACTGAAGTTGTGTAGGGAAGAAAAAGATAGATGTAAAAGGAATGGACATATGTAAAGGGAAGATGAGTAAAGAGAGGTGGACTATAAGGGTCCCCTCTCTTTTTTTTGATCATAGCTATTTAACGTTCGGAACGCTACAGGAGGATTGATTAACCTGTAAAACTATGCTATTTTTTAGTCGTTAGTTTAATCGGTAAACAAAGATAGTGAAAAGAAGATTAAGGTTTAATTTTGCAAGCGCTTTAACTATATAAATTGAACTAAACATTTGCACGAGAACGGAGAGGGCAGAAATAACCTGAAAAAGCGGAGCTAAAAGCTTTCTGAAAGAAAGCTGCATCGGAAGCATATGCTTCGCCTTTATCCCCGGATTTTCCCCTTTAAAAAGGGAATCAAAAAATCTGGGGATAACAGCGATTGGAAGGTTATTCTGTCATCGTAGTGGCTAGTGTAAATATTCTTTCGTTCATTTTATATAGGGGAACTGAATACGTAGATAAATCCGGCATCGTTTGTACCCAGTCTTCAAGAGAACACAGGCGTAAGATGGTGGGTTCTTTTACATGCCAAAAAGAGAGGAGAATGGGGAAGTTGCACGGGAAAAAAGGACATTTTAACTCACTTCGCAATCAGATCTTCATTGGTTTTGTTATGGTGATGCTTGTTGTTCTGCTGCTCGCAGGCATATCGGCTTATGATCGGGTAGCTGCCCTGCTGAAAAGCAATGCGGAGAAACATATTCACCAAACCGCTGTCCAGGCCAGTGGCAGATTGGATGCACTCATTGCACAAGTGAATTCGCTGACCGCCCAGGTGGCGGATGATTCATACGTGCAGCGTCTGCTCAGCGATGAGAAACAAGGCAACCCGGCCACCTTTAATCAGCGCCAAGCTCTCTTGCAGATTGCAGGCAGTTATCAGTCTTTCATCAACGGAGCGCAAAGTATGGAGATATACACTACGGGTTATAACCGCATATTTCCGATGGATGACCGATCCCTCGATCTCAGAGTGGAGCGCAACTGGATCAACCTGGCGGATGAAGGAAAAGGCAGACTGGTATGGGCAGGCGCTGACCCTGAAGATCCGGGTGTGCTCCTGGCTATTCGGCGGATTAACCTGCTGGATCATTCTTTCGAACATGGAGGTTATGTGGTGGTGCGGATGCAGCGCAGTTTTTTTCAATTGAATGATTCGAATGGGACAGATGGTTCGCAGGACTCTATCATGCTCTTGGATGGGGCAGGCGAAGTGGTAACTTCCGATCTGGAGATTAATCTCGATCCCAAAGCCATATTGGACAGCGGATCAGTCGTGCAGAACGGGGAGGAATCCTATATCGTCGTCCGGCAAAAATCGGAGTTAACGGGATGGACACTTGCTGTCCTGACCCCGCTGCGGGAGACAACGGAAGGTGTATCCATCCTGAGGACAGCGCTGCTCGTCTCGGGAATGATTGGTGTTGTTCTGTTCCTTATCATGTCCTTCTTTCTGTCCACGATGATTACACGTCCGCTCATACGGCTGATGCGGGCCATGCGCAGTGCACAGCCGGGAGCAATGAGACCTAATCTAATGGTTAGCTCTACGATGGAGATCAATGAACTCAACAACGTATATAACCAGATGGTCTACAGGCAGAATGAATTGACCCGTGTGGTTCATGAGAAGGAGGTCATGCAGTCCCGGGCTGAGTTGAAGGCGTTGCAGTCTCAGATTAATCCCCATTTTTTATTCAACACACTGGAAGCGTTCTATTGGTCCCTTGAGGAGAAGGGAGACGAGGAGATGGCACGTATGGTTGTGGCGATGTCTCGATTATTTCGCTACATCATCTCCAGTTCGCAGCAGGATGAATGGGTTACGATTGCCGACGAGCTGGAACACGCCGAGCGTTATCTTCAAATTATGCAGATGCGGTTGGGAGAGAGAATGCAATGGGAGATTCAGCTGAGTGATACGGTGCGTAAGGTCGCAATTCCGAAATTGCTCATACAGCCCTTGGTGGAAAATGCGATTCTCCATGGAATTGAAAGTAAACTGGGACTGGGAAAAATCAGCATCCATGTGGATGCTTTGATCGAGAAAAATCTGGTTCGCATTGTGGTTCGGGATGATGGTCCCGGTATGGATGAATTACGGCTTCAATCTGTCATTCATGCTTTAGATGGCGGGCCGGCTGTGTCCAAGAAGGGGACAGGTGTAGGTCTAATCAACGTACATCGGCGACTGAAGCTTTACTTTGGCAGCCAACTTGGCGAACATTGCAGGCTTTCCATAACAAGTAAGGTGGGGGAAGGGACCGTCATTTGCTTTGAGATTCCCATGGGAACGGAGGGTGCATATGATTCATGACAAAACAATTCTTATCGTTGATGATGAGCCGCGTACAAGAGAGGGTATTCGCAAAACACTGGAGGGATGGTCAGCAGGACGAAATCACATTCAGACTGCAGAAAGTGGCGTCGAGGCCGTGGAATGGCTCAAGAAAAAACCGGTAGATCTGTTAATAACGGATGTTCGCATGCCGGAATTCTCTGGCTTGTGTCTGATTGAAGCCATTCAGCACTTTTCGAACAAGCCTGTTGTCCTGATTATGTCGGGACATGCCGATTTTCAATACGCCCAACAGGCCATTAAGTTGGGTGTTGTGGAGTATATGTTGAAACCGATTGATAAGGAACAATTGCTACAGACTGTCGAAAAAGCCCTAAAGTTCAGCGAACAACAACGACGTATTCAAACGATGCAAGAAATGGTTGACCCCAAGTTGCTGGATGTTAAGGAGCGAGGGGAACAGAGGCTAAATAGCCAGATCAGTGAAGCTTTGACCTATGTGGATACTCATCTGGGTGAACATGTAACCATGCGTGAAATCGCTGATTTACTCCATCTCAACTCCAGTTACTTCAGCGTATTGTTTAAGGAACAGATCGGTATCAATTTTAGTGAATATCTTACCCGCAAACGCATTCAGCGCGCGAAGGAGTTGCTTGTGCAGACAACGATGCCAATCTCGGAGATTGCCGAACAGGTGGGTTATCAGACGGATAAGTATTTTATCACAGTATTTAAAAGTCTTGAGGGGCTAAGTCCAAGCAAATATCGGCATTCCCTATCTGAACGAAATAACAAATAACCTCAAAAAAGTGGAGTTTTTCCAAATTGTTCTGGTCTTATAGAGGCAATAGGCCCATGCTACAATTTGGTTAAAGCGGTTACATTAACCGAAAAAACCAAGGGGGTCTGGAATAATGAGCAAAAAAACGATGGCCATTCTTCTGTCATGGACGCTGGTTCTCGCCGTAATTTTATCCGGATGTAACAGTTCAAGTTCGGATGAAGAGGGTGAAACAGGCAGCAACGGCACAGATGGGAAAGTAACCCTCAAATTCATGCACCTCTGGCCAGCAGGCAGCTCCGCACAGCAAAACAAACTGGTCAACGATATCATCAAGCAGTATCAGACGGATCATCCGAATGTAACCATTAAGCAGGAAGTGCTGGAGAATGAACAATATAAGAACAAATTGAAAATCCTGTCGGCATCCAATGAACTTCCCGATGTTGGTGTAACTTGGGCTGCCGGATTTCTGGAGCCTTATGTAAAGGGGAATCTGTTCGCACCGGTCGATGATCTGCTGAGTGACTCGCTGGGCGAGAAATTCATAGCCGGAACAACAGAAGCTTATGCCATAGACGGCAAAACATATGCGTTACCAATCGAGTTGAATATCTCCCCCATTTATTATAACAAAGCCATTTTTGCAAAATATAACTTGCATCCGCCAGCAACGTACGATGAATTCCTGAATGTGCTAAAGACACTGACAGAGAACGGTGAGGTGCCGATTGCACTGGGCAATAAAGACCGTTGGACCGGCTCACTCTGGTATATGTATCTGGCGAATCGGTTAGGTGGAGATGCATTGGAAAAGGCCATCAATGGCTCTGGCAAGTTTGACGATCCTGCGTTGACACAAGCTGCTGCCGAGGTACAAAAACTGGTGGATATGAATGCTTTCAACAAAGGCTTCAACGGGTTGTCCAACGATGAGGGCAAATCCGAATTCATGAACGAAAAAGCTGCCATGTACCTGATGGGTACTTGGGAACTGCCAAACTTCACGACTAACCCGGACATCCCGCAGGAATTCAAGGACAAGATCGGATTTTTCAAATTCCCAACAATGGAAGATGGCAAGAGTGACATTAACAGCTGGGTAGGTGGTCCAGGTGTAGGACTGTTCGTGGCCCAGAACTCCAAAGTGAAGGAAGAAGCGCAGAAGTTTGTGCAATACTTTGTGGAAAAATGGGGTGAAAGTTCGGTAACTGAAGCAGGCGTCATCCCGGCTACCAAAGTGGATACAGCTGCAGTACAGCTGCCACAGCTTTACATTGACTTGCTCAACGAATTGAATCAGGCGAGCAGCCTTACACTCTTTGCAGACGTACAGATGAAACCGGCAGCCGCTCAGGCCCATCTTGACATGATCCAGGCATTGTTTGGCAAAGCGGTAACACCAGAGGATTTTGTGAAGAATCATCAGGCTGCAATTGATAAAGGCAATTGACGTACACACGTTTGAACGCTTGAAGGGAGGATAATGTGATGGACAAAGTCATGTCCAACCGTCTCGTTGCTGCGTTGTACGTGCTTCCTGCACTGCTTCTGCTGCTGGTCTTGGTTTACATCCCGATCGTGCTCACCGGGTATTATGGGTTGATGCAATGGGACGGGATCGGTGCAATGACCTTTATTGGATTAGATAATTACGCCAGACTGCTTCAAGACGGGACATTCTGGCAGAGTGCGAACCATACTTTTTTGCTTGCTTTGTTCTCTGCGCTGAGTCTGATCGGTTATCTGATGATCGCTTTGGTGCTGTCAGGCAAGATCAAGGGGGCCAATCTGTTCCGCAAAATATATTTGATCCCGATGCTGCTGTCTTCGGTCGCGATCGCCCAGTTATGGCTGAAGATCTATCATCCCAGCAATGGTGTACTGAACACCTTTCTGGAAGCGATCGGCTTCAGCAATCCGCCAGCCTGGCTGGCGGAGCCATCCCTGGTGCTGTATGCACTATTCGTACCGATTCTATGGCAGTATGCAGGCTTCTATATATTGATCTATTATGCGGCCCTCAAAAATATTCCGGAATCTCTGGTGGAAGCAGCCCGGATTGATGGGGCAAGCCCTTGGCAGATCGCTTTTCGAATCAAGCTGCCGCTAATTACTGAAGTCATCAAGGTGACCGTTGTACTGGCTGTGGTGGGCTCGCTCAAGTATTTTGACCTCATCTACGTCATGACCGATGGCGGACCGAATGGCTCCAGCGAAGTGATGGCCTCCTATATGTATCGTCAGGCGTTCCGTAGCTTCGACTTTGGTTACGGCAGTGCTGTAGGTTTCTTCCTGCTCTTGATCTGTCTGCTGGTTACCTGGCTGCTTCGAAAAGCGACAGCATCCAAAGATACGATCCAGTATTCCTGACGCTAGTTCGTGTCTGAAAACTCGCTGAAGTGCATCTTTTACCGCCTTTTCGCCCCCTGCTGCGTCACTTTCCCTTGACGTGCCCCGGCACGCCTGCGGAAAATTTCCTTGCTTGGAACGAAAATTCGGCAAAATCTGCCACCTTCGGAGTTTCCAGACACGCCCTAGTGAAATGAAAGGAGGTCCATCCCGGTGAAGACGGATACGACCGTTAGATTGCCAACTTACCCGGGGACAGGCCGAGGTTCGGCATGGTTAAGGAGATTCGGATATATTCTGCTGTATTTCCTCTTGTCCCTGGTAGCTTTGCTGCAAATTTTACCCTTGGTATGGCTGCTGTTGTTCTCGCTTAAAAATAATCAGGAAGTATTCGACATGGCGCCTTTTTCCCTTCCTGCTACTCCGCGTTGGGAAAACTATGTCAAGGTATGGACAGAGGGAAATATCAGCTTGTACTTCTTCAACAGTGTATGGATTACGGTGGTCTCGGTGGTGGTTACCGTGCTGTTTGCCAGTCTGGTGACCTTCGCCATTACACGTATGCGCTGGAAGGGTCGTTCGCTGGTGCTGGGACTATTCATGGTGGGTCTGATGATCCCTGTACACTCCACGTTGATCCCGCTGTTCAGCTTGTTCCTGAAGCTTCATCTCACCGATCATCCTTTGTCAGTCATCTTGTCTTATATTGCCTTTAATATGCCAATTACCATTATGATTTTACTCGGATTCTACTACGCGCTTCCCCGAGAAGTGGAAGAAGCCGCAGTGATGGATGGCTGCTCCGTGCATCGGATTTTCTTTCGGATTGTGCTGCCGATGACGTCTTCGGTCATTTCCACAACGGCGATCATTAACATGATCTATAACTGGAATGAATTCATCTTTGTTAATACGTTCATCAGTACAGATTCGTACAAAACCCTGACTGTTGGTGTACAGAACTTTATCGGTCAATACACAACGGATTGGGGAGCCATTGGTGCAACGCTGATGATTAGCATTATGCCAATCCTGATTGCTTTTCTTATCTTGAGTAACCGAATCGTGGAGGGAATTGCTGCGGGTTCTGTTAAAGGTTAAGAGGCTGTGGGCCTAAGGCCCTTCCATTCTTGCTTAAAAGCGAGTTGGGAGGGGCCTTTTTTGTCTTCTAAAACCTCTGGCAGACGTACGGAAGCGGGGCTTTATGAAAGCGGTGAAAATACCTATATATGGAATTACAAAAAACTTTCAACTATTTTCGCAAAACTACTGCATTTTCAAACCACCTGTGCTAACATACCCTAAGAATTAAAGCCCACATGGGAAAGGTGAGAAAATGACAGCAATATCCTCAACCAAAGAGTCCCTTCGTTCTGATGCCAAGGATCTGAATCTGATTCGACTGACATGGCCTATTTTCCTGGAACTCTTCTTATTTATGTTGATGGGGAGCGTGGATACGCTCATGCTCAGCTCGGTGTCCGATAATGCGGTCTCCGGCGTTGGAGCAGCCAATCAGATTATTTCTATCGCTATCCTTGTATTGGAAGTCATTGGACATGGTGCTGCGATTGTAGTCGCACAATATATCGGATCGAAAAAGTTAAGTGAAGCAGCACAAGTTACGGGTAATGCGATTACACTGAACCTTATCGTAGGTCTGGTCCTGAGCGGAATCTTCCTTCTGTTCGGAGGACAATTGTTAACACTTCTGAATATTCAAGGCGAAATTTATGATTTTGCCCGTTCGTATATAAATATCGTTGGTGGCGGGATATTCCTCCAGGCACTCATTAATGCGCTGGCTGCGACGATCCGTACACATGGTTACACCAAAGAAACGATGTATGTTGCTGTATTCATGAACGTGATTCACGTTGTTGGTAACTATGCATTGATCTTTGGACACTTCGGCCTGCCGAAGCTTGGAGTGGAAGGGGCAGCGATCTCTACGGTGGGAAGCCGGTTTATCTGCCTGCTGATCTTTTTCTGGTTGTTGTATCGTGTGAGCGAGGTGCGGGTGGATTTCGAATACTACATTAAGTTGTCCAAACATTTTATTGGCAAAATTCTGCGGATTGGCATTCCATCTGCGATGGAATCCATGGTATATCATTCCTGCCAGCTCGTGTTCACGCTGTATGTGACCTATCTGGGTGCAGAAGCTATGGCAACCAAACAGTATGCGGGTAACATCTCCAGCTATATCTACTTGTTCAGCATGGCGATTGGTATGGGGACATCGATCATTGTAGGTCGACTTGTGGGTGCGCGGCGCAAAGACGATGCGTACAAACGTGTTTTTGACAGTGTAAAATGGGCCCTTCTGGCCACGGTTATCATTGATGTAATCATTATTCTGTTCCGTGTGCCGCTGATGAGCATATTTACGGATAATCCGGAAATTATCAAGCTGGGGGCTCAAGTGATTTTACTCAGTCTGTTGCTCGAAACCGGGCGTACCTGCAATATAGTGATCATTGGTTCCCTGCGTGCGGCAGGTGATGCAAAGTTCCCGGTATACATGGGTCTGATTTCCATGGTCTGCATGAGTCTGCCACTGGGATACCTGCTCATATTCAAGCTTCATCTGGGGCTCGCGGGTGTGTGGCTTGCCATTGCGGCTGATGAGTGGACCCGTGCGGTCATTATGTTCTTCCGTTGGAAGAGCAGAGCTTGGGAGAAACATGAACTGGTGGAGCATGATGACGAAGAGGTTGTAACGCAGACCGTTCCTGCCGTTTAGGACAGTGAACGCTAAAATAATGGCTAAACCATCACCGAGTAACTTTCCTTTTCTCGGTGATGGTTTAGCCAAAGATTCTGCTTCACTTTCCATAAGTCAGTATAGCGCTATAATTGGCCAGAGTCTGTACTTGATCGAGACTGGGCTGTATGAGGCGCTAGGGCTGGCTGAGGTTGCCGCGGAAGTGGGACTGTCGACGCAACATTATTACTGGGTATTCCAATTACATTGCAGAGCTTGATGAGAACGATTGATGGATACGTCTGGGGTCAGTAAATGATCGTTTTTTTTCATTTAATGTATCAATAACACTTGATCCCATTCAGGACTTTTATCCGATAATAATGATGCCAAGACCAGAGAGACCCCAGCTGCTCCGTTTAAAAGGCCTGCTTCATCAATATACTGAAGTTTATTATCAATCCAGTTTATGTCGCAATATCCAAATATAGAGTCCGCCTTGTAGAAATCTAGAGTCTTTTCTACAAGGCGGTCACGCATCATTCTTAAACGTTCTTCTCCGGTTTCAGAGTACATCCGTTGGATGAGTAGAAGCCAACCTGAAAGGCCATGACAAACGGTTGGTGAGATTAGCCCTCCGTCCATATCTATGCGTTTTTCCATATCCAGATATGATTCAAGTGCAAGATTAGATAATTCTTTATTTTCCAAAGCATTGCCTGCCAACCATATTGCACGTGCAATTCCAGGAGTTCCGTAGCACCACGAATCTCTTGGATGCATTTTATTTTCAACATGCAGATTACCTAATTTCCATTCTTCATAAGAAACCCTGCCAGGCCAGTATATTCCATCTTCACCATTGACCTTCCACTGAACAAGCCAATCAGTTAGTTTACTTAATTGATCCTTAAAGGGTTCGGCAGGTAGTCCTTTAAGGATCGCAATGCTCATAAGTGCAATGGGCCCTGCTATTCCATGGGAAAGTCCTAAATTGAAGTTTCCAGAAGGATACTGATTCGTCTCACTAGCATGAAATTGGCTCCGAGCAGAAATATGCCATCCTGGGACGGTTTCTTCTCCTATTTCCTTTTTTGCACAATATAATTTGAACCAATTTACAATCTGTTCCCATACCTTTTTCATTCCCGGGCGATCATAATATGATAAAATAACTCTTCCAAGCCCACTTAGACCAAGAATCGTATCATAATCTCCTATTTTTAAATCAGTACTTCCCCAATTTTCAACTAGTTCATCAACTTTTTTAATTGCTAGTTCTTCCATCCAAGTTGCAATACCTTCTGTCATTGACTGGTAACGGGTGCCTCTCCGGGATAGGGAACGTATGGCCACTAGAACACCAGGCAATCCGCCGTATAATGACAAATCATGCAACCCCGTTTGTTCAAGCTTATTCTGCAATTCCTTTAAATACTGATGTCCTATATAATCCCAACCAGCATCAGGTTGGAGATAATCCAATTCCCCCATTAATAGGCAAATTCCGGAATGTCCGTTACTTAGACTTTCTTCCGTCCACCGTTCTACTTCGAATCCATCAACTGCTAATATAGAATTTTGAGATTTCATTGAAATTTCGCTTGGAGTTTTATATCTGTTTGCAACAGACGCCAAAGTGCTTGCAACGTTGTTTCTTAAGTCGCCTTCTAAGCCCAACCATCTATCCAGATTAGGGTTTATCGCAATACTCAATGCTGATATACCTCCTCAATGTTATTTTCCTGAAAGGTCTTAGCTTGTATACGATACATCTCTGCATACGTACCATTATCATTAAGCAATTTCTCGTGTGTTCCCTGTTCGATAATCTCACCGTTCTCCATGACAATTATCTGATGAGCAAGGCGTGCAGAAGATAGCCGATGAGTAATGAATACACCGATCTTATCTTTCATTAAATCAAGAAACAACTCCAACAAATCTCGTTCTGCAACCGGGTCCAAAAACGCGCTAGGTTCATCTAAAATGTATAAATCGGCATTGCGCATGAAAGCTCTGGCTATGGCTAACCTCTGCCATTGACCACCAGATAATTGCTGACCTTCTTCAAACCATTTACCCAACTGCGTATCAAGGCCTTGGGGCAAAGAATGGATTACATCATCAATAGATGCGTACTTGGCTGCATTTAGTATCAGTTCGTCTTGGTCCAACTGATCCAATGAACCAAAACCTATGTTGTTCCTGGCGGACATTTCATAATGAACGAAATCTTGAAAAACAGTACCGATTTTTTTTTGATACATATTCAGATCATAATCGGTTATGTTTTTTCCGTTTATGATAATTTCACCTTCGTAATTGTCATAAAGTTGCATTAATACTTTCATTAACGTTGTTTTTCCCGATCCGTTTTTCCCAACTATTGCGATGGTCTGCCCCCTTCGTAACGATAAGGAAATGTTCTTCAACGCTATCTTGTCATTCCCAGTGTACTGAAAAGAAACATTCTTGAGTTCCAGGTGTTCTATGCTAAAATCAGATTTTTTGTTTTGCAGAGAAGATCGAGCAACTGGGTCAGATGTTGGTAACTCAAAGAACAGGAACAATTGCTCCATATAGAGATGATTTTGGGAAAATTGCAATAAACTCCTCATTATGGATTGTATCTGACTTTGTGTAAGTACTATTGCCTGAATATACCCGTACAAACTGCCAATCATCAAGGTACTTAACAAAGTTTCTTGAATGACAAACCAAACCAACCAAAGCATTACTGCAAGCTCAAAAAAATTGTAAATAAATGTGTATTTAGTTAGCTTTCCTAACATTCTCTTGTCTACTTTATAAAAGCTTTCGAGCAATTCAGAGTAGCGGTTAAGTAAATGAGTGCTCAATTGAAAAACCTTAACTTCCTTAACTGCTCGATCATTTGTAAGCAAATGCGTCAGATACCATGATTGACGATATAAAGGGGTCCTTTTCATATAGATATCGAATTGTTGTTTGTTTAATTTGAATAAAGAATACAGTGATGTCAAAGAGACTACGAGAATGATCGGTACGGTCCACCATTTCCATAGAAACAACCAAGTTGAAGATGAAATTACAGTGATAAGACCAGAGATAATACCTGCTAATTGGCTATATAGCTGATATGGCCGAAATGCTGCTTCCTGAGTTGCACGTTTTAATTGATCGTTGATAGACGAATTTTCGAAGTCAGCAAGTCCAAGTTGAGTTGATTTTTTCCCGATCATGATATTCAAAGACTTCGCTAATGATGCTTCTAAATTCCCCTCCACATAGGTTTGTCCTGAATTAATGATTAATTTTACTGCGTACACAATAACAAACAAGATAAAAGGTATGCGTACTAGATCCGCTCCATGCATCAAAGAATATGAAATCCCATTCAACATATTCTGCATAACAACCAAACTAAAAAAGGGAATCAAACCTTGCAGGATATGCAATATTGCACTAATTATGAACAATACTTTATTAGTCTGAAAAATTAGTGAAAATAACTTCATGCTGCTTTTCGCTGAATTCCACATAAAGACTCCATTTTCCGTTTATAATTTTTTGGTTTACAAAAAAAATCATATCCTGCTCAAATTTTCTATTCTTTTTCTTTTATGGTATTGTATCAAGCTGTTCATCGCATGGCGTGTCAATATCATTATTTTCTGTTCCAGCTTTCGATCAGTTCCAATTAGTCGATTCAAGTGCATGTGAATAATGCTAAACACGATGTCATCTTTGCTATTCGTCAATAAAGCTTCTGAACGATGTTGCTCAAGCTTTTGGTAGTATGTTAAACAGCTGTTTGCTCTTGCTTCAAAAACGGGCAGTAATTCTTGTGAAAAGTTTCCTGAAGCAGAGGTTTGGGAAGCATTCAAACCAAAAAAAGTATTAAGCATATCCATATATGTGTTGCGGACCTTGCGAAAATCTTGAAGGTAATCTTTAACATCAAACTTATCATTTAAAGTTTCGAAACATTCAGTTTTGTTGTATCCTAGATGAGTAAGAAGATGAATTACACTAAGTACACCAATTTGTTCAATCTCAAATTCACGTCTCTCGAAACGGTTTAGACGAATTAATCCAGCCACCACATAACTATCTTCGGAGAACAGAGATTCTGCTAACTTCATTAATTCCGTTCCGCCATATCTTTCTATTTCAGGTTCATAAGTTTCTAGTGTGAATTTAGTTATATAACCATCTTTAAACCACTCGTCACTCCATTTTTTAAATAACTGAGCGAATAGCTGAGATTTATCATTGGATTTGAACTTGAACCTTACCCTAACATGCGGATCAGGATCAGCGTAGCGTATAAAATAAGCTTGTTCTATTAAACTATTATCTTTAGCCTCGTTCACACATTCCTCCCAATAAAGAGCAAGGAATTCATTTTGTCTGCTATCCAATCCGTATAATTTAGCATAAAACCACTCATTGCCAGGGAGATAGATATCTTTCCCTAAAACCCGTCTGTCCGATAGCTTTTTGAAAGGGAAAACGGATGAACTTCCTTTAATTGGCATAGCATCGTCTATAATGAGTGGAAACACAAATTCAGCAGCCAAACAACCATCACTACGATGGATAGGCAAATTTTCAAATCCGCCGGCGTGTTCGATTAAATTTATATGTCGTGTTGTCTTTAAATTTTTTAATAATTCACTTAAATGTAGCGGATGATCCAAATCCAGTAAAATTCGATTATCTGAATCAATCAAATAAACATATCTTGGAACATTCCATTCCCTCAAAAATGTTAAAACCCAATTCTTTAATTTGTCTGCATTAATACTTTCTTTCAAATTATTATTAGGGTAACGAAGATTCCATTTTGCAGGAGACAACACAATTTTTTTATATTGAATTCTTGGCATAAATGGGGCATGCATTAAATACCCAAAGTCTGGGGCGGACCATTGATCAAATCTCATCAAGCCAACCTCCATCAGGAATCTATAGATGTTCGGCGCATGATGATAATTGAACATATGACCTGCAGTTGGAATTACTTCTTTGTTTTGGGATACGGACCTAATATATAACCTTCCTTCTCTCGCACCTACGACAAGATCAGACATGGATATGATCTGTTCGTTTGGAGTTATCCCACCATGACTAAGCGGAATTTCATGGTCCCGGTAGTTCTTCGTAAGCATTACATTCGCAGATTTACCCGAAGTGGGAAGAAAAGATGTTTCTGCCCACATTGCATCAGGATACAAGTCCTTTTCTTTTTTTGAAATCAGTGTTAAATCTTTTTGGAGATTGGGTTCAAGGATATCTAAAAAACGACCGAAAGTTTTTCCCGCTCCGTTTGAGCCGGGATTAGGCGCGAGCACCAGTTTGTACTCCCCATGATCAAGACTGTTTTGATCCAACGTGTGAAGGGAAAAATACAATTCCATAGATGGTAATGGTGGTAGTTGGGAATCATTGGATCCTTCCAGTTGTTGTATAACGTGTTCATCCAATTCAACTGTATGCTGGCCTTTATGTATTGCGGATACCAAGAGTTCCATAAATAAATGTTCCTGTCCCATTTTACCCTGAGAATCCCTGCGCTTTAACGCATATGAATTTTTTCGGTTTTCAGGATAACGATACGTCGCCGGAGGACCCAATCCAAGCTCATCATCAATCAATTCTAAAACGGGGATTTCTTTAAGATCGCCATACCTTTCTAGAAAATCTTCTACATATCTTTTCAGGTAATCTTCTGAATAGTGTGAAAGCATATTAAGGATGTATGCTGCCTCTTCCACGTCTTTGCGAATATGCTCATTGAGTCTGATAGACTGATCTGCAAGTGACAAATCCACTTGTATAGTGGGTGTCTCCATCGGAATAAAATCATTCGTCATTCTACTAAGTTGTTTGAAAGTCTCTATTCCTTCTCCAACAGGAGTCTCGTTATATAACATTATCGTTTCGTGAATCTCATGCAATTTTTTCCCTATATCATTTACTCCCTGGAGCCCATTCACAAGACTAAAAACATGATAGAACGGATCTTTATCTATAGTGGACGGTCGCAGTTCAGTAATGAGGAACTCTTCTTTTATGAGTTGTTGCAAGTAATTATTGATAATTTCGCGGTCTGTTCCCGGAAACTCCAGTTCCATTTGGTTCAATACCTTGGAAAACTTTCGGGGGAAAGATAAATAATTCATAATCCAGTCAAATACAATGGTTGCTTTAACAGAGATGCTATCATTTGCTCCACTTTTCATTTTCCCATATCTCGTTAAGAAGGGGAGCTTAGCTCTATTACCTTGTTTATAAATTAATGCATTCGGGTAAATAGTTAGTTGTTCCAATATCTGTGGATCGTTTTCAAGTTGTTCTATTAGTTTGAGAATCCATCCCATATCAGGTCGTGCTCGTTTACGATAATGAGATATCTCCTTAATATCAAGTTGAGATTTGGCTGAGAACCTGCCAACAGTAATGCCTGAGAATAATCCAAAAGGAGTAGGTCTACTCATCATCCGGATTACATACTTCATTACGCTTGATACAACTTGCGCTTCAATCACATTAGACTTATTTTTGAATTCATCAATTTTAGAAAGCGACCTGTATAGGCTAGGGCTTGCAACAAGGATCGCTTCCCTGATCTCAGGTTTACGAGATAATTGCATCAAACTTTCCAAAGAATAACTAGCAACATTCTCAATAAGAGAATGTTGCTCGGGGAAACAAGAAAAAAATTTATTTAAGGGTAAAACTGGAGTTCTCAACATGAAAAAATCCAGTGTTTTATACGAATAACGTTTCATCATATTCTCCTCCCACTAGATGCCAGACATGAGACCCTTGTCATATTACTTTTCTTTGCCAACCCCAAAAACTGATTGCCCCAAAAAGAATGCTGGATCCAATTAAATATAGCCAAAAACTGATTGAACCTCCTGACTGAAGAGAAAGCAAAATTGGACGAAAAGGGTCAAATAAAAAAACTAATTCTGTTGCTATATAATGATAAAGTACAATAGATAATCCGAAAATCACGAGAAAGGCTATGATTGGCCTTGAGATAAACACACAAATAGCACTGCAGAATAGCAACTTAACAAGACAGGTAAGTAGAAAAATACCATAGAATTTGATCGTATACCATTCTGCTGGTAACCTTCCTACTTCATCCTTAAAACCGTAAAGTGCCGCTGTATCGCTGCTAGAAAAAAAGGTTTTTGATCCAATCATAGAAATAATGTAAACAATTCCGATCCCAACAACAGTCGTTGCAGCCAACGCCAACAGTTTTCCCAGCCAAAGTTCGAACCTTCGGTATGGACGAAGTGCATACAATCTGTATGCGCCAGAATTCAATTCGCCACTTAACTGATCAATATAAAAAATAGGCAGCAGTGCCGCCATCATTAATAATGACATTCCATCCATCATAAACCAGGGAGCGTTAAGATTATTTAGCAAAATACTGCCTTCTCCAAAACGAAATACTCCTTTTTGTGACGAACTTAACCCCCAAATGTTGAAAATAATCACAATTAAAAAAGCAGAGAACAGTACAATTTTAGACTTTTTTTTCCAATCTCGTTCCAATTCACTAATCCATATGCCTAACATGTTTACCCCCTAATATAAGTAGTCACTTTTCACAAAGCGATAGTAGGCTCCCCATAGGAAAACAATAAGATGTACAACGACAACGGATAATAT
This sequence comes from Paenibacillus sp. FSL H8-0317, assembly GCF_045040685.1. Taxonomy (NCBI): domain Bacteria; kingdom Bacillati; phylum Bacillota; class Bacilli; order Caryophanales; family Paenibacillaceae; genus Paenibacillus; species Paenibacillus sp. FSL H8-0317. Next base: position 6,935,421 of record NZ_CP150294.1, on the reverse strand, counting down.
AGCCACAATTACATTCGTATTTCCGTCTATAACTTCGTTCAAACCAGTATGTTGCAGAAAAGGTATCAAGGAATAGGTAATGCTGAGTTCTAATAGAGGAATGTCACTGAATACTGCCGCAAGTTTAATAACTGCGCCGTCCAGTAACAATGATGCTAAAATGTAAAGCATACAGCCCCCGATTGCATATGTGACATTTTTGCTGTACATCGAAATACAAATAAACAAACTGGATATCCCTAAGAGTGAAACAAATGCAAACCCGTAATATACAAAAGTGTAGCTAAGAGCTTCAAGAGAATAATTCAGCAAACCATTTTCATTGAATTGAAAAAAATAACCAGTAACTATCAAACAAACTGCAAACAAGATGAGCATCAGAAAAATACAAACACAAATCAACAATAGTTTGCTAAAAAAGATTTGCTTGCGGGTAAATTGACGAAGAAAAACATATCTCAACTGACCGCCTCTATATTCCTCGGTGAATATAGAAGCTGCAAATACAGCCATAATGATATTAACGGGAAAATACAAGTTATTTCGTAAGCCTGTAAGAATAAATAGCTGAGATAGCGTGTCATGATCAACTTGAAGCGTTTCAAAAAAACTGGCTGTCATATAAGCAAGACCAGGGATAGCCAAAACCAATAGCCATGTCCAACGTTTGGACCAAAGTCGTTCCCACTCACTATTGAATAACGTAATCATGCTCTCATTAACTCCACGAAAGCATCTTCTAACCTTTCGCCATCACGGATTAACTCGGCCGTAGGACCCTTCCAAATAACCTTTCCACTTTTTATGATTATTAATTCATCACACATCTGCTGGAGCTCATCCAGTAAATGGCTTGAGATAAAAAAAGCGTAGTTAAATTCGTTTCTCAAACTAAGGATGATATCTCTTAATGCTCTCATCCCCATGGGATCAAGACCGTTGGATGGCTCATCTAAAAGCAGAAGTTTCGGGTTTCCTAGCAGTGCCTGAGCAATACCCAAACGTTGCTTCATTCCAAGCGAGTACCCCTTAACTCGATCATTCCCTCTATCTCCCAACCCAACCCTTTCAAGCAACTCTTGAATATGATTTTCCCTATCAGATTTAGGCAGGTCAGGATGCAGTCGTGCCAAATTGCGTAATACTTGCCTACCTGTCATATATTCAAAAAAAATGGGCGATTCTATAATTGCTCCCACCTGTGCCAATGCATTTTTTCGGTTTTTGTTTATTTCGTATGAATCTATCTTGACATGGCCATTACTTGGATGCATCAATCCTGTCATCATGCGCATCATCGTAGTTTTGCCTGCACCATTCGGACCAATGAAACCATAAATTTTTCCCTCTTCCAAGTTGAACGAAGTTTCTTGAATGATCTCACGTTTGCCTATCACTTTAGTTAGGTTGTTCACTTCCATAACAATATCAGGCATTATAACCCTCCTTCTAGAGCATTTCTTCGAATAGATTAAATGGTAATACATGAGATATTATGTTAAATGCGTACAAGATACGAAATTCACGAGAGACAATTGTGGCTAGATATAAGAATTATCGTCGTTTGGCGATTCGTTAAGATAAATTAGCGTGTACGTTCAATTCTTATTTGGTCTTGGTATCCATTATGGTTTAGCTTCCTTGAGTTTGAAGACACTCTCTAGTAGAAATGTTATTCAAAATAACAAGAAGAGACTTATTAAGTCTCTTCTTGTAGTGAAAACAAAAAAATATGATTGTGAAAAAATTAACAAAGTGCTCCAATATTAGAGAAACATTTTACTCCTGCAGTAGGCGCGCAAGTATTGGCAGTTCTTGTTTGCTCTCCGCAACCACCAGTGCAGTTCCAAATACTTAAAGCTTGTGGCTGAACTGTACCTTCTGATTTTTTAATTTGTACATCAAGATCAAAGATTCCTTTTTCCATTTTCGTTACACTCCTCTAATTTTTTTGGAAAATCAAATTATGTAAGAATCTAGGTGCTGTATGAAAAAATATAAAAAGATCTTCACCTTTCTATATATTCCATAAAAAAGTATTAGCATAAAACAATGTAACATGAGGAAATAATAAAGTAAAGAATATAATTCCAAATATTGAATTTATATCAAATTAAAGATGATTATCATAAAACTAAATAGGGGATTCATGCACTTATTATACATTTAATACAATATTGAAATTATAATAAATATATATTCTTATAATCAAATATTTTACATAATTTAATTCTGGAAATCTAGTCAATAGTGAGTTTTTTAGCAGGAACGATTGATAGTGTTGGCGAATCCGCGACTCCTTGTTAACATAGATGCAGAAAGCGTTTGATGACATTGCAGCAAAGGATGAATCCCATGAATAAAAAGGTGCTCGTGGTAGATGACGAATCAAGTATCGTCAGTGCCATTGCTTACGCGCTGCGGCGCGAAGGATATGAAGTAGATACTGCGAGTGACGGCGAAGAGGCCTTGGTCAAGGTCGCATCGTTTCACCCACAGGTCATGATTCTGGACGTGATGATGCCAAGGCTTGATGGATACGGGGTATGCCGGAGGCTGGAGGACCGCGAGGATATCGGCATTATTTTGCTGACTGTCAAAAATGATATCGTGGACAAAATCGTTGGCCTGGAAATGGGCGCCGATGATTACATGACCAAACCATTCGAGATCCGTGAACTGCTCGCAAGGGTGAAAGCGCTCATGCGCCGTGTCGAGAAAAGCAGTCCACCACCTGACGATTCGAAGAATCAGGCCATTGTGAATGGTACACTGCGTATTCATGTTGCTCACCGCACGGTGACCGTTAATGAGGAGAAGCTGGATCTGACACCAAAAGAGTTCGACCTGCTGACCATTCTCATGTCCAATCCCGAGCGTGTGTACACACGAGACGATCTGCTAGATCGAGTGTGGGGCATGGAGTATGCGGGTGGTACACGAACCGTAGACATTCACATCCAGCGTTTGCGTAAAAAAATTGGAGATACGGATCAGCAAAAATTACAGACCGTATACGGGATTGGCTACAAAGCATCTGCACCTGATACAGGCGGGGCCATATGAGAGTCAGCATCAAGCTGAAGTTCAGTGTTTTTCTGGCAGCTTTGCTTATCCTGACCGTGGTGGTGCTTAGTTCACTGGTCCTGCGCGGTATTGAACGCAATCAGCAGTCACAGATTGAAGATATTCTATCACAGCAGACACGGCTGGTGAATCTGAATGTGCGACAGTCCTACTACACCGAGTCCGTCCATCTCGATCAGGACGTTTTTTTACAGCAAAACGGTCGCAGGCTGGCACAGGAACTGGCCAACTCTACCGGATTGCCAATAGCACTTTATAACATGACAGGTCAGCAGATGGGAGCATCCTTCGCCTCCGGCGAGAATGAACTCATTCAGGAAACGTTAGACTATGCGCTGCAAAATAAAATTGCCTATCATGAACAAGGGGACACCCTGCTCTACGCTGCACCATTGGACGGTCCGGATGGGCAGATGGGTGCCGTGTGGATACAGTATCCGGTCCAGAGTTACCAAGATTTTTATGCCCGTATCCTTCAACTATTTATGTGGGCAGGGATTGCGGTTGTGGCGCTGAGCTTCATTCTGGGGTATCTATTCTACAATCGGTTTGCTGTCGCGATTACCCGGCTGAAAAAGTCTGCAGATTCCATTCGCGAAGGGAACTACATTACGGAGTCTCCTTTAAAGCGCAAGGATGAGTTGGGCGAGCTGGGGCAGGGCATCTATTATATGAGTACATCCATTCAGCAAAATATCACAGCCATGCATGCGGAGCAGCAGAAGCTGCAACTGGCGATTGAGAAACTTCAGGCGCTGGAACAGCAGCAGAAACAATACATCGGTAACATCAGCCATGAGTTCAAGACACCGCTGACATCGATCAAAGCTTATGTGGAGCTGCTCGACATGTATAAGGATGATCCGCAACTGCTTGATGATGCCACGAGTAACATTGGCAAAGAAACGGAGCGGTTGTACGAGATGGTCGAGAAAGTCTTACATTTATCTGCCCTGGAGAAGTATGACTTCGAGAACCAGGCCGAAGATGTAGAGGTCAGCGCTCTGCTGGAGGATGCCTGTGGCCGGATGCGTGGGAAAGCGGAGAAGTTTGCGCTGAACATGGAACTGGATCTTGAACCGGCGGTGATCCGTAGCGACCGGGAGAGTCTTATGCATATTTTCATCAACATGCTGGATAATGCCATCAAATATAACGTTCCGGATGGTGTGATCCGGGTGAAGAGTGAACTGCGGATGCAGGAGCGTCAAGCGGTCATTCGCATCTATAACTCGGGTACGCCGATTCCGACAGAGGCGCAGGAGAAGATTTTTGAACCCTTTTACACCGTGAACAAAGACAGAGCCAGAAAAACCGGCGGAACCGGACTGGGACTATCTCTCGTGAAGCAGTTTGTTGAAAAACAGGGCGGTACAATCACCCTGCTGCCGGGTGATCCAGAAGATGGGGAAGGTGTGACATTCCAGCTCATGTTCCCTTTGGTTGATTCAAGTTTACAAGTTCGAAACAAGTCTGAATAACTTTGGAAGTATGCGATGTGTATGCTTGGTCTATAGCAAGAGAAACCAGGGGGGACCATCATGAATTGGAAACAAGCAGCTTTGGGGACGTTCGGGGCCATTGCCCTGCTAACGACAGCAGCATGCGGGGGAACGACAGAGCCGGGGGGCAATGCACAAGGTGGGAAAACGAGCACCGATATTATAGTGAAAGATAATACCAACACGTCTGTGTACCAGAGCTTCAAGCTGGAGAAAATTGATAAGCTGCCGAATATGCGCGGGATTACATGGCTTAGTGATGATTGGATTGTATCCGACAAGGAGAACAAGTCCTTGAAACCCGTCACGGTTGAAGGTCAGGAAAGATACCCGCATAACTTATATATGTATGATCTGACAAAAGGCACAGACACGCCACTCAAGGAAAGTGAAGCCACTATGGGTGCACCGCTAGTGTCACCGGATGGTCAGTACCTGTTCTACCGGGAGCCGGAGGAAAATACGGGCAAAGGCTACTTCCTGAACCTGCATAATGGGGAGACAACCTCTGCTGGCAAGGAGGATGGATTTATCCAAGAGGGCGCATGGCTGGATAATGAACATGTCGTTTTCCCCAATATGAAGGGTGATCTGATCTCGGCAAGTGTGGACGGTACAACAAAGGTACTGGTGGAGACGGGTAATTTCAATGTGCGGAGTATCGAGGTGTCAGGCAATATGCTCTATTATATTACGGGCGAAGATGGCCAGTTGAATGCATACGATGCGAAGACGGGTGACGTGAAACAGGTGCTGAAAAGTGTGGAGTGGGTCATCCCTTCTAATGATGGAACAAGGCTTGCGATTGTGAAAAGAACAGCGGATACCAAACGGGCGCTGGTGCTCACCGATCTGGAAGGCAATGAGAAGGCTACGCTCGCCAGAGGCACGCAAATCTTTGGCACAAGCTGGTCGGGTGATGATTCCAAGATTGCATACACCATCAATTCCGAGAATGATAATGAGAAAGGGCTGTTTGTCTCCAACACGGAGTCGGCAGAACAGTACCAGATCTCGGCGGATATGGACAACGCTTCTGACCCGCTCGCCTGGAGTCCGAAAGGCAATAAAATCCTGTTATCGCAGGCGGTATTGGAGAATGAATCGTATCACTTTGTAACCTCGGTCATTACGATCTCAGAATAGGATGATTGTTGCAGACAGATATGTTCCATATCTTTCATCCCTTTCTATACATTTATATTGACTAAGCTATTCCGCTTCCGATAAACTAGAATGCAGGAATAAAAGTCGAATGTAAGGCAGCAGTTCGAGACGATGTTTCGGGCGGCTGTTTATTTTCTTTTTAACAGTAAGGGTGCAACGTAGTCGTCTTGCCGGATGATCCGGCTAATAACAACATGGAATAGGAACAGGTGATATACATGTGTAACAGCGCGTACCGCGTGCTTTTATATTATAAGTTCGTGAAGATTGAAGACCCTGAGACATTTACACAAGAGCATCTGCAATACTGTAAGGACCTTGGTGTGAAAGGCCGTATTCTGATCGCATCCGAAGGCATTAACGGTACGGTATCCGGAACGCCAGAACAGACGGAACAGTACATGAAAGATATGCTGGCTAATCCGCTCTTCAGCGACATGGTGTTCAAGATTGATGATGTGGAAGAGCATGCGTTCAAAAAAATCTTTGTTCGTCACAAAGCAGAGCTGGTTACGTTCCGCGTGGACGATGACCTTGATCCAAATGTGATTAGCGGCAAACGCCTCTCACCGAAAGAGTTCCATGAACATCTGCAACGTGATGATGTCATCGTTATCGATGGTCGCAATGATTATGAATACGAAATTGGTCACTTCCGCGGGGCCATTCGTCCAGATGTGGAGTCATTCCGTGAGTTTCCGGAGTGGATCCGCGAGAACCTGGGTGACATGAAGGACAAAACGATTATTACCTATTGCACTGGCGGCATTCGCTGCGAGAAGCTGACTGGGTTCATGATCAATGAAGGATTCCAGGACGTGGCTCAATTGGACGGCGGTATTGTCACGTACGGTAAAGATCCGGAAGTACAAGGCCATCTGTTCGATGGCAAGTGTTACGTATTTGACGAGCGCATCTCTGTACCGATTAACCGGACAGAAGAAGATATCGTCATTGCCAGCTGTTATCACTGTGGAACGACACATGACCGATATATTAATTGTCCAACCTGCAACCTGCAGCATGTAAGCTGTGAGGATTGCGAAGAGACGCATAACCGCTTTTGCTCGGATGCCTGCCGGGAGGCAGCACCGGTACACGCATAAGCAGGAGAGCAGGTGCTGATCGTGAAGCGCGAAGAGGAACGAACGACGCGTGAACGGATTTTGTTCATGCTGAAGCAGCAAGGCACATTGACCGCGAGGGAAATGACAGCTGATCTGGGTCTGACCGGCATGGCCATTCGCCGTCATCTGACGGCACTGGAGCAGGACGGCTGGATCGAGGTTCGGGAGGCCCGGGCTACGGCCGGACGTCCGTCCTCGGTGTACCAATTGACGGTACGCGGGGACAGCTTTTTTCCAAAATCATATTCGTCCCTTACGCTGGAACTTCTTGAAGAATTGTCTGACTCAGCCGGGAGCGGTGTGGTAGATGCGTTGTTCGAGAGTCGCCGGGACAAGCTGCTTCGCAGCGGATTGCCACAGATGGAGGGCCAGGATCTGGCCGGACGGGTGGAGGAACTGGCGCGAATCCAGAATGCCAACGGATATATGGCGGATGCGTCCAGAGAAGACGATGGAACCTACGTCATTACGGAAATGAACTGCCCGATTGTGCAAGTCGCAAGTGTCTACAAGCAGGCTTGCCGCTGTGAGTTGGAACTGTTTCGCTCACTACTTCAAGCTGAGGTAGAGCGTACCGAATGTTACGCAGATGGCGGCAAAAGGTGCAAGTATGAGATTCGCGAAGCGTCGGGGAATTAACTGGTTTATACAAAGAGATTGTTTCGATTCGTCGAAATAGTCTCTTTTTCTGGTAATGAATTACGTATAAACGCTATTTACGTATGGCGATGCGTGTTATAATGGAGCTAACATCCAGTGCATGTTCGCATCCTTATATCTGCTGATACTTCAGCAGATATATCCTGTCCATTTTGCGCGTAGGAGTGAATAATAATGACAGAGTTGCTTGATCCCAAGAACGATTATGTGTTCAAACGAATCTTTGGAAGTGAAGAGAATAAGGATGTTCTTTTGGCTTTTCTGAATCATACCTTCAAAAATGCAGGTGAATCTTTACTGACCGAGATTGTGTTAATCAACCCTTATCTGGACAAGGATACACCGAGAGATAAACAGTCCATACTGGACATACGGGCCAAAACAGATCAAGGTGAGCTAATTAATGTTGAAATGCAGTTGTTTAATCAGTATGATTTAGAGAAGAGGACTTTGTTCTATTGGGGTAAACAATATTCCGGACAATTACTTGAAGGACAGAGATATAGTCAACTCAAAAAATGCGTAGCGATCAACATTGTTAATTTCAAAATGCTCGCTAATGATCAGTACCACAACGTATTTCATTTAAGAGAAGACCAAACTGATATTCCGTTGACGGATGTTATAGAGATTCATTTTATGGAAATACCAAAGCTCAATGATGAAAATATTCAAATAAAGGATGGATTGGTACGTTGGCTGTTATTTCTGAAAGGAATGACTAAATCAAGCTGGGAGGCGTTAATGATGCACGAACCCGAACCGGCTTTGAAAAAAGCCATGAGTGTATTGGAGTTTCTGAGCCAGGATGAGCAAGCACGTCAACGATATATCGACCGTCAGAAATTTCTATGGGACGAAGCTTCCATGATTGAGGGCGCACGAGAAGAGGGTCTCAAGAAAGGCATGGAGGAAGGAATTCAAAAAGGAATCGAAGAAGGGATCAAAGAAGGAATCAAAGAAGGGATCAAAGAAGGTGAAGCTGAGAGCAAGCGAAAAATCGCAATGAATATGCTCACTTTAGGTCTTGATCAGGCTACAATTATTAAGGCTACCGGACTAACTTCATCTGAATTAGAGGAACTGCAAAAAGAAAAGGAATAAGCACTCTGGAGCTATCCTTTGATTGATATAAGGCGACCATACCCAAAGTACATTGGGAGGGATGCCTCTTTTTTTTTTTTGAAAATTTTAAATATGAAAAATCTCATGATGAAGCACAATACTTGTCTGGAGCGGAGAAAGCTGCCGTGATTGCCCAGTTATCAATTACCCATGAAGCAGCAACTATGTCACGGTAATCCCAACCCGGGTAACATACTCCTTCGAGAGCATGATACCTTTATTCCAGCATTCGCATCTTTATGGAGGAGTATGAGAAGTTGTCCGGTATTGGCTATGCAGATATCGAACCTTGGATTGCGCCTGTTGTAGCACGAAAATTGATCGCGGATGCCATATCAGAAGCGGAGAAAACAATACTTGTGGACGAGATTAGATGAAGACTTCATACTCCACTTTCATGAGTAGGACCTTATTTTGTTTTACCCATGGCGACCATCTACAGAACAATGTGGGTGGTTTTTATGTTTTATGTAATGTTTTCTATCACAACCATACGATGAAACTAAATTGGAAGCGGTTCAACCATTGACGGATATCGGGACGCCCCTTAATATTAGGGGAACAATAAAACACCAACACGGGTCATGGACTTCAGTCGCATGAGAAAAGTCTATATTTGTCTGCTTTTGTCGATCAAAGCAACAATGCGTTGAAGCGTTTGTTTTGTCCCGCCCTATCGTGTCAATGGAATCTCGATAAGGGTAACCACATTTTATAAGATGGAGAGGGGTTCTCACACATGAAAAAGAAATTTTGGATGTCACTGATGATGGTTGCTTCAATGATCGTTGCAGCAGGTTGCGGAAATAACAGCGGTACAGGCTCGGAATCCGAAGGATCAGGGACTACAACAGGTGGAGGAAGCGAGGAAAAATCATACCAGATTGCCATCTCGCAGATTGTTGAACATCCATCTCTGGATGCTACACGTGAAGGATTCATCGCAGCCCTGAAGGAAGCAGGCATTGAAGAGAACAAGAACCTCAAAATCGATTACAATAACGCGCAAGGTGATTCGACGAACAACCTGTCCATTGCACAGAAAATCTCAGGTGATTCCAAAAACGATCTCGTACTCGGCATCGCAACACCATCTGCGCTGGCTCTGGCTCAACAAGTGAAGGACAAGCCATTGCTGTTCGCAGCGGTAACAGACCCACTGGGTGCCAAACTGGTGACTGATATGGACAAGCCGGGCGGCAATGTTACAGGTGCATCGGATACGAATCCGGAGGCTATTGTACAATTAGCTGACTTTATCGCTAAAAATCTGCCGGATGTGAAAACGGTGGGCTTGGTCATTAACGAAGGTGAACCAAATGCGGTGGTTATGGCAGATAACGCTGAAAAAGCGCTCGCAACACATAATATCAAGCTGGTGAAAGCACCAGTTACGAATACATCTGAGGTAAAACAGGCAACGGATTCTCTTGTTGGCAAAGTAGACGCCTTCTACATTACACTTGATAATTCTGTCGTGAGTGCGGTTGATACGATCATCCAAACGGCAAACAGTAATAAAATTCCGTTCTTCTCCAGTGATCGGGATACCGTTGAAAAAGGAGCTTTCGCAACCGTTGGCTTCAAATATTATGACCATGGATATCAGGTTGGTGAGATGGCCGCAGACATTCTGAAAAATGGTACAAAACCTGGTGATATGAAAGTCACCGTTCCGGACAAACTGGATCTGATCCTGAACCTGAAAGCGGCTGAAGCCCAAGGTATCACGGTTACGGATGAGATGAAAGCGGAAGTTAAAGACCAGGAAAACAACATTATTCAATAGAATCAATTCATAATACCTTTAGTTACTTCAATCAAGGGTAGATATAGATCAAAACGATTCAATTTGTCTATATCTAGTTACAGAAACAATAATTTAATGAATTATGAGATTGATTCAATAATCTGACCGGAGTGTAATCCGACAGTATGGATGCGAGGCGGACGTGCAACGGGTTCGCCTCATTCTTTTCGATAGACAGGGAGGAAGTAGTGTGAGTATAAGCTGGAATTCAATTGAAGGGGCGATCGAGCTGGGGCTTTTATATGCACTGATGGCACTTGGTGTATATATTACGTTCCGTATACTCGATTTTCCTGACCTTACCGTAGACGGAAGTTTTACAACAGGAGGCGCAATCGCGGCGGTTATGATCTCCAATGACTTCTCTCCTTGGCTCGCCTGTTTGGCGGCAATGGCTGGCGGCATGGTGGCTGGGGCTTGTACAGGTCTGCTTCATACCAAAGGCAAAATCAACGGATTATTATCCGGGATTTTGATGATGATCGCGCTCTACTCCATTAATATGCGTATCCTTGGTGCACCGAATAAATCCATTATGGGTATGGATAATCCATTCTCAGGTGAGCATGTCATGGTGCTAATTATCATCGTTGTACTGGTGTTTAAAATCATGCTCGATCTGTTCATGAAAACAGATGTTGGACTGGCCCTTCGTGCGACAGGTGATAACAAACGCATGATTCGCAGTTTTGGTGCAAACACGGATGTGACTACGATTGTAGGGGTCAGCTTATCCAATGGATTGGTTGCCCTGTCTGGTGCATTCATTGCACAGCAATCAGGCTTTGCGGACATTACAATGGGCATTGGCATGATCGTTATCGGACTGGCTTCCGTGATTATCGGTGAAGCTATTCTTGGAGCAAGAACGGTATTCTGGGCTACACTTGCAGCGATCGTTGGTTCAATTATTTATCGGATTGTGGTCGCGCTTGCCCTTCAAGTGGAATGGTTTGATACATCTGATCTGAAACTGATCACCGCTGTGATCGTCATTATCGCCCTTGTATTCCCAACGATGCAGCGCTCCGTGAAGCAGCGAAGTCTGGCTCGCAGACGAACGGAAGAGTTGATGCGATCCGGGGGCCAACAGGCGAAGGGAGGTATGTGATCATGCTGGAGATTACGCAAGTAACCAAGTTGTTCAACCCAGGTACAACGGATGAGAAGACCGCGCTGGTTGGTGTGAATCTGACGATGAATCCGGGAGACTTTGTGACGGTGATTGGCAGTAACGGAGCCGGAAAATCCACACTGATGAACATTATCTCGGGTGTGATGAAGCCGGATATGGGTGATGTACTGATCAATGACCGTTCAATTAAAAACTTGCCTGAGCACAAGCGCAGCAGCTGGATTGGCCGGGTGTTTCAGGACCCGATGGCAGGAACAGCACCACATATGTCCATTGAAGAAAATATGGCGATGGCATATAAACGTGGCAAAGGACGCGGACTAGGCTTCGGAGTTACCCGTGCCAGACGGGAGATTTTCAACACGCAATTGGAGAAGCTGGGAATTGGACTGGAAAAGCGTCCGAATGCAAAAGTGGGTCTCTTGTCTGGCGGGGAGCGGCAGGCACTCAGCCTGTTAATGGCTACGTTTACCCAGCCGCAGATTCTGCTATTGGATGAACATACGGCGGCTCTTGACCCTTCACGTGCCGAACTGATCACGGAACTGACAGAGACACTTGTGCGTGAGATGAGATTGACTACGCTAATGGTAACGCACAATATGGAACAGGCGATTCGTCTGGGTAACCGTTTGATCATGATGGACAAAGGCCGAATTATTCTGGATGTCAGCGAAGAGCGCAAGCGTACGTTGACTGTACCTGAGTTGCTTGGTGAATTCGAACGTATTAGCGGCAAAAAAATGGCAGATGATCGTGTCGTGCTGGGTTAAGACAAGGGAATACTTTATGGAAGAACGGATATAGGTACCGTGATCTGCAATCTAAGCCATCTATAAGATAGACCATAAAAACCTTTTGCGTTCTCGCAAAGGGTTTTTATGGTATGTTGAACACGTTGAAGAAAATGGAATGAATCTATACTATTTCGGATTAGCGAATTATACATAGTAGGAGGAACCAAGCATGTCTTTGCAATTGGATGAAGGAACATATACGGTCACGCGGCGTACAGAGTCCATTCGCCTGCTCGCCAAGGAATTTGCACTACTGCATTTTCTGTATGAAAACAAGGAAAAAGCCTTCACTCGCAGCCAATTACTGGATCGGGTATGGTCGCTTGAATATCCGGTTGAACGCACCGTGGACGATCATATCTATCGCCTGCGCAAGAAACTGAAGCACTGGAACGAGATCAGTCTGGATACGGTACGAGGATACGGTTATCGGCTTGCTGTGCAAGAGAACAAGTCCGTTCTACCTCCTAGCCCTTCTGTTCAGGACCCAGAAATGCAGGATGCCATTCATAATTTACTTCGTAAATATCACGTGTTTGGGCAGGGAAACGCCATACAGACCCTGGTTCAACAGCAGGAAGCACTCGGCATTCAGATTGCCCCTTATTATCAGTTGTATATCCGTTTTATACAGGGAGATCTGGAATGGTTGATTACAACAAAGGAAATTCCTTTTGAGGAGCGACTATATTGGCTACTGATTTTCGTGCACCCCCTGATCGAGCCAGCGGATAGTATTCAGTTGTATGAACAAGCGCTGAATTCATCGGCATTATCTGTCGATCAGCTTCGCGAACTCCGCATTCTGAACATCATCGAAGTCTATGTAGAGGTGGGCCAATATCAACGTGCCAAAGAGCAACTGGAAGAAACATATCATGTAATAGAGACAGACGAACTCAAGAATTTCAGACTGCCTGTAGCACTTGCAGCGTTATATGTGGAACTGTGGGGTGGCAGCGGTGAAGCTGTTGAGGCCCAGATGGCAGACCTGCGGTCAGGATTGAAGGATGCACCCTATCTGCGAGAGATCGGACGTTTTCAGGTGATGGAGGGGTTATGGTTGCTTCGGCAAGGACGAGTTCGTGAAGCGGAACTTAGAATGGATGATGGCCTAGACGTATTGAAGATGTCGCTGAACGCACCGCTATATCTGAATGCTGCATATCAGATTCTCCTATTCCTGGGTCATCATCGAATTGAAGGCAGACTTCGCAGCAAATATCGTCAAGTGTATGCAGAGATCGGTAAAAGTTACGGCGTCCCCGCATATGGACCACAAATTGTAGATAAAGTACGTCAATTTTTGTCTCCTGTATCCCCATCCTCTGATCTTCCTCTGATATAACTCTCTTATGATTACAGCCAAGAAACATACAGACCACAATTGGCTGTAATCAAGGGAGGAAGTACATGTATGACCGTCATTTCAAATGAGTCCACATCCAATGAGTCCACCGAATTAACCGCCTTATCTACGGAATCTTCCAAAAGCTTATGGACCAACCTCCGGTTTGTCCGCATGTTTATTGCATACTCGCTAGCTACGTTTGGAGATTGGTTTGATGCACTCGCCATCCAGGTGATGGTGGCCTACCGCTGGGGCGCCGATCCACTGATCATTGCACTTATTCCTGTATGTATGGCTGTCCCAGGCATACTGCTGGGCTCCTTTGCAGGCGCCCTGGCTGATCGACTGCACAAAGTAAAGATCATGATCTTGTGTGATGTGATCACCGTGGGATTAACCGTTGCTATTTTATTCGCACCAAGCCCGATATGGTTGCTTCCACTGCTTGCCCTGCGGGCCATGATGGGAGTTTTTCACGTTCCAGCTCAGCAGGCGTTAACCCGCCAAGTGGTGGCAGAGGAGCATCTGTTTCAGGCATCGTCTCTTAACGGCTTTGTGAGCCAGTGTTCGAAAGTGGCGGGACCACTTCTGGGTGCAGTCATTTTGGCCTTCTTTTCACCACAAATCTGTATTGTCATTAATGCCTGTACCCGCCTGTTGTCAGGCGCAGTATTATGGCCCTTGCGGCGTTTGGTGGAGAAGTCCGAGTCCGTAGAATCAGACGGAAGTGCTGCTAGTGAAAAGGATGGAACTGAATCCTTGTTCTCCCAGTGGAAGCAAGGTTGGCTTTTTATTCAGAGCAGTCGCACCGTGCTGAGCACGATTCTGTTCGGCTGTTTTGGACTCATGGCCATTCTCATGATTGATTATCAGTTTACGACCCTGTTTCGGGAGATCAAGCCAGGTAATGAATCACTGCTCGGCTGGTTGGGATCGTCGGCAGGAGCAGGGGCAGTTGTCATCATTTTGTTGTTAAATCGCTTGCCGAGAATTGGGTATGGGTGGGGGCTGGGTGGAGGATATCTGTTCGTGGGTGCCGGAATTGCTGCGCTGGGGTGGATCAGCCCACAAACACCTGAAATTTGGGTCATTATCTGGGGCCTCTGCATTGGGCTGGGTAATGGACTCTTTATGGTAACTCTGAATTATTTGCTGCAAAAGGAGACCCCTCCTGCCTATGTAGGGCGCGTCTTTGGCATTCAAAATTCACTGTCCAGTGTTGTACTGGTTGTAGCTCCACTTGCAGGTGGAGCGCTCATTCGAGTTGCAGGGCCGAGCCCCACCTTTCAATATATCGGTCTCGCTACGCTGGTGATTGGTCTTGCAGGTATACTACTGCAACGCATCTTGTGGGAGGGGAATCAGCCTCTCGTGTCTGAAGCAAAAGAGACTATTCCGCAGTAATCGGTCTGACAGCTTTGACCCGATTCCTAACATCATTGTATCCACAGTCAGACAACTAGCCATATTGAAACTTGGGACTCTCTTAATAGCTAGCTGTTCCTACCATAAAAGAGTGAGGAGATAATCATGGTTTTACCAAAGCCGAGAGAAGCGAACTTACATGTAAATAAGATACGACAAGCGTATCTTCAATATTTTAGGAATTGATGATGCATTACTTGATCCTGATATAGTTCCTTATCCAGAACATGAATAAGAGGAAAGAATCCGTGAATTATGGGTTACTAAACCTTGGAGCAGTGACGCTCAACTATTTTCTTATAAAATGATTGTGAATTCTAAGGAAGAAAAAGTGAGAGATCAATTCCCAAAACTATTCTTAGATGAAGAGTACGTGTTGTTCTGATTGAGCTTGAATATTCAAAGAAACGGTAATCCTCATCGGTATTTTTTTAGTGATTATATCTTGGATCTGGTGTGGAAACCTATAAATATGGATGTTATTTTCTCATATGGATAATAAATTATTATTTTTTATAAAATTCCATAAATTTACACTGAGATATGGTGTTCATATTATAATTAGATACATTTAATACATTAATTGTATTTGGTTGTACGTAAATAAACCTAAGAGAGGGGAAAGTGAAAAATGAAGTTGAAGTTGAAGTTTCCTGTAATTCTGTCTTTAGTAGTAGCACTGGTAGGAGGTACCAGCTCAGCTGCTTTTGCTGAAACTGAAAATACAGTTTCGGCCGAGTCTAATGTATCAAGAGCATTTATCGTTGAAGATGGGGTGAAAAAAGAGCTTAATACTGAGCAGTATGATCTTTTAATAAAGGAAAATGAGGAAAAACAACAACTTTTAGAGGCACAGAAAAGTATTATGACTAATAGAATTAATATTGGGGATTTAAAGAGTCGTTCTAATGATGATGATTTGATTACACCATTTGCTTTGATTGATCGAAGTAGATACGTTCAGGCTGGCTTCGTACCTACAGTGTATCGGCAAAATTTAGCTCGCAGAATTTCCGTTCCGGTTTATAATTCTGGGACACAAACTGCCACTAGAACTATCTCCTTTGCGGCTTCACAATCCTTTACGAGTAACGTTAGTTTATCCGCTTCTCATACAAAAAAAGCATTTACTGCAGGGGTATCAGTAGGGGCATCGTGGAGCAACTCATACTCTAACACTGATTCAATTGCTCAACCAATACCTCCAAAAATTACTCATGGATGCAATATACTCCCAACATGAGTAATTCTTTTGGTACAATGTATGAAGAACTATGGAACTTCGATGGTAAAACCAATGTGAAAATAACTGATGAGACATATTTTCTAGACGTTTATATCGCTAAAAAAGGAAATGCAGGATTGCCTGATGGGCTCTATGTAATAATGGAAACTGATACAGTTCCGAATTAAAACAAATCTATTGATACCAAGGAGGAATGATTATATGAATAAACGGGCAGCTGGTATTACCCTCCTTGTCATCTCTGCCATATTGTTTATTTCGAGAAATAGTACACATTTTATTGTTGCGGCAATTATGGGCCGCAAAGATAATGTTTTAGGTGAGGGTATGTTTGAGTACGCTTTGTCAGTTACTAGATCCTTTTCTTTTGTCCCAGAAATAATTGCACTATGTCTAGGAATTATTTATCTAGTATGGGCTGAAATGGACAAAAAGAAAGAAGTGCATTGAATAATAAATCATCGTTTTACTCATTCTTAGAGAGCATCCATACGGGTGCTCTTTTTGATCTTAAATGAATCGATTTTATGTCCGTGAGAATATAACACACTGCAAGCATGAATTTTTACGTGTCGCCGCCACATTAGGTGGCCATTACATTCTCGTAACTACTTAGAAGGTATAAGTGTAGATAACTTATTAAAACCGGAGTGGGAGCAATTCATTATGCTCTGTGCTGAACAATCGGTAGAGGTAACGGATTATGATAGAGTGCTTTTTTGATGGTTCGATCTTCGAAGTACAAATCCATATGCTTTTAGGGAAATAAGAAAGATAGACACTAAAGAGATTAAAACATGGCGAGAACTGGCATATGCCGGTTCTTTTTAATGTGTGTCGGCCGTTTGCTATCCTAGAATGTTATATATTGAACGAATCATACTTCCCACCAAGCAAAATAAGCAGTGGAGGCCATCAGTCCTCCAACCGAAAGTGATCCGCTGACAGAGAGATTAATGGCTTGACCCGGAGGAACCACGTAACGGCCATATTCATTGGACAGAAACGGCCCTGCTTGAAGGGGCATAGCCATCAATGGGGTCGCTCCTGAAGGTGTAGCAGCAGAGAACCGTACCGTGGCTACGCTGGTATTGCTGCTGGAAAGATTGCTGTTTACTGATGTTAGTGTGGTGGGCGATGTCAGTGTTCCATTCGCGCTCAGACTCATGGAACCACTGAAGGAAGATAATAGATTGAGTGATACCGTGATTCCGCCGGAGAGCCGTGATACGTATAGGGTTTTCCCACTCCCTGCGGGATTGGCCAATTGTACGGTGGCGATCACCGTTCCTCCCAGCAACCCCAGTGTTGTGGAATTGGTGGAACCTGCATTGTACAGATTGCCTGTATTGCCGGCATCGTTCTCCGGTGGGGCAACAATGCCGGGAGAGGTATATGTGTTGGTATTCGACGTATAGACGGGCTGGCTTAACGGGTTAAATACATTATTGTTTGGCACTGGTTACACCACCTTCTACATATAATCACACTCAGAATTCCCACCAGAACAGGTTAATGGCTGCAGTCTGATTCCCCGTACCTACGCTTATGGATAATGTTTGTCCTGGTGGAACAATAATTGAGCCGTTCAGATTGAGTAAATACATACCTGCTGTCAGCGGGATACTGGTTAGGCTCGTGAAGGCACCACCCAATGTACCTGTATTTTGCCTTGTGGAAACTACACTGGTGTTCGTGTTTCCAAGTAGTGTATTGACGGGTACAGGTGTACTCCCACCAGTCACCGTTCCACCAGAGTAGATGACCAGGGTAGCTGCTGCTGTAGTTCCCCCGGTGAGGCCGGAGATTCGCAAAGTTCTTCCGCTACCTGCTGCATTCACGACTTGTAGTAGAAGGTTCTGGTTGGAAGGAATCGAGGAATTGTTGGTCGTTAGGGCAAAAAAGCTGCCTGCAGCAGCTGCACCGCTGTCTGGTGAAGCTTCAATTCCAGGTGCCGAGAAGGTATTGATCAGTTGAGTAAACAGAGGACCATTGGATTGGTTGAATACATTATAGTTGGTTATCTCATCCACCTCCCATAAACCAGTTCATTTTGAGAAATAATCCGTTTGAATCGCATTTCATTGTACTTGCAGTGTATGTGTAATGAAGAAGAAGGGATTGGGGACTGAACCGTATATCTGGAAATAACGGCGGTTGCCGTGCCCGTATTTCCAATCCGGGCATACGATGCGTAAGCACATTTTTTAAGGGGAAATCGAGATGAGTCGAACAGCGAAGCGAAGCAAGAAGAGAACGAAGCAACCAACTAAATATGTAAGTCGCCGCCGCTCCCGTCTTTCCTGCCGCGCTAAATTGCTGAAACCTCCTTGTTCCCGGATCACTCGTCCCCGGTTCAAGCAGGGTGCTTCCTCACGTACGAAACTCCCTGGTGCTATTCACTGTTTTACAGAGCATACGTATGTCGGAGCCGAGACCAGTAGCAGCATACACTCACTCCCGGCACAAGACACCTCATCCCTCAGCATGTATACCTATGGCATTGTGAATCGCGGCAAACATCCGGCTCTTGTACAGATCCAGATCAGTCCCAATGCCGTGGACTATGCTGTGGACAGCCAGGAGGTGGTCGCGGGAGGACAGACCAAAGCGCTTGTACCCTTGCGTTTTTTGCATTATACCCGGCTTGCCATTCGATCCGTTGAACCGGATCAGTCGACCCGGCTCGATGTTTACTTTCAGGCACAGCGTATGCCGTAAGGGAGTATGATCTCACAGATTTGACCAGGGAGGAGGACGAGACACATGCCTAACTTTACAACGTTTAATACGAATCCGGATAATCTGAGGACGTTGATCTTCGGCCAGGATAGTACAGGCACAGCCCAGCCCGTCAGAACCGATACGAGCGGAAACGTGGTTGGGATCATTTTGGACGGAACAATCAGTAACATCTCCGGTCTGACCACTGTTACGGTTAATGCCGGAACCATTACCAACATTCTGAACGGCACAATTACGAGTGTGCTCGGAGCGACCATCACGGCAGGTACGATCAACAGTGTGCTTGGAGCTACAGTGACCGCAGGTACGTTGACGAACTTGTTGAATGGTACGATTACCAGTGTATTGGGAGCAACGATCACAGCCGGAACCATTACAAGTGTACTCGGGGCAACCGTAACAGCAGGAACACTCACGAACTTGCTTGATGGTACACTTACCAGCGTGCTCGGAGCCACAGTGACCGCAGGGACACTGACGAACTTGTTGAATGGTACGATCACCAGCGTGCTGGGAGCAACGATCACGGCCGGAACCATCACCAGCGTGCTCGGAGCCACGGTGACTGCAGGGACACTGACGAACTTGCTGAATGGTACGATTACGAGTGTGCTTGGAGCAACAATCACTGCAGGTACGCTGACCAATCTGCTGAACGGAACGATTACAAGCGTACTTGGAGCAACGATTACAGCAGGAACACTGACGAACTTGTTAAACGGAACGATCACCAGCGTGCTCGGCGCTACGATTACGGCAGGGACACTCAGCAGTGTGACGTCCATTTCACAGAAGAGTTTTCAGGAGTCGCAGCTCATTAGCACCCCGACGGCTAACACCTTTACACCGCTTCCAGCAGTGACCACTAGTGTATTTGGTACGTATTCTTTCTTTGTATACAATAGGGGACCGGGTGTAAACCGGGTAGATGCTCGCGTTGAGATCAGTGCGAACGGTTCGAACTGGTACACGGATGTGACGACGGTGACGGGCATTTTGTCCGGGTCAGTGGATGTATTGGTTCCGCAGCGTTTTCTCAAATATACACGTCTATCCTACCGCTCCAGCCTAGTTGGTGCACCAAGTACGATTGATGTGTTCTTCAATGGACAAGGCACATAACCCATTCGTTTGTCATATAGGTACATGGAGTTCCTTTGGTGGACTTCATGTACTTTTTTTGTATTGGAGGTGGTTACATTTGCAGAACCGTTTACTTGGAATCCATATGATTGTGCAAAATGGAGAACATCACCTGCCCCGCTGTCTCGACAGTTTGAAGCATATCGGCACGGAATGCTATATCACCGATACAGGCTCGTCCGACCGTACAGCCGAGATCGCCAGATCATACGGAGCAACGGTGCTGCACGCCCGTTGGGAGGATGACTTTGCACAAGCACGAAATATCAGTCTGCCTCTGGCGAACACGGAATGGGTCCTGTATTTGGATGCTGATGAGTACGTTACGCAGGGATTGGAAGAACTGCTGACTTATTTACCTAAAGTCCATAAAAGCATTACAAGATTGCGTATAACTATAGAGAACCGATACGGAGAAGGGGTAGAAGAGAGCGTTATCTCTCAGCCAGTGAGACTGTTCCGTGCTCATCAGGGATATCGATACAAGGGGCGTATTCATGAGCAATTGGTTCGTAGTGGCCCATGCGAGCCTGTCCGGTATGAGGCTGGTGATATGGATAAGAGCGAGAACTGTATAGATGAAGAACATTTGTTGGTTGAGAATGAACCGCTTGCTCCACTATGTCTCATTCATGATGGGTATCTGGCTTCCGCGATTGCCCAGGAGCATAAGCCAAGACGTAATTTGAAGCTGATTAAGCGTGAATTACAGGATGATCCGAAACAGCCCTTTCAACTGTATAATCTGGGCGTGACCTATTGCCAGCTTGGTCAGAATGAACAGGCAATTGAAGCGTTCAGTGAATCATTACGCCTGACAGAGTTGCACGCGCCATATCGTCCTACATTGGTTAGAGATTATGGGAAAGTCCTTGTGGGATTGGAACGATATGAAGAGGCGCATTCACTTCTGGCTGTGGAAAGGCATCGTTACCCATCTTATGCTGATCTGCACCTGTTGTATGGGGAGACGTTGGAGCAGCAAGGTTTGGAGGAACGTGCATACCAATCCTATGCGCGAGCGACCGATTGCCGGGTGGCGCTGGATAGTGATGGACAGAGGAATAGCGGTAGCACGTTAGACGCGTCATATGTAACGGAAGCGGGTTCTGACAGTTACAGAGCGTATACCGCCATGGCCAGACTTGCACAGAAACGGGGCTTCCTGAATGAGTCCGCACATCTGTACGGGCTGGCTCTGGATAGTATGTCTGTGTATGCTCCGGCATGGATGGGGTTGGCAGATGTGCTGCAACAGTCCGGAGAAACGGATGAGAACATAGCAGAAACATTGCTCGTCAGATGCAGAGAGATCGGAGAGTCAGGGCATGGTGACTTGGTTCGTGGTGAATTGTCCCATCCATACGCCGTGACGAATGAGGATCATCTGGTGCATGTGATTCATGTTCTCGCAGGCTGCGGGGCATATGGGCAGTCATTGAATATGCTGGATTCCATTACGCGTAGTGCTCGTATCCATGTAGCAGATCGAATACATTGGTTGTTATGTGCGAACAGGGTTTCGGATGCCTTGCAACTGGTGGAAGAACACTGGGAAGCTGAGGGTATGAATGGGGTTAGCATACAGGCAGAACACAGAATGAATTGGGCACTGGCTTGTTGGGCCAATGGATTACGATTAACCGAGACATTCTTCGCAACTGCGTATCCAGAGGAAAAGGATGTATGGAAGGTCATTGACCGTTTGCTGCATCAGTTGCCCAAAGAGCCACGCTACATGGAACCTGAGTCAGGAGAACAGAAGCTTCTACAATGGGGTCGGCAGGCACAGCTGGTGGCAGAGAAAATTGTGCAGCAGGCCATAAAGACAGGGCAGCTTACGCTTGCTGAGCAACTGCATGAGCTGCGGGCAATCATGATGAGTGAGCATCGGGGAACATCCGTAACGGTACGGCGGGAGTTGGCAAGCCTGCTATATTGTCACGGGTACACCATGGTAGCCGCGAACATCCTGATTCAGTGCATGACCGAGAGTGAGCTGGATGCCGAAGGGTTATTCTGGCTGGGTGAAACGCTGTATACCAAAGGCCACAATGATCAAGCGCTCTCTCTGTTTGAGCAGGCTCTGGAGCGGGAGCCTGCTATGTGGCAGGCTCGAGTTGGAGCAGCGGTATGTTACATGCAATTGGCAATGGAGGCAATTCGGCAGGAATTGGTTCGTTCTCCGTCTTCAGGGGAACTCGCTGCACAACTTACCGCATTGGAACAAAGGCTACAAACGACCGAAGGCATCCCGTGGCGTACGCTTTTCCATGCAAAGGAAAGGAGGAATCAGCTTGCGAGCGGAACGAATTTCCCTATGCATGATCGTGAAGGATGAGGAAGAGTTGCTGCCTCATTGCCTTGCCAGTGTCCAGGGAGCGGTGGACGAAATTATTGTGGTGGACACCGATTCATCGGATCGCAGCGCGGAGATTGCGCAGCAATATGGCGCGTTGGTTGTGCGATTTGAGTGGTGCGAAGATTTTGCCGCAGCACGGAATGCTGGCCTGGAGCGCGCTTCCGGCGACTGGATTCTCTTTCTTGATGCGGACGAGGCGCTCGATAGGGCTGCGCGGGAGCAGATCAGGAGCTGGACGACGGTCAGCGGATGTGACGGATTGTTTTTAAACATTCATAACTATACAGGCTCGGGTCAGCAGGGGGTTACCGTGAATCCGGTTTTGCGTCTCTTCCGTAATGCCCCGGAGCATCGGTTCGAAGGTCGGATTCATGAGCAGATTGCCGCGGCGATTTGCCGTAGGAACCCAGAGGCTGCTTTTCATGTGACGGACATGGTCATCCATCATTATGGGTATCAGACGGCGATTGTGGAGCGCAAAGATAAGGTGAACCGTAATGTTCGCCTGCTGCAACAGGCAGTGGAGGAAGAACCGGATCAGCCGTTCCATCACTATAATCTGGGTGTCGAGTATCTGCGTGTGGGGGAAGCGGAGCGGGCCTTGGAGACGTTTGGTATGGCTCGGATGGGGATTGATCCTGCGGTGACCAGTTACGCGCATTTGCTGTTCAAATATGAAGTTCGTTGTCTCCAGCATCTGAATCGCTGGCAGGAGGCATTAGATCGCATTGATGCTGCGCTTGAACTCTTTCCAGAGTACACGGATCTGATGCACCATCGCGGGGTATGTGCAGACGCATTGGGTGATGCAGATCGGGCAGAATATTCGCTCCGTGAAGCTGTTCGCATGGGACCACCTCCGCCCATATATCATACGGAAGAAGGCATCGGCACCTATCAGACGTGGCATACACTAGGGCGATTGCTGGAAGGAAGGGCGGATCTGGAGGGTGCGGTAGATGCTTACGTCGAGGCGGTGCGTGCCAAATCGAGTCTGTTACCGCCGCTCTATCGGATATTCCGGATTATGCGAGTCTCCGGGCAGGAACATCAGATTCCAGAGCTGGTGAGGGAGCGCTTTGCACTCAGTTCGGAAGGGGCTACACACAAAGTATTGGGCATTCTGGAGCAAAGTCGTTGTTATGATGCGGCTTTGCAATTGTTATCGGGTATATCCTCACAACCTTCCGCAGAGATGAGGGAGCGTTTATCTGTGGCGGAGGCGATGCTCCAAATCCAACAGGGAAGATGGAATAAGGCGCGTCTGAAACTGGAACCTGTGCAGCGGAAAAAAGGGCTGCTCGCAATCTCGTCTGCCCGATGGCTCGAACGTTTGGAGTGGATCGAGGGGAAGAAAGTCAACGGAGATGATCCATTGACCTTGTGGTTAAAGCGTAGTTCGCAGGTGGGTGAAGGAACGAATGAGGAATCTGCTGTGCAGACAGGGCGAACGGTTGGTCTGAGAGCGATAAAGAAGAAGGACATGGACTCCAGCATAGACGGAACGGTTGCAGGAAGAGAGTATGATGGCTGGCAGGCGCTTGGACTGATGATGGAAGGATGTGTACAGTCAGGGAGATGGAAAGAGCTGCATAGCCTGATTCAGATGTGTCGACAGCAATTGGCTGGAGCAGGATTATCGGTGGAACAGAGCGTTCGAATGGGAGAGAAGGAGAAAGAGATGGAAGGGAAAAAGGAAAACGGGAAGGTGAGTGACATTGATTCGTTCCCTGGGGCTTCGGATACCCTGACGGGAACAAGCTGGCTGGTGAAAGGATTGGTCAGTGCTGCGGACCATCATCTGGAGGTGTTCGCTCAGCATACAGATGGACAGCGGCACCGTTGTTGGCCTGTCGTTCAGCATATTCGGCTGGAGTTGCCGGGAGCGGACGGGTTTGAGAGCTGAGAGGGATCAGGTAGCGGGAGTTCAACTTAATTCAGCGGGCTAATTGGTGCGGCTGAACTCCTTTGGTGAGGGGTGGTGATGAATATGGGCATAGGGATTAGCTTGTGTATGATCGTGAAGGATGAAGCGGTGTCACTCCAGCGGTGCTTGAATGCAGTCAAGGATGTTGTGGATGAGATCATCGTTGTGGACACAGGTTCGATAGATGATACAACTGAAATTGCGCGTCTCCATGGTGCCGTTGTAATTCGTACGGAATGGAACGGAGATTTCAGTGAAGCCCGTAATCTGTCACTGGCCGCTGCTACGAAACCGTGGATTCTGGTGCTTGATGCGGATGAGGTATGGGTACAGACCCCTCAGATGAAGACAGAACTCATGCGGTTGTTAGCGGCAAGCAGGGATGACGTGTGGGGATACTGGATACAGGTCACAAGTCTGCTGGGTGTGTCCGGTGAAGAGCATGTGACGGATGCGGTATGTCGTTTGTTCCGAAATGATCCCCGAATTGTTTTTCAGGGCAGAATTCATGAAGAGATTGCTTCTTCCATTATGGCACTGGCTCCGCAAGGTGTGCTTCATTCTGGACTTGAAGTCATTCATTACGGATATCTGGAGCAGGTGATTACCGACAAAAATAAAGGCTCACGGAACATGCAGTTGATTCGCTCTGCGTTGAATCAGGAGGGAGACCAACCGGAGTTGTTATATGCTCTGGCCGCAGAATGGTTTCAGCAAGCGAAGTATGATGAAGCACTCCGTTTGTTACAGCCATTATTGGCACAGCTTAAGCCGGAGTGTGGATATCACTCGGATCTGGTGCTGAAAACGGCTTACGCCTGGCGAGAGATTGGCAGCCCGGAACGGGCGCTTGCTGTAGTGGAAGCATGGGCGTCCGTGTATGAGGATTTTCCAGATTTGTTGGAGTTTGGTGCTGTACTTGAACTGGATCAAGGGCGAGAGGACATAGCCTTGAATTGGTTAAAACAGGCTAAATCAGCTGCTTCCACAGCCAGCAGGTATACATCAGTCTCTGGTGCTGGGACCTATCGTAGCCTGACGCTGGAAGGCATGGCATATGAGCGGGCTGGCCGTTGGGCAGAGGCAGAAACCGCGTACACGGCGGCGCTGAGCATGCAACCCGGCAGCATGTCTGCATGGCAGCGGCTGTTGTTGTTGGCCGCAGCCACAGGGCGGCCGCATGCCATCGCCAGCGTCGCAGCCCGGGTAAGCTTGCCGTCTGCGGCATGGCAAGCGTTGATCCCGGCCGCGCTTGCCGCACATCGGCCGGAGTGGCTGCTGCGCCATGCGGCGGCGCTTGCTGGCCCGCTGCGGGCACAGCCGCTGGCCGCAGGGCTTGCGCTGGCCCAGCTGGGCGAGGACGCCGCGGCTCAGGCGGCTTTGCAGCCCTGGGCGGCGCATGCGCAGCACGGGCCAGAGGCGGCCCTGGCGCTGTGGGCGCTGGGCCACAAGCAGCCCGGCGGGCGCAACGCCCGAGCGGCGGCTCGCCAGCAGGCAGCGCTGAACGCCGCGGCCCATGCCGCCGAGGCGCTGCTGCAGCGTGGGGCCTTGGCCCGCAGCCGCAGCAGCAGCGGCAGCCCGCCCCGCGGCGCAACGCCCGCTGGCCCGGCCGCGCGTGCGCCGGGCGGCGTGCTCGCGGCTGCGCAAGCGCTCGCCGGCGTAGGCGCCTGGGCCGCATGGCTGCGCCTGCTGCAAGCCCTGCCGCCCCGCGGCGCGCTGGCGTTGCTTGCAGCGCTTCCGCCTGCGGCACGCTGCGGGTTGCTGCGCGCACCCGCGAGCGTCCGCGAAGGGCTGCTTGCGCTATGCGGCACGCCTGACGGCACGCAGCAGCCCCACGCGGACGAAGTGCCCGCCTCGGAGCGCACCGCTCACGCGCTCCTCGCGGGCACGCTCGCGCTGCTCGCCGGGCGGCAGAACCTGGCGCGTGAATGGGCCGAATCGGCCCAACTCACTGCGCGGCAACCTGCCGCCACAGGTCGCCCGGCGACGACAATCCCGCCGGGCCTGCAAACCCTGCTGTGCCTCACAGCACACGGCGCAGCCTCTGCTGATGAATACACCAACCAGTGCAACATGTTACTGGTACACCTTTAATCTTTAATCTTTAATCTTTAATCTTTAATCTTTAATCTTTAATCTTTAATCTTTATATCTTTAATCACTAATCACTAATCTCTGATTTCTAGTCCCGAACCTCCAACCCCTGTACATCCCCACATATTCCCGCACTAGCCCATCCGATCGAAATTGTAAAAGCAACGGAGCTACCGGTAATCGGAGCATTTCCCGAACCGTGTATTGTTCCGTTGCTAATGGGTCGAGCCCTTAAGCCCTCAATTTTCCACTCTGCACTTAACTCAACGTAAGCCAATTCGTCTCAGCCTTTGCATATCACTGCTCGAAAACAGCGGATCGGCGTGCCGTACATGTCAGACCAGATGGCATCGTCCGGCTCATCCACATTCAGTTTATCTTCAATGGTTAATCCGGTGACAGCCATAATCGTTTCCAGCAGATCCGGCCGCATCTCAGGCACATCGAAGGTAGCGATTAACTGTCCGTTTGGTTTCAGAACCCGAGCGAATTCACGAAACGCCCGCAGCATCGTGCCCGTATCCAGATGTTCCAGTACAGAGATACAGAACACCCGATCAAACTTACCTGACTCGTACGGAAGCTGGGCCAGATTAGCCTTTGCACGGTGCAATCGGATGAGAGTTGATTCCGGCAGATCCTGGGCCGCTTGCTCACCAAAATCAGAAACGATATCCAGTCTTATCGCCTCTTCAGACAAAATACGTTCATCCCAGTCACAGGCGTGAACCTCGCGGCAGTGTTCGGCAAGCCAGAATTTGAACGGATGGGAGATACCGCAGGCTGCATCAAGGACGACGTCATCTGGACGTGCAAACCGCCGGGCCCATTCATATTCGTAGGGACGGCTCCACCATGCCGGATGCAGCGGGAAGACCAATGTGTCCGTTTTAGGATCACTCTGCCGAATGTATCTTGATTCCATGAATTCCGTTGCCTTGGGCATATCCATCATCCCCGAATTCCCTCCTTCAATCCTGTCTCTGCCAAAAAAGATTCCAACACCGTGTTCCAACGGCTCCGCCACCTGGCAAGATCATAGGACAGTGCAGTCTCGCGCGCATAGATTCCCAGTCGTTCTCGCTCGGCCCGATCCTGTACAAGACGTACCAGTGCAGCGGTTAGTTCCTGCTCACCAGGAGGTACCAGCAGCCCATTAAAACCATCCTGAATCAGATCATTCAATCCGCCAACATTGGAGGCAATTACCGGAAGTCCACAGCTCATCGCTTCCAGACAGGCATAGGAGGTGCCTTCCGAGAACACGGTGGGAATTACGGCGATATCTGCCTGATGGTAGGCCTCTCGAATATCACGGAAATCATACGTGCGCTGGTTAATTCGCTCCGCATGTGGATGAGTACGATGCCAGTAACGAAAGACTCTCCCGACCGTACTGCCTTCGACCAGTTCCCCGGCAAATTCAATCTCCAGATCCGGAAAGGCTCCAAGAAGTTTATCCGCCGCCAGCATCATTGGGATAATACCCCGTTCCATGCTGATGCGGCGCGGATAGATAATGCGAATCGGGCGGGGAGAGGTCACACGGGCATCCACAGTTTTCTTTTCAACCTGTCCCTGAATCGGAACATTAACCTGATAATCAGCATCTGCTTCTACCAGAATCTCCGTAGCCCAATCCGTTGAATTCCGGTGGTTATGAGCAAACCTATACGTTTCGCCATCTGCCTCAGCTTCTTCCCGTTTCGATAACTGCAAATGGAGATCTAACATCCCTTTCTCCTTTCGTTCTTGTTCGCTATCTGTATCCCCACCTCCGTCTCCGTTAGCCTTACCATTGTTCGCTCCATCACGACTCATTCCACCCTTACCTTCTACAGCTTGCACCCCTGATATAACTGCACCAACATTCTCTTCATGACTCGCCAGATCATGCTTCCATGCGACAAGCCATTCGTCTTCCTGTTTCTGCTCCAAGGTCCGTGTTGGTGGGGCTGGTGTGAAATAGGACGTATCCACTGCGTTGGGAATCAGGACAACCTGCCTTGGATCAGTATAGGTGCACGCAGCCCGGCAAAAGGTCTGGAAATGAGAATCCACGGATACAATGCGCACGAGTCCATCCAAAGCCAGTTGAATATGTTCCGCGACTTGTTGTTTGGTCTCCAGTGGCAGTCCGGGACGATCCCAGTTAATGCCGTGACAGATGCCAAGACTGCCGGGTTTGTAGGTGATGGGTTGCCACAGACAGCTGGCATAGATCACGGGACCGCGCGCTGCGGCTGCCATCCGGTCAAAGGCTTCCGGTACATTATCCATGTCGTACGAATAACCAAATACGTCAATCTGCTCCGTCCGAGTCTGGAATGCTTCAAAATAGGACAGTTGATGAACTTCGGGAATATGCCCGAGTCCCCGGATGACACTGCACAGATCCAGAATGTAGCGTTCCAGTCCACCACCAAATACACGACCGAATTCCCGGTTGTACCCGTCGGTGAAACTATGTGTCAGAATACTCACCACGCCCATCTCACGGTCCCTCCTTCCAGGGAATCAGCCGAGGTTCCGGATCGAGAATAGACTCGTAATGTGCAAGATTGCCCCACTCACCGCTAGGATCAATGCGCTTGTAACGCAAATATTTACGAACCCGGTCCTCCAGACTGCCTGCCCAGCCGAGGTGCTGAACCTTCAATTCCGTGCTGACTCCAGGCAATACAGTGCAGGACAAGGGAAGACGGGGGACATGATGATTCTGTTGTGGATAAAAATAAGGATATCCAGGCATATACCGTACAAGTGAAGCGGTATGCCGCTTGTGAAGAGACCAGAGATCATCTTCCCGATAGTGGGTCCGGCCACCCCACATATCGTAGAAACGGAATGCAAACCAGTCCGCATACTCCTGATTAATCAAAGTGCGTATGGCCTTCTTGGCCTCTGAGCTGTACAGCTCATCCGCATCAACTGAGAGCAACCAGTCGGGACATGTTCCCGCCGCCGCTTGCCATAAGGTGTTGCGAAGGCGCCATTCCTCGGAAAATAGCGGTTTCTCCAATACCTCCAGACGGACCACTTTCGGATAGGCTTTGCATAGATCCGGGGTTCCATCTGTGCTGGCATCGTCCACAATCACGATCTCGTCCACGAACTCACTCAGATCATGCAATACTTCTTCAAGGTATCGGCCACGTTCATTGCGAACCTGGAGCATGGCGGTGAGCTTGTTGCCTTTGCTTTTGCGAACCCGGCGAATGGAGAAGGGTTCTTTGAATACGCTTGTTTCCTTCTCTATGGAAGTAGTGTCCTGTTCGAATTGACCTTGTGTGTCGCCCCAGTGATGCACTTGGCTTCGGGAACCATGTGATGGTTGTGCATGATCCGGCGTGTGATCGCCATTTTCCAATACGTTTATATGTGTTCGATCCACTGTTTCCGTTGGCGTGAAAGTGGTTTCGGTTCGGATATCCCTGTGCACCATTGGCCCATTCAACTGTTGTCTACGCTTCTTCGGGTCCAGCATCATGGCACCTCCCCAAGCAATTGCTGTACAGCATGATCCAACAGCTCCAGCTCCACAATCCGGGCCAGCGCATCTTCATCCTCCAATGCTGTCTCAAGGAAATGTCGGACTGCCCCGTGTCTTTCCCCTCGCAGAGCCAGCGCGCTGCCGGATAATTGCTGATAATCCCGGCGACTGGCATCATCCTGAATATCGACTGCATGCACCAGAGCCAGTGCCTCTTCCACACGTCCAGTCTCCTGGTAGATGCGGAATTTCCAATGTCTCGCGGTTTCTCCGCCAAGTTCGTCCAGGATACGCAGAGCATTTCCGTAATCATCGTTCATGCGCAGTAGTTCCGCTCGTACAAGTTGATCTTCTCCCGCCTCAAGCCAGCGACATAACTGTTCATAATGATGGCGTTCCTGTTCGTCGGCTGCACTGATTCCATACACCCGCAGGGCGTCCTCCAACTTGCCGGACCGGGCATGAATGGCAGACAGGAATCGATAGTGGGAGACTACACAGTCACTGCGACCATTCAAGACCGCATGGGAGAATGCCTCTTGAAGTGAATTGATAGCCCGAGAATCTTCAAGCAAGTACTCATAGGCTGCCAGCAAAAAGGATATCGTCTCATGTGCACCTGCTTTGGCACGAAGCTGGCGGTAGAAGTCGGCACGTACACTGCATTGAAGCAAGGTGACGCTATCCGGAGTGCCTGACAGGATCTGCCGCAGCGCATGCAAGAAGAGCAGTTCGTAGTCCCGGAGAGGGACTTCGAGATCATCCTTTTGCATCGTCCCCGCAGGTGCAGAGTCTTCGCCGCCCAGCCAGATGGCACGTACGCCTTGGAATAACAGCTTCATATAACGTGTTTCGGAGGATGTGCCTACCAGATCGGCGATGCCGACCAGTTTGGAAATACTGCTCTCCCATAGCGGAGATTCTGCTTCGTTTCTAGCAGGCTCAGGGAGCAGGGCAATACATAGCTCAGGCTCCAGCGAAGCCGTAGCCATTAGCCAGTAGGGATGGGCGACTACGGCTACGGTGCGAGGTTCGAGCAATAGCTGCTCGGCTTCAGGGAGGGAGATGACGGTAATGACCGGAGGTACATCTTCTGATTGCGTCAGGCTGCTGACATAGTAGACCTCTCCTTCGATCGACAGCAATGCAGCAATATCGGGGTAGGGAAAGGATGACCAGCCTCCTTTGCAAGGGAAGAGAACATATCGGACAGGGGACTGTGTTGTACTGGCCTTATCCAGGCTGACTTCGGAGTCTTCACCTGGTAATGGCGCAGGTTTTTCCATGAATAGTTCACCTCACCTTGACTGTAATATGGTGCGTCATTCACTCTGCATGTACTTCATGCTTTCACTTCATATGTAAAGCCCTCACGGTACTTCGCATGATATGCCTGAGACTAACATATGGGCATTCCGTCCCAAACATGAGTATCTTCCATGAATAGATGCAGTTGGCAAGCTGTGATAATAGGCTGGATTTTATCTTTTATGTGACCAGGATCACTTTTTTTTGCGCTAGAGACGAAGATTGTGATAATTCTCACATGTATAAAATAGGTAATCTGGCACAATACGTTCATCAACGTATTTGGCGGACAGACAGCGAAGGTGCAGCTTCAATGCCAAATACGCATACTGCGAAGTGAACAGAAAGAAGGGGTAACGGTATGGATCCGATTATGTTATCGCGTATCCAATATGCACTTACAACGATTTTCCATTTCTTTTTTGTGCCGCTATCCATCGGTCTTGTACTGTTGGTTGCGATCATGGAGACGTTGTACGTTGTTAAGGGTAAGGAGATCTACAAAACGATGGCCAAGTTCTGGGGCAAGCTGTTCCTGATTAACTTTGCTGTCGGGGTAGTCACAGGTATTTTGCAAGAGTTCCAGTTTGGTATGAACTGGTCCGAGTACTCCCGATTTGTCGGGGACGTATTCGGTGCGCCACTGGCTATTGAAGCGCTACTGGCGTTTTTTATGGAGTCTACATTTATTGGATTATGGATATTTGGATGGGATCGTTTGTCCAAAAAAGTGCATCTGGCCTGCATCTGGCTGGTGTTTGTCGGCACATTCCTGTCCGCGCTGTGGATTCTGGCAGCCAATTCATTTATGCAACATCCTGTTGGGTTTGAGATTAACAACGGCCGAGCCGAGATGAATGATTTCTTTGCACTTATCACGAATGGTCAGCTTCTTGTCGAGTTCCCACATACAATCTTTGGGGCATTGATGACAGGGGCCTTCGTCGTAACCGGGATCAGTGCCTACAAATTGATGAAAAAGCAGGATGTGGAGATCTTCCGCAAATCGTTTAATATTGCGATCATTATCTCTCTTGTTTCTTCATTCGGCGTCGCATTCTCGGGTCACTTCCAGGCGCAATATCTGGTGGAGACACAGCCGATGAAGATGGCAGCGAGTGAGGGCACATGGACAACGACAGAAGATCCGGCCCCATGGACGGTGGTCGCTTTTATTGATCCGGATAAACAGGAGAACACGGGTGAGATCAAAATCCCTGGATTGCTCAGTTACCTGTCTTACAGCAAGTTCTCCGGTAGTGTCAAAGGCATGAAGGAGCTCCAGGCCGAGTATGAGCAGACGTATGGACCGGGGGACTACATCCCGCCGGTACGTACAACATTTTGGAGTTTCCGCATCATGATCGCTGCGGGTGGTTTGATGATTGTGCTGGCTCTGTACGGTACGTTTCTGGCTATGCGCAAGAAGCTGGAGGTCGCTGGAAATTGCTTTATGCGTCTGATGGTATTTGCCATATCTTTGCCGTTTATCGCCAATACGTCAGGTTGGATCATGACCGAGGTTGGAAGACAGCCATGGACGGTATTTGGTTATATGACTACCGAAGCCGGGGTCTCGCCGAACGTATCCGCAGGAATGATCCTGTTCTCGACCATCGCTTTTACCGCTGCGTATACGGTTCTCGGAATCGTGATGGTATACCTGTTCGTACGTGAGATCAAAGCAGGACCGTTTGCGGTCGAGAAGCCGGAAGATCACGATGAATCGGCCGATCCGTTCGGCGTGGATGGAGGTTATTCCGTTGTCACTAAGTGAGTTGTGGTTTTTGCTGATTGCCGTATTGTTTGTCGGTTTCTTCTTTTTGGAAGGTTTTGATTTTGGTGTGGGGATGTCTACAGGCATTATTGCCAAAACAGACCGCGAACGCCGGACCCTGATCAACTCGATCGGTCCGTTCTGGGATGGTAATGAAGTATGGCTGATTACAGCAGGGGGCGCGATGTTTGCTGCCTTCCCGCATTGGTATGCGACGTTGTTCAGTGGTTTTTACCTGCCACTTGTGGTGGTGTTGCTGGCCCTGATTGGCCGCGGTGTTGCCTTCGAATTCCGCAGTAAAATGAAACAGCAGCGCTGGCGCAGAACGTGGGACATCATCATTGTGGTCTCCAGCGCGCTCTTGCCTTTCCTGTTCGGAGTGGTCTTTGCCACGTTGATGAAAGGTCTGCCCATTGATGGGGAGATGCAGTTGCGTGCAGGATTCCTCGATATCGTTAATCCGTACACCGTAATTGGCGGCTTGAGCGTAACCCTGCTGTGTCTGGTACATGGATTGCTGTTTGCATCACTACGGACAGTAGGTGATCTCAGAGAGCGTGCCTTGAAGACAGCACAAAAATTGATGCTGCCGCTGGCTGCACTACTCGCTGTTTACGCGTTAATGACGTATTTCATGACCGATGTGTTCGCCGTACGCGGCTGGGCTCTTTGGATCATGGTTGTACTTGGCGCAGTCTCGCTTGCACTTGCCGCATACTTTGTCCGTCAGAAGCGTGAAGGCTGGGCTTTTGGTATGACAGGGGCAGTAATTGCCATTGCCTTTGCCTCGGTCTTTATCGGATTGTTCCCAAGAGTGATGGTGAGTTCCTTTGGAGCGGCGTATGACCTGACTGTATACAATGCCGCATCGGGTGCTTATTCATTGAAAGTAATGACCATTGTAGCTTGCACATTGCTGCCGTTTGTTCTCGGCTATCAGATCTGGAGTTATTATATCTTCCGCAAACGCCTGAACGAGCAGCACCACCTGGAGTACTGATATGGGACGGGGGCTGCTGAAGCTGCCGGGCATCCGGCCTGTACTCGCGCTGGCATCAGCGCTGGTACTGTTGCAGGCGATGACGATCATTATGCAAGCCAAATGGCTGGCACAGGCCATCACGGCATTGTTTGAAGGTTCATCCGTAACGGAGCAGTACCCGGTACTGCTGCTGTTCCTGGCTGCTTTTGCCGCCCGCTACGCCCTATCCTTCTGGTTACAACTCGTGACCTCAAGATATGCGGAGAGAACAGGAACCGATCTGCGCAGACAGATGGTGGAGCAGTGGTTCAGGCTTGGACCGCGTTATGCCAAGACGGAGGGCACAGGTCATCTGGTTACGCTGGCACGTGAGGGAACAGCACAATACAAGACGTATCTCGAACTATTCATTCCTCGTATGCTGGGCATAGGATTCACACCCATCGTCATTCTGCTGTATGTGTTCAAGCTGGATCTGATGTCCGGGGTTATTCTGATGCTGACACTCCCAATCCTGATTGTGTTCATGATTCTGATTGGCCTCGCAGCGCAGCGGAAGATAGACGGACAATTCCGATCCTACAAAGCACTCGCTAACCATTTTGTTGATACCCTGCGGGGGCTGGAAACGCTAAAAACATTGGGGCAGAGCAAAACACACGAAGGGTCCATTCTGCGGGTCAGTCAGCGATATCGGAAAGCAACGATGTCTACCTTGCGTATGGCCTTTCTTTCTTCGTTTGCCCTCGATTTCTTCACCATGCTGCCCGTTGCTTCCGTAGCAGTTGGTCTGGGATTACGTCTGACGGAGGGGCATATGCTGCTCGGCCCTGCTTTGACGGTACTGATTCTGGCACCCGAATATTTCCTGCCTGTACGTATGCTCGGCGCTGATTATCATGCCACTTTGGACGGTAAGGAAGCCGGAGCGGCCATTAATCAGGTGATTGAACGGGGGAAAGCCGCTGAACAGAAACAGAAACAGAAAGAAGCTTATGCAAACGTTGTTGCGCATGCGGACATGGCAGAGGATGGGACGGGATCTGCATCATCGTTATCTTCGGGTAAAAGGAAAGCAGGCACTTCGACCATACGTGTCGTGTTGAACGATAAAACGGCTGCGGGGCATCTTGCTCCTGATCCTGCTTCTGTTTCTACTACTCCTGAGCTTGTTTCTTCCTCTTCCTCGGTATTCTCTTGGAATGAGAATAGCAGGTTGGCACTAACGGATGTACAGGTACGGCATGATGATGAAGGTCCTTATTCGCTAAAGGATGTCACATTTCAGATCACGGGTCTTGGCAAAATCGGTGTTATTGGTGCCAGCGGAGCAGGAAAGTCCACGTTGATTGACGTATTGGCTGGATTTCAGCTGCCTACTTCAGGTCAAGTACTGGCTAACGGCCAGCCGGTTACACCAGATATGCTCGAATCTTGGCAAAGACAGACGGCAGCCATTCCGCAGCATCCGTATATCTTTAGTGGAAGCCTGGCCGATAACGTTCGTTTCTACATGCCGGAGGCATCGAATGCGGAAGTGGCGAAGGCCATTAGCGCAGCTGGATTAACCAAGCTACTGTCTTCATTATCCGGTGGGCTGCATGAGCTCATTGGGGCTGGTGGCAGACAGCTCAGTGGTGGGCAGGAGCAACGGGTGGCTCTGGCAAGAGCTTTGCTTAGTAAACGAAACATCCTGTTGCTTGATGAACCGACAGCTCATCTGGATGTGGAAACAGAGTATGAACTGAAACAGACGATGCTGCCACTGTTTGAAGGCAAACTTGTATTTTTGGCTACCCATCGTCTGCACTGGATGCCACATATGGATCAGATCATTGTCATGGATGGCGGCACGGTGGCAGAGACGGGAACACATCAGGAATTACTGGCACGACAAGGTGTATATTATCAGATGATTCAGGCCCAGATGGAGGCGATATAAAATGAAGTCCGGATATGAGCATATGGAGACCGTCCGTAACGGAAAAGAAAAAAATAGCTGGATTTCTCCGTATGTGGCACAGTACCGGTGGAGATTCATCGCAGTCATTGCGCTAGGCACTTGTGCTGCGCTGTGTGCGGTACTGTTGCTGTTTACCTCCGGATTTCTGATCTCCAAGTCTGCGCTGCGTCCTGAAAATATTTTGATGGTGTATGTACCTATTGTTGGTGTACGTGCATTTGGGATATTCCGCGCCGTGTTTCGATATATCGAGCGATTGGCAGGACATGATGCCGTACTGCGGGTGTTGGCCGATCAACGGGTGAAATTATATCGCATTCTGGAGCCACAGGCTCTGTTCCTGCGCTCTCGTATGCAGACCGGAGATGTGCTTGGAGCACTCGCCGATGATGTGGAGCGGCTGCAGGATATTTATCTGCGTACAGTCTTCCCCGCCGTTACCGCGCTTGTGATGTACGGTGGGGCTGTGATTGCCTTTGGCAGTGTTGATCTGGGATTTGCGGTGTGGATGGGCTTGTATATGTTATTTCTCGTTGCCGCGTTACCTGCGATCTCCCTGAAAGTGACGTGGAAATGGCGTGTGCGGCTGAAAAAGGAAAACAGCAGGTTGTATACCCGTCTGACCGACGGTGTACTTGGACTGGGAGATTGGCTTGCAAGTGGACGAGCGGCCGAATTTGTTCAGCAGCAGGAAGAAGCGGAGGAACAGGTCGACGCGATTCGTCGCAAGTTGCGGCGCTGGACACGCTGGCGTGATCTGATGGCTCAGTCTGTCATTGGCCTGCTGGTGGTATCGGTTACGCTATGGGCCGGAAATGCCGCTTCTATCGGGCAATTGCCTGCCGTGATGATTGCTGCTTTTGTATTGGTATTATTTCCGCTCACGGAATCAATTCTGCCTGTAGGGGATGCGGTGGAGCATCTTCCCCAGTATCGGGAATCGCTGGATCGCTTGAAACAGCTAGAAGGGAAAGAGCATCTTCCGGTGCAGAATGGAGCCGGTGATGTTGACGGGACGGGCGAATCGATCTCTGCAGTAAAAAACGGCAACGGATTGGCTGGACAGCCATCTGAGTCCTTGCCAGCTGCGAATGATATTCGGGATAGACGAATTCGTCTTCGCATTCCTCCCAAACTAAGAGCAGACATCGAGATCAATCGCGTTAGTTACCGTTATGCAGCAGATGATTCTTACGCTGTACAGGATGTGTCTCTTCATCTGCCACAAGGCAAACGTCTGGCTATCCTTGGACGAAGCGGCGGCGGCAAATCGACATTGTTGAAACTCATTCAGGGGGCTTTGCTTCCGTCTGCGGGGAAAGTTCTGATCAATAATATGTCTGTGCAGACCTTGGGTGAAAGTGTCACTGATGTCATCGCAGTGCTGAATCAGAGCCCACACCTGTTCGACACCACGGTAGCCAATAATTTGCGGATTGGTCGTCCACATGCAACGGATGAGGAGATTCGTCAGGTGGCCGCCCAAGTAGGGTTATCCGGTCTGATCGAATCCTTGCCGCAGGGATATGATACACCGATGCTGGAGACGGGGCTGCGTTTCTCCGGTGGGGAAAGGCAACGGATTGCTCTGGCCCGGGTACTGCTCCGAGAGACACCTGTTATTATATTGGATGAACCAACCGTAGGGCTTGATCCGGTGACGGAACGCGAACTGATGCGGACCATTCTGGACAGCTTGCAAGGCAAAACGATGATCTGGGTCACCCATCACCTGATTGGTGCGGAACAGATGGACGAACTTATTTTTATGGAAAATGGAAAAATTGCCATGCAGGGTTCTCACGAACAATTGCTGTCTGGAGAAGAGCGATACCGCCGTCTTATCGAACTTGATCGACCCGGATGGACAGGTCGGCAGCAACAGACACAACCGTTGCCACCCGTAGCTTCGAGATAAGTGGGAGCCTGTTAGCGCCGAACCATATAAGCATAACAAAGAGACGAGCCAAGAAATCTTGGACTCGTCTCTTTTTACATTTCGATATGACCGCTTTTGGTTGCGGATAATTACATTTCCACCAACATTAAAATAATGGAGGACAGACACAGACAAGTGCTGACGAGATAGAGCACAGCAACAACCTGTTTATGATTCAATCCGGCACGCAGCAGTCGATAATGAGCTTGACTTGCATCGGCCTGATAGATCGCTTTACCTTGAATGAAGCGTTTAATAACGACAAAGATGTTATCAAAGATCGGTACACCCAGCGCCAGAATCGGAATGAAAATGGACAACATGGTTGCTTGTTTGAATGCACCATCCAGAGCAATAACCGCCAGAATGAAGCCGAGGAACGTAGCACCTGCATCGCCCATGAACACTTTGGCAGGAGCTTTGTTGTACTTCAGATAACCGATCGTCACACCGACCAGAATGATCGACATGAGTGCAGAATCACTTTGGCCTTTGGCAAGGGCCACGATGAACAGGGTAATCGCCGAGATGGCCGATAATCCGCCAGCCAGTCCGTCCATGCCGTCCGAGAAGTTGATGACTGTTGTCACCCCGAAGATCCACAGGATCGTTAGAATGAATTGCAGCCAGATTGGAAGCATGACATATTCCGCGTTGAAGGGATTCACGAATCCGGTGAACGCAATACCTGAAGCAAATACGAGTACTGCCGCAGAGACCTGTACGAGCATCTTGGGCAGGGCAGGGAAATCTTTGCCTTTTGTTTTGTACCAGTCGTCGACGGTACCAATCGTTAGCAAAAGCATACCACCAGCGACCAGGGCCGCCGTTTCCCATGTGATTTCTTTCGTCAGAGCAATGTATGTCAGGAAAAATCCAGTAAATATCGCGTAACTCGCCGTGAGCGGGATAGGTTGCCTGTGCAGCTTACGCTCCACATCTTCTCGAGGCTTGTCCACAAAATCGAGCCGATGAGCCAGTCGACCAAGCGGCGGAATAAGCAGAACCACGACAGCAAAAGACACTATAAAAGCCAGTATGTATACCATAAACTCGCTTGTTTCACTCCCATCTACCAATTTCCCCTTATTATACGAGTTAAACAGGAAATCTGTCGATGTCATTATTGTAACCAGACGTACGCAAAGGTGAGCAAAAGTTCAGGTTTTATCGCATTTGAGGAAGATAGGAGCCAAAATAATGTTTTACGGCTTCAGCATGATATCCATCATCACCATGCCAGGTTGCTGCAAAGACAAAATCGCTGGAACCACCTTTGCGTTTTCTTGGTTTATCTCCAGGAACCAGTATGCCTGCTGCCGCCCAGATTTCCAGCAGGGCATCTCGCTCCTGTTTGCTGGAAGGGAAGAGATCCTTCCACTTTTTCTCCAGTGAGCGAGCACTGTCTTTGGGGTCTTCCGTCTGAGCTGCTTTAAGCAGGTTGACCAGGATGGCTTGGTCTTCAGGAGTTACTTCATAACTTGCATCGTTGTCCTGAAGCAGTAATTCCAGATCCATCAGGCAGTAGATAAGCCAGCCATGCCGTACGCCGCCCCACTTGATCCGTTCAAAGTTCAGGACGTTTAGGTCGACGTTGGAATATTCCTTGTCTGACTGCAAACGCAGGAAATTGCAATCTCCACAGGCACTGGTATTAGCGTGAAGGGCAGGGCGTTCCGCGTAGGTGTGTAAAGGCATGTTCGATGTTAAAGCCCAGCTGGATAATGCGCTGCGCAGGTAGACTTTTTTGGTGGACAGACTATGTAGAAAGGCCGAAATCACGCGTTCCTTGAAGGAGTCATCCTGATGCATGGCGTACAGACGCTGGACAATCTCATCATGCGTGATCGTGAGTGGGTCGAACATAACGCCTTTGCTCTTGGCATATTCAAATTCATCTCCAGAGAAGGGTGCGGAAGTTGTTTTCCAGCCGCCGCCTCCCCAGAATGTGCTCAGCAGTATCTTTGCCGCTTTTTTGTCCATATGGTTAGCCTCCTTATATGGGAATTGCGATCATGATCATTGTGATTATTCTATCTCAGACCTGCTTAATGTGCGTATTCCGCGGATGTATTCAGAATCATCTCGACTAGTCCTGGAAAACGTGTATTTAGTTCTTCCTTTCGTAGGGAATAAAAGTGCTGTTTACCTACAATACGCGGCTGGATCACGCCAGCTTCACGCAAAATTTTGATGTGATGGGACAACGTGGATTTGGAAATATGGTCTACTTCGAAGGCGGAACAGTTTTTCTCGCCAGAGCTGGCCAGACAGTGTGCAATTTTCATGCGTATTGGATCACCCAATGCATTGCAGACCGTGGTCAGCTTGAATTCCGAAGCCATAGGTATCGTTGGAGTTCTCATATCTATGACGTTAGCATATTCGGCTGTACCTTTCAATGTTTGAAATATTTCGAACTATAGAAGTTGAACTTGTAACTATTACACTTGTTTACTCCGATTGCAGTACCATCTTTCGATCGCTCTTATCCCCAGATTTTCTTTATTCCCTTGGTCCAAGGGAAAAATCCGTTGATAAAGGCGAACGCTTCGCTTCTTCAGATTGGTTCTGCACTCTCCGTGTTAGTGTAAAAGTCGGTCTCAACTTATATATCTCTTGCGGGGAGTATAAGAAGTATGATACATTTCTTTTCAATTAGTTCGAAAATATTCGAACTGAAAGATTGGAAAACGGCTTTTAATTCTAGGAGGAATATAAATGAGTACCACAAATACAACTACGATGTTGAACAACTATTTCCGTTTATTTGATGCTTCACGCACAGACGAGCGCGCCATGGAGGACTTATTGTCCCTGTTTACACCTGACGCAGAGATTGTGCTTAACGGCACCAGCAGAACAGGATTCGACGGTTTCATGAAAGCTTTTTACGAATACAATAAGGATATAAAACATATGTGGGATGCGTGGGTGCAACAGCCCGACGGCAGCTACCAGACCAACTGGGCGGTATGTGGACAAGCGGCAGACGGAACGGTATATGCCAAAGCAGGCATCGATATCGCACGTGTAAATGATGCGGGACAGATTGTGTATCTGGAGAATGTACAGGCCGACCAGAATGCGTTCAGCAAGTATAATCAGTAATTAAAATCTAGGATTTCAGTTCTATAGTTGTTAGAAATCTGAATCCATAAAAGATAGGAAACCTTAACTCCACCGCTTTTTCATGCTGTGGGGTTTTGTTATACCCAGCATGCTCAATCCTTCTTTTTAGGGTAGGATTAGAATAAAGGGATGAATGTTATAATTCTTATTTGTTGGAATAAAGAGGAGTGAACTACATGAACGAAGTTGGGAACCGAAACGCCATGGAACCTTTAGAGGTCATACCGATGGTCGGTATTGGACCATTTAAGTTGGGAATGAGTAAATCAGAGGTAGAAGAGATCATTGAGTGCATCACCCCGGAGATTAGTCAGCTCTACAACCAAATGGAGTATGATTCGGAACATAAACTCTATTTCATTGAAGTAACTAATCCACACGATTATCCACCTGATGAATCTGATGTTGTCCTTACATATGATAATATTGATGTCTTTCGAACAAAGGCTGATGATCTCGTTAAGCTAATAGATAGTAAAACACCATATACTCGAGACATCGATGCGGAGTTGGGATTTTCTTTTATTTTCAAAGACATCCAATTGGCTTTGTGGAGACCTAGCGTGATGACCGAAGAAATGATGAATTCAGTTGAGTTTCTGACCGAGTTTACGCCAGAGAATCAGGAACTGGAAAAGAGGTTTTTCTATTTTAGGACGGTTGCTGTGGCGGCCCCTGGATACTTTAATAGAACATAAAGGGAAGCTCCAAGTATGATGAGAGATAAATTTGATCCAATCTAAATAGAGTTTATATAGTCTGTGCATGAAAAAAAGCCCATTCCCATATGGACATAACCATGGCGGGGTGGGTCTCTTTAACTTACGGCATCTCGTATTAATTCTAACGAACTGTACACATGCTATTGGAGGGTATTTGGCAAAAGTAATTTTCTAACGAACCACAGACACGTTAATAGGCTAAATTTTCAGTTCTTGTGCAGGTTTTTGCCCATGAAAGCCGATATAAGGTGGCTCAGGTTCGTTAGATTTTGAAAACATGCTAAAAGCTTCAAATAAGACGTCTACGATTCGTTAGCGTATTCCATGTTCGACTTTTTGAATCTCGGACGTGTAACATCCCACGCCTTCCCTACCCCTGCATCGTCTTATTCTGAAAAGCAGCGATATCCGCATACTCTTCTTCAAACTTACGGGAGATGCGGATGAAGATCGGCAGCAGTTCACGGTACACGCGGACACTTTCCGGGTCAGGCTGGTGCCGATGTGTTGATCCGATCATGCCGGAGACGGCACTCAGGGAATCGATGCGGCCAAGGGCGTACAAGCCCAGTACAGCTGCGCCGAGGCAGGAGCTTTCGATACTTTCAGGAATGATGACATCCTGATCGAAAATATCTGCCATCATCTGACGCCACAACTCAGAGCGGGCGAAGCCGCCTGTCGCCTGAATTTTCTTCGGACGACCGATCTTTTCTTCAATTGCCAGCATGACGGTATAAAGGTTGAACAACACACCTTCTAGCGCAGCGCGAATCATATGTTCTTTCTTATGATGCAGCGTCAGGCCGAAGAACGAACCCCGTGCGTTCGGATTCCAGAGCGGAGCCCGCTCACCTGTCATGTACGGATGGAACAAGAGACCTTCCGAACCGGGAGGTACGTTCTCAGCAACACGAGTGAGCACTTCATACGGATCGATGCCAAGTCGTTTCGCCGTTTCCACCTCGGAAGCCGCAAACTCGTCCCGAATCCAGCGGAAAATAACACCGCCATTGTTAACCGGTCCGCCAATGACCCAGGCATCCTCCGTGAGCGCATAACAGAAGAAACGTCCTTTTGGATCGGTCACTGGTTTATCCACGACCGTACGAATCGCTCCGCTAGTACCAATGGTTACGGCCACGACGCCTGGGTCAATGGCATTCACGCCCAAGTTGGAGAGCACACCATCACTGGCTCCGATGACAAATGGTGTGGTGACCGCAATGCCCATCTCCTTGGCGTATTCCGGGTGCAGTCCATGTTTCAACACATGTGTGGTTGGGACCAATCGGGATAGGTGTTCCGGCGTAATGCCCGCCACATGTAGCGCTTCTGCATCCCAGTCGAGTTTCTCCAGATTCATGAGCCCGGTGGCGGAGGCCATCGAGTGGTCAATGACGTATTCAGAGAATAGTTTATAGAAAACATATTCTTTCATGGATATGAATTTGTACGTCTGTCTGAACAGTTCCGGTTGATCCCGGGTGAGCCACATAATCTTGGTGAGAGGGGACATCGGGTGAATCGGCGTACCTGTTCTCAGATAGATTTCGTGACCATTCATCTCCGATTTGAGTGCTTCGGTCCACTCGGCACTGCGATTATCTGCCCAAGTCATGGCCCGCATTAGCGGTTTGCCGTGTTGATTGACAGGCAGAATGCTGTGCATGGCCGAACTGAAGGATACAAACAGGATGTCCTCTGGCTTCACTCCCGCTTTGGACGTGGCCTGTTTAACGGATTCGATGACTGCTTTGAAAATATCTTCCGCATCCTGCTCCGCAATCGCAGGTGTGGGGGTGTGTAGCGGATAATCGGCACTGCCTTGAGCCACAATGGTTCCGTTCTGTTCGAACAAGACGGCCTTGGTGGAGGTCGTGCCGATATCTACGCCGATCATATAGGGTGAAGAAGCCATTTTGTCATCCCTCTTTCTTAAATATATAAGTGAATGAATGCTGTTACACGTTAACACTTCGGGTACAGAAAGCCTTCCGATCGCCGTTATCCCCAAATTTCTTGATTCCCTCTTCAAAGGGAGAAATTTGGTTATAAATGCGAACATTCCATTTCTTCAGGCCCTTTCTGTCCCCTTCGCGCACGTGGCGCTATTCATCCAACTTATATGGCATCTGTTATTTCAACTATAGATAAGAATATCAGACTTGAGGGATGGATCAAAATGCCACAATCTTAGTCCTTCACTGCTCCTGCCGCAATATCCGAGATAAACTGTCGGCTGATGAACAGGAACATAACGATGAGCGGAATGACGGCAAGCAACGTACCAGCGATAACCATGGCATAGTCTGTGTTATACAGTCCGTTTAATTGAGACAACGCAATCTGCAACGTATATTTGCGTTCATCCGTCAGGACGATCAAAGGCCACAGATAATCATTCCATACGCCGATGAAGGTGAACGCGCCGAGGAAAGCAAAGGCAGGTCGCAAGATTG
This sequence comes from Paenibacillus sp. FSL H8-0317, assembly GCF_045040685.1. Classification (NCBI taxonomy): domain Bacteria; kingdom Bacillati; phylum Bacillota; class Bacilli; order Caryophanales; family Paenibacillaceae; genus Paenibacillus; species Paenibacillus sp. FSL H8-0317. Next base: position 6,890,940 of record NZ_CP150294.1, on the reverse strand, counting down.
GCAGCGCCACGTTCCAATAGAGTCGGAAGAAATTACAGCCGTCGATGCGGCCTGCATCCAGCAGATCGTTCGGAATCGACTCCGTAGCATATTGGCGAATCCAGAAGATGCCGAAGGCGTTCACCATGCCCGGAATAATGAGGGCTTTGAAGGAACCGACCCAACCGAACGTTGCCATCAGCACGAAGGAAGGCACCAGCGACAGCTGGGAAGGTACCATCATGGTCGCGAGCAGCAGGATGAAGAGCCACTTTTTGCCGGGAAATTCAAACTTCGCAAACGCAAACCCCGCCAGTGAGTCAAAAAACAGCACCAGGATCGTTACGAGGCCTGACACAAACAACGTATTCAGAAAAGCTCCCCAGAAATCAATCTGCTGCAACACCCGCGTGATGTTATTCCACAGTTCACCCCCGAACCAGAGCTGGGGCGGGAACTTATAGATATCGGACGTTGTCCGGGTGGACATTACAATCAGCCAATAGAACGGGAACATGGATATGAGCATGCCCCCGATAAGACCGGTATACAACACCAGCGATTTGAGGTGTTTGGTCGCCATGTGCGCTCCCCCTTATCACATCAGGATGATTTGCCTTGAACAAGCTTCCAGTTCACAATCGAGAACAGGGCGATAATGAGGAACATACCCCAGCCAACAGCAGCACCATATCCAAAGTAATTGTTAATGAAGGATTCACGGTAGAGGTACAGTACAATCGTCATACCTGCTGCACCCGCGCCACCATCATTGCCTACTAATACTTGCGGCTCAGTGAACAGCTGCATACCGCCAATCGTTGATGTAATGACCGTAAACAGGATCACAGGACGCAGCATCGGAATCGTAATTCGGAAAAAGGACTGTATCGCTGATGCGCCGTCAATCTTGGCAGCTTCGTATAATGTCTGCGGGATACTCTGTAATCCCGCCAGATAGATGACGGCGTTATATCCGGTCCAGCGCCAGACTACCATGGAGGAGATTGCGACTTTAATGCCCCATGGTGCATTTAGCCACTCCACAACCGGTAGCCCGACCGACTGCAACAGATAATTGAGAAAGCCATAATTGTTGGCAAACAAGGCACCGAAGATGATGGCCACCGCCACGATGGATGTGACGTTTGGCAGGAAATAACCGACCCGAAATAATGTACGGAACTTCACAAATGGTGCATGCAGCAGAAAGGCAATAATCAATGCGAAGAAGAGCATCGGAATCGTCGAATAGATCCAGATCATGAACGTATTGCCCACGGCTTGCCAGAACTCGGCATCGGTCAGCATGTATTTGAAATTGTTGAGTCCGTTGTACGTCATGACACCGATGCCATCCCATTTATGAAAAGCCAGATAGAGTGAGAACCCGATCGGGAACAGGCCAAATACCGCAAACAGAATATAAAACGGCGATATCGCAACATAAAGTGCACGATGCTCCCACATCCTGGACCACAGTGACTTCTGCCGATCCAGATCAGGTCTTGCATTTCCGGGATCGGGAGTAAGACGAGGTTCAGTTACAGCCATATGAATTCCTCCTTTGCGGATAACGAAACCACACGTTCTTCAGGTTAACGCTGTAATTCCCGCTCGACGCGGTGCACCGTATCCGTCCAGACCTGCTGAGGATCGGCATTTTGCTTCGCGACATCATTTAGCCTTCGAGTAATAATGTTGTGTACGGAGGGGTATCTTTCTCCAAAAAAGGCATCCGGCACTTGCTGTGCCGATTCGGCAAATACCGGCCCCGTCGCCTGTCCGCCGAAGAAAGGTTCTTCTTCTTTCATGGCAGGGTCATCAAATACACCTGGGGCAGAAGGGAACAGGTTCAATGTCTGATATTGCTCGAGCTGATTCTCGGGACTTTGCAGCCAGCGAACCAGTTCAAAGGCTTCCTGAGGATGTTCACTCGACTTCAGGATGGACAGGAAGGATCCCCCGTTATTGCCATCTCCCCCTGGTGCCCGAGCGACCCGCCACTTCCCGGATGTATCGGGAGCGGCTTCCTGAAGAACTTGTTTCATCCAGACAGCACCTACGAACGAGGCGATTTCGCCATTATTCATTGCGGCGTTCCAGCCCGGAGTCCAGCCGTCTGCATTGGCAAGTAGTCCCTTCTCTTTGAAAGCTATGGAGGTATCCCAGCTTGTTCGTACCAGAGCAGAATCCATGCCGATGAATGAACCATCCGGACGGAAATAACGTTCAGCTCCTTGGGACAGCACTTGGTTGTAAACGCTTCCAATGTTATCGGTCAGATATACCTTGCCTCCGAATTTCTCCTTGAGCTGTTCTCCAGCAGCGGCATATGCATCCCAGCTGTTAATCTGGCGTGTAACGTCTTCGGGTTCAGATGGCAATCCGGCTTCCTTAAACAGATCTTCCCGGTAGAAGAGGGCAGTCGGTCCGGTATCCATCGGAAACCCGATCATCTGTCCACTTGGTGTAACGCCTTGCTTCCATTTCCACGGCAGATATTGGTCTTCAATATCTCCTGCACCGAGATCATACAGATTATAGAAACGGTCCTCACTGGGGAATAGCTCCATGATCCAGTCGTTCAATGCCACAATGTCTGGTTCACCTGAGCGTGCAGCGAGTGTTGTTTTGAGCTTTGCTTTGAAATCACCGCCGATTTTCTGAGCTGTCAGTTCAATATTGGGGAACTTTTCCTTAGCCCTGGCAATCAACTTATCATCGATGGAACGATTCCAGTACCATAGTGTAAGCGCTACCTTTTTGTTGTTCGCTGAATCGTCCTGTCCGGGCCAGATGGAGCATCCGCTTATGAGCAGGACGCAGATCATCAGTATGGCTGTCCAGCATGTTCTTTTCCGGCGGATCATGTGCATAACCCCCTCATTGTTAAGTTCGAGGCATGAAGTGCTTTGGACTACAACATTAGTGTATGAGCAGTTTATAAACTCATACCCAATATTCCCGAAATGAAACACATATTTGTGTCCGTTGCGTAACATAATTTTGGTAGTTACTTTAAAAATAAAAGTTACTTGACACTTTATAATTTTTATTCTAAACTAACTTACATAAAGTAACTAATGATGATGAAAATAATATAGATACGTACTATATAATATCCAAGTGATCCATTTTCGCTCTGGATGCGAATCAATCAACATACAAGTTGGCCTAAACAGGAGGAACGACAATGATCAATGCACATATTATTCAACTACTTGCCCCCAAAATTCAGACTTTTCCGAGTGGAAAAGAGTTTATATACCTCGTGGGGCCGATTAAGCTCCCCGTAAACCTCGATGGAGAGACCAAGACATTCCAGTGGTACAGCTGGATGAAATCGGAAAAAGCGATGGAGAGCGGCGAGTTAATTGAATCTCTTGCTGAAGCTGAACTGGCAGAGCGTCAACAATCCAGTGTTCTGGTGTATGGTGACTTTGCCAACGCACAAGAAGCGCTGATCCGGATGCATAGCATCTGTCATACAGGCGACATCTTTGGCAGCAAACGCTGTGATTGCGGCTTCCAATTGGAGCAATCTATGAAGATGATTGCCGCTCACGGAGCAGGTGCCCTGTTCTACCTTGCCAACCATGAGGGACGTGGCATTGGTCTGTTCAGCAAAGCCATGGCGTACATTTTGCAAGAAGAAGGTCTGGATACGGTAGATGCAAACTTGCAGCTCGGATTCACGGACGATGCTCGTAATTATGACGATGCGATTGCTGTATTACGTGCGCTTCGCTCTGCTCCGGTTACATTGATCACCAACAATCCACGGAAGCTGGCTGCCTTGCAGGAAGCGGGATTAAATGTGGGTGGACGTGTGCCACTATGGGGGGATCGTTCTGCTTTCAACGAGAAGTATCTGCAAACAAAAGTGAATCGTTCCGGTCACTTGTCAGAAAATGATGGTTGGGCTGGGGCAGAGACGCTGCTTCCGCATGCGCAGGCTTAATCATTATTAATAGACGTAGTTGATTAGTCGTTGTAGTACTCTTCGTTATGGAGAAGTACAGCAGCGGCTTTTTTGTATGGAGGATAGGATAGCGATCAGGGTTTCCTGATTCATGGAATGGCTTGCCGTTCCCACAGTGCGGATTATACAATATAGGCATCTGATGAATGCGGGAGGAACCAAGGTGCCATTTGAGGGACAACGTATATTGCCGGCTGCAAAGAGCATGAAGCAGTTTGAAGCGATGATTGAAGGCCCTTATACCTATGGGGTGATGCTGGAAACCCATATTGCACAGCTTCAGAGTGTAATGGACGAGGCGCGGCGATATGACAAAAAGATACTTTTGCATGCAGATCTGGTACAGGGATTGAAGAACGATGAGTATGCGGCAGAGTATCTGTGTCAGCATATTCGCCCGGCAGGACTGATCTCTACAAGGGCAAGTGTAATTCAAAAGGCGAAGCAGAAAGGCATTACAGCCATACAACGTATTTTTCTGCTCGATACCCATGCACTGGAGAAAAGTTATCTGCTGCTGGCTAAAACCCAACCGGATTATATTGAAGTACTACCTGGCGTCATTCCGCATATTATTGCGGAAGTATCTGTGCGTACAGGGATACCCATTATTGCAGGGGGATTGATCCGTTCACCGGAAGAGGTTGAACTTGCGCTTGGCGTCGGGGCTACGGCAGTGACCACATCCAACGCAGATCTGATCCGACACTTTGAGAAATCGCTTACATAAAAAAGAACCCACAACTGGAGGTTGTCTGTATGGAAAAATATATTTTGGCTCTGGACCAAGGAACGACGAGCTCCCGGGCCATTCTATTTAACCACGGCGGGGAGATTGTGCACATTGCTCAGCAGGAATTCCCCCAATATTTCCCCAAGCCGGGTTGGGTAGAGCAGAATGCCAACGAAATCTGGAGTTCCATTCTTGCCGTGATGGCTTCATGTCTGGCAGAGAGCGGAATTAAGCCTGTCCAGATTGCCGGAATTGGAATTACGAATCAACGTGAGACCGTTGTGGTATGGGACAAAGAAACAGGCAGACCCATCTATAATGCAGTGGTATGGCAATCCAGACAGACCGCAGATATCTGTGAAGAATTGAAGACGCAGGGTCTCGGGGATCTTTTTCGCCGCAAAACAGGATTATTGATCGATCCCTACTTCTCGGGGACAAAGGTGAAATGGATTCTGGATCATGTCCCTGGTGCCCGAGAGCGGGCAGAGAAGGGTGAACTGTTGTTTGGCACGATTGATAGCTGGCTGATCTGGAAACTAAGCGGGGGCACACATGTCACGGATATATCCAATGCCTCACGTACCCTGATCTATAACATCTATGATCTGCAATGGGATGACGAATTGTTGGATGTCCTCGACATTCCTAAGGCCATGCTGCCAGAAGTGCGAGGTTCATCCGAGGTGTATGCTCACACAACAGACTATCATTTCTTCGGTCATCGGATTCCGATTGCGGGGGCAGCAGGAGATCAACAGGCAGCGATGTTTGGTCAGGGCTGTTATACCAAGGGCAGTATGAAAAATACATATGGTACCGGTTGCTTCATGCTCATGAATACGGGAGAGAACCCGGTACAATCGGATCACGGACTGATTACGACCATTGCCTGGGGGATGAATGGCAAGGTGGAATATGCGCTTGAAGGCAGCATTTTTGTTGCAGGCTCAGCGGTTCAATGGCTGCGTGACGGATTAAGAATGCTACGCTCTTCAAAAGATAGTGAGGACTACGCCTCACGCGTGCCTTCGACAGATGGCGTGTATATGGTACCTGCATTTGTGGGACTGGGCAGTCCGTATTGGGATAGTGAGGTCAAGGGTGCAGTGTTTGGCCTGACCCGCGGCACGACGAAGGAACACTTTATCCGCGCTACACTGGAAGCATTGGCGTATCAGACCAAAGATGTACTGGAGGCTATGGAATCCGACTCGGGTATTCCTGTGCATGCTCTGCGTGTCGATGGCGGGGCGGCGGCTAATGATTTCCTGATGCAGTTCCAGAGTGATATTCTGGGCATTCCTGTCGAACGCCCAACGGTGAACGAAACGACTGCATTGGGTGCGGCTTATCTGGCAGGTTTGGCGGTTGGGTATTGGACGAACGCGGATGAATTGGCCGATCATGAGAATACGGAGCGTGTCTTCCATCCTGTTATGGCTGAGGAACAACGGACAGAACTGTATACAGGCTGGAAGCGTGCAGTGAATGCAGCAATGGCTTTTAAATAAAAGGAATGAAATGAATATCTCTTGGTGTGGGTATTTGTACTTTTTAACTAAACATATGTTATAAATGATATTTACTGGTGGAAAATGATGCATGATTTACAGGGTTATTCTTCCTGGAGAGAGCAAAATATATACCCACTATAAGGAAAAAAACAAGGTTAGTGGATTCATTTGAAATTCCATCCTTTGGCAGAACAACTTTTTGAATTTTTTTTGAATAATGTGTCATTTCAGGACTTCACGCCGTCAAAAATCTGTGATAGGATAAAGGCACAAGTTAAAAAATGATGTCTGGAGATCGGGAGGGACCACGTGCCGCTCAGCAATTGCTGAGCGAATGACGTGGTCCTTTTTTTGTTTTTTTACGGAAAGATTAAGGAAATCAGTGGGAGGTTCAAGAATGACAGAAACGTTCTCGTCAGCACACCGGACCGAATATTTGCAAAGCATGGCGAATGCACATTTTGACGTATTAATTATTGGCGGCGGGATTACAGGCGCAGGGATTGCATTGGACGCGGCTTCCCGTGGATTGAAGACGGCGCTTGTCGAAATGCAGGATTTTGCAGCAGGTACATCCAGTCGTTCGACCAAACTTGTCCATGGCGGATTGCGTTATTTGAAGCAATATGAAGTGAAGATGGTTGCTGAGGTAGGACGGGAGCGGGCTGTCGTTTATGAGAATGGGCCACATGTGACAACACCGGAACCGATGTTGTTACCGATCTATACGGCAGGTACGTTCGGCCGCTTCAGCACATCCATTGGATTGATGGTGTATGACCGGCTCGCCGGGGTGAAGCGCAGTGAACGGCGCCAAATGTTGAATGCTGGAGCGGTGTCGGATAGTGAACCTTTGCTGCGCAAACAGGGGTTGTTGGGTGGTGGACTCTATGTGGAGTACCGGACTGATGATGCCAGGCTCACCATTGAAGTTATGAAAGAAGCTGTCAAACGTGGGGCACAGGCAGTGAACTACGTCAAGGCGAAAGGTTTCCTGAAGGAGAATGGCAAGATTACAGGTATTGAAGCTACGGATCAGATCGATGGGCAGATGTATACGCTAAAAGCAAGTAAGGTGATCAACGCTTCCGGTCCATGGGTGGACGGTCTGCGGGAATTGGACGGTTCGCGCCAGGGGAAAACACTGCAGATGACCAAAGGCATTCATTTGGTCTTTGATGGTGAACGATTCCCATTAAGACAGGCCGTCTATTTTGATACACCAGATGGTCGAATGGTGTTTGCTGTCCCACGTGATGGCAAAACCTATGTAGGCACAACCGACACCGTATATCAGGACGATCCTGCACACCCGCTAATCTCCGACTCGGACCGCGATTATGTGATTGATGCAGTTAATGGCATGTTTCCAGATGTACACATTGGTACCGAGGATGTGGAATCTGGATGGGCGGGTGTACGACCACTAATTCATGAGGAAGGCAAGAATCCTTCCGAAATTTCACGTAAAGATGAAGTCTGGGTATCCGATTCCAACCTGATTACGATTGCCGGGGGCAAATTAACCGGATACCGTAAAATGGCCGAGATGGTTGTTGATCTGGTCGCACGCCAGATGGAGCAGGAGAGTGGGCATTCCATAGGCCCTTGTGTAACGAAAAAGATGCCCATCTCCGGCGGTGATGTAGGGGGATCGGCTGGATTTGTATCGTATGCGGAGCGCAAGATCAAGGATGGTGTTGCCTTGGGGCTTGCTCGGCCTGCTGCGGAGCGGCTGGTCTGCACGTATGGTTCCAATGTGGAAGCATTATATGAGCGAATGCCCGATCCACGAACCAAGTCAGAACTTCATGGCATGCCACAGGAGCTATTGCTTATGCTACATTACGCGATTGATGAAGAGATGGCTGTAACCCCGTCTGACTTTTTGGTACGAAGAACAGGTGATTTATTCTTCCGTATTGATGAAGTTCGTCGCTATAAAGCAGCGGTTATCTCGTATATGGCTGGTCGTTTGGACTGGTCGGAAGAGGAAGTGGTTAAACATACACAGGAGCTGGATCAGCTGTTGCTGGAAGCATCCGGCAAAATCTGAGGCAGGATTTCAAGATCGAGAGTCGAATGGAACATGTAAGCGTGTAACATAGAGAGGGGATTACATCCATGACATTACAGATCGGAATCATTGGAACAGGCTGGTTCAGTAAGGTACACGCGGATATTCTCGCACGGATGGAAGGTGTTCGTGTTGCGAGTGTCTGTGGAACATCGCTCGAAAAGGCAGAGGCTATGGCCTCCGTTTATGATGCTGTGGGTTACGGGGAACTTGAACATATGCTGGATGGTGAGAAGCTGGATGCGGTGTATATCTGTGTGCCTCCGATGTCTCACGGATCGATTGAGTCCGAATTAATCCGCCGCGGTATTCCATTCCTGGTGGAGAAACCGTTGAGCACCGGAATGGATGTTCCGCGTCAGGTATTGGATCAGGTACAGAAGAACGATTTGTTAACCTCTGTAGGTTACCATTTCCGTTATCAGGAGGCTGCGCAGGTCCTGCAGCAAGCGATGAAAGAACAGACGGTCGGCATGGCTATTGGTCGCTGGATGGGCGGAATGCCAGGGGTCGCCTGGTGGCGGCGTCAGGACGGTTCAGGAGGACAATTCGTAGAGCAGACTACACATATTGTAGACTTGCTTCGGTATTGTGCAGGAGAAGTTACGGAGGTATATGCTGTAGCAGCTCAGCGAAGCATGCATGAGAAGCATGAGCATGTGACCGTTGCCGATGTGGCGAATGTGACGCTTAAGCTGGAAAGTGGAGCGATTGCCAGTATCGCCAATACATGTCTGTTACCAGATGGAGAGGGCGGCGCAGGGCTCCAGTTCTACACGGATGCAGGCGTGTGGGATTGGACGCCAGAACGTTTGCTTCTGCCAAGTGCGGCAAAACATGCGATGGCAGGTCTGGAGATTCCGGCAGGACATAATCCATACGAGCGTGAGAATGAAGCGTTCATTCACGCCCTGCGTACGGGGGACCGTTCACGAATTCTGTCCGATTATGCGGATGCCTGCCGTACACAGGAGATTACGACGGCGGCGCTGGCATCAGCAGATTCCGGTCTGCCTGTACAGCTTCAGCCTTCAAAACATCTCTCTCATTAAAAGGTTGAAGGTAATATAAATACGCCTGAATCAGGGAATGATCCGCAGATCAGCCTAACATTCATCAATTTGAGATAAGAACCCAACTGGATTAGCGTAGTGAGATGTACTCAAGTAACGGACAGCACGTTTATTTCAGCTGTCCGTTACTTTTATCCGTTGAGATACTACGGTTCCTTAAGTAAATCGTTAACTATTGATGTTTAATTCTCTTATTAACCATTCGAAATTTATACTATATATCAATAGTTGTGTCCATATAATTGTGTAAAAAGAGTTTCCAGAAAATGAAGGGAGCCATGCGGAATACCCTCGGTTAGAATGTTGTTGCGAGAGAAATTACTCACCGGGATATTCAGAAGAAAGTCAAACGTATGGTATTATCCCCTTTTAGTAGACAAGAGAAAAAAGACATCTGTTAAGATGGACTTAATCTTGTCAAACGAAGGGGATTTTTTCATGGCTAAAAAAGGACAAACTTTCCGGCGGTACTCCTTAGAATTGAAATTGGAGGCGGCCCGGCTGGTCAACGGGGAACACATGAGTATACGTGAAGTCGCGAAATGTTTGGGCATTCAAAATAAATCTCAGGTACAAGTATGGGCAGCAAAAACGAAACAGGGAATGAGTTTAAACCTGTTACATCCAAACGGGGACGCCTTAGGACAAAGTTTTCCAGTACCGAAGAAGAGTGTCATACTTGCGGGCGGAGATTGAATACTTAAAAAAGCAGTATCCAAATCTACACAAGGAGTGACGAGTAAAGCTGCTCGATTTCAGATCATAGAGGATTTACGAGTACGCCACGGCCTTTCTTGGCTCTTAAAGTTAGCTGCGGTGTCTCGCTCGGGCTATTACAAGTGGAGAAAAAGCATACCAGCGGCAAAAGAACGTAGACACAAACAACATGAATTGGAGTCGCATATGCTTGCGATCCATCGCGCACATCCCTATTATGGTTATCTTCGAATGACGGTAGCATTACGAAAAGAAGGCCTTAGAGTCAACCACAAAAAGGTATATCGATTAATGAAACAAGTAGGAATCTCTTCTGTCATTCGAAAGAAGCGTCGATTCTTTGGAAAACAAGCTTCTGTGGTGAATCCGAATCGACTTCAGCGCCAGTTCCAGACGGATACGCCATGTACTAAACTGGTCACAGACATCACCTATATTCGTGCTGGAGAACACTTTGTGTACCTGTTTGTCATTCAGGATTTATACAATAATGAGATCGTAGCTTGGCATCTATCTGTACGAAATGACTGGCTTTGGTTCATGAAACGCTGGATAGACTCCGTCAGCACGCGGATCTGAGTGGCGTAATCCTGCACTCGGATCAAGGATTTCAATATACCTCGAAGCCTTTTAACCGTAAACTGAAACAGCTCGGCATGCTAGGCAGTTACTCTAGGCGTGGAAATTGCCTAGACAATGCCTGTATCGAGTCTTTTTCTCTCGCTTAAAGACGGAGAAAATATACTTGAATAAAGCGGCAAATAAAGCAGAGGTTGAACAACAAGTGAGCGAATACATATTGTTTTACAACCAAAACCGATTTCAGAAAAAACTAAACGACCGTTCTCCGGTAGAACACCGGGAAACGACCGCAGCTTAAATTTTGTCTTTTTTGTACTGTCTACTTGACAGAGTTATGACCAGAAGTTTCGCTGAGGAACTTCCACGACTTAGATGAGGTTAAACGAGAAATTAAAGTATACATGACCTACTATAATCACTACAGATACCAGTGGAACTCAAAAAGGATGATCCCTGTAGAATATAGAGATCACCTTCTTCAAGCCATGTAGGTCTTTTTTAGAAATGTCCTTTTCATAGGGTACAGTTTAAAATTGGTCAGCCATTTTCTATTTTCCAATAGGTTTAACTTTAATTTGATCAGCAACCAATTCATTCCTTAAACTATCGAATTTATATGTGATATTGAAATCACAAACATATGTCGGAGATTCGCCAACAGATCCCGAAAGGCCCAATTTTATTTTTTGATTCTCCAAAGAATAAATCACTACATCACCGAAGGCGAGCTCATCTTGCTTGTAATCTGGCGATGGATCAGTACTATAATTAAATTTAGATTTTTTTCCTTGCACATTCATTGTAATTGCTAATGTCCTATCATCTTTTTAGCAACATGCGATTCAATCTGATCATTGACAATATCCTCATACTTTTGGACTTTAATTTCGGATAAGTCCTCGGCATTAACGACATGAATATCAAAACTATCTAAACCTGTCCCTTTTCCAGTTTGGATAATAACTACAGCTTCTTCTTTACCGTCACCTGTAAGATCAGTATAGAATATCTGCGGGTCATTTCCGGTATCACTAGGGAGATCCAAAGCAAAGTCCTTTTCATTACCGTTAATATCTAGTGGAATCCCATCGGTCATCGAATAAAATTTCACCTTTTCATCTTCGGAAGACCCAAGCAATTTCTCATCTGTATCTTGTACTGACATTGTTGTTGCTTGTTAACTGGGTGACGCACCCGTACCTTGTGTAACCGTTTCAGGCTTATCTGATCCACAGCCTGAAAGCAAAATGACACTCAACAACAGCACTATACTAGCTCTTTTTCCAACAAAACTTTCCCCTTTCATCTACTACCTAGCAGAAATTATATCAGAGCAAATGAACTGATAAATTACACAAAAATAACATTATTTACAAATGAAGTTAATGTTTCGTCATAATCACAAACAATAATATACCCAACAAAAATATCATAAGAATTATATACTCTTTAAAAGTATGCTTGAAAAAATCGTCGATCTTAGCAATGCTCTATGCTTTATTTGGCTTGAAAATTACTCTGTGTATACCGATACATAGAAGAAGGAGATTTCTTGAAACCATTAACAAGATAATTATAGCCTTTTTGTTAATGTGTTTAGCTTTAGGAATACATACCGCTAGTGCAGATGCAGCCTTTAAAGATGTATCATCGACCCACTGGGCAAATAATGCTGTTCAATCTGCAGTGTCTAAAGTTTATTTTAAAGGGCCATGTGACGGAATTCCAAACCCAATGCACCTGTTACTAAAGAAGCATTCGCTGTCTTGCTCTCTCGTGTATCCTCAATGAATCCATGGAAGGCATAAGCTTTTCATCTAGTGTACTTGGACGCTGGAGCGAAGAAGGGGTGACGACGCCTTTGCAAAAGGTTTTGTTTCTAATATAGATATGAAATCAAAAAGTTAACTAAATTATTTAAAAAAGTGATTTCAATTGAATTGCAATCACTTTTTAAATGCTTAAAATCCACCAAAAATGCATAATTCCGGGATGCAATTTTATGATGGCCTAAACATGTGATGACAGTCGCTGCGACTCTTCTAACTGTTCATATTAATTTAATACTTTGTATCTTCGAAAACACGACTGAATCGACCTTTATCCTAACAAATAAAAGAACCAATCAGTATGTGTGAATGAACTATTAGTACATAAGTCCATCCAGCATAAATCTTCCGCAGCATTAGAAAATTAGGCAAGAAATCAAACTCTACGTTTATAATTGGAAAGTGGGGATGTCATGGAAACACCATATTCAATATTGAGCACGTTCGTGTTTGGCGAGAAAGCGGTTTATACCCGGTCTGGTGGATTTAATTTCAATGGTTCTTCCATTGTAGGAACCCAAATTTTGTGTATCACAAATAAGGGGAGAATTATTGTATATGACTCTGGGGGGATATTTGGATCTGAGACAATTCTTGAACAATACGCGATGCCAGGAAAGATCAAGGTAACTTCATTAAGCCATCACCTTATTAAAGTTACTAGTACGAGTGCTTACCCTTTTTCCTTTGAGTTTTCCTTTACAGTGGACGAGTTCGAAACGTGCTTGAACCAGATACCATTTGATTGTTTTCAATTACCTGAAGGCGCCTCAAGTGAACTTCCAGCGTATGTTTCCTATGAAAATAAAGGAAAATCCTACATAAACCTAGGTATTAAAGCGAATCAAATAGATTTAAAGGAGAACCTTGGATATGGTGGAACAATTATAACCATTCCATTCCATCGGATATCTAACATAGAGAAAGCTGGAGAATATTCAGTTGAATTGAAAGGGATTTTTGATATAAACCATAAAAAGGTTTCCTTGATTCGTTTGTTTCTTCCCACTAAGGACAAGATCCATGCGCTATTAGGTTTATATAGTATAGCTCCTAAGATTACCGATTTAGTAGGGTACTATAAAGGGTTATATCCTGTCACATTGAAAAAGAAAATCAATACCGATGAACAATCAGCAAAGTTGATTGCAACATTGGTTCAACGATTAGATGGTATTATATCGATAATTGATGAGAAAAATTGGTTGGTTCTGGGTGAATTTCATCCAAAGGTTGATGAGTGTTACTATCAGTCGGACAGCAAGCGAGTGATCATCTTGAAAAAAAATACACTATATGTTATTGAGGCTATCCAGGCAGATACCATACTTTTACTAAAACAATACCGAGGAAGTAATTATAATACTTTACATGACGATAAAGGATTTTTATATGGCACATATGCTAGTGAAAAGTATCAGGGAGAAAAAGTTTGCATGTTATTGGGTAACGACACCTCTCTACAATTCTTGCTTTGGAACGCTATGAGCTTAATCTCAGCTTCAGAAGAAGAGAGCCAAACAGAAATTATTAAATGCGACAACATGATGTTTTTACTCCAAGGGTCAGATATCGCAATGGTAGACTGGAAAAACGAACACTGGCTTTCAACATATGGTGAAAAACGTGTAGGCCAGCTTAATGGACACAAAATTGGATACGATATGAAGAATCAGCCTTTTTATTTTGAACAGAATGAAATGGAACTTATTTTTAGACAAAGCAATAATGAGATTATGTTCACCTATATAAACACGGAGATTAAAGAAATTTCTGTCGCTGAAGCTATAACCGATCATTCTCAAATGACTTTAGTAGACATTCATACGTTGACGAATTCGGAGAAAGGTACATTTTCCCTCCCTGTTCAGGAGATACCAAGTTTGATTTATCTGACTTATCATCATACTAAAATTCCTCTAGTTATGAATACTCCTCCATCTCAGTTGTACTTGAGTTGGACGAGACAAGTAAATGATTTTGCACTGTACCACCTTTTTGGACAGTTGTATGCCTTACAGGCAGGAATTCAACAGATCAAAGAAGATTCGGTCAAAGATCCAGATGAATCAAATCTCAAGCTATTGAATTTTCTCTATTATGCTATTCAAAATCAAAAAAGGCGACTTGACCAGGTTTCAATATACTTACCTGCAATGTTAGAGCACAAGTCCAGTATGATTCTTGGACAGGCTCAACAGCAGCAGAATCAAGATCATTTCCGTCAGATACAGTATGGTTTTATGGGAATAAGTGCTAAGGTGAAGCAATCTCTCTCAGAAATTGAGAGTGCACTATCGCCGGTATACTCGCTACTCGTTCCCAAACAAAGCATAGAGGCAGTATTTAGTAACCGTACAAAAAGAGGATATGGCCAATCTATAGTAACCTTAGGCGCGAGTATTGCAACAATAGCGATTTCAGGCGGAATAGGGATTCCCTTCCTATTAGGAGGTGCATTTACGGGTATAAACACTTATTTTTCTGAGAAGGAAAATAGAATGAAGACTGAAATGGACTCTAATCATGATCAAAATCGAATAGAATTTCATATGACAAAAGCACTTGATATATTTGAACACTTAATGCAAACTCTAATTCCGTTCTATGTTTCCGAAACTAATCGTTATATGATATCAGGTTTTGAAGGTCTTGCGCGAACTTACAACATTGTCAAAATCCAGAAGTGGCCAAAGGTTTGTTTAATGAAATTAATCAATACTATACGTACAAACATTTGCCTATTGACGAATCTGTCATTATTAAACGGAACATAATCGTTGAACAAATTCAGAATTCAACAAATAGTGCTCAACAGCTTGTTCAAATATTCCATAACGAGGTGAACTACAATGTTCCAAAACCAATTGAGACAGCCAGATAAATCAGATCCTTTTGAAGCATTAGGCATTGATTCGGAAAGTATAGAAAACATACCATCTCATAATCCGTTTGATGAATTCTTTTCAGTTGATATGAGTTTAGATGAGATTCAAGTTAATCCAGAACAGCATTATGTTCATCCACACTACGTTCAGTCCTATACCAGAGAAGATGGTACTTTTGTCGAAGGGTACTGGCGTGACGGAGATGGTGACACTCAAGTTGATTTGCACGTAGAAGATGGAGGAGGTTATATGCAAACTAATCCGGACCACGACCTGTTTAATAATCTGAACTCTCCAGATGGGTTTGATATATAAACAGTAGCTGCATTTCCGAGGGTTTACAATTAAATCAATTCAGCATGCAGGCTGAAGGCAAAGAAATCTTCCTTAATAACATTTCAATTTGAGATGGCTAAACAACGTAAGATCCTCATTTGAAAATCTATCTTGGATTGTCAACAGTAAATTTATTTCCTTGGGATTAAATACACAGTAAAACTGTTTGCCTTGTAACATCAGTGTGGAAGCGTTCATTCGCTTCCACTTTCTTTTTGTATTCTTAAATGAGAGAAAGAAGGCATCATTTAAAGATGTATCATCGACACGTTGGGCAAACAATGCCATTCAATTTGCAGTGTCGAAAGGTTATTTTAAAGGATATGCTGATGGCACTTTCAAACCTAAATTTGTAGCTGAGGAAGGTATGAGATCATATGTCCTTAAAACCAATCATTAGTTAATAGACTTCCCTTAATTTACCGATAGATATTAAGAAAGAAATATTAGGGTGAGTAAAAGATTGTTTTACCTGAGAGGCTTTATATGAGGGAGATGATTTTGGAGGAGATTGTCCAATAGTTTGTGTATTTTATGTCGATAGAAATGTCGTCAAGCAGGAATAGAAACTTGGGTATAGATTACTCTGTATAGCTTTACGGGATCTTCGTTGTTTGACAGTTGGCTCTATGTACTACGTAATTTATTTAATTTAAACTTCAGGGGGAATCTTTATGTCAGTAAAACGAAGTTATTTAAGTTTATTTTTTGCAATTATTCTATTATTATCAACAACAGCTACAGTAGGTGCATCTCCATCTGGTGATCTACACGGCGGGTGGGCTACCTACTCCTTTAGTGACCTTACCTCTAAGTCTACTATGTCTAATGATATTCCGTTATACAAGGTTCCTAAAGGTTCAACTATTTCTTTATCGGGTGGGAATCAAGGATCTGCTCAAATTTTTTTCCAAAAAGTTATTTCGTCAAATTTTAATCCCAAGGCTGTGAAGAATGGTGTGGCTTATTACAGTGAAGCTTTTCTTGGAGATCGCTATAAGTTCACAGGGATTGGTAAATCTCTTAGTATTTGGTCTGGGGAGGGGGATTCCAGTGAGAAGTTTACCTATAGATTCGACACTACTGGATATTATTACTTAGGATCTGAGAAAAATGTAAACCAAAGTGTTGCAATGATAGTGCAAGTTGTTACTGGTAAGTCTGTGGAATCACCTATTCGTGTAAATATTTATGGAAAGGCTATTGTTTTTTCTCAACCTCCAATTATGAAAAAGGGTACTGTGTTAGTTCCTCTTCGTCCAATATTTGATAGCGTAACTAAAAAACTCGATGGCAACATGCATACAGATCTTGAATTTACTAAATCAACAAACAAAGTAAGAGTAGAATATGGAGATTTATATTTCATACTTAAAACAGGCTCTAAAAAGGTTGAAACTAATAGCACTACTTCTGGGATACTTACCTTAGCAGTAGCACCAGAAATAATTAATGGGACTACTTATGTTCCTATTAGGGCATTTTCAAATTTTTATGGTCTTGATGTCTCTTGGAATAATAAAACAAGAATTGTTGATCTAAAGAATTAAAACAACTTGATATAATAATTCGAACGAAAAGAGCGTAATCACAAGCATGAAAAAGTGACTTTGACCTTGTATGACCCTTATCAATTTAAAGAGTTGACGGGTATCATTTCTGTAATTAACACGTTTGGGAAGGAAATAAAATTTCATTTTGAAAATGATTGGGATTGGATTTCGTTCGATAAAATTATATCGACGCTTACGTGAATCCAGAGAATTTACAATTACAAATGACTTCTAAGATAAGGGCGCTCCTGGACTTGGTTTAAACCAAGCCTGGACTAAAGGAATCCAACCCGATCGGGAAGACTCAGCTTCTGCAGGAGGATCGAAGGTGCTTCAGCAGAGGTGTTTATACCAATCAAGAGGATCAGGGCAAGAGATTAAGGCGTTAGGGCTGTGCTACCCGGCTCTAAGGCGGCAAGAGCGGCCACCTAATAGCCGCTACGCACCGCTGCGGGGGTTACTTGGCACGATAACGAGAACACCTAAACCGGGGTAGAAAGTCCCGGTTAAGGCGTTCTACGTTCCTGTCCCGCGCTTTACACCCCCGCACGGAGCCAAGATCAAGGGCGTTCTGCTGCAGAGCAGAAAAGGCATGGCGGCATCATGTCCGATCCGCGTTGCTGCGCTTCCATCAAGCAGCCATGCATAAAGGCGGCACCATGATTTCGCTACGCTTCATCATTGTGCTATCCGTGAGCTGATTCAAGGAAGGAGAGAACCGGCATACGCCGGTTCTTTTAGATTGGAAGCATTTTTTTCCCTTTTGCCTTCCGCATGGTAACCCGTGCAAAGCCTACTAAGTGTCCGGCAAGCCGAGCCTCCGGCTTCGCCCCTCAACCTCCCAGACACGAAGTAGGCGGTCAGACGGTCAAGGAGCAAGAAAATTTTTCATTGTTTTATCAATTTGAACATAAGGATTTTAAAATTTAGATACCCGCTCAATATAATATTCATAAAGTCCATCTACACGGTAGCCATCCAAGAATTCAAACAATTTGGAGGTTTCATAACATTTGAATTAAGGATATGTTACTAATTACCTTGACGACAAGTCCTGAATGAACAGGATATTTTACCTAAATTGTGGTAGCTAATTAGGTAGTGCTAATGGTATGATTATCGGGACATTTAGGACTTTAAGTCTATGAGAGAGGTGCCGAAAAGAGATGTATTGTACGAAATGTGGGAAGAGATCAAACCCGAAAAACATGTTTTGTAGTGAATGCGGACAAAAGAAAAACGTATCCGAGCCTGTATTGGATAAGGAACAAGTTCCTCAACCGCAAAATGGAATTGAAATACCAGATACTCAATCTGAATCGAACCAAACTGCGGATAAGAAAACATTGAGACCCAATGTATCCATCAGATTATTATTATCCATTGCAACGGTTTTACTTATTGTAGGTGTAATAGGACTGTGGTATTGGAACTCCGATAAAACCCCCTTCAATATACAGGTAACCATTGGTTCTAATGAAGCCTCAACCACAGAAACAAACAAAAATACCATGGTAACTGCTGAAGAGGTACATACAGTAGTTGGTTCCTCAAATGTAGAATCAAAACCTGCATTTATCCAAGTCAACCAAGTGGATTCATCCAATTATGAAAAGGGAGAAGTGGACATTTATTTTTCACTGTTTGCTGATGCCGAATTTACAAATCCAATAGATTCTCCAAGTTTGATACAAGACATGTTCAAAGTTAACGGCTTACCCGTTAGCTATGTTTCTCAAGTGAATAATATTGATACCGTAAGTGTCGACCTTGTAATGGACAAAAGTGGTAGTATGATGGATCCACCAAACGGTTCTATGAATCGATCGAAAATGGAATTAGTTCGAAATGCAGCGATTGAGTTTCTAGAAAATGTTCCAGATCAGGCCAAAGGGACATTTGGATTGTTAACCTTTTCAAGCTTTGCTCCTGAGATTGCAGATATTGCCTTTAACTCTAATCGAAAACAGATCGTATCTTACTTAAGCACCTTAGAGTCTGACAATGGAAGAACTGCATTATATGATTCCTTAACTAAAGCTTTATATGATACCAATGTGCAGGTTGGACCTAAATACATTATCGCATTTACGGATGGCATAGACTCACAAGATTCAGACTATGGATCGTCCTCACAATCAGTTATAGAACTATCTAAACAATTGGGAATACCGATCTATACGATTGGCTTCGGAGATACTTCAACAGAATTGCAATGGATTGCTGAGGAAACAGGAGGAAGCTATTTTTCTATTCATGAAGAAGAAAATCTACAGTTAGAGTTACAAAATATATATGAGAACGTGTTTCAAAAATATGTGAAGCAATATAAGTTAACCTATCGCCCAGATCAGAACGTCAGTCCAGGAGAAGAATTTCCTATTGCACTTCAAATGGAATCACCCGATTATACTGCTCAAACATCAACTTTAGAATTCATCCGAAAAATTGAAACCACGGCTATTCAAGCCATGAACGGACTATTTGAATACCAAGTCAATTACGCGAATGCGGTAAATAATCTTGATTTCAGTCTAGTTAGCAATAATGTGAACAGAGATTCAGATTTCTATAACAATCTGAAAATTCGAATTGAGAAAGATTACGTTAGTTCATATAACCAGGGAAGTCCCAAGATCATTGATCCATTAGAAAATTATCGAACCGAATCGATTGAGCAACAAGCAGACGGAAGTTACAAAATTGAGTTCTTTAAATTATTTCCTTTAGAGCTAAATCAAGAAAAAGTATTTGAAGCAGACTTAAATACGTACACAGTAAAAGAAGATCCGTATTCTGGAAAATGGCAGGTTAGTGCTTTTGGTAGAAGCGAATGTTCAATCTATAAAAATGAATCTGATCCAGGGTCCTCATGCAAAAATGTAAATGGAACAACCAAGTTGTACAGCCAAAATCCTTGGACTAGGAATTAAAAAAGGTCTTAAATCATACCAAAATTGAAGGATTCTCAGGTGATTGTTGATATGAAACAAGTAGCACGATGTGTTATGTTATGTTCTCTTTTGCTCACAACCGCATGTAGCGTAAATCATGAAAAAACAGTTGATTTAAATCCTGACACTCCAGAGGTGATGATGGAACAGGAAACGGCCTCTCCTGAATGGACAGATAAAGCTGTCTCCACTAATTCAATTCCGTTAATCGATGAGGAATTAGCTGATGATGATCAACAAGAATTAAAGAAGATTAAAAAGCCCTTAATTTGTATCGAAGCGGGTCATCAAGAAAAGGCAAATTTAGATATGGAACCAACTGCACCTGGTAGTAAAACAATGAAGGAAAAGGTCAGAGGCGGAACGCAAGGGGTTCAAACAAAGAAACCGGAGTATCAATTGAATTTGGAAGTGGCAACTAAACTAGAAATTGCTCTTGCAGAAGACTTTGCGATCATTATGGTACGTCAAACAAACGATGTCGATATTTCGAACAGCGAGCGAGCCATGATATGTAATGACGTACAAGCAGATGTGATGATTCGATTACATGCGGATGGCAGTGATAATAGTCAAGTGAAGGGAATGACCTTCTTCTATCCTTCGATTGAAAATAAGCACACCGGGCCTATTGCAGAGAGAAGCAAAGATATAGTAGAGGTTGTCGCCAAAAAGATCATAAGTGAAACCGGTGCGAAGTCGCGTGGTATTCAGGCTCGGGGAGACTTAACCGGATTCAACTGGCTAAAGGTGCCCTCAATTCTAATTGAAATGGGATTTATGACTAATAAAGAAGAAGACATTTTACTTAGTGGCTCAGAGTATCAGGACAAAATTGTTGCCGGTATAAAAAATGGATTAAAGGCTTACTACTTTCAAAAATAATGATTTAAACTAAATTATAGCACTACATTTATCGAAAGGATGGTAGTTATGTCTAGTAATTTCCAAAATATCATTGGAGAAGGACTATCCAAGCTTCAAGGAGGTATTGAGCAGGGAAAGCAGAAACTACAGACTGCTCAAGAAATAAGTGAGCTGAACAAGCATACGAATGAATTTAATCAAAGAAAAGGTAAAATTCTTCTAGATCTTGGTCAGCTAGCTTATTACAAGATAAGAACCGGTCAGATCTCCGATATAGAGATGACCGAATTAACCAAAGATGTGCTTCAATTAGATCAAAAAATATATGATTCGCTAAGACAACTTTCGGAATTAAATAACGCCAAACCACAAGGCACGACTTGTGGAAACTGCGGTAACTTGACGGATGGTATTGATAAATACTGTGGGAGCTGCGGGTCAAAAGTAGAAATTCAACAAGATCTACTGATACAAGGCGATTCGGAGTGTCTGAGTTGTGGTGAGCTTGCTCCCCTTCATGCGAACCATTGCCCTTGCTGCGGCATGAGAATGAATAACTAACCATCAAGAAGGGGGAAGTGAGAGGATGTATTGCAAGCATTGTGGCACGAAAACAGTGGACGGTGCATTATATTGTCAGATGGATGGAAGTGCCCTATTACCATTGTCTGAAGTATTTCAATTAAAGAAAGATGCAACGATTCTTTTTTGCAGTCATTGTAGTTGTGAGAATAGTAAGGAAAATATCTATTGTATATCTTGCGGAGCATCATTGGATAAAGTGACTGAGAAAGCTAATCCAAACCCGAGCTCAGCGAATGTAGAATCTGCTTATAAAAAAGATAGTAGACCGGCTTTATATACCAATCAGAAGTCAACAGGCAAAAGTACAATATGGACTTCATCAATATACTCGGTGATTCCGTTGTTTGTCTCTATTCTGCTATCTTGGTCGATCAGTGCTGGATTAAACCATAAGATAAAGGACTTAATTTCATCAGAGACCAGATTCGAATTCGCTGACTTTTCTACCAGTGTAGTGGAGAAGATTAAACTTATTGCAACGACAGATGTACTGATGCTTTCCCACTTGGTCAGCTTAAAGTTAGATGCAGACACTTCTTACTTTGGTGCGAATATAGAGACTAGTGGTGGGTTGCTTTTACTAGCGGCTATTCCAATCATTACCTTATTCATCACTGGATACTGGTTAGGTCGGAAAACACAGACTAAATCTGCCATTGAACGAATAACTTCATCTTTCCCAATCGCGGTCATCTATTCCATATGTTTTGCATGTATTTCTCTATTCTCAGGTCTGTCCATGGATGAATCTGGAGTTTGGGGATCAATTTCATTAAAAACAACCTATAGCTTTGGTAATGCGCTGCTACATAGTTTTATCATCAGCTTGATATTTATCTCCGTAGGATCTTTGTTAAGTTTGCCTAGATCATTAAAAGGGTCAGGCTCTAATCAAAAGTACGGAATCTCTATAAAACGAGCACTTATGACAACTATTTCTGGCATGATGATCTGCATCGTTATTGTTTGCGGATATCTGTATTCGGAGAAAGAATTCGCTGAAGATAATAACATGTCTAGTTTCACTAAAATAGTTATTGCAACTCAAATTGGTGGTTACTCATGGCATTTATCCAACTTGAATAATCTTAATGGGAACCTTGGAATCAAAGAATATGACACAACGGAATATGGTCAGTTAAGTTATTCCTTATTCACCGGAATAAAGGCAACGAGTCTGTTTGGTTATTCTCCGCCATCTGGTGCTGTTTCGGTTGGAGGTCAAGGGATCATAGGTGATAAGAATAATATCGACTACACATGGATATTACTCTTTGTTACTGTAGCTTTAGTTCTTCATGCTTGGTCAGGGATACAGTTAAGAAGAGCAGGTAGTGGAAGGACATTAAAGGAACTGATTGCATACGGGGTAGCGTTTGGCGTTGTTATGGTTATAATGGCCTATATTATAAAAGTATCTGTGGATACAGAAACGTTTGAAATCACCCGTGTCAGCCTTCAATTTCCAATCATACAATCGTTTATTATAAGTACCCTTGTCGCTTTTGTCGGTGCATCTATAGGATGGATCTTATCCAGTAAGCTTACTAGAATAAACTAAGCAAGGCATCTCTACTAGATTGTACTGTGACCCGTAGGGTGGACATTGACAAAAAGTCCCCTACGGGTCTTTCTGTGTTTACATGATTGAGCTCCAGCAGTAGCTGGAAGGAGTAGAGCCAAAGATAGGATACTACACAGCAGTCTGAGCCTGGGCCGATCAACTTAGCAGCAGTGGCTGGACGATTCACTATAGCTGTTGAATACTAATGCGTATGCGAATGCGATGGGCATTTTTCAAATCAGACAGACGACCCAGTTAATCCAGACTACTTTAAAAGACGAACATTAGCATTCATAGTCTTCTAGTGAGAGCTTCAAACTTCTTCTTAACGCTACACAGGAATGGTTATGAAAGAAACAACTTATGCCCAACAGCACAACTACTACTAAATACTTAACATTGCTTCAAGTATTTATGTGTATGTTTATATTGACAGGTTAATTACAAAGCCCTCTTTTATTTGCATGGTCTCTTTAGCTCGAGAAAACAAATTGAAATTTATGCACCATTAAACGATAAATATGTAGACACCAACAGCAGAATACACAGGAATAAGCCCAAACGCAACTCACCAAACAAGCCATGTACGAACCTAAACAACTGCCCACAATGCCCGCGTCTGCCCAAGACCCCTGGGCACCCTTGAACCCCTCGCGGACAAGAACACCAATACACATCCGCCCAAACGCCTAAAAAATAAAATTAAAAAATTTATAAGGATGTAGTTACGTTCATACAGGTTTAGGGGCGTGGGCGCAAAGGGCCTCTCTCTCCGGCAAGGGGATAAATTCCGCCCAAAGGGTTCGGGCAAAGTGCGTAGAAAAGTCGAAACCTTGGCCGGTAAACATCTCTCCATGTAGTGGCCCTAAGGCCCAGGCCGGAAAGGGCGGATGATTCTCTCTGACTATCCGCTACATTCAAATCATTCGCCAACAAGGATGGGCAGGATGCTGTGTATCCACATCTCCGGCGCTTTTACAGCTCGTCCCCGCCTTCTTACCCATGTCCCTCCCATGCTGTAAAGCCCGTTTCTCGATCTCCGGTATCCTGACCTCAGGCAGTCAAAGCCTAGGCACGGCGTGCACCTGACTACAAATAGCCGCGCAATCGGGCTGGTCGTTCGATCCCTGGGAGACGGGGGTATTCCAACTCTACCGGTCAAACTTGATACATCGGTAGAGGGTGGCTGGTTACCGCTGGCCTGACACGTATCTTATTCATTTTGTTTCTATCTGTACTATTGCTTATAGTGCTTACGTCTTGTGGAAACAACAAAAATAGTAAGGATCAGCCAAGTGAAAATACCATCTCACAAACAGACGCTGATGAAAAGGCTACAGGCGGAAGTAGATGCCTTGCAGTCTAAATTAGACTCCATGAAGGCAGAACATGCAACACCAGTCGAAACAACACTACCACCTCAAGTTGCGGCAAAACAGCGCTCATTGGAAGAAATGTTGTTTGGGGAATGGTTTGATCAAGGTTCTTTTGTGAATATGGAAGCAATAGGAAGTTTAATATTTAACGCAGATGGTACTGGTTCTGAGATCATAATAAACTATGCCTGGTTTGATTCAAAAATAGACTACATTGCTCCTGGAACTACAGGTGAAGAGACGTATAATTTGAAGTGGAGCCTTGACGGCAACACAATCAACCTTGAATTTGATAAAGAGAGTTGGCGTAACAGGAGTTATACTTTTGTAGATAACGAACAACAGTTGCGATGGCATGATAAGGATGGAGTATTGGCAATGTATTTGTAAGAACGAAACCAACTATCCCCGATGGTGAAGTAGAATTGGCATCCTTGCTTGGACAACACCAGGTAACTCAGGCGGAACTTAAGCGGAGATTTCTTGGGGAATGGTGTTGGGATGTGATGATTTGGAGATTTAATGACGATGGAACAGGTGTAATAGATATACCGGCATTCGGCCAGTACCCTGCTGATAAGAAAGAATTTGAATTTACGGTGACTGAAAATAGTGGAGTTGGGGACGCTAATCTAAACATTTCTTTGGTTGATGGAAAACAGATCATGTATTTCGCTACGTTTGGCAATGAAAGCGACGGCTCGGTCATGCTAAATCCACATGAAGGCAATGCTATTAAGTTAACTAGGTCGTATGATATTGGAAACAGTCCGATTACTGACGAAATCTTGGAAGAAGGGCTTGATTTATTCGAATCATTTTCCGATCCTGCTGGGTATATTGAAGGTATACTGCTAGACAAATTAGTCGAATTTTTTAAGTAGAATACAACATGAAAGACCAGGGGAACTCCTCATAGCCCTAAGTCTTTCGTGTTATTAGTAGGAAGTTGAGTATGTATAAAGTCTTTTTTAAAGTAATACACCGCTCAGCTCAAAACCCTCTGATAAGAGCATAACGGTTTTCTTCGCCGCTACTACTTTATTGCCGTATAATACTCCCATACTTATAGAGTGGATTATGGGGCGATGGTGGAGTTGATCTGACGCGTTTTTATACTTAGGGAATCAATAGATAAATCAAAAAGGATCGTACCTCAGGGAAGATTTTTTCTGAGTTACGATCCTTTTTTCACTTTATTTAGATGTTTACTTTTGTTCATGCATAAGATCAAATAATGCGGTATACATATAAAATCTAGCGTTATTGAAGGTTACTTTTAGAATCCTCTCGTGAATCCTTTAGCTAAAGCATCAACTTTATCTAACCCACTAGCGTGTAAACTTATAATCTTGAGTATTTGGGATTTTGCTGTTAAAACCTCAATTTCACCGTCTGGAGAGTACTTATCTTTAATCTTCCCATTTACCGTCTTTATTACCTCAAATTCACGTATCTGAGGTACGCCAGCATTATATACCTCCGTAAATTCTGTATTAATGTTATACGAAATTCCGTTTTTGTTACCCTTTTTATCAATAGTTGTGTAGGTAACCTGTGAATATCCTTCAATTCCGGAAGTTGTTTTTCTAAATGTTTTATTTTCTCTAAATGAAGCATCTCTATCGAAAAAATCAGAAGCAACATCAATTTCTAATTTCGTATTACTATCTTTGTATCCATAAGTTAGGTAATACAATCCCTGTTCCTCTCTTGTATACCCTTTAATAAAAGCATTGTTTTTAAAGGTTCCCTTTTCAACCGAACTAAAAAACTGTGAAACTGGACCATCATCCCCGGCAAGTAAATAACCTTCTCCATTTTGTTTATCACTTTTCCATTGTCCATTGTAAATAGTTTTTGTGGTAGTTATACGTGGAGGTACAAAGCCATCATCGGCATATTCAGTCTTATTCACAAATTTACCATATCCCGATCTTTTTCCATCAACCCAATCACCTGAATATGTTTTATTGGCCCCCCATTGCATGGTACCTTTACCATTAGGTTTTCCATTTTTAACTTCTCCATAATAGTTTCCACCTGCATACTTAATTGAAACCTTTTTCTTAGCCGTAGCCGCATCAACTGTAGTTCCATTAAAGGAAATTACTGAAACAAAAAGTAGTGAACAAAGTGCTAATAAAAACCTGTTCTTCATGTTTGTTGCTCTCCATTCTAAACTAGGAATATATATCCAATTTTAATGATAATCTTAGGTATCATATAATATTCAATATAAAATATCTAGGCAAGTATATCCATACGATCATCCAATCACCAAAGATACTTCCTTACTCTTTCCTGTGTTTGTTTCTTTATTGCTACTCCTTTTTTATTCAATGACCTTTTTGTTACGCTATCCCGTCCATTAGCCAATACATGCCACAGGCAGCACCGCAGATTATGGAAGAAATTACGTTCTTCCATGGGAGCTGAATGAAGCATTGTCAGTCTAATGTAGTGTAGTGCTTAGTAGATAAGCAAATGAGCCCATCACCGTAATATGGAAGCTTCTTATTTCCAATATCACATTCACCCTGCCAATAGGCTTCTATGATAGGCATAAATCGATCTGAAAGGCCATTTAAGTATACTTGGTACCTTTTTCCTGTCCAACCCATGCCGCTCTGTAGAGCGTTTGAACGGCTCTGCAGAGTCACTCCTACCAAGATTATAGCATGTCAGATATTCGGCATCACTCAAATGACCTATCGGATTCCGGGAAATATAAATAGTACCTTGCCGAGCAGAGGTTATTGATCCGGATGCCATTGCAAAAACTATCAATCCTCGTCATCCAGAATCGGTTTCTCCATCAGCAGGAAGAGAAGCTATCAAACGCGTCCGTGAATGTATTCAGAACGGAAAGAGCTTTTCTATTGAAACAACGCTTGCCGGTAAAAATGCAATAAGGCAAATGGAACAAGCCAAAAAAACAGGATTTGAAATAAACCTATATTACGTAGGTCTTAAAAACGTGGAGTATCACATCGAGCGAGTAGAAATGCGAGTAAAGAATGGTGGCCATCATATTCCAGAAGAGGATATCCGAAGACGATATGACCGATCGATCGGTAACTTACCTGAAGCATTAAAGTTATCTGATCGCTCTTTTATTTTTGACGGATTGTAATATGAAGTGCGACACCTATTGAAAATAAAAAATGGCTCATAGCCTGATTCGTGTAGAATGAAAGTTACCACACCAGCATTCACACAAGGAGAATCAGTCCATGAGTTATTCACATCTTAGCATAATCGAACGCAGCAAGCTAGAAATCCTACATCAACAAGGGAAAAGTGCAAGAGCTATTGCCGAGGAACTTGGTCGGCATCATACGACCATTTACCGGGAAATCAGCCGGAATGTTCAACTACAGCCTTATCAGGCAGAAAGCTCACAACAAGCTTATGTGCAGCGCCGTAAAGCTTCCGTATCCAAGGGTAAATGGACGAAAAAACATGCTGAAGAGCTGGAAGAGAAGTTGCACGCCACATGGTCCCCTGAGCAGATCGTGGAGCGCTTTAGAGCTGAAAATCAACCCACCATATGTTTCAAAACGATCTACCGCTGGATCTATGCAGGTCGTCTAACGAAAGGTGCTTTACACGTACTCCGGCACAAAGGTAAACGTCAGAAACCTGCGGAAACACGCGGGAAGTTTGCTGTAGGCAGACCCATTTCCCAGCGTCCGAAAGACGTTCTCTCCCGGGAAAGATTTGGGCATTGGGAACTGGACACGGTGGTATCGGGACGCGGAAAGAGCAAGGGGTGTGTAGCAACCTTCATTGAACGGAAAACACGTCTGTACACCGCGATTCAAATGCCCAATCGGACAGCTTTGTCGATGGAGATCGCCTTTGGCGTAGTCGCTGCTCAGTATCCTACTGAGGCTTTTCGAACCGCTACGGCAGACCGTGGCAAGGAGTTCGCCTGCTACGCGAACCTAGAACAAACACACGACGTACAGATCTATTTTGCTGACCCTTACTCTTCCTGGCAACGCGGTTCGAATGAGAATGCGAACGGCTTACTTCGAGAGTTCTTTCCCAAGGGCACGGACTTTGCGCAAATCTCAGATGCAACATTGGAGCGTTCGCTTCATTTAATCAACCATCGCCCCCGAAAATGTCTGGGCTGGAAGACCGCTCACGAATCTTTCACACAGGAACTGTCGCACTTGGCTTGACAATCCGTCTTTTGATAACACCTCAAAATTTAGATTAGTAATGGAGGTAGAAAGAGGAAAGGTTCAAACGATATCCAAAGATAACCCCAGTGGGTTAAAGGTGCCTTTTTAAAAGAATCGGAGAAAGAACAGGAGCACACTCAAGTATTAAGCTTGGCTCCAGTATACATATGGAAATTACATTCTGGACTTTTATTCCACAGAAATATACACTAAATGCTGACATATTAACGTAAGTCAATATGATCATATGTGGTGAGGGGTTTTAAGGTAATGAGTGAAACATTGAGTAGAACATTTTGGGGATTCTGGATTATTGCCATCGTGGTTTTATTCGGATGGCAAGCAGTAGCCAGTGATTACAAAGATGTATACAACATGAAAGTTGTTTTAGCATCGTATGGAGTCGATGGTCTGAATACCACTTCAGACAAATTATTAAGCCTCTCAGGAAGTGATGTAAGTACTAGTGGCGCAAACGTTGTTGCATTAATTGAAACTAAACAGCCGTCGCTTAAAAAATCAGAAGCTATAGAAAAAAAAGCCTTAGCTACAGCATTTGGAGAAAACGATCTACGTTATCATCTGAAGTACGCATCGGGTAATTTTGTTCCGACCACGCTCGATTTCTCAACCAATATTCTATATAACTATTCTTATATGATTAATACACCTTCAAAACTAGTACATAATTTAAAGTTAGACTTCACTCTAGATGACGTATTTATGAGTGGAAGTAAGCTAGACCAATTGCATGGGAAGTTTGTGGTACTGACTTATGTCATTTGGGACATTCTACATACAGTTGTTGGGTTGGGATTGGCATTTATTATGCTATTCATTGGCTGCATATTTGGTCTTCTTTTTCATCCAATTCATAGTATATTCAACTTTTTCCCAGCACTGTGGCAGATAGTTGTTACAAGCTGGCATGGGTTATCCAATTTATTCAACTTGTTTAAATAATACAACGAACCTATGTATTATTCGTCAATTATTGCTTGTCTGCAAGAATACATATTAGCATCAAGAAAGTAGGAAATATAGATGAAAAAGCTTTTATTTCATGGAACATCGTCACTGTTAATATTGGGGCTGATATTGACAGGTTGTGGATCCAGTCACCAAGAGAATTTAACAATAGATAGCTCAAAAACAGTATCAATAGAATCATCACCAGAGACAATTAATGATACTGAAATAACTGAGAAAAATACTTACAACAGAAACCTAGAAACTGTCGTTTCGAATGAGGAGGTCGATGCGACAGGTGAAAGTGCGAAAGTAGCAACTAAGGCTAAGTATGATTTCGATTATGGTTTTTTTGAGGGCTTAGCAGCAGTTAGTTATAATAATAAACTAGGTGTCATAGATGAAGATGGATACTGGGTAGTTGAGCCTAAATACATTTCTGCTGTTGAGAAAAGTTTTCGTTTTTCTGAAGGACTGCTAGGTGTGGCGGTGAATGATGGTAGTGAGAATTACAAATGGGGATTTATTGATAGAGAAGGAAAGATGATAATTAAACCTCAGTATGAATGGATACATGACTTTTCTGAAGGGAAAGCAGCAGTAACTACGGATAATGGATTGGGTTTTATTGATAAGAACGGTAACATGGTGATTAGACCTCAATCGCAATTCAATGATGCAGGAGGGGCATTATTAGTGCTCTTTCAAGAAGGTTTGGCAGCTGTAAATTTTGAAAGTGGTGTTGGATTTATTGACGAAAAAGGAAAGATGGTAATCAAACCTATAGAAGGTGTTGTAATTGAAGGTACAACAGAAATTCGATTCTCTAAAGGAATAGCAGAGCTGAATATTCAAAATGACACAGGTTACAGAAAAGTCTACATTAACAACAAAGGAATGATAGTACAGACAAAAGAAGACTATTTGGAGGGACTACAATATATACAAGAGCTAGAAGAGCATATGTATGACTCTCCTGAAGCTGATCATCTTTATAAACCATATGAAGCATGGGATATAGAGTTGAATAAAATTTATAAACTGTTAATGAAAAAACTACCTGCTAGTAAACAGAAGGCTTTAAAAAAGGAAGAGAGAGAATGGATAAAAACTCGTGATTCACACCAAAATGAATTGAAAGAAGAAGGTTTGGATGGAGTTTTGACGATTCAAGAAGTTTTGATAAGAGATACTAAGGAAAGAACATTACAACTTATAGATCAATATTTTGCTAAGTAGATGTAGATAGGTTTATCAAAGAAGGAACCGTTTAAAATCAATATTGATAGTATAATATCTGTAGAATTAAAAGGCTCCGACTTGTTGCTAAATCAGCATTTAGTTGGAATTAATACGATTTCTTCATCTGACAGATCTGAGTTTAGAACATACATGGGGGATTTTATTAATCGATTAATGTGCGTTGGCAGTTATGTCGCTTTCTTTAGTCAGTGCATTAAGCGCTTCTGCCTTTCTGTCAATCATTCGAGTTGGCCTACAATAAAACTATGGTCTTCCGGTTATCAAAGTACAGTGGGTACTGTAGATCGCAACTTTGGATCTGGAACAACATCAGCCGTTAAATCTTTCCAAACCAAAGAAGGTCTGACTTCTGATGGTGTTGTAGGTAACGGTACATGGCTTTCAAAGGCTTTTATTGATTTGATACATTTAAAATTAACCAGTCAGTCTCGCCCGCTGTATTTGAAATTTCAATTACGATATGATCATAAATTATTTTTTTGAAAATGGCCATTCTAATTCCCATCCATCCGTACCATTATCATCCATACTCAGTAAGGTTCTATACTTCCAAGTAGAAGTGCCCATTGGCAATATCCAAAAACAAACCTTTTCTATTTCTTTACTTGTAGTTAATTCGATGTTCAATGATCCGTTTTTAGGAAGCTTGATCCAGTTATTCTCTACCTTATAATTTGCTTTTATCTCATAATCCCTCGTCTGTAACGTACCAATGATACTAAGAGTGATTAGACCTATTAATAACATCTTTATCTCAAACACCTCGCATAAAATATGCCCTGAAACTATAGATACTATTCAAAAATTTTACAGTCCTTAGACGATAATAATGCCCTAGGACTTTCAATTGGGTAACCTCATTGATCGAGAATTATCGACTACCGTAAGAATTAAGTATAGTTGATTCTTACGGTAGTCTCCGAGCCCATTAAAATACAAACGTAAACGTGTACGTATACATATACGTAAAGGTGAGACCCAATTGCTTCATCCAGTTTCGTAGTACGAATGCGCCCACGTCCAAGAACGCCTGAGAAGGTCATCTTCTGACTCGGGCGACCAGCACACAGATTTAGTCGTTACTTGTACCTCGGTGCTTCGCTTTTCCGCCGCTCTTACGCGGCTTGCGATCAGTTATTGTTCCGTCTGCCCGTTTGCGAGTACAGGAAGTAGGTCTCGTCCATTTCAAACAATACCGCGTAATGCACGAGAATTTTCTAATGCGGTGCATTTTAGCAGACAAAAACCTTCAGTTAACAGTTCTATAAAACGAACCCCCATATGAGGTCATTCGCGTTCGCTGGAGTGGCGTATTTGTCAGGTCAGAGACCGAAGTCACTTGGCCATACTCCGGGCACTGGAACAGAAAAAAGAATCCCTTTGTTAAAGAGTGAACTGCTCCCTGTCAAGTAGACAGTTAAAAAAACAAAAAATGACTTCATTGAGATGCCTTAGCCCGGGATGAAGTGCTAAGGCATCTTGTTATGCAGCTCTCGGTATTCGTTCGAAGACATACCGCCCAATGATTTCTTCAGTTTTTGAAGAGCCTGTTCGATCTCATCACGGATATTTTGATTATTGGCCAAATATGATTCCAATAAACGGGCAATTGAGTCAATATCATAGATCTTAATGGTATTATCTCCATAGAATTCAATGTGCTGGACGGATAATGCCTCATAGCTAACGGGATACGATAGCTCGAAAAACCAAAGAGGTAACCGGTCAACGTGATTGGCTGCCTTTGTTCAACTAACGGGCAGGTTAGTTTAATGTGTTGTACATAGTATATATAGAAGAGCTGGATCTATCATGATATAATTCGACCATAATTAATCAAGAGGAGGATATACATAGTTATGCCGAAACCAATTCAGGATCAGTTACAGGATACACTGGGCAAGAGCTATTCCGAGTTGCAAGAAAAAACTATTTGAATCGTTTAGCAAAAAAATCAAATCACTTAAGGATGCCGAAGCAAGTCAAGAAAAAATAGAGAAAGCTGTAGCAGATAACGAAAGAATGAGAGAAATGTTAGAAGATGTAGGGCAATAGATGATGTGCAAAGTGCATTAGGCAGATTCAACGGGCTAGATCAAAATGCACAAGCCCAGTTTCAAGATTTTCTCGAGAACGTATGATATAACATTTCCAACTTACCACACGTATGATTCATCCAAGACCCCGGGAATAATATTAGTTAAATGCTACATGTAGCATTTGGACATAAGGAACTGTTGCTATTTTCTTTTAGCTAACGAAAAACGATAGCTCAATAATACGAAGTAAGTAGCTGATCAACGTGATCAGCTTGACTTTGTTCAAGCGTGTACGTTCAAGTCTTTTTTGGCCTGGCATCCATTATGGTGTGGCTTGCTTGAGTTTGAAGACACGCCCTAGTCGCTTAGCAGGGATACAAAAGCTTCTTAAAAACAATTCGCGGCGAATTGTACGAATAACTATGAACGTATCCTGTTAAGATTAATGTTTTGATAATTAGAGGAATATTGTAAAATGTAGTGATAGAAGTAAGACATATTTCTGCTTACTAGTTTGCTATAACGAATGCGAAAGGTAGAGAAGACAAATGTTCTGTTCCAATTGTGGTACAAAGTTAACTGATAATGCTAAATTTTGTTCGTCTTGTGGTACTGCTGTACAAGAGGCTCCGCAGCATTTAGTGCAACAAAAAGAAGAGCCAGTGTCTATCCAAAAGATCCAACAAGATACAGAGGTTTTTAATCTACTGGGTTATGATGTAATAATTCCAAAGGAAACAAAGGACTACGTTACGATTCGGTACGAGTTCCAGCAGTTGGCAAGAGAAGCCAGAGATCGGATGGCTCGGAACTTTGATACTCAGTACCATAGCCTAGATGACTTAATCCGTAATGGAGATAATGATGCAGATGATATTTTCTATTCGGCTCTGGAGTATGCTGTGAACATGCTGAATTCCAAAGGTGTTTACAGCATTGATATGATTCGTTTTGGAGACATAGCATTAAAGTATACCGGCTATTGGGAGGATCATTTTTGTGAGATTCGAGAGAAGTTCAAGGAGTTGGTAGAATACAAGGAATCTCAGAAAGATTATCGTTCAATTCGTAAAGCAGGTAGAGGAAGAATGGTAGGTGGTGGTTTTGGCGTAGGTGGCGCTCTAAAAGGAATGGCAATGGCCGGAACAGCTAATATGGCTACAGGAATGTTGCATTCATTCACAAATGCATTAGGTAATGCATCCACAAACGCAGAAGTAAGCAGTATGAAGAAGAAAATCTTCAAGGATCCAGAAACCAAAAGAACACTGTGCTTATCAGTATATTATGATGTTTTCAACCTTCATATGGCCGTTGTAGAGTGTATTAATGACCGTAAATTGTCATCTGTAGCTGATACATACACAAGTAGTGAACGAGAAGAAGCTATGATTATATATAATAATATTGTGAACGGTAGTGTAAAGAATGAAGATCTTGAATATATGATTGTGGAAATCCTTGAGAATGATCCGTTTGATCTTGCCTATTATGAGCTTGCTTTGAATTACAAGTCAGCTGAAGAGGAAGATGATCTAATCAATTATGCACGCTACTTTAAGATTCCTATAGATGCATTGGTTCAAGATCTCCAAACAGATATCCAAAATAGAGAGCGTCTAACTCAGTTATTCGGCGAATTTGGATTGGAGCTGGAGCAAAAGCTGCGAAATAATAGATTATTTCATTCAATTAAAACGGAGCTCTCAGAGAACCCGATTCGTGCTATTCAGAAAGCTTTCATATCCATTCAAAATGAGGCAATCAAATCTAAGGTATTCTTAGTGTTAGGGGATTCAACTGATAAGCTGACGAAGAAAATGGAAAATGTAAAGTCTTCCTACGCCCCTATTCAAGCGGAAAATCCTCTTCTCTTGTTTGATAGTACTGTTTTTGGAAGTGCAAAAGACGGATTTTTAATAACAGATCATAGGATTTACGTCCACAATATGATGGAAAAAGGATGGAATATCAGCTTTCAAGAGATAGAGCAAATGAGTCTGCTCGACAGCTCAATTCTTATTGATGGAAAACGAGTGGACATCAATCTAATTAGCGGCAAGGATCGAGATCAATTCTATGATTTTGTGGAACTTTTGGTATTCGTTCAGAAGTATGGGAGCACGATTGGTTTAAGTAAGGGAAGCATTGAGATCAACAACGCTTCTTCTGAGTTACATTCAAGTAACGGTGAGGTCTCGGCAACAGTTTCTGTTACCAATAATGAAATGAAGAATACTGATCAAGTTGTTGAGGAAATCAAGAACACAGTACTAAATATCAAGAACGAGGGAATTCGAAGATATTTATTTCTTGAAAATGAAAACGAGAAAGTCAACAAGAAGTTTAAGAATGCCCTTGAAGCATATGCTAAACTAGAATTTGATGAGAAACCAGTTGTACTTTTTGATAATACTGCTTTCGGTAGCGCCAAGGATGGTTTCATTATTACTAATCGTCAAATATACATCCACAATATGTTCCAAAAGCCGTTTAGAATCAATATTAATAGTATAATATCTGTAGAATTAAAAGGCTCCGACTTGTTGCTAAATCAGCATGTAGTTGGCATTAATATGATTTCTTCATCTGACAGATCTGAGTTTAGAACATACATGGAGGATTTTATCAATCGGTTAATGTAGACTGTGCAATATAGGACAATCGATAACTCATGAAATTGAGCCTGGATTTTCCTAAACGCTCCTGCTGTGGTGTAATAAAAGTATAACAGGTGTAAATTAAACAAAAGCCACGATGCTGTAACATCGTGACTTGTCTAACAAAGGCCGGTGGGCGACCACGGCGAATTTCGATCAAACGAATGAAAAACCACCGGATTGCAAGGCTACCTGGTCATACCCCTGTCAAGTAGACAGATGAAAAAAAGCTATGCTGCCAGTGCGCATCGATATTCAATCGGTGCGCGCTGTTTGAGTTTGGCTTGAAAACGTCGGTAGTTGTAATGGTACATATAATCTTCCACGGCTTGTCGAATCTCTGCTTCTGAATTACACTGGTTAAGGTACAGCTTCTCTGTCTTGAGATGCGAAAAGAAGGATTCGATGCATGCGTTATCCAGGCAGGTTGCTTTGCGAGAGTGGCTGCCCTTCACGCCGAATGCTTCTAATCGTGTGTTGTACGCCTGAGACGTGTATTGGAAGCCTTGATCCGAATGGAGCACGGCTTCCGAAACGTCTCTTTTTTGTGTCCATTGTTCCACCGTATCCAATACGAGCTGAACATCGTTCCGTTTAGATAATTGCCAAGCTACAATTTCGTTGTTGAACAAGTCTTGAATGACAGACAGATAAACGAATGTGTTTCCATCCGAAATATAAGTAATATCCGTCACCATTTTTTGCTGGGGTGCTGCGATCACGGTCTTGTCTTGCGTCTCGCTGCGGCTGTGTTGCTCGCCATTTGTAATAACTGGAACGGGGTATTCCTGTAATCGATAATAGGCGTGTAATGCTATGCGAGCAGCGCAATTCGTCTATGATATCGTAGTTCTCCCGTTGGCTCAGCGCTTCTCCTTTACTAGATTTGGATACCGCTTTTTTAAATAATCCACCTGTGCTTGAAGGTAGTCACGTTCTTCTTCTACACTGCTAAAGGCAGTACGGGGACGTCCTTTCATTGGATTCGGAACATTGTTTTTTCGCTCATCGAACGCTTCCCCGTTTTTCCATTTTTCTACCCACACCTTCAGTTGTGAACAGTTTCGAATTCCTTCGCGATCAGCGACCACCTTGTAACTTGAAGAACTTTCGACATAGGATCTAACCGCATTCAATTTAAATTCTTCGGTATACGTGTGAAATGTTTGTCCTTTTTTGGCCATAAAAATATCCCCTCCAAGTGTCTACTTAAAGGGGATAATACAACCAACCTAATCATGGTGGTTTTTCTTGTTCCGCGCTGCTTTCCACGCACTACGAGTATTGGAACATATGCAGATAACTTTGCTGTCTTACGTGATACGACTAAGGCAAACCAAAAAATACTAGTCGAAATTGGAAACATTGACGATGAAAACCTTGATTATGAATCTAGACTGAATACAATTGCTATTGGTATTGTGAACGGCCTACGTAATCATTTGTAAATGAATAAAGAAAGGTGGACTGGTAATCAGTCCACCTTTCTCCTTTTTAGAAGTTTTGTCTAAACCTAGCCAATTCTTGATAGTCAGTAATATTAAGATTAACTCCTCTCCTTCAGGGTGATTTGATTCAGGCGTATTTGTGTTGAGTGGAATGTCATGGATCAGCAATTCAACTACTCGGATTTCTGCTGTTTCAACCAGTCGGATGACCAACTGTAGATCTGATCAATGACAGGTTCAATGGCTCTGCCTTTCGGTGTCAATTCATACTCTACACGGGGAGGTATCTCGGGAAACATGTGTCGGGTTACGATACCTTCCGTCTCCATTTCCTTCAATCGCTCCGATAAAAGTCGTCCACTGATCGCCATCTCTGCTTCAAGCTCCGTAAACCGCTTGGGTCCGGACAACAGTTGGTACATGATTAACAGTACCCACTTCTTGCCTATGATGTCTATGGCTTGAGTGATCATACAGGGACTTGGTGATTTTACTTTTTTCAGCTTCAACGTGTTCACCTCGATTCATAATGATTTTCTTCAAAGTTGTATATGAAAGGACATGATTTCTGCCGCTTTAAGAATATAGGACATCCAAGTAAATGAGGGTTACTACAAAATATACTGTAACATACCTTTTGTATGTA
This sequence comes from Paenibacillus sp. FSL H8-0317, assembly GCF_045040685.1. Taxonomy (NCBI): domain Bacteria; kingdom Bacillati; phylum Bacillota; class Bacilli; order Caryophanales; family Paenibacillaceae; genus Paenibacillus; species Paenibacillus sp. FSL H8-0317. The sequence continues at coordinate 6,853,104 of NZ_CP150294.1, read as the reverse complement.
TTATACATCATACAGTGAAAAATTACTTGAAGAAATTATATTATTATTATATACTAACTTCACAAAAGTAAGTTGGTGATAAATAATGCGTATAATATGAACGCGTACTATTCTGAAAATTGAACTGGGCTGAACGGTTGAAAACAGAGTGACCTTTGGGAACTTTTACATAGATTCTTTTTTTACAATGTGCAGCAAAAATAATCATTACATAGTAGGAACATATAATTTGTTACAGGAGGATCTACATATGAACAAGATTTTGGGTTACGTTTTTCTGGTTGTGTTAGCAGGTGTCTTCGTCATGACGGGGTTTAACAAGATTAGTGGAGCAGACATGATGATTCAGACATTCGAAAGTTTCTCTTATCCGACATGGACGATGTATCTGCTGGGCGCTGCGGAGTTGCTTAGTGCTGTAGGACTGCTGATTCCACGGACTCGCATCCTGGCTTCTGGCATACTGACCTTCATTCTGATTGGGGCCGTGGGAAGTCATCTGATCTATGCACAATACGCTGCTGTTCCGTTCCCGGCTGTGTTGTTGGTAGCTAACATTATTGTTTTGGTTGTGGGCATGCGCAGATTGGAAGCGGAAGAAGAAGGCCAGATGGACGCGATTCAGGCGTAAGTTAAAGATAAGAGGGAACGTAATTGGGCTGTTCAACGTGGAAAAGGTATTCCTGTCAAAAGGAATGTAAACGCGGATGCCTATGCAGAAGATGACCACTGCCAGTAAGCGGTGGTCATCTTTTTTTATGTCAGACTTCGCGTGGCACGTGTAACGATTCGCCGCGTATGTTTGGTATCCGACTGCTGAGTCCAAGTGGCACAGACCTGCCGCACCCACTCTGGATTGGTTTTGCTGGCGTCGTTCAGCCAGTTACTTACCGAATCCTGTACATACTTATGGGCATCGGATTTTACTGCGTCAAGCAAGGGAAGGGCCATGGCCGGATTTTCTTTTAACTCCTGAATATGCTTGGCCCAGACGCCACGAGGTCTGATTGATTCTATGGCAAATCGACGGATCAGTGGATCAGGGTCAACGCTCCATGGGATTAACTGCTGCAAGGCTAAGGATAATTCGGCAGAGATGGACTCCCGTACAGCCATCCAGGCGATTTCTCTTACACCAAAGTGATGATCTGCTGCAAAGGGCCGAATATGCTCCAACTTTTCAGTCAGGTTCAGACCGGAATCCAGCCCAATGATATAAGCCGCCCAGCAGCGAACACTGTCTGAACGATGCTCTGCAATGGAACAAAAGAGATTCGTTTGTTCATTGACTGATGGACGTTTCAACAGATCAAGCCATTGCATGGCTATGGCCGGGATGATTTTCATGATCCGCTGCTCATCCATCTGTGTTAACTGCTCTGTAATTGCTCTGGTTTCGGCATCCATTCCCCATTCATGGGTAACCTTCTGAAAAAGAGAAACATGATCTACAGCCAGCCATTCGGTCAGATTGACCGATTCGATATGTCCTGCTTGTAGCCAATTGCGGATATGCTCAGGAATTTCCGTTGCTTTACGGGCACCTTTGCGAAGAAAAATGTCTTCAGGGATAAATAGATCTGGCTTAGCATCCAACGGTATACTCCTCCTTGGTTGTATAACATCATGAGTTATACAGTACAACTTGCAGGAGAACAGGGATGTAAGGCATCTTACAAGTGGTCAGTGATTTTCCGGAGGTTAGCGATTTCGTCACGATGAAGGGAGACTGATTTGAATCCGGTACGAATACGGCCAGATTTTACCAAGTCTTGCATGACAATCGTAACCGATTCCCGTGTGGCTCCTGCCATCCAGGCAATCTCCTGATGGGTAAGCCCGAGTTGAATCCGGCAGTACTCATCTTCTTCGATCCATCCCATCTGTTCAGCCAGCCGGAAGAGATTATGTAACACCTTTTCATGCAGGTTTCCGAGTGCGAGCGTCTGTGTCAACTCGCTCATTCGTTTGATCCGCTCGCTTAGTACATTCATCAGTCTCATCATAAATTCTGGATGTTCAATCAGAAACTGTTCAAAACGTTGTTTGTTCATCAGGCAAATATCACATTCCTCCATCGTTTCGATATAAACGGCGCGTGTTCCGAGTGAGATTCCATTCATTTCTCCAAACACGTTACCTTTCGTCAAAATATCGAGAGTGAACTGCTTGCCCTCCGGATTTAATGTATATAAACGAACCTTTCCCCGTTTTACAAAATAGAAACCTTCTGTAAACGTATCGGGTGTCTGGATCTGTCTGTTTTTAGGTATGGTCGTAATAGAAGTCATCCCATCCATTTCAATCAGGTCTGCCTCGGATAAGGAGGACATGAGGTCGAATTGTGATAAATACAGAATTTTATCCATAGAACTCCTTTCCATTACAATATGAATATAAAAAAAAGAAGAACCCACGAAAAAAAACGGGTTCTCTTGCAGCGGGACTTCCTGATGGGAAGGTCTTCTGACTATAAATGATCAAATGCCATTTTAATTATAGTAACTTTTTTAATTGAGAGACGCGTCCTTGGCTAATGCCAAGCTTTTCCGCAATTTGCTGTTGAGCCAAACCGGGATTCTGTTCAACAATTTCTTTCATCTGTTGCAGCATACGTGCCGTCTTTGGCCGCAGGTCCGGGTATTCTTGGTTGTCAGCAGTGGTCCCTTCTTCCCTGGCGGGAGATGAGAATGAGGCGGATTTGGAAGCAGGACGCTCCACGGGTGCAGGAGCCTGTTTGTTCTGAGGTACGAACCAGTTGGGAGAGTCATCCGGGTGTTTTAATTGAATTGCACAAGTCCGGCAGATGAATTGTTCTTTGAAATACATTTGTGTATCCATGTCACCGCAAAAAATACATAATGTTGATTTGTACTTTCTTAAAATCAACTCTTTCCCTTCAATGAAAAACTCAAGCGGATCGCCGATATGGATTTCCATCGTATCCCGCATTTCTTTGGGAAGGACAATTCGTCCAAGACGGTCCAGAGATCTCTTCATTCCGGTTCTTTTCATCGCATCTCCCCCGCAATATTCACAATTAAAAACCTGTCCTTATTGTAAGGAAGAAAGGGCTTTAATACAACAATAATATTTCAAAAAAGTGGATAATTCCATCCATTATGGGAAAATAAGTTTAGAAAGCACGGGTGCAACCGCTAAAGTGAACAATGCAGCGAGCACCATGGAGATGCTGGAGATGGTACCGGTCAGGGAACTCAGTTCAAACGCCTTGGATGTCCCTGTGCCATGGGCACCGGTTCCAAACAGTGTGCCTCGTGCAATCTCCCCATCGATGCGCAGCATTTTGACGATGGAAGGGCCCATAATTACTCCGAGCAGACCAGTCATAATAACAAAAACAGCTGTCACTGCGGGTATGCCACCGATTGTGGCGGATACGTTCATGGCAATGGGTGTTGTAATGGAGCGCGGGATCAAGCTGTGGATTAGACCTGAATCCAGACGTAACCATTTGGCGAGCAGGGCAGAAGAAAGTACGGCAACAACCGAGCCGGTCATGACACTGAAGACAATCTCGGAAATATGTTTTTTGAGTACATGGAAAAAGGTATAGAGCGGTACGGCAAAAGCCACGGTGGCCGGTTGAAGAAGCAGACTCAGCCATTTGCCGCCACTGCTATACGTGGCATAATCCGTTCCGGTTGCAAGCAATATGCCAACAACAAGAAGCGGTGTAATGAGCAACGGAGACAGATATACTTTAGGCAGATTGCGATACATTCGTTTGGTAACCCAATAGATACCGACGGTTAACAACAGGCAGAGGAATCCAATCATCCGGTGTGACGCTCCTTTCGTTTGGCGATTCGTGTAGCAACCAGGCCTGTGCAGGACATGACCAGGAAAGTACTAAGCAGTACGATGAATAAAATCTGCAATCCGTCATGCTCCAACATGGGCATATAGTTCATAATGCCAACGGCTGACGGGATAAAAAATAACAATAGTTCACCGAGCAGCCAGGCAGCTCCAACTTCAATCCAGCGCAACTTCACGACACGAGTCTGAAGCAGAATGAATAACACAACCATACCGAGTATTGAACCGGGTACAGGAAGATGGAGAGTACGGGCCAGCAGGTCCATGAGCAGTGAAAAAACCATTAAGAGCGCAACTTGTGCAATACCAAGGCCCCATTTTTTCACTTCAATCCCTCCTTGTATAATCAACGTAATCGTTTAAGTTATTATGAAAATGAAAATGATTCATTTGATATCACAAATTTTACATGGCATTCTTTCATGAGTAAAATGCATATTAAGAATGTTTACTATTCCATTTATCTATGAGAGGTGGGAATCAACCGATGGATATCCGCCATTTGCAATATTTTCTAGAAGTTGCCCGGCAGCAGAGCTTCACTAAAGCCGCCGAAGTTCTGTATATCACCCAGCCCACGATCAGCAAGACGGTCAAGAGTCTTGAAGAGGAATTGGGTATCACTTTACTGGACCGTTATGGGAAGAAAGTTGAACTAACCGATGCAGGCCATGTGTTTTTTCGTCAGGCACTTGAGATTGAAAAATCATTCCGCAGTCTGTCGTCCGAATTGGACGATCTGATGAACTTGAAGAAAGGCCATCTGCGGATTGGCTTGCCGCCGATGGTAGGATCAAGCTTTTTCCCCATGATCATTGGCGAATTTCACAAAGCCTACCCGCAGGTGACCATTCAGCTGTTTGAGGATGGTGCCAAAAAAGTGGAGGCCGATGTGATCAGTGGTGCACTGGATATTGGCGTTGCCGTACTGCCAACCGTGGATGAGCTGTTGGATCATTTTGTGTTTGTGAAAGAGAAGCTGAACCTGCTCGTACACCCTTCACATCCACTTGCTGGAAAAGAATCGGTCGCGCTGCATGAACTGGAAAACGACGCCTTTGTGCTGTTTAGGGAGGATTTTGCATTGCATGACCGGATTATTGTGGCCTGTCAGCATGCTGGGTTCCAGCCCCGTGTGGTATATGAGAGCTCCCAGTGGGATCTGCTCAGCGCGATGGTTGCTGCCAATTTGGGGGTAGCCTTACTGCCGGAGACGATCTGTCGTGAGGTAGACCATATGCGCGTGCGCATTATACCCGTGGTGGAACCGGTGATTCCATGGCAGCTCGGCATGATCTGGCGGAAGGACCGCTATCTTTCATTTGCCACGAGAGAGTGGATCGGATTCACGCAGTCGATGCTGGGTGAGTAAGGAAGCGATTGGAAGATTGTTCTGACATTGTAGTGCCCAGTGTAAATATTCTTTTGTTGACCCCGGATCGTTGTTACAATGGAAGCATAATCATGATGGAGGTGTACGAACATGAAACTGCGGGTATCCGCTGTACAATACCAATTGCACACAATCAGCTCGTTTGAGCAGTTCGCCGCTCAGGCTGAGCATTACATACGGACAGCGAGCGAATACGGAACCGAATTTGTGCTGTTCCCGGAATTTTTCACAACGCAGTTAATGTCCATTGGGGACAAACAAGGCAATGCACTGACGATTGAGGATCTGCCAAACTTTACAAAACAATATGAACAACTGTTCACGTCACTTGCTGCCAAGTACGGCATGCACGTCATCGGGGGAACCCACGTCATTCGCCGTGAAGGGAAGTTGTATAATACAGCCCACATGTTCTACCCGGATGGTCGTATCGCACGTCAGGACAAGATCCACATTACACCAACCGAAGTTCAGGAATGGAATATGGCTCCCGGAGATGGACTTGAGGTGTTCGACACCGATAAAGGCCGCATTGCCATGCTGACCTGTTACGATATTGAATTCCCGGAAATTGTACGGATGGCCAAAGCCAAAGGCGCTGACGTAATTTTCTGTCCTTCCTGCACGGACGATCATCATGGATTCTACCGTGTGCGTTATACGAGTCATGCCCGCGCGGTAGAGAATCAGGTGTATGTTGTGTTAACTGGAACAGTGGGTAACCTGCCGACCGTTGATTTCATGCGTGCCAACTATGGACAGGCTGCAATTATTACGCCGAATGATATTCCGTTCCCGCCACGTGGCATTCTGGCCGAGGGTGAGATTAACAACGATATGATCGTGACCGCCGATCTGGATCTGGACTTGTTGTATGAGGTACGTGAACGTGGATCGGTAACGACCTGGCGTGACCGCCGTACTGATCTATATACCGATTGGGAGTAGGCAACCTTATAGAGGTTGTTCAAAAAGCCCGCTTTTGATTACGAAGGATGCCTAGTGGCATCATCAGCATCGAATATGGAATTCAGCCGAAATGTCCGTTGCTCACGTAGTCTTCCCTACGCTCCGCTACTCCATTTCTAGCTTCATCCCATCTTCTCGGTACTGCAAACCGACCTCTTTGAACACATAATTAAAACCTAAGCGAAACAGAGTAGGGAATTCATTTTGTCAGTGGAAAGGGGTGAACAGGCAACATGTATACCAAAGAAATGCTGATCACCGATCCGGAGCGAAGTGGTAAAAGGGTAAAAGCAGTCGTTCGCAATTATGTTGCATCCGACTTTGAGGAACTCATTCGCATTCAGGCGGAGAGTTTCCCTCCTCCTTATCCGGAAGAGCTGCTCTGGAGTCAGGAGCAGCTCACCAGTCATGTGCAGCATTACCCGGAGGGTGCCATCTGTATTGAAGTGGATGGAGAGTTGGCTGGATCAATGACCTCGCTACGGATGCAGTGGGACCCTGCATATCCAGCAAGTCATACCTGGGCCCAAGTAACGGATGACGGTTATATTCGTAACCACCAGCCGGATGGCAACACGCTGTATATTGTTGATCTCTGTGTTCGTCCAAAGTACCGCAAATGGGGACTGGCTCAGTTTATGATACAGGCGATGTACCACCTTGTCATCGCTCAGGGGATGGATCGGTTACTGGGTGCTGGTAGAATGCCCGGTTATCATTTGGTTGCAGACCAACTGTCTGCGCAGGAATATCTGGATCAGGTAGCAGCGGGAGAGAGGCGTGACCCGGTGATATCGTTCCTGCTTCGCTGTGGCCGCATGCCTGTTGGTGTGACCGCAGACTATCTGGACGATGAGGAATCCTGCAACTATGCAGCCCTGATGGAGTGGCGGAATCCGTTCAGATAAAGAAATATTAAATGAAATACATCATCAATCGAGGGGGTATTTATTCATGGAATTCACGCGTATTACATCCATTAAAGATCCATTGTTTGCCCAAATGCACAAGTTGATGCAGGAGATTTTCCCGCGGGAAGAAGTGCTGGACTTCCCCCTGTGGGAAGAACCGCTGGAAGATCCGGGTATTCGGGTGTTCGTGGCTGTACATGAGGGACAGGTTGTTGGAGCGACGGAGTACCGTTATTACGAGGACTGGAACGTAGCCATGACGGACTTCACGATTATTGGGCGCGAAGGTCTGGGAATTGGCAGTTTCCTGGCGAATCACCGCAAGCGTGATCTGCAAAAGCTGGCTGCAGCAAACGGGAAAGAATTGTTCGGCATGTTTGCCGAAATCTATAATCCTTATCTGAGTCAGGATCACGAGTTTGGCGGTATCAAGCCAATGGACCCGTATGTGCGTCGCGAAGTGCTGTCCCATCTGGGATATCAGCGTCTGGACTTCCCGTATGTTCATCCATCTTGGCAAGGTGACGGTGAAGCAGTTGGCGGACTGGATCTGTGCTTTATGCCAGGTGATGAGTCGCTTGGTGAACTGCCAGCCAGTCTGGTGGCTGATTTCCTGAATCGATATTATGCGGTGCTTCCTAACAAACCACAAGAATGGCTTGCCATGGTAGAGCAATTGACTGCTCGCAAGTCGGTTGCGCTACTGCCGTTGTAAACGGAAGCAGGGCTGTCACAGAGAATGGCGTTGTAATGTCCTAAGCCACAATAAAACCAAGAAAAGACCCGTTAATCAGACCGTGATCGGTTCTGTTTAACGGGCTTTTTCGGTTTTATTAAGGATATTGGAAGTAGATATAAAATGATCGCTAAGCTGTGGTTGGAGCAAGGCACGAAGCGAGTCCTAACGAATCTGAGGCGCCTTATTCAGGGATTTGAAGCATCCGCAGAAATCTAAGGAACCTGAGACACGCTATATCCGAATAAACAGCCGTTTGCAGCGTTTTTTCGGAGAATTTTGGGAAATAACATGTCTGATGTTCTTCACAATGTATAAAGAGGATCTAAAGGTCAAATAAGACGTCCTGATTTCCTTAGAAATCGTCTATCCATTCGCCAGGATCCGGCCGGCAAGCTGGGACCTCAAGATGGGACTTCGAAACTTTACTTTCTGTATGCTGATATCTATCATCATATAGCTTGCCTAATTTTGAAGACATACTTTAGATTATTATCTATTGTTAATGAAGCCTATTTAACAGTACATTTAACGATTAGTTTTTATTTCGCTTCCTTTCGGTCCGGTAACTGGCTTAAATAACTGTTGGACAAGTGTGCAAGATCCAATGCCCGATCATATTGTTCCTTCGTTATAAACCGTGAAGAAGACTGCCCACTGTTATTGGGTGTGGTGATAGTTGGAGATTCCTCTTCTCCTGAATTCTTCGGCATCTCTTCTGAAGGAACATTCATCTGCTGTTGCTGGGCATCTTGTCTGCCCGCATCAGCTAGGGAATAATGCGTCCCATCCCCGTATCCTTTCGCCGGAATGAAGAGAGAAGCGTCGTTTAGCACCGACCCGGAGGGAAGGTAATAGCGTTCGGGTAAGAGATTTCCACCTTCGTGTAACAAATCCTGTCCGAAGTGTAATTGGTCCATCAGCGATACTCCGGTGAGTCCCGCAATCGTTGGCAGAATGTCCACCTGGCCTCCGATCTGCTCCAGCTGTACACCGGGAGTAGCACCCGGGGCCGAGATAATGAGTGGAATATTAATCATATCTGCTGATGTGTATTCCCGACCATACAACTCTTTCATAAGGACTTTGTCATCCCGATCCAGTGAGTAGATGGGAAGCCCCAGGTGATCCCCGTACAAGACGAACAAGCTATTTTCCCATAATCCCCGTTCTTTCAATCCAGCAATCAACTGTCCAACTGCCTCATCCGCATAATGCTGTGATATCAGATAATCACCGGGCAACGTATCCTTGTAACGCTCTGGCAGCGTCAGCTTCACCTTGTTTTTAGGCAAAGTGTACGGGTGGTGGGCTGACATGGAGATGATATGGGCATAGAAGGGATCACCCGAAGACTGCATGGATTCCAGCTTATCCAGTGTTTTGGAATATAAGACTTCATCCGAGGCCGAAAACGCGATAGAGTCCTGCATGCCGAAATAATTAATATCATAATACTGGTCGAATCCAAGTGCCTTGTATAACTGATCCCGATTCCAGAAACGAACATCATTTGTATGGAATGTAGCTGTCTGATATCCGTTTGCTGACATTAGCTTGGGTAGACTCGGCAGAGCTTTATCCGCATATACAGTTGTTGCTGCCCCGTTTGGCGGGGTGTAGAACGATGTGTTCACAACAAATTCTGCATCTGATGTATTTCCCTGTCCCACTTGCTGATAGAAGTTCGGAAAATACAGGCTCTGTCTAGCCAATTGATTCAGATTAGGCGTGATCTCCTGTCCATCTACCTCTAATCCAATCAGAAAGTTCTGGAACGATTCCAACTGGAGCATAATCACATTGCGTCCGCTCGCGGCACCCTGCTCCACAATCGAAGGAAGTTCGGTCGTTTGTTTCAGTTGGTCAATGTCAGTCTGATCGATGTGAGCAATGGGTACAGGTTTATCAGGTCGATCCAGGATGGTATATGCCTCGTAACCGAGGATACCCATCTGTTCTGCTTGTGTAAGCTCACTCATGCTGGCCCGATTGGGATAGATGTTGAGCATGCACAGGATCATGGACAAGGTCAGAATGACCGAGGCAACCCGTCTTCTGGCACGTCGTTCAAGCGGAATGCGGTTCGGGCGTTCTGTACTCCCGAGCTTGATCCGGCGACGAATGAGTATCCCCCCAATGATCAGAACGTCTGCAAAAATAAACAAATAATAGGGATCAAGCAAAGAGAACATGCTGCTCTTGACCGAGGTCACCTGATTCACCTGTGCCAACGCGTGATAGTTAACGATTACGCCATAGTATTTGTAGTACATGATGGCTGCAAAGAAAATCCCTGAGAGCAGCAAATTCATGGCAAGGTATATCCACATCCGCCGCTTGGCAGCAAACCACTCAATTAGACAGAAGCCGATCCAGATGAGCGGCAATTCGGTCAGCAGTGGTTTCCAGACAGGGATGTCATCGAAGATAACGATCCAGGCCAGTGAACTTTTGATCATCATGATAATGGTAAAGAATATAAACGGTCCGCTTAGAAATCGGGTGAGTGAACTGCGTGACAAGGTACCGCCTTCCCTTCCGAAGTTTCATTTAACAAGTATTATCCTATCTCAGCATGGCTGTGTCAAAAATGAGAGCCTTCAACAATTGACGGCAAAAAACCTCTTCCATGCAGGAAGAGGTTTGAAAAAACATGGGCTACTGCGATAAAAGACAGATGCGACCCAATTTCGTTATTCTATAGTGTACGTTGTAACGTAAGAAGGTCTGGGGAACATGGTGGGCTTCTGTGCGGTCAGCCCTTCGCTTGTACTGCGGTTACGGTGAGCGTGACTATAAGCTTGGGATTCCTGCCAGCCTTTGAAATGTTCTTCCGACTGCCAGAGTGTAAGTACAACATATGTGTCATCCTTCAGAGGACGAAGCACACGAATACCGACAAAGCCAGGCTCGTCTTCTACCTTGCGGGCACGGTTCTTAAACCGTTCTTCGAAATCGTTACGACCATCCTCTGTGACAGGGATATTGTTAAGAACAGCATAACCACCGCCAGTCCAGGAGCCTGCGGCATCAAAAGCTTCATATGCGGCTACTTTATCATCAGACTCGATATTCATCAGGCGTTCTGCGGATTCAATCGCCAGACGCACGTGCTCTTCGCTTCGCAGAGTCAGATGCGGGTATGCAGCAAGTGCATCCGGAATCGGTGAAGGAACCAAATAGATATACATAGAAGCTGCCTCCTCATTAAGTACATTCTATCTCAAGATAGCATATGGGTTTGTGCGAGTCCAATCGGTTCACATGTATCGGACAGGTGGGCTAATTCCGAGCTGAGTAGTATAGGTTTGCCGCAATAGAAGATAAACAATGAATGACAAACACTGCAGTAATAATGAAAAAGGAAAGCGATATCCCGTCTAGCATAACTACGAGGATCCAAGCCAGAGCAAGGCTGATAGTGGTTGCATTCCAGGAGAAGGCTTTTGCTCTCGTGATACAATAGAGGTACCGCTCATCCAGTCCGTTGTGCTTTCTTGCAATCAACCTTGTGAAAAAAATAATGAGTATTGCAAATAACAAACCAGCTACAATTCCACCGATCCCGATCATCCGATTCAGTAATTCAGAACTCAATATTCTCATCTCCTTCAAAAATAAATAATTCCTCGATCTGACAGCCAAATAATTGGGCAAGCTTGTGAGCAAGCACAAGAGAAGGTTTGTACTTCCCGGATTCCAACGATATGATGGTCTGCCTGGAGACCTTTAGGCGTTGAGACAGTTCTTCCTGTGTGATGTGCATATGTATTCGTTTGTCTCTGATTAGATTTTGCAAGTATATCCTCCCATAAGTAAAGTTTACTTTACGTAAAGTTAACTTTACTTATGCGACGATGGAATGTCAATCTCTCTTTATAATATTTTCCACTTCTTCGAGGTGGTGCTGTGTCCAAAAGCATATTTCATGATAAAGTATAATCACTACAAACAGAACGGGTGATCGTATGACAACAACAATTCGGATATCGGTTAGACCTTTGGTGGAGTATGTGTACCGCAGTGGCAGCATACGTCCAGGGTTCCGGACCAATGCCTCGATGCAGGAGGGAACTCGAATTCATCAGCGGGTACAGAAGGAGTACACGGAAGAGGATCTGAAAGAGATTGTGCTCGAAGCTGAGATTCAACATGGGGATCTGACCTATGTGGTGGAGGGACGATGTGATGGCCTGATCCGGTTGGAGGGTCAGTTGACGGTGGATGAGATCAAATCGACTGCGGGCAATCTGGATGATCTGGGAGAAGGTCTTCCCGTGCACTGGGCGCAGGCCATGATGTATGCCTACATGTACGCCGTTCAACAAGATGAACCACGCATGCAAGTGCAGTTGACGTATGTGCATTCGGTAGCCCATGAAGAAAGACGGTTTCGCCGAATGGCAGAGCGACAGGAACTGGAGCAGTTTGCGGCAGAAGTGATTGCCGGTTATGCGCCATATGCAGAGATGATCGCTGCATATGAAGAAAAGCGTGATATCAGTGTGCGAGAGCTGCCGTTTCCTTTTCGCAAATACAGGGAGGGGCAGCGAAAGCTGGCAGGAGCCGTATACAAGACGATCCGTGAGGGGCAGGGATTAATGGCCAAAGCACCAACAGGCATTGGTAAAACAATGTCCGTGCTGTTCCCCACGGTCAAAGCAATTGGGGAGGGCGAAGCAAGCCGATTGTTCTATCTGACCGCGAGGACGACGACACGGGTGGCGGCTGAAGAAGCTTTTGCCCGGATGCAATCGGAAGGATTGGAGATGCATGTGATCAGTCTGACCGCGAAGGACAAGATTTGTTTTAAGGAAGAGGAAGCTTGTGATACGGGGCAATGCGGCATGTGTGAAGGATATTATGACCGTATTAACGGGGCCGTGCTGGACATGCTGGAACATGAGACGTTGATGACACGTCCGGTCATCGAGCAGTATGCGCGCAAACATCGGGTGTGTCCGTTTGAGTTTTCACTGGATGCTGCGTATGCAGCCGATGCGGTGATCTGCGATTATAACTATATTTTCGATCCGAGGATCTCTCTGAAAAGAATGTTGGAGGAGCAGAAACGCAAGACGGTATTACTGGTGGACGAGGCTCATAATCTGGTCGATCGTGGCCGAATGATGTTTTCCGCGGAGCTGGAGAAGGCAGTATTTCTGGATGTGAAAAGAGAGTTCCAGTCGCTGGACAGCAGTGTGCCTGCTGCCAAAGCCATTGTTGATTACACCGGGGCCATTGATAAGTATCTGATTACCCTTCGGAAAAACGGTGGAGAAGAAGGGAAGATCATCCAGCAGGAAGCACCGGAGGAACTGATTGAACGGCTGGAGCCTTTTGTCATGGTCGCGGAGCAATGTCTTGTTGAAGGTGGCTCGGGGAATGCCGAGACGGATCAACTGCTGTTGGATGCCTACTTCACGGCACAGAATTTCCTGCGTATTGCCAAGCTGTATGATGAACGTTTTATTACGTATGCAGAGTGTGTTCGAAGTGAAGTGAGAGTGAAGTTATTCTGTCTTGATCCTTCGGTACTGCTTCGTCAGACGGCCAAAGGATTCCGCTCCCTCATTCATTTCTCGGCCACATTGTCACCCCTTCGCTATTATCGGGATATGCTGGGTGCAGAGGAAGAGGATTATACATTGCAGATTCCATCTCCATTTCAGCGGGAACAATTGGATGTGAGGCTCCTGCCCTTATCCGTGCGTTATAAGGATCGGGAGCAATCCCGGCGACCCATTGCGGAGATGCTGCAACAGCTGGTGACCGAATGGCCGCGCAGCAATCTGATGGTGTTCTTCCCTTCTTACCCTTATATGCGCGAGATATACGAAACTTATGCACAGCTTCCAAGTGAAGCGGATACGGTCATACAAAAACAAGGCATGAACGAACTGGAACGGGAGCAGTTTTTGGATGGATTCCAGCCAAACCCTGAACGGACACGATTGGTATTTGCCGTCATGGGTGGTGTATTCTCGGAAGGTGTCGATCTGCCGGGAGACCGCTTGAATGGCGTCGTTGTGGTAGGTGCGGGGCTGCCGCAGATTGGTCTGGAGAACAATGTGCTTCGTGATTATTATGACCGTACAGGCCGCAACGGGTTCAATTATGCTTATATTTTCCCCGGTATGAACAAGGTGCTGCAGGCAGGAGGAAGGCTGATTCGAACGGAAGAAGACAGGGGCGTGCTGGTGCTGGTCGACGATCGTTTTATCCAGGAACCGTATCGTTCCCTGCTGCCCGAGGAGTGGCGGGACTATAAACGAATTTGATGAACGAACTACGAATGAAATGATGCATGTATATAAGTTGAACTAATCTTTTACACGATAACGGAGAGGACAGAAAAAACCTGAAAAAGCGAAGCGTTCGCCTTTATCCTCGGATTTTCCCCTTCGCAAAAGGGAATCAAAAAATCTGGGGATAACAGCGATTGGAAGGTTATTCTGTCATCGTAGTGTCAATGTAAATAATCTTTGTTCAGCTTATATAGCATATATTTTTCGATTTTCTTTCCTTTATATGATTGAAGGGTAGGGTGAAAGGGTTATAACTTGGTTAGCAACGAACGAACAACGGCGAATTACCCTATCCGTTCCGCGGTCCGCTTCGAAAGCAATCAAGGAGGTCGGTTATAATGAAGAGAAATCATACCATGATGCAGTTTTTTGAATGGCACCTGGCTGCAGACGGAGATCATTGGAAGCGACTGGCTGAAATGGCCCCGGAACTGAAAGCCAAAGGCATTGACTCGGTATGGGTACCACCCGTAACCAAGGCAGTGTCAGCAGAAGATACAGGTTATGGTGTATATGATCTGTATGATCTGGGCGAATTTGATCAAAAGGGTACCGTACGAACTAAATATGGCACCAAGCAGGAATTGGTGGAGGCCATTGCTGAGTGTCATAAGAACGGCATAGCCGTCTATGTGGATCTGGTTATGAATCACAAGGCCGGAGCAGATGAGACGGAAGTGTTCAAAGTGATTGAGGTTGATCCGAATGATCGGACGAAGGAAATTTCCAAACCGTTCGAGATTGAGGGCTGGACCAAATTCACATTCCCGGGTCGCGGAGATCAATACTCCTCCTTTAAGTGGAGCTCTGAACATTTCAACGGTACAGACTTTGACGCCAAGGGAGAACGAACAGGTGTATTCCGCATCGCAGGAGAGAATAAAAAATGGAATGAGAATGTCGATGATGAGTTTGGCAACTATGACTATCTGATGTTCGCCAATATAGATTATAACCACCCGGATGTAAGGCGCGAGATGATTGATTGGGGGAAATGGCTGATCGATACCCTCCAGTGCGGTGGGTTCCGGCTGGATGCGATTAAGCATATCAACCACGAATTCATTAAGGAGTTCGCAGCAGAGATGATCCGCAAACGCGGTCAGGATTTCTACATTGTAGGTGAGTTCTGGAATTCGAACCTGGATGCATGTCGTGAATTCCTTGATACGGTAGACTATCAGATCGACCTGTTTGATGTGTCTCTTCACTACAAGCTGCATGAGGCTTCGCTTGCAGGTAGAGACTTTGATCTCTCCAAAATTTTTGACGATACCTTGGTGCAGACCCATCCTACCCATGCGGTAACTTTTGTAGATAACCACGACTCCCAACCTCATGAAGCGTTGGAATCATGGATTGGTGATTGGTTTAAGCCGAGCGCGTATGCCCTGACGCTATTACGTCGCGATGGTTATCCGGTTGTATTTTACGGGGATTATTATGGCATTGGTGGACCTGAACCTGTGGATGGCAAAAAAGAAATTCTGGACATTCTGCTGTCTGCCCGCTGCAACAAGGCATATGGAGAGCAGGAAGATTACTTTGATCACGCGAATACGATTGGCTGGGTACGTCGTGGCGTAGAGGAAATCGAAGGTTCCGGTTGTGCGGTAGTTATCTCTAACGGGGATGACGGTGAGAAGAGAATGTTCATCGGTGAGCACCGTGCTGGTGAAGTCTGGGTGGATCTGACGAACAGCTGTGAGGATCAGATTACCATTGAGGAAGACGGTTGGGCCACCTTCCATGTGTGCGGTGGAGGCTTGTCGGTATGGGCTCTTCCCGAACAAAATGATGACTGTGCTGACGCTGAGTAACGGCATGTGTCAGGCAGGATAAGAAAAGGTACAACGACCGCATAAAAACAGTATATAGATAGATCTATTAAACCATCTGAACAGGAGAGCGAATATACCTGTGTTCAGGTGGTTTTTTTCATTTTCTAGGTACAACTAAAACTCCATCCCAACGAAGCCAATTGGAGCAACATCACCAGAATTATAAATTCCGATTTCAGCCGAATAAGTCCTCTCAGATTCGTTAGCTTAACGTGGGTTTAAGGCTCACCGCCATAGGCAAACGAATCACTGCTGCAAGTAAAAACATGAAATGAAAAAGAAACAGTTCGGTCTCACATCTTAATACATGGTACAATAATCCAAATATGGAGTGTTAGGAAATAAAATGAGAGAACGTAATAAGCAATATTCTATACAGAGGATTGGAGAAGAGGAGGGATAGCATGAGTCCCAAAAGAGAGATGAACCGTTTCTTCCCGTTAGTCATGTATCTATTTGTAATAGCCGCGTGTTTGGGGGCTTGCAGTTTGGGACCAAACCAGGGGCCAGCGGGTGAACCAAAGCGGACCGATGAGTATACGTTGAATTCGGAGCGAAGAGACTTAAAAGAGCGGGTTACGAAGAACCTTGAGTCTTTTCAGACGAACTCGCCAGATGATTATAATTTGACAGCAACGGTGGATGTGAGTCATGAATCTGGAGTTGACCGGATTTCTTATGAGATTTTTGTGAATGAGACTCGGGTGCCCATGGTTAATGTCATTCAGTCCTTCACCCTCGATCCCAACATGATAAATCGAATAGATGCCGGAGAGTTATTTCATTCCAATGTGAGCAATACACACGAGATTAGTTTAGAGTCTGACAAGGAACCGCTTGGATTGAGTTTGAGCAGAAGTTATGTCTTGAAGCCAAAGGCGGAGATCGACAGCAATATCATCCAGCGTTATGCAGATATGTATATCAAAATTTCCTATGGCCCAAATGACCAGCGAACGGAAGATTATTTTCATATCCATGCCGAGCCCTCTCCGAGGACAATTGAGTATATGAAGTCATGGGAGAGAGATTAGATTAATAGAAAGGCAGCACCCACCAGTTCCGTATGAGGAATCTGAGTAGACGCTGCCTGTTTATTAGACCTTCGTGCACCTACTCCAGTTCAAATGATTCCAGCGTGCCAACCATCCGTAGATCATGCTCGCGGTTGAACTGTTCCCGTTTGTCCGCATCCGCGTACTCATCATGATAATGCATCAGTACGGTTTTCTGTCTCACTTCAGCGGGTAACTGCTCCATATCCTTCAATGAGGTATGGGATTTGATCACCAGATCATGCATATGACATTCATGGAAAATCAGCTGCACATCAGCGGCAACCTGCTCCACCCGTTCCTGGTCGAGTGTACTGTCTGCACTGTAATAGAAGTAAGGCTTGGCGAGAAGCCCATTGCTGACCATACCGGGAACATGTTGGGTCCGAAACGTCTCAAACGTCACGCCGTCCAGTTCAAATGTGCCTCCATCTGGCAGGGGGACGACATCGTAGTAATCACTCATGGTACGTTCACCATCCGTGGTGTAGCGCATGCCGGGGGATAGAATGTTCCAGAGCGGATCTACCAATTGTTCGTGGATGAACAGGCGGGGTTTGCGGTCGCCTACGATCTGTGAGTAGTATCCGAGCATCTGTACACCGTTAATATGATCCTCATGCAGGTGGGTAATGAACACATTGTGGATATCGGTCATGGCGAATCCATATTCCTTAAGTGCTTTGGCATTCGATTCCGGAAAATCAATGACCAGATGCGTTCCTCCAAATTCAGCCAACATACTATTGTGGTGCTGCTCCACGCTGAACATATCTCCTGTGCCGAGAAAAGTGATTTTCAATTCATTTCATCTCCTTGTGTGATCTTCAGATCAGCATCCTTGCGTTAAATCCAGTATACCTTGTTCCCGAATATATGCCTAAATCAACCTTTTTTGATAACGCTATCATTTTATATTGAACTTTGATGATAAACAGTGTAGCGTAAAGATGGGAAGTGAACCCATATGAACGTAAACTCACCTAAAGGGAGCGTGCGAGGCGAATGAAATCTTTTCTGGATGAACAATTTTTGCTGCACAATGAAACGGCGATCAAGTTATATGAGGATTATGCCAAAGACATGCCGATTATTGATTATCATTGCCACCTCAGTCCTCAGGAGATCTACGAGAACAAAACCTTTGGCAATCTTACAGAGGCTTGGTTATACGGTGATCACTATAAGTGGCGGCTCATGCGCGCAAACGGAATTGAAGAGCAATATGTGACCGGCGGCGAGGGAGTAACCGATTACGATCGTTTCCTGGCTTATGCCAAAACGGTCCCTATGATGATTGGTAATCCGCTGTACGCCTGGTCTCATCTGGAATTACAGCGATATTTCGGCGTCTACGAAGTTTTGAATGAGACAAGCGCACCGGCCATCTGGGACAAAGTAAATGCCAAACTGAACAGTGACGGATTCGGTGCACGTGATCTGATTACCAAATCCAATGTCACTGTTGTGTGCACAACCGATGATCCAACGGATTCTCTGGAGTATCATCTGAAGATTCAGGAAATCGAAGGCTTTGACACGGCGGTATTACCTTCTTTCCGCCCGGATAAAGGCTTAGAATTGAACCGGGATACCTTCACGGAATGGGTAGGTAAGCTATCACAGGCGTCCGGCACTGCGATTTCAGATTATGAATCCTTCCTTGCTGCGCTGAAGTCCCGGGTGGAATTCTTCCATTCTGTCGGCGGCAGAGTCTCTGACCATGCACTTGATTATGTTCCTTACGGCGTGGCTACACGCGAAGAGGCGGGTGCCATCTTTGCCAAGGCACTTGCAGGTCAGAAGGTAACTCGTGAGGAAGAGGACAAGTACAAGACAGTGACGCTGACGTTCCTGGGCAAACTGTATGCAGATCGGGGCTGGGTGATGCAGTTCCATATCAATGCAGCCCGTAACAACAACACACGGATGTTTGCCAAGCTTGGGCCGGATACGGGTTACGATGCCGTGAATGATACGCCGCTTTCCGCAGCGATGATTGGATTGCTCGACGCGTTGGAGCAGCAACAAGCACTGCCCAAAACGATTCTGTATTCTCTGAATCCAAGGGACAACGAAGTGCTCGCGGCGATCATCGGCAGCTTCCAGGGCGGGGGTATTCCGGGTAAAATCCAGCTTGGTGCAGCCTGGTGGTTCAATGATACCAAGGATGGCATGTTAGCCCAGATGAAAGCCCTGGCGAATGTTGGTCTGCTCAGCCGATTTGTCGGCATGCTGACCGATTCACGCAGCTTCCTGTCCTACACGCGGCATGAGTATTTCCGTCGTCTGGTCTGCAATCTCATTGGTGAATGGGCTGAACAGGGCGAAGCACCGCAGGATCTGGAGCTGCTTGGTCAGATCGTACAAGGCATTGCCTACAACAATGCAAAAGAATATTTCCCGTTTGCCTCAGTGCTCAAAACAGTCTCTGCTTCACAGTCTTAATGAGTAACAAACGCACCTAATCATGCAATTTATGCATTAAGAAGATTCTTTTGTGTCTACTTTTCAATCGTAATAAAATGCTCCCATTTCTTACCCCCGGGTCATCATCCACCGGAGTATAGAATGGGAGCTTCTTTGTGAATTGGATTCAAGGCATTACATCCATTGACCTTAACACTATTGGGTTTTCGATAATAATTGTGCATATAGAGCAGCAAGCTCTGGAGAAGGAGCAGCACCTATTTCCTGAAGTAAATGTGCTGTATATTGTTCATAATGTTTGATCAGGGCTTCCTTGTTATTCTGCATGGAAAGTGCTCGGATGAGCAGGATCAGCGATTCTTCGTGCAATTCATTGCGATGCAGGAGTTTTTTGAGTAGGCGGATAGCATTACTGGTATCTTTGGCTTCCAGTAGTGCATTACACAATCGCTGGTTTAGTGCGTTATACATAAGTGACAGTCGTTCAACCTCGCTCAAGGACCACGTGTATCCATATTCTCCAAATAAATCACCCACATACATTTGCTCAATCAATAGGGCTTGTTCTATGTCGGCCCCGGATTGAATGACAGATAGCCGCCTACATCCTTCTTCGAAGCGGATAAAATCAACCGTAATATCGGATAAATTCAGAGCGTAATAATTATTGTACGTATGAAGTACTTTTTTCAGTCCATACCCATTAAGCAACTTGCGTAGCTGATAGACCGTTGTGT
This sequence comes from Paenibacillus sp. FSL H8-0317, assembly GCF_045040685.1. NCBI lineage: Bacteria > Bacillati > Bacillota > Bacilli > Caryophanales > Paenibacillaceae > Paenibacillus > Paenibacillus sp. FSL H8-0317. The sequence continues at coordinate 6,832,878 of NZ_CP150294.1, read as the reverse complement.
TGAGGTAGACCTCGGCATTCTTCTGTGGCATGTTTCCGAAAATATCTTCAATGAGACGGGTACGGGATACAAGCCGTCCTTGCTGGACAAGCAGATATGCAAACAATTCAATACTTTTGCTGGATTTCCATTTGGTCTTGGTTCCGTGGTCGCTGTGAATCTCGATTCTGCCCAGAGCATTGAACTCTACCGCTTGCGCTTCAATCGTTGCCACGATTTCTTCCTCAGGTAACTTGCTGCGCGACTCTGCCAGCGCTCTGTGTACCGTTTGGAGGAGCCGATCCTGTTTCACTGGTTTCACCATATAGTCAAAGGCAAAGACGTCAAAAGCAAGTAAGGAATACTCTACGTGAGATGTGATAAATACAATTCGCGTAAGTTTCCCTTGTTTTCGCAGTCCTTCTGCGAATTCCAATCCGCTTTCCCGGGGCATGTTAATATCGACAAAGATTAAATCCACCTCATGATCATTCAGATACGATGTAGCGGTCTTTGTATCTAGAAATGCGCCCATCACTTTTATATCACTGATCTTTGCCAGCATCTTTTTCATAATCAGGTGCATAGCCTTCTCATCATCTATCAGAATGACCTTCATGTATCTCCATCCACCTTTACGGAATATGGAGAAGATTCACTTTTAGGAGGTATAGGTACGGAGAAGTAGAAGTTGCTTCCCTGTGAGGGCATGCTGTCAAACCAGATCTCGCCCCCATTCAGGCGTACAAACTCCCGGCACAGATTCAAGCCAAACCCGATACCGCGTTCCCCTGCGGTTCCCGTTGCCGATACCGGATACTCATCCTGAAGCAGGGAACGGGCCTGCTCATCTGTAATCCCTTCTCCTGTATCGCTTACTGATACCACAATATGCTGATCCTTTCGTTCGGCGTTCAACGTGATCTGTCCCCCCGGATTAGTGAATTTAATGCTGTTGGATAAAAGGTTTCGAAGAATCAGGTCAAGCATTTCTTTATCCGCATAGACGCACACTCCTGGTGAAATATTCGATACCATTTGAATATGCTTATTCTCGCTGCGAACACGTAACAAGCATATACTGGCCTCCACAGAATAGTGCAGATCCCGTTCTACCGGATGGAAGACCTGCCCTCCGCTTTGGCTGCGGAACCATTCGAGCAGTCCTTCTACCAGAGAAAACGTATTATGAATCTGGTGTTTCATTTCATGGATAATCTCTTCATGATCAGCATTGGATTCTTGTATTTCTTCCTCAAGCAAGTCCATCAGATTAACCAGTACGGCTACTGGATCACGTATATCGTGAGCCACGACATTGAACATTCGGTCTTTGAACGTGTTGAGCTCACTTAACTGTTGGGCGTTGTCGCGAAGTTTCTTCTCGGCCTGTACGGCTTCAGTCACATCATTAAGCAGTAGCATCTTGCCAATAGGTTTACCACTTTGATGCTGAACAAGAGAAAGATGAACGTTATAGATTCTGCTACTCGGGTCGTTGGAGAGTTGAATTTTACGGACATCGCTAAGCGGTTCCTGTTCAAGCAGCTTTGCTAGAAGCTGTGGGTATTGTACAAGTACCTGACTGGCATGCTGGCCCAAGCCTTTGGGATGAAGAGACTCAATGATACGCCGGGCAGAACGGTTGTAGCTGGTCAACACATGGTCCAGATCGAACACAATAACAGCATCCTGTATGGATTCGAATACCTTTTGGTATGCCAGCGGAGCCAGACGAAGTAGATTGAATTGGAAGACTCCCCATGTGTAGAAGATGCCCGATATAACAAATCCAAATGGAGAAAAATCAAGGGGTGAATGAAAGATATTACTTAGGTAAATTAGTGAGAAAATGAATGGTCCACAGGAGCCAATAATCATAAATATGATTTGTTTTTTCATAGGGGGTGTGGCACGAAGCAACATCTGTACCAAGAAAAAAACAGAAATAAAGAACAGTGTATAGGAATACACAACATGAACTGAAAATAAAGGTCCTCTCTCAAGAGACACAAGCGGGAATCCCCAGGATGTATCGATCATCATATTTTTATAAAAGAGGTGATGCCACTCGTTGGTATTATGTATGATAAACGTAAAAGAAGGCACTAGTAACAACAGAAGCACATTGCGTGTACGCACCCATGATTCACGCCCTGTATAATGCAGCACCATAAGGAAATAGAACACTGGACCGAGCAGAATTCCAACATACTCGATTCGAAGCCAGAATCGAATATGGTCTAGTTGCTGACTAATGATCTCGAAGCCATAGCCGAATGTATAAAAAGAACTAACAAGCATCCCCAGCCCGTAACTGACGGCAATGGGCGAGCTTCTTCTTTTATAGGAAAGGTAAGCAAGCATTAATGTGCAGCAGGTCGCAGCCATAAGCAATGCAGATAAGTACATATTAGGGTTCATGGATGGGCCGCCTCGATCTAAGATATATTCATGCAAGATATGCCTCCTATGTTATCAGAATCAGGATTAAAAACATACGTGTTTGAGAGCGGGTAATGACTTTTATTTTTGAAATCAAAAAGGAAGTCCCCATAGAAGGTTGAATCTGTTAAAAAAGCCCACCAAGCCTGGAAACAGGCTTGGAAGGCTTCAATTATTGCATCTTAATTATAGGGATTGTAGAAGTGCTTCAAATTCAGAATTGGTCTGGAGTACTCGCAAAATAATAGTCAATGCTTCTGCACGGGAAGCGGAGTTCGCAGGATGGAATTCTCCATTCCGATCTCCTTGAATAATTCCGGCTGCTGCCGCTTGCTGGAGTTGATCTTTATTCCAGATTTGCTCCAGATCGGAGAAAGCAGGTGCTTCTGCGGTTGGTACTTTGCTCAGATCCATAATGCGCGAGATGATGGCGATGATCTCAGAACGTTTGATCTCTTGATTCGGTCTGAATGTACCGTCCGGGTAACCGGATAACACACCCTTGCTTTGCAGAGAGCGAATGGAAGATTCTGCCCAGTGACCTGATACGTCGCTTATTGTATTGCCTTGGTTGCTCGACAGATCAAATACTTTGGTGATCAGGGTTGCGAACTCGGCACGGGTGATACTGGCATTTGGATGGAACGAGCCATCGGTATAACCAGTTACGACACCCAGCTTTACGAATGTAGTTACAGTTGCCCCAGCCCAGTGCGTGGTAGTATCCGTTAATTGAACAGTCGCAGGATTGGACTGTGCTGCTTTAACCTTCTGGGTGAAGCTGGTCATAAAGCTATCCATATTAAGAACCTGACTGTTGAACGTAGGTCCAGGTACTACATCTGTTCCGGGTGTTGGCTGAGGACTCGGATCGGATGGTGTCACGGGCGTTGGTGCAGGTGTAGGAACTGGTGTGGGAGCTGCTGGTGAGCCTGAACCACCACTTGAATTACCTCCAGAGTTACCACCTGTATTGCCTCCATTACTTCCGTTGTTAATCGTGGTAATCACAACAGTTTTGGTTCCGAATACGCCTGATAGATCTGCTGCCTCGGCTTTAACCAGAACGGTTCCTGCTGTAGATCCAGTTAGTTTTCCGTTTCCATCAATGGTCGCTTTACCTGTTCCGTCCTGCACGGACCAGACTACAGAAGGATCCTTGGCATCGGCTGGAAGGACACTTGCTGTAAGCGGAATGGACTGACCTGCTTGCACAGAATTGCTTCCGCTGATGGTAATGGAATTCACGAGAACAGAAGTTGGCTTAATGGTGATCTGCACACTGCCGACAACTCCACTACCATCTGTAGCAGCCGCCTGAGCCAGAACGGTTCCCGGGTCTCCGGCGGTAAGTACGCCTGTAGTCGGATCGATCCTGGCAGTTCCGGTTTGATCCGAGACAGACCAAGTCACGGCAGAATTGATCGCGTTAGAAGGTGAGATTGCAGCATTTAGAGCCAACGTTTCACCGGTAAGTACAGAATAGACATCGTCCGGGGTGGTTATTTTCACATCGGTAACAATGGATAGCAAGTTATCATTAAGTAATTTTGAGCCAGAGTATACGCTGATAGGTTTTGTGATTGGTCCCGATTTGATCGGAAAGGTTACAAGCCCAAGTCCACCCGCTGTAAAGTATGAATATCCATTTGCTACGGTTGGGTCACCATTTCCATTAAGACTGTGAAAATCTAAATTTGGATCGTCTCCATGCAGGAAGATTTCAGTTCGGTTGTTAACAGGTTGCCCCTGCTCATCGTAAACAGCCAACGTATAATTTAGATAACCCGAATAAGAAGAAGGCTGGGATGCCGCAATTAACTGGACATGATGTGCGGCAGATGCTGGTTTATTACTTTGAATATTGAGAATATTAATTAGATTGCCAGAGATATCAGGGATATAGTTATCTGGAACCCATGCTATTCCATCCGTTTCAGCGTATCCCCCAACGATCTTTTTATTAATATCCATGATAGCTTCTACACTGCTGTTAACTCCGATATCTGGAACCTGTACAACTTCTCCACTGGAATACCTGAAGAATACTTGAGTACCTTCGCTCGGTTTATCATTGGGATATTGTATTATAATGGAACTTTTGTTGGTTACACATCCGCTTAATAAAACTGCAAACAAAGCCAATAACATACCTGTTTTTCCTATTTTGAATCTGTTCATATTCAATCTTCATCTCCTTAAATTCTGGTTACTACATTTTGAAATAAGTATAGCGGGCTCCGATGACGGCAAAATGACAAAACCCAAAATCAAGCGCGTATAGGCTCTTGGTTATGGGTTTATATTGGTTATTTTAGATGTTTGACATTGGCTTCTTACGATAATATACTTAGTATACCTAATTAATTGTGCATCTATTTAATTGTACTACTATTTAATAGATGTCCTATGATGTTGGATGTCTATGGAATGATAAAGAAAGAGGGAGGGACCCATTATGACTGGTATAGATCCGGTCGCTCAGAAGCTTTTGTACTCCATTATGCAGTTTAATAAAGGCAAATGGAGGCAACATAAGCCTCATGGGCGCAATCACAATGAAATTATGGTGCTGGGTTGTTTACTCCACGGGATGCATCCGGGAGAACAATTGAACTGGCAGGACAATCCGCCTGATTTCAATGACACGATCGAATCCAATCATCCCGGGATGAAAGTCTCGGAAATCAGCGCATTGCTACGCGTGAAGTCACCGACCATTACACCTGTTATTCGTGGCCTTGAAGATGAGGGGCTGGTCAAACGGACGATGGACCCGGAGGATAGACGTGCTGTCCGCATCACGATTACTGAAGCAGGTCGTGAAATTATTCGGGCTGCTCACCAAGAACGTATGGAAATATTCAATAAGTTAGTTGAGCATTTGGGTGAGCAAGACAGTACTCAGCTGGCCGAGTTGTTGACCAAGGTATACACCTTTTTTGATACATTAACTTCCTTGCAAAAGGATGATTCGACAAGAGGAGATGATACGCCATGATGAAACTGTTTCGCATGCTGAAGCCATACCGAATTCCGATTATTTTCATTCTGGTTTTGGTACTGTTTCAGTCGCTTGCTGAATTGTACCTGCCTACGTTAATGGCAGATATTGTGAATGACGGCATCATAAAAGGGGATATCCCGTATATCTGGCAGATTGGTGGATGGATGTTGGTCATCGCGATTGGCGGAACGGCGTGTTCGGTGATCGCCAGTTACCTCTCATCTCGAACAGCGGGCGGATTTGCCAAACAACTGCGTAGCAGAGTTTTCCGCCATGTGGAGAATTTCTCGCTCCAGGAGTTCGATAAGATGGGTACTGCTTCACTGATTACGCGTACGACGAATGACATCACACAGGTACAGAATGTACTTACGATGATGCTGCGAATGATGATTATGGCTCCGCTCATGTGTATCGGGGGTATCTTCATGGCGGTATCTCAGGACGCCAAATTATCTACAATTTTCCTGGTCGTGCTTCCGGTACTGGGCGGAGCCATTGCGCTGATTGGTGCCAAGGGTTTACCTTTGTTCAAAACCATTCAGAAAAAGCTGGACCGACTCAACCTGGTGCTGCGTGAGCAGTTAACAGGGATTCGGGTTGTTCGTTCCTTTAACCGTGGGGAGCATGAGAAAGTGCGCTTTAACGGGGCCAATACAGAACTGAGAGATTCTTCGATCAAAGTTAATGTACTCATGGCGACCATCATGCCTGTGATGATGCTGGTTATGAACTTTTCGATGATTGCCATCCTTTATTTTGGTGGAATGCGGATCGACAGCGGCAATATGAACATCGGTGCATTGATTGCCTTCATCCAATATGCAATGCAAATCATGTTCTCACTGATTATGGTTTCGATGATCTTTGTCATGATTCCAAGAGCTTCAGCATCGGCGGAACGGATCAACGAAGTGCTTGATATGCAGCCGGATCTTAGCAATCCCGAGCAGCCTCGTGGCATGAAATCCATGCAGGGTATGATTGAGTTTGAGAATGTAACTTTCCGTTATCCGGGCGCAGAGAATCCAGCTTTGTCCGATATCTCCTTCACAGCTCGCTCAGGAGAGACAACAGCCATCATTGGCGGTACGGGTTCTGGGAAATCGACATTGCTCAGTCTTATTCCACGATTTTATGATGTGACCGAAGGTAGTGTTCGGGTCAATGGTACGGATGTGCGTGAAATTCGGCAGGAAGATCTGCGTGCCAAAATTGGCTTTGTACCACAAAAGGCAGTCCTCTTTACGGGTACGATCACGGAGAATATTCGTCACGGGAAAGATGATGCCACAATGGATGAAGTTGTTCATGCGGCCCGTACAGCTCAGGCGGAGAACTTCATTACCGAGATGAAAGAGGGATATGACAGCCTTATCGCTCAAGGTGGTAACAACGTATCTGGTGGACAAAAGCAACGTCTGTCCATCGCTCGCGCACTTGTTCGCCGTCCGGAAGTCTATATCTTTGATGACAGTTTCTCTGCTCTCGATTTCAAAACGGATGCTAAACTTCGTGCTGCGCTGAAGTCCGAAACGACAGAAGCAGCTGTGCTGATTGTTGCGCAACGCGTAAGTACAGTAATGGATGCCGATCGCATCCTGGTTATGGATGAGGGCCGAATTGTCGGTTCAGGAACACATAAAGAGCTGCTGGAGCACAATGAAGTGTATCGTGAGATTGTATCCTCCCAGCTGACAGAGGAGGAGATCGCATGAGTGAACGTACAGAACGCAAGTCGGCTCGTTCCCCTGGTGGGCCGGGTCACCCTGGAGGCGGAATGGGTATGCGGCCTCCAGTGGAGAAAGCGAAGGATTTCAAAGGCACACTGCGGCGCTTGATTCGTTATCTCCAGCCCCATAGTTCTCGTCTGTTAGGTGTGCTGGTTGCAGCTATTTTGAGTACCGTATTCAGCATCATCAGTCCAAAAATTATGGCCGAAGGAACGGATATTCTCAGTAAAGGCGCCATTGCCATCCTTCAGGGTGTACAGGGAGCCGGAATTGATTTTCCTGCATTAATGAAAGTATTGTACCTGCTTGGCGGACTCTATCTGTTCAGTGCTGCATTTATGTATGTTCAGCAATACCTGATGGCCGGTGTGGCCCAACGTGTTGTGTATGACATGCGTGAGCAGATCAGTGCGAAGGTTGGACGTCTTCCTTTGAAATATTTTGACTCCCGCACAACTGGGGAGACACTTAGCCGTGCTACGAATGACGTGGACAATATCAGTAATACACTTCAGCAAAGTTTGGCACAGTTCATTACGTCTATCGTCACGATTGTCGGCGTAATTATCATGATGCTGACGATTAGTCCATGGATGACGCTAATCACGATTTTGACGCTGCCACTCAGTGTGGTTGTTGTTATGCTTGTTGCTTCCCGTTCGCAAAAACACTTTGCCGGTCAACAGAAATCCCTTGGGGAACTTAATGGTCATGTCGAAGAGATGTACACGGGACACAAGGTTGTCAAAGCATTTGGACGTGAAGAACAATCCGTACAGCAATTTGAGAAGGTCAATGAAGAACTGTATGAATCTGGCTGGAAAGCCCAGTTTATCTCGGGTATTATTATGCCGCTCATGAGTTTCGTAGGTAACTTGGGTTATGTGCTGATCTGTGTGGTTGGTGGGATTTTTGTTACACGCGGATCGATCTCTATCGGGGATATTCTGGCCTTCACACAGTACTCCCGTCAATTCACACAACCGATTAACCAGATTGCAAATATCTCTAATATCATTCAATCAACGATTGCTTCGGCAGAACGAGTATTCGAGTTGCTGGATGAGGAAGAAGAAGTTGCTGAGTCTAAACAACCTGTGCAATTACAGCAGCCTAAAGGTGCGGTTGCATTCCAAGGTGTTAACTTTGGATATAAAGAAAATGAACTGCTCATTCATAACATGAATATAGATGTAAAACCGGGACAGACGGTCGCCATTGTTGGACCAACGGGAGCCGGTAAAACAACCCTGATCAACCTGTTAATGCGTTTCTACGAAATTCAGGATGGTCGGATTACGATTGACGGTGCCGACATTAAGGACATGGAGCGTGGCAAGCTGCGCAGTCTGTTCGGCATGGTGCTTCAGGATACCTGGTTGTTCAACGGAACGATTCGGGACAACATCGCCTATGGTCGAGAAGGTTCTACGGAAGAGGATGTAATCAAGGCAGCCGTTGCGGCACATGCGGATCACTTTATCCGTACACTGCCTGATGGTTATGATACGGTGCTGAATGAAGAGGCGTCGAATATCTCTCAAGGGCAGAAACAGTTGCTGACCATTGCAAGAGCGATTCTGGCGAACCCGGCCATCCTCATTCTGGATGAAGCGACGAGTAGCGTGGATACACGGACCGAAGTATTTATCCAGAAAGCAATGAATGATATGATGAAGGATCGCACAAGCTTTGTCATTGCACACCGTTTGTCCACCATTCGCGGCGCCGATCTGATCCTGGTTATGGATCATGGTAACGTGATTGAACAGGGCAATCATGATGAATTGATGGCAAGTCAGGGCTTCTACGCGGATCTCTACAATAGTCAGTTTGCGGAGCAACAACCGCAGGCGATCTGATCACAATGTAACTAACAAGAATAGCCGGGAGCACCCCTAGGGATGTTCCCGGCTATTTGTCGTGTATCCAGAGGAGTGGATTCTAATGTGGAGCTGATTGGATTCGTTTCGATATGATGGATCTATAGGATATGAAAGAACGTTGCATGGTATCTGGGTTGAGGTGCTTATGGAGGATTACCAAGCACTCCCATTTCTAACGAACTTGAGACATGTTATTTCTCGGATAAGCAGCACAAAGTGGTAAAAGAAACCGCAGAATGAGGAAATAAAGTGTCTACGATTCGTTAGAATGCCGGAATTGTGAAATTGTGCCTATTAGAGTGTGCTGAGTTCGTTAAAATATTCTAGTAAACCATAGTCATAATTGTCTTATATATGCCATGCTGCAAAAATAAAAACGGGACGAAGCGGTGTAACTATACTGCTTTGTCCCGTTTGTTTATATTTTGAATTCATCGTACACCGATCTAGATACAAGCACCCGAGTATAAGCTCACCGATTGAGGGACATTCAGATTGGTCATGAGATACTTTTTAAGCTTCTGTTTGGGCAGGATATGGTCCGCATTTTATTGATCCTTAGAATCATTCGCAGGAAGATCAGCATCGTTGCTAGAGACCGACTTTACTTCTACCTTCAGGTCGTCGCTGTTAGCTTCCTCCAGCGCAGACGGAGCGGGTTCACCCGGAATCAATTCGCGCTGCTCAATCATGCGTTTGACGACTTCATAACAGTCATCGACATGTTTGTTACCTACATAGCGCATGGCTGTGAAGCTGAGTGCGGCAGCCAGTCCCTGTCCTGCAAACGGAACAAATTTGGCGACCGATTTGGTGGCTACGCGTACGCCGACTCTTTTCAGAACCTGTACCACCAATTCCTTGGTGATCATACGACCGATGACTTTGCTTCCGATGGACATCACGAATCCATAGATCATGGATTTGGTCTCGGGGTCCATACCGTCCAGCTGTTTTTGTGATAATCCGAATTTATTGTTAATGGCAGGCAACAGCTGCATCAGCATCCCCACATCAGCCAGTACGTCTGTACCGGGCAGCGGAACGAGTGTTGTACCGGCAGAAGCGGTAGCTCTTTTGCGAACCATGGTACGGCATTCCTTGCGAACTTGCTCCAATTGTTCCAACGTTGCTGGAATCATAGGGAATCCCTCCATTCGTATATGGTATAGATATAACCGTTTTGACTCGATTTGAATGGGTTCTCACCAGCAAAATTTGCAGCCTTATGACATTAAGGTGCGGAGAAACCCTTTTTCTCATGCATACCTCTGGTTAAACAAGGAAATGGTTTATGGATAAACGGGTCATCTAGCTATTACGAATGAATGAGCATTAGGATGCATACCTGATTGGGAAACCTATTTGGAATCATGATGAGTGCTTAGCGAAGGGCTTGTTTACGGCTTCAACCTTTGTGGGTAAAGGGTAACAAGCATTGGAATGGAGGAAGAGGGATGGAGTTTAACAAAGCGTTGTTAATTCATCATCATCATTCGGGCAAGGCCAATCGTGAGAATACAGTGGGTCCTGTGGCTGGTGTGCTGGCTCCCGCTGTCCATGAACTCGTCATTGTGTGTACGGATGAAGCTGGTGAAGGAGAGAAGCTGTGTCGTGAGCGCGGGGAGCAATTCGATGTGGTGTTTATCCTGGGTGGGGATGGCACGGTGCATGAATGTGTGAATGGACTGGCCGATCTGCAACATCCTCCGTTGATTGGTATATTGCCTGGGGGCACCTGTAATGACTTTGCACGTTCGCTCGGGATTTCATCGGATGCAGAGACTGCGGCACAAGAAATGCTGGCAGGTCGGGTAGTGTCCATTGATGTTGGACGGGCTAATGATCGGGTGTTCACGAACTTTTTTGGCATTGGTTTGATCAGTGATGCATCGCAGAATATTAACGAGAATCTGAAAGGCGCGCTGGGTAAGCTCAGCTATTTTATCAGCACCTTGCAGACGATTAGTCATACGGAACCGTTTCGTTACCAACTGGAGGCGGATGGGAAAGAGATGGAAGGCGAGGCGGTGATGATCTACGCAGCCAATGGCCGTTTTCTGGGAACAAATGCATTGCCCTTTGCACCGGATGCGTTGCAGGATGGCGAACTGGACGTGCTCATTATTCATGAGACAGGCATTCCGCTGCTGCGAGAGGTTCTGTCGCACAAGCCAGAGGGAGAATGGCAACCTCAGAGTGAAAGCATTTCATACTTCAAGGCATCTACGTTAAAAGTGAAGACAGATACGCAGATGTCAGCTGACACGGATGGCGAATTGTATATGAAGACACCCGCCGAGCTATCGGTGCTGACGGGTCATCTGAAGTTTCTAACCGGGGAGGGTTATTAGACCCCCCGGTTTTTTAGTTTGATTTTGACTGATCGAAAAATCAAACATTCCCTGCCTGATCTTTCATATGACGTTGCCTGAACTCATCCTCCAGCATGCTCATCTGAACCGCATCATGATATTGATGGTTGTAAAACAACACATCCCGCTTCACACCCTCGCGCTGGAATCCGAGTTTCTCGTAAGTGCGAATGGCTCGCTTGTTGAAGGCGTACACCTCAAGCTCAATTCGATGCAAGTTACAGATTCCGAAGCCGTAGTCCAGCATAAGCAGCAACGCCTCGCTACCGTAACCTTTTCCTTGATGTTCTGCCTGATCGATGGCAACCCGGATATGTGCACTGCGATTCTTGGCATGCATGTCCATCAGGACGACATCTCCGATGATCTGGTCATTTTCCTGTAAAGCAATAAGTAGCATGAGCCTGGTGTCATCTTGTGCAGCGCTCTCAACATAACGTTCAACCTGAGCGCGTGTGAAACTGTTCTGTGTTCCTGTCAGCCTACGCATCTCGGCGTCAAACAGGCTGGGGAAATAAGCATCCACATCTGTAATCTCGAAAGGACGCAGGTATATGCGCGACGTTTCTAGCAGACGAGGGATGCGTGGGGATGGTTTTGGTGGTGACATAAGTTGTTCCTCCTATAGGTTCAAGGCGGGACAGATTGAGATCGCCCTGCCTCTTAAAGTTGGCGTTACATATTGATGATGACATGAGTATATCCCAATACTGTATACTTCTAAATATACAGTTTTAATTAATTTTACAGGACAGATGAGGTGCAGCAGTATGATTACATTACCGAAGCTGGACGAGAACGATAGTGCGCCAATCTATGTACAGCTCTCGGATCATATCAAAAGGGAAATCATTCACGGGGATTGGGCTGAACATAGCCCATTGCCTTCGGTGCGAAAACTTCCCGAGATGCTTGGAATAAGCACTACTCCAGTGGAATGGGCCTATCAGCAATTGATCGCCGAAGGATATGTATACAGTCAGCCACGACGCGGCTATCGTGTTCGTGCCTTGGTAGACAGCTATCATGCCATGCAGATCGGGAAGACAGACCCACAGACAGCCGGGAAAGCTCCCGAGGCTCGAACGACATGGTCAGAACAGCAGGGCATACGCCCTGCTAGAGAAGTACAATATGATTTTCATATGTCACGCAATGATTTCAGCCTGTTCCCACTTGCCAAGTGGCACCAATATGTTAATCGGGTATGGCGGGAAGAAGCGGAGGAGCTATTGTTCTATGGGGACCCTCAGGGAGAATGGGGGCTACGATGTGAAATTGCTGTCTATCTTGCGCAGTTCAGGGCAGTCAGCTGTTCTCCAGAGCAGATTGTTGTGGGTGCTGAACAGCATCTGCTAATGTCCCTATTAGCACAGACCTTGCTTCACAAGGGAGAATCAACACATTCCATCGGTGTAGAGAATCCTGGATACCGACTGTTACCTGGCACATTCCGCAATTATGGTTATCAGGTTGTCCCGATCTCTCTGGACCATGATGGCATTAACTTGACGGAGCTGGAACAGGCCGAAGTGAAATTGGCGGGTGTGTCACCCTCTCACCAATTTCCACTAGGTATGACCATGCCGATTACCCGCAGATTGGCGTTGCTGGATTGGGCGGAACGAACAAAGGCATATATCATCGAGGATGATTACGATGGGGAGTTCCGCTATTATGGGAGGCCAATCCCTTCCATGCAGGGGCTGCGTGAAGGAAGCCGCGTGATCTATATGGGTGGGTTCTCGCAGGTCCTCGCACCTGCTCTTTGTATACACTACATGGTACTTCCGAGAGAATTAATGGATGATTTTCGCGAAATGTACAAGTCCATTCTGTTCGAACAATCGGCTTCCCGGCTCCATCAGCGAACATTGGAGATGTTCATGCGTGAAGGGGAACTGGGCAAGCATATCCGTAAAATGCGTAATGTCTACAAACGAAAACATGACCTGATCGTTCAGGCCATTCAGCTGCATTTCGGGGATCGGGCTGAAATACAGGGTCAGCACTCGGGATTTCATCTGGTGCTGCGGATTGCATCCCAGCAAACAGCTAACGAATTGGTTGCTTTAGCGATACATGCAGGCATACAGATCAGTTCAACAGAATATTTGTGGGCAAACGGGAGCGGACCAGTAGATGGCAAAAGAGAGTTCATTATCGGTTTTGCCGGAATAGAACCGGAACGCATTGACCCGGGTATTGCCGCATTGGCTAAAATCTGGAGCTAGCATTCGTTCCGCCTAACAGCTCCATCCAGAAACAGGGCCACTAGTTCCTGTGCAAGTTCTTCTATGCTGCCGCCATTCATGTTGCGCACATCTTCGCGGTTCGCGAGCATCAGCAGTGAAGTAAACGCATGGGCAAGCAGCATGGGACTGGCGGCTCGGAAATAACCGTTGTCCATCTCCTTCTGAAAATGGGTGGCTAGTACTTCAAAGATGCGAACCTCTGCTTCCCGAATCTGAGCGAGTTGCTCCGGGTCCAGATGTTTCTCGGCTTCTCGCATCATGGTCTCCGTTTCAATATGGGAGTGCTGCATCTTCGCTTCGGCAACCCTAACCAGACGTTCTTGCAATGGACCGGGTTCATCCAGACGGAGAGAAGTCTGCTGCATGCCCATCGCCATCATACGGGTAATGGCAACGGTGAACAGTTCGGCTTTGCTGGAGAAGTGATAATAGATTGATGCTTTGGTCACATTACATAACGAAGCAATCTGCTGGAGAGAAACGGGTTCATACCCGTATTCCATAAATAGACGTGACGCGGTCATCAATATGTTGGATTGCACAGATGCTTGATCCACACCCGTTTTGGGTCTGCCCGGTGACCGGGGAATGTTTGTTTTTTTGCTCATAAGTACATACCTCTTTACGTATTTAATTGCTTGTTAGAAGTGTTCACAAAATTAGGCATTGCAAAATTAACCTTCCGGTATATATAATTAACTCGATTATACTATGACCCGTGGTTCATTACTACACCATCATATATATTAGGGCTTCATAGAAACAGAATAGGGAGATGAAGAGACAATGCAGGAAGGTTCGGGTTACGGCCGCTGGGTTGCCGGCAAACGAAGCAAATGGATTACGCTGTTGGTATGGATCATTATCGCCGTTGTGCTTGGCATGGTATGGCCTGCTGTAGGTGATCGTGAAACCAATAACGCACAGGATCTGAGTGAATCTAAACCATCGGTTCAGGCAGCTGCACTTGCTGAGAAGGAATTCCCTGGTGGTGAGGGATTGCCCGCACTGATCGTATGGCGTCAAGCCGGCGGTCTGACGGATGAGCAGATTCAGAACATTCAGGCATTAACGGAGCGACTGGATCAAGATCCGGTAGAACAACAACAGTCCGTTGTGCCACTCTATCAATTGCCACCACAGGCATTGAAAGGTCAGCTTTCGGAAGACGGAAGTACTTTGGTTATGCCACTTTTCTTCAATGAAGGCGCCGATTCAGAACAATTGAAGGAAGCTATTGAAGCACTTGAGCAAAAAACACAAGACATCTTCGGGGCAAATCCGTTCGATGTAGCCATAGATGATACCAATACTCTGATTGCCCGTGTGACAGGGCCAGTAGGGATATCCGTTGATGCGAGCGGGCTATTCTCCTCCGCCGATGTATCCTTGCTGATCGCTACGGTTGTATTGGTATTAGTACTGTTGCTGTTGATCTACCGCTCGCCTGTACTGGCAATTATCCCGATCATTGCGGTTGGATTCGCGTATATGGTGACAAGCCCCATTCTGGGATTCATGGCAGATCAGGGCTGGATTACGGTGGACGCACAGTCCATCTCGATCATGACCGTATTGTTATTTGGAGCAGGAACGGATTACTGTCTGTTCATGATCTCCAGATACCGCCAAATTCTCTATCATGAGCCGGACAAAAAGAAAGCCATTTTCCAGGCAATTACCGGATCATCTGGCGCTATTGCTATGAGTGGATTCACGGTTGTTGCAGCACTACTGGTGCTGTTGCTGGCTGAATACGGTGCATATCATCGCTTTGCCGTACCATTCAGTCTGTCCATCTTTATTATGTTTATTGCAAGTCTGACGCTGGTTCCAGCGCTTCTTGCGATCTTCGGTCGGGGTTCATTCTACCCGTTCGTACCACGTACACATGAAATGGAAGTGGAGCGTGCTAAGAAAAAAGGCAAACCGGCTCCTGCCCCGCGCAAAGTGAAGGAAAGCTGGATTGGCCGTGTTGTGGTAACAAAGCCATGGACCGTTCTTGCAATTACGTTGGTATTGCTGGGAGGACTGGCGGCATTCTCTACTCAGGTTAAATTCACGTATGATCTGTTGTCTTCCTTCCCGGAGGATGTGCCTTCCCGCGAAGGTTTCACCGTTATCGGCGAACAGTTCTCCCAAGGTGAGCTGGCTCCAGTGAAAGTGATCGTTGATGCCGAAGGCAAAGAAACTGATCTGAAGCAGCGTCTCGAATCGCTGGATTACATTAGCAAAGTAGGCGATGCTCAGCAGGGTGCCGAGAATGCCAACATTACCGCCTTTGATGTGGAATTTAATCTGAATCCATATTCCATGGAGGCAATGCAGCATATTCCAGATCTGCGGGCTACTGCGGAACAGGCGCTTCAAGACGCTGGTGTAGTTAATGTGGACAGTCAGGTCTGGATCGATGGTCAGACGGCTGAACAGTATGACATTGAAGTAACCGGAGAACGGGATGCCAAGATCATTATTCCCGTGGTCATCGGCATGATTACATTGTTATTACTATTATACTTGCGTTCAGTTGTAGCTACGGCGTATCTGATTGCAACGGTTGTTCTGTCGTATTTCTCTGCACTGGGTCTGGGCTGGATCATCATTCACTACGGACTTGGCGCAGATGCCATTCAGGGAGCGATTCCGCTGTATTCCTTCGTATTCCTCGTGGCACTGGGTGAAGACTACAACATCTTCATGATCTCTAGCATCTGGCAGAAACGCAAAACGATGCCGCTTCGTCAAGCGATCAGAGAAGGTGTTGGCGAGACAAGTTCGGTTATTACATCTGCAGGTCTGATCTTGGCAGGAACGTTTGCGGTACTTGCTACATTGCCAATTCAGGTGTTGGTGCAGTTTGGTATAATCACAGCTGTTGGTGTGATGTTGGATACCTTCCTGGTTCGTCCATTCATGGTACCGGCGATCACCGCATTACTGGGCAAATGGGCCTTCTGGCCAGGCAAGTATGTGCCGATTGCCGAGAAGAATGAGGAGAAACAGAACCAGTCCATGTAATGCATGGATGGGGTGAGATGGACGGCGGGGCTTCAAGCCAGCTGTCCATTTCTTTATTCTCCGAACGATGATGACCTCTACCAGTTGTCCTCCTGAGATGGAATGGTGGAACTGTAAAATATCCGCAAGATGAGGCGTGATCCTTGTTTTCTTTGCATGGGGAAGGTTTACGTAGCTAAGGGTTATGGGACATAATAGAGAGAGCGTCGGCCTTGGGCAGACGGATAATCAACATCAATGGGACAATCAGGGGAAGGATGAAAGCAAGCATGACGAACCAACTTAATGTGTATTTTAACCATGACGGCGGCGTGGATGACCTCGTATCGCTGTTCATGCTTCTGCAAATGGACAATGTACATGTAACCGGCGTATCGGTTATTCCGGCAGACGGATATCTTGAGCCAGCAACAGATGCCAGCCGTAAAATTATCGATCGTTTCGGTACATATTCCGTAGAGGTATCCAAATCCAACTCCAGAGGGAAAAATCCATTTCCTGCGGCGTGGAGACTGCATTCCTTCTATGTAGATGCACTTCCTGTACTGAACGAGTCCGGCAAAATGGAAGCACCACTCTCTGCCGTTCCAGCACACCAGCATCTGATCGAGAAAGTGCGCAATACCAAAGGCAAAACGTTGCTCCTGTTCACAGGCCCACTGACTGACCTTGCGCGTGCACTGGACGAAGCACCAGACATTGAAGAGAAAATCGACAAGCTGGTATGGATGGGTGGTACATTCGAGCGTGGTAACGTAGAAGAACCTGAGCATGATGGCACAGCAGAGTGGAACGTATTCTGGGACCCGGAAGCGGCTTACCGTGTATGGCAGAGTGGTATCCAGATCGATCTGGTTGCACTGGAAAGCACGAATAAAGTACCGCTAACTCCAGCCGTTCGTAACCGCTGGGCAGCAGAGCGTCGCTTCGAAGGCGTCGATTTCCTGGGGAACTGTTACGCAGGTTGTCCGCCACTGGTGTACAGTGAGACAAATTCCACATACTATCTGTGGGATGTACTGACAACGGCTTCCGTTGGACGCGAGGACATCGTGAAGAAGAAAACCGTGAACTGTATTGTCATCCCGGATGGTCCTAGCCAGGGCCGCACGGTGGAGCAAGCAGACGGACGTCCAGTACAACTGGTGTATGATACCGATCCGGAAGCGTTCTTTACGTACATGACGGATTTGGGTAAAAAAGCTGCTCCGCAGCGCTACTAATTCAGGCAGCCTTGGGGCTTGCCATCCTTAAAGGTACAACAAAAATAAAGCCGCAGGCAGTGGTCTGGGTATGGGGTTGACCCCATAATCCCGTCCCTGCCGTGCGGCTATTTGTTTTGGGCTGATCTGCAATCTAAGCTGCCCGCTATATTTTAAATCGACCAATCAATCCGTTCAACTCACTGGACAATACCCGCAGAGATTCGGCGGATGCACTCATCTCATCCATGGATTGCAGTTGGCTTCCGGTAGCATGAGACACCTTCTGTATGCTCGAAGAGGATTCGCGTGAGATATGTTCCATATCCTCCACAGAAGCGGATACTTCTTCTGCACTGGCAGACAGCTGCTCAGATGCTGCGGATACTTCGTGCAGACGTTCATTCATCGTCTCAATCCCGGTATGAATGGATGTGAATGAACGGCCTGCCTCCTGAACAACAGCGAGACCGGATTGGACTGCTGATGTGCTGGCAGACATATGTTCTGACAACAGGGCAGTCTGGCGTGTCATCTCGGCGATCAGTTCGGTTACATGCTGGGACGATTGCTCTGATTCCCCCGCAAGCTTGCGAACCTCGGAGGCAACCACCGCAAACCCGCTACCATACTCTCCTGCACGAGCCGCTTCAATACTTGCATTAAGTGCGAGCAGATTGGTCTGTGAAGCGATGCCTTTCATCAGGTGTGCTACCGATTCAATTTTACCTGAGTACTGCTCCAGCTGAGAGGTGGAGGCCACCATCTGCACATTTGCTTGATGAATTTTGTCCATGCTGTCCATCGCTGTGTTGATGTTGGCTTGACCTTGCACCGCATTATTGGTCGTTTCCTGTGATACATCCGCGACCATAGAAGAAGAATTCGCAATGTGCTGCATGCTGCGCGTGATCTCTTCCATGGCTAACGTAACTTCGCCCGCACGAGCCACCTGTTCGGCAGCTCCACTGGCCGTATGATTGGTATGCTCGGCAATGCGCTGGCTGGCTTCAGCAGTCGCCTGTGAATGTTTCGATACACCTTCGGCAGCCTGTAGCAGAGAATCGGAGCTTTGACGGATGCCCGTCATGACATCACGAGTACCTGTAACCAGATGTTTGAACTCCGAAGCGAGCTGTCCTACCTCGTCCTTGCGACTAAGTTCAACGTTGACGGTCAGGTCGCCTTTTCCTACCTGGGTGATTAACTTCTTCAACTTTACCAATGGACGGGTCAAGTAGTGGGCGAATCCATACACCAACAAGACACTCAGCAGAACAATAGCCAAGGCTGTCCAGATCATGGTCATTCGGTTGCGGGACATCAGTTCATAGACCGCAGTGGAATCCAGATCCGCACCGACCAATCCTAGTACTTTCCCGTCATCCCCATGGATTGGCACATATGCTGTAATGGTAGCTCCATATTCATCCTGTGTGAGTTCACCCCGAATAGGCTCATTCTGTTCAAAAGCTTGCAGCATTCCTTCATAATGGGTCTCCTCTGCGGAACCGTAAGGGGAGAAGTCATCCTCTGCCACATCGACAGCAGCCCCATCCACAACGTAGAAATATGTATTTGTTCCATTTTCTTCGCGTGTACCAAGGGTGTACAGATACTTGAGTCCATTGGCCTCGCGCAGCTGACTGAGCTGCTCACGCAATACGCCGTAATACGCTGTCTCGTCCTGTCCGGTACTGAGTGGTGCATACAGAGAGGTGTCAATTAATGCAGCTGCCCGTTCACCCACAGCCTGTGCCTGCATTCCCATGGATTGTTCGACCAGTTGGGCCGATGAACGGTACATGGTAATGCCAAGAACCGCACCCACGGCCAGCATCAGACAGGAAAAAAATAAAAAGATCCTCATAAACAAACTGTTCATTGGTAAAAGTGTTCCCCCTTGATCTGTTGAATCAATCGTCTCTTTGTCTCTTTACTTGGTGCTTGTCGTTCTTCTTTGGTTCGTATGTATTGTATATCAAATATACCATTTTCTACTTGAAATATCGGCATCCGGTCCATAAAGAATTAGCCCCCGAGTCAATTTGATCCGGGAGCTAGTTTCGTTTCAATCCTATATTGACCATGCTTATCATTGGAAGAAGCCTCATTGTTACTCCTTAGAGGGGCTTCATATGACTGAGTGATTAAGTCATTACATCGTTCCGCCGCCCTGGCGAACAGAGGCAGGAATCTTTTCAGGTCCCTGATTAATATATTTATTGATAAAAGTACCCACCTTGGCATCGTCGAATTGGTCGAGCTTCATTGTTTTGGTCCATGCGGTCACCACGACTTCACTGCCTTCGGGAATATCCTTGTTGGGTACAGCCAGAATACCTGCTCCGGCTTCGCGGAATTTGGCTAGGTATTTCAGATGTTCCTTCAAATCCTCGCTTGCGTTCTCACGATAATAGATGATGATATCCCCGTGCTCCAGATTGTGTACCAGGTAATTGTAGCCCGGGAAGTCAGTGTAAAACCCAAACTTGATATCATGCGGATTATGCGGCCCCGATGTTGGAATTGTCATCTCATACTGGATAGGGTCCTCCGTATGGTCAGCCCCATAATATTTATCGTCTGTAACATCGATGGTCGCGTTGGATGCCAGATCGGCTACATTATATGTTTTACCTGCTCCTTGCATAAAGAACAGGCCAAACATAATTATCGACACAGCTATCATTACATGTGCAGCCAGCCGAAGGGATCGACTTTTTTTCTGGATGTCCGCCCGCTCTTTCTTTTTCATGTGGCCCAGGATTTTGCCCTGTGTGCGTGATGCCCAGATATAGGCGGCGATGGAGAACAGTAATACGATTACACCTACGATGAGCCACAGGTAGGATGTACCTGCCTCGTGCTCCATTTGCATATGATTCATATGAGTCATGTCCATAGAGAGTTCCTCTGCTTTCTGTGTAAAATGAGTGATTAATACACTACATAATGTAGTGTTAGTGGCAACGGTGAATCCGCTCATTACGTAACGGGAGTTGCTGGTTCCGTGTTTGTTACGTAAATAAGAACATACCTGTTGCACTACACATTATAGTGTATGAAACATGCTCGGCGCAATGCTGCCTTAGAAAACCAAAAAAGACGTTCCCCGAGTGAGCAGGGAGCGCCTTAATATAATCTAATGGGATAACAGCGATCGGAAGGTTGTTCTGTCATCGTAGTAACAAGTGTAAATAAGCTTATTCCAACTGAACTATTTTACAGACGACCAAACGGTGAAAGCATTAGGCGGATCAGTCCAATGATAATCTCACCCAACAATCGATACAGAATAAAGAATACGACCACATTGGCGATCAGCACACTGTACATGCTATCGATGGCTGCTTGGGTGCGATTCAGTGGATATTGGAACAGCACCGAGTTCAGAGCAACAAAGATAATGATATACGAGACAGCAAGCAATGAGATCGCGATGGAATACGAGATGATAATAAACAGATTCGCCAGAACAAGGGATACGACAGCAGGAACAAGCAATGTACCAAACTGGGCAACCAGTGTTTTGGGGCGGAAGGTTATTTTTTCAATCTTCAGAATAGCGTACATCAGTGCAATAGAGGCAATCAGGATAATGACGGTGAACAATAGCGGCCTTAAAAATCCACCAATGAACAAGCCGTCCATGCCTATGCGACTAAAGGTAATTAAGAAGTATGTAGAAGATAGAACTGCAATTAGCGCCATCGTTAGCCATCCGTTTAGTGAATGCTGGTCGCCAACGGTTTTCATCGTCTGATAAGGACGGGCCAATACACTGAGGAAATAGGACAGATACTGTTTACTTACTTCTTTGGCTTGCTGAACTTTCTCATTCTGCACAATATTATTCCACTGATTGGAGCTATTGCCTCCTGCAGAAGCATGGTCATTGGTACCTGTTGATTCTCTCGCCTGTTCCTTGTGAATGGAGACGGATGGTGTGTTGGATGGAGCAGATGTCTGGGAAGAGGTAGTCTGCGTGCTGGACCAACGGGTATATTCGGGTTCGGAAGCAGCAGATTCTGGGTTCGGCACAGGAGTTGGTGATGAAGTTGTTTGGGTTAGATTAGAGCCGCACCTCTCGCAAAAATGGGCATCTCCATTTTCATGATTACATACTGGACATTTCATGGTATAAGCCTCCAATTTCTAGAAAATAAAAACATGTCAACATTGTGTCTCATTTTAACGGTTAATGACGAAGTTTGTCTATGTTTCGCAGCAATAAGTGCCCATTTAGGGAAAGTTGAAACAAAGCCACGAATCCTCTGTATGAAAGCGGAGTGTAGAAGCAACAATAGTATAGGAATGACATGCAGGCATATTAATGTAAATTCACTGTGGTATAAGCCGAATTGTTTTCTGCTGTTAATGTCTCATCGTTCGCTTTTATGTGTTATTATCATGTTAACTATATCTTTTGGGTTGCCTATGATCGTATATTTATGTATAATCAATCGTGTTAACACGTCGAATGTACGGTAGTAAGAGATGTGGGTGAGTTCATGGAACTACTGGACAGCAATGAGAGCAAGAAGAAGATGTGCCAGTATTATAACGAAATTTCGAAGGAACTGTTCGGATTTGGCACCACTCTCCTGAGAGTGACCATTGACCAGAATATTGTGACCTTCTACGCGAAGCACCGACGTTCACCGCGCTCTGACGCCCTGGAAGGGGAGGCCCCCGGCTTAAAGCTGGAAGTGGACTTCCGCATGTCTGTCTTATATAAGAAGAAATTCCGGGAGAAGCTCGAGCAACACATGGGTTTGCCAATCGAAGCTATATTGCGGGATTATGATGCGTCCACTCAGTGGGCGATCACGAATGTGATTCTGGAACAGGCCTAAGGATGGATCGGCAGGATTGATTCTTGTTGATATATACCGAGGTTATCCGGATTCATGATCAGGTTCCGTACAATTTCATATGATGGCGTCTGTCTTTGGATTGATTCTGAAGCAGAAACCGATGATGTACCGGCAGCGGGTGTCGCTTTCCTTTGTTTACGAAGAAAAGTGTTCTTGTTTATACAAGAGCACTTTTCTTTTTGTTTTTTCATACACATCACATATATCAGGGGGAATAAGGATCATGATGAAAAAGTGGATTAGCGGTTTGGCAGCAGTGGCAATGACATCGGTATTACTTGCAGGTTGTGGCAGCAGTACAGAGGATGCAACAGGCGGATCAGGCAGTGGGGGAACAGCAGCGAACAAATTGGTTATCTCCACTTGGGGCTTCTCGGAAGATTTCTTCAATGAATCGGTATTTGGCCCCTTTGAAAAAGAACATAATGTAGACATCGTGCTCGAAGTCGGCAATAACGCTGAACGTCTGAACAAAATTCGTCAAGGTACATCAAATGTTGATGTTATCTACCTGTCTGATTACTATGCACAACAAGGTATCGATGAAGGTCTGTTTGAGAAAATCGACCGCTCCAAAATTCCAAATGTAAATGACATTTATGATATTGCCAAAGCACCACTTGGTGAAGATTATGGCCCGGCCTACACCGTTGGACAGCTCGGTATTGCTTATAACCCGGATCTCGTATCCAAAGAAGTGACTTCATGGAGTGACCTGTGGGACCCGGCGTTCGAGGGTAATCTGACCATCCCGAATATTACAGCAACAGCTGGCCCAATGGTTGTGGATGCAGCTTCCCGTGTAGCTGGGAACGATACGTTTAATGAAGATGCGGCATTTGCTGAACTGAAAAAACTGAGCGGCAATGTGGTTAAATTCTATAGCCAAACTTCCGAGTTCGTGAACATGTTCTCCCAAGAAGAGATTGCGGGCGGACCGATCATGGAAATGTATTTCAAAGATCTGAAAGCAGCCGTGCCTAATGCCAAGTTTGTTACACCTAGCGAAGGTGCATATGCCGTGATGAACACAATCAATGTCGTGAAAGGCAGCAAAAACAAAGAGCTGGCTGAAGAGTTCATCAACTGGCAGCTGAGCCAGGATGTACAAGCGAAATCTGCTAAAGCCAAGGTCGATTCCCCGGTTAACACAAAGGTTGAACTGACTGCTGAAGAAGCAGAAGGTGTAACATACGGCGCTGAAGTTGTTGAGAAGCTCAACAAGCTGGATATGGAATTCGTGAATCAACAGGTTAAGGGCTGGACAGATCGCTGGAACCGTGAGATTGCACAATAAAAACAAGTAACCGACTGATTTAAAAGTATCTTTGATCAACATGTTCAACTTATATCATTTGCAGCAAGCAACCATATCACCGTATAGGAGTTGAGAACGGATGAGTGAAGCGCAAAATCGCATCATTCTGGACGTGGACACGGGGATTGACGATGCACTGGCGATCTTGCTGGCGGTCAAAAGCCGGAAGCTGGACATCCTCGGTATCACCACAGTCTGTGGGAACGTATCACTCCAGCAGGCAACAGAGAATACGTGCAAAATTCTTGAACTCGCGGGTGCACCAACGATCCCGGTCATTGCCGGAGCAGCTGGACCGCTTACTCGCAAGTCGCATTATGAACACCGGGTACATGGACAGGACGGGTTGGGCGGTGCGCTGCCTGATCCGGCCGTGTCTAAGAAAGCCGAGGAAGGTTTTGCGCCAGACTTTATCGTGGAGCAAGCCAAGTTGTATCCAGGCGAACTGACATTAATTATGACCGCACCATTAACCAACTTGGCCCTCGCGTTGATGAAGTGTCCTGAACTGCCTTCTTTATTGAAGGAAGTCATCTTCATGGGTGGTGTTGTTCGCGGACATGGCAATATTACACCGACTGCCGAGTACAACACATACGCTGATCCAGAAGCAGCTCGCATCGTACTGCACGCAGGCATCGAGAAGCTTACTCAGGTCGGACTGGATGTGACGCGTCAAACATTGCTGAATGAAGCAACGATTGAGCGCCTCACAGATCCTGTAATTCGTGCATACGTCGCTCAAAGCACAGAGATTTATATCAACCGTTATGAACAAATGAACGGCGTCCGCGCTTGCGCTTTACATGACCCACTAGCCGTGGGTGTAGCCCTTGCCCCGGAACTGGTAGGACGCAAATCGTATTATGTCGATGTCGAAACCGCCAGCCGCCTGTGCGATGGTCAGATGGTATGCGACTTCCAAAACCGTTTGGGTGAGCAACCCAACACGCTCGTTTGCGAAACTGTAGATGCAGAAAGCTTCCTTGAACTGTTTATCAACGCGTTAAACGCGTAGTTATGATAGTTAAATTCATATTTTACACAATAACGTAGTGACAGAAGAAAGCTGGAGAAGCGAAGCGTTCGCCTTTATCCCCGGATTTCCCCTTTTAAATAAGGATCAAAAAATCTGGGGATAACAGCGATCGAAAGATTCTTCTGGCACGGAGTGAGCTAGTGTAAAGTTGTGCTTTTAACGTGTGAATAAAACCATTTTAAAAGTCAGGAGTATCGCGATGAAGAAATCAGTAATCTACTGGCTATTGCTGCCGGGATTTGTGTTTTTGGCGGCATTTATGATCATTCCGATTGTCCTGACGATCGGGTCGACGTTTTTCCAAGAAAACTCCTTTACGTTTGAAGGATACATGCATTTTTTCAGAGACCCATACTTTTTGAAAATATTGCTTACGACGCTGCAAGTCAGCGTGGTCACCACCATCGTCTGTGTGGTGCTCGGATTCCCGACAGCTTATTATATCTCGCAGAAAGCGCCGCGCCGTAAAGGCATTTTGCTGGCACTGGCGATCTTCCCACTGCTGACGAGCCCGGTCGTGCGCTCGTTTAGCTGGATGATCATTCTTGGACGCAAAGGGCTGATTAATAATACCCTTGTTGGTCTGGGTATCGTGGACAAGCCGCTGGACATTCTGTACACGCCGGCAGCGATGATGATCGGTCTGACACACCTGTTCCTGCCACTGATGATTATCTCTCTGGTGGGTGTGCTGGAGAACATTGACGGTGACCTGCTCAAAGCAGCACAAAGTCTGGGTGCATCGCGCATTACGGCATTCCGCCGGGTCGTGTTCCCACTGGCTGTGCCAGGACTTGTGATCGGAGCCGTGCTTGTCTTTGTTGGAAGCCTGACGGCGTATACCACACCTGCCCTCCTTGGAGGCAAGCAGCGTGTAATTGCTACGTTCCTGTATCAAAACGCCATGACCCTCAACGACTGGTATCTGGCCTCGGTTGTTGCCGCGATTATGATTGTAATTACATTTGTCGTGGTCGGTGTCATGAACAAAATGGCCAAAACTTTAAATCCGAAGGGGTAGACACATATGCGGGAGAAACATATCGGGCTGGGTCTGTTCAGTCTGCTGGTCTTTATCTTTCTGCTGGGCCCGCTTCTGATCATATCGGTCACTTCGTTTGAACCGGGAACGGTACTCAAATTTCCGCCGGAAGGGTTCTCCTTCCGCTGGTATGAGAATATTTTCAACACAGGCGGTTTCCTCCGCACGTTCCAGACGTCCATCATCATTTCCTTACTGGGAAACTTGTTGGCACTGGTGCTCGGAGTTCCGGCTGCGTATGCACTTAGTCGTTACGATTTCAAAGGCAAGTCCGTGCTGAACGCACTGTTCCTGTCCCCGGTACTGATCCCGGGAATCGTGCTTGGTTTTACATTGATGAAATACCTGATCGTAATCTACCATCTGCCGATGTATCTCGGACTGTTGATCGGTCATACGATTATCATGCTTCCATTCATCATTCGGGTTATCGCGTCGAGTCTGTCGAGCTTTGATTTTGCAGTGGAAGAAGCTGCGCTGAGTCTTGGTGCGGGACGGGTAAGAACGTTCTTCACGATCGTGCTTCCCAACATCCGCTCAGGAATTATCGCTGCCGTGCTGATTGCTTTCCTGGAGTCCTTCAACAACGTGGACATCTCGGTGTTCATGACCGGACCAGGGGTAAGCACATTACCGATCCAGATGCTGACGTATGTGGAGAATTATTTTGACCCAACGATTGCAGCGATTTCCGTGCTGTTGATGGTACTGACCGGACTATTAATGTTCGTGATCGAACGGATCATGGGCGGATTTTCATACTTTACTAAACGTTAATTGGAGGCGCAGAACGCTATGGCATTGCTGACATTAGACCACGTATCCGTGGCATACGATAAGCAGACAATCCTGAAGGATTTTCAGTTGGAGCTGGAAAAAGGTAAACTGCTCTCCCTGCTCGGACCGAGCGGTTGCGGCAAAACAACTACGCTGCGCCTCATCGCCGGATTCCTGGAAGCATCACAGGGCAAGTTTATGTTTGGCGGCAAGGATTATACGAAGGTTCCGGCGAACAAGCGGAACTTCGGATTTGTATTTCAGAGTTATGCGTTATTCCCACATCTGTCTGTCTATGACAACGTGGCCTTTGGCCTGCGGATGCGTAAAGTAAAAGACAAGGATATCTCTTCCCGTGTGATGCGAATCCTGGAAGTGGTTAACCTGAATGGATTTGAGAAACGTTTTCCACAAGAATTGTCTGGTGGACAGCGTCAACGTGTGGCGATTGCTCGCGCATTGGTGATTGAACCTGACCTGCTCTTGTTCGACGAACCACTCAGTAACCTGGATGCCAACCTTCGCCTCAACATGCGGGTGGAGATTCGCCGGATTCAGCAAGAGCTGGGCATTACAACGCTGTATGTCTCTCATGACCAGGAAGAGTGCTTCTCGATCTCGGATCAGGTAGCGATTATGAACAAAGGTTTGGTCGAGCAGCTCGACCGCCCGGAAACCATTTTCAAATATCCGGCGACTGAATTTGTAGCACGATTCATCGGGTTCCATAATTTTATTGAATTTGCGGATCGCAGTGATGCAGGTGAATTAATCACCCTGAGCGCAGGTGGACGTACGTTTACAGCTACTGCACATCCTGGAACAGCACGTCCTGGTGCACGCAAAGGTGCGATTCGCCCGGATGATCTGATCGTTAGTGGAGATACCTCTGCGGATGTGGTAAATGCATTGCCGGGGATTATCAAAGTCAGCACGTATCTGGGACGCAGTTATCAGTATGTAATCGAGACGGAGCTGGGTGATTTTACAGCAAATCAGGAGATGGAAACACCGTACCTTAGTGGGCAGCGTGTTAGCCTGATTTTCCCACAGGACAAGCTTGTATTGGTAGAGTAGTCGTGAATGTAGGGAGTAGCATTAAGAAATAAGAGCAGCAAAGAAGGCATTTCATGCGATGACTACGGACGAGGCAGTGGTACGCAATCAAGTGCAGTACATCTGATTAAAGTGCAGATTCATTGTCCAGTCCGGATCGCGGTGAAATGTTTGTGAAGAAGGAGATTATGCCCCATGCGTGCAGATCAACTAATTGTGAATGTACATGTGTATAACAGTTATTATAAACGGTTTGAAATGAACAACGTTGCAGTACTCGACGGCAGATTCCTGTATGTTGGACCCGGCGGACCGGAGATGATTCAGGCAGACGAAGTCATTGATGCGCGGGGAAGATACATGATTCCTGGCTTGATCGATATCCATCTGCATATCGAAAGCACGATGGTGACACCGGAAACCTTTTCCCATGGTCTGATTGGCTGCGGCGTAACGTCCATTGTAGCGGAACCGCATGAGATGGCGAATGTATTCGGGCTGGAGGGTGTGCAGGAGATGATGGCTGCGAGTCGGGAGACGACGGTGGACATGTTCTATGCGATCCCAAGTTCCGTTCCGGCAACCCCGATGGAGACAACAGGCGGTTCGATCGAGATCGAAGATATGGACGTGCTGCTCGCCACTGGCGAGATCATCTGTCTGGGCGAGATCATGAACTATGTCGATGTCATCCGTGATCCGGAATGCAAGACAAACCAGATTCTACAGCATATCCGCAAAAACTATCCGGATCTTGTGATCGAAGGACATACACCGAAACTGCTTGGACTCGATCTGCATCGACTGATCTACGCAGGTATTGATTCCGATCATACTCATCAGAGCATTGAGGGATTACAGGCGCGGATTGCGGCAGGTATGTTTATTGAAATTCAAGAGAAATCAATGACCCCGGAAGTCATGGAGTACCTGATTCAACATGATGTGGCGCAGCATTTCTGCTTCGTAACAGATGATGTAATGCCGGATTCACTGGTGGAGCGTGGTCATCTGGATCATATCGTACGCAAGGCAATTCAGATGGGGATGCGTCCGGAAGACGCGATTTATGCAGCAACATCAACCCCTGCTTCCCGGATGAAAATGACCGATCGTGGCAGCGTTGCCCCAGGCAAAGTGGCCGATTATGTGTTGTTATCTAACCTGGAGGAGCTCGCTATTGATCAGGTGTACAAAAACGGCCGCAAAGCTTATGACGATTACGAACCGTATAAGCAGGAACGCATAACCGGGCAGTTCCCACCTCACTTCTATAAGAGTGTACAGTTGGAGAAGCTGGGCGTAGCGGATTTTGCAATTCAGTTGTCAGACCCAAAAGTCAGTGGATCAGGGGTTGATCTCGCTGGTGAAGGTGAGTACCAATGCCGTGTCATGATGGTCAAGGATGGTTCTACTTTTGTGGAAGAGCATATTGCATCGGTTCAGTCCTCAGATGGCGAATTGCAGTGGGAAGAAAGTGGATATGCGCAGATCGCGACCTTTGAACGTTATGGCGTGAACGGCAATCGTGCACGTGGCCTGATCGGTGGAGACACCATCAAACGCGGCGCCATTGCAACGACATATTCACACGACAATCACAACCTGCTGGTTGTAGGACGTAATCGTGAAGATATGATATTGGCAGCTAACACGGTAATTTCGAGCCAGGGTGGGTTCTGTGTGGTGGAAGATGGCAAGGTGCTGTCCCATCTGGAACTTCCTGTAGGTGGCATTTTGACGGAAGAACCACTTGCAGTGGTTTCCCATCAAGTGAAGGAATTGAGAGCAGCGATGTTGTCTCTTGGATATGTGCATTACAACCCAATCATGTCGATCAGCACCCATTCCCTTGCGGTAAGTCCCGCGTTGAAGATTACGGACCATGGCTTGATTGATGTGAATGCAGGTAAGGTTGTATCGTTGATTGTATAGTTTGAAGACACATATGTCGTGATGCACATGAAAAAACACCCTATTTGGTATTATCCCCTTTAAGTAGACACTTGAAAAAGCCTTCATGTTATCATGAGGGTTCAAGTGACACTTGGAGGGGATATTTTTATGGCAAAAAAAGGACAAACATTTCAGACGTATACCGAAGAATTTAAATTGAATGCGGTTAGATCCTATGTCGAAGGGTCTTCAAGTTATAAAGTGGTAGCTGAACGCGAAGGAATTCGAAACTGTTCACAACTGAAGGTGTGGGTGAAAAAGTGGAAAAACGGGGAATCGTTCGATGAGCGAAAAAACAATGTTCCGAATCCAATGAAAGGACGTCCCCGTACTGCCTTTAGCAGTGTAGAAGAAGAACGTGACTACCTTCAAGCACAGGTGGATTATTTAAAAAAGCGGTATCCAAATCTAGTAAAGGAGAAGCGCTGAGCCAACGGGAGAACTACGATATCATAGACGAATTGCGCTGCTCGCATAGCATTACACGCCTATTATCGATTACAGGAATACCCCGTTCCAGTTATTACAAATGGCGAGCAACACAGCCGCAGCGAGACGCAAGACAAGACCGTGATCGTGAGATCAAAGAACACATGATGGCTATTCATTTTGCAAACCGAGAGTTTGGTTATCCTCGCATGACAACGGCGCTCTGGGAGGCTGGTCTGAACGTTAATCACAAGAAAGTATGGCGAATCATGCGGGAACTATCGATCCAATCGGTCATTCGTAAGAAGCGGAAGAAGTCCAGCTATACGCCATCTGTGATTTATCCGAATCGCCTGAAGCGCAAATTTCATGCCACAGCCCCCCAGCAAAAAATGGTGACGGATATTACTTATATTTCGGATGGAAACACATTCGTTTATCTGTCTGTCATTCAAGACTTGTTCAACAACGAAATTGTAGCTTGGCAATTATCTAAACGGAACGATGTTCAGCTCGTATTGGATACGGTGGAACAATGGACACAAAAAAGAGACGTTTCGGAAGCCGTGCTCCATTCGGATCAAGGCTTCCAATACACGTCTCAGGCGTACAACACACGATTAGAAGCATTCGGCGTGAAGGGCAGCCACTCTCGCAAAGCAACCTGCCTGGATAACGCATGCATCGAATCCTTCTTTTCGCATCTCAAGACAGAGAAGCTGTACCTTAACCAGTGTAATTCAGAAGCAGAGATTCGACAAGCCGTGGAAGATTACATGTACCATTACAACTACCGACGATTTCAAGCCAAACTCAAACAGCGCGCACCGATTGAATATCGATGCGCACTGGCAGCATAGCTTTTTTCATCTGTCTACTTGACAGGGGTATGACCAATTTCACAATTGTGAGCTAGGGTGTTTTTGTCTGTGCTTATTGGAATTATTATTATTTTAGCAACTTCTCTGGGTTCTTCACTTTAATGGAAACAACTTCGCCACAATCCAGACAAACCGTGTACATTTTTTCCACACCGAGAGTCATTTTCTTATCCAATGGACGAAGGTTGATGTAATCCGATGCTTCTACGAAAGATGTTCCTCCGCAATCATGACATTTCTTTTCTGATGTACTCATAAGTTCATTCCACCTTTTATTCATTTGTAATGTGTTCATTAATATAATATTCATTAAATGGAAATACAAAATTATCTAATTATTCATCGTAGATTAGGGTCCGTTAGTCCGTAAATTAAATTTTTATTTTGCCTTCTAAAGTCCACTCCAAATATTTGGACACTGAAGGTGCGACCCATTTTCGGCTGTCATTTTCATGATTCCACACAAACACGTCATCTCTACACGTTCCATCCCCTGTCACAGGAAAAGCAAATAAATCCCCAATCCCACTTTCCCCGAAGAAGAGCAGGTGATCAAAGGGCATGTAGTAATCTTGGGAGTGGTCATCCCGATAATGTCTGTTTTCATTCTTAATTCGATCTTCTGACCAGATAAGTCCCAAATCGTAAATAGCTCTGACTCCATTGGTTTCGAGCAATATTTCTTTTAATTCACGAGGGAGCGTAACCTGTAAGGAGTCTTCCATCTTTGCAATGTCATCACCAGATGCAGGGGGACTGAACGTATACTCCTTCGAAATGCTATGAAGATGCTCTTTCCACATGAATAAAGGCCTCCTCGATATATTCTAACTGTCAGTAACGAATGAAACGGTATGTAATTGATTGAAAAAAGAAGTCCTTCTTAACTTAAAAGGCTACTGTTTTTGATGTAGCGCAGTAATGTTATGTAAGGACTACTCTTCTAACTCCAGTTTACCAAGTTAGCCAACCGCTCGTTCGTTTATAGTTGTGCAGAAGATCGTATTGCTCGTGGTGCATGAGACGCTTCATTTTGGTTCTATACAGACGATAATCATGTTTACGATCGGGTTTACTTTCTTTGTTGTAATGCGTGCTCTTGATTCCTTTACGGTGATCTTTCAGCTTTTCTTTTCTTGGATCAATGAACTTCTTGTTGTGTCTCTGTGCAAAAGCTGTTTCATTTTCCCATGATTGAATCTCTTCCTGTGTGAACATCTTCATCCCCGTTGTACCGGGCTAGATTTTGGCTTGAGTAGCCAGTGCCTTGAGCACAACTAATAGGAGAAGAATTTTGGGTTGAACATCGTCATCACCTCAGATTTAATCATCCTTATTTTAACATATAAAGCCGTCCGATCAATTCTGGTCTAAGCGTTATTATGGGTACTGTTCTGGAGTAGAGATGATCACGCAACAAATCCCTTTTGGACGAGGCATAGGAATACATATATAGTAGTAAGAAAAGAGTGTTTGGACGCAAAAGCAGGAGGATAGACAACCATTATGAGTGAAATAGATAATGCTAAAACCATATTTTTCGACGTGGATGATACGTTATATGATCACTTGCAGCCACTTTGTGGCGCGTTGCAGGACGTTCTCGGCCTGCCCGATGAGTTCCCTTATGCTGAGGCCTATCATCGTTTTCGTTATTATAGTGACTGGCTGTCTGCACAAGAAGATCTGTCCGCTGTACCAGAAGCGGATGCAGTAGAGCGAATGCGCCGTCGGAGGTTTGAGTTGACGATGGAAGAGTTCGGACTCCCCCTACAATCGGGACAGGCTGAAGAACTACAAGCACAGTATCTGAGCAGACAGTTTGAGATTGTACCTTTTGAAGGAGCGTATGAGCTGATCAGAAGGCTTCAGGCAGAAGGCCATACCGTTGGTCTAATCACCAATGGAGAAGGAGAGCATCAGCGCCGCAAGCTTGAAGCACTGGATGTGCTTAGTCTCGTGGACGAGCATCTGGTCTTCATCTCCGGTACAACTGGTTATGCAAAGCCGGATCGCAGGTTGTTTGAATATGTGAGTAAGCATTCCGGGACAGATGCCCGTTCCAGCTATTACATTGGCGACTCGTGGCGTAATGATGTGGTAGGTGCGGTCGATGCGGGGTGGACAGTCATCTGGTTCAACCATCGGGAGGCGCTGCCGGAGTCCGATCATCAACCTCATTTTGTAGCACGGAGCTATGAAGAGATCAGTCGTATCCTGACTTTTGAGTTTGTTAAGCAATAAAATTGTACAGGTGGGTTCATGCAGTCCTATCATCTCGCTGAGATGAAGGGCTGTTTTTACGTTATTTGAACTGTGAGAATATTCGCAGTATGTGAGCGTAATTAAAGGTATAAATAAAAAGTGGGATCTGGTGCAGGCAGTACTACACACCCTCATTAATCAGCCGTGTGGGCAGTGTAACTCCACTTTTTATAATGATATAGGATGAAGCTGTACTTCATGGAATCTTCATGTACAAGACAGTGCAAATGCCTTCCCAAACAGGATATGCGGTGTTATAATTAAAACAAGATTTAGATTAAGTCTAAATTAAAACTAACGAATCAAAGTAGTCCATAACAATCAATCAAATTCTATTTTTATATTCGAGAGGGGATAAATTCCATGAGCACAATCCAAACTAGAAACAACACTTTTGCTAACAACGCCACAGCACTTCAAGAGGTCCTGAACCGTCAGATCGCAGGTTGGTCCGTACTGTACACGAAACTGCATAACTTCCACTGGTATGTCCAAGGGCCACATTTCTTCACATTGCATGCCAAATTCGAAGAGCTGTACAACTTGGCTACGGCAAATATGGACGAAGTTGCAGAACGTTTGCTTGCTATTGGTGGACGTCCGGTGGCTACAATGACTGAACAACTGCGTCTGTCTCCGATTGAAGAGGTACAAGGCCAGTTGTCTGCTGAGCGTATGGTAGAGTCGGTGGTTGATGATCTGCGCACGATGGTGGAAGTGATTGGCCAAGGCATTCACGAAGCAGGAGAAGCGGAAGATAATGCAACCGAAGATATGCTAATTGGATTCACCGCTGCACTGGATAAAGAAGTCTGGATGTTAAACGCATTTCTGGGCAAATAAGCAAAGTCACCCTACATCCTGACAACGATATGTAGAGTCCGTGAACAAAGTGTCCGTTCGCTTACAAATCCGGTGTGCTTGCCGTATAATGATGGCATTCAAGATGTACAGAATGGTGGAATGAACGATGCGGTCAGACCTGGAACAATTGCAGGAAGAAGCTGAACGGTTTATATATACATGTTATGAAGAGCTGGGCCATTCGCGTGAAGACGCGCAGGTCCGGCTTGCTGTCGTTATGGGCGAGATCGAAGTAACGGGTACCTATGTGCATACCACAGAAGAATTGGAGCAAGGTTGTAAAATGGCATGGCGGAACAGCAACCGCTGCATCGGGCGGCTGTTCTGGGATAAATTGCGAATCGTGGACGCACGCCATGCCGATACAGCAGGAACGGCAGCGGATGCTGTGCTGAATCATATTCATGTGGCATCCAACGGTGGCAAAGTGATTCCGATGATTACCATCCTTCCACCGGATGGGCCGAATGGAACTCCGGTACGTCTCTGGAATCATCAGCTTATTCGTTATGCGGGATATGAGACAGAGCAAGGCATTGTTGGAGATCCTGCTTCGGTGGAATTGACCAAGGCGGCCATGTCACTTGGCTGGCAGGGGGCAGGTAGCTCCTATGATGTGTTACCGCTCATAATTCAGGTGCAAGGACAAGCTCCAGAGTGGTATGTTATACCCGAAGAAGAGATTGTGGAAATTCTTATCGAACACCCGGAACGAGCGGAGCTTGCGGAGCTTGGCATGCGCTGGTACGGTGTGCCGATGATTGCCGATATGCGTCTGGAGATTGGTGGCATATCCTACCCGGCAGCACCGTTCAATGGTTGGTATATGGGTACCGAGATCGGCGCCCGTAATCTGGCAGACACGTTTCGGTATAACAAGCTGCCTGCAGTGGCGGCAGCATTTGGATTGAATACGTCGAGTGAAACGACCTTGTGGAAGGACCGTGCGTTGGTAGAGCTGAATGTGGCTGTGCTGCATTCGTTCAAAAAAGCAGGCGTGAGCATTGTGGATCACCACACGGCAGCAGCGCAATTTGCTATGTTTGAACAGCGGGAAGAGAAGGCTGGGCGTGAACTGACCGGGGATTGGGTGTGGCTGATTCCGCCAGTGTCTCCGGCGACAACGCATATTTTCCACAGCTCCTATCGCAATGAGATCGTGAAGCCGAACTTTTTCCATCAGGATCAGGCGTATACCCTGAAAGATGGCGTGGCATCTGCCGCAGAGCCGCGAAGCAGCGAGCAGCAGAATGCACAGATAGAGAATCACCAGCCACAGGCCGGAGATGCACCAATGAAATGCCCGTTTGCACATTAATTGTGCAGGCGGGTTATTTTTTGTGATCCTTTTTTATAAAACGAAGAACTACGCCTCTTTCAATCGATACCGACTGCGCATCACGGCCTGAACTATAATGGCAGCAGCAATCAGCACCAGGTTGAACACAAACACGGAGTAAAGCGATCCAACTTCCGTAAGCAACGCAGCAACCAGTGGAGATACGATGGAGCCGATCTCGGCCGCAGAGACAATTTTGCCTATGACAGAACTTCGACTCTCGTCTGGGATGTGATCACCAATATGGGCAAAGAACGAATCCATGTAACATGCACCGCCAACCCCGCCAATGAGCATGCCAACGTAGACCCATAGATGGGAGGACGTGCTTAGAAATACAGCAACTTCGATTCCAATCAGGAACATGCCGAGCATGCAAAGCAACAGGCGATCGCCCATCCGGTCAGAGAGATAACCAACAAAGGGAGCAGCGGCAAGCGTAGAAATCCCGGAGACGGTGAAGGCGAGACTGGTGGCAAATGGGTCCCAATGCATGATGTGAGCTGCATACAGTGCGAAATAGGTGAGGAATACCGCGTAGGCGCTCATCTCCAGAAAATGTACCGTGCCGTAACCGATAAGCTGCTGCCGCTGTGTGAGCCTTGTAGACAAACCTTGAGTATGCTTTGCGTCAGACGGTGATGAAGATAAAGGAGGTTCAGTGGATGCAGCAAAAGGGTGGGATTCACTGATGGTGGAATCTACAACAACGTTATCCGTGGAGAGTGGCGAATGTGATGATTTGTCGATAGGTTCTTGTGTCACTGTAGCCGAAGGATCCTCTATTAGATGATCACTTAACGTATCCCCAGATCCATGATTGGCTCTAGCTTGTGTCGTCGTCTTCATCCCCATCGCAGCGACCACGGCCATCAGACAACATACGGTAACGAGCAAAAAAGGAACCGATAGCGGCCAATGCAAAGCCAGCCAGCCACTTATGACGGGACCGAGTACCATACCGCCGCCCTCACTGCTACTGATATATCCATTGTATAGGCCGCGGTTGTCTACATTGCCCCCATCCCCGATGATGGAACGTACGACCACGGTAAGGCCCGTGGAAGCGAGCCCCTGTAGAAGTCGGAGCAGGCCGAATAACACCACAGCTTTAGACAGCGCGAAGCCACCCATACAGACTGCCAGCAGGATCAGCATCAGGACGAGCGCATTTTTCCCTCCGAGTTTTTTATAAATTGCCGCTGCAGGAATGCCACCAATTACTTTCCCCACATAAAAAAGTGCAAAAATAACCCCCATCATCCAGCCGGACAGGCCGAATTCCTCAATAAACAAAGGAAACAGGGGCAGGATCATGAATCCGCCCATCTGACTTAGGAAACAAATGGTCATTAGTAAAGGCAGGTTACGACGAATTTCCAAGAGCCAAGACTCCTCTCACACATAAAATGGAATCCCTAATATGCTTTATTTTCCAAATGAATGCGTAGATATCGACATATACCCGTAATGTATGCAGGATTTATGAAAATAAGAAGAAATGACACGTGGTGTTTACATCAAAACCATTGCGGATATACCTGAATCATATATAATAGATGGGTTATCAATAAGGAAACATGGACGAAAGTGTACAGACTTAAGATGTACCTCAAGTATAAGGGGGCGATGTGAAGCATGTCAGAACAACAACCGATTATCCGCTTCGAAGCGGTGACTCAGCAATACGATCAGGATGAAGCCGTATTGAAGGCAGTCAGCTTTGAGATTGAGCGGGGTAAATTTTATACGCTTCTTGGCCCGTCAGGGTGCGGGAAAACAACGATATTGCGGCTGATTGCCGGCTTTGCGGAGCCGACACAGGGCAGTATTTATTTTAACGGGGCGCTCATCAACCGAGTGCCTGCCCACCAACGGCAGGTGAATACCGTATTTCAGGATTACGCGTTATTTCCACATTTGAATGTATTTGAGAACGTAGCTTTTGGTTTGCGGATCAAAAAGATGAAAACAGCTGAAATTCGCAGCAAAGTGTTGGAAGCCCTCAAATTCGTCAATCTGTCCGGTTATGAAAACCGTGAAATTGGTGAAATGTCTGGCGGACAACGGCAACGTGTTGCGATTGCACGCGCCATTGTGAACGAACCTGAAATTCTCCTGCTGGACGAGCCTTTGTCAGCACTCGATCTGAAGCTGCGGACCGAAATGCAGTACGAGTTGCGGGAGCTGCAACAGCGACTGGGTATTACGTTTATCTTTGTTACGCATGATCAGGAAGAGGCTCTAGCGATGTCGGACGAGATCTTTGTCCTGAATGGCGGCGTGATTCAACAGAGCGGTACACCGAATGATATCTATGATGAGCCGATTAACCGCTTTGTGGCGGACTTTATCGGGGAATCGAACATTGTATCGGGCAAAATGAAGCAGGACTTTGTGGTGGAATTCGCTGGCGCACAGCACGAGTGTGTCGATCAGGGTCTCCAGCGGGACGAGCCGGTAGAGATTGTCATTCGTCCAGAGGATCTGGAGATTACAACGGAAGACCAAGGCAAGCTCAAGGTTAATGTGGACTCCCAGTTATTCCGTGGGGTGCATTACGAGATATCCACGTACGACGATGCGGGCAATGAGTGGCTTGTTCATTCAACCAAGAAAGCCGTTGTAGGCGCGCGGATTGGACTCTATTTTGACCCGGAAGCGGTACACGTCATGCGCTTTAACGAGACCGAGGAAGAGTTCGATAAACGACTCGAAGCCTATCAAGAGGCCGCTCATGCAGACTAAGGCCAGCACACGCAATGCGTATCTGATTCCATATGTATTATGGATGGTGTTGTTCGTTGTGGCGCCGGTTCTGCTGGTCATCTATTACTCGTTCTTCGACGTTGAAGGGAACTTCACGTTTGGCAACTACGCCCGGTTCTTCACACCGGTGTACTTGCAGATGACGCTCAGTTCGTTCTGGTATGCATTTCTGATTACGGCCTTCTCGCTGCTGATCTCCTACCCGACGGCGTATATGCTGACCCGGACGAAGCACAAGCAGCTATGGTTGCTGCTGATTATTCTGCCAAGCTGGATCAATCTCTTGTTAAAAGCGTACGCCTTCATCGGCCTGTTTGGAACGTACGGTCTGACCAACTCCCTGCTTGAAGTGGTGGGTATTGGCACACAGCAGATTCTGTTCACCGACTTCAGCTTTATCTTTGTCTCGGTGTACATCTTCATTCCATTCATGATCCTGCCGATCTTCAATGCGCTGGAAGAAATGAATCCATCGTTGATCTATGCGGCGCGCGATCTGGGAGCCTCATCGTGGCTGACATTCCGCCGGGTTATCTTTCCACTGACGATTAGTGGAGTAAAATCAGGCTGTCAGGCTGTATTTATTCCTGCGCTGTCTCTGTTCATGATTACCCGCCTCATTGCGGGAAACCGTGTGATTACGCTGGGAACAGCGATTGAACAGCATTTTCTCGTCACCCAGGACTGGGGGATGGGTTCTACGATTGCCGTCTTTTTGATTATTGCGATGGCGATTATTATGTTCCTGACTGGATCAGGCAAGAAGGAGGTGCGTAATGGGAAGAAACGGAAAGTTGTCTAACGTCTATCTAGCCGTTGTATTCGCCATATTGTACGCTCCGATTGCGTATCTGATCTTCTATTCCTTCAATAGTGGCGGCCATATGCGCAGCTTCGAAGGATTCACGCTTGAATGGTACAGAGAGGTGTTCGCCGATACTCGGCTGCTCATCATTGTGCTTAACACATTTATCATAGCGTTGCTGTCATCAGCGATCTCCACGATCCTTGGTGTAGCAGGAGCACTGGCGATCTACCATGTGCGTCGCAAACGGACCAAAAATACGCTGCTGTCACTCAATAACGTGCTCATCGTGAGTCCCGATGTCATCATTGGTGCGTCATTCCTGATTCTGTTCACCATGATTGGCATCAAACTGGGCTTCACTTCGGTCCTGTTGTCTCATATCGCATTCAGTGTACCAATCGTTGTAATCATGGTACTGCCGAAGCTGCAGGAGATGAGCCCAACACTGATGGATGCGGCACGCGATCTGGGCGCTGGTTCATGGCAGATTCTGACGCGTGTGGTGCTGCCATACGTGAAACCGGGTATTTTTGCCGGATTCTTCATGGCATTGACGTACTCGCTCGATGATTTTGCAGTAACATTCTTTGTCACGGGTAATGGATACTCCACACTCTCTGTAGAAATATACTCCAGAGCAAGGCAGGGTGTATCGTTGTCAATCAACGCGCTATCAACCCTCTTGTTCCTGCTCACGGTGCTGCTGGTGGTTGGATATTACTTCATTAACCGCCGTGCAACACGGATACCACCCGGAGGAAAGGGGCTGCGTCCATGAAGCAACTGGTACGGACATTTGCGATTGTTTTTGTGGCCGCGTTTGCCCTGATGATCCTGGCTTCGTATCTGAATAAGAGTCAGGGTTATTCTGGCGGCAACACGCTGACCATCTATAACTGGGGCGATTATATCGACCCAGATCTGCTCAAGGAATTTGAGGACGAGACTGGCATTAAGGTTATCTATCAGACGTTTGACTCCAATGAAGCGATGCTGACCAAGATTGAGCAGGGCGGTACTACGTTCGATGTGGCGATTCCTTCCGAATATGCGATTAGCAAAATGAAAGAGGAAGACCTGCTCGTTCCAATTGATCACAGCAAATTGACTAACCTGAGCAACATCGATCCGCGGTTCTTGGACTTGTCCTTTGACGAAGGCAACAAGTACTCGATCCCTTATTTCTGGGGAACAGTGGGGGTTGTGTTCAATCCCGAACTGGTGGATGGGTTGACGTTTGATAGCTGGAATGACCTGTGGGACCCACGTCTGAAAAATCAAATCCTGCTCCTTGACGGTGCACGCGAAGTCATTGGTATGGGTCTCAACAGTCTCGGGTATTCCCTGAACGATACCAACGAAGATCATCTGCAAGAAGCGCTGAAGAAGCTGTCTACATTGACACCTAACGTGAGAGCGATTGTCGGAGACGAGATCAAGATGTTACTCGCGAATGAGGAAGCAGCCGTTGGACTTGTATGGTCTGGAGATGCGTCCGAGATTATGGATGAGAACGACAAGCTGGATTATATGGTGCCGGAAGAAGGCTCGAACCTCTGGTTCGATAACATGGTTATCCCGAAGACGGCAAGTAATATTGAAGGAGCACACCAGTTTATCAACTTCATGCTGGACCCGGATCATGCCGCTCGCAATGCGGAGTATGTCGGATATTCCACACCAAACGCCGAGGCACTTAAGCTACTGCCAGAGGACATATCGGAGGATGAGCGCTTTTATCCAGACGAGACACTGACAGGTAAGCTGGAGGTCTACGATAATCTGGGCAAAAAAATGCTCTCGCATTATAACGACCTGTTCCTGGAGTTTAAAATGCACAGCAAATAACCGCCAATAGCGTATGTACAGTTCGTTAGATTTGCAAAAAAACAAAAAGGGTTGCTGCTCGTCATTTCAATTGAATGACAAGCAGTAACCCTTTTTTTGTTACCCGCTTCAGAGCAAAAAGCTCAGGTTATTTTTTCGTGCACACGTTAACGGAGGGGACAGAACAAACGAAGGAAGCCAAGCGGTCGCCTTTATCAACGGATTTTCCCATTGCTAGATGGGATTCAAAAAAATCCGGGGATAACAGCGATCCGAAGTTGTTCTGTCACCGCAGTGATCAAGTGGGAACGAATAAAGGGTTACATGCGCTTTTTGCGACCCACCATGATCCACGCCCCACCCATAATCAACACAATCGCCACGAAAGGCTGGATAAAGCTCAAGCTGCTCAGCATCGTGCCAATCGACATTACAGCGAAGAACAGCAGCGATATCACTGTTAGAATGTTGATGGGGATCAGCAACCATTTGTTCCGACCACCGAACCAGTACAATTCGAACAAACCAACAGCAACAGCCAGAATGAAGCCCGGCCACATTGTACTCCAGTTGTTAAACAGCATGGCAATCTGACACACGATACCAACCGTGAGCAACAACCCACCGGGAACCAGCAGTCCTACCCCTCTGCCAATCATGGAGAAGTACAGCCAGTGGAAGAAAAGCCCGAGTGGAATCACGAATAACGTGGGCCAGAAGTTCGCAAAGATCGTACCCGGACCGAGTGAACCTCCCTGGTTCAGAATCAGGTACACGCCCAGCAAAATGAGAACAGGCGCAAGGATCGTACGTTTAGCCATAATATCTCTCCTTCTCAATACAAGATCAATTTCCGAACGGTTGTATGTAGAGCAATACTTTCGTTACTCACAGCATACCATGAACTGGAAAAGTCTATCCTCCGTCTTTGGAGTTAAAGTGAACCTAGACCAAAGTCTAGGTTCGAAAGATACTCAGCCGCTTTTTCATGCAAACAATCCGTGCCAAACGGTGGTGAACAAGTTACACAGAAAAATGTGATTTAGGCTTGCATGTTGCAAGAGAGAATTATCATTGCTTTCGTAGCAGATGCTCCCAGTTTGTAGGGAATCCCAAAAGGGATATATCAACTATAGTGTAAGCTTCGATTAATGAGGAAAGCTCAGTCACCCAACTATCCCAGATTGTTCTATCCTTTATCAGGTACTTCGCATTGTAGATAGCTCCAAAAAGAAAGGCTTTGTCTAAGCCTAATAATTCATCATTTCGTGTGTATCTTATGGTAACAGGGATTCTATAATTAAAAAGTCTGCTGTAGTGAGCACATCTATTCCTAAAAACAGTTAAGACGTGGAACCAGTTCTCGAGTTCCCTATAACTTATGTTTCGAGAAGGGTAGTATTCTCGATCAATAGATTTCTTGTCAGACGTTTTTAAATTTTTATAGAGTGAGGACATCATAGAAATTGTACTCACTTCAAAGGCCGCCCAGATAGGATATCTATCTTGGTAATTCTCTCTATGATGAGCAATAAGCACTTCTTTGTGCTGTTTTTGAATGCATTTTTGCAAATCCTCCATAAAGCGTTGGTGAAATTGAATTTTAGAAAAATTAGCGGCATTCGTATATCCAAGAGCACCATACTTGTGGGCGAGCTTGTATGAAATTTGTGATCTTAAGGCAATCTCGATGTACTCGACAATCTTCATAAAGTGATTTCTAAGGGCTGCATCATACAAATAATGCTTATACACTTTGTTGAAAGTTGTTCCTTCAATGTAGTTGTCCGAGGTATCCTGTTTAAAAGTTAAGGCATATGCAGTAAACCTGTAATAGTGAATGCGTTTCAGGATTGTAATTGCTTCTACATCATTTTCAATTGTCATTTTTCGGTTTTTAAACTTTTCGAGCTGTTCTTCATATGTAGTAGGCGCTTTCATTTCACGTAGCTGAACATCATCTGGCAAGGAAAATACCCCCATAACGCAAAAATGTCTCGCCCTGTTCCACATGCATAAGCAGAGGTGCGGGCGAGATCTGTTATTAATAATATACGATTCGTTGACTGTTTAATCAACAGTTAAACTTAAATTGAGCAACTACTGAATGGTAAAGCTGAGTCATCCAAAACGGAGCTTGTTATTTCACCACATCCGAATGTTTCTTGCCCCAGCTGTTCACACCGTCATCCTCAATAATGGAGATGGCAGCGTCGGCGATGTCGGGGTTTGTCATCAGTTTCTCCTGAATACGGAACTTGATGTCATCTGCATCGGCAAGACTGAGTCCTTTGGTCAACTCAATCAGACCTTCCACATGATAATAACGGCCTTCCTGAATGATACGCATCATCTGAATATCGGCAACGTGCGTGTCTGCGAGAATGGTTTGGGACACTTTGTCCTCAATATCCTGCGGAGCCGCAACACCGATCAATCCGATCATATTATCGTAACCGACACGGAATGCTACAGCGATCATCAAGCAACCAATAATCGTTGTCACAATGCCATCGAGCAATGCAA
Source organism: Paenibacillus sp. FSL H8-0317 (assembly GCF_045040685.1). NCBI lineage: Bacteria > Bacillati > Bacillota > Bacilli > Caryophanales > Paenibacillaceae > Paenibacillus > Paenibacillus sp. FSL H8-0317. Next base: position 6,789,202 of record NZ_CP150294.1, on the reverse strand, counting down.
AATTGGTCAATGCAATGACTACAACGGAGATCAAGGCGAGTGTCGCACCGAGTACTGCTACAACATCTTCGTAGAATACGAGACGGGTTGGTGGCGCAGCACGGCCTACGTTTTTGATGGCAGCAGGGACCAAGGCAAATCCGGCGGCTTTGGGTGCGCGCGCTTCTTTGAGGATTTCCTTCATGGCTTTGATCAGAATGGCCCCGTCAATGACAATGTTCAGAACAAGCACTCCGATGTTAATCCAGAGACCGCCGGTATGACCAACAGGATGCTGCAACAGATGGATGCCTTCATGGATCGTTTCATACGCCATAATGGTAACAACAATCACGGCAATCATGCAGAAAATGTTGATGACCCGTCCGAATCCGGTTGGGAAGCGGCGTGTAGGTTTTTTCTCGGACAACACACTTCCAACAAAGACAAACCCTTGGTTAATGGCATCAGCGAGTGAATGCATCGCCGAAGCGAACATGGCGCCACTGCCACTGAATAGGAAAGCTCCCCCTTTGCACACAGCAAGTACGGCATTACCTGCCATTGCTACGGCGGAGGATGTGTTTCCTTTTTTGACGAGAGACATAAAGCTCTCAGACTTCGGTTGTTCAGCCACTTCGTATGTTCCTCCCAGATCAATGTATTAGGTGTAGAAAAGGCAGTTTATCTATACAGCATGTGCATTTCCACTAAATGTTATTATAACCGCTTTGACATATCCCAGTATTATGCAAAAAAGGTCATATCATCATGTGCATCTCAGTACTCAATGGCCTCCAAGGCACGTAAATTCCGGTTAGACTGTTCCAAAAGTTCCGTGAATGTCCCAGCGACATAATATACAAAATCCGGGTCATGCACGTACATAATAATCTGTCCAACCGTTCCTTGCTCTGTCGGATCAAAGTCGAACATCAGATACAGTGAGCCACCTCCAAGCATGCCAAACGTGATCCATTTCTTTTGAAAAAGGTAGGGTTTGATTCGGGGATCAAGCTCACGGATTTCTTCATCGGTCAAATAATCATCCATGCGGTTCTCCACCAGCGTGGACTGCTCCTTTTGAATCTTTTCCAGGGATAACAGGTAAAATGGTTCGGACTCTCGTCCTTCCTCAAGGCTTGGATACAAGACGTGAAAGCCATAACCACTCCCATTTTTACGTTTATAAAACGCACGAAAATCAGCAGGTAATCGAATACCGTGTTCCTGCTCGAATGCGTCGAGCTGCTCATCCGTCACGCCTTCAAACTCGCGATATGCCTCCAAGAGTTCCCGGTTTTCCTCATCCTGTACCTTCTCCTCCAGCAACATATCCAGTTCATCCATCAATTCATATATACGCTGTTCTGGCATCCAATTCCCTCCGTATGAGCTATTCAGATAATATGGTGAGTGATATGCGAGCAAACTGTGCCTGATTCACCTCATATTATAGTTATAATCCAGAAAAGCACACAAGAAACCGGAGTCCTTGCTTACATACTACAATGGTCTCATTATTCAAAGTCGGTTGTTGCATATCAGCACACCTGGCTCCATTCCAATCGATTACGTACAACCATCATGAAAGTCACTCCTAACAACAAATAAGCGTGGGTTACAGGGGTAATCCCTGTAACCCACGCTTATTATTTATCTACTATATAAATGAAACTAATCTTTTACATAGTCCTCTTATTCAAACTTCCAACAGGACAAGCTCAGGTTGCCATACTGATAGGTTTTGAATAGGAGCGTTGCCCGCTTGTTCTGGTCTCCCGCACCCATGGCGAGTAACAGCGGTACAAAATGCTCCGGCGTAGGCACGGCGGCCTTAGCTGAAGGTGCCAGTTTATCATAGGAGAAGAGAGACTCCGTATCCCAACTCACCAGCTTGTCATGCAGCCAGTTGTCGAACTCTGATGCCCACGGGTCAACGCCGTCACTTTCCCAGTTCAATCGACGCAGATTGTGGACGGTTCCGCCGCTACCAATGACAAGAATGTCTTGCTCACGCAAGGAAGCGAGTGCCTGTCCAACCTGATATTGCTGCTCACCTGTCAGATAGCGATTCACGGATAAGGCAACTACGGGAATATCCGCATCCGGGTAGAGCAGGCGTAGAACAACCCAAGCGCCGTGATCCAGGCCACGAACGTCATCTGTCTGTACCGAAATGCCTGCTTCTGTGAATAAACGCTCCACCTCGGCTGTGGTCTCTGCCTGTCCTTGAGCCGGATACTTGATCTGGTACAGCTCTGGCTGGAAACCGCCGAAATCATAAATGGTCTCATAGTTGGCTACCGAGGATACAAGCTGAGTTGTGGATTCCCAGTGAGCAGAGAAGAATACGATTGCTTTGGGTTTCGGCAGTTCTTCTCCAAGTTTTTGCACAAACTCAGTGTACGCATTCTCCTCCAAAGCCAGTGAAGGGGCACCGTGAGCAATAAACAGAGATGGCATCATTATGAATTCAGTCCTTTCGGGTCCTCGGTAGTCAGATTTGCATCTGTCCGAAGCCAGTGTTGAAATTGTTGATATAGATCGGGGGTCACCTGATGCCCACCATTATAAGGTACATATGTGACGTGATTGGTATGTTGACGGAAGAAATGGGCGTTATCTTCGCCCAGTTGCAGCGGGAATAGATGATCCTGATCCCCATGCGAGATGAACACAGACAGCTCCGAATCGGGTTGCAGCGTGTATTCGTCTTTCACAAATTGCGGGATGTACCCACTCATCGCTACAATGCCTTTAATTTCATCTCCCATCACCAGCGATAGGGTCATCGCCATAATGGCGCCCTGGCTAAATCCGGCGATATAACGCCGCGTGGGATCAATAGTATATTTGGCGGAAAGATCAACAATCAACTGTTGCAGTCCCAGCACGGAGGCATCATACAGTTCACGGATGGGGTTGCCAATGCTTTTAATCTGAAAATAAGCATAACCACTACCCTGAACGATAGGCCCACGGATAGCAACAATAATAAAATCAGACTGCATAGGCTCCATTAAACGAAGCATATCCTGTTCATCTGATCCCATCCCATGTAAGGCGAAAATCACGGGATAACGCTGATCTGGATTGTAATGAGACGGTAATCGGACTTCATGTATATAAGGAGAATTCATTGAAAACACCACCTGAAGAGGAATGAGTTAAATATATCGTTCTGACAAATAAGTTCACCAATATGAAATAAATATTCTTATTTATGAACAAAATTTATCATGGTTTCATTGTAGGGTCAATACTTTTTTTGTATGATGAATATATGTTGTTTATAAAAAGTCTTGAATGGTTCTACAATAAATACCGCTGCGCATGGTTCATATCTTATTCCCGAGGACGTGATCAGGATGTTAAAAAGTATCGTGCCTATTTTGAGAATATTTGATGAAAATAAAGCTAGAGAGTTCTACCTGGAATACCTGGGTTTCCAATTGGATTGGGAACATCGATTTGAGCAAAATATGCCCTTATATATGCAGATTTCGCTTGATTCCATCGTGATTCATCTGTCTGAACATCATGGAGATTGTACACCTGGAGCTGCCTTGCGCGTGGAAACGGATAACTTGGATACATTCCATGGTGCACTTCGTCAGAAAGAGTACAAACATGCGAGACCCGGTATAGAGGAGACCCCTTGGAAATCAAGAGAAATGACCGTGACAGATCCGTTTGGCAATCGGATTATATTTTTGGAGGCACGTGCTGAATAGATAACCAGAAGTAGCTAAGCTTACGTCTGATGTTTTATATAGATCAATAGAAGGGGAGGGACGCAATATGGATATTGGCTTGGCTATTCGTACGATCCGCAAGCAGAAACAGATTACGATCATGCAGATGTGCGAGGGCACGGGGTTGTCCAAAGGTTTTATTAGTAACGTGGAAAATAACAAAACGTCACCTTCCATTGCTACGCTTGAAAGTATTGCGGATTATCTGGAAGTGCCACTTCCCTATTTGCTGCTTACACCGGAGCAGCGGATGAATGTGGTACGTAAGAACGAGCGCAAGGAGACGACAGCCGGAAGCGGACAGATCAAGGTGCAGCAGCTTACAGCCAAAGGTGCGATGCATATGTCCATTGTGGAGTTACCGCCAGGTGCTTCAACCGGGGTGAGCAAACATGCCGGGGAGGAAAGCCATCTGGTGTTGCAGGGCAAGATTCGTGCGGAGCAATGCGAAGATGTGGAGGTTCTTGATGTGGGTGATTCGTTTACCTGGAATGCAATAGTGCCTCATGAAGTGACCAATATCGGTGAGGAACCTGCGGTGGTGCTCATTGCGGTGTCCAAAGAATTGGGTCTGGATCATTTATAGAATAAAAAAGGACGACTCCCAAGTCATGAACATGCGAACCTGCATACATGTACAATGGGAAACGTCCTTTTATTTTCTAACGAAATGAGCGAGCCCTATTAGATGATTTTAAGCAGATATCGAGATGTAACGAATCTCAGACGCTTTATTTCACTGCTGTGTGTGTAATTTGGCTACATTCCACAGACTTGTGGCGAAATAACGTCGCTATGATTCGTTACGTTTCTCAATTCCTGCAAAAGGGAACAATAAGGTGCGAGAGATTCCTTAGAAAGGTCAGAGGGCCTCTGTCTACTGTGGATTAGTCGTCCAGATGCCTGCTGCTTTGACAAAGACACGGTCGGACAGCTTGAGCGTTGCGAGTGCAAGTTCAGCTACATCTTCCGCTTGCATCATGCGATCTTCGTCGCCAATTTTCAGTCCGGCATTGGTCGCAAGCTCCGTATTAACGGTGCTTGGAGTCAGTGCTGTCACACGAATGTTGGACTTGCGCACTTCTTGCATCAGAGATTCGGTCATGCCGAGTAGTGCAAACTTGGACGCACAGTATGCCGAACCTGTAGCGAATCCGCGCTCACCTGCAGTGGAAGCAATATTGATAATGCTGCCGCTACTTTCCTTGATCATGCTCGGAAGGACAGCACGAGTCACGTAGTATGTACCCATGACATTAACATGCAGGATGCGCTCCCACTCTTCCGGTTCCATCTCCATGAACGTTCCGAACTTTCCGATCCCTGCATTATTGATCAGGATATCCACCGCGCCGAGTTCCATCTCGATGGCTGCTACAGCGGCTTCTGCCTGCGTACGATCCGAGATATCTGCTACAGCACTGGTTACTTTCACACCGTATTCTTGACTAAGAGACTGTTGAAGAGCCTGAAGATCGGCAGCAGTACGTGCGATAAGGCCAAGGTGCACACCTTCTTTGGCAAGTGCCTCAGCAATCGCACGTCCGATACCTTTACCAGCACCTGTGATGATAGCTGTTTTATTTTTAAGTTCCATGTGGGTAATTCCTCCTTAGAAATGGACTAGCATTCAATTATACTATTATTACCCACAGTTCGGAAATTGGCTTCATCACTATTTGGTAATCTCGATGCTGCCAGAAGAAGTACGGGCCTTGATCACTTCCCGGCTCACCATTGGCGATTCAGGTACATCTACACTTCCGGAAGTAGCCTTAGCGTCATAGATTCCGTCAAAATCAGGGGCAGCTTGAATGAAAATATCTCCTGATGTTCCGGATGCATTAATCGGTGCAGAATGGGACTGCTCAATATGGATGCTTCCCGAAGTGAATTGAACATCGGCTGCGCCGTTTAATTCAGTGATCTCAATATCACCTGATTCGATCTCACTGTTTACATGACCTATTACCTGATCAACAGTGAGGCTTCCCGATGTCTGTTTCACGGTCATGTCTCCATCAATCATGGAAGCGGTAATGTCACCCGAAGTTAGATCCAGCTCAATACGTGGTACCTTGATGTTTTCCAGACGTATGGAACCTGAGGTGTTATTCAGCTCAAGCTGCTTGGCACTCAGATCTGTCAGATCCCAGTCACTTGAAGAAGAATCCAGCTTAACCTCATTTAATTGGTGCCCTTCAGGCAGGGCCACAGTTATTGTGGAGTCTTGATCATTCCAATACAGGGTGAAAAATTGTAATCGTTCACGTTCTGTCTGAGACAGTTGGAATGTGCCGTTGGATAAATTGGCTTGTTCGAAGCTTTTGACTACGGCAGAGTCCCATTTGCCATCCACTTCGATATAACCATTCGAATCCGGGCTTACAATAAATTCAATATCTGCACTGAAATTAGCATTCATGATAATGTTCTGCAATTCATCTGCTTTGAAATCCCATCGTTTAGAATAATGCTCCCGTTCATCCCCGAACTGAACGCCATAGATGGATGTTCCAAGTAAACCTATTCCGATACATATCACGGCGAGCGCAAGCCATTTTTTGGTACTCATGCGGAAACATCTCCTTTCATCGTGTTTTTATTCCATCTAATATATTGAAGAGTGACGATTTTGAAGGCTCTAAAGACATACTTCGATGCGATGGCAAACAAAATGCCGACACCGAAAGCGCCAATCGCAACGAAAATTTCCGGTTTATCGAGTTGGCCCAGGAATACAAAGTCCACAACTGCTGCTACAGGAGCCACTACCAGCAAGGAAAGGCTGGCAATAACAAGCCATACCGACCACATCATGAGACCAAGGGGGATGCCAAGGATCAGATTCAGGAATAACAGGCCGATGGCGGTGAAAAATTTGCGAGTGGCGCTGGTGCTGTTTCTGGGTGACCGCATCTCGCGATACGTCGGTGCATAGAACGCATCTGAACCCGGCATATGAATGTCATAACGATCACCGAGTGCTTCCTTGGCGATTTCTTCCGGCTGTCCGAGTTCCCGAGCGATCTCTTCTTCCAGCCTGCCTTCTCGTAGTCCAAGCTCGAAATGTTGATCATAGTCGGCTAGTAACTCAGCCCTTTCGAACGGGTCCATCGGCCGTAGATGAACTTCCATGGCTTTCATAAATTGTTGTCTATTCATTGGGGATTCCTTCCTCAATCAGATTTGCGACATTGCGCACAAATTCATTCCATTCTGTTGTCAGTGCCGTCATGTAGTCGCGACCTGTATCGGATAGTCGGTAATACTTGCGCGGCGGTCCTTCGCTTGATTCTTGCAGGTAGGTGGTGCAGTAACCGTCATTCACAAGCCGGCGAAGCAAGGGATACAGCGCACCTTCAGCAACTTCGATATGTTTGGAGACCGCCTGAGCCAGTTCGTAGCCATACCGATCCTGGCGGTTAATTAATACCAGGACGCACAGCTCTAATACTCCTTTTTTGAACTGGATGTTCACATTCACACAGGTTCCTCCTTCGTAGCTTCATTTATCGCTAGTGTATATTGTTCAGTAGTGGTGAAGTCATCATAGCATCCAGTACTGTTTAATGCAAGATAGTGACTTTAAAATAGTTCCGTATCACGATTTATCGATCATAAGTTCGTTTAATGCGAATGCTTAGCCGAGGCTGTCTGTTTAGCTATATAATTCAGCATACGCAAAAACCGGATCGGTTGCTTCCGTCTGAAGGCGGATTCCGATCCGGTCTGTGAGATGAACTTTGGTTTCTTTGGTTTACAGGTGAATCGCTAAATGTCGGTTATTCTTGTGCATCCAGAACTTTAAGGTCTTCCACAGCAGGGCCCTCAATCACATGGCCTGCATAATTGAAGCGGGAACCATGGCATGGGCAATCCCACGAACGCTCGCCCTCGTTCCATTCGACTTCGCACCCCAGGTGGGTGCAGGTGGTATCCACCAGAAACAGCTTGCCACTGTTGTCCTTATAGGCGCCAGCACGTTTGCCATTATGACGAACGACGGCTCCTTCGTCTTCGCCAATATCGCTAACGTTTTTGTGCACAATGCCCACTTTACCGGAGATTAATTCCTTGGCTACATTCATATTTTCCACAATAAAGTGTTTCATGCCAGGATCAGCTTTGAATCTTGCCGGATCGAATATGGCAGCATGAGGGTTGTCACGTCCAGTGATGCGATCCGCAAGAATGTGTCCTGCCATCGTACCAGTCGTCATACCCCATTTGGCAAACCCGGTCGCCACATAGACACGTTCATGTCTTCCGGTAATCGGTCCGATGTAGGGCACCTTGTCAATGGATATTAGATCCTGGGCTGACCAGCGAAAAGGAATGTTGCGGATGCCAAATGTCTCCGCTGCGAACTGCTCCAGGCGTTCATAATGACCAAAGGTGCAGATACCTTGTCCGGTTTTATGATTTTCGCCGCCAAAGAGGATAAGTTCCGTACCGTCATGTAAGACGGTACGCAAGGAGCGGGACGGTGTATCGTCCGAGATGTACATGCCGCCGGCATAGGGTTTCTCCGGTTCGACTAATACGGCGTAGGATCGTTCCGCATGTAACCGCGTGAAATAGAATCCGGGATCATAGACAGGGAAATGAGAAGCTACAACAACATGTTCTGCTGTTACAGATGGGCCATCGCCATAGGTTCGTACATGCAGAGAAGCATCTTCCTCTACATCTGTAACTGTCGTATGCTCATAGATCTGTACCCCTTGTTTCACAGCGGAATCGAGCAAGTAGTGCAGGTAGGCCAGCGGATCAAAGCGTGCCTGACCCGGCATGCGAATACCTGCCCTTGCGGGAACAGGAATAGGGAGTGGGTCTACCCACTCACCAGGGATGTTGAGTTTGCCATAGGCGGTCAGCTCGATCTCCAGTTTTTTGATGTTTTCCTCCGATTGAATGTAGACGTAGGCATCTTCCTCTGCCCACTGGCAATCAATCTGTTTTTCCTTCACCAGATTGCGCATCCACTTCGCGGCATCGGCATTACCTTCATAGTACATTCGAGCCTGTTCTTGTCCGAAATGATGCATAATTTCATCAAATATGACACCATGCTGGGCAGATACCTTGGCCGTGGTATGGCCGGTCGTGCCATCCAATACTTTTCCAGCTTCCAGCACGACTACACGCATACCCGTCTGCGCGAGCAGATAGGCTGTAGTGATCCCAGCAATACCGGCACCAATAATCGCTACATCAGCGGTGATATCTTCGGTCAGTTTTGGATAGGCATCGAATTGATGCGTAGCACGCCACAGCGATTCGGGGACCGGGGGCAGACCCGTCTTGGGCTGCTGATTGTCGCTCATTTTTTTTCCTCCTTGATTATCTTCAATCTATCGAATGGGATGTTGTTCAGCGCACATCGTTGTACTCTTATTCATGATTGCCAGACTATGCCAGGAAAAAACGGTGTTGTTTAGATTTTGCAGAGGGGATGTTCACAATTTCCTGCATAGAACCTCTGTTTTTTTTGTTAAACATGCTATATGATAGGATTACCGAAATCGTTTTAGGTTTTGAAAAGGAGATCAGGTGTTACACCTGTAAACGTTGATTGTAAAAGGATTAATCTATCTATTGGAAGAAAGATTTCATCCGAATTAATCCCCGTTTTTTCTTGATATATGTATTCGCTATCATTTTAATTAACTACCGATAACCAAAGGAGATTCTATATGACCACCAACCTAACGAAATATCCGTTTCAAGATACAGCACTAGAGTTAGACACCCGTGTGAAGGACCTTGTATCCCGCTTGACGGAAGATGAAAAAATTGAATCCATGCTGCAATATCAACCGGCAGTAGACCGTTTGGGTGTACCTGCATACAAACACGGAACAGAAGCTGCCCACGGCTTGGCCTGGCTTGGAGAAGCAACATCTTTCCCACAACCGGTGGGGCTGGCATGCACATGGGATGCGGATTTGATGAAAGAGATTGGCTCCGTGCTTGGAGACGAGGCACGTGTATTTTATAAACGCAATCCGGCAGTGAACGGTCTTACGCTGTGGGCACCTACAGTAGATATGGAACGTGACCCGCGCTGGGGACGGAATGAAGAGGCGTATGGTGAAGATCCGGAACTGACAGCCGAGCTGACAACAGCATTGGTCAAAGGAATTCAGGGCGACCATCCGAAGTATTACAAAGCGGTCGCTACCTTGAAGCATTTTCTTGCGAATAATAACGAAGTGGATCGCGGAAGCGGTTCGTCCAGCATTGATCCGCGCAACATGCGTGAATACTATCTGAAGGCGTTTGAGAAGCCATTTAAAGAAGGCGGCGCACAGTCCATGATGACAGCGTACAACTCCATTAATGGTACACCAGCGTTGTTGCATCCATTTGTGAACGAGATTGTCAAAGGCGAATGGGGCATGGATGGTTTTATTGTCAGTGATGCAGGCGACGTAATGGGTATCAAAAACGATCATAAATACTATGATTCCCATACACCGGGTACGGTAGAATCTGTGAAGGCCGGAATTGATAGCATCACCGATGATGCTGAGCTGTCCAAACAGGCACTGCGTGAAGGATTGGAACAAGGTACGCTCACGATGGATGACATCGACAAGGCGTTGTTTAATACGTTCCGTGTGCGTTTCCGTCTGGGTGAGTTCGATCCGGAAGAGGGCAACCCGTATGCTTCTATCGGTGAAGAGTCAATGATGACGGAGAAAGCAAAAGAACTGTCGCTCAGAGCCGCAAGAGAACAAGTGGTATTGCTCAAAAACGAGAAAGGCACATTGCCGCTAGACAAAACAAAAGCTGGTAAAGTGGCTGTGATTGGTCAATTGGGCGGAACGGTCTATCGTGACTGGTATGCAGGCACCATGCCGTATAACGTATCCCCGCTTGAAGCGATTCGTGGCAAAGTAGGCAGCGATAACGTATCGTTCAAGGATGGAAATGATCGTATTACGTTAACTTCCGTAGCCAATGGGAAGAAAATTGGACTGGCAGAAGGTGAAAAATCACCTGTGATTGCTTCGGGAGAAGCGGAAACGTTCATGGTGTCCAACTGGGGCTTCGGAAGTTATACATTACAGGCGGAAAGCAACGGCAAATATCTGACCACAGATGAAGAGACCGTAACGGCTTCCGCTGATGAAGTGTACGGCTGGTTTGTGAAGGAAGTATTCCACCTGTTGCCACAACAGGACGGAAGTGTAGGTCTAACCACTTGGAATGGCAAAACGGTGACTGCACCTAATGGTGGAAACGATGCATTTGCAGTGTCCGAAGACCTGAAAACCTTTGGCGCCACAGAGACATTCAAGCAGGATATTATTGTGAATGGACTTGAGGAAGCAGTAGCAGCTGCCAAGGCTGCGGAAACGGCAATTGTCTTTGTGGGTAATAATCCGCTTGTAAATGGTAAAGAAGAAATTGACCGTCCAAGTCTGGATCTGGCCGAATCCCAGCAACGTCTGGTTGAGGCGGTCTATGCCGCGAACCCGAACACGGTAGTTGTCATCGTGGGTAGTTATCCGTTCACATCGAATTGGGTTCAGGAGAACATCCCGGCGGTATTGTATACTTCACACGCAGGACAGGAACTGGGTAACGCAGTAGCAGACGTACTCTATGGCGACTATGCGCCTGCCGGACGTTTGAACATGACATGGGTACAATCAGCAGATCAACTGACCGACATCAAGGATTACGATATCATTCAATCCGGTCGGACATATCAATATTTTGAAGGTAATGTATTGTATCCGTTTGGACATGGTCTGACGTATGCAACGTTTAAATACAGCAATTTGGAACTTAGCCCAACTCAAGTGGGTACAGAGGGCAGCGTTACGGTAACTGTAGATGTAACCAATACCGGTTCAATTGCCAGTGACGAGGTTGTACAGTTGTACGTTCGTGCAGGCAAATCCCGGGTGAAACGTCCATTCAAAACGTTAAAAGGATTCCATCGTCTTCATATCGAAGCGGGAGCTACAGCAAAAGTCAGCTTCACCTTGCCTGTTCAGGAACTGGCCATCTGGGATGTAACTCGTGATCGGTATGTCGTGGAAAGTGGAACTTACTCTATTATGGTTGCCAAGTCATCCTCTGATGTTCAGCTGGTTGCAGGCTTGACGGTAGAAGGAGAGACAATCCCTGCTCGTAATCTGGCTGTGGCGACTCGTGCCGAGAATTATGATGCTTACCTGGGTGTTGATCTGGATGAGAGTAAAGAGGGCGGAAGTGCTGTCCATGTAGTTGGAGAGCAGGGATGGATTGCCTTCAAGGATGCCGATCTGGGTAGTGGGGTAGCAGCAATTGAAGCTCGTGTATCCGCAGAACAAGCAGGCGCTGTGTTGGAATTGCGACTCGGCTCTCCGGAGGGTACGCTCGCAGGACGTGTGGAACTGGCACAAGGTGAAGCCCAGCAGTGGTCTACCGTGAAGGCGGAACTCACAGGTGCAGCAGGTAAGCAGGATGTATACATTGTGCTGTCAGCAGGTGTACGCATCAGTCACTTCGAGATTCGTTAAGTCATATAGCTAATGATAAAGCCTCCGAATACATTCGGAGGCTTTAGTTTGTTGTTTGCTATTAAACGTATCTTTATTTACCGTCAAACGTAATCATTTTTTGCACAAATTGCTTCAATTGTTTGTTGGTTTCATTCAGTTGCTCAATTGTGTTCATAAAATTATTTACGAGTTCAGCCTGCTCTTGGGAGCTTGCCGTGATCTCCCCAAGTTCATTCTCCATGCCTTGAATGGATTGCCGAACTGAGAGAAGAGACTCTTCAATACGTGCCGTCGCTTCTTTGGTATCCACAGACAGTTTGCGAATTTCTTTGGCAACAACGCCAAAACCTGCACCTGCTTCACCTACACGAGCAGCTTCAATAGCTGCATTCAAGCCGAGCAGATTGGTTTGCTCGGAGATTTCACGAATGAAACTGGCGACCTGAGTGACATTGCCTGATTTCTGTACGGCTTGTTTGGAATTATTCCGGATCTCTTCGGTTGTGGCACTGAGTTCCTCGGAATGTGCAGCTACATGCTGTACACTGTCAATTAACTGGTTGGTCAGATTTTCGGTAGCATCCATGAGTTGTTGCAGCTGGTCCTGGTCATCCATACTGTAGAGCAGGTTAAACAGGGCGATGATTTCACCTTGTTCATTTTTAATGGGAATGAAAGCTACGTCAAAAGGAACACCGAACAAATCTTTAGGGTAGTGATCGAATCGTTTGACTGTACCGCCGTTGAGATTAGCAAAATTTCGATTTCCATCCAATAGAGGGTCGCCGGGTTGATAATTCAATTGCTTTAACGATTCGCCTGCTGAGAAATACAGGAATTTCTCATGATCAATAACGGACAGAGTTACATCTTGACGAATCGTATCTCGAAAGAAAGGCATACATGTAATTAATGCTTGAACAATATCCATATAAAAGATGATTCCTCCCTGGTTACCTTATGTAAGCGGTTAAATTTTAAATGCTAACTTAATAACTACCTATATAATATATCGTCATGCAATAGAGAAGGAAATAGAGAGAATGGATAAAACCTATTTCTTAAAGCAGACTGTTATACGCCAACAAGACACCAGTCCCCTGGGGACCCGTGCCTTGTTAGTTGTTGAGGGGAATAAAACCAATGTTTACCGCATACTGAGCTGCATTGTAACGATGGTTCGAGTGGCTAGTGTTGCACGGACATCAATCAAACGCTGGTTCCGGCTGCCGCGGAAAGGAAGAGAGACATCACGCTCCGCTTCAATATATCGACCGTCAATAATCACATCGCACAACCGGGCAAGCTCCGCTCTCGCAGGGTGGGTAATCAATTCTTCATATTCGAATCCCGTGTAAGCCCATACCGTCAGATCAGGACGTGCAGCGCGGAGCTGCTGAACCCAAGACGTACATTCTGCTGCCGAGAAAAAGGGATCACCGCCACACAACGTAACGCCATCCAGCAATGGATGGGTCGTCACTTCATGCAGAATCTGCTGCTGCCGCTCCTCTGTAAAGGGCTCACCCGCTCGAAAGCTCCATGAATCCGGACTGAAGCAGCCCGGACAGGCGTGACGACATCCGCTGATGAACAACACGGCGCGCAGGCCTGTCCCTTCATTCACCGATTCCGGGATGTAACCATACAGATTCACCGGTGCTTCACCCGATCCCGCACTTCGGCCTGCTTCGCAGCATTGAAGCGTACTTTGTAATCTCCAGTCAGATAACCCGTTACGCGGCGTAAACGCTGGAAATGCACATGGTTCTCGTGGGCTTCGCAGCCTGGGCATACATCTCCAATGACCCCTTCATAACCACATGCAGGGCAGCGATCGATCGGGTGATTAATGGAGAAATACCCGATATCCTGTGCCAGTGCATATTGCACGATCCGCAGGAAAGCTGCGGTGTTGGCTCGAACGTTCCCGTCAAGCTCCACATAGGAGATTGCACCCGCATTACATAACGTATGGAACGGGGCCTCCAGTTCAATCTTCCGATAAGCTGGAAGAGTATAGTATACCGGGATATGGAATGAGTTCGTATAATACTCCCGATCATTAACTCCAGGAATGAGGCCATAACGCTCTCTGTCGATCTTCGTGAATTTGCCGGACAACCCTTCAGCAGGCGTGGCAAACAGGGTGATGTTCAGGTTATGCTGCTCGCTCATCCGATCACAGAATTCTCGCATGGTCCGAATAATGTTCAATGCTTCACGATGTACATGAGTGTCCTGCCCATGATGACGCCCATAGAGAGCTGTCATACATTCCGCAAGACCGATAAAACCAAGAGATAATGTTCCATGCTTCAAAAGATCGGCAACCGGCTCGTTCGGGCCAAGCTGTTCCCCACCTTCCCATACTCCCTCCCGCATCATGAAGTCCGATGCCTTGGCAGGCTGTGCTGTCTGAATCCGGTACCGGTGCAGCAGGCCGGAAGCGGCATTATGCATAACCGACTCCAAAGCAGTATAGAATCCGGCCCGGTCAGCGACAGCTCTGGCACCTTGGCAGATGCCAAACCGGATGCCCAGTTTCACGAGGTTAATGGTGTTGAAGGACAGATTACCTTTACCACTTTGACGATTGCGACCAAATCGGTCAGCCAGTGTACGTGTGCGGCATCCCATGGTGGCGATGATCGTATCCGGATCTTCCGGATGATAGAAAGGCAGATTGAAAGAGGCATCCACATTGACAAAGTTGGGATACATCCGCCGGGATGAACAGGTGACTGCGAGGCGGAACAAATCATAGTTCGGCTCTCCTTGAGCCTGATTGATCCCCTGTTTGCACTGGAAAATATGTTGAGGGAACACGGGAGTCTCCCCGTTGCCCAGGCCACGGATGGTTGCTTCCAGCAACGAGCGTGATACCAACCGACCTTCTGCTGATGTACATAATCCATAGTTCAGTGAAGTGAATGGAATCTGGCCACCTGCACGACTGCTCATCGTATTCAGGTTATGAATCAGCGATTCAGCAGCTTGTCCTGTCTCCAGTTCAGTCTCTTCATAGGCGAAGGCATACGCCTGCGGGCACTGATTCTTCGCTTCGATGCTGTCCAGATGAAGCTGTTCATCCTCGAGCAGGGCATGCTCACCAAAGAGTCGTTGTCCTTTGCGGTAATGTTTGCGGAACGATCGCTGTACATAGGGAGCCAGATCCCAGTCGATTTTATTGGCTGACACACCGCCATATTGACTGTTCTGCTGGGATTGGAAGATGATCGCAACCAGAGCCATTGCAGACATGATTGTCTGAGGTGTGCGAACCGATCCGTTGCCTGTATTGAAACCCGCAGCAAGAAGACGGTCAAACGGGATAAAGATGCAGTTGGTCGTTCCAAGTGCATACTGGTCCAGATCGTGTACATACAGATCCCCATTCTCCACAGCTTGGGCAAGCTCTTCCGGCAACACATGACGCAGAGCATGCCACTTGGCTGTCTCCGAACCGAGCCTGCTCATCTTGCCGCTGAAGGAGTCTCCGTTCAGATTGGCATTTTCCCTCAGCGTATCGGCGTCTTCTGCGCCAATAATTCGTCTTCCCAGGTCGGATAATAGATCGGATGCCGGTGGAGTGGCATACTCAAGCATGTTCATGTAAGGTTCCTCCTAAAATGATTGAATATCATTCAATTTCCGTATAACACTATATGTAGATTCGTCTTATCCATTTATAAACTATATGTGGTTTTTTGGGTGTGATAATGGTCACATAGTTCACAGGACAAAGTGGACTTTCCTTTAATTGCTGTGGATAAAGGTTCCCAAAGTTTGAGTAGAAGCGTATAATTTCTAGTTATCCTGCAAGGATAATATCCGAAGTTGGACAAGATGGACTTTAATCAATCTGAAAAGGCGTTTTGCCATAATTTTTCGTTTGTTAATCCATCCGTTTAAGAACTGTTTTGACCGCAAATGGGCAATAAACAGGAAGTATGATTCTCTTATACAGCTACGGTGTTAATCATATAAGTATAGATTGTGACAGCTATTCGGATTTTTTGATGAACCCTTGTACGTGATTACACAATTATGATCTACAGATTAGATAGTGCAGCTAAGATAAAAGGGGTGGATCATGGGGACGGCAGAAGGCATTACGAGAGGCTTCTATGAAGATATAAAGGAAGCTGCGGCCCATATTGTAGACGTACTAAGTGGTATATTGAAGGTTAATACCATCTTTGTTGCTACGAATGACGGTTTGACGAATGTCATTCTTGAGGCGTTCAATCGCAAGGAAGAATTGATTGTAAAAGGTAGCGAACTTCCATTTGAAGATTCTTACTGCAGCTTGGTATTAAAAGATAAACATGAGAACCTTACAATCCAGAATACATGTGAACATCCGATGACAAGATTCATGGATGTCACGAGTGGGCTCGGCAATCGTTTCTTCGTGGGCGTGCCCATCATGCGAAGATCTGGCGAAACATTCGGGACCATCTGTCTGATGGATAATCCTGATTATGTAATCAGTGAAACCGACATGAAGACGCTGAAGGCGATGGCCGTATTCCTTGGCTATGTTGTGGACCTGGAGAGCACATTGCATCTTCAGGAGCGTAAATTGAGTGATTCGGAACAAATGCAACAGCAACTCCAGGCAGAGAAAGAACGAGCTGAATCGGAGGCCATGACCAAATCACAGATGCTCAAGCTGATGAGTCATGAGATTCGCAATCCGTTGAACGGCATTTTGGGACTGACTGATCTGATGCGTACACCGGATATGCCTGAGGAGCAGTCAGAATATGTGAATATGATTGAGACGAGCGGCAATATTCTGCTTACTTTGTTGAACAATATGATGAATTTCAACATCAATGAGGCAGGTAAAACGGTTATACATGATGATCCTTTCGATCTGGTAGGTACAATTGAGAATACGGTCTATCTTTATGCGGGAATTGCGGCTGGCAAGAACATTGAGCTGGGATTGAATCTGGAGCTGAATGTGTCGCAAGTATTCGTTGGTGATGAGATCAAGATCGGACAGCTGCTTGCACATGTCATTCAATACGCTCTCGATTCAACGCGTGAGGGCTCCGTCCTGATCACGGCAGTGGTGAACGGAGAAGACACCGAAGAGACGGGTACACTTCTGCTCAAGGTGAATTACACAGGTCAGACGTTATCGGATAAGAAGATGCAAACCTTTAACAGCCAAGAAGAGAAGTTGAATATCCAAAAACTGATTGGAAGTAATCTGGGTCTGGCTGTAAGCCAGAATCTTGCCATTCTCATGCATGGCCGTATTCAGGTGAGCAGTGTGAAGGAAAATGAGACGGAATTCAACATATCCCTTCCGTTACGCAGATACTGGGAGTTACCTCAACTCGCAAGTGTTCAGCAACGGTTAAAAGGGAAAAAGGTGTTACTTGCCAAGGACCCTGACATTTTGCAAGGCGTCTCTTCCCTGATGCGTAGGTGGGAGATGGATGTACACATGACCTCGAATCTGACATTAGCGCATGATTGGATCAACGAAGGATTCATGCCTGATGTAGCCGTTGTGGATATGGGATTACTGGAAGGCGGCGCGGTTGATTTTGTACAAGAACTGAAACAGCGACTGGAGGATCTGCCCGTCATTGTTCTTGTTCCTTATGGTATACACATTGAATTGCATGAAGCAGAAGCCTTTGATGCTGTCCTGACGAAGCCAGTCAGACAGGCTGATCTGTTGAATGCATTGAGTATTACTTTGCCTTAAATCATGATCAGAAGACAAATCTTTATTCGGCGCACCTGTTATGGGTGCGTTTCTTTTCATTTTCCATTTTCTGAGGCAAAGCCCTTTTATTCCGAGCTGGTTACGTTACAATAGAAAGTGAACTTCATCTTTATAACCACAGAGGAGGATGTACATTGGATTATCGCAGATTAGGTGGAAGCGGACTGAAAGTAAGCGAGATCAGCCTGGGAAGCTGGTTGACGTACGGAGGGTATGTGGAACGTGAAAATGCGGTGAAATCAATTGAAACTGCATTTGATGAAGGCATTAACTTTTTTGATACTGCCAATGTATATGAACGGGGTGCAGCAGAAGAACTGCTTGGACAGACGCTCAAAGCGTACTCCCGGGACTCTTATGTACTTGCAACCAAAGTATTTGGCAAAATGGGTGATGGTCCGAATGACCAGGGGTTGTCTCGCAAACATATCAAGGAGCAATGTGAAGCCAGCTTGAAGCGCCTGGGCGTTGAATATGTGGATATCTATTACTGTCATCGTTATCATACCGAAACACCAATCCAAGAAACACTCCGCGCGCTTGATGATCTTGTACGTCAAGGCAAAGTGTTATATGTAGGCGTCAGCCAGTGGACTGCAGCTCAGATGGAAGATGCGTTAGGTACAGCAGATCGTCTGCTCCTCGATCATATCGTGGTTAATCAACCGGTGTACAACATGTTTGACCGTTATATCGAAAATGAGATTATTCCGCTCGGCGAGCGCAAAGGCATTGGACAAGTTGTATACTCCCCGCTTGCTCAAGGTCTATTGACCGGGAAATATACGTCCGTTTCCGATATCCC
The DNA here is from genome assembly GCF_045040685.1 of Paenibacillus sp. FSL H8-0317. Classification (NCBI taxonomy): domain Bacteria; kingdom Bacillati; phylum Bacillota; class Bacilli; order Caryophanales; family Paenibacillaceae; genus Paenibacillus; species Paenibacillus sp. FSL H8-0317. Next base: position 6,770,401 of record NZ_CP150294.1, on the reverse strand, counting down.
AGAGAATAGCCGTGCTGCCAAGCTAGGATGGGACGAAGGAAAGATCAATGCGGATCGTATCGGGAAAGTTCGTCAGCTGATTGAAGTGGCGGACAAGCTGGATCTGAAGGTTGGCCAACTGGCCCTTGCCTGGATTCTGCGCCAGAACAATGTATCCAGTGCACTTGTAGGGGCGAGTCGTCCCGAGCAGGTAAAAGAGAACGCAGCTGCATCTGGTGTGAAGCTGGATGCTGCCATTATCGAGGAGATTGAGAGCATCCTTGCTTGATCTCCTGTCAGCACACAAGCTGAGATGATATGTGATGATCCATAAAAAGAGGGATGTCCTGTGCGCCTGAATAGGCGAACGAGACATCCCTTTTTTGGGAGAACGGTGAAAGGTTAGTTTATTTACCGGTTAGATATTACTTTAAAGTGTTAGAGGCAAGGAACGAAAAGTTAAGGCACACACACGGTTACGCCCTGTATTCTTCGCTTCATATAACGCACGATCGGCCTGTTCGAAGAAATCGTCATCGTCATGATCATCACAATGATCGGGATACACGGCTACACCAATGGAGATGGTTAGACGTGTGGTGTGCCCGTCGGGTAGAGCAAAATGGTATTTCTCTACAGCCTGTCGTATAGATTCGGCGGTAGCCACGGCCTGACGGTGTCCACAGTCGAGCAAGAGAATGGCGAATTCTTCCCCACCGTTTCGTGATACGATATCAGCAGAACGTGCATGCTCAACGAGCAGTTGTCCAAGTTGCTTCAGGACCGCATCGCCGGCGGAATGACCATAGGTGTCGTTCACCTTTTTGAATCGGTCAATATCAATGGCAAGCAAGGAAAGCTTCTGTTGGTAATCCCGCGCACGCTGGAGTTCCAGTTGAAGTGATTTTTCGAACTGTCGTCGATTGCTCAGGTTGGTAAGATGATCGGTAGATGCTCTTTTTTCCAATAGAAATAACATTTCATTGGATTTATTGATGAGTTCTGCGATGAAATAGATAAATAATCCACCGGCAAAGGAAATGGTCATTTGTAACGGATAGATCTTCATTAATGAATTCATGCTGTCCGTGTTCAACATAAGGATGATAAAGATTAACGTAATGCCGAGCAGATTCATCGTAATGATTTTGGTCAGTCTGGACCAGGAAGCATAGGCGAAGTATACACCGGACAGTCCAATCAGAGTCATGACAAATCCTGCATCTATGGCAGAGGAAGATATGCCAAACATCAAAATCCGAAGGACCGAGATCATGAGTCCCGTAACGATCGAAGCCAGTCCTCCCAGATATACCGCTGCGGTAACGATGGCCAGATGCCGTAGATCTACAATTGTAGTCTCGTTCAAAGGGAAGGAGTAGTTCATGAGTACTGTGCCATATATACCGAATAATAAGCCGCCGATCAACTGAACACGTAACGAGGGAAAAGGCAATCGGATACTATAGAACTTCGCGATGATCCCGGACACATACATAAACGTAATCATGACACAGATATTAATGAAAAAAGTGCTAAACAACCGACATTCCCCCTTTTTACGCACATCCCTATATTTTATCTGAAAAGCGGTGCTGTAGCGAACTATATTATCCCAAATTTATGAGGGGATTGCTGGGAAAGATGTTTTATTTGCATATACAGGATGTTAGGGTGATATTGACTTCAATATGCAATGAGATTTATACTTAATCTAAATCAAAATGTATTCCTTCTTTTTGGGAAGACCATCATAAGTAGAAGATCAGTGTCTGATTTCATATAAAATGGATCAATAATAAAGGAGAAATGGTTGTGAGAACTTTAAATCTGACGATACAACGGCAAGCGGTATATGATGTGGTGCGCCATTCAGAGGATCACCCGACAGCTGCAGATGTCATGAATCGACTCGTAGAACAAGGATATAATCTGGCCTATGGTACGGTGTATAATTCTCTTCGTTATCTGACGGACAAAGAATTGATACGGGAACTTAAACTCGGAGAGACAGCAAGCCGATACGATGCCCGTATGGATGATCATCAGCACATCATGTGTGAAGTGTGCGGCAAAGTGGATGAGGTAATGACAGAGGTTCCTCCACAATGGATGAAACAGGTAGCTGAAGAAACCGGATATGCAATCGATCATGCTCATGTGGTCTTTGGAGGTGTCTGCGGGGAATGCAGAAACAAACGGATCAAGTAAAAATAAAACTGCCTGGCCGCCGTTTACCCCTTAGGGTTAAACCAGCCTTGTCCGACTCGGCACCTCTTGTTGACAATTGTCCTGTTACACGGCGTGTTATTCTGATCAGCCCGATGCCGGGGCAGGTTCATGAACTGGTAAAAGCCTTAACGGATAGCTGCTTTGATGTACTGGTCTTTCATCGCTGGGAACCAGATCTGCATGAGCGTCTTGTCTTTGATCTGTTGATCTATGACCTGTCTGTTGCCGGAACGATCGATGCATTTGCCGGCATTAGCAGCCGATTGAATCGTGAGGCTGAGCATACAACCCCTTGTCTGTATCTGGTTGGTGAGAAGATGATCGGCAGTGCGAGTGGACCGATGCTTCAGGAGGAATTGCTGGTGTGGCCTGCACGCCCGCAGGAAGCACTTTACCGGGTGCAGCGTATGATTGGTAACAGTCCTGCTCTGCCCAACCGTGGTTTTTTGCCTGAGGAAGGGCACCGTATCGGATTTAAGGATCTGTGGCTCGACCGTGAACGGATGAGTGTACAGCGCGATAATAACCGGATTCATCTAACCAAGACCGAATATGATCTGTTACTCAAGCTGATTGATGCCAAAGGTGCAGTCATTTCCCGTGAGGAGATGCTCAGCGATATCTGGGAGACGGACTTTACGGGTGGAAGCAATGTGGTCGATGTTCATATCAAAAGCTTGCGTAAAAAATTGGGCGATAACGCATCTTCGCCGCAATATATTGTCACTGTAAGAGGAGTGGGCTACCGCCTGGCGGATTAGTCCGCTTTTTTTTTGCCTAATGGATATAGTAAATCCGGATCACTTCCTTAAAAGCAAGTTCATAGTTCATTCATGAAGTGTTGGAGAACCTCATCTTAATCTCATGTGAACCTCATGCAAGAGCAGAGAGGGACATGTTAGAATCAATTTAACAGTTAGATCAAGTCTAAATGTATATTTAAACCGAAGCCGAATATGATTTTAATAGTAGATATATAACAGCCGTGAGACCCATTAGAGGAGGACGACATGATGACAGAACGTATGACTACGAATCAGGGAGCACCTGTAGGTGACAACCAGAATTCCCGCACAGCAGGCAGAAGAGGGCCAACACTGCTTGAAGACTACCATCTCATTGAGAAAATAGCCCACTTTGACCGTGAACGTATTCCCGAAAGAGTCGTACATGCGAGAGGTGCCGGAGCTCATGGTGTATTCACGCTGGAGCAAAGTATGAAGGCTTATACAACAGCGGACTTCCTGCAAGATCCGGGTACGGAGACCGATGTGCTGGTGCGGTTTTCGACCGTTATTCATGGTACGGGATCACCAGAGACCGCAAGAGATCCGCGTGGATTCGCCGTCAAATTCTACACACGTGAAGGCAACTATGATATCGTAGGCAACCATCTGCCCGTTTTCTTCATTCGTGATGCGATAAAGTTCCCTGACATGGTTCACTCCCTGAAGCCAGCTCCGGATACCAACATTCAGGACCCAGCTCGCTATTGGGACTTTATGACCCTCTCGCCGGAATCAACCCATATGATGACCTGGTTATTCTCTGACCTGGGTACACCGGCAAGTTATCGGGAGATGGATGGATTCGGCGTACATGCTTTCAAATGGATCAATGCACAGGGACAGGTCCACTATGTGAAGTATAAGTGGGAGTCTGCCCAAGGGGTCCGAGGCTTCTCTCGTCAGGAAGCTGCCGAAGTACAGGGCCAAGACTTTAACCATGCTACCCGTGATCTGCGTGAACATATCAAGAACGGGCAATACCCGCAGTGGAAGCTTCAAGTGCAACTGTTGAAGCCTGAACAGATGGATGATTTTGCTTTTGATCCACTCGACCCTACGAAGACCTGGCCTGAGGATGTACTCCCGTTCCATACGGTAGGAACCATGACCCTGAATCGTAATCCGCAAAACTTCTTTGCTGAAGTGGAGCAGGCTGCGTTTTCTCCTAGTGCGGTTGTACCTGGAATTGAGCCTTCCGAAGACAAATTGCTGCAAGGACGCCTATTCTCCTACCCAGATACACAGCGGCACCGGCTTGGAACGAACTATTTACAAATTCCGGTGAATTGCCCGTACGCACCCGTTCGTAATCATCAGCGTGATGGACTCATGAATGTGAATCAGGACCCATCCCCGGTGAACTATGAACCCAACAGTTCCGGGAACAGCCCGCAGGAAGATCCGGCATACCGGGACAGTCAGGTTCCGTTGCAAGGACACGTTACAAGAGAGAAAATCGAGAAGACGGATGATTATACGCAGGCAGGGGAGCTTTTCCGTTCATTCACTCCTGTAGAGCAGCAGCATTTGCTGGATAATCTGATCAATGACCTTAAGGGCGTATCTGTTGATATTCAAATGCGTGCCCTGTGCCACTTCTTCCGGGCGGATGGACAGCTTGGCGGACGTTTGGCTCATGGACTCGGCGTGGATATTTCTGCACATATGCCGTCACAGGATGGAAAATAAATTGCAGTTTGAACTTATACTCACAACATCATACTGACTGATATTCGTTGAAGACCGGGAAAACCGTGAACGTGCGGAATTTCCCGGTCTTTAACCTTTTTTACTGCAATGGAAAACAAATTTACAAATCATTTACATAAAATAGCTGACATAGAGGTTGACTTCTCATTTGTTGGCACTACAATGGGTAGTGTGAGGGGTGTCAGAAAATGAGAATACACAATTTCAAAGTGGGTGAGCGTGGGCTCAACCGATTTTTCGGTCCGCTGGAGGCCAAGATCATGGACATTTTATGGGCTCGTCCTGGCAGCAGCATCCGTGAAGTGCAGACCGCACTTGAACAAGACAAAGACGTCAATTTTAATACAGTCATGACCGTGATGAACCGGCTCGTAGACAAGGGACTTCTCGGAAAGTCACAAAAGGGCAGAACATCTTTGTACCAACCGGTACAGAGTAAGGAGGAGTTTATGAACGACCAATCCAAGGAACTGTCACATGAGTTGGTGGATGAATTCGGAGCTTTGGCATTGAATCATATGCTGGATGCGCTGGATGAAGCAGATGCGGGTCTGATTGAACGCTTGGAACAGAAGATCAAACAATGGAAAAAGGATACCGATTAAGATGTGGAAGACCCGCTCGAAACTTTTGTTTACCGTCGGGTTTGGCATTCCGTTACTCGTGTTCATGCAGATGTTCATGTACGCGATGTACAAAATTTTTGGCTGGGATATCCCGTTTAACCTGCTCTGGCTCTGTAATCATTGGATGAGTCGACTGGGTTGGTTATCCGTGGGACATTTCCTGCTGGCACTGGTATTGCTGACATTTGCGGGAACAGGTTGGTTGCTAATGGTGCGTATGATGAAAACCAGAGCAGCCGTACGTAAGCTCCGCTCCATGGAGGTGCGTGCATTGTCTCGCGAACTGGAGTCCAAGTATCACCATCTTGGACAGCCAGGATTCATTGTAGTGGACAAGCATTCTCCGGTTGCATTTACAATTGGTCTATGGAGACCTTGCATCGTACTCTCCACGGGGCTTCTGACGATGCTGGATGCAGAAGAGGAGACAGCAGTGGTGTACCACGAAGTCCATCATCTGTGGCACCGTGACCCACTGAAAACGACACTGTTATCGGTATTTGCAATCATGATGCCGTATATTCCCGTATTGAAGCATACTTCGAAACATTACAATATCGTTAGAGAAATTCTGGCAGACAATGAGGCCATTGAGCGTACAGGCAATGTGGCAGGCATTGGCAGTGCTTTGCTCAAGCTGCTCCGCGCTTGTCCTGAACCTTGGGGGGCCACAGAACTGACCGTTCAATCCTCATTTGCGGATACGTCGGTGAATGTCCGAATTTCACGTCTGCTGGACCCGGAACAGGACGTGACGTTGAGGTTGCCACGTTATGCTGTTCTCATGTCGGCTACTGTTTTTCTATTGCTGTCTATCTTGTTTGTTTGGTCGATCGGATAGATTAATTTGGCTAAAGTGAAGTCGAATATAATGAGAAAGGAAGATGAACATGAATAATAAAAGTGTAGAGATTGGATTACTTTTCTCAAGGATTATGATTGGTTTGATCTTTGTATTGCACGGCTGGAGTAAATTCGAAGGTGGAATCAGCGGTACGGTAGGTTTTTTCGAAAGTATTGGTATTCCCGGATTTCTTGCATCCGTTGTAGCCATCATTGAGTTGGTAGGTGGTGCAGCGATGATTCTGGGTCTGGGAACACGTGTGTTTGCTGCCCTGTTTGCCATCGTGATGGTTGGCGTTCTGTTTACAGCCAAAGTGGGTGAGCCGTTCCTGAGTGGTACCGAGTTAGATTACCTGCTACTGGCGGGTTCCGTGACACTGCTCTTCACAGGAAGCCGCTTCCTGGCCGTGGATTATCTGTTCTCCAGACAGGGGAACGGTCGCCAGAATGTGAGTGCTTGAATGGACTAACGATTGCTACAAATAATGAAATGCAGGATTAGTCCTGTAACGAGGTTCTTTATTGGCCAGGCCGGTTCGGGAATTGATTTGCGAACCGGGCTGATCAGTAGAGAACTTTTTTTAAAATATAGGAAAGTATATCATTTCGCCATTCTTTATCTATATTTCTTCGGAATGAAACACGCTGAGCCGCGAGAGGACGGCGACAGCCGTTTCACCTTGTTTGGACGACATGCCTTTGGTTTGGTACAATGAGAATAAGTATGCTACTAAGAAAAAATAAGGAGGATGCATTTTATGATTAACGTCATTCCATCCGATGCCCGCTCCAGCTTCGATCGAGGCTGGCTCCGTGGTAGTCACAGCTTTTCTTTCGGAGAATACCAAGACCCGGAGAATACGGCGTTTGGACCGATGCGGGTAGCGAACGACGATGTGATCGCGCCTGGTCGCGGTTTTGGAGTTCACCCGCATAGTGATATGGAGATTGTATCGATCGTACTGAACGGCAAGTTGCGACATGAAGATAACCTTGGGAATGTAGCCGTTACAGGCTTTGGCGGTATCCAGCGGATGTCAGCAGGCAGTGGCATGATTCATACCGAACATAATGCATCCGATACCGAAGAAGTACGTTTGCTTCAACTCTGGTTCATGCCACAGACCAAAGGGTTGGAGCCCTCCTATGAGACGACATCATTTGATCCAGCGGCATTGGCAGGAGCACTCGTGCCGATTGTATCCCCAGATGGGGGACCAAGAGTTGCGACCATTCATCAGGATATGACGATCTACCTTGGCCGATTAGCCAAAGACGAAACGTTAACCTTTAATCAGGATGCAGGCCGCAGAATGTACATTTTCTCCATCGAAGGCAAGCTGGGATTGGATGGAGAGTACCTGTTGAACGAAGGCGACACGGCTCGTGTGGAACAGCGGGATTCAATCGAACTGCAAGGAAACGAAGATACGTTCTATATGATTATTGATTTGCCGTAGATGACTGATGAAATGAACTCCAAGATGAAGGAGGATATACACGTATGGCGCAACAGGAATGGTTTATGGTTAAACATGCGGTGACCGGGCGAGGATTAGCTAATAGCAAAACAGATTCCCTGTCCTATCGGTTCCAACAGGAGGGTACAGGCTTCATATTTACCGTTACGGGTCTGGACGAGCAGATGGTGGAACAGATTATGGAGCTTAGACAGGAACTGAACGTATTTCGCTTCGTCCAACGCAAGGATCAGCCCCTTTTGAAACACTGGTACTACGTAGATGGTGAACGGGTTGTGTACGATAGGGAGAGTCACACGCTAAGCATCTATGCGAAGTCGGAGATTCGTTATGTGCCTGAAGATTATTTTGCGGATTAACGTGTAAGTAACGATAGAACTTGGAACATCCCAGAGGTCTCTGTTAAATACAGAGGCCTTTTTTGCTGTCTGAAAACTCAGAGGATTTAATCGTAATTTTGCAAAAAAGACCACATAATTCCCTGCTGTCTGGCACAAGCTACCTTGTATAAAAACAAGAACGGAGGGGCGGCATATGGCGGACAAAACATCTGGTAAAGACAAGTCCCGGCAATCGGGAAGAACTTCAGAAAAAAAACATATCCCTTTGGGACTGCCGTCCCCGCCTTTTCTGCGGCAGCCGATTAGTGCAGTACATGAAACTCAGATTCAAGCGGTGAAGGAGATATTCTCCGATTGCTCGGATGTGGTTTTTCGCAACGTCATGATTACGCCTGAAGTGAAAGGACTTCTCGTCTATATCGAAGGCATTGTTAATTCGGCTGATATCCAGGAACACATGCTGCGTCCGATTATTCGAGGGCTGGTGCAGCAGCGTACAGATGAACCTGATGTTCCTTTGGATGATACACGTGTTGAGCTGACACAGGTGAAGCGAGTGGATACCTGGGCTGCTGCGACAGAAGGGGTGCTGGCATCCTCCGCACTTCTGGTGGTCGATGGAAGTAGCGAAGCCTGGATGTTCAATGTCAAAGGCGGCGTCAGACGTGGTGTGGAGGAACCGCAGACAGAATCCGTGATTCGGGGACCGCGGGAGGGATTTACCGAGACGCTCCGTGTAAATACGGCCTTATTGCGGTTCAAGCTGAAAACACCCTCTCTCAAGATCGTGAGTATGACCCTTGGCACAGATACCAAGACCGATATCGTTCTAACCTATCTGGAGGATATAGCTGATCCTAAAACGATTCAGGATGTCAAGAAACGTCTGGAAAAAATAAAAATCGACGGCATCCTGGAGAGTGGGTATATCGAGGAGTTAATTGAGGATCATCCGTATTCTCCTTTTCCACAAATGCACTACTCGGAGCGTCCGGATACGGTAGCAGGCAATCTGTTGGAAGGGCGGTTTGCCATTATGGTAGATGGTACTCCCTTTGCGTTGATTGCTCCAGTCACAATGTGGCAGATGCTGCAAGCCAGCGAGGATTATTACGAACGATTCTTCATCAGTAATCTGGTGCGTTGGATTCGATTTTTGTTCGTAGCCATCGCTCTATTTCTGCCAGCGCTTTACATCGCTATTACGACATTTCATCAGGACATGCTGCCAACCACTTTGATACTGAGTATTGCCGGGGCGCGGGAAGCCATCCCTTTTCCGGCACTGGTAGAGGCTCTTATCATGGAGCTTTCCTTCGAGGCACTTCGTGAAGCAGGAGTCAGGTTACCGAAAACGGTAGGGCAGGCCGTCAGTATCTTGGGTGCGCTTGTAATTGGGCAGGCAGCCGTTCAGGCAGGGATTGTATCTGCACCAATGGTTATTATCGTATCCATGACAGGTATCGCTTCCTTTACGATTCCGCGGTTTAATTTTGCGATTACCGTTCGTCTATTGCGTTTTCCAATCATGTTACTGGCTGGCATGTTCGGACTGTATGGCATCGTGATCGGTCTGGTCCTGATTTCGGTGCATCTGACCCAGATGACCTCATTTGGTGTGCCTTATCTGTCGGGTCTTAGCCCATACAGCAAAACGGATACCAAGGATATTCTCATTCGTGTGCCGTGGTGGAAAATGATCAATCGTCCATCTACCGTCCATGATAACCATAAACGGATGAATGAGAAGATCAATGGTTCCCCCGAAGCAGAGGAAGGGTGGTAAACCCATGCAATTTATGTATAAATACCGGGCAGTTATAGCCCTGTTGTTATGTACCTCTCTCATTTCAGGTTGCTGGGATCGAGAGGAAATAAATGATGTTGCCTTTGTAATTGGTATCGCTGTGGATAAGGAGGAACAAAACTACAGATCCAGTCTGCAGATTGCTCTTCCAGGACAATCTGGTTCTTCGGGTAGTGAAGGAGGAGGAGGGGGCACAAGTGGTGATAAATCCTGGTTCATATTGTCCAATACAGCCAAAACCTTTCACGGAACATCTCTTGAAGGGCAAAAGGCGCTCTCACGCAGAATATATTACGCTCATCGGCGTACTCTGCTAATCGGTGAGGATTTGGCGAGGGAGGGCGTTGCCCCTATGCTGGATTTGATGACACGTTATCCGCTCAATCGTTTCTCAGCGTTGCCGGTTGTGACAAGAGGAGAAGCATATAAGGTCATGGATACTGATGCACCCATAGAAAAATTTCCATCTGAGATGGTACGGGAATTGTGTTTTTTAAATATGCGAAATCCCCGCTCGCTCAAGACGTTTATAGATTCCATTCTTAGCGAAGGCGTAGATCCTTTTCTGCCCATAGCTTCGGTCGTTGACACTGTGCCCAAAAACTGGAAGGACCCCAAAACGAACATCAAGATGGATGGATTGGCCATTTTCAAGAAAGACAAGCTGGTAGGCATGATCGATAAAGCACCAGCAGATGCACTAATTCTGGCCATGGGTGAGGCCAATGCACCAGAGGTTATGGTCGAGGCTCCAGGGGGAGAAGGAGATATATTCATTAAACTGAACGAGAACAATTCTTCGCTGCATCCCAGTGTCAAGAATGACAAGGTTAAGGTAAACATTCAATTATACGCCAAGGGAGTTATCGTCGATAACGAATCGAATTACGGTGACCGGCGGGAGGATGAGATATTAAAGATAAATGACGCCATCCACAAGAAAATAAAGTCAGATATTGAGGAAGGCATCCGATTGGTCCAGCAGAAGTATCGTGCCGATATTCTTGGAATCGGTCGATCTATCCATCAGCACCTGCCGGCCGAATGGGACAAGATGAAGGATCGATGGGAAGTCATTTATCCTGAAGTTGAGGTAACCGTTATTCCCCATGTCATTATTGAAAATGTAGGAGTGATCAACAAACCGATCGGTGTCGTGGAGGAGGAGGTCGTACATGATTAAACCGCTTTTGTTTACCTATCTGGGCATGGCAATTGTGGTCATCTTGATGGATTTCAGACATATGAAGCAGGCAGCAGCCATTAATCGCTGGATATCCTATGGTCTGATTGCATTGGGAACGGTCATTTGGTTCTATGTCACTCACTTGAGTAAGACGCTTTATGTCACAGTATGGATAAGCCACGTTATTCAGCGATTTTTACCTTTACCATAGATTGCAGATTAACTGACGGAAAGGAGGTATTGTATGAATCAGAGTGTGACCCATCGGCAGGTTGTGCTGCTCGTGCTGATACTCAGTATTACAGGTACGCTGATTCAGCCCCACGCTCAGGCCATTTTCTACGCGGAGCAGCATGCTTATCTCTCGTATGTGCCCGTTGTTTTTGTGATGATAATATCTCTATGGTTAATAAGTCGGGTCCAGCGACGATTTCCCAATCAGGATCTGTTCGAATCCATTGTTCAGCGATTCCCGTTTTTGGGGAGAGTAATGGGATTTCTGTACATTCTATTTTTTTTCTTCGTGTTTGCAAGAGACATCCGACTATCAGGTGACTATATAAGTATAACGCTACTGGAGAACACACCCATTTCCATCATTGTATTATCTCTGGTGATCATGGGCGTCTTTATCGTTCGAGGCGGACTCGGTTCCTTAATCGGAATGGCGGAATTGTATGTTATGCTGTTTCTGCTGATCTCGTTGATTATACCTTTCATGCTTATTCAGCAGGTAAATATGGATAATCTCATGCCGTATTTTCATGTTGATGTTGCAGGAGTAGGCAAGGGGAGTTGGTACATATTTTCGTTTTATGGAGAGATGATTGCATTGCCGTTTGTCATCAAGGGTAGTGATTTTCGTTTCAAGTCGGTTCTATGGGGAATTATCATCTCTGCACTCCTAATGATGCTTATCCTTGTGGAGACGATAACTGCGATCGGAGTCCCTATTGCTTCCAGACTCGTATACCCATCCTATGAACTGGCAAGGCAGCTGCAAATCAGTGATTTTCTGGACCGGTTTGACCTTGCGCTGGCAGCAGCAACCATGCCAACCATGATTACGAAGATTGCATTTGATCTATACTTTGTCTGCTGGGGACTGAAGCGGATGATTCCGAAAGTGTCGGGAAAGATGATGACAGGCCCGGTGGCCTTGGTTGGATTCGTATGTGCTTTCTGGTTCTTCCGAAACGCGATTCAGCTTAATCGTTTTACCCGGGAATGGACATGGATTGCTATTGTTTTCGAAGCGCTGTTCCCCATTGTGCTGTTCCTTTTTCTTCGTCCTCGCAAAAAGGATAAAAAAGAATCTACCCAACAGAGAACGGGAGACCAGTCAAAGAAAGAGAAGCATGAGCCGGAACAAAAATCGGCTGATTCGGAGAAGGACGGAGAGAAAAGGCGGAAAGATTCTCATGGTGGGGAACTCCAGCCTTCCTGATGCATTCCATCAAAAATCCTTATAGATGAACGGGCAAAAAGAGAGAAAGCACAGTTCCCCTTCACAGAAGTACCCTGTATACTGTAGTCAGACTGATGAACATTCGGCTGAACTAACGGGGGGAACATGAATGGCTCAACATTTGGCAGGTGTGCGTGTAGCATTGACAGGACCACGAAAATCGAAAGAAATGTCCGTACTGGTTGAAAAAATGGGTGGAATCCCGCTTGTGCGACCGGCACAGGGGACCGTATTTCTGGATGACCGGAGTATCAGGGACGGGCTGGTATCCTGGATCTCAGACCCGCCAGACTGGGCGGTGTTAACTACGGGTATGGGATTGGATGCATTGTTTGAAATGGCTGAGGATATGGAAGTGGCAGGCCAATTGTTGGATGTATTATCGGAATCCTCAATTGCGGCAAGGGGATACAAGACGGTGAATGCGCTCAAAAAGCGCAAGTTAACACCACTGGTACGAGATGATGACGGTAGCACGGACGGGCTCATTCGAGAATTCGCCCCACATGATCTCGCAGGGAAAAAGGTGATGTTGCAGCTTCATGGGGAGACAGCTCCCAAACTTGTCGCATGGTTGGAAGAACAAGGCGCACTCGTCAGACAAGTGCTTCCTTACCGCCATGTACCGCCAGAAGAGACAGAGCTGGAACAGTTACTGAATGAAATTCTAAATTTCGAAGTAGATGCTGTTGCGTTCACAAGTGGACCGCAGGTCAGATTTCTGACCCAATATGCAGCCTCCCAGGACAAGCTTGAGCCGATGCTTGCAGCCTTCAGACAAGGTGTAATTCCTGCGTCTGTAGGTAAAGTTACAGCAAACTCCATGCGAGAAGAAGGCATTGAGGCACTGGTCATTCCGGAGGAAGAGAAGATGGGAGCACTCATCGTTGAGCTTGGACGTTACTTTGCAGCAGGGCGTGGGGCTAAGATTAGAGATTAGTGGCCTGCTTTTAGATCAGTTCGACAAAAAGCTTTTGGCGTCGCTTCATGAATAAAGAGTGTGCATTAAGCTTAACCGCATCGCTATATGATGCGGTTTTGTTTAGATTATAGAATTTATACATTACAACTAAAACACCAATGTACATCCTTGATAGTGCTTCGATCAGAAGCTTTTCTTATCTCGAAGAAAAGGTGGAAATGACGATGACCATTGCAGATCGTAACGCCAGGCCTCGACTGATCATTGCAGGCACCGGGAGTGGTGCAGGAAAAACGACAGTAACCTTGGGGCTGATGAGAGCACTCGCTCAGCGTGGCTTGAGTGTACAAGGGTTCAAGTGCGGCCCGGATTATATTGATCCGACATATCATACCGCAGTCACGGGCAGACCGTCACGTAATCTGGATGCATGGATGACATCGCCTGAGTATGTGAGAGATACGTTCGAGAAGGCATCGGCAGGACATGATATATCCATTATCGAAGGCGTTATGGGCCTCTACGATGGCAAAGATCCGCTTAGCAATACAGGCTCAACTGCAGAGATTGCTCTGGTCACGCAGACCCCTGTGATCCTGGTCGTGGATGTACGAAGCATGGCTCGCAGTGCGGCCGCGATTGTACTGGGTTTTCAACATTTGGAGCCTGAATTAAATATTGCGGGAGTGATCGTTAACCGGTGTGGAAGTGCAGGTCATTACACCATTGTGAAAAAAGCCATTGAGCAGATGTGCGGCATTCCGGTGGTTGGCTGGCTGCAGCGGGACGAGGACATGTCCATCCCTGAGAGACATCTGGGACTGGTGCCTGCCATTGAGCGCGGTGAACTGGAGCCATTATTCCAACGTGCAGCCGATGTGTTAATGGAAGGCACTGATCTGGATCTTCTGCTGGAGCTGGCAGCAAGCGCCCCGTCGCTTCAACAAGAAAAAGGGAGTCTTGCCGCTACTACCCACGCGGATTCGGATAATGCTGAATCAGGCTCGAATTACGATTCGCAATTCGATTCAGTGATCCACGTTAATAATCGACATGTATCATATGCGGTACAGCCTGTCATTGCCGTTGCGCGCGATGCGGCATTTAATTTCTATTATCCCGATAATCTGGAATTGCTCGAAGCAGCCGGGGCGCGATTACAATACTTTAGTCCGCTCGCTGGCGAAGGTATTCCAACAGATGTGGATGGCATCTATTTGGGCGGCGGGTTTCCAGAGGAGTTTGCAGCAGAGATTGCCGGTAACCAAGGGTTCTTGGAAGGACTTCGACAGGCAGCACAATCCAACATGCCTTTATTCGCAGAATGTGGTGGTTACATGGTGCTCGGGGAAACGTTGACCGACCGTGAGGGCGTTACTTTCGATATGGCGGGCATTATCCCCGCACAGGTGCAGATGCAGAAGAAGCGAGCTGCGCTTGGCTATCGTGAAGCGAGTAGCGTTCAGGATTCCTTTTTGCTGAAAAAGGGTGAAGTGCTACGGGGTCATGAATTTCATTATTCCACGATGACCTATCGTGATGAAGCAACGATTCCTTATGCGTATGAGACCAAGGGGTTGCGCGGCCTGAAGCAAGAAGGGTATGCGGCAGGCAACATCGTGGCGGGGTATACGCACGTTCATCTGGGCTCTTACCCGGCAGCCGCTCAAAGATGGGTGGAACATTGTTTAGCCTATCGGCAGGAGCGATATATGCAGAGATAATAGCAGCTTTTTATAGCTCAAATAGATAGCTGAATTCAATAAGCAAAATGGCTCTAATCTCGCTTTTGCCTCCTGAGTCTTTGGTCGTGAAGTTGGCGATCCCATTCTGAATTAAAGGTTTTCAGATGAATATGTGGAATGAATAAAAGACAGAATCATTATGCGAGGGAGGGACATCATGATGAGAACCGTATGTGTAACGGGAGCTGCCCGGGGATTGGGATTGGCTTTGACGGCACAGATGCTGAAGAGAGGGTATCTCGTGTATGCGGCCGGTCTGAACGTGGAGGATTCCGAGGGAATTCGTATGCTTGCAGAAGGATATCCTGACCATCTGCAAGCCATCGAACTGGATATCGCGGACGACCTGTCGGTAGCTTTGTTCACGGAGACGTTGAAGCTGGATACGAATCATTTGGATATGCTGATCAATAATGCGGCTATACTAGGGAGTATTACGGATCATATCCGCGGGCCGTTGAATATGGCGGAGATGGCTGAAGTATTTAATGTGAACACCTTAGGTACACTGCGTGTGACTCATTCCCTGTTGCCCCTCCTTCTTCAAGGGCAGGTCAAGCTGATTGTTGATATCTCTTCCGAGGCTGGAAGTATAGAGCAATGCAGTCGGGATGGGTGGTATGCCTATTGTATGTCCAAAGCTGCTTTGAACATGCAGGCCCGTCTTGTGCACAATGGTCTGAAGGATGAAGGCGGACAAGTGATGCTTGTGCATCCCGGTTGGGTACAGAGTTATATGAGGGGCGAATTGGATGTTTCTGCGGATCTCACACCCGAGCAATCTGCACAGCATATCGCAGTACTTATCGACCGCCATGAACAGTTTAAAGGAGATCAACCCGCATATGTGGACTACAAGGGCGAGAAGCTCCCCTGGTAGTTGATTGATACAGTGAGGTGAACAAGAAAGGAGATTGATTGAATGGATCATCGTAAAAAAGCATTACTACTTGGCGATTATACACATCCGGATTGGCACCCGCTTCAAGGTGTGGATGCGGAGATTAGCCGAATTTTCCATGATACTATGACTGTGCAGTGCAGTGAGAATCGGAATATGCTGCTGCAAGAAAATATAACCGGGTTTGATGTATGTATCTCATACATGGACGATTGGAAGGGGAAAGTCTCTCCACAGCAGACAGCAGGTTTGTTGTCCTATGTAAGTAATGGAGGGGGACTGGTCATTATACATAACGGCATTTCGCTCCAAAATCGTTATGAGCTCAAACAGATGATCGGTGCCAAGTTCCTGCATCACCCAGCGTATGCACCACTTGAATTCACTGTAACCGCCGAAAGCCATCCCGTGACGGAGGGCATTTCGAGTTTCACAATGGAAGAAGAGCCGTATCAGTTCGAATTTGGTTCATTTGCTGAAACGAAAATATTGCTGGAATATCAATCCGAAGATGGACCAAAACCTGCGGTTTGGGCTCATCGATATGGTGTTGGACGTATTGTGTATCTGATGCCGGGTCACCATGTGCCGTCTTTTGCACACGAAACGTACCGTAAATTACTTCTGCAAGCAGGCAAATGGGCTGCACGTTACGTCTGATCGGACACGCAACTTTGCATGCAGAGTATAAGGGGTATAATATAGAGATCAACGAAGAGGAGGATGACAAAAATGAGCGATTTGTTCAAAAAGGCGATCTCGTTAGGGCTTGGTCTTACTGTTGTAAGCAAAGAAAAGATTGAGAAAACCGTGGATGATTTGGTCAAGCGCGGGGAACTTGCGCCCGGTGAATCCAAAGCTTTGGTTGAACGTCTGCTGGAACGGGGCGATGAAGAGCAGGGTCAGTTCAAGAGAATGATTCAGGAGCAGGTCAAGCGAGTGCTTCAGGAAGCTGGTGTGGCATCCGAAAGTGATGTAACCAGTCTGGAACAGCGCGTTGCTGTCCTGGAGAAAAAACTTGCCGAACTGGGCCAATCACCACAGCTCCACCCTGATGAATCCCCGGCTCCACTTGAAGTTCCTCCTCCTCTCAAAGGAAACGAGATCGAGTAGATGGCAGTGCGAATCAAACATGTCGGCAGATACCGTGAAATTGCCATGGCGCTAGTGCGTCATGGCTTCGGTTATATGGTCGAGGAGCTGGGTTTGTTCCAGCTGTTGGCTCTGCCCAGACGGTGGATGTCGCGTGAAGCACACACCACCAAAACGTTGAGTGAACGCATCAGGCTTGTGCTGCAGGAGCTGGGGCCAGCTTTCGTCAAGCTGGGGCAACTCGCAAGTACAAGGGCAGATCTATTGCCTGAGTCTGTCATTCGTGAATTGGTGAAGTTGCAGGATCAGGTCCCGCCTTTCTCTTCCGAGACGGCACGGGGTATTTTGGAACAGGAATTGGATACACCGCTGGAGGAGATCTTTTCCCGGTTCGAGGATACCCCTGTAGCTGCGGCCAGCATTGGACAGGTGCATCTGGGCAAACTTCGAAGCGGTGAGTCGGTAGCCATCAAGATTCAGCGGCCGGGTATATCGCGTATTGTGCAGCGTGACCTGGATATTTTGCGTGAACTGACAGCCATGGCGGAGAAGCGGTGGGACTGGGTAAAACAATATCAGATTCCGCAAATGGTCGAAGAATATGCTCAGGCCCTGATGGCCGAGCTGGATTATACGGTCGAAGGCCGCAATACGGAAAAGATTGCACAGCAATACCAACAGGACAACAAGGTGAAAATCCCGGCAATTTACTGGAATCAGACTTCATCCCGTGTACTCACGATGGAGTATATCGAAGGTATCAAACTCAATGATCGTGAAGAACTGGTTAGACGCGGTCATGATCTGAATAACATTGCCGAGCGGCTGGTGGATTCATTATTGAATCAGATTTTTATTCAGGGTTTCTTTCACGCTGATCCACATCCGGGCAATCTGATGGTATTGAAGGATGGACGTCTTGCCTTTATAGACTTCGGTATGGTGGGCAGTCTGAGTGATGAGATGAAACAGCAGCTTGCTTCGCTTATTATTGGGTTAATGCGCAAAGATACGGACAGTATGATCCGGGCAATTGAGAAATTGGGCATGATGCCAGATGACATGGACCTGCGTGGGCTTCATGTGGATTTGGACAAGTTGCGTACCAAATATTATGATATTCCTTTTTCCAAGATTAGTGTGGGTCAGGCGCTAAATGACTTGTTCGGCGTAGCCCAGAGGCACCGGGTTGTCATGCCTGCCGATATTCTGCTGCTCGGTAAATCGTTGCTAACAATGGAAGGTGTCATCGAACATCTCGATCCTTCCCTGAGCATCGTAGATATGGCCGAGCCCTTTGGGCGGAAGCTGATCAAGGAACGTTTTAGCGCAGGAAGAATAAAGAATCGGTTGTTCCGCAGTGCGGCTGATATGGCCGAAAGTGTCATTGGTCTGCCAGGGCAGTTAAGGCAATTATCATCCATTATTAGCAAAGGCAAGTTGAGGCTGGAGATCAGTGTCCCTGAACTGGATGCACTCATGCGCAGAATGGACCAAATCAGTAATCGGCTGTCTTTCAGTATTGTGTTACTCGCTTTTTGTATCATCATGGTTGGTTTGATTATTGGTTCGTCGATCAGTCATCAGTCCACGATGCTGTGGGATATTCCGGTCATTGAGATTGGTTTCCTGGTGGCGATTCTGATGGTGGCTTTCCTGCTCTATTCGATATTCAAATCGGGAAGGTTCTAGCACTAGCATGACATTACAGAGTACCCGCAAAGAGACTTTCTCCAAAGGTCTTTGCGGGTTATTTTTTGTGAATAGAGAATTGGTGAGTAAATTATAGAAATATTAAGATAATAGAAGAAAAGGTTCTGTTTTTTCGCCTTAACTGTATTAGTACATATCCAGTCCTGTGACTATAATAATAGGTCAGTACATTAACGGACCCGGTTTTTCTGAGAGGGGAAAACCTATGATATCAGGATTAGCTCCTGATGTCGCACGAGTAAGACAACTGAGGGCAGTAATGGAATATCAGCGGTACACACTGGAACGGAAAAGACATGAGTGCTCATGAACCCGTCAAGGTTATACGGATGGGGAAGAATGGTGCAGCTCAGGCAAGAGCATAGACGAATGATGCGGAGCGGGATCCGTTGTTTTGTGCTGTCCTGGGTAGTTGGTTAGTGTGAACGTCTTCCGTTACTCTTCAGTAAGATTGTCCATTCTGAGGAATACACGTAGGAGGAACGGCAAGAACATATGAATACTTTAAAACAACAATGGTTTGGCAACATTCGCGGAGACGTGCTGGCAGGCATTACGGTAGCGCTGGCGTTAATTCCGGAAGCCATTGCGTTCTCCATCATTGCGGGTGTTGATCCGATGGTCGGGTTGTATGCTTCGATTACAATTGCAATTGTGATCTCGATAGCTGGTGGAAGACCAGGCATGATCTCGGCGGCAACAGGTGCCATGGCGGTACTGATGGTTGGACTTGTCAAGGATTATGGCGTGGAATACCTTTTTGCAGCAACGATATTAACAGGAATTATTCAGTTTCTACTGGGCATATTTAAGGTTGGACGGTTTATTACGTTTGTGCCTCATTCTGTTCTGACCGGATTCGTGAATGCACTGGCTATACTGATCTTTATGGCGCAGTTAACCCACTTCACGGGAGCGAATTGGATTATGTATGCGATGGTGGCGGGCACGCTGGCGATCGTTTATATTTTGCCACGGTTTTTCAAAGGCGTTCCAGCTCCACTGATTGCGATTATCGTGATGACGATTATTACCGTGGTGTTCCATCTGGACGTAAGAACAGTAGGCAATATGGGGAATATAACGAGCACTCTGCCGATGTTCCACTTGCCAAATATTGCATGGACTTGGGACACGCTGATGATTCTTTTGCCTTATTCATTCACCATGGCACTGGTTGGTTTGCTGGAATCCCTGCTGACGGCAACCATCGTGGATGAGATGACCGAGACCAAGAGCAGCAAGAACCGTGAGGTGCGTGGTCAGGGTATCGCGAATTTTGTGAACGGTTTGTTTGGCGGCATGGGCGGCTGTGCGATGATTGGGCAGTCGGTCATTAATGTGAAGTCTGGCGGACGTGGAAGATTGTCCACGTTTACTGCGGGTGCGTTTCTCGCGATCCTGTTGTTGCTTTTTAGCGGCGTGGTGAAACAGGTGCCGATGGGTGCGCTCGTCGGTGTAATGTTTATGGTGTGTATCGGAACATTCGACTGGAGTTCCATTAAAAATATTGCTCGTGTGCCTCGGGCGGAAGCCTTTGTCATGATCGTGACGGTGGCAATTGTGGTCTATACCCACGATCTGTCGATCGGGGTCATGGTAGGCGTTGTGCTCAGTGTGTTGCATTTTGGCTGGAAACAGACCAAGATTCGTGTTCAGGCGAGCCAGGAGCAAGGGCAGAAAGTATATCGGGTTCATGGACCGTTCTTCTTCGGTTCTTCGTCCCGGTTTGTGGACGAGTTCGATGCAGAAGCTGATCCGAAGGAAATCACGATTGATTTCGGAGGTTCACATATCTGGGACAATACTGCGGTTGTGGCTATTGGCAAAGTGAAGTTCAAATACGCGAAGCTGGGCAAAACTGTGCACCTGCGCGGGTTGAACGAAGAGAGCACTCGCATTCTTGAACGGAGTGGATTTGCCACAGCTGGAGGGCACGGCTCGTAACTTGGTTGCAACGAAGTAAACAACGAATAGATAACATAAAAAGATGCATTTTAATCAGCGGCGCACTTTTTCCGGATTTAATCGGGGAGAGGGCGTCGCTGTTTTTTTATTAGAGCCTGAGGCATGCTAGGTCATTTCCACATCATCAGCAACCTGAAGGCAGATCTAGAGTCACTTGGTTGATACAAGTCACGCTGATCTCGAGATTTTATGCTACAAGTTAGGGTGTAACGCTGTATCCCCTTTTGTTTTGCTTGACTAACGTGTAAACTACAGGGTATGGAGAAGAAGAGCAACGAGTGGATTGCTTTTTAAAAAATTCATTTCATAAACATGATTGATATAAGGAAAACTAGTCTTGATGGCAGATACTGATACTAAGGTCATTATGAAATGGACTTATCTAAATGAATATACAGAGGTGTAACGATTGGCAAACTTTGAACAACTGGGCATTCGCCCGGAATGGTGCGAGATCCTGAAACATCAGGGCATCGCCGTGCCGACTCCGGTACAGGAGCGTTCGATTCCGGTACTGCTGGGTGGACGCGATATTATCGCCGAGGCACAGACAGGAACAGGGAAAACGCTGGCATTTTTGCTGCCGATTATTCAGAAAATTAACGTATCCGACCGTTCGCCGCAAGCGTTGATTATTGCGCCTACGCGTGAGCTTGCGCTGCAAATTACGGAAGAAGCGAAGAAGCTTACTGCTAACGACGATAAATTGCACGTGCTTGCCGTATACGGCGGGCAGGATGTGGACAAGCAACTGCGTAAATTGCAGAACGGTACCCAGATCGTTATTGGTACACCGGGTCGTCTGCTGGATCACCTGCGCCGTGGCACGTTGAAGCTGGATAATGTAAAAAAACTGGTGCTGGATGAAGCCGACCAAATGTTGCACATGGGCTTCCTGGACGATGTGGAGACGATTCTTAGCGAGCTACCACATAAACGTCAGACAATGCTGTTCTCAGCAACGATGCCTAAGGGCATTCGTAACCTGGCGAAGACCTACATGAAAGATCCGGAAGATGTAAAGGTATCTTCTCAATCTGTTATTCCGATCAAACAAATTCGCCAGCAAGTGCTGGAATGCACGGATCGTGGTAAATTAGAAGCACTTCGCGGCATGATTGATACGTATCGCCCATACTTGGCGATTATTTTCTGTCGGACCAAGCGTCGTGCATCCAAGCTGAACCAAGATCTGCGTGAAGCAGGTTATGCAAGTGATGAACTTCATGGAGATCTGTCCCAATCCAAGCGTGAGAACGTAATGAAAGCGTTCCGCGATGCCAAACTGCAAGTGCTGGTTGCTACAGATGTAGCTGCACGTGGACTTGATGTTGAAGGCGTTACGCATGTATTTAACTACGATATGCCGCATGATGCGGAAAGTTATATTCACCGGATTGGTCGTACGGGCCGTGCAGGCGGTACAGGTCTTGCTGTAACGTTTGCAACAGAGCACGACAGACCGGAACTGGCACGTATTGAACAAGGGATCGACCAGAAGCTGTCCCGTATCCAGTGGACAAGCGAAGGTCCAATTGCTTCAACTGGAGCAGCTAGACGTTCCATCAACAGTCAAGGGGATGACGAACGTTCAGGCGGACGCTCTTCCGGAACTGGTAGTGCCCGTCGCGGTGCAGGCCGTAACGATCGCAGAGATGGCGGACGTGGGGGTCGTGGTTCCCGCGGCGGCGAAGGTGGCCGCAGTGAAGGTGGCCGCAGTGGTGGTCGTAGCGCTGGCCGCAGCAGCGACAGCAATCGTGGAGCAGCAGGTCAAGGTGGACGCGGTGCGGGTCGCAGTGGCGACGAGCGCAGCGCAGGTCGTGGTTCCGCGCGCAGCAGCGACAGCAGTCGCGGAGCAGCGGGCCAAAGCGGACGCGGTGCAGCTAGCAGCGGCTGGGCTGGCCGTAGTGCCGACAAGCGCACCTCCGGGCGCAGCAGCGAAGGCTCTCGCCGTCCGGAATCCGCAGGACGCGGACCGGCAAAGGGCGACCGTCGCGATTCTCGTCGCGGACGGTAAAGCCTTGGCGCAAGCGGCGATGCAGCCGCAATTGCGCAGGCACGATGCCATGCCACAGGGTTTGGCATGGCACATATGAGAGGGTTCGGGTACAGATGTACCGAACCTTCAGATCAAGGGTCGCGACGGAACCATGTCGCGGCCTTTTTCACCAGGACAGATGATCATTTCCGCTTATTCTTTTTGTCATCTGTGAGTGCCTGTTTGTGCGCCTGCTTGATCCATGGAAGATGCCATTTAGGTATTCCCCATCTAGTTTTTCTTTCTGTCCGTGTACTGCGCATAGCATTTGGCAGACTTCCATAAAATTCAAAACACCTCATCCTAGACCTAAGGATGGGGTGTTTTTGGATTAATTCTTATATCATTAGAATCATAACCTTCGATCTGTGGTGCTGACGCGCATGCAGGGATGGATGAAATTGCATTCGTCTATATACAGGGAGTGAGTTTGCACTAAACTACGTTTTTCTTTCTCAATATATCATCCCTACAGCTGAACATCTGCGTATTGATCCCGATATTTCTCGTTATACACCCGGCCTACTGACTCCGCCAGTCCCCCGCGTGCCTTGCTCGGATAGCGTTCAATCGTGTGATAAAGTCTCATGAATCGATCCTTGGGCATAAAGCGGGCGTAGCGGGTAATAAGACTAGGGAATAACTCAATATATTTGCTCTTGCGCACGGCAGCAGCAGCTACGGCTGTAAGAATCTGAATACCATTGTGGAGCTGTAAAATGTTCACTTCATAGGTTGCGATATAACGAATCGCATCTTCCCGGATCAAATCCGGCTTAAGTCGTGCGATCTCACCGATATATTCAGCCAGTAGCCGCTCGAAGCTGCGTAACAGCAAGGGCTTGAGCTGCAGATCCATATCACTGCGCAGGACAAAGGATTGTAACAGCGCAACCTGTTGCAGTCGAATCCGGTCATTGTAGACGAGTGAGCCGATCTCGCGGAGCATCTCATAGGCAAGTGCTTCATCCTGCTTTCGAGCTTCGGCGACCAGAGCCCAGTTGCGGTTAATACCCTGGCGGATGAGTTCCTCATCCTGTTGCAACGTGCGCTTCAACTCGCGCTGCTGCTCTACCTCGAACGAACGTTTCTGCATGAAGATCAGTAAGGCCAGAAGCAGCAGGGAAACGCTGGCTGCCGCCATGGTTTGATCTATGGTCTCACCGAAATAGGTTGCAGCTGCACCGAACAATATGGTAATGAACAGGTCGCGTGCAATTCGACGTTTCACACGGGAAGTTGCCTTCGCTTGAACGGAATTCAGGGTACCCCGGCCACAGGCCGTGCACTCCTCTTCCCACAGGCAGGTATACTGTCCACAACGGGTGCAGACTTGCAACTTTTCATAGGTCGTTCGTTGAAATGGTCGTATGGATACAACTAGTTTAGTACTCATGCTCAATCACGCTCACCATTCAGAATAGTGTAGAGGGTACGATCCGTGTCTTCGCGGGAGACGGGTTTCCGCCGATGAAGCTGGAGTGCAAAACCCTTTATCATGACAAAAAGAAACAATATGGCGAGGCATCCGTATGTAACCATAATCCGTTCCCTTCTATAGCTTGATAATCAAGCGCTGTTATATTGCAGTTTGCTGGCAATAACTATATCATATTTCCATAGTTGGTACTTTTGTGCCAGTTACAGGCGTGAAATCGTCGATTTTTGTCAGTCATTACAAAACTGTAACTCAAGATAGGGGTGCTTTTCAGAATTTATTAGCAGACTGTTAAGATTTCCTTAAGGCTTGACGCCTATAATAAACTATTCCCATTTTAATCTCAAACGTGAAGGAGTACACCCAATGCTGCGGACACGCAAAATACGCTGGCTCAGTGGAACGATGGTTCTGCTGGCAATTCTAACGCTACTGCTACCTCAGGCGTTGCTGCCACAAGCTGCAGCGGCTCAGGCACAGACAAGCGGAATCGATGCGGTACTTGTAGCCGATGTAAGTAACTCGATGAATACAAGTGACCGTGACAAGATCAGTAATGAAGCCATGAAAATGTTTATTGACATGCTGCCCGTCCAGGGGGACAAGGTAGGGATTGTCGCTTATACCGATCAGGTGGAGCGGGAAAAGGCTATGCTGGAGATTCAGTCCGATGCGGACAAGAGCAGCCTGAAGGATTTTATTGATCAGCTCGGCCGGGGGCCATATACCGATGTCTCAGTTGGTGTCGCCGAAGCTGTGAACATACTGAATCATGGTGCAGACCCATCCCACTCGCGAATGATCGTGCTGCTGGCGGATGGCAACAATGACTTTAACAAAACCAAAGGCCGTACACAGGCACAATCTGATGCTGATCTGGCAAAAGCCGTGAAGGAAGCACAGGATCAAGGTATTCCGGTGTATACGATTGGACTGAACGCGGATGGCAAGCTGAACAAGAATGCACTCGCAGACCTGGCTCAGCAGACCGGAGGTAAATCATTCATTACCGATACGCCGGATGATCTGCCACAGATTCTGAGTGAGATCTTCGCCGATCATGCCAAGCTGAATGTCGTGAAACTACCCTCTGTAACGGGAAACGGCAGTTATCAGGAAGTTACCGTGAATGTACCGAATGACAGTGTATTGGAAGCAAACATTTCGATCATGTCCTCGAAGCCGGTGGAAGTACAATTGACGGACCCTTCCGGACAAGCCGTGGATCTGAATTCGGATGCAGCCAAGCTCTCGACGTCGAAGAGTTATTCCCTTGTGAAGCTGTTGAAACCCCAAGAAGGTGACTGGAAACTTCGGGTAAAAGGGGCTCCGAAAGACAGCATCGATATCAACCTGTTGTTCAACTATGATCTTCAGCTCGTTGTGGACCCAATTAAGACCAAGTCCTATACCAAAGGGGACAAGGTTGATCTTGCAGCCAAACTGGAGAATGGCGGTCAGCCGCTTCAGGATAATGATCTGTATACAGATATGAAGGCCACGCTGGTTGTGAAAGATGTGGGTACAGGTAAAAGCGAGGAACAACCGCTGGAAAACACAGGTTCTGGTTTTGCCGGAACGTTTGAAGTACCAGACAATCATAACTATGAATTGGTCATCCGTGCGGAAGAAGACAGCTTCTACCGTGAAAGTGAGCCAATTACGATCAACGCGAGCGGAGCAGCAGGAAGCGGAACTCAACCAACAACTTCAGGGGGAGAACAGGACAAGCCGTTTCCTTGGTTACCTGTCATTTTGGGTGTTGTAGCCCTGATTGTGGTCGGTGTTGGTGCATGGTTCCTGCTGGGCTGGCTGAAACGCAAAAACCGGGGATTTGTAGGTCAGATGGTTGTGGAGATTCGTGATGAGAACACGGGAGATAAGTCATATCCACAATATAAAAAGCTGGTATCCTTCCGGGGCAGATTCCATCTGCATCAGTTGTTGCAACTGGACCCTGAGTTGAAGGAAACCGAAAAATATGTATTTACGCCCAGCAATGGAGATCGAATTATAATCCGTAACACCGCAGGCGGTACGTTGGAGAAATCCGGTCGTGCAGTCGATGCAAGCTCAGGCGTTGAACTGAAGAACGGTGACCGACTGAGCATCCCGCTGCAACAGGCGGACAAGACCATTTTAATTGAGTATCTGGTTTAAAAATGATTGCCAATAGAAGTTGGAACTGACCGTTTACACGAGAACGCAGAGGACAGAAAAAAGCTGGAGAAGCGAAGCGTTCGCCTTTATCCCCAGATTTTCACCTTTGAAAAAGAGAATCAAAAAATCTGGGGATAACAGCGATCGGAAGGTTGTTCTGTCATCGGAGTGGCAAGTGTAATTATGTTGTAGTTCCGACTGGTTTAACTAAAGGGAGGACAACGAATGAAACCGATTGTTAGAGAACATATTCAGCAACTGGATGTATCACTTGGCGGAGGTATTGTCAGTGAGAAGATCAGAGTTGATACGATTGATAACCCCATTCTGATTATTGGTCTGGGAGGAACGGGAATTGACGCGTTGCTGCGCCTCAAATATCAGATCAACCGTCGTTTCAAGCTGCCACAGGACCCGGTATCCAAGAAAAAAATGGACAAGCCGGACAATGTGGAGTTTCTGGCTTTTGAGACAAACGAACAGGATCGTGCCAAAAAGTATAAAGGGATCGGACTTGATCCGATCAATGAATTCGTATTGCTGTCCAATGCCGAGATTGGCGGACTTCTACAAAACCGCAGCGTGCTGGAGCCTTATATTACGGACTGGCTGTCTCCCGAACTGAGCATCACGGATGGCATGAACGGTGCCGCAGGGGTGCGTCAGGCTGGACGTCTACTCCTGTTCACGAAGATTAATCAGGTCGTACAGGCTATCGATAAAAAGATCAAAACACTATCCGTAGGCACCAACAAAAAACTGATGGTGTTCCTGCTGACAGGTCTGTCCGGCGGTACAGGCAGCGGGTGTTTCCTCGATATTTCCTATATCGTACGCGGCATTATCGAACGTGATCATGGCTCAGCCGGGATTGACCGCGTGAATACGCTGGGATACCTGTTCACCCCAGACGTGAACCTGTCCAACAAAAGCTTGAGCGAACACACTCGCGAATACATTCGCAAGAACGGATATGCTGCACTCAAAGAGCTGGATTACTGGATGAACGTGGACAGCCGCGGTGAGCGGTTTACACAGAAGTACGGCAATATTTTAACCGTCAACTCACCATTGCCGCCATTTAACCTATGTCATCTGATCTCTGCGACGAATACCGAAGGCAAATTGCTGGAGAACGCCTATGATTACTGCATGAATGTCACGGCCGAGAACATTACCAACTTC
Organism: Paenibacillus sp. FSL H8-0317; assembly: GCF_045040685.1. Classification (NCBI taxonomy): domain Bacteria; kingdom Bacillati; phylum Bacillota; class Bacilli; order Caryophanales; family Paenibacillaceae; genus Paenibacillus; species Paenibacillus sp. FSL H8-0317. Next base: position 6,742,778 of record NZ_CP150294.1, on the reverse strand, counting down.
ATGGCAAGTGAGGAGAAGCAGTCGGGTGAGGAGTTTGCGATCCATGACTATATCAGCAACATTCGCACCAACATTGCACAGATGAACAAGGTGTACCCGGCTAACTATGATTACAACATCATCGGTGCATCTTCGGCTGTCCTGCCGATTGAAGAGATGACCACTTATCTGGCGTATCGCATGTTCGATAAAATGAACACCATGTTCTCCAAAGCACCAAACCAGGAGGATACCGAGAAGTTTGCCCGCAAGCTGGGCATTGATCTCGAAAGTGTGGTCAAGTCCTTTGAAGCGCGCGTGCCTGAGCCACTGCCTGGTTATCAGAACAGCGAGCGTTTATCCTATGGTAACGTGGTGAAATCACAGGTTGTGAATATGGACACCGAACTGGAGCAGAACTTCCTGGCCCGTGCCCGTGAAGAATATATCAAGGCGAAGAAACAACTGCCTGGTGAGATTGCGGGTCAGTTCACTGAACAGATCCGGCGTATGTTTTTGCATCCCGAACAAGGTCCGTTCTATGTCTCCCGTCTGATTTATACGGAAAAAGGTTTCTGTGTACTGAAGATGATTCAGTCGTACATCGAAACCCTGCGTGAGAATGCCTTCCGCATTCCGCGTGATATTGAAGCAGCTCAGGAGCAGTCCGAAGAGAAGCTGGGCGATGCAAAGAGTGCTTTTGTCTCCAAAGAGAAGAAAAAGAATGCTTATATTGAAGCAAAAATTCATGAGTACTGGCTGCACGCCGACGTGGAACGCAACGATCAGATGATCGAGTTCTATGAAGATCTGTATGAGTTGCTGAACCAGGAGAACAGCCGCATTTATAACGTATTTACCGAAACGCTGAATGCCCTTAGCTCGATATTCGCCAAGAACGGTGATCTGCTGACACGCGGCGAGGAACAAGCCGATCACAAAGGCAACAAAACATATTACTGGAACGTTGTAAGTGTACCGGATATCGTCAGTGTGGTGGACGGGCTGTTGGATAAACGTGATACAGATGATCTGATCCGTGACTTCTCCCGTGAATTGCTGGAAAACTCCAGCCAGTGGGTGAAAGAAAACGAGATTGATATCGTCAGCTCCATCTCCGACTTCCTAAGTGAGAAATTCGGTGATCTGATTACCCGTTCCATGGAAGATTTCCTGGTGATCAAGTACGGTCAGGATGAGTCGGTTGAGAAATTCGTGGAACGTTTCATTGCTGGCAAATTGGATGATGAGGCTGTTCCGGTGTTCAATCTGAGCAACAGTACAGGCAGTCTGCATTTCCCTTCATGGGGATTTGTATCGGTACCGGCACAGGCACCAGGCATTCTGAAAGGGATTCGCAATTATCAGAACAATGCCGTGGGCAAGTCACATTTTACCGTTAAGGAAAGTGAAGTACGTAACCGGATTTTCTGGCTGAATACCCGCAACGGGGTACCACTCTTTGTGTATACACCGCTTAAGGTATATGAGGAAAGTTATGAACGTACCATTTTGGACAAAGAAGGCATTGGTCGTCACTTGGTGCAAACGGAGAAAAACAACTGGACCTATCTGCCGTCTCCGATTCCAGAGAAATCATGGGGAGATGTGTACGAGAACGCCCGCGTGAAGCAGTATAACGCCCGTGTGCGTAACGAATTCGAGCAGGCGCTTGGATACAACATTGTGACAGCCAAATCCATTGATGAGAATACAAGCAACCGGTATGCGATTGTGACAACAGAAGCGTTTGATCTGTCTGCCAAACTGGGAGCCTACGACATGCGTCTCACGTCCACAACGCCGAACCTCGGCGAAGTGAAGCGGGCGGTGATCGAGCTGAAACGTCTGCAATCCGAAGGGTTGCCACGTGTGGGAGTTAAGGATATTTTCGGCAGTATTAATGAAGATATGGCCAAAGAAAACCTGGTACGCTCCCCGCAGCTGATCGCGCGCGTACGTGAGGAACTGGCAAAGATGAATGCCATCTCGGCCAAAGTCGCCGAACTCGAAGGCATTCTTGCCCAGTACCAGGACGAAGAGCAGTGGTATGATCGCTTCATCGAAGCGTTATATACCGACACCATCGTCAAAAAAGGTGCGCTCTACGTCTATGACCGTGACCCGGAAGAAGACGCATGGGAGCCATTCGCAAACCTGATGAAGAGCCGTAACTTTGCCGAGTATGAAGTGTTTGGCAACTTCCGCGGTCTGGCTGAGAAGGATCGCAGTACACTGCTTCGTAAAGCCTCCCGTCGGGATACTGATCTGACGGCTTCAGAAGATATCACCCCATTGCTGACAAAGCTGGATGATCTGGCTGCGCTGTTCATGGAATCGCGCGATCGTCTCGAATACGAGCGGGTAGAACTGGCTAACGGAGAAGACATCTATCAGTTCTACAGAACGATGTCGTCCAAGCTGAACGACATTCGCAGAAGGCTGAAGTAAGATGGCGGCTGGGATGGAGTTCAATTCGAACAATACCCTGAAGCGTGATCTGGAGAAGTATGCAGCACAGTATGCAATAGAGCAGGAGCGTCAAGGCAGCCTGGGTGATGGACGCAGCAGTATCCATTACCCGGCGTTGTTCCTGTTTGTGGGTGATCTGGTTGCACCTGCCGTGTCTGCTGTGCAGGAGATCAATCAGCTGAAATGGGATAACGGAGACGGTGTAGTCTACGTTCAGATCGGGACAGAAGATCAGAAAGAGCATCCGGTTGAAACGAGGAATGTTGGCTCGTCCGATGATGGTCAGGTGACTCGTCACTGCTTGCCTCTGTCCGCTGGGCAGACGGAGCGACCGTCCAAAACACGGCGTAAGGATGTACATCGCAGTTTCCACGAATCGGATCAGGCGCTCTTTGACCTGAATCGTACGCTTCGTCGGGTCAGTAACCGAATTGCCGAATATGGACGGCTGTACTCGTCATTTGATCGGATTTACGTTACGGTGGTAACCAGAGCGGATGATCCGTTGAATGTATTGTTGCCAGAGCTCACCAAGCTGACGGAGACCATTTTGTCCCAAGCCTTCAAGTCGGTGCAGACGGATCTGCATGTATTGGTCAGCGAGATGGAACAGGTGGATTCCTTCGGGTATGCCAGCGCAGCAGGCCTCGCTTTTCTGAGGGAACTGGATTATATGCAGTCCTTGGACTACACGTTCAGCGGTAATCTGCTGGTGACGGAGGATGGGATCTCCATTTCGGTTACACATCCCGCGTCACCGTTGTTTGATCTGGTATATCTGTTGTCCGACAAAAATGAGCGTGGAACCGGCGTTCCCGGTGGCTGGATCGAAAATGCCGAGATCATCTGCCGCATTTGCCTGCTGAAGAACAGGAAGCAGGATACGGATCACTCGGGTACCGTTTCAAGTACGGGAGCGAACACGTACAACAATACATCCTTTAAAAACAATATTCGTACCACCTCTGATCAGCATGGTTATGCCAGCGCGGGTTTTGCCGAGATCAGGCGGCCAAACAAGCCGATTGCACTGGCGGTGTTATATCACATGTATCGGTATCTGCTCGCACGCATGCGGCAAGAGCCGGATTGGAGCATTAAGGACAAACTCGCTTTCTTTGGACTGGACGCGGCCTCGGTGGAACGTAAAGTCGAAGGCCTGCTTCCCGATGAAGATCTGGTTAGTGGCATGAGCGGCATCATGACGCATAACGTCAGTTTCTCCGATCTGAAGCCGCTCTCACTTCGTGAAGCGGAGAGAGCGTTGTTTGGACAAGGAGCTGAAGCGTACTTCCGCGATAACGTTGTCCGTCTTGTCGAAGAGCGTGTGCGCGAGCGCAGCTCTAGCGGTTCCCTGCGCCGTCAGGCTGAACATTCCCGCGCGGAGCATCCCGAGGTTGGTTACTTCCAATGGGCAGCCTGGAGTGACAGTGAGCCCGGCAGTGTACGTGAAGCGCTGCTCGGACTGATTCGGGATAAATCGATGCAGCTTGAATCGGCACGTGCTCTGCTGGAGCAACGTCAGCAAGAGCGGGTGGAAGATCAGTCGTTCAAACGAGCGTTGTTCCGTGATAAACAGAATGTGCGCAATCTGATTGACTGCATGCTGGAGCGAGTGTATGTACCGAAGATAGAATTATTGCGGCTGGAAAATGAATTACATCTGCTGCGCATCTACGATACGGAGATGGAAGAACTTCATCGTTTTAGTCGTCACGTCACAGCAGCACTTGAAGCGCTGGAACGCACACTGCGGGAGACAGCTGCCCAAAGTATCGCTGCTGCCGATGAATACATCGGACAGAACGTGATGGAGTACTACGGCAAAGTGACGGAAGAGCTAATCATCGACCTGGAAGCCAAACGCGGACGGGACGTATGGTTTGAGGACCGTTACATGGGAGACATGAACCGGCTTGCCACAGAAGGCGATGATCGTCTGTTGAAACGCCTGATGGAGGTATGTCACTCGTTGCTGCTTACGGCAGAGCCGTTGCAATTGCCATTTGAAGAAGAGCTGTTGCAAAGGGCCAATGTAACGATTGCCTACGGAGACAAAGACGTATTAACCCGGGATGATCTGTTCCGCAGGTTGTACCACACGCTGGAGGATCAGGCGGTTGTTCGGGTACGGGTATTCGATTATACGCAGGAACATCGGTATGAAGAAAAGTACTTCTTTGGCGACCATCATAGTGCTTTCATGGACTATGCGGCACATGCCGAAGAGACGTCACGCATCTACAAGTTGGGTGTGGTGTACGAAGAACGCAGCAGTGGTGTGGAGAAACTGAATCTGATGGGAGGTTTCCATCTGGAGGATCTCATGGTGTATCGGAACGGCAAGGTATATTATGACTCGTACACGGAGAATGGTTATGAACTTCACCCCGCAGGTCTGGTGGAAAAGTTGTCACCCATTCGTTAAGAAGTCTGGTGGTGTCCTACACCCAGCACCAATCTTGTATTAACTCAGCCTGTTTAAGGCTGGTTTGGAAAGGATGCATGCACACATGCAGCGAAAAATTAATCTTCTCCTGGTCCTATTCAGCCTGATTGGCGGGGCAGTGGGCTTTGCGGCAGGAGAAATCATGCTGCGTCAATGGCTTGGGGAGATGCCACGTCTGTTGCTGATGGGATTATACTTTGGCGTACTGGCGCTGAGCGTTGGATTGTTCTGTTTGATCGCAGAGATGATCTCACCCAAGCTGAATGGCGCTTCATGGAAGCTCCGGTATCTGGGACTGTCGTGGAAATTGCTTGTTCCGGCAACACTCGCTCTGTTGTTTGTTGCTGGACTCGCCCTGCAATTGTTGTATCAGATCAATCCGGGCGGTGTGAAGCAAGTGAAAGACATCGTACTAATGATCGACAACTCGGGCAGCATGAATGATACAGATCCGGATAACGGACGCTTTGAAGCCGCCAAGACACTAATCAGCCAAATGGAGAGTGACAAACAGGTAGCTGTCATTACGTTTGATGATCAACCGCAGTTGTTACAGCCGTTTATTGCGCTGGATAGTGAAGCGGCCAAGAATGAGGTTTATAGCAAAATCGATGGTATTGTCACAACTTCGGGCGGCACCAATTTTGATGCCGTGCTGCGGGAAGGCATGGAACAGATTCAGGGCAAACAGGACCCAAAACGCGGTACCGTCGTCATCTTGTTATCCGATGGCTTCAGTGAAGCGGACACGACCGATATTTTGTCCCAATATAACAACGAACAGATTGCCATTAATACAGTCGGCCTTAGTCTGGTAGATCCTTCGGGTACGGATTTGCTGCGTAACATTGCCCAGCAAACGGGTGGCATGTACTATGATGTACCGGATTCCGGTGGTCTGAATCTGGCATTCCAGCAGATCTACGATACGATTGATGAACGGACGCTGGTAACGGAGCGTACAGGCATGATGGAGCATAGCGTTTATCTGGCGATTTTCCGTGTAGCAGCAGTATTACTGATTGGAGTAGCCCTGGGTGTATCACTTGGACTGGTGTTTGATAACCGTCATCTCGCGCTCAGCTTTGGTATAGGCGGTGCGGTGTCGGGTCTACTGGCAGGGCTTCTGCTGGAGTGGGGACTCGACGGTTCGAACGTGGGTGATACATTTGTACGACTCGGTGCGATGCTCATTTTGTCTGGCGTATTGACCCTCTTCTCCTGGATTGTTCCGATTAAGGAGAACACGCCGCGGAAGAGCCGAGGTCGTCGTGAAGCTGGCGGCGGAACTTCTTCTGCCGAAGGGTTTGGTCAGAGACCAAGAGATACACGCAGCAAAGGATTCTAACGTCGGGAGGTCAATGGAAATGCGGTTTACGGATGCAGACCCTTCGACACCCTTGATTCGAAAACTGACACTTGCGGTGGATGAAGGGCGTTGTACACTTCGCTGGCTCTGGCCGGAACGGGTAGAAGCTGTGTATGTGGAACGGCTGGAGCTGGATATGATGAGCGATGATCGTACCGGGGAAGAACCTGCACAGGGCAAGCTGAAGCTGTACACGAGAGAAGAATATAAGGCGGGCAATGGTTACACGGATCGGATCACAGGTTTTGGTGCCATCAAGTACACCGTGTATGTGTGTCAGATGGAGGAAGAGGGACCTGTACTGATCCGTCAACGAGACGAGGACAACATGGTGATTGCAAGCGCAGGGAAGGCGGATATCCGCTTTTCCATTCGCTACAAGAGCGGTTTTTTTCAGAAACGAAAAAGTGTATTGATCACCGTCACAGCGGAAGTACCTGTTCCGAAGGAAGCCCTCTGTTATGTTCGCAAACAGGGCGGGGTTCCGCTGAATAAGGAAGACGGTACGGTGTATCCTTTTGTGAGTGATTTTGCTCCCGGAAGAAATGAGATGCCGCCCGTTGAAGTCGCCAAGGATGATTATGTGCGATTGTTCTTCACGGACGGACCGAAATATGGAGCCGCCTATCGGCTTATATCAGACTAGATAGTTGGACTAGCGATGGGAAGGTTACTCTGTCATCGTAGTGCAAGTGTAAATCACCTTAGTCTGACTGATCAGGGGAGGGGAGTGGCTATGAGCTTTTTTAGTCGGTTTTTGAAGAGACAACAGCCGGAGGAACGTCCGCTGTTTTACGATATTGTATGCCCTTATTGTTTCAGCAAGTTTTCACCGGAAGAGGTGGTGTTCCGCGCCGCCCATCACCGCGATGATGATGAGGACTACGCACTCGGGGAAGATGCGAAGTTGAATCGGTATCGCGAAAGGTTCGGACTTGATACGGTATTTGATATGGAGGCCGTATTGGCTCCACATGATGTACCGGAGGAACACCGTATTTATTCCGATAACATCGTGATGGGTCTGAACGATCGGTATGGTGTCGTTACACGCCGCCGGTTGTGCCCGCAGTGTCACAATGAGCTACCTGTTACGGCAGGTAAAGCACCGAGCAACATCATATCCATCATTGGTGCATCCCAGGTAGGTAAATCCGTCTACATGACTTCATTAATTCATACATTGCAGCATTATACGGCCGATCATTTTGACGCGGCTTGCATGCCATTGAATGCGGAGATCAGCCGCCGGTTCCGTGCGGATTATGAAGAACCGTTGTTCGAACGGGGCGACCTGCTGGATTCCACGCAGAAGGAGAAGTTGCAGGAGCCGTTTATCTTCCAGTTTGTGTTCAAGGATGAAGATAAAGCACCGCTGACACTGGTTTTCTTTGATGTTGCGGGTGAAGGTATGGTGGAGCAGGATTATCTCGGACTTCACGGGCAGCACATCAAGAACTCGGCCGGCATTCTGTTTATGGTGGACCCGCTTCAGATTCGTTCAATTCGGGACAAAATCCGCATTAACCTCGGCAATGAGCCGGGAGAGTGGACACCACGATACGATGAGCCACGTGACGTGGTACTGACGATGTTCGGAGATTTTATCGCGTATCAGGATAAAGCCAAGACCAATATTCCAACAGCCGTTGTGCTTACGAAAAGCGACATGCTGCATTCCCTCAAGGATGAAGAGGGCGATTATATCAAATCCAACAGTAATGTCTTCCGCAACATGGTGCACCGCGATTGGTTCGACTTAACCGAGTTCGAGAATATCGACGGGGAGATCCGGCGTTTTATCGAGAAGGTGGATCGTCCGTTCAAGGGCACGATGGATGTGTACTTCAAGGACACAGCCTATTTCGCAGTATCTGCGCTGGGCAGCAATCCGGTGGATATGAAATTGCAGGGTGTGGTTAGCCCGATCCGTGTGGATGAACCCTTCCTGTGGCTGTTGTACAAGCTGAAGTACATTGAGGGGAGAGTGGGATGATGCGTTCTTCCGTAACCCCGCCCATTGAACAACAGTTGTATACCCGAGAGCGGCGCGGGGTGTTTCGCACAACAGAGGGGTTTGATACGGTTGCGGCATCGCCGGGACTGGACCCTTCTTTTATCAAAAAAGTGCTTCACCCCTACTGTGTCTATGACGCTCCAGCGGAGCTAACAGGCCGTAGCGAGAAGGACGAGACGAAGTTTCCGGCTTCCATTCACCTGCTTCATCTGGAGAGTGGAGAGACGATCCTTGGGCAAAATGTGTACCAGTCTGCGGATTTCACCGGGCTGCGCAGTGCCTTTTTTGCACATAATTACGTCTTGTCTCCCGAACGCTCGGAAGAGCAGATGAAACAAGGCGGCTGGCTGGATGCCGTGTTCGCCACGTCCTATGACATCGAACAAGGTACAGTTCTGCCGGCGCTTGCTGAATTGCCTATATCACCTAGGAGCGGACAGGGTGGGGCGACCGATGCTGGCGTAGGATCACCAAGCCAGCTGTTGAGCGCCTTGAAGATGAACGAAGTGCTGTTCAAGCGCCTGCTCTATGCGGTAATGCAGTCTGTAGCGACACGCAGAAAAGTATACATTGCGCTGGACCTTCCCGCAGAGGAAGTGACCGCAGGGGCCAAAGGATTGTTACGTTTGCTGTACACGGCTTTACCCTACGCATTCCGGCGGCAGCTGGGATTCATGACGTTTGCCAAGGAGCCACAGGCAAAGAAGGGCATTCACGTCCAGTTTGTAGAGCGAGGAACGTTGCGTCCAAAAGACAGGAATACGGAGAAGGATTTCACCTTTGATCTGGTATCCGGCAGAGTGACACATGCGGATGCATCTGTGGCGAAGTTACCTTACGCCGAATTCGCTTGGGCCTTATTGCAGGAACCTGCGGCGGCGGATGCGTTCTATACGTTTGCGGATGAGATGCTGTCAGGAATGGAGCCTGGACGGGAACTTTCCATTGAAGCATATGGTGAACTTGCGGTGTTCTATGGTCTTGAACAAGGCATGGAAGACCTGTATCTGGATAACAAAAGTCATGTCCTGAGTGGTTTGCTGACCTATTTGAAGCCGGATGGTGGATCGCAGCAACGATCCCGTCTGAACGAGCTGTTCCTGACCTTGCTCAGTAGGGAACTGGACAGTGTGAAGCGTGAGAACGTACCCGAAGAAGACGTCGCAGCTCGCATTGGAGAATATTTCAGTGTTGCCGCGCCCGTGGTACAATCACGGATTGTGGACTATTTCATCTACGGTGTGAATAATGCCCGCGCCCAGAAGCGTATGCGTGCTGTGCAGGAATTGTATGCTGTGCTGGATCGGGATCCGCAGCTGAATCGAGCTTTCTTTGATAAAGTGCTGGCCAATGAATCGCTTACCAAGCTGTTGTTCGAGCCTTATCTCGACAATCAGTTGAAACGCACGGAATCAGCAGCAAACGTTGTGGAAGTGATCCGAAGATGGGTTACGTCCCATCCATCTGCGATCCACTACAGCTTCTTGCAGGAGCGGACAGCCAATGAGCTGCGTGAACGGTTATGTTCTGCTCCTAATCCGGTACAGTCTGCTAATGAAGCCCTACAGCGAGTTAGTGTGCTCGACCGGGTATCCATGGAAGATACGTATGATACAGGCATTACGGCACGAATTGGTCAAACTGAAGCTACAGCCCGCCCTAATCGAAAAGGGGGATCTCCGTCTGCCAGTCAAGATCCGGCGTATCAGGAGGAGTTAACCCGCCTTGCAGACAAGCTCGCTTATGTCATTAACTTGTTTATGATTCAGGATCTCGATCTGGATCGGGTTAACCGTGAACAGTTGTTAAGCATCGATATTTTGCAGCATGGCAATGAGGTGCGGGATTGGGCGGCACGTCAGGGCTCTGATGTATCCGCTCGAACGAACATGATGCTGGCTGCGAGAGTGTGGCTTAGTGGCGAGGGGAATGAAGAAGAGGCTTTGGAGGCACTTTCCCTGGCAGAACGCAATGAACTTCAACGCTGGACGCGTCGCTGGCTTGCCGGAGAGCTGCAGAATCATCCGGGGATCGCGGCATATGAAGCTTTGCCGATGGCTTTTTATCGGGGAGGAAGCGGCAGCAATCGGTTGGATTATCCTGGCCTGATTGAATTCATCCGCACCAATGCGAGTCGTGCTGAAGGGCTGTATCCATTCTTCGAATGGTCAGGAGATCATCGAATGTTTGTCCGGGGTTCCAATGCGCATAAAGGATATGCGGATGCAATCGTGGCTTATTTCAAAGCCCATGACCGTGAAGCTTTCAAGTCGAAGTCAGCTTTCAAACCGTATTACGTGAGAGCCAGCAAGACAATGAAGCCGGTCTATGACCGTGCGAAGACGGAATTGTCCTCTCCACTGGTGCGGATGCTAACGGGTAAAAGGAAAAATCTGTTCGGATTAATCCTCTTGATCCTGGTTCTTGGTATTGCTGGGGGTACATATGCATGGATGAAAGATTCTGTAGAGCCGCCAGCGGCATCCCCTCCATCTACCCAGGAGCCTGTCATACCGGCTGAACCTGAGGTGCAGCTCGCGGAGCAGATTGCTTATATGATTCCTGCGAGTGACCAGGAGGGTACGGAATTACCTGCTCAACTGGTGATCCGTTTCAGGAATGATACGGGAAGCACTGAGTTTGAGCAAGGCAAACTTCAATTGACGATGAAGGATGATAGCACTCAGGAGTTGGATACTACAGGCAAGTGGGAGAGTTTTAATCGGAATGAGGAGCCAGATAAGCAAGTTCCTTCCGATAGTAGTTCAGGAAGTACTTCCGAAGGGAGTACGGATGGGTCGTCAGCGGGAAACGCGGGGAACTCAGAGCAGACGGAGGAAGGCGATCAACAGGCCGATCCTTCAACATCGGGTGATTCCACTTCAGATCCTGCTACCGATACAACAACGGATACAGGGACGAATGCATCGTCTAATGCTGCGAGTGGAGACGCGGATCAAGGTACGGATGCAGATCAATTTACTGGTTCCACATCGCCTGACACATCTGTATCCAATGAACAGGGTGCGGATGCGAACACTCCTGCACAGATGTCTATTGGAGAGGTAGATCGTCTCTATCCGTATGGATTGCAGATTGATCTTCCAGCGAATATGGATGCCGAGAGCATTGTCAGTGTGAAGAGTACGCAGGGCAATATGACGGTGATCCAATTGATGCCACACCCTAAGCTGTAAAGCATATTAATTGAGCGTATTGCATAGATTCATTAAGTGTCTTTTAATCCATTAATGAAAAATTCTGACATCATACTTATTAAACAAGCGTATGTGAGATGACCTTGAACTTGAATTTCAAGGTCATCTTTTTTTGTTCCACATCCCGGATATAGCAAACGCATGAAAATAAATCAGTCATTCACAATTCGGACACAAAATTTGCGATTCAAGAGTTTGAAAGAAAGTCAGAAGTGATAAAGTGCGCGGAATGAATGAGAAAAGATCTCATGTGTACTTGAGAAAAGAGGGCGATTTCTGCTATAGAAAGACCAAATAAAGCACAAAAAGAGAAGAAAATTTGGTTTTTTATGTTGACAAATGATAATGATTATCAGTATCTTTAGTGTAGAAGATATTTGCGTCGGAAATACACAGAATTACAATTTCGTTTTTGTTGCCATAGCCGGATTACATAACCGGGATAAATGAGAGAGGGATGATCGCATGTTTCGTCTGGAGACGACCAAGCTGGATATCGCTTATGAGGAAAGATTAATTGTAGAGGATCTGAACATTCAGATTCCCCAAGGAAAAATTACAGCACTTGTTGGAGCCAATGGTTCAGGGAAGTCAACCATCCTGAAAACGATGGCACGTATTATGGCTCCAAAAGCAGGTAACGTATTGCTCGACGGGAAGTCCATTCATAAACAATCCACGCGTGAAGTTGCCAAGCAGCTTGCGATTTTGCCACAGAATCCAACAGCCCCTGAAGGTCTTACCGTTACTGAACTGGTATCGTATGGTCGCTTTCCTTATCAAAAGGGATTTGGCTCCATGCGTGCGGAAGACAAACGCATGATTGAATGGGCTATCGAAGTGACAGCCATGACTGAATTCCATGATCGTCCGATTGATCAACTGTCCGGTGGACAGCGTCAACGTGCCTGGATTGCCATGGCACTTGCACAAGAAACAGATATCCTTTTCCTGGACGAGCCGACTACATTCCTGGATATGGCTCACCAGCTCGAAGTATTGCAATTACTGGAGCAACTGAATGCCACAGCCAACCGTACCATTGTTATGGTTGTCCATGACTTGAATCATGCTTCCCGCTACGCACATCACATGATTGGTATCAAAAAAGGTAAAGCCATCGCTCATGGTTCACCTGTGGAAGTTATGAATTCGGATGTACTTCGTGAAGTATTTAACATTGAAGCAGATATCGTGATTGATCCACGCTCCGGTGTACCACTCTGCTTGCCTTACGCTCTTGCAGGCGAACGTCAGCAATCGAAGACGCCAGAGCAGAAAGTCATGAACAGTGCGATGGTTCATGCTGGAGGACGAACAGAACCACGTGTTCAAGCGACAGGAAGTTAACGAAATGGGCCATATGTGGTCCTTACATTATAGAATGAAGCCGCTGTGCATAATGCACGCGGCTCATTCGCATTCATGGGAGGTTTGCAACCAATGGGAGCAATCAACTACACGTGGTTAGAGCAATATGGACGTATAACGACCGGTCCGGTTAACGAACCGGTTTTTGGCATGCCTTTGACATTGTTAAGACATCCGGAGAACGCAAAGCTTATGCTCGAAGTCTATAATAAGCACCTGCGTACAGATTCTCTTCGCTCTGCTGCTGTATATTTCATGCACTCTGTTCGCGGTTTAGTGCTCGGTATTCATTACTTGACATCTATGTGTGATGCATCGCTGAATATTTCGTTGGAGAATATCCATTTGCAGTTGGAGGTTCAGGAAGGGCGTCCTGTAATCCATTTTCAGATTGTGGATGCAACCGAGTATGCCCATCCTGGTTCAGTCGACAACGGTGGTGGAGATGTATCTATCTCGCGGAATGAATTACTTACAGCATATTACGGTGAACAACTACGCCCACTGATTGAGGGGGTGGCCCTTGCGGGAGAAGCAAACACGGGTCAGATGTGGGCACAGTTCGCATCCATCCTGAGATGGTTCAAGACGATGGTGGTAAAGATGGACATTACAGAATCGGAACGAGAAGCTGTAATTCAGGGATATGAGCATGTCATTGCCATGCCACCGGAGATTCTGGGGTTACGCAAGAACTTGCTGTCATTCAAACCGGTCGAGATTGCTAATCCCCATCAACCTGGAGAGACCATGCTGATGAAGCCGACATGTTGCCTGCACTATCAGGTGTACGGTGGTCAGAATTACTGTTACAGCTGTCCCAAACTGACCAAGGCCGAGCGGCAAGAGCGGTATGATGCAATTGTGGCTGCCAAGTCAGGTTGAAGTGAGTCGGGAGCAAAGGGATATGGGTAGATCCGAGATTTGGTAATCGCATCCGATCAGGTTTATAATAATAAGACAGGCTGTAGGTTCATTGGTTATGCCAACGTGCTCGCAACAGTCCAAACCAACATATGTCATGGGAGGAATCAGTCATGTCCGTATATTCATATCAGGCGGTAACTACCGCGAACCAAGAAGTCTCACTGGATCTGTATCAAGGTAAGGTATTGGTCATTGCCAATACAGCCAGCAAGTGTGGACTGACCCCGCAATACGGTGAATTGCAAAAGCTCTATGATCGTTATCGCGATCAAGGCTTGGTTGTACTTGGTTTCCCTTGTAACCAGTTTGGAGGGCAGGAGCCAGGTACAAGTGAGGAAGCCGAATCATTTTGCCAGATTAACTATGGTGTGAATTTCCCGGTGTTCGCCAAGGTAGATGTGAATGGTGAGGAAACACATCCTCTATTCCAATACCTGAAGGAGCAACAACCCGGCGTAGGCGAAACAAGCGACATCCAATGGAACTTTACCAAGTTCCTTGTTAACCGTGAAGGTGAAGTGGTAGGTCGTGTTGAACCGAAAGAATCCCCGGAGACCATGATTGCAGATATCGAGAAATTGCTCGGTTAATACATGAACGTTGAGAAGCCTATCCTCGTATAAACGAGGATAGGCTTTTTTGATTATTTTATATACGCAGATTTATTCTCTTCACAGGTAGGAGTTGGCTCCATGAAATCAACTCTCTGTAATGAAAATTGAAGCCATTTATTTTTTGTACAACTAAAACATGAATGAAAGGCACGCTTCTAACTTTATGCGTCCATACAGGGATCGCGGAAGCCTTTGCATAGCATAAATCGACCCGAATCCGGGGAAAATGAAATCAATAAAATGAAGGGAAGAAAAGCTGAAGAAAAGCTGAAGAAAAGCTGAAGAAAAGCTGAAGAAAAGCTTGAATACAGGGAAATGACTTCTTTCGACAAACTTTTTTTGCTCAACCTATTGCAATGTGAAAAAGATCACATTATAATGAGTGTGTAAAGTGAAATTAATCACATACACAGTATCGATTAAGAAGTGAAATATTTCACAACCATAACAACCTTATATTCAAACTCATTTATATATTTCGAGGAGGAACTTTTAATGAAAATCGCAGTTATCGGATGTACACACGCAGGGACCGCAGCCATCGTAAATACCGCCAAATTGTACCCGGATGCTACCATCACCGTGTATGAGCGCAATGACAATATCTCCTTCCTATCTTGTGGCATTGCGCTCTACGTAGGTGGGGTTGTGAAAGACCCTGACGGTTTGTTCTATTCTTCGCCCAATCAATTGGCAGAGCTTGGTGTTGAGACCAAGATGCTTCATGAAGTAACAGCAGTAGATGCTAAGGGCCATACCCTTCAGGCTAAAAACCTGCAAACCGGGGAAGAATTTGAAGATACGTTTGACAAACTGATCGTGACAACGGGTTCATGGCCTGTCGTTCCGAAGCTTGAAGGCATTGAGATGGATAACATTTTACTTTGCAAAAACTACAATCATTCCAACACGATTATCGAAAAAGCCAAAGATGCCAAACGTGTTACCGTTGTAGGTGCAGGATATATCGGCGTAGAACTGGTTGAGGCTTTCCAGATGAACGGCAAGGAAGTTACCCTGATCGACAGTGTGGACCGTATTTTGAACAAATACCTGGACCCTGAATTCACGGATGCGATCGAAGATACGTTGACTGGACGCGGCATCAAGCTGGCTCTTGGTCAGACGGTACAGAAGTTTACTGGAGAAAATGGCAAAGTGACCAAGGTGATCACGTCCAAAGGTGAGTTTGAAACCGATCTGGTTATTCTGTGCATCGGCTTCCGTCCAAATACAGAGCTGCTCAAAGGCCAAGTGGATATGCTGCCAAACGGTGCGATCATCGTGGATAAATATATGCAAACCAGTCAAAAAGACGTCTTCGCTGCGGGTGACAGCTGTGCTATCCATTATAACCCTACAGGCAAAGCATCTTACATTCCACTGGCGACTAACGCTGTGCGGATGGGTACACTGGTAGCCCGCAACCTGGTTCGCCCTACGACACCGTATATGGGTACACAAGGAACATCGGGTATCAAAATTTACGAGCAAAATATCGCGGGTACCGGGATGACGGAAACATCTGCTGCTGACGAAGGTCTGATCGTGGAATCCGTGGTACTGGAAGACAGCTACCGTCCGGAGTTCATGCCTACGGCTGAGAAACTGTTACTCAAAGTGGTATATGAGCAGGCTACTCGTCGAATTGTCGGAGCGCAAGTAATGTCACAGGTTGATCTGACTCAATCGATTAATACGATCTCGGTCTGCATCCAAAACAACATGACCGTAGATGAGCTGGCCTTCATCGACTTCTTCTTCCAGCCACATTACAACAAACCGTGGAACTTCCTGAACACGGCGGGTCTGCAAGCACTGCCTCCAATAGAAGTAAAAGCACCAGCAATGGTGTAAGGAAGCAGAATAGATGTTGATATAAAATACTGAACCATAAAATGCACAAAGGCTGGCGAGCATATCGTCAGTCTTTTTTTGTATATCTGTAATGGAGGTGTAAGTAACATGCACGATATCCCTTGCTGTCAGAGTCATTCAATGACAAGCATGAATAACGACTTTTATACATAACATTGTGATAATTTGCACAAAGTTTTGTATAAGACCAAGATACAATTAGGATATGGTATTCAACGCATAACTAATGAATTTTAGATGGTCTTATCCAATGATGAACAATGAAGGAGAGGATGAATGATATGGCAGCAAAAACACCTCTTGAGGTTGCACAATATACGGCGCAAACAGGAATGAAGAAGGCACAATATCGGGACTCTTCTGTACTGGTGCTCAGTTTTCTGGCAGGGGCTTTTATCGCGCTGGGTTTTCTACTGGATATTCGGGTAATTGCTTCTGCGCCAGCAGAGTGGGGAAGTTTGGTTAATTTGATCGGTGCGGCGGTATTCCCAGTTGGATTGATTATGGTGCTCATTGGTGGTGGCGAGTTGCTGACGGGAAATATGATGGCTGTTCCACTCGCGACAATTGCACGAAAATTATCCGCGGGCAGCATGTTGAAAAATCTGACGTTAGTGACGATTGGTAACTTTGTTGGAGCTTTGTTTGTCGCGTATGCGTTTGGACATGTGCTTGGTCTGACTGGAGAGGGTGTATATCTGGCGAAAGTGGTGGATATGGCTGGACATAAGCTGCATGATGGATTCCTGCAGGCTTTTATCTCCGGCATCGGCTGTAACTGGCTGGTTGCGCTGGCCGTGTGGTTATCCTATGCATCCGATACGATGAGTGGCAAAGTACTAGGCATTTGGTTTCCAACGATGGCATTTGTGGCGATTGGATTCCAGCACGTTGTGGCCAATATGTTCCTCATCCCGGCAGCAATCTTCGAAGGACATTATTCGTGGGGTCAATATGTGATGAATTTCATTCCGGTATGGCTCGGGAATCTGACTGGAGGAGCTTTGTTTGTAGCTGCAGCCTATTGGGTGGTGTACCTGCGCCAAGTTGAGCCGAAAGTGAAGCCAGAGATAGCAACGTCGATCGAACCTGTGGAGACGGAGGCTAGAGCGATGTGGAGCAAACAAGCATAGAGGGCATTGCGTAGCATGTGTGGACGTAGGTCGTCCCCAACTGCCAATTAAATTTTTATTATTCAAAATATGAATTCATTGTTGCCCACATTCGATTGTACTCGCTTCGTACCGCTGAGAATGCACCGGGCTTTTCAGATTTATTGTTTGAATTTGGCTCAAACGTTAAATATTTATTACGTGATTTGCACTCATAGTTTTTGCTATTTATAAGGAATTCAATTCTATCTTTAAATGGTCTGTCTAATAATTTAACCACCATAATGTCTCCAGTACTGGTGGTTCTAGCAGGAAAATAAATCAAAAAGTAACCTTGTTCAAATCGGTACTCCATAGCACTTACCTCCATTCGAATATAGAATTTATTGCTAGTTAACTAAACCATCAAAAAGTATCTATACATCAATTATACATGATGAAGTTAGTGCATAATATTATTGTTTTTATCACCAATTTAGAGAGTTAACTGGACTCATTTGTGTACGTTACGGAAGGAAATAAAGTTTCACTATGACGATGATTAGGATGGGATTGCGTTCGATAAAATTATATCGGCGCGTACATGAATCCAAAAATTACAATTACAAATAAGTTCTAGGAAAAGGGCATTCCTGGATTATTGGGAACGCCTTTTGTGTGTCCTGTTGCAACCTAGGCTTGGTTTAAACAAGCCTAGACTAAGGGAAGGATTTCGGATCAGGAAGGGCTTCAGCTTCTGCAGGAGGATCGAAGGAGTGTTTATACCAATCAAGAAGACTAGGGCAAGAGCGGCCACCTAAGAGCCGCTACGCACTGCTGGGGGGTTACTTGGCCCGATACCTAGAGCGCCTAAGCCGTCCCGGCCAAGGCGCTTTAGGTTCCTGTGCCGCGCTTCACACCCCGCACTGAGCCTTAACAGATATTAAAGACCACCAACGTTCGTCTTTTAAGGCAATTTGGATGCTTGGCCAGCTCCTGCAGCTTGCCTATTTTTGTTCAAAACCCGAACATTCCATAGATAACATTATCTTAGTATCCGATAGAACTATAAATAATATGGTACAATAAGGAAAAAATAGGAGAGGAAACGGTGATGAAAAAAGATAAAGATACGGGAATGGTATACCACATAGACGCACTTGGACGTATTGTATTGCCTATTGAACTGAAGCATAACCTGGGGATCGAGCATGGAGATCCAATTGAATATTTTTTTGATGATCTACGCATAATTTTGCGGAAGTATAGAACATGTGAATGTACATTTTGTTCCGCAACGGAACAACTTACCTACTTTAAAGATTATTTCATTTGCAGTTCATGTATAAAAGAAGCTTTAGGGTCTGCTTGCTGCTACGTAGGGAGAGGAACGAAAAGCTTCTAAAAAAGAAGTGGTTCCTTCCATTGAAAAAAAACGACAGCCCCCAAGCGACCGGCATGCTGCTGCTCTCTTCGATCCGGACGAGATTCGCGCAGCTCCCACCCAGGACATCAGGACATGAGCTGAAGACGAGATCCATGCAGAACAATTAGAAAGTATCGAAAGATTTTGAAATATCATTGCGATACTTTTCGTGAACATCCGGGATAGGCCAAGGCATATTAATATGAATTTGTATGTTCAACTTCACCCACCGAGCAAATTTCTTGTGCACCTCTGTTATGTTCAACACTGCGATAAGATAAGCACTTTGCAACCCCGGAATATCTACCCCTAGAATAATTTCCATCAAATGAACGATTTTGATTTTAATTAAATCTTTCTTTTCTTCATGTTCGTACATCCAATCACGATGGATTTGCATATTTCCTTTACCATAAATGGTGAAATGAATGCCTCGGTCCGAATCGTGAATGAGCCCTTTTCCTGGTTTCTGCGCATTGCAGGCCTTCTTTAGGCTCCTCTGTGCGGGTTTGGTTGCGTATAATTTGCTTCGAGCCACTGGGCAAACTTTGCTGCAGGACCGGATGCTCCGGCACAAACGATGGTCAACCGCAGGCTTTATATGACCTCGTCAAGCTAAATAATAAGTAATACATAATCGAGCAAGGACTTGGTGTAAGACAAGCTCTATTTCCCTGTGTCTGAAGGCAAACAAATCTACTCCCCCTACTAATCACACGAATCGCTGCAAGCAAAGAGGAGGGAGATGGCAGTCAAAAGTATTTATAAAATAAAGAATAGCTAAGTGTCACAAATTGAAGTTTCCAATTGTTATATAAGTACACGGAAGGAGGCGATATCAATTGACTTCTGAACATCCAGACAATATTGACAGTGAGGAAATTGATCAAGTAATTCAGCAAATAAAGAAAGGCGATACTGATAAGTTCAGAGTCATCATTGAGAAGTACCAGAGGAGAGTTTACCTCTATAGTTATTACTTACTGAATGATAAAGAACAAGTAGATGACGCAGTTCAAGATATTTTCATTAAAGTGTATCAACATATTGGTGACTATACTAAAACAGTTTCTTTTTCTGCTTGGATTCACAAGATCGTTTATAACCACTCTATAAATTTAAATAAGAAGAAATTCAGAGATTATCAACTGCTTCTTGATTTTCAATATTTAAACAAAGTTTCATCCACTAATGAAAACCAGAAAAATTACATTGATGTGTTATTACAACAGCTTAATTTCAATGAAAAATACATTTTACTATTACGGGCTGTAGAGGAGTATTCTTTTGATGAGGTGGGCCATGTACTTAACATAACTGCAGCAAATGCTAGAAAAAAATATGAACGTATTCGAAAAAAATTAAATAGACACAGAAATGGAGGTTATGAAGAACATGAAAAAACACTTGGAACCACAAGAGGATGAAGTAATAAATAAAATTCGTGAAATGGATCCAAACAAGGATTTCTCAGATATCATTATGACAAAAATTAAAGAACAAAATATAAAACCTATCACCACTATTGAAAGGAGAATAAAAGTGAAGAAAAGGGTTATTGCTACAACGGTTGCTGCTAGTTTAACGCTGGTGATTGCAAGTGGATTTGTGTCACCTACAATGGCTGAATCTTTGCAACAAGTTCCTGGGGTAAAGAGTATCTTTAAGCTAGCAGGAGACTTAGGGTTAAGGGTAGCAGTTAAAGAGAATTTAGTTAACTTCCCTAACGTAAGTGCATCAAATGAAAACATATCTTTGGTAGTACCGGAAATTATTTATGATGGGACGAGAGTTTCCTTGAGCTTAGAGCGAAATCCAACAAGTGAATTATCAATCTCAAATAATCCATTAAAAAAAGATATTAAAAATATAAGTCTATTGATTAATGGTGAAGATATTCAATCTTTTGGTCCTGATAATTCAAACGACATTGGAGTATTTCAATATGCCGGTGTTGATAACAATTCAGTTATCCTTGAATTCTCAGATTTACGTAACCAAGAAGGGAAAATACTGCCTAATTCCTTTGATCTGACTTTGAATGTTGATCTTAAAGGAGAAAGCAAGCCTTTATCTATTGAAGTCCCTGTTGAGAAAAATGCCACAGACGCTTTTGTGACTAATATTAATGCGACAAAGAAGTTTGAAGATTTCACAATAAAATTTCAGAAAGTTGAAATTACACCAGTAACAACGAATCTATCAACTGTTTTGAGTTTACCAGAAGGAGAGGCGTATGATCCACTTACACTTAGCTTAGCCTATGATGTTGTCGATTCAGATGGAAACAGTCTAAAGTTACTTAGTTCTAATGAATGGCATGAAACGAATGGGAACGAGTTGACCTCAGATATTCGATTCCAGCCTTTTAATACAATACCAGACAAAATAACAATCAAACCTTACATTATTGAAATTAATGAGAATGGAACATTTAAACAGGATCCAAACGGTGAGGTTTTAAAACAGTACCTAACTAATCTTGAGGTAGAAGTTCAAATTAAAAAGTAATTATAAAAAGGTCAGTAATTGGGTTACCCCAATTACTGACCTTGATTAAAAAACTATGCCTTATTTAGTTACTACAAATGTGTACACTCCGTTGAGTGCACCATTAGATTTGTATGCTGCTACCTGCGCGGTACCTTCGCCGATCATAGTAGCTTTGCCACCCGAAAGACTTACCACATTGGAGCCATATAAGATAGTAAAAGAAGAGCCTGTCATGAAGAAGTCGCTACCCACAGTAGTACGAATTGTAGTATCCATTGGAGTAATGATTGAACCACCGATTGTAGTAGATTCAGCTTGAACAGCTGGAGCGGCTGAAACCGGAACGGTTCCTAGTGTGAATGCAAGAGCTAGGGCTGGTACAGATACTGCTGCTAATAATTTTTTCATTTTGTCGAAGTCTCCCTTTTAAAAAAATAATGTGTAGTACTACAAATGTATAATTCGACCTCGATGTCCAAATTCATCCTTTAAAAGTGAATATTTTCTAATTTTGTTATGAGAGACCATTTTGTTTCGCAAATTGATTCGAAAGCGAAAGAAGTATTTTGAGGAAAAAGGAATAGATGTTATCTGGTTTGTTGAAGATCGAGAACTGAGTATAGATTTAAAGTTTCGGGTATTGTTTCGATGGGAGTCTGAAATTAGATCTTATTTCAATCAGCAAACACCAGGACAAACTTATTTACACAAAAATCTAAGAAGTGTAGAAAACAGGTGTTTATTCCCGCAGTTCACCGTCCCTAAATCCCAAGCGCCCCCGGATAAGCCGTCCGGGGGCGCTTGGGATTCTTAACGGAACCAGCAGGGAAGCTAAAAACTTGGGGCAATGCTCATACATCATGGGCATTGCTTCGCTCCGTTTCACTCCACTTCACAATACCCACCATGTACTACGAAGCAAATAAAGAACCATGACTCCATTACGCTTCGCTTCATTCCTTCACCGTTCCAAAAAACCGTCCGTCTGGTCGTGTGTTCTATCGTCCAGTTGACGATATTGTGAGGGTGCTACCTATCTGTAATTTCAGTAAAACAGAAGAATATTACAGCACATTATTCCACGAGCATGTACACAGCACAGGCCACGATAGCCTTCAAGGATTAAAGAACTTGCTGCCTTTGGAGATGAAAACTACAGCAAAGAGGAATTAGTTGCCGAAATCGGGGCGGCGATGCTTTTCGGTGTAGCTGGTATTGATGGAGAACAGCACGGCTTATGTGGGCAGTTGGATACGTAAGCTTAAAGATGATAAGAAGTCTGTCGTACAGGCCGCGGGGCAGCAGAAGGCCTATGGCCAACTTAAATTTAGAGCCAAAACCGAACATGAGGGCATAAAGTCTTTTTTCTTTTTTCATTTAGAGACGTGGGATGGATGCATATGAGGGAGGGTAACAAGACACCGTCACACTGCCTAACGAATATGCTGTGACGGAGAAGGTCGGGATCGTTTTTTGTATGGGGTCCTTGTTGGAATTCAACGCAAAGCAAATTCGCCATGACAAGGTTCGGGGGAACGAAACCTGTTCATGGCGAATTTCGGGAGTGGTCCATGATATGGCATGAGGAGGAAGTGGGGAAACACTAGCCTAATGCCTTATTTTTAATTTACCCTTGAATTCTGAAGTTGAATCAAACGACAAAACATTTTTTTGAAAATAATTTGAAGCTGCTATAGCGGCGAATATTAGGCGAAAATATACTGTTCTCTTTACGTGATAACCTCGAAGAAGATATGATATAGGGATAGCTTTTAAAGAGGGGGAGCCATACGATGATCGATCAGGAGAATGGTATATTTGCGGCGGTGTGCCCGCTCGACTGTCCGGACACTTGTGGTCTGTTATTACATAAAGAGAACGGCAAAATTGTGAAGGTGGCAGGTAATCCGGATCATCCGATCACCAAGGGTGCCATCTGTAATAAAGTTAGAAATATGACTGAGCGGGTGTATCACCCCGAGCGTCTACAATATCCGATGAAACGTGTAGGAGCCAAAGGTGAAGGCAAGTTCGAACGAATCAGTTGGGATGAAGCGATTCGCGAGATTACGACCAAATTCACTGCATTGTCCGAAACTTACGGCCCGGAGAGCATCCTGCCCTACAGCTTCTACGGTAATATGGGCATCCTTGGTGTCGACGGAATGGACCGACGTTTCTTCAATGCGCTAGGTGCGAGTGTCCTGGAGCAGACGATATGTAACTCGGCCGGAAATACTGGCTGGAAATATACGATGGGTGCCAACCGGGGCACGGTGCCGGAAGATACGGAGCACGCGGATCTCATTCTGGTGTGGGGTGGCAATATCGTCAGTACAAATATGCACCAGGTCGTTTTGGCGGAGAAAGCCCGCAAGAAAGGTGCTAAGATTGTCGTCATCGACGTTCATCGCAATCGTACGGCTCAATGGGGCGACTGGTTTATTCCGCTGTACCCGGGCACCGACAGCGCACTGGCGCTGGGTTTGATGCATGTGCTGTTCGAACGGGGGCTGACGGATGAAGCGTTTATGCAAAAGTATACGGTGGGTCATGAGGCACTGCGTGACCATGTCCGCAGTTACACCCCTGACCGCGTTGCACGTATTACGGGCGTGCCGGAGGAAACGATTGTGGAGCTGGCCGAACTATATGGCAACGCACAGGCAGCCCATATTCACATTGGCAATGGCCTCCAGCACCATGATAATGGGGGGATGAACGTGCGCAGCGTTGCATGTCTGCCTGCCATTACAGGGCAATGGCTGAAGCAAGGCGGCGGTGCCGTTCGCACCAACAGTTATGCGAGCACGAATAGCGACGCGCTCGAACGTCCGGAGCTGCGGCAGAATCCGGAGCCGCGAGTGGTGAACATGAACCGGATTGGTGAAGCGCTGCTGGAAGCGGAGCAGCCAATCCGGGCTATGATGGTTTACTGCAGCAATCCATTGGTGGTGGCACCGGATACCGAGCGGGTGGAGCGAGGTTTTGCACGGGAAGATTTATTCACGGTTGTGCATGATCTGTTCATGACGGATACGGCGAAATATGCAGATATCTTGTTACCAGCTACGTCTTCATTTGAAGCGACGGACCTGTACACCTCTTATTGGCATCAGTATGTTCATCTGCAAGAGCCGGTGATTGCACCGATTGGGGAGAGCAAGAGCAATGTGGAACTGTTCTCACTGCTTGGGCAGGCTATGGGGTACGATCCTGCAATCTTCGGAGAAACGCCGGAACAGATGATTGAGGACGCACTTCAGGGCACAGGCAACCCCTACATGAATGGAGTCACGTTGGAGGGACTGAAGGAACATCGATTCGTGAAGCTGGATATGACGCCACATGCTGCATATCTGGATCAGCTGCCCACGCCTTCAGGCAAAATCGAATTGTACTCAGAGACAATGGAACAGAGAGGGCTTCCGCCGCTCCCTACCTATAGTGCTCTGGTTGAAGGATATGATGGAGAGAATCCGGCTGGACCTGCCGATACCTATCCATTGATGTTCCTATCGCCGCCAAACCATAATTTCCTAAACTCCACCTTTGGTAATTCAGCCAAACATCAGCGTTTGGAAAAGATGCCTCTATTGCAAATGCACCCCGAGGACGCCATCCGTAGAAACGTGGAGGATGGCGATGCAGTGGTCGTATGGAATGATCGCGGGCGCATCGAACTTACCGCCAAGGTGAGTGACGCCATGTTGCCAGGAACCGTCATCAGCCAAGGCTTATGGTGGGATGGTGACGGCAAGAAGCAGCGAGCGAATTCACTGACGTCCAATCGGTTGTCGGACATGGGGAACGGGGCTACCTTCTTCTCGGCCACTGTCGAAGTGAAGCGTCAATGAGTGTGCTTGCAGCGTCAATTTTTTGAGGTAAGATGAAACAAAGGGTCGAACTTGAGCAGGATCTAAAGAGCAATAGATGTAACACTTCCAAAGTCCTTCGCTCTGGCTGGTTATGCCGTCAGGGCAAAGGCTTTTTTGGTATGTTAATACGTTTTTATGGTACTAAGGAGAATGGATTAGAGATGATGAGATGGCTGGATAACTATCCAAAAGAAGTGAGAATATTTTTATTAGCAAGTCTGGTTAACGCAACAGGCAGTGCCTTGATGTGGCCGCTGACCACCATGTATGTGTTTGATGAGCTTGGACGGACGATGGCCAACGCGGGTTTTGTGATCCTGATTCAGTCCCTGGGTGGCATCTTTGGACAATTGCTTGGTGGTTCGTTGTACCATCGGGTGGGTGTGAAGAAGCTGATCATTGGTTCACTGGCGCTTAATGCGTTAGGTTTGTTTGCGCTGCCGTGGATTAGCGCGTATTGGGTCGTATTTATATGTGCGATGGGCTGGATTGGTCTGTTCAGTTCATTGTCGCTGCCAGCGATTCAGGCCTTTATTGGTTTCCGGTTTGCGGAGCGACGCGGTGAATTATTCAATATTATCTATGTGGCGAACAATATCGGGGTGGCGATTGGTACGGCGCTGAGCGGTTTTCTGGCTGACTTTTCCTATCACCTCAGCTTTGTACTGAACGGGGTAACCTCAGCTGGATTTGCAATTTTCTTCTGGTATTATCTGTCGCGGATTGAACCGGATCAGGGGGAAGTACATCTGACGAAACGTAAAACCGTTCCCGATGGGCCAGGAGTCTGGGCATTGCTGGGCAATACCCGATTATATCTGTTTATGAGCTTGGGCGTGCTCTTCCTGTTATTCGGTAACTCCATCTGGAACACAGGTGTGTCACCCTATATCATTTCTGAGGGTATGGAAAAAAGAATGTACGGTCTGCTCTGGACCCTGAACGGGGTGCTGATCTTTGTAGGCCAACCCTTCACCAGCTGGGTGAAACGGACCATGGCCCGTACCTCCACTGCCCAGATGACGGCGAGTGCGGTATTCTATGGCATGGCCTACATTGTCATGATTACCATGTACAGCTATCCAGGCATGGTGCTTGCAATGGTACTTGCCACGTTTGGGGAGATGTTGATCTCCCCTGCAACACCTGCGTTTATCTCGGAGCATGCGGGCAGGGCGGCGCCTTTTTACATCGGGATATCGGGTGGAATCGGTGCGGTTGGACGGGTTATCGGGCCCTATGCGATGGGGGTCATGTATGACAAGCAAGGACTTATCCCTGTAGCTTGGTTGGCAACAGGCACAGCAGCGATTGCGGTAATTGGTTTTGTACTGCATGCGGTGTTGAACCGTAATCGTGAAGTGAAGGAGTATGGGATGGATACGTAATGATGTACCAGAATTACTCCGTCCGTACCCATACCCTGATGATGTTATAAAATGAAGCGAGGCTAACCTTCATCCCCAGTACCGGGTGAAGGTTGTTTTGTCTTTACAGAGACTAACTCCAATAGCCGTGCCAGCGAATGATTTTTCCGATGAGATGACTCAGGAATGTTCAGAAATCAGACTTGTTAGAGTGCATTCACATGTCATTCAACGTTCTCCCCTCTATTTGTGCATAATGCCCATATAATAGATGGAACTGGTTAAAGGCAGGGGGATGCATACGATGTACAAGGTTTTGCTGGTTGATGATGAATTTATGATCTCGGACGGGATCTCTAGTGTGGTGAACTGGTCCCGATTAGGAACAGAACTGATCGGCATTGCTCAAGATGGATTGGAAGCGCTTGCTTCAATTGAACGGCAACGCCCGGATATCATCATCTCGGACATCCGTATGCCGGGAATGGATGGGTTACAGCTGGTTGAAGCAGTGGCGGAGAAGTATCAGGATATCTCATTCATCATGCTCACGGGTTTCACCGAATTCGAATATGCGAAGACGGCCATGCAATATGGGGTGAAGCACTACTTGCTCAAACCCTGCAGTGAAGAGCATCTTGTACAGGCTATTAGTGAATTGGTCAGTGAGAAGCGGGAGTTGACCGATCAGGAGCGTTTTGTGCAGTCGATCCAATATAATCTGGAGCGTGTACTGCCACATGCCAAGGAATATTTTCTGAAAGAGCTAGTCACGAACAGAACATACGGGGTCAAGGAATGGAAGTATTTCGAGGAATTATTCGATGTACAGTTTCAGGATCAACGTGTGCGGTTGCTACTGGTAGAGATTGAGGGGGATCATGAGTATTTGCACTTGTTCGCGGTGAAGAACATTGCCGAAGATATTTTTCACAATTCAATATTAAGTGCCACGGTTGGGGGGCATGTGCTACTAATCATGGAGGACAAGTTGTCTGAAACGCAGTTGTTCCATAATATCGATGAGATTCGCGCCACATTTACCCGATATTATCATGATGATCTCACGATTGCGCTGAGCGAGCCAGGAGATCTATCGCAGGCACGCCATTTGTACATGCAGACGCTGGTCTATCTCAATTACCGCTTTTACCTCGGTGAGGGCAGTCTCATTATGGAGCGGGATGTCTACTCTCCCGGGGAGCACACCCTTCCCGAATTCGAATACGATCCGGAGCGGATGGTTACTGCAATCAAGGCGGGACACTGGCAGGAAGTTGGATCAGAGCTGAACCGGATGTTTCAGATGCTTGCCAGCTTGCGATACGATATATCCCAAACGAAGTCCTATCTTATTCAGATGTTTATGGAGATGATTCGACTCAGCGGCTCTGCCGAGATGAAAAGGTATATGGATCAGTTGCCAGGCATGATTGAAACCAGCACGCTGCATTCTTTTCAACAGTTTCTGCTTGCCGTCGCCAAAGAAATCACCCTGCGCCGCTACGAACAACACCGCTCCAGACAATCGCAGATGGTAGGCAGTGTGAAACAGTTGGTAGAGAAACGCTACAGGGACGAGACACTGACACTCCAGTCCATCGCCGGGGAAATATACATGAATCCAGACTACATCGGCAAAATGTTCAAAAAAGAAACCGGTGAGAAATTTACGAACTATGTGTTAAGCTACCGCATCCGTAAAGCGTTG
The DNA here is from genome assembly GCF_045040685.1 of Paenibacillus sp. FSL H8-0317. Classification (NCBI taxonomy): domain Bacteria; kingdom Bacillati; phylum Bacillota; class Bacilli; order Caryophanales; family Paenibacillaceae; genus Paenibacillus; species Paenibacillus sp. FSL H8-0317. Next base: position 6,714,518 of record NZ_CP150294.1, on the reverse strand, counting down.
GAGCTTCTGGAGCAGGACGGGAACTACACTGTATCCTCGCTTGCTGAACAGACAGGGTTTGGCGCCAACTGGCCGTATTTCAGCAAAATGTTCAAGAAATACACGGGTTTCTCCCCTTCCGAGTATAAAAAAGTACCCTAAGACAGCGTTGCTGTCGCTTCTACATAGCTAATCTTTATATTCCGATCTACATCTAATCTGTGATCGGGCCCTGTTTGCCATTCATCGGCAGCAGGGTCTTTTTTTGTCGGACAGAACTCGGTTTTGAACATCCATTTACCGGAAATGAGCATGGGAAGAAATGGTGCTCGATTCTATCATTAGAAGTGTCATGTTAGTGAATGAACATCGAGAGTGGAGGTTGAGTGGATGGAGCTGAATCGAAGCCGGGAGATTGAACCTGGGCGTTTGAAGCCAGCTGGCAAATGGAGTTCGGTGAAAAAGGAACTTGTCCGCAACAGATACGTTTATCTGATGCTCGTTCCTGTGGTAGCCTACTATCTGATTTTCAGCTATGGGCCAATGTACGGGCTACTGATGGCATTTCAGGAATCCTACAACCCGATCAAAGGAATTTTGGCAGGCGAATGGGTTGGATTTGACAACTTCACCATGTTTTTTGAAAGTTATTATTTCTGGCGACTGATTAAGAACACACTGATTTTGAGTTTTTACAGTATTGTATTTGGTTTCCCGGCTCCGATTCTACTAGCACTGCTGCTGAATGAAGTCCGGAAGAAGTGGTTCAGAGGTGCAGTACAGACCATTAGTTATATGCCGCATTTTATTTCGGTTGTTGTCGTGGTTGGAATGTTGAAAACGTTCTCATCTCTGGACGGTGGGTTATTTAACGTCATTCGTGACTTTTTCGATCTGCAGCCGATTATGTTTCTGGCGGAAAAAGATATGTTCCGTCCGATGTACATCCTGTCCAACATATGGCAGGGCGCAGGCTGGGCCTCGATTATCTTTTTGGCAGCACTAAGTGGTATTGATCCTCAGTTGTATGAGGCTTCCAAAATTGATGGCGCAGGCCGCTGGAGACAGCTGTTACATATTACGCTGCCGGGCATTATGCCCACGATTGTGATCATGTTAATTCTGCGTATGGGGGCGGTCATGAATGCGGATTTTCAGAAAATATTGCTGATGCAAACGGCACCGACCTATGAGACATCGGATGTCATATCCACCTTTGTATATCGATCCGGTATTTTGGAAGGGAACTATACGTACTCAACCGCCATCGGACTATTTAACGGCGTCATTAATTTCGCGCTGCTCATTATCGCAAACGCGATCAGCAGAAAGCTTAACTCAACCAGTCTATGGTAATCGGAAGGTGAAGCGATGAAACAGTCTATAGGGGAACGACTTTTTGATGTATTTAATACACTGCTGCTCTTGGTGATCATGGTTTTATGCTTGTACCCGATGCTGTACGTGTTCAATTCTTCAATCAGCGACCCGGACCAGATGCTGCGTTCCCGTTCACTGATGCTCATTCCTGAAGGTTTTCAGCTGGGAGCGTACAAGTCGGTATTTCAGGATACTCGCATCTATACGGGATATATGAACACCTTGTTCTATGTTGTGGTGGGTACAGCCATCAATCTGCTCATGACTTCACTGGCTGCATATGGGCTGTCACGTGGTGATCTGATGGGCAGAAAAACGCTGATGAAATTAATTACGTTCACGATGTTTTTCGGCGGGGGCATGATTCCAACTTTTCTGCTGATTCAGAATCTGGGCATGGTGGATACCCGCTTTGCGCTTATTATTCCGGGTGCCATCAGCACATTTTATTTCCTCATTATGAAAACAAACTTTGAGGGCATTCCGATCAGTCTGATCGAATCAGCGAAGCTTGATGGCGCCAATGACTTTCTGATTTTGTTCCGAATTGTACTGCCTTTGTCAAAGCCAATCCTGGCGGTCATGATGCTGTATTATGCGGTTGACCATTGGAATGATTATGTTGGACCGATGCTCTACCTGCGCAGTCAGGAGTTATATCCGATCCAGATTATTATGCGTGATATTCTGATCAGCAGCAGTACAGAGGCCATGGGTGCGGGCGCCGATACCGGCTTTGCCATTGGAGAGAACATCAAATATGCGACCATTATTATCTCCACGCTGCCGATTATGCTGGTATATCCGTTCATCCAACGTTATTTTGTTCAGGGCGCTCTAATCGGCGCTGTGAAACAATAAAAAATGTATCCTATGGAGGCGAATTACGTGAAAAAAAGAATGGGGTCCATCCTGTTGTCATCGCTACTTACCATGACTTTACTGGCGGGCTGTACGGGGGATAATGAACCAGGTAACGCAGAACCAGCAGAAGGAACAGAACCTGCCGTTCAGGCGTTGACCGAGATTCCGCTACCGATTACAAGTGAGCCATTTACCATCGACTACTGGCGCGCCAATGATGCCAAACTGACAGCTTCCTTGAACAATTTTGGCGATATGGCAGCTTACAAGGAAAAGGAGAAGCTGACGGGCATCCAAGTGAAGTTCACACATCCTCCGCTTGGACAACAGCGCGACCAGTTCAATCTGTTGATCTCTACAAAGGAGCTGCCGGACGTCATTTATTATAACTGGGCGGATGCCGTTGGCGGACCGGAAAAAATGATCAAGGACGGTCGCATCATTCGTTTGAATGAACTGATCGACAATTATGCACCGAACTTAAAGCGGATTATTGAATCCGATCCGGATGTGAAGAAACAGATTGCACTCGACGATGGCACAATCTATATGTTCCCGCTGCTGAAGCTGGATGCATTGAAGCTGAATGCCACTTCCGGTTTAATTATGCGCCAGGACTGGCTTGATGCATTGAACCTTAAGGTACCTACCAATATCGATGAGTGGTATACGGTACTTAAGGCATTTAAGGAACAGGACCCTAACGGCAACGGTAAGCCTGATGAGCTTCCTTTCACCGGAAACTGGGGGCCGGGTAACCTGACCAAGCTCCATGATTTTGCAGCGGCCTTTGGCGTGATTGGTGGCTTCCAGATGAATGGAGACAAGGTGGAGTTTGGACCGATTCAGCCGGGCTACCGTGATTTCTTGGAGACCATGGCCAAGTGGTACAAGGAAGGGCTGATTGATCCTGAGATCATGACCAATGACGGGAAAGCGTTTGACTATAAGGTTACCAGCAATCTGGCCGGCGCATATCAGGGTGGTGTATTCAGTGGCATGGGGAAATACTTCAATCTGATGAGAGATACCGATCCGAACTTTAACGTAACCGGCGTACCGTGGCCCGTATCTCCGGATGGAACTTCTTATGCTACCTTCAATCTGGAGAATAAGGTACTAAGTTATGGTGAGGCCATTACGGCATCCGCAGACGAAGACAAATTGAAATATATTGTTCAGTGGATGGACTACAACTATAGCGACGAGGGTAGTGATCTGTTCAACTTTGGTATCGAAAATGACAGCTATGTTCGTGACGGGGAAGGTGTCAAATTCACAGATACCATCATTAATAATCCGAACGGTCTGACGTATGACCAGGCACTGGCTTCCTATGCCTTATCCATTATGGACGGTCCGATCAATCAGGATAGTCGTTATCTGGATGCATTATTATTTGATGACGGACAGCGTGCCGCGAATGCGGAATGGATGAAAGCAAGCTCAGCATTAACGCTTCCCCCAATTCGTTTGTCAACAGATGAGGTAACTACAAGTACATCCATCATGAGCCAGGTGAATACGTATTTGAATGAAACGATGACTGCCATCATTAGCGGACAGAAGCCGATCACCGAATTTGACAAGATGGCCGAAACAATCAAGAGCATGGACATTGACCGGGCGATTGAGGTTCATCAGGCGGCCTATGATCGATATCAGTCCAAATAATACGTGAGAAATCGAGCGCTAAAACTTTGGGAAAACCTTCCTGCATGTGATATACCTAGTAGTATCACGTGGTTCAAAGGAGCGCTTTGGTCATGACAGCCTACCGTAAACTCAGCATCAAAATGAAAATGTTTCTGATGATTATGTTCATGATGGCGTTTATCATCATCCTGGCGTTTGGGTCCTTGTATTATACGTATTCCGTTTATGACAAACAGCTGTTTGATAAGTCGTCCCGACTTCTGAACCTTTCTTCGTCTACAGTGGATGTTGAACTTCAGAAGTTGGAAGCGTTATCATTAAACATGATCTCCGATACTCAGATTCAAAGAGCCTTGAAGTCGTTGCTGGATGACGATAGCGCATATTCAAGCTTTATTGAACGGAAGAAAATCACGGACCGGTTATGGGAGCATATTAGTGGGGCTGCACGTTATGTGCAGTCCGTTCATCTGATTGATTCCAGGGGAAGAGTGAATAAATATGGCGAGACACTAACCGTATCCCAGGAAAAATATGATCGGATGATTGCGGCTGCGGAGCAGGCCAATGGTGCAGTGCGCTGGTTATACCCGGATGACGATGACCCGATGCTGGTTATGGTCCGTCAGGTGCGAGCCTACGAACCGATGACCCTGGAACCGGTAGGCATACTGTTTCTGCGTATTAATATCGAGCGACTCGTTGAGGAGTATGCGGGCATCGATAGCCAGGACAGTGACATTATTTTAAAAGCAGGCAGTGATGTGGTGTATCCTTATCGCCAGCTTCCAGAAGCGGTGTCCGCGGGGCTGAATCCACTTCCAGGCAGTGGGGGATATGAGATCAAAAATCTGGATGGGAGGGAGATATTTCTTTCCCAGAAGAAATCCGCCTACACCGGCTGGGTTTACTATAATATGGCCTCTTATGATGAGATTTTTGAACGTATTATATGGTTGAAAAATATACTAATTGTCGTTTATCTTATCGTCATTCTGGTTGTTCTCGCACTTGGTATGGTGTTCACACGCAGTCTGACAAGGCCAATCCGGCAGCTCATCAGTCAGATGAAGGAAGTGCAGTATGGCGATCTGGAGAATATAGACGCCAATCTGTCCATTCCAACACACCAGCACATGGATGAATTGGGATTACTACAGCGAACGTATCGAATGATGATTACACATATTAATACATTGATCAAAGAAAATTATGCAAGCCAGCTGGTCATTAAGGAAACGGAGTTTAAGGCGCTGCAGGCGCAGATCAATCCCCACTTTCTGTATAATGCACTGGACTCGATCCATTGGCTCGCCAAAAAGAACAGGCAGGAGCAAATCTCCAGTATGGTGCTGTCACTCGGATATTTGTTGCGTTCCTCCATCAGCTTCAAACAAAATATCATTACCATTGCCGAAGAACTGGAGATCGTCAATCATTACATCACCATTCAGACCTACCGTTTCCGGCAACGATTGGATTTCCGTATGGATGTGCCTGCTTCCTATCTGGGTTGTGCCATTCCCAAGTTGACCCTACAGCCACTACTGGAGAATGCCATTCAATACGGTTTGGAACCACAGGTTGGATCATGTCTGATTCGAGTGTATGCCGAAATATCAGGTGGCAAGCTGGCCCTGATCGTGGAGGATCACGGTCCCGGCATGGAACCCGAATATGTGGAACAGGTGCTGCGCGGTGAAGTGAAAACCAGAGGCACAGGTATTGGTCTGCTGAATATCAGGGAGCGGGTGCGTCTGGCTTTTGGCGAAGAATATGATGTTCTGCTGGAGAGCAAGCCGGGGCGTGGAACGAGAGTAACGGTGCTGCTGCCACCCCCATCACCAGGTAAGGAGGAGAAGCTATGGGAAGATGGATGCGAATGATGGGCATGCTCTGTCTTATGCTGACTCTTCCTGGCTGCGTGAACCAGTTGGATCAAAGGCCAGGCATGATTGTGGAAGAAGAGCCGATAACGCTGCGAATCGCTTGGTGGGGTGGGGAGTTCCGCAACAATGCAACGATAGCTGTTATCAACCTGTATGAGAAGTTGAATCCACATGTGAACATCGAATACGAATATAGCAGTTTCAACGAATACTGGAGAAAACTCGCCCCACATGCAGCAGGCAATGCGTTGCCCGACATTATCCAGATGGACATCTCCTATCTGTCCCAGTACAGTTCGCTGCAACTGTTGGAGGATATGACGCCGTACATGCAGAGCGGGCTGATTGACACGACAGATATTGAGAAGGAACAGTTGGAGAGTGGTAGCCTGAATGGAAAAACCTATGGTCTCAGTTTGGGGGTTAACGCCATGCTCAGCATCTATGATCCGGAAGTGTTAAGAGCCAATGATATTGAATTGCCAACGGATACGTGGACATGGGCGGATTTTGACCGGATGGGCGAGCAATTGCTCGGGAAAGGCATCTATTTGGGAACCTATTTTACACCGGAACAGTTTTTCGCGTATTACTTGAGACAGTATGGTTCCAAGCTATACGCCGAGGATGGCAAGAGTTTGGGGTATGAGGATGATGGGTTGTTTATTGATTACTTTGGCAGGATGCAGCAGCTCGCTGAGAATAAGCTTATTTTTGCACCGGATATCTGGACATCAGATATTGGCCAGCCTGATAACGACCCGTTTTATCTGGGAGAGGCTTTGTTTAGCTGGGGGTATTCCAACCAATTTATCAGCACCGCTCAGCGTTATGGCAAACCCTTAACCATCTCCCCAATGCCTGGGCCAAACAGCCAGGATGGATTGTTCTTGAAGCCAGGCATGTTTTTCTCCATGGCGGGCAATTCCAGACATAAGGAGGAGGCTGCCAAGTTTATCAGCTTTTTTGTGAATGATTTGGATGCCAATCTGCTGCTCAAAGGGGAGCGGGGTGTGCCCGTCTCATCCAGTGTCAAAGAGCGGATGAAGCTGGTGATTGAACCGGAGCTGGCGCAGGTATTTGACTATATTGATTGGGTTGCCGATAACAGTAGCCAGATGGACCCGCCCGATCCTGTTGGTGCGCCCGAGGTTACTGCGGTATTGCGTGAGTTGTATGATCTGCTGTTGTTTGGCAAAATTACGCCTGAGCAGGCGGCGGTGGAATTTCGTGAGCGAGCAAATGCCATTCTGGGTGGGGAGTTATATAAATTGAACTAAACGCCATTTACACTTGCCACTTCGATGACAGAACAACCTTCTGATCGCTGTTATCCCCAGATTTTTTTGGATTTCCTTTTTCAAAGGGTAAAATCCGGGGATAAAGGCGAAGCATATGCTTCCGATGCAGCTTTCTTTCAGAAAGCTTTTAGCTCCGCTTCTTCAGGTTATTTCTGTCCTCTGCGTTCTCGTGTAAATATGTAGTTCAATTTATATAACGAATAGTAAATATAAAACAACCTTCACTCTAGGACAGAGGGAAGGTTGTTCTGTTGTTGTGACCATGTGTTTAAGCCTACAAACCACTTGGTTTCACTTTTAAGCCCTGCCTTTAACCAAACTGGGCTTGATGTAGTCGGCTGTACGAGCCTTTGCGCGCGAGTAGTTCTTCATGGCTGCCTTGTTCAGCTACGCTACCGTTCTCCACCACCACGATGCGATCGGCGTGTCTTATGGTCGCCAGTCGATGGGCAATCACCAATGTTGTACGACCTTGAGCCAGCTCGGACAAGGCCAGTTGAATGGCAGCTTCTGTTTCGGTGTCGAGCGCGGAAGTGGCTTCATCCAGAATGAGAATAGGTGGGTTTTTCAGGATCATTCTTGCGATAGATAGACGCTGCTTCTGTCCGCCGGACAACTTCACGCCACGTTCACCGATCATGGTGTCCAGTCCATCTGGCTGGGATTGTACCAGCTCTTCCAGTTGGGCCCGGCGAATGGCTTGCCAGATTTCTTCATCGGAAGCATTCAGTTTGCCGTATGCAATATTTTCGCGAATTGTTCCGTCAAACAGGAAAATATCCTGCTGCACAATTCCGATATGGGAGCGCAGTGATTCCAGCGTCATGTCCTTCACCGGAATGCCATCGATGGAGATATGTCCCGCATCCACATCATAGAAACGTGGGATCAGACTGCATAGCGTCGTTTTCCCCCCACCCGAAGGTCCGACCAGAGCAACCGTCTGGCCTGCCTGGATATCCAAATTGACCTGAGACAGTGTAGGTTTGTGTTCTCCATAAGAAAAGGTAACGTTATGGAAAGCAATATCGCCTTTGACATTCGGAATTGGTTTTGCCTGTGGTGTATCTTCTACATCCGGTACAGCTTCAAGCAGCTCCAGGTAACGTCTGAATCCGGCGATGCCTTTGGGATACGTCTCGATGACGGAGTTAATCTTCTCGATCGGTCCGAGGAATACATTGGACAGCATCACAAAAGCGATGAATTCCCCGTAGGTCATACTGCCTTGAATGACAAACCAGGTTCCACATACCAGTACAAAAAGTGATACAAATTTCATCAGGATAAAACTGAGTGAAGAGTTCCAGGCCATAATGCGGTAGGTGATTAGTTTTGTAAGCCGGAAACGTTCGTTATTCTCAACGAAACGTCCTACTTCATGTTTTTCATTGGCAAAAGCTTGTACGACACGGATGCCGCTCACATTGTTCTCGACCCGTGCGTTATAATCGGCGATATCCGCAAACATACGCTTGAACGCTTTGGACATTTTGCGACTGAAATACAGCGACAGGTAGATCATCAGCGGCACGATGATGAATGTCATCACAGCGAGCTGCCAGTTGATCCCCAGCATAATCCCGAAAGCTCCGGCGAGTGTCATGAGGGCAATGAACAGGTCCTCGGGTCCGTGATGCGCGATCTCACCAATATCCATCAGATCGTTGGTCATGCGGGAGACCAGATGTCCGGTCTTATTGTTATCGAAGAAGCGGAAGGACTGTTTCTGTACACGCTGGAACAGTTCACGCCGCATATCGGATTCGATGTTAATGCCAAGTTTGTGGCCCCAATAGGTCACTGCATAATGGAAAAAGGAACTGAGCAGGTAGATGCCGAGCAACCCAACACACGCCGCTAAGATCATGGACCAATTGCCAGCCGGAAGCAGCTGATCGACCACTCGGTTAACGGCGAGTGGAAAGGCCAACTCCAGCAGTGCGGCGGCAATGGCACAGGAGAAGTCCAAGATAAAGAGCCTTTTGTAAGGACGATAATAAGACATAAAACGGCGAAGCATATGTAAGTCCTCCTCGATATGACACAAATGCCCGAACAGGCTAATTAGGGCGTGTCTCAAAACTCGTTGAAGTGCATCTTTTACCGCCTTTTCGCCCCCTGCTGCGTCACTTTCCCTTGACGTGCCCCGGCACGCCTGCGGAAAACTTTCTTGCTTGGAACGAAAATTCGGCAAAATCTGCTTCCTTCGGAGTTTTCAGACGCGCCCTAGCCTGTCCGGACACCTGGATTCATCCTTATGTTATTTACGGTTTTGCTCGGCACGTTCTACGATCATATCGGCGAATTCTTCAGCCTGACCTTGAATTGCAATCGGGTCGAAGTACCAGTAACGGTCTTCTAATAATTCATACACCTGATTGTTTTTCACAGCCGGCAGGGATTGCCAGATGGCATCACCTTTGTAATTTTTATTGTTCTCTCCAACGGTTAAGAAGATATGATCCCCTGCATAATCACCAACAACTTCACGAGAAATCTCTTTCCATTGGGTATCACCCATCAGTTCTTTTTTGGTGATTTCGAGAGGGGCAAGTTGCAAAGCGCTGTAGACCGCTTGTCCTCCTCGACCAAAGTTGTCTCCATATCCATAATAACTTTTGTCGGATACTTCAAGGATGGAGAAGGTTTCCTCCGGTTTGATGACTGTTTTCACCTTGGCGCGAGCGGCTTCAATTCGTTCATCGTACGTTTTCAGCCAAGCTTCGGCTGCTTCGGATTTGTTCATCAGCTCTCCGAATCCCCGGATTTCGTCATGTACATTGGTGAATGTACCGTACGGAATGACCACAGTTGGTGCGATTTTTTTATAACTTTCAATCTCTTCGGCTTGATCAGAGTAGGTAATGATCAGATCCGGGTTCAAGGCAATAACCTTCTCCATGGATACCGCTGCCCGATCACCGATACTTTCAATGCCCGCCACCTGATCTGCATAGAACGGGTTTTCCAAATAATATTGAACAGCCCCAACGGGTTTCACACCCAGTGCGAGCAGATCACTTACGTACATATCCGTGACGATTCGTTTCGGTTCAGCCGGAATCTCAACATCCCCGCTTAATGACTTGTAGATCCGTGTAGCATTCGAATTGTCCGAACTGGACGACGTGTCTATGTTCGTTTCGGAGGATCCGGTTGTCGTTTCTGTTCCCGCTGCCGATGTCTGTTCAGTGGCAGTCGAGCCTGTTCCGCTGCTACAAGCAGCCAGAATCATAATGATGGCGAGCATAAGCAGCAAGCCGGAAAAGCGTTTTTTTGTAGCAAACATATTTGTTCCCCCTGTGTATAATCAATAATGATTATTATTCTCATTAATAACATAGAGGAAGATGTGATATTTGTACATGGACAACTATGATCACTACAGCATGGACAATTATGATGTGAGGAGACGCATGATATACTGCAACTGCTCCATAACGGACAAGGGATCAAATCCATAGAACATGTCGGCATCAATCTCGTATACACGTCCTTCACGAACGGCGGAGAGGGTGCCCCAAGATTCCTGATTCAACAGGTTATCCAGCATTTCTCGTTCGGCAGGTTCCTCAGTGAAGGCGACAAACATGTGATCTGCGGCATACAAGTGAATCTCGGACAACGGAACATGAACGTACCCCGTAAGTAACTGCCCATCCTGCTCCATACGTGAGGGTGGAGTGAAGCCCAGCGATTGATACAGCACATGAGAAGCTCTGCCCCAGCCATGACCGTAGATATAAGCCCCGTCTTCTCCAATCATAAACATGCAAACGGCGGACCCTCGTGTTCCTGCCATCTGTTGGTCCAACGTATGATTGGCTTCTTGTTCAAGTTGGTGATATTGATCTAACAACGCTTGTGCATTGGACTCAAGCCCGGTAATTCGGCCCAAAAGAAGAAGCTGCTCCTGCCAATCGATTTCCTCAAAGGGCATCAGAATGGTCGGTGCGATCAGACGTAGTTCATCGAAAGTGGGATGCGGTGCATATCCGATAATGACATCGGGCTGAGCGTTTGCAATCAGATCCGTATGTTTAACCAGCTCATATTCGGAATGTTGCTCAAATGGTTCATGACCATCATGACCATGTTCCCCCATTTTTTCTTCCATCCAGCTGGCAACGGCGCCCATGTGGGGAGTGTGGCCCAGTGCCAGAAGTGAGGCCGTATAATTGTAAGTCAAAGATACAATCTTCTTGGGCATTTTCCGGTAGTGTGTTGGGGCTGATCCAACCATCTGTTTGAATTTGCGGCTCAGATAAAAGGTGTCCCTGTAGCCTGTTAGTTGTGCAATTTCCTGTAGCGTAGGGTTCGCGAACAACAGATGTTCCTGAGCCATCCTGATTCTGAGACGGGTCACATATTCAACAAACGTAAGACCTGTATGCTTCTTGAACTCTCTTGAAAAATGCTCAGGACTCACATTCGCATCGCGTGCCAATTGTTCGCGAGTCAGCGGATGCGTATACATCTGATGGATATGTCTGAGTACAGCATCGAGCCAGGATTGATCTTCATGAGCAGAATGAGCTACATGATCCCGCAAAATATCCAGTAATTCATAGAAAAGCATATGTGGCCTGAAGGGGCTCGAATCATGGCCTGTCGAACTTGCTTGAATCAGCTCTACTGCCCTGTCGGTGAGAGTACGGCTCGCAATGGGGGCTGGTATCCCGAACGGCCAGAACAGCTGTTCATTTTCAATGGAATCAAAAGCAATAGCAACGCCCTGTACTGGCGACAGGGAGCCGCGCTTGCTCTCGTGCTGAAGCAGGCTTCCAGCTTGTCGAACGACTGCAGAGCCTGCATTTAATGTCAGTTTGCCCTCTGCACTGATCAGCCTGGCCTGGCCAGCAGTAATGACGTACAGTACGTGAAGTGTGCTCCACATCTCATCTATGCGGGAGAATGCCTCGCGGTCGTGAAGCTGCACCAGATGGCACAGCTTGAACAGGGCAACAGGTACGGACTGAATCTTCTGCAAGGAAACGGGACGGGACAGCGGTTTTTTTTGGTATGTGGGTTTGGAAATATTCATTAAATAACTGTCTCCTTACATAAGTCAGCAGGGGCATTATGCGTCTCATGCCCTTTGTATACTGGCGTAATTCGCGGATCTCAACTATTATGCAGTATATACTATAAACGGAGTGACGTGGAATGGACAGATTGGACAATTCAACTTTTTCTGTGAAAAATAGATAAAGTGGTTGAAATCGCTATCAACACCGACTATAATGAAAATGTCGAAACGTTTCAATCTGGCGTTTAATGCCAGTTTCATTGTATTAGGCAATAACTGTTCATAGGGCGCCAGATTGAAAGACGCGTCATGACCATCATTAATGGTATGGATTGGAATAAGGTACTTCAACAGTGGTACCGGAAGGATCGAGACAAGGATTTTTTTTGAGAATACCTCGAAACGTTTCGATTGACATCCATCGCTATGATATGTATAAAGATTAATAAACGATAATGAAGGATTTAGTGGTTGTTCTAACCATGTACCGTATAAAATATGGGTAACCTTGAATTTGTTCTATATAGGTTCAACTAAACTTTTTACGCGAGAACGGAGAGGACAGAAATAACGTGAAGAAGCGAAGCGTTCGCCTTTATCCCCGGATTTTCCCTTTGAAGAAGGGAATTAAAAAAAATCTGGGGATAACAGCGATCGGAAGGTTATTCTGTCATCGGAGTGGTAAGTGTAAATATTCTTTAGTTGAACTTATATATAGTTTAGAAGGAGCGAACGTGGAATGGCAACGATTAAGGATGTGGCAAAGCTGGCAGGTGTAGCACTCTCGACTGCTTCCTATGCGCTGAGCGGGGATAGCAAGGTTAGTGCCAAGACCAAAGCTAAAGTGCTTGAGGCAGCACGAGAACTGAATTACCGCAAGAACGGCTTTGCCATGGACCTGAAACGGAGCCGGACAAACACGATCGCTTTGATCCTGACCGATCTGTCGGGCCCGTATTACTCGGAGTTGATCCGTAGTGTACAGGATGTAGCCCTCGCGAACGGGTATGACCTGATTGCGTGCAGCTCCATGGGTGGACGGGACTCAACGGCAGTGCGATTTTTGCGTGAAAAAAGAGTAGATGGAGCCATCATCCTGGCGCATAACATTCATGATGATATTCTGGTAGAATCCGCCGGTCATCGTTTTCCGATCATTGTGATGGATCGTCAGCTGTCGAGTGACCATCTGGTCAACGTGCTGGTGGATGGAGAGCAGGGCGGTTACCTTGCTACCCGCCACCTGATTCAGGCAGGACATCAGAAGATTGCATATATCAGCGGTCCATCCAACTCGTATGACAACGCGCTCCGTTACCAAGGGTATTTGCGAGCGATGCGGGAAGCGGGGCTTGAAGAAAAGTCCAAATGGCGTCTGAACGGCAATTTTGTACGTGAGGGCGGATACAGTGCAACCAAGATGATGATCATGCAGGGCGATCTTCCCTCAGCGGTATTTTACGGTAACGATGAGATGGCGATTGGTGGCCTGAAGGCATTGGAAGAGCGTGGTGTATCGGTGCCGAATGATATTTCCGTGATCGGTTTTGATGATATTCAGTTGTCCGAATATGTGCATCCACCGCTGACAACGATACGCCAGCCGAAGCATGAAGCCGGGTCGCTCGCCGGACATCTGTTATTCCAGATGCTCAATGGCGAAGCGGTTGACCCTTCATATACGTTAACGATTAATATGATCGAGCGCAACTCTGTACGTTCGGTTTAGACCGAGTCTGAACAACAAAGAACTGCCTGCATGCTGAAGTAAAAGTTTAATGATGGGGTTATCGTCCGGACGGGCTGTAAAAAGCCGGTTTGAAGAGGCCCCTATTCTTTTTCAAATTTATCGAAACGTTTCGATTTTAACTAATTCAAGGAGTGAACCTTATGACAACGATGATTAATGAACCGATCCGGTTAAGTGCCGGAGAGTTATCTTTTACCTTTTTGAACAGTGGCGACCTATACCAGGCTACATCCGGCACAACGATGTTGAACCAGTTGCTCAGCAACCAGATTGATGGATCTTTGAACAACCTGTACCTGCGTGTGCATGAGGGAGAGAAAATTAGCTCGTTCCCGCTGCTTGGTGTACGTTCGAATAGCAAGGTAATTACAAGCAAGGCACAATCCAGCAACCAGTTGATCTGGGAGGGCACAGTCCAGCTGGAAGGTAGTGAAAAAGGCATTGGCTATCAGGTTGTATTTACGGCTACACCACAAGGTGTCTGGTTCTGGGATGTGAAGCTCACAGGACAACAACATAACGTAGACGTGGTGTACGGACAGGATGTAGGTCTTGCTGATCCAGGTGCGGTACGCAGCAATGAGGCTTATCTGTCACAATACATTGACCACACAGTGTTTGAAGATGAAGCGAAAGGTTATGTCGTTTGTTCCCGTCAAAACCAGCCTCAGGGCGGCGCATTTCCATATATGCAACAAGGTTCCCTGACGAAAGCAATTGGGTACTCCACAGACGGATTCCAATTCTTCGGTCTGTCGTACAAGGAAACGAATCAACCAGAGAGCTTGAATCGCCCAATGTTGGCGAATGAGACGTACCAGTATGAATTTGCCTACACGGCGCTGCAATCTGAACTGCTGAATCTGAACGGAGAAGCACAGGTAGTGTTTTATGGACTAGCGAAGCCTAATCATGCCGAAGGAATCTCTGCACTGGAATTCGGGGATGAAGTTACCGCAGCATGGAATGAAGTACAGGCTCAGACTGTGGAAAACGGTGATACGTTGGAACAGGTGAAACTGTCCTCCTTCCTGGGTGAACCACTGGTAACACTTGATCTGACGCAAGATGAGATTCATGATCTGTTCCCTGATCGTCATCAGGAAGAGCACAGCGGTGAGGAACTGTTATCCTTCTTCACAGGGAGCTATGAACATATCGTTCTGAAAGCAAAAGAATTGCTCGTAGAGCGTCCGCACGGTCACATTCTGATGAGTGGTGGCAATGTGCAACTTGGAGCACAGGTTATTACGACAACGTCATATATGTACGGTATTTTCAACTCACAGCTCGTTATTGGTAACACCAATTTTAATAAAATGATCAGTAATGCCCGCAATGCATTAAACGTGCCGAAGACGGCTGGACAACGCATCTATGTGGAAGTGGACGGACAATATCGTCTGCTGACGATGCCTTCCTTGTTTGAGATTGGCTTCAACTATGTACGTTGGATCTACAAAACGGCATCCGATACAATCATCGTGACGAACTATACAGGGGCACATGCTACGGAAGTAAGTATGAATGTGCGTTCCACAAGTGGTAAGGCGTACCGTTACCTGGTAACAAACCAGATTACGATGAATGTGAATGAATACGAGTATCCGCTGCATATGACGCAGGATGGCGATACTTTGATCTTCAAGGCTGATCCACAAGCGATTAGTGCAGGAACGTACCCAGATCTGCAATACCGCATGTCGGTGGACGGCGCAGCTGTGAATGTAGGGGACGAAACGTTGCTGGCAAGTGGTATCCGCAGTGGGTCTGCATCACTAGTTACGCTTAGTCTGGAAGCAAGTGCTGAATGGACGCTGAAGGTACAAGGGGTATTGGAAGGCCAAGCAGACAGCGGAGTGGTAGCAGGTTCAAGCCTGACGTTTGAAGAGGAAGTACAGGCATACCGCGAGTTCTTCGCAGGTGTGATGAACGGGTTCCGTTTGTCCCGTGGCGAAGGTCAGAGTGCTGAGGATCTGTTCAAAGTAAATGCGCTGGCTTGGTGGTACACCCACAATATGCTGGTTCACTACTCCGTGCCTCACGGTTTGGAGCAGTATGGCGGCGCGGCTTGGGGTACACGGGATGTGTGCCAAGGTCCGGTGGAGTACTTTATGGCAACGCAAAAATATGAGCAAGTTCGCGATATCATCAAAATGGTTTATACCCACCAATATGAAGATGATGGCAACTGGCCGCAATGGTTCATGTTTGATAAATACTTTGCGATTCAACAGGAAGAGAGTCATGGCGACATCATCGTATGGCCGTTGAAAGTATTGGCGGACTACCTGACAGCGACTCGCGACTATGCAATCCTGGATGAGAAAGTACCTTATACCGTCAAGCATAGCTTCGGGTTCACGGAAGAGACGGCAACGGTATTGGATCACGCGAAAAAAGAGATCGAATATATCCGTTCGCACTTCCTGCACGATACGTTTCTGTCTTCCTACGGAGATGGCGACTGGGATGATACGCTCCAACCAGCCAATGCACAGCTGAAGCAATACATGGTGAGCAGTTGGACGGTGGCATTGACGTATCAGTCCGTAAACGTGCTCTCGCAAGCGCTGAAATTCAAGGATGCGGACTTTGCACAGGAGCTTGACGTGCTAGCTCAAGGCATTCGTGAGGACTTTAACCGTTACATGCTGGGCACAGATGTGATTCCAGGCTTTGTATACATGGAAGAAGCCGACCAAGCGAAGCTGATGCTTCATCCAACGGACACAGAGACAGGCATTCAATATCGTCTGTTGCCAATGACGCGCAGCATGATTGGTGAGTTGCTGAATGCGGAGCAAGCAGAGTCTCATTACGCATTGATCCGTGAGCAGTTCCTATGCCCGGATGGCGTGCGTCTGATGAATCGTCCAGCTCAATATGCTGGTGGTGTAAGCACACACTTCAAACGTGCAGAGCAAGCATCCAACTTCGGTCGTGAGATTGGTTTGCAATATGTACACGCCCATATCCGTTACGTAGAAGCGATGGCGAAGCTCGGTAAGACAGATCAGGTGTGGAATGGTCTCGCGATGATCAACCCGGTTGGTATCGGTGAGGTTGTACCTAACGCGGAGATTCGCCAAGCGAACTCATACTTCAGTAGTTCGGACGGCAAGTTTAATACGCGTTACGAGGCGCAGGAGCATTTTGACCAGCTTCGTAAAGGGACTGTACAGGTGAAAGGCGGATGGAGAATCTACTCCAGCGGCCCTGGAATCTACATGAACCAGCTGATCTCCAATGCACTTGGCATTCGTCAAGAGGGCGGCGATCTGGTCATTGACCCGGTATTGCCAGCTGAGCTGAAAGGCATGCAATTCGAATTCGAGTATGCAGGTGAGCCAGTGACGTTTATCTATCACTTGAACGAAGGTGCTGTGAGCCGTGTAGCGGTGAATGGCAAGGACATTCGCACCGAGCGTACAGCGAACCGTTACCGTCAGGGCGGGGTCTGCATCTCGCTTGATGAGTTCAGAGAAGCACGCAATGCAACTGAGCGTACGGTTGTTGATATCTATATGTAAGAGAAGCAATAGCGGCTTCAATCAAGGCGAGATATAGACCAAAATGGTTCAATTTGTCTATATCTCGTTACAAAAACGATGATTTAATGAGTTATGAAATGAATTCAAGAAACGTAAGCTCAGATCGTGATGTATCATTACATTTTACATTGCTAGACAAAGCAGCTCTAATCTAATTCGGGAATTAGATTAGAGCTGCTTTGTGCTTTGTGTCTCTGACCTTTGATGGATGATACCATTAAAATTCATTCAAGGCATAAAGAGAAAAAATCTCTTTATGTTTATATTTTGCTGTTGAATGGATATAATAAGTGTAGGGAGTTTCTTTTGTAGATCCCCCGAAAAGGAGTGAAAAAAATGATCGTACGATTCAGTGTAGAAAATTTTAAGTCATTTTGTGATAAACAAGAGTTAACGATGATTCCTGCCAAAAAGATTAAAAAAAAGAAAGAACATGTGGTGTTGTTTGATAAAGTTTCATTATTGAGAAGTGCAACAATATACGGGGCGAATGCCTCTGGTAAAAGCAATTTAATTGAAGCGATGAAGTTTGCAAAGTATGTCATTACAAATCGAGTGCCACAGCAAGCGAGTAAAATGTATTGTAGAGTAGCTCCAGATGGTCAAGATAAAGACTCGACATTTGAATTTGAAATATTAAAAAACAATATATTTTATGCATATGGGTTCAGCATAAATCTATTCGACCGTGTCATTAAATCCGAATGGCTATATGAATTAGTTCCTGGCAAGGATATGCAGCATATGCTTTTTGAAAGAGAGACTGAACTCAAACGCATTGAACTTGGTGATCGGGTAGAATTGGATGAAATTGATCGGATGAAATTTAAAACCTATACTTTGGACTTTGAAGATAATAACTCAGGGTTATTTCTTAAAGAAATGAACAGAAACAAAAAGATTAAAAGTGGATCAAGTTTGGCATTTTTTAAAGATGTTTTTGAATGGTTTGAGGAAGATCTCGTAACCATCTCTGCAGACCAGATTATTACCGATTTCGAGTATTTTTATGGAGATGACGGGAATCAGAGAATTAATCAAATTATTGATCTATTTGATACTGGAATATCGAAAGTGAAAATAGAGGAAATCTCATTGCCCGACCTCAAGAGTAAGCTCCCAGGCAAACTTTTAGAAGAAGTTATTAGTGCATTCACAAAAAAATCCGAAGACCCTGATCATGAAAATGTAAGGATGTCGATTCGAACAAAGAATGCTTTTTATAACATTAAAGGAGTTTCAGGAGAAGAACCGATCATTACCACAATTATGTTGGAGCATGGCGTGCAGTCACTTAGTGACTTTGAGTTCGATGAAGAGTCTGATGGAACTCGGCGTCTGTTTGACCTAATGGATATACTGATTAGTAACAAAAAGAACAAAGTGTATGTCATTGATGAATTGGAGCGGAGCCTTCATCCCAAATTAACTTATAAATTTATTGAGTTGTTTTTCGAAGTTTTAAAGAATAATCACACGCAGCTTATTTTCACTACGCATGAATCTACTATTATGGATCAGGACCTGTTGCGAAGGGATGAAATATGGTTTGTTGAAAGAAATAAAGATAATATATCTCATTTGTACTCCTTGGACCGTTTCAAAGAACGATATGATAAAAAGTTAAGCAAAAATTATCTTGACGGGCGTTATGGCGCTATTCCTGTATTGAATAGTTTCTCGTTTTCGGAAAACGGTGAAATCGAATGAGTCCGCTAAGAGAATTACGATCATGGACAACACGATATGAAGAAGAGATTAGTATAGATCCCTTACGGAGATATTATTTGATATTTGAGGGAGCCAACACCGAGAAACAATACTTTAAAGGGGTAGACACGTATCGAAAAGAATTGGGAATAAACAATCTGATCGAGATGGTTATTTTGAGTAAAGAAGGTGAAATCCGAGACTATAGTCATCCTTCCAAACTATTGGCGTTAATCCAACAGAAAAAAAGAGAACTCATTAAGTCTGGATCGTATGATAAAGAGATCGATCAGTTCGTCATTGTGTTTGACCGTGACAGTTTTGAAACGAAAGAAACCTACTTGGAGTTTATACAGCTAGCTGGCGAAGAAAATATTCTGACCATTACAAGTCCCTGTTTTGAAATCTGGCTGATATTGCACTATGAAGATACAATTACTTTATATATTGATCCCGAAAGGGACAAGATACAGAAAAACGAAAAAGTAAGTAAAGCACATTCTTATACGAGCAAACTTTTTTCAGACCTATCGGGGATGAATCCCAAAACAGCTTTGAAATTTGATGTATTGAAGGAAAACGTGGATCGAGCCATTCAAGCTGAGAAACAACTTGAACAGCATGTATATCGATTAGGAGATGTAATAGGTTCCAACGTAGGACAACTGATTGAACAGATGAGGAACGATCCAAGGGAGCCTCTGCTATAATTCAGTTCATAATTTTTTGAATTTAGACGGAGTATTCTCCGTCTTTTTATATGAGATTTCTTGCAACTTAAAAAACTATTCACGAAAGTTCCGTATATCACCGTAGCGGAACTGCCAGCAACGTATACAACAACTCGTTATGCCGCACATTCTTCGTAACGTAGCCCTGCTGCTCCAGCCAGCTGCATAGCTCACTGAGCAGAGGGAAGTGACGCTCGCGTAAGGCGCGCAGCTGTTCCTCGTGTCCTGTGGTTTCTGCCTGCCGAATATAGGAATCACGGTGAGTCGCATCAACAAACATCAGATCGGTTAGACCGATACGTCCACGCGAGGTTAAAACACGCTGCATCTCCTGTAATGCCAATAGTTGCTGATCTGAACTCAGATGATGGAAAGCAAAGCTGGATACAACAAAATCAAAGGAATAATCGGCAAAAGGCAGCGCCAGAAAATTACCAAGTTTCACATGCATCTCAGGATATTTGGTACGACATCTGCGCAGCATCTCCCGGGATTGGTCGATTGCAGTCATGTCTGCGCCGTGCTGTAGCAGTTTCCCAGCCAGATTACCTGTGCCTGTACCAATATCAAGTCCTTTCTCACCAAGGGCGGGAGAGATCCAATGAGCTGTCTGTTCGAGCGCTTCGTCATAGTTGTGATACAGATAAAAGGAAGACTGTACCGTATCATCGGAATGATACCTGCCCTCTGAATTGGGATGTTCATTACTGACTCTTGCTTCTGCCTGCACTCGCTGATCGTGGATGGCTGCCTGCGTATCATAATTCCACCGATCATGCCAGTTCTGCCGTGCTTCGCGCAGGCGGCGCGCACTGTCCGCTAGATCGTGCAGATGGCTGACATCCAGCGGACCATCCTGACGATTCAGGTCAATCATGCGCTGGGTTGTATCCATCATACGTTTGAGCTCAATCCACTGGGCATACATGACGGCCTGTTGCAGTTCCAGATATTCTTCCAGCCGCTGCTGATTCCCTTGATCAATCTCTCCTAGCGCATGTGTAATATCCTGTAGCGACATGCCAATCTCACGCAGTGCAGCAATGGTTTGAAGCCGCCAGATATCATTCTCAGTGTATGTACGATAACCGTTACTGGACTGTTTGGCGGGGAGAATTAAACCTTTTTCTTCATAAAAGCGAATGGCTCTCGCCGATATACCAAGCCTGCTTGCTGCCTCTTTGATATTCATCATGCATTCCCTCCTTATCGAATCAGTATAAACCATGACGTAACGGCAAGGTTAAGTGTTTTATTTCATTTTGCGAAAAGGTTCAATACCGAGTGGAATTTTAGTCAAAGCTGAGGCTATGCTACAATATATAGAACAAAAAACTTAATTAGTGAAGTAAACGAACAATGTCTTCCTATTCCTAAGTTTCTCAAATTTCTTAACTCTCTGAACTTTCCCGACGTTGTAACGTACAGCGTTGTCGACTATAGCACGAAAGGTTGAATCATTATGCTTACCAGCCATACATTTACGATTCGTCCATCCGAGATTAAAGATGCAGCGCAGCTAATGGAGTTGGACACCCTGGTATGGGACAAATACACCTCACCTGCACCGATGCAATGGCGCTCCAGACAGCAATACCTGCAGTATTGCCCGCCAGGCAGCCAATTGATTGCGGTGCAGGGAGAGCGGGTATGTGGTTATGTGGGCTTTCAGCCAGCCACAGGTATGCTGGTCAACCGTCATGTCTATGAGATTCATATTGCAGTTCACCCTCATGATCGGCGTTGTGGCATTGCTACAGCTTTGATGGATGCCATTAAGCAACATGCGGCCCAACAAGGCGTTCGCAAGCTCAGGCTGCGCGTGCTATCCAGCAATCCGGGAGCCATCACGTTTTATACACAGTGTGGATTTGTGACGGAAGGCAGGCTGGTGTCCGAGTTTTATATCGGAGACAAGTATGTGGACGATATTCTTATGGGTTATTTTATCCAGACCAAATAGAGACTAGTTGAGAAGGAGGAACAACGATGGACATGGGACTTCAAGGTAAAAAAGCATTGGTGCTGGCTTCCAGTCGAGGGCTGGGCAAAGCGGTAGCCGCTCAATTGGCAGCAGAAGGTGCTGACGTCATACTTGCCAGCCGGAGCGAAGAAAAGCTCGCAGCAGTGAAGCAGGAGCTGCTGGCGCTTGGTGGTGGTGGACGTGTGGAATATTGTGCAACCGATGTGACACGCAAGGAAGATATTGAGGCTCTGATTCATAAGACAGCGGAGCTGTTTGGGCAGATTGATATTCTGGTGAACAATTCGGGTGGCCCACCATCGGGTTCATTTGAGTCACTGACGGATGAAGATTGGGAGCGTGCATTTGAATTAAATGTACTCAGTTATGTAAGGCTGATTCGCGGTGCTCTTCCTTATATGAAAGAAGGCGGAGGACACATTGTGAATATCGCTTCAACTTCGGTGAAGCAGCCCATTCCGGGTCTGGTGCTGTCCAACACGTTCCGTACAGGCGTGTTTGGATTGGCGAAGACGTTATCCCAGGAGCTGGCTCCATACGGAATTTTGATCAACACGGTGGCACCAGGACGTATTGCAACAGATCGTATTCGTGAATTGGATGCAGCGCGGGCTGAGCAGAACGGAATCAGTGAGGAAGAGGTATCTGACCAGTTCCGTAAAGAGATTCCACTAGGACGTTATGGTCAACCGGAGGAGTTTGCCAAAGCGGTGGTGTTCCTGTTATCCGGGGCCAATACGTACATTACCGGAACCTCATTGATCGTGGATGGTGGCATGGTCCGAGCCCTATAAAATCCATGGATACAATATAATACCCTCTGTCACCACATTCTGTGGAGATAGAGGGTATTCCTGTTATTCCGGTATGTTGGGAGAGATCTCTCCTGATTTATTATGTAGGCGAATTAGCGCAAAAGTTCCCATTCATGCTGAAGCATGCCGTATACTGCATGGTTCACGTAACCTTTAGGCAGCTTCTCTGCCTGACGAATGACACCTTCGAGAACGAATCCGAGTCTTTCAGGGATGGCGCGACTCCGTTTGTTGTTGGTTGCTGAGCGAATCTCGACGCGATTCAGATCCAGGGTCACCAGTGCATAGTCAACCAGAACGCGACAAGCACTTGTCATCAGACCCTGACCTTCGAAGCCTTTTCCAAGCCAGTATCCGATGCTTACCGAGCGGTTGGTCCAGTTAATCTCTTGGAATCCGATGACGCCTGCAAGATCCCCTTTTAACCATACTCCGGCGGTGAAGCCGCCATTTTCAGCACCTTGTTTTAACGCGTTGGTAATAAAGTTCGAGGTGTGTTCCACTTCTGTCACATGATCCACCCACGGCAACCAATGTCTCAGTTGATCCCGCGAGCGATCCGTCAGTTCGAACAGCGGTTTGGTATGTTCCATGGCCAGTGGCCGGAGTTCGGTATATTCATCCAATGAATAGGTAAACATGAATGCAACCTTCTTTCCTTATTAGTATAGGTTGTTCAAAAAAGTCCACTTTTGATTACGAATCATGCCTAGCGGCATGATCAGCATCGAATATGAAATTCAGCCGAAATGTCCGTTGCTCACGTAGTTTCCTACGCTCCGCTACTCCATTTCTAGCTTCATTCCATCTTCTCGGTACTGAAAACCAGACTTTTTGAACACGTATTTGTAGTGGATTAGCGGGAAGTCTTGGGTAACTTTTGCTCCAGTGCAAACAGGTCTTCTTCCATCGAGGCCATGCGTTGATTAACTGTTGTGCGTGCGTCACGGAGTGCCTGATTATATATGTAGGGAGCGAGCTGTGTCATGAACAGGTCGAGGACACCCCAAGCGGCCAGATCACCCAGTTCTTCGCCACGTTCCTCTTCGAAATACGACTGGATGGTGCGAATGGCTTCATCCTGCTGTTCTTTGGTCAGTTTAAGCGAGTTCGTTGGAATGGGAAACCCTCCCTTTAATTTGTTTTTAGGAGTTGTTCAAAAAGTCCGCTTTTGATTACGAATAATGCCTTACGGCATCATCAGCATCGAAGTTGAAATTCAGCCGAAATGTCCGTTGCTCACGTAGTTTTCCTACGCTCCGCTACTCCATTTCTATCTTCATTCCATCTTCTCGGTACTGAAAACCAGACTTTTTGAACACGTACTTTTACTATCATGCTACATGATTCGAGCGAACCCGTCAAAATGGTTTTGGGCCTATTTATGCATGGCTGATCCTGACTTTGGTGCCGTTCTTTATTGAACTCCTCCCCCGTTAAAGGTATATTTAAATGAAACGCGTACGAAACTTTCCAAGAAAATAGATTTTTTCAGGAAATGACTTCGTTATTAAGGAATTATAGCCGGAATTGCTGCAATTCCCGAAGGCTCCAATCCATTCATGAAAGGTTTGATACCTGTGGACAATCGTACAACCCCACCTAACTTTATCAAAAATATTATTACCGAAGATCTCCGGTCTGGGAAAGTCCAGGAAGTTATTACCCGTTTTCCTCCGGAACCGAACGGTTATCTGCATATCGGCCATGCCAAGGCGATCTGGATTAACTTTACGCTGGGCGGCGAATTTGGCGGCAAAACGAATCTGCGCTTTGATGACACGAACCCGGTCAAGGAAGATGTTGAGTACGTTCAATCGATTCAGGAAGACGTGAAATGGCTCGGATACGAGTGGAACGAGAAACGTTTTGCCTCGGATTATTTTGATGAGATGTACAACCGTGCTGTCTTGTTGATTAAAAAAGGAAAAGCCTACATCGACGACCAAAGCGCCGACGAAATCCGTGCAATGCGCGGAACGTTGACGGAGCCGGGCAAGAACAGCCCGTACCGTGATCGTTCGGTGGAAGAGAATCTCGACCTGTTCACACGTATGCGTGCAGGCGAATTCAAGAACGGAGAGAAAGTGCTGCGTGCCAAGATCGATATGTCTGCACCGAATATCAATCTGCGCGATCCGGTTATTTACCGGATTTCACATGCACACCATCATAACACGGGCGACAAATGGTGTATCTATCCAATGTACGCCTTTGCTCACCCGCTTGAAGATGCAATTGAAGGTGTAACGCATTCCCTCTGTTCCTTGGAGTTTGAGGATCAACGCCCGTTCTATGATTGGGTTATCGCTGAATGTGAGATGGAGAGCCAACCACATCAGTACGAATTTGGCCGCCTGAACCTGTCCCAGATGGTGACAAGCAAGCGGAAGCTGAAACTGCTCGTGGACGAAGGCCATGTGGATGGATGGGATGATCCACGCATGCCGACGATTTCAGGTCTGCGCCGCCGGGGATATACACCGGAAGCCATTCGTGATTTTGTATTCGAGACAGGCATCTCCAAGAGCCAAGGGGTAATTGACCTGCAAACGCTGGAGCACTTTGTACGTGAAGACTTGAAACTGAAAGCTCCGCGCACGATGGCTGTCCTGCACCCGCTCAAAGTGGTCATCACCAACTATCCTGAAGGACAAGTGGAATGGCTTGAAGCTGAGAACAATGTGGAGAACCCGGAGATGGGTAATCGCCAAATTCCGTTCTCCCGTGAGATTTACATTGAACAAGACGATTTCATGGAGAATCCACCGAACAAATACTTCCGTTTGTTCCCTGGCAACGAAGTTCGTCTGAAACATGCATACTTCATCAAATGTAACGATGTGATCAAGGATGCAGAAGGTAATGTGACCGAGATTCATTGTACCTATGATGTGGAGACGAAGAGTGGCAGTGGATTCACTGGCCGTAAAGTCAAAGGCACGATCCACTGGGTAGAAGCAACTCAAGCGGTACCTGCTGAATTCCGTCTGTATGAGCCTTTGATCTTGGATGAAGCACCGGAAGCAGAGGTCGAAGTGGCAGTAGCTGGGGCAGAAACTGAGGTTGTGGAAGAGCAACCGGAGAAAACGTTCCTGGATCAACTGAACCCGAACTCCCTTGAGATTGTTAATGGGTATGTGGAACAAGAGATGAAGGAAGCGAATGCTCAGGATAAATTCCAATTCTTCCGTCATGGTTACTTCAGTGTAGATCCAAAACACTCCGAGCCAGGTCGTCCGGTATTTAACAGGGTCGTACCCCTGAAAAGCTCGTTCCAACTGCCAAAGGCATAAGGTAAAGTCAAGGCGTAGGATCAATGCTACAAGTTAAAGCTATAAGCCTAACCAGTAGACTTAAATTTATAAATGTAAAAGGCGTCTCCATGGCAACAACCCATGGAGACGCCTTTCTCTTTACCTGCACCTATGCTTAATCTTTTGTCTGAATGTTTGAACGTTTTATTTACATCATAACGGAGAGGACAGAAGAAAGCTGGAGAAGCGGAGCGGTCGCCTTTATCCCCGGATTTTATCCTTTGAAAAGGGAATCAAAAAAATTCGGGGATAACAGCGATCGAAAGATTCTTCTGTCATCGGAGTGCTCCAGTGGAAATCTCTTTCAACTTTTTCAAACAAAAGATTATCTGTCCTCATCCAAATTACCCATCTCCGTCAATACAACCGGCTGATAGCCGTTACGTCGATTCGATAACCACATGATGCTAAATCCAACAGCGCCGATGAGCGAGAAGAATACGCCAATGCTATACATGATTTCTGCACCGAAGCTCTGGAACAACCAGCCGCCGAACAGACCCGCAATAACGCCCGAGAGACCGCCCCAGGCCATCGTATATACCGCTTGACCGGAGGAACGATAAGGTCTTGGAATAAACAGCATGGTTAGCTGCGTACCCACATAGAAGTACCCACCAAACGTAATGGAGTGCATCAATTGAATGAATACAATCTCCAGTGGGTTGTTAGCCAGTGCCATGAGCTGCCAGCGAAGTGCAAACAGCACACTGATCAGAATGAGAGATGCTAAGAGCATGCTCATTTTACGCTTGAGCAAGCGGTCGAGCAGCAGGAATACGCCGACTTCGAGAATGGATGAGGTGAAGATGGCCCAGCCGACCATCTGTTTGTCACCACCCATTTCTACAATATATAGTGACATAAACGTACTGTTCATGGCATTAGGCACCGATACGAGTACACCCAGGCCGATAAATGCCATAAAATACGGATTGAACATGACTTTGCCAAACCGCCGAAAAGTAACCACGGGTGTATCCGAAGCGATCGGCTGTCTGGGTAGAAATACGGATAATACAAAGGCGGTGGCAATCATGCATGCAAATATAATGGATACACTGCCGATGCCAAAACGGTCAATGAGCGGTCCGGCTGCGACGGCAGTCAGTGCCCAACCGAGTGAACCCCAGAGCCGGAATGACCCGAATTTTTGGGTTGTACCATCGATATATCCGAGAATCAGACTGTTCGTTTGAGCAAATAATGGACTTTGAAAAAAATAAAAGAAAATCATGGCTACATAAATCCATGTATAAGTGGGCGCATAGAACACACCCTGGGCGAGCACAAATGTACCTCCCATCATAATCATCAGAATGATGCGAATGTTGCGAGATTTATCGCTCCAGAAACCCCAGAACGGGTTGGCAAACAAGGATACAAAAGGTCCAATCGCCATGAGACTGCCAATCTCCAGTTTGGTCATGCCAATCTCTTGCAGGTAAAGCTGCAGGAATCCGGCGAAGATCGAGATGGCTCCATATATGAAAAAGTTATATAGTTTCAGATAAACCAATGAGGGATTGCCTCTTGAAGGTGCAGGTCTGTCCAATTAAGCCATTCCTTTCAAATGCATATTGTTCAATGTATCATTTGTTGAAAGGGGATTCAATGCATAGCGAACGTTTTGAAATTGATGCGGTCATACACATATCGTGATCTGAGGGAGGATAACAACATGAACACGAGGGAATGGACAGGCATCATATTGGCAGGAGGTTTATCCAGCCGCATGGGGACCAACAAGGCCATGCTGGAACTGAACGGTTCCCTAGTACTGCAACATGTTACAAAGGCCATGAGGCCCGCCGTATCCCGTATCATCGTGGCTGCCGGACCCAATGTGACAACCTACGGTGCAATGGGCTACGACTGCGTTCAGGATCACTATCCGGGGAAGGGGCCACTCGCCGGTCTCCACGCGGCGCTGGAAGCTTCCGATACAGACTGGAATCTGGTATGTGCCTGCGATATGCCGCTCCTGCAAACGTCTTTCTTTGATGGAATAAAAAAACTGGTCGAGTCGCATAACTCTTATTCTGCTATCGTTCCACGCGTGGATGGACATGTCCACCCTCTTGCAGGGGCTTACCACATACGAGTGCTCCCTGATCTGGAGCAGCGCCTGATACAGGATCATCTTCGAGTTATGCGATGGCTTGAAGAGATCGGTTGCTGTTATGTCGAAGCAGAAGAGCTTGAGAGAGCGGGCGTTCATCAAGTAGCGATGCAAATGAGTAATATGAACACGCCGGAAGAGTACGAACGTATCCGTAATCAAGATTCTGGACTCGATTCAGATCTGTAAGATACAGGATCACCTGATGATTCTGCATGATGATTGCGATATTGAAGCGGGCTTTGGCCTGTCCAGCGTTTGAATTGTCTGCTGAAATGGGACAGATGGGTGTAACCGAGCTTCCACGCAATTTCCCCGAGCGACAGCTCTGGCTGTTCGATCAATACTTTGGCCTCCTGCAACTTCAAGCTGGACAGGTAAGCCCTGGGCGAACGCCCGTACACCTTGCGAAAGACCTGTAGACCATATCCCGGGCTGATGCCAAACGAGGATATAATCTGCTCTACTTTGACCGTGGATACACTGCTTTCCTTGGTTCGAAGCTGGGCATGGAATGCTTGCTTGATTGCCTCCGCTATAGCTCCCGCATAATGCATGGCTGTTGGAGCTGGTGCATGTGAAGCAGCAACGGAAGTTGTGGATTCCGGTTCATTGTCAGCGGCTTGGGACAACAGGGCGAACAGTTCAAACATGCGGGCCTGCATGATCATTTTGTCAGTGGACGTGTAGGCCTCAGATATGTTAATCATGCCCATCCAGCTCTCCAGCACAACGCGCATCTTCCTATTATCTGCCGTACCTGCTGCGTAGATTCGGCTGTGCTGTGACATCAGCTTCAGGGTGAAGACGGGATCATCCACATTAAAGTGAGCGCTAAAATAAGTCATGCCTTCCGTGGATACACATTGATTTGTATGTTTGAACCCGGGAGGAATGAGAAGAATGGAACCTTCCTCCACGGTATAGGTATAACCATGAATCACACTCTCCTGCGTACCTTCCATGATCAACATAATCTCAAAGCCCGGATGTGATTCCTCCGGCATCGCCCATCCATAGGGTACTTGTTGGCTGTGAGCACCATAAAATTTGATGTTACAGTCGATAATAGGCAGCCAGTGGGCCAACGTATGGTGAGGCATTTCTCGGAGCTGTGATCGGATATCCATCATATTCACCTCGGAAAAGGGTAAAAACAACTTGCCTTATACAATCGGCACCCGTAGTATACTTCATTATAATCAGTTTAACGCAAGGATGGACAATCCATGGAATACATCAGCGTTTGAAGTGGTTGCTGAAAAATTCAAGTTCTTCGACCTATAATAATGTAAACGCTACCATTACGGATTGGAATATGTCAACTCTTGCACACGTCAAGAACATTATATTTTCCACCTAAAAAGGAGATTAAATCATGGACAAATTATTATATGGCGTAGCTTACTATGATGAATATATGCCTTACGAAAGATTGGACAAGGACATTCAGATGATGAAGGATGCAGGCATCAACGTGGTCCGTATTGCAGAATCAACCTGGAGTACCCATGAACCGCAGAATGGCGTATTTGACTTTTCTTCCGTAGACCGTGTGCTGGATGCCATGCATGAAGCGGGAATTCAGGTTATCGTCGGGACACCAACGTATGCTGTTCCAACATGGATGGTCAAGGAACATCCGGACGTGCTGGCTACCACCTCTCAGGGACCTGGTAAATACGGTGCAAGACAGATCATGGATATTACACACCCAACCTATCTATTCTATGCCGAACGGATCATTCGCAAGCTAATCTCTCGGGTAAGCACACATCCAGCGGTCATCGGTTATCAGACAGATAACGAGACAAAGCATTACAATACGGCCGGAGATAATGTGCAACTGCAATTCGTCAAATATATGCGGAACAAGTTCAGCTCCCTGGATGAACTCAACAAGGAATTTGGCCTCGATTACTGGAGCAATCGGATCAATAGCTGGGAGGACTTCCCGTCTGTGGTAGGAACGATCAACGGCAGTCTGGGCGCTGAATTTGCCAAGTTCCAGCGGCAGCTGGTAACCAACTTTTTGGCTTGGCAAGTGGGGATCGTGAATGAATACAAACAGGCAGGACAGTTTGTTACCCAGAACTTTGACTTCGATTGGCGTGGATATTCCTACGGCATTCAAGGGGATGTGGATCATTTTGCCGCATCGAAACCTTTTGACATCACCAGTGTGGACATCTACCATCCTTCCCAGGATGATCTGACCGGCATTGAAATTTCATTCGGCGGAGATGTGGCGCGTTCCACCAAACAATCGAACTATCTGGTACTGGAGACTGAAGCGCAGGCGTTCTGGCATTGGGTTCCGTATCCGGGACAGCTGCGTTTGCAGGCATTCAGTCATCTGGCATCAGGAGCGAACATGGTCGCTTACTGGCACTGGCATTCGTTGCACAATTCGTTTGAGACGTACTGGAAAGGATTGCTCAGTCATGACTTTGAACCGAATCCGGTGTATAACGAAGCGAAGACCATTGGCAGGGATTTTGCCCGTCTCAGTCCGAAGCTTGTGAATCTGAAGAAAAAAAATCGGGTGGCGGTGCTGTTCAGCAATGAGGCCCTGACATCCATCAAGTGGTTTGGTTTTAACTTCACCAGTGACAAGAACTACAATGACGTGGTGCGCTGGATGTACGATGAATTGTATAAAATGAACATTGGCTGTGACCTCATCGACCCATCGGTTGAGAGTTATGCGGAGTATGACGTGCTCGTTGTACCTGCTCTGTATGCTGCTTCGGATGCATTGCTGGAAAAATTAAATCAATTCGTAGAGGATGGCGGACATATTGTCTATTCGTTCAAAAGCGGATTCGCAAATGAGCATATCAAGGTACGCTCTACCCGCCAGCCCGGGCTAATTAGTGAGGCATGCGGGATCAGCTATAACCTTTTTGTAGAGCCAAAACATGTTTCGCTGCGCGATGATCCATTCGAGGTTGGTGAGGAGCAGAACCGAGTTCACACCTGGATGGAACTGATTACGCCGACAACGGCTGAAGTACTCGCTTGGTATGATCATCCACATTGGGGTGAGTATGCGGCAATTACCCAGAATGCCTATGGAAAAGGCAAAGCAACCTATGTCGGCTGTTATACCAGTTCTGCGGTGATCCGTAAGGTGTTGGAACGTGTCATGAAGGAAGCGGGCGTATGGGGAGCTGATCAGGAGCTGGCTTTTCCTATCATTGTGAAGACAGGTGTGAACGATCAAGGGAACACGATTCGCTACTATTTCAATTATGCGGATGAGGCAACATCCTTGGTGAATGCTTATGGAGAAGGGACTGAACTTCTGGCAGGAACCCCGATTGCTGCGGGAGAGAAGATCGAACTGGAACCATGGGGCACACGGATTATTGAACAATAATAGAGTAGGCAATGGATGTTGAACTATAAATTTACACAAAAACGGAGATGACAGAAATAACCTAACGAAGCGAAGCGTGCGCCTTTATCCCCGGATTTTCCCTTTTCAAAAAGGGAATCAGAAAAAATCTGGGGATAACAGCGATCGAAGGTTGTTCTGTCATCGAAGTGTTCGTGTAAATAGCATTAGTTGTAACATTTCCAATCGAATATAAAGACCAAAGCGCCCTCGGCTTCCATGCTGGGGCGTTTGTCTATTTTAGCTCAGGAGTGGATGCGCTGTGTTTACCGAATGTTATCGGAAGCTGATAGATCCTTTCAAACGCAGCATTCGCAATAAATTGATTCTTACCATGACGCTGCTGGCCGTTGTGCCCGTCATTGCCATGACCGCTATGGCAGCTGAGAATACCCGCTCTTCCATGGAAGAGGAGATTATGGAGACCAACCGGGCGAATATGAACTGGGCCTCCATCTATCTGGGTGAACAGTTCGCCCGCATGAACAATATTATCTATTCGATTCAGATCAGTGACGAATTGCATCAATATCTGGCGTTGAACGAGGAAGCACCGGCGGCCAGCCGATTCGATGAACAGAAGGCCATGTTCAATATGCTCAACAGTGTATACTATTCGGCTGGCAATTATGTATTTGGCGTTGAACTCTATCTGAAGGAATTGGACACCCTGTTCACCTTCAACTCCATGGATTCGCGCATCAAGGCGGTATCGGAAATACCGGAAGGATATCATGAGCTTTTTGCACAACATAAAGATTTTACAATTATCAATGATCCGGACGATCCGCAAAAGTTTCATATGACCCGCAGCATGAACCGCTTCGAGGATCAGGCACAGATCGGGGCCATCAGTCTGGAGGTCAAGTGGGCTGAGTTCAACCAGACCCTGGAGCTGCTGGATAGCCGGGGTGACTATGCGGTATACATTGCTGATAGTACGGGCAGTCCGGTCTATCAGCCAAACCAAGAGATTCAGCCGTCTGCGGAAGCACTGGAGAAATTGGCAGGCACAAAAGAAAGTTCGGGCTTCATCCGGACAGCCAAAGAATATGTATTCTTTCACTCCATTGAGCCGTCAGGACTGCGTGTGATCAAGATTGTACCTGCCCATGTCATTAACGAAAGTGCCTTGGACACGATGAAATATGGACTGGTCGTGGGTGGCCTGGCAACCGTCATTTCTGTGGGACTGGCTGCGCTGGTGGCTTGGCGTACATCGAAGCCCATTGTCAGATTGGCAAATTCCATGAAGGGTATTCAGCTGATCAAGGACAGGGAAGTGGTACGAAGCTGCCGGGTAGATGAGATTGGTCTGCTGGAGAAAAATCTGCACGGCATGGCTAGTCGTATTCGGGAACATATTCGCGACAACTACCTGATGAATCTGGAGAAGCAGACGGCCGAGCTCAAAGCACTACAATCCCAGATTCATCCGCATTTCCTGCAAAATACGTTGCAGATGATTGGTGGCATGGTCTACTCGCAAAAACCGGCAGATAGTTACAAGGTCATTCGAGCCTTAAGCGAGATGTTTCGTTATATTGTGCGAGCGCCGGATGGACTTGTTCCTCTACAGTCTGAACTCGATCAGTTGGAGCATTATATGCTGATTCAGAAGCAACGTTTTGCCGGCAGGCTTGAATATACACTGGAGATTACCGGAGAACTTCGGGCGTGTTATATCCCCAAGTTGTCTTTGCAACCCATTGTGGAGAATGCATTTTTGCATGGTCTGGAGAAGAAACAGGGCGAATGGAAGCTGGGTATTGAGGTCGTCTGTGAACCTACAGATGTAACCATTCGAATTCGTGATAACGGTATGGGAATGGATGCTAAGAAACTAATGGAGATGCAGTCCAGACTGGAGCGGTTTACCCGGCAGGCAGATCGGGTGTGGAGTTCAGGTACAAGTATTGGACTGGTCAATGCGGCCTCGCGAATTATAATGCATTTTGGACCTGAGTACGGGATGAGCATGGAAAGTGAATATGGACAGGGGACAAGCGTTACGGTACGAATTCCCTGCAATACAGGAGGCGAAGCCTTGTGAACAAGGAACTGTACAGAGTGCTGCTGGTAGATGATGAACCGTGGAACCGGGATATTCTGCGCAACCTGGGAGATTGGAATGAACTTGGCATGACCGTTGCAGGTGAGGCAGAGGATGGTGAGCAGGCCATACAACTGGTCAAGCAGCATCAACCTCACATTATCATTACGGACATGCGCATGCCCGGCACAGACGGTGTGGAGCTGCTACAAACGTTGAGCGGACAATACCCTCGGATCAAGGTAATCGTAGTGAGCGGGTATGATGACTTCAATTATGCCAAACATGCGATTCGCCATCGGGCTGCAGATTATCTGCTCAAACCGGTGAATCCGGATGAACTGAATGGTGTACTTGCCAAATGTGCAAAAGAATTGGAGAAGGTGGAATCTGCGCCTGAATCATGGGAATCGTATCCCTCTGCGTTTGCTGGTGAGTTTTCTTTGTTTCAGCAGCAGGCTCGCCTGCGGTTTAATGACCTGAACGTTCAGAGTCTGCGGGAATGGTTCCAGCAATTACAGCAGAAGCTGGAACGATGCGAGATTAACAGACCTCGGCAGCTTGGGCGGGTGGCTCATGAATTACAGGCTTTGCTGGATGAGTTGTGCGTCTCCAACGGCTTGTACGAGCGGCCAGTGGCAACAGCGCTGCCTCCTGCGGCTGCACTAACATCTATATCTGCTGCAGTGGAGTGGATATCTGCGCCTTACTATTTGGCTTTGGAGCAGCTGATTGCGCAGCGTAAATTCAAGAACAAGCTGAACCTGGACGAGGTGAAGCAATACATGGAGCAGCACTGTATGGAGATGATTACGCTGGAGCAGCTCGCCCAGATCTTTTTTGTCAGCAAGGAATATCTCAGCAAGGTATTCAAGAAGGAGTATGAGGTGAATGTGACCGACTATGTTGTCCAATTACGTATGACGAGAGCGAAAGAGTGGGTGATGGACGAACAGATTCCGTTCAAGCATGTTGCCGAGATGGCGGGTTATGAAGATGTGTCCTACTTCTATCGGGTTTTCAAAAAGCATTTCGGAGTATCTCCTGGGGAGATGCGGAAGGGACAACCTCGTATGTCAGGCAATTCAAGCAGTAGCACGGAATGAGTCGTTTAATAGAGCATTTACGGCAGGATAAGGTTTAAAATAATCCAATACACAAGTCTAATTTTGTCCAATGAAGCGCTTTCATTTTCTGATATATAATGAGCCTATGAAAGACAAACCAGTTACACACCGGGAGGTCATAAGAGATGAAAGTATGGAAAAGCGTAGCAAGTGCGGTACTGGTCAGTGTTCTACTCGCAGGTTGCGGTTCCAATGCAGGAACGGACAATGGGCAGGAGGAATCGGCGTCCGGCAGCACGGTATCACTCAAAGTATTCGTTGCACAACCTCGGCTGAAAGAACACTACGATAAATATATAGAACAGTTCAAAGCCAAGGAGAAAGCAGAGAAAAACATTGAGGTGAACGTGCAACTGGAGATGCCGCCAGCGGACAATGCCCCTCAGATTCTGAAGACTCGTCTCGCCTCCAATGATGCACCGGATGTGTTCGCCTTGCATGCAGTCAATGAGATTCCACCATTCAGCAAAGCGGGTTATCTGGAAGACCTGTCGGGCCAACCTTTTGTCGATAAGCTGCTGGATTCGGTTAAACCTTCCGTAACGGATGCGGAGGGCAAAATCGTAGCTGTTCCATTGGAAACAGTATCATGGGGCTATCTGTACAATAAAGATATTTTCAAAGAGCAAGGGCTGGAAGTGCCAACGACGTTAACGGAAATGAAAGCGGTCGTGGAGAAACTCAAAGCAGCCAACATTACACCGTTTGAACTGTCCTACAAAGAAGCCTGGATTCCGCAATTATTCCTGCCACTTACCGTGGGTGCATTAACTCAGTCTGAGCACAAAGACTTCGTGGAGAAGATGAATCAGGATCAGGGCTCCTTCTCCGATATGAAAGCATTGTTCGATATCTTCGATCTGGTTAATGCCAATGGAACGGACAAAGCGCTGGAAGTGGGCGGAGATGATGGTTCAGCAGCCTTCGCATCAGGAAGCGCCGCGATGTGGATTCAGGGACCATGGTTTGCCGAAACCATTCTGAAGTCCAACCCGGACTTGAACTTTGGTGTAGCACCAATGCCGATCAATGACAATCCGGATGATACCAAAATCAATCTGAGCACCTCCACTTCACTGGCAGTATCGTCATCTAGCAAAAACAAAGAAGTGGCACTCGATTTCGTGAACTATATTCTCGATGACAAGGATTCAAGTGCATTCTTCGAAGCACTCAAGTTCAATCCGATTGCCAAGATCCATGACTTCAAGAGCTTCCCATGGGTAGACGATGCCCAGAAATATGTGAGTGAAGGTAAAGCTTATGAGGACCCATCCCTCCCTCAAGCGGTGAAAGACGAGTCAGGCAAAGCGTTGCAAGGCTACTACTCTGGGCAATTAAATCAACAGCAGGTTATCGATGCGCTCGACAAGGCGTGGAAATCCTACAACAAAGTCAACAAGTAAGGAGCTGTGAGGAATGGAGTATCCGCTTTTGTTGGCAAATCTCAACGGTCTGAGAGTTTTGTCAACAAATTAGCGGTACTTTGTTTCGTCACAGTCTCCAAGCAGATGATACGGCAGGCAGAACGTTCTTCGTTCCCTCGTTTACAATCATCCGCTTCGAGTGAAAAGGGGGAGAACCTATGGCTACGAATGTGTTCAAGAAGTATCTGTCACTGCTCGCGTTCACTGCGCCTGCCTTTGTCATCTATGCAATTTTCCTGCTGTACCCTACGTTTAGCGGCATGTTCTATAGCCTGACGGATTGGAACGGACTTAATCGGGATTACAGCTTTATCGGTCTG
Organism: Paenibacillus sp. FSL H8-0317; assembly: GCF_045040685.1. Classification (NCBI taxonomy): domain Bacteria; kingdom Bacillati; phylum Bacillota; class Bacilli; order Caryophanales; family Paenibacillaceae; genus Paenibacillus; species Paenibacillus sp. FSL H8-0317. The sequence goes on along the minus strand of NZ_CP150294.1, from coordinate 6,678,107 downwards.
GGCAACTTTGTGGAATTGTTCAAAGAAGATCCTGACTTTCTGAACTCCCTGTGGTTCACGATGAAATATGTAATATTTATGCTGATTCTGCAAAATGGAATTGCCTTGCTGCTCGCTGTGTTGATTGAGTCACGAACGCGCAGCAAAGGGCTATTTCGGACGCTGTTCTTCATGCCTAACATGATCAGTACAATCATCAGTGCTTTCATGTGGACATTTATCTTCTCTCAGGTGCTGCCACAGCTCGCACAGAAACTGGCCTTTTCGTTCCTCGACCAGCAATGGCTGGGTGATCCGAAGTTTTCATTTTACTCCATTCTGATCGTATCGCTCTGGAACGGTGTAGGGTATATGATGATCATCTATCTGGCTGCTCTTCAGGGTGTGCCAAAAAGCCTCAAGGAAGCGGCTGTTATTGATGGGGCCAACGCATTCCAGGTGCTGCGCAATGTGGTGTTGCCAATGATTACTCATGCCGTGACCATCTGTTTCTTCCTTACGCTGAACGGAGCATTCAAAGTGTTTGAAGTGGTGTATGGACTGACGGGTGGTGGACCGGGCAGAGCCACGCAGGTGATCACGATGAACATCTATGAAGAAGCGTTCTCCAACAACTTCAGATACGGCTATGCGAGTGCCAAATCGGTTGTGCTGTTCATCATCGTACTCATCTTTACCCTCATCCAGATCACCGTCATGAAGAAGAAAGAGGTGGAAGCATGAGGATGCAACGACTGAACAGTTATCTGATTCGACTGCTGCTGATTCTGGGCTCTCTCGTTGCCATGCTGCCGATCTACATGGCGGTGGTGAACTCTTTCAAAACACAGGGTGAGATGTTCCAATCCTTTCTCGCGCTGCCAACAACGCTTCACTGGGAGAATTATTCGGACGCGTTTAACAAAATCAATCTGCTGGGCAGTTCGATGAACTCGGCGATTGTATCCTTTCTGGGGATCGGGGGAATTGTCTTCTGTGCCTCACTTGCGGGATACAAGCTGTCACGTACCTCCGGACGTTTGAGCAACCTGATCTTCTTCCTGTTTGTTGCGTCCATGTTAGTACCGTTCCACTCAATCATGATTCCGCTGACACGGGTAGCCAAAGGCATGGGGGTACAGGGAAGCACGTACGGATTGGCCCTGATCTATATCGGACTTGGTGTGAATATGGCAATCTTCCTCTATCACGGGTTTGTGAAGTCTATTCCGCGTGAATTGGAGGAGTCGGCTCAGATGGATGGATGTAATGAGTTCCAGACGTTCTTCCAGATTATCTTCCCGCTCTTGCTTCCGATCACAGTCACCATCGCGATTCTGGACTTCCTGTGGATCTGGAATGACTTTTTGTTGCCACTGCTCATGCTAACCGATGTGAATCGTTATACGCTGATTCTGTCCACGAACATGCTGTTTGGTGAATATAACAAGGAATGGCCGTTGATTCTGTCCTCCCTGGTACTGACTGCAATTCCGGTTATTCTAATCTATGCGTTTTTCCAGAAGTTCATTATGGAGGGTATTGCGGAGGGTGCGGTCAAAGGGTAGAACATTCAAAGGAATCCCGGAGCGCAGCTGGTATTTGCCCGTACTGGTATTCGGCTAAACTTACAAAATTTACGCGAATAGCCTTGATCTGAAGGACATGGTCCTTCCAGGTCAAGGCTGTTTTTTGATTGCGAAGTCAGGAAACAGTATTCGTCGAAGTCAGGATTCAGAATCCATGAGCCTCTGGACAGCCTCTGCGAGGCATTGTAGTCCACGCTCCATCTCATCAGGTGAGGCATAAGCGTAAGACAGCCGAATGTGACTCGCATCCAGCCGGTCGTACAGATAACCCGGGTGGATAAGTACATTTTGCTCCAGACAGGTATGGAACAATTGGCGGATGGAGAGAGGGGAGACCGTGAATTGCAGCCAGATATAGAATCCACCAGCGGGTATTTCCCACTCCGCAATACCATGAAAGTGACTTTGAAGCAGCTCCAGCATGGTATCTCTGCGTCTGCGTAGTTCAGGGCGAAGGCGTTCCATATGTCCAGCGTGATGTCCTTCTGCGAACCACAGGGCAGCAGCTTCTTGGGCGAGTGAACTGGTACCATAATCGGTCTGCATCTTGATATCGGCGAGACGGCGAATGACCGGCTCTGGCCCAACTAGCCATCCGAGACGTAGTCCGGGGCTGACTGCTTTTGACAGGGTACCCATATGCAGCACCCGTCCTTCCTGGTCACGCGCCTTCAGCGATGAGGGAGGAGGAGTATCCAGCCACAGATCACTGTAGGCGGCATCCTCCAGTATGGAGATGCCTAGTGTTCGAGCCGTGGTCATCAGTTCTTCCCGGCGGTGATCACTCATGACAGAGCCGGTGGGATTGTGAAAGCTCGGGATCGTGTAGAGAAGCGAGATGTGGTCTTGATCTTTTACATGCTGCGCAGCTTCCTCCAGACGTGCAATGTGTAGGCCTTCGTCATCCATCGGGATACCACTCATTTTCAACCCTGCCGACTGAAAGGCGTGAATGGAATAGAGATACGACGGTTTTTCCAGCAGAACTGCTGATCCGCGAGGGAGAAGTCCGACCGAAATCAAGTGTAGCGCCTGAAGAGAGCCCGATACAATCAGTATGGAATCTGGAGAGGCTGGAATGCCAGTAGCCTGCAAATGGACTGACAAAGCCTCACGAAGCTCCAGGCTTCCTTGAGGTTCCAGGTAGTTGAGTATACGCGAACGATGGGATAGGGAATACAGAATGTCGTTAAAAGCATCCTGAGGCATCAGCTCCGGGGCAAGCTCCCCTGTACCTAGGCGTATGATGCCAGGCCGGAATTCAGCCTGATTAATCTGCTGGATCTCGGGCAGGTTGGGATAATACCAGCCCTCCTCGATGGCTTCGTTCCAGTTAGGCATGGCTCCGTGAGCCATACCATGCCAACCGGAGCCTGAAATATAAGTTCCCCCGCCATGTCTGCCCTTAATCAGACCAGCGGCGGCCAGATTATCAAGGGCAGTGACCAATGTACTGCGGTTTACCCCCATGGACTCAGCCCATATTCGCTGTGAGGGGAGACGGTATCCTGCTGACCATTCGCCCGTTGTGATTTTCTGCCGGATATAGGCTTCAATCTGGCGATATAAGGGCAAGTCGAGAGAAGGGTTCGGCTTCCACCCCATGTTTAGCCGAGAATCAGAACGTTCCATTACAGGCAGAATCACCTCCGTTTGAATTTACACTTGGTACTTCGATGGCAGAACAACCTTCCGATCGCTGTTATCCCCAGATTTTTAAATTTAATTTTATAAAGGTGAAAATCTGGGGATAAAGGCGAACGCTTCGCTTCTTCAGGTTATTTCTGCCCTCTCCGTTTACGTGTAAATTTTTATTTTTTATATAGTTAGCTTCTGAAATGACACTTTGTAACAAACACTATATCATTTGGTTGGGTCTGATGCCATCCAAGTGGTTGGTTACGTCAGTTATCATCTGCCCTAATATGGAGGACAGAGATAAGGGGGAAGAATGATGGAGGTTGTTATTCATGCAGTGATTCTGGCGTTTGGCCTGATCTTGCCACTGGGTGTGCAGAATGTATTTATTTTTAACCAAGGCATGAGCCAGAGGCGTTATATACATGCACTGCCTGCTGTAATAACGGCAGGGGTCAGTGATACGTTGTTGATCGGAGCAGCCGTTGGAGGGGTATCGCTCATTTTGCTGCAATGGCCATTGCTGGCGAATGTGTTGTATGGAGCAGGAAGTTTGTTTTTGCTGTATATGGCTTGGAGTATCTGGAGGTCGTCCGAATCTGTGGAAGGTTCGCAAACGGTCATGTCAGCAGGGCGACAGATTGCGTTTGCCGCATCGGTATCTTTACTCAATCCTCATGCTCTGCTGGATACGATTGCCGTGATTGGCACCAGTTCACTTCAGTATGAAGGGGTGGAGCGCATTTATTTTGCCCTAACAGCCGCGGCTGTATCGTGGATATGGTTCTTGGGACTTGCAGGCGCAGGCAGGGTGATTGGCAGAACGGATCGAACTGGACGCATCAGTCTGGTGTTTAATCGGTTGTCCGCTGTGGTCATGGTTGGTTTGGCGGTTATGATGCTGTGGAAGCTCATCTATGCATAGAAGGACCGTGATGTAGCGGGCTCATTTTATTTAAAATAAAAAAACTCCCCGTGACGTCTATCTCGCAGGGAGTTCAATGTGGATGCTGAATGTGATTATCAGCATGCCTGGTGATCAAGTTATTGAGTTGGAACTGTAGTGCTCGATAACGCTTTGGTGTTGTGTCTCTTATATATGGTTGGTCATTTGAATTAGGGTCATCGTAATCGGATCTATTCTGCCTTAAGTAGCATGGATTCAATAAACACTTTCAGATCACGGCTTACACTGTTCAACTGATCAATGACCTCGCTGAACTCGGTTACCAGCACCGCTTGTTGATTGCTAGACTGTGAGATGGATGTGATCTCCTGCTCCATCTGCTGAATGGAATGCTGAACATCCTTCAAGGAGCGTTCGATATTCACCGTAGCTTCTTTGGTACCTGTAGAAAGTTTACGCACTTCAGATGCAACGACGCTAAATCCGGCGCCTGCTTCACCTGCTCGGGCCGCTTCGATGGCTGCATTCAGGCCGAGCAGATTGGTCTGTTCTGAGATTTCACGGATGAATGCGGCGACCTTGTTCACTTCACCTGAGTTCTGCACAGCCATGCGGGTATTATCCAAAATCTGCGTGGAAGATGCCGTCAATTGCTCGGATTGGGCGGCTACCGTCTGCACCATATCTGTTAATTTTCCGCTGATACCGCCGATCAATTCAGTGAAGTACTCCAGTTTTTCCTCGTTCTGAAGAGAGAAACCAATGGCAAGTGTGCCCACGATATTTCTTTGTTCATCCCGAAGTGGGGTGGCCGCCGAGTTGATTGATGTGCCATAGAATTTCGCATCAATACGGTTCGCTGAAGTTTCCCCATGTATAAGTGCCCGGCGGAGTGTAGGGTCATCGAGGGAAACAGGGTCTCCTGCCTTGATGCCCAGATCAAGTTCGTTGCTGGGAACATAATACCAGAACTTCTCCGTGTCGGTTACTGCAATCATGATATCGTGTTCTTTCAGCATAATTTTAAAATATGGACTTGCTGCAACGAGTGCTTCAACGATGTTCAATAAGGTTCAGCTCCTATAATGTATGTGTATCATCTAGATGTATTGTATACATCGTCAGAATGAGGTTGATCTTGAAGGCCTGATAAGGACATAACGTATATTAATTAAATTTTCAACAAATGAAACAGGAGAATTGATGATTTTCAGAAATTTATGAAAATATAACGAAAAAGCAGACAAGAACATCATGTTCTTGTCTGCTTTGGGTATTCGCCTATTCCTTGTGACACGCTCCACTTCACGTTATGAATGCTGATTCACGTATGGGGTCACCGCGCCAGCGTTACCTCATCCGTTGTGTGAAGAGGTCATCCTGACGGTAAAGATATATATCGATATGCAGGAATACGCGGTTGAGTTATATTGCGTACTGTTGCTATCCGCCAATCTGGGACATGCGCCGTACCGTCGGCGTGTGAGATTGCATTTTTTGTTCCAAAGCCAGAGCCATCTCATGATTCTTCGGTTTCGTACCCAGCGCTTTGAGGAAAAGTGCCGCCATGGCATTCGGATCATCGACGAAGCGGCGAACATTATACTCATCCGACCAGTAGAGGCAGGCTTTGATATGTCCGTCAGCGGTCAGCCGAAGTCGGTTGCAATTGTCACAGAAGTGATCGCTCACGGGATGAATCAATCCAAATGTGCCTTCGGAGCCCGCGATTTTCATATTGCGTGATGGGCCATTGCCCGCAGGGCCTTTTGTATTTTCTACCGTCCAGCCTGCTTCAGCACATACATCTGTCACGGCTTCCAGCGGCAAATAGGATTTGCGCCATGAATCCGAAGCCTGTCCAATCGGCATATATTCAATAAAACGCACATGAAGAGGTTGATCAATCGTCATTGCAATAAAATCCTTGATTTCATCATCATTGATACCCTTCATCAGCACAACATTCAGCTTGATCGGAGCAAGGCCAGCGGCAGTTGCAGCTTCAATGCCTTTCAGCACCTTGTTCACATCTCCGCCGCGGGTAATCATGGAGAAGCGATCAGCGCGTAGGGAATCCAGACTGATGTTAATCCGGTTCAACCCAGCATCTTTCAACGCCTGAGCTTGTTTGTCCAGCAGAAGAGCGTTGGTAGTCAGAGCAATATCGTCAATCCCGTCAATTGCCGAGATCATGCTGACGAGCTTGTGCAGATCCTTCCGTACCAGCGGTTCGCCCCCCGTGAGCCGAACTTTACGCATGCCCATGGGAGCAAGCACTTTCAGCACCTGTGCAATCTCTTCGTAGCTCATAATCTCATCATGTGGAGCAAACTCCATACCCTCTGCGGGCATGCAATACACACAGCGTAAATTACAGCGGTCCGTAACAGAAATACGGATGTAGTCATGTATCCGGCCAAATGAATCCTGAAGCAGTTCCATGCAGACCACCCTTTCATCGGTTCAGATTGGAAATCTTCTATTAAAAATGATACGACAATTTCAAAAGGAACAGTTGCATCAAATTTTAGCTATTTCTCCAATCCGCGTCAACGATGACGTCAGATGACAGCATTTTTGGCGGGGTGATTCAGATGGAATTGTCCCACGAGTTGTTGCAGAAAAACCGTAATGGCTTCCACGTTATGCGAAGAATGCTGAACCTGCAACATATCCCGGATCAGCTCCATCATCTCTGCTTCTACCTCGGCGGAAGTCGCCCGATTCTGATGGCTGATTGCAGCAATATTCTCCATCAACATGACCACTTGATCCACGACTTGAGTGCGTTCAGGTTCTTCGGCGGTAGCATTTTGCAGAAGTTGCGAAGCGGCCTGAACCAGTGTTGTTCCTTCAGCCAGTACCTGATCACCCTCTGTGATCAATTGAGATGCAGCTCCTGCTGCCGTTGAGATTCGGTCCAGAATCTGATGAATATTTTCAGTTGAAGAGCGGGATAACTCGGCTAGCTTGCGGATTTCCCCTGCCACGACCGAGAACCCTTGGCCATGTTCGCCCACGCGTGCGGCTTCAATTGTAGCATTCAGAGCTAGCAGGTTCGTCTGAGCTGAAATTTCATCAATGACAGCCAGTGCACGGTAAATCTCTTTCATGGTATCTATGAAGGACAGGATGGTACGGTTAGTATCGGATACCGCTCCTGAGATTTGGGTCATTTTATCGCCGATTCGTTCCACTTCCTGCTGGGCCACGCTGATCTGTTCGGTAGCAGAGGTCTCCAGTTGTTGCAGCGTTATGCGCATGTGATCAGCAGCGATCTTGGCCTGGTCGAGATCTTCCAGTTGGGTGCGAATGGCCTGAATCATCGAACCAAGCTTGTAGTTCACACGTTCAGTCGTGCCTTGGGTTGTCTCTGTTGAGGTTCGCATCTGATACTGGTTGTCCATAACGTCTACCGTGGCAAGTTGTACCTTCAGCATAATGCCTTCGAGAGAATCAATCATGTTGTTGATCCACTTCGCCAGTTCACCTGATTCATCTTGGGCAAAAGCAGACGTGTTCAGGCGCTGGGTCAGATCACCCCTGCCTTCGGCGTTAATTCGAATAAATCGGCTGATGCGACGCAAGTCTTCATGAACTCGTTGATATTGGCTACGATGCAGCTGTAGTGCAGTGAAGAATCCAAATAACACGTTAAAAGCGGCCATTGCTACCGCGCTCCAACCACTACCAGTGAAGGCATAGACAAGAGCTGCTCCTGCAACGCCTGACAAAAGCGTGAAGAGACTGTGTTGCTTGAACTGGCGCCAGCCGATGCTTCGTATCCGATACACTTCCTCCAGATCCCCTTCACACATCATGCCCCAGCGATCAGGACAGTGTGGTAGCTGGAAGGTGATGCCTTTGCCGATCACAGAAATATGGCGGTAATCCGAGTAGCCGGGAAAGGCTACGAACAGATTGGAACCATTCTGAATGGTGTTTGCTACTCCGGGGTGTAGTTCTCCGGTCGATGGATCAGTGAACATGAGTTCCAGCTCGGTATGCTCCTTAACGGAAACGATACCCCATTCGGTGGTGACACCATCTTTGAGATTTTCCCCATGTGTAAAGGTACGGTCTTCGAATCGACTTCGGGATAAGGCGGTGCCGGGTTGCAGATGGGGCCGTAATATCGACTCAGCCATAAAGAGGTAATTGTCACCGGAATCGGGATAGATATGACCTGATTCTCGTTGGATCAGGTCACCGAGTACATCCCCGGGAACACGGCTGCATAATGAACCGACATATCGACCTTCCTGCAGGATTGGGGAGATAAACAGCAAGGTGACATCATCGTGAAAAGCGGACGAGCGGGGACCAATATCCAATGTCAGTGGATCAGAATATGGACCATACAAGCATTTTTTGCCATGACGATCTGCTCTGGAGTATTTCAATCCTGGTCCAATTAAAGCTTCGTAATCTTCATAGATCTGTCCAATATGTTTCTTATATGTAGAGAATACCACCTGATTCTGTTCGTTCAGCATGAATAGCTCCGTACTGTCTACGGCTCGAATATAACTGGATTGAAACCATGTATCTAGTTTACTTCGTTGCTGTGAACCTTGTAATACATCTTGTAATCGGACCGACTGTATCTGTTGAAGCAAACGATCCAGGTGATTCCATTGTTCATCTGCCCAGTCCATCATAAGCTGCCGTCTCGTTTCGGCAATTCCCTCAAAAATCTGTTCCACATCTTCCTTCATATGTGCGTTCAACCGATATGATCGCCACAGCGGCAATCCTTTTCTCCATCCCAGCCAATCAAACATCATGACCACCCCGATTTCTGGATTCTCTATTCAATCTTTATACAAGAAAATGAGCAAGAATACGAGGGCATATGTCATATTTTCCGAATATTTAATCAATAAATACAAATGATTGTGCGCTTGTTGTTAGGTGAAATGAATGTTAGCTATCTACGAAGAAAACTCACATGTATGTATCTGAGAATCCGTCTCATTTTACATTGTGTAACATGAACAGGTCCATACTCAAAACACACTGTATAATGTAATCCCCGCCCAAAGCGATATAGTATTATCTAACAAGCAAAACCTGTTACGTTTGTGTATATAAACCTCCCATTCAGCCTTGGTGTGCAATGAAAACAACTTCCCACAAAGGAGAATGCCCATGTCCTCCATATCCTCAGCCATAGTCCCCGAAGCCTGCCATATTGATCTAGATCATGTGTCCGTTGTTTTTGGTACAGGTACACAACAAGTGACTGCCTTGTCGGATGTTACATTCCAGATCCAGTCTAATGAGTTTGTCTCTCTGCTGGGCCCTTCCGGCTGTGGCAAGTCGACTTTGCTCCGGCTGGTGGGTGATCTACTTCAACCTACCTCAGGCACCGTACGCATTGCAGGTCAGGAGCCTGAGCGGGCTCGACTACAGCGACAGTTCGGCATTGTCTTTCAGACACCCGCCTTGTTCGATTGGCGCACCGTTCGTCACAATGTGGAATTGCCCTTGGAACTGCTGGGTACCCGCCGGAAGGAGTGCCGCCGCATTAGCGGTGAACTACTTGAAATGGTGGGGTTGACCCGCTTCGCAGACCATTATCCATGGCAGCTCAGTGGCGGGATGCAGCAACGTGTATCCATTGCACGTGCACTTGCACTTGATCCGCCATTGCTGCTCATGGATGAACCCTTTTCCGCCTTGGACGAATTCACGAAAGAAAAGCTTCAATTGGAGCTGCTTGAGATCAAGCGCTCAACAGGCAAGACCTTCCTCTTTGTCACACACAGCATCCCCGAAGCCGTATTTCTGTCCGACCGGATCATCGTGCTCTCGGCACATCCGGGGCAAGTACATTCCATTCATTCCGTCAATCTGCCTTCCGAACGTCATAGTGAACTGAGAGAAACGGAAGCCTTCTACCACATGATTACAACCATTCGCAACTGCTTCTACGAGGAGCGTGATGAATCTCATGTCCCTGCGGTTCTTTAAACCGGGATATCGATCCTGGGTTGTTATCTGGATTACAGCGGTATTGATACTGTGGGAAGCAACCGCCTGGATGCTCCAACTGTTCCTGTCACCTCAGCAGGCGGCGTCTCACCTTCCTTATCTGCACGAAGTCCTTGCAGCATTGTTTCGTTACTCGAGTACGCTCGCAGAGCAGGGGGCTGTCACGTTTGGCAATGCAGCCATTGGTTTTGGAGGGGGAACGTTGCTTGGTCTGGGTCTGGCTCTACTCATGAGCGGGGCTGTCTGGCTAGAGCGCACGTTATCTCCATATGTTGTCTCCTCACAGATGGTTCCGGTTATTGGTCTCGCACCAATTGTGTACGGGATCATCCACAATGCGGAGTGGGCCCGAATTGTTATGGCCGCGTATGTCACTTTCTTCCCGATCATCATCCATACGTTGAAAGGATTGAAAAGTGCAGCACCAGAGCATTTGGAGCTTATGCGTTCCTGTGGAGCTTCATTGACTGCACGATATATCAAATGTCTGCTGCCCTCTGCACTGCCGGGACTATTTTCTGGTATGAAAATAGCCGCTCCGCTGGCGGTGACCTCCTCCATCGTTGTGGAATTGATGGGGGCCCCCGATGGGCTCGGCGTCCTGATGGTCAGTTCGTTATATTACGGCCATGCCCAAGTTGGCATGTTCTGGGCCACCATCATGCTTAGCATTGGCATTGGCCTGATCTCGTATCTGGCCATCAGTCTGGCTGAACGTTGGCTAACCCCCTGGCAGCCTGAATTCAGGGCCAAAGGAGGCGATGCCACATGAGTGAAGGTAGAGTTTTGCAACGGAAGCGTGATGAAGGTGTGGCTATTGCTGCTGTAACTGGCGCGGCTACGCCCCTCACGGGTTCACAGATAACATCTGCTCCAGGATCAGAAATTCACGGACAACAGGGACAAGCCGAAAAGGCCAGATTGGGTACCAGCGTTCGCAGGCGCTCAATTGTACTGAGCATGCTTCCTTGGGGTGCGGGTGTGTTATTTCTCGCCCTCTGGCAGCTCAGGTTGTTTCATTGGATATTCTCGCTGGAAAGCTACCAACTGCCTGTGCCTTCCGCGATTGCGGCATCCATTCAGGAAAATGCCAATATGCTCTTTCGATACGCGATGTATAGCGGAACCGAAATGCTGGGAGGTTTTTTGTTCGGTTCATTGTTGGGTGCTCTGGCAGCGGCAGGTGCATCGTTCTTTCCAACAAGCGGCAGGGCCGCGGTTACGGTTCTGTCTGCACTTAATGCTGTTCCGATCGTGGCCCTTGCCCCGATTATGAATAATTGGTTCGGTGATGGGATCTGGTCCCGTATTGCTGTTGTCACGGTGATTACAATGGCCGCCATGGCCGTCAGCCTGTTCAAAGGACTGACTTCCATTCAGCCGCAGTACAGTGATTTGCTGAGTGGCCTTGCCGCGAGCAGGATGCAGTTTTTTTGGAAACTGAGACTGCCTCACGCGTTGCCCTCCCTCTTTGCAGGACTGAAGATCAATATGTCGACCAGTATTATCGGGGCCATTGTGGGTGAATTTTTCATCGCGTCCCAGGGGCTCGGATACTTGCTCTCGGATCAGATTCGCCTGGCGAACATGCCTTTGGCTTGGTCCTGCATTGTCATCGCAGCCGCGCTCGGCATTGTGTTGTATGAAGCGGTTGTCTTGGCAGAAAAACGACTCATTCCGTGGAATCGTGCACGCACAGATCACTAACATACATCAGGGTATCAACCATCCATAGATCGTAATACCCTGATAGAGGTTGTTCAAAAAGTCCACGGTACTGAAAAGTAGACTTTTTGAACACGGACTGATGCTTGATAAATCGTATATAAACAGGGGGTTGTTCTGTACATGTACAAAACGTTGAAGCCGGGTTTGCTGGTATTGGTCCTGTTGGTTGTTACGATGCTGGGTGCATGTTCTACGAAGTCCGAGCCGGCTATTGAGCCTGTCGTTGCAAGTTCAGGAGGGTCAGGAGAGGCGGATCAACCGTTAACCAAAGTGAAAATTCAGCTGAAATGGGTGCCGCAGGCACAATTTGCCGGGATCTATGCAGCGAAGGAAAAAGGTTTTTTTGCAGATGAAGGCATTGATGCCGAGATTATTCCAGGTGGTCCGGATATCGTGATAGAGCAGCAGGTGGTCAATGGTGCGGCCGATGTGGGCATTACGGGTGTAGACAGTTTGCTGGTCAGCCGGGATAACGGTCTGCCACTCGTCTCACTCGCCCAGATCTCACAGAAGAGTAGCTATCGCTTGATTTCCAAGAAGTCCCTAGGTATTACTGATCCGGCTCAGATGAAAGGCAAGAAGGTCAGTACCTGGTTTGGCAGTCAGCAGTTTCAGGTGCTCGCGTTCATGGAGAAGAATGGCCTGGATCCGAAGAAGGATATTGAACTGGTGAAGCAGGGGTTCACGATGGATCAGTTTTTCAACGATCAGGTAGATGTGGCGACGGCAACGATCTATAACGAATTTCACGTGGTGCTGGAAAGTGGGATGAAAGAATCCGATCTGGATGTATTCAATATTGAAGATGCCGGTGTTGGGATGCTGGAGGATACGCTGATTGCCAAGAAGGATTGGGTAGACAACAATCGTGAGCTTGCGGTCAAAGTAACCCGTGCCGTTCTGAAAGGTTGGAATTACGCCATCGACAATCAGGATGAAACGGTGGATATCGTGATGAGTAATGTGACGGATGGCAGCACCACCCGTGAACATCAGGTCACGATGCTCGAAGAGATTGCAAAGCTGATCCGCCCGGAAGGATTTACGGAACAGCAAGTCGGCAGCTTTGTGGATGAGTCATTTACCCGAACTGCGGATATTGCACTGAACTATGGCTTGATCAAAAAAGCCGCCAACCTGGATGAAGCGCTGGAGAAAAGTATCTATGAAGAAGCTGTGAAATAAGCGCGTGGAGGAGGATGACGAATGAGTTCTGTGGATCAGCAGCCTCAGCCGCTTGGCAGTACGAAGGAAGAATGGCTGGAGAAGGATCGCAAATACGTATGGCATCACATCTCGCCTCATAACGATCATCCGATGATTGCAGTGAGTGGGGAGGGTAGCTGGATTACCGATCAGGATGGTACGCGTTATCTGGATGCGATGTCGGGACTGTGGTGTGTGAATGTGGGGCATGGCCGTGAGGAGATTGCGCGGAGTGCCTATGAACAGATGAAAGCACTTGCTTATGTACCGATGACACAGAGTCACGAACCAGCGATTTTGCTGGCGGAGAAGCTGAATGAATGGCTGGAGGGGGAGTATCGAATATTCTTCTCCAACTCAGGTTCAGATGCAAATGAGGTGGCTTTCAAAATAGCCCGTCAGTATCACCATCAGAATGGTGAGCCTACACGGCATAAATTCATCTCCCGTCACCGTGCGTATCACGGCAACTCCATGGGCGCACTGGGCGCCACCGGGCAAGCCGCTCGCAAGATCAAATACGAGCCACTCGGCGTAGGTTTCTCTCATGTTCCACCACCGTATTGTTACCGCTGTCCGTTTGGACGAAACAAGGATGGATGCGGACTCGAATGTGCAACCATCTATGAAGAGGTAATTCGTTGGGAAGGTCCTGAGACGGTTGCCGCAGTAATTATGGAGCCAGTGATTACAGGAGGCGGCATGATTGTGCCCCCGCCGGATTATATGCGCACCGTGCAAGAAATCTGTCAGCGCTATGGCGTGCTGCTCATTGTGGATGAGGTAATCTGCGGTTTTGGTCGCTCTGGGCAGAAGTTTGGTCATCAGAACTATGGTGTACAGCCAGATATCGTGACGATGGCAAAAGGCATGACCAGTGCCTATTCGCCGCTATCGGCAACGGCCGTGCGAGCCGATCTGTATGACACGTTCCGCGAACCCGGACCGGATGCCCATTTTCGCCATGTGAATACATTTGGCGGAAATCCGGTTTCCTGCCGAGTTGCACTGGCGAATCTGGAGATTCTGGAACGAGAGAATCTGGTCAGCCGCGCGGAAGAACTGGGACATCTGCTTCGTGAGAAGCTGGAGTCATTGCTGGAGCTGTCCATTGTGGGGGATATCCGTTCATTCGGATTCGCCTGTGGCATTGAATTGATTGAAGCTGATGGTTCTCCTGCGGAGGCGGATAAAGTAATGAAGGTACTCGCCAGTTGTAAAAGGGACGGCATTCTGATTGGCAAGAACGGCGATACCGTGCCGGGGTTCGCAAACATTTTGACGATCTCCCCACCATTTGTCACCACCGAGGATGAGTTGGATCTGATCGCTGGAAGTTTGCTCGTTGCGCTACGTAGTCTGGACGCAGGTTAGTTGCCATACACAGGTGCGACAGACGTTTACGGTTTAGCAAGCGAGATGGAGATTTTCATATCATTACGCGATAAATATGCGAAAGGAGGCGAGGGAGGATGCAGACCACAAGAGGCAAAGTCATTAATCAGCATCGGCTGAATGAGCGAATTGAGCAGTTGTCACAGATTGGCCGAATCGCGGAGACGGGTGTCTGCCGACTTGCCCTGACCCCGGAAGATATGGATGGCATCATTCAGGTTCGTCTCTGGATGGAAAAGGCCGGTCTGACGACACGACTTGATCCGTTTGGCAATCTGATTGGTCGTCTGGAAGGTGCGGATCAGTCGTTGCCGATCCTCATGATTGGTTCCCACATCGACTCTCAGCCCTACGGCGGTCGATATGATGGAGCGATCGGTGTGCTCGGCGCACTCGAAGCCGTGCAATGCCTGATCGAAAGTGGCATTCAACCCCGTATGCCGATTGAGGTGATTGCCTTTTGCGATGAAGAGGGTTCCCGTTTTAACAAAGGCCTGTTCGGCTCACGTGGCATAACGGGTCAGTTGGAAGAGGGCGAACTGGATCGGCAGGATAAAAACGGAGTGACCCGCCGGGAGGCGCTGGAAGCCTTCGGCTGTTCTCCTTCGGATTTTGAAGAAGCAATCTACCCGCCAGGTTCCATTGGCAGTTATCTGGAGCTGCACATTGAGCAGGGACCAGTGCTTGAGGCTCTGGATGCTCCAGTAGGTCTGGTGACAGGCATCTCGGGCCCACTATGGCTTACGGTGACGATGAGAGGCATGGCGGGTCATGCTGGCTCTGTTCCGATGGGGATGCGGCAAGATGCTTTGGTAGGCAGCGCAAAAGTCATTGCGGCGTTTGACGATATGGTGAGAGAAGACCCGGAAGCTCCAACTGTAGGTACGGTGGGGAGTCTGAGGGTGTTTCCAGACTCACGGAATATCATCCCGGAGGAAGTTAGCTTCACGGTGGACTTACGAGATATGGAGATGGAGCGCAGGAACCGGCTTGAAGCCCGATTGATGAACATTTTGGATGACGTGAGTTCCCGATATGGTCTGACTTACTCGCTGACAGAGGATACGAACAGTGAGCCGCGGTATTGTGCAGAGCCAATCATGTCGGTGATTCGTTCATCCGCGGAAGAGATCGGGGTTACTCTGCCAGAATTGATGAGTGGTCCGTTCCATGATGCGTTGGCCCTTTCGCTTGTGTGTGATTATGGCATGATCTTTGTCCGCAGCAAAGACGGCATCAGTCATCATCCCAGCGAATATTCCTCCCCGGAGGATATTGGACTCGGCACGGAAGTGTTGTATCGCACCATTCGGAGGATGTGCAGTGGAGTGAACCAACCAATCATTTTACCTGAGGAGGAGTTGTGACGTTATGGGCAAAATCAGCATCGGATTAATCCAGGCTTCTCATGAAATCGAAGGTTCGGCTCCCGTTGAGGTGCACAAAGAAGCTGCGGTTCAGAAACACATTGCGCTGGTCCGTGAAGCGGCTGCAAGAGGGGCCAAGATCATCGGATTGCAGGAAGTATTCTATGGACCGTACTTTTGCACAGAGCAGAATCCCAAATGGTATGCATCCGCTGAACCGGTGCCGGAAGGACCAACGACCAGACGTTTTCAGGAACTGGCGAAGGAGCTTGCGGTGGTGATTATTTTACCCGTGTATGAGGTGGAGGGCATTGCTTCGTATTACAATACGGCAGCTGTCATTGATGCAGATGGTACGTATCTGGGCAAATACCGCAAACATCATATCCCGCATGTGGAAGCAGGTGAGGGTACAAATGGGTTCTGGGAAAAGTATTATTTCAAACCAGGCAACCTCGGGTTTCCGGTATTTGATACGGCCTACGCCAGAGTCGGCGTGTACATCTGTTATGATCGTCATTTTCCGGAAGGGGCACGATTGCTTGGGTTGGCAGGGGCAGAGATTGTGTTCAATCCGTCCGCAACAGTTGCGGGTACATCGGAATATCTGTGGAAACTGGAACAGCCTGCTCACGCGGTAGCTAACGGCTATTATGTAGCGGCCATTAACCGTGTTGGCGTGGAAGCGCCGTGGAATATGGGTGAATTTTATGGACAGTCGTACCTGGTGGACCCGCGAGGCAGAATGGTAGCGATAGGTAGCCGGGATCAGGATGAGGTCGTTATTGGAGAGATGGATACGGAGATGATTCGTGAGGTACGTAATGTATGGCAGTTTTACCGTGATCGCAGACCGGAAACGTACGAACATCTCGTTAGTCTGTAGGAAGCAGCAACGAGTGATCGGTAAGTGATTCTGTCAGCGGGGTGGCATGTGTAATGCGCGAAAGATTGTTTTAGATAGCGTAGATCATTCTCCAGGAGGTGCATGACATTGATGAACAGCTCAGGAACAACGTTATCCGATTATGGGTGGGAGAGTCGTTTTGCCGAGATGAAACCCGCCATGACAGGCAAGGAAGCGATGGAGGAGTCGAACCGCTGTCTGTACTGTTACGATGCACCTTGTATCAAGGCTTGTCCAACCGACATTAATATCCCTTCTTTTATTAGCAAAATATCAACAGGGCACCTGAAAGGTTCCGCCCGCACCATCATGCATGCGAATCCGGTTGGAGCCAGCTGCGCACGTGTATGTCCCACGGAAGAGCTCTGTGAAGGCGCATGTGTGCTAAACGAATCGTCGAAGCCGATCCGGATTGGTGACTTGCAGCGATATGCCACCGACTGGGCGCGTGCGAAGAATGAGCCGTTATTCCAGGCAGCACCTGCCAATGGGAGAACCGTCGCTGTTGTGGGAGCAGGGCCAGCAGGACTGTCAGCGGCACGTGAACTGGGGCGCGCAGGATATGAGGTGACGATCTATGAAGCCAAACCCAAAGGTGGGGGGCTGAATACGTACGGCATCGTATCTTTCCGTTTGCCCGAATCGGTTGCACTGTGGGAAGTGGAGCAGGTGGAAGTGCTTGGTGTGCAGATCCGTTATGGAGTGCGAATTGGTGTAGATCTCCCTGCTACGCAGTTGCTGGAGCAACATGAAGCGGTCATTCTGGCCTGTGGCATGGGTTCAGTACCCATGCTGGGCATTGAAGGGGAGACATTGGAAGGTGTCTATGATGCGATTGAACTGGTGGAGTCTACCAAGCAGGGTGTTCCACCCGCGCTGAATGGTCTGAAGGTCGCCGTTATTGGCGCGGGTAATACGGCGGTAGATGCAGCGACCTGTTCGGTACGTCTTGGTGCCGAGCGGGTGCAGATGTTATATCGGCGCGGGGAAAGTCAGATGACGGCGTATGCGTTTGAATATACGTTTGCCAAGCAGGAGGGTGTAGAGTTCCGGTGGTTTACGATGCCGCAGCGTATTATTGGAGACGAGAACGGTCGGGTTCAAGCTGTGGAATGTGTGAAAATGGAGCTAATTACCCCGCCTGGTGGTGGGCGTGCGTTGCCTGTGCCTGTGGAGGGATCGGAGTTCATGATTGAATGTGATACGGTCATCCGGGCGATTGGACAGCATCGTTTATTACCATTAATCGAAGCGTTTGGGCTGCGTCACCACTGGGGCGTCGTCGAGATAGAGCCGCATACGTACCGTACCTCGCATCCTCAGATCTATGCGGCAGGAGATGTCATTTTTGGTCAGGGCCAGGGTGAGGCGATGGTTGTCTCGGCTGCACAGCAGGGTAAGCTGGCTGCTGCCGCAGTCATGAAGGCATTGCCTGGACAGGTGGAAGAGACGGCATGAGCAGGCGCTATACAATGTACCGATAACAAACTGCACGTGTTTTAGTAGCTTCCGTGCCGTAAGCGGCAGACTGTAAGTTCAAACAACACCAAGGAGGGATCGTTATGGCTGACTTATCCATTAATCTGGCAGGTATTCGATCACCCAATCCATTCTGGCTGGCTTCTGCACCACCAACCAATACGGGATATCAGGTTCAGCGTGCGTTCGAGGCGGGCTGGGGTGGCGCGGTGTGGAAGACGCTGGGTGAACCAATTATCAATACATCCTCGCGTTTCGCGGCGGTGCATTTTGGCGGACAGCGGGTGGCGGGGTTTAACAATATTGAATTGATATCCGATCGTCCACTGGAAGTGAATCTGCGGGAGATTGCCGAGACCAAGAAGCGTTTCCCGGATCGTGCGGTTGTCGCTTCACTGATGGTAGAGCCTACGCGGGAGAAGTGGCATGAGATTGTGAAAAAGGTGGAGGCCGTCGGTGTGGATGGCTTGGAGCTGAACTTTGGCTGCCCGCATGGCATGGCTGAACGTGGTATGGGAGCTGCCTCGGGTCAGCAACCTGACCTGGTCGAACTACAGACGATGTGGGTGAAGGAAGTGGCGACCACACCAGTGATCGTGAAGCTCACGCCGAATATCACGGATATTACGGCGACTGCCCGGGCAGCCGTAAGAGGTGGGGCGGATGCGATCTCCCTGATCAATACGATTAACTCTCTTGCAGGTGTGGATCTGGATTCGTGGAATACCGTGCCGCATGTGGGCGGCAAAGGAGCACATGGCGGGTATTGTGGTCCAGCGGTGAAGCCAATTGCACTGAACATGGTTGCTGAATGTGCCCGTAATCCGGAGGTGGGTGTACCAATCTCAGGGATTGGCGGCATATCCGACTGGCGGGACACAGCAGAGTTTCTGCTCATGGGTGCTACAGGGGTTCAGATATGTACCGCAGCGATGCATCACGGATTCCGCATTGTGGAGGACATGATTGATGGTCTGAACGATTATTTGGATGAAAAGGGTCTGAGCAGCGTAGCAGAACTCGTAGGTCAGACGGTTCCGCGTTATTCGGATTGGGGCAATCTCGATCTGAACTACAAAGTGGTCGCCCGCATCAACCGCGATGTTTGCATCAACTGCAACAAATGCCATATTGCGTGTGAGGACACCTCGCATCAGTGTATTGATATGTTAACTGACCCATCCGGTTCCTATCTGGAAGTGGTGGAAGAGGACTGTGTTGGCTGTAATCTGTGTTCGATCGTCTGCCCAGTGGATGGGGCGATTGAGATGGTTGAACTTGCACCTGAGCAGGAACCTGTAACCTGGAATGAACGTCAGTCTGCGATTGCCCTGCTGCAATCGGTCAGAGATCAATCAACCAAGGAGGCGATATCATGAGTACTCGCAAATTGATTCGTAACGGTGTTTTGGTCACAGCGTCAGATACCTTTGAAGCAGATATGTTGATCGAAATGGGTAAAATCACACAGATTGGCATCGGGCTGGTGCCTGACGAACAAACGGAAGTCGTGGACGCTTCCGGCTGTTACGTCATTCCAGGCGGGATCGATCCGCATACGCATCTGGATATGCCATTCGGTGGAACGGTAACCGCAGATGATTTTGCGACAGGAACGGCAGCAGCAGCCTTTGGTGGTACAACGACGATCATTGATTTCTGTCTGACACAAAAAGGGCGTCCATTAATCGAATCTCTCCAAGAGTGGCATGCCAAAGCCGAGGGTAAAGCCGCCATCGACTACGGTTTCCATCTCATGATTGGGGAGATGAATGATCAGGTGCTGGAAGAGCTGCCGCAGATTATTGAAGAAGAGGGTGTGTCATCCTTCAAGGTGTTCATGGCTTACAAAAACCAGTTCCAGGCTGATGACGGGATTCTCTTCCAGACGTTGCAGAAGGCAAAAGAGTACGGCGCACTCGTCATGGTTCATGCCGAGAACGGGGATGTTATTGACCTGCTGGTGCGACAGGCGCTCGCCGAAGGGCGCACAGAGCCAATTCACCATGCGCTGACTCGTCCATCCATGCTGGAGGGAGAAGCAACTGGGCGTGCGGCGCGTCTGGCTGCACTTGCGGATTCACAGCTGTATGTGGTGCACGTGACCTGTGCGGAAGCAGTGGAGCAGATCGCACGCATGCGTGAAATGGGCTACCGGATCTGGGGGGAGACCTGTCCTCAGTATTTGACTTTGGATCAGTCGATTATGGATCAGCCGGACTTTGAGGGTGCAAAGTATGTTTGGTCACCTCCGCTACGGGAAGTAGCGCATCAGGAAGTGTTGTGGAATGCATTGAAAAGTGGTCAGTTGCAGACGATTGGCTCCGATCATTGCTCGTTTAATTTCAAGGGGCAGAAGGACTTGGGCAAGGATGATTTTAGCAAAATTCCTAATGGGGGGCCTGTCATCGAAGATCGTCTCAGCATTCTGTATTCCGAAGGTGTAGTCAAAGGAAGGATCACACTGAATCAGTGGGTTGATCTATGTTCGACAAGAGCGAGCAAGTTATTTGGACTATTTCCGCAGAAAGGGACTCTCGCTGTCGGGACAGACGCGGATATCGTTATTTTTGACCCCTCTGTAAACAGGGTGATCTCGGCAGATACGCATCATATGAACGTGGATTACAGTGCATTTGAAGGCATGCAGGTACAGGGGTGTCCGGTGACGGTGTTGTGCCGCGGGGAGTATGTCATTCGAGATCGACAGTATGCCGGAACAGCAGGGGCGGGGCAGTATGTGAAGCGCAACAAGTATGATGCAGGTGCACCTATACCGATGAAACAACCCGTGACGGCAGTGAATGGAGGGAGAAGCTGATGTCGGATCATGATGTGTTTGAGGCCGAGAGGATCGCCATAGAGCGAATGGTTGCACAAGGTTATCGGATCTATGCGGTACGGGAACATCTGGAGGGTGCTCACGTCATATGGGGGCACCCGGATCTTCCCGAAGAGAAACAAGAGCAATACGTGGGCACGGCGTCTGGACGGAAGTGGTTCAGTCACATTTTGATTCGTCAGCTTCAGGAGCAGCGGGGAGCGTAGACCATACTGGAACTCTTCATGCGATCGGGCCGTGTACGTACTCATATGCGTAGATGGCAAGTTCGATCGCGACCCTTTTCTCGGGGAGGATATAATCTTCTCCCAAAAGGGCTTCGATTTTGTCCAAACGGTGATACAGCGTCTGTCTAACGATATATAGAGCGGTGGCAGTCTCTTGCTTGGAGCAGCACAGGACCAAATATTGCTTGAGGGTCCGCAGCAGCTGACCTCCTTTCTCTGCATCGTAACGAATGAGCGGCCCCAGATATTCTTCTATGAAATCATCCAGATTACCGCTCTGCTTCATGCTGGCAATGATACGATAACAATGAAGGTCACTGTAAAAGGGCTGCTGCATCACACCGATGTCCTTCTGAATTCGCAGTGTCTCCTTCGCGGTTTCCAGACTATCCTTGAGACGGGAGAGGTCTGTGCAGTTATGACCGATACCGGCCAGGCCTGAGAAGAGGTAGTGGGTCTGTTCCTGTTCGTGCTGCTGCAGCTGTTCGATGCAGCGCCAGAGACTGCTTTTACGCTGAGATCCAGGTAGTGGGTCGAGAATGATAAGAATGATCTGGTGGTTCAGAACGGTGCTGTAGAGGGTGAAGTTCTCCCGAGCGAACACGGAACGGGCAACGATGTTGCGTTGGATTAATAATTTCTGAAGTTTGAGGCTGTCTGTGTATGCAGGGTTACTGTCGAATAAGATTATGGTAGCTTTACTCGTTGCGAGGAGGGGATTAACGGTGGATACATATTCATGGATTTCCTTTGTGGAGTGGTGTCCGTTAAGCCAATCAATGACCCACATATCTTCTTTGTAGCGGCGTTTCTCTTCCATGTATTTGGTTCGCATCCAGTCCTGGGCAATCGCGGCCGCGCAACGTTCCAGTGCCTGAATGACGAATTCATCCGAAGGTTTGATCGGTATATTTGAATCGCGATCCGGCAGTTTTTGGTGCATCAGCACAAGGTCGGCAAAGGTGTAGTCCAACGCCTGAACAGGCATGTTGATCACATCCAATGTGTTACCTGACAGTTGCATTAAATTCGGAATATCCTCCCCCGCCAAATGTTCCCGCTGCAAAAACCAATCCTGCCGACGAGTCTCCAGCTGCTCTGGAGGGCAATAGGGAACGGCACTTGCTTCCCCTTCAAGTGGATATAACGCCACGGCATATCCGGTTGTACTTGACATTAATCGAAGCAGGGGTTGTACCCCGTCTCCATTCAGAAGAAGTTGGTTAAACGAGGTGGTGAGACTATCGAGTTCGGCAATCATCCGCTGATGACTGCGAATCAGGGTGAAATGCAGATCTTGGGTAATATCGATATAACGGACTTGTTCGTGGAACCAGATCAACGGAAAATCCGCTGCTACTGCAATTTCTTTCATCGCACCGAGCTGCGACTTGGTGTGATCCCCCAGTTCCATACAGAGTCCGGCAGCCCCACGTGCAATTAACTGACGCAAAAAAGACAGGCCTTGCTGCTCACCTTCCTGCCAGCCAATGCCTGTTGTCAGCACCAATTCCCCGCCATTGAGCAAGTCCCCCACCTCGGGAACCTCCATGATATGAACCCAGCGAACATACCGCTCCAGCGCACGATCACTGGCCAGGACTTCTGCCTTGCGAAACACGGGACGTTTTAACATGTCTCTGACTTGAATATGAAGCGTTGTCTCCCCCACACAACCACCGTCCTTCCCCAATTACATGTGATCTATCTGGAGACTGGAACCCCATCAACTTGCATAATTAATCCATATTATAATTCCATTTACAGCCGATGGGCAGAAATCTAACGTTCATTTGTTTCAAATGACAAATAGATCTGTGCTTTTTGTGATTATGATTAAAATGAAGAGTTTATATGTCAGTCTATGTCTCGTGTGAATTTACATAAAAAAGCCCCTTAACATCTATCGGAATTTAATTATTCCAATAGTGCTAAGGGGCGAGAGGTTGGAGAGTGTAGTCTTCATTTAGGCTGTACTCAACCCATTACATGAGACGACTCTCTACTTCTTAATCTTCAATTCTTTTCTTTTTAAATTTCATCAGGAACTCATACACAATCGGTACGATAACCAGTGTGAGCAGCGTGGAGCTGATCAGACCGCCGATTACGGTAATTCCGAGTCCTTTGGAGATGATACCCGCACTTTCTTCCAGACCCGTAACCAGTGGCAACAGGGCACCGATGGTTGCGAGAGCGGTCATCAGAATTGGACGCAGACGAGTTGCACCGGCTTCCAGCAAGGCTTCACGGGTAGACATACCCTCTTTTTCCTTGTGAATAACACGGTCGATCAACACGATGGCGTTGGTGACCACGATCCCGATGAGCATCAGTCCACCCATCATGGCCGAGACGTCAAGCGTACCGCCAGCGATGAACAGACCTACCATAATACCAATGACTGTAAATGGCAGGGAGAACAGGATTGCAAATGGTGCCAATCCGCCGCCGAATGTAACAACGAGCACGAAGTATACAATGGCGATGGCCGCCAGCATGGCGAGACCCAGTTGAGTAAAGGTATCATTAATCTGTTCGGTTGTACCGCCAAACTTCACTTCGACGCCATCAGGCAGATCCAGCTTGTCGATCTCAGCCTGTAAGTTGCTCGAAGCTTTCTGTACATCAGAAGCCAGGATGTTGGCTGTCACTTGTACAACTACCTTACCATCAATTTGCATGATAGAGTTCGGGGATGTACCTTCTTCCACTTTGGCAACATCTTTAATTGGTACTTCGATGCCAAGCGGTGAAGTGACGGTTTCATCCTCAATTTCTTTAATGCTGCTGAATGTTTTGTTGTCGGTTTCTACATATACTTTATACGTTTTGTTATCAATATCGACTTCCGTGAGCACAGGACGTTCACGTGCCGGGCTCAGCGTCATAGCCAATTGGCCTGCAGTCAGACCCAGGGAGCTTAATTTTTCTTGATCTGCCACGAGCGTATACTGCCCGTAGGTGTCAGCGAGTGTAGTATCTGCTTTTTCAAAATTATCCGTATCTGCCTCAACCAGTTTCAGAATTTCATCCGATACAGGTTTGAGTTGCTCTACATTATCGCCATAGATGGACAGGCTCAGGCCGCTGCCACCCAGACCGCCGGACATATCGAGCTCATTCCAGGTTCCTACGGTAACTTCCTTCTTCAGACCTTCGACAAGCTGTTCCTTCACTTTGGTAAAGTCTTTCGTATCTTCGTTATATTCGATATAGAAGAGTGCAGAGTTTCCGCCACCGCCCCCCATACTGCTCAGTGGGTTCGTGCCGCCGATGGAATATTGCATTTTCTCCAGACCTGGTTGTTCCAGCAACCACTTCTCGGCAACGAGTGCTTCTTTTTCGACATCTTCACGCAAAGCTCCGGTTTGTGGGCTGTACGTAATAGTCACGTATTTATCCTGTTGTTCTGGCAAGAAGCTTGCACCGATGAACGGGTACAGGAACAAACTGCCGCCCAGCAAGATCACTGCAATACTGACTGTGATGAGTTTGTGTGAAAGGGTCCAGTTCAGCAGGCGTTTGTAACCTTCTGCCATCTTGCCTGGTTTTTCTTCGTGATTCTGCTTGTTCTTCAACCCTCCACGGAACAGGGTGTGCGCAAGCATCGGCACAATGGTAATGGCAACGATCAGGGATGCCAGCAAGGCGAATACCATGGTCAGTGCAAATGGCAGGAACAGCTCGCCTACCATACCGCTTACCAACGCTAGTGGCAAGAATACCGCAATCGTTACGATTGTGGAAGAAAGGATAGGAACAAACATCTCGCGAGTTGCTTCGCGAACCAGTTCACGGCCTTTCAGTTTCTCACCTTTGAGTGTTAATCTGCGGTAGATGTTCTCGATAACAACGATGGAGTCATCGACAACCCGTCCGATGGCAACCGTCATCGCACCCAGCGTCATCATGTTCAAAGTAATATCCATCATGTTGAGCGCAGTCAATGCCATAAGCAAGGAGAGCGGGATCGAGATAATGGAGATAATGGTTGAACGGATATTACGCAGGAACAGCAGGATGATTAGGATGGCAAACAAGGCGCCAAAAACGGCTTTGCCCAGCATCGTGTTCACCGAGTCCTGAATCGGTTTACCTTGGTCAAGCAGTACAGTCAAATCAGCATTTTTGAACTGCGTCTGCAATTCTTCCGCTTTGTCTTTGACTGCGTTAACGACATCAACCGTGTTGGCATCGTTGGATTTTACAACGGAAATACCGATCGATTCCTTGCCGTCTGTCCGGGAAATGGATTCCGCTTGACCGATGACTTCGATCTTGGCAATTTCACTTAGTTTTACAGTTGGAATGCCAGGTGCGTTGGCAGCGCCCGATGGACTACCTGCACTGGCATTACCGCCAGCAGCTTGCCCTGCAGCCTGGTCTGTTCCTTGTGCAGAGCCAGGAGCTGTACCTTGACCAGCTTCACCAGTTGGCGCTCCAGAGCCTTGTGGGGCTGCGCTTGCACCATTGCCTGTGGAAGCTCCGGCACCGCTGGGTACGACTGGAATGGCAAGGTTTTTCAGATCATCGATGTCGATAATGTTTCCATCTACGACAACGGCCTTCTGGGATTTATCCAGTTCGAACAGTCCCAGTGGCACACGAATGGATGAACCTTGAACGATACCGTTTACCGTATCTTCAGTTAGGCCCAGCTCGGCCATTTTGGCTTGATCAAACTTCAGTTGAACTTCTTTCACATATTGACCGGACACCTGAACCTGAGCTACACCGTCAATATCTTCGAGTGCAGGCTGAATATCTGATTCAACCAGTCTTGTCAATTGTTCGAGGTCACCACCGTCCTTGTCGGACAGGCTTAGAGATACAACCGGGAAAGAGTTAATGCTGAACTTGGAAATGGTCGGCTTCTGCACGCTGTCAGGCAATTGTACTTCATTGAGTGCCTCACGAACGGTTGCCGTCGCGTTGGTCAGATCTGTACCATAATCAAATTCGAGTGTGATCGATGCTGCATTCTCCATGGAAGTGGAGGTAACTGTCTTCACGCCATCCACATTGCGCAGTTTTACTTCCAGTGGCTTCGTGACGTCTTCAACAATTCCCTCCGGTGCAGCCCCCGGATCAATGGCAGTGACATTCAGAAACGGTACGTTGATGTTCGGGATCGTCTCTTGTTTCATCGTCAATCCGCTGTACAAACCTGCGAAAGAGATGATAATCGTCAGAATCCAAATCGCAAACTTGTTGTTCAGTGAAAAATTAATAATACCTTTCATACGATGGTTTCTTCTCCTCTCTGTTTCTCCTGTTTATGTGTGTGACGAGTCAGCTTGGATGAACCGGCTATACATGGCATCCAGAATATGCTGAAGCTCGGAGTGCAAGGGTTGAATGGCAGTTACGTTCTCCAGATTGTGCATCATACCCAGAATAATGGCACGCCGCGGCGTGAATTCCATCATCTCCTGCCTGAGAATGGCAATGGTCTCAAGTACATCATTCTTCGGTTGCCCAGCAGACAATTCGGAGGCAGCAATATCCTGCATTTGCTTGATAATATGAATAGGATGCCGCATCACCGTGGAATCCGGATGAGGTTCGGTAATCCAGGCAGGCCAGTCCTCCAAAGGAATCAAAGGCAAAGGTCTCTGCTTAAGGAATCCGTGCGCTGCATAGTCCATCATTTGCAGTAAATTTGTTGCCATTTTGGTAACAGTAAGGGACGGCATCTCTGTAAACCAGATCTTGACGTAGGAGAGGAACAGCCCCTGTGTTAGCAAAATAAGGTCAATCGTATAAGGTTCAATCTCCGACCCGTACTGCTCCTCCAGCTTATCCTTAAACCAATGTAAGGTACGGACCTCCAGATCTCTTTGCAGCGGATGGCATTGTTCCTTGCGTTGCTGTTCATCATCCATCATCATGCTGCGCATCTGTACTCGCAGAAACTCCTTAAGTTCGGCAACATGGATGAGCAGTGTCTCAATCTGCTTTTGCAGACGTTCACGCGAGGTGAGGCTGGTTTCATGCTCAATCTGTGTCATCTCGTCCATGAGTGTGTACATGCAGTACTCCAGAGTACTGGCTTCTAATTCTTCTTTGGATTTGAACATGATGTAGAGGCTGCCTTTGGACATCCCGCATAATTCTGCAATCTCTTGCATGGATGTTGCAGCACTGCCTTTGGATGAGAATAACTTTAGTGCTGTAGTAATGATGAGCTTTTTCTTCTCATTCATCTCATGTATAGGGTTCATTAACGATGCATTCACCTCATCAGGGAACTTGTGAGTTCTTGAATTGACTTTAAGGTCAAAATAAGTATAAACGATCTGGTTGAAGGAATTCAAATGGGAGTAAATTGGAAAATGTATATGGGGAAAAGAGACTGATCAAAGGGAAGGAGAGACGGCAAGTAACAAGGTGCAGCTTGTATGTACGATATGGATAAGGTATCAAGAACGCTTAAGTTAGTTTCCTCCAGTGAAGGCGTACAAGGCGAGTATAATAATGGCGACTAGAGCGATGAGATAGAAGATGGCCATGCCAATCAGAAGGGTATACCCGGTAAAAGAGCCCATGCATGCCAATAATTTTCTCATGATTACGACATCCTTTCTTACGTAGCAAAGTATAAAGAGGTTCCCTATTTATATCATTCCCCAAAAAAGACGACTTCCTGATTGAAGTCGTCTTTTTTTTGTATTAGAGAATTTAATAGATATCATAATGGAAGCTGAAAATTACACGATAACGGAGTTGCAGAACCAATTTGAAGAAACGAAGTGTTCGCCTTAAAGCTTTCTGTAAGAAAGCTTCTTCGGAAGCATATGCTATCACTGGAGTTATAGAGTGTAATTCAGTTGTTCCGTTATGTGATCAGTTTCAGACCAACGGCTGCCACCAAAATCATCGCGATGAACAGGATACGCTTCGCTTCTTTCCGTTCACCAAACAGGAACATGCCTGTTAACGTACTGCCGACCGTCCCGATCCCCGTCCACACGGCATACGCTGTGCCCATCGGAATGGACGTCATGGCGTAGGACAACAGCGAGAAGCTGAACACAAACGACACCAGCATAAGTACGATGTATGGCCATCCTTTCTTAGTGGAAGCACCATTAATACCGATTACGCCGAAAATTTCACATATCCCTGCACCTACAATTGCCATCCAAGCCATTATACTGCACCTCCTTTAGCTTCCTGCTGATCCGTAACCAGTTTTAGCCCGATTACGCCGCAGAGCAGCAGCCCGATGAGCAATACTTTGGCTAAGCGGAACGGCTCACCGAACAGTACCATTTCCGTAAGAACGGTACCCGCTGTACCAATTCCCGTAAAGACGGCATACACCGTACCCACAGGTAGCCTTTTGGAAGCGGCAATGATCAGTCCAAAGCTGATCACGATGGCAATCCCCGTCAAAGACCACTCCCAGGCATTCGAGGCATGTTTCAGCCCGCTCACCCAGACAATCTCAATAATTCCACCGATAAATACATATAACCAGTTGCGGTTCATGTTGTTGAATCTCCTTCCGGCACAACACTTTGTGCCTCTTCGTTCAAATGATGAATGCCATGCCAGAAGACAGGCCAGGATGCTTCCAGCCGTCTCTTGTAGCGACGGGAACTTCCATAAATAATCTCCACGGTAATCCCGTCGAGGAACGTCATAAATGCAATAGCGGCTTGTTCTGCTGGAATGGCTGGAATATCTTCAGTGCGCATTGCCCTTTGCAGCAGACGAGTCAGTGCACGTTCCATGCCATCGATAAACGGATACACCTGATCCATCACTTCGCCATACAGAGAAAGGGGTGGGTAAAAACAATTACGCAGCATCAATCGAGCCGAAGCATGGGCATTGTATTCTTGTTCGAACCAGATCAACAAGCCTTTCAGCCGCTGCTCCAATGGCAGATCCGCATGATCACGGAAATATTCCAGTGTGTGCCGTTTTACCTCGTGAAAAGCAAAGGCCAGTGTGTGTAAAAACAAGTCATCCTTGCAGCTAAAATGCGCATATATGGACGGTTTTTTAATCCCGACTTCATCAGCAATAGCTCTCAGAGAAGCTCCCTCATAGCCATCTCTTGCAAAATGGAACAGGGCTGCATCCCGAATGGATTGTGCAGTCATTCAATCACCTTCCTAACGGTCGTTAGGTAATTATATTTTCACACTTCACATCGCCTGTCAAGATGAAAATATCCGCCTGCACAGTAGAGTACAGACGGACATAACAGGTATGAATGTGGTTTTTGATCAAAAGGTTGTAAAACCCAGAATCAGTTGCAGCTTATATAGGATACCTTTCAAAAACGTAGTCTTCTCCTGGAACTCATCCAGGTCTAACGTGAATTCGGCATCATTATTATTCCAAATACGCTCGAAATAATTCGCGATATCAAGCGTGAACTTATTATCTGGAGGAGCAGCAACCCATAGATTATTCTCCAGATTGTAGTCATTCAGGTTTCGAGGTGTGAAGTTGGTTGAACCCCCGAGGACAATATGATCACCGGTTGCTTTGGCAAGATAGATCATCTTGGTATGGTATTGCTCCTTGGTGGTGTTATACCAGCGGATCTGAATTTTACCGTCGGATTTATCGTGCAATTCAGCAGCGACAGGACGGTTCGGAATGCCGATCTTCTCCTGACCAAAGGCATTTTCATTTGGATCAAGTACAAGCCGGATCTCGGTTCCTCGTTTTGCGGCTTCCAGCAGGGCTTCCAATACTTTCGGAGAGGCCACATAGAACATGCCCATCCATAAGGTGTCACCTTTGCCAGCCTGATTGATCTCATGGAGTGCAGCGTCATTCACTTTGCCTTCAGTTAAATAGCGAATTCGTAAATCTCCCGTATTCGAATCCGGGGAAGGAGCTGTGTAGGCAGGAACCTGGTCTCCGCCTGAGAAGTCGAGAACAGCTTGTTCTGACTGAAGAATATCGCCAATGATTGGACCTGTTACTTCAAATGCAATGTTCGAGTGGTAGGCACTCGCATCATGAATATTGCCAGAAGAGACAATCGCCGTCTTCTCACTAACAACAACTTTGCGATGATTTGCTTTCACATTGAGCAGCTTGAGATAGGAACGGACCGTTACATCCGGGCCATCCGTGGCCATCAGGTTTTTGATCCAGCCATCTCCGGATTGGCCGAACCATTGGAAGAAGGTACGCCAGACCGCAGAGTATACCGGAGTTGAATCACGCAAAGGGTCCACATCCGTGATGACCACATGAATGCCTGCTTGTTTCATTTGTTCCAGCAACGGATTGGGTGCTGAGTTATAGTTGGTATTTACTTCATCTGTAATGAACCAGATGTCCATATCAGGATGTTGATTTTTTTTTGCAACCAGCGCTTCGGTGAATTCAGTACTCACGGGAGGAAAGTTCTGTCCCTTGTGCTGATAATTATTGAACAGGAACATATCCACCAGGACAAACTGCTCTGCTTCCTCCACAATTTGCATCATGCGCTGGAAAATCTGTTGTTCGTGCTGCATCTGTCCGTCAGATGAAGGGTAGGTGAGGTCATGCAGGAACTCGACTTGATCCACACGATACTCCGGACTTTCGTAGGAAATCCCTGGTGGTAATGGTTTGTAGGTCTGATAGAGCATGACGGCGATGAGCCATAGGACCAATAGGACGAGTCCTGTTCGTATGTATGGAAATTTGCCGCGTGAAGACTTGCGGTCTGATGTATGGCGGCGTAATGAGACCAACGGTGGACTCCCCCTTCTGTACTTGCTGACTTCTATTACCACACGGATGATAACGTTGACGCAGGACAACCCGGTAGAATAACTGATGTAGCGGTAAAATGCATATGGCAAAATTGGCAGGATGTAATCGACAGGTGTCTGAGCGTTGTGTATAATGAGTGTATTATTTTTGTAGAATGTTAGGGTTTTCATATGCCTGACAAGGACGGGGAACCAATGATATAACCTTTGAAATCTGGACATTTAGGAAAGAAAGTGGGTAATAAGGTGTATTCCATCAAACAAGTCGCTGCCATGCTCGGTATCCCGACGGTGACGCTCCGGGCTTGGGAGAATCGGTATAGTGCGGTCACCCCTGAGCGGACGGAATCGGGGTATCGAATGTATACCGAAGAGAATGTTGCGGATCTGCGCTGGTTGAAAGAGCAGGTTGAGCTGCATCAGACCAATATTTCGGAAGCGGTACGGATGTTGAAAGTAAACAAATTAAATCCGCCCGAGGCTGTGCCCATGCCGATCATGGCTCCGGTGCCTACGATGGAAGAAGCCTACGCACGCATGGCAGATCAGATCTATGACTCGCTCTACAACTTTCAGGGTGAACGTGCCAATGGTTTGATTGATTTTGGTTTCACCATGTATGGGTATGACTCGATGTTCTATCATGTGTTGGTGCCCATTCTGGTTCGGGTTGGTGATGCATGGGAGAAAGGCAGGGCTTCGGTGGCTCAGGAACACTTCATGACACAGCTGATTTCACAGCGGTTTTATCAGTTTTTCCATCTGTTCCCGATCTATCCGCATCTGCCCAAAGTTCTGGCGTTGTGTCCGGAAGGGGAGCATCATCAGGTCGGATTGCTGCTGTTCTCTCTCTTTATGCGCAAAAATGGAGCGGAAGTACTGTATCTTGGTGCGAACACGCCAGAAGAAGGTATCTTTCCGATTATCCGGGAGCAGAAGATCAAGTTGGTCTGCCTTTCGATCACAAGTCCAGGGCTTCTTGAACGGTGTGATCAACTTATAGAACGGATTAAAAACGAGTTTCCACATATTCGCTTCGTACTTGGTGGAAAGGGCTATGAGCGTGCAGAACATGCTCGTTACCCGCAATGGATTATGCCAGAGGATTCAGCGGATTGGCAGTCATGGATAGAACGTGAGTATCTCGCAGATCGACCACCTGGTGCGAGGTTTGGACAGGCACATAACTAAACATATCGTATCATTCAATGAATAGGTTAGTGTATAAAGGACATCCTTTGACGAAAGTGATCAAAGGGTGTTTTTTGTGTTTATATATGGATTAGTAGAGTATTTTGACCAACGGGTCATTTTTTGGTTTACAAGGTCGTATAATATTTGTATTATATTTGTATAATGTTTTTGCTAGTTACCGCTTAAAGTGTTCTTGGGTGGTTTAATAATAGGTTAGGGGCTAGAGAACTATAGGAATTCCCTACATAGAAAGGTGAGTGGCATGATACCGAATCAACAACGCAAACGTGCAGCTGTCATTGGCGCAGGTCCGGGTGGACTTGCAGCAGCGATGTTATTGTCCGGTCAGGGGTACGAGGTAGATGTGTATGAGAAACAGCCAGTCATCGGGGGGCGTTCTGCCAGATTGGAACTGGGTGAATATCGATTCGACCGGGGTGCAACATTTTTGATGATGCCTCAGCTGATTGAAGAGATGTTTGACGTGGTGGGACGTAAGTTATCTGATTATGTGCATATGAAAGAGTTAACCCCACTGTACGCACTGAACTTTGGTGATAAGGTGTTCACGCCTTCTCGTAATCGGGAAGATACAGCTGCACAGATTAAGGAATTGTTTCCTGGCAATGAAGACAATTACCTTCGGTTCATGCAAGAAGAAGAAGTGAAGTTTGGCAAAGTCATGCCTTTGCTCCGTCGTCCTTTTGGCAAGCTGACTGACTACTTGCGCAAGGATGCGGTAACAGCTCTACCCAAGCTTGATGTCCACAATACAGTCTATGGAATCTTGTCCCGCTATTTTACAGACGAGCGTCTGCGCTGGGCATTTACATTCCAATCCAAATATCTCGGCATGTCTGCCTGGGATTGTCCGGGTACCTTTACCATACTATCGTTTATTGAGCATCACTACGGATTGTTCCACCCCATTGGCGGCGTGAATCGGATCTTCCAAGCCATGGCTGATGTCGTGGAAGAATACGGAGGACGAATACATACTTCCACCCCGGTGAAACAGGTCATCGTTCGCAATGGTCGTGCAAAAGGTGTGTTGCTTGAGAACGGTGAACGCATCGAAGCGGACCATGTGGTGGTGAACGCCGACTTCGCACATGCGGTGAATCATCTGTTCGAACCGGGCGTGCTTAAGAAATATACCCCGGAGAAAATGAAACGTAAAAAATACTCCTGCTCCACAGCGATGCTGTATCTGGGCGTGGACGGTGAGGTGGCCCTTCCGCATCACTCGATCTATTTTCCCGAGGACTACCGGTTGAACGTTGATGAGATTACCAAGCATAAAATGTTATCAGCCGATCCATCTCTATATATTCATAACCCTTCCAGACTTGATTCGACGCTGGCACCGGAAGGGAAATCTGCTTTATATGTTCTTATGCCTACGCCTAACCTTACCGCAGACATTGATTGGGAGGCAGAGCGGGAGAATGTGCAGGAGGCCATGATGAAACGCATGGAAGGCATTCCTGAGCTGGCCGACATACGCAGCCGTATTGAAGAATGTATGCTGTTCACTCCACTTGATTGGGAGACTGAACTGGATGTGTATCGCGGAGCAACGTTTAATATGGCACATAATTTGGGTCAGATGATGTATCTGCGTCCCCATAACCAGTTTGAAGAGTTGAAAAGTGTATGGCTGGTAGGCGGAGGGACACATCCGGGCAGCGGGTTGCCCACGATCTTCGAATCGGCACGGATCAGTGTCAGACTGATTCAGGAAGAGGACGCACGCACAAGCTCTAAACCATCCTCGTACGTGAAGACGGCAGAAGTCGGAGGGCATTCATGAAGCGGGCCGCTATTGTAGGGGCAGGGATTGGTGGACTTACTTCTGCGCTGTTATTGAACCGTCAGGGCTGGGATGTCACCGTCTATGAACGGGGTTCTCGCGTTGGCGGACGCATTGGATATGAGCAGGAAGGGGAATACCGGATCGATCAGGGGCCAACGATCGTACTGCTGCCGGAGATGTTACTTGGCATACTGGAGGAAGCGGGCGTAGATCGTTCGAAGATTGAGTTACTTCGCTGTGATCCGTTATACAGAGTGCATTACCACAGTGGTCGTGTCATGACCAAGATGACCTCACGAGAAGAACAGACGGCGGAGATTGAACGTTTGTTCCCGGGAGAGAGCCGAGAATTCACACGATTTATGAAAGATATGGACACGTTGTTTCCGGCAGGCCGGGCAGCGTTTCTGGAAAGGGCTTTTCCGCGCAAAAGGGATTTCTTCACCCCTTCGCTCATGTCCCTCATGGGCAGACTGCGTGCACACAAAAGTGTTCGGAAAGCGGTAGGCGATTATTTTCACCATGAGGAATTGCTTGACGCCTACTCTCTGCAAAGTCTATACATCGGTGGATCACCGTTTGGGACGCCAGGAATCTACTCCCTTTTGCCTTACGCAGAGCATGAATACGGCATCTGGATGGTTAAAGGTGGATATGCGGCATTGCCAGCCATTCTGGAACAGGAACTGATATCACGTGGTGGACGTGTTGTGCTGAATTCCGAAGTGACCGGACTCACGATTGAAAATGGTGTGTGTAAAGGTATAGAAACGGCAGCCGGCGCAGAAAATGTGGATGCAGTTATCTACAATGGTGATTTCCCCCATCTATCAGGTTTGCTTGGACAATCACCAGAGGTAGCGTGGAAAAGAAAACCGTATCGTCCCTCTTCCGGATGTGTATTGCTCTATGTGGGTGTGGACAAAACCTGGGAAGATGCAACAACACACCAGTTCTTCCTGCCACCGAGCCTTGAAGGTAGCTTACAGGAAGTGTTCAATCAGCGACGCATTCCGGCAAAGTCCTCATTCTACGTATTTAATCCGGTCGCATTGGATGAAACTGCAGCACCTCCAGGACAGAGTGTATTGTATTTCCTCATTCCGGTGCCTGATGCCGAAGGTGTCGACTGGGATCAAGAGAGCGAAGCATTGGCAGAACGGGTACTGGAAGAAGCGGAGCGACGTGGATTCCCGGGACTTCGTGCAGCGATCAAGTGGAAAAAGGTACGTACACCTGCCGATGCAGAGCGAGACGGGCTCTATGGGGGCGGAAGCTTTGGTATAGCACCTGTATTGTTCCAGTCCGGTGTATACCGACCGCAACCCAAACCATTCCCTAATATAAAGGGATTATATGCAGCAGGAGCATCTGTACATCCAGGAGGCGGAGTGCCAATTGTAATGCAAAGTGCACGTATGGCCGTCAATCAACTCATGAAGGAGATGGGAACATGAATGAAGCGATTTTGAGCAGGTGTGAAGAGTTGATGCAAAAGGGTTCTTCCTCTTTTTATCACGCCTTTAGAGGGCTGCCAAGTCCACGTCGGGAAGCGGTATATGTCATTTATGCCTTCTGCCGCATGATTGATGACAGTGTAGACGAGCCGGAACATTCGCCCTATACGATACACGAGATCCATGACTTGTTTAATCGGCTAGACGATGCGGAAGGTCACTTTATCTGGCCAGCACTGAGATGGTTGTTCAGCAGTTTTCCTCATCTGGATAAGGGGCCATTCTTCCGTCAGATGGAAGGGCAACTCACAGATCTTAAAGTAACGCATTATGCAACGATGCAGGAACTGGAGCATTATTGTTATCTGGTGGCCGGAACTGTAGGTGAGATGTTGTTGCCTGTATTGCGGGATGATAACGGTGCAGAAGTAGCCATGAACGGGATTGCTTTGGGTAAAGGGATGCAGATCGTTAATATTATCCGGGATGTTGGTGAAGATCGGGCCAGAGTGCGCCGGTATGTTCCGCTGGAGATCATGGAGAAGCATGGTTACACGGAGCAGGACTTTGAAGACGGAGTCGTGGACGAACGCTTTATTGCCATTGTTCATGAGTTAAAAGCTGCAGCATTGAACTGGTTCCGTATTGGCATGGATCGTCTGGATACGTACCCAACGGAAAGTGCGTTTTCCATTGAGCTGGCAGCAGCCTTTTACTCCACCATTCTACACGCGGTTGAACGCAACGACTATGACGTATACACCAAGCGGGCATATGTTAGCGATGAATTGAAACTGGAGATGCTGGGTGCGATTGTGAAACGTTACCCGATGCTGGCCTATCAAGCCTCCCGAACGGCGGTATCCTGATGATCCAGTGGCTTTACTGGGCGTGGTATGTCATTGGAGCTACCTTGATGCTAACGATCGGTGTGCCTGACGTATTGTCCTTTTCGAATGGTTTATTTCTAATCTTCTACGCATTGTATGTGCTGGATCTGATCTATCAAGGGCGTAATCGGACAGGTCTGTCCGACCAGTCAGTCATCTGGCTGAAACCCGGACTCTGGGTATCCTCTGTAATCATCTGGCTTGGAGGTATGGGCGTAGAGTGGGTAGGCGTGCATACCCATTGGCCGTTTGGTGAGTATGCTTACTCAGACTTCTTCGGGATTCATCTATTCAGTGTGCCAGTTACACTGGGTTTTGCCTGGATCGCAGTGGTTGGTAACTCGGCGCTGTTAAGTGGCGGCGGCTCAACCTGGACTGGCAAATTGCTTCGAGCAGTGAAGACCGGGTTCTGGGCGATTGTTCTTGATCTGGTACTCGACCCTGTTGCGCATGCGAGAGGATTCTGGGAATGGCAGGCTCCAGGTGGATTCTACGGTGTTCCGTGGACCAATTACATAAGCTGGTTTATCATGGGTGCATTCCTGTCCCTCTTCCTTCCGGCCATGCCTAATGACCGTAGCTCATTGCTGCGTGCGAAATGGTTGTATCAGCTGTTTATTCTTTTGTTCGGCCTGCTTGCCCTCAAGGAAGGGATTACAGGCAGCTTTATCATCGCCATTGCTGGTGTGCTTCTTGCCGAAGGGAGCTGGCTCTATGATTCGCGCCGTAAAATCAAAACCGTTTAATCATATTTTTGCCTTATACAATCATTATTATCTGCTGCGTCGGCGCTTCCGCTCCTTCACGCTTACAGGGTCACTGGACCCGCAGGTGGATATCAGGGACAACTCCCCGATTGATCCGACTCGTCCGGTGATCTATTTTATGAACCACAGCTCCTGGTGGGATGGTCTGCTGCTCTATCATGCGGCCAGGCAGACATCACGAGGAGATCATTATGTGATGATGGAAGAGCAACAGCTTCAGCAATATGCTTTTTTCCGTAAATTGGGTGCGTATTCGATCAATAAGGAGAGTGCGTCCGGTATTCGGACCTCTCTACAGTACACCAGTGAACTGCTGGATTTGGGCAAAAGAGTCTGGGTTTTTCCACAAGGAGAAATTCTGCATCAGGAGGCCAGACCAATTCAGTTCCGTCCAGGCATTGGATTGTTGCTTCGTCGCTCCCCGAATGCCATCGCCGTACCGGTAACCTTGTGCCATGGGATGGTCCAGCATGATCTACCGGAAATATCGATGCAGGCAGGCTCGCCTGTGATAGAAGACTGGAAAGCGTGGAAGAGTGAAGAGATTGCCGCCAGACTCGGTCATGTGTTGGAACGGCAGTTAGACGATCACAGATCAGAGCTTATACGGGTGGGGCAGGGAAGTTTGCTAGATGCGCTTCCGTTGATTCGTCATGTACGTTCGACAAGTGAAAAATACGATGCGGCACGAAAGCGGGTGAACCGTTAGCATGAATGCATCTGAGATCTTCTGGACTGTGCTTACAAGCATATTGGGTATACAGTTGCTGTTCGCTCTATGGAATGTCTCCTGTCTGCCCAAAGTACGGTCATTCCGGGCAGACAAGATAAAACCACCAGACCTGCTGGTCTCGGTACTGATTCCGGCCAGAAATGAAAGACTACATATCGAAGGATGTCTGGAAAGTGTACTCGCGAGCGAGACATCGGGATTCCGGATGGAAGTATTGGTGCTGGATGATCGCTCTGAAGATGAGACAGCGGCCATGGTACAAGCGATTGCGGATCGCGATGCACGTGTGCGTCTGCTGCATGGCGTCGATCTTCCCGAAGGCTGGATGGGGAAATCTCATGCGTGTCACAGGCTGGTTCAGGAGGCCAAGGGAGAATGGTATATGTTCGTGGATGCGGATGTGCGTCTGGAGCCAAGTGCCATTCGGCAGACTCTTGCAGCAGGTTGTGAACAGAGCGGGGGGCTGGTAACCGGTTTTCCTTATCAGGTAACGAAGACGTGGATGGAAAAGCTTGTTGTGCCCATGATGGTTTTCACCATCATTAGTCATCTGCCCATTTTCATGATACGCAGATCATCCAGTCCGATGTTTGTGGCCGCTACGGGGGCTTTTTTGCTGATTCATCGCTCCAGTTACGAAGCATCCGGTGGTCATGCTGTCATTCAGGCACATCTGGTGGATGACATGAGTCTCGCCAAAGCGGTTAAGCGTGCAGGTCATCCGGTGATGCTGACAGACGTGCATGACGTAACAAATACCCGCATGTATCAGAACGGGGCAGAAGTATGGAACGGATATAAGAAAAACATGTACGAAGGTATGGGACGCAAAGACGTGCTACTTCTTGGTACGATGTTAATGTATACACTGATGTATATTTTGCCTCCGCTGGGCTTGATTATTGGACTCCTTATGGGCAGTTCGATGTCCATTCTGTATGGACTATTAGGAACATTATTAGGTATGGCTGTGAAAAGAGTAGCGGATCATGCTGGCGGACAACCCTGGTGGCTTGCCCTTTTGCAGCCGATCAGCATGGCCTGTGTCATTGCCA
The DNA here is from genome assembly GCF_045040685.1 of Paenibacillus sp. FSL H8-0317. Lineage (NCBI taxonomy): Bacteria > Bacillati > Bacillota > Bacilli > Caryophanales > Paenibacillaceae > Paenibacillus > Paenibacillus sp. FSL H8-0317. The sequence continues at coordinate 6,639,191 of NZ_CP150294.1, read as the reverse complement.
TCGGACTTGCTTCCTGGCAGGCAGGCCGCTCCGGCAAGGGGTATGTATGGAAAGGTAGGCGGTACAGTTGAGAGGTAACGTCATTATAATCGGTGCAGGATTTGGAGGTCTGTCGTGTGCGATACGACTGGCTTCACAAGGTGTGCAGGTGACCATTCTGGAACGGCAGCAACACGTAGGTGGCAAGCTGCAGCAGATTGAGCGGGACGGGTATCATTTTGACCGGGGACCGAGCACGATCACGATGCCATCCACTTTTCGTTCAGTCTTCGACCATGCGGGTGTAACAATGGAAGATTACGTACAGTTATATGAGTTAGAACCACGCACGCGTAATGTATTCGCAGATGGAACAGTGGTGGATTTGTCAGGTAATCGCGGGTGGATGAAGGAGCAGATCGCGGCGTACAGTCCGGAAGATGCAGCTCGTTATGATGCATTTATGGATGAGTCTGCTGCACTGTATGCGGAAGCCAATCGTCATTTTCTGGGTAAGTTGCTGCTGTCTCCTTTTGACAAATACAATCTCCAAATGCTGCGCAGCCTGCTCCGCGTGCGGCCAACGGTGAAGCTGGATAAGTTACTGCGCTCGTATTTCCAACATCCGCATACGATGGCTATGTTCGGACGGTACGCGACCTATGTGGGATCATCACCGTATCAATCGCCTTCGATCTTTGCCATGATGGGTCATGTGGAAGCAGAAGTGGGCATCTACGGAGTCAAAGGCGGAACCTATCAACTGATCGAAGGAATGACTCGGCTGGCACAGGAAAAAGGTGTGCAGATCATTACCGGCACAGAGGTCCGGCAGATTGTTGTTCGGAATGGCAAAGTGGCAGGCGTGGATACGGATCAAGGTTTCCGCGAAGCCGATCAGGTGGTTGCCAATGGAGATGTGCTTAGTGTGAATCGACTGCTGCTCGCACCGGAACATCGGAAAGAGATGAGCGATGCCCGCATACGGAAATATGAGCCATCAATCTCGGGATTTGTGACGCTTGCGGGTGTGCGAAGACAATATGATGCGCTACTGCACCATACGGTGTTCTTCCCGGAACGGTATGAACCGGAGTTTGGCCATATTTTCCGCGACCGTAAAATGCCAGACGATCCGACGATCTACATCTGTTACTCCGGTTATTCGGAAGAAGGCATGGCCCCGGCGGGAGCCAGTAATCTATTCATTCTGGTCAATGCCCCCTACTTGTCGGATTCATGGAATTGGGAGCAGCAGACGGAACGTTATGGAGCGTTTGTGCTGGAACAGTTGGCAGGACGGGGAATCACCGGGTTGAACCAATCCGATGTGCTAATCCGATACACGCCGCGAGATATCGAACGGGATACCTTGGCGCATCAAGGGTCGATCTACGGCATCTCGTCCAACTCAGTGAAGCAGACCTTCATGCGACCAGGCAATCGAAGCAAAGATGTACAAGGACTCTGGTACGTCGGCGGAACCACGCATCCAGGCGGCGGAACCCCAATTGTGACGTTGTCCGGTCAGCTTGTTGGAGAGCAGTTGGCATCGGAAATCTTGAGATAAGTTCGTTGTGGAGATGATGGAGTGAAATGTGTTCTGTTGATCCATGTACGTGTGCATCGTCTCTTCTAACCAGCTTTGAAGATGCGACAGATGATCCGTGCTTTTGAGTAGGTATAAGATAGTGGTGCTCCGGGATTTAAGTGAGACATTTGGTGTCGGGGCATCCTTTCAATAGCTGGTTTGGAACGTTATACTGGATAGAGTTAAACTGCTGAGCTGTAATGCTTATAGGATTAATGTTTTTGTCTTTTGCAAAAGACGTATATACATAGAAGCTAGGAACAGGCAGGTTATCCTGTCGATCCGCACGATTCTCACATAGGAGGTCTCATCATGAATGAACAAGAGCGAGCCGGCGAACGGCTGCTTCCCGAAGTGGCTACGGGAGAACGGAAGCTAGAGCACGTGCGCCTCTGTCTTGAGGAGAATGTGGCAGGAGAAGGGGTAACCAGCGGTATGGAGAGGTATGCGTTTCGCCATCACCCACTGCCGGAACTGGATTTTGAAGAGGTGCATCTGGAGACTACGTTTATTGGCAAAAAAGTACGTACACCCTTGCTCATCAGTTCAATGACGGGTGGAAGTAAAACAACGGGCGCCATCAATGAGCGCCTCGCTCGAGTAGCAAACGCCAGAGGCTGGGCGCTCGGCGTAGGTTCGATCCGGGCTGCCGTAGAACAGCCGGAACTTGCGAGTACCTTCGATGTGCGGCGCTGGGCACCGGACATCCCGGTCATTGCCAACCTGGGTGCGGTGCAGCTGAACTATGGCTTCACCACAGCTGATTTCCAGCGTGCGGTAGATATTGCGGGTGCGGACATGCTCGTGCTTCATCTGAACACGTTGCAGGAAGTGTTTCAGCCAGAAGGTAATACCAACTTCAGCGGCTTATTTCAACGGATTGAGAACTTGTGTCGTGAGTTAGACGTGCCTGTTGGCGTAAAAGAAGTAGGTTTTGGTATCGATGGCGTGACGGCGAAAGGGCTTTATGAGGCTGGCGTTGCGTTTATCGATGTAGCCGGCGCTGGAGGTACAAGCTGGGTGCAGGTAGAGAAGTACCGCAACAATAACCCGGTACGCCGGGCAGCTGCTGAAGCTTTTGCCGACTGGGGCATTCCCACAGCGGAGTGTATACAGGAAGTACGAGCGCTGAATCCAGAGGGCGCTCTGATTGGTAGTGGTGGACTACACACTGGCGTGGATGCGGCCAAAGCCCTCGCGCTCGGTGCGGATCTGGCTGGTTTTGGCCGATCTCTACTCGAATCCGCAGTCGCTTCGGATGATGCGCTGAATAACCGATTGGAACAGGTCGAATTCGAGCTGCGAACCGTGATGTTTGGCATCGGGGTTGGTCGGATCGAGGATTTGAAACAGACGTTACGTCTGGTGGAACGGCGGTAGAGTGAGGGTGGAAATGCAGGTGCGAACCCCAAGCTCACATGATTTCCTTGGGGGATTCGCACCTCGAATTTTGTCGAAAACATCGTTTTCGTGACCTTTTGGCAACACATGTGTTCGTTGAAGGATGTTTTTTATCACAAACTTTTCTGTAATTTGGCATAATGATTGAGAATACGTGATAATGTTTGAATTTGATGACTTTATTACGTATTTTTTCGCAGTCGCACTCCGTGGAGTGCGTGGATTGAAGTCATGCCGAACGGGATTTCAAACGCCAGACCAGTGCGTGGATTGAAATTCCTCGGGTCAACGCTGTTTGTGTCATCTATATTTGGTTCTGTATATGGGGTGCCAAATATAATCAAATCCTTACAAAGTCTTGTCTATCTCATGCTTTAGCATGGATAAGTACGTAAGACTTTTTTTGTTTTAATACAATTTAGAAGTTATGAGAATACAAAAAATCCGTCCAAAGAAAAATGAGGCCACTGAAGAACTTTACTTTTTCAAGTAGTGGATAACGTTTAGCCAAAAAAGAAGACATTTACACCCAAGTATTGGGAGTGATGTCTTCTTTTTTTGGCATTATTCGCTTGTGTTCTCTGTTCTCCTTACTCTGCTAACTTCAATATTCGTTTTAAATTTACAGCAAATATGGCCATTGCACCTTGTAATTGCATGCCAAGTAAACCCGAGGATGTGGCTATATCATACCCGTGTCCATGCTTAAGTTCACTGTTCTTCGCTTCAATTTTGTAACGCTCTTTGGATTTCTTTTTGAAATATTCTGTTTCTTGAAATGCCATTTGTTTGGAATGTTCTTCCGATTTTATCGAAACGGAGTATGTCTTGCTTTTCGCACCTTCTTTGTAGCAACCTTCCTTCAGTGCACAACGCACACATCGCTCTACATCAAAATAATAAGTATCTGTTTGGTTTTTACCGATACTTTTCTTGCCTTGCCGAGCCTGGTGGACGGCCATATGCCCAGTTGGACACACATACAACCCTGCATCCTTGTTAAACAGAAACTCATCTTCCTTTTTACGGTTTCCTTGCGTAATCAGTGGCTTCAATTTCGCTACAAGTGCAATTTCATTTTTGTGGGTGTATACAATATTATCCCTCTCGGAATAAGCTGCGTCTCCAATGACGGTCTTCACCTGCATGCCAGCCGCTTTGATTTATTTGATTAATTCCTGTAATTGTTTTCCATCATTCTTCTCTCCTGTTGTGATAACGGCCGCTGTAATGATCCGCTCCTCAGTCATGGCCAGGTGTGTTTTGTATCCAAAGAAAGCAGAGTCTGCGCTCTTGTGTCCCACTCGTGCGTCGGGGTCTGCTGCCAGGCGAAGTTGCTCGACGTCATCTGAGATCGTTTCTTTCAGCAGGTTCAGAGGCTCTAGAATTTTCGGTACTTGTGCGATCCCAGATTCGGTTTCAACGAAAGTGACAAGCTTCTGGCAATACTCTATTTCATCTTCGAGCTTTTTGCTTGTTGGTTTTGGCTGATTCATCCAAGGTATATATCGCTTTGCGCAACTTCCGCGCACGGTCTTGTAGAATGTCTTGCGGTGACTTCTAGTTGTAGCGCGCTTTTGTATGCGTAGCATCGACGATAATGGCAGGGCTCTTCACAATACTCTGCTCGATCGCAAGCGTCACCGTTTTACCAATGAGCATATCTTTCAATCGCAATTTCCGGAATTTGGTCAGAGAGCTGGAGTCAATATCAGAATCTTCCGGTGCCATACCGAGAAAATATTTAAACGACATGTCATACTTCGAGCGTTCAACGATGTCTACGTCAGACAGTTCAAAGATCGCTTTGAGCAGTAAATATTTAAACATGCGAATAGGATCAATGGCGTTACGTCCATTGTCCAAACAATATTTCGCTTCGAGTTCTTCATAAATGAAAGTAAAGTCCACGAGCTCTGATTTGACGGAGCATATTGTCCTTCGGAACGACGATGTCATACAGTACCGCATAAGGACTCAGGACTAAAGTTTGTTGTTGTCGAATCATCTGCTCTCACCTACTTTTCATGATAACTCAATTTTTCTTGAAAAACTGTACCTTTTTCTAAATTAGAACTTTTTCAGTGGCCTCAAGAAAAATGGATGGATTTTTTATGTTTCTCTTTAAAAGTGAGAAAGCGTTACGCTCCGTTGACAATGTTTAGCCCAGTTTGTTTTTTTACCCATCATCATCCGGTATGTACGCTAACACATCTGAAAGAGTAAAGTCATTTCCTATCATTTCCTGCAGATTGTTCAAAAAACTAAATACAGAAATCAGACAGATGATTGGGTGACCTAGCCGAATGCAAAAGCGGAATCCGCTTTTTGTCAGTATTTTTTTACTTTGCAGTTAATGAAGCAGGGGCGGAGGTTAATTCGATATCTTTCCATTGACCGTCAATTTGTGCCCTAAACTTTGCACGAACTACCAAAGTATATGTCCCAGGAGTTTTTAACTCTAGTACATTTTGTGGCGAAGGTACATACTCACTACCATCATAACTATAACTGCCCCCCGATTTGATGGATGTGCTGATTCCAATACCATTTACTATCGAATTTTCTGTTCCAAGATCTATAGCCTTCTCTTTTTCATCAAAAAGAGTATAGGTAAACATATTTACTCCATGCTCCAATTGAATCGTATCTGTACCTTTATTCCGTAAGAAGGCCTCTACATTAAACGGTTCATTAATTTTGACCTCAGTTGGTGCATCTACATCCAGAAGGAAAAGCGGCTTATTATTCGCTTCGTTAAATGAACAGCCTGAAATAACGAATAGGAGCAAAGGGGCGATCAACTTCAGCATACCCGCAGTTTTCATCTTTAACAGCCTCCGATCGATTAGTTGATATATATTTGACGCTATATTCAGTAAGGATGTTGCAATACGATCGCGCAGATCTTCAATTGTTTTATTCATTACTAACCAGCTGACGGTCAGAGCGGAAAGTATATAAAACACATTTTATACTATTTTTTGTATTTTATGGAACATTTTGCTTGGAAGCAACGTTATTAAAAGTATACCTGGAAAAAAGTTGAGGTATGTGTTGTGCCCCTGCTGCATATCCAGGAAATTTTTTGTTGAAAAGGAGTTGGTTTAAGAATGAAAAGAAAGCTGATCTCAATTGCTACAACGTTTACCATGTCAATAATGCTTTTATCTTCTTCAGCTTTTGCAAATGGTCCTGAACTTGGGGGGGGTCCGAATCCTGCTTCAAATCATTTTGAAATACCCATTGATGCCGGACCTGCTCCAGTTAATACAGTAGCGGTAGCTCAGGATTCCGAGGGTAAGGAGTTTTCCCTGGCACAGAATGATCGTGTCCAATTGCAGGAATACATTGCTGCTAACTTTAAAGATGCTTATGCTGGAGCGTATACCGAAGAAGATGGAACCAATGTAATACTTCTAACTAGCGAAAGCAAAGCTAAAAGCCTTGCGGGTAATAACCTCGAAACAGTGCTGAAGAGTAAAAGCAAAAAGACAGATAAACTGAAATTCAAATATGTAAAGTACAGCGAAAATGAACTTTACGAGGGAAAGGAAAAAATATTTAAAAATGCGGAATCTTTAGACCTTGAAGCCGTGGGAATCGATACCACACAGAATAAAGTCAATGTTTACATTACGCAAGAGAATTTAGATAGCAAAAAGGACGAGATTGTAAGCAACTATTTAAATGAAGATATGATTAATTGGATAGTTGGCGATGTTGAAATTAAAGACAATGCTTATGATTTATTCCCAGGTGAACGTATTGAAAGATACGTTGATGGAAATTCCTGGGGAGTGTGTAGTCTTGGTTTTAATGGAAGAGCGAGTGGAAATGATGTTGGTGTGACTGCAGGACACTGTTCAAACGGCACATACTATGATTTGTCAGATGGATCAGCTTCTATTGGTACAATGTCAAATGCAAATAATAGCTCAAGTTCGAGCTATGATGCTGGTTTTGTGAAATATGTATCAGGAGTGAAGCCAAGTGTATTCCTTAACGGAAGTACAATGACCGTTGGTACTACTGATTATTCCGGGGCGTATAGACAAGTCGGTGATTACGTTAAAATTCATGCTACTTCTAAAGGTGGCACGGGTACTTCCCTTTTGAAAGTAATAGATTCTGATCTAAGTATTCCTGGAAACCCAATGCATTTAGTGAGAACTGAGTACGGTGGGCTAATCGGTGGTGATAGTGGAGGCTTGGTGTATTCCATCGCAAACAATGGAGTAAAAAGTTATGCTCGCGTAGAAGGGATTTATAAAGGGAATTATCTTTATAATGGTACAAAGACAGGAGAAGTTTTTTCGAAATATAGTTATGTCTATGATGGTTTAGGAATGTCAGGGGTTTATACGGATAACAGTTATTAAGCAACGAATTACAGAGTATAATCATTGAGTGTTTGGTATAACCATAGATCGTAATCAGAAGCTTAGTATTAACTAAGCTTCTTTTTTTTGTGCGCCATGCATGGCGATTAACTAGGCGGAGAAAGTCCGCTGTGGGGGTTTGTAGTTACAAACCACGTATTGAGAGCATGAATTGAAATACTTTTGACTGGGTTACCATGAAGTTTCCTCCCGTAGTCAGAGTGCCATAATGTGAACTCGTACTTAGCCGTACTAAACATGGCTAAATACGGGTTCACATTTATCAGGAGTCAGTAACAATACAAAAATCCGTCCAAAGTAAAAATGGACGGATTTTTTTGATTTTCTTTAAAAGTGACATTTCGCTCCATTGAAAATGTTTGTCCAGTTTGTTTTTTTATCCCTTGTGATCATCCGGTATGTACTCTAACACATCGTTAAGAGTGTAGTCATTTCCTGTCAGTGCCCGTAGAGTGTTCACGATATTATTCAAGGTATCTAAATCAAGCCTTTTCGTTTTTCCTTCGCACAAATCATAGATAAGGTTCGGTCTAACTTTTGCTTCTCTAGCCAGTGCATTTTTAGTGACGCTGGCTGCATCTAAAGTGTCGCCCAATCTTATTTTTATAGACATAGCCAATTCCACCTTTCACTTTAATGATAACCTAACGTTAAATGTTTTAAAATAATCACTTGACGTTTATCGTTAAACGTTATAAAGTTTGGGTATATTATCAATAGACGTTAAACTTTTGGCGTTAAATTGTTTGTGGTTTAAAATCAAAATCAATAATGTTTTAAATTTACCTAATGGTTATTTCTCATAATGATTATGAATAATGAGTCTCATTCTTTTTAAGGGAGGGCAATAGTGTCATGAAAATCTCAAACCATTTTGAACGTGCTTTGTTAATCCTCGACACCTTTGACCAAGATCGAGAAATGTATATTTACCAAGGTTATGTCATGAATGAGCGCTATATCATTTATGTAGATGAAGGTACGTTATGGCTTCGGCATGTACAGAGAGTTACACATATAGATCATTTATATATTGATGGAGATACTGGAGGGTTAGTCCTGGCTGAGCATATCACAGGAAATGCAAGAGAGATGCTGGAGTCAATCGTGGACAGATTGAGTGGTATGGATGCGATGACATTTCTCACGGATGTCTTATTGTGGACTCCCAACCGTGTGGATATGAATTTGATGCTTGAACGCATACTATGACAAGGCTCTCCAGCCCTCTTCCAGGCTATTTTTTACAACATTTTAAGCAAAGCAGATAAATATCTTTATAATAAAAGTAAATTATTTACAAGTAAAATATTGATATTAAATTCAAAAATATAGTATTATTTAATTGACCATTGCTTAATTTTGCTTGGAAAGGTGGTGTACCTTTGAACTCAGTAGCCACAATACGTGATCATTTAGCAGACTACTTAAAAACGAACCATATGACACTCAATCAATTCTCTGAGATATCGGGAATCAACTCAGGGACGTTGAGTGGTACGCTGAACGGGCTACGTACCATTGGCATGCAGCAGTTGGATCGACTAACTGCCGGGATGGGTTTAACAGAGGGTTACTTCTATGAATTATACATACATGAGTGTTTTGTACATACAAGCCCGGATTGGCGAAGACTGGGGCCTTTTTTATACCGTTGTGCCGAACTCGGTAAGGTCGATTATATGGAAGAAGCCGTTAATCTAATTATGGATAATCTTTCCTATGCACCGCTTTTGTTCGAGTTGGCTGAACAGTTATATCGTGAAGGGAAGTTAGAAGCGGCCAAGCCCTTGTATGTATGTGTAGCCGAGGGTGAGAAAATGCAACATTCTGAACGGTTGGCTCTAAGTCAGTATCGTTTGTTCACAATCGGGCTTTCCAAGGATCAGATGAGTAATCTTGCACTTGCTACCCAGTTCGAGTTTTTTGTAGATCGGCTAGACGAGCCTTACCAGCTGGATGGACTGAACGATCTGATGAATGTGTATGCTTCATTGCGCCGATGGGATAAGGTGAGGAGCCTTGCTGATCAGTTAAAGTTAAAAGCAATGATCCATTATGAATTGAAGAAAAAAGTAAATGTAGCGGAAGATAACCCTAAAAAGCAAATTATATTCTATGTTTTATACGCTTATTTGATGCTTGGAGAGGCTTGTTTTTATTATGAAGAATATGGAGAAGCACTTCAGTATGTTTCGTTGTACACCGATTATAGTTGGATAAATGATCCGAGCGAAGAGGAAACCGTTGTTATTCGTCAGTTCGAGGAATGGGCAGAAGGCAATCGATATCTATATGAACTAATGTCAGGTAAAACAGAGGTTATCCAAAGTTATATGAACTATATCTCGGAGAGAGAAAATGAGATCTTTCCTGCTTTATGTGCGATTGTAAATGCAGCGAATCGGTATGATATGAACATTTCTTCGATTCTTGAAAAGTATCAATCTTATTTCATGTATCAGGACCAAAGCAGTCGTATTGGAAAAATCAGCGAGCAATATACGAATGATCAATATGGTACTTTGCTTGTGGGCCTAGGTACATACTATTTAAAACATCAAGATTATAACAGAGGATTTGAGTTGATTCTTAACGGTTTGGATTTTGCAAATAAAATTAAGAATAAAGATAGTATTCTAGAGTGTATAAAAATATTTGAAGAATTTCGGTGTTTTGCAGTCGAAGAAGCTAAACTACGATACAAAAAAATGATTCGGGAGGTTTGATGACGAATGAAGATGAAATTGGCAATATTGATAGTTACATGCAGTATCACAGTAGGCGTTGTTTTTCCTACTACTCAACCCATCCCCGTTGAAAAAGACCGTCCAGTAATCGTGACAACTAATGGCCACGGCACAGGGAGTTAACCAGCATTTCTGAAAATACGCTTTTTGAATATGAGCTGCTCCCTCAAGTAGAATGGTGAATTGTCTACGTTGAAGGGAGCTTTTTCGTGTTGGAGTTCGCCTGATTTCCTACTAATTAGCAGAATGGACTAGAATGTTACAACAGGGAGGGGTGAATATGGATTGTGGTGAGCTCAAGTTGCAGATCGAAGCAGCGAGACAAAAGCTCTATCAACTCAAGATGGACTATGGAAATCTGCTTCATCCTCATGTTATACAGCAATCTATGGTCCTGGATGATCTAATTAATCAATACAATCAGGTTAAAATAAAAAAGCCGATTGAATAATTCAATCGGCTTTGGGCGAGAAACTTTGGCGGGTCGCTCGCCCCTATATTTTAACATAAGTCCAACGAGCGAAGTATCGTTATTACATACATTCCTCTTTCACGGTGATATTCTCATTGGTTACAGTAACGTAGGAATTGCCGGACAAGTATTCCGTATAACCGCAAACCGTTTTGTTAAAGGTTTTTCCGCGGCTGTCCGTAAACGCCAAGGAGACGGCGCCCTCCCCAGAAAGTTTCAGCTGCGGGGCGAATTTCACGTTTGCTCCGCTGGGAATATCTTTATCGAATACGTAGGTGGAGCCACTCTCATTGTTGTTTAACGAGTTGTCGCCTTGGACCAGGCTTGCCTGAATATTGGTGATGTCATAGTCGGACTGATTGTGGATCGTGATCCTTAAGTGGCGAAAGGGATCCATTGCATTCAGAAAGCTCATAAAAGCGACTATGGCGATTCCGAGTATGATAGCGGATAAGATAATCATTTTCTGTTTGGAGAATCGGCGACGTGTGTTCAATATGATCCACTCCTTTCCTATGAGGTATAAACGATGAGAAGAGATCAAAAGTTTTGATTAAAATGGATAAATATGAAAATTGAAAACCGAATCGTCAGAATAACTTCATGCGCTAAGCGAGAGAACAGGATACAATAAGATACTAGTAGTGCAAAAAGGACTGCACAGAGTTCATACATAATTAAGATCACTCTTAATAAGGAGGGGATAAACTTGGAACTTTCTCCAATGAATCAGGAAGATTATGCGAGTTTTTGCATTCGATCGATTAAGGATTTTGCACAGGAAAAAGTAGAAGCGGGCACCTGGGCTGAGGAAGAGGCACAGCAACTGGCGGAGGAATCTTATGAACGTTATCTGCCAGAAGGCTTGAAAACACCTGGAGCGTATCTCTACAATCTGGTGCACCCTGTGGACGGAAATGTGGGGTATATCTGGTTTAATATCACGGATAATCGTCGTGGGAAAGATGCTTTTTTGCTGGATATTGTGGTTGAAGAAGCACACCGTGGTAAGGGATACGGAACAGAGACAATGCAGGCGCTTGAACAGACGGCCTTGAGTCTTGGCGTGGATCGCATTGGTTTGCATGTCTTTGGACATAATGTGCGGGCGAGCAGCCTGTATCGCAAGATGGGATACGAGGTGACGGATCTGACGATGTATAAGGAAATCAAAGGGTAAACCTAATAGGGGATATTCTAGGCAAAACTTAAGATCTGCGCAAAACGAATTATCCGCAGTAACCGGAGATTTCGGGAAGCGGATGGTGCTCTGGTCGAATTGGCGAAGTTCCTTGATGCCTTGAGGTTTGTCATATATAATGTATAGGATTATCCATACCGAACAAGTAATCAATGAGGAGTTGTCATATACATGGCTTTGAAAGCAGGAATTGTAGGGCTTCCGAACGTCGGAAAATCTACGTTGTTTAACGCTATTACACAAGCAGGTGCCGAATCGGCAAACTATCCGTTCTGTACGATTGACCCTAACGTGGGGATCGTTGAAGTACCAGATGAGCGTTTGGACAAACTGACAGAACTCGTTGTACCTAAGAAAACAGTACCAACGGCGTTTGAGTTTGTAGATATCGCTGGTCTGGTTCGCGGTGCGAGCAAAGGCGAAGGTCTTGGTAACAAGTTCCTTGCCCACATTCGTGAAGTAGATGCAATTGTACACGTGGTACGTTGCTTTGTAGATGAGAACATCACACACGTCGATGGTAAAATTGACCCGGTGAGCGACATCCAGACGATCAATCTGGAGCTGATCCTGGCCGATATCGAGAGTGTTGAGAAGAAAATCGATCGCTCCAAGAAAAACATGAAGGGCGGCAACAAGACTGCCTCTCAAGAAGTAGAAGTATTGGAGAGAGTGAAGGCTGTTTTGTACGATGACAAGCCGGCACGCAGCATGGAACTTACGGATGACGAGCTTCTGATCGTGCGCGATCTGCACTTGCTTACCCTGAAGCCTGTTCTGTACGCAGCCAATGTAGCTGAGGACGAAATCGGCGACGTGGCGAACAATGCTTACGTGCAAAAAGTAAGAGAATTCGCAGCTGCTGAGAACGCAGAAGTGGTGCCAATCAGTGCAAAGGTTGAAGAAGAGATCTCTGAGCTGGAAGGCGAAGATAAACAAATGTTCCTGGAAGAACTCGGTATCGAGGATTCTGGTCTGAACCTGTTGATTAAAGCGGCTTACAAATTGCTCGGTCTGTACACATACTTCACAGCAGGTGTACAGGAAGTTCGTGCTTGGACAATCCGCAAAGGTACCAAAGCACCTGGAGCAGCGGGTGTCATTCACACCGACTTCGAACGTGGATTCATCCGTGCAGAAGTTGTTTCCTACGATGATCTGGTAGCAGCGGGTTCCATGAACGGTGCCAAAGAGCGCGGACAACTTCGTCTTGAAGGTAAAGAGTACGTTGTAAACGACGGCGACGTTATGCACTTCCGTTTCAACGTATAAGTTGTTACTCGTTTATATGTAGATTCAATAACATGACCCTGCGACCTTCTCGTGAAGTTCGTGGGGTCTTTGACTTAGAGTTTTGTAGTGGAGTTAATAGCCTTATGCAGTGCGTGGAAAGTAGCACGGAACAAGAAAAACCACCGGGATTATGTGAAGTGACCCCGTAAAGTTAGACAGATTATATCTTTAGGCAACTTGTTGGGCATGAATCCGGTATCGTACCGGACTGATGCCTTTTAGTTTTGCCTTAATGCGTTTGTTGTTGTAATAATCGATGTATTTGGATAGCTCTTGTTTAAAATGTGAGACACTTTCAAATTCCTTTAAATATAATAATTCGGATTTCATGATGCCAAAGAAATTCTCCATGACGGCGTTATCGTAGCAGTTACCTTTACGGGACATACTTTGCGTGATGCCACGTTCTTCAAGAGCATGACGATACGGTCTCATCTGGTAGTGCCAACCTTGATCCGAATGAATGAGGAGTTTATCTTTATTTGTTAAACTGCAAAATGCTTGATCTAACATCGTGGAAACAAGCGAGTAGACCGGTCTTGAACCAATCGTATATGTAATGATTTCTCCGTTATACAGATCAAGTATGGGAGATAAATATAGTTTTTCTCCGAACAATTTAAATTCTGTAATGTCCGTAACCCACTTCTCGTTTGGCCTTTCAGCGTGGAAATTGCGTTCTAATAGGTTCGGTGCAATCTTGCCAATTGTCCCTTTATACGAACGATATTTCTTCATACGTACCAAACACTTTAATCCCAATACTTTCATCAAACGCTGTACCTTTTTATGATTTACATGGTGTCCACGATTGATTAACTCGTCGCGAATACGACGATAACCATAGCGTCCCTCATGCTCCTTATAAATCGCTTGTATCATGTCTTTTAGCTCTAAATCCTTGTCTACCGTACCAAACGCTTTTACCACGTAATAATACGTGCTACGAGGGATATCTGCTAGCTTTAGAAGTGCTTTCACCGAAAATTCGTTCCTTAGTTCATAGACTACTTGAGCTTTGTCTTGTTTGGTGATTTTTCCTTGTTTCGAACTAAGGCATTCAACTTTTTTAAATAAGCATTCTCCATTTTCAAACGCTCTACCTCTGCTTGTAAAGCCTCTACAGATCCTTCTACTAGCGTTTGATTCTTCTGTGCTTTAGATCCTTTTTTCATGGATGAGCGCCCCTTTTTCTTTGGTTGAAGGGCGTCTATCCCTTGTAATTCCAAGCTTTTTTGCCAACTTAAAAGGGTACTATGGCTAGGAATATTAAATATAGCAGCCGTTTCTCTAACAGACGTCCCAAATTCGTTCATATAATGAAGTACGTCTAGTTTAATCTGCGCAGGATATGATGTATAGCCCTTTTTAAAAGCTTTTTCACCATGATGCTCATATTGTCTAATCCAGTTTAAAAAGACAGAATGGTGAAGCCCGATTGATTTTGCAATGCTTTTCAAGCTTTCTGATCCCTTTTTATAACGCATAACGGCTTGTATTTTTTCATCTGAACTGAATTTAGTCATGAAAAAACTGCACCTCCAATTGGTAGTTGTGTCTAACAATTGGGGTGCAGTTCAATGTTGGTCGCCTTGCAATCCGGTGGTTTTTCATTCGTTTGATTGAAATTCGCCGTGGTCGCCCACCGGCCTTTGTTAGAGAAGTCACGATGTTAGCACATCGTGGCTTTTGTTTATTTTACACTTGCTATACTTGTATTATACTACCACAGTAGGAACATTTCGGAACCACATCGAACAACAATTTCATTTTGTATTTTTGCAGCACATATTAGGATACTACTTGGTGGAGAATGAGGGATAATAAAACTTAAAGCCTAATTTCAAAGGGTAGAGAGGTGTTTTTTGAAAAAAATGAGTATAATCAGATATGTCGGAGTAGAGGGACGAATATCACTACCAAAAGAATTTCGTGAGTTAAATCAAATAGATTCACACACTACACTTATTTTAACAAAAGAGGAAGATTCGATAGTATTTTCTATTCGAAGTGATCATTGTATTTTTTGCGCTTCAACAAGTAACACTATAGTTTTTAAAACACACAATGTTTGTAAGAAGTGTGTTGGAACTGTCAGTGAAGAATATAAGCCTGTAACAGAGATGTCTAAAGTTACATATGAGGAATTACTTCCGACAGATTGTCAAACCAAGTGCGACAGTTCCTCTGTGAAAGATTCGTGAGCGGTTCTCCAGCCCAAGCATTTTCGGGGTCTGTGGTTAATCAGATCCAGTGAGTGGCCGAGATCTTCATCCTCTACTTGAGCGAAGTCGGTACCCTTGGGATGAAACTCCCGCAGTAGTCCATTCCCATTTTCGTTGGAACCGCGTTGCCAGGAAGAATACGGGTCAGCAAAATAGACGTGAAAGCCATGTGTGTCTTCCAGGTTTGCATAGCAAGCAAATTCCTTGCCTCTGTCAGCCGTGGCTGTAAGGAAGGTGCCTTTAGGGTACTGGGAGATGGCTACACCAAGCGCAATTTCCATGGACAAAGCGGTACGATCCGGCATGAGAATGGCGGTATACAGCCGGGTTTTGCGTTCAATGAGCGTGGCTACGCATCCTTTACTTTTCCCACGACCTGATACGACGGTATCCAGTTCCCAGTGCCCAAACGTTTCTCGGGAACGAACCTCATTGGGGCGATCCGAAATGGATCTGCCGATAGCGAATTTACCGCGAGTTTCTGTGGGTTTCTGACGCTTCCCTTTGTGTCGAAGGACCTGTAACACGCCTCGAACTAGACGTCCGGCATAGAGCCAACGATAGATGGTTTTAAAGGAGACCGACGGCAGGCCTTGGATGCGGAAACGTTCCGTGATCTGTTCCGGAGACCACGTGGCTTGCAGTTTTTCCTCCAAGGAAATAGCTAAGACTTCGGACCATTTACCAGGTGAGACAGAAGCCTTACGACGCTCCTCATACGCGCTCTGAGCCTGTTCTGCCTGATAGGCTTGCGATGAAGTAGCACGATTCAATTCACGACAAATCGTCGAAGGATGTCTTCCTAATTCTTTTGCGATGCCTCTTGAACTTTGACCTTGCCGATGGAGGATTTCTAGCTTGCTGCGCTCGATTATGCTAAGATGTCTGTAGCTCATGGTGGATTCTCCTTGTGTGAATGGTTGTTGTGGTGACTTCATTCTACACGAATCCGGCCATGGGCCATTATTTATTTATTTCCAGCGGGTGTCGCACTTCATATTACAATCTGTCTTCCTAAAAAAATCAGAGAGTACCATAACCTAATACTGTCACATCCAGGTATAAAACAACATGAAGCTGCCCAAATTTTAGGAGTTTCTCAACAAAGAGTATCAAAAATGAAAAGAAAAATTGCGGAAGTATCACATCTTTTAAGTCATGGAAATATATATTGAGAATAGTATGGATTTTTACTTATCTTAATTGATGCGATTACAAACTACTTATTGGTGGGTAAAATTCCGTATTAGACGATTTATACATTAAAACCATTAGTGTAGGAGAAAGACTGGGAAAGAATATTTGATTTCAAAGATTGAGCTGCTGTTAACAGCGGCTTTTATTTTTTGTCGAATAACGCTAATTCTGTCGTATTAAAGGTGCTTATGAACTATTTTAGATTTATTCGGCTTAAGTTAAGATTAAGTAGCAATAATTACTAAATATGGAGGTGATTCAACGAAAACGTTCTTGCTCACCTTTTATTTGTTCGTTTTTGCAATAATCGTTGTCCAACTTGTCTATATTCTAAACTGCGGATCCTACCTTTCTCCAGTGAGAAAGCAACAAAATATTTGAATTCGCAATATTTGCAGAACTTTTAGCGAAAACAATTATTTCAAGTTATTTCCTATTATAATTATAGTTGAAAAAGAAGAGAGGAGCTGTAAGTAAAAATAGTTTGCCCGTATTAGTTTACTATCTAAATCAAAAAAGAGGAGCTGTATCAATTGTTAAAAAAAATCGGAAAACTATTCGGCGCTGTGGTACTATGTGTTTCTTTGATTCCCGCATTCTCCACATCTAAAGCTGAGGCAAGTAATGATGTACAAGAATCCATAAATTTCGCAAAATATTTTAATAGCTCTAAGCAATTAAAAACCAACTCTGATCAGTCCGGTCAGTCTGTTGTAATTACGGATCGTGAGACGATTAACGCTATAGCTAAGGAACAATCTTTAAATAATCCAGATTCAATTAAAGAAATTCAATTCGATTCTGTTGTCATTGATTCTGAACCCCAAGATGCGGGAAGTTCTAATATTACTCCTTCAGCTGTGACAAAATATCATATCGAAAATGTGAAAGACTTGGGAACAGGCTGGTCTTTTCCAGATACATTCATATCTCATATTTTCCCAGGTCCTGCTGAAATTAGACAAACTTTCTCAAAAGAAGATACCTTTGCAGTGGCTGGTTCATTAGGGACTCAACTCAAAGATATTATTGAGGCTAAATTCTCGGTGACATTGGGTACTAAGAAAACACAATCAACTGAATATAAGTTTAGTGTACCAAGCGGGAAAACTACAGAGCTTCGAATCTATACAAATTACAACAAGAAGTCTTACGAAGTATGGAACCTGGTTAATGGATTAGATTACAACTTAGGTACTGAGAATTTCCATAAATCAGTTGGATTAATATTTCAACAAGTAAAGTACAACTAAAGAGATAACATGAAGAATACAATTATAGGCATATCATTTCTATATTTTGGAGCTATCGTGTGCTTGACTATATTAGGTTATGGATTCAAATATTCAGAAGCAGTAACAGAGTGGAATCCTAAACTCGGAAAATTGTGGTCATTTATTTGGGATAATTATTTACTAATACCATTTGTTCTTTCGTTATTGCTTACATTATTCGCAATTGCATTACTACTAAAAGAGTACTTTTCAAAAAAATGATCGGATGCGTACTAAGAATTAAATCTGATTGTATGCTAGCCGTAAAAGCCGACCTTTAAAGTTATAAAATGTACCCTATAAGATGGACACTTTGAAAAAAGTCCATCTTATAGGGTCATTTTAATCATCAGTGGTTTTCTCTTTTTCTCTCGATTTGTTGCGTGCTGCTCTAAGGATCTTCTCTTTGTTAGACTAACTCTGGCATCAAAGCATCTCTTAATGCCTGGTTGTCGATTATAATTGTCGTTGATCCATTATTTTATCAATCGTCTTGACTATGATCATTAGACCTTGACTTGGCTTCTCTGAAGCAACAAGTATACTCGCCCGAATGTCCTTTAATTCATCGTTTGAACTTTCCCATAGAAGTCTTTCGAATGCATCTCCAACCTCCAGTACCATGATCCCATTCACAGTTTTAACTTCATCTTCCCGTAAGGACATCACTTGTTCGCCGTCTTTAAGAATTTTATAAGGATATTTATCTTGACTAAAGTTTCTCATCAAATGTTCATACATCCCTTTCTAAATTTAATGATTTACTTAGTGATTGACACAGAAATTTTTCTAAATTAGTTTATCCGCCTGCGGAACAGTTACTATTCAGAACCATAAGAATATGCTATAATTAAGAGTCGTATACCACGTTGGATTTCGCGCTGTAACAGATGAGCTTAAGCGGATTTCATACAGGGTACGCGATTTCTTGATTTCACTTTAAAAGTAAAGGATTTGATGACGTTGTAGCGATGTTATACGTCGATCATACATGAATGTGAATACATGCTGCGGTCAGGGGATTCGCTGAGAATCCTGTGCGTTGTGGAATATAGATTATAGATGTTATGAATAATGAAACCGAAATAATTATTAAAAACGATATGTGCATGGACAAAATAATGCGTGAGGTGACTATACATGTTGGATAAATTACAGGCGTTAGCCGACCGTTATGACAAGTTGAGCGAGCTTTTGTGTGACCCGGATGTAGCAAGCGACAATAAAAAGCTGCGGGAATATTCCAAAGAACAATCGGATCTGCAACCGACTTATGAAGCGTACAATGAGTACAAACAAGTAAGTGAGGATCTCGAAGCTGCAAAGGAAATGCAGGGTGAGAAACTGGATGATGAGATGCGTGAAATGGTCAAAATGGAAATTGACGAACTAAGCACTCGCCAGAAGGAACTGGACGAATTGATTCGTGTACTCATGCTGCCAAAAGATCCGAATGACGACAAAAACGTTATTGTTGAGATTCGCGGAGCAGCTGGTGGAGATGAGGCAGCGTTGTTTGCAGCAGATCTGTATCGGATGTACACACGTTATGCAGATGCACAAGGCTGGCGTGTAGAGCTGATGGACGTTAACACAAATGATCTCGGTGGATTCAAAGAGGTTGTTTTCCTGATCAACGGACGTGGCGCTTACAGCAAAATGAAATACGAAAGCGGCGCACACCGTGTGCAGCGTATTCCAACAACTGAATCCGGCGGACGTATTCATACGTCAACTTCAACGGTTGCGGTTATGCCTGAAGCCGAAGATTTCGATATTGAAATTCATGACAAAGACATCCGTGTTGATACGTTCTGTTCCAGTGGTGCCGGTGGACAATCGGTTAATACCACGAAATCCGCAGTACGGGTAACGCACGTTCCAACGGGAATCGTGGCGACATGTCAGGATGGAAAATCACAGAACTCCAACAAGGAAAAAGCGTTGCAGGTTCTGCGTACACGTATCTTCGATATGAAACGTATGGAAGAGGAAGCAAAGATCTCTGTTGAGCGGAAAAGTAAAGTGGGAACGGGCGACCGCAGTGAGCGTATTCGTACGTACAACTTCCCGCAAAGCCGTGTGACGGATCACCGTATCGGCCTGACGATGCACAAGCTGGATCAGATCATGAACGGGGAGATTGAAGATATCTTGTCTGCACTGACGATTGCTCAGCAGACCGAGTTGATGGATAGAGGAGAATAATCTGTGACCCGCGCGCAGTTTGTCATGACGCCGGAACAGAGCTGTCGGGAAGCCTTCGTGGAGGCTTCCTCTTTTTTGGAGAAGTGCGGCGTGTACGAGCCGCAAAACAATGCCCGGCTGCTGCTGGAACATGTACTCGGCGTTTATGGCGCCGCGTATTACATGATGCAGCCGGAGCCTTTTCCCAGCGAGCATCGCAGCCGCTGGGAGGACGCCGTCACGCGCAAGGCTGCGGGTGAGCCGGCGCAATACATTATCGGCAGCCAGGAATTCTATGGGCTGCCGTTTGAGGTCACGCCGGCCGTGCTGATTCCGCGGCCGGAGACCGAGCTGTTGGTCGAGGCTGTGCTGCGCGAAGCCGACCGCGTGTTTCCCGACGGCGCTCCGCTCGCCGTCGATATCGGCACGGGCAGTGGTGCCATCGCGGTGACGATGGCTTCACTACGCCCGCGCTGGCAGGTAGGCGCCGGAGATCTCTCGGCGGCTGCCCTGCAAGTGGCCGCGCGGAACGCGGCCGCGAACGGGGTACAGATCGACTTCCGTGAAGGCGATCTGCTGGCCCCGTTCGCCGGGGCACGGGTGGACATCTTGGTGTCCAACCCACCATACATCCCGGCGGCGGATATCGCCGGGTTGCAGCAAGAGGTGCGCGATCATGAGCCGCGCATGGCATTGGACGGCGGTCCGGACGGGCTTGCACCGTACCGTGTCATGCTGGAGCAGTTGGCGCTGCTGCCTGCGCCGCCGCAGATCATTGGTTTTGAGCTGGGCCAGGGGCAGGCTCATGACATCGCAGCTTTGCTTGAATCGGCGGGACATTGGCCGGAAATAATCATTGTACCGGACCTTGCCGGAATCGAGCGGCATGTCCTGGGTGTTCGTACTTCGGAACAGGTGACGAAAATGTAAGGTTCCGCGGGTTTTCTTTTTGCCGTGAAATCCTCTACAATGAGATATACCGAAGATTTCTGAATGCTTGGGGGAACATAATTACATGCTGCACAAATTTAAAAAGATAGACTATTCTATTGTCTTTATACTCGTTATTCTGATGGGTATCAGTATTTTATCGATTTACAGTACAACGTTTGGTCGTCCGAGATGGGAATCCTATCCCCAAAAGGCAGGGATTTTCTATATTATAGGTTTCATCGTATTCTTCGGAATGTCTATGATTAACTATAAAGTGATTATTAAAAACTATTTATATATCTACGGTGTGGGTCTACTGCTACTCGTCATCGTTAACTTTTTCGGTGTTACGTATTATGGAGCCCAAGGCTGGTTATCCATTTTTGGCCTTAGTTTGCAGCCTGCGGAATTATTTAAGTTGTGTTTAATCGTTTTCCTGTCTGCTCTGCTTGCGAGAAAGAAAAACAGACCCTTATTCTTCGGGCGTGATGTCATTCCGATCGCACTGTGCGTTTTGCCTCCTTTGTTGTTGGTTCTGCTTCAAAATGATTTGGGGAATGCTTTGAGCTATGTAGTCATTCTTGTCGGTCTGTTGTGGATTGGCAATGTGAAATTCAGCCATGCACTGATTGGTTTTGTGATTGCTGTCGCTGCCTTTATTGGTGGAACACAGGCCTATATTCATTATCATGATGAAGTTGCCAAGTTCCTCAAGGATATTGGACGTGCTCACTGGGCTGAGCGGTTTGACCCTTGGCTCGTGCCAGAACAGACATCCAGAGATGTATTGTGGCAGACCTATAATGCCAAGTTAGCCATCGGTTCAGGAGGAATCAGTGGTAAGGGGTATCTCGAAGGTACGACAATCCAGTCCAATCGAGTACCGCTCGCATACGCGGATTCCATCTTTGTGCAGATTGGTGAAGAATTCGGTTTTGTTGGAGCCTCGGTATTGTTACTGCTCTACTTTATTCTGATTCACAGGCTGGTGTTGATCGCGCTGGAGTGCAAGGATCGAGCTGGGCCGTACCTAATTGTAGGTATTATCTCAATGTTGCTCTATCAGATTTTCGTTAATATCGGTCCGTTTATCGGTCTGATGCCATTAACAGGGATCACCCTTCCGTTTATCAGTTTCGGTGGTACCTCTCTTGTGCTCAACATGCTCAGTATGGGCGTTGTCATGAGTATCAAAGTGCATACGGAAGAAAATGAAGATATCCTGGGTTCGTCAGAACAACTCAGTATTACGGAACTGGTCATGAAATTGTTCAGACGGAAGCCATCACAGCAAGAGCAATAACTCTCTGGAATCAAATCGTGAAGCAAACAAAAGATATTTAGGTATAAGCCGAGATCACGATAAAACCCTGGAACAGACCAACCCAAGTCACATTGGGTGGATGTTTTGGGGTTTTTATTGTTTTTACGGCGTAATTCAGGCCATTGAATAGTTCATTTTTTTAACCTGAAATGACCCTGATTTCCATTTTATTATCCAATTATATACAATGGTAATATTGAGTTTAATTGGAAATCATAGAATGCTAGATTTCAGGGGGATGGACGGCGTCATGTTGAGAATGCTGAAAAAGATGGACGGTGTGATTCTTTTTGTCATGCTGCTGCTCATGATTATTAGTGTATTTGCGATTTATAGCGGAACGCAGACAGATGCCAACCTGGCGAATCATCATGTCAAAACGATGTATTTCTATGTGGCCGGGTTCATTGCGGTGCTTGTGATCGGGCTTGTGAATTACAAGTTATACGTGAAATATGCGTTTTATTTGTATGGCTTGGGGATCATACTACTGATCCTGGCCAATGTCCTGGGAAGTTCAATCAATAACGCCAACGGTTGGCTGAAGCTGGGCGAGAACTTTTCTTTTCAACCCGCAGAGCTGTTCAAGATGATTCTGATTTTGTTCCTCGCCCATTTGATCGTGAAGAGACAACGAGGCACGCTGAAATTTTGGAGAGATATTGTGCCGATTGGCTGTTGGGCGTTTATTCCGTTTGCCCTTGTTATGGCTCAGAATGATTTGGGGAATGCGCTGGGGTATGTGGTGATTTTGGCTGCGGTATTCTGGATCGGAAATATGAGGCTGAAGCACGCATTGATTGCACTGGCGATTGTGGGGGGAGCGTTCTTTGGTTTTGTCAAAGCTTATACCTTCTACCATGATGAAGTATTCACTTTTCTTGAGAAGATAAAACGTGAGCATTGGGCGGAGCGGATTGATCCCTGGCTTGTACCGGAAAAGGCTACCTCAAAGGCTTCTTGGCATACGAAAAATGCAGGTTTAGCCATCGGTTCAGGGGGCATCATCGGCAAAGGTTATTTGCAAGGAACATCCGTTCAGAGTGGACGAGTCCCCTATACGTATTCTGATTCCATTTTTGTTGTGATCGCAGAGGAGTTTGGCTTTGTTGGTGCATCCGTACTGATTCTGTTGTACTTTATCCTGATCCACCGCATGGTGCTGATTGCTCTGGCATGCAGAGATCGCGCGGGACCCGTCATCATTGTAGGTATTATCGGAATGTTATTGTATCAGGTGTTTGAGAACGTGGGGGCGTTCCTCGGACTGATGCCACTCACAGGTATTACGTTACCGTTCATCAGTTACGGCGGCACCTCTTTGCTTATAAATATGGCTTGCATCGGTGTAGTCATGAGCATAAAGTTGTACGGGCAAGAAGAGGAGGATGAACTTCTGATCGGGGAGCAGCAACCTCGGTTGTCGGAACGTTTATGGAATATGCTCAAGAAAGAGAAAAGTGCTGTGTAACTGTTGAGTCGGTGTAGTGAAAAGCAAAGCTGTGGAGTAGATAACGTGATCTTTCGTAGGAATAAAGAGGTTGATTTGCCCTGTAACCAGGTGCAGATCAGCCTTTTTTAACATGACTGGTGAGCGAATGTAAATGAGAGAATTGATGTAGTAGATTTATTGCAAATGCTAGGTTTACTTCCGGTTCTTCGGGGCATACTGATAGACATGAGAGAGTTGCAGGCAACGTGATCAGAGAGCCAAGGGGGAGAACGGAATGAACAGACGAATTGTAAAGCAAATTGGACTTATTATTTTATGTCTTATGTTGATTATCATGATGTGGGAAGGTCAGAAAACGGATGCAGCTGTGGCAGCCACAGCAATTCCAGAACAATCGATTCGCTTGCGTATTCTAGCAAACTCGGATGCACCGGGAGATCAATTGGTGAAACGCGAGATTCGGGATGCTGTCGTTGCTCAGATGGGCGAGTGGGTAGCCGAACTGGAGAATCCGCAAAGTCTGGATGAAGCGCGCAAGGTTATTCGTGAGCATTTGTCCGAGATTGAGAATAGAGTAGGAGAAGAGTTGGCCAGTCGCGGTTTGAATTATGAGTATCAGGTGGAGCTGGGTTCCGTTCCGTTCCCGACCAAACTATATGGTGGCACTGTGTATCCTGCCGGAGATTATGAAGCGGTTCGGATTACGCTGGGCGAAGGAAAAGGTCAGAACTGGTGGTGTGTGTTGTTCCCGCCGTTGTGCTTCATTGATGCAGGGACCGGGGATGCACTGGCGAAACCTTCAACTGTATCAGCCGCAGCGGCTGATACAGTTGAAGCCGAGGCATCTGTGCAGGGAGATACACCGGAAGCAAGATTCTTTCTATGGGATATGGCTGTGAAACTGTGGAGTTGGGTAACTGGATTATTCACATAACAACGTATTTATACTATTAATAAGGGTGACTTCGATTCATGAAGCTGCCCTTTTAATATGAATTAGTGGTGAAATTCCGAGTGGAGTATGAAGGGCATCCGAGGCGGGAGAGGTATGTTATAATTACTTAATATTGAATATGGATATGAAGTAACCTACTTGAAGTTTAGGAATGATGATATATGAGCAGAGAAAACGAACCAGTGCAACACACCTCTGAGATGAGGGATGGTAGAGAAGAACGTGATATGAAAGCTCCGGGAGAGCTGGTCACTGAGATGTGGGATGTACGCGTCTTGGTGAGCGCTGAGAATGATCACGGAATGGGTAATATTGAAATGTTGGATGTGAAAAAGGGGAGCGCCGATCAACAGGCGCTCGCCGACTTGCAGGCTGCCGCAGCCTGCATTCGTCAAGGTCAGACGGTAGCCTTTCCGACCGAGACGGTCTATGGCCTGGGTGCTGATGCGCGTAGCACAGCAGCCGTGGAGGCTGTATTTGTCGCCAAAGGCCGACCTTCCGACAATCCACTGATTGTGCATATCGCGCACCGTGACCAGTTGGATACGCTGGTCACGGAAGTGAATGAAACGGCGGAAGCCCTGTTGACGGCGTTCTGGCCGGGACCACTGACGCTGGTGCTGCCGGTTAGGCCGGGGGCGGTGTCCCCGCGTGTCACCGCCGGTCTGGACACGGTGGCCGTGCGCATGCCGGACCATCCGGTGGCCTTGCAGTTAATCGCGGCGGCGGCATGTCCTGTGGCTGCGCCAAGCGCCAACCGCTCCGGGCGGCCAAGCCCGACACTCGCGTCTCATGTACGCGAGGATCTGGATGGCCGCATCGGCGGCATTGTGGACGGCGGCCCCACCGGGGTGGGCGTCGAGTCCACGGTTGTGCAGGTCGGTGACGACGGTACCGTCACCATCCTGCGCCCTGGCGGCATTACGGCGGAACAACTGTCCGCCGTTGCCGCCCGTGTCGCCACGGACCCCGCGCTACTCGCGGAGGGGTCCGATGGCGTGGGCAGCCCGGCGCCGCGCTCGCCGGGCATGAAGTACACGCACTACGCGCCCGCAGGGGCGCTGTGCGTGGTAGAGGGGCCGCCCGCAGCAGTGGCGGCCTGGATCAGCGCCGCCCTCGCAGAGGCGGCGCAGCGCGGAGAGCGCACCGCGGTGCTGGCGTTCGCCGAGCACGCGGAGCAGTACCGCGCCGATGCCGTGTTCTCGCTGGGAGACGCCAGCGAGCTGGAAGAAGCAGCGCGCCGGCTATACGCCGCGCTGCGTAGCTGCGATGAGCAAGGCGCCACATATATTGTGGCTGAAGCCTGCTCACGCGAAGGGCTGGGAGCAGCCGTCATGAATCGGCTGCTCAAGGCTGCAGGGAACCAACTCATACAAGTTGGCAACCAGCAACCCTCTTAAGCTCTCCTGATCATACAGTCAGGAGAGTAATCACCCTTTTTCCAAAACAAAATCAAGATTCTATAAAGCCGGCATCTGACCAGAGAACCGTCGCCGTTTGCCTTTCATCGGTCATGTTTAGGTCCTTGTCCGCATATCGTGTACAAGAACCTTTACGTGACTTGGGGGTATGGGGATGTGGGATGTGTCTGCCCATGTGGGGCAGTTGGTAACCATTTTGATCATGGCTGTTGCGCTTGGCCTCGATGCGTTCTCACTCGGAATCGGAATTGGCATGAAGGGCATTCGGCTGCGGGATGTATTGCGAATCAGTATTGTAACGGCGCTGTTTCATATCATCATGCCGCTCATCGGCATGTATATGGGCAAATACGTCAGCTCGCTGCTCGGTGACATTACGACGTATGCGGCAGGTGGATTGCTTGTTTTGCTGGGTGCTCATATGATTCTGAATGCATTCCGTGAAGGCGATACAAAGCTGGTGGACCACCGTTCCCTGCTCGGCGTTGTGTTGTTCTCCCTCAGCGTAAGTGTGGACTCGTTCTCCGTTGGCGTTTCCTTAGGGATGTTTAGCAGTGATCTGATCTTAACCGTACTTGCTTTCGGTGTGTGTGGCGGGGTGATGTCGGTTATGGGGCTGTTATTAGGCCGTCGGGTGAGCCAGAATCTCGGGGATTACGGCGAAGCTATTGGTGGCGCAATCTTGCTTGCGTTTGGACTTTTGTTTATATTTTAGAATAAAACTTGAGATATCATATCATTCGCATCATATGTAAAATGGGGAGGCTAACACAATGAAACATATTTTATTCGTATGTACAGGAAATACGTGCCGCAGCCCCATGGCAGAGGGGCTTTTGCGAAAACTGGCATCGGAGCGCGGCATTCAGGTAGAGGTTCGCTCCGCAGGTGTGGCAGCAACGTCGGGTATGCCGATCTCCCGACATGCTGAAGCGGTTTTGAGAGATCATAACGTTGAAGGTCCACCTCATTCCACACAGCTTAGCGCTAACCTGGTAGGTTGGGCCGATCTGGTTCTTACGTTAACACGGAGTCATAAGCAGCATGTCATGCAGGTTTTTCCCGATTCAGTCCACAAAACTTATACATTGAAAGAATATGTGGAGGATGATGAACAGGTATTAAGTGATGTTCAGGAGTTGGACAGCCTGTTTGCAACGCTTGAGATGAAACGTGCCCTTGGGCAAGAGATCCTGGCATCGGAGCGTGAGCGAGCCATTGAGATTAGACAACGAATTCCAAGTTTCGACATCTCCGATCCGTTTGGGGGAAGTCGTGATGATTACAATATAGCTGCAGCTGAGATTCGGACGGCGTTGGACCGGCTTTTGGATAAGCTGGGTTAAATCTGATCCTGCGGGGCGGGTTATAGAAATAGGACACGTGATGTAAATTAACCGTTGATTTTAGACGCGGGTTGTTTTATGATGAAGGGGAAAACAGGGATCCGGTGTAACTGGCGACGAAGTGGGCATAACCACGATGGAGCACCGGAACAAACGGCCGGTCGCCTGGGCAAAAGAGCAATTCTGCGTTACCCGCAGACTGCTCTTTTTTTCGTCTTTCATCTGATTATTCGCTATAATAGTACCTGAGATGCCGTGCAAGAATACGAAGGACAACCAAGAGACAGCGGGCATGATTTTATCGGGAGGCGATGATAGGATGACTATAGAGTTAGATTCGGAACAACCCGGATTGCAGGAACAGACCGCGTCTATTCTGCATGAACTGGCGCTTGCCGGACAGCTTGGACCTGGACAGATCGTTGTGATCGGTACAAGCACAAGTGAAGTCGCAGGCGCTCGGATTGGTACGAGTGGTGCCATTGAAGTGGCACAGCAGCTTCTTGCGGGTATACGCGAGGTGCAGGAGGAATTCGGTTTTGACACGGTATTCCAATGTTGTGAGCATCTGAACCGTGCGCTGGTAATGGAACGTTCTGTGCTTACTCGTCTTGGATTGACCGAGGTTGGTGCTATACCCGTGCCCAAGGCCGGAGGTTCAATGGCATCCGCAGCATATCGTTCGCTGACCGATCCATGCCTGGCTGAACATGTGCAGGCCCATGCGGGACTGGACATTGGGGAGACGATGATTGGAATGCATCTCCGGCATGTAGCCGTACCCTATCGTACAGCGCTTCGCTATGTTGGAGATGCTCGTGTAACCACAGCGTTGACCCGTCCGAAGTTGATTGGCGGCGAACGCGCGGTGTATCGTATGGAAGAACAACCAGATTCGACATTATGTGACTAACATATTCAACCTACTTCACTATACTTGGGAGGAATTTAATCATGGAACAATTGCGCAAGAATGACCCGGCAGTACTGGAAGCGATGAATCTTGAACTGAAACGTCAACAGAACAACATCGAACTTATTGCATCCGAGAACATCGTAAGTGAAGCAGTAATCGAAGCAATGGGATCTGTTCTGACCAACAAGTATGCTGAAGGATATCCAGGCAAACGTTACTATGGCGGTTGTGAGCATGTGGACATCGTTGAAGACATCGCGCGTGATCGTGCAAAAGAATTGTTCGGAGCAGAACACGTGAATGTTCAACCTCACTCCGGTGCACAAGCGAACATGGCAGTTTATCTTGCAGCGTTGAAACCTGGTGATACTGTACTCGGTATGAACCTTGCCCATGGTGGACACCTCACACACGGTAGCCCGGTTAACGCATCCGGTTTGCTGTATAACTTTGTAGCATACGGCGTACAGGAAGATACATTCCTGATTGATTATGATGAAGTACGCAAAGCGGCTTTCAAACACCGCCCTCGTCTGATCGTTGCAGGTGCAAGTGCATATCCACGTACCATTGATTTTGAAAAGCTGGCTTCCATCGCCAATGATGTAGGCGCTTTGTTCATGGTGGACATGGCTCACATCGCAGGACTGGTTGCTGCTGGTTTGCATCCAAACCCGGTTCCACATGCGCATTTCGTAACAACAACTACACACAAAACGCTGCGTGGACCTCGTGGTGGTATGATTCTGTGCCGCAAAGCATGGGCAGCAGCGATTGATAAAGCCGTATTCCCTGGTTCCCAAGGTGGACCTCTGATGCACGTGATTGCTTCCAAAGCGGTAGCATTCGGTGAAGCTTTGCAACCTTCGTTCAAAACATATGCTGAGAATGTTGTGAAAAACGCACAGGTTCTGGCTGAAACACTGATCGCTGAAGGATTGAACATCGTATCCGGTGGTACAGATAACCACTTGATGCTGATTGACACACGCAGTGTGAACATCACAGGTAAGGAAGCTGAGCATGTGCTTGATTCCATCGGTATTACCGTGAACAAAAATGCCATTCCATTCGACCCTACTAGCCCGTTTGTAACGAGTGGTATTCGAATTGGTACACCTGCTGCAACTTCCCGTGGCATGAACGAAGAAGCGATGGTAGCGATCGGTAAGATCATTGCCAAAACGCTGAAAAATCCAAAAGATACAGCGAAGCTGGATGAAGCTCGTGCAGAAGTGACTGCACTGACAGACCAATTCCCGCTCTATACAGATCTTAAATACTAAAAAACTTTGCTCATGCTGTTTGTATTTGAGATGTTCTTAAAATGGGATACAAAAAAACGAAGCAGACAGAATGAGACCGCAGAAGCGAAGCGTTCGCCTTTATCCCCGGATTTTCCCCTTGTTAAAAGGAGAATAAAAAAATCTGGGGATAACAGCGATCGAAGGATCATTCTGTAGGCGGAGTGCCATTGTATTCATCATTTTCATTTTCACAACGACATAACAGCAAGAGCAAAACAGGACCGGATGGATCATTTTCCGGTCCTGTTTTTTATAGGATTCGGTAATCTGTAATGATTGGGTGCCCTTTGATGGTGTAATTCGTTGTTGGTGATGATATAATATACAGGATTTATCGAGCCCATGAATGGTGGCTAGGTATATTTGGAAATGCTGAACATGAAGAACTTACCGGAGGGACAAATTAGATGGGAAAATTAGTAATATGTGATCACCCTTTGATTCAACACAAACTGACGTTTATACGCGACATGCGTACGAATACGAAAGATTTTCGTGAATTGGTGGATGAAGTAGCAACGTTGATGGCTTATGAGATTACAAGAGATGTTGAACTGGAAACGATTGATGTACAGACACCTGTAGCTGCAACACAAGGTAAAGTTATCTCTGGACGTATGCTCGGACTGGTGCCGATTCTGCGTGCAGGACTCGGAATGCTGGATGGCGTTGTGAAATTATTGCCAGCGGCAAAAGTTGGACATGTTGGTCTGTTCCGTGACCCGGAAACACTGCAACCGGTAGAATACTACACCAAACTGCCTACAGACGTAACAGAGCGTCAATTGATTGTAATTGATCCGATGCTGGCAACGGGTGGTTCGGCAATTGCAGCTATTGACGTGCTCAAAAAACGTGGCTGTACCCAAATCAAAATGATGAACCTGGTTGCAGCACCGGAAGGCGTAAAAGCTGTGCAGGATGCACATCCCGATGTGGACATCTATGTAGCAGCATTGGACGACCGTCTGGATGATCATGGTTATATCGTTCCAGGACTTGGAGATGCAGGAGACCGTCTATACGGCACTAAATAAGCATATCGCATGCTTTGTAAGAGGTTGTTCAAAAAGTCCAATTTTGATTACGAAGGATGCCCAAGGGCATCATCGGCATCGAATATGAAATTCAGCCGAAATGTCCGTTGCTCACGTAGTTTTCCCTACGCTCTGCTACTCCATTTCTACCTTCATTCCATATTCTTGGTACTGAAAACCGGACTTTTTGAACATGAACTTATAGAAAAGGGGCTTTGCTCGAATGTCCAACAAAATTAAAGTCATGACGATCTTCGGGGTGCGTCCGGAAGCCATCAAGATGGCTCCGCTTATTTTGGAATTGCAAAAACACCCTGAGTCTATTGAATCTATTGTTTGCGTAACTGCGCAGCATCGCCAGATGTTGGATCAGGTACTTGACGTTTTCGACATTCATCCCGATTATGATCTGGATGTGATGAAGGACCGTCAGACATTGAATGAAATTACAATTCGTGTGCTTGGTGGTCTGGAGCCCGTGTTAGCTGAAGCTAAACCGGATATTGTGCTGGTTCACGGGGATACATTAACTACCTTTGTAGCGAGCTACGCAGCATTCTTGCAACAGATTCAGGTAGGACATGTGGAAGCGGGACTGCGGACGTGGAACAAGCTGTCTCCATATCCGGAAGAGATGAACCGTCAGCTGACGGGAGTACTGGCTGATCTACACTTTGCGCCTACGGATTGGTCTTCTTCCAATCTTGTCAAAGAAAATAAATCGGAGTCTAGTACGTACGTCACAGGCAACACGGTAACAGATGTGTTTCAATATACTGTACGGGAGGACTACACACACCCGGTACTTGATTGGGCCCAAGGCAAACGCCTTGTGCTGATGACAGCTCATCGCCGCGAATCTCAAGGCGAGCCTCACCGCAACATTTTCCAGGCCGTCAAACGGATTGCCGACGAATTCGAAGATATTGCCATCGTGTACCCGGTGCATCCAAGTCCTGCTGTGAAGGAGCCGGCTCACGCGATTTTGGGGAATCATCCCCGTATTCAATTAATTGATCCACTAGACGTGGTGGATTTGCATAACTTTTACCCGCACACTCACTTGATTTTGACCGATTCAGGCGGTTTGCAGGAAGAAGCGCCTTCGTTTGGTGTGCCTGTGCTCGTATTGCGCGATACAACAGAACGCCCGGAAGGTATTGAAGCCGGAACGCTGGAATTGGTAGGTACCGAAGAGGAACTTGTGTATGAACGGACCAAAGCTCTGCTTACAGACAAAACCCTGTATGCAAGCATGAGTCAGGCTGCCAATCCATACGGTGATGGACATGCTTCGGAAAGAATTGTCAATGCGATTTTGCACCATTTTGGTGTAAATAGTGAGCGTCCGGAATCATTTCACAGAAAATTCAAAAAATAATACATTTTTTCTGACGGATTTATAAAGGGCAAGCATACAGTTAAACTGTACGGTTTACGCGGGTTTATGGGCTTTGAGGGTCTGTATTCCCGTCGTTTCCCCCTTTAAAACGCTAAAATCATTCAATTGACAAAGGCTCTCATCATTCAGTAAAATTAACTGGGATTGCAAGGGTGGCGTGGAAAATGGCCGATTCGAACAAACCAAATTCATCCCGTAACCATGACGATAATGTGTGGAAAGCGATGGGGCTCGTGACAGCTTTTGGGATCGAGATTGCCATTCTCGCTGTTGCCGGATATTACGCTGGCTCCTGGTTGGACAAGACCATCGGGGGTAACGGAATATGGATCGCCGTAAGCGTTCTCTTTTTTCTTGCGGCAGGCGGTGTAAGCATCTACTTTATCGCGAAAAAATTCATGGGGGAAAGTGATGAGTGAACTAACCAGATACCGCAGATCGATGACTGTTTTCATCATGTACTTTCTTATGATTTGTTTTCTCGCAGCGGCCTTTATGCCACGTGTGGAGACAATTGCTTTGGGACTGGCCCTGGGTACAGGAGTTAGCTGGATCAATGCATTTTACTTGGGCTACAAAGTAAGGAAAATGTCTGATGATGCGGCAGAAGGTAACTTGAAGCGTGTGAACCTGGGATTTTTGACAAGAGCGGCACTCGCTGTGCTCGGTATATTCATATCGATGCGCTTTCCGCAGTACTTCAATACATATGCGGTTGCAGGCGGTCTCGTCATTGCACAATATTCCTTACTGATTATAGGGATTGTCCATTCCCGCAGAGCAGAATGATGTTAAGGGCTGCAGCTTTCAAGTCGAGAAAGGGGTGAGAAAAATATGCATGAAGCTCCAATTATTATGCTTGGCGGATTTCGACTGGATCTATCGGTACTGTTGATGCTGGTGGTAACAGGTGCACTTGTTTTTATTTTTGCTGTACTGGCAACACGGAGATTATCCGTTGAAAATCCCGGCAAGCTGCAAAATTTTATGGAGTGGGCAGTAGAATTCGTCCGCAATCTGATTTCCAGTACAATGGATATGAAGAAAGGTAAACATTTTATCTCTCTCGCTCTTTCCATGATTATGTTCATTTTTGTAGGAAACATGCTCGGACTTCCATTCCAAGCGGTAACTGCAGTGGACAGCGCAGAACATGCGCAAGTATTCGGTAAGCCGATTGTTACAGCGGTGGAGGCGTTTGAAAAAGCGCATGCCAAGGACCCTGAAGCACACCCACACGTTGAACTGGCCTGGTGGAAATCACCAACAGCCGACTTGTCTGTAACGATGGGACTCGCTCTTGTAGCGTTCCTGGTATCTCATGGACTGGGATTGTTCCGCAACACAAAAGGATATCTCCAGCATTACCTGAAGCCATTCGCTTTGTTCTTGCCAATCAACTTGATTGAGACGGCATCCAAGCTGTTGACACACGGTATGCGTCTATTCGCGAATATCTTCGCAGGTGAGGTACTGATCGCAACGATCCTGAAACTGACCACATTTAAAGTGTTTGGTGCTATTGCAGCGATTCCGCTACTTATGGTGTGGCAAGGCTTTAGTATCTTTATCGGCGCGATCCAGGCATTTGTGTTTGTTATCTTGATGATGGTGTACATTTCACAGAGCATCGAGACGCACGACGAGCATTAAGTTTCAAGCCCTACGAAGATTTCTTCACCAGGCTGAACAATAAAAAATTCGATTTATCATTTTAAGGAGGATATACAAATGGGAGCAATGGCATTAATCGCAGCAGCAATTGTTGCAGGACTGGGCGCGTTTGGCGCAGGTATTGGTAACGGTATGGTAATCAGCAAAACGGTGGAAGGTATTGCCCGTCAACCAGAAGCAAAATCCACTCTTCAAACAACAATGTTTATCGGTGTAGGTTTGATCGAGGTATTGCCGATCATCGGTGTGGTACTCGCGTTCATGTTCTACGGTATGGCTTAATTAAATTTTAAAGGTTTGGCGGGGAAGGCCATAGCCATCCGCGCCTTCTTTTTAGGTAATGTCCGTTCTAACGGATGACGTTTCAAGGATACCTCCAGGAAGGAGTGAACAGATTGAGTTTCATATGGGAAAATACGCTTCTTGCGATTGTTGCATTTGCAATTTTATATTGGCTGCTTAGCCGTTATGCCTTCGGGCCTTTGTTCTCCATTATGGAAAAACGTCGTGAACTCGTGATGACGCAGATGAATGAGGCTGCACAGACTCGGGAACAGGCCATTGCCTATGTGGAGGAACAAAAACAAGCTCTTGAACAAGCACGTCAAGATGCTTACGACATCATTGAACAGTCCAAACAAACAGGTGGCAAACAAGCTGAATCGATTTTGGCTGATGCAAAAGCTGAAGCTAATCGTCTGAAAGACGATGCAGTACGCGAAATCGAGAGCGAGAAGAACAAAGCAGTCGCAGCACTTCGCAGCGAACTGGGTACAGCTTCCGTTCAGATTGCATCTAAGTTGATCAAAAAAGAAGTTGAGAACGGTCCTGCACAAGAAGAGCTTGTGAACCAATACCTCAATGAGGTAGGAGGCCGACAATGAGCCGCGATACGATAGTTGCCAAGCGTTATGCGAAAGCATTGTTCGAAGTTGCTCTTCAGCAAAAGCAGGTGCTTGAGGTTGAACAGGAACTGGTTGCAGTAGTCAGTGCATTGACCGGAGATGCAGATATCGAGAAATTTATCGTATCCCCTAATATTTCTGATGAAGCCAAGCAGAACGTAATTCACTCAAGTCTTGATGGCAAGGTATCCGATTCAGTCCTTCGTACAGTCTTGTTGTTGATTGAGCGCGGACGCGTTGAATTGCTGGGAGACTTGTTGAATGATTATCGGAAGATCCAAGGTGAGTCGCTGGGCATCGCTGATGCACGTGTCTATTCGACTTATGCGTTGAATGATGAAGAAAAAGAAGCGGTAGCCCGTGAATTCGGTGGCCGTGTGAATAAAAAGATTCGTATCGAGAACATTGTTGATCCGACTCTGCTGGGCGGATTGAAAGTCGCCATTGGCGATACGATCTATGACGGCAGCTTGGCTGGCAAGCTCGAACGTCTTGAGCAGTCTTTTAACAGACGAGTACAGTAGATTGGGGTGAGGACACTTGAGTATCAAACCAGAAGAAATCAGTACATTAATTAAGAGCCAAATCGAACAATACAAGACCGATATCGATGTAGTCGAAGTCGGAACGGTAATCGAGGTTGGTGATGGTATCGCTCGTGTTTACGGACTTGAGAACGTCATGTCCAACGAGTTGGTTGAATTCCCAAGCGGTGTTATGGGACTCGCCATGAACGTCGAAGAAAGCAATGTCGGTGTCGTTATCCTGGGACCTTACTACGATATTCGTGAAGGTGACCAAGTTAAACGTACTGGTCAAATCATGCAAGTGCCTGTAGGCGAAGCATTGATTGGACGCGTTGTGAACCCGCTCGGTATTCCTGTAGATGGCAAAGGGCCAATCGCTACAACGGAATTCCGTCCGGTTGAAGGTAAAGCACCAGGCGTAATGGATCGTAAATCGGTTCATGAGCCGATGCAAACAGGGATCAAAGCCATTGATGCAATGGTTCCAATCGGTCGCGGACAACGTGAGTTGATCATCGGTGACCGTCAAACAGGTAAAACATCCATCGCAATTGATGCGATCCTGAACCAAAAGGGCAGTGGCATGAAGTGTATCTACGTGGCTATTGGTCAGAAACAGTCTACGGTTGCTCAAGTTGTGGAAACTCTTCGTCGTAAAGGCGCAATGGAGTACACAATTGTTGTAACAGCAGCAGCTTCCGATCCATCACCACTCTTGTACATCGCACCGTATTCCGGTTGTTCGATGGGTGAGTACTTCATGTACAAAGGCGAGCACGTTCTGGTTATCTATGATGACTTGACCAAACAAGCCTCTGCATATCGTGAGCTTTCCTTGTTGCTTCGTCGTCCACCGGGCCGTGAGGCTTATCCGGGTGACGTCTTCTACCTGCACTCCCGTTTGCTGGAGCGCGCTGCGAAGCTGAATGATGAACTTGGTGGTGGTTCTTTAACCGCACTGCCGTTTATTGAAACACAAGCTTCCGACGTATCTGCATACATCCCAACGAACGTAATCTCCATCACGGACGGACAAATCTTCTTGGAAGCTGACTTGTTCAATGCTGGACAACGCCCGGCGATCAACGTAGGTATTTCCGTATCCCGTGTCGGTGGTTCTGCTCAGATCAAAGCGATGAAAAAGGTTGCAGGTTCCCTGCGTCTCGACCTCGCTCAATATCGTGAGCTTCAAGCGTTCTCCCAGTTCGGTTCCGATCTGGATAAAGCGACTCAGGCCCGCCTGAATCGTGGTGCGCGTATGATGGAAATCCTGAAGCAAGGTGTTAACCAGCCTCTGCCTGTAGAACAACAGGTTGTCAGCTTGTACACTGCGGTTAAAGGATTCCTGGATGAGATTCCAACAGGTGATGTTACTCGTTTCGAGCGTGAGTTCCTCGCGTTCATGGAGAGCAGCCATCCGGAGATTCTTGCATCCATCCGTGATACTAAAGAATTGACTGCAGACAACGAAAATGCACTGAAAGGTGCAATTGAGAAGTTCAGAAAGAGCTTTGCTGTCTCTGTCTAAATAAATGATTGCAGGTGCGGAGTTGTCTAACCGATTCCGCATGTCTGCATGTAATACTTTGACTCTGTCAAAAAAGATGATGCTTACGATGTAGTTTTGACTTTGTCAAAACTAGTGGTGATGCTTACGAAGTAACTTTGACTCCGTCAAAGTTTTGAGGTGGTGAAATCATGGCAAAAGGCATGCGCGAAATTAAGCGGCAAATTAAAAGCGTACAAAGCACCAAGCAGATCACCAAAGCAATGGAGATGGTAGCTGCTGCAAAACTGCGTAAAGCGCAGGAAAAAGCGGAAGCAGCCCGTCCTTATTCGGAGAAACTGAAAGAAGTTGTAGCTAGTATTGCATCAAGCACGCAAGGTATACAGCATCCGATGCTGGAGAGCCGTCCGGTCAAAAAGACAGCTTACCTGATCATTACATCGGACCGTGGTCTTGCAGGTGGATACAATGCGAACGTTTTGCGTCAGGTTAATCAGACGCTCAAAGAGCGCCACAACTCCCAGGATGACTACGAATTGTTCGTCATTGGACGTAAAGGACGCGATTACTTCAGACGTCGTGAAATTGCGATGGCATCCACAACAACGGATCTGTCGGATTCGCCTTCATTTGCAGACATCAAATCCATCGCACACGAAGCTGTTCATGGGTTTGAACTGGCTGAATTTGATGAATTGTACATTTGTTATAACCGCTTTGTGAATGCGTTGACCCAGATTCCTACGGTAGAAAAACTTCTTCCGATGGAAACACCTGAGGTAACTGCTGCGGAAGGACCAACGGCAAGCTACGAATACGAGCCGTCTGCTGAAGCTGTACTTGAGGTCTTGCTTCCGCGTTACGCGGAAACGCTGATCTATGGTGCACTTCTGAACGGTAAGGCAAGTGAGCTCGGCGCGAAAATGACGGCAATGGGTAATGCAACCAAAAATGCATCCAAACTCATTAACGACTTGTCATTGACATACAACCGTGCCCGTCAAGCGGCGATTACGCAGGAGATTACGGAAATTGTGGCAGGTGCCAACGCAGCACAAGGCTAACCGTTTTTTTATTAATGAAGGCTTGCAGAGCAAAGATAAACGAACGGTACATTATTTTTGCAAAAGTAGCAGGCTTGTAGGAGGGGAACGTTAAGATGAACAAAGGACGCGTTGTGAGCATCATGGGTCCGGTTGTTGACGTCGAGTTTGATCGCGGCGGTCTGCCGGAAATCCTCAATGCCATTACGATCACTACAGTAAGTGAGAGCGGCGTTAGTGTAAACCTTACACTCGAAGCTTCGAAACATCTGGGTGACAACCGAGTACGTTGTATTGCGATGTCCTCCACGGATGGACTTGTTCGTGGTATGGAAGCTTTAGATACAGGAGCACCAATCTCTGTACCTGTCGGAGAAGCAACACTGGGTCGTGTATTTAACGTACTCGGCGAAGCAATTGATACTGGCGGTGCCGTAGCTGCTGAGCACAAGAACCCGATTCACCGTTCAGCACCTGCATTTGATGAACTGACTACCCAAGCAGAGATGCTGGAGACAGGAATCAAAGTTATCGACTTGCTTGCTCCTTACGCTAAAGGTGGTAAAATCGGTCTCTTCGGTGGTGCCGGTGTAGGTAAGACGGTAACCATTCAGGAATTGATCAACAACATCGCACAAGAACACGGCGGTATCTCCGTATTTGCGGGTGTTGGTGAGCGTACACGTGAAGGTAATGACTTGTATCACGAGATGAGTGATTCCGGCGTTATCAACAAAACAGCAATGGTCTTCGGACAAATGAACGAGCCTCCAGGCGCACGTCTTCGTGTAGCCCTCACAGGTCTGACGATGGCGGAATACTTCCGTGATGAAGAAGGCCGTGACGTGTTGCTCTTTATCGATAATATCTTCCGTTTCACCCAAGCGGGTTCAGAAGTATCTGCCTTGCTTGGACGTATGCCTTCCGCGGTAGGTTACCAACCTACACTGGCAACAGAAATGGGTCAACTGCAAGAACGTATCACATCAACGAAAAAAGGTTCTGTAACATCCATCCAGGCCATCTACGTGCCTGCGGATGACTACACTGACCCGGCTCCTGCAACGACGTTTGCCCACTTGGATGCAACGACGAACCTGGAGCGTAAAATTTCCGAGATGGGTATCTACCCTGCGGTAGATCCACTGGCTTCCAGCTCCCGGATCTTGTCCCCTGAAGTTGTAGGCGAAGAACACTACAGCGTCGCTCAAGGCGTTAAACGTATCTTGGCACGTTACAATGAATTGCAAGATATCATTGCAATCCTGGGTATGGACGAGTTGAGTGAAGAAGACAGAGCGCTTGTATACCGTGCTCGTAAAATCCAACGTTTCTTGTCCCAGCCTTTCCACGTTGCTGAAGCATTTAACGGTATTCCGGGTAAATACGTTCCAGTTAAAGAAACGGTGCGCAGCTTTAAAGAGATTCTCGAAGGTAAGTATGATGATCTTCCGGAAGCAGCTTTCCTCTTTGTTGGTACAATTGAAGAGGCAGTGGAGAAAGCCAAAACACTGGTTTAGTCTGAATCCAGGATTGTCCTTCTTATGAAGCGGGCTATCCTTCGGATATTTCAGGAGGGATGGAATTGAGCACCTTTTTGTTGGAAATTGTAACACCCGAGCGTTTGGTCTATTCAGAACAGGTGAATAGCATTACGGCTCGTGGTATTGAAGGGGAACTTGGCATTATGCCAGGTCATATTCCTATGGTTACACCTTTGCAGATTGCACCAATCTATATCCATAACGGAAAAGAAAATAAACGAGTTGCTATCGGTGGCGGGTTTATCGAAGTTCGTAGCGATAAGGTTGTTGTACTCGCAGAGAGTGCTGAATTCCCGGAAAGCATTGATGTGGATCGTGCGCGTGCGGCGAAAGAGCGGGCTGAACGTCGGCTTGCAAGCCAAAGCAATCAGGACCACTTTGATCACCGTCGTGCAGAGATTGCGCTGCAAAAAGCGGTTAACCGGATTAATGTATTCGGCAAATAAACGATTCTTGGAAGCCTGGCGGCTTAGTCTGCCGGGCTTTTTTGAGTTTGTTTGATAGAATTGTTCTATCGAATATATCAAAATGGCTGACCACAAATCCATCCTATTCCTTCAGTAAACAGAAGTATTTTAAGCAAAATATTCACCGATTATGAGGATTTGAATAGGATGTAGGACTAAAGTAGTGGGCGCATTTACCACTAAGAGAACCATTTTTTTCATGAATGAATTTAAATTATTTCCGAGGAAATGACAGAATCGATATCGAAATAGCGCTCTTTTATGTCGTTTTAGTCACAAAATCCCGGCATTTTAAAATTAAAATATTTTAGAAGTGGAAATCAATGTAATTGACAATGTATGATGAAAGAGCCTATATTCCATAGAGTCAGCAGAAGCAGGAAGCTGCGTAGTAGATTCCGTAGTCATGCACAGCCGCATTGTTGCTGCTCGGTGATTGGGCATCAGGAGATTCCTGCCTGGCAGGAGTAAATCTGACAGTACGCTCAGTATGTTGTGCTCAAGACATTCCAGTATACTAACAAGTTATGGGTGCCGGGCATATGATATGCTGATCGCTGCAACAAATGTGGAGGTAAAGAATATATGGATACTGATCTGACGAATCAGGTGAACCAGGCGTTAAGCACCAATGGCTTGGTCTCAATCATCGTCTCCCTGTTATGTATTGCGTTGTCTTGGTGGGCTTTGACAAATCTCAAACTGGATTTAATCATCAGGCAGCCACGAGGTGCTCAGGGAAGACTGTTGCATTTGTTGCTCGCCATCATTTTGGGGCATGCCGTTGCTGGCTTTGTCATTGACTACTTGTCCTGGACTCAAATGTTGCGTAATTTGTTTTAATGTTGAGATGGTTGGTTAATCATCTGTTAGGTTCTTCAAGCTGCTCATTGTCGAATAACATCGATTAATTGTGTTAACAATTAGAGTATGAGTTGTCGGTAAAGAAATTAAGAAAAAAATGTGACGTAAAATTGGTTGAATTTGAGATGTTTTATGTAAAAATGCTTGTATCGTACAATTCAACAATGTTATGATGGAAGTTAGGGAATTCACAATTGTTCACTTATTTTGTAGTTATAAACGGGATATCCGGTTCATGCCGGCTAATAACCATCCCACTCTGTCTGTTCTGATGCTCTGCTGGCTTGTAAGACACTTATTTTACATGCTGAATAGTAAGATGCACGGCACATGGTATCATTGATATGGATTATAAAAACCAATTCTTTTCTGAACAGACATCTGTGGCAATATGCCAGAATATGTCGAAATTCCACACACAGCAACAGTCCTTTCTAGCATAGTGGGGCTTACGTATTCCGGAATGAAGAAAAGGGAATAAAAGCGCGGAGGGAACCATGATGAGCAAATTTATCGTCCGCGGTGGCAAAAGGTTGACCGGAAGTGTCAAAGTTAGCGGCGCTAAAAATTCTGTTCTTCCGATCATCGCTGCCTCTCTCTTAGGGGAAGAAGGACAAAGCGTTATTATTGACGCGCCTCCTCTAGACGATGTGATGACGATTAACAAGGTGTTGGAATCGCTGGGAGCGGGAGTTACATACCGGGACGAAGTGATTACCGTAAATGCGGAGAAACTTACTTCCTGTGAAGCCCCGTATGAATGGGTAAGTAAAATGCGGGCGTCTTTCCTGGTCATGGGGCCTTTGTTGACTCGTATGGGTCATACAAGAATCTCACTTCCTGGTGGATGTGCCATCGGTACACGGCCTATTGATCAGCATTTGAAAGGTTTTGAAGCCATGGGCGCAGAGATCAGCTTGGGCCAAGGTTATATCGAAGCTCGTAGCCAAGGAAGGTTGCGTGGCGCGAAAATTTATCTGGATGTGGCTTCCGTAGGTGCCACTCAAAATATTATGATGGCTGCAACATTGGCCGAAGGTGTAACTGTTCTGGAGAACGCGGCGAAAGAACCTGAGATTGTGGATCTTGCCAACTTCCTGAATGGAATGGGTGCCATCGTACGTGGTGCTGGTACTGGAGTCATCCGCATTGAAGGTGTGGAGAAACTTAAAGGCGTTACACACACCGTTATTCCGGATCGGGTAGAAGCTGGTACGTATATGGCTGCTGCTGCAATTTCTGGTGGTGACGTGTACATTGAAGGT
Organism: Paenibacillus sp. FSL H8-0317; assembly: GCF_045040685.1. NCBI lineage: Bacteria > Bacillati > Bacillota > Bacilli > Caryophanales > Paenibacillaceae > Paenibacillus > Paenibacillus sp. FSL H8-0317. The sequence continues at coordinate 6,597,328 of NZ_CP150294.1, read as the reverse complement.
GCAATCTCTGATCATTTAGGCTCCGTTATCGCGAAGCTTGAAGAGATGGGTGTTACAATCCAACCGGATGAGAATGGCGTGCGTGTAATCGCAGATCGTCCTCTTAAGGCTGTGGATGTGAAAACATTACCATACCCAGGATTCCCGACAGATATGCAATCCCAGATGATGGCACTCTTGCTCGCATCTGAAGGAACAAGTGTCGTGACAGAGACTGTTTTTGAAAACCGATTCATGCATGTGGATGAGTTCCAATTGATGAATGCGGAGATCAAAGTTGAAGGACGTTCGTCCATCATCACAGGTAATGCCAAACTGAAGGGTGCCAAAGTAACGGCTACCGATTTGCGTGCGGGTGCCGCACTCATTATTGCAGGTCTCGTTGCTGAAGGTACAACGGAAGTGGGCGGTGTTCATCACATCGACCGTGGCTATGTACATCTCGCTGAGAAGCTTAATGGACTTGGCGCTGACATCTATCGGATCTCGGTTGATGAGCCTAAGCTGGAAGCAACCAAAGCACCTAGTGAAAAAGTGGAGAAAGAAGTACCGATGTTTAAGGTACAACCAACTTTGGCTTAACACTGGATTGAATAGAAAAAAATATGGTCCCCCTATTATGAGTCACACCGTTGTGTGGATTATGAATGCGAAGGAACGTATATTGTAAAAAATGATAAAGCTAAGCCATCTGGCTTGGCTTTTTTTGTGTTTACTTTCAAGAAAACAACGAGATATTTGATACCTGATTCTATTAATAGCTGGTCCTAACTTGTATAGCATAACATCGTATTCTGTATCGATTCTGAACCAAATGAAAGAGCGTACTTTATATAGGGTGTCGGGTCCAGCTAAACACCAGTATTCAGCGACAGATCAACGTTTCTAAGATGTACATAGCAAAAGAAAACAGGAGATTGAACAGAACAAAAAGGGCCTCGTTTCTCTTAAATCAGGTTCTATCAGATCAAACCAGCTCATAACCTAAACTATGGATTTGAACAACACGACCGGCACATGACCGGCCATAGATAACGGAGGGTTATATTCGAATGAAAGAAGCTCGTGTACAGGTAAAGGTACCCCTTGTCCCTCGTCCAGGTATGCAAGAGCCGGAGGGTAATACCGTTTCTGGAGTGGAAAAAGACAAGCCTGCCCCATTGAATCTGAGGACTGTTCCATCAAACCCTGCAAGATTATCCAATCCAGGACGGGTGTCGACAGATGAGCTAAACCGACAGACAACCGAGCACATTCATATACCTGTTATTGAGCTGGACCAATTCCGCCGAGTGAAGCGTCGCCGAATGCGGACATTTGGACGAAAACCCCGATGGGGACGCAATACGAAGCGATGGCAACCCGCTGCCGCTGTATCTGCCTTATTGGCAATGGCGTTGCTAATTCCGGTAATTCTGGTATGGCCGCGGTCAAGCGAATCACCAAAGCCGATCCCTGCTCCAACAGATTCAAGCAGTGTAAGAACCCCAGCTCCTGCGCCAGCCGTTCCAGTTACCTACCCTGAACCTAAAGTACGCGTATACCTGTCCGCAACGGGCACAACGATGAATCTGCCATTGGAAGACTATGTTACCGGGGTTGTGGCAGCTGAGATGCCGGCGGAATTCAGACTGGAGGCGTTAAAGGCACAGGCAATAGCTGCTCGTACATTTATCGTGCGTAGGCTCGCAGCGAGTGATACAAGTGGTGTTCCATCGGGTACTGCGGATGTGACGGATACGGTCAGCCATCAGGTGTTTATTCCGCCAGATCAGGTGAAAGCGGATTGGACGCGTCTAGGGAAGGCGAAGGAATGGGAGAAGCTGCAACAGGCTGTACGCGAAAGTCGAGATACGGTGATGACATATCAGGGCCAAGCAATCACCGCATCTTTTTTTTCCACAAGTAATGGGTATACCGAGAATGCCGAGGATGTATGGGGGAACGCTGTGCCGTATCTGAAAAGTGTAGACAGTCCGTGGGACAAAAATTTGGCACCAGGATTCAAGCAGACCGTTACCTTGAAGCGTAATGAGATTCTACAGAAGTTAAACCTGGATGCCATTCCGGTTACCGCCCAGAAGAGTGGTTCGTGGATGGAAGTGTTGTCTACAACCAAAGGACATCGGATTAAGGAAATGCAGATCGCAGGTGAAAGATTCAGCGGACCAGAGGTGCGTAAACTGCTTGGATTAAGATCCAGCCAGTTCAGTTGGAAGACCACAGGTGACGAGGTCCAAATTACAACGTTCGGGTATGGGCATGGGGTTGGCATGAGTCAATGGGGAGCAAACGGCATGGCGCAGGAGGGACACACCGCCACCCAGATTCTCAAACATTACTATACCGGCATCTCATTCGGACAGGCATCCAAGATGCTTGCATTGAAGTAGGAAAGATGAACACGGATAAAGCAAAATAATTCGAATGGATACGAATGTATGCAAATGTATGTGAATGAGAGCAGTATAGGTTTGGAACTCATCAGACTTCACATACACCATTGGCGCGCTAACGAATCTGAGAGACCTTATTGGGCGTTATCACAGCGAATGGGAATTCTAACAAATCTCAGACATCTCACTTTAACGAACCTAGAGTACCTTACATCTGCATTATCCAGTCACATCCTATATCATTTCGCTCTCACCGATAAATGCACTTCATAGAAGGATTGGCCTCTACAGCCAATCCAGACCAGTCTACCAACACCCATTCCGGAGCTTTCGAGATTTGGCTATATATGCGGAGAGTGCTAGCCGTATGGGGAGCGCAGGGGACAGAAAAGACCTGTAGAAGCGAAGCGTCCGCCTTTATCACCGGATTTCTCCCTTGGGAGAAATAATCAGGAAATCCGGGGATAACAGCCGGTCGAAAGGTTTTCTGGCCCCGAAGCGGCGCACCAACTAGCTGCACACACACTCCATATATAGAACTCTCTGAAACCTCCATGAAAATAATTAGAGTCGCGCGTGTATAAAAGAGTTGCACCCGGTAACACTTGTTACTGAGGTGATTAACATGAATGAACAAAACAAAAAAACCAACCAAGAAGAAACTCCTAAAACAACTCAAGGAGTACCGGCTAGTCAGCCCTCTTCATGGAAAAGAGCAATGTCCAAACGCTGGGTCTTCCCGGCAGCCTACATCGCAGCAGCAGGCATTATACTAACCTTAGTGTGGGTCTATCAGGGCACAGGCGACAAAACGCTAAACTCGGACCCTGCTAGCGGGGTAGTTGAAACAGGCGCATCGGCGGGTACAGAAGGAACAGCAGTAGGTGGAGAAGAAGAAAGTGTGGAAGTTGTTGCAAAGTCGGAGAATTTTGGTTGGCCGGTAGCGGTACCGTCCGAAATTTCGGTAGTAAAACCTTTCTATGATAGCGAAGCTTCAACCGAGGAACATGAAGCGGCAATGGTGCAGTACAATGATACATTCATCCCGAACACGGGTGTGGATCTGGCACGTGGGGATAACAAATCGTTTGAAGTCAAAGCAGCACTCGCCGGTAAAGTTACCCGGGTTGAGCAAAATCCGCTCACAGGTCAAGTTGTGGAAATCACACATAGCGATAACCTGAAGACGGTGTACCAAAGCTTGGCAGACGTCAAAGTGAAACAGGACGACGAAGTGAAACAGGGAGATGCAATTGCATCCGCTGGCGTCAATGAATTGGGTAAAACGCTTGGCAACCATCTTCACTTTGAAGTGTACGAAGACGGACAGCCGGTTAACCCTCAAGGATATCTTCCGGAAAAATAAATGAATTTTACCGCAGCAACATGACGGGCAGGGGGTTAAACCTCTGCTCTTTTTGTGCTTTTCAGAAAATAATGGGACCTTCGAAGCTTGTCACACCTCTAAACCGCGAATATATAGGCATGCTCCTCATATAATGTACCAAACTATCCACACAGTAGGGAGGCGGGAGCGTGCACGATTACATCAAGGAACGGACCATCAAAATTGGTCGCTGCATTGTTGAGACGAGGAATACGGTCCGTACCATAGCCAAAGAATTCGGCGTGTCAAAGAGTACTGTGCATAAGGATCTGACGGAGCGTCTGCCGGAAATCAACCCTGATCTTGCTGACCAGGTGAAACACATTTTGGAGTATCACAAGTCCATCCGCCATTTGCGGGGCGGTGAAGCGACCAAAATTAAATACAAAAAAACGAGTGGCAAGAAACGTGAGGTGTTGGCTTCCGCCAAATCGTAAGCATCTTCACAAAGACGTAGGCCAAAAAGCTCACACATGCATTGAATCCCTCCCCTGAAGTATGATATGTTAAATGCTGGTACAGGATCGAATTATGACATCTTATCAGCCCGATTTTTACATATATATGTTGCACTTTGTCGAACGAGCGGTGACGTGATAAGGGACTCTTTTTCACAGGATACGCTGACCAAATAATATCACTTTGGGGGCTCTTTTATGTTTAGCAAGGATATCGGTATTGATCTTGGCACGGCCAACGTGCTTATTCACGTGAAAGGAAGTGGGGTTGTCCTCGATGAACCTTCCGTCGTGACCATTGAAAGAGATACGAAGCGTGTCCTTGCTGTTGGGGAAGAAGCGCGTCGTATGGTGGGGCGTACTCCAGGTAACATTGTTGCCATTAGACCGCTGCGTGACGGCGTTATTGCGGATTTCGAGATTACAGAAGCGATGCTCAGACATTTCATTAATCGTGTGGGTGCAAGAAGCTGGTACAGCCACCCTCGAATTTTGATCTGTGCACCAACGAACATTACTTCCGTGGAGCAGAAGGCCATCCGTGAGGCGGCAGAACGCAGTGGTGCCAAAGAAGTGTTTCTGGAAGAAGAGCCGAAAGCGGCAGCGATCGGTGCGGGAATGGATATTTTTCAGCCGAGCGGCAATATGGTCGTGGATATCGGCGGCGGTACGACTGACGTTGCAGTCCTTTCTATGGGCGACGTGGTCACCGCCTCTTCTATTAAAGTCGCAGGGGACAAGTTCGACGAAGCCATTATCAAGTTTATCAAAGCCAAGTACAAGCTCATGATCGGTGAACGGACCGCTGAAGATATCAAAATTGCGATTGGTACCGTACATCCGGGTGGACATCAAACGGAGATGGACATTCGCGGACGCGATATGGTATCCGGCCTTCCTGTTACTGTAACGATATCGGGAAATGAAGTACAGGAAGCACTTTGGGATTCCGTACAATCCATCATCGTGGCAGCCAAATCGGTATTGGAACGTACACCGCCTGAATTGTCAGCGGACATTATCGACCGTGGTGTTGTATTGACCGGCGGAGGTGCGTTGCTGAACGGACTGGACGAGCTTTTGTCCAATGAATTGCATGTACCGGTATGGGTTGCGGAAGATCCGATGCACTGTGTCGTGAAGGGGACAGGCATAATGCTTAATAATTTGGATCAGGTGGTTAAGAAAAAGTTCTAATCTGCCGATATAAATAGCAAAGGTTCGCCATGCTCGGAAAGCAGAACGGACAAGCAGCCAACCTGTGATGCAGGTCAAGCGCTTGAGGAGAGGGGTTAATTCATGTTAAGAGGTCTGTACACCGCTACTGCGGGAATGATTACGCAACAACGCCGCCATGACACAGCAACACAGAATATCGTAAATATGAACACCACGGGATATAAACAGGTGAACAGCGTAAGCCGTTCCTTCCCGGAAATGCTCATTACTTTGGTAGGCGGAGATGCAAATCTTCCAACAAAGCGGCTGGGCAAGCTGAACACGGGGGTGTTCGCGGAAGAGAGTTTGTCCATGAATTTGCAGGGGACCATTATGGAGACTGGGCAGAAAAACGATTTTTCCATTTCATCCAATATGACTGTCAATGATCCGCAGACTGGACAACCTGTCCCGTTTGACGCATCAGGCAAATTTGTACGGGCCGACGGCACGGTGACTTACCAGCCCCAGGCGTATTTTACAGTTCAGGATGCAGAAGGTAACACCGGATATACACGCGATGGTCACTTCGAGATCACTGGAACGGGACAATTGCTGAGTTCAACAGGTTCACAAGTGTTGGATAATAATGGACAACCTGTAGTGTTGACAGGTTCTGTGGAGCAATTTAAAGTGGATGAGCAAGGCCGTTTGGTGAATGCAGCAACGGGTGCACCAACAGGGGTTACTCTTGGCATTAGTGTCATTGACCAGCCGAATCAACTGGTTCGTCAAGGTAATGGCAACTTCAGTCTCAGCGATGCAAACGGGGCAACGTCCCGGATGATGGCTGCAGGAGATAATGTGCAGATCCGTCAGGGATACCTGGAAGGTTCCAATGTTGATGCCTCACAGGCAACGGTTGATATGAACGCCGCATTCCGTGCGTATGAAGCAAACCAGAAGATCGTACAATTCTACGACCGCAGTCTGGATAAAGCCGTCAATGAAGTCGGGCGTGTATAACGCCGACGTTTAAATATAACCGCGCAGCGGAGAGCCAAACGCCCTTTGCGTAGCAAAGCAGAGAGGCTCACGCGAAGCGCAAACCAAACGCATCCGAGCTTATGCGAGGAATGCGTAGCAGTACCTGAGCGCAGCGACGGTCTCGACAGTCCTTTGCGGAGCAAAGCAAGGAGAGACCACGCGGAGCGCAAGAACTTAAACGCAGCCGAGCTTATGCGAGGAATGCGTAGCAGTACCTGAGCGCAGCGAGGGTCTCGACAGCCCTTTGCGAAGCAAAGCAGGGAAGAGACCCCGCGAAGCGCAAACCAATCGCATCCGAGCCTATGCGAGGAATGCGTAGCAATACCTGAGCGAAGCGACGGTCTCGACAGCCCTTTGCGGAGCAAAGCAAGGAAGAGACCACGCGGAGCTACACGCCGCATAAAGAGCGTGCCGTGCTATGATTCAGCCATGTGAAACGATGGCGGGAATCATAGCACGGCAGTCGCGGCGAACACACACCACCGTCACTTAGCAAGATCGTACCCCACTTACCTAATCCGCCTGTTTCGGGAGTCCAGAGGGCAGCGCCATCTGGGGCCCTCCCTGCTAGGGAGGGTTTGGGAGGGTGGACAGGACACAAGGGAGGGTATACCACCAATGAATAATTCCATGATTAGTGCCAAGGTTTCCATGACTGCCATACAGCAGCGTCTGGATGTCATTTCCGATAATATTGCCAACGTGAATACGGCAGGCTATAAGAGCAAGCAAGCGGCCTTCGAGGATGTGCTGACCCGGGTTCAACAACAACCGGACAAGTACAAACTGGATGGACGTTCCACACCGATGGGATATAACCTCGGTTTTGGTGCTCGTTTGGCAGATGTAACGAAGGATATGTCTCAAGGCCCCTTGAACGAGACTGGTCTTCCGACCGATCTGGCCATTGAAGGAAATGCGATGTTTGCAGTTGAAGCGAATGGGGAGAAAATGTGGACACGTCAGGGTGCATTTCATTTTGTACCTGATACAAGACCTAAGCCTACTCCGAATTCACCTGATATGATGGTGATGGTCAATGGCGAAGGCCACTTTGCCCTGGATCGTCAAGGCAATCGTATTACGGCACCGAATAATAGCAAAGTTGCTTTTGATGAAAATGGCAACCTGTTAATCCGACGCGGTAATGCGGCAAACGCAACCATTGGAGCACAGCTGCAAGTGGTAGACATTGAACGTCCTGAGGGGCTGGTGCAGTTTGCGGATAACCTGTTTGGTCTGGATGCGGGATTAACCGAAGATGATGTATTTGGCGCTAATGCAGCTACACGTCAAGCAACGGCCTTGATCCGTCCAGGATTTTTGGAGCAATCCAATGTGGATCTGACACAGGAGATGTCTTTGCTTATGCAAGGACAGCGGACATATCAGCTGGCGGCAAAGGCGCTAACTTCAAGTGATTCCATGTTGGGTCTTGCCAACAATATGAGAGCGTAAAAGGTGAATGTGATGACAGAAACACAGCAGCAGAACAGTAAGCCGGAGAAAAAGGAAGTCAAGAAGAAGAAGAGTGGATGGCGCATCGCAAGATGGTTCCTGGTTCCGGTCCTGCTTGTTCTTGCCCTCGCTGGCGGAATGGTAGCTGGATATGTGGTACTGGGCAAACAGGATATCGGTTCCGTATGGCAATGGAGTACATGGGAACATGTATATAATCTGGTATTCGCTCCATAATGTAACGAGTTAAGCGAAAACTCCTGCGCAGGCAGGAGTTTTCTTTTTGACGTTGAAAACAGTATAATGATGGATGACGTTTCATAGCAAAAGAGGCCTCCCCTGCGAAAGACATTCGTCATCGCGAAGAGAGACCCCTTATCTTAACCTTCACTACTGCAGTCATGAAGGATATAACTAGTGTTAACCGAAAATATGCTTTCCATACAAAATTTTAAAATTAAAAACCTTTTATATGAGCTTTTGATTTTATCATGTTTGGGTTGACCTTGCAGCATCGAAGTAAGTGGAGGGAACGGAATCGTTCAGAAGAAGCAAAGCGCTCGCCTTTGTCACCGAATTTTCACCTCTCTGAGGTTGATCAAAAAAATTCGGAGACAACAGCGATCAGAAGGACGATCCGTAACCGTAACGACCACCGCAGCGCTAAGAGTCAATCATGATGAAGAACGCTCATATAAACATCCCGAGAGGAGATTACACTGTGCTCGATATCAAACAGATTCAAGAAATCATCCCGCACCGCCCCCCGTTTCTGCTGGTGGACAAGATTCTAGAGATTGAGGATGGCAAACGTGCCGTTGGTTTGAAAAACGTAACCATTAACGAACCTTTCTTCATTGGTCATTTCCCAGCCTATCCGGTAATGCCGGGTGTACTGATTACAGAAGCGCTGGCGCAAGTTGGTGCAGTAGCCATTCTGAATTTGGAAGGCAACAAAGGAAAAATCGGCTTTTTGGCGGGACTGGACAACTTCCGATTCCGTGGACAAGTTGTGCCCGGAGATACGTTGATTCTGGAAGTGGAGATTACACGTCTGAAGGGTTCTATTGGTAAAGGTAAAGCAACTGCCCGAGTGAACGACAAAGTGGTCGCTGAAGGCGAGATCATGTTTGCACTGTCTGACCCAAGCTGATTACATACGTGAGCATTGACATCATGCAGGAACGTAGACGGACCGAATGATGCAAGATGCTGTAGTAACTCAGCACACCTGAATTTATATAGACGGAAGGGGTTTATCGGAATGGAACAGTTAAGCACAGCAGCAGCAGAGACGTTGCAGCAATGGTTGGAGGATGCTTCGATTGATGAAGCAACGAAACAGGAGCTTCGTGACTTGCAGGATCAGCCGAAAGAGCTGGAGGAACGTTTTTACAGAAACCTGGAGTTTGGTACAGGAGGATTGCGCGGAGTCATCGGTGCGGGAAGCAACCGGATGAACCGCTACACCGTAGGTCGGGCAACCCAAGGATTTGCGCGTTATTTGCTTGAGCAGCATGGTGACCAAGAAGGCAAACCTTCTGTTGTCATTGCTCATGATTCCCGTCATTTCTCACCTGAATTCACACTGGATGCTGCGCTTGTACTGGCTGGAAACGGCATTGTAGCCAAGCTGTTCCCATCCCTGCGTTCTACTCCTGAGCTGTCATTCGCAGTGCGTCATCAGAAGGCAACTGGAGGGATCGTTGTAACAGCGAGCCATAACCCACCGGAATATAACGGCTACAAAGTATACAATCATGAGGGCGGTCAATTGGTACCGGATGAAGCGGAAAAAGTCATTCAGTACATCCAGGAAGTGCCTTCCCTTGCTGACGTGAAAAAGCTGACGCAAGAAGAAGCAGAAGCTCAAGGACTCCTGATCTGGTTGGGTGAAGACCAAGACCAAGCGTTTGTGGATACCGTAGCGAGCCGCAGTCTGAGCCGTGAACTGATCCAATCCGGCATAGGCCGTGATTTCAAAATCGTTTACACACCGCTTCACGGAACAGGTAACATTCCTGTACGTCGCGTGCTGGAGCAGATCGGATTCGAGCAAGTGCACATTGTAGCTGAACAAGAACAGCCGGATGCTGAGTTCTCTACCGTGAAATCCCCTAACCCGGAAGAACGTGAAGCGTTTACGCTTGCAATGAAGCTGGGAGAATCCGTAGGCGCTGACATTCTGATCGGAACAGATCCGGATGCAGACCGTATGGGTGCTGTCGTGAAAGACAATGATGGCAAATATTTCGTCTTGTCCGGTAACCAGTCTGGTGCCATTATGGTACATTACCTGCTCAGTCGCCTGCAAGAGACAGGTACACTGCCAAGCAATGGTGCGGTTGTCAAAACAATCGTAACAAGTGAGATGGGTGCTGTTATTGCTGAACATTACGGTGCAGAAGTGATGAACACACTGACGGGCTTCAAATATATTGGTGAAAAAATGAACCAGTTCGAAGCAACAGGCAGTCATACATTCTTGTTCGGATATGAAGAGAGTTATGGCTACCTTTCAGGCAACTATGCCCGTGACAAGGATGCTGTCCTTGCCTCGATGCTGATTGCTGAAGCTGCTGCGTATTATAAGAGTCAAGGCAAGACGCTGTATGATGTCTTGCAAGAGCTGTACAACCAATTCGGATACTTCCTGGAGAAGCTGGAGTCCCGTACGCTTAAAGGCAAAGACGGCGTAGCTCAGATTCAAGCCAAAATGACGGACTGGCGTTCCAATCCGCCACAAGAAGTAGCGGGAATTGCTGTACAAGATGTACTGGACTACTCCCTTGGTCTGGACGGTCTTCCGAAGGAGAACGTACTGAAGTTCATTTTGGCAGACGGTTCATGGTTCTGCTTGCGTCCTTCAGGAACAGAACCGAAGATCAAAGTATACTTCGCCGTGCGTGGAGAGAATTTGGAAGATGCGGAAAGCCGGATCGAGCGTCTGGTGACTACAGTGATGTCGCGTGTAGACGCACAATAATACGAATGCAACAATGAGCAAGAACATGAGAAGGCCTCTCCGCACCGTAAGGTTGGTTGGCGGAGGGGTTTTTCTTTGAAATAAAAGTGTAGATGGTTCTAGCATATAAGAAGGCTTGTTGACACAAGCTGTTTGTAACCTATTGTATGAATGTTATATGAACGAATTACTTGAGCTGAACGTGTATTTGGTTCCAACACTTGAGGAGGTACATGTAGTGCGTCAAAAATGGCTTTATTGGAATAACGCTTCTCGGAAGTGGTTGTGGCTCGTCGTTATCATCGGTCTGGTTGCGTCCATCCCTGTAATCAGTGATCGGGTGCAGACAGAATCTTCTGCCAAAAAGGTGGAGCTTGTCTTCAACTATCGAGGTCTGCTGGATATTTCCGCCTATCAGGCACATCCGCAAGATTTCATGAATGAACAATTGACTCGTCTGAAAGACGCAGGCGTAACAACGATGGCTGTGTTCGAAAGTACATTGGACGAGCTGAGAAAGACACGCCGACTAATGGTATATAACGGCCAGGATCTCGCGAACCTGACTAAAGATGTGATCCCTTCTAATGCGAATTACACGTATGTGTTATTTACATCAGAGGAAAACGCACAGACGTATACCCCTATTATTGAACAAACGTTCGCTGATCGGCAGATTCCGGTAGTACCATGGGAATATGAAGGTCGTAGCGGCTTAATATTGCAGACTCCTCCGGAGAATGCCAACATGCAGCCTTTGCAGCCCGATCCGGTTGCCGTGAAGATGCTGCGTGATAAAGGTTTCTACATTTTGCCGCGGATCTCGGACAGTGTGCCATACAGCCAGGAATCGATGGAGCGCTTGCTTACCTTCTTCGAAGAGAATGGCGTAAAGCGCATCTTGTTTGATGGTGATGCTGTGAAAGGGTACAATGATAATGCAGAGATGAAAAGTCTCGACCAATTTGCACAGTTGCTGAACAAGCACAATATTGGTCTTGCAGCCATTGAGAACTTGAAGAAACCGCAGTCTGGATTCCAGACCCTTGCATATAAAACGGATTACAACGTTACGCGTCTGTACTCGCTTAGTGATGGAGATGCCAATCTGGACGTAGACACGATTGCTGACCGTTTTGTTCTCGCAACCAAGGATCGTAACATTCGTATGCTCTATATGAATGCATCGCCAAGCCGGAATACAGCAAAGGCCATGATTACAGATCCAATTGAGAATCTGATCAACAGCCTGGGTGAGCCGGGTCATGCCGTAGAACGCATGGCGAAGCATGGATTCGAGCTAGGACAAGCTGAGGCATTTACAGTTAAGGATTCTTCGATTCAGCGTTATGCCAAGCTGGTTGCTCTTGTTGGTGCAATTGCCATGATTGCGCTTATGGTTTCTTATTTTATCCCACTACTGACCTTGATCGCATTTGTGGTCGCTTTGGTGGGCAGTGCAGGATTGTTCCTTTTGAAACCAACGCTGCTGGAGCAAGGAATTGCCTTGCTTGTGGCAATCGCCGCGCCGACCATAGCAATGGTGCTGGCCGTTCGTACAGTGAACTATCAGCAACAGCGTCAACCAGATGCATCTGCAGGTCGTCGTTTGAAACAAACGTTAGTTTTATATGTAAGAACTTCGATTCTGTCATTCCTGGCGGTACCTTTTGTCATCGCATTGCTTAACAGTATTACGTACAGTCTGGTGATTAACCAGTTCCGCGGCGTGAGTCTGTTGCACTTTGCACCTATGGCACTGGTGGCGATCTATATTGTGTTTTACCGGGGTGCGGGATCGTTCTCTATTAAACAAATTAAGAATATTCTTCGTACACCGATTACCGTTGTGATGGTTGTGCTGGGACTTGTTGCTGCCGTTGTTGGATATTACTATTTGAGCCGTACAGGCAACTCGGGTTCGGTAACACCATTCGAGATGTTCCTTCGTGTTGTGTTGGAAGATACGTTCGGTGTACGTCCGAGATTCAAAGAATTTATGCTGGGACACCCGCTGTTTATCGTTGGCGTGTTCGCCGCTTTAAAATATCGTAAAGTCATCTTTGTGCTCATTATTGCAGCGATTGGACAGTTGTCCATGGTGGATACGTTCGCGCATATCCATACGCCGGCTGTATTGTCACTCATTCGTGGAGTGATGGGATTGGGACTTGGCTTAATCTTCGGTATCATTGCTGTGGGTGTGTGGCAAGTAGCGGAAGGATGTTGGAAAAAATGGTCACCACTTCTCAAAAGTTAGTCATCTCGGGGTATTACGGATTCCGCAATAGCGGAGACGAAGCGGTGCTAAAGTCGATTTTGACAGCGCTGGAAGAGGAAAGCCAAAGGTCGAACATAACGATTGAACCTATTGTTCTCTCGGGTGATCCCGAGTCGACAACTGCCATGTACGGTGTGCGTTCCGTGCATCGTATGAAATTGAAGGAAGTCCGTGAAGCACTCAAGGAGAGCGACGGGTTAATCAGTGGCGGAGGAAGTCTATTGCAGGATGCAACTGGACTGAAATCCATTCCTTATTATCTGGGTGTAATCAAGCTGGCCCAGTGGCTGAAAAAACCAACGTTTATCTATGCACAGGGGATTGGTCCTGTGAATCGTAAAATTTTTAATCCGATGATCAAATCGGTCTTTAAGGCCTGCACCTATGTATCCGTTCGGGATGAACAATCTGCAGACTACCTGCGTGGGCTCGGGTTACAGTGGAACCAGATCCATGTTGTACCCGACCCCGTAATGGGTTTGCCATTACCTGAAACAAATTCGAAGGCTGTAGCTGGCGCTACTTCAGCAGATGCTGCTAACCAGGCTAATCGAGTGGAACCTTCAACTGGAGGACATACGAAGCTTCCTGTGATCGGCGTTTCGGTACGTTTTTGGGAGTCAGACCGGAAGGAACTTACGGCTATTGCCGCCGGATTGAAAAAGCTGTGCTCCAAAAGAGCCGTGCACTTGCGTTTTCTACCATTTCATTTGCCGGTTGATGAACAGGCATCACGATTCCTTATGGAAATGCTAGGTGATGTGACCAGCAAAGGCAACGAGATTAGCATCACAGAAGATCTGACCGACCCTCAGCTTATGCTGGAGGAAGTCAGCAAGTGTGATCTTGTCATCGGTATGCGTCTGCACAGTCTGATCTATGCAGCATCTCAGTATGTTCCACCGGTGGGCATCTCGTATGATCCGAAAATTGATCAATTCCTGCTTCGTCTGGACAGTGAACCAGCAGGCAATACGGATACACTCGATGGCGACAAACTCGCCAAGACTGTTGTTGGACTGCTGGATCAACGTTCACAGTGGTTGAAGGAACATGAAGAAGGTATCACCCAACTGAAGCAGGAAGCCAGAGTGCCTGCACAGCAGATTATTAACTATTTAGGCCGCAAAGGATGAGATAAAGATGAGTCAGACTGGATCAATACCTACCGTTTCGATCTACGGCATTCCTTTTTCCAAACTGACGATGAAAGAAACGGTAAAGGTTCTCCAGGAAGCTGTGCTGTCCAAACAGACACCACATCAGGTCATTACAGCCAATCCCATTATGGTTATGGCCGCATTGGAAAATCCCGCAATCATGGAAGTTATGCAAGCTGCGGAATTGATTGTTCCTGATGGAACAGGTGTCGTATGGGCTGCAAACTATTGTGGAGATCCTGTAGCTGAGCGAGTGCCGGGTTTTGAGCTTTTACATGAATTGCTGCGTGTTGGAGAAAACTATCGATGGGGCGTATATCTGCTGGGTTCCACCCCTGAGGTGATTCAAGAAACGGCAGTTCGGTTACAACAGCAATATCCGGCGATTCGAATTGTGGGTTATCGCGACGGTTATTTTGGTCCGGCTGAGGATGAACAGGTCATCGCTTCCATTCGGGAAGCGGCACCTGATCTGTTGTTTGTAGCACGTGGGGCGGACACCCAAGAACCGTGGATTCACAAGCACAAAGATGCGCTAAAGGTTCCTGTAACTATGGGCGTTGGCGGAAGCTTTGATGTGATTTCGGGTAAAACTAAACGTGCGCCTGTCCTGTTCCAAAAGTTAAGACTGGAGTGGTTTTATCGCTTATTGCGTGAACCAAGCCGGGCTGGACGGATGCTTGCGCTTCCGAAATTCGCTGTTAAGGTGATGCGTGACAAAGAAAACGTGACGAAAGTCCGTTAAAAACAGGTAATTGCGAGATAAATGCGTGTTTTTGCTAGAAATTGAGGATGGCTTTTCGGGTGTGATGAGCGTATAATTCATTCCGGATTACATGTGTGCCACTCCATGAAAAACGGAAGTTGTTGCATACGGCCACTTCGATGTCAGAATAACCTTTTGATCGCTGTTATCTCTGGATTTCTTTTATCCACCTTTACAAGGTTGAAATCCCGCGATAAAGGCGAACGCTTCGCTTCTACAGGTTATTTCTGCCCTCTCCGTTCTGGTGCAAATTGCATTTTTCATCAAAAGTGACTAACAAATAATTTTTATATATAAAAAGAGATCAGGGGATTTATAATTTCGTACAGGTATTATAATTGGGGGTCGAATGTTCAAATGGTAGCGATCTTTATCATTGGATTTATCGTGTCAATGGGACTGGCTCTTGCCCTGACACCACTTGTCAAAAAGTTCGCAGTCCGCATTGGCGCAATGGATACGCCGAATGCACGTAAAGTACACACACGGATCATGCCTCGTCTTGGTGGTCTGGGGATATTCCTGGCCTTTATTATTACAGTTGCTGCATTGCTTCCGTTTGTATCGGCATGGTTCACGACTCGTGATATGAGTTTTGTCAGCGCGTTTCTGATTGGTGGAACAATTATCGTGCTGATCGGCGCACTCGATGATCGGTTTGAACTGTCAGCCAAAGTGAAGTTGCTTGGTCAGATCGTTGCTGCTTCTGTCGTTGTATTCGGATTTAATATCCGGGTAGATTTCGTTAACATTCCGTTTCAGGATTCCTACTCTTCACTCGAAGCTTGGGTATCCATTCCGCTGACGATCTTCTGGATCGTTGGTGTAACCAATGCGATTAACCTGATTGATGGTCTGGATGGTCTGGCAGCCGGTGTATCTGGTATTGCAATTGGTACCATCGCCGTGATGTCCTTCCTCATGGGTAACATGATGATTGCCTTGATGTGTCTTGTATTGCTGGGTAGTATTATCGGATTCCTGTTCTTCAACTTCCACCCGGCCAAGATCTTCATGGGGGATACCGGATCACTATTCCTTGGTTTCTCTCTGGCGATGCTGTCCATGCTGGGATTCAAACAAATTGCTATCGTGTCCTTTATTACCCCGCTGATCATTATCGGTGTGCCGCTCTCGGATACCTTCTTCGCGATTATCCGTCGTGCGGTACAACGGAAACCGATTTTCGCACCGGACAAAGGTCACCTGCATCATTGCTTGCGTGAACTTGGATTCAGTCACCGTCAGACGGTACTGATCATATACGGAATTGCCGCCTTCTTCGGTGTTCTGGCGATTATCCAATCTTCCGCTGCCATGTTTGAAGCAAACTGGGTAACATTTGTGGTCATCTGTATCATGATGTTCTTCCTCCAGGTGGGAGCAGAAGTTATCGGGCTTGTTAGCAAAACTAGAAGACCGGTTATTAACTTCCTGATGCGCATGCGCGTTAAGTTGAATCCGGAGACTCGTTCGAAATCATAAATAGATAAATGTAATGGTTATAGCTATTCTTGAATATTATTCCAGACCCAACCTTATCCCTTGTGGATAAGGTTTTTTGTTTATTTTGAGATTTTTACTAAATAATTGGAACCTTTTGCCGATATATAAAGGTAACTGACTTAAAAGAGGAGAGATGATATTTAATGCAACAAAAGAAACGGCCGTTGGTCTGGATCATGTTGGTCACCATGGTGTTCTCATTGTTCCCACAAGGTCTATTCGGTGGGTCCGTTGCTTCGGCTGCAGATGAGCCTAATCCTAGTACAGCTTCCTACTTCATCCCAGATTTGAAAACCTTGCGAGAGACATCTGATCTTTCGATTGATGCTGCTAATGCAAACAAGGTATTTCTTACAAGAGATAAAGCCTACGTTACCAAAGACTCAAAGGTCACAGTTACAGGAACATTCTCGGGGGTTAGCACTGATAACCTGAAAGCATCGGTGGAACAATTAACTCTATCTAGCAATAACACGAAATGGACGGTTGAGGCAGGACGTACGAGAACAGGCAGTATCATAGCTGATGCTGGTTCTCAAGCTGCCCCTAAGTTCACAGCTACATTAGACTTGTTTCCGGGATTTAACCAGGTTACCCTAACTGGAAGTGGATTAAATAATGTTGAACGCTCAAATACATTTTATATTTTATACGAAGAAACTCCATTAATTGAGAAATTAACCGTAACAACTGATTTCACCACAGGAAATGGACAAGAATTTAACTTGAACGGTGTGTCAGAAACAATTGTAGATACGAAAGATGTTACTTTCGGTTTAACGCTTCAAAATGCAACTAAAGTATCCCTTTCCATCAATGGTGGGACTAAGGTAGATGCTTTTCCTACACAGAATAATGAGATTAGTCAGAAGTTCTTTACTCCACCATTAGAGCTTGCGAGTGGCAAAAACAAAGTTGTGTTTGATATTGTTGGACCGTCGAGTTCAATGACTGTCGAAAGAACGTTGTATTACTTTGACAAGAATCAATCATTTGCAGACTTGCAGATTACTATTGGTGGAGAAAATGGAGAGAAGAAGTCGGTTCTTAATAACAAAGCAAACTTCTCAACTCCGGCAACAACAGCCAAACTGTCGGGTCAACTTATACTACCTTACTCTACGACTCCATTTGACGGTGCTACAGGTATAGAAGTGAATAACAATCCCTATCCTGTAACAGTTGATTCTAGTCAAGATATCCTTATTACTGGTGCCAATGGAGTGGACTTTCAGTACAGAATTATCACATTTGTAGGTGTTGGTGAATATACTCTCGCCGCTACAGGTGGCTTAACGGACAAGAACCAACCGATAAAAGTAGTTGCAAAGTATGGATCATTTAATACGGGATATACGGGAGAGTTTACTTACTCACCAGACAGCAAAGATATAACGAATGTTTATTATCTGCCTGGATACACTAGTGGTCCAGTTGATTCGAAAGTTCAGTTGAACAAAACTGACTATACTAAAGTGGCGGAAGATTCATTTTACATCCTGGTTGAGTCAACTCAAATAATCAAGGGTGCAGACATCAATGGTAAATATCTTCCTTCACTAACAGTACCATTAAGTATTACGCCCGTTAATGATAATACTGCAGGGCTTAAAGATACTCAGCAAATATATAAAATCAACAAAGTTTCGGGTGGACAACAGAAGATCAGTTTTTATTATGGAGATTCAACTAAAGCGCCTGAGTTACCTTTTGTAGCTTGGATAAGTTACGCATCAAGCAGTTCGATATATATCGAAAACCTTCAAGATGGTCAGACATTTAAGTTTAATTCAGGCAATAAATCTGCGAAATTAGAGGTTATCGGTAAGTATCTTGATTTCCGCAATGTGGATAATTCAACTGGACCCAAAACTGGCTTTAAAGCTGAGTTACAAGTAAATGGTAAAGTGGAGAAACCAGATACAGGATTTCCAACGTTATCCGGAAACAACTTCAAGTTTGATTTGGGGATAACCAAAGATGGCCCTCTTGGTTATGGGCAAAATATAATTCGTATTACGGCTACAGATGCGGATGAGAAAGGTGCACCAGTAATCATTACGAGAACACTTACGGTGTATATTATTGATGAAAATGTATCTACTATTGATTCATTTATGCCTACAGCTGTACCTAAGTCTTCTAATGCCAGAGCACCGTTTTATGAAAAGGAGATAACAAGTTATACATCAGAAGAGATGAGTAACATCTTCGCGGTAACTCCTGATTTTGCGTATAAAGAGAATAAATATGTAACAAGTGAAGATACCTATGATCTTGTGTTCAGAGGTGGCGGCGCCCAGATTGCTAATGTCTACTTTGGTTCTGAGTTGATTTTCCGTCATGAACAGACAGGTACATTGACACTTGATTTGGATAAGGATGGTCCAGCATCTCAGCTCAAAAAGTATGACTTTGCGGGTAATGAGAAACAATTTATAGCTCGGATCAAGAACTTGAAATTTGATTCGCCAGGTACACAGGTATATACACTTGAGTTAATTAACAGCACAGGTGCAAGAACAACACAAAGGCTGGAGATCGTCCGTGAACCATCTTCTTTCCGTATTGTGGCACCACAACCGACAGTGGGAGATAAAATTGTTGTTAACAAAAACTATATCCGGTTCGATATCGAAGCAGAGGGTGCTTCCCGAGTAGTAATTGATAAGAATGTGGCAACAAAACGTACAGACATGAACAATCGTTACATCTATGATTACGTTGGTTTGAAACCGGACAAGGATAATAAGATCAAAATTTCCATTGAACGAGATGGTAGTACAATTAATGAAACGATCAATGTATTCTATACAGGAGCAGTAACTGTAGACAGTCAGTTTATGGCTCCTAAAGTGGCTAACAAGTATACGGTGTTCAACAAAGGACTGACATTATCTTTCCCTAAGGGGACAATTCTTCAGGCTAAAGTTGATGGAGGCACGAAGTTCTATCCTGATAATAAAATTCTATTCGGTATCGCTGATCCTCTGAACGGTGTACTGGAACGTAAGAATGATTACGGCAATGTAATAAATATTGATCGAGACATGAGAACTGTTCGTGGGGAAAGTGCTATCGCACTTCGAGAGGATTTAATTAGTGCATTCACCTCAACAAACAACACTGGGAACTTTACCTTAATATCAGATGTATACTGGATTAACGGTGGATTGGGTGAGTTGAACAATTTACCTTATACGGATGGTATACCACCATATTCGATCTATGGTTATTATCCTGAGTATCCAACTTCAAGAATTCTCACTCCCTCGCAGCGAGGAAGTCTGACGCTTAAATATGATCCAAGTATTGTTGATGAAGTTGGCTCGACCATTAGCGTATTCCGCTATACTGATGTAAGTGATCAGAAACAGTGGATTCCGATTGGTGGAGTTGTTGATACCAAAGCACACACGATTACTGTACCTTTTGACGAGTTCGGTTATTATAAAGTCATGAAGCAGAGCAAAAGCTTCCAGGATATAACGAATCACCCTTGGGCTCGTAATATGTTGAACGCTTTGTACTCAAAAGGCATAATGAAAGCACTTCGTACAGGCGAGTTCGGTGCAGATGATCAAACCACACGTGGTGAATTTGCAACATTGCTAGTTAAAGGTCTGAACATTCCCCTTAATTACGATGCTAATAAGCAGACATTTATTGATGTGTCGAAAAGAGCAGAGAAGAACTCTTGGAGCTTTGCTGCCATTGAGACAGCAGCTCGTGCGGGAATCGTACAAGGGTTAAGTGACGGATACTTTGGAGTGGAGGATCGGATAACGCGTGAGCAGGCTGCGGTCATGATTGCTAGAGCAATGAGTAGTAAGCTTGCGACAAATGACAGTAAACTTTCAGCTACTCTTGCTAAATCATTCCAAGATTCTGGTTCCATTGAGCATTATGCCCGACCGGCTGTTCAAGCCGTAACCAAAGCAAAAATCATGGAAGGTAGTCCTGTAACAGTAACAGGCTCTACCAAGCAGCAATTCCAATTCAATCCGAAGGGGAACCTGACTCGTGCAGAGGCTGCTAAGATCGCAGTGGAACTACTCAAAAAGAGTACGAAGCTATTCCCTAAAAACTTGAGTTAATTCTAGTTATGAGATGAAATTTGTTCTATGACCTGCCCCTTGCATTAAAGGGGTAGGTTCTTTTTAATGACAGTCAATAAATTGACAAACAACTCATTTATAATAGAGGAAACAGAATTATTACCAATAACTATTTTTGTAATTTGCTAGAGTTTAAGATACAATAACGGTAAATACACAATGATCTAGAGGGTGAAGTTAGCTAATGAAACCGATTTATTCGAAAGCCCAGTTGGGCTACATGAAGGCAAAGACACAGTTTGAGAAGCAGGCAGTCATTCTGGAGAAAAAGTTGGAAGATACACGCAAGACTCAGGAGATCTCTCAGGAAGTTATGGAAGGGCTTGTACAGTCCACTGGCTTCCATGATGCGTATAACAATCTGGTTCTGGCTGAGAATGAGTTGATTGAATGGTCTCACACGACGATGAAGCATGAGAAAACGTACCGTGAGAACAGACAACCAATTGACGATATGTATCTGAGATTGAACAGTGATCCAAATATGCGTGCTCAAATTATTGAACTCGCGATGAAGATTAAATAACTTATATTTCCAGAATTGCACCAGAAGCATCCCAATAGGGGTGCTTCTTTATTTTGTTTTTTGTGGATTTTGTCGCTTCATAGGATGAAACTGCGGGTATAAATAAACGTTGGTAGCAAAGACAAACCAGAGATCACCATTCCAGATTCATTGCTATATCAACGGTTTGAAAAGGTTTTGAATGGCTTCAATACCCGCACTGTACCTATACATAAAAAAAATCAAAACTTTTTTTGTGCAATCCGCAACTTTTTGAAATCTACTGCGTTTAAAGTGTAGAGTCGAAAACATTGGGCCTGTTACCAAGAATGACCTCGTGAAGAATCTTGTCTATTTTTTAGAAAAAATTGCTTTACGGCACGAGAGACCCATTGTATAATACGTAAGGTAGGATTAGGAAACTACTCTATTTTCGTATAAATCTGCTTTACAATCTTAGTTTACAAGTTTCTGTGATAGCTCACAGACATCATTTATATTAACTTGCTCACAAACTCTGGAAAGGGGGTGCAACAATATATGAGAAATACGAGCGACCCTATTAAAGAAAATTCAAATGTTATGTACACCCAAGGAGGAGAAAAAAAGGTTATGAAGAAAATTTTATCCGTAGCATTGTCTACAGCAATGGCATTCTCAATGTTTGCATCTGTAGCATTCGGTGACACAGCAGTTTCCCCGCAACAACAGTTTGATGCATTGAAAGCAAAAGGTATCTTCAACGGTTATCCGGATGGTACAGCAGGTCTTGACAAAGACATGACTCGTGCTGAGTTTGCAAAAGTTATCACTAAATTGCTGGGTCTGAAAGAGATCACTGGAACTCTTTCTTACAGTGACAAAAACTACACAGCTAAAAACTGGGCTGTACCTTACATCGAAGCAGTAACTGCTGCGGGTATCATGGAAGGTAAAAACGTTGAGAAGAAAATCTTCGACTTCAACGGTAAAGTAACAGTAGCTGAAATGGCTACAATCCTGACTCGTGCATTGGATCTTGAAATCCCAGCTGAAACAAACAACACTGCAGCAGCATGGGCTAAAGGTTACGCTCAAGCAGCGATCAATGCAGGTCTGATCGACGCTAACGCTAACTTCGCTGGAAATGCTTCCCGTGAATTGCTTGTAGGTGCTGCTTACGCAATTGATGAAGCTCAAAGCATCAAAGTTGAATCTTACACAGTATCTGAAGCTGGTAAAGTAGTTGAGTTTAAAATCAGCGATGGCGAAACTGTAAAAGTAACTTTGGATAAAGCTCTTGAAGCTAACAAAGAAACTGAAGTGAAATTCACTTACAAAGATAAAGAATTCACTGAGAAAGTTACTTATGTAGTAACTACAGCTACTAAAGTAGAAAAAGTATCTGCAGCTAACCTGAAAGAAGTAACTGTTGCTTTCGATGGTACTGTTGACGAAGATACTGCTACAGACATCTCTAACTACTCTTTGAAATCAGGCAAAGCAATCAAAACTGCTACATTGTCTGATGACAAGAAAACAGTTACAGTTGAGTTGCAAGGCACTCTGAACAACAATAAAGTTGACTTCTTGAATGTCTCCAACGTTAAAGCTGGTAATGTTGTAGTGAGTGCAAAAGACGTTGAATTCTCAATCGCGGACAATGAGCTTCCTAAAGTTGAATCAGTTAAATCTTTGGGTACTAAATCCGTTAAAGTAGTATTCAGTGAGCCGGTACAATTGCCAGCACAAGGTAACTTCGAACTTGATGGTAAAGCATACTTCGGTAAAATCACTCAACCTACATTGAGAACAGTTGTGTTGACACCTTACAGCACTTCAGCTCTTACTGTTGGAGATCACAAACTTACTGTAGTTGGCGTTAAAGACTATGCTGGTTTTGTATCCCTGACAACTTCACATGACATTACAGTTGTTGAAGATAAAGATGCTCCAACAATTACTGCAGCAACTGCAACTTTGGAAAGTGTAACTCTTACATTCTCTGAAGAAGTTGATCCAGAAACTCTTGATTCTGACAATGTATACTGGAAATCCGGTACTGACAAAATCAAGGCTACTGGAACACCAAAAGCATTGGCTGACAACAAATACAAATTCACTTTCGACAAAGCAAACGCTCTGCCAACAGGTGCTGTATTGGTCTATGTTGAAGGAGTAAAAGATTACTCCGGTAACCAAATTGCTAAGGACACTTCAGTTACAGTTAACGCTGAAATTGACCAAACTCGTCCTGAAGTAAGAAAAGCAGAAGCAATTGATTCCAAACACATTCAAGTTACTTTCTCTAAAGCTCTTCTTAATGATTCTGTAAAAGAAACTAAGAACTACAGTGTGACTGATAAAGATGGAAAAGTTGTTGCTGTTAAAGACGCAGTAAGAAGTGGTAATGACAACAATGTAATTACAATTGAATTGTACACTGCATTGTCCACAGGTGATAACACTGTAACAATCAAAAACATCAAAGACAACACAAGACTTGGTAACACAATGCTTGATTACAGCGGTAAAGTGAACTTGGCTGATATAACGACTCCTAAATTGGATTCGAAATTAGTTAGTGTGAGCAATCGTACTGTAATTGTTGGCTTCGACAAGAAAATGGATCCTGCAACACTTGCTGACTACTCTAACTATCATGTCGTAATCAACGGAGACAGAGTTACGTTGACTCCTGAATTGGCTGATATCACTGTATTGAACGACAGCAAAGCTGTATCCATTAAATTTGTTGAAACATATAAAAATCAATCTGTTGTATTTGCAGCTGGAAACTCCACTTCCACAAGAAACGTTCAGAGTTTGTATGTTCTTGGCGTGAAAGATACAGCTGGCAACTTGTTGAAACAATTTGTTGATAATAGCAATTTGAATATGATCCCAACAACAGCTGATATCACTGTTGGATTGGCAACTTATGATACAGACTATGCTGGTTATAGTGCAGCTCTGACAGCAAAAAACACAATTCAAGTTAAATTGTCTTCTAGCGTAACTTCTGCTCCTAAAAATGCATTTACTGTAATTAATGCTGAAGGTAATGCAGTTGCTATTAAAGAAGTTGTACTTGATGGAACCTCTGTTGTTAAATTGGTTCTTGAGAATGATATTGGTACTTCTGCAAGTGATGTGAGCGTGAAAGTTGATGTTAACAGACTTGGTACGTTGGCTGGCACTTATGCTACAGTTGCAGAACAAACTACTACTGTACTTGACAAAGTAGCTCCAGTTGTTAAAGCTAATGTGTCTGGTGGATACCAAAACCTTAAAGTTACTGGAGAAAGTATCCAAGTAGACTTCTCTGAGAAGCTTAAACTGGATAATGTTGCAAACGTAGATTTGCTTGCTAAAGATTTTGAAGTTATTCGCTACAATGATGGTGAAAAATTAGTTGCGGGTAATGACTTTACAGTAAGTTTCACTAATGGTAATGAATATGTTACAATTAATCTTCTTGATAAAGATACCAGAACTACTACTACTAAATACACAGTGAACTTCACAGGATCTAAGTATCTTACAGATGATACTGATGTGAAAAATGAAGCTGTTGCTTTCAGTGGTAAAGAAACTAGTGGTACTGTAACAGGTACAGCTGCACCAACTTTGACTACAGTTAATTCATCTTATGCTACTAATGATGATGGTGTTATTAAAGGCCTTGATGTTGCTAAACGTTATGAATATAAACTTTCAAGTGCAACATCTTACACTAGTGTAGCAGCAAATGCGACTCAAATTGATGGTCTAGCTGCTGGTACTTACAATGTAAGAATTGCTGCAATTGCAGCTACTGGAACTACTCCAGCAATCCCAGCTGGTGCTGTAACTACAGTAACAGTTTCTAAAGCTACAAATGCTACTGCAGATACTGCTCTGAAAGCTGCTAAAGATGCAGTTGCTGATTATGTTGCATTGCCTGTGACTACTAGCAATGAAGTTACTCTTGCTAAAGCTTCAGGTGTAATCGCTACTGGTAAAATCGCTGAAGCTGTAAGTGCAGGTGCTCCAACAGCGGATACAAACGCTTTGACAACTCAAGTTAATACTAAAAACACTACTGTTGCTACTGCTGAAGCTACACTTGCTACAGCTGCAATCAATGCTGCTGCAACTGCACTTGTTGCACCTACAATTGATGCTAGTGGCGCTAACCTAGGTACACTTCCTGCAACAGCTGCTGATGGAGTTGCTATCACTTGGACTTCAGATGATACATCTGTAATTACTAATGCTGGTGCTTACGTAGGAGCAGGTAACGCAACATTAACTGCTACACTTACTAAAGCTACAGGTACTACTGCTACAGTAACATTCGATGTAACGACTACTACTGTTATTACTACAATTGTTAAGAACTAAATAACGCTTGAGACAATGCTATTCTGATGAGTAAAATTGTCGAATGAGAAAGAGCCCTGTAGAGATTAATCTCTACAGGGCTCTTTTAATAAATATAATTATATTCAAAATTATCTGTTTTTAGGTACTTTGCACTCCTAGAAAAAGCGATTATTGATTTTAAGTCAAGATGATGTGTAAAACTTCGATTGGAAACTTTCGTTTCGTTATTGAGTTGGAAATGAAGGGGCGGTGCAGTGTGCTAGCTTATACACGAGTACTTCGCTATGAAAAGCGATTCCTCAATCTATTTATTTGATTCGTTTTATTAAAACCAACAACATCGTAACTTTCTTCCTCTTTTAAACGTTTATACTATAAAGCAACAAGCAACTTATGGGAGGTTTGGAAGTGGAACAAAGGAAAGTTTTAGTGAGTCTTTTGGCGAGTGCCTTGGTTTTGAGTTCAACTGCTGGAATTACTGCTGCAGCGAACACTGACAATAATACGAATAAAACAACTACCAATAGTTCAAATACCACATCTAGTAAATCATCAACAGAGAATAAGGTAGTACATACTTTAGGGAACTTGTCTCCTGTTAAGGTAACCGCGCGTAGTTCAGTTAGATTAACTGACGTAAACATTCTCTCACAAGATGACGGTAATATTGTTACATACACATTGACCTATAAGAACAATGATAGCAAGCCTTTGATGATGCTCGATTATTGGAGCAAGGTAAAAACAAAAGGTGGTACGTTGTTCTCGCCTAAACTGATTGCCAAGGATCAAGAAAAGAAAACCGTAGCTGCCGGATCAAGCGTAGATCTAACCTACACGATGAAGGTTGGACGTGAAGTAAAGCTGAGTGATCTGAACTTCCTGATCGTTAAGTGGGATTTCAGTAAGCCTAATTATGAAAGTACCTTAGGGGAATTTAATGTTCCTGCATCATATAGTATTACAACAGCTGTAGGGAAGACGAAAACAGTTCGTCTCAGTGACTCGTCTGTGAAGGTTAAGGTGTCAGGTATTAAGGTGTTTCCTGGGGAAAATAAGAATCAATATGTCAAAGTCGGTGTGAACCTCAATAATATCAGCTACAAATTGCTTGAGAACCCGAATATCAAATGGATCTTGCGCACGCCAAGCGGTACCAATTATCCCTTATCTCCAGATAAGGATAGTGCAAGCATCAGTATTCAGGCGCAGGCAAACAAGACACTTAGCTTAATGGTGTCCTTACCAACATCGGTAAAGCTATTAAAATCAGAATTGTTACTGGTAGAGGAACAGGGTGAAGAGAAGACAGCACTACCTGTTGCGGCTTTACAATTACCGCAGGCAAGCACATCAAACGTAGAAACGACAGCAAATGAACCTAATATAATTTCTGTAGACGGACAACGACTGTCCACTTTACTTGAGTCTGCAAAAATACGTGTAAATGAGAATGAATATGATTTGAATATGCAGTTTGTATTGAAGAATGAGGGCAAAAAGGTAATTAAGGTTCCTACTTACACTTTTGAAGTTCGTACTGCAGATGGTACCATTTATCCTGTTGAAACAAAGGCATTAGAAACGTTGAAGTTAAATCCTGGAGATATAAAAACTATTAAACTTAATACCACAATTCAAGGCAACGGTGATGCAAGTCAGATCAAGTTATATGCGATGAGTCCTTTGGATAAGAGCGAGACTACAGAATCCACGAGTTCTTCTAGCACTTTAGTTTTTTCCTATCCTGTAGGAATCTATGCTATACCAGAGTCTGTATCAAGCGGTGATGGTCTAACTACAGAGACTGTAATTAAGAACAATAAAGGTACATTTGGCGTATCTTTGGGTTCATTACAACGCTTGCCGTGGTTAGACAGTGATATTGTGGCAGCTAAAGTCACGATTCGTAATGCGGGAACCAAAACAGTGCAGCTTCCAGAGCTCGAAGCAATGTTCACGATTGATTCAGCTCAGATCGATGGTGACAAGAAACTGATCTACACCCAAAGTGGAAAGCTTCTTGGGGCAGGCATGACTACTGAAGCGTATCTTCTGACCAAAATCCCTTCGGAACTCCTCATGGGGCGTCTTGAAGTGAGTTTGATCGAGAAAGTTAGTGAAGAAGAAACGAATGAGTGGATTACCTTGAACACATCGGGATTAATTCAACCTGTATCTTATGTTGGCTCAGGTAAGACTTATACATCTGGTGCTCTGGATAAAGAGACTGAAATGAGTGTTCGTAGAACGATACGTTATCCTGGAACATCCTCAGATATAGTATATACCGAATTTGAGATGACCAATAAATCACTACGTCAGAATGGACTTGGAAAATTGGTAGGATACTTCAAGACATCGGAAGGTCAATATTACAAAGCAACTGCTAAACAATCTGAACGCTCACCTGGCCCGGGTCAGAAGTCAATTGTGACGTTCTCGGCGAAACTTCCGAAGTCAGTTACATTCTCAGATTTGCGTCTGCTTGTGGGTGAGGGCGTTGCAGATAGCAAGTTTGTTACTGGTGAAGGTGAAGCTACCGCTTATGTGAATGCAATGGCATTCGAGGTACCACCAACCTCCATAAGTGTTCAAGGGAACTTTAACAACATTGATCTTTATCCGTATTCATTAACTGCTAACAGTGTTCGTGCATATTTGGTGGGCAGCAATTCTGTACAAGTTGACATGAATTACACGCTTAATCGTAGTGAAGAGATCGAAATGGCTGAGTATGAACACAAATGGATTCTTGCATTTACAGCTCAGAATGGAAAAGTTTTTGAGAAAGAACTGACTCCAGGTACGGATTTGAAAGTAGGAAGTAATCAGACTTTAAGTTGGAGCTTAGAAGACAGCTTCTTTGAAAAATTGAGAGGTGGGTCTTACCGCTTAGCGATATATGATCAGTTCCAAGGACAACGTTTGCTCCTTGCAGAGCAAGCTTATGGATACGATGTGTCCAAATTGCCAAAAGAAGAACCTGAAATTCCTGTGATTCCTGAGGGCTGAATAACCAGATAACAACAATTCAAGAATACTTACTGAATATACTTGCTATTATTTCTTGCTATTTAAGACATCCAAACCTCGTCTTCTACAACACGGAGACGAGGTTTTGCTTGTCGCTTCCCTATTTTTTCTCTATAGTTAAAGTTAATAGATTACCAGAGGAGGAAAATGATTCACATGAAACCTTATATGAAAGTATCCCTCGCTGCGCTCGCCATTGGTGTTGGCGTCTGGGTTGGGTCGGTATACAGTAATACAGCCATCGGTGCAGGTACAAGCCAGCCAGGAACAGCAGATGATCCGGTTGTAACAAAGAGTTATGTAGATCAGCAGATCCAACAGGCTTTGGGCGGTAAGATCCCGACTGGAGGAGGAAGTACCAATACGGGAACAGACAGCAATGCAGGAAATGGTAACAATACTGGCTCTACAGGAACCGGGAACTCCGGTAGCACAGGTGGAGATACATCACTTCCTCCACTGGTCTCAGGCGCTTCTGAAGCCGTTGAGATCGTAACCGTAAAGCCGGGTCAACAGCTGATCGGAAAGTCCGGCGCGGAGTTCATTGTACGTAGCGGCAAGGCTGTGATCGTCAGTGAAGGTACGAACGGTGTAGCTGATCTGACGGACGGGATTGATCTGACGAATGGACAGGCAGCGCCGACCAATCACCTGCTCTCTTTTCCAAGGGATGGACGGGGGATCACGGTATTGGAAGGAAACAAATACAGCTTAACTGTAATGGTTCGTGGTGGATATACTCTGAAATAGGATTTGTAGCTGTTAAAGGAATTATTCATTAGTTATACATTTCATTTGCTCAGATTACCCAGTTCTAACAAACATTAATACGGCTAGCCAGCCTTGTTCCTGCTCACTCTATAACTGTTGACAATCAATTAATGGAGGTGCAGGAATCATGGCTAGAAGCAATCGCAAAGTGGTACCCGAAAGTCGTCAAATGCTGGATCAGATGAAGTATGAGATTGCTGCAGAGTTTGGTCTCAATGTAGGTTATGGTGGCAGAGGTTTAGCTGGTGCGGATACAGAATTTGGATCTGAACTGGGTGAAGTAAGTGATCACTCTTATGGGCAATACAAAGGGTGGGGACATCTGACTTCCCGTGAGAATGGATCGGTTGGTGGAGAGATCACCAAAAGGCTAATTCGCCAGGCAGAACAGCACTTATAGGGCATTTTCCTTACCCCATTTCGTTTGACACGTCTTGACAAATACGTTAAGATGGCACTTGAGGTATGCAACCTTTTCCACTAGGGAAAGGTTGATTTTCGTTTGAGGCAATTACCTGAAAAATCCTTATCTTCGGTACTGCGGACCCTGCGTCCTTATTCCATTTTTGGAAAGCTTCGAGGGTACAGTGAACGAATCGCTGTCATGTTTTGTTCGGGCAATCGCCATACTACTAGTTATGGGAGGTTGAAACTTCATGTCTGTTAAAGGCCGGCATCTATTTACATCGGAGTCTGTAACCGAAGGACATCCGGATAAAATCTGCGATCAGATCTCAGACGCCGTATTGGACGCGTTCCTTGCGAACGATCCTAATGCTCGCGTAGCTTGCGAAGTTTCCGTAGCCACAGGCTTAGTGCTTGTCATCGGTGAAATCAGTTCAGCTTCTGAATACGTGGACATTCCGTCCATCGTTCGTAATACAATTAAGGATATAGGCTACACACGTGCCAAGTTCGGTTTTGATTATAACACTTGTGCAGTTCTGACTTCTCTGAATGAGCAGTCCGCTGATATTGCCCAAGGCGTTAACGCAGCGCTTGAGAACCGTGACCCGGAACAAGTCGCTCGTGAAACAGAAAACATTGGTGCAGGTGACCAAGGTTTGATGTTCGGTTTTGCAACGAACGAAACACCTGAACTCATGCCTTTGCCAATCGCTCTGTCCCACCGTATCGCGCGTCGTCTGGCGGAAGTGCGTAAGAACGGTACATTGGAATATCTTCGTCCGGATGGTAAAACGCAAGTAACGATTGAATACGACGGTGACAAACCGGTACGTGTGGATACAATCGTTGTGTCTACTCAGCACGCTGAAGAGACTACGCTGGAGCAGATCCAAAAAGATATCAAAGAACATGTAATCTTGCCTGTCGTTCCAGCTGGATTGCTGGATGAGCAGACTAAATATTTCATCAACCCAACAGGACGCTTCGTTATTGGCGGACCTCAGGGAGATGCAGGCCTTACTGGACGTAAAATCATCGTAGATACCTACGGCGGTTATGCACGCCACGGCGGTGGTGCGTTCTCTGGTAAAGATCCAACAAAAGTAGACCGCTCCGCAGCATATGCGGCTCGTTACGTAGCGAAAAACCTTGTAGCTGCAGGTCTTGCAGACAAAGTTGAAATCCAGCTCGCCTACGCGATTGGTGTAGCCAACCCGGTATCGATCAACGTGGATACATACGGAACTGGCAAAGTCAGCGAAGAGAAATTGGTTGAGCTTGTGCGTAACAACTTTGATCTTCGTCCGGCTGGCATCATTCGTATGCTGGATCTGCGTCGCCCAATCTACAAACAAACCGCTGCTTACGGTCACTTCGGCCGTACAGATCTGGATGTACCTTGGGAACAAGTGGACAAAGTAGACCTTTTGAAAACTCAAGCAGGTCTGTAAGTTAGTTACAATAGTAATGAAGCCCTTGATTCCGATAAGGAATTAAGGGCTTTTTTGTGCTTCCATCGATTTCACTGCTTGTCATGGACAAAGGAAAAATTATGGAATAAATCCCCAAATAACTAAATGAAATCCCTTCTCTAACCGAAATACATAATGAGGTCTGTACATCAGACAAGAGAAGAAATTCAGATAAGGGGGAAGATCAGTGAAATTGAAGAGAATTGCCAAAAAAGGCATGCTCGGACTCTTGATCGTCATGCTAATGGCTCAAGGTTGGCTTACGGGTTGGAGTGGAGTCGAGCAGGGAGCATACGCTGCTGGTGAATTGACTACAAAGGGAATTGTAAATACAGTTCCAGGAGTAAACGACAAAAACGTTGATGGGTCAGCGCCATTGGTTATTGAATTTGCTAGACCGGTTCAAAAGGCAACGGACACGCAAGGTGTGATAGCGATTAAACGTTTCAATGATAATACGATTGTTACTTCAGTAGCCGTAGCAAGTAATAAGGTAACCATTGGAACTACTGGACCAATCACAGCCCCAGCAGTACCACCTACAGGAGATGGCTCAACTACATCACCTGCTATGGGACAATATGTAACGATTACACCAGAAAAGTCGCTCCCAGGGGGGAAGTATTACGTTCAGATTGATGCCGATGCGTTTGTTTACGCAGATAATGGTAGTGAGACGAATCCTACTACGTTTGCGGGACTGAACAAAGAGTGGACGTTTGATACCCAGGGAGTAGGCACTAATTTTATTACGAAAAAGACTCCTCAGAATGCAGCCATTCAAATCAAACCTTCAGAAGTTCTGACGTTAACCTTTAATCAGCCAGTCGTTGCTGGCGCAGGGACGCTTCAGATTTTCCAGGGAAACGTTTCAAGTACACCATATGAAGAAATTCCGATAACGACTACTGGATCGCCAAGGATTACAGGGCTCGAAACTAGGACGATTACAATTGATCCTGTGAAAAACTTCAACAGTAATAATACATATTACATCGTGATGCCTGAGGGTTTTCTGCGAGATCAGCAGGGGAATGATATTAATTCCATCAATGGTATGGATTGGGGATTCAATGTGCAGTCTGATCCTACATCCCTAACGGTGTCCACAGTATCTCCAACAAATGGTACTACCAATGCGCCTTTGACGGGTAATTTAACGATTACATTCAACAAGGAACTCGATCCCATCTTCACGGGCAAAGCCATTCTTAAGAAAGCCAATGGGGCGACTGTTGAATCAACGACGACCTTTAGTTCGAACAACAGACAACTGATCATTACGCCAACAAGCACATTGGAGAATAATTCGAGTTATACTGTCGATATTCCTGCCAATACGTTTCGCGATCAAGCAGGCAATACGTTCGCTGGTCTGAATGGATCTACGGCATGGGCATTCAAAACATTAAGCAGAGATACAACAGTACCTGTAATAAAGAGTGCTAAGATGCATAGTAACAACACGATTCGTCTAACGTACGATAAGTGGCTTAATGATATCAGTCCTCTGAGCAGCAGCTATACCGTTACTGTGAATGGAGAAAATCGGAATGTTAGTTCCACTTATATTTCGGGTGATAGTGTATATGTTGTATTGGATACAGGGGTAGCCGTAGGACAAATTGTGCGTATCACTTATGCGCCGGGGACTACAGGTAATCGTCTTACAGATCAGTCTTCCAATGCTGCGGCTGCTTTTGGCGCAAGAGATGTGGAGAACGGTTTAGATTCTGTCATGTCCAAGCCGCGAGAAGGTAACGTGTATTACAGTACAATGACGTTGTACTACCCTGAGACGGTATATATCACTTCAAGTGATGCAGCAAGACAATTCAGTGTAACTGCGGATCAGTCGGCTGTAGGCATCAATAGCATATCAATCAATGGCAGCTCTGTGGTGACATTGAATCTTAGTCGGTCGATTACGGATGGTGAAGTCGTTCGGGTTGCATACACGCCAGGTTCATGGCCTGTAAAAGATACACGTGGACAGGCTCTTGCTGGATTCAGCGGCTTCTATGTCCGTAATTCAATTGATACCAAACCACCTGAGTTTAAGAGTGCTGAGGTGAGTGGTAACAAGTTATGGATGCGTTACAATGAACCACTGAACACGACGAATAAACCGCTCAACAGCCAATATTCTGTTCTGGTCGATGGTAAGCCAGTCTTCGTTAATGATTCTGAGATCGAAAATGATCTGGTCACGTTAACGCTGGCTTCAGCGGTGAAGGATACACAAAATATATCGTTATCATATGTACCTGGAGCATTGCGATTAACGGATCTGAACAATAACC
This sequence comes from Paenibacillus sp. FSL H8-0317, assembly GCF_045040685.1. Lineage (NCBI taxonomy): Bacteria > Bacillati > Bacillota > Bacilli > Caryophanales > Paenibacillaceae > Paenibacillus > Paenibacillus sp. FSL H8-0317. Next base: position 6,563,786 of record NZ_CP150294.1, on the reverse strand, counting down.
CAGCAGGATATCTCAATCTGACTCCAGTAACGTACACATATGGAAATGGCAAAATCCTGTCGGCTACGCTTCAGGGAGACACGGTTCAGATTAATTTCCGTGATTCAATCCAGTCCCAGGCTGCACTAACGGCATCTCAGTTCAGTGTAGTGATTGGTAATTCAACCACAACTGTATTGTCTGCTTCAGCTTCTGGCTCTGTGGTGACGTTGAAAGTGGATACTTCAGCAATAACATCGATAGCTACTCAGACGGGAACGGTGAGTTATGTACCTGGGGCAGTGCCGTTACGGGATGCGTCGAATGTCACTGTAGCGGCATTTGGACCACTTACGTTGCAACAGACAAACAATAGTTCTACCAGTAGCCAGACGAACAGCCTTCCAGCCTGGTTAACAGAACTAGATGCATCGAGCTATGGTCAGTCTTTACTTGTGATGAACAATAATACGGCTTCTGCCGAGTCTGCGATGTCACGTAATAATCGCTCTACTCGTCAATTCAATGTGGATGCGACCAAGCTAATCAAGACCTTTGAATACGCATCGGCGGTCGGTAAGACCATGGAGCCTATTGTGTTTGAGGTTCCCGATAGTGAATCTTCTGCGTATGTTGGATTCCCGTTGAATGCACTGACACAGATTGCGGCAAGCTATCGCACAGGTAGCATTGGTGTGAAATATGGTGATCGTCTTTGGACTGTTCCTCTTTCCAATCTGGATTTAACCGCTATGAGTCGAAGTGTAGGAACCACTGGAGCATCAACAGGTGTGCGCGAGCCATCCTTCTACGTGCAACTTGAGACGGTACCCGTGCTTGCGTCAGGTACATTGGATGGAATGCTTATTAACTCGGGCGCACAGAAGCTAGGTAATAATACGGATGTATATCTGTTTGCTTTTAATGGAAACAATAATCAGCGTATGGAACTTGATCTCAAAAGCCAGTTGTCTATGAAATTACCTGCAAATACGCCTACTGCCACATCCGTATATACTTATATCGATCCGGTTACGCTTATGTTATCCAACGTACCTAGTTCGTTTAAAAGTACGGCTGGGGGTATGGTTATAAAAGGCCAGATAAATGGCAATCAGACGGTAGCTCCGGTCACCCGTACTGTAAACTATCAGGATACGGCATCACATTGGGCTAGTGCAGTCATTAAAGAGCTCTCTGCGAAATGGATTATTAGTGCACCTAATGGATCCTTCTATAGACCGAATGAGAACATTTCACGTGCGGAATTTGCTGAATTGGTCGCTAGAGGTCTTGGACTGAATGGAGAACCTACCGCAGCAAGTCGTTTCCAGGATGTTCGTAGCGGTAGTGTGACAAGTGCCTATATCGGTGCTGCCGCTGAAGCGGGAATCATTACAGGAAATACCGATGGTACGTTTAAGCCGGATCGCCCCATTACGCGTGAGCAGATGGCACTTATGATGGTACGTGCTATGAACTACGGTGGGAAAACAGTCTCTCTTCAATCTTCCGCTGCTACCACTCTATCCAAGTTCAAGGACAGCAACAAAATCCAGTCCAAGGATTCTGTTGCCAAAGCGGTGCAGGAGGGAATCATTCAAGGCATGACAGCCAGAACATTTGAACCTCAGGGAAATGCAACTCGTGCACAGGCAGCAGTCATGTTGAAACGGGTTTTGGACAAGTTAGGATATCTATAAATTAATAGGGACACTTCAAGGAAGCGCATTTCTTGAGGTGTTCTTTTTTTTGTTAAAGCATGTAAGCTCTTTCTTACGTCGTCTCAAGTTAAAGGCAAAGTTACTGCAACCCTACATATGGTGTACCCTATCGGACATTTGATGTCCAAAAAGCAGGTGGTGATGCGATTACTACGACGAGATCGGCCGCAGAACATCGATGACTGATGATTATGGAAAGACCACGTACAGTTATCGTGCAGCAGATGGGGTGCTGAACGGAATGACGTTCCCGGATGGGACACGACTTGATTACGCACTCGCAGCATCGGGGACGACGCCTGTGGATCGTATGACATTCAGTTATGCGTCCAATAGCTTGCTGGAGAAATTGTCGTTTGGCAAGGGTCTCAGCACAAGCTACCAGTTCAATGGCTATGACCTGTCGGGAATCACGATCTCTCAAGGGACATCTGCGGTGCAACAGTTCGCCTATGAATATGATGGTAATAAAAACATCACGTCTCGTACACAGAACGGGGAAACCGATCAATACACATACGATGAATTGAGCCGGATTCAGACCGAAACGGGCACACAAAAAGAAACGTATACTTATGACCCGAATGGTAACCGGTACAGTATTGGAAGTGGTAAGATATACGGTCTAAAGGATGCACAGTATACGTATGACAGCCAGAATCGTCTGATTAAAGCAACGGGTGAAGGCAAAACGGTAACCTACAGCTATAATGGAGATGGACTGTTGTATGAACGTACGGAAGGCGACCAAACGATTCGTTATTACTACGATGAAGAAGCCAAACTCATGGCTGAGGCCAGTGTAACTTCTGGAAAAGCAGAATTGACTTATGCTTACATCTATGATTTGTATGGACAACTGTGGGCACGTCAGGACAAGCAAACAGGCAAGCTGGAATACTACCAATTCAACGGTCACGGAGACGTGGTTGGACTCGTGGATGATGCCGGTCAAGTATTGAACCAGTATACGTATGATATCTGGGGTGGGCCATCAACGACCGAACAAACCGTACCGAATATACTTCGTTATGCTGGCGAGTATTGGGATGAAACGATAGGGTTACAGTATTTGCGAGCCCGATGGTACGATCCAGGCATGGGTCGATTCATTGGTGAGGATACGTACGAAGGTGAACTGAACGATCCACTGAGTTTGAATTTGTATTCGTATGTAAACAATAACCCGTTGAAGTACGTGGACCCTAGTGGGCACATGCCAAAAAATCTCTTAAACGGCTTCTTGAAGGACTTCTTGAATGGTAGGAATGATGGAACGAAATATACAGATTTACAATTATCCGATGCTGTGTTGAATGCTAATGGAGATAATCGAATATATTTAGCGTTCCATGAAATTGCCCAAATTCATACAGCAAAAGCAATACATTTAAAAACAGGCTTGAGCACAACTTTGGAATATCATATAGAACAAGAAATTGCATGGTGGCCTAATAAGCATTATTGGGTAGATATAGTAACATCAAACGGTCAAATGTGGGAATTAAAGGCCAGACGAGATGTTCCTTACGGTGATACTGACGGGTACTATGAAGATGCAGAAGAACAACTGACAAAATATCAATCTGTAAATGGAAAGCTTGTTAGGGGAGCGCAGTATCGAACAATAAAAGGAATAATTGTAGAAGGTGATTTATATATGGATATTGAATTTTTCGATAAAGGGAAGATATTCTACGAGTTCTATTTGGATTATGGTAATGGTAAAACTGTGTCAATGACAACTAGACAGGCAGAAAATTATGTGGATGCGAATCACTTGTACCCGCCTGAATTCAACTTTAAAACCAAAAAAAGGAGAAGGTAGTTTGACAACTAAACTAATTAGTTCCTTCCTTCTGATTCTGTTACAAATGGGGTGTAATATGGCTAATGAAAGTAATTTTGTATATGAAGCAACTTACGTAGTAGAAGTATTGGAAGCTTCTATAGAAAATAAGGGCTTTCCAAAATCAGAGATAGTCAGGATTGACAATTTTTTTGATATGGATCTTTTTAGAGAAGAGGAGAACAGAATTCAAGAAAAGTTGATGAGTGTCTATATGGCCTTTCTGGGAAAAACTAATTTTAAGAATATTGACTCTGACGAGAATAATAAGTTGTTTAAACAACTAATCATGGAGTTAAATGAAATCTATGTAGAATTAGAATCAATGTAATGGTGAGGTGGAAATATTGTATCCAACTATTGAGGTGCCTTTTGAATTTACTCCTTTTTCGGTGATGTCGAAAACTGAAGCAGAGGAATACTATGAATGGTTTCTTTCGATCATCCCGCGAAGAATTGAATTATTACAGGAATATGTTGAATTATCTGGTTCACATATACAGCTAGATTTTAGTCAAGATTCTTTGATTTCTCTCTGGGAATGGTTTATTCCTCGAATTGAACAGAAAAAAATGACAATAGAAGAAATGAATGAAGAATTGGAACTAGTACCGGATTGGATGAGACCTGAAGCAGAACAAAATGTATTAAAGTTTAGTAGAGATACAGAAACTCAAATAATAGATATTGGAATTTATTTTAGCAGTGTATTGATACATTCATCCAATAAACTGAAATGGGTGGTAATTAATAAACCACGAAATCATGTTGATGTTAATCAACCCTTACTGGCTGGGACAGGGAAGATACGACTGAATCCAATTCGAGTCGTGGATGTTTGTACGGCAAGGGCTTTAAATGATGTTGGAAATATAAATATGTTAAGTGATCTTTATGTTTGGTGGAGAGAAAAATTATTGGATCATTGAATATGTTATGAGTTGTATAAGTAGAAAATTGATTTAAAATGTAAATAATATGAATTAATGTAATAATTATACCCCCCCATAGATGAACTTACTTAAAAAGCTCATCTATGGGGGTATTTTTTTTTGAAATATACATATCTACTGAACTCTTTGTGATTTTCTTACAATTAGATAAGGGGAAATAAAAGTGTCGTTAAAGTAGAAAGGTAACTTTTATAAACATTACCAAGATATTTATTATGAAAGATTTCGAGAGTTATCATTCATTTATCAAGATTTACATTCAATACCTGGAATTTTGTAAGCTTCAGAACGATTATTTGTGAAAAACTCATTAACCAATATATACCTCAATCTTGGCTATGGGCGTAACTTTTTCCACAAAAAGCAGTCTATTAATAGAAGAGTATACTAGAGATCTCGCTATCGGCTGCCTACTTGGCAGTGTTCGTGATGTCTAAGATTGATATACAAGATGGGAGAGACGTTTCAGACATGCTGGGGAAACATGGGAAACAGCTGGAAGACGTTAAGGGCAGTAAGGTGAAGAAATGGGCGATTGTGACGCTGGCGGGTGTGATCTGGATTGCACCGGTGATGAGCGCAGGCGGGCAGATGTGGTCAGGCACTTCGTGGCAATCGGTGGCTGCAGCAGCATCTACGAATACAAGCAAGTTGAGTGAAGAAATTCTGACTTCGGGTGCGAAGCTCATGAAATACAGATATACGACAACACGTTCCGGTTCCAAGGTCAACGTACTGGCGGATGTAATCCAAGTGGATTTGCAGAACCCGTATGTGAAGCTGGATGTGATGACAGGCAAGGGCGGTAATCTGAACAGCAAACAGAGCACAGGTGCCATGGCCAAGGAAAATGGTGCAGTGGCTGCTGTGAATGGCGATTACTTCAATGTATCCGGGGAGCTCGCGCCCATTGGTGGACAGGTCTCGGATGGCGTACTGGTCTCCACACCTTCCGAACTGTCGGGCATGTATGCCCTCACGGTGACCAAGGATGGCAAACCGATGATCGACGAGTATTCTTTTGACGGAACAGTGAAGGCGCAGGATGGTTCAACCTTTGCTTTGCGTGGGATAAATAAAGAGGATTACACGGTAGAGTCGGGTGCGGTGAAATATAGCCATGCCAACTCGATGTATATTTATACACCGGCATGGACGTCGAGCAAACGACCAAATGATCCTTCCACAACGCCAACAGAGGTTCTCGTGCAGAACGGAGTAGTTACCCAAATCTCGGATAAAAAAGCGTTAAACATGACGGTGCCGCAGGATGGGTACATTTTGCGTGCGCATGGAACAGCGGCGACATGGATCATGAGCCATCTATCTGTTGGGCAAACCTTGGATGCGGATTACAAGCTGAAAGCTAAAACAACTGGGCAATCGGTCGATCCCAGTAACCTGGAGATGATGATTGGCGGTCACACCATTTTGGTAAACGGTGGCAAGGCAGCTTCCTTTTCCCGTGATATCGCATCTTCCGGCATTGGTGGCATTCGTGCAAGAACGGCAGTAGGGTACTCCCAGGATGGTCGGTATGTTTACATCATTGCAGCGGAGAAAAATAGTAACAGCAGCGGTATGTCGCTGACGGAACTGCAATCCTTTATGACCAGTGTGGGTGTCTGGAAAGGCATGAACCTAGATGGAGGAGGCTCCACAACAATGGTAACACGTCCGTTGGGTGAGCAAACCGCTGGTCTGACGTTCAACACAGAGTATGGTACCGAGCAACGTCAGGTTGTAAACACACTAGGTGTGTTCTCTACGGCTCCTGTAGGTAAACTGAAGGGCTTTGCCGTGAGTGGCAGTCAAACGTTGCTGGTGGGGCAAGAGGGCAAGTACACAGCCAAAGGATATGACACTTACTACAACCCAATTGCAACAGGCGATATCAGCATGTCCTGGAAATCCAGCAACAACAGTATCGTGAGTGTTAGCAACGGAACGATCAAAGGCGTGAAGCCAGGTACAGCAACGCTGACGGCAACGAGCAATGGAGCCTCATCTTCCATTAAAGTATCAGTATTGGGTGGAAGTGAATTGGCTTCCCTGACAGCAGGATCAGGTCTGGGTTCGCTCAAAGCGGGCACAACGATGTCCATTCCAGTAACGGCAACAACGAAGAGTGGACAAAGTGTTACGGTTCCGGCAGACTCGCTGACATGGGAATTTATCGGATTCAAAGGTAAAGTTACTGCTGACCAATTAACCGTATCTTCCGTCAATTCCGGTGCACAAGTGGGATATGCGATTGGACGTTATGATGGTTACAGCACAGTCGTGGTACTCTCGGCTTCTGCAAGTGAAACGATCTGGGAGAACTTCGAGAACGTGAATTATCCGATTAACTTCACAACGAACGCAGCGGGTGTAACTGGTACGGCAACCGTTACAGCAGGAACGGGTGAAAAAGCCGGCTCCAATGTACTGCAACTTGGTTATGATATGACTGCTGGAACAGGCAAAATGTACGCTTATGCACAACTGAATGGTTCTACCGGCAGAGAGGTATCTGCAGCGGCTACGTCGATGTCGATGGATGTTATGGGAGATAAAAGCCTGAACTGGCTACGTGCCGAATTCACGGATGCCAATGGCAAAACGGTATATGCCGATCTCGCAAAGGCAATTGACTGGAATGGGTGGAAGAAGCTGAGTGTGGACCTGAACGGACTGAACATCGCCTATCCGGCGAAGCTGAAGCGGGTCTATGTGGTGAACGTGGAGGAAGGTCAGGATGAGCGTGCGAAATCAGGTACGGTTGCTTTTGACAATATCGCATTCACGATGCCTTCCAAGTCCAGTGAAGTAGGATTGCCTACGGGTACAGCTTCGCTTGTGCTTGGACAGAAATCGATGACGGTGAACGGAACGAAAAAAGCGATTGATGCAGCACCAGTCCTGAAAAATGGTACAACGTATGTGCCAATCAAACATGTTTTGGACGCTTTTGGTGGTCAGGCAAGCTGGGATAGCAAAAATCAGCGGATCACGGTATTACGTGGTGGCAAGCTGATTGATCTGGTGGTAGGGCAGAAAGAATTCATTCTGAATGGTAAAAGACAGAGCGCAACTGTTGCACCATACGTAACGGGTGGTAGGACTTTAGTCCCACTTAGACTCGTTTCCGAGCAACTTGGTCTGACTGTAAAATGGGAACAGAAAACGAAGACCGTTACCATCTCATCGTGATATGGTATGATATATACCGGAAACGATAGAAATGGAGTCGAACAAACGTGGATTTACAAGCCGATGCCATAGACCGCGTCATTAAAAACGCCATACAAGTCATGGAAAACAGCAAATATCAAATGTTCGAAATTATGGACGCAACTCGCGATGAGCTGAAAACACTCAACGAAGAGTTAAAGTCGGTACTGAAGGAGACGGCGGAAACGATCGAGAAAGTAGATCAATTGGAGCTGAACTACCGCCGTTCCCGGATCCGGCTGACTGAGGTTAGCCGCGACTTTGTCCGTTATTCCGAACATGATATCAAGCAGGCGTACGAGAAAGCAACACAGCTGCAGCTGGATCTGATGATTTATCGTGAGAAGGAAATGTATCTGAAGGCCCGTCGGGATGATCTGCAGAAGCGTGCCAAAAATGTGGAAGCTTCTGTGGAGCGTGCCGAGACCATCGGTTCGCAGATGGGTGTTGTACTCGAATACCTGTCAGGTGAACTGGGTCAAGTGACCCGGATCATCGAATCTGCCAAAAATCGACAAATGATTGGTTTGAAAATAATTTTGGCCCAGGAAGAAGAGCGGAAACGTATTGCTCGTGAGATTCATGACGGGCCTGCGCAGATGCTCGCGAATCTAGTGCTTAGGACGGAAATTGTAGAAAGAATGCTCATTAAGCAGGATTTTAAGATGGTCCAGGCCGAAATAGTAGATTTGAAAGGCCAGGTTCGTTCCAGTCTTGAAGAAATGAGAAAAGTTATTTTCAATCTGCGTCCTATGGCACTGGATGATCTGGGACTGATTCCAACGCTTCGGAAGTACGTGCAGGATTTTGAGGTAAAAACGAAAATCCGGTCGCTTTTTGAAACAAGAGGTAAGGAACATCGTTTATCTTCAGCCATGGAGGCTGCAATCTACCGCCTCGTGCAGGAAGGTCTGTCGAATGCTGCAAAGCATGCTTATCCCACTTATGTTGTAGTGGAAATTACATACCAGGCTCAGCTCGTCAAAATTGTCGTTCAGGACAATGGGCTTGGGTTCAAACCGGAGCTTCTTGCCAAGAAAAGCAAGGATCATACCCACTTCGGTCTGATTGGGATGAGAGAACGGGTTGAACTGTTAGAAGGAAGAATAGAGATTGAATCCGGAGAAAATCAAGGAACCAAAATAGTGATTCATATCCCGACAAACGTGGATAAGGGAAAGGAGTAGCAGGATGATGGAAAACCGTGATACTGGTAAAGCATCGATTAAAGTTCTTTTGGCTGATGATCATCAGCTGTTCCGTGAGGGACTGAAACGCATTTTAAATATGGAGGACGACATTGAGGTCATCGGCGAATGCGGCGATGGTATTCAAGTGCTCGAATTCTGCAATCAGGATAAACCTGATATCGTATTGATGGATATCAACATGCCAATCGAAAATGGGGTTGAAGCAACGGAGAAATTGCGTGAGCTGTTCCCAGATGTCAAAGTAATTATCTTGTCCATTCATGATGATGAAAGTTATGTATTTGAGACCCTTCGTAAAGGGGCTAACGGATACTTGCTGAAGGATATGGAGGCCGAGTCTCTGATCAATGCGATTCGTTCCGTGCATGAAGGCCATGCGTTCATACATCCGAAAGTAACAGGCAAATTGATCATGCAGCTGCGTCGTATGACGTATCTTAATGAAACAGGGGCAATGAGTGAAGGAGCTTCGAAGGAAGCAGGCGTTAAATTTGTCGCTGGCGACAATAACCCGCTCACACGTCGTGAGGCTGAAGTACTTCGCTTGATGGCAGAAGGTAAGAGCAACAAAATGATTGGTGAATTCCTGTTCATCAGTGAAAAAACAGTAAAAAACCATGTCAGCAGTATTCTGCAGAAGATGGAAGTGGACGACCGTACACAAGCCGTTATCAATTCGATCAAATATGGTTGGGTTACGCTCTAATACCTTATGTTTTTCGTAAAGCAGTATTCTTACGGTAAGTCAGTCCATTGGTTGATTCAACCTAGACGAAGTATAGATTGGTGTTCACTCGCGCCCTTTCCAGAATGTTGGATTGGTCTGCGGGTTAATGGACTTTATCACTGCAAATGAGCAAAGTGTAAGGTTGTGCGGAACATATGTTCAAGCTTAGGCGTGAATGAATGACCTGGCCTGTCTTTCTTCGTCCGGTGTCGATCAGCGTGGAATATGAGTGATAGGAAATGCAAGTGTAACCCTTCAGGAAGTACAGCATATACTTGTTGTATACAGGGATGTTCGCCATGGGTGAGCATGACCTTCCGAGGAGGTGCAGTTGCCATGGTTGCTCATCTGACTATGATTCTGCTCATATACTTCCTGGCGGCAATGGCCGTTCATGCCATGCACCAGCGCCATCTTTCTCGTCCGGAATCTGAAGGCTTCGAGCAGATCCTGCTCATCCCTTCCAATCAGGCAGGACGGATCGAAGGCACTGTAAGAGCACTTTGCCGGGAATTGTTATACCGTGGAAAGAGCTTCAGATTAACAGTTGTCGCTGATCGTACAGAAGCAGAAACGATTACGATTATTGAAAAGCTTATGCAAAGGCAAGGAATGGAGACATCTTATCTGCCTGCTGTCCCTGCTGATATTGAACGGGTAGCACAGACCGATCACACGTTTCGCCTGATTGATTTGCGTGAGTCAGAGCAATAAATCATGATGTGAGCGGGAAATGGGATTAACATTTCGCAGATCTACAGTGAAAAGATTACAGCAGAAGCTGTGGTCTTTTTTTGTAATTGTAGCCAAGTCTGCTTTTAAATTAAAAATGGGTTTTTATGCAATCTATGGTTGTTGCTTGGGAATAAGGAGTTCTTGATCACAGAAATAAGATTTTCGAAGTCAGAACTCTTAATTTAAAAGTATAGACGAAGCAGATTGGAAAAAGTTTCGCAATTTAAAGAAAGATTCTGGTTATTAGAAGAATTAGTATGTGTGAACCAGAGATGATAGATCAACTCATAAAATGCACAGCAACTCTTCCATTATATTGACCTATGGTATATTAAACCATATAATGACTTAAAATGGATGTCGGGCGTGGGAAAAGTGTGTTTCTGGAAGGGGGTATCTTCTTGAGTATAATAGATAAGACGATCCGAACAGAATTTTTACATTACATAGAGGAAAACAAAATCCTTCTTTATCATTTTGCAGAGAAATCAGGCATTAACTCTGGAACGCTAAGTAGAGTGATTAATGGTTCACAGCCTATATCGGTAAAAATCCTGGATATCATGACAGAATACATGGGATTGGAAGAGGGATATTTTTATGAACAGTATGTGAGTGAGTTGTTTGATGACCCTACAATGAACTGGCGACGGTTGCGCCCGTTCATCATACGCTGTGCTGAGCTTGGAAAAAACGATTGTATTGAACGAACTGTAGATCTAATGATGGAGAATCCTGCGTATATCCAACAACTGTTTGATTGTGCCGAATCATTAAACGCTGAAGGGAGCGCGGAAGCTGCACTAATTATATATCGTAAAGTGTGTGAAGGGGAGCGGTACCAGCATGCTGAACGATTGGCGATCTGCCAGTATCGAATATTCAAGCTCTCGATTAATGATGATCAGCAGAATAATCTGGAATGTGCTGTGCAATTTGATCCGTATGTCGTGCGCCTTAATGAGTTGGATCAACTGGATGCGCTGAAAGATCTGATGAATCTATACCTCTCATTGCGTCGTTGGGACAAAGCGGAACAACTGGCAACACGAATGGGCAAACTGGCGAGGGTGCAGTACAAAATCAAACATCAACGGATTAGACGGGGGAAGAGTTATCAGGAGCCTTCCAAACCTTTGTTTGGTTATATTTTATACTCGGATTTGATTAAAGGGTCCATTGCAGAAGAGCAGAATGATTATAATCAGGCACTACACTATGTCTCAATTTACGAGAATCAGGATTGGATTATGGAGAATGATCTTGAGGCGGAGCTAACGAAAAAACAGTTTCGGGAGTGGGCAGTAGCCAATAGATATCTCTATCAGATTCTTGCAGGTAAAATAGATGTTTTGGATGAGTATGTGGAATATTTATCAGTAAGAGAAAACGAGATTTTGCGTGGAATGTTCAAGCTCATTAAAGCAGCCAATACGTATAATATGAATATTGACCATGTGTTGGAGCGTTTTAAAATAAATATATCATCTCATATGTTCACTCAGGAGAACGTAGGCTCTTATACTGACCAGATTATTGATGATCGGTTTGCGATATTTCTAATGGATGTAGGTGATTATTATCTAAACTCCAATCGTGTTCAGATTGGAGTTCAATTTGTCTTGGATAGCTTGTCAATTATTGATCGAATTAACAATGATGCTAACGTGATGAGTCGTTTGTTACGAGCCCAGTTGAAACGTCTTCTGTTATAAAAGAAATGATGTTGTCCATATTGATTTTTTCATCAAGCTAATGGCGATTAATATACATGGTGAAGAGATGGTGGTTAATCTCGTATATTTTTTGTTTATTTCATGGAAATCTATGTTTTCACATAAGAGGTTACAATGTTTTATAGAGGTGAAGATGCTATGAAACATGTTGCGAGTGAACAAGAAATCGAACTAGAACGTGAAAGGGAAAGCTTGTACACATTGACAGCGATTTATGGTTTGCAACATCCAATTGTAATTAAGCAATCCGAAATTTTGGATGAGTTGATTAATCGATATAATCGAATGTTTCTCAGGCATCTCCAAACTAAGTAATACATAACCGGTTCATGGATATTTCAGTCCAACATGATTGAAGTAAACGTACATCGTAGAAAACATATAAGAGCCCGGTTAATAGGTTGCTAAGAAAGTGGTACATGAGGAGAATGATCTAATGAGACAGCATTACAAAAAGAAAATGATGTTTTTGATAACAGTGATCTTGGTATTGAGTCTTACCTCAAGCAAAGTAATTGCAGAAGAAGATAAACACTCGGATACTCAGCGTGAAATTTCAAGTTGGATGGAACCCGGTTTCATCTTAGATAATGATAGAGATACGCTAAATGAGTATAAAGAAGATGAAGAAGTCCCTGATATATATGGTACGAAACCTGAAACGACGTTTACTTTTGAAGTGAACGGTCAGATTTTACAACCTGGCGAGTCGATCTATATTGAGACAGCTCCTGATCAGCAACCTGTTATTCGAGTTGGTAAATAAGATGTTTCTGAATGGCAGAGTTTGTAGAGTAGAGATTCAATTGGTATAGTGATAAGTAGATTAATCATACGAAGATGGAATATGGACATGAAGCACATGCTCCGGCGAACAGCCGGGTTGGCATGTGCTTTTTTTGCGTTCGGATTAAATTACGATGGGGGAGGAGAGTAAATGAAGGTTGCTTTGTATGTGTGCCGTGTAGGGGAATGGTGGAGCATGATGTTATCACTCGACATTCGAGTGGATGTGGCTTGGTGGCTGGAGGGAGGAAGTGGGCGACATGTGCTGTGCTGGCTGCTGTTAGATCCGGCGTTGCCGTTGAGTCAGGCATCCTGGTTGGTTGAACATTTTGAGATGGAGCGGGACATGGATCAGTGGGGCGAGCGCGAATGGCAGAGTTATCTTGCACGGAAGCTGGATGTGTATGAACTGGCCTCGGGGGAAGTTGAGGCCAGAAAAGGTATAGCGGGCAAAGCGGAAAATGTCGCTGCGCATCGCATTCAGGTAGGCGGGATGCCAGAGCCGTATCCCGCCGGGCAGTGGGCTCAGCTGGAGCGGGACGCGGCCCTGCTGGCTGAGCGGATCAGCGGCCGCCAACTGCTGGCGGCCGAGGCGGAGGCGTTGCTGGCGGATACCGCCCAGCCGCCAAGGGAGTGGCGCGCGGCTGCGCAGCTCGCGCGCTTGCACGGGCGGCTGAGTATCACAGCCGCCCTCGAAGGGCCTGCCACGGGCCGTCGGCACGCGTGGCTTGGACGCGCGCGGAGCGCGCCCCGCTGCCATCGTTGTGGCAGCGAAGCCAGGCAGCGCGTGCCCTGCGCTGCCTGCGGCCTGGCGGCGTGCGCCTACTGCGAGGCATGCCTCGCGCTCGGGCGCAGCCGTGCTTGTGCGCTGCTGCTACGCAGTGCAGCGCAAGGGGCCGTGCCACAACGCGGCGAAGCACCGCGTGGCACGGCCTTGGCCCCCACCGGCGGCGGGCTCGCCCGGTGGGGGCTTAGCGCAGCGCAGAGCGCGGCAGCAGCCGCGGCGCTTGCGTTTTTGGCCCGGCCGCCCGCAGGGGATGGGCCGGGGCGGTTCCTGCTGTGGGCCGTGACCGGGGCCGGCAAGACCGAGATGATATTCCCCCTGCTCCAACATACATTGGATCGTGGCGGACGAGCTTTGGTCGCTACGCCGCGCAGGGACGTGGTGCTAGAACTAGCTCCGCGTCTGGCCAAAGCTTTTCCGGACACCTCACTCGCTACCCTTTACGGAGGCAGTGACGAACGCTGGAAAGACGCTCAGCTCACGCTCGCGACCACACATCAACTGATGCGTTTTTACCAGGGATTCGATCTCGTCATCATCGACGAACTAGATGCTTTCCCTTATCACAACGATCCCATGCTCGCTCATGCGGCGGCATCCTCCTGTAAACCGGACGGGAATTTTGTCTATCTATCTGCCACACCACCTGCTCGGCTCCAGAGGGAAGCAGCACGGGGGAAACTCACTCATGCCAAAGTTCCAGTACGTTTCCACCGTCATCCTTTGCCCGTGCCAAGATTGATCAAAATGGTTACCGTTGCTGAATGTATTAAGAAACGAAATCTTCCTTCTGCCTTGAGGACTAACATCCAAATTTCATTGAAGCGTGACGCTCAGGTATTTGTCTTTGTAACACGTATTGCCCAGATTGAGGCGTTTGTGAATCTAATGCGTCGTACCTTTCCCGGAATCCATATCGAAGGAACTTCATCTCAGGACCCTGATCGCGCTAGCAAAGTTATAGCCTTTCGTGAACGTAAAATTCGTTTGCTCGTAACGACAACAATTCTGGAGCGTGGCGTGACCATTCCGCGCAGTGATGTTTTTATATTGGATGCAGACAATGGTCTCTTTGATGAAGCGTCACTGGTCCAGATGGCGGGTAGAGCAGGGCGTTCCATGGATGACCCGGCGGGTAGAGTGGTTTTTGCATCATCTCGTCGGACACGTTCACAGGTGAAGGCCGTTGCCCAGATTCGGAAAATGAACGCTATCGCTCGTCGCAAAGGCTACCTGCATCCACCATCCAAGACATAATTGTCATCTGCCCAGTTCGTATCCACATATCACAATACATTCCCGAGACTGGAGGTATGCCCCCTATGTTCAACTGGCTCAGCAACATAACCGATCACGCGCAACACCTGACCCAGCGTCTTCATCACCTGCTCGCCCCGCCGGGAGCGACTTGTCTGACATGTGGGACTCGAGCGATTCTGTCTTCTACCTATCCAGGCATATGCCCACGTTGTGTGAAGCAGATTCCATGGATACGTTCCATCCGTTGCCTGCTTTGTGGTCGGGGTGTCGGATGCCCGGACTGTGCTCGTCCACACATGCAAAGCCGTTCTTTTATCTCCAACCGCAGCGCCGTACAATACAACCCTCTTATGAAAGAATGGATAGGCATGTACAAATTTCGAGGCCACGAAAGATACGCGCCGCTCTTAACCGCGTTGTTGATTCAAGCCTTTCAAGCGATGAGAGAGGAGCAGAATTCTGCTTTGGCAAAAGAACCCCCAGCCCCCGTGGCTCATTTCGCCACACATGCTCAACAAACGAAGCCACAATGGCGGCCTGACGCGGTCACCTATGTCCCGGTGAGCAGCGAGCGGCTTGCCGAACGTGGCTTCAATCAGGCGGAGCGGCTGGCTGCTGGGCTCGCCACCGCCTGCCGCCTACCTATCGTTGATCTGTTGCAGCGCCAGATCAACACCACCAAACAAAGCTTCAAATCACGTGGCGAGCGAATTGAGTCTATGAAGGAGGCATTTTCGATAAGTCCTGGGGCAATTGATATTTTGAGGGAGCTTTATAGGGGGATAATAGCTTCTAATATTGTAAGAGTACACTCATCCCCACTTTGTTTGGTGTTGATCGATGATATATACACAACGGGTAGCACCCTGAACGCGTGTGGGAGAGTTATCTTAGATATAGGATTGTCTAGGGATATTCCCATTGAGATCTATACACTGACCTTGGCGCGATCCTAGGAATTGAAACATAGGCTGAGAATTGTACTTAATAAATAAAAGGAGCCCATGGCGAAATTCAAAAATTAACCATGGGCTTATCTAATATTAATTACAGCAGACCTTAAAATGAGGTTTGCTGTACAGTAACTGTTTATATTTTAGTATGTTTGTCTTTCAATCCATCCTTCGGGACTTAAATTTTTTACTCCGAAGAATAAATCGAGCAGATCAGGTTGATCACCAAATTGCGTAATCATCATTGCATTGCATAACTGTTTGCGATGATCGGGATTCATAAGCTCTGTGTAGATATTTTTTGACATATTGGATTTATTTAATAGTTGATCAACCAGCAGTAGGCTTTCATAGTGCGCCGGCTTACTTAGTGCGGCTATAAAACTCGTAAGCTCCTGAACGCTGACCGGCAGCAGGAATCGAAAACACTGGTATTTATTATAAACCGCAGAGAATTTATGCATCGGGTGCTCCATGCCTTTTCTTCGGATCAGCCCCTGGGTGTTATGAACCATATAGGCAAGTGGATCAACACTTGCTCCTATTTCTTCTAATAATTGAATAAGCTTAATATAAGGGATTTGCTCAGTGAACAGCTTGGATTTGAAATACCGTTCCAAAAGCTTGCTCCACCAATAGCTATGATTGACAGGCAGCAGCAGTCCAAACTGTTCTTCTGCCATCTCGGCCAAACGTTGCTCTGCAGCAGACTGCAATTCAGGGAACAACAGACAGGTATTTATCAACCTGTAGCAATCCTCTCTAAAACCGTCTTGCTGCAGCAGATAATCCTCCGCACTAAACAAGGCGACACTAGGACGCTGTACATCCTTGCGGTTGGAGGCCAGCGTAGCCGCATCTACGTCGATCTTGACCTTCATTGCCCTATCCACATCACCGTGGAAGATAACCGCTTCTCCTTGCTTCAGACGGATCAGCTCCTCCATTTCATTTTCTTGGAGACCGATGGAATCACCAATGACCTGACGGTCGTCTTTGGCGAACAGGCGATGGGCAATTTTAAGGTTGGTATTCTTG
Organism: Paenibacillus sp. FSL H8-0317; assembly: GCF_045040685.1. NCBI lineage: Bacteria > Bacillati > Bacillota > Bacilli > Caryophanales > Paenibacillaceae > Paenibacillus > Paenibacillus sp. FSL H8-0317. Next base: position 6,546,835 of record NZ_CP150294.1, on the reverse strand, counting down.
ATAACATCCTGCGAGAGCTTGTTTGGAATCTGATCGGCAATCAGCATGCCTTGCCCGTAGGTACGGATTTCCGAGAGCATATTATTAAAGGTTTCTACGGCTTTGCCCTTCATGTCAGCCTGCTCCTGATTGCCAGAGACTTGTACATTTGTGAGTAAACGGTGTGCTTCCTCGATTACCAGCAAATGCTGAAGATCCTCGCTGTGAAGACCTTCTGACACATAGTACTCATAGATTGAAATGAGTAGCAGTCCCATAAGGAACACCTTTTCTTGGTCATCTCCGATATGTTCCAGCTCAATGATGGTCGGTGTCTGCAGCAGCTCTTTCATGGATATTCCACTCCGGCAATTCAGTATGTTCCCTTTGGCACCACTCAACAGACTGCCAATCCTAACCTTCAGCGCGCCGCGAAGGTCACTGGATAATTCCACGGAATAACCAGCCGCTTCAATAGCGAAATCAATGGCTCCGTTTAAATCCTCCAGTGTAGGAAACAGTTGATCCCTATGTAAACCGGATTCATGAATGTTTCGTCCGGAAATGAAGTCCCATCCTGTACGGCGGTAAATATCATAAAAAGCTGTCTCCAAGATATACGGCATTGGCCCGTACATTGGAAATGCGGCGATAAACACCGACTTCAAATGGTCCAAATGTGTTTGGATATGAATATGTTCAGGAAAGGCAAAAGGATTGATCTTCAGGCTGAAAGCCCCCTCGATGCCGAGAATGTATCTTTTCAACATGGGAATAGCCGTGTCCAGATATTTGTACTCCGTCTTTGCAGGCTCCATAACCAGAAAAGGTTTCTTCTGCTCATAGACCTGTATCAGCATACTCTTGATCGTACTTGTTTTACCACTTCCCGTAACCCCTGCCACAAATACATGTCTTGTGAGATCGGCCAAAGGAAGGCTCACAGGGACTCGGGTTTCGTGCTCAAGGATGAGGCGGCCCAGGCTGATCCTATTCTTGGCATTATTTTCACTATCTGAGATATCCGCGCCGAAAGTCACTCTGCGGTTTTGTTTGAAGCCCGGGACGGGTCTCATTGGGAATGCTAGTAGTGCTGATAGGTTGTTAACATTGACATAGTTCAAGAACTCTACAGGGGAAGAAGTCTGTGCTCTTCGCAGCCTGTGTAACGACTGCGAACCGGAACGTCTCGTGAATGCCTCCATCTTGGAGGCAATTAACGAAGCTATCCCTTGTCCGGCATAGACCGTAAACTCAGTCGAGCTGAAGACCGCACCTTGGCTGTTCAAGGTATAGAGGTGATTCTCCAGAATGTCCAGTTGCTGCTTCACATTAATATTCACCAGTTCATAGGAACGGTTATCTCCACCCATTAACGTCTTCTTAATTTGATCAAACAGCTTATTCTGTTCCCCGATATGTACTGTTGCCTTCTGTGTCATATCATTGATCGTCTGCTCAAGCAGGTTGATCTGCCCGGCTATTGAATCGTTGTCTGCTACACCTAGCTTAATCTGAAGCAGAAAGGTCTCACGCGGTAGGGCACGAATCAACTCATCCAGCAGATTTTCCTCGCGTTCTTTCAAAACTAACGGAGAAGTGGAACCTCGAAGCGTCATCTTTTCTTTGGCAAAAGAGGTGTCTGGCGCAAAGTCTTCCTGCACCCAATCACAACGTGGGACCCAATGTTGCAGTATCGCCTGCATTCCATCTTCGTCCATTTGAACAAAATAATGTAGCTGTTCTTCGTGATAATAAATTACAATCGAAGCCGTCCGTCCTTCAGTGCCTGCATAATGCAGGTACTCAAGCATATCTCGGACCGCCGAATATCCTTCGTTCAGTTGAACCTCGACCTCTTCTTTTCCCTGGTACACATAATAACTCTCTCGAGTGTCTTGTACAGCGAATTGTCTAATGCGATAGTAGGGCATGTGCCTCCAGCTCCCCCATATTCCAGAACAGGATGTATTCGTCTTGACCAAGTTGATCTAAGAGGCTAATGCAAAGGTCGGTGAATCCTTCAGGAAGCTGATGGGCCTGATGTTGTAGCAGGTCCTTCAATTCAGCTTTATTAAACAGACCGTTCGAAAGCTTTGCACGGACAGACTCTGCGGACAACTGATTGATAACCGAATCCTCAATGAGTTCCACAGCTATGCCTTCTTCGGAGAGTGCTGCAATTTTATGCTGTACTTTTTCGGCCCAGTCGCCCATGCTCTCAAGGATAGCCACTCTTTCTTCAAAAGAGATTTTCCGACTCACAGACAACGCTGCATATTCCTGGAATTTACCATATTGTTCTTTGAGCTCAATATCTTTGCTTTTAATTACGAGGATGGTCATTTGTTCATTCACTGTTTTAGCTCTCCTTTAGCTCATAAATATTGCCAGTTGCACACTCTGGGATGGCAGTCCGGCAATGAGTTTACCGCCTGCTTCCTGGATCTCCGTAATCACCTGGGCCGCCAGATCCGGATTTTGAAACAGCGCTTTTGCTGTATTCTCATTAATTACAACAAAAGAATGGTCAGATATCTGCTTTCCTGCGGCAATCTGCTGCTGGAGTTCTCCGTTTAATAACTCGGACCTGAGATAGGGGAGCCCTCCATTCTTCACTTCGAAGGAGGCAGATTCACCTTTCATGAGGTCATAATTACGGTCGAGTGTGATCTCTCCGCCCTGAACATTCATCTCGACCTGCCTCAGGTTAGAATTGGACTCCATTATTTGCAGATCAATCCGGTTCCCTGAAGTTGCATTCTCAAGCTGGACAGGAATCTGGGAGCGCGTCTCACCGAATTGCGAGAGTTTTGCCTCCATCAGGCTTTCGCCCATCTGCCCCTTAAGATGCACATTGTTATATGCCTCCTGTATGGTATCTGGATTAGTCTGGGACAGCTCCCGAAATTCACTAAGCTTCCGATACTTCTCACTGTCCAGCAGCACGTTTAGCTTCTCCATCGTTACTGGGCTAGGTGCAAGTTCTACTGAATCGTTCCATTCCGCTGCTTTATAGCTGATTTCCAGTGGTTTTTGTATTGTCTCATGCAAGGCAGCTGATTCAGCGACCTTTTCTGTCAAGAATCCTGCAGTTGTCAGTATTGCTGGTTCCATTTAGTATTCTTACCTCCTCTTAATACGCAACGGTTGGGGCTGTCTTCTTGGGGGCCTCAATTTCAAAAACGACCCGCTGGACATCCGCTAGCTCGCTTATTGCTTCTTTGGTTAGTACACGGCTCGACAATACTTCCTCATGCATTTTTTTGATCCATTCACCCTTGATGTTTTGAAAATAAAACTCTGTTTTTACAGCTATTTTTCGGCTAACCAGCACATAATCAAAGATCAGACGGCCTGAAATAAATGTTAATTCTCCACGCTCCATCTCGTCCAGAATAACTTTGTCACTTCCTTCAGAATATCGGTCTGCCAGTTCATGCAGAAGGATAGGACTCACTCGTTTTCTTCTAAACAGTGCATAGGTGACCGTGACAGCAAGCAGCGCACTGCCAATGGCAATCACTTTAGTAAACACGCTTCCCACCCGCTTCCGGTTCTGTGAGTTCAAATTCAATTTGCTTCAACCGCTTAAGCTCACTCCTGCTGTCAAGCAACATGATATCCAGAGGCCTTGGCGCTGCCTGGTTTTTCTTGACGACCCATTCTCCATCAGGTCGCTTGAAGTAAATTTCCACACCGACCACATAACCAAGCTCATCATCTGTAATTGCGATATACAGCTTTCCGCCGACAAAGACGAGGCCTTCTCTGCGTACCGCGTCCAGAATCAGTTCATCCGTTTCTTTGTCATATAATTGCGCAAGTTCATCAATGGTACAATTCTTTTTTGTGTTGGCGAATACTCCCTCTACTAGTTCCCACACATATTTCTCCAACGGTTCTAACTGATCGATAATACTTTTACGAGATTTCTTCACAGGTTCCTGCATTTTTTCGCCTCCATCTACTCAAAATAATCTACCCATTTATATAACCAGCTTTAGTTCTTTCTCCAAATCCTGCGAGATATCGACCTCCTGGTTCATTCTCTTCGCTTTTGCTAGAATTTCCGGTGGCACCGCAGATTCCGGAACGGTTTTGGTTACGGTTGTCTCATGCCATTTTCCTTCCTCATCCAGTTGATAGCTCTTGGCAATTTCCTGAAAGCCCTCGGCTATCTTCTTGGCAAAGACCTTTACACCAATGACCGCGGCCTTGACTGCCTTCATCACTTTTTTGACCAGCGTATTCAACCATTTTCTGATATCATCCCAAAATGCGGAAATAATCCCTACCGTTGCTGCTACCCCAGCTGCGACTAACAATGCTGTAATTATCATGAATTTTGGCCTCCATGGATAAATTGATTGCCAAGCTGTTGCATCACATATGCCTCGCTTACCGGTGTGGTTTCAATCGTTACATTGTTGTTGGCCTGGATACTTTTCTTAATAGAGCTGAGTGCTTCGATTAAGTGATCATGTCTTACAATAAGTTCAGGAGTGCCAGCACCCTTGAATGCGGCCATAAGAACGGCATTGGAAATGTCACTGCCCGAGATGCCGTCAAATTGTCGGGCAGCTTCTTCAATCCGAATATCATTAGGCATTTGCAACGGAATCAGCTTCCGAAGCAATCTGGCACGTCCCTCGGCACCCGGTAATTCAAACTCGATATGAGCCAATATGCGCCGCATGAAGGCAGGATCGAAATTAGATATGTAATTGGTTGCGAATAGAATGATGCTCTTGTAATCATTAAGCAGGGTAAGCATTACAGAACGTGTTTGATTCACACTCGTATCTGTAGCATTGTTCATATTAGTGACTCTACGGCTAAGAATAGCATCTGCTTCGTCAAAAAAAAGCACACTGCCAGTTTGTTCAGCGGTCTGAAAAGCTTTGGTTAGGTTTTTGGGTGTATCGCCTACATATTTGGACTCTATGTCCGCATAATTGATTATCATTAGTGGCATATTCAAACGGTTGGCAATCGCATGCGCTACCATTGTTTTGCCTGTACCTGGGGGGCCGTAAAGGTTGATACCGATTTTTCCGGCATGTTTGTGCGTTTGGGATAGACCCCAAGTTCCAAAGACCAGATCACCTTGTTCTTTAATTGCCAAGGCATTTTGAATTGAATCCAGTGTTTTTTCGGGCAAAATAACATCGTTAAAGCTATACTTAGGAGTTACAGGAATAAAAGAGAAGGGGGTATTCCCCACTTGTCCGTTTTCTTGAACTGCCTTTGAAACATTTGTTACGGGATTTGCCTCAGAACTTGCGTAGCTCTCCGTATGGACTACTTGATGATCTAACCTTTTACCGATTGCCATATGTACAACTCCTTTTATTTTTGCTGAGGTAGGTTCATTAATCTACCATAAGATGTGTAGTGATGACGCCCTGCGGATAATCCCTTTGTTCGGTCCAGCGGAACAATATGCTACCCTCCAAACCGAACTCAATGAACTCCACTTTGCCCTGCTGATGTAATTGCTCCAGTACGTTCACAAGAGCCTGTCTGCTAGGAACACCCTCTACCTTGTTGAGGAGATCTTCCATTGATGCGATCTCATTCTCATGGAAAACTCGGGTTACGCGGTTTTCTAAAGTTTCCGGACCCAGATATCGTATTAGCCAAATCACCAAGACGCAGGCAACAATGACAATAAGTGTCCAAGCACCGATGACAGTAAACAGATATATGAAAAAAGCAAAAATCGCTACAGGAACCGCTATGATCAGGGCCCATTTCACAATGTAATACAGTGCAACAAACAAGAGCTTAACCAGAGAAATGACCAGACTGACTAGAAACACAATGAGTCCGATTCCTAAAATAATGCCTATGATACCAAGTATGATAGCCATTCCGAATTCCTCCTCTCATCATATTTATGTATGGAGCTTCGCTGCCAACTCGTTAGTTATATCCCGATCCACGCCCATTTGCGCCATTTGCCTTATTTCAGGCGGGACTTGATCCGCTGATACTTCCCGCGTAGTCACTGTTTCGTTCCAGCGGTCATTGTGATCTTTCACATAATGCTTTGATGTCTCTTGAAAGCCATTGCCCATCTTACGTAAAAACAGCTTGGTCCCATAAATCGTTCGTTGAATCCATTCTTGAACTTTTTGGATGGATCGCTTTAGCCACGAAATGGTTTCATTCCAGAAGGTTGCGATCAACGTTCCTCCTACCAATAAGGTGGCTGCGACGATCAAGGAAGTTATAATCATCTGACTCTCTATCTCCTCATCTGGGCAATATGGGTGATCTATATTGCCTATATATAGTAATTCTTACCTAGTAATAATAATGAAACATGGACTATATTGGTAGTCTATATTTTTTAAGTTTAATATGATTATGTCCAATTAGTTGTTTGGATACGAAAAGATGATTTCGGCTAAAGAGTTTATTTCGAGATAAAGTCAATTTTTATATAGTTAAAGGACCTTATTATATTGCGCATACATGCATCCTTTCCACATGATGTATTGGTAAATAGACTATGGATTCATCAGAGAAAATAAGGTAATGTATAATTATTATCTATTCGGAAATGGAAGTTTGAGAGGGGCGTTTTAGCGATGAATCTAGGTAATTGTCCTCGCTGTGGTAAATTATATGCGTTGAATTTTCGAGATGTATGCTCGAATTGTATTAAGGAAATGGAACAGGAATATCAGATCTGTGTAGATTATTTGCGCGAAAATAAAGGCACCAATATCCAGGAACTATCTGATGCAACAGAAGTTTCGATCAAAACCATTACCAAGTTCATCCGTGAGGGACGGATTTCCATCGAAAATGCCCCGAATATGATGTATCCTTGTGAAGTATGCGGAACATTGATTCGTGAAGGTCATATGTGTGACTCTTGTCGTCATCGCTTGACGAAAGACTTAGCTAGTGCAGCTCGTGATGTAGGTCAGAAGGATAACGGCAATATAGGCGGACGAACCTACAATGCTGTCGACAAACTACGCGATTCATAGGAACGAGGTCTTAAATACAGATCTTGCTATAACAAATGTTTTGAAACGTACCGATAAACTTATTAAAGATTATCGGTTTTTTTATTTTCCCAATCATTTCGATAACATAAAGATAAGGTAAGAAAAACGTATATCAATGTAAAATTCTAACGTGGAAGGAAGTGTAGTTCATATGAAAATCAATGAACCGAGTAGAATTGGAGCAATCAATTCATATCAAAGGAACGTTGAATCCAATCAGCAGGCTGATGCCAAGAAGAGCCGCCGTAAGGACGAAGTATCCATTTCTCCGGAGGCGATGAAGATGCTTGAGGAACAAAGTCGTACACAGGATGCAGGACGCTTACAGCGGATACAGGAACTGAAGGAACAGGTTAGTTCAGGAACGTATCAGGTAGATAGCAGCAAGCTTGCTGACAAGCTGCTGCCGTATTTTAAGTCTTTTGATAAGGAATAGGTGATCACGTAATGGCAGCACTGGACAGATTAGTTGCAGTTTTGCAGCAAATGGAACAAAGTCACCGCGATATGTTGGCACTCAGCGAGGTCAAGAGACAGGTAATTGTCAAAAACGATGTGGATGAACTCATTGCCCTCCTCAACAAAGAATCTCGTTTCATGAAACAACAGGAGCCATTGGAGATCGAACGGCAGAGTGCAGTTCACGAACTGTTGCAGGAGCGGGGCATAAAGTCCATGCTGAACCTGAATATCACCGAGATCTCAAAGCTGATTTTTGATCCGGCTGACAAACTGCGATTGCTTGAAGTCCAGAAGAAGCTGGCGGGAACACTGCAGGAGTTAAAGGAAATCAATCAACTGAATCAAAAGCTGATCGAGCAATCGTTGATGTTTATTGATCTTTCAATGGATATCTTTGCTTCTCGGCCAGAACAGGATGCCACATATCAGCATCCTGCTGATAAGAACGGCAATCCAGGGCGAATCGGTCTGTTTGACACGCGTGCCTGATTAATTAGGGGGAAACCAGGTGACATCTACATTTCATTCAATCGAAACGGCTAAACGCAGTTTGTTCACACAGACGACAGCTCTTAGCACAACAGGCCATAACATAGCTAATGCCAACACGGAAGGGTACTCACGCCAAAAGGTAAACATGCAGGCATCCATTCCAATGGAGCCATTTGCATTTCTGCATAGCACAACACCAGGACAGCTCGGTACAGGGGTAGAGTTCGACTCTATTACACGTGTGCGCGAGAAATTTCTGGATGACCAATATCGTAATGAAAACACCAACTTCGGGAGTTGGTCCATTCAACGAGATACACTTGAGAAACTTGAAGCCATTGTGAACGAGCCTTCCAACACCGGATTTCGGACCGTTATGGATAACTTCTACAAATCATGGTCAGATCTGAGTAAAAACCCTGAGGACGTTACAGCACGTCGTATTGTCAAGGAAACAACACTGGCTCTTACGGATGCGATGAATCAGATTAGCCGCCAATTGGGTGCGCTTAGCGAAGATCTGAATAGCAATATTGCTGTGAAAAGTAATGAGATTCAGGGCTACCTTGGTAACATTGCAAACCTCAATAGTGCCATTGTAAAAGTCGAGTCTCTTGGCGACAATGCCAACGATTTACGTGACCAACGTGATCTGATGACAGATAAACTGTCCAAAATCATGAATATTTCCGTTACAGATTCTCCACAAGGTTATCAGATTCAGATGAATGGAGAAGCTCTTGTTACAGGTGGAGCTGTAACGACGGAGGTAACTTCGGACTATCTGAACACGGCTTATACTGCAGGAACACTCACCAATGGTGAGGTTCACGGGATGATTAAGTCCAGAGACACCTTGGTGAGTGATTATCAGAAGCAAATGGATGAACTCGCCAACACGCTAGCTAACGGCGATATACAAATTTCAATTCCAGTGGGTTCTGTTTTGCCTGAGAATAATCCCTGGGGTCTTACAGGTGAAGCACGTACAATAGATGCAACTTTTTCAAATCCAGTGACGATTAAAGGCTTTAATGGTCTGCATCAGCTTGGATATAGTCTGGATGGATCGTCTCCAGGTCTTCCGTTTTTTACAGTGGCAGGCTCTGATCCGTCTAATCCAGTATCTACCGGAATTACCGCTGGTAACATTTCGTTGAATGCAGCAATTGTAGCTGATCCAAACAAAATTGCATCATCCTTACGCACAACAACGGATACTACTTCAGGAACAGAAACGGTTGTCAAAGGGAATAACACGCTTGCGATACTAATTGCTAACCTGAAGGACACACCAATGAAATCCATCGATGGTCTGCGCAATGCAACTGTTGGAGCGCAGTTTAGCGCAATTGTTGGACAACTGGGGGTTCAATCTCAGGAAGCTGCTCGTCAGACATCTAATACTGAGTTTCTTGTCCAGCAAGTAGAGACTCGTCGTCAATCTGTGAGCGGCGTATCTTTGGATGAAGAGATGTCCAATATGATCAAGTTCCAACATGCATACAACGCATCTGCTCGATTTATGACCACTTATGATGAATTGCTTGATAAATTAATTAACTCTACGGGTACAGTAGGCAGATAATAGAAGGGAGTGGCATAACTAGACTATGAGAATAACAAATAACATGCTTAGTTCCCAATTGTTATTGAACTTGAATCGTAATGCACAGCAGATGAATAATACGCAGACTCAAATGGCGACCGGCATGAAAGTTAACAAGCCTTCAGACGATCCGGTAGGTATTACCTACTCTTTGCGTTACCGTGCTGAATTGGCGTCGAATGAACAATATCAGAAGAATGTAGATAGTGCGACATCTTGGCTGGATTTTAACGATACAGTCATGGATCAAGCAGGGAGTATCGTTCAACGTTTGCGTGAGTTGGTTGTTCAGGGTTCGACAGGAACCAACCCTCAGTCTGCCCTTGATAGTATCAAAGAAGAGGTTAGTCAGTTAAAAGAACAGCTCATTGATGTAGCCAATAGCAAGCTAAATGGTAAATATGTATTTAATGGTGAAACATATGACGTTAAGCCTTACGATTTTACCAAGGATGCAAATGGATCTTCCGATACGACGGATGCAGCTTCAGTCCTGACAGATACAGGAAAGATCAATTTTATTGTTGGCGAAAGTGTACAGTTGCCGATCAATGTAACGGGTAACGAGGCATTTGGGAATGACCAAGAAGATGACAACCTTTTTGTTGTTTTGAATAACATTATTCAAGCATTATCCGATGGGGATCAGAAGGAATTATCCAATCAACTCGGTACCATTGATAGTAGAATGGATAAAATGCTGGCCATCCGCTCTGAAATTGGCGCTAAAACGAATCGGATTGATCTGATGATGGGACGTTTAGATGATCTGGGTGTGAACTTGACCGATCTTCAGGCGAAGGTTGAGGATGCCGATTATGCCGAACTTGTCATGAAGTCTAAAATACAGGAAAACATATATAACGCCTCACTATCAGCAGGCTCCAAGATTATATCACCGTCTCTTGTGGACTTTCTGAGATAAAAGGAGGGGTGGTATGAATACTCTTCCTGTTGTTCAGATTAGAACGACACCATCTCTACTAAGCATAGATGCTGATCTTGGGCAGTTCTCACTGCGTCAGCCTAAGGCGGATGTGCAGCTCCACACAAGACCTGCTAAGTTAACAGTTCAAAGTCATGCTCCAGAGCTGAATGTTGATCAATCTAAAGCATTCGCAGCTTACAATGGTGGAAATATGATTGATATGAATGCTCGGATTTATTCGGGTATTCAGCAGATTTTCTTACAAAACATTGCTAATCGTGTTCAACAAGGAGATCAATTAGCAGAGATTCATAAACCAGGTAATACGATTGCTAATATTATTGGTGAGGATTGGCAGGGGACTTCTTTTCCAGAGATGCGAGGACCGGCATCTATCGACAACGTAGATGTTCGTGTCAATGTTCGTGCTCCGGAACTTAATTACACACCAGCCGTTTCAGAGCTGAATGTTAGGGTCAATCGACCTGAAATCGAGTATCAGCGAGGTAAACTCGACATCTATGTGAAGCAGTATGCATCAATACAGTATACGCCACCAGCTATTGATGTCGGAATGTAACAACTATAAAGTAGAGCTGTAGACAGTCTTGAAGCAGACATCTACAGCTCTTTTTGCGTAAAATCTTTGTTTGGGAGGCTTCGTTATTATGAAAATTCAGACAAGTATGTGGGGCGAGATCGAAGTGCAAGATGAGGTTATTTATTCCTTTTCCAAGGGGCTACCTGGATTCGATGATGAGCACAAATTTGCATTAATTCCGTGGGAGGATACTCCCTTTGTATATTTACAATCTCTTCAGGAGCAAGAGCTTTCCTTCCTGCTTGTTAATCCATTCCTCTTCTCTCCTGGATATAGCTTTGAATTACCCGAGGCAGATCGAGATGAGCTTGAGATTCGTGACCAGGTTGAAGTGTATTCTATGGTCACGATTCATACACAGGTAAGCCGATCTACGATGAATCTATTGGCTCCGGTTGTGCTTAACCCTGAGAAGCGGACAGGTAAACAGGTTGTGCTACATCAATCCGGGTATGAGACACGTTGCTTGATTTGGCCTGAAGAACATGCGGAATCAGCAAAAGGAGGTGTGTGAGATGCTGGTATTATCACGTAAAAAGGGTGAGTCCATCATTATTCAGGATCAGATTGAGGTTACTGTACTAGCTGTAGAAGGGGATACGGTGAGGATTGGCATTTCCGCTCCAAAACATATTGATATCTATCGTCAGGAGATATATGCGTCCATTCAGGAAGCTAACCGAGAGTCAGCTACGCCTCTTGCCGCCAATGTTGAAGCATTTATGGAACGCCTGCGTAACTCGGAATTGAAAAAAGATTAAAAATATTCCATTTTGCTATAAACACTTGCACACCTCTCGTCGATATATAATTTAGACGCTGCTTCGGCAGGGCGGCCGACCTTAATGTCGCAGCGTTTACCACAAGGATGTGGAACTAACTTATTTTCAGGGAGGAAATTTCTAATGATTATCAACCACAATATCGCGGCGTTGAACACACACCGCCAACTGAGCACTAACACTGCTAACACGAACAAAAACATCGAAAAATTGTCTTCAGGCCTTCGTATCAACCGTGCTGGTGACGATGCTGCAGGTTTGGCAATTTCCGAAAAAATGCGCGGACAAATCCGTGGTTTGGACCAAGCTACTCGTAACGCTCAAGATGGTATCTCTTTGATTCAAACAGCTGAGGGTGCATTGAACGAAACTCACTCCATCCTGCAACGTATGCGTGAGCTTGCAGTTCAATCTTCCAATGATACAAACACAGAGCAAGATCGTGGCGAACTGCAAAAAGAAATGAACCAGTTGACTTCCGAGATCAACCGTATTGGTAACACAACGGAGTTCAATACAAAGAAATTGTTGAACGGTGACTTGTCTGATAAATTCATGACAAAAGCAGCGGTAACTACTCCAGCTACGACAGTTGATGTTAATAAAGCAATTACCCAAACGATTAAAGTCGGCGAAGAACCAATTGCATGGTCTAAAGATTCTTCCCAAGTGGCATTTGACGTCAAGTTTACGGGTAAAGCTGCGAACGGTTTTGATTGGGGAGCAGTAAATGAAGCTTCAGCAGCAGGCAAGAATGAAATTAAAATTGAAAGAGATGCCGATGGCTTTAAGCTTTCATTTGATGGTATTGATAAAACGGGTACTCCTTTAAATCTCGAAATTGATGCACAAGCATTGGCTTACGATAACGCTACGGACACATACTCATTTAATAATGAGGGTATCTCCTTCTCCTTTAAGGGTGCTGATGCCAAAGATTGGGCTGTAGGTGAATCTGTAACAATGGATTTGAAAAAAGCCAATGGCGGTACTGGTAATTTAACTACAGCTGCTGTTAACACAATTCCTACTTCGCAAGAATTTGCGACAGACAATAGTACGGGTGCTACCAAGGCGGCACTGACTGGATTTAAAGTTGATGCAACTAATGCTCAACTGCTAGCTAATGTTTCCGATGTAAAAGTAACACTTGCTGGTACTGACCTGACTGTTGATCTATTGGATAAAGACGGAAACTCCGTATCTTCTACGAAGTTCTCTGGCGTAGGTGCTACATTCAATTATGATGCGAATGGCATTAAGTTTGATCTGGCGAAAGGGAATGCAACAGCGCTGGAAGGTACATTTAAATTAGAGACAGCAACGGCTAAAGTGGAAGTAGTGGGTCCAGAGATCTCACCTGCTGAGTACGAAGATCGTTCTGCATCATTCCAAATTGGTGCGAACCAAAACCAATCCCTGTCTTTGGGCGTTAACGATATGCGTGCTGCGGCACTGGGTATCACAGGTACAGGTAAAGGCTTCTCTGCAGCCGATAACGTAACAGACGGAACAGACAACAAGAATGCTGAGAAGGCTCTTGATTTGACAAGCAACACGAACGCTGCCAGTGCAATCACAACCGTTGACAAAGCGATTGCTTCTGTATCCAGCGAGCGTTCCAAATTGGGTGCTGTTCAAAACCGCTTGGAGCACACAATCAACAACTTGGGAACTTCTTCTGAGAACTTGACTGCAGCGGAATCCCGTATCCGTGACGTAGACATGGCGAAAGAAATGATGTCCCAAACGAAAAACAACATCTTGGCTCAAGCAGCTCAAGCAATGTTGGCACAAGCAAACCAACAGCCACAAGGCGTTCTGCAATTGCTTCGTTAATTTTAAATTATTCCTGGAGGAATTGGTTATCCAATTCCTTCGGAATTTTTTCAAATTTGCAAGTTGAAATAGATATCTTCTACGTGAGGATATCTATTTTTATTTACAAAAGGTGAATGAGAGGTAGACTCATGACAACAAAAAATCGAACCATTCTAGTTCCCGAGTATATGCAGGAATTTGCCTGTATAGGCTCAGCCTGTGAAGATTCTTGCTGTGTCGGATGGAGAGTTGACATTGATCAACAGACTTATAAGAAGTATGCCAAATCTCGTAATATTGAGTTAAGACCTTTATTTGATAAGAACGTCTCTAGACAACGATCAGAGCCTAATGAACATAGATATGGCAAAATTAAAATGGATGAACAAGGAAGATGTGGATTCCTATCTGAGGAAAACTTGTGTAAGGTTCAGCTCACTTTAGGTGAAGACTTCTTATCCAATGTGTGCAGTACTTATCCTAGAAGTATAAACAGCATCAATGGTGTAATAGAGAAGTCTACGACCTTATCTTGTCCAGAAGCAGCGAGAGTTACGTTGTTGAATCCAGCCGGCATTCAGTTTAATGAGATTGAAGAAAGCGAAGACAACAAAGTCTGGATTACCAAGCAGATTGTTACCGATAATCCGAGTGCCAAAAATAAATTAACAAAGTATTTCTGGGACTTAAGGATTTTTACGATTCAAGTGTTGCAAAGTCGTGATTACACAATATCAGAACGATTGATTGTATTAGGGCTGTTCTACCAGAAGATACAATCTCAGATCGACGATGGGAACATGGAAGAAGTTCTTGATACCATCACAACGTATTCAAGGATGATTGAAGATCCTGCTACTAAAGAGTCATTGGCAAATATTCCTGTAAATCAAACAGTACAGATGAAAATATGTAAGGAGCTTATGGATTTCCGTTTTGGACATGGAATGCATAACTCTCGTTATATGGAATGTGTAGTGGAAGCGCTGAACGGGATTATGTATACTGAGGACTCCGCAGAGGAAGAGATTGCAGAGAGATATATGGCGGCAAGTGAAAATTATTATACTCCCTACATGGAAGAGCATGAATATATCCTCGAAAACTACCTTGTAAACCATGTTTTCAAAAATCTATTCCCATTTGGACGAAGCCGGGTATATGATGATTACGTTATGATGGTCGTTCACTTCTCTATGATTAAGCTACATTTGATTGGTATGGCTGGTTTCCATAAGGGCTTGAATGAGGAACTTGTTATAAAACTTATTCAGTCATTCGCTAAAACGATCGAACACAACTCCACTTATCTCAATAATGTTCTTGAGCTATTAGAAGATAATGGATTCACCTCAATGGCATATATGTCGATTTTGATCAAAAATTAAATATTCCGTTCATAAAAGACCTCGGCATTGTCCGAGGTCTTTTTATACATATTTTTTATAAAGCTCTAATGAGAAACGTGATGATAACCGATATAAAAAGTAAATATGTAGCCGGAGGTAGTGGTAAAGATGAATGTACAGTTCTCATTATCCGCTAATACGTCATCATCTGTCAGTCAACAAGGGGATATATCTTCAGCATCTGAAACGCAACGAGGAGACTTGAATTCAAGCTTAAATAAAGGTTTGAGTTTGAGTCAGTTGGAGAAGCAAGGAGCTCCTCTATCTGCTGGTCAGGAACACTTGATTAGAACGATTGAGAATGCCGTGAAATCCCTGCAAGGCCCACAAACGACATTGGATATTAGTATTCACGAGAAAACACATGAAATTATGGTAAAGGTACTTAATAGAGATACAGGGGAGTTGATCCGCGAGATTCCTCCTGAGAAAACATTGGATTTGGTTGCTAAAATGATGGAACTTGCCGGAATTTTAGTTGACGAGAAGGTATAATATGGATCTGGAGGTGCACAATGGTTACACGCGTTAACGGCTTTTCAGGTATGGATATTGATAGTATGGTCAAGAGCATGATGGCTACCAAGAATCTCAGAATGGACAGATTGAATCAGGATAAACAGGTTCTTCAATGGCAACGTGAGAGCTATCGCGAGGTAAGTAGCAAGTTGTATGATTTTCGTATCAATAAACTAACAGATAAATATGGTGCCCCGTCAGCGCTTAATGCTAATAAGTCGATAGTGTCTGGCAAT
This sequence comes from Paenibacillus sp. FSL H8-0317, assembly GCF_045040685.1. Taxonomy (NCBI): domain Bacteria; kingdom Bacillati; phylum Bacillota; class Bacilli; order Caryophanales; family Paenibacillaceae; genus Paenibacillus; species Paenibacillus sp. FSL H8-0317. The sequence continues at coordinate 6,530,969 of NZ_CP150294.1, read as the reverse complement.
ACAACTGCGGTTAAAGCTGAAGCTAGAGCAAGTGCGACGATGGCTGATATGAAAGTCAGTGTTGAGAAATTGGCAGTAGCAAAGACGCTTGAAACGCCAGGTTTAGGCCAAGGAATTGGTGCTGGTACCTCCTTAGCTACTCTCGATGGCGTTGATCTCTCCAGCTTGAGTGCTACAGAGAGGGCAGAGTATATTGAAAAAAAATTCGATATCACCATTAATGGTGTGCCTTTTAAAGATAAATTCAACGGTACCACTTCGATTGCATCCATGATCTCTGTTATTAACGCTGATGCAGCAGCCGATGTTGTTGCGAGTTATGATGAGGCTACTGGTAAACTGTCATTTGCTTCGAAATCGGGTGGAGCGGATGGAAAAGTAGTTATCGAGACTCCGTCAGGTAGTAACTCAATTATTGCTTTGTTTTCCAAAAAAACAAAAATAGAAACAAATGGTGCAGGAACAGGTGTTACACAAGACAAGACGCTTGCTGACTTGAAAACGTTACTTGATGGCAAGGCTCCCGAACCAGGCGCAGCGGCGAAGACTTATAGTTTCAGTATTAATGGTGAGAAGTTTGAATTCAAAGATACAGCATCCATTCAGAGCATAGTAGATGAAATTACCAATAATGCAAAAGCTGGAGTAACCGCTAGTTTTGATGATAAAGGCAAACTTAGTTTTGAAGCTAAAAATGGAATTGAAGAAATTAAGCTAGGTGGTAAGTCTTATGAATTCTTGGCTTTATTTAAGGGAGCAGAGCCTCTTATAGAAGACTCTAAATCTTTGGAATCACTTAAAGATTCGAGTGGGAATGATATACCGGGCAGTAATGCTGTGGTCAAGGTGAATGGCCAATCTATTAACAATATTAGAACGAATACCTTCACTATTAATGGTGTGCAATTGACAATGCTAGAGGAGACAGAGGCTAATAACCCTGTCATTATCAAAAACCAAACTGATCCAGACAAGGCGCTTGAAACGATCAAAGGTTTCATTGATGATTACAATAAACTTATTGAATCACTGAACTCAACGATTAGAGAAACCAGATATAAGGATTTTAGACCACTCACAGACGAAAATAAAAAAGAAATGAAAGAATCTGAGATTCTGGCTTGGACAGAAAAAGCTCAAAGTGGAATGCTGAAAAATAATGATATCATCAAGTCCGTGCTGTCAGATATGCGAAGTGTAATCACAGGAGCACTTGGGCCTCTCAGTGCGATGGGGATCACTACGGGAACGTATTCAGAGAATGGTAAACTCATTATAAAAGATGAGGCAAAGCTCAGAAGTATGATTAGTACCAATCCACAGGCCGTGATTGATGTATTCCAAGGGCCGGTATCTTCGCCAAACGACGGGTTATTCGATAAATTATCAGATAAGGCTACTACGGCAATTCAACGGATATCTGATCGTTCAGGTACGAACCGTTTTACAACAGATCTCACAAGCACATTCAGTGCGGAAAATCCAATGGGCAGGCAACTGAAAGAGTATAATAGCAGAATTGATACGATGCAGCGCAATATTACAGCTACTGAAAATCGTTATTATAAGCAGTTTGCTGCGATGGAAAAAGCAATGACACAGTTGCAGTCACAGTCGTCCAGTCTTCTATCTCAATTGGGTAATTAATTTTAATATAAAGGGTGAGACTTTTGATCACTTCTCCATATGATAAATATCGTCAATCCTCTGTCCAAACCTCTAATCCGGCGCAGTTAGTCATCATGTTATATGACGGAGCTATTCGTTTTGCCAAGACGGCAATTGCTGCAATGCAACAACAGGATATTGAAAAGGTTAATCTCAATCTGGGGAAAGCTCAAACCATTGTTAGTGAATTAATGAGTACATTGAATCAGGATTATGATATTTCGAAAAATTTATATTCTCTGTATGAGTACACGAATTACTTGCTTGTTGAAGCCAACATTCATCGAGATGAAACGAAGGCCGAAGAAGCTGTAGGTTATCTATCCGAACTCCGTGAGACCTGGATTCAAGCTTCCAAGATTGCGATCAGCCAGGAAGGTCAACCTGTGAATTCCAATGTATAGATCAGAATGTATTAGTCAATTGGAGAGTACGACTAATTACATTTTGGTTAATCTATATGATATGAGTTACGAGCAACTTGAATCCTTCACAGAAGTACGACAAGAGATTGTGGATCAATTGATTGAACACTTTTCTCAAGAACAGGCTAGTGAACATGAGAAAACCATCATTAATAGCCTATTGGAAAAAGATCAGGAGATTCTTGCTCGAATGAACACGCTTCGACTGGAAGCACAGGATTGGTTGCATAAGCGTGGACAGGCGAAAGTGCAAAGAAACGCGTATGAAGCGGGATATACACCAGATAGTTTTTTAATGGATAGAAAAAAATAAGAATTCTACAAAAAAACCTTTATGCACGAACTTTGACTAAGGTAAGCATTCCACGAGTCAAAGGTGTGAAATAAGGTTTTTTTGTATTATTTGTCGTTATTCAGGAGAGGAATATTCAACCAAACAAAAAGAACATTTGCCTCCAAGGAAGGAAATGTTCTTTCATGATTTTCTATTGAACTATTCTTACATGTACTCTCTCGATGTGGTTGCCACTGGCATCTACCACATTAACTTCACCATGGTCTTCCCAAGGCATAATTTGAAAATTATGTTTATATGCTGTGAGCATCCCATTACGACTAACACCAAAATAGTCTTGATTATCCGGAGCAATGTAATAAGTATAATTACGGCCATAAGTCGGATTATACCCTAACTGATAAGATTCTCCGACCTTTAATGTGATGGTGTACTCGATGGCTTTAGTAGCCGCTGATGCAACAGTTGATTCAGCAGCACTCGCTACTCCTGCACTTACTGAGAATAGTAGAACCATTGATGTAGCCAATAAAAGTTTTTTCATAGTGTCATCTCCTTTTTATACTACCTATAGTATATCATAATTAAATTAAATTCAATATTTTTCCTTTTATATTAAAATAAAACTAAAAATAAAACATTTACTATATCCAATTATATTTTTAGGCCGCTAATACTGTTAAATTAGACTAAACAGTAAACTGTTAAACCTGATATATTCAAGATATCCCACCTCTCAACACAATCCCCAATTAATCTACAAAAAATTCCAAGAAAACATTTACTTTTCCAATTGACAATGGATAACTTTGGATGGTATTATCTGAATTGTGGGCAGAGGTTAAGGCCGAAAGCTTCACTTCATTTGATGACGAAGGGAATGTTAGTGCATGCAAGGTAAAGTAAAATGGTTCAACGCAGAAAAAGGTTACGGTTTCATTGAGACTGAAGACGGCGGCGACGTATTCGTACATTTCTCCGCAATTCAATCCGAAGGATTCAAAACTTTGGAAGAAGGTCAATCCGTAGAATTCGACATCGTCGAAGGCGCGCGTGGACCGCAAGCAGCTAACGTAATCAAATTATAATCATCCGGACAATCCGACCTACATATATGGTTAGATGGTTACCAGATTGAATTATCGCTAGCATCAGACTCCGGTACTTTCCGGGGTCTTTTTTTGTTTTATTATAAATTTAATTAAGTCTAGCTTCAATTTTACATAAAGCTATCATTGTTCCTATAAATGAGTGTTCTAAAAAATACGATTTTAGAGCTGTTTGATAATTAAAGCGGTAAAATTTTTAATGATGCATAAGAGCGAAAGTATGTGGATAAACGATGATAAGAGATTGATTATTCAACATAGTAATAGTGTAAAAAACGAGTTTTTCTGGAGGGAGATTCCAATCTTCTTCCTGAACTATCATTGAAGAGTAAATAAATAGTAGAATACTTCGTCCAGTATATGGTATATTGTTACTACCTTACTAGATAATTAGACCCATACATCTAAGTTGTTAGAATTATTACAATCGTCTAACAGAGCATTAACAATTATCTGAGATTAATACATAAGACTTTAGGAGGACAACATGAGCAAAAAGAAAAAACTTCGTGGAGCATTTGTTAGCGCATTGAGCTTAAGTATGGCACTGTCATCAATGGGTGCTGTATCTGCACAGTCTGTAAATGATGTTAAAGGACACTGGGCGGAACAACAAATTGATAGCTGGATTGCAAATGGAAGTCTGAAGGGCTACCAGGATGGTTCGGTTAAACCTAATAGCGCAATTACACGTGCCGAGTTCATCGTATTGGTGAATCGGTTGTTTGAATTTTCTGAAACAGCATCTGCTGATTTTAAAGATTTGTCACCATCCAACTGGGCATATAATGACGTAGCTAAAGCGCTCAAAGCTGGTTATGTTAAAGGGTATTCCGACAATACCTTCCAACCTTCTTCCAATGTTAGCCGTCAGGAAGCAGCGAGTATGATATCTAGTGTTCTTGGTTTGGACCCAAGTAACTCTGAAGGAATCAAACAATTCAAAGATGCAGGTAAAATTCCTGCTTGGAGTCAGGGGAGTATTGCAGCAGTAATTGAGAAGGGGATCATGAAAGGATACCCAGATGGCACGTTCCAGGCTCAAAAGCAGCTGACTCGCGCTGAAGCGATTGTCCTGATTGATTCTGCTCTAAACAACCGGACGGTAGCAAAAGAAACTTTAAGCATTGATACACCAGGAACATATGGAAGCGCACAAGAAACCAAAGTTGTGAACGGTGATGTAATTATTAATGTGGCTGGCGTGACTCTTGAAAACTATGAAATTAAAGGTGATTTACTGCTTGCTTCAGGTATTGGCAGCGGAGACGTAACCATTAAAAATGTAAAAGTCCACGGTACTACCAATGTAGAGGGTGGCGGTGAGAACTCTATTCATTTTGTAGATTCAGTACTCGTCAACGTTCTAGTAAATAAAAAGGATGGTACCGTTCGTTTGGTCGCAGAAGGCACAACAACAGCTCAAAAAGTGATTGTACAATCTTCTGCCAAATTGGAAGAGAATGAACTAAAAGGTGAGGGATTTACTGATATTGAATTGGCAAAAGAACTGCCATCTAATGCGAAAGTTCAATTAAATGGTAAATTTGATGATGTTGATGTATTCAGCGCATCCGTGACTGTACAATTGCAGCGTGGATCAATTCAGGACGTGAAAGTGGATGCTACGGCTGCCAATAACACAATCCAAATTAGTGCTGGTGCGCAAGTTGTGAATCTTGTATTAAACGCAATTTCAAAAATATTAGGTGCATCTAATATTACAACGGTAACACTGAATTCCGGTTCCCAGAATTCCGCATTTGATGTAAGACCAAGCAATGTTCAAGGTGACCAAAAAGGTAGCATTGTTGTTAACACGCCATCAACTACGGTTACTGCTCCAAGCGGAGAATCTTCTTCAGGTGGATCTTCTTCAGGTGGATCTTCGAGTGGAGGATCAAGTGGTGGCTCGACAGGTGGGGGAGCAATAAATCAAGAAAAACCAACGGGCCTGTCCCCTAAAGGAGTCACTGAAGCAGGTAATGATGGAAAAATTACTGGAGTTACTGCGGCGATGGAATATCGCTTGAAAGGAACGACTAACTGGGCATCCGTGAGCGGAACAGAAATCACAGGACTGGTAGCAGGAACGTATGAAGTACGTTATGCAGCGAAAGCAGGGTTTAATGCTGGAGCAGTAACGGAAGTGGTGGTAGTAGCAGATCAGGCAGCGCCAACAGGGCTGAGTTTCACAGCGGTAACGGCAACAGGAAATGACGGTACAATTACAGGCGTTACAGACGCGATGGAATATCGCTTGAAAGACTCTAATAATGCCTGGACAGCAGTGACAGGAACTGAAATCACGGAATTGGTTGCAGGAACCTATGAAGTGCGTTATGCGGCTAAAACAGGTCACAATGCAGGAAGCGTGGAGGAAGTAACAGTGGCAGCTTATGTGGCACCTGATACTACAGTAACTAAGATGCAGGAGAACAGTGATCTGAATACCGGAGCGGTAAGCTTCAACTGGAGTTCTATTAACGGCATAGGTAGTAAAGACAAGCTAGAAAACACGAATGGAAGTAGCTACAATTACTATTCAGATGGTGCGTATATAGCGTTGCAACTGACAGATGCTGAAGGGAATGTACTCCCGTTCAATGATGTATTAAGCGAGATTACATTACAAACGAACGATGGCACTGTGGATACGATTCCGGATAGCAACCGCGAAAAGGCTGACTTCGGGATCGAAGGATTTGAGCAATATAAAACTGTACTGGCTCAACCGATGGGCGGAAATAGTTTGTTCTATGGCTTGAGACAATCCAGTGGTGTGGCTCATACGGTAGGATTTGAAGCAGGAGCAAAACGTACAATCAACTTGACGGTAAAGGCTAAAGAAAGCGCAGTGGTAGGGACGTATACAATTACAATCTTTACGGCTCAACAAGGCACTGAATTTAAGTCCCAGGGAGAAGCCTTGAAGTATACAGTAGAAGTGCAGGCACCGAATCAAGATCAAAAAGCTCCAGAAGGATTGAATTCCACAGCGGTAACTGCAGCAGGAAATGACGGTAAAATTACAGGCGTTACAGACGCGATGGAATACCGCTTAAAAGACTCTAATAATGCTTGGACAGCAGTGACAGGAACTGAAATCACGGAATTGGTTGCAGGAACCTATGAAGTACGTTATGCGGCTAAAACAGGTCACAATGCAGGAAGCGTGGAGGAAGTAACAGTGGCAGCTTATGTGGCACCTGATACTACAGTAACTAAGATGCAGGAGAACAGTGATCTGAATACTGGAGCGGTAAGCTTCAACTGGAGTTCTATTAACGGCATAGGTAGTAAAGACAAGCTAGAAAACACGAATGGAAGTAGCTACAATTACTATTCAGATGGTGCGTATATAGCGTTGCAACTGACAGATGCTGAAGGGAATGTACTCCCGTTCAATGATGTATTAAGCGAGATTACATTACAAACGAACGATGGCACTGTGGATACGATTCCGGATAGCAACCGCGAAAAGGCTGACTTCGGGATCGAAGGATTTGAGCAATATAAAACTGTACTGGCTCAACCGATGGGCGGAAATAGTTTGTTCTATGGCTTGAGACAATCCAGTGGTGTGGCTCATACGGTAGGATTTGAAGCAGGAGCAAAACGTACAATCAACTTGACGGTAAAGGCTAAAGAAAGCGCAGTGGTAGGGACGTATACAATTACAATCTTTACGGCTCAACAAGGCACTGAATTTAAGTCCCAGGGAGAAGCCTTGAAGTATACAGTAGAAGTGCAGGCACCGAATCAAGATCAAAAAGCTCCAGAAGGATTGAATTCCACAGCGGTAACTGCAGCAGGAAATGACGGTAAAATTACAGGCGTTACAGATGCGATGGAATACCGCTTAAAAGACTCTAATAATGCTTGGACAGCAGTGACAGGAACTGAAATCACGGAATTGGTTGCAGGAACCTATGAAGTACGTTATGCGGCTAAAACAGGTCACAATGCAGGAAGCGTGGAGGAAGTAACAGTGGCAGCTTATGTGGCACCTGATACTACAGTAACTAAGATGCAGGAGAACAGTGATCTGAATACTGGAGCGGTAAGCTTCAACTGGAGTTCTATTAACGGCATAGGTAGTAAGGACAAGCTAGAAAACACGAATGGAAGTAGCTACAATTACTATTCAGATGGTGCGTATATAGCGTTGCAACTGACAGATGCTGAAGGGAATGTACTCCCGTTCAATGATGTATTAAGCGAGATTACATTACAAACGAACGATGGCACTGTGGATACGATTCCGGATAGCAACCGCGAAAAGGCTGACTTCGGGATCGAAGGATTTGAGCAATATAAAACTGTACTGGCTCAACCGATGGGCGGAAATAGTTTGTTCTATGGCTTGAGACAATCCAGTGGTGTGGCTCATACGGTAGGATTTGAAGCAGGAGCAAAACGTACAATCAACTTGACGGTAAAGGCTAAAGAAAGCGCAGTGGTAGGGACGTATATAATTACAATCTTTACGGCTCAACAAGGCACTGAATTTAAGTCCCAGGGAGAAGCCTTGAAGTATACAGTAGAAGTGAAGAATCAAGATCAAAAAGCTCCAGAAGGATTGAATTCCACAGCGGTAACGGCAACAGGAAATGACGGTACAATCACAGGAGTAACCGATGAAATGGAATACCGCTTGCAAGGTGCGAGTGACTGGACAAAGGTAACAGCAGAGAGTACGACTATCACAGGTTTGGCGTCAGGAACGTATGAAGTGCGTTATGCGGCTAAAACAGGTCACAATGCAGGAAGCGTGGAGGAAGTAACAGTGGCAGCTTACGTGGCTGAATGAATATAGTTTAATTATAGAAGACGGTTAAAATAGTAACTTCAAACCCATGAAAGAGGAATAGGGAAGATCCTTTTTTATGGGTTTTTGAATTATAAGCTTGATTCTAATGGGAATGAGTAAGTAGGGAAGTTTTCAAGTTCTCAGGTATACCTGCAGTATGTCAGGTCCAAGTTAAAATAAGTAGTGATTATTAATAGTGAAGGAAGATTCGGGAATTTATTTTAAATTTCACATCATAGATTGAACCCGCTCAGAAATGGTTAATTACATCATTCAAGCGCCTGAGAAGACAACCAATGTGATTTCTTGATTATGGCTCAAAATGGCGAAATATCACGAAATATGGCGGTAATTCGATATTGGCAGATGTGGCTTGAACAGATGTCATTATTCGGTCACCGGGAGTTTTTACATGGCGCTTACATTCGTGTTATAATGAAGTGGCAAAGGAAAAAGGAGGAGTGCCCTATGAATTTAAGTATTCGAGGTCAACAAATCGAGGTTACTGATGCTTTGAAGGATTATGTCGACAAAAAGTTGAGTAGACTCGAGAAGTATTTCGATGCACCCCTTAACTCTGACGGTGCTGTTACATTGAGCACGACGAGAGGTTTGCATACGGTAGAGGTGACGATTCCTTTGAAAGGCATTGTGCTCCGCGCCGAGGATGAGAGCGACGATATGTACGCATCCATTGACTCCGTGGTGGACAAGCTGGAACGTCAGATCCGCAAACACAAAACAAAAATTAACCGTAAGTTCCGCCAGGAAGGTAGCCTGAAAACACTCTTCGTTGAAGATCCAACAGGTACTGTAGCTACTGCTGAACTGGATACGGATACGGATGACGATGATTTTGAAGTCGTACGGACGAAACGCTTTATGTTGAAACCAATGGACGTGGAAGAGGCCATCCTCCAAATGAACATGGTTGGTCACAATTTCTTCGTATTCTCCAACATTGACAGTGAAGAAGTTAGCGTGGTTTACAAACGGAACGATGGTAAGTACGGATTGATCGAACAAGGTTAATATTAACGTACAGGATCATCGGAACGGACATGCGTATGAATATCTAATAATAATGAAGACAGGGACTGTAGTTTCCTGGATTGGACTTAACAAGAGCTTCCATCCCTTAGGGGATGGGGCTCTTTTGTGCGTAGAGAAGCTGGGAAATCACCTTTGGAAATAAAATGGTGAAACTATTCCCCATGCTGTTGCGTCTAATAGATAGTAAGAATAATTATAATTGGTACAAGTTTATCACCAGATTCCGATGCTTACGAAAATATTCGTATACCTACATTCGAGAACTGGATATTGAGACTTCCATCCAAATTTACCATCAAAATTCGTTGACAGAGCTGTCTATCCTGCAAAACGAAACATGACAATCGGACGCTTCCGCTAACGACTATGATTTTTTGCACTTAAACTCGGTTTGATATGTCTCAGAAGTTCAAAGAAGTGTGCCGTGGCGTGTTGCGGCGGCTCTTACAAACTGTTACAATTTATGCAAAGAGAATCATTGTCCTGATGAGGAATTGTCAACGAATGATCGCTAATCATAATCAATGACAGGCACAGCACCATGAACATGATTCGCAAGGCTCGGGCTTCGGCTACTTTTTAATAACCGAATCCGTTTGAATACCGAATCAGCTTCATGAGGAACCCTTGGCAAGCCTGGAGTTGATTCATCATATTACTTATTAGCATATGATTTGAATTTGATTTTTACACGGATGACGAAGAGGGCGGAAATGATCTGTAGAAGCGAAGCGTTCGCCTTTATCCCCGGATTTCCCCCTCTGAGAAGAGAGTTTAAAAGAAATCAGGGGATAACAGCGATCGAAAGGACATTCTGGCAACTGAGTTGACGAAGTGTAACCTTCATTAAGCTCAAATCATATTGTTTGTCACCCCCGGGCAAGTGGATGCAACATCCATCCGATGGTGTCGCGTGGCGGCAACAGGGGGTCTATTCTGTTTTGCACGAAAGGGGTATACCATGCTAGGACTTGTCAAAAAGATCTTCGGCGACATGAATGAACGTGATGTTAAACGTCTGATGAAGACGGTCGATGTGATCAATAAACTGGAACCACAATTTCAGGCGTTGTCTGATGAACAACTGAAAGGTAAAACGGACGAATACCGTGCTCGTATTGAAAAGGGAGAAACGACAGATGAACTTCTTCCAGAGGCATTTGCAACCGTACGTGAGGCATCACGTCGTGTACTGGGCAAACGTCACTACGATGTACAGATGCTGGGCGGTATCGCTCTGCATGAAGGCCGTATTTCCGAGATGAAAACGGGTGAAGGTAAAACGCTGGTAGGAACACTTCCAGTATATCTGAACGCGTTAATGTCCAAAGGTGTACACGTGGTCACAGTCAATGACTATTTGGCACAACGGGATAGCCAGGAAATGGGACAAATCTATGAGTTCATGGGCATGACGGTTGGGGTTAACCTCAGCGGTATGGACCATGCGTTGAAACAACATGCATATGCATGTGATATTACGTACGGAACGAACAATGAGTTTGGTTTTGACTATCTGCGTGACAACATGGTGCTTTACAAAGAGCAAATGGTACAACGTCCATTGTTCTTCTGTATCATTGATGAAGTAGACTCCATCTTGGTCGATGAGGCGCGTACGCCACTCATTATCTCTGGACAAGCTCAGAAGTCGACGGATATGTACTATGCAGCAGATCGTTTTGTGAAACGTTTGGTGCCGGAAGAAGACTTTACGGTAGACATTAAGGTGAAATCCGTAGCGTTGACTGAGGCGGGCGTGGCAAAAGCAGAGAAAGCATTTGGTATCGAGAACTTGTATGATCATGCCAATGTAACTCTCAACCATCACATTGTACAGGGCTTGAAAGCTAATGCAATCATGCGTCGTGACGTGGATTATGTGGTCAGTGATGAGGAAGTCATGATCGTCGATGAATTCACAGGTCGTCTGATGTCTGGACGTCGTTACAGTGATGGATTGCACCAAGCGATTGAAGCCAAAGAAGGCATTGAAGTACAAAATGAGAGCATGACGCTTGCTACGATTACCTTCCAGAACTATTTCCGGATGTACCGTAAACTTGCGGGTATGACGGGTACAGCGAAAACCGAGGAAGAAGAGTTCAAAAAAATCTACGGTCTCGAAGTACTGCAAATTCCAACCAACCGTCCGAATAAACGCGATGACATGGCAGATGTCGTGTATAAGAGCATCGATGGCAAGTTCAATGCCGTTGTAGAAGAGATCGTGGCACGCCACAGTAAGAATCAACCGATTCTGGTAGGTACAGTGTCCATTGAGAACTCTGAACGCCTGTCTGACATGCTTAAACGCCGTGGTGTCAAACACCAGGTACTGAACGCCAAGTACCACGCGGAAGAAGCAGAGATCATCTCAGGAGCTGGTCAAGCGGGTGCAGTAACGATTGCAACCAACATGGCAGGACGGGGTACTGATATTATCTTGGGTGATGGTGTAGCTGAAGTAGGCGGCCTTCATATCATCGGTACAGAGCGTCACGAATCACGCCGGATTGATAATCAGCTACGTGGCCGTGCGGGACGTCAAGGTGACCCGGGTTCAACACAATTCTACCTGTCACTGGGTGATGAATTGATGAGACGTTTCGGTGCAGACAATGTATTGAACATGATGGAGCGTCTTGGTTTTGAAGAAGACCAACCGATCGAGAGCCGGATGATTACCCGTGCAGTAGAATCAGCGCAGAAGCGTGTTGAAGGTAACAACTTTGACGTGCGTAAAGTCGTTCTCCAATATGATGATGTAATGAACCAACAACGTGAAATTATATATAAACAGCGCCGCGAGGTACTGGAGTCCGAAAATATCAAACAGATCGTTATGGATATGATCAAGCCTTCCATTGAACGTATCGTTGAAGCACATTGTAGTGACGATATCCCGGAAAACTGGGAGCTTCAGGAAGTTGCTGATTACATGAACAGCAAATTGCTGGACGATGGTTCCATAACTAAAGATGATCTGTGGGGTAAGGAAGCAGAAGAGATCATCGAGTTCCTGTTCACGAAAGTTCAGAACAAGTACAATGCACGTGAAGAGCGAATTGGCGAAGAGATGGTTCGTGAGTTCGAGAAAGTGGTTGTGCTCCGTGCAGTAGACAGCAAGTGGATGGATCATATTGATGCAATGGATCAATTGCGTCAAGGTATCCACCTTCGTGCCTACGGCGGTACAGATCCACTGCGTGAGTACCAGTTCGAAGGCTTCGAGATGTTCCATCAAATGATCGCTTCGATTCAAGAAGAAGTAGCGACTTATGTGATGAGAGCACAGATCGAGAGCAATCAGGAGCGTCAAGCGGTTGTTGAGGAAAGTCAGATCTCGACAAGCGGTGAACCTGCTGAGAAACGTCCAGTGAAGGTTTCTGACCAAATCGGACGTAACGATCCATGCCCGTGCGGTAGTGGCAAGAAGTTCAAACACTGCCACGGTCAAGAGTAGTTAGAGGTTTTTTCTATACACGAATGACATGAATGGCTCCTTGCAGCCGGGTATTCCATAGGATGAAGTGAAGGATGCAAAACCGATTAATGGTGCATAGTTATAATAATATGACCATGATCACGGGGAAGAGATATACTGATACAACAGTAGTCTCAACACCAGGGTAACGCATCGGATACTTGATCTGGAGGAATGCCCTGGATGCGGGGAGCTTATCTTAATGAAAAGAGGAATTGCACATGATCGATCCAAACGTGAAGCATGACCTGCGTGAAATAGGCAAAAAACTAACCAACCTTAGGGGGTCTCTTTGACTTAGATCTGAAGCAAGAGATGATCGGCAACTTCGAAGTGAAGATGTCTGCTCCGGATTTCTGGGATGATAGTGACAAGGCGCAATCCGTAATCGCTGAGCTAAATGCGGTGAAGGGATCTGTGGATCAATACACCAAACTCCAACAGGACTATGATGATGCGGTGATGATGGTAGAACTGGCTGACGAGGAAGGCGACGAAGACCTCGCTGCAGAGATCGGTAGAAGCGTCACAGCGATCGTGAGCAAGGTGGCAGAGTTCGAACTTCAGCTGCTCCTGAACCAGCCGTATGATAAGATGGATGCCATTCTAGAGCTTCATCCGGGGGCAGGTGGTACCGAGTCACAGGACTGGGGACAAATGTTACTCCGGATGTACACACGTTGGTCCGAGAAGCGTGGCTTCAAGGTTGAGGTGCTGGATTATCTGCCAGGAGATGAGGCGGGGATCAAGAGTGTCACGCTATCGATCAAGGGGCACAATGCTTATGGTTATCTGAAAGCCGAGAAGGGTGTACACCGACTGGTGCGGATCTCTCCTTTTGACTCATCGGGCCGTAGACATACGTCCTTCGTATCATGTGATGTGGTTCCTGAGATTGATGATACGATTGAATTGGACATTCGAACAGAGGATCTCAAGATTGATACCTACCGTGCGAGTGGCGCGGGTGGACAGCATATCAATACCACCGACTCAGCCGTGCGGATTACCCACCTTCCGACAGGTGTAGTTGTAACGTGTCAGAATGAACGTTCACAGATCAAGAACCGTGAGCGGGCGATGAAGATGCTTCGTTCGAAATTGTATGAGCGTAAAATTGAAGAGCAAAAACAACAGCTGGATGAAATCCGAGGAGATCAGTCGGATATTTCATGGGGTAGCCAGATTCGCTCCTATGTGTTCCATCCCTATAGTATGGTAAAGGATCACCGTACAAGCGTAGAGACTGGAAATACAGGGGCAGTAATGGACGGCGACCTCGATGCATTCATCGATGGTTATTTGCGTAGCCAGATTAAAGTAGAAACCGATTAATATAAGTTCCTGTATGGACCCATACGTGTAGGCGTATGCTGGTGTATACGGGAGCTTTTTTTTTGAATAATTTTATAGGATAGAAAAAATGAGCGAACAACTGATCAGTCACATAAAGGAGAGCACGAGAACATGCAACAACGATCACAACTTCACAATAATCGCAAAAAGAGGATAACTAGCCTCATTCCACTCAATGGTCCATGGAGAAACGTCGTGGATACGGTATCTATCATTGTAGGTTCGTTTTTAATTGCAGTGGCCTTTAATTTATTTTTATTACCAAATCAGATCGCTTCGGGTGGGGTGTCCGGGTTATCAATTCTGGGCAAGGAATGGCTTAATTGGGAGCCGGCATATACCCAATGGGCAATTAATATCCCACTTTTGATTGCGGGTTTCCTGCTCATTGGCAAGCAGTATGGTGTTCGCTCGGTATTGGGCAGTATTGTCCTGCCACTGTTAGTTTATCTCACGAAGGATTGGGCCATTCCAACAACGAATCCGCTACTTGGTTCACTGTATGGTGGGATTGGTGTTGGTTTAGGGATTGGAATTGTATACCGAGGTAGAGGATCAACAGGTGGCATGAGCATTCTTGCCAGAATCGTACAGAAATACAGTGGATTGAGTTACTCGCTGTGTGTCGTAATTATGGATGCTACGGTTATTATTATGGCTGCTTTTGTATTGTCGTTGGAGCAGTCCCTCTATGCGCTGATTGGGTTGTATGTTACTGGTAAAGTGATCGATGCCGTTGAGATGGGCCTAGGCTTTTCCAAGGTGGCTTATATTATCTCCAACCAGACCGAAGCGATTAGCAAAGTGATTCTGGATGACCTGGATCGCGGATTAACAAAGCTGGAGGCCAAAGGCGGTTACACCGATGATCAACGAACAGTACTGATGGTCGTGGTTGGACAGAATGAGGTACCAAGACTCAAAGCGTTGATCCGGTCTGTGGACCCGGGAGCATTTGTCATTATCAGTAACGCGCACGAAGTGCTCGGCGAAGGTTTTAAGCGGGGAGAACATGTGTGAACGGTGTGAAAAATAGCAAGCGAGCCGTGTAGGGCTCATACGTTTGGATGTTCAAGACAAGAAAAAAACAGGCACAACCTTCTCCAAAATGACGGGAGAGGATGTGCCTGTTTTTTTACTATAAATATTGACCGCTACAAAATCGGAGATAGCAGACGGGAAATGGCTTCTTTGAAGCGGATAATGAGACTACGTTTTTGGTATTCATCGAGCGTCATTTCTCGCGATACATGCAGGTCGTGCTCGAAGGTTTGTACAAGTGCTGTCGCAATCGCTTCATCGTACATAAAAGCATTAACCTCAAAGTTCAACCGGAAACTGCGGTAGTCAATATTGGCGGTTCCCACGGATGCAACCAAACTGTCAATGATAAGTGTTTTGGCATGAATGAAGCCATTATCATATATAAATACTTTGGCGCCCACCTTCAACAACTCACCAATATAAGATAACGTAGCCCAATATACAAAGGCGTGGTCGGGTTTATTTGGAATCATAATGCGAACATCAATGCCGGACAGACACGCGAGACGAATAGCTTCGAATACACTGGCATCCGGGATAAAATAAGGCGTTTGAATCAGAATCGAATGTTTGGCCCCATTAATCATCTTAAGATAACTGTTCTTGATATGTTCAGTCTCTGCATCCGGTCCACTGGAGACGATCTGCATGGCAATCTTTCCTGTACCCTCGATATGAGGGAAATGCGCCGGAACATAAGGTGTGTCGTGTTGCTTGGACGCTTCATTCCAATCTAGGAGAAAACGGGTCTGCAGCGCATGAACGGCATTCCCCTGAATACGCAGATGTGTGTCACGCCAGTAACCGAATTTGGAGTTCAAGCCAAGATACTCATCTCCAACGTTAAACCCGCCTGTGTACCCCAGGTTACCATCAATGATGACAATCTTCCGGTGGTTCCGGTAGTTCATACGCAAGTTGATCAGACTGAATTTGGAGGGGAAAAAGACTTCAACCAAACCGCCTGCTTCGCGCAATTCTTTGAAAAAACGTTTTGATACCCGCCGTGATCCGAGCGCGTCATACAGCAAACGAACTTTGATGCCTTCCCGCGCTTTGCGGATGAGTGCATCTCGAATTCTTTTGCCCAGACGGTCGCCTCTATAAATGTAGTATTGTACGTGCACGTGATCCTGAGCCGCTTCGATGTCATCCAAGAGCCGCTGGAATTTATCTGTTCCATCCGTAATGATCTCGACCGCATTATCTTCCGTCACCAGAGCACCGTTCTGCTTCAGGTTCATATAGATCATGTCCTGGCTAGTCTCGGTTGCTTGGTTGCGGAAAGGGGTGCGGTTATCGTGCAACTGCGTGAGCTGGGCTTCAATACGTTCCTCTAGCCCGAGCTTCTTACGTTCTTTCCACTGGAAAAGCCGGTATCGGGTCAGGTTCTGACCGGTTAAAAGATAAAGTACAAACCCAAACACCGGAATAAAGTTCAAGACGAGCAGCCAAGCCCAGGAAGCGCTGGCATCCTTCCGTTCGAAGAAAACGACTGCTGCGGCAAAAATAATATTCAGGCCAAGGAGTACAATAAGTAAAATGGATTCGATATGCACTATAGTCCCCCACGTCTCATTATGACCATCATGAATCTATTCATATGTCCTTGATTAGCAGGTTAGTTATGAATGAGACCCTGATTGTAATGTTTCCTACTAATACGTATTTTAACAGATGTATACCTATTCGTCCCGGATGTTAAAAAAGATATGTTCGGATTGGATGGAAATCCATGTGAAATTGATGATAGAGTGTTGTATTTATATAACCAGAGTCGTATAATAATACACAAATATGCATATAAGCGACGGAATTGCTGTGTTCAAGTATCCTTCAGGCAAGGACATAGCACAAGTAGCGCATACATCGAGATTGGGGGAGCGAGAGTGAATAACAAATTAAAAGTAGCAATCGTCGGTTCCACCGGCTACGGCGGGGTGGAGCTGATTCGTTTTTTCCAGAACCATCCGCAGGTTGAAATCACATCGGTGATCTCATCATCGAGCAGTGGTGAGTCCATCGCAGATGGATTTCCGCATTTGACGGGCGTGATTCACAGGCCACTCGACGGTGTGGATCCGGCTGAAATTGCGAGTCGTGCGGATCTGGTATTCACAGCGACCCCGTCCGGCGTAAGTGCTAAGCTCGTACCAAGCCTGCTGGCAGCAGGACTTAAGGTGATTGACCTGTCTGGCGATTTCAGACTCAAGGATGGAACGGTGTACGAAGAGTGGTACAAACATCCGGCTCCTCCAGCTACTTTGCTGGAACAAGCGGTATACGGCATGGCTGAGGTGTATGGCGAAGAAGTGAAGGGACAGAATTTTATATCCAACCCAGGTTGTTATCCAACGGCTACACTTCTTGGACTGATCCCTGCTGTAGAGGCAGGCTGGATTGATCCTTCTACTATTATTATTGATGCCAAATCAGGCGTATCCGGAGCGGGACGTGGAACAAGTCTGACAAACCATTATGCAGAGATGAATGAGAATTTCAAAGCCTATAAACTGAATAAACATCAACATATTCCCGAGATCGAACAAGTGCTTGGCAGTATAACGGGAACGCCAGTTACGGTTACCTTCACAACACATCTGGTGCCAATGACACGTGGAATCATGAGTACGATGTATGCAAAACTCGTTGGGGAACACAGTGATCGGGAGATCGTAGATTTATACCGCAAATATTATGAGAACAGACCTTTCGTGCGTGTACGTGAACCGGGCATCTGGCCTTCTACCAAAGAAGTGTACGGATCCAACTATTGTGATATCGGATTTGCGGTGGATCCTCGCACAGGTCGTTTAACGATTATTTCGGTCATCGACAACCTGGTGAAGGGTGCTTCCGGGCAAGCGATTCAAAATATGAACCTGATGATGGGATGGGAGGAGAACCTCGGGCTGAACATGACACCGGTATATCCATAAGGGATTGGAATTCAAGAGGAGTACTGGAACACTCGGTGTAAAAGTGCTTTCTCGGAGTCAACTTAGGAAGAACGGATCAGGTTAAGCAGGCGGATCATCAGCATATGGCTGAACGCATACGGGGGATATGATATGGGAACGAATGTGGAGCAACATACTTTTACCGTGGTTGAGAACGGAACAATTGTAACCCCTGGGGGATTCACTGCTGGTGGACTTCACTGCGGATTGAAAAAGACATCTCGTAATGACATCGGAGCGATCCGATGTGATGTACCGGCTACAGCTGCTGCTGTATACACAACGAACGTGTTTCAGGCGGCGCCACTCAAAGTAACACGCGAAAGCTTGAGCAATGGACGCCTTCAGGCTGTTATCGTCAACAGTGGTAATGCGAATGCATGTACAGGGCAACAAGGGGAAGAAGATGCTTATGCGATGCGTTCGGCAGCTGCGCGTGAGTTGGGTGTGGCAGAAGAAGACGTGGCTGTGGCATCCACAGGTGTCATCGGGGAATTGCTCAAAATGGATGCTGTACATTCAGGCATTACCGGACTTCCGGCGCATATGGGCAAGGAGTCGAATGAGGCGGAACAATTTTCACAAGCGATTCTGACAACGGATTTGGTGAAAAAGGAAGCTTGCGTCTCCGTTCTGGTTAACGGTAAGACGGTTACGATTGCGGGAGCCGCCAAAGGCTCGGGTATGATTCATCCGAATATGGCGACGATGCTCGCTTTCATGACCTCTGACGCGGTCATTGGTGCAGAAGCGTTGCAGCGCTTGCTGCGCCAGGCAACCAATCATACATTTAACATGATTACCGTTGATGGGGATACAAGTACAAACGACATGCTGGTAGCTATGTCCAGTGGTTATGCAGGCAATGAAGAGCTGACCACAGAGCATCCAGATTGGGACGCTTTTGCAGCCGGCTTCACCTATGTTTGCCAAGTGCTAGCCAAAGCCATTGCTCGCGATGGTGAAGGAGCAACCAAACTGGTTGAGGTAGAAGTTACAGGTGCGGTAAGTGATGAATCCGCGCAAGCAATCGCGAAAACTGTCATCGGTTCGAGTCTTGTGAAATCAGCCATGTTTGGCGCAGATGCCAACTGGGGACGGATTATTGCAGCCGTAGGGCGTGCAGGACAGCCGGTGAACCCGGATACGGTAGATATCCGTTTGGGAGATATCTCGGTACTTGCGCAGTCCCGCCCAGTCGTATTCGACGAAGAAGTGGCACTGGCGTATTTGCAGACTGATACAGTTCGCATTGTGGTGGATCTGCACCACGGCGAAGGAACAGCAACAGCCTGGGGCTGCGACCTGACGTATGACTACGTCCGAATTAACGCAGCATACCGCACGTAATAAGTCTTTGGGATAAAGGTTTTGCGAAACAGCTGTCTTCTATTGTGAAGCTGTTTCGTGAGATGATTCAAAAATTATCAATAAAATTTAAACTTGTTGTTTGGTATTGAACATATAGCGATAGTAATGGAGAAGACGGAATTGATTCTGCAGAAGCGGAGCGGTCGCCTTAGTCTCCGGGTATTCCCCTATATAGGGATAATTCAAGAAACCTGGAGACAACAGCGATCGAAAGAACAATCCGAATTCGGAATGGACTCCTACCAGCCTTCGTCACCTTATAAAAGTGTTATATTTTTTTGAATGTAATTTTTACTATGGAAGGAGCTTGCCCTCATGAATTCAACAATGCCAAACAAGAGTACCGCAACGGAAGCGAGCACAGAGAAACAGATGTTTGTCATGAAATGTGGAGGCAGCACGCTGGCAGCATTGCCTGAGTCTTTCTTTGCGGATCTGCGTGATTTGCAGTCTCAGGACACGCAGCCGGTAATCGTGCATGGTGGAGGTCCTGCGATCTCAGATAAACTTGCGAAGCTTGGTATCGAAACCGAATTCGTTAATGGCCTGCGCAAAACGACTGAACCTGTGCTGGACGTAGTGGAGATGGTGCTTGCGGGCAGTATCAACAAACAGATCGTGCGTTTGATTCAACGTGTGGGCGGCCGTGCACTAGGCTTGTCTGGCGTGGACGGGGGTCTGATTCAGGCTAAACCTGTTACAAACCACGCAGAGATCGGTTGGGTAGGCGATGTCACTGGTGTGAACGCAGAGATTATCCAAGGCATCGTGAACATGGGTTACATGCCGGTTATTGCACCAGTTGGCGTAGATGCAACTGGACAACGCTACAACATTAACGCAGATACAGCGGCAGGTGCAGTGGCGTCTCATCTCGGCGTAAGTCGGATGATTGTCGTGACTGACGTTCCTGGCATCATGAAGAACGTAGGCGGCGAGAAAAAAGTACTGCCATCCGTATCTGTACAAGAGATTGAGGACATGATCCAGACCGGAGAAATCTATGGCGGCATGATTCCCAAAGTGCGTGCAGCAATTGCATGTATTCATGGCCAAGTACGTGAGGTCGTCATCGTAGACGGCAGCGAACCTCAAATCCTGAGCCGAGTGCTCAGCGGAGAAATCATCGGAACAAGAATCATCCGTATGCAATAAGGTTCATTTGGGTTCTTATACAAGATAAAAAATATGTGCACGGCTTTTTTATATAAGAAATCTAATATTACACTCACAATAACGTAGGGTGCAGAACCAATCTGAAGAATAAAAATGCATAACGGAGAGGACAGAAATAACCTGAAGAAGCGGAGCGTGCGCCTTTATCACAGGATTTTCCCCATTGAAGGGGAATAAAAAAAATCCAGGGATAACAGCGATCGGAAGGTTGTTCTGTCATCGAAGTGGAGTATGCATACGTTCGGAAGATGGTTCCGCAATCGGAGTGGTCTAGTGTAAATCAGGTTTCTTATATAATTGCTCGTGTACCAACCAATAAGGAGTGATATGGTCATGGCAAAAGGCAACGAACAGCCAGGTTCTGGCACAGCGGTAGCGGGCGCAACAGCAACAGGTGCAGCGGCACAGACGGAAAGCTCGCTTTTCCAAACGTATGCGCGTTATCCAATCAGTCTGGTCAAAGGTAAAGGCAGCTGGTTATGGGACGATCAGGGAAACCGCTATCTCGATTTCATGTGCGGACTCGCTGTAACTAGCCTGGGCCATGCACCGGAGAAAGTTGGAGCCAAGCTGAAAGCTCAGATTGATGAGTTGTGGCATGTGTCCAACCTGTTCCAGATTCCAGGCCAGGAGAAAGCAGCAGCATTGTTGACAGCCAATACGTGCGCTGATGCAGTGTTCTTTTGTAACAGTGGTGCCGAAGCGAACGAAGCGGCTATTAAAGTAGCACGTCGTTATCACCAGAAGGTGAAAGGCACAGATCGGTATGAAGTGATCACCTTTGCCCAGTCCTTCCATGGACGGACACTTGCTACACTGACAGCAACCGGACAGGATAAGGTGAAAGAAGGATTTTTGCCATTGCCAGCCGGATTTGTAACCGTACCTTTGCATGATGTTCCTGCCCTTGAAGCGGCAATTGGACCCAACACAGCAGCTATTATGCTGGAAATGGTCCAGGCCGAGGGTGGTGTATATCCGGTCGAACCGGAATTCGTCAAGCATGTACGGGAACTGTGTGACAAGCACGGATTGCTGCTCATTGTTGATGAAGTACAAACGGGAATGGGACGTACAGGAAAACTGTTCGCGCACGAACATTATGGTATTGAGCCAGACGTGTTCACCGTTGCCAAAGGTATTGGTAGTGGTTTCCCAGTAGGCGCGATGTTGGGTAAAGGTTTCCTGCGGGATGCATTCACACCAGGTAGCCATGCGACGACATTTGGCGGAACACCACTTGCTTCATCCGTTGTGATTGCAACAATCGAAACGATGCTGGAAGATCGTTTGCCAGAGCGTGCAGCGGAGATGGGTGAATACCTGATGAGCTCCTTACGGAATCGTTTGGCAGGCAATTCCTTTGTGAAGGAAGTTCGTGGCTTGGGATTGTTAGTCGGTATTGAATGTGCTGAGCCGGTAGGTGATATTGTGCTTGCAGGGCAAAAACGCGGTATCTTGTTCGTCTCTGCAGGTCCGAATGTGATTCGTTTACTTCCGAACCTGTATGTGAGCAAAGAAGAGATCGACGAGGCGGTATCCCTGGTAGCTACATTGATCGAAGAGCACGTAGCGGCGAAAGCCTAACATAAAAATGAGAACCTTTCTGTCTCGGGGCCATTACCGGCCTCGAAGCAGTATGAGATGATGAATCCCTGTAGCCGCGCGGTGAAATTGCAGAAGGCGGGAATGAATAAACTCGAGAAGCATCTAGACAAAGTGTTAACGGTGCTCTCTTCTGCCCATGCGGGTGCAGGGAACCGGAAATAAGGAGGACATTATACATGACAGCACAACAGACGGAAAAGATTCAGAAGATTGATCTGAGAGGCCGGGATTTTATCGAATTCACGGACTACACAGCAGAGGAGATTCGTTATCTGCTTAATCTCGCGATTGAGATTAAAGGCAAGCAAAAAAGCGGTGTACCTTTTCAACCGTTGAAAGGCAAAACGATCGGACTTATTTTTGAAAAATCATCCACACGTACACGTGTATCCTTTGAAGTGGGCATGTTCCAATTGGGTGGACACGCGCTCTTCCTGAGCAAAAATGATATCCAGCTGGGTCGTGGGGAAACAACACATGATACAGCCAAAGTATTGTCCCGCTACCTGGACGGCATCATGATCCGTACCTTTGGACACCATAATGTAACTGAACTGGCAGAGCATGCCGATGTTCCGGTCATTAACGGCCTGAGCGATGCAGCGCATCCTTGCCAGGTGCTGGCAGACTTCCAAACGGTACTGGAGCACAAAGGCAAGCTGGCAGGTCTGAAAATGGCCTACATCGGAGATGGCAACAACATGGCGCACTCCCTGATGCTGGGTGCAGCGAAGATGGGTATGCATGTTGCTGTAGCAACGCCAGAAGGCTATGAGCCGGATAGCGCGGTTGTGGAGCAGGCACGTATTATCGCACAGGAGAGCGGTTCTGAAGTGACTGTAACGTACAGTGCACAGGAAGCAGCCAAAGATGCAGATATCGTGTATACGGATGTATGGGCGAGCATGGGCTTTGAGGAAGAGCAGAAGATTCGTGAGCAGGCATTTGCGGCATATCAAGTGGACGAGGAACTGATGAAAGGCGCGAAGCCGGACTACATGTTCTTGCATTGTCTGCCAGCACACCGCGGCGAAGAAGTGAGTGCCGGTGTAATTGACGGACCGAACTCCCTGATCTTTGATCAGGCGGAGAATCGCTTGCATGCACAGAAAGCATTAATGGCTGCATTAATGAGCGAATAGCTGCTATTTCATTGAATGGGTTGATTTTAGGCGCAGATTTCGCGATGATAGATAAAAGTTTATAGCAACTGATCTTGGGGAGGACCATCGAACATGGCTAAGGAAAAAATTGTACTCGCGTATTCAGGCGGGTTGGACACATCTGTAATTTTGAAATGGTTGAAAGAAACATATGATGCAGAGATTATCGCTTTCACAGCGGATATTGGACAAAAGGATGAATTGGACGGTTTGGAGGAAAAAGCACTGGCAACAGGCGCTTCCAAAGTATACATCGACGATCTGCGTGATGAGTTTGCAAAAGATTTCATCTATCCGATGTTCCAGGCGGGTGCCCTCTATGAAGGACAATACCTGCTTGGTACAAGTATCGCTCGTCCACTGATTGCTAAACGTATGGTGGATATCGCTCGTGCAGAAGGTGCTACGGCCATCGCTCACGGCGCTACAGGTAAAGGAAATGACCAAGTTCGCTTTGAGCTGAACGCGGCTGCACTGACACCAGACATTAACGTAATTGCACCTTGGCGTCTGGAAGAATTCCGTAACCAATTCCCGGGACGTGCCGAGATGATTGCTTACGCTGAAAAACATGGTATTCCGGTAACCGCTTCTGCGGCTAAACCGTACTCGACAGACCGTAACTTGCTGCATATCAGCTATGAGAGCGGTGTGCTCGAAGATCCTTGGTTCGATCCAAGCGCGGACGAGAACAAAGACATGTTCCTGCTGAGCAGTGCACCTGAAGATGCACCGGATCAAGCGGAATATGTTGAACTGGAATTCGAACAAGGTGACTGTGTTGCACTGAACGGTGAGCGCCTGAGCCCACTGCAAGTGATGGAGCAACTGAACGAGCTGGGTGGCAAACATGGTATTGGCCGTGTAGATATGGTCGAGAACCGTTTTGTTGGTATGAAGAGCCGTGGCGTATACGAGACACCAGGTGGAACAATCTTGTTCACCGCACATCGCAAAATGGAATCCATCACGATGGACCGTGAAGTGATGAACCTGCGTGATAGCCTGATCACACGTTACAGCACACTCGTTTACAACGGCTTCTGGTTCGCACCGGAACGTCTGGCGCTGCAAGCGCTGGTGACTGAAAGCCAGAAGAACGTAACAGGTACGGTTCGTGTGAAACTGTACAAAGGCAACATCATCGGCGCAGGTGTGAAAAGTCCTGTCAGCCTCTACAATCCGGACATCGCAACGATGGAAGCTGATCCAACGCAAGCCTACGATCAAGGTGATGCAACAGGTTTTATCCGCCTGAATGCACTGCGTTTGAAAGTAAACTCCGGCGTGGAGCAAAACAAAAACTAATTTCAACCTGCATCTATAGAGCTATATCAATATAAATGACAAGGCAGGCCGTTCTTGCACATCTGGCAGGAGCGGCTTTGTCCATGAGCGAAAGGGGAGTACTCACCGTGAGCAAGCTGTGGGGAGGACGTTTTACAAAACAAACCAATCATTTGGTTGAGGAATATACGGCATCGATCAATTTTGACAAAGCTTTGGCTGAGGAAGATATTCAGGGCAGTCTGGCCCATGTGACAATGCTGGGCAAATGCGGTATTCTGCCGGCGGAAGATGTAGAGACCATCAAAGAAGGATTGATCACCGTTCTGCACAAAATCCGTGCGGGCGAAGTGGAATTCTCCGTATCGGACGAAGACATCCACATGAATATTGAGAAAAACCTGATCGAGACGATTGGTCCTGTAGGCGGTAAATTACATACAGGCCGTAGCCGGAACGATCAAGTTGCAACAGATATGCACTTATACCTGCGTGAGCGCGTGGTTGGATTTGTAGGCATGCTGCATTCCTTGCAGGAAGCACTGATTGGACAAGCGAAAGATAACCTCGATACCATTGTACCGGGTTATACGCATCTTCAACGGGCACAGCCAATTCTGTTCGCACATCACCTGATGGCATATGTCTCCATGTTCCAACGGGATGCGGAGCGTCTGATGGACAGCTACAAACGTATTAACATCCTGCCACTGGGCGCAGGTGCACTCGCGGGCACAACTTTCCCGATTGACCGTCATTTTGTGGCGGAACAACTGGGCTTCGATGGCGTGTACGAGAACAGTCTGGACGCAGTAAGCGACCGTGACTTCATCGTTGAGTTCCTGGCGGCAGCTTCGCTGATCATGACTCACTTGTCCCGTCTGAGTGAAGAGCTGGTACTATGGAGCAGCACGGAGTTTGGATTCGTTGAACTGGACGATGCGTTCTGCACAGGCAGCAGCATCATGCCACAGAAGAAAAATCCGGACGTTCCTGAACTCGTTCGTGGTAAAACAGGACGTGTGTACGGCAACCTGATCGGCTTGCTGACAGTACTGAAATCTCTTCCACTGGCATACAACAAAGACATGCAGGAAGACAAAGAAGGCATGTTTGATACTGTAGCGACGCTGGAAGGTGCGCTTCAACTGTTTGCTCCAATGATCGCGACGATGACAGTGAACAAGGATCGGATGCGTCAAGCGGTCAACCAGGATTTCTCCAATGCTACGGATATTGCCGACTTCCTCGTAGGCGAAGGCTTGCCTTTCCGTCAGGCGCATGAAGTGATTGGTAGAACGGTGCTGTACTGCATCCAGAACAGCAAGTATTTGCTGGATCTGACGATTGATGAATTCCGTCAGTTCTCACCACTGTTTGATGACCGGATCTATGATGTACTGCAACCGGAAGCGGTTGTGAACGCTCGTAATGTTTACGGCGGGACAGCTTCGGGTCAAGTTGCTGAAGCGATTGGACGCAGTGAGAAGGTACTGGAGATCACCGAGCAATGGATTACGAACCGCGGTTAATACCACCGCTACTATAAGGTACCCTTACAGATACAACAGTACAACAAAGAAGCAGGCCAGAGAACTTTGTTCTCAGCGGCCTGCTTCTTTGTGTTTTACAGCAATGTGCTCTAGATACATTCTACTCAACCGCGAACGGATGTTAGGTTGTTCTACTATCGGAGTACCAGTTTAGTTACTCGCGGTAGCTCCATTGCAATTCTCCACTAATCGCGCTTTTGTAAAGGCAACCATTTCAATACATCCTGAATCTTGGCATCCCAGTAGCCCCACTCATGTTCACCAGGCCCTTCCTCGTACGTCAGTTCGAAGTTCGTCTGTTCACAGGCTTGACGGAAGGTTTGATTATCCTCATACAGGAAATCTTCCGTTCCGCAGCACTGATAGAGCAGGGGCTGTGGCTCTTGGCTGGCTTGACTCTCTTTAAGTAGATGGATCAGATCGTTCTCTGTACCTGCCACCTCGGGTCCGAAAATCCGCTGTAACTCCGTCTGTTGTAATGCTGAGGATGCATTTCTATCCATATGTGCAGACATATCGAGTGCTCCAGACAAACTGGCAGCAGCCGCATATTGATCTGGTTTACGAAGGGCCAGCTTGAAAGCCCCATAGCCACCCATGGATAATCCGGCAACGAAGTTGTCCTCTCGTTGATCTGACAGCGGGAAGAAAGAACGAGCAAGTGCCGGCAGTTCTTCACTGATAAAGCTCCAGTAACGTCCGCCTTCTACCATATCTGTATAGAAGCTGCGGTGTACCTGTGGCATAACAACGGCGATCCCGAGGTTGGCCACATAACGTTCGATGGAAGTCCGCCGCAGCCAGATGGAATCATCATCAGACAGACCGTGCAGCAGGTACAGAGTTGGGTGCAGCCCTTTGCCAGTCACATTCTCCATACCGATCTGATTGTGGGTTTGTTGCGGCAGAATGACATGGATGCTGGTGCTCAGTCCAAGCGTATCCGAGTAAAAATCACATTTAATAAGTGCCATGAGTATAAGAAACCCCTTTCATAAGTTCGTTAACCACGTGTTCTGACATGAGACGATGGGATGGAAGTCGGATGCCTAAGCCTCCAAAGTGTTTATATGTAACAGGTTATACGCATTACTCTCCCATTGCAATAACAAGATCTACAGTAGAAAACAAAGAATTTCACACCAGTGGTTAAAGTGGAAATCTGTAATCTGATCATCGATTTTTCAATGTGGTTTACAACGTAACAATGTTATGTTACACTCGTTTCAATAAAAAGGGGGACCATATATGACGGATGATTTGATCTCCAAGAAAGAATTGTTGGACCTGACAGGAATCTCATACGGCCAGTTATACCGCTGGAAGCGGAAAAATCTCATTCCGGAAGAATGGTTTATTCGGAAGTCTTCCTACACCGGACAAGAAACCTTTTTTCCCAAACAACAGATTTTACTGCGCATTGACAAGATTCTCAATATGAAAGACGGATTATCGCTGGATGAGCTGGCAGACGTGTTCTCACCTACGTTGGGTGAAGTGGAGATGTCTGCAGAGCAACTATTAGAGCGAAACATTGTTTCACAAATATCCCTGGATCTATTGAAAGAAGCAGGTCGAGAGCAATCGCTGTATGCTTTGGAGCAGATTATGATGCTCTACGTCCTTGATAAGCTGTTAATGAGCGGAGATATTACTCGGCAAGAGGGTGCGTTGCTGATCGAAGTGATGTCCGAACATTATTACCGTTTTACAGGCAAACCCAGCGAACTCGTGCTTATTCGTAAGATGGGTGTTCCTTCATTCATGCTGGTAGCAGCAGGAACGGAGTTTTATTTTGACAATGGTGTGAAAGTGGTTCTTAGACAGCCGATGGGAACATTTATGGAAGAATTAAAACTCAAATTGGGATAAGGAGAGGATCATCTATGGAAGAGCGGAATAAGCGGAATGATCTGAATGTGGCGGGCATAAGTCAAACGGCAGGCGGGAATTTTCACCGTGTATCTATTGATGGCATGGCTAAGGTGAACGGCAACCTGGACTGTACCTCTATGGAAGTGAATGGAACATTGAAGATGCACGGCGCTTTGACCTCCGAGAGTGCAACGATTAACGGCATGTGCACGTTGAATGGACCTCTGACCAGTTCTCGTGTTCGGGTGGATGGCATGACGACGATTAACGGAGATCTCTATAGCCCTGAACTTGAAGTGAACGGAAAGTGTACCGTACGTGGAAGAGTGGATGGGGAACGAATTGATATTGGCGGTGTGATCGATATTGAAGGGGATGTCCAATGTGAGTCCCTGAATGTACAGGGCAATATTAAGATCAGCGGCTTACTGAATGCGGGAACAGTGGAGATCAGGCTGCATACATCTTCTTCGGCTAAAGAGATTGGCGGAGAGCGTATCGATATTCGTCGCAAGGAACAACAGAATGGCTTTTGGAAAAGTATTGGTCTGGGCGGGACCCCTTCATTTAAGACATCCTTAATTGAGGGTGATGAGATTGTACTGGAAGATACCGAAGCTGACATTGTTCGGGGGAGTAACATTTTTATCGGTCGCGGCTGTAACATCAGACTGGTTGAGTATTCAGGTGAACTTGAGGTAGATCAGGATGCCAAGGTGGGCAGCAGTCAGCGAATTTAAAGTTTGGATATGGAGAGAAAGGGATGGGATCGACATGAATAACAATCCTGGGCGTTCATTGGACAAAAAAATGGATATCAGCATCGTTGGTGATGGCAGTTCTTCTGGGGGCGTGTACGGCAAGATCAAGGTCGTAGGGGATGCGTCCTTTAACGACAATTCATCTTGTGATCGTTTCAAATGCACGGGTACATCGGTCATATACGGATCACTTGAATCCACAGATATTAAAATTACCGGAACCCTTACTCTCGCAGAGCAAGAGGCCAGCAACGATGTTAAGGATGGAATCCAGGCATCTGGCCTGCATGCCAAAGCTGAGCATATAAAAGTGGTAGGTGAACTTCATCTGTCAGGGGATTGTCAGGCGGAAAATATCAAGCTGAACGGACGGTTGACGATAGCGGGGATGCTCAGCGCTGAACACATCACACTCAAAATCATGGGTCCATCCGAGGTCAAGGAAATGGGTGGTTCCATCATCTCTGTGAAGAGTGGACGGTTGAATGACTTGTTTACGGGGAGTAAATCAATTCTCAAAGCACAGATTATCGAAGGTGATGATATTGAATTAGAGAATACGGAAGCCGAGATTGTCCGTGGCGATAAAATAAAAATCGGTCCTGGCTGCCGGATTGGAACAGTGGAATACCGTTCATCTCTGCAAATTCATCCGCAATCGGAAGTTTTGCTGCAAAGCAATCGGTCCTTGGACTGATTAACGAAAACTTCTTTTCGGATATACTAATGCAGTCATATGAATAGAGCGTGAATGGAGAGATTGAGTACAATGGTTGCACGTAAAAACAGTATTGGATTGGTGCTGGCAGGGTTACTGCTCAGCATACTAATGGCTTCGATGGATAACACCATCGTGGCAACAGCTATGGGGGATATTGTCGGGAAGCTGGGTGGCCTCGACAAGTTCGTCTGGGTTACCTCCGCGTACATGGTGGCTGAGATGGCAGGGATGCCGATCTTCGGTAAGTTATCCGATATGTATGGACGGAAGAAGTTTTTTGTATTTGGTATTATTGTGTTTATGCTTGGCTCAGCGCTGTGCGGAACGGCAACGTCTATTGTGGAATTGACGATGTACAGAGCGATTCAAGGTATTGGTGCGGGGGCCCTGGTGCCGATTGCCTTTACGATCATGTTTGATGTCGTTGCACCAGAATCTCGTGGTAAATTGGGTGGATTGTTTGGAGCCGTCTTTGGCCTGTCCAGCGTATTCGGACCTCTGCTCGGTGCTTACATTACCCAATATGCGACATGGGAATGGGTATTCTATATCAACCTGCCGCTAGGCTTGATTGCATTTGTGTTTATTGCCTTCTTCTACAAGGAGTCTCATCAGCATCAATCCCAACAGATCGACTGGCTGGGTGCCGTAACGCTGATCGGTGCTGTTGTGTGCCTGATCTTTGGTCTGGAACTTGGCGGCAAAACATTTGCCTGGGGTTCGTGGCAGATTCTTGGCTTGTTTGCCGGATTTGTAGCATTAGCGCTGCTCTTCCTTTTTGCAGAAACCAAAGCCAAAGAACCAATCATCTCCTTCAGCATGTTCCGCAACCGGGTCTACTGGTCCAGTAACGTTATTGGTATGTTGAGTGGTGCAGCGTTCATTACAGCATCCGTGTACATTCCGATCTTCATACAGGGGGTACTTGGTGGTAAAGCGACCAACTCCGGTCTTGTGCTGCTACCCATGATGCTTGGGTCCGTTGTAACGGCGTCCTTGGGCGGGGTGCTGATGACCAAAATCAAGTATCGTAATATCATGATCCCTACGTTAGCCTTACTTGTCATTGGACTTGGATTGCTGACCACACTGGATGAGAATTCTTCCCTTTGGACGATACGTATCTACATGGTGATGGTTGGTCTGGGTGTCGGTGCATCGTTCTCTGTACTTAGCAATGCAGCCATGAACGCATTTGAACCGCAAAGGCGCGGAGCAGCAAGCTCCACACTTAACTTTTTGCGGTCCCTCGGCATGACGATGGGCATTACGATCTTTGGTATCGTACAGAGCCAGGTATTTACGCGTAAAATGAACGATGCTCTCGCTGGTTCAGGTGCGGAAGCAGGCGGTGCTTCAGCGGGTGGCGTGCCTCAGGGAGTGGATCTGACCGATCCACATGCGTTGCTCTCACCAGAACTCAGACAGGCGATTCCGCCTCAGGTGCTGGATACCATCACACATGCCCTGTCCTCTTCCATCGTGCAGTTATTTGCCTGGGCTGTAATTCCTGCAGCACTCGCGTTGGTCGCTTCCTTCTTCATGGGAAAAGAGAAGATGGTTATAGGCGAAGAGCAAGGCGAATACACCGGCGGTCACTAAACCGTTATGCAGTAAACTAACTATAAGTTAAGGTAGTACACCTGATCGTAGCTTGGTAAAACTCAATAACATATCTTAAACCATGAAAAGACACACTTCTCGCGTATCCTTAAAAGGGACGGGAAGTGTGTCTTTTTGTTTTCGTAGGATCAGTTTATCCTAGAATGCATGAATTACGGATTGAACTCTTTTGGATGCTTCAGAAAAGGAACCTAAGGCTGTTTCGTATCGCTAATCCCGTCCTCGACCACAGATGGCCCTTGTGGGTCAGGCAGGCTGCTATGACCGGAGCGGGCAATCAGGCGATTCTGAGCTTTGTACGTGTCCCGTGTAATCGTTTTGGATTCGACCACTTTGCCGTCCAGCCTCTTGGTTCTTACTGTCTCCACAATATATCCAGGCTGTCCGTCTTGCAGCACCTGCTGTGCACCATCAGGCAGTACAGTACTCGACACATACTTTACCGGAACACTTAATGTTTCAATGGTGCGAGATTCAAGCGCATAGCTGACATTCTCCGGGAAGGTACCGAAAAATTTCACCATCAATTGGTGGTTCTTCACCTCTGCATGAATGAGTAAGGATTTTCCGGTATTATTCTTGAAGCGAAAATTGATGGCTCCCGAGGCAAAGGTGGCATCCAGTCCTTTCGGCAAATATTTGACCGGCAGGGAATGGTTGCGACGCTCAATAATATCAAGACCCGTCAATAGCGCTGCGTTATACACCGTACTGGATACCTGGCAGATTCCCCCGCCAATTCCGGGGGTTAGTCTTCCATTAACAATGACCGGGGCCTCACGAAACCCAAACTCCTTTTCAGCTTTACGGATGACCTTCTCATAATCGAATGTAGCATCCGGTGGCAAAATCATGCCGTTAATCGCTTCCGCCGCTGCGCTGACATTATGTATCCGGCCTTCACTACTATTGCCCAGACCCGTGGAGAACTGGATGATCTTTCGGTCAATGCCTTCCAGGCGCAGCGAATCAAGGGTTACTTCAGGCTTCAGCGTATACAGTGGTACCTGGATCAGCAGTGGGGCGGGTTTCTCATCCGGGTTGAGTACACTGAAATCCCTGTGCAGCTTCGTCTTTATGAGATTTGTGAGTGTTTCCCAATCAATCCGGCGGACGCCCTTTTCCGGGATATACTGGACTTTGTCACTTGTGGTAATGCGGCGAACAGCGTCTGCAGGTGTACCGAAGGTTTCTTTTTCCCAAGCAGGGCTGAGATGTTCTTGGAGTGTTCTTGAGTTGTAGGTCATATCGAGAGAGAACTCTTTCGGAAAATGATAACGTGCATAAGCGCGTTCCCACAGGGTACCCTCCTCCAGCTGCTGTATCGCGGATTCCAAGCTGTTAACGTTGTAGCTCACCCCCACCTGAGCTGCGCTATACGACTTCGTCTGGGGGTTGGGTTCAGTCACTTCAAAGGTGACAGGCCAGTCCTCCAGCTTTTGGATCTTTTCATCCAATTCATGTAATACGTTCTTGCGATTCTTCTCCTCCACCAGTATGCCGCCAACATGAACGTCTTTGGGCAGGGCAGGTTGATTCACGTACATATACAGCAATCCATAAGACGCGGAGCCGATCAAGAGGATAGAGAATAGAACAATGACCGTCAAATGTATTTTTTTCATAACCGTACGCTCCTTTATACTTCGGTTGTTCCCGACTTTGTAACACTTTCTATATATATGATCCAATGCAGGAAAACTTTCGGGTACTCAATAGGTAACAAATTTGTTACAATAAACTTCATATGAATCCATGCTTCACCATTGAAACAGGAACGAAGTGGATTTTTTCCTGATGAAATTCAGGTCTTTTTAAAGGAAATGCCGGGATTGTGTCGAAATGATAATGGCTAACTATGCGAGCAGGAAGTGATGATGTGATAGAAATGCAGGACGTGTGGAAGACCTACGCCAATGGGACCCACGCATTACAAGGGGTGTCGGTGAAGATCGACCGCAATGAATTTGTCTATATCGTCGGTCCGTCCGGCGCAGGTAAATCAACATTTATGAAATTGATGTACAGAGAAGAAGTTCCGACCAAAGGACAAATATCCATTAACGGATTTAATATTGGTAAGTTGAAGCCAAGAAAGATTCCTTATGTGCGTCGTAACATCGGCGTTGTGTTCCAGGATTTTCGTCTGCTGCCACGGATGACAGCATTTGAGAATGTGGCATTTGCGATGGAAGTTATTGAAGCACCGAAGCGTCATATCAAGAAACGAGTGATGGAAGTGCTTGATCTGGTGGGACTGCGCAGCAAAGCGGGTCGTGAACCTTCACAGCTCTCTGGTGGAGAACAGCAACGTATTGCCATTGCACGGGCTATCGTCAATAACCCATCGGTTATTATCGCGGATGAACCTACAGGTAACCTCGATCCGGAGACGTCGTGGGGCATTATGCAACTGCTGGATGAGATTAATTTCCGGGGGACAACCATTGTTATGGCGACCCACAACAAAGATATCGTGAATACGATGCGTAAACGGGTAATCGCGATTGAACGTGGACAGATTGTACGGGATCAGATGAGAGGGGAATACGGTTATGAATTTTAGTACTCTCTTGCGCCATCTGCGGGAGGGATTCAAAAACGTATTCCGCAACGGCTGGATGTCTGTGGCCTCCATCATGTCCATCATTGTGTCACTGCTGATTCTTGGCGTGTTCATGCTGCTGGTGCTCAATGTGAATTCCATGGCGAACCAGGTTGATAGCCAGGTGGAGATCAGCACGTTCCTCGAACTGAATGTGGACGAGAACCTGCGTAATACACTGGAGCAAGAAATCAGCGCGATGCCTGAAGTAAGTGAGATTCGTTTTGTGTCCAAGGAAGAAGGGCTCAAGGAGTTCCGTGAACGTCTTGGAGAGAGTGCAGATAACGTGCTTAGCGGTTTCGATGTGGATAACAACCCACTGCCGGAGACCATTGAAGTTGAGGTCATTGAGCCGGAAACCGTCGCTTTTGTGGCGCAAAAAATCGAAGCTTTGAACGAAAAACACCCGGAGAAGCCGATCATGAAAGTGAACTACGGCAAGGAAACGGTGGAAGTGTTATTCAAATTTACGAAACTTGTTCGTAACATCGGATTTATTTTTGTCGGGGGACTGGGTCTGATGTCCATGTTCCTGATCTCGAATACGATTCGCGTAACGATTCTGGCTCGTCGCCGGGAGATCGGAATTATGAAGCTGGTCGGAGCAACCAATACCTTTATTCGCTGGCCTTTCTTTATTGAAGGTGCCCTCATTGGATTTATTGGCTCGGTCATTACGGTTGGTGTGCTCTTCGTTGGATACAGCCAGTTGATGAACACGATTGGTCAGGATGTTTTCATGCAGATGCTTAACTTGATTCCGCTCGGCGAAATCTGGTTGCTGTTTGGAACCCTGTTGATCGGACTCGGCGTGCTGGTAGGTATTTTGGGAAGTACACTGTCCATTCGGAAATCACTCAACGTTTAATTTTGTTTTCAACGATCGAATTGCAGAATATGTCGAAAAGAATGGCAAAGCAGGTTCATTAATGGACGCTGTTTGACGATATGTAGGAAGACGGAGTCTTTTAAGATTGAAGAAAGCAAAGAACATGCTGTTCACCACCTGTGCAGGTTGCTTTCTTGTGAAATCATAGGATGGGGGATCATCATTTTGAAAAAAACCGCTTCGCTGCTGGCCTTTACGTTATTGGCCAGTTTGACGCTTCAACCTTCTGACGGATATGCCAAGAGTAGCATCAGCGATATTGACCAACAGATTCAGCAACTGGAGAGCAAGGCGGCTTCTGCCAAGCAGGAGCAAAAAAAAGCGGCTTCCAACAAAAAGGAAGCACAGCATTACAAGAACAAAACCAACGCTTATCTGAAGGTTGTCATGGAACAGATCAATGTCGTTAGTGATGAGCTGGCCAGTGTATCCTTGCAAATCGAGAACACGGAGGAAGATCTCCGTACAACGAAAAAAGATCTGCAAGCGGCAGAAGAACGCATCGTTGCAAGGGAAAAATTGTTGGAGTCACGTGTGCGTCTGATGTACACGGACGGTGCTGTGTCCTATCTGGATGTATTGTTGTCCTCTACTAGCTTCACAGACTTTCTGACCCGTGCGGATTCACTCAAAACGATTGTGGATCAGGATCAGCATCTGCTGGATGAGCACAAAGCGGACAAGCAACTTGTCGTGGACAAAAAGGCAGAATTGGATGTGCAATATGCGGAAGCCAAGAGTCTGTATGCACAGAAGAAACAGCGCAAGTCCCAATTGAATGAAAAAGAAGCGGAAAAGCAAGTGCTTCTCGCTTCATATGATGCTAAAATTGAAGAGTCAGAAGAGTTGACACAAGAGCAGGAAGATGTATTAATGCAGATTGCCAGCAAACGTTCGGCACTTCTTCAAGAGAAAAATAAATTGCGTGAACAACAGGCAGCCGCCGCAGCCAAAGCAAAAGCCGCAGCCGCCGCTCGGGCGAAAGCTGCAGCCAAGACACCAACCAGAGTGAGTTCGGATAGCAGCAGTGAGGTAACGTACTCATCCGGTAATGGTATCTTCTCAAGACCGGTATCTGGAGGTCGCATTTCTTCTCCATTCGGTCCCCGTACCCATCCAATTACGGGTGTAGTGGGTAAGATGCATGCCGGTGTTGATTTCGCTGTTCCTGTGGGAACTTCGGTTCACGCTGCTTCTGGCGGAATCGTGATCATGGCTGAATGGTATAGCGGTTATGGTTATACGGTTATTGTGGACCACGGCGGTGGACTATGGACGTTATATGGTCACTTGCGCGAAGGTGGATTCAAAGTCAGCAAGGGTGACACAGTAAGCAAAGGGGATACCATTGCTGAGTCAGGAAATACAGGGAACTCTACTGGACCTCACTTGCACTTTGAAGTGAGAGATAACGGTACCGCTGTAAATCCGATGAACTATTTGTAATTATTGCTCCATCGTTCGAATGGAAAAAACATATTCCGTACAAGCTAGACATATAATAAGCTGGCATGTTCAGGGAATGGATTCTGGCAACAATGGAATCGGACACGCTTCAAAACTAAAGGCGGTGACAAACGGATGAT
The DNA here is from genome assembly GCF_045040685.1 of Paenibacillus sp. FSL H8-0317. NCBI lineage: Bacteria > Bacillati > Bacillota > Bacilli > Caryophanales > Paenibacillaceae > Paenibacillus > Paenibacillus sp. FSL H8-0317. The sequence goes on along the minus strand of NZ_CP150294.1, from coordinate 6,494,541 downwards.
GAAGAAAAGATCGGCGCTACTGCTTGTCATTGTGGGTCTCCTGGGTGGTAGTTTGCTAACCCTGGTACTAATGACTTACCCGGGAATAGCAAACCAAACCACAGCGGGCGAAGGTTTGCTGGCTAGTGTAACCGGCAATACACAGCAGAAGAACGATTTGAAAAAGATTGAAACTGCGATGGATTTGATCTCCAGCAACTATTATAAAGACGTGGATCAGACCAAATTGATTGACGGTGCGATCAACGGCATGATGGAATCGCTTGGTGATCCGTACTCCAACTATATGGGGCAGGAAACGGCTGCTCAGTTTGAAGAGTCGATCGAAGGTTCATTTACCGGTATTGGCGCAGAGGTATCCTCTCAGGATGGAAACGTTGTTGTTGTTTCCCCAATCAAAGGATCTCCTGCCGAGAAAGCGGGTATTCGTGCAAAAGACATGATTATGTCGGTCAACGGCGAATCCCTGCAAGGTTTGGAACTGAACAAGGCTGTTAACAAAATCAGAGGTCCCAAGGGCAGTGAAGCGAAGGTACAGGTCAAACGTGCCGGATCTTCCGAGCTGATTGAATTTGTCATTGTACGCGATGACATTGATCTGGAGACCGTATATGCTCACATGGAGGATGGCGGAATTGGCGTTATTGCCATTACTCAATTCTCTTTGAATACAGGCGATCGCTTCAAGGAAGAATTGGCGAAGCTTGAGAAGCAGAACATGAAAGGTCTGGTCATCGACGTACGGAATGACCCAGGCGGTGTATTGCAAGTTGTTATTGATATTGCTGAACAGTTTGTTCCTAAAGGCAAGGTTATTGTGCAAGTGGAAGACAAGAACGGCAAAAAGGAACAAAGTAAGTCCAATGGATCAGCCAAAGCTTATCCAGTCACAGTCTTGATGAACAAAGGTAGTGCGAGTGCTTCGGAGATTTTGGCCGGTGCATTACAACAGTCAGCAGGTGCCAAGTTGATTGGTGAAAACTCCTTTGGTAAAGGAACCGTACAGACGAGTTATGACAAGCAGATGGGTGACGGCAGCTTGCTGAAGATCACCATTGCCAAGTGGCTCACTCCGAACGGAGACTGGATTCATGAAAAAGGAATCAAACCGGATATTGCGGTAGACCAGCCGGATTATTTCTCGGTGGCACCGATTAACAAAGAGAAGTTACCACTGAAATATGACAGCAATAGCACGGATGTGAAAAGTGCGCAGACGATGCTGAGAGGACTCGATTTCAAACCGGATCGTGTGGATGGATACTATGACCAGAAGACGGAAGAAGCGGTCAAGGCATTCCAGAAGCAAAAAGGCATTCAGGCTACAGGCCAGATTGACGAGAAAACCGCTGAATCACTGGAAGCGGCTCTGATTGAACGTATTGCCAATCCTCAATATGATGCACAGCTGAAACGCGCGATCGAAAATGTCTCGAAGGATATTTCGTCCGCTGTGTCGAAGCCATAAAGAAGGCTGATTTTCAGCCTTCTTTTTTTCTGAACCGGCTGAAAGAGAGGGGTGACCGACCACAATGGAATGGGTATGGCCGTGGTTAACTACATTAGGGGAAGCTATGTTGCAGTTGTTTATTCAGCCGTTTTATTATATTGCGGTGATCCTGATTGCACTGATCTATCATCGTCAGTTACTACAGGAGCGTAAATTGTTTCATGTCCGTTTGCAAAGCTCGATAACACAGACGATTCGTGCGGTGCTCGGAGGCATACTCATTGGTACCATCGTCTCAATTGTGTCCCTATTCCTCGGTGCACATCTTACACTGGGAAGCCTGATATGCATATGGGCTGCAACATTAATTCTATCCTTGTTCCGTATCCGGTATTTGTGCTTTGCTTATGCGGCTGGGTTACTGGGTGTGCTGCAATTTGGTTTGAATCTGGCTTCAGGCTGGCAACCATCGGGTTGGATGGGCACTATCACGGAAACGCTACGTGCCCTGGATATGCCAGCACTGCTTGTCCTGGCGGCGCTTCTACATATGGGTGAAGCCTTGTTGGTACGCATGCAGGGGGTATCGATGGCATCACCGCTTCTCTTCGAGGGAAAACGCGGGAAACTGGTTGGTGGATATCAACTGCAACAGTTCTGGGCCATTCCTCTACTGATTCTTGTTCCAGTCACAGGAGGTGGCGCAGAGCTGGCATGGAATCCACTGATGAATGCGGGACATAGTTACATGCTGGTTGCATTGCCGATTATGCTCGGATTTGGTGAGATAACGCAGAGTATGCTTCCGGGACAAAAGGTGCAGATCTCATCAAAACGGTTGATGATATATGGGGCAACTTTGCTTGTGTTCAGTTTGCTTGCTGCATGGTGGTCTCCACTCATGGTGGTTGCTGCGCTAATCGCATTTATTGGACATGAATTTCTGGTATGGTACAGCGCGTTTGAAGAGCAAAACCGCAGTCCGGTATTTGTCCATCCGCAGCATGGATTGAAGGTATTGGCTGTTATTCCGGAGAGTCCGGCAGCGGATTTGGGGATTGAAGCAGGTGAGACGTTGTACAAGGTGAATGGTAAGTTGGTTCATTCACCGGAAGAGTTGCATCGCGCTCTGCGGATGAACCCGGCTTTTTGCAAACTTGAGGTTCGAAATCACCAGGGAGAAAGCAAGTTCATGCAACGAGCGATCTATGAAGGCGAGCATCATCAGCTTGGGGTCATTATGGCACCGGACAATCACGAGGTTTGGGCGATTCGGTTACGTCCACTGACGTTGTTCCATATCATCAACCTCAAATTATTTGCCCGTCTGAAAAAACCACAAAGGGACGAAGCTCCCTTGGCGTTACCACCAGCCCCTGTGGCCAGTGATAAAGGGTCCGTGGAGATGTAACTAGCATACGTGATGAAGTATGTTGCATAAATCAAGCAATGAAAAAGGTATTTCCGAACGCCGTCGCAGGCAAGGGAAATACCTTTTTTGTTATTGTTTTAACATAAAGATAGCGATTTGAGTCCGATCACGTAAGCTCAGCTTACCCAGAATATCCGTGACATAGTTTTTGACCGTGCCTTCACTGAGGAACAGTTTGGCGGCAATTTCCTTATTGGACAACCCCTCCGATATGGCCTCGGCAACCGCCAGCTCCATACGTGTCAGTCCATAGGTTTCGATTGGATTTTGTGTCAGGGGAATTGCAGCGGGACGAAGAAGGCCTGCCAATTTGCGGGCAATATCCGGATGAATTAACATATCACCGTTATGTACGGTCTTGATGCCTTGAATGATCCGCTCGGGGGGGACGTTTTTGAGCAAATAACCGCTTGCTCCATTCTGTAATGCCTGAATAATATACTCATCGTCGTCAAAAGTAGTTAGCATGAGCACCTGGATTTCAGGAAAACGTGCCTTGATGCGTTTGGTACCTTCAACTCCGTCACATTCCGGCATCCGAATATCCATTAAAACCACGTCCGCAGGCGTTCCTGCTTCAAGCAATTCCAACGCTTCCTGCCCGTTTGAGGCTGTGCCTGTAACACTAATGCCGGAGCCGAGTCCAAGTAGCACTTTCAGGCTTTCGCGAATGAAATAGTCATCGTCAGCGAGAATCAGCCGAATAAGTGGGAGATGGGCTGAATCATTGTTTTGGTTCACATCATTCCGTTCGGACATGAGAACATTCACTTCCTTTTTTCAGAGTATATCCATCTGGTTCGTTAATGGAATGCGTGTAATCACTGTATACGGAAAAGCCGATTGGATCTCCAAGGTTCCTCCCACCATTTGTGTGCGCAGAAGCATGCCTTCCTGTCCTATGCCATTTCGCTTGGAAGAATGCGGATTGATTTTGCCATCATTACTTACGCTCATACAGATTTCCTGATCCCCGAATACCAGCTCTACTGTGATTGAAGAAGCATTTCCGTGTCGCAGGGCATTGGTCAAGGCTTCTTTGGCATTTTTGTATAAAACAATCTGTATGCTGGGATACAGCACATGGGATGGGCCATGAACTTCATAATTTGTCTTCACGCCGGTATCTCTGCCCACTTCCTCTAGGAGACGATCCAGGGCGTAGGCTTTGGATGCATAGGAATTAGGTTGCAGTTTGTGTAATGTGCTGCGCATATCATCCATACTATCAGCCAATTGATCGCGAATCTGTCTCACCATTTCCGTTCCTTGTTCCATATTCAGGGGGAGGGTCAGCAGGGCGGCTTCCGACATCATTTTGGTGCGAATCAGTCGATGCCCGATATCGTCATGAAGCTGTCTGGAGATACGGGTACGTTCCTCTGCCTGAGCCACTCCTTCAAGTTGCTTTGTAAATAACAGCAGCTGCGCACGCGCTTCTTGTAGCTCGTAATGTTTGCTGCGAAGTTCGTCATAGACTTGTTCCAGTTGTCCGCGGCTGTTCGCCGTTCTTGATCCCTGCCAGGACAGAGCCGCTGTGATGAGCAGAAGCAGGTTGCCAAGAACCATCGCAATTGTCTCTGTGGAGAGTAATGTAGTGGCGGTTGTATTTAGTGAGGTTAACCCTGGCTGCGATGCCTGTGGGTCAGAATAATACCAATGCAAAGCCACATTGTTAGCGACAAGCTGAATTGCAAACATCAACCATCTCCGACTTCCCTCCAGTCTGTATATATACACGTAGAGCACGGATAGAGAGAGAAAAAACATAAATGGTCCATATATTGCAATCAGCCAGCAGCCCCAGAGTATTTCGGCCAGAAGCAACAGCCACTGCTGTGTACTTGAACGGTTGAAATCTTTCCACACGGAGAGTCCAAGCGCGATGATGATATACAGGGTGTAGACGGCTTCATTTTCCAAGGGCAGCATCAACAGGTACAGTACTGCTGGAACGATAATTAATCCGTATTGCAGAAGCCGCATCGGCATATGTAAATGACATCCTTTATATAAAAAGTGGAGTAGAAAATCTCTTGGTAATGCGCCCTTGATTATACCATAAGCAGCATTCGAATCAGGAGATGACTTAAGTCACCTTCGATTCATGACTTTCTGTACCTTCGCTACAGATTACGATCCGTTACAATAAAATTATGAAATCCAGCGGCGAAGGCCGAAACGGAAAAGGGGCGTAAAAGGGATGGGCATACTTGAAGTAGATCATGTAGTAAAACGATACGGCAGCAAGCTGTCCGTGGATCATTTGAACCTTAGTGTTGGCAAAGGCGAGATTTTTGGATTGCTTGGTCCCAATGGAGCAGGAAAAAGTACCACCATCAGCATGATTGCAGGGCTCCTGAATATGGATCAGGGTGAAATCAGATTAGATGGTATATCGGTCAAGGAGCGACCGCTAGAAGTAAAGCGCAAGATTGGACTGGTTCCGCAGGATCTGGCGTTATACGAAACCATGTCTGCTGCGGAGAATGTGACCTTTTTTGCCCGACTGTATGGACTGCGTGGAAAATTGCTTAAGGAAAGAGTGCAGGAGTCCCTTGAATTTGTAGGGTTACAAGATAAAGCAAAGGATGCCCCCTCGACATTCTCTGGCGGTATGAAACGCAGGTTAAACATCGCATGTGCGATTACACATCGCCCGGATCTCATTATTATGGATGAACCGACAGTGGGCATTGATCCGCAATCTCGGAATCATATCCTTGAATCGGTACGCACACTTAACAAGATGGGTTCAACGATCATATATACAAGTCATTACATGGAGGAAGTGGCTGCGATTAGTCACCGGGTTGCAATTATGGATCAGGGGCGAATCATTGCCTGTGGCACTGAAGCAGAACTGAGAGAACGGGTAGCATCGGAGGAAAAAGTAGTGCTCTCCACTTCCGGTATCGGTCCCGACGTCGTGGAAGAACTGAAACTTCACCCCCGTGTGCGGATGGTAGACGTTTCAGAGAATACACTGACCATTACGCTGCCTTCGGCACAGCAGGATCTCCAGGATTTGCTCTTCATTTGCAGCAAACATGAAGTATCCATTCAGTCGCTCAAGGTAGAAGAGCCGGATCTGGAAACGTTGTTCCTCAATCTGACCGGGCGTACGCTTCGGGACTAGGGGGAGCAAGAAATGAATATATGGCATATTTGCATCTTTGAATTGAAACGTATTCTTAAGATTCGATCTGTGGTGTTAAACCTGTTTATTTTGCCGTTGTTACTGATTTTTATATTGGGTACGGCACTTTCCAGTACGATGGGTACGGCGGCGGATGTTATTCCGGATACTGTACGTGTGGGAATCATTCATTTGAGTACTGAATCTGGCGGAGGATCAAGTACGCTTAATCAAGCGCTGGATACATTCGTTAAATCCCCGGAAGTGGCTGAGATGATCAAGGTGCAGAACTTTACGACTGAAGAAGAGGCCGTTCATTCGCTGCGTACCGGCAAGCTGGACTTTGCTGTAATGATTCCTTCGGATTTTGAGCAAAACGTGATGATGGGGAAAGAGGCCAGGTTACAGTGGATACGAGGAAAGGACAACACACTTAATACCTTGGGTGAAACTTTGTTCACACGTTTTACGGATGAATGGAATCGACAGATGGCGATTACCAAAGTGCTGGGTCCGGAAGTGACTGCTGCCATGACCTCTGGCTTGGAGTCTAATGGAGCGAACTCGACTTCCATTACTGTCATTAATCCCGGAAAAACAGGTACGTCCTACAGCGCCTCCCAATACTATGCAGCATCCATGCTGGCGATGTTCATGTTGTACTCGGGTATGACAACAAGTACCAGCCTTTTTGGAGAGCGGGATAACCGAACGCTGATCCGCCTTCAGGCTGCGCCGATAGGTAACGGAGTGATCTTTGCCGGGAAAATTGCCGGCAATAGTCTGCTCGCTTTTTTACAGGCAACGACGATCATCCTTATGACATATTGGTTCTACGGCGTAGATTGGGGAACGTATCCTGGGTATATTGTGCTAACTTGTGTTCTCATCACTTTGGCATCTATGACCCTCGGCATTATTGTATCCCTGGTATGCAAAAGCACGGCATCGGCCGGTGCAACCTTACAAGGCATCATTATTGTCATGACATTCATCAGTGGTGGGTTCAGGCCCATTCCGGTTGATTTGGTGCAACGTCTTAGCGAATTTACGGTTAATCACTGGGCGCTCCAAAGTTTTCTGAGAATGATGCTGGATGCACCTGTAGGAGAGATAGTATATAACATACTGATGCTAGGCGTGGTATGCGCTGTTTTACTGGCTATCTCAGGATTGATCTATAGAAAGGCAGGATATCGATATGAATAGTCTGCACATCGCCTGGTTGATGATCAAACGTACACTTGGCCGCAAAATGGGCTTCATTACGTTTCTGCTTCTGCCTTGCCTGGTGGTTACAGGAGCGGTTGCTCTATTTGGAAGCGAGCAGAGTACACGTACTGTTATTCCCTATGTCAATGAGGATGGAGGGGTGGCAGGGACATGGATGATTCATGAACTTGCTGACAAAGAGGAATATCTGCTCAAGCCGATGACAAACGAAGCAGAAGTGAAGGAAGCCATCGCTCAGCAAAAAGGAAGCTCTGGCATCATCATTCCGGCACATTATACGGAGGATCTGTTACAAGGTAAGGCAACCGAAATCCAACTGGTGGAACTGCGTATAAGCGAAGGTTCTTATACACTGCGAGCAGCAGTTGAAGGTTTGACGAGCGGCCTGCAACAATCTGCTTCAGCTGTTACGGTGGCGGCAGGCCGAGTCTCAAGTGAGATGGACGTACTGGAGAGCACACAGAAGCCATTTGAACAGCTTTTACAGGAGATAGGAAAACATCAAGTCGCCGGTGAAGTTACCGATCTGCAGATCTATCCCAAACCAGGCCTGAACAATGTGACTGGATTTACGATTATGTTTATGATGGGGCTGCTGACCAGTGCAGTGGCTGTGATAATGGAAGATCGCAGGAAACGTACGATGGCCAGAGTATATACGGCACCCGTCCGTGCATATGAGATTGCGCTTGGCAATTTCCTGGGTAGCTTTGTCATTGGCATGATTCAGATTGTGATGGTTCTAGGAGTCAGCAGATGGCTGCTGCATTATGATGCCGGTATTCCTTTTGGCATTCATTTCGTTATCTTGGCCGCATTCATGCTGGTCTCCATGGGGATTGCAAGTACCGTGGCAGGATTAATCCGTAATCCCAAAAATGCGAATATGCTGAATTCACTTGTTATTATGCCAACCTGCATGATAGGTGGTTGTTTCTGGCCGATCTCGTTGATGCCGGATTATATGCAGAAGCTCGCTAACTTTGTTCCACAGAAATGGGCGATTCAGGCGGTGGAGACGATCTCTGCTGGCGGTACATTGTCGGATATTACAATGCCGTTATTGATTTTGTTTGGCATGGCTGCCATTTTGCTGACTGTAGGCTCTGCGATTCTACGCCCTAGCCAGCCAGGAGTAGAGGCATAAATAAGGTTTATACGACATAAAAGAAAGCACGCTCTGCTGAATTGAATTCAGTTAGAGCGTGCTTTCTTTGCATGAGTAATGTTGCATTATGTGAGATATGGATGATTAAGGCTGGAGCTGACGCAGGACCGTTATTTCAACCCGACGGTTCTTTTGTCTTCCGGCGGCTGTGGTGTTGTCACCCGTTGGGCGAGTATCCGCATATCCGGCATACTGGAAGCTGTCCGGGTTAAGCTTCTCTGTATCCAGAAAGAATCGCAATACAGACAGTGCACGTTCTCCTGAAAGCTGCCAGTTATCGGTATAGGCGGAGTTTGCTCCCACAGGAATGTTATCGGTGTGACCCTCAATGCTGACAACGGTATTTAGATCACGGAACAGGCTGGCAAGTTTACTGAGCGTTGGTGCTGCACCATCCTTTAGAGCGGCCTGTCCCTGATCAAACAGGAAGCGGTCACTAAGTGTAATGGATAGGCCCTGTGGCTTGTCCGCAACAAAAATCTGATTTTCCAGTTTATTATCCTCAATATATTGGGTAATCACATTGAACAGATTTTGCAATTCCTGCTCCTGTGACCTGAACTGTTCTTCCCGTTCTGTGAGGGGTTTGTTGTCATCATCTGGTGTTGCAGTTTCTTCACCTTCTGAAGGGTCTTCACCCTGCACCTCGGATGGCGGAGTCTCTGTAATCGTCTGTCCGGGCTTCTCACCGAGTCCCTCACCAAGCTCAAGGATAGAGTCGGACGCATTGAATGTATTTTGTAACGATTGAGTAACGACGTCATATTTACCTGAATCCAGATTGCTCATGGCATACATGATGACAAAAAAGATCAAAAGTAGAGTTATGAGATCGGCATAAGTAATCATCCAGCGATCCCGATGATCGATAGTTTCACGTTTTCCGCGCCGTTTACTGCGCCGACTCATCCAATCCCTCCTTTGTTAGGGGGCGTATATGCTGACGATGTGTAAGGGTGAAGGACTCCAGTCTTTTGCGTACAAGCTGGGGATTCTCACCGTTCTGAATGGCAAGTACACCTTCGAGAAGCATTTCCATGGTCTGCACTTCATCGGCACCTCTGGATTTGATCTTGGAGGCAATGGGCAAAAAGATAAGATTGGCACTGGCGACCCCATACAGGGTTGCGGTAAAGGCAACAGCAATGGCAGGTCCGAGTCCTGTGGGATCGGTCAAACTGCCAAGTACCTGAATAAGTCCCATCACGGTTCCGATGATCCCCATGGTTGGAGCGTACCCACCAGCGGATTCAAATATTTTGGCATAGCCCTCATGTTTTTGTTCAATCGAGTCAATCTCCATCTCCAGGATCTGGCGAACCACATCCTGATCGGTACCATCAACAACCATCTGAATTCCATCTTGCAAAAATGGATGCGGATGATCCATAACCTTGCGTTCCAATGCAAGTACACCTGAGCGGCGTGCGATTGAAGACATCTCCACCAGTTCTTCAACCCATAAGCCTGATTCATTATTGTTACGTCCAAAAGCCATACGCAGAGCAGCTGGAATCGTACGAAGGCGATGCGCCGGAAAACTGGCAACCACAGCAGCAATCGTTCCACCGAATACAATTAAAGCAGCCGTTTTTTGCAGGAGACCGGACAATTGGCCACCTTCCCACAAAAAACCGCTAATGACTGCGGCAATTCCGGCAATAATACCGATAAGTGTCGCAATATCCATAAATTAACCCACTCCTATCTTCATTTCACGTTTGCATCACTAAAACGAACGAGGTATAATTAAACGGGAACAAATATTCCTATTACTATAAGTTTTCCCATATGAAAATTCGGGGAACTTCGACAATATATAGTGACTATTATTTTAGACGATAGGGTGAGATACGGCAATGAGCGATATTATAATGAGCGACAAAACGTTCGAAATCGAGTCAGAGTTTTCTCCCCAAGGTGATCAGCCTGCAGCCATTAAAGAATTGGTGAAGGGTGTTCAGGAGGGGAAGAGGTACCAGACACTGCTGGGTGCAACGGGTACGGGTAAGACGTTTACGATAGCCCAGACGATAGCCCAACTGCAACGTCCGACGCTGATTATTGCACACAACAAAACATTGGCAGCGCAGCTTGCAAGTGAGTTCAAAGATTTTTTTCCTAACAACATGGTTGAGTATTTTGTCAGTTATTACGATTATTTCCAGCCAGAAGCGTATATCCCGTCCTCCGATACGTATATCGAGAAGGATTCAAGTATTAATGAAGAGATCGACAAACTGCGTCACGCAGCGACCAGTTCGTTGTTTGAGCGCAGGGATGTCATCATTGTAGCGAGTGTATCCTGTATTTATGGTTTGGGTTCACCGCACTCGTATTCAAGCATGTTGCTATCACTCCGGGTAGGCATGGAGAAACCGCGCAATCAGATTTTGTCCCGTCTGGTAGAGATTCAGTATCAACGGAATGATATTAACTTTGTACGGGGTACATTCCGTGTCCGTGGGGATGTCGTAGAGATCTTCCCTGCCTCCAAGGGCGAACATGCAATTCGGGTTGAATTGTTTGGTGATGAGATCGAGAAAATTACGGAGATTGATGTGTTAACCGGAGAACTGATTGGCGAACGTGAACATATTGCCATCTTCCCGGCGTCTCACTTCGTAACGCAAGAAGAGACGATGAAGGTTGCGCTGGTGAACATTGAGCGTGAACTGGAGGAGCGTCTTGAAGTGTTGCGTGAACAAGGGAAGTTGCTGGAGGCTCAGCGACTGGAGCAGCGCACACGGTATGATATCGAGATGATGAAGGAAGTTGGCTTCTGTTCGGGGATTGAGAACTATTCCGGTCCGCTGACTTTCCGCGAACGCGGCGATACCCCATACACATTGATGGATTACTTCCCGGATGACATGTTGATTGTGGTTGATGAGTCTCACGTGACTCTGCCACAGATCCGTGCGATGTACAATGGTGACCAGGCGCGGAAGACAGTATTGGTTGAACATGGATTCCGTCTGCCGTCAGCGCTGGATAATCGTCCGCTCAAATTCGAAGAGTTCGAAGGCAAGATGGATCAGATTATCTATGTATCGGCCACACCAGGCCCGTATGAGATTGAGCATACCGATACGATGGTGCAACAGATTATTCGTCCAACCGGACTGCTTGATCCAATCATTGAACTGCGTCCAACAAAGGGACAGATCGATGACTTGATTGGTGAGATTAATGACCGGATTGCCAAAGACGAGCGTGTGTTGATTACAACATTAACGAAGAAGATGTCCGAGGACCTGACGGATTATCTGAAGGAAGTTGGAATCAAGGTTCGTTATCTGCACTCCGAGATCAAGACATTGGAACGGATGGCGATTTTACGTGATTTAAGGTTGGGCGTTTTCCATGTGCTAATCGGAATCAACTTGCTCCGGGAAGGTCTCGATCTGCCCGAAGTTTCCCTCGTCGCTATATTGGATGCCGATAAGGAAGGATTCCTGCGTTCCGAACGCTCACTGATCCAAACGATTGGTCGTGCGGCACGGAACAGCGAGGGTCGCGTTATTCTTTATGGTGACAAAGTAACGGATTCGATGGATAAAGCGATAAAGGAAACAGAACGTCGTCGCGCAATCCAGATCGAGTACAACGAGAAACATGGAATTACACCACAGACGATTCGCAAAAAAGTACGTGATGTGATTGAGGCAACCAAAGTTGCCGAATCCAAGAAAGACTATCTCACAGGCGCAGCCGAGAAGATGTCGAAGAAAGATCGCCAGGCGCTTATTCAGCGCTTAGAGGTAGAGATGAAAGATGCAGCCAAAAACCTGCAGTTTGAGCGTGCTGCCGAGCTTCGCGATGCGTTGCTGGAACTTCGCGCCGAATAAGATACTGCTCATTCATATGCTCCAGTAAAGATGGATCTGTAACAAGAGAACGGCCAATTGGCCGTTCTCTTGTTGAGTAAGGAAATCATTGATATCTACCGATAATTAGAGATGTTGAAATCTTGAAATCAGGTCTATACTGATAGAAATGTTGAAATTGGTTAAAAGGTTTATAGGAAAGCAATTGGGAGTCGTGTTCCCCTGAGAGTCGAGAGCGCCCTGGTGTTGACCTCGGAGCCGAGCCAAAGGCAATGGCGACCTGCCGCGATCAAGGCGAAGCTGAGAGCGTCCCGCTCTTGACCTTGGAGCCGAGCCGAAGGCAATGGCGACCCTGTCGCGACAAAGGCGAAGCCGAGAGCGCCCCGGTGTTGACCTTGGAGCCGAGCCAAAGGCAATGGCGACCATGCCGCGACCAAGGCAAAGCTGAGAGCGTCCTGCTCTTGACCTTGGAGCCGAGCCGAAGGCAATGGCGACCATGCCGCGACCAAGGCGAAGCAAAGAGCGTCCCGCTCTTGACCTTGGAGCCGAGCCGAAGGCAATGGCGACTTGTCGCGAACGTGGCGAAGCCGAGAGCACCACCTCGCAGTAGAGCGGCCGTATAAGGTTCCGGCAATGAGCCGGAACCTTATACGGAGCCGCGGGCACACGACCACCCTTCACATAGCAAGACCCGACCCCTCACCGTTGCACCGCTTGTTTCGGGTGTCCAGAGGGTTGCGCCCTCTGGGGCCCTCCCTTGGAAGGGAGGGTTTGGGAGGGATCGAAAAGCCTTTAAAGGTTTGGATTAACACACTGAGAGGATGAATACTATTGGCGAGCGATAACATTGTCATTAAAGGCGCACGAGCGCATAACCTGAAAAATATCGACATTACCATCCCGCGTGACCGCTTTGTTGTATTGACCGGCCTGAGTGGCTCAGGCAAGTCCTCGCTGGCTTTTGACACGATCTATGCCGAAGGACAGCGGCGTTATGTAGAATCATTGTCTGCTTACGCACGGCAGTTTCTGGGACAGATGGAGAAACCGGATGTGGATTCCATCGAAGGATTATCTCCTGCCATTTCAATAGATCAGAAAACAACAAGCCGTAACCCACGTTCCACAGTAGGAACGGTGACCGAAATCTACGATTATCTGCGTCTGTTATTTGCACGTGTGGGCCATCCACATTGTCCGGACCATGGGGTGGAAATTAGCTCCCAAACCGTAGAACAAATGGTTGACCGCATTATGCAATATCCAGAGCGTACCCGGTTGCAGATTTTGGCACCCATTATCTCGGGGCGTAAGGGCGAGCACAAAAGTGTATTTGCTGATGTATCCAAACAGGGTTTTGTCCGTGTACGGGTGAACGGGGAACTGCGTGACCTGTCAGAAGATATTCAATTGGAGAAAAACAAAAAGCATACGATTGAAGTCGTTGTTGACCGGATCGTTGTTAAAGATGATGTACAGGCGCGTCTGGCCGACTCCATTGAAACGGCACTTACTTTGTCCGGTGGACAACTCCTGGTGGACATTATGGGCGAAGAAGAGCTGCGCTTCAGTTCCAACTTTGCCTGCCCGGTGTGTGGATTCAGTATTGAAGAGCTTGCACCACGGATGTTCTCATTTAACAGTCCCTTCGGGGCTTGCCCGGATTGTGATGGGTTAGGTGTCAAAATGATCGTTGACCCTGATCTGCTGGTACCAGATCGGACTAAGACCATCGAAGATGGAGCTTTTGATGCTTGGACAGGTGGTACATCCACCTATTATCCGCAGTTCCTGAAGTCAGTATGTGAGCACTTCAACATTCCGCAAAATGTACCTGTCGAAGATCTGCCAGCTGAGCAGATGAACAAGTTGTTGCAGGGTACAGGTACGGAGAAAATCCGTTTCCGTTATGAGAATGATTTTGGACAACGTAAGGAAGCACTGGTTACCTTTGAAGGTATCGTGAATAACTTAGAGCGTAGATATCGTGATACAGCATCTGAAGGTATCCGTGAATTTATTGAGGGTTACATGAGTGCGAAGCCTTGTGGTACATGTAAAGGTCAGCGTCTGAAACGCGAGAGTCTTGCGGTTACGATCAATGATCACAACATGGCCTATGTGACTAGTTTGTCCATTGGTGAAGCTGGCCGATTCTTCGATTCATTGGAATTGACGGAGAAGGAGCAGACGATTGCCAAACTGATTTTGAAAGAAATCAACAGCCGTCTCGGCTTCCTGGTGAATGTTGGTCTGGATTATCTTACACTGAGTCGTGCTGCCGGAACATTGTCCGGTGGGGAAGCGCAGCGGATCAGACTGGCCACACAGATTGGTTCCAGCCTGATGGGTGTACTGTATATTCTCGATGAGCCAAGTATCGGTCTGCATCAACGGGATAATGACCGTCTGATCTCAACACTTGCGCATATGCGAGACATTGGTAACACGTTGATCGTGGTTGAACATGATGAGGATACGATGATGGCTGCCGATTATATTATTGATATTGGCCCAGGTGCAGGTATCCACGGTGGTACCATCATGTCACAGGGTACACCGGAGGAGATCATGAACGATGAGAACTCCTTAACCGGTCAATATCTGAGTGGACGCAAGTTCATTCCGATTCGTACAGAACGTAGAAGTGTAGGAGACCGTTGGTTGGAAGTACGTGGAGCCAAAGAAAATAACCTGAAGAATCTGAACGTGAAGATTCCAGTGGGCGTATTTACTGCGGTAACGGGTGTGTCTGGCTCAGGTAAATCCACATTGATTAATGAGATTCTCTACAAAACGCTGGCACGTGATCTGAACCGTGCTCGGGTACGCCCGGGTCAACATAAAGAAATTCGTGGTCTGGAGCATATCGATAAAGTTATCGATATTGACCAGTCGCCAATCGGGCGGACACCACGTTCCAACCCGGCTACGTATACAGGTGTCTTTGATGATATCCGGGATCTGTTTGCTCAGACGAACGAAGCCAAGGTACGTGGATACAAGAAAGGCCGGTTCAGCTTTAATATCAAAGGTGGACGGTGTGAAGCCTGCCGTGGAGACGGCATTATCAAGATTGAGATGCACTTCTTGCCAGACGTTTATGTTCCTTGTGAAGTCTGCAAAGGCAAACGATACAATCGGGAAACGCTTGAAGTGAAATATAAAAACAGAAATATTTCCGATGTACTGGAAATGACGGTTGAAGATGCAACCCAATTCTTCGAGAACATTCCGAAGATCCATCGCAAAATGCAGACACTGATGGATGTGGGTCTGGGTTATATCAATCTGGGGCAACCTGCAACCACATTGTCTGGTGGTGAAGCCCAGCGTGTGAAGCTTGCTTCCGAGCTGTATCGTCGCAGTACGGGGAAAACCATCTACATCCTCGATGAGCCGACTACGGGTTTGCATGTCGATGATATCGACCGTTTGCTGAACGTATTACACCGTCTGGTTGATTCCGGGGAATCGGTGCTAGTGATCGAGCATAACCTGGATGTGATCAAAACGGCAGACTATGTTGTTGATTTGGGTCCAGAAGGCGGTAGCGGTGGAGGAACCATTGTTGCAACTGGAACACCTGAGGATATCGTTAAAGTGGAAGCTTCTTATACCGGCAAGTACTTGAAGCCAGTTCTTGAGCGGGATACCGAGCGGAGTAAGGCGCTGCAATTGGTAGACTAAGGTTCTCTACCCAGTAGTTATATCAATATGAAGTAGCAGTAATGGCCCTTCTTTTCGAAAAGGTAAAGACGTTGGATTACGATCTGATGTGCTCTCCTTCCGAGAAAGAAGGGCTTTTCATTTTGAGTAGGAACAGTGTTTCCTTTGGACTAAGGTTATTTCGTGAAAGTGTTTACATATGCATTATGACGAGCATTACAGGAATATTCGGCCAAATTGGCTTTTTTTCATTTTTATGGATGATAGGGCTTGCATTACAAGCAGGGTACAGATAACATAGAGGAAGATATTAGGGTATGCGTTAGCTGTTCAACTATGGTAAGGAGGTCTGTCTATCCATGCTGTTTGCAGAAGCTGCCACGGCGAGTACATCGAATTTTAATGCATTTGATATTTTTGTCATCTTATTTACGATCCTGATTTTCATCGGAGTCGTTCGGCTTCTTCGGGCACCGAAGAAGAATCTGTTTGCAATCGGATTTGCATTAGTCAGCCTACTGGTATTTCTGATGACAGACTATGCGATGATAACAGGTTGGTTTGCTCAGTAGGAATGCCACTGAAGTGAATGGAATTTAAGCTAAAAGAGTATGGAGGAACACTTTCCACGGGAGACATGGAGGGTGTTTTTTTTCGTTTATATTGAGCGATTGAACAAGATTATACCTTCTCTACTAAAATAGGACTTAAAACAATTGTATATCCAGATTCTGTATGATACATTGAGGGATACCGGAATTGCAGATGAGAGAAAAAGAGAATAGATTCAGCGATGAATCCGATGTCGAGTCGCGCAAGAAGGATGTATAGAGAGGGTCAGGTGAGAATATGAGCGTGTTGGGTAAAAAGGGGATAGCCATACTGATGGCTGCTGTACTCTCGATTAGTGTAGCGGCAACGGCCGGTGCAGCTGAATCCAAAGCGGCGATGCAAGCTAAAGTGGTAGACGGTCAAGTCTATGTGAACACCAAGGATCTGCTCAAGGCAGTTGGTGGAAGTGGACAATATGATGCCAAATCCGGAACGTACACGTACAAGGGAAGTGAAGCCATTCCCAAAGTAATCGAAAAGGTATCTCCTTCGGTTGTAGGCATTATTGGGAAATCTACCGAAGTGCAGGACGGTGCAACATCAGACGACCGTTATAATCTTGCACATGGTACAGGTGTCATTATCCGGTCGAACGGATGGATTGTAACGAATGCTCATGTGGTCGACGGATTAACGAACCCCGTGGTCGTAACGACGGATGGCAATACATACAAAATTACGAAAACATACAGTGATGCACTAAGTGATCTGGCTCTAATCAAAATCAATGCCAAATCACTCAAACCGGCGAGCTTTGCCAAAGCTTCACAAACCACTGTTGGAGAAACGGTGATTGCCTTGGGTACGCCGATTTCCTTTTCTTTGCGCAACTCGGCAACGGTAGGGGTAATTAGCGGCTTGAATCGTGGTGTTGAGGCGACCTACCGGTTGATTCAGACCGACACGGCCATTAACCCAGGAAATAGCGGAGGACCGCTGGTCAACCTGAAGGGTGAAGTGGTTGGTATCAATTCCATGAAATTTTCTGCGGTCGGCGTAGAGAGTTTGGGATTTTCGATTCCAGTGGATACCGTTCAATATATCATTGATCAGTTTTTTAAATATGGCAAAATAAAACGTGCAAGTCTGGGACTACAGCTGGAAGAAAGTTGGTCTGCGATTGTGGGCCTGCCTACAGATGATCCCTTAACGATTACGGGCGTACTGTCTACTGAAGCCAAGAAAGCCAAAATCAAAGAGGGCGATGTCCTTTACAGTGTCGCGGGCATACGTGTCTCTTCAGTAGTGGATATCAATGAGTTGCTCAAAAAGTATCTGCCTGGGCAAAAGGTAAAGCTGTTGATGCAAACGGATGGCGATATCGTCACCCGCACGTTGGTGCTTGCTGATCGCGCAGACATCGTAGACGAGGAAGATGAAGCGTTCCTTGCAGATGAAGAACAATAAAGCCCGGCGATCAGCCCGGATGGAGAGAGGACGAAAGAACGGAATGAAAAAGTCATGGATACGTGTGCTAAGCACAGGTGTATTAACCGGGATGCTGACCATTGGCGCGGCATTGCCTGTATGGGCATCTGATCTGACGACAAGTGAACTACGAGTCAAAGCGGGGAGCACGAGCGCCTACATTAACGGCGATAAGCAGGCCATAGCCAAACCTTACAAGTTCAAGGGTGTTACGATGGTGCCTGTTGGTGTGTTCAAGAAAGCATTTGGCAGTGAAATCCGGCTGGAGAAAAATGATGTTGTCAAAATCAAGGAAGGTCCACACACGGTCACCCTAACGATTGGCAGTTCCATTGCCTGGGTGGATGGTGTAAAACATGAGATGGGTGCCGTTCCCAAGATGGTGAATGGCATACTTATGGTTCCACTTCGTCCGGTTGCTGCCGGTATCGGAGCGACGCTAGCTCCAACCAGCTCCGGAGAAATGGTCATTCGTCTGTTGCAAACCGATGATTCGGTGGATGACGAGGATGGCATTCATCCAGATGAAGGCAAAACCAGAATTGGTAACAGTTTTTACGGTTGGTCCATTAACTACCCGGCAGACCTTATAGTTTTCCAGACCGGTGAGCAGGAGCGCATGATGACTTTCGGCGCTGCGGACAACAGTTATTATCTTGAAGTGTATGTCAGCGATCAGGATGTGGCTCTGGATGCGGATGATTTGTTGCAGCAACTTGTCCAAGAGGCCAAACAATCGGGAGATACCGTGCTGGATCGTGAAGCGGTGTCAAAAGGCAAAACGCCATATGCACGGATTATTGTAAAAGATGCAGACGGCATGTTATGGGAGATGCGTCAGTATCTGAGTGAAGGTCGTCAATATGATGTGTACCTCGCGGATTACGAAGCCCTGAATTATAAAGATCTGGGCAAACGTGCAGCGCTGCTCAATTCATTCCAGCCAACCTATGCGGAATCGGATCGAACGATCAAGGATCTGTCCACCGTAGATAATGGCATGCGCACCGCATGGAACGATGACTATGGTATTGAGTTGAAGATTCCTGCTGGCTGGTCGATCGACAACAATCAGATGATCTATGAAGCCAAGGACGGTGCATATCTGCAATGGCGTGTCACTTCGGCGAAGGCAGGTACAACGGTAAAAGACTGGAGCGGCCAACTGGATAAGTGGATGCGCGAGACATTTACACCAGAGAGTTATGAGCCAATTGGCTCGTATACGATGGACATCTCAGGAGAGACTGCCGAGGTGAATGAGTTCCGTTATAACTTTGGCGGGGGCTGGCAGACCGAGTTCGATGTTCTTTTGCAGAAGAATGGGTATCGATATTATGCAGAGTATACGTTCCCTGAGGAGCAGCTTGCAGATCGGGCATGGTTTGAACGGATTATGAAGAGTGTGGAGATTGATTTTGATACGGTTGCCGATAATTTTGGTCAGCTGGATGAAGATCCGTATTTGACAGATAAAACGAAGACACTTACACGTACGTCCAAACGTTATCATTACAGTGTAGATATTCCCCGTTACTGGACACCTTACAGTGATCGATTCGAATATTCACCTGTGGTATACACCTTTACGGGCGGAGAATTCTCCATTGCGGCGAGCGAAGACAAGTCGATCGAGATGACGGTCAGCCAACTGAGAGAAGCTTATGCCGAAGCCACCAAAACGCGGAAAAACTTCCAGCTGCTACGCAGTGAGGAGCTGACGTTTGCGGGTGTGCCTGCATTTTCCTTTACGTATCATGAACTGGACAAAGGCGTGCCATATGCGGGTCGGCAGATCGTCTTTGAAAAGGACGGAACAACCTATACGATCACAAGTGGTCTGAACGATGCGAACAAGACAGAAGTTCAGGCGGCTGCCTTGGAAAAAGCAGTGAACTCATTTACTTTTATTAAATAATTGTAGTGGAGCCGGAGGGTCAAAAGACCTTTCGGTTTTTTTCGTTGTACTGGAAATGAAAATGGTAAACGGTTTTTTCAGGAAACCGTAGAAGAGTCGGTGCAGAAGTGGTACACTATACTAGTTCAGGAGTTATGACTATTGATCTGATGAATAGGAATGACTGTAAGCTTGGAGTTCAGGCAATACAGAGATAATAGATAGATATAGCAATACCGTGACAATGCAGGTGTACCGGATAAGGTGCAGTCTTAGGCTTGGTATGTTCAGGCGTTTAAGGATATAGGGATGAAATCCGGCGGATAGCCGGTTATGGGGAGGATCTACATGAAAACAGCAACAATACGAAGAGAAGACGTTGAACTTCTGGCACCGGCTGGTGACTGGGATTGTATGCGTTCGGCGGTAGCCAATGGCGCAGATGCAATTTTCTTCGGAGTCGAAAAGTTTAATGCACGGGCACGAGCGAACAATTTCCGTATGGACGAGCTGCCGGAGATTATGGCGTTTTTGCACAGTTATGGCGTAAAAGGTTTTTTGACCTTTAATATATTGATTTTTGAAAATGAATTGACGGATGCCAAAGAACTGATCGATGCATGTGTTGATGCAGGTGTGGACGCTGTAATTGTTCAGGATTTGGGTTTGGTGAAGATGATTCGCGAGATCTCACCGGATTTCCCGATTCACGGTTCAACACAGATGACGATTACGTCCCCGGAAGCGGTTGAGTTTACGAAGCCTTTTGATATGGAACGTGTCGTTCTGGGACGGGAGAACAATCTGAAGCAGATCCAAAAGATCGGTGAGCAGGCGAAGCTTCCAATGGAAGTATTCGTTCATGGCGCGCTGTGTGTATCCTACTCGGGGCAGTGTCTGACTTCCGAAATGTGGGGAGGACGTTCGGCGAACCGTGGGGAGTGCGCGCAAGCTTGTCGTCTTCCGTACGACCTGATGGTGGATGGGGTGCACAAACCGATGGGTGATGTAGCCTATCTGTTGTCTCCGAAGGATCTGGCAGCGATTGACCTGATGCCGGAACTGATCGAAGCAGGAGTAACTTCTTTCAAAATTGAAGGACGTCTCAAAACGCCGGAATACGTAGCAAACGTAGTAAGCAAATATCGTAAAGCGATTGACCGTTATTTTGATGGAGATAACACACCGCCAAGCAAGGAAGAAGTTCGCGAATTGCAGCAAAGCTTCTCCCGTGGCTTCACACATGGTTTCCTGAGCGGTACAAATAACAAAGAACTGGTGGATGGAACATTCCCGAAAAGCCGTGGTGTCTACCTTGGTCGTGTGGATCAAGTGTTGCGCGATGGTGTGGTCCTGAAGCTGGATGCACCCGTGAAACGTGGAGATGGAATTGTATTTGACGCCGGAGACCCGACTCAGAAGGAAGAGGGCGGACGCGTATACGATGTACGTCGTAAAGGCGTAAAACTCGAAGGCGAAGCCGAAGAGGGCTGGATCGTTGATGTCGTGCCAGGCCGCAGTGACGTGGATCTGCGCCGCGTGAAAGTTGGCGACAAAGTGTGGAAAACGAATGACCCGGCGCTGGACAAACGACTGCGTCAAAGCTTTGAGACCGAGAAGCCGTACCGTGTATTCCCGGTGAAGGTGAAGGTCATTGGCAGCCCGGGGCAGCCGCTTAGCACATGGTGGACAGACGTGCAGAAAGGCACGACCGTCCGGATTGATTCCGAGATGGAACTGGACATCGCGCAGAAGCGTCCAATGACACATGAATTGCTCGAAGAGCAGTTCGGTCGTCTGGGAGGCACCGTGTTCCAGTTGGAAGGAATGGACGTCAATCTGCACGGTGATGTCATTATCCCGATGCGCGAGTTGAATAACATTCGCCGTCAGGCGGTAGAACAACTCGCGGGCGAGCGTCCTAAACCACCCGTCTACGTGAAACGGGCGGTAGATGTGTACGGCGATTCGGTTAAACCGGCATCACCAGTCGCTCGCGGTCAAGCAGAACTGACCGCACTCTGCCGTAGCCTGCCACAAGTGGAGGCAGCGATTGAAGCAGGAATCGGTATGATCTATGCCGACTTCGAGTTTATCAAACAGTTCCCGGCAGCCGTGGAAGCTGTGCATGCCGCTGGTCGCAAGATCGCGCTGGCAACACCGCGTATTCATATGCCTGGGGAGAACGGATATCATAACAACATCTTGCGTCTGAAGCCGGATGCGGTATTGGTACGTAATACAGGCGCACTGTACTTTTACCTTCGTCACCGGATGGAAAACCCGGATGCGAAGCACCCGGAACTGATCGGCGACTTCTCATTGAACATCGCTAATCACAAAGCAGTAGAATTGTTCCTGGAAGCAGGCTGTGACTGGATTACGCCATCCTATGACCTGAACATTCAACAAATGGTTGATTTGCTGGGCCACTCCCGTACAAGTCAGACCGAAGTGGTTATCCATCAGCATCTGCCGATGTTCCACACCGAGCACTGTGTATACTGTACGTTCATGAGTGAAGGAACAGACTTTACGAACTGTGGACGTCCTTGTGAGGAACAGCGTGCATCATTGCAAGACCGGATCGGTATGTCTCACCCGGTACGTGTGGATGAAGGCTGTCGTAATACGGTATACAATGCAGTGGAGCAGTCAGGTGCCGAATATCTGACCAACTTTATGGATCTGGGTGTATCTCGCTACCGTGTGGAATTCCTGGAAGAGACACCGGAGCAGGTACGCGAAGTAATCGATCTGTACAACCGTGCACTGCGCGGCGAGATCAGTGGTACACAAGTGTGGAAAACCCTAAAAGCAACGAACCAACTGGGCGTTACACGTGGTCAATTGGTGAAATAACGATTGTATGGTACAACAACAGTTACAAGCATGAAGGAACCCCAATCTCTGCTTCAAGGAGCTCTTGGGGTTTTTTTACATCATGACACAGGAGGCGAAGAAGCGTGGCGCCATTCACAATTATGGATATCAAATTGCTGTGCGGGGTCACGGCATTCAAGCGCGGAGAAGATTATAACCAATCTGGCAGGGTGACTAATCTGGTGGTTAGTGAGGATCAGCTTCATTTTGAAGCACAGGTACGTGGATCGGAGCGTTATCAGGTGACGGTGGATATAGATGGATCAGGTGAGATTGTGGCAGGCTGCAGTTGTCCGGGTGACGGCAGGCATTATGACTATTGCAAACATGTCGCTGCTGTCCTGTTGGCTATTCACGAATGGGGTGAGCAGCAGCAGCGTAATGCCACGATTGCCTCTGGGAAGCCTTCTCAACCGGCTACAGGCCAAGGAGCCAATGCCAGTTCTAACTTAGATTCCAAGTCCAAGGTCGGGACGCTAGTCGAAGAGAGCGTGTGGGAGCGCCCACAGTCTGCTTCACAACGAGAGCAACTGAATGATGCTCCAGAGCGTCCTCCGGTTCATTTTGCCCAGGCAGGTCGTCCAAGCTCAGCTTCGGGGTGGGGTCGCTCGGCAGATAAACCTTCTTACCGTACGGCGGATCAGATTCTGTCCATGTTTGCCAAGGATCGGAGACAGCTGCATGGAAATGACCGTAAATACACCGCCCCTGTCAACCGATCCTCCCTGCGGGAAGAGTTGCAGGTTCAGTTTATATGTAAGCTGATACAGGTTCATAAGGGTGGGGGGAAACTTGCTCTTGAATTGAAAGTGGGTAACAAACGGCTGTATGTGGTGCAGAAAGTGAAGCAATTCCTGAACTGCATCGAAAAGGGCGAGCCCATGTCATTTACCAAGCTGTTCCACTATGATCCATTAATGCATGTGTTCACTCCACAGGATCAGGCGATTCTCTCGATGCTTATTCGAATGAGACAGAGTGAGGAGGCCTACCGCCAATCCATCTCCGGTTATCTTGGAGCTTCGGACGGACGGGATATATTGATTGCTCCTCTGGTATGGAAGCCATTGCTGGAATTGCTGCTACAGGCTGACAGCCGGATGGAGGGCACAGGATTTGCCAATGGACCACTCACGCTGGGGGAAGGGGTACTTCCTTTATTTTACCGGATCGCCCAGGGAGCGAATGAAGGATATCAGCTTGAAATTTCGGGACTGCGTGAGCTGATTCTTCTTCCTGCTTATGATGCCGCTGTGGTGGAAGGACAGTTGCATATGTTGGAGCCGATGCAGATGCGAAGTCTGGAGGACTTGAGTGGGGCGCTCACCTCATATGGGATTAAGGAAAGCATTGATATTTCGACCCAGCAGGTGGATGAGTTCGTACAGCATGTCGTGCCAGAACTGCGTACGCTCGGCCATCTGTCTATTGATTCACAGGTACGTGAACAGATCGCGGAACCGGAACTCTCACCGAAGTTGTACATCGACTTCTATCGTGAGCGTATTACAGCGCGTCTGGAATTCGACTATGAGGTCATGGTTATTAATCCGCTTGCAGAGTACTTGATAGATGAAGAAGAGAAAAAGGTTATTTTGGTGCGTGATCGGTACAAGGAGCGGAATCTGATTGAACGGCTCGATCGATCCTTTCTCGAAAGAGATGGTAGTGTCTGGGCGAGTGAACGGGAAGATGCGATCTATGATGTCATGTATCATCTGTTGCCTGAGCTTGAGAAACAGGTAGACATCTACATGCCGAACGCCGTGAAGGCGATGGTGCAATCCTATCCGACACCACCGAAAGTCCGAGCAGACTTGGGGAGAGGACTGGACTGGCTGGAGATCTCATTCGAGATGGAAGGTGTGGACGAGCAGGAACTTCAGGAACTCATGCGTCGCATTGTGGAAAAGAAACCATATTTCCGTCTCAAGAGCGGTGTCTTTCTGTCGCTTGAAAATGAAGGTGCAGACAGTTTCGCTCATATGGCCGATTCACTGGGACTTGGGGCAGATGACATCAAAAGCAGCCATATCCGGCTGCCAGCTGTTCGGGCATTGCAATTGCCAGGCAGAGATGAAGTTTCCGGTCATGTGAAGTGGGGAGGTTCACTGAAACGTTTCCTTGATGATCTCCGAGATCCCGAGCGGATGGATTTTGCATTGCCGGAAGCTCTCACTCTCATCCTGCGGGATTATCAGAACAGTGGATACCAGTGGCTGCGTACCCTCGCTTATTATCGTTTTGGCGGCATTCTGGCGGATGATATGGGACTTGGCAAAACATTGCAAAGCATCGCGTATATCACAGCGGTACTTCAGGAGAAGCCTGAGTATAATTTGGACCATACGGGCGTTGATAAATACCGGGAGAGTGGCTCATTATGGGACGGTGAGATGTTGGCTACCTCCGACATCGATCCCGAAACGGGGCTCCCATTGGATAAGATGGCTTCAGAGAATACGGATGGCTTATTGTCCACGATGCAGCAGGATGGGCTGACGATCCGAACGAAGGTCATTCATCCTCCGGTACTTGTCGTGGCGCCTGCCTCGCTTACCTATAACTGGGCTAATGAGTTTACGCGGTTCGCCCCGCACCTGAAGGTTTTGATCGCAGCCGGTCAGAAAGAAGAGCGAGCCAGCATGCTTTCAGGTATGGATGAGGCAGATGTGATTGTGACGTCGTATCCTTTGTTACGCCGGGATCTAGACACGTACCTTGGCCGAACATTCCATACGCTCATTCTGGATGAGGCTCAGGCGATCAAAAATGCTTCTTCCCAAACCGCGCAGGCGGTCAAACAGATTCAGGCCCCGCGCCGCTTTGCGCTCACAGGTACACCTGTGGAGAACTCGCTGGATGAATTGTGGTCCATTTTTGAAGCCGTATTCCCTGGGTTGTTTCCCAGTTACAGAAGATTCCGCGACCTTCCTCCGGAACGGATCTCGCGGATGGTGCGTCCGTTTATTCTGCGCCGCCTGAAGAAGGATGTGCTGGAAGAATTGCCTGATCGAATTGAAACGGTACAGCGCTCAGAGCTTACGGTTGAACAGAAGAAACTTTACGCCGCATATCTTTCTCAACTTCAGGATGAAGCATCGAAGGACATGGAGGATAACGGATTCCAGAAGAATCGTATCAAAATTTTGGCTGGCATCACGCGTTTGCGTCAGTTGTGTTGTCATCCGGCCCTCTTTGTTGACGGGTACCAAGGTGATTCCGGGAAAATGGAACAGTTGCTTGAAACGGTCGAGGATTGTTTGGCTTCAGGCAAACGTATTCTTATCTTCTCCCAATTTGCGAGCATGTTGAACCTGATTCGCCAGACGCTCACGGCACAGGGAAGAAATCTGTTCTATCTCGATGGTCAGACCCCTGCACAGAGCCGTGTCGAGATGTGCCGCAGATTTAATGAGGGCGAAGCAGAATTGTTTCTGATTTCTCTTAAGGCTGGAGGGACAGGACTAAACTTAACAGGTGCAGATACCGTTATATTATATGATCTATGGTGGAATCCTGCGGTGGAAGAACAGGCTATTGGCCGTGCTCATCGCATGGGACAGAAACAAGTGGTGCAAGTCATCCGCTTAGTTACCGAAGGTACGATCGAAGAGAAGATTTTGGAGCTCCAGCAGCGGAAGAAGGACTTGATTGCCGAAGTGATCGAACCGGGAGACGGAGGATCGACAACCTTATCCGAACAGGATATCCGCGAATTATTGATGGTATAATAGAGTCCAAGCATCGTAGCACTCAGAATCATTAAATATATGAATCTATACAAGTTGGACTAATCATTTACACGAGAAACGTAGAGGACAGAAAAAAGCTGGAGAAGCGGAGGGTTCGCCTAAAAGCTTTCTGAAAGAAAGCTGCATCGGAAGCATAAGCTATCACCAGATTTTAACCTTTGTAAAAGTGAATTAAAAAATCGGGGGATAACAGCGATCGGAAGGTTGTTCTGTCATCGGAGTGGTAAGTGTAAATATGCTTTAGTTTAACTTGTTTAACAAAAGGAGTGGGTTCGTATGCGTATTCGCAAAGCGATTATTCCAGCCGCAGGACTGGGTACCCGGTTTTTGCCTGCCACCAAGGCGATGCCTAAGGAAATGCTGCCCATCGTGGACAAGCCAACGATCCAGTATATTATTGAAGAAGCCGTAGCTTCAGGCATTGAAGATATCATTATTGTGACAGGTAAAGGGAAGCGGGCCATTGAAGATCACTTCGATTATTCTTTTGAGCTGGAGCAGAATCTGGCGGACAAACAGAAGTGGGACTTGCTTAACGAAGTACGCAAACCCTCCGAGATGGCAGATATCCATTATATCCGTCAAAAGGAACCGAAGGGACTTGGTCACGCCATCTGGTGCGCCCGCAAGTTTATCGGCAACGAACCTTTTGCCGTCCTGTTAGGGGACGATATTGTGGAAGCGGAACATCCCTGCCTGAAGCAGATGATCGATGTCTATGATGAACTGCAATCTCCAATTGTTGGTGTACAGCCTGTTGATTGGAGTGAGGTATCCCGCTATGGGATAGTGGACGGAGAGTTGCTGACCCCTACCGATGATCGTGTTTTTCGCGCTAGGCGCTTAATTGAGAAACCAAAGACCGAAGATTCACCCTCGAACTTGGCTATTATGGGACGTTACATTCTTACACCAGATATCTTCGACATCCTGGGTCAACAATCTGCTGGTGTTGGGGGAGAAATCCAGCTCACGGATGCCTTATCCCGACTGAATGAGCAGCGGCAGATTCTCGCATATCACTTTGATGGATTGCGTCATGATGTTGGCGAGAAGTTGGGCTTTATTGAGACATCGATTCACTACGCATTGCAGCGCCCGGATCTACGGAAAGATCTCTTAAAGTATTTAGAACAGGTCGTGAAGGATCAATAAATGGTTTTCCGCAATCCCTTGAAGTCCAGCCGAAGAATGATATCGCGGCTGGGCTTTAATTTATTTTATGGAAGAGTAAATATGAGGGTTATACAGGCCAATGAACAAACACTTACCCGACACTTTACATATACATAGTCAATATGAAGAAATGATGTCAACAGCAAAACGGAGGGATGTCATGAAGGTACTTCCGCTGTTTATGGATGGCGCTGCCATATTGGAACCCAAGGTTTATGGTGATCACCGTGGATATTTTATGGAGAGTTATAATGAGCAGGTTCTGCATGAACAGGGGATACAGCACGTCTTTATTCAGGACAATCAATCCTTGTCGGCTGAAGCAGGTGTTCTGCGTGGGCTTCATTATCAGCTTAAGCCCAAAGCACAGACTAAATTGGTGAGGGTTATATCTGGGGCTATCTATGATGTGATTGTGGATGTCCGCACCTCATCCCCTACTTTTGGCCAATGGAAAAGTGTCATTCTAAGTGAGTACAACCAGCGGCAACTGCTTGTTCCTCAAGGCTTTGCTCATGGATTTTGTACATTGGTGCCTCATTCCCAAGTAACTTATAAGGTAGACGCCTATTATTCGCCTGAACATGACCGTGGAATTCTATGGAATGATCCGTCGCTCGCCATTGATTGGCCTGTGACGAAACCTATATTATCGGAGAAGGATCAGAAGCATCCTTTACTGAAAGATGCTGAACTGAACTTTGACTAATTAATCAGACTTTTCAGATACTTCTGTATCTGGAGGCAGAGGGAGAGAGACCGCATGAAACTACTGGTTACGGGTGGGGCCGGATTTATCGGCAGCAACTTTGTGTTATATATGCTTCGTGAACATCCGAGTTATGAAATTATCAATGTGGATGCATTAACGTATGCAGGGAACTTGGAGAACTTGCATACGGTAGAGTCCAATCCCCGATATACCTTCATCAAGGCAGATATTGCAGATGTACAGCAGATGGAAGCTGTTTTTTCCCAAGGCATCGATGTGGTTGTGAATTTCGCTGCCGAGTCTCATGTGGATCGAAGTATTCTGTCCCCGGATATCTTTGTGCGTACCAATGTGATGGGTACTCAGGTTCTGCTGGATGCGGCAAAGAAGTATCAAGTCACCAAATTTGTTCAGGTATCGACGGATGAGGTGTATGGATCATTGGGTGCAGCAGGTTTATTTACTGAAGATACACCTCTGATGCCAAACAGTCCTTACTCTGCAAGTAAAGCTGGCGGGGATCTACTCGTAAGAGCTTATCATGAAACCTTTGGACTGCCTGTGAATATTACACGTTGCTCTAATAACTACGGGCCTTTTCAATTCCCTGAGAAACTGATTCCGCTGATTATATCCCGTGCATTAAATGATGAAGCCATTCCAGTATATGGTGACGGCCTCAATATTCGTGACTGGCTTTATGTCGAGGATCACTGTAGCGCGATTGATTTGGTGATTCATAATGGACAATCTGGAGAGGTATATAATATTGGCGGTAATAACGAACGTACTAATATGTATATTGTGCAGACTGTTTTGGAGCAACTGGGCAAACCAGCGAGTTTGATTAAACATGTACAGGACCGCTTGGGACATGACCGACGTTACGGTATAGATCCAACCAAAATACGTACAGAGCTCGGTTGGCAACCTGCACATAACTTTGAGACAGGGATCAGGGAGACAATCCAGTGGTATCTGAAACATCAAGACTGGTGGACGAGAATTCAATCAGGCGCGTATCAGGATTATGTCCAGCTTCAGTACGGTAAGCGGATGGGTGATTCTTCCCAATGAACTATAGAGTTATGGTGACTGGCTCCGCGGGACAGCTGGGTTATGATGTGGTGAAGACCTTCCAAGCAGAGGGTCATCAAGTACTGGCCTGTGATAGAAATCAGATGGATATTACCGATCAACAGCAGTGCACAAGTATGATTACAACGTTCCAGCCTCACATCATTATTCACTGTGCTGCCTACACGGCAGTTGATCAGGCTGAAGTGGATGAGGATGCAGCATACGCTGTGAATGTTTCAGGCACTAGAAATATTGCGGTTGCTGCCGAGAGTGTGAATGCGAAGCTCGTGTATATCAGTACCGATTATGTATTTGATGGGAGCGGGAGTACACCTTACCGAGAGTACGATGTAACCAATCCCCATAGTGTGTATGGCAAGTCCAAGCTTGCGGGGGAACGACTGGTTCAAAGTTTGTGTACGCAATGGTTTATCATTCGAACATCATGGGTGTTTGGCATATATGGCAGTAATTTTGTCAAAACCATGCTGGCACTTATGGAGAAGCGTCCACAACTGCAAGTTGTTCATGACCAACAAGGTTCGCCCACCTATACGGTGGATCTTGCCCGTTTCATTCATACTCTTTCTACGAGTGAAAAATATGGTATCTATCATGCTTCCAATTCAGGAACTTGCACATGGTACGATTTTGCACAGGCAATAAGAGAGGAAGCCGGTAAGCAGAGTGGGTTCGAGCCGACAGCCGAACTAACGCCATGCACAACCGATCAGTTTCCGCGTCCAGCCCCTCGTCCTGCATACTCGGTGATGGATCATCTTGCGATTCGAACGAACGGTCTGGAACCTCTGAGACCTTGGCGTGAGGCACTGATTGCGTTTTTGAAAGAGTGGAGTGTACAGCAAAAGGACTGAGCATGTGGAGGGTCTCTGCTTTATACCCATAGTTTACCCACCATTTAACAGCCGCCTCGGGCGGCTATTTTGTTTTGCACCTCATCAATTCGGGTAGTTAGCTAACAAAAAGGTACTGAGGATGTGAATGTGATATGAAACGCATTGCCGCCGTATTAATACTACTGATCGTTACCGTGGGCACACTCTTTTTCGCCTATGAAAGCGAGAGTGAGGAACAACGGGACGGATTTACCGCTTATAGATTAATCGCCCATGCGATGGGCAGCATTCGTGATCAACCCTATACCAATGCCTATGAAGCGATGATTGCCAATTACGAGAAAGGTACACGTGTATTTGAGATCGACTTTATGTTGACTTCGGATCGCAAAGCCGTAGCCAGACATGAATGGACCGCTAATATGAGTAAAATGCTAGGACAAGAAGAAGAGCTTCCAGAGGATAAACAGGCCGGGGCGTTGACACATGATGAATTCATGGATACGCCAATCTTGGGCATGTATCAACCCATGGATGCCGATGGCATTATAGATGTACTGGCTGAGTACCCGGATATGTATATCGTAACCGACACCAAGGAACAGAAGGATGAGGATATTCAGCAGGTGTTAAGATCCCTCGTGGATGCAGCCAAAGAACATGACCCATCCGTGCTGGATCGGGTGGTTGTACAGATTTATAACGAACCGATGCTCGAAACGGTGAAAGAAGTCTATGCATTCCCTTCCATTATCTATACGTTATATGCCACACAGGATACAGAAGCTCAGGTTGTTGATTTTGTGCAAAAGAATGATATTGATGCCGTGACTATGCCGGAATATAAAGTAAACCAGAATTTCGTCGCCAAGCTGAATAGCGCAGGCTCAGTCACCTACGTGCATACCATCAATGACACTGAACAGGTGGCTAACTATGAGAAATGGGGCGTGTACGGGGTCTACTCGGACGTGCTGACGGAGCAGGAACTGGTTGAGATGAATACACGTTTTGCCTGGAAACCGTAAAAATTCATGTTTTTCTGTTCCCCTTTTTATACGAACATTGACACTCACTGTCTGCTGACTTAGACTTAGTTTACAAGCTTTCTAGGATGCAGAAGAACCTCTGGAGGAATGTTCGTTGATAGACATGATTAAGCAGTGGAGACATGTATTTAAGCTTGACCCGGACCGGGAGATTACGGACGAAGAACTCGATCTGGTCTGCATGTCGGGGACCGATGCAATTATCGTCGGTGGATCTTCCGGAATTACCTATGATAACACGGTAGATCTGATGTCCCGTGTGCGTCGTTATGAGTTGCCATGTGTGCTTGAAGTATCTGACCTAGAGGCTGTTGTTCCCGGCTTTGATGGCTATTTGATCCCAATGGTCCTGAATGCAACGGACAGCAAATGGATGATTGGGCACCACCAGCAAGCCATAGAGCGTTACGGTTATCTTATCCCTTGGGATCTGCTGATTGCCGAGGGTTATATTGTGCTTAATGCAAACTCCACGGTAGCGCGGTTAACTGGTGCAGATACGGAACTGACGACAGGAGCTGCGGTGGCATACGCCCAGGCTGCGGAGCGTCTGCTCAATCTTCCAATTGTATACATGGAGTACAGCGGAACGTTCGGAGATATGGAGCTTGTTGGTGAGACACACAGACAATTGGATCGGGCACACCTTATCTACGGCGGCGGAATTGATGATCCGGAGAAAGCCTCGCAAGCTGCCCAGGTGGCAGATACCGTCGTGGTAGGTAACATTGTGTATAGCGATTTGACTAAGGCACTTGAGACGGTGTTGGCCGTAAAAGGAACCATTTAATCGGTTTAGTTTACCATTCCCCCATTTTCCCCTTATGATCTGTTAAAATAGAACTTTGCCCTTACTAATTAAAGAAGTTATATGAGCGTAATGTCGTTTACACGAGAACAAAGAGGAGAGAAGTGAGCTGGAGAAACGAAATGCTCGTTAAAAGCTTTCTGTAAGAAAGCTAAATCCTAAGCATGCTTCTATTACCTGATTTTGTTCTTTTTTTACTAAGAGATTCGTATACAGAACTATGTTTACACAGAAACGGAGAGTGCAGAAGCAATCTGAAGAAACGAAGTGTTCTCTCTTGTGTTTTTACTACCTTTAAATATAAGCTAAACTAATTTTTACACGAGAACGTAGAGGACAGAAATAAGCTGGAGAAGCGGAGCGTTCGCCTTTATTACCGGATTTTCACCTTTGAAAAAGTAGATCGAAAAATCCGGGAATAACAGCGATCGGAAGATTATTCTGTCATCGGAGTGGCGAGTGTAACCTATTAATTTTGCTTTATAGACCAACCAACGAAAGGAGCATGCATGCATGCAACCTGTAAATATACATGATGCCGTTGCACGACTTAACACCCCTCAACGGCAAGCCGTCGAGGCGACGGATGGCCCGCTGCTAATTATGGCCGGAGCGGGCTCTGGCAAGACGCGAGTGCTGACACACCGGATTGCCTACCTCATTGCAACACGGAAGGCACCCCCGTGGGGCATTTTAGCGATTACATTTACGAACAAAGCCGCCCGTGAGATGCAAGACCGTGTATCCCAACTGGTTGGTGGCTCCCAAGGCCGCGACATTTGGGTATCCACGTTCCACTCCATGTGCGTGCGAATTCTGCGCCGTGATATTGAACGTATTGGCTTTACCTCCAACTTCAGTATTTTGGACTCATCGGACCAATTATCTGTTATTCGCAGCTGTATGAAAGATCAGAATATCGATACCAAGAAATTCGAACCGAAAGCAGTTCAATCGATGATGAGCACGGCCAAGAATGAACTGATTAGTCCGGAGCAATATGAGAAGCAGGCAGGAGATTATTTCGAAGGTATTGTAGCGAAGATATATAAGATGTACCAGAAACGGTTAAGAGCCAACAACTCACTTGATTTCGACGATCTCATTATGCAGACTATTCAACTGTTCAAAGAAGTGCCGGAAGTCCTCGACTTTTATCAAAAGAAATTCCAGTACATTCACGTGGACGAGTACCAGGATACGAACCGTGCACAGTACATGCTGTGCCGCATGCTGGCTGACAGTCACCACCACATCTGCGTTGTAGGGGATAGTGACCAGTCGATTTATCGCTGGCGTGGGGCGGATATCAGCAATATCCTGAACTTTGAGAAAGACTACCCTGAAGCAAGTACGATTTTGCTGGAGCAGAACTATCGTTCAACTTCCAATATCCTGAATGCAGCCAATGAAGTGATCGGCCTGAATACAGGGCGTAAACCGAAGAAACTGTGGACGGACAAAGAGGGTGGTTCGAAGATCAAGGTGTACCGTGCGGATTCCGAGCATGATGAGGGGTATTTTGTTACCTCCGAGATTAGTAAAAATGTGAAGAACGGCAAATCCTATCAAAACCATGCTATTTTGTACCGTACCAACGCCCAGTCCCGGGTTATAGAGGAAATTCTGATCAAGTCTGATATTCCGTATCAGATTGTCGGCGGCATTAAGTTCTATGATCGTAAAGAGATCAAGGACATTCTGGCGTATCTGCGCCTGTTATCTAACCCCGACGATGATATCAGTCTTACCCGGATCATTAATGTACCGAAACGTAGCATCGGTGATACAACGGTAGCGAAGCTGGCGGCTGCGGCAGGAGAGCGTGGAATTTCTATTTTCCGTGTACTTCAGGTCGTAGATGATCTTGGTTTTGCTGGCCGTACGCGTAATGCGCTGGTGGAGTTCTATGACATGATCGCTGCGTTGCATCAGATGGTAGAGTATCTGTCTGTAACTGAACTGACTGAGAAGATTCTTGAGATGAGTCAATACCGTCTTGAAATGCAAAATGAAAACACACTCGAATCCCGTGCACGGCTGGAGAACATTGAAGAGTTCCTGTCGGTAACGATGGAATTCGAGAAAAATAATGAAGACAAAACGCTGGTGTCGTTCCTCACCGATCTTGCATTGATTGCTGACATCGACAGCATGAACGATGATGAAGAGGATCAGAGCGACGCGGTTACCCTGATGACCATGCACAGCGCCAAAGGTCTGGAGTTCCCGGTTGTCTTTATCGTGGGTATGGAGGAAGGAGTCTTCCCGCATAGCCGTGCCTTTATGGACAATGAAGAACTGGAAGAAGAACGCCGACTTGCTTATGTAGGGATCACCCGTGCGGAAGAGCAACTGTTCCTGTCCTGTGCACAGATGCGGACGTTGTTTGGACGTACCGCAGCGAACCCACCTTCCCGCT
The DNA here is from genome assembly GCF_045040685.1 of Paenibacillus sp. FSL H8-0317. Taxonomy (NCBI): domain Bacteria; kingdom Bacillati; phylum Bacillota; class Bacilli; order Caryophanales; family Paenibacillaceae; genus Paenibacillus; species Paenibacillus sp. FSL H8-0317. The sequence continues at coordinate 6,459,941 of NZ_CP150294.1, read as the reverse complement.
TCTTGGATGAAATTCCGGATGAGCTGAAGGAAGACACCTCCATGGCTCGTGATCGTTACCGTCGTGGAAGTAGCGGAGGCGGCTCATATGGTGGACGTGGGTTAGGCTCTAGTGGAGGAAGTAACTTCGGTGGTGGCACCAAGCTGTTCGATCACCAAAGCAAGAGTGGTTCATCTGCTACCTCATCCACGCCAACTTCTCGTGTGACCACGAGTACCTCCCGCCCAACATACTCTACGCCATCATCTGCTTCCAAGCCAGTAGCTTCTGATGGTGAAGCAGGATTCAAGGCAGGAGATAAAGTGCAGCATGGCAAATGGGGAACAGGCACCATTGTTGCGGTCAAAGGGACAGGTAATGATACCGAACTGCAGATTGCCTTCCCGGCTCCGGTGGGTGTGAAACGTTTGCTTGCCGGCTTTGCCCCAATTACCAAAGTAGAATGATTTTTGAACGAAACTTCCTTTTGCACGATAACAGAGAGACTAAAATAACTTGAAGAAGCATGGCGTTTGCCTTTATCCCCGGATTTCTACCTTCAAATTGGATAAAAAGAAATCCGGGGATAACAGCGATTGGAAAGTTAATCTGTTATCGGAGTTTACGTGCAATAGGAGTGTTCGTTCTACATATATGATCAAATTAACGGAGGGATGGCCCTGTATGGACCCGATGCACCGGATGGAGCAACTCGTTACCGAGCTGAACCAGCATAATTATCAGTACTACACGATGGATCAGCCACAGATCAGCGATAAGGAGTATGATCTTCTGTACGATGAACTGGTTACGCTGGAACAGGAAAGCGGCATGGTTCTGCCTGATTCTCCAACACAGCGTGTGGGTGGCGAACTGCTAAAGGGGTTTACCCCGCATCGCCACTTATCTTCCTTATGGAGTCTGGACAAAGCACAGAATATTGAGCAGCTTCGTAGCTGGAATACCCGTGTACTGAAACTGATTAATGACTATAACAGTAAAAATCCCGATACGCCTTTACCGGAACCAGGTTATGTAATCGAGTTGAAGTTTGACGGATTGACGTTGAACCTGACATACACCAACGGTGAGTTGGTGCAAGCCTCTACACGAGGGAACGGTACCGTAGGTGAAGGTATTTTGGCACAGGTAAGAACGATCCGATCCGTTCCGCTCAAAATTCCTTACACAAGCGGTACGATTGAAGTACAGGGTGAAGGCATCATGAATCTGTCTGTCTTGGACCGATACAATGAGACAGCGGCAGAGCCACTCAAGAATGCGCGTAATGCAGCAGCAGGAGCGCTCCGCAACCTGAATCCGAAGGCGACGGCTGAGCGTCGGTTGAATGCTTATTTTTATAATGTAGGTTATTCGGATGACATTCAGTTTGCCAATCATCAGCAGATGATGGACTTCCTGCGTGAGAACCGCTTCAAAGTGAATCCGTCGATTACTTATTTCCATGAGTTTGATGATGTGATGGAACAATTGGCTGCGATTCAGGAGAACCGGGGTCAGCTGGACTATCTGATCGATGGAGCTGTTATCAAAATTACGGACATGCGCACCCGCGAGGTGTTGGGTTATACCGATAAATTCCCTCGCTGGGCGGTGGCATATAAATTCGAGGCAGAAGAGACCACTACGGTTCTTAATGCTGTGGTATGGAATGTGGGCCGTACTGGCAAAGTAACTCCGCTGGCACGCGTAGAGCCGGTTGAACTTGCCGGAGTAACGGTACAGAACTGTACTTTGAACAATGTCGGCGATATTGAGCGCAAAAACCTGAAGTTTGCTCTGGGCACACGGGTCTTTATCCGTCGCTCCAACGACGTCATTCCTGAGATTCTGGGTAAAGTGACGGAGGAGAGTGATGGTGAGGAGATCGTCTTCCCTGAGCAGTGTCCTGCATGTGGATTCCCACTGGAGCAACGCGGAGCGCATCTGTTCTGTAACAATAGACTTGCGTGTAAACCACAAACGGTGGCACGTATTTCCCATTTTGCCTCCCGTGATGCCATGGACATTGAGACGTTCAGTGAGAAAACAGCGATTCAGTTGTATGATGAATTGAACGTACGTGAGCCTGCCGACCTGTATACGTTACAGTTTGATGATCTGGTGAAGCTGGAGCGGTTTGGGGAAAAGAAAGCGAACAACCTTATCGCTGCGCTTGAGCTTAGTAAAGATAGAGACTTGGCTTCCTTCTTATACTCACTGGGTATTCCGAACACAGGTAAATCGACAACGCGCATGCTCGCAGATCATTATCGAGATCTGCACGCCATTATGAATGCAACCGTGGAAGAACTGGTTGAACTACCCGACGTCGGTGGTATCGTGGCTGAGAGCATCGTAAACTTTTTTGTAGATCCTTTTACACAGGCTGCGATTGAGAAAATGCTCAACTTGGGCGTGAAAGCTCAGGCACCTGAGGCACCAGCCGTTGCTGTTGTGGAAGATTCCTTCTTCAGTGGTAAAACGGTCGTCTTGACCGGAACGCTGCACCAATTGACGCGCGAAGAGGCGACGCAAAGACTGGAAGCGCTCGGAGCGAAGGTGACTGGCAGTGTGTCGAAAAAGACAGATCTGGTTATTGCCGGAGAGAAGGCAGGTAGTAAACTAACCAAAGCTCATGATCTCGGTATTCCTACGATTGAGGATGAGGACGAACTTGTACGTCTTTTGAACCCACAGGGTTAGAGGATAAATGAACAAAAGAGTTCATATAAAAAAAGCCCCCGAAGACACGAATATGTGATCGGGGGCTTTTGCTATTTTACAACGAATGAACGCTCACCAATTTTATCTTATCTGATCATGATCCACTTAAATTGTTAGGAATGCGCTGAGATGCGCCTGTAAGCCATGCATCCTTGTCATATCCTCGTTCTTCCCAGTAACCGATATGTTCACTGTCGATGAGTTCAATGCGATTTAACCATTTTACTGATTTGTAGGCATACATTTGAGGAATGACGAGCCGTACCGGACCGCCAAGATCAGCCGGGATAGGTTTGCCATCATGCATGACAGCGACCATAATATCCTCCATCTGCGCTTGATCCATCGTAATCGCATCTGTATACACACCATCACCGGAATAAAACTTTACACTATGAGCTTCCGGTTTGACCCCGGCTTGTTTCAAAAGCTGTGCAAGAGAAATGCCTTCCCAGGTATTCTTATATACAGACCAGCCCGTTACACAGTGGAAATCACTAACCTGTACGGTACGCGCCATCTTCACGAATTGTTCCCAATTCCAAATCTGTGCCCGCTCAACTAGTCCATCGATTCGGAAAGACCAGTTAGCATTGGAGAAGGATGGTATAGGCGTAACGGTATATACGCGGAAATGACCTTCAGCTCCGCCTCCAATGGGAGGTGAAGAGGCAGACAGCGGTTGTGGCAGAGGAACCATACGGTTAGGATCGTTCTCCAGCATGCTATCAATACTATTATCGATCTTGAGATTTCGTCCTACCCAGGATATAAAAGTAGGACCAAGAGTCACGGCGAGACCAACCCCCACAGTAGAACGGATGAAAGCTCGTCGTGTATACAACGGTTGAGGTCGCTCCTCTGATTTGAGGGGATCTCTCTCGGAACTGCGATCAAACTGGGAAGAAGATATAGCAGCCAGAGTTTCTTTTTCATCCAATATTGAATCAGATGGATCAGCTGAATTTTGAGTTCGTGTTGAAGTTGTAGGTGTAGTGGTTTTAACCGCACGACGTGCAGGGTCCTTTAACCATTTGGTCCGAGTGATGGAGTGATAGATAATATAAGGTAAGCCCACCCAAGTCAGCAGGTCATGGATCAGAAGTGCAGCATTCGACCATCGAGGTCCAGCCAGCTTGAACTGCCATAACACAATACCCGAGAGTAGCCAGCCTACCAGCAGAGCAAGAACAAAGATGGTGTTCACCCTTTGCCAAGGTCTGTTACGAAGCTGTTTCCAGTGCTTTCCGGCCAAAATCAAGTAATATACTACGGGTGCCAGCATAGCTAGCCCAACGATGATATGTAGCCATTTTAACCAGACACGTCCAATTCCGAGTATCTCTCGCCAAAAGCCGCCTACCAGCATAAGACCTGATATAGCAAGGATCACAACAATCCAGGCATTCCAAGAATGGATGGAAACCAACTTTTTGCCGTAACCTTTGCGTCTGTTCTTTAACCATTGCTTCAAGTGCGATCACCCCATATAGGTTAGTAATGAGTTTATTCAGAACTTTGATATGTAATAGCTAGCTGTGAATGGAGTACGTGATCTGTGTAAAGGTGCAATGTGAGATGGTTATACGATTGTTCATAGGCTACTTATGAAAGTAGTACACTTGACTGCTTAACCTTATCTCTATATCTATATACCTTATTATAGAGTTTTTGGATCACTTTCTCCAAACGAACAGAAGGGCAGGGATCGTTATCCCATCTTGGGTTCAGAGCATGTGCTAATCTGTCGAATACAGGTTGGAGGCAAGACACCGTAGATGAAAATATCATGATATCAAAAGGGTGATTAAAAATGCTTGCTAAATAAATCACTACGTGATATATTATTTCTTGTCGCTTCAAACGAATGATTGTCATAATCATTTGAAAGATGACGAAAACAAAGTGTTGACAGTAAGTTAGTTAACATGATATGATAAGATTCCTGTCCGGTTGACAAACATCAAGATAAACGGACATACAAGTTCCTTGAAAACTGAACAAATGGATAGTAACTTTTGATTCAAAATGAATCGTCAGATTCAAAATGAGCTTATCGCTCTTTTCAATACTTTATTGGAGAGTTTGATCCTGGCTCAGGACGAACGCTGGCGGCATGCCTAATACATGCAAGTCGAGCGGAGTATCAAGGAAGCTTGCTTCCTTGATAGTTAGCGGCGGACGGGTGAGTAACACGTAGGCAACCTGCCCTCAAGTTTGGGACAACTACCGGAAACGGTAGCTAATACCGAATAGTTGTTTTCTTCGCCTGAAGGAAACTGGAAAGACGGAGCAATCTGTCACTTGGGGATGGGCCTGCGGCGCATTAGCTAGTTGGTGGGGTAACGGCTCACCAAGGCGACGATGCGTAGCCGACCTGAGAGGGTGATCGGCCACACTGGGACTGAGACACGGCCCAGACTCCTACGGGAGGCAGCAGTAGGGAATCTTCCGCAATGGGCGAAAGCCTGACGGAGCAATGCCGCGTGAGTGATGAAGGTTTTCGGATCGTAAAGCTCTGTTGCCAGGGAAGAACGCTTGGGAGAGTAACTGCTCTCAAGGTGACGGTACCTGAGAAGAAAGCCCCGGCTAACTACGTGCCAGCAGCCGCGGTAATACGTAGGGGGCAAGCGTTGTCCGGAATTATTGGGCGTAAAGCGCGCGCAGGCGGTCATTTAAGTCTGGTGTTTAATCCCGGGGCTCAACCCCGGATCGCACTGGAAACTGGGTGACTTGAGTGCAGAAGAGGAGAGTGGAATTCCACGTGTAGCGGTGAAATGCGTAGATATGTGGAGGAACACCAGTGGCGAAGGCGACTCTCTGGGCTGTAACTGACGCTGAGGCGCGAAAGCGTGGGGAGCAAACAGGATTAGATACCCTGGTAGTCCACGCCGTAAACGATGAGTGCTAGGTGTTAGGGGTTTCGATACCCTTGGTGCCGAAGTTAACACATTAAGCACTCCGCCTGGGGAGTACGGTCGCAAGACTGAAACTCAAAGGAATTGACGGGGACCCGCACAAGCAGTGGAGTATGTGGTTTAATTCGAAGCAACGCGAAGAACCTTACCAGGTCTTGACATCCCTCTGATCGATGCAGAGATGTATCTTTCCTTCGGGACAGAGGAGACAGGTGGTGCATGGTTGTCGTCAGCTCGTGTCGTGAGATGTTGGGTTAAGTCCCGCAACGAGCGCAACCCTTATATTTAGTTGCCAGCACTTCGGGTGGGCACTCTAGATAGACTGCCGGTGACAAACCGGAGGAAGGTGGGGATGACGTCAAATCATCATGCCCCTTATGACCTGGGCTACACACGTACTACAATGGCCGGTACAACGGGCTGCGAAATCGCGAGATGGAGCCAATCCCAACAAAGCCGGTCTCAGTTCGGATTGCAGGCTGCAACTCGCCTGCATGAAGTCGGAATTGCTAGTAATCGCGGATCAGCATGCCGCGGTGAATACGTTCCCGGGTCTTGTACACACCGCCCGTCACACCACGAGAGTTTATAACACCCGAAGTCGGTGGGGTAACCGCAAGGAGCCAGCCGCCGAAGGTGGGATAGATGATTGGGGTGAAGTCGTAACAAGGTAGCCGTATCGGAAGGTGCGGCTGGATCACCTCCTTTCTATGGAGAATCGTTTCCTGCAACGGAAACATTCAAATACGCAGGTTCATAGAACCTGCAACAGCAACACAGTTACTTATCCATTTGTTCAGTTTTGATGGAATTTGAGGGGCCATAGCTCAGCTGGGAGAGCGCCTGCCTTGCAAGCAGGAGGTCAGCGGTTCGATCCCGCTTGGCTCCACCAAACAATTTCATCTATTTGGCTTGTTCTTTGAAAACTAGATATCGAAACGAAACAAACGCGAATTAGAACATTCCTTTAAGCTGATCTTGTGTAAACAAGTCAAGTGTATAAAGGTAGTTAAATTGCTTTTGTGAGGGTATCGAATGGGAGCGACTTTTGGCTTTGCGCAAGCAAAACAAGGGAAGCGAGCAGTTGAAACCGGAGCACGAGGTTAAGCTACTAAGAGCACACGGAGGATGCCTAGGCGCTAGGAGCCGATGAAGGACGTGGCGAACAACGAAACTGCCTCGGGGAGCTGTAAGCAAGCTTTGATCCGGGGGTGTCCGAATGGGGAAACCCAGCTGGGGTAATTTCCAGTTACTCATAACTGAATACATAGGTTATGCAGAGGCATACCAGGGGAACTGAAACATCTAAGTACCCTGAGGAAGAGAAAACAATAGTGATTCCGTCAGTAGCGGCGAGCGAACGCGGAGAAGCCCAAACCAGAGAGCTTGCTCTTTGGGGTTGTGGGACGTCTCACATGGAGTTACAAAGGAACCGGTTAAGCGAAGAGGTCTGGAAAGGCCCGCCAAAGAAGGTAAAAGCCCTGTAGTTGAAAGTCTGTTCCCTCCGAGACGGATCCCGAGTAGTGCGGGGCACGTGAAACCCCGTATGAATCCGGCAGGACCATCTGCCAAGGCTAAATACTTCCTAGCGACCGATAGTGAAGCAGTACCGTGAGGGAAAGGTGAAAAGCACCCCGGAAGGGGAGTGAAATAGAACCTGAAACCGTGTGCTTACAAAAAGTCAGAGCCCGTTTTAGGGGTGATGGCGTGCCTTTTGTAGAATGAACCGGCGAGTTACGTTCCCGTGCAAGGTTAAGGTGAAGAGCCGGAGCCGCAGCGAAAGCGAGTCTGAATAGGGCGACATAGTACGTGGACGTAGACCCGAAACCGGGTGATCTACCCCTGTCCAGGGTGAAGGTGCGGTAACACGCACTGGAGGCCCGAACCCACGCATGTTGAAAAATGCGGGGATGAGGTGGGGGTAGCGGAGAAATTCCAATCGAACTCGGAGATAGCTGGTTCTCCCCGAAATAGCTTTAGGGCTAGCCTCGGAAAACAGAGTCGTGGAGGTAGAGCACTGATTGGGTGCGGGGCCCGCAAGGGTTACCAAGCTCAGTCAAACTCCGAATGCCATAGACTTACTTCCGGGAGTCAGACAGTGAGTGCTAAGATCCATTGTCAAAAGGGAAACAGCCCAGACCATCAGCTAAGGTCCCCAAGTGTGTGTTAAGTGGGAAAGGATGTGGAGTTGCACAGACAACCAGGATGTTGGCTTAGAAGCAGCCATCATTGAAAGAGTGCGTAATAGCTCACTGGTCGAGTGACTCTGCGCCGAAAATGTAACGGGGCTAAACACACCACCGAAGCTATGGCTTGATGCTTTGCATCAGGGGTAGGGGAGCGTTGTATAAGGGTTGAAGGTGTACCGTAAGGAGCGCTGGACATTATACAAGTGAGAATGCCGGTATGAGTAACGAAAAGATCAGTGAGAATCTGATCCGCCGAAAGCCTAAGGGTTCCTGAGGAAGGCTCGTCCGCTCAGGGTAAGTCGGGACCTAAGGCGAGGCCGAAAGGCGTAGTCGAAGGACAACAGGTCGAAATTCCTGTACCACCGTAAGCCGTTATGAGCAATGGGGGGACGCAGTAGGGTAGTGACGCGGACTGATGGATGTCCGTCTAAGCAGTGAGGCTGATGTGTAGGCAAATCCGCACATTGTAAGGCTGAGCTGTGATGGGGAGCGAAAATTGTAGTAGCGAAGGTCATGATCTCACACTGCCAAGAAAAGCCTCTAGCCAGGTGATGGTGCCCGTACCGCAAACCGACACAGGTAGGCGAGAAGAGTATTCTAAGGCGCGCGGAAGAACTCTCGTTAAGGAACTCGGCAAAATGACCCCGTAACTTCGGGAGAAGGGGTGCCCCGGTAGTGTGAATAGCACGAGGGGGCCGCAGTGAAAAGGCCCAAGCGACTGTTTAGCAAAAACACAGGTCTGTGCGAAGCCGTAAGGCGAAGTATACGGGCTGACGCCTGCCCGGTGCTGGAAGGTTAAGGGGAGTGGTTAGGGAGCAATCCCGAAGCTGTGAACCGAAGCCCCAGTAAACGGCGGCCGTAACTATAACGGTCCTAAGGTAGCGAAATTCCTTGTCAGGTAAATTCTGACCCGCACGAATGGCGTAACGACTTGGGCGCTGTCTCAACGAGAGATCCGGTGAAATTTTAATACCTGTGAAGATGCAGGTTACCCGCGACAAGACGGAAAGACCCCATGGAGCTTTACTGCAGCTTGATATTGAATTTGGGTACGATCTGTACAGGATAGGTGGGAGCCTTTGAAGCATGAGCGCCAGCTTGTGTGGAGGCAACGTTGGGATACCACCCTGATCGTATCTAGGTTCTAACCTGGTACCGTAATCCGGTGCGGGGACAGTGTCAGGTGGGCAGTTTGACTGGGGCGGTCGCCTCCTAAAGAGTAACGGAGGCGCCCAAAGGTTCCCTCAGAATGGTTGGAAATCATTCGAAGAGTGCAAAGGCATAAGGGAGCTTGACTGCGAGACCTACAAGTCGAGCAGGGACGAAAGTCGGGCTTAGTGATCCGGTGGTACCGCATGGAAGGGCCATCGCTCAACGGATAAAAGCTACCCTGGGGATAACAGGCTTATCTCCCCCAAGAGTCCACATCGACGGGGAGGTTTGGCACCTCGATGTCGGCTCATCGCATCCTGGGGCTGAAGTAGGTCCCAAGGGTTGGGCTGTTCGCCCATTAAAGCGGTACGCGAGCTGGGTTCAGAACGTCGTGAGACAGTTCGGTCCCTATCTGTCGTGGGCGTAGGAAATTTGAGAGGAGCTGTCCTTAGTACGAGAGGACCGGGATGGACGTACCGCTGGTGTACCAGTTGTTCCGCCAGGAGCACCGCTGGGTAGCTATGTACGGACGGGATAAACGCTGAAAGCATCTAAGCGTGAAGCCCCCCTCAAGATGAGATTTCCCAGTATGTAAGACCCCTTGAAGACGACGAGGTAGATAGGCTGGGGGTGGAAGTGCAGCAATGCATGGAGCTGACCAGTACTAATCGGTCGAGGGCTTATCCAATAGCAAGTGATAATTCGCATGTTTCGTTTCGAATCTAGTTTTCAGAGAACAACACTCTGAAATGTAAGCTACGCGTTTGGTGGCGATGGCGGAGGGGTTCCACACGTACCCATCCCGAACACGACCGTTAAGCCCTCTAGCGCCGATGGTACTTGGACCGCAGGGTCCTGGGAGAGTAGGACGCCGCCAAGCGAAGAACCACTGCCGATGTTATTCGGTGGTGGTTTTTATTTGTTTATTTAAGGGGATGCGAAAGCATCTCTTATTTGACTTTGTAAGAATCCTCTGACACACTCTAAGGGGTACATATATCACATATCAGGCCATGATTTGGATTGATAATAACTCTAGCGAATGGGGTGTAGGACGACATGGAAATTCAGAAATTGACGGTAGATGATTTTGAACCGGCGATGGCACTCTCCGAATATGCTTTTCAAGTAGTAATGGGTGAAGAACAGAAAGAAAAACGGAGGAGTCAATTTTCGTCACAGGATATATGGGGTGTATATGAGGACGGGCAACTAGGAGCCAAACTTCACATCATTCCTTTTCAAACCTATATTCATGGCAGATCGTTCGAGATGGGCGGTATTGCGGGTGTTGCCACCTGGCCAGAGTATAGACGCAAAGGCTGGGTAGCGGGTCTGCTGAAGCATGCGTTGGAAGAAATGAATCGTAACAAACAAAGTATATCATTCTTGCATCCATTCTCCTTTGGTTTCTATCGGAAGTATGGATGGGAGACGTATGTTGAATTTAAACGTTATAAAGTGCCTGCAGCTCATTTGCCTTCGAAGAAAGCGACACCTGGAACGATTCGGCGTGGGGATCCGGCCCTCAGCATACTAAAGGAAGTATACAGTGCTTATGCTGAGCGTTATAACGGAACTCTGGTTCGGGATGATGCAAGGTGGGAGAATTCAGTTCTTGTTAATGGGACCAGCCAGAAGGCTGTATATTACGATGAAGCTGATGCAGCACAAGGTTATCTTTTATATGAGGTTAAGGAAAATAAATTTACCATTAAAGAGATCATCTATCTGAATGAAGAGGCGAGGCAAGGGCTGTGGACCTTCATTGCTAACCATGATTCCATGATCCAGGAAGTTACGTTGCAGGCGCCTGCCAGTGATACGCTTGCCTTCCAACTGGATAACCCACGGATTCAGCAGGAGATTGTACCTTATTTTATGGCGCGTATCGTTAGTGTAGAGCAGTTTATATCTCAGTATCCATTTGCAAGCCAGGACTCACCGGTGCAGATTGTTCTACAGGTAGAGGATACCTACGCTCCGTGGAATGAAGGGGTATGGCAATTAAACGTGGCAATGAACGGAACAGCGTCCATATGGAAAACTTCGGAGGCAATTAATGATGATCAGACCATTAAGGTGGATATTCAATCCCTTACCGCGGTGCTGATGGGATATCGCAGACCAACGGAAATGGCACGAATCGGAAGAATTCACGGACCGAACACAGCAATCATGGCTTTGGAAGAAGCGATTCCTGAACGGGAAACCTATTTGCTTGATTTCTTCTGATAGCTATTCCCACTGCTCCATTTAACTTGATTAGCTTATATAGAAATACGGCGTGATCGAAAGACAAATGGACTTCTCCAGCAATTTTGGGGAGGTTTTTTTGTGTCCGGGGAATATTTCGTGTAAAATCGTAAAAAATGAATAGTGACCCCACTTGGCAAAACCACAAAATATGCTATAATGGTTATAAAGTCAAAGAAAGTCAAAGTCAACTAAAGGTTTAATACTTAAGTAGCTTTCTTTCTACAATCTGATGCATGATCGCCAATATACGGGATTCATTTCGTTGGAGGATCAAGGGAATATTAAAGGACCTTCGTGCTTCCTTCGCTCTCCTGTTGACACCTTTGGAAGCAAGATTCGCTGTTTCCCTGATTGGTTAAATGGGTAGAGAAGGTGTACTCTGTGGGGGCGTGTGGGTCCTTATTGACTTAACGTTTCAGACAGTGGAGGATGATTGGATGCGTAATATCTCTGATATTATCGAACGATATCTGAAGAGTATTTTGCATGAAAGTCCCGAAGGAATGGTTGAAATTCAGCGTAATGATCTGGCAGATCAATTCTCATGTGTACCTTCCCAGATCAATTATGTCATCAGCACACGTTTTACACTCGAGAAGGGATACCTGGTAGAGAGTAAACGCGGCGGTGGTGGTTATGTTCGCATACAGCGCATTGAATTACCGGCCCAATCAGCTCTGCATAATCATTTGCACCATAGTATTGGTGAAGAGATCGGGCAGACAGCTGCCGAAGGATTGATCTATCAATTGGAAGAAGCACGCTTCTTGAGCAAGCGGGAAGCCGGGTTGATGCGAGCTGCTGTATCTAGAGAGGTTATATTAGTCAAACTTCCTTACCGGGATCAAATTCGTGCCAGAATGTTGAAGGCGATGTTAATATCTTTGCTCGGTAAATGAAAACTATCGGGGTCAAAGGAGGTACATCAATATGCTGTGCCAAGAATGCAATAAACGTCCGGCGACACTTCATTTTACGAAGATCGTAAATGGAGAGAAGACGGAATTCCATATTTGTGAGTCATGTGCCCGTGAAAAAGGGGAAATGATCCCTGGAACAGCAGGTGGGTTTTCCATTCACAACTTATTGTCTGGATTGCTTGATTTTGATCCAGCCAGCAAAAGTGGATCGGCAGGAACACCCCCTGCAAAAGCACTTCAATGTGAAGAGTGTGGTATGACGTATTCACAATTTAGCAAGATAGGCCGGTTCGGCTGCAGTTCATGTTATAAATATTTTGACAGCCGCCTGGATCCTTTGTTCAAGCGGGTTCATGGTAATACGTCCCATGTAGGCAAAGTGCCTGCACGAGCTGGTGGTCGCATCAAGGTGAAACGGCAAATCGCTGATCTGAAGCGTGAGCTCCAGGAGAGCATCGCGCAAGAGGAATTTGAAGAGGCGGCTCAGATCCGTGACCAGATCAGAGGACTTGAAAAAGGAATAGCTCAGGAGTAAAGTTTGTCATGAGTAGGAGGGATGTGTAATGCCTAATCTGCGCTTTACAGAGAAGGCGCTCAGCGACTGGATGCGCAGTGATGCGGCTGATTCCGAAATTGTCATTAGCAGCCGTGTCCGGATTGCACGCAACCTTCAGCATATTCCGTTTCCGATGCTGGCTTCCAATGAGCAATCGGAAGAGGTGCTGAATAAGCTGAGCGAAGTACTTCAATACGATGACGTTCATGCCTTTGGGGATTTTCATACGTTGGATCTGATCGATATTGACGAACTCGACAAACGGGTGCTGGTGGAGAAACATCTCATCAGTCCAAGTCTTGCGAATGAATCCAGGAATGGTGCGGTTATTCTCAGTGAGGATGAGTCTGTCAGTATTATGATTAACGAAGAGGATCATCTTCGTATCCAGTGCCTCTATCCGGGGTTCCAGGTGAAAGAAGCCTGGGAGAAAGCTTCCGCAATAGATGATGCTTTTGAAGCGCACGTGGATTATGCTTTTGATGATCGCAGAGGATACTTAACCAGCTGTCCTACTAATGTAGGTACAGGTGTTAGAGCATCGGTTATGATGCACTTGCCTGCCCTGGTGATGACACAACAGATTGGCCGCATTTTAACCGCAGTTTCCCAAGTGGGTTTAACTGTAAGGGGGATATACGGTGAAGGCAGTGAGGCGATGGGTAACCTGTTCCAGATCTCGAACCAGATTACTTTGGGACAGACCGAACAGGAAGTCATCGAGAACCTGCATGGTGTTGTATTACAGATGATAGGTCATGAGCGTACAGCCAGAGAACGGTTAATTACCGACTCCAGAGTTCGGATTACGGATCGTGTCATGCGCTCTTACGGCATATTGTCTCATGCAGCTATTGTGGATTCCAAGGAAGCTGCACAGCGCTTATCTGATGTACGCCTTGGCGTGGATCTCGGTTTGTTGGATGGACTGTCCATTACGGTAATGAATGAGTTGAATGTGATGACACAGCCGGGATTCTTGCAGAAAACGTTCGGGGAAGATATGCGCACAGATGAGCGTGACATCTACCGTGCTCAGTTGATTCGTGATACGATCAATACAGCGAAGCAGTCCTAGCTTAGCCTAATATTGTATTGAATTATGGTTTCATGCCGCATTGCGGCTTTTATATAATAAGGCATGTACAAATGCCAAATGACTTTATTCGCAGCACGGCTGCAAACAAAAATGATATGAAGAATACGACGGTTATTTCATTACATGACCTCGTTTTATCCAAAACCATGGAGGTGCAGGAGATATGATGTTTGGAAGATTTACGGAACGGGCCCAAAAGGTGCTCGCACTCGCGCAGGAAGAAGCTGTCCGTCTCGGTCATAATAACATCGGTACTGAGCATATTTTGCTCGGCCTCATTCGTGAAGGCGAAGGCATCGCAGCCAAAGCACTGATCGGCCTGGGACTCGGATTAGAAAAAATTCAGGATGAAGTAGAAACGCTGATTGGCCGTGGCCAAGAGCAACCTACCAACATTGCATATACGCCACGTGCGAAAAAAGTAATTGAACTGTCTATGGATGAAGCTCGTAAATTGGGCCACACTTATGTAGGCACAGAGCATATCCTGCTCGGATTGATTCGTGAAGGCGAGGGTGTTGCAGCACGTGTGCTCAATAACCTGGGAATTAGCCTGAACAAAGCACGTCAACAAGTGTTGCAATTGCTTGGCAGCAGTGAAGCTGTATCCAGTCATAATGGAACACCTGCCAATGTAAGCACACCAACGCTGGACAGTCTGGCACGTGACCTCACGGCTTATGCGAGAGAGAACAACCTGGACCCCGTCATTGGGCGTAGTAAAGAAATTGAACGTGTCATCCAAGTGCTCAGCCGTCGTACGAAGAACAACCCGGTATTGATCGGTGAGCCAGGTGTAGGTAAAACAGCGATTGCTGAAGGCCTTGCACAAAAAATCATCGCAAATGAGATTCCGGAAACATTACGCGACAAACGTGTAATGACTCTGGATATGGGTTCTGTAGTTGCTGGAACCAAATATCGTGGTGAGTTTGAAGATCGTCTGAAAAAAATCATGGATGAGATCCGCCAAGCAGGTAACATTGTCCTGTTTATCGACGAATTGCATACCTTGATTGGCGCAGGCGGAGCTGAAGGCGCAATCGATGCTTCTAACATTTTGAAACCGGCTCTGGCCCGTGGAGAATTGCAATGTATCGGTGCGACAACACTGGATGAATATCGTAAATACATCGAGAAGGATGCAGCGCTTGAGCGTCGTTTCCAACCGATTACTGTAGATCAGCCTTCTCCGGAAGAAGCGATTCAAATCTTGCACGGCTTGCGTGACCGTTATGAGGCGCATCACCGCGTGAAAATCACGGACGAAGCAATTGTGCAGGCGGTTAAACTGTCTGATCGTTACATTACAGACCGTTTCCTGCCGGATAAAGCGATTGACCTGATTGATGAAGCGGGTTCCAAAGTAAGATTGAACTCTTACACGATCCCACCAAACCTGAAACAACTGGAAAGCCGTCTGGAAGATATCCGTAAGGAAAAAGACGCTGCAGTTCAAAGTCAGGAGTTCGAAAAAGCAGCAGCTCTGCGTGATACGGAACAAAAAATCCGTGAAGAGCTGGATGTAACGAAGAACCAGTGGAAAGAGAAACAAGGTCGCACCGATTCCGAGGTTACTCCTGAGGATATCGCACAAGTGGTAGCCAGCTGGACCGGAATTCCTGTGAACCAACTGAAAGAAGAAGAGACACAGCGTCTGATGAATCTGGAGTCTATTCTACATGAACGTGTCATCGGTCAGGATGAGGCAGTGAAGTCTGTCAGCCGTGCGGTTCGTCGTGCTCGTGCAGGACTTAAAGATCCAAAACGTCCGATGGGTTCATTCATTTTCCTCGGCCCTACAGGGGTAGGTAAAACAGAACTTGCTCGTGCTCTGGCTGAAGCGATGTTCGGCGATGAAAATGCAGTAATCCGGATTGATATGTCCGAGTATGGTGAGAAACACTCGACTTCCCGACTTGTCGGAGCGCCTCCAGGATATGTTGGGTACGAAGAAGGTGGCCAGCTGACAGAGAAAGTTCGTCGCAAACCATATTCCGTAGTCCTGCTCGATGAAATCGAGAAAGCACATCCAGAAGTATTCAATATCTTGTTACAAGTGCTTGAGGATGGTCGACTGACGGATTCCAAAGGTCGCGTCGTTGACTTCCGCAATACGCTGATTATCTTGACATCCAACGTGGGTGCCGAAGCGATCAAACGTAACTCTACACTGGGCTTCACTGCAGTTGTAGATGCAGGAGCAGATTATGACAACATGAAGGGGAAAGTGATGGATGAGTTGAAGAAAAGCTTCCGTCCAGAGTTCCTTAACCGGATTGATGAAATTATCGTGTTCCACTCACTCGAAGAAAAACACATTGCTGAAATTGTTACGCTTATGAGTGAAGAACTTCGTAAACGACTGCTCGAACATGAGGTCGATTTCGAACTCACTGATAATGCCAAGTCTTTCCTTGCGAAGTCAGGCTTTGATCCAGCTTACGGTGCGCGTCCGCTTCGTCGGGCGATCCAGAAGCATATCGAGGACAAATTGTCCGAAGAGTTGCTCACAGGTAACGTAACCAAAGGGGATTCATTGCTCATCGACGAAGAGAATGGTGCACTGTCTGTTACGAAAAAAGACGTGGTCGTTCCGTCCAATGAGGAAATCGAAACCAAATAATATTTAGCAAGCTTTGAAGTTAAACTTCAGCTTGTATTGATCCATAATCCTTAATCAAATCCTTCTCGGCTTCGGCCGGGGAGGATTTTTTGCACTTTGGACAGAAGACGGACATGATTATGTTAGGAACATGTGTAAAGTTTGCGATAATCCTTTACGAAAAATCTCAAACAATGGTAAACTTTTAGTAACCCTGCACGTCAGGAAGTTTGGGTGAAATTCGTCGAATAATGCAAAATGCTGTTATAAAACTAAATTATAGGAGTGCTGAAGTGGCCAAAGTTAAAACCAAGTTTCAATGTACGGAATGCGGCTATGAAGCCCCCAAGTGGTACGGTAAGTGTCCGGGTTGTCAGTCATGGAATTCAATGGTGGAAGAAACAGAGACGGTGGTCAAAACACAAGGGAGAAATTCTCCTCTGTTTGACAGTAAAGATAAACCGCTTCCTATCATAGATATAGATAGCGGTCAGGAACCGCGTGTACAGACTGGAATCGGAGAGTTGAACCGGGTATTGGGTGGCGGAATCGTTCCGGGTTCACTCGTTCTGGTGGGCGGAGATCCGGGTATTGGTAAATCAACGTTGATGTTGCAGACGTCCCATGCTTTGACGCACTCGGGTTTGCGTGTGTTATATGTTTCCGGTGAGGAATCAGTCAAGCAAACCAAATTGCGGGCAGACCGTCTCGGGGCACTCTCTGCCGAGTTGTATGTACTGTGTGAAACCAATATGGAACGTGTAGAGGAAGCGGTGGATCAGATCCAGCCGCATTTTCTGGTCATCGACTCCATTCAGACGGTATATCTTCCCGAAGTTACCAGTGCGCCAGGTAGTGTAGCGCAGGTAAGGGAATGTACGTCAAGGTTCATGCGGATTGCCAAAGGCAGAGGCATTGCAACGGTTCTTGTGGGGCATGTTACCAAAGAAGGTGCCATTGCCGGTCCACGTATGTTAGAACATATGGTGGATTGCGTGCTTTATTTTGAAGGAGAACGGCATCATACGTATCGCCTGCTGCGTGCGGTGAAGAACCGTTTTGGTTCAACCAATGAGATTGGCATTTTTGAAATGGGCGAGGATGGACTTCGTGAGGTGGGCAATCCGTCCGAACTCTTTTTGTCGGAACGTCCACTGGGTGTAGCAGGTTCAACGGTAGTTGCCAGTATGGAGGGTACACGCCCTCTGCTCGTGGAATTGCAGGCGTTGATCTCGACCACACATTTCCCTTCTCCCCGCCGTATGGCAACAGGGGTAGATCTGCATCGACTAAATCTGATCATTGCAGTGCTGGAGAAAAGAATGGGCATGTTTTTACAGACCCAGGATGCGTATCTGAACGTGGCTGGTGGAGTACGGTTGGATGAGCCTGCTGTAGATTTGGCTGTTGCTGTCAGTATTGCATCCAGTTTGAGAGATGTACCGACCAAGCCGGATGACGTCATCTTTGGCGAGATTGGTCTGACAGGTGAGGTTCGAGCCGTATCACGGGCCGAACAACGAGTGAAGGAAGCCGCAAAGCTGGGCTTCAAGCGAGTCATTTTACCAGAAAAAAGCTTAAAGGGCTGGAAACATCCTCGCGGGATACAACTGATCGGTGTGAATACCGTGGCAGATGCACTAGCGGTTGCTTTAGATTAGGGGGCATAACAAGATGAAAGATATGAGCCAACTGGATAATATGAATGAGTTGTTAAGGCTGATCGCACCAGGTACACCTTTCCGCGAAGGTCTGGAAAATGTGCTGCGCGCCAAGACGGGCGCACTGCTTGTTGTAGGATACAGCCCTGAAGTAATGGAAGTGGTGGATGGGGGATTCTCGATTAACTGTGATTTCTCCCCGAACTATCTGTATGAACTCGCCAAGATGGATGGAGCCATTATTCTTAGCGAGGATTTGAAGCGTATTCTTTACGCCAATACCCAGTTAATCCCGGATTCATCTATCTCTTCATCAGAGACGGGGATTCGTCACCGGACGGCAGAGCGTGTAGCGAAGCAAACGGGTAAATTGGTCGTATCCATATCACAGCGACGGAATATCATTACCTTGTATCAGGGAACACTTCGTTATTCCCTCAAGGAAATCGGGGTTATTTTGACCAAAGCGAATCAAGCGATTCAAACCCTGGAGAAATACAAAGCGGTATTAACACAGTCCCTTACGAATCTGAGTGCTTCGGAATTTGAGGAATTAGTAACGATTCCTGAAGTGGTTAATGTGATTCAGCGTACCGAAATGGTGATGCGGATCAAAACGGAAATCAAACGATACATTCATGAACTTGGGAATGAGGGACGACTCATTTCCATGCAAATGGAAGAGCTCGTGGGTACAACGGAAGAAGAAGCCTGGTTATTGTATAAAGACTATGCCCGTGACGACAGTGATGACAAAATCCGTGAAATTATCGTGGGACTGAAAAGATTGTCGGACGATGAGTTGCTGGATGCACATCATATTGTCCGTCTGCTCGGCTATCCATCATCAGCGGCTACTTCTGAGGATTCGGTTGCCCCTCGTGGATTCCGGGTATTAAATAAGATCCCCCGCCTGCCCAATGTCATTATCCATAATTTGGTGGATCAATTCGAACAATTGCCTCATGTGATTATGGCTACAATTGAAGAACTGGACGAAGTGGACGGTATTGGTGAAGTTCGTGCCCGGACCATTAAGGAAGGCCTCAAACGTTTGCAGGAGCAGATGTTTATCGACAGACAGATGTAAGGGTTTGCCTATATAAAGGCTTGAAATGGATGAGGTGAAACAACGATGCTAACCAGATTCATTCCGAATCTCTTTACCCTGGGTAATCTGTTTCTTGGAATGATGGCAATTTTGCTTGCGATTGATGGAAATTACAGTTTGGCTGCCATAATGGTCATTGTAGCGATGCTACTGGATGGTCTGGATGGCCGAGTGGCACGTGCACTTAATGCTCAAAGTGAATTCGGTAAGGAACTGGATTCCTTGTCTGACATGGTTTCCTTTGGTGCAGCACCAGCCCTGATCATATTTATGGTGTCGTTTCAAGATTCGATGCCGATTCTCGCCTGGATCGCAACAGCGGCTTTTCCGATCTGTGGAGCCATTCGTCTTGCTCGGTTTAATGTTCGTCCGGGAATTCCCGGGTATTTCACAGGTCTGCCGATTCCCGCAGCCGGTGGGGTGCTGGCTACACTGTCCTTGTTCAATAAGGATATTGGTCCGGTTAGCATGATGATTGCTACATTGCTGTTATCGTATCTGATGGTGAGTTCGCTTAAATATCCCAATTTCAAAAAGGTCGGTTTGCCACGCAAGGCAATCTGGATTGCACCATGGGTTGTGTTATTTGCCATAGCCGTAGCCGTTATTTTCCCGGAGCAGTTATCCAAATTGATCTTTATTCCGCTGGTATTATACGCCCTGTATGGAATGAAGCATAATGTGCGAACGGCGGCCTCACGTAGTCGGGCGAAAAAGCGCAAGGATGAGAAATCTTCCCGTCCTTCCGATCGTTAAGTCGCCTTGGGGACAGACACTATACTAAAAAAGCACGTACTCTCCTGAACTGGAGAATGCGTGCTTTTTGTTTATTCAGATCTATTTACGGTAAAAGAAACCCTTGCGGACGACATACATATCTTCTTACGACAGATTAAACATCCCTAACGTTGAACACTTCTGTGATTCGTGATTTACGACCTCTTCCATGTTAATGTCCAGCAGGTTGCAGAGAGCCGACATGTAGAACAGGTTCCGCCCTAGTTCAGAGCTGATGACCTCTCTGCAGTTCTCACACAACTCACCTTCCACATGCGTTTCCAGCAGGCCCTTGGTTTGAGCGATATCGCTCTCCGGGGCATATTTCTGCTTGGTGGCGTGCAGCTCGATGCAGCCGCATTCGGTAATGGCTTTGGACACGGCACGGTTAACAGACGCTCCGGCTTGTCCCGTTTTGGAAAGTACATCAATCAGGCTGCGATGACGCAGCAACAGTTCAGAAACTTGATCCTGGAAAGCCTGTAAACTTAGCGTACTCATTTTGCCACTCACCTCGGGATATGAATTGAATTCATTATATGCCAATAATTTACCTACTTTCAACTGACGATTGCAACATTTCCAAAAAGTTCTTCCAGATGGGATTAGCAATTCAGGAATTGGATCATACTGGATATAAAGTCAAGATACATTGAAGGAGGTGCAGGGACTAATGTGGAAAAAAGGCATTTTAACTTTTACAGGATTGTGCGGTGCATGGTTCGGCTACACGGCATATCATCTGGCAGGAAAATCGGTCCCATGGATGGCGGAGTGGATTCAGTCAGCAGGATTACTGGGAGCTGGTATATCGACACTGCTGGGAGCTGTAATGTTTATGGCTGTATGTAATATCGGTGGAACATTGATGGCAGACAGGCTGCATAGTGGAATCGATTCATTGGCAAAAGTACCTATGAACGAACTGGCTGCAGGTGCCGCAGGTACGGTGGCTGGGTTGCTGGTGGCCTTGTTGCTCTACCCTGTTGTGGGATGGATGGGGACGGCAGGAGAAGTGCTGCAAGTGGCGCTGACGGTGATTAGTGCTTATTCCGGTTATACCCTTGCCATGGCGAAGAAAGACGATCTGGGGGCCTTCTGGATGTCTGGGCGATGGGGTCATCCCGAGGTGGACGAGGATAGACGGATGGAAGAACATAAGATTCTGGATACCAGTGTTATTATCGATGGGCGTATCGCTGATATATGCAAAACCGGATTCATTGAAGGCACGATCGTAATTCCGGAATTCGTTCTGGAGGAGTTACAGCATATTGCCGATTCATCGGATCTGCTCAAGCGGAACAGAGGACGGCGTGGACTGGACATTTTGAACAAAATCCAGAAGGAACTTGATGTAAAAGTCCTGATCTATGAGGGGGATTTCGAGGAAATCTCCGAGGTGGACAGCAAACTGGTTAAACTGGCTAAAGTGCTTCAGGGCAAAGTGGTCACCAATGACTTTAACCTGAACAAAGTGTGTGAACTCCAAGGTGTATCTGTGTTGAACATTAATGATCTCGCCAATGCGGTTAAGCCAGTTGTTCTGCCAGGTGAGGAGATCATGGTGCAGATCATCAAGGATGGCAAGGAGCATGGTCAAGGTGTAGCCTATCTGGATGATGGCACTATGATCGTTGTGGAGGGCGGACGCGAGTATATCGGCATGATGATGGAAGTGCTGGTGACCAGTGTGTTGCAGACTTCAGCGGGACGAATGATTTTTGCCAAGCCGAAACTGTTGGAAAAAGCCCAATAAAGCGGTATGATGGGTAGTGTATCGTTGAATGATATTGTATATCTTCGGACGATAAACTGACAGACAAGGCAGGGATTGCGGCATGGATAAAGGGTGGGGCGTTGTCATTGTGGCAGCAGGTCGCGGAACCCGGATGGGGACGACCGAGAGCAAACAGTTTCTGTTGCTGCAGGACAAGCCCGTTTTCATACATACGCTTGAGGTATTTGCTGCGCTGGACGAGATCCGCGAGATGGTGCTTGTCACAGGAGCCGCAGATGTTGAACGCTGCCAGGATTGGGTAAAAGAATACCAACTGGATTCACGTGTCCGTGTTATCCCCGGAGGGAAAGAGAGACAACATTCTGTCCATAAAGGCCTTGAGGCACTTGGGACGGATTGGGTTCTCGTTCACGACGGGGTACGTCCTTTTGTGAACCATGAGCAGATCAAGGGATGCATGGCGGCCGCCATATCCGGTGGTGGAGCAGCTGTGCTGGCGGTTCCCGTGAAGGATACGATCAAACAAGTGAATGCGGAAGGAGTCGTTACGGCGACACCAGACCGCAGCAGTCTGTGGAGCATTCAAACCCCGCAGGCTTTTCGTCTTTCTTCCCTGCTCTCCGCCTACGCATCAGCCGATCAGGATGGATTTCTGGGAACAGATGATGCCATGCTGGCTGAACGTCAGGGAATGTCGGTCAAGGTTGTGGAAGGCAATTATACCAATATCAAATTAACAACGCCGGAAGATTTGCAATATGCTGCGTTTTTGCTGGGGGGAGAGAAGAAGCGATGATACGTGTAGGACAGGGATTTGATGTACATCAGCTGGTAGAGGGACGCCCGTGCATTATTGGCGGAGTAACGATTCCTTATGAAAAAGGACTGCTGGGTCACTCGGACGCAGACGTGCTGTTGCACGCGATTAGTGATGCCATTTTGGGTGCGCTGGCACTTGGGGATATTGGCAAACACTTCCCGGATACCGATCCGGAATTCAAAGATGCCGACAGCCTGAAATTGCTGGAGCATGTATGGCAGATTGTGAAAGATCGCGGGTATAAGCTAGGGAATATTGATTCAACGATTATTGCCCAGAAGCCAAAGATGGCTCCTTACATCCCACAGATGGCTGAGGTTATTGCCAAGGCACTGGAAGCGGATGTAACGCAGGTGAACGTGAAAGCAACAACGACAGAGCAACTGGGATTCCCAGGACGGGGAGAGGGCATTGCCGCTCAATCCGTTGTTTGTCTTATACGTGTGTGATATCATCAATCAATTAGCGACGGAGGGGATCATATGAGCACGGAAATTCGTGTGCGTTACGCGCCGAGCCCAACGGGACACCTGCATATCGGGAATGCCCGTACGGCGTTGTTTAACTATCTATATGCCAAACATAATAACGGTAAATTCATTATTCGTATTGAAGATACGGACGTGAAACGGAATATTGCCGGTGGTGAAGAAAGCCAACTGAAATACCTGAAATGGCTCGGAATTGAGTGGGACGAAAGTATTGACGTGGGCGGAGAATACGGACCATACCGTCAAACGGAACGTCTGGACCTCTATCGTAAATATACGCAGGAATTGCTGGATAAAGGTCTGGCTTACCGTTGCTTCTGCACGGAGGAAGAATTGGAGCAAGAGCGCGAGGAACAGTCAGCACGTGGAGAAACACCGCGTTATTCGGGCAAACACCGTGACCTGACTCCAGAGCAAATTAGTGCGTTTGAAGCGGAAGGCCGCGTAGCGAGTATACGTTTCCGTGTGCCGGAAGAGCGCACATATACGTTTGATGATATGGTTAAAGGCACAATCTCGTTCAACAGCAAGGAATCCGGTGACTTCGTCATTGTGAAAAAAGACGGCATTCCCACGTACAACTATGCTGTTGCTGTGGATGATCACTTGATGAAGATCTCCCACGTCCTGCGTGGGGAAGATCACATCTCGAACACGCCGCGTCAACTGATGATCTATGAAGCGCTCGGCTGGGAGCCGCCGCAATTCGGTCATATGACGCTGATCGTGAATGAAAATCACAAGAAGTTGAGTAAACGGGATGAATCCGTTATTCAGTTTATTGAGCAATATGATCAGCTCGGCTATTTGCCTGAAGCGATGTTTAACTTTATTTCCTTACTCGGCTGGTCGCCGGAAGGTGAAGAAGAAATCTTTTCGCAAGAGCAGCTGATCTCCATTTTTGATACGAAACGTCTGTCCAAGAGCCCGGCGGTATTTGATACACACAAGCTGGCTCACTTGAACAACCACTATATCAAACATGCTGATCCGGAACGTATTGCCGAAATGGCTATTCCGCATCTGCAAAAGGCTGGACGTATTTCTTCCGAGCTGTCTGCTGAACAAAAAGAATGGGCTTATACACTGGTACACCTGTACCAGGAGCAGATGAATTCTGCCTCCGATATTGTCGAATTGTCGGAAGTATTCTTCCGTTCCAATCTGGAGCTTGAAAGTGAAGGAGAAGCAGTGCTTACTGAGGAGCAGGTGCCAACCGTACTGAAGGCATTTGCGGATAAAGTACAGGCGAGCGAAGAGTTTACTCCAAGCAAAATGGCTGCATTGATCAAGGAAGTACAGAAAGAAACCGGCTTTAAGGGCAAACAGCTCTTTATGCCAATTCGTGTAGCCTTGACTGGACAGACGCATGGACGGGATTTGAACCAAACGATCGTACTTCTGGGTCGTGATACGGTGATCGAACGTTTGCTTGCACAAGTAAAATAAGCTTATTCGAGGACATTCCGTTTATTTGGAATCTGAATACAGTCTTATAATGGATGGGTTACGTAGCAGGCTGTTGTCAGTCTGAGGCCTTTTCGCTATAATAACAACACAACGAATAATTGATATGATTTATCTAATAGAACAGCAAAGATCGGGAGGAGTAGACTGACCCGGACAGATTCAGAGAGGATGGTCCCGCAGCAAAGAAAGATTTCTTTGGTTGCGGTGGCTGTGAGCCATCCACTGTCCATCAGTCGAAATGCACCCGTGAGCTGCACAGCCGAATCCAGCCCCGCCCTTGTTGATCATGACAAGGGAAAACGTTAGGATAGGTTGTGACGATTGGTTTCCGTTACCAAACCGCTTGAGGGCTCATTCTATCTAAGAATGGACCGAGCAGAGTGGGACCGCGATAAACGCCTCTGCAGCTAAATGCTGCAGGGGCGTTTTTTTTGTTTAGGCGAGTGTGCAGTACACTACCAAGGAACGCGCCGTCCGGTAAGCCGGAGGACGGGAACCTGAACAAGAGGGGAACGAGCATGTTCAAGAAGATCAGATCAGATATCCAGGCGGTGTTTGAAAACGATCCGGCGGCCCGAGGTTGGTTTGAGGTGGTATTCACCTACTCAGGGCTGCATGCGATATGGGCACACCGAATGGCTCATTTTTTATACAAGAGAAGATGGTTCTCGGTTGCCAGGTTCATTTCGCAGGTTAGCCGGTTTATGACAGGAATCGAGATACATCCTGGAGCTACGATCGGAAATCGGTTGTTTATTGACCATGGAATGGGCGTCGTTATTGGAGAAACATGTGAGATTGGCGATGATGTCGTTATCTATCAGGGGGTTACCTTGGGCGGAACAGGGAAAGAAAAAGGGAAGAGACATCCGACCATTGGTAATAATGTGGTTATCTCATCCGGAGCCAAGGTGCTGGGTTCATTTAGCGTGGGGGATCAATGTAACATTGGTGCGAACTCCGTTGTGCTTAAGGAGGTCCCTTCCAATAGTACCGTGGTAGGTATACCGGGCAGAATTGTCAAACAGGATGGTCGACGGGTAGATCGCCTTAGTCAGCAATTGCCCGATCCGGTCGTTGACTCCCTGCGCAGTATGCAAAAAGAACTCGAACGATTGCAGAAAGAAGTACGTACACTGCAGAATGCCCGTGAAAATGAGACTGTGCGTGATACGTGATACAATAAATAAAGGCAGTATAGGATGAAAGGATAAGTGACCATGACGCTTCAGATTTATAATACGATGAGTCGTACCAAAGAGGAATTTGTTCCCCAAGAGCCAGGGAAAGTAAAAATGTATGTCTGCGGACCAACGGTATATGACTACATTCATATCGGGAATGCACGCCCGGTTATCTTTTTCGACACAGTTCGAGGATACCTGGAACAGACAGGACATGATGTGAACTATGTGGTGAACTTCACGGATGTGGATGATAAGCTGATTCGCAAAGCAGAACAACTTGGAACAGATGTTCCTCATGTAGCTGAGAAATTTATTGCTGCCTATTATAAAGACCTTGAGGGATTGGGTATTCCCAAGGCGAGCAGCAATCCGAGAGTAACGGAAAACATGTCGCTGATCATTGATTTTATCCGTGAGCTGGTTGAAAAAGGATTTGCGTATGAAAATGGCGGTGACGTCTATTATCGTACAGGCAAATTCAGCGAATATGGCAAACTTTCGAAACAAAACCTGCAGGAGCTGCAATTTGGAATCCGTGTGGGTGTGGATGAGCGCAAAGAGCATCCCGAAGATTTTGTGCTCTGGAAGGCTGCCAAACCAGGGGAGATCTATTGGTCCAGTCCTTGGGGGGATGGTCGACCAGGCTGGCATATTGAGTGCTCCGCCATGGCTAGGGAATACCTTGGA
Source organism: Paenibacillus sp. FSL H8-0317 (assembly GCF_045040685.1). Lineage (NCBI taxonomy): Bacteria > Bacillati > Bacillota > Bacilli > Caryophanales > Paenibacillaceae > Paenibacillus > Paenibacillus sp. FSL H8-0317. Next base: position 6,433,592 of record NZ_CP150294.1, on the reverse strand, counting down.
GATACACTGGACATTCACGGGGGTGGACAGGATTTGCAGTTCCCGCACCATGAGTGCGAATGCGCCCAATCCGAGGTATTAACAGGTAAACCACTTGCGAACTACTGGATGCATAATGGATTCATCCGGATTGATAACGAGAAGATGTCAAAATCACTCGGTAATGGTGTTCTGGTTAAAGACTTGCGGAATCAATATAAACGCGAAGCGATTCGTTATTTCATGTTGTCTACCCACTATCGCAACCCATTGAACTTCACGGATGATACGATGGAGCAGGCACAGAACAGTGTGGACCGGATTGCGAATGCGGTAGGTAACCTGAACCATCGTCTGAATGCAGTAACGGTTGATCAGGATATCACAGCAGAGTTTGCGGCAAGACTCGACCAAATTCGTCAGCAGTATCACGAGAAGATGCAGGATGATTTCAATACGCCTGATGCAATTACTGCTATGTTTGAGTGGGCAGGGGAAGCCAACCAACTGTTGCAGCAAGAGGTAGTTAATGCGGCAGACATTCGCGCACTCCTCGAGTTGTTCAGTGAATTGAATGCTGTGCTGCGCATTTATACTGACGCAGAGCCAGAACTTCTGGACGAGGAAGTAGAACGTCTGATTGAAGAGCGTGTAGAAGCGCGCAAGTCCAAAAACTGGGCAAGAGCGGATGAAATTCGCGATGAATTGTCTGCACGTGGCATTCTACTTGAAGATACGGCGCAGGGCATGAGATGGCGGCGCAAATGAGCGAAGGACATCCAAATACACCAAAACAACAGGAGCAGGTCACAGAGGGAGGATGGTTCCCGTATCCTCCTTCCAGACCTGCGAGGTTGATTCCACCTATTGCGCTGGCCTATATTGGTGATGCGGTATATGAGGTAGCTGTTCGTCAATATCTGTTGTCGAAGGCCAACATGCGTCCCAATCATTTGCACCGTAGTGCAACCGGGTTGGTATCAGCGAAGGCACAGAGCCGCATACTTACAACGATTGAGGCTGAGCTGACAGAGGAAGAACGGGATATCGTCCGGCAAGGGCGGAATGCCAAGTCGGGCAGTGTACCCAAAAATGCAGATGTGCTGGAGTACAGACATGCCACGGCTTTTGAATGTCTCATTGGTTACCTCTATAGCAGTGGTCATCATGATCGCATGATTGAACTGATCGGGCATGGCATTGAGCACGCGGAACAACAATCGCCATCACCGACAAAAAAATAGAAATTTCAACAAAACAACGCATTACAGAGAGGATCGAACAACGATGGAAGAAGAATGGATCGCCGGTAAACACTCCGTGACGGAGGCGCTGCGTTCAGGCCGGACCATTAATAAAATATGGATTGCCGATACAGCACAGAAACATCTGACTCAACCTATTATCTCGGAAGCTAAAAAACTAGGTATTGTCATTCAACACGTGGACAAGCGTAAGCTGGATCAAACGGTACCAGGCATTCAGCATCAGGGGGTAGTTGCTCAAGCGGCACCTTACGCTTATGTGGAGGTAGAAGACATTCTTGCCGCAGCAAAAGCGAAGAATGAGCATCCTTTCCTGATTCTGCTGGATGAGATTGAAGATCCGCATAACCTGGGGTCCATTTTGCGGACAGCGGACTGCACGGGTGCGCATGGCGTCATTGTACCCAAACGTCGCTCGGCTGCGGTAACCGTGACAGTATCCAAAACATCAGCAGGCGCTGTGGAGTACGTGCCAGTGGCTCGTGTAAGTAATCTTGGACAGACCATCGATCGCCTCAAAGAGGAAGGTGTATGGGTTGTAGGGACAGATGTCACGGCTCATGAAGGTGTCTTTGGTAATGGAGTCTTTACTGGCCCTGTGGCATTGGTAATCGGAAATGAGAACAAGGGAATGGGACGGCTTATTCGTGAGAAATGCGATGTGCTGATCAAATTACCAATGCAAGGTCAGATTAATTCCCTGAATGCTTCCGTGGCAGCCGGGGTTGTCATGTATGAAGTGCTCCGTTCGCGTCAAGCGCAGGAATAGAAGGTATGGCTGATTCCCGTGATGTGCTTCTTGTAGACGGGTACAACATGATTGGCGACTGGCCGGAATTAACCAAACTGGCGGAAAGTGGGCTGGAAGAAGCGCGAAACAGGCTTCTCTTTCGTCTTGCAGATTACCAGGCTTTCTCCGGCCGTCGAGTCATTGTTGTGTTTGACGCCTACCTCGTGCCTGGACTCGGTAAATCCTTTACTCAGAGCAAAGTGCAGATCTATTTTACAAAGGAAAAAGAGACGGCAGACGAATGCATTGAGAGACTCGTTCGGGAACTAAGCATGCGAAGACGCCAAATCTATGTGGCTACGAGCGATATGGTAGAGCAACATGTCATATTTGGACAGGGAGCGTTACGTGTATCTGCGAGGGAGTTGCTAATTGAAGTTGAGCAGAACGAAAAAGAATTAAAAAAACGACTGGAAGAAGATCAGGCGAAGACCACGCGTAACACACTCGGGGGCAAGTTGAGTCCCGATGTATTAAAAGAGTTTGAGCGATGGCGCCGGGAATAACAGCACGTTTTTACAAATTTTAGAATATTGAAAGTCTTGACATTTATGTTATTGATGTTCTTTTTTAGGCAGAGCGTGGTTGACGGTGTGAGGTACCATCATATATACTGATCCTATATTTCATAGAGTAGAGTAACGGGGTACCTTGCGTTGCAGCCGGAGGGATTGTCTGTGAGTGTCGACCTCAAAGATATCATGTTATCCAAGTATGATTACCAAAGTGACGAAGACATTGTCGAAGCTTTCCGTGAAGGCGAAAGCGAAGCGTTAGAGTTTTTGATTAACAAATATCGTAACTTTGTACGCGCCAAGGCAAGATCTTATTTTCTGATTGGGGCAGACCGGGAAGATATTATTCAAGAAGGAATGATTGGCCTCTACAAATCCATTCGAGATTTCAAAGGGGACAAGCTGGCTTCGTTCAAGGCTTTTGCCGAACTGTGTATTACAAGACAGATCATCACGGCGATTAAGACAGCAACACGTCAGAAACATATTCCACTTAATTCTTATGTATCTCTGGACAAGCCTATTTATGACGAAGAGTCTGATCGTACGTTACTCGATGTGATTTGTGGAACTCAGGTCAGTGATCCGGAAGAACTTATCATCAATCAGGAAGAGTTTGTGGGCCTGGAAGATAAAATGTCCGAGATTCTGAGTGATCTGGAACGTAAAGTATTGATGTTGTATCTGGACGGGAGATCTTATCAAGAGATTGCAGTAGATTTGGACAGACATGTGAAGTCCATTGATAATGCACTTCAGCGCGTCAAGCGCAAACTTGAAAAGTACCTGGAAGTTCGAGATAATTAAACACATGTTGTCGTTGACGGAAAAGGCTCGGTGTTTGAGTCTTTTTTTAGTGTCTCAAGTTTATAAAATCTAAGAATGTTTATACTAGTAATCGCTCGGTCCATGCAGGAGAAGAGAAAAACAGAGATGAGAAACGAATGTACGTTGTACGGAAGTAATACCCAATGAATGAAAGGCTATTCTTTCATTGACATGGTTATACCCTTGTGATAAAGTGTTTTAGGTAGGCCTAAATTTATGGCTTTTTTTTCAGGATCAATTTAGAGACTCTGCTTGAATGTGGAAGTCTTCGGGAGGTGTACATCATGCGGGTAATTATTACTTTGGCTTGTACTAACTGCAAACAAAGAAATTACACTACGACAAAAAACAAGCGTAATCACCCCGACCGCATGGAGATGAAGAAATTTTGCAAGTTTTGTAACGAGCAGACTTCTCATCGCGAAACCAGATAGTTTTTGGAGGTGTCGGCGTGAAACGAAGTTTCAAATCTCTGATTTCCTTTTTCTCAGAAAGCTGGGCTGAACTTAAAAAAGTTCGCTGGCCTAATCGTAAAGAGCTGACCAACTACACATTGATCGTACTTGGTACTGTTGTGGTTATGACGCTGTTTTTTTGGGTCATTGACATTGGCATCTCCTTTGTGATCGAAGCGATTATTTAAGAAGGGTTCCGGTGGCTTGATATGGAAAAAAGATGGTACGTCGTTCATACCTATTCAGGGTATGAGAACAAGGTCAAAGCCAATTTGGAAAAACGCGTAGAGTCTATGGGCATGGAAGACAAGATATTCCGCGTTCTTGTTCCTATGGAAGAAGAAGTGGTAAACAAGGACGGTAAGAAAAAGACCGTTATGCGTAAAGTTTATCCCGGTTATGTCTTGGTGGAAATGGTACAGACGGATGATTCTTGGTATGTTGTTCGCAACACACCAGGTGTTACAGGATTTGTCGGTTCGACAGGTTCTGGGTCCAAACCAACTGCATTGTTGCCTGAAGAAGTGGAACAAATTCTGAAGCACATGGGTATGGTTGAGCCTAAGCCGAAAATTGAGTTCGAAATTAAGGAATCCGTACGTATTAAAGTCGGTCCTTTTGCGAATTTCGTAGGCTCCGTGGAAGAAATTTTGGTAGATAAAAGCAAGTTGAAAGTGCACGTGAACATGTTTGGACGGGAAACACCGCTTGAGTTGGAATATACGCAAGTGGAGAAGATATAATTTCTTCAAGTTTCTTGTGGGAGGGTTGAAAAACCCGTTAACCACTATTTTGCAAGGAGGTGTCAATCATGGCGAAAAAAGTTATTAAAATGGTAAAACTGCAGATTCCAGCAGGTAAAGCAAACCCAGCACCACCAGTAGGTCCGGCTTTGGGTCAAGCAGGTGTCAACATCATGGCATTCTGTAAAGAATTCAACGCTCGTACAGCTGATCAAGCGGGATTGATTATTCCAGTTGAAATTTCTGTATTCGAGGACCGTTCCTTTACTTTCATCACTAAAACTCCACCAGCAGCAGTTCTGTTGAAAGTGGCAGCTAAAGTTGAAAAAGGATCCGGCGAACCGAACAAGAAAAAAGTTGCTACTGTTAAACGTGATGCGGTACGTCAAATCGCAGAAACAAAAATGCCTGACCTGAATGCAGCAGACGTTGAGTCCGCTATGCGTATGGTCGAAGGTACTGCCCGCAGCATGGGTATCACCATCGAAGACTAATTTTCATAAGAAACATGGCTTCGTAAAACCGGTCGATTCGCGACCGGTTGATGTGGGAGGTATATCCGCTAACACCACAAAGGAGGAATAAAACATGGCTAAACACGGTAAAAAATACCTGGAAGCTGCTAAGCTGATTGACAGCGAAGCAACTTACGAGCCTTCAGAAGCTGTAGAGCTTGTGAAAAAGGCAGCTACTGCAAAATTCGATGAAACAATCGAAGCAGCAGTTCGTTTGGGTGTAGACCCTCGTAAGCAAGACCAGGCTGTACGTGGTGTTGTTGTCTTGCCACACGGCACAGGTAAAACACAACGCGTATTGGTATTTGCAAAAGGTGACAAAGCGAAAGAAGCGGAAGCGGCTGGCGCGGATTATGTTGGTGATGCAGACATGATCAACAAAATCCAACAAGGCTGGTTCGAATTCGACGTCTGCGTAGCGACACCAGATATGATGAGTGAAGTAGGTAAATTGGGCCGACTGCTCGGCGGTAAAGGTCTGATGCCTAACCCTAAAGCCGGAACGGTAACTTTCGATGTAACTAAGGCTGTTCAAGAAATTAAAGCCGGTAAAATCGAATATCGTCTGGATCGTGCAGGTCAAATTCATGCACCGATTGGTAAAGCTTCTTTCTCTTCTGAGCAACTTAATGAGAACTTCAAAGCTCTCATGGAAGCTCTGAATCGTGCTAAACCAGCGGCAGCAAAAGGTGTTTATCTGAAGAATGTTAGTCTTTCTTCCACGATGGGCCCTGGCGCACGCGTGAACGCAGCAGCTTTTAGATAATATCTCTTGACAGGCTTGTCCTGTTTTTGATAAGATATAAAAGTTGTGAGTCCGAGTGACTGACCGTTGACATTTGAATATGCTTGCCGTAGACAGTAGGTGCCATTTGGCTTAATTTCCTGCCGAGGTGTGATTATAGAACTTAGAACGATGCAAATCGATGATGAGTATATATCAAGCCTTCGTGATTCTACGGAGGCTTTTCTTAATGGGATAAATTTGATCAGGAGGTGTACAGATTGGCAAACGCAAAAGTGATTCAAGCAAAACAAGAATCCGTTGATGCAGTAACAGCAAAATTGCGCGAGAGCGTTACAACTGTTGTTGTTGACTATCGCGGATTGAACGTTGCCCAAGTAACTGAGTTGCGTAAGCAACTTCGTGAAGCAGGGATCGAATTCCAAGTGCTGAAAAACTCGTTGCTTCGCCGTGCAGCTGTAGCAGCAGAACTGACAGAACTCGATAGTGTTCTTACAGGTCCTACTGCAATTGCATTCAGCGTAGATGACGTTGTGGCTCCAGCTAAAATTCTGAACGACTTCGCGAAAAAGAACGATGCACTGGAATTGAAAGGTGCAGTCGTAGAAGGTCGCGTAATCGGAGTAGAAGAAGTTAAGGCATTGGCAGAACTGCCATCCCGCGATGGACTCCTCTCCATGCTCCTCAGCGTGCTTCAAGCGCCAGTGCGCAACTTCGCGCTTGCGGTTAAAGCAGTTGCAGAAAAAGAAGAGCAAGGCGCGTAAGCAACTTGATCTGAATGCTGCTTAGGCGGCAAATGAATTAAAAAAAATAATATTATATATGGAGGTTCACTCATGAGTAAAGAGCAAATCTTGGAAGCAATCAAAGGCATGACTGTACTGGAATTGAACGATCTTGTTAAAGCAATCGAAGAAGAATTCGGCGTAACTGCTGCAGCTCCAGTAGCTGCTGCAGGTGCGGTAGCTTCTGCTGAAGCTGAGCAATCCGAGTTCGACGTAATCTTGACTAGCGCTGGTGCTTCCAAAATCAACGTTATCAAAGCAGTTCGCGAAATCACAGGTCTTGGCCTGAAAGAAGCAAAAGAATTGGTTGACAACGCTCCAAAAGCATTGAAAGAAAAAGTTGCTAAAGAAGAAGCAGAAGCGGTTAAAGCTAAGCTTGAAGAAGCAGGCGCTTCAGTTGAAGTTAAATAATTTAGCTATTACAAGCTAAATGAACAAAACAACAAACCCCTTGACTTATATCAAGGGGTTTGTTGCTGTAATTGTAAATGGAAAGTGAGTGAGGGCATGTCCAATCATTATTATTCGGACAAACCGCAAGTGGCGCATGAACGCAGAGTAACTGAAGCGGTTCTTCGCGGATTCAGTCTGCGATTCGTGACGGATGCCGGTGTGTTTTCCAAAAACGGAATCGATTATGGCAGCAGAGTATTGATTGATGCGATAGAGTTGCCATCAGGGGCTCATGTTCTCGATGTGGGCTGTGGATACGGGCCAATGGGTCTTACAGCAGCCAAACTTGTACCGGATGGGCATGTCACCATGATCGATATCAACGAGAGAGCCGTTGAACTTTCCAGGGAAAATGCAAAAGCGAACGGAATTAACAATGTTACGGTATTGCAAAGTAATCTACTGGCTGAAGTGAAAAAGCAAGATTTTGACGTTATCCTAACCAACCCGCCTATACGGGCTGGGAAAGATACGGTTCATACTATTTTCGAACAGGCACATCGCCATCTGAAGGTAGGCGGTTCGTTGTGGATTGTCATTCAAAAGAAACAAGGTGCCCCGTCAGCGAAAGCGAAATTGGAATCTTTGTTTGGCAGAGTGGAAGAAGTGACGAAGGATAAAGGCTATCGGATTTTCAAAGCGGTGAAATCGGAATAGGTATCTACTAAAAGCTGAATCCGAGTTTGTAAAGTAAGCAGGGGATCATTTTTTTTGCAATAGGACTATTGACTTGAAATTCAGGTCGTGGTATAGTTGTAAAATGTCAGTATTAAGATGCCCTACTTGGCTTTAGCTAACTAAAAATGTCAACCTTTTTTTACGCCGAACGGGCTTATTATGCCTACGTTTGGCGTATAATATGTACATTTTGGGCAAACTGGGGATAAGAATGATTTGGAAAGACATCCGCCGATCAAAGTTGCTCTTTTTTCGAACGACATTTCGAGTAAGGGCTTTTCTTTATTTGTGGATGCATTGCTTTGCTCTGTATGTGTACCATTATAAGGTTACAAACAGAGGTTCGCAACGAAATTTTTAAAGTGAGTAGACATTGAGGGGTGAGTTTAAGTTGGCAGGACATCTTGTTCAATATGGTCGACGCACTCGGCGCAGTTATGCACGAATTAACGAGATACTCGAAGTTCCGAACCTGATTGAAATCCAACAAAAATCCTATGATTGGTTTTTGGAGGAAGGGTTGCGCGAAATGTTCCAGGATATCTCGCCGATCCAGGATTTTACAGGTAACTTGATTTTGGAATTTATCGATTACAGTCTCGGTGAACCGAAGTATACAGTAGACGACGCGAAAGAGCGTGACGTTACGTATGCAGCACCGCTTCGGGTCAAAGTCCGGCTCATTAATAAGGAAACCGGCGAAGTCAAAGAGCAGGAAGTATTCATGGGAGATTTCCCGCTGATGACCAACACGGGCACATTTATTATTAATGGTGCGGAACGGGTTATTGTCAGCCAGTTGGTTCGCTCTCCTAGCGTTTACTTCAGTACCAAAGTAGATAAAAACGCCAAAAAAACGTATACCGCTACAGTTATTCCTAACCGCGGCGCTTGGTTGGAACTGGAGATGGACGCGAAGGATGTTGTTTACGTCCGGATCGACCGTACACGTAAAATACCGGTTACGGTTCTCCTGCGTTCACTTGGTTTTGGCACAGATGCTGAGATTCTGGATCTGCTCGGTAATGACGAATATATCCGCAACACACTGGACAAAGACAACACGGATTCCACGGAGAAAGCACTCATTGAGATCTATGAGCGTCTTCGTCCGGGCGAGCCTCCAACGCTGGATAATGCGAAAAGCTTGCTCGTAGCACGTTTCTTTGATCCAAAACGTTATGACCTGGCTAATGTAGGTCGTTACAAAATGAATAAAAAACTTCACATCAAAAACCGTTTGTTTAACCAGCGCTTGGCTGAGTCACTTGTTGACGCTGAGACAGGTGAGATCATTGCTGAAGCAGGTCAAATGGTTGATCGTCGTTTGTTGGATGAAATCATGCCGTATCTGGAGAAGAGCGTTGGATTCCGCACGTATCACGTGGGTAACGGCGTTTTGGATGCCAATGATATCCCTATGCAAACGATTGATGTGTTCTCACCAACTGAAGATGGTAAAGTGGTCAAACTGATTGCCAATGCAAACATTGACAAGTCCGTTAAAAACGTGACACCGGCGGATATTATTTCGTCCATCAGTTATTTCCTTAACCTTCTACAGGGAATTGGTAGCACGGATGATATCGATCATCTGGGTAACCGTCGTTTGCGTTCGGTGGGTGAACTCCTGCAGAACCAGTTCCGTATCGGTTTGTCCCGTATGGAGCGTGTGGTTCGTGAGAGAATGTCCATTCAGGATGCTAACGTAATTACACCACAGGCTTTGATTAACATACGTCCTGTTATTGCATCCATTAAAGAGTTCTTTGGTAGCTCTCAGTTGTCACAGTTTATGGATCAAACGAACCCGCTGGGTGAGTTGACACATAAACGTCGTTTGTCCGCACTCGGACCCGGTGGTTTGACGCGTGAGCGCGCAGGTATGGAAGTGCGTGACGTCCATCCATCCCACTATGGCCGTATGTGTCCAATCGAGACGCCAGAGGGGCCAAACATCGGTTTGATCAACTCCTTGTCTACGTTCGCTCGTGTGAATGAATATGGCTTCATTGAAGCTCCATATCGTTGGGTTGATCCGAAGACAGGTATTGTAACCGAGCAAATTGATTACCTGACAGCGGATGAAGAGGACAACTATGTTATCGCGCAAGCGAATGCGAAGTTGAACGAAGACGGTACATTTGAAGAAGAAGCGATCATTGTACGTTACAACAAACAGTCGGATAACATCCTTACGATGCCGAGTGAGCGAGTTGACTACATGGACGTATCGCCTAAACAGGTTGTATCCGTCGCTACAGCGCTGATCCCGTTCCTTGAGAACGATGACTCCAACCGTGCACTCATGGGATCTAACATGCAGCGGCAGGCGGTTCCACTCTTGATTCCTAAAGCACCACTTGTAGGAACAGGCATGGAGCACAAAGCTGCAAAAGATTCTGGTGTATGTATTGTCTCCGATTATGACGGAATTATTGAACGTTCTTCTGCGAACGAGATTTGGGTCCGTCGTGTTGAAGAAGTGGACGGTCAGGAAGTTAAAGGCGATATCGTTAAATATAAATTACACAAATTTATGCGTTCGAACCAAGGAACATGCATTAACCAGCGTCCGATTGTCAAAAGAGGTGCTGCTGTCAAAGCTGGCGATATCCTCGCTGATGGTCCTTCAACGGAAATGGGTGAATTGGCTCTGGGACGTAACGTTGTTGTTGCCTTCATGACTTGGGAAGGTTACAACTACGAGGATGCGATCTTGCTCAGTGAAAAACTCGTTAAGGAAGATGTATACACATCCATCCATATCGAGGAGTATGAGTCAGAAGCACGTGATACCAAGCTCGGACCTGAAGAGATCACACGTGACATCCCTAACGTTGGGGAAGAAGCGTTGCGTAACTTGGATGAGCGCGGTATTATCCGCATCGGTGCTGAGATCAGTGCTGGCGACATTCTGGTTGGTAAAGTAACACCTAAGGGTGTAACAGAGCTGACAGCAGAAGAACGTCTCTTGCATGCGATCTTTGGTGAGAAAGCACGTGAAGTACGTGATACTTCCTTGCGTGTACCACATGGTACTGACGGTATCGTAGTAGACGTTAAAGTATTTACCCGTGAAAACGGTGATGAGCTGCCTCCAGGTGTTAACCAACTCGTTCGTGTATATATCGCTCAAAAACGGAAAATTTCCGAGGGTGATAAAATGGCCGGACGTCACGGTAACAAAGGGGTCGTGGCCCGCATCTTGCCGGAAGAAGATATGCCTTTCCTGCCAGATGGTACACCGGTTCAGATCGTTCTTAACCCACTGGGCGTACCTTCCCGGATGAATATCGGTCAAGTACTCGAAGTTCACTTGGGTATGGCCGCGATGCAACTGGGTATTCACGTAGCAACTCCTGTATTCGACGGAGCGAAGGAGTATGACGTCTTCGATACGATGGAAGAAGCAGGTATGCAACGTAATGGTAAAACTGTCCTGTATGATGGTCGTACAGGAGAAGAATTTGAACGTGAAGTTACCGTAGGTGTCATGCACATGATCAAATTGGCACACATGGTTGATGATAAAATCCATGCCCGTTCCACAGGTCCTTACTCACTTGTTACGCAACAGCCATTGGGTGGTAAAGCCCAATTTGGTGGACAGCGTTTCGGGGAGATGGAAGTATGGGCGCTTGAGGCATACGGTGCAGCTTATACACTGCAAGAAATCTTGACTGTTAAATCCGATGACGTTGTTGGTCGGGTTAAAACGTATGAATCCATTGTCAAAGGTGAGAATGTTCCGGAACCAGGCGTTCCTGAATCATTCAAAGTATTGATTAAAGAGCTGCAAAGCTTGGGTATGGACGTTAAGATTTTGAGCGAAGATGAGCAAGAGATTGAAATGAGAGAAATGGACGATGAAGATGACGCTGCGAGCGATAAGCTCAGCCTCAACCTTGAGGGTACAGAGGTCGGAGCGGAATAAACCGCTTCGAGCGCATGATGACCGGCGTTTTTCATCAGGCTCGCGTCTTTCTCCGGCTTCGGCCGGAGTGGGCGTAACCTAGAATACAGGAATTGGTTAAGGAGGGTTGCTCCTTGTTGGACGTCAACAATTTCGAATACATGAAGATCGGGCTTGCTTCCCCAGAGAAAATTCGTTCTTGGTCCCGCGGAGAAGTGAAAAAACCGGAAACGATCAACTATCGTACGTTGAAACCGGAAAAAGAAGGGCTATTCTGCGAAAAGATTTTTGGCCCTACAAAAGACTGGGAATGTCATTGCGGTAAATACAAACGCGTCCGTTATAAAGGCGTTGTCTGTGATCGTTGTGGCGTTGAAGTAACACGTGCGAAAGTACGCCGCGAACGGATGGGCCATATTGAGCTCGCTGCTCCGGTATCGCATATCTGGTACTTCAAAGGTATTCCGAGCCGTATGGGTCTTGCCCTGGATATGTCTCCAAGATCTCTTGAAGAGATTATTTATTTTGCATCATATGTTGTAACTGATCCAGGAGAAACTCCACTGGAGAAAAAACAGCTGTTGTCCGAGAAAGAATACCGCAGCTACCGTGAAAAATACGGCTATGGTTTCCAGGCTGGCATGGGCGCAGAAGCGGTTAAAAAATTGCTTCAAGACCTTGACATAGACAAAGAGCTCGAGTTCCTGAAAGAAGAGCTCCGGACTGCGCAAGGACAACGTCGTAATCGTGCAATCAAACGTCTGGAAGTTATCGAAGCATTCCGCAACTCCGGCAACAAGCCAGAGTGGATGATCATGGATGTACTTCCTGTTATCCCGCCAGAACTTCGTCCAATGGTACAGTTGGATGGTGGACGTTTTGCAACGTCTGACCTGAATGACTTGTATCGCCGTGTAATCAACCGGAACAACCGTCTGAAACGTCTGCTTGATCTGGGCGCGCCAGATATTATCGTGCAAAATGAAAAACGGATGTTGCAGGAAGCTGTTGACGCATTGATCGATAATGGTCGTCGCGGACGCCCGGTAACGGGTCCTGGTAACCGTCCATTGAAATCTCTCAGCCACATGCTGAAAGGTAAACAAGGACGTTTCCGTCAGAACTTGCTCGGTAAACGGGTTGACTATTCTGGTCGTTCCGTTATCGTTGTTGGACCTTACCTGAAAATGTATCAGTGTGGTCTGCCAAAAGATATGGCACTTGAATTGTTCAAGCCTTTCGTTATGAAAGAGCTTGTAAATAAAGGGCTTGCCCACAATATCAAGAGCGCAAAACGTAAAGTTGAGCGTGTAAGTCCTGAGGTATGGGATGTTCTTGAAGAAGTAATCAAGGAGCATCCGGTTCTGTTGAACCGTGCCCCTACGCTTCACAGACTCGGTATTCAAGCGTTTGAACCGATTCTCGTTGAAGGTAAAGCAATTCGTCTTCACCCGCTCGTATGTACAGCATACAATGCCGACTTTGACGGTGACCAAATGGCCGTGCACGTTCCGTTGTCCGCTGAAGCTCAAGCGGAAGCACGTATCCTGATGCTTGCATCTGGTAACATTTTGAACCCGAAAGACGGTAAACCGGTTGTTACTCCTTCCCAGGATATGGTGCTTGGTTCTTACTACCTCACTATGGACAACAAGGAAGAAAAGGGCACAGGTATGATCTTGCGTACAGTTAACGAAGCTGTATCGGCATACCAACGTGGTACTGCTGGTCTGCATGCGCGTGTAGCTATTCCGGTTAAGGCGCTTGGTAAAACAAGCTTCACGGAAGAACAGCAAGAAGGAATGTTGCTGACAACTATCGGTAAAATTATCTTCAATGAAATTTTCCCGGCAAGCTTCCCGTATATCAATGATGCGACTCGTGCTAACCTGTACCAAGGTACTGCAGATCACTCATTTGTATATGAAAAAGGTGCTGATCTCAGAGAAGCTATTATGAATGCTCCTCTGGCTGGCGGTGTCGGTAAAGAATACCTCGGCTCCATCATTGCACGTTGTTTTGAAATTTATCACACAACGGAAACAGCCGTTATTTTGGATAAAATCAAACAACTTGGATTCACATACTCTACACGTGCCGGTATTACGGTTGCGGTATCTGATGTTATCGTTCCGCCTGAGAAGTTTGAAATTCTTAGACAATCTGAGGAAAAAGCACAAATCGTTACGAATCAGTACCGTCGTGGTCTGATTACGAATGAAGAGCGCTATGACCGTATCATTGATATCTGGTCAAAATCCAAAGATGACATCACTGAGATTCTGATGAAGTCCATGGATCGTTACAACTCGATCATGATGATGGTTGACTCCAAAGCACGGGGTAACAAATCGCAAATCACCCAATTGGGCGGTATGCGTGGTCTGATGGCCAACCCATCCGGTCGAATTATCGAACTCCCAATCAAATCGAACTTCCGTGAAGGTTTGACGGTACTCGAGTACTTTATCTCCACTCACGGAGCGCGTAAAGGTTTGGCGGATACAGCCCTGCGTACAGCCGATTCAGGTTACCTGACTCGTCGTCTCGTAGACGTAGCCCAAGATGTAATCGTGCGTGATGATGATTGTGGTACAGATAAAGGCTTTACGGTAAGTCGTATCCAGGATGGTAAAGAGGTTATCGAAGATCTCTATGACCGTATTGAAGGCAGATACTGCTTCGAGACAGTTCGTCATCCGGAAACGAAAGAAATCATTGTAGGTCGCAATGAATTGATTGACTCCGATAAAGCAGAAGCGATCATCAAGGCAGGTATTACTAAATTGCAAATCCGCTCCGTCCTCAGCTGCCGTGCAAGTCATGGTGTCTGCAAGAAGTGTTATGGTCGCAACCTCGCGACTGGTAAACACGTGGAGATTGGTGAAGCAGTTGGTATTATTGCAGCACAGTCCATTGGTGAGCCGGGAACACAGCTTACAATGCGTACATTCCACACCGGTGGTGTAGCCGGAGACGATATTACGCAAGGTTTACCGCGTATCCAGGAGTTGTTTGAAGCTCGTAATCCTAAGGGTCAAGCAACGATCAGTGAGATTGATGGTGTAGTTAAAGAGATTCGCGAAGCGAAAGATCGTCGTGAAATCGAAATTCAAGGTGAGGCGGAATCCAAAGTTTACTCCGTTACCTACGGTTCCCGTGTGCGCGTAAGCGAAGGCGCGGAAGTTGAAGCAGGTGACGAGTTGACAGACGGTTCCATTGATCCAAAAGAGATGTTACGGATTAAAGGCATACGTGGTGTACAAAACTACATTCTGCAGGAAGTACAGCGCGTATATCGTAACCAAGGCGTAGAAATTAACGATAAGCACGTTGAAGTCATGATCCGTCAAATGCTGCGTAAAATCCGCATCGTAGATGCAGGAGATACAACGTTGTTGCCGGGATCGTTCGTGGATATGCATGAGTACGAAAGAGCTAACAAAATTGCGATTCTTAGTGATAAAGAGCCAGCGGTTGCTAAACCAATCCTGCTCGGTATTACGAAAGCATCCCTGGAAACAGACTCCTTCCTCTCGGCGGCTTCGTTCCAAGAAACTACACGTGTACTGACAGATGCAGCGATCAAAGGTAAAGTCGATCAGTTGCTCGGTCTGAAGGAAAATGTAATCATCGGTAAATTGATCCCTGCTGGTACAGGTATGCACCGTTACCGCAGCATCAAATTTGCTGAGCCAGAAGATGGCCAATCTTCAGTAGAAGAACTTGAGCCAGTTTCGGTTGATTAAATAGATTCCTCCTCATTTAGAGGGGAATGAAAGTTTTGTGCGTCAGGAGGCGGACGCTTGTATAATGCAGGCGGACGAATCCTGATGTACGTAAACTTTTAAAAAAATGTTTTAGGATTAGCATTGACAATGCTTGCGCTAGATGCTAATATATCAAAGGTGCGTGGGCAGCTGATTGTACATGGTTCTATTCGGAGGAATACACAATGTCTAATGAAAAAGCCTTGCAAGATGCTCATGTCAAAATAGGTACCAAACAGACCATGCGGATGGTGCAGACAGGTATGGCTTCTGAAGTCTATGTCGCAGAAGATAGTGATCCGCAGCTCACTTCCAAAATCATTGCTTTGTGTGAACAACACGATGTGAAGTACACGAAAGTGGATACAATGAAAAATCTCGGCAAAGCTTGCGGGATTGGAGTGGGAGCAGCTATGGCTGCTGTCGTAAAATGATAGTGTAAGGAACGTTTTTGTCCGAGAACTTTTAGGGATTCTCTAAGGCAAAAACTTTTCATTTGTCTTTTTATGAACCGCCTGGGTCTGTGGACTTAGCGAAAAGAGGTTTATAAAGAAACATGAATATTTGAGGAAGGGGGTGGCAATCACATGCCAACTATTAATCAACTGGTTCGTAAAGGACGTCAAGCAAAAGTTGAGAAGTCAAAATCTCCAGCTTTGCAAAAAGGATTCAACGCTTTGAAACGTGAATCTACTAACATCAGTGCCCCACAAAAACGTGGTGTCTGCACTCGTGTAGGTACAATGACTCCACGTAAACCAAACTCTGCACTTCGTAAGTATGCCCGTGTTCGTTTGACGAACCGTCTCGAGGTTACTGCTTATATCCCGGGAATCGGACATAACCTTCAAGAGCACAGTGTGGTATTGATCCGCGGAGGTAAAGTTAAAGACCTTGCGGGAGTTCGTTATCACATCGTTCGTGGAGCTCTCGATACTGCAGGCGTAAACAACCGTATGCAAGCTCGTTCGAAATACGGTGCAAAACGTCCAAAAGCTAAAAAAGCCTAAACCATTATAAGCAGAAAACCTGAAAGCCTTCTGGCTTAGGTCTGGAAGGTACAGAGTCTGCTGAACAAGAAAGAAAGGGGGATATCCATGCCACGCAAAGGTCCAGTTACGAAAAGAGACGTGTTGCCTGATCCGTTATACAACAGCAAGTTGGTTACTCGTTTAATCAACCGCATCATGATCGGCGGAAAACGCGGTGTTGCTCAAAGCATTCTGTATAATGCGTTCAAGTTGATTCAAGAACGTACGGGTAATGACCCTATGGAAGTATTTGAAGCAGCAATCAAGAACATCATGCCAGTCCTAGAAGTTAAAGCTCGCCGTGTCGGCGGTGCCAACTACCAAGTACCAATCGAGGTGAAACCAGAGAGACGTACTGCTCTGGGATTACGTTGGCTCGTGAACTACTCCCGCAACCGCGGTGAGAAAACAATGGAAGAGCGTTTGGCGGCTGAGATCATCGACGCTTCCAACAACACAGGCGCTTCCGTTAAAAAACGTGAAGATACGCACAAAATGGCTGAAGCGAACAAAGCGTTTGCTCACTACCGTTGGTAGGATTCAGTTCACAATAAAAAAACTTCAATTTTGAAGGGAGACCCATTTCATGGCTAGAGAGTTCTCCTTAAAAAATACACGTAATATCGGGATCATGGCTCATATTGATGCGGGTAAAACCACGACAACTGAGCGGATCCTGTTTTACACAGGACGTACGCACAAAATCGGTGAAGTACACGAAGGCGCTGCGACAATGGACTGGATGGAACAGGAACAGGAGCGCGGAATTACGATTACTTCCGCTGCAACTACCGCTGCTTGGAAAGGCCACCGCGTTAATATTATTGATACCCCGGGACACGTTGACTTCACTGTTGAAGTTGAACGTTCCCTTCGTGTATTGGACGGAGCAGTTGGTGTATTCAGTGCGAAAGAAGGCGTTGAGCCTCAGTCGGAAACCGTATGGAGACAGGCTGACAAGTACGGCGTACCTCGTATCGCATATGTAAATAAAATGGATATCATCGGTGCTGACTTCCTGAACGTTGTATCTGACATGCGTGATCGCCTTCAAGCGAACGCTGTTGCGATTCAACTTCCAATCGGCGCTGAAAATGATTTCACTGGTATCATCGATATCGTTGCACAAAGAGCTCATATGTACAAAGATGATCTTGGTCAAGATATCGAAGAAACCGACATTCCTGCAGAATTTGCAGATCAAGTTGAAGAACTTCGCAACGAGTTGATTGAGCGCGTTGCTGAACTGGATGAAGATTTGACAATGAAATACCTGGAAGGCGAAGAGATCACAATTGATGAGATCAAAGCCGTACTCCGTAAAGGTGTTGTAGATGTTAAGATCTTCCCGGTTATCTGTGGATCCTCGTATCGTAACAAAGGTGTTCAACTGATGTTGGATGCTGTTATCGATTACTTGCCAGCTCCAACGGATGTTCCATCGATCACTGGACATCTTGAAGATGGAACTGAAGCAGTCCGTCAGTCATCCGATGAAGAGCCTTTCTCCGCATTGGCATTCAAAATCATGACGGACCCTTACGTTGGTAAATTGACATTCTTCCGCGTATACTCTGGTGTTCTTCAATCCGGATCATATGTATTGAATGCCACTAAAAACAAACGTGAGCGTATCGGTCGTATCCTTCAAATGCATGCGAACAGCCGTCAAGAAATCACTGTAGTTTACTCCGGTGATATTGCAGCTGCCGTAGGTTTGAAAGATACGGGTACAGGTGATACACTATGTGATGAGAAAAATCCGGTTATCCTGGAGTCAATGAACTTCCCTGATCCGGTTATCGAAATCGCCGTTGAACCTAAAACCAAAGCTGACCAAGATAAAATGGGTGTTGCTCTCGGTAAGTTGACTGAAGAGGATCCAACTCTTCGTGCTCATACTGACGAAGAAACAGGCCAAACAATCTTGGCAGGTATGGGTGAGCTTCACCTTGATATCATCATCGACCGTATGCGTCGTGAGTTCAAGGTTGAAACTACTGTGGGTAAACCACAAGTAGCTTACCGTGAAACATTCCGTGCTCCAGCGCGCGTTGAAGGTAAATTCGTACGTCAATCCGGTGGTCGTGGTCAATACGGTCACGTATGGGTTGAATTCGAACCTCTCGAGCCGGGTACAGGCAGCCAGTTCGAAAGTAAGGTTGTCGGTGGTTCCGTGCCAAGAGAATACATTCAACCTGCACTGTCAGGGATTGAAGAGCAAATGAAAAACGGCGTTATTGCAGGCTTCCCGCTTGTTGACGTTAAGGCTACAATCGTAGACGGATCTTACCATGATGTCGATTCCAATGAGATGGCATTTAAAATTGCCGGATCTATGGCGCTTAAAGCGGCTAAAGACAAGTGTAAACCAGTTCTGCTTGAGCCTATCATGAAAGTAGAAGTAACTGTTCCAGAAGAGTACATGGGTGACGTAATGGGTATGTTGAACTCCCGTCGTGGCCGCATTGAAGGTATGGATTCCCGTAGCGGAGCTCAAATCATTCGTGCTAAGGTGCCTCTGTCTGAAATGTTTGGTTACTCTACAACTCTTCGTTCCGGTACTCAAGGACGCGGCGTATTCTCCATGGAACTCTCTCACTATGAAGAAGTTCCTAAGAGCATCGCTGAAGAAATCGTTGCCAAAACAAAAGGCACCGAGTAATCTTCTCACACTGGATGCAAGTGCATAAGAATTTAATTCGGAGCACTTCATTCAGTGAAAACATAAAATTATAATTTTAAGGAGGCCACGTTCAAATGGCAAAGGCTAAATACGAACGTAATAAACCCCACGTTAACATCGGTACTATTGGTCACGTCGATCACGGTAAAACAACTCTGACTGCTGCAATCACAACTGTATTGTCCAAAACTTACGGTGGTGCTGCAATTGCATTCGACCAAATCGACAAAGCTCCAGAAGAGCGCGAACGCGGTATCACAATCTCCACATCACACGTTGAGTACGAAACTGACACTCGTCACTACGCTCACGTTGACTGCCCAGGTCACGCCGACTATGTTAAAAACATGATCACTGGCGCGGCTCAAATGGATGGAGCTATCTTGGTAGTATCCGCAGCAGACGGCCCAATGCCACAAACTCGTGAGCACATCTTGCTCTCCCGTCAAGTAGGCGTACCTTACATTGTTGTATTCTTGAACAAATGTGACATGGTTGAAGACGAAGAGTTGTTGGAATTGGTTGAGATGGAAGTTCGCGACCTTCTTAACGAATATGAGTTCCCAGGTGACGATACTCCAATCACTCGTGGATCCGCTCGTGAAGCTCTGGCAAACCCAGATGGCGAATGGGCTCAAAAAATCGTTGAGATGTTCAAAGAGATCGACACTTACATCCCACTGCCTGAGCGTCAAACTGACAAGCCTTTCTTGATGCCTGTCGAGGACGTATTCTCCATCACTGGTCGTGGTACTGTTGCTACTGGCCGTGTAGAGCGTGGTACTGTTAAAGTCGGCGAAGAGATCGAAATCGTTGGTATCACTGAAGAAACTAAAAAATCCGTTGTAACAGGCGTTGAGATGTTCCGTAAATTGTTGGATTCCGCTCAAGCGGGAGACAACATCGGCGCATTGTTGCGTGGTGTTGACCGTACTCAAATCGAGCGTGGTCAAGTACTTGCAAAACCAGGTTCTGTTAAGCCACACACAGAATTCACAGCTCAAATCTACGTTCTGACTAAAGAAGAGGGTGGACGTCACAAACCATTCTTCACTGGTTACCGTCCACAGTTCTACTTCCGTACAACTGACGTAACAGGCATCATCAACTTGCCTGAAGGTACTGAAATGGTAATGCCTGGTGATAACATCACTGTTACTGTTTCCCTGATCTCCCCAATCGCGATTGAAGAAGGAACTAAATTCTCCATTCGTGAAGGCGGACGTACAGTAGGTGCCGGTTCCGTAGCATCTATCCAAAAATAATTTGGCTTAACGCTGAATAAAGCATATGTAACAGTGTACTGGAACGAGTAACATTGTATTGTAACGAAGCTTCGGAAGAGTTCTTTATCCGACATCGGATAGAGAACTCTTTTATTATGTTTAAAGTTCGGAACCTGCGTCATACGAAATGAACATCATTTACGAGTTTAGAAGGATTGGCAAGGCAGCCTGGATATTGAAGATTAACACTGCAATAAACGAAGTCATTTCATCAGAAAAGATAAGTTTAAATGTTTTTCTTAAATATGCTTGCAATACGCCTATCTTTTCTATATAATAATGAATGTTGTTCTGTGACGTTGCGATGATGTGAGAGGTTACTGGCACACCCGGCCCCTTTGCCATGGGAGAGTGGCTAGAAAATTTTCACGGAGTATGTCCGATAAAAAATTGGGCGTTAGAAGGAGGGACTAAAATGGCAAAGCAAAAAATTCGTATTCGTTTGAAAGCTTACGACCACAGAATTCTTGATCAATCCGCGGAGAAAATTGTTGAAACAGCAAAACGTTCGGGTGCTGGTGTATCCGGTCCGATTCCGCTTCCTACTGAAAAACAAATCATTACTATTCTTCGTGCGGTGCACAAGTACAAGGATTCTCGGGAACAATTCGAACAACGTACACATAAACGTTTGATCGACATCGTTAACCCGACTCCACAAACTGTGGATGCCTTGATGCGCTTGGACCTGCCGTCCGGTGTAGATATCGAAATTAAATTGTAATATAAGCTACAACAAAGACCATGTATAAAGGAAAAGAGGTGTCAACATGAAAGCAATCTTAGGAAAAAAACTCGGAATGACTCAAGTATTTACTCCTGAAGGTAACGTCGTTCCAGTAACGGTTATCGAAGCAGGCCCTTGTGTTGTTTTGCAAAAGAAAGACATTGAGAACGATGGCTACGAAGCAATTCAAATCGGTTACTCCGATAAGAAAGAGAAAAATGCTAACAAGCCAGAAGCAGGTCACGCTAAAAAAGCGAACACTGCCCCTAAGCGCTACGTTCGTGAAGTTCGCGGTATCAACATCGCAGAATATGAAGTTGGCCAAGAACTGAAAGCTGACATTTTCGCTGAAGGCGAATTCGTTGACGTAACGGGTATTTCTAAAGGTAAAGGTTTTGCCGGCGTTATCAAACGTTGGGGACAAAGCACTGGACCTATGTCACACGGTTCGCGTTACCACCGTGGCCCTGGTTCAATGGGTTCGATCCAAGCTAACCGCGTTCCTAAAGGCAAACGCCTGCCAGGACACATGGGACATGATACTATTACAATCCAACGTCTTGAAGTAGTTAAAGTAGACGCTGAACGTAACGTGTTGCTCGTGAAAGGTTCCATTCCTGGACCGAAAAACAGTCTCATCAGAGTTAAAGAAACGGTGAAAAAATAACCACTGAAGAAAGGAGGAACACAAAATGCCAAAAGTATCAGTTTACAATGTAGATGGTAGCCAAGTAGGTGAAGTTGAATTGAACGATGCGGTTTTCGGAATTGAGCCGAATCAACACGTTCTGTACGATGCAGTTCTTATGCAACGCGCTTCCCTTCGTCAAGGTACCCACAAAGTAAAAGGACGTTCTGAAGTACGTGGCGGTGGACGTAAGCCTTGGAAACAAAAAGGTACAGGTCGCGCTCGTCAAGGTTCAATTCGTTCACCACAATGGAAAGGCGGCGGTATCGTATTTGGTCCAACACCACGGAGCTATGCGTATAAACTGCCTAAGAAAGTTCGCCGCTTGGCGATCAAATCAGCCCTTTCATCTAAAGTGCTTGACAATGACATTATCGTTTTGGACGCTCTCACGTTGAGCACGCCTAAAACTAAAGAATTCGCAGCCATCTTGAGTAACCTCAAAGTGGGACGTAAAGCTTTGATCGTAGCTCCTAGCTATGATGATAATGTAGCTCTTTCCGCACGGAATATTCCAGGCGTGAAATTCGTAGCTGCTGACGGCATTAATGTTCTTGACGTGCTTTCGCACGACAAATTGATCATTACGAAAGAAGCAGTTCAGAAGGTAGAGGAGGTGCTCGCGTAATGAAGGATCCTCGTGATATTGTAAAACGTCCGATTATTACGGAACGTACTGCTGACATGATGAACGACTTGAAATATGTATTTGAAGTCGATATCCGTGCAAACAAAACCGAGATCAAAAAGGCAGTAGAAGCTATTTTCAATGTAAAAGTGAAAAACGTGAACACGCTTCGTGTTCCAGCTAAGCCGAAACGGTACGGACGTTATTCCGGATATACTAGCGAATGGAAAAAAGCGTTTGTAACACTGACAAAAGACAGCAAAACGCTTGAGTTCTTTGAAACTGTATAATTGAATTTTTGAAGTAAGGAGGGAAACCTAGTGCCAATCAAAAAGTATAAACCAACATCCCCGGCAAGACGGAACATGTCCGTTTCTACATTTGAGGAAATCACCACAAATCAGCCGGAGAAATCGTTGTTGGCCCCGTTGAGCAAACAAGCAGGCCGCAACAACCAAGGTAAAATTACAGTTCGTCACCATGGTGGTGGACACAAACGTAAATACCGTATCATTGACTTCAAACGTACTAAAGATGGAATACCGGGCCGCGTTGCTACGATTGAGTATGACCCGAACCGTACATCCAACATCGCTTTGATTCACTATGCTGATGGTGAGAAACGTTACATCATCGCTCCTAAAGGTTTGAAAGTTGGAGATCAAGTATTCTCCGGACCTGAATCAGACATCAAAATCGGTAACGCACTGCCACTCGAAAACATTCCAGTAGGTACCGTTATCCACAACATCGAGTTGAAACCAGGTAAAGGCGGACAATTGGTTCGTGCTGCTGGTACAGAAGCTCAATTGCTTGGTAAAGAAGAAAAATACGTTTCCGTTCGTCTCTCTTCCGGAGAAGTTCGTCGTATTTTGAAAGTTTGCCGCGCGACAATCGGATCTGTTGGTAACCAAGACCACGAGCTCATCAAAATCGGTAAAGCCGGTCGTAGCCGTTGGTTGGGTAAACGTCCTGAGGTTCGTGGTGTAGTAATGAACCCTAACGATCACCCACACGGTGGTGGTGAAGGTCGTGCTCCAATCGGACGTAAATCGCCAATGTCACCATGGGGTAAACCTACTCTTGGTTACAAAACGCGTAAGAAAAATAAAGCTTCTGATAAATACATCATTCGCCGCCGCACGAAGTAATACACACTGTGCATAACTTCGTGAGGCATCTGCGGATGCATAATAGCTACGTTTGAAGGGAGGATCTCCACATGGGTCGCAGTTTGAAAAAAGGGCCATTCATTGATGGCTACATGCTCAAAAAGGTAGAAGAGATGGAAGCTTCAGGTAAGAAGAACGTAATCAAAACCTGGTCCCGTCGTTCTACAATTTTCCCACAATTCATCGGTCACACATTTGGCGTTTACGATGGTCGTAAACACGTGCCAGTGTATGTAACTGAGGACATGGTCGGACACAAACTGGGTGAGTTCGCTCCAACCCGTACGTACAAAGGCCATACTGATGATGATAAGAAAACAAGAAGATAAATGAACATCTTTAATGTTTGAGAGGAGGTTACACAATGGAAGCAAAAGCACATGCTAAGTTTATCCGGATTGCTCCTCGTAAAGTTCAACTCGTTGTTGACTTGATTCGCGGCAAGCAAGTAGGTGAGGCGGTTGCCATTCTCCGTCACACTCCGAAATCCGCTTCTCCAATCGTTGAGAAGTTGCTTAACTCCGCTATTGCGAATGCGGAACATAACTATTCTTTGGATGTTAACAACTTGGTTATCTCGCAAGCTTACGTGAACCAAGGACCGACAATGAAACGTTTCCGCCCTCGTGCAATGGGACGTGCAAGTCGTATTAACAAACGTACTAGCCACATTACTTTGGTGGTATCTGAGAAGTAGAAGGAGGGGAAATGTGTGGGCCAAAAGGTAAATCCAGTCGGACTCCGTGTCGGAATTATCCGTGACTGGGAATCTAAGTGGTATGCAGGCAAAGACTTCGGTGATCTTTTGATGGAAGACGTGAGAATTCGTGAATTCCTGAAAAATAAATTGAAAGACTCCGCTTTATCTCGTGTAGAAATTGAGAGAGCGGCTAACCGCGTAAACGTAACGATTCACACTGCTAAACCAGGTATGGTTATTGGTAAGGGTGGTTCGGAAGTTGAAAATCTTCGTAACCAAATTACGAAAATTGCTGGCGGTAAAAAAGTACACATCAACATTTCTGAAATTAAGAACCAAGACTTGGACGCTGTTCTTGTAGCTGAAAGCATTGCACAACAATTGGAACGTCGTGTTTCTTTCCGTCGTGCTCTGAAACAAGCAATTCAAAGAACTATGCGCTCTGGTGCTAAAGGTATCAAAACTCAAGTAGGCGGACGTCTTGGCGGTGCTGAGATCGCACGTTCTGAAGGCTACAGCGAAGGAACTGTTCCACTGCACACACTGCGTGCTGACATTGACTATGGTACTGCAGAGGCTCATACTACTTACGGACGTATCGGCGTAAAAGTATGGATCTATCGTGGAGAGGTTCTTCCTACGGCTAAGAAACAAGCTGCTAAGGAAGGAGGCAACTAATCATGTTGGTACCAAAACGTGTAAAACACCGTAAGCAACAACGTGGACATATGAAAGGCCAAGCTAAAGGCGGAACGACTCTGAACTTTGGCGAATACGGTCTGCAAGCTACGGAACCGGCTTGGATTACGAACCGTCAGATCGAAGCGGCTCGTATTGCGATGACTCGTTACATCAAACGTGGTGGTAAAGTTTGGATCAAAATTTTCCCAGACAAACCAATCACTCAAAAGCCTCTCGAGGTTCGGATGGGTAGCGGTAAAGGTAACGTAGAAAAATGGGTTGCAGTAGTGAAACCAGGTAAGATCATGTTTGAACTTGCTGGTGTACCGGAGGAAATTGCACGCGAAGCAATGCGTCTTGCCGCTCACAAACTGCCAATCAAAACGAAGTTCGTGAAACGTGAAGAATTGGGTGGTGAAGCAAATGAAAGCTAGTGAATTTCGCAACCTAACCTCTGCTGAAATCGAGCAAAAGATTGCCGGATTTAAAGAAGAACTCTTTAACCTCCGCTTTCAATTAGCTACCGGTCAGCTGGATAACCCGACTCGCATCCGTGATGTGCGGAAAGAAATAGCTCGTGCTAAAACCATTATCCGTGAGAGAGAATTGGGAATCGGTTAATTAGGGATAGGATGGACAATCCGTCCGTAATCAGGAAGGAGGCCAACAATGAGCGAAGAACGTAACGCACGTAAAGTGCAAACTGGTAAAGTGGTCAGCGATAAAATGGACAAAACAATTGTTGTTGCTGTAGAAACTTACAAAAAACACAACTTGTACCATAAACGCATTAAGGTTACTAAAAAATTCAAAGCACATGACGAAGAAAACACTGCGAAAATCGGTGACACGGTGAAAATCATGGAGACTCGTCCGCTTTCGAAAGATAAACGCTGGAGACTTACTGAAATCGTAGAAAAAGCGGTTATCATCTAATGCTCAGCAGCACTGCTGAAAGGAGGAATACTAAATGATTCAACCATTTACACGTTTGACTGTGGCTGACAACTCCGGTGCGAAGGAACTGATGTGTATCCGCGTACTCGGCGGTACGGGACGTCGTACAGCTCAAATCGGTGATCTGATCGTTTGTTCTGTTAAACAAGCAACACCAGGCGGCGTTGTCAAAAAAGGTGATGTAGTTAGAGCGGTTGTCGTTCGTACGAAACGTTCTGTACGTCGTAAAGACGGTTCCTACATCGGTTTTGATGAAAATGCAGCGGTTGTGGTAAAAGACGACAGAAGCCCACGTGGAACACGTATTTTCGGACCAGTTGCTCGCGAACTTCGCGATAAAGACTTCATGAAAATCGTTTCCTTGGCTCCAGAAGTTATCTAAAGCTTAATCTCGTGATGTTAGAAACAGGAGGTGTACGAAATGCCAAGAGTGAAAAAAGTTCTGGAATCCCATAACAACAAACTTCACGTTAAAAAGGAAGATACGGTTATGGTGATCAGCGGTAAAGACAAAGGTAAAAAAGGCCGTGTCATCGCTGCTTATCCTCGTGAGAACCGCGTCCTTGTGGAAGGTGTTAACATGGTGAAAAAACACCAGAAGCCTAACCAGCAAAATCCGCAAGGCGGCATTATCGAGAAGGAAGCTCCGATTCACGTTTCCAACGTAATGCACATCGATCCGAAGAGCGGAAAAGTAACCCGTGTAGGTTACAAAGTTTTGGATAACGGTAAGAAAGTGCGCGTTGCTAAACGTTCCGGAGAAATTATCGACTAATTGAACCGAATGAGAAAGGAGGGCTATGATTCATGGCATCAAGAATGAAAGAACGTTACCTGCAAGAAATCGCTCCTGCTTTGATGCAGAAGTTTAACTATACAACGGTAATGCAAGTGCCGAAAATCGAGAAAATCGTTATCAACATGGGTGTGGGCGACGCTGTCCAAAACTCTAAAGTGTTGGATTCCGCAGTAAGCGATTTGCAACTGATCGCAGGTCAAAAACCTGTAATCACTCGTGCTAAAAAATCTATCGCAGGATTCAAACTGCGTGAGAATATGCCTATCGGTGTGAAAGTAACATTACGCGGTGAGCGTATGTACTTCTTCCTAGATAAATTGCTCAACGTAACGCTTCCTCGTGTCCGCGACTTCCGCGGTGTATCGAGTAAAGCTTTCGATGGACGTGGTAACTACACACTGGGTCTGAAAGAGCAACTGATCTTCCCAGAGATCGAGTATGATAAAGTTGATAAAGTCCGCGGTATGGATATTGTCATCGTAACAACGGCGAAAACAGACGAAGAGTCCCGCGAATTGCTCACGCAAATGGGAATGCCTTTCGTTAAGTAATGTTGGCATAACGTTTCCGGGTGTCTGGAAAGACTCCCTTTTCTCCGAAATTATTTAGGAGGTGTCAGGCTAAGTGGCAAAAACTTCGATGAAAGTTAAACAACAACGTACACCTAAGTTTAAAGTACGTGCATATACACGCTGTGAGCGTTGCGGACGTCCACATTCGGTCCTGCAAAAGTTCAAAATTTGCAGAATTTGTTTCCGTGAATTAGCTTATAAAGGCCAGATCCCTGGCGTGAAAAAAGCAAGCTGGTAAAAAGTCCTGAACGGGAAGGAGGTTAACTCACAATGACTATGTCTGATCCAATTGCAGATATGCTTACTCGTATTCGTAACGCGAACACTGTTCGTCACGAAACGGTAGAAATGCCTGCTTCGACAATGAAAAAACAAATCGCCGATATCCTGAAGCGTGAAGGTTTCATCCGTGACGCTGAAGTTATCGATGATAACAAACAAGGGATTATCCGTGTTTTCCTGAAATACGGTCAAAATAACGAGCGCGTTATCACTGGTCTGAAAAGAATCAGTAAACCTGGTCTTCGTGTTTACACGAAAAGCAACGAAGTACCTCGTGTACTTGGTGGCCTGGGAATCGCGATCATCTCGACATCTAAAGGTATCATGACGGACAAAGAAGCTCGTCAATCGAAATCCGGCGGAGAAGTCGTTTGCTACGTTTGGTAATATAACGTCACAAGATAGGAGGTGCAACATATGTCTCGTATTGGTCGCAAACCAATCACAGTACCAAGTGGTGTAGACATCACCCTGGACAACACCGTTATTACGGTAAAAGGACCTAAAGGAACTTTGACTCGTGAGCTTCATAAAGACATGAAGGTTACGGTTGAAAATAACGAAATCACAGTTGTGCGTCCTTCCGATAACAAAACTCACCGTTCTTTGCACGGCACAACGCGTAGCGTTGTAAACAATATGGTGAGCGGCGTTACTGAAGGATTCGCGAAATCTCTGGAATTGGTTGGGGTCGGATATCGTGCAAGCAAATCCGGAGATAAAATCGTTCTGAACGTTGGTTACTCTCACCCGGTTGAAATTACACCGGAAGCGGGAATTGAATTCGAAGTACCTTCGAATACAAAAATCATCGTTCGCGGAATTGACAAAGAGCGTGTAGGTGCTTACGCTGCTAAAATCCGTTCCGTACGTGAACCTGAGCCATACAAAGGTAAAGGTATTAAATATGAAGGCGAGCGTATCATCCGTAAGGAAGGTAAAGCCGGTAAGAAGAAATAAGATTTCTCTTACCGCCTTTGCGCGGCTTTCGGCTTGCTTGCTTCGTGTGTTTCTAATATACCCCGTGGCTTCTGCTTTGAAGCCAGCGAGGTAACCTGAAAGGAGTGAATCTTTGAGATGATTACGAAACCAGATAAAAATAAGGCTCGTCTGAAAAGACACCTTCGTGTTCGTAAGAAAATCCAAGGAACGGCAGCACGTCCTCGTTTGAACGTATTCCGTTCTGGTAAACATATGTATGCTCAAATCATCGATGATGTTGCTGGTGTAACAATCGCTTCCGCGTCTACCGTAGACAAAGAATTGAGCACTGACATCAAAAATGGTGCATCTGTTGAATCAGCTCGTAAAGTTGGCGAACTCGTTGCTAAACGTGCTAAAGACAAAGGTGTTTCCAACATCGTATTTGACCGTAGCGGATATCTGTACCATGGTCGTATCGCAGCATTGGCTGAAGCGGCTCGTGAAGCAGGACTTGAGTTTTAAGATATTTTTCAAAAGGAGGTTAACGACTTGCGTGTAGATCCGAATACTTTGGAACTGACTGAAAGAGTTGTAAATATTAATCGCGTAGCTAAAGTAGTAAAAGGCGGACGCCGTTTCAGCTTTAGCGCACTGGTTGTAGTCGGCGACGGCAACGGCTGGGTTGGAGCTGGTATCGGTAAAGCGGGCGAAGTACCTGATGCAATTCGCAAAGGTATTGAAGACGCTAAGAAAAACCTTGTACACGTTCCACTCGTAGGAACATCGATTCCTCACTTGGTAACAGGTAAGTTCGGCGCAGGACGCGTGCTGTTGAAACCAGCATCTGAAGGTACTGGTGTTATCGCTGGTGGTCCTGTACGTGCGGTTCTCGAACTTGCTGGTGTAGGTGACATTTTGACAAAATCTCTGGGTTCTTCGAATTCCATGAACATGGTCAATGCGACTTTGGAAGGTTTGTCCCGTTTGAAGCGTGCTGAAGACGTGGCTAAACTGCGCGGAAAATCCGTCGAAGAGCTTCTGGGTTAAGGAGGGAATTCTCATGGCTAAATTAGAAATTACCCTCGTCCGCAGCTTGATCGGACGTCCGGAGACGCAAAGAACAACTGTGAAAACATTGGGTTTGCGCAAAATCAATAGCAAAGTGGTACAAAACGATAATCCTGCCATCCGTGGTATGATTAACAAAGTAAGCCACTTGGTTGCTGTTAAAGAAGTAGAAGCTTAATAACGGGTTAATCCCACAAATCTTTAAGGAGGTGCAACGAACGATGAAGTTACATGAGCTTTCACCATCTCCTGGATCCCGCAAAGAACGTAAACGTCTTGGTCGCGGTCCAAGTAGTGGTACAGGTAAAACATCAGGTCGCGGTCACAAAGGACAAAATTCTCGTTCTGGCGGTGGAGTTCGTCCAGGCTTCGAAGGTGGACAAAATCCATTGTATCGTCGCTTGCCAAAACGTGGTTTTGTAAACCCAACTCGCAAAGAATATGCAGTTGTGAATACTGAAGACCTGAACAGTTTTGCTGCGGGTACTGAAGTAACTCCAGAATTCTTGATGACGAACGGCGTAGTTAAAAACGCTAAATCCGGAATCAAAATCCTGGGTAACGGTGATGTCACTGTGAAGCTGACTGTTAAAGCTAACAAGTTTTCTCAATCTGCTATTGAGAAAATTGAAGCTGCTGGCGGTACAACTGAGGTGATTTAATGTTCAAGACCCTAAAGAATATCTGGCGGGTTGAAGATCTGCGCAAAAGGGTATTATTTACCCTTTTTGTACTGATCATTTACCGCATCGGCTCCTTTGTCCCCGTGCCGGGAGTTAACAAAGATGTGTTCGAAGCGACAAATTCTGCGGGTAAAGAAGTTTTTGGACTTCTCAATACGTTCTCGGGTGGAGCGCTCTTCCAGTTCTCGATATTTGCGCTCGGGATCGTGCCTTACATCACTGCGTCTATCATAGTACAGTTGCTTTCCATGGACGTTATTCCTAAATTAGCGGAGTGGGCAAAGCAAGGTGAACAAGGTAAGAAGAAATCTGCACAGTTGACCCGTTATTTAACCATCGGGCTGGCATTGATTCAAGCGTTTGGTACGTCGATCGGATTCAACCGCTTGTACAATACAGAGATGGTGCCTAACGCTACATTTGCAGATTATATCTTGATCGCGATTGTACTTACGGCCGGTACTTCATTCCTGATGTGGCTTGGTGAGCAGATCACCGAGAAGGGCATAGGAAACGGGATTTCGATCTTGATCTTTGCGGGTATCCTATCTACGGTGCCTAACATTATCAAACAAACGGTCGAATCTGACTTCATTCAACCTGACCAACTGTTTATGAATATTCTTAAAGGTGTTATCATCGCAATTGTTATTGTGTTGATCATCATAGGGGTCATTTATATTCAGCAGGCGATTCGGAAGATTCCGGTACAGTACGCTAAACGTGTCGTAGGTAACAAAATGTACGGTGGACAGAATACACATATCCCGCTGAAAATTAATGCAGCAGGTGTTATCCCTGTCATCTTTGCTTCATCGCTGTTGATGTTCCCAACGATCATTGCCAACTTCTGGGCAGATCGCCTTTGGGCACAGTGGATCGGACAGAACCTGACTACACACAAACCTCTGGGTATGTTGCTGTATGTCGTGATGATCTTCGGTTTCACATTCTTCTATACTTTCGTACAGATGAATCCACAGCAGATGGCTGATAATATGAAAAAGAACGGCGGTTACATCCCAGGCATTCGCCCGGGTAAAGCAACCGAGAAATATCTGACCCGTGTCATGACTCGTTTGACAATGGCCGGAGCCATCTTCTTGGCAGTCATTTCCGTTCTGCCTGTATTCTTAGGGGCACTTTCTGGTTTGCCTCAATCTGCGCAAATTGGAGGAACATCCCTCCTGATCGTTATCGGTGTTGCGCTGGATACGATGAAGCAAATCGAAAGCCAATTGATCAAACGCCACTACAAAGGTTTTATCAATAAATAGGCAATAGGTACCGGTCGAGTGAAGATTTACTTGCCGGCACCTATTGTGCTGTTTGTTGATGTAGGGTAGTCTTGGAGGGAGTGACATAACGTGAACATCCTATTCATGGGCCCTCCGGGGGCAGGAAAAGGAACGCAAGCAGACGTCATCGTGAAAGAGTTCGGTATTCCCCATATTTCAACAGGCGATGCATTTCGTCTCGCGATCAAACAGGGAACTCCCATTGGCATGAAAGCCAAGGAATATATGGATCAAGGATTGCTTGTACCAGATGATGTAACCATTGGCATCGTTGAAGAACGTTTGCAGCAGCCTGACTGCAGAGAAGGTTTCCTCTTGGACGGATTTCCAAGAACCCTTTCACAAGCAGAAGCGCTCGATGGCATTCTGGATAGATTGAACTCAGGTCTCGATCATGTAATCAACCTGAAAGTGGATCGCAACAAATTGCTGGCTCGTTTGACGGGTCGTCGAATTTGTAAAAACTGTGGTTCCACTTATCATGTGGTATTCAATCCGCCTAAGCAGGAAGGTATTTGTGATAAATGCGCTGGTGAGTTGTATCAACGCTCTGATGATAATGAAGAGAGTGTAGGTACACGACTGGACGAGTATATCAACAAAACAGCACCACTCCTCACGTTCTATGAGACTAAAGGTCTTCTTCGTCAAATGAACGGAGAACAGGATATCGATCAAGTTTCTCAAGAAATCGTGTCCTTACTGAGAGGTTAATTGATGATCATTGGTAAGTCCGAAACGGAACTGGGCTTGATGAGGGAAGCAGGGAGAATTGTTGCGGAAACGCATCGTCTCTTGGCAGAGCATATCGCTCCCGGTATTACGACTGGAGAACTTGACCATATGGCTGATCAATATATCCGCAGTCAAGGAGCTGTGCCGTCTTTCAAAGGTTATAACGGTTTCCCTGCCAGTGTGTGCGCTTCAGTAAATGAAGAGTTGGTACATGGATTTCCCGGCAAACGCAAGTTGAACGAGGGCGATATCGTTACGTTTGACATTGGCGCGCAGTACCAGGGGTATCATGGAGATTCCGCCTGGACTTATCCGGTCGGCCGTATTTCCGAAGAAGCCCGTCGTCTTCTGGACGTTACCGAGGCTTCGTTATACGCAGGTCTGGCGCTGGTAAAACCGGACGTTCGCTTGTTTACAATATCTCATGCAATTCAGAAATATATTGAAGATGAAGGGTTCTCCGTAGTTCGTGAATATGTCGGTCACGGCATAGGCGCAGATCTGCACGAAGAACCACAGATTCCGAACTATGGTCTTCCCGATCGGGGACCACGGCTTAAAGCGGGCATGGTGCTGGCCATAGAGCCGATGGTTAACGTAGGTAGACGGTATGTGAAAATGTTGGAAGATAACTGGACTGTCGTCACGGTTGATGGCAAGTTATGTGCCCACTTTGAACACACTGTAGCAGTTACACCAGATGGTATGGAAATTTTCACGAAACTGAATGCGTAGGTGATGAGGCATGAACAGTCAGTCTAATCCGCAGCTCGGTCAACTTGTGAAGATCCGTAAAGGCCGCAATGCGGACCAAGCCGCAGTAATTGTTGCTATAGCGGACGGTAAGTTCGTATATATTGCGGATGGAGACAAACGTAAGTTTGATCAACCAAAGAAGAAGAATCTTCTTCATCTTGAACTCCAGCCCATGATTAGCAGCGAGGTTGTGAACAGTTTAAACGAGAGTGGTCGGGTGACAAATGGAAAGCTCCGTTACGCGGTTCATTCATTTCTGGAATCCACCAACATTCAAGCTGAAGAGAAAGGAGACTGACTAATGGCTAAGGAAGATGTCATTGAAGTGGAAGGTACGGTTCTCGAACCGCTACCGAATGCAACATTCAAGGTTGAGCTTGAGAACGGTCATCAAATTCTCGCTCACGTTTCCGGAAAACTGCGGATGCACTTTATCCGTATCCTGACTGGAGACAAAGTAGTTGTTCAGTTGTCGCCTTATGATTTAACAAAAGGTCGCATAACTTACCGTAAATAGTAGTAGACAGTTGCAATGAACTGTGAAGCTTATGTAGCGGGTTTTGCCCGGCAAAACTTGCGAAAGCTTCGAAGCCGGTTTTACAATAGTAGAACAAGGTCAATGCTTACGAAGAGGGTTTTGCTTAGCAAAACTTTGAGGAGGTAATTCACATGAAGGTAAGACCTTCGGTCAAGCCGATTTGCGAAAAATGCAAAGTCATTCGCCGCAAAGGGAATGTTATGGTTATCTGTGAAAATCCGAAACACAAACAAAAACAAGGTTAAAGAAGGGGGTGTAGCGTAAAATGGCACGTATAGCTGGTGTGGATTTGCCACGTGATAAGCGCGTTGAGATCGCCTTGACTTATATTTTCGGAATCGGTAAAACGACTTCCCAGAAAATTCTGAGCACAACAGGCATCAATCCGGACACTCGTGTTCGTGATTTGACGGAAGATGAAGTCAGCAAATTGCGTGAAAGTATCGATAAAGAGGTCAAAGTAGAAGGTGACCTGCGTCGAGAAATCTCTTTGAATATTAAACGTTTGACGGAGATCGGTTGTTACCGTGGAGTTCGTCATCGTCGTGGTCTGCCTGTTCGTGGACAACGTACGAAAACGAATGCTCGTACTCGTAAAGGTCCTCGTCGTACAGTAGCGAACAAGAAGAAATAATAAGGGGGGATAAGAGAAAATGGCTAAACCGAAAAAAGTCGTACGTACTAAACGTCGTGACCGTAAGAATATTGAATCTGGCGTGGCGCATATCCGTTCCACTTTCAATAACACTATCGTTACTATTACGGATCCTCACGGAAATGCAATTTCGTGGGCAAGCTCCGGCGGCCTCGGATTCAGAGGTTCCCGTAAATCGACTCCGTTTGCTGCACAAATGGCTGCTGAGACTGCTGCCAAAGCTGCAATGGAACATGGGATGAAAGCCGTTGAGGTTATGGTTAAAGGACCAGGCGCAGGCCGTGAAGCAGCGATTCGCTCTTTGCAAGCTGCTGGTCTTGAAGTTAACCTGATCAAAGACGTAACTCCAGTCCCGCATAACGGATGCCGTCCTCCAAAACGTCGTCGTGTCTAATGAGATTTGCCCCTGCGTGTGGTATATTTCCGGCACAATCTGCTAATAATGGTTGTTTAGGCATACTACTACATGTTTTCGCAAGAGAAGGTAAATGTTTCATAGAGGACCGACGTTTTGAAGGAGGGGTATTGCAGTGATTGAAATCGAAAAGCCGAAAATTGAGACGGTAGACGTCAACGATGATGGCACCTATGGGAAATTCGTAGTAGAACCGCTTGAGCGCGGATACGGTACGACGCTTGGAAACTCGCTTCGCCGAATCTTGCTCTCGTCACTGCCGGGTGCGGCAGTGTCTTCGGTTCAAATCGATGGCGTTCTGCATGAATTTGCTACAGTTCCTGGCGTAATGGAAGATGTAACGGAGGTTATTCTTAACCTGAAAGCTTTGTCGCTTAAGATTCATTCGGACGAGGAGAAAGTGCTCGAGATTGATGCTGAAGGCGAAGGAGCAATTACGGCTGGAGATATCCGTGCTGACTCCGATGTGGAAATCCTTAACCCGGATTTGCACATTGCTACGCTCGGACCAGGTTCGAGACTTCACATGCGTATTTTTGCCAATCGCGGTCGCGGCTACGTCCAGGCAGATCGGAATAAACGCGATGACCAGCCGATCGGCGTCATCCCAGTCGATTCCATCTTCACCCCGATCAGTCGCGTTAACTACGCTGTGGAAAATACGCGTGTCGGTCAAGTGACCAACTATGACAAGCTCACGTTGGAAGTTTGGACTGATGGAAGTATTCGTCCTGAAGAGGCTGTAAGCCTCGGCGCTAAAATTTTGACTGAGCATTTGATGCTCTTCGTGGGTCTTACAGACGAAGCGAAAGATGCAGAGATCATGGTCGAAAAAGAAGAAGACAAAAAAGAAAAAGTACTCGAAATGACGATCGAAGAGCTGGATCTCTCTGTTCGTTCCTACAACTGCCTCAAACGTGCCGGTATTAATACCGTGCAAGAGCTGACTACGAAAACGGAAGAAGACATGATGAAAGTCCGTAACCTCGGACGCAAGTCTTTGGAAGAAGTTCAAGAGAAGCTTGAGGAACTTGGTTTGGGACTACGTACAGAAGAATAGACAGCCGAGTGCTTGAAGTGAAGGAGGGAAAACAATGGCATACCAAAAGTTGGGCCGTAATTCCAGCGCACGTAAAGCTTTGTTCCGTGACCTGGTAACCGACCTGTTCTTATACGAACGCATTCAGACAACTGAAGCGAAAGCAAAAGAGGTTCGCTCTATTGCTGAAAAACTGATCACTAAAGCGAAAAAGGGAGATCTTCATGCCCGTCGCCAAGTGGCAGCTTATGTTCGCCGCGAAACTATCGATGGTGAGCAAGATGCAATCCAAAAACTGTTTAGCGAATTGTCCGGTCGTTACGCTGAGCGTCCAGGTGGATACACTCGTATCTTGAAACTGGGACCTCGTCGTGGTGACGCAGCGCCAATGGTTTACTTGGAACTGGTAGACCGCGCGTAAAACAGATGAGATGAGGAAAGGGGACAGAATCAACGATTCTGGATTAACCCTTTTTTTCTCTTCATTTCGGAATTCGTGCTGTAATAGAAGCTCCGTAAGGGGCTTCTTTTGCTGTTCGGGATAGGGATATGTATAGTATGGAACAAAGGTGTGGTAATAATGCGGAACTTATGTATGACGTTAACTTATGATGGCACTGCCTATTACGGCTTCCAAGTACAGCCGGGTGGGAATACCATTCAGGATCATCTTGAAGATGCGATTCGTGCTTTAACCGGTGAGAAAGTTAAAATTACAGGTTCAGGCCGAACAGATGCAGGTGTTCACGCCCGCAGACAAATCTTTAATTTTCCTACGGAGTCCCAGATCCCGATTGAACGCTGGTGTATTGCACTCAACTCCAGATTACCCTCCGATATTGTCGTCATTGATGCGATTGAAGTTTCGGCTGATTTTCATTCTCGCTATGCAGCGAAAAAGAAAACGTATCGTTATACAGTCAATGCGAATCAATTTCCGGATGTATTCAACAGAAGACTGCAGTATCATCATCATGCGAAGCTTGATATTATGGCAATGCAGGAGGGCCTACGACATTTCATAGGGACGTATGATTTTACCTCTTTTGCTTCACGCAAGTCTCAGAAAGAGAATCATGTCCGTTCGGTATACGAAGCATGGATGGAAGTGGACCGATCAATGTGCAGAGACCATCCGCGCGATCAGGGTGTCATTCACATTTATGTGAGTGGTAACGGCTTTTTGCAGCATATGGTTCGTATCATTGTAGGGACACTGCTGGAGATCGGAGAGGGCAAACGGAAAGCCTCTGATGTACCGAATATGATTGCTGCATGTAATCGATCTGCTGCAGGACCTACTGCAGTTAGCTGCGGTTTAATGCTCTGGGATCTTGAATACAAAAAAGATTAAATTTGGTGAGTGAAAAGCTTAATTAACACTTGCGATTTAATCGCCTATCATGTAATATAAAAGTTGTGTTTTCTTAATGGCTTTCCCACAGCCCCAATTAAGAGGTTCACATCAAATTTACAATCCATCAACACCTAAAGTTATAACTTAACGAACGAAGATAAATGAAAATGATGATTTTGAACATTTTAAGGAGGAACTTTTCATGCGTACTACGTACATGGCGAAGCCTAACGAAGTTGAGCGCCAATGGCACATCATTGATGCTGAAGGCAAAACCCTCGGACGTTTGGCGAGCGAAGCAGCAGCTTTGATTCGCGGCAAACACAAGCCACAATTCACTCCACATGTGGACACTGGCGATTTCGTTGTTATCATCAATGCTGAGAAAATCGTATTGACTGGTAAGAAAATGCAAGGTAAAAAATACTACCGTCACTCAATGCACCCAGGTGGTTTGAAAGTAACTACAGCTGAAGAGATGGTTAAAAACAAACCTGAGCGTATGTTGGAACTGGCTGTTCGCGGTATGCTTCCTAAAACTCGCATGGGCGAGAAAATGAAGTTGAGACTTAAAGCGTACAGAGGCACTGAGCATCCACATGCAGCACAAAAACCAGAAGTTTACGAACTTCGCGGTTAATTAAAAGGAGGACAGTTTCATGGCACAAGTACAATACTATGGGACAGGTCGTCGTAAACATTCGGTAGCACGTGTTCGCCTTGTACCGGGTGAAGGACGCATTGTCATCAATAAACGTGATATTAATGAATACTTCGGTTTGGAAACACTCAAACTGATCGTAAAACAACCACTGAACTTGACAGAAACGCTCAACAACTATGACGTTCTTGTTATTGCTCATGGTGGCGGAATCTCCGGTCAAGCCGGCGCAATCCGTCATGGTATCTCCCGCGCTCTGCTCAAAGCAGATCCGGAATACCGTGCTTCCCTGAAAAAAGCAGGATTCCTGACTCGTGACCCACGTATGAAAGAACGTAAAAAATACGGTCTTAAAGCGGCTCGTCGCGCACCTCAGTTCTCCAAACGTTAATATTAAAAGCCTTTGGCCTCGGTCAAAGGCTTTTTTATATATTCATGACTATTCCGCCATATAGTATATTAGTTTGTGCGATAGCTCTCATACCTCTGATGTCTTCCCCCATGCTTGTGCATTTTTCCATCATTGCCTTTTCAATGTTCTCTTAATGTCCCTCAATACAGTCCTATAATATGTACGTTAATACATCTACAGCTTACTGAACCTCTCTAATCGTTTTAGATCCTTGGATTTGCTCTTGCGCTTTTACCCATCGCTCACCACACATTCTATAACAGATCTTTATAAAATCATCAATTAGAGCTCACGCCGGATTTCTTGAATGCACTGGGTTTACTGTTTTTTGTGCTTAAATTTTTATTGCAACCTTATCAGTATTTCTTATGGAAACGATAAAAGTCCCTTACATATCAACCGTTAAATGTCACAAAGCTGATCCCCTTAAAACCTCTGCTTTTCGTCCTTCATCTTCAATCGCCCAGTGAATTTTTGATGTTGCTCTTTGCGACATGAACTATCTAAACCCAGCAGCAGCAAAGGTTTCACAGGCCATGAGATGTTTTTATACCTGCCTAATGATCTGAGCCAACAGCTTTGTTTTTATCTCGTTAACAGAGAAATGAATAAATTGAACCAAAATATTGTGTGAGAGCAACGATCAAAAATGGTCAAAAACTGATTTATTTTACCATATGGCAGGCATTGACATCCCCAATGAAAGATTTATACTAAACATAATTCATATTAGATTAGTCGGCTTTAAGTGTATTGAAATGCAGAATGGGGGAAATTCACAGATGAACTTGTTGGAGAAAGAAGAATTGGCACGGGCAAAGGCAGAGGAACTGGAACATGCCAGTCCAGAGGATATTATTCGGTATGCTATTGAAACATTCCCAAATATCACTTTTGCATGTAGCTTTGGTGCAGAAGATGTTGTTCTTGTAGATATGTTGCAGAAGATCAGCCCATCCACAGACATTTTTTATCTGGATACAGATTTCCACTTTAAAGAAACATACGAAACACGTGATAAGATGCAGGAGAACTACAACCTTGAATTTGTACGCGTGTCACCTAAGATTACTCCGGAAGAGCAGGCAGCTCAACACGGTGAAGAGATGTGGAAGTCTGATCCCAATGGGTGCTGTAACATTCGCAAAGTCGAACCGTTAACACGTATTCTTTCTCAGTATGATGCATGGATTACAGGTATTCGTAGAGATCAAGCACCAACTCGTGCAAACTCGAAGAAGGTTGAATATGATTCCAAATTTGGCCTGATGAAGTTTAACCCGATTGCGCACTGGACGACTGAGGATGTATGGCAATATATTCGTGACAATAACGTTGTATATAACCCTCTTCATGATCAGAACTACCCAAGTATTGGTTGTGAGCATTGTACACGTCAGGTTATGCCTGGTGAGGACCCTCGTGCTGGACGCTGGTCTGGCAATGATAAGACGGAATGTGGCCTTCATAAATAATAGATATACAAGGAGCTGACAAGATGACATCGATTCTGCCTCATGGAGGTACGCTGGTTCAGCGTATCGTACAAGGAGAAGAACGGGAGCAGTTGTTGCAAGACAGTAAAAACTTATCCTCTTTGCTTATTAATACCTGGACGATATCAGATTTGGATCTGATTGGTGTGGGTGCGTTCTCACCACTAGAAGGTTTCTTGAATGAGGAAGATTACCTCTCGGTGGTGTCTCGCATGCGTCTCACCGATGGAACAGTCTGGAGTATACCAATCACACTTGCTGTTGACGATCAACAAGCCGCAACCCTCCAGATTGGTGAACGTGTGAAACTTGTTGGTGATCAAGATGGAGTCACATATGGATTGCTTGAAGTCCAAAGTATATACCAGGTGGATCAGGGTGAAGAAGCCCGGCGTGTATTCAAAACAGATGATCCCGAGCACCCGGGTGTTAAAAAACTGTTGGAGCGTCCTGCAACATACGTAGGAGGTCCAATCCAAGTGTTGAATCGTCCCAAACCTTCGAAATTCGAAGAATTCTATTATGATCCTGCAGATACCCGGAAGATTTTTCAGGAGAAGGGTTGGAAGACGGTAGTTGGTTTTCAGACACGTAATCCGGTCCATCGGGCTCATGAGTACATCCAGAAGAGCGCTATGGAGATTGTCGACGCACTCTTCCTGAATCCGCTTGTTGGAGAGACGAAGTCGGACGACGTTCCCGCAGATGTTCGGATGAAGAGTTATCTGGTATTACTGGAGAACTATTACCCGGCTGATCGTGCGTTCCTTGGTGTGTTCCCCGCAGCGATGCGGTATGCCGGACCACGTGAAGCTATTTTCCATGCGATGGTTCGCAAAAATTACGGGTGTACCCACTTTATTGTTGGTCGTGACCATGCGGGTGTGGGTGATTATTATGGAACATATGAAGCACAGGAGATCTTTACGAACTTTACAGCAGAGGAACTGGGGATCACTCCGTTGTTCTTCGAACATAGTTTCTTCTGTACCAAATGTGGAAACATGGCATCCAGCAAAACTTGCCCACATGATAAAGAACACCATATGGCGCTTTCCGGCACCAAAGTACGCGGGCTGCTCCGTGACGGTCAGTGCCCTCCACCTGAATTTACACGTCCTGAGGTAGCTGAGGTACTGATTGAAGGAATGGCGGAGCAAGTCCGGTCCTAGCGGTATATTTGTCCATCTTGTCCCATATAGATGATTAGAGTCATTTATAGGGACGAGGTGGTTTTTTTATGCGTAAAAATATGGGGAAACACTTTGTAGTCTGGATTAGGTTAAAAACAATCAAAAGGGTCATGCTGAGTCTCTGTCTGCTGGCCATGTTAGTGGCGGTAATGTCCTATGAACTGCCTTCCGCAAAGACTTCAGGTTATTGGAGTTTGCCGATGGCGGGTAAAGTTATTGCCATTGATGCAGGACACGGAGGTCCCGATGGAGGAGCGGTAAGTAAACAGGGAGTTATTGAAAAAGATATTAACCTGTCTATCGCCTTGTATGTGAGAGATTATTTGCAACAGGCAGGGGCCTTAGTGGTGATGACAAGAGAAATAGACACGGATTTGGCGGACTCGGACACCAAGGGGTACTCTAAGCGTAAGACGGAAGATCTGAAACAAAGAGTACGGCGGATAGAGGATAAGCAAGCAGATCTCTTTATTAGCATTCACATGAACAGTGTCCCATCCAACCGCTGGAGTGGAGCGCAGGTTTTCTATACAACTAACCATCCGGATAACGAAGGTTTGGCTAATCTGCTTCAACAAGAGATGGTTCGTAATCTGGAGAATACAGATCGAATCGCCAAAACGGTGAATACAGTTTATCTGTTACAGGCGCTGAAGATCCCTTCCGCGCTGGTAGAAGTGGGTTTCCTTTCTCATCCGGAAGAGGCACGTATGCTTGCCGACGAAGCTTATCAACGTAAGGTGGCTGCCTCGATCTATAATGGAATTCTCAGATATTCCTCAGGAGAACGGCCTAAAAGTTAGTCAGAACAAGAAAGGTAATGATATAATTGGATCAGCATACCTAATTACATGCCAATAGATAAAGCTGAGGTGCTGTCTGATGTTATCAAAAGAACAGATACTTGAACTATTACAGCCATTACAAGAACCACAATTGGGAGTAAGTCTGACCGAACTGGAATGGGTTCGAGATATTATGGTGAAAGAAAATCATGTGGCTCTGACCTTAGTGACACTGGAAAATCGACCTGAGGATACAACAGCCTTGAGTGATGCAGCGCGTAATCTGTTGTCCCAGCACGGACTGAAGGATGTGCATATTCGTGTGCGTGCAGCTTCTGAGCATGATCGTGAGAGCCTGAATATGGGACAACCCGATGATGAGCCAGATCGGGACGAAGTGCTCGTAAAAGGTCACGCAGCGGGTCTGGATGGACATGAACTGTTAAGTCCTGAATCAGGTGTTCGTTTTATTGCTGTGGCCAGTGGTAAAGGTGGCGTCGGTAAATCAACGGTAACCGTTAATCTCGCTGCAGCTTTGGCACGTCAAGGCAAAAAAGTGGGCTTAATTGATGCGGATATCTATGGCTTCAGTGTACCCGACATGATGGGGATTGAAGAATATCCGGTCGTTGAAGATGGCGTTATTCAACCGGTTGAACGTTTTGGCGTCAAAGTCATGTCGATGGGCTTCTTTATTCGGGAGAACAATCCGGTAATCTGGCGTGGACCCATGCTAGGTCGGATGCTGCGTCAATTCTTTACGGATGTCCAGTGGGGCGAATTGGATTATATATTACTGGATTTGCCACCAGGTACGGGAGATGTTGCTTTGGATGTGCATCAGATGTTGCCACAGAGCAAGGAAATCATCGTTACCACGCCGCATGCAACAGCAGCTTTTGTCGCAGCACGTGCGGGTGCGATGGCCATTCAGACCGATCATGAGTTACTTGGTGTCGTGGAGAATATGGCTTATTATGAGTGCAGCAGTTGCGGAGAGAAGGATTATGTCTTTGGACGTGGAGGTGGGGGAAGACTTGCAGAAAGTCTGCATACAAGCTTGCTTGCCCAGATTCCATTAGGCACACCGGATAATCATCCATCCGAGCCTGATTTCTCACCTTCTGTGTACAAAGCAGATTCCCGTATAGGGGCTATCTACGATGAAGTGGCCAAGTCCATTGAATCCAAATTCTAATGGTATGAGTGTTATAAATACAAATAAAGCCTGCGTCCATTCGGATGCAGGCTTTTCAGTTTCTGTAATATACCAACATCTACTGTTTATGAACCTCCACCGCTGCCAGAATCTCCACTTCCACCATCTCCGCCATCACTACCCTCTTGCCCTTGCCCTTCTTGTCCTCCTTGCTCTTGCCCCTGTTTTCCGCCACTTTCCACTTTGGGTTGCAATTCGTCCTGCACTACCTTCTTGAGTAAAGTGAGTACTTCCATGCGGAACAACGGGTTTTGCATCACTTCCTGCATGACAGTCATCGTCTGTTTACGATAATCCGGAGTCTTGGTCATATCCATGAACATCTTGGATACTTCTGGTGACTTCATGATGTCTCCAACAGATTTTTGATATGTGGGATCTTTAATCAACTGCATATGAAGTTGTTTGCTTTGGGCGTTAATCACTTTGGCGAATTCCCCGGCAAACTGTGGATCTGTCATGATCTTCTCGAATTCCTTCTGGTATTCGGGAGCTGTGATGGTGTCTTTTACTGCAATACGTATTTGTTCCGAAGATTGCACAGGCATTAACATTTTCATACCAATGGTTCCCGAGCCACCACCCGACCCGCCGCCACCTTCTTCTGACCCGCCGCCTTCACCACTGGATGAGCTTTGACCTGTAAGAGCTTCCTCCACCGCTTTCTTGCCTTCGTCACTTTTCAAAATATCTACAACCATTGTTTTCATCTCTTTATAACTGCCCTGAGGAGGCGAAGAACTCTGATCTGAACCGCAGCCGGCAAGCATGACGGATAGCCCCAGTACGACACAGCATAGCTGCCACAAAGGCCGTTTCATGTGTACAATCCCTCCTTGATTAGATACTGGATGTAGTATGTGATGGGAAAGGGGGAAATATGTTGAGCAATGATGGTTTTTTGCTGAGAAGGTTGGTAAAATAAACACTCGGGGGTGGAAAACTTTTGAATTTACGTAGATGGTTTTTCCTGTTTTGGACAGCCTTGCTTATTGGGTCCGCGGGAGCATTGGGTACAGGATTGATTATGATGCTGGTGAACGGGGAGAAAACAAATGGATTGAATGATTTTCTTCTGTATCTTTTGATCCTATTTGGATCAGGGGTTATGATC
This sequence comes from Paenibacillus sp. FSL H8-0317, assembly GCF_045040685.1. Classification (NCBI taxonomy): domain Bacteria; kingdom Bacillati; phylum Bacillota; class Bacilli; order Caryophanales; family Paenibacillaceae; genus Paenibacillus; species Paenibacillus sp. FSL H8-0317. The sequence goes on along the minus strand of NZ_CP150294.1, from coordinate 6,389,598 downwards.
AGCGTTTATTCACAAATGGGTTTCTTTGCATATCTGATATTGAATTATATGGGTAAAGGTGTATTTCCAAAGCGCGGTTGGCAGATCGTGCAGATTGTACTAACGGTGTTGGCCCTGCTTGACGTGATGTTTTTACGCCTGTTTGTTGGGGGAGACCGGGAGCGCATATCGGATATTGTGTTAGGTATCATTATTTTGGCAGCCGCAATTGTTACCGCTTACGTTAAAGTAAAGCTCACTCATATCTCCGCGCTTGTACCAACACTCTTTTTCATGATTGCCGTCACCATAGTGGAGACGATCGGCGTATTACGTATTGATGTCAATGCTGCAACCATATTTATTGTGGTACCTTTGCTCTTATGTAATGCATACCAAATGCTGATATTGCACAGGCTGGTGGATGTATCTACGAACCGGAGTGTAAGTGGAAAGGCAGAACAGTTGAAAGAAAGCCGAGCATAAAATTCGTTTTGCATAAAAACATACCAAAAAGAGCTAACCTGGTTAGCTCTTTTCAACTTTTACACTCTTATTTGAGCTGTAGCCCAAGCAATATACCAATTATTGACCGCTGGCTTGATCACGAACTTCCTTACCTTCCACACTGGAATGGTTAAGCAACTCAGACACGGTTACGAATTCATAGCCCTGGTTTTTTAATTTGTCGATAATGACAGGGAGTGCCTCATGAGTTTGTTTAGAGGAATCACTTGCATGCAGCAGTACGATGTCCCCTGGATGTGCTTTGCTTACTACACGATCAACAATGGTCTGTACACCAGGGTTTTTCCAATCCAAGGAGTCGGTATCCCACTGTACAACCTGATAATTCAAACTATTGGCTACCTGAAGCACTCGCTTGTCAAAGTCCCCGTTGGGCAGACGTATTAATTTCGGTTCTTTTCCCGTTAAATCGGTTAAAATGCTATGAGCTGTCGAAATTTCTTTGCGAATTTCTTCCTCGGTCAGGCTGCTGTAGTTCTCATGTCTGTGACCATGGCTGCCAATTTCATATCCTGCCTCTTTGATGGCAGTAACAATTTCGGGGTGTGTCTTGCTCCAGGGGGACGAAAGGAAAAAGGTTGCCTTCTGCACTTTATTCTCCTGAAGAACTTTCAGAATCGGCTCTGTCCGTTTATCTCCCCAGCTGATGTCAAAGGTAAGTGCAATTACCTTCTTCTCGGTTGGAACGCTGTAGACGGCTGATGGTGCTTCCTCCGAGAATACGGAGACATTGCCACGCTCCAGATAAATAATACCGATCGCAAAGATGGCAGCAACGAAGACAATCAGGTACCGTTTAATCTTTTTGCCGCTAAATACATAGAACGAGTTCATTTCAATAAGCGCCCCTCTCCCATAAGAAATGCTTGTTTACTCTCCAATGTATGCTCGTACTCCCCAGTTATTCGTAACACGAACCTTGTTTGTCCATCATTTTAGATTCTACAGGAGGTTATTATGTTAAAATTCAGTACATTTCTTAGAGATCTTGGTTCCATCCGCAGTGCATTAATCTGGTCCGTAGTTTTGTTTGCTGTTGGAATAGGGGCAGGATGGGTGAGTACAGGGCCTCTAGAAGAACTGTTGTTGAACCAAATCGGAGGTTTACGTGAAGTCAGTGAACGGCTGGAGCAGGGGGGCAATGTGCAATGGAACTTCTTCCTGTTTATCTTTTTCAATAATGCCATCAAAAGTGTACTTGTCATCTATGCCGGTATATTCTTCGGAATTCTGCCTGTCATCTTCCTGCTGATCAATGGGATGGTCCTTGGATTTGTGGTGCACACCACGATGAATTATGGAGCAAGCTTCTATGATATTGTGGTTAAAGGTTTACTTCCGCATGGCATTATTGAGATTCCGGTCATTATTATTGCTTGCGCCTTCGGACTGAAGTTTGGTGGTCTGGTTATCCAAAGCCTTGCACAACTTGGAAGTGACAAGCGAAATATGATGGGAAACCGGTGGAGAGCATTCATGAATAGGACGTTAACGGCATCCTTCTGGGTTGTCATCTTGCTTCTTGTTGCAGCAATCATCGAAAGCACACTTACTTATACTCTGGTGAGAGGATAAAATTTTGTGATGGTTGGCATTCATAAATTTTCAGAAAGTTGACCATAACAATAAAACGGGTTCCAGCAGCACCCACAAAAAGCGAATGCACGGGTGTTGCATGAAACTTCTGTAAGTGTGATAAAGAGGCTATGCACAAAAAGGAGAACTCTAATGCTGGGTATGTTGTTTAACGATAAGGAATGCAAGGAATTAGACTATGTGCTACGTAAAGAATTAGATGAAATGCTGTTCGATCTGAGTGATAATCGTCTTGACCAAGAGATCAAATATGCTATCGCGAGCCGATATAAGACTGTGTTCCGCATGTATGCACGCTTTGCCCCACCAAAAGAGTTGTCCAAGTATGCAAGAGGTGGAAAACTGAAAAAGTCGAAGCCGTAATGCTGAAGCTGGTCATATATTCGATTTACAGTAGTGGAAGTGAGGTGCGGCTCTCAATAGCGGGTGCTGTACCTCTGAACCATGAAAATGCGAAATTGTTGGGGGGTTCATACTTTTTGTCGAAAAAGGGTTGACCTTTCTAATTTCATATGGTAAATTAATTTTCGTTCCTTTTTTAGGAGCGGTTCACCGAAAAAAGCATGAAAATAAAGCGATTGAAAAGAATTGAAAAAATAATGCTTGCAAAGAGAACTTCAACATGATATATTATAAAAGTCGCCGCTGAAACGACGACAACATAAAAAACAGAACTAAATTGAATGTTTGATCTTTGAAAACTGAACAACGAGTGAGTAAACATTCTGCTTGCAGAATGACGCGAAAGTTGAAGACAAGCCTTGGCTTGAATCGACTGGAGCACAAATGAGATTTTTAATCTCGTCAGATTCAAAATGAGCTTATCGCTCTTTTCAATACTTTATTGGAGAGTTTGATCCTGGCTCAGGACGAACGCTGGCGGCATGCCTAATACATGCAAGTCGAGCGGAGTTGATAGGAAGCTTGCTTCCTTGATACTTAGCGGCGGACGGGTGAGTAACACGTAGGCAACCTGCCCTCAAGTTTGGGACAACTACCGGAAACGGTAGCTAATACCGAATAGTTGTTTTCTTCGCCTGAAGGAAACTGGAAAGACGGAGCAATCTGTCACTTGGGGATGGGCCTGCGGCGCATTAGCTAGTTGGTGGGGTAACGGCTCACCAAGGCGACGATGCGTAGCCGACCTGAGAGGGTGATCGGCCACACTGGGACTGAGACACGGCCCAGACTCCTACGGGAGGCAGCAGTAGGGAATCTTCCGCAATGGGCGAAAGCCTGACGGAGCAATGCCGCGTGAGTGATGAAGGTTTTCGGATCGTAAAGCTCTGTTGCCAGGGAAGAACGCTTGGGAGAGTAACTGCTCTCAAGGTGACGGTACCTGAGAAGAAAGCCCCGGCTAACTACGTGCCAGCAGCCGCGGTAATACGTAGGGGGCAAGCGTTGTCCGGAATTATTGGGCGTAAAGCGCGCGCAGGCGGTCATTTAAGTCTGGTGTTTAATCCCGGGGCTCAACCCCGGATCGCACTGGAAACTGGGTGACTTGAGTGCAGAAGAGGAGAGTGGAATTCCACGTGTAGCGGTGAAATGCGTAGATATGTGGAGGAACACCAGTGGCGAAGGCGACTCTCTGGGCTGTAACTGACGCTGAGGCGCGAAAGCGTGGGGAGCAAACAGGATTAGATACCCTGGTAGTCCACGCCGTAAACGATGAGTGCTAGGTGTTAGGGGTTTCGATACCCTTGGTGCCGAAGTTAACACATTAAGCACTCCGCCTGGGGAGTACGGTCGCAAGACTGAAACTCAAAGGAATTGACGGGGACCCGCACAAGCAGTGGAGTATGTGGTTTAATTCGAAGCAACGCGAAGAACCTTACCAGGTCTTGACATCTGAATGACCGGTGCAGAGATGTACCTTTTCTTCGGAACATTCAAGACAGGTGGTGCATGGTTGTCGTCAGCTCGTGTCGTGAGATGTTGGGTTAAGTCCCGCAACGAGCGCAACCCTTATATTTAGTTGCCAGCACTTCGGGTGGGCACTCTAGATAGACTGCCGGTGACAAACCGGAGGAAGGTGGGGATGACGTCAAATCATCATGCCCCTTATGACCTGGGCTACACACGTACTACAATGGCCGGTACAACGGGCTGCGAAATCGCGAGATGGAGCCAATCCCAACAAAGCCGGTCTCAGTTCGGATTGCAGGCTGCAACTCGCCTGCATGAAGTCGGAATTGCTAGTAATCGCGGATCAGCATGCCGCGGTGAATACGTTCCCGGGTCTTGTACACACCGCCCGTCACACCACGAGAGTTTATAACACCCGAAGTCGGTGGGGTAACCGCAAGGAGCCAGCCGCCGAAGGTGGGATAGATGATTGGGGTGAAGTCGTAACAAGGTAGCCGTATCGGAAGGTGCGGCTGGATCACCTCCTTTCTATGGAGAATCGTTTCCCGAGTGGAAACATTCAAATAAGTAGGTTCTTAGAACCTACAACAGCGATTCATTTTGGTCTATCACTTCGGTGTGGATGAAATGAAGAGCAAAGCAACTCACTCGTTGCTCAGTTTTGAGAGCTTAAACTCTCAAACGTTTGGTGGCGATAGCGAAGGGGTTCCACACGTTCCCATCCCGAACACGACCGTTAAGCCCTTCAGCGTCAATGGTACTTGGACCGCAGGGTCCTGGGAGAGTAGAACGCCGCCAAGCGTAACCCATTTTGGGTTCAAATAGTATATGTAATGTGGGCCCTTAGCTCAGTTGGTTAGAGCGCACCTCTGATAAGGGTGAGGCCGGTGGTTCGAGTCCACCAGGGCCCACCATCTATACCTTTAAACTTTATATGGGGCCATAGCTCAGCTGGGAGAGCGCCTGCCTTGCAAGCAGGAGGTCAGCGGTTCGATCCCGCTTGGCTCCACCAAAAATGTTTTACAAGTTTGTTCTTTGAAAACTAGATATCGAAACGAAACAAACGCGAATTAGAACATTCCTTTAAGCTGAACTTGTGCAAACAAGTCAAGTGTATAAAGGTAGTTAAATTGCTTTTGTGATGGTATCGGGTGAGAGCGACTTTTGGCTTTGCGCAAGCAAAACAAGGGAAGCGAGCGACCGAAACCGGAACAAAATGGTTAAGCTACTAAGAGCACACGGAGGATGCCTAGGCGCTAGGAGCCGATGAAGGACGTGGCGAACAACGAAACTGCCTCGGGGAGCTGTAAGCAAGCTTTGATCCGGGGGTGTCCGAATGGGGAAACCCAGCTGGGGTAATTTCCAGTTACTCACAACTGAATACATAGGTTGTGTAGAGGCATACCAGGGGAACTGAAACATCTAAGTACCCTGAGGAAGAGAAAACAATAGTGATTCCGTCAGTAGCGGCGAGCGAACGCGGAGAAGCCCAAACCAGAGAGCTTGCTCTTTGGGGTTGTGGGACGTCTCACATGGAGTTACAAAGGAACCGGTTAAGCGAAGAGGTCTGGAAAGGCCCGCCAAAGAAGGTAAAAGCCCTGTAATTGAAAGTTGGTTCCCTCCGAGACGGATCCCGAGTAGTGCGGGGCACGTGAAACCCCGTATGAATCCGGCAGGACCATCTGCCAAGGCTAAATACTTCCTAGCGACCGATAGTGAAGCAGTACCGTGAGGGAAAGGTGAAAAGCACCCCGGAAGGGGAGTGAAATAGAACCTGAAACCGTGTGCTTACAAAAAGTCAGAGCCCGTTTTAGGGGTGATGGCGTGCCTTTTGTAGAATGAACCGGCGAGTTACGTTCCCGTGCAAGGTTAAGGTGAAGAGCCGGAGCCGCAGCGAAAGCGAGTCTGAATAGGGCGACTTAGTACGTGGACGTAGACCCGAAACCGGGTGATCTACCCCTGTCCAGGGTGAAGGTGCGGTAACACGCACTGGAGGCCCGAACCCACGCATGTTGAAAAATGCGGGGATGAGGTGGGGGTAGCGGAGAAATTCCAATCGAACTCGGAGATAGCTGGTTCTCCCCGAAATAGCTTTAGGGCTAGCCTCGGAAAACAGAGTCGTGGAGGTAGAGCACTGATTGGGTGCGGGGCCCGCAAGGGTTACCAAGCTCAGTCAAACTCCGAATGCCATAGACTTACTTCCGGGAGTCAGACAGTGAGTGCTAAGATCCATTGTCAAAAGGGAAACAGCCCAGACCATCAGCTAAGGTCCCCAAGTGTGTGTTAAGTGGGAAAGGATGTGGAGTTGCACAGACAACCAGGATGTTGGCTTAGAAGCAGCCATCATTGAAAGAGTGCGTAATAGCTCACTGGTCGAGTGACTCTGCGCCGAAAATGTAACGGGGCTAAACACACCACCGAAGCTATGGCTTGATGCTTTGCATCAGGGGTAGGGGAGCGTTGTATAAGGGTTGAAGGTGTACCGTAAGGAGCGCTGGACATTATACAAGTGAGAATGCCGGTATGAGTAACGAAAAGATCAGTGAGAATCTGATCCGCCGAAAGCCTAAGGGTTCCTGAGGAAGGCTCGTCCGCTCAGGGTAAGTCGGGACCTAAGGCGAGGCCGAAAGGCGTAGTCGAAGGACAACAGGTCGAAATTCCTGTACCACCGTAAGCCGTTATGAGCAATGGGGGGACGCAGTAGGGTAGTGACGCGGACTGATGGATGTCCGTCTAAGCAGTGAGGCTGATGTGTAGGCAAATCCGCACATTGTAAGGCTGAGCTGTGATGGGGAGCGAAAATTGTAGTAGCGAAGGTCATGATCTCACACTGCCAAGAAAAGCCTCTAGCCAGGTGATGGTGCCCGTACCGCAAACCGACACAGGTAGGCGAGAAGAGTATTCTAAGGCGCGCGGAAGAACTCTCGTTAAGGAACTCGGCAAAATGACCCCGTAACTTCGGGAGAAGGGGTGCCCCGGTAGTGTGAATAGCACGAGGGGGCCGCAGTGAAAAGGCCCAAGCGACTGTTTAGCAAAAACACAGGTCTGTGCGAAGCCGTAAGGCGAAGTATACGGGCTGACGCCTGCCCGGTGCTGGAAGGTTAAGGGGAGTGGTTAGGGAGTAATCCCGAAGCTGTGAACCGAAGCCCCAGTAAACGGCGGCCGTAACTATAACGGTCCTAAGGTAGCGAAATTCCTTGTCAGGTAAATTCTGACCCGCACGAATGGCGTAACGACTTGGGCGCTGTCTCAACGAGAGATCCGGTGAAATTTTAATACCTGTGAAGATGCAGGTTACCCGCGACAAGACGGAAAGACCCCATGGAGCTTTACTGCAGCTTGATATTGAATTTGGGTACGATCTGTACAGGATAGGTGGGAGCCTTTGAAGTGTGAGCGCCAGCTTGCATGGAGGCAACGTTGGGATACCACCCTGATCGTATCTAGGTTCTAACCTGGTACCGTAATCCGGTGCGGGGACAGTGTCAGGTGGGCAGTTTGACTGGGGCGGTCGCCTCCTAAAGAGTAACGGAGGCGCCCAAAGGTTCCCTCAGAATGGTTGGAAATCATTCGAAGAGTGCAAAGGCATAAGGGAGCTTGACTGCGAGACCTACAAGTCGAGCAGGGACGAAAGTCGGGCTTAGTGATCCGGTGGTACCGCATGGAAGGGCCATCGCTCAACGGATAAAAGCTACCCTGGGGATAACAGGCTTATCTCCCCCAAGAGTCCACATCGACGGGGAGGTTTGGCACCTCGATGTCGGCTCATCGCATCCTGGGGCTGAAGTAGGTCCCAAGGGTTGGGCTGTTCGCCCATTAAAGCGGTACGCGAGCTGGGTTCAGAACGTCGTGAGACAGTTCGGTCCCTATCTGTCGTGGGCGTAGGAAATTTGAGAGGAGCTGTCCTTAGTACGAGAGGACCGGGATGGACGTACCGCTGGTGTACCAGTTGTTCCGCCAGGAGCACCGCTGGGTAGCTATGTACGGACGGGATAAACGCTGAAAGCATCTAAGCGTGAAGCCCCCCTCAAGATGAGATTTCCCAGTATGTAAGACCCCTTGAAGACGACGAGGTAGATAGGCTGGGGGTGGAAGTGCAGCAATGCATGGAGCTGACCAGTACTAATCGGTCGAGGGCTTATCCAATAGCAAGTGATAATTCGCATGTTTCGTTTCGAATCTAGTTTTCAGAGAACAATCTCTGAAATGAAAATTGGTACATCACAGAATGTGTGTATGATTTTCAGTTCCATATCTGATTTTAAGAAGCTATGCTTCGACAAATCGCGTTTGGTGGCGATGGCGGAGGGGTTCCACACGTACCCATCCCGAACACGACCGTTAAGCCCTCTAGCGCCGATGGTACTTGGACCGCAGGGTCCTGGGAGAGTAGGACGCCGCCAAGCGAACTCTTTCATCATACATAGAAAACAGGCTCTGCATGTGGACGTTGTACGATGAATTGCATTTGCCTTGCAAATGCATATTATTCCCTGATAGCTCAGTTGGTAGAGCACTCGACTGTTAATCGAGTTGTCACAGGTTCGAGCCCTGTTCGGGGAGCCATTTGCTCTCATAGCTCAGTAGGTAGAGTGCATCCATGGTAAGGATGAGGTCACCGGTTCGATCCCGGTTGAGAGCTTTGGAAATGGGGCCCGTTGGTCAAGGGGTTAAGACACCTCCCTTTCACGGAGGTAACAGGGGTTCGAATCCCCTACGGGTCATATAGTTGGAGGCTTAGCTCAGCTGGGAGAGCATCTGCCTTACAAGCAGAGGGTCGGGGGTTCGATCCCCTCAGCCTCCACCATATTTTTTATTGGGGATTAGCCAAGCGGTAAGGCAACGGACTTTGACTCCGTCATGCATAGGTTCAAATCCTATATCCCCAGCCATTTTAGTATGAGTCATTAGCTCAGTTGGTAGAGCACCTGACTTTTAATCAGGGTGTCGAAGGTTCGAGCCCTTCATGACTCACCATCATATGCGCGTGTGGCGGAATTGGCAGACGCACTAGACTTAGGATCTAGCGTCTTTGACGTGGGGGTTCAAGTCCCTCCACGCGCATCCTTTATTTGCGGAAGTGGCTCAGCGGTAGAGCATCGCCTTGCCAAGGCGAGGGTCGCGGGTTCGATTCCCGTCTTCCGCTCCAATATTTTGCGCCCTTAGCTCAGCTGGATAGAGCGTTTGACTACGAATCAAAAGGCCGGGAGTTCGAATCTCTCAGGGCGCGCCATTATTTTTTTAGTATCGGGATGTAGCTCAGCTTGGTAGAGCACCTGGTTTGGGACCAGGGGGTCGCATGTTCAAATCGTGTCATCCCGATTTTTGTTTATGCGGGTGTAGTTCAATGGTAGAACTTTAGCCTTCCAAGCTAATAGCGTGGGTTCGATTCCCATCACCCGCTTACAGGATATAACGAAAGAGCCTTTGCAGATGCAGAGGCTTTTTTACTTTTGTTAACGTAAGAATTAGCAGTTATTTTATGTAAGGTACAAGTACAGGTTTATTAAAAAAGAGCCAAGACCCTTTACTATCCAAATAGGGGGTCTTGGCTCTTCTGTTTATCTCTGTGGATGAGCTGCCTCTAAAACGTAGCAGCTATTGTATAGTGAAGAGCGCACAATTTAACGTTCGTTACGATCCGTCACTCTTTTACGCATGCCAGCTAGCCCCAGTAGTCCCAACAAACCAAGCCAGCCCCAATCCATACCATTATCACGGTCGTTCGTAGTGGCGTTCGCCCGAACATTGTTGGTACGATAGTCACCATTGTTGCGGTAGTTTCCATCCATATTCATATTCATGTTGGAATTAGTGTTTGTGCGGTCCATGTAGTTGGTGTCCTGATAAGAGCGAACACGTGAACCGTTGGTGTTGGTATCCACACCTTTGGACATTTGACCATCAGCAGCAGCAGCAGGGCCTGCCATCGCGGCGACCAGAAGCACGGAAGCAATAATTGTTGTACCCTTCTTCATCATTTAAGTTCCTCCTTTTTAGTAAGAGCTATAGATTAATCTGCCCAAAAAGCTAAGAACATTATGTAGAAATGGTCTGTTAAGATATCCCTACAATTACAGTAGGTTAGGAACATACATAAGAAAGTCCCCTGGTAAGCAGACTTGTATTGGGAAGGAATTTTTAATTTTATCTTTAATTTATTACATCACTGTGGTAAAGTATACAAAAGCTTGCTTTGCCGGTCATGTTTCTTTGTATATCATCTGTTCTCAAATAATGAAATTATACGGTTTAACCTTACGATCAGGTACGATGGATCATATCTAAAGTAACTGTATATTTATAAATTTTTAAGCATAGGTATGAGACATTTGATTTATCTAAAGTACGTGAAAAAGGTATCATGCGACAGCATATGACCATTAATTGAAGCAGAACAAGAAAATGAATAAAAAAGCGTGTTTTTTTGCTGTAAATCGGGGATAATCCCCATTTTTTCTAGTAGAAAAATAAAGATTTTCGTACCATTTTATTGTATGATGTTATGAAGGTGTCAAATTTACGCGTACGAATGGAACGATCAGATGGGAGGATAAGCATGACTGAAACTATGGTAACCGCCAGCAAAAGCCAATCCAACAACCTGCTTCGGCGAGACGTGCGGTTCCTGGGCAATATACTCGGAGAAGTTCTTGTCCATCAAGGCGGCACGGAGCTTCTAGATATCGTTGAGAAGATTCGGGAAACGAGCAAATCGTTGCGTGCAGAATTTCTGCCAGAACTCTATGCAGAGTTCAAAACGATGATCCAGGAATTAGACTCGGACAATCGTCACCAGGTTATTCGGGCTTTCGCTATTTATTTTCAATTAGTTAATATTGCTGAACAAAACCATCGGATCCGGCGTAAACGGGATTATGAACGTTCTGCAGGGGACGCTGTGCAGCCAGGATCGATTGAAAAAGCAGTACAGGATCTTAAGGAACGTGGACTGTCTCATACAGAGGTGGAAGAGATTCTTGATGATTTGTCATTGGAACTCGTTATGACAGCTCACCCAACCGAAGCCATGCGCCGGGTTATTCTGGACATCCACAAGCGGATATCCGAAGACGTCATGTCACTTGATAATCCTACGCTGACGTTGCGTGAACGTGAACAGTTGCGGGAGAAGTTGCTGAACGAAGTCATTACACTATGGCAGACTGATGAGCTTCGTGACCGTAAACCGACTGTGCTTGATGAAGTGCGGAACGGGATGTATTACTTTCATGAAACGTTGTTCCACGTACTTCCGGATGTATATCAGGAGCTGGAACGCTGCCTGAACAAATTTTATCCTGACCATGACTGGCATGTGCCGACGTATTTGCGGTTCGGTTCCTGGATCGGTGGAGACCGGGATGGAAATCCTTCGGTAACTTCAGATGTAACATGGCAGACACTGTTGATGCAACGCAAGCTCGCTTTGCGTGAATACCAACGGATTATGATTGAACTTATGGGCCATCTCAGCTTCAGCACGAACATCATTCACGTATCGGATGAGCTGGTGCAGTCGATTGAGCAGGACCGTAATTCTGTTACATTGAAAAGAGTGGATATCTGGCGGAATGAAAAAGAGCCATACCGCATCAAATTGGCTTATATGATTGCCAAGCTGAACAATGTACTGGACGAGAACAAATTAGGTCAGCCTGACCGTTATCATAGCGCACAGGATTTGATTGATGAACTGATGATTATTGATCGAAGTCTGCGCCATCATTTTGCCGATTACGTAGCAGATACAACCATTCGCAAAATGATTCGTCAAGTCGAGTTGTTTGGTTTCCATACCGCAGCATTGGATGTGCGTCAGCACAGTAAGGAACATGAAAATGCGATGTCGGAGATTTTGGCGAAAATGAACATTGTAGAGGATTATGCGCGTCTGACTGAAGACGGTAAAATCGATCTGCTTGCTCGTTTGCTGGATGATCCACGTCCGCTTACTTCTCCTTATCACCAATACACGGAGGGAACCAAAGAATGTCTGGATGTCTTCCGTACCATTAAGCGTGCCCAAAACGAATTTGGGAACGGCTGTATCACAAGTTACCTGATCAGTATGACGCAGGGCGCAAGTGATTTGCTGGAGGTTATGGTATTTGCCAAGGAAGTGGGCTTATTCACCAAAGGACACAATGGTGAGGTTGTATCTACTCTTCAAGCGGTACCACTGTTTGAAACGATTGATGATCTACATGCGGCTTCGGACATTATGCAGAAGCTGTTCAACCTTCCTGTATACCGCGCAAGCGTAAAAGGACGGAATGAACTGCATGAAATCATGCTTGGTTATTCTGACAGTAACAAGGATGGCGGAGTGGTTACAGCCAACTGGGAACTGCGTGTAGCAATGAATGCCATCACGGCTGTAGGTAATGAACATGGCGTTAAGCTGAAGTTCTTCCATGGACGTGGCGGGGCTCTGGGACGTGGCGGCATGCCACTCAACCGCAGTATTCTTGCTCAACCACCACATACGATTGGTGGGGGCATCAAGATTACGGAGCAGGGAGAGGTTATTTCTTCCCGTTATTCCCTTCAGGGGATTGCATACCGCAGTCTGGAGCAGGCAACTTCGGCTCTAATCACAGCAGCACTTAATGGGCTTGAGCCGCAAGAGTCAGCATCCGAGCGTCATTGGGACAGCATCATCAAAGAGATTTCGGAAGTATCTCTGACGAAATATCAGGATCTGATTTTCCGTGATCCAGACTTCTTCACATTCTTCAAAGAATCAACGCCGCTTCCGGAGGTTGGTGAGCTGAACATTGGCTCCCGTCCATCCAAGCGTAAAAATAGCGATAAGTTTGAAGATCTGAGAGCGATCCCTTGGGTATTCGCATGGACTCAAAGTCGTTATCTGCTTCCGGCATGGTATGCGGCAGGAACAGGATTGCAAAGTTACTATCAGGGTAAAGAGGAAAATCTGGTTGTCCTGAAAGAAATGTATGCAAGCTTCCCATTCTTCCGTACATTAATTGATACGGTACAGATGGCCGTAGCCAAGGCAGATCTGGTGATTGCCAAAGAATATTCAGCAATGACTTCGAACAAGGAAGCCCGTGATCGCATATACGGTCAGATTGAAGCCGAATTCAAACTCACAAAAGAGTTGATCCTGAAAATTACCGGAGAAGCTGAAATTCTGGATGATGTACCGGTTATTCAAGAATCCATTCGTCTTCGTAACCCTTATGTAGATCCGTTGTCCTACATGCAAGTTCAACTTCTGAGCGAGCTCAGAGATATGCGTGAACGTGGTGAGGATGATACGGAACTGCTCAGAGAAGTGTTGCTGACAATTAACGGCATCGCTGCAGGACTGCGTAACACAGGTTGATGATTGAACTGCTTCATTTGAATAATCATATGTAACAAAGTACCCATTACTTTGTTGAATAAAAGCTCCATTCTCTGCTCTACGGAGTGAGAGATGAAACGGGACTCCTGCGGGAGTTCCCGTTTTTACTGTTTTTGGCGGATATTTGTCATACAGTCTTGATTTTTGACCAAAGTTGATTTACGATTTGATTGGTGAATTACAAGTGTGGACGGGTATCAGAAGACGGAAGACCCATCAGCATGTCTGGGGGAATAAGGGTGGACAATTTGGAGAACAGGCTTGTGAAATTGGTGCTCAAGGGAGACCAGAGAGCCTTCGCAGAAATCGTTGAACTATATAAGGACAAGCTATTTCATTTGGCATACCGGATGCTGAACAATCGTCATGAAGCTGAAGACGTTGTGCAGGAGACGTTTTTGCGTGTGTTTCGTAATATGGAGAAGTACGATCCGAACCAGAAGTTCTCAACCTGGATATACCGGATCGCAACGAATCTGTGTATTGACCGACTGCGCAGAAAGAAACCTTCATACTCTTTGGATGCTGAACTGAATGACCAGGAAGGATCTGATGGTTATGCGATGCTCCCGAGTGATGATCGTACACCGGAGAGTGAAGCGCTCCTGTCAGAAACGCAGACACTCATTCGTGAGGCTATTGACAGTTTGCCAGCCAAGTATAAGTCCGTTATGATTTTGAGATATTTACAGGACTTGTCGCTACAGGAAATCAGTGACGTGACAGGTATGCCCGTAACAACGATTAAGACACGCGTTCATCGGGGCCGTGATTTTCTACGTAAAAAATTGGAGTACAAGTTATAAATGTTAAACGCTTTTAAATATGGGCGAAATTATTTGAAACATATCCGAAACGGATGCGTATGTAATGTATGCAAGTCTTATGCGTGCTTTTTAATGGCACATGGACTAAGTGATTTAAGAAAGGATTGGCTCTCATATGGATTGCAACTCGGCCGTCTCTTTAATGCATGAATGTTTGGATGAGTCGTTGTCCCCGGCCCAGAAGGTTGAACTGAAAAGTCACCTTGTGATCTGTCCGGATTGTCGCATGCGCTTTAAAGAGTTGGAACAGACGGAAATGCTACTCTTTGCCATGAAACACTATTCACCGTCTGCCTCTGATGAGCTGACCAATCGAATTATGAATGCTCTGCCCCAGCCCAAGAGACAGCAAGCATGGCTCAAATGGGTCAAAGGACATCCCGCGCTGACGGCGGCAGCCTTCTTTTTGGTCGTGATGCTCTTTAGCGCCTTGAATTTCTGGAATCAGAATAACGAGATGGTTGTTAAGGGAAATAATCTGGACCAGATCGTGATTCAGGGTAACACGGTTATTGTTCCTGAAGGTAAGTCAATTGCTGGCGATCTTACGATAGAAAATGGAACCGCACAAGTATATGGTGATGTGAACGGCAATCTGACGGTTATCGATGGACAACTGTTTCAGGCTTCAACCGCGCATATTTCAGGTCAGGTGAAAAGTATTGATCAGGCGCTGGACTGGTTCTGGTACAAAATAACCAATATGGTAAATGAAGTGGCTTATCGCTAGAACAGGGTAAAATCTTCAATGGTATATACCAAGCAGGGTACCTCCAGATTGCATGGGGTACTCTTTTTTTATACGCAAACTTTGTAATTCATGGGAAATGTGATGTTTATGTGCAGTTTGAGACTGCCGTAACTTGCAACCTGAACGTTAACGTTATAACCTAGATACTAAAGAGAACATACTACTACATATAGATACGCATTTTGCACAAATCGAATGATGCAAAACGCGGAGACAAAGGATTATATAAAATCCTAATGGGTTAATATGAGATCAGGGTTTACTCATCAATGGGGATAGCGGGGGCTGGCTTATGAATTATTTTGCTGACTTAACGTGGACAGAGTCCATTAAGGACGTTATCGATATATTGATCGTTACCTATATTATGTACAAACTGATTTTGCTTGTGCGGGGGACACGTGCGGTTCAGCTCCTGAAAGGGATTCTGTTCCTTGTGCTGATCTGGGCATTAAGTACGTGGCTAAACCTGTATACGCTCAAGTGGTTAATGAACCAGATGTTTACGTTTGGTGTCGTTGCGGTGTTCATTATCTTTCAGCCGGAACTGCGTCGTGGTCTGGAGCAATTGGGACGCGGTAAGCTGTTTGGACGTTCAGCGGCAGCGAGTGATGAAGAATTAACCGTGTTAATTGGTGAGATTATTAAGTCTGTTAATTATTTGTCACGACGTAAAATTGGCGCTTTGGTCGTGTTTGAACGTGAAACGGGTCTGAACGATTACACGGAATCGGGCATTAAGATGCAATCTCTGGTCAGCTCAGAGCTGATGATTAACATCTTTATTCCAAATACACCGCTCCATGATGGAGCCGTTATTATACAGGGAAAACAGATTTCGGCGGCAGCTTGTTATTTGCCATTATCAGAGAATCCTTTTATCAGTAAGGAATTGGGAACACGTCATCGTGCAGCAATCGGGATTACCGAAGTTGCAGATGCGATCTGTTTGGTTGTCTCCGAGGAGACAGGACAAGTGTCACTTGCAATGAATGGACAGGTCGTTCGTGATATTAAGGAAGAATCGCTGATTGCCAAACTGTATGAGGAGTTGCGCCCTACATCCAATCTGAAAAAGAATGGCTGGACAACCTTCTGGAAACGGAAGGGAGGACGTAACAATGGATAAGTGGTTTAACAATAATAACTTTGCCAAAATACTTGCACTTGCGGTGAGCCTGCTGCTCTGGTTCATGATTCATCTGGATGAGGTACCAACCACCCCTACGATTACAACAGGGACAACCAACAAGGTTGTGGAACGTACGGTGCCTGTTCAACCTTATGGATTAGACAGCAACAGCTATGTGCTTACTTCATTAAGTACGGATGAGGTCCGGCTGGAGATCAAAGGACAGCGCTCGATGTTGACATCGATTTTTACGAATGATGATTACAAGGTACTGGTCGATCTGAGTCAGGTGAAAGATGGGTCCAATACACTGCCACTCGTACCTGATCTGCCTTCCGGTGTAGAAGTGGTCAGCATGGAACCTTCCATGGTTACGGTGAATGTAGAAAAATTGGGCACCAAATCCTTCAATGTGAATATTGTACCCGAAGGGGAACCATCCGCCGGATACAGCGCTGGAACGCCCGTAATTGAACCTTCGACGCCAGTTAAGGTAACTCTGCCCGAAGGGCAACTCGAGGCTGTAGCGAAGATCCAGGGCAGTGTGAGCGTGAAAGATGCGAAGGAAGATGTCATACAGAAAAAAGTGAAACTTCAAGCATACGATGCTGAAGGCAAAGTCCTTGAAAATGCGATTATAACGCCTCAAACGGTTGAAGTCCGTGTTCCGGTCAATCAGCCCTATACATCTGTACCCTTAAGAATCAAATATTCGGGACAGCTTCCGGAAGGCCTGGTACTCTCCACAGTAGAGCCAAGCGTGAAAGAAGTCTCGGTTTATGGATCAGAGAATGCGCTTGCGGGTATACAGGCCTACGACCAAGTAACCCTTGATCTAACGCAGTTTGAGCAGTCAGGTACGTCGACAGTTAACGTGGACTTGACGCCGCCTTCCGGTTTTGAGAAAATCGAGCCTAGTTCGATTCAGATCAAGGTAACCATATCCCCATTTGACGAGGCGGAGGAGACAACCAAAGTCTTTCCGAACGTCCCCATCACACTTACCGGTGCGGGGAATGGGCTTGAAGGTACACTCGTTACGCCTAAAAGTGGCGGTCTGAACCTTACGCTTACAGGCTCGGCAAGTATGCTTGAGGGTCTGAGTAGTGATGATCTCACGTTGACGGGGGATCTTGCTGAACTTGCGGTCGGAACGCATGAGATTAAGCTTGAAGCCGACCTGCCCCGTTATGCCAAACTGGATGAATCATCTAATGCTCTGAGTGCAACGGTCAAAATTAGCGAAAAGGCTGAGGACACCACAACTACGCCTAGCGAAGATCCGACTGACGAGGGAACGGTAGCACCTGACCCTTCACCAGCCGAGGTCGAAAACGGGGAAACGGAGCCTGTTCCTGATGAAGAAGAAACGGAATCGAATACGGATACTCAGGATCAGAGTCAACAGGGGAGCACAACCAATCGAGGTAATTTAAATAATAATAACAGTGGTAGTAGCAGTAAAAGTGGCTCAAATCCGTAAACGTTCTAATTTTAAAATTCTCAAAAAATAATAATAGTGCTCGTATATGATGCGAATAGAAGGAGTTAAATCATGGGGAAATATTTTGGTACAGACGGTGTAAGAGGGGTTGCCAATAAAGAGTTAACGGCAGAGCTGGCTTACAGCATTGGACGTTGTGGTGGTTACGTGCTTGCAGGTGGTGTGGAAAGACCAAAAGTGGTTATCGGCATGGATACTCGAATCTCGGGATTGATGTTGGAATCCGCACTGGTTGCAGGTCTGTTGTCCATTGGCGCTGATGTGATCCGTCTGGGCGTTGTATCCACTCCGGGAGTGGCGTATATTGCACGTTTGTTGAAAGCTGACGCGGGCGTGATGATCTCAGCTTCCCACAATCCGGTTGAGGATAACGGAATCAAGTTCTTTGGCGGAGATGGCTTCAAGCTGTCTGATGAAACAGAGAACCGGATTGAAGAACTGATGGATGCGGAGACAGATCAATTGCCACGGCCAGTTGGTGGCGGTCTGGGTACTGTAACGACAGATGAAGAATCCCGTTATCGTTACCTTGATTTCCTGAAAACGACTGTAAATGAATCGTTCTCTGGACTTAAAATTGTTCTGGACTGTGCAAACGGAGCAGCTTATGAGCTGGCACCGAAATTGTTCAGTGAACTTGGTGCAGAAGTCATTGCCATTGGCGCTGAGCCTAACGGCCTGAATATTAATGAGCAATGTGGATCAACTCATCCAGAGAACCTGAAACAAGAAGTGCTTAAACATAAAGTGGATCTGGGTCTTGCTTTTGACGGGGATGCGGATCGTCTGATTGCTATTGATGAGACAGGCGCTGAGGTGGATGGAGACTTCATTCTGTGTATCTGCGGTGATGCGATGAATCGTGCAGGCAAGTTGAAGGACAGTACTGTTGTATCGACCGTTATGAGTAACATCGGATTCTACAAAGCAACGGAGAAACTTGCACTGAAAACAGCTAAAACGGCAGTAGGTGACCGTTATGTGATGGAGGAAATGCGTCGCGGCGGTTACAACTTGGGCGGAGAGCAGTCTGGTCATGTTATTTTCCTGGATTACAATACAACCGGAGACGGTATGCTGACTGCGATTCAACTCGTGGATACACTCAAGGCTTCCGGTAAAAAACTGAGTGAACTAAAAGCGCTAATGATCCAGTACCCACAAGTATTGGTGAATGTGCGTGTTGAAGATAAGAGCAAATACGAGGGCAATGCTGCAATCGAGCAGGCTATTGCTACAGTAGAACAACAACTCGGCGATAATGGACGTGTACTCGTTCGTGCTTCAGGTACTGAGTCTCTGATCCGTGTTATGGCGGAAGGACCAGATAAAGACGAACTTGAACAATTTGTGTCTCAAATCGCAGATGTAGTGCAAAAAGAACTGGTATAGTACTGGAAGATGTAAGAGATACCTTCGGCATACGGTTTTCTTAAGGGAATTGTTGGCAGAACTAGGCTTAATATAACATGATTTAGGACTTATAGTGCGTGTTCAAAAAGTCTGGTTTTCAGTACCAAGAAGATGGAATGAAGATAGAAATGGAGTAGCGGAGCATAGGGAAACTACGTGAGCAACGGACATTTCGGCTGAATTTCATATTCGATGCTGATGATGCCGTTAGGCATGATTCGTAATCAAAAGCGGAATTTTTGAATTACCTCTAATGATGGATATTCCTGCGTCCCGGCCTGATGAGACCATAGGTCCGTTTATCCGGTCGGGATTGTAGGTAAATATGCTAAAATTGTCACAGGTACTTTGCTCCATTGCAAAATGGACCTGACGTGCATATAATGAGTGGAGTCGTCATTCAGACACAGAAAGTGAGGAACGTAAGGTTACAGTTACACAAGCGCCAGAGCTTGGAGTTGCGCGGGATGATGTTGATCAGGATTTCTTCTAGGTTGAAGAACGGCTGATTAAGATCAACGGCAATCAAGCTGACGAGGTGGAGGTGTTCGGATTGTTCGGCGGGGACCTCCCGGTGAAGCACCAGAGCCGTAAACCGGATTGCGGAAAATGGATAGGTGACTGTCCACACAACGCGCCGGTGCAGGTGCAGGAGTTAAACTAAAATTCAAATGAATGTGCGTGAAGAGCGTAAACAGTACGCGGACGGGAAAATGATGTACATTCATGATTGCATTCATAACAGCTTATGATGACAGCGGGGCGACACGAGGTCGCTCTGATCATTGATAATTGAATAAGTACCAAGTATTCATGAAACGCTAGGCAATCACTCATTTTTCCGATGTGCCGCCTCTGCCTGTTTCTCTTCGTGACACAGTATTCATATACAAACGGAGGAAATAAATTATGTGCGGTATTGTTGGATATATTGGTAATAAGAACACTCAATCGGTATTGGTCGAAGGATTAAAGAAACTCGAGTATCGTGGTTATGATTCTGCAGGTATCGCGGTATTTACACCGGAAGGTCTGCAAATCACGAAAGCTCTTGGTCGTCTTGCGAACCTTGAAGCCAAGCTGGATGGTGCACCACTGGTAGGTAATGCCGGAATCGGACACACACGTTGGGCAACTCATGGTAAACCATCGGATGAGAACTCTCATCCACACACGGATGGAAGCCAGAAGTTCTCTGTTGTGCATAACGGTATTATTGAGAACTACCTGGATCTGAAGGATGAATTGATGGCTCAAGGTCACACGTTCACTTCCGAGACAGATACTGAGGTTATCTCTCACCTGATCGCACGTGAATACAATGGTGATATCGTCAAAACAGTACAAAAAGTGATCACGTTGTTGCGTGGCGCATTTGCACTTGGTGTATTGACAGAGCATGAGCCTGAGAAACTCGTAGCTGTGCGTCAAGCAAGCCCATTGATTATTGGTATTGGTGAAGGCGAGAACTTCATTGGTTCCGACATCCCGGCAATTCTGGAACATACACGTAACGTGTACATTCTGAATGATGGTGAAATGGCTGTATTGACACATGATGCTGTCGAATTGATGACGATTGAAGGCAACTTTATTTCTCGGGAAATGATTCGTGTCGATTGGGATGCTGTAACCGCAGAAAAAGGCGGATTCGAGCACTTCATGCTGAAAGAAATTCATGAGCAACCAAAAGCATATCGTGATACTATGCTGGGTCGCATCGATAATGAAGGCAAAAAAGTTCAACTTCCTGAGTTGAAAATGACTGAAGAACAAATTAAAAATATTCGTAACGTTCAAATCATTGCATGTGGTACAGCGTACCATGCAGGTCTGGTTGGACGTACAGTGATTGAGCAATTGGTACGTATTCCGGTTGAAACAGATGTGGCTTCCGAGTACCGTTACCGTTCCCCAATCGTGCACAAAGATACACTTGTAATCGTAGTGAGCCAATCTGGTGAAACTGCCGATACGCTTGCTGCATTGCGTGAAGCACAATCCAATGGTGCGCATGTACTGGCAATCACAAACGTAGTGGGCAGCTCCATTGCACGTGATGCAGATGATGTTATCGCAACATTGGCAGGTCCGGAGATTGCAGTAGCTTCTACCAAAGCGTATACTTCGCAGTTGATCGCGTTCAACTTGCTTGGTCTGTACCTTGCACAAGTTCGTGGTACTCAATCTGCAGAAGAGATTGAACACACGCTGGCAGCAATGCAAGCATTGCCTGAGCAAGTGGAATCCATGTTGGAGCAAGCGGAGGCAATCAAAGGATATGCAGAGCAAATCTCTAAACATGAACATCTCTTCTTCATTGGTCGTGGTCTTGACTACGCAGTAGCTCAAGAAGGATCTTTGAAGCTGAAAGAGATCTCTTACATTCACTCCGAAGCGTATGCTGCGGGTGAGCTGAAACACGGTACGCTCGCATTGATCGAAGACGGCATCCCTGTTATTGCCTTGGCAACGCAAGAGAACGTACTTGAGAAAACAGTGAGCAACATTAAGGAAGTAAAAGCACGTGGCGCAGATGTATTGGCAATTACGTATGAAGAGCACGTAGCACCATTGCTGAAATCCGTAGACCAAGCGTTTGCAATTCCTAAGACGTTGCCACTGCTTAGCCCTGCTTTGTCTGTAGTTGCGCTGCAATTGCTGGCATACTATGCTT
Source organism: Paenibacillus sp. FSL H8-0317 (assembly GCF_045040685.1). Classification (NCBI taxonomy): domain Bacteria; kingdom Bacillati; phylum Bacillota; class Bacilli; order Caryophanales; family Paenibacillaceae; genus Paenibacillus; species Paenibacillus sp. FSL H8-0317. Next base: position 6,367,952 of record NZ_CP150294.1, on the reverse strand, counting down.
CCCTGGCACTGGGTCATGATGTGGATAAACCACGTAACCTGGCGAAAAGTGTAACGGTTGAGTAAGGTATTCTGTACAAATTACTTTATTTTCCAATGATAAATAAGTGTAGAACCATTTACAAAAGTATGGAACTACACGAACTGTTGTCCAATGACATGGATAATGGGTTGATCAATAGATTCAGTAAATTAATAAAGTATAAACAAAATATGGTCCTGATGACTCTAAGTCATCAGGACTTTTTTGATGTTTCAGGAGGGTGGTTCTGAATATTAGAACCACCTTTTTTATGTTTGTGCATTGTAAATTTATGTCATCAACTTCTTAAAGAGAGTCATTAACATTCGCAACTCGTAAGTGCAAATATATCCCCAAGAAGGATGTGGATCGGGCATACGGGATCGTTTGAACAATAAAGGAAGATGGCCAAATGGGACTGGAACATCTTTCAGTGACTCACAAAATGGTATGCCAAGAAGCAACAATTTGCTGGATGAAGAAGCTTATTACGCGAAGTGAAATCATTGTCTGTTCAACTTGGATTCAGAACGCCATTGTAATCTATATGTAAATGAGTGAAGGACATAGAAAAGCGTATGAGGGAAAATCTCACGTATGGTTTGATGAGGAGGAGCAGAATATATTTACCCTTTATTCTAACGGAGGTGTAGAGAAGAAGGCAAGATACAAAACGATGTCGGCTGCCATCCGTTTGAATGCTGCGGGCAGCTTCAGCCAGACTTTCAGAAATTGGTCAGGTAATCATGTTAAGTTAATGCAAAGTGCAAGGATGCGGAACACTGGCAAAGAATATTAAAAGGTAATATATACCAAATTATCCTGTTTCATGGCTGAATGTCAACACGCGTCGAATTCCTCGATTGATGTAAAACCATTCCCAACGTTTCCTTGCTATTCACTCTTTTTAATGAAAAATGTTAACACATTATGTTTCGTGAACCAAATTTAACATTATAATGACTATATTTAACAAAAATTTCACTATACATTCTTGTAAATTTTGATATAATTCAACCTAGGTCTTATTCCCTATTATTCTAATAAATGGAATTGTGGGGTTTTTTATACCCATCCAAGCTGTGTGCGAGAGACCAGTCTACTGGCTAACCAACAAGCCGGCATGCGGGGACCAACAATTGTGGAAAATGACAGCCTAGAATATGTTGCTCCATGACGTCAGAAGGTTCAGAAAGGAAGGTTCAGAAAGATGGAGCCAACCTTATCCCAATTCCGATGGAGGATGAAGTGAGTGAGCATTTTTGAAAAGCTGGAATCCAACGTAAGATCTTACTGCAGAAGTTTTCCGGTGGTATTCGACCGGGCCAAGGGAGACCTTTTATATTCTGAGGACGGAAGAGCATATATTGATTTCTTTGCAGGTGCCGGGGCACTCAATTACGGTCATAACAACGATTATATTAAAGACCGGGTTCTTGATTACTTGACCTCCGACCGGATTATGCACGGTCTGGATATGTATACAATGGCCAAACGTGAATTCATCCAGAGCTTCTCAGAGCGGATCCTGGAGCCGAAGAAGCTGAATTACAAGCTTCAATTCTGCGGTCCAACAGGGACGAATGCGGTGGAAGCGGCCCTGAAGCTCGCACGCAAGGCGAAGAAGAGAAGTGGAATATTCGCATTCATGGGTGGCTTCCACGGTATGTCGCTCGGCAGTCTGTCGGCGACAAGCTCCAAGTCCATGAGAGAAGGGGCGGGGCTCCCTCTGGACGGAGTTACGTTCATGCCGCACCCGAGCGGGGCTTTCGCAGAAATGGATACGCTCGGCTATATCGAGAATATCCTGACTGATTCGCACTCCGGAATCGATAAGCCGGCCGCGATCCTGCTTGAAACGGTACAAGCCGAAGGAGGAATTCACGTTGTCGACGCGCAGTGGCTACGCGAGCTGCAGCAGCTTTGCCGCAGGCACGATATTTTGCTCATTACAGACGAGATTCAAGTAGGATGCGGTCGGACAGGCGAATTCTTCTCCTTCGAACGTGCAGGGATCGAGCCGGATCTCATTACCCTGTCGAAGTCGATCAGCGGGTACGGCCTGCCAATGTCCCTCCTGCTGCTGAAGCCCGAACTGGATATCTGGACGCCGGGCGAGCACAACGGCACCTTCCGCGGCAACCAGCTGGCTTTTGTGGCCGCGAAGGCTGCTCTCGAGTTCCGGGACAGAACCGAACTGGAAGCTCAGGTGAAGCAGAAGGAAGAGTATGTGCGCTCGTTCCTTGATCAAGAAATCAAGCCTCTGCATCCGTCCATCGCCATCCGCGGACTCGGCCTGATCTGGGGCATTGACGTCTCGGGGTTCATGGATGAAGCCGGGGCGAAGCGGGTGACGGATATCAGCTTCGAGAACGGGCTCATCATTGAAAGAGCCGGCAGAGGAGATTGTGTGCTGAAGATCATGCCTCCGCTTACCGTCTCGATGGAGCATCTGACCGCCGGCTGCGCCATTATCAAGTCCAGTATGCAGCAGGTGATCTCTCAGGAGACCAAGGATTTGTTAGTAACGACCTAAGCTTGGCCAAGCCGATGGCCGCCCCCGGCAAGAGGCATGAAAGTGCCTTCCGGAGGGCGTGCGGACTTGATGTTAAGGTAGCGCTTTCTCCTCATGCTACCTGCGGTAACGTCAATCAGCATGGAATTCTCCGGCAATCCAAGGGCAGTACCGTTCGTGCCATACGGAGCATTCCTTGAGTCTCATGCAATACCCTCGTTAAATTTAATCGTCAGGAAAAGCTCACTACCCCGCAGCCGAATCTTTACTTATCCACAACCAGGGCTGTGGGGGAATAAGCAAATCGTACATAGAGTGTATCAATACCCCTTAAACATAGGCTTCGTCAAAGGCAGCTCGGGTGCCAAATCAGGAGGTACGGTCGACTTCCTGCTGGACGGCTGGAACCCTGCGGCAAGCCTTACATCGACAGGAGGAACATATCTTGTCGTCTATCCCCAAATCCAATTCTGAATCCCATGTTAAACCAAATCCCGTCTTCGGGTGACTCGTCGGCAGCAATCTTATTGAAGCAGAGGAGTCCGAAGTAACCGCATCTCTTGCGTAGAACGATGCTTGTTGTTGTCCTTTACGCATGGGAGCCGAGCGGGACAGCTGCCAGGCAGAGGATTGCCGCATGCGATCAACCGGGCAAATGAAGCGGTGACATTGCGCAAGCCATTGATGTTGTTGTCAGATGTTTGAAAAGGAGAGGAGCGAGGTTGGAGCGTTGCTTCGGCATATGCTCCGCCGGATTGCTTTTACCGATGAAGAGAGGGGAACGATCCAGATGGCTTTTGAACAAGAAACGTTGTTTTGGAACGAAAAATTCGGTAGTGACGATTATACTTTGACGCGGCTGCCTTACAGCAAAGCTCCAAGCTCCCTGGTGCCCAATGTGAAAACCGTCGGCGGTTCGCTTTCGGAGGAAGCGGCGCAACGCGTTCTTCAAATGAGCAAGGGTGCTCCGCTGGCCGCTTTTATGATATTGCTCGCCGGTGTTCAGGCACTCTTGCATAAATATACAGGTGCTTCAGACATTCTGGTCGGCATGCCGGTTGTGCGGAAAAAGGCGGAGACTCGTCGATCCGTTAATCATACGGTCATTTTGAAAAACTCGCTTTCGGTGGGGGCAACTTTTAAGACGCTTCTGAGCGAACTGAGGACTTCCTTGCCGGAAGCCATTCAGCATCAACATATTCCGTTCTTGAAAATGACGGAGAAGCTGGATCTGCAATATGCTGAAGGGATACCCTTCGTCCATACGCTAGTATCCCTTAAGGAGTTGCATCTGGACGAAATTGGGCAAAACGTGGTCACGGACTGTTCCTTTGAATTCAGTTTAACCGGCGGGACGATACAGCTAGCGCTGTCATATAACGAGCACTTATATGACTCCGAGTTCATGAGTCGGGTCGTCGGCCACCTGAATCGCCTGCTGTCCGTGGGGCTTTATGAGCTGGAGCTGGACATCGTGCGAGCGGACATGCTGTCGGAGGACGAAAAATTTCAATTACTGCAAAGCTTCAACGATACAGAGAAGGACTATCCTCTTGATCGGACGATTCATCAGCTTGTGGAGGAGCAAGCGAAGCGTGTGCCCGAGGCGACTGCGGTTGTCTTTGAGGGGCAGCGGCTTTCATACGCAGAGTTGAACGAACGGGCAAACCAGCTGGCGCATACGCTACGATCGGTCGGTGTGCTGCCCAATCAGTTAGTAGGCTTGATGGTCAGGAGATCACTGGAGACGGTCATTGGCATTCTGGCGGTTCTGAAAGCTGGCGGTGCTTACGTGCCGATCGACCCGGAGTACCCGGAAGAACGTATCCGCTACATTCTGGAGAACTCGAACGCGCAGCTGCTGCTGACTCAAAGAGAGCTGTTACAGCAAGTCCCGTTTCAAGGGACCGTATTGGCGCTTGATGACGAGCAAGCCTATAGCGACGATTGCTCGAACCTGGAGGCAGTCAGCGGTCCAAACGATCTTGCTTATGTCATTTATACGTCAGGTACAACGGGCAAACCCAAAGGGGTCATGCTGGAGCATCGTGGTTTGGTCAGCTTGAAGCTGATGTTCGCAGACAGGCTGGGCATCACGGAGCATGACCGGATCGTACAATTTGCGAGCTTGTCCTTCGACGCATCCTGCTGGGAAGTATTCAATGCACTCTATTTTGGCGCGGCTTTGTACATCCCGACAGCCGAAACAATTCTCGACACTCGTCTGTTCGAGAGTTATATGAACGAGCATGCGATTACAGCGGCGATTTTGCCTCCGACGTACAGCGCTCATTTGAACCCGGATCGTCTTCCCAGCTTAACAAAGCTTGTAACGGGAGGTTCGGCGGTATCGGCCGAATTCGTGCAGCAGTGGAAAGCGAAGGTTCACTATTTCAATGCTTACGGCCCTACCGAAGCTTCGATTGTTACGACGCTTTGGGATGCGGATGAGCAGCAGCCGGAGCGCAGAGTCATTCCGATTGGGCGCCCGCTGGCTAATCATCAGATTTTTATTTTGGATGCCCACCTGCAACTTGTGCCTCCGGGAGTGGACGGCGAGCTGTGCGTGGCAGGCGTGGGGCTTGCGAGAGGTTACCTGAACCAACCGGAGCTGACGGCAGAGAAGTTCGTGGAACATCCGTTTGCGCCGGGAGAACGCCTTTACCGGACAGGAGATCTCGCCCGCTGGCTGCCTGACGGTAATATGGAGTACTTGGGCCGAATCGACCATCAGGTGAAAATCCGTGGATTCCGAATCGAGGTCGGTGAGATTGAAGAGCAGCTTTTGAAGATCGACTCGGTGCAGGAGACGATTGTAATCGCGCGGGAAGGCAAAAGTGGGCAAGAATTGTGCGCTTACCTGGTCGCGAGCCTCCCTCTTACGCTCGGCGAGCTGAGAAGCGCGCTGGCGCAAAAATTGCCGAATTATATGATTCCGGCGTATTTTGTTCAGCTTCCACGGATGCCGCTCACGCCGAACGACAAAATCGATCGTAAGGCTTTGCCTGCCCCGGAAGGCAACGCACTGACCGGTGGCGCGTACGTAGCTCCCCGCAATGAAGCTGAGCAAAAGCTTGCTGATGTGTGGCAGGCGGTATTGAACGCCGATCGTGTTGGGGTAACGGATCATTTCTTTGAGCTGGGCGGAGACTCGATCAAGTCCATTCAAGTATCTTCGCGGCTTCATCAAGCCGGGTACAAGCTGGAAATCCGGGATTTATTCAAATATCCGACGATTTCACAGCTCAGCCTGCATGTGAAACCGATCAGAAGTACCATCGATCAAGGCGAAATAACGGGTGAAACGGCGTTGACGCCGATTCAGCATTGGTTTTTCGAGAGTTCCTTTGCGGACCCACATCATTTCAACCAGTCGGTGATGCTGTACCGGAAGGAACGCTTCAACGAAGAGATCGTGTATCAGGTGCTGCAAAAGCTGGCAGAGCATCATGACGCCTTACGCATGGTGTTCTGCAAGACGGAACAAGGGTTTGGTGCGTTAACACGAGCGATTCAGGATGGTGGGCTGTTCACGCTGGACGTGTTCGACTTTAAGGATGCGGAGAATCCCACGCAGGCTGTGGAAGCGAAGGCAACGGACATTCAAGCAGGCATTGATTTGGAGAACGGGCCCCTCATGAAGGCGGCACTGCTCCAGTGCGAGGACGGAGATCATTTGCTGCTCGCGGTTCATCATGCCGTGGTAGACGGCGTGTCTTGGCGCATTTTGATGGAGGATTTCGCTCTAGGTTACGAGCAGATTGGAAAAAGTGAGGGAATTCGTTTCCCGGCGAAAACAGATGCGTACCGCACTTGGTCCGAGCAGCTGACTGCTTACGCGCAAAGTCCGGAGATGGCAAAGGAACGGGCCTATTGGCAGGCCGTGGAACAAATGGAGGTTCTGGCCGTGCCGAAGGATATGGAGGCGGACGTTACGACGCAGCATGACAGCGAATCGCTGTTTGTCCGTTTGACTCCCGAAGAAACGGAGCTGCTACTGAAGCGGGTTCACCGTGCCTACAACACTGAAATGAATGATATTTTGGTAACGGCGCTCGGCATAGCCTTACGCAAATGGACGGGGCATGAACGGGTGCGGATCAATCTCGAAGGACACGGACGTGAATCGATCGGAACGGATATCGACATCACGCGTACAGTTGGCTGGTTTACGACCAAGTTTCCGGTCGTCCTGGAACCGGAAACCGACCGAGATTTGGCATATCAGATTAAACAGGTCAAGGAAAACTTGCGCCGTATTCCGAACAAGGGGCTAGGGTACGGCATATGCCGCTATCTCTCTAAATCGGAGGATGGCTTGGTTTGGGGCGCAGAGCCGGAAATTAATTTTAACTACCTCGGCCAGTTCGACGATGATGTCGACCAGGACGAGATCGGCATATCTTCTTATTCCAGCGGCAACCCGGCTAGCGACCGGCAGGCCCGCAGCTTTGTGCTGGATATCAACGGTATGGTGCTGGACGGCGCTTTATCGCTCGATCTCAGCTACAGCCGGAAGCAGTATCGCAAGGAAACGATGGAAGCCCTCGCTCAGCGGCTTGAGCAAAGTCTCCGAGACCTCATTATCCACTGTGCAGGCAAAGAAAACACAGAATTGACGCCGAGTGACGTGCAATTTAAAGGCTTGACCATTGCAGAATTGGAGCAAATCGCCCAGCGCTCGTGCCATCTCGGGGAAATCGAAAATATTTACTCACTTACGCCGATGCAGAAAGGTATGTGGTTCCACAGCGCGCTTGACCGGCAAACGGCGGCTTATTTTGAGCAGACGCGGTTTACGATGCGGGGAGCGCTCGACGTCCAGCTTTTTGAGAGGAGTTGGATGGAACTTGCGAAACGTCATCTGGTGCTGCGGGCGAATTTTGTGAAAGGACCCGCGGGCGAGCCGCTGCAAATCATATACCGCGACAAACCGGTCGGTTTTGAATATGAAGAGCTGCTTCATTTGCAGATGGACGAGAAACAAGCTTACTTGGATAAAAAGGCCGAGGAGGACAAGCTTCGCGGCTTCGACATGGAACATGACGCGCTCGTTCGGTTCACGATCCTGCGCACCGAAGAGCAAAGTTATCATGTACTGTGGAGTTTCCAACATATTTTGATGGACGGCTGGTGCCTGGCTCAGCTGACGCAGGAGCTGTTTGAGGCATACTCAGCCTTGGCATCCGGCGAGCAATCAGCGGGAGATAAGGGATCGGATTATGGCGCCTATATCGAATGGTTGGAGAAACAGGACGATCAGGCGGCATCAAACTATTGGATGGCATTCCTGGCAGGTTATGAAGGGCAAACCGTACTCCCGGGACAAAAGGAAGTGGCGCCCAACGGCAGATTTACGGCTGATCACGTCACCGCCGAGCTGGGCAAGGACTTGAGTGAGCGGATGGACCGGGTGGCGAAACAGCGCCTGGTTACGGTCAATACACTGCTGCAAGCTATTTGGGGCGTGATGCTGCAAAAATATAACGGAACAAACGATGCCGTATTCGGTAGCGTCGTGGCCGGAAGACCGGCGGAAATCCCGGGCATTGAGTCCATGATCGGGCTGTTCATCAATACGGTGCCTGTCCGGGTCACGAGTGAAGCGGACACCGTGTTCGCCGACCTAATGGCGAAGCTTCAAGAGCGGGCATTGGAGTCCGGGCGTTATGATTACTATCCGCTGTATGAAATTCAGGCCCGTAGCGTGCAAAAGCAGAACCTGATCAACCATATCATCGCTTTTGAGAACTATCCGGTGGACGAGCAGATGGAGCAGGCGGGGGACCAGCAACATGGCGATCTGACGATTGCTGATGTTCAGATGGAGGAGCAGACAAACTATAACTTCAACGTCACCGTGGTGCCGGGAGACGAGATTGAAATTCGGTTCGACTTTAACGCCGAAGTGTTTGATAAAGCTAGCATTGAGCGGCTCAAGGGGCATCTCGTTCATTTGCTGGAGCAGGTGGCGGATAACCCGGAGATTACCGTGGGCGAGCTGGAACTTGTGACAGAGGCGGAAAAGGCTGACCTTCTCGGACGTTTTAACGACACCACAACGGAATTTCCGTGCGGGAAAACGCTCATTCAATTGTTCGAAGAGCAGGCGGAGCGCATCCCGGATGCAGCTGCCATCTCCTTGAATGGGCAAGAGCTGACCTACCGCGAGCTGAACGAACGCGTTAATTGCCTTGCTCGTACCTTGCGTAGCCACGGGATATCCAAAGGCCGCCTGGTCGCCATTATGGCTGAGCGTTCCATCGAAATGGTGGTGGGTATGCTGGCGGCACACAAAGCCGGTTCGGCTTACGTACCGATTGACCCGGAATATCCCGAGGAGCGTATCCGTTTCTTGATCGAGGATTCGGGTGCGCAGGTCATGCTGACGCAAAGCCGATTACGCGAGCGCCTGGCGGGTTCGGACTCCGTGATTTTACTGGATGACGAGTCCTTCTATCACGAGGACCGCACAAATCTTAATTCGGGCAACGAAGCGACAGACCTGGCTTGCATCATCTATACGTCAGGCACGACGGGCAAGCCAAAAGGAAACCTTGTTTCGCACCGCAATATCGTGCGGATCGTGCGAAATACGAATTATATCGACATCACTGAGCGGGATCATGTCCTCCAGCTTTCGAGCTATTCGTTTGACGGAGCGATTTTTGATATTTTCGGTGCTTTGACCAACGGGGCACGGCTGGTGCTGGTTCCCCACGAGACTTTGCTGGAAATCGGCCAGCTGGCGGATCTTATCCAGCGCGAGCGAATCTCGGTCATGCTAATTACGACGGCTTTCTTCAACGTCCTTGTAGATGTGAACGTCGACTGCCTGCGGGATGTCCGGGCGATTTTGTTCGGAGGAGAGCGCGTGTCGGTCGGCCATGTGCGTAAAGCGCTCGCCCATATCGGACCGGGCAGGCTCAACCACCTGTACGGTCCATCAGAAAGCACGGTTTATACCACGTATCTTCCAGTCGACTTTGTCGATGAGTCCGCGCTTACCGTACCCATCGGACGGCCGATCAGCAATACGACGGTGTATATCGTCGACAGCCAGAATAAACTTCTGCCGATCGGCGTGGCCGGGGAACTTTGCGTCGGCGGAGAAGGCTTGGTACAGGGCTACAATAACCGGCCGGAGCTAACGGCGGAGAAATTTGTGGACCATCCGTTTGTGCCGGGAGAGCGCATGTACCGTACAGGAGATTTGGCAAAATGGCTACCGGACGGCACGATTGAATACGTGGGGCGGACGGATGATCAAGTGAAAGTCCGCGGCTTCCGTATTGAGCTGGGCGAGATCGAAGCTCAGCTTCAGAAAGTGGAGGGAATTCGGAAAACGACGGTATTTGCGCGGGAAAACGCCTCCGGCGAGAAGCAACTTTGTGCCTATTATGAAGCGGACCGTGAGCTTCCGGCGGCCGAGCTGAAGAGCGTTCTTTCCCAGGAACTTCCTGCCTATATGATCCCGGCGTACCTGATCCAGTTGGAACGGCTTCCGCTGACGACGAACGGCAAGGTCGACCGCCGCTCCCTCCCGGCACCTGAGGAGAGCTTGCAGCCGGGCGAAGGACATACTCCGCCTCGGACTCCGTTGGAAGCCAGCTTGGCTGAAATATGGAAAAGCGTGCTCGGATTGGAACACATCGGGGTTCATGACAACTTCTTTGACTTGGGCGGCCATTCCCTGCGGGCAACGACACTGGTGAGCAAGGTGCATCAGGAGTTGAACGTCGAGCTGCCTCTACGCGACGTATTCCGCTACTCAACGATCGAAGAGATGGCTCTCGCCCTCTCCCGGATTGAAGAGCAGTTGTTCTCGTCGATTCCGCTGGCAGATGAAAGAGCGTATTATCCACTTTCCTCAGCTCAGAAGCGGCTGTTTATCCTGAATCAGCTGGAAGGAGCCGATCAGAGCTATAACATGCCGGGTGTGCTGTTGCTCGAAGGATCGATTGACCACAGCCTGCTGGAGAAAGCTTTCCGCGGACTGATCGAACGTCATGAAACGTTGCGAACCGGATTTGAGATCGTGCAAGGCGAAGCGGTACAGCGTATTTACGAGAGCGTTGATTTTGCCGTTGTGTGTCGACATGCGAACGAGGAAGAAGCGGCTGCAGTCGTGCAGGCTTTTATCCGACCTTTCGACTTGGCGAAGCCACCGTTGCTGCGTGCCGAGCTCGTAGAGCTGGCAGCCGATCGTTATTTACTGATGTTTGACATGCACCATATCATCTCCGACGGGGTTTCGATGGACGTGTTCGTTGAGGAACTCGTTCGTTTGTATGGCGGTGAGTCATTAGAGCCTTTGCATATTCAGTACAAGGACTATGCGGTATGGCAGCAATCGGACGAGCAAAAAGTGCAATTGAAACGCGAGGAAGCTTACTGGCTGGACCGTTACCGGGGCGAGCTGCCGGTTCTGGAAATGCCAACGGACTACCCGCGTCCTGCTGTACAGAGCTATGAAGGACATACGCTGACGTCTTTTGTGGACGAGGCAACGAACGAAGGCTTGAAGCAGCTAGCCGCTCAAAGAGGAACGACGCTATATATGGTGTTGCTTGCCGCGTATACCGTGCTTTTGCATAAATACACAGGTCAGGATGATTTGATCGTTGGCACGTCGATTGCGGGTAGAACGCACGGCGATATGCAGCCCTTGATCGGAATGTTTGTCAACACGCTGGCGATCCGCAATTATCCGGCTTCGGAGAAGACCTTCCTGTCGTATTTGGAAGAAGTGAAAGAAACGACCTTAGGCGCTTACGAGCATCAGAATTATCCGTTCGAAGAACTCGTCGATAAAGTGCAGGTTAGCCGGGATTTGAGCCGCAACCCGCTGTTTGACACGATGTTCTCCCTGCAAAACCTGGAGGAGTCAGAGTTTGAGCTGGAAGGGCTGAAATTGTCCCCGTACCCTAGCGAATATGGTATGGCCAAGTTCGACCTGAGTGTGGATGTTACGGAAGAAAATGGCGGACTGGAGTGCAACTTTGAATTCGCAACGGCTCTTTATAAAGAAAGCACGATCCGGCGGCTATCGATTCATTTTGGACATTTGCTTGCGGCGATTGTAAGCCGTCCAGATGCGAAGATTGCCGAGCTGGACTTGCTGACGGCAGAGGAAAAAGAGCAAATTATCGCCGCGTTCCACCCGGCGCAGTCGGAAGTGGCTCCTGTGGCCGCGTTCCACCGACTGTTCGAGGAACAGACGGAGAGCACTCCGGAAGCGGAGGCGGTCGTGTACGAAAACGATCGGCTGACGTATGCGGAGCTGAATGAGCGGGCGAACCGCCTTTCGGCAACGCTGCGCGCAAGTGGAATCGGCCGGGAGTCAATCGTCGGCATTCTCGCCGAGCGTTCGGTCGATTTGCTGGTGGCCGTGCTGGCCGTCTGGAAAGCGGGAGGGGCGTATGTACCGCTCGACCCGGACTATCCGGCGGACCGCGTGCGGTTCATGCTGGAAGACAGCGGAGCTAAGGTGTTGTTGACACAAACGCCGCTGCGAGAGCGTGCCGAAGCCTGGCTCGGCGAAGAGGAACTGTCACTGGCGAAGGTGTTGTACCTCGACGACGAAACGTCATACAGCGAAGACTGGGAGAATGCACCGCTTGGCTCCAGCAATGCTCCTAATCCAGTCTCCAGCAAGCTGACGGGTGCTGTGAACGGTGGCGGCGAGAGTCATCCAAATGATGTTGATGCTGTCGGTATGGACAGCTTCCATGAAGCTCGTCCAGAGGATTTGGCCTATGTAATCTATACGTCGGGTACAACGGGTAAGCCGAAGGGTGTAATGATTGAGCACCGCAGCCTGGTGAACACGGCAGCGGGTTACCGACGGGAATACCGGTTAGATCAGTTCCCGGTGAGGCTACTGCAACTCGCCAGCTTCTCGTTTGACGTGTTCGTGGGTGATATTGCACGCACGTTGTATAACGGAGGCAGCATGGTCATTGTACCGAAGGACGACCGGATCGATCCGTCTCGTCTGCACTACTGGATAGAGCGGGAGCAAGTGACGATCTTTGAATCAACGCCGGCGCTGATCGTACCGTTTATGGAATACGTGCATGAGCAGGGGTTGGAGTTAAGCGGGATGGAGCTGCTGATCACAAGCTCGGACAGCTGCAGCGTGGCAGATTACCGTACCTTGCAGGAACGGTTCGGCCCGTCATTCCGCATTATTAACGCCTACGGTGTGACGGAAGCGGCAATTGACTCCAGTTTCTATGACGAGCAGTTGGAGAAACTGCCGCAGACAGGCCATGTGCCGATTGGCAAAGCGTGGTTGAATGCGAAATTTTACATCGTGGATGCACATCTGAATCCCGTACCAGTCGGGGTGCTGGGCGAGCTGGTTATCGGCGGAGTCGGCGTGGCACGAGGGTACTTGAACCGTCCAGAGCTGACGGAAGAGAAGTTTGTAGGCAGCCCCTTCATCACGGGCGAGCGGTTGTACTGCACGGGAGACTTGGCGCGGTGGATGGAAGACGGGAACGTGGACTTCATCGGCCGGATCGATAACCAGGCGAAAATCCGGGGTTACCGGATCGAGACGGGTGAGATCGAGTCGCAGCTGTTGCGGGTGAAAGGTGTGCGCGAAGCGGTGGTGCTGGTTCGAAGTGATGATGCGAACGGGCAGAAGATGCTGTGTGCGTATTACACACCGGATACTGGTGCGAAGCTGTTAGTGAACGATCTGCGCAGTGCGTTGGCACAGGAGTTGCCAGGTTACATGATCCCGTCGTACTTCGTGGAGCTGGAGCATCTGCCTCTGACACCGAACGGGAAGCTTGACCGAAAGGCGCTACCAGCGCCGGAAGGAGAAGCGGGAAGCGGAACACAGTACGTCGCACCACGCAATGAGCTGGAAATGAAGCTGGTAGTTATTTGGCAGGAAGTGCTGGGGCTTACGAAGGAGATTGGTATTCACGACAACTTCTTCGACATCGGTGGCCACTCCCTGCGCGCGACAACGTTGGTCAGCAAGATTCATAAAGACTTGAACGTGGATCTGCCACTGCGCGACGTGTTCCGCCATTCCACGATCGAGAGCATGGCTGCCGTCATTTACCGGCTGGATGAGCAGACATTTGTTGCCATTCCGGTGGCGGATGACCGAGAGGTGTACCCTCAATCTTTTGCTCAAAAACGTCTCTTTATCCTAAATCAGCTGGAAGGTGCGGAGCTTAGCTACAACATGCCGGAAGCGATGCTGCTGGAAGGTGCTTTGGACCGGACAAGGTTCGAAGAAACATGCCGTAAGCTCGTGACGCGGCATGAAATGCTGCGCACCGGGTTCGAAATGGTGGACGGCGAAGCATCACAGCGGATTTACCAGGATGTGAATTTTGCGGTGGAGTTCTATCAAGCGGATGAGCAAGAGGTCGAAACGGTGGTTCACGGTTTCGTCCGTCCGTTTGACTTGGCTAAGCCACCGCTGTTGAGGGTAGGCCTTGTTGAGCTGGCTCCGGAACGCCATATTCTGATGTACGACATGCATCATATTATTTCTGACGGCGTTTCGATGGAAATCTTTGTTGAAGAATTCGTGCGCTTGTATGGTGGAGAGCAATTGGAGCCACTGCGCATTCAGTACAAAGACTACACCGTTTGGCAGCATTCGCAGGAGCAGCAGGAAAGGCTTCGGCATCAGGGGACGTATTGGCTGGATATGTTCCAGGGCGAGCTTCCGGTGCTGGAAATGCCGACTGACTATCCACGTCCGGCTGTACAGAGCTATGAGGGTCAAACGCTGGAGTTTTTCTTCGACGCTTCAAAAACCGACGGTTTGAAACAGCTGGCTTCGGAAACGGGCACGACACTGTTTATGGTGCTGCTTGCGGCATATAACGTGCTTTTGCACAAATATTCAGGTCAGGAAGACGTGATCGTTGGTACGCCGATTGCCGGAAGAAATCATGGAGATGTGCAGCCGTTGATTGGGATTTTCCTAAACACGCTGGCGATTCGCAGTTATCCGGTTTCGGAGAAAACATTCCTGTCCTATCTAAATGAAGTCAAAGAAACAACTTTACACGCCTTTGAGCATCAAAACTATCCGTTTGAACAATTGGTGGACAAGGTGCAAGTCACCCGTGATTTAAGCCGTAATCCACTCTTCGACACGATGTTTACGATGCAAAATACGGAGAACGAGCAATTTGAACTGGAAGGGCTTCGCCTGATTCCTTATCCGAGCGTACTGGATACTGCGAAGTTTGATATCAGCTTGGATGTGGGCGAGGAGAACGGCGGATTGGATTACAGCTTCGAATATGCGACGGCTCTTTATAAAAGGGAGACGATTGAACGGCTGGCAAAACATTACGAGCAGTTGCTCGTGACAATTGTGAACCGTCCAGATGCGAAGATTGCCGAGCTGAATTTGCTGACGGCAGCGGAAAAAGAAGAAATTGTCTGCGCGTTTAACCCGGCACAGCCGGAAGAGGCTCCTGTGGCGGCGTTCCACCGACTGTTCGAGGAACAGGCGGAACGCACGCCGAAAGCGGAAGCCGTCGTGTATGAAAATAACCGACTAACGTATGTGGAGCTGAACGAACGAGCGAACCGCCTGTCGGCAACGCTGCGTGCAAGCGGCATCGGTCGGGAGACCATCGTTGGCATTCTCGCCGAGCGTTCGGTGGACCTTCTGGTGGCTGTGATGGCCGTCTGGAAAGCGGGAGGGGCATATGTACCGCTTGACCCGGATTATCCGGCGGACCGTGTGCGGTTCATGCTGGAAGACAGCGGAGCGAAGGTACTGCTGACGCAAACGCCGCTGCGAGAGCGTGCCGAAGCCTGGCTCAGCGAAGAGGAGCTGGCACTGGCGACGGTGCTATATCTCGATGACGAAACGTCATACAGCGAAGACCGAGCGAATGCTCCAATGGACTTCGGCCATGGCTCCAGCATGGTTTCAGGTCTGGTCTCCGGCGAGCTGACGGGTGCTGTGAACGACCGTAATGAGAGTCATCCAAATGATGTTGATGTTGTCGGTATAGGCAGCTTCCATGAAGCCCGTCCGGAGGACTTGGCGTACGTCATCTACACGTCCGGAACGACGGGCAAGCCCAAGGGTGTGATGATTGAGCACCGCAGCCTGGTGAACACGGCAGCGGGTTACCGACGGGAATATCGGTTGGATCAGTTCCCGGTAAGGCTGTTGCAGCTCGCAAGCTTCTCGTTTGACGTGTTTGTGGGTGATATCGCGCGGACGTTGTACAACGGAGGCAGCATGGTCATTGTACCGAAGGACGACCGGATTGATCCGTCTCGTCTGTACTACTGGATAGAGCGGGAGCAAGTGACGATCTTTGAATCAACGCCGGCGCTGATCGTACCGTTTATGGAGTACGTGCATGAGCAGGGGTTGGAGTTAAGTGGTATGGAGCTGTTGATCACTAGCTCGGACAGCTGCAGTGTGGCAGATTACCGGACCTTACAGGAACGGTTTGGCTCGTCGTTCCGCATTATTAACGCCTACGGTGTGACGGAAGCGGCAATTGACTCCAGTTTCTATGACGAGCAGTTGGAGAAACTGCCGCAGACAGGCCATGTGCCGATTGGCAAAGCTTGGCTTAATGCGAAATTTTACATCGTAGATGCACATCTGAATCCCGTACCGGTCGGGGTGCTGGGCGAGTTGGTTATCGGCGGCGTTGGGGTAGCACGTGGGTACTTGAACCGTCCAGAGCTGACGGAAGAGAAGTTTGTAGACAGTCCTTTCACTGCGGGTGAGCGATTGTATCGCACGGGAGATTTGGCGCGATGGATGGAGGACGGAAACGTGGATTTCATCGGCCGGATCGACAATCAAGCGAAAATCCGTGGTTACCGGATCGAGACGGGTGAGATTGAGTCACAGCTGCTGCGGGTGGAAGGTGTGCGCGAAGTGGTGGTGCTGGTTCGAAGTGATGCGAACGGGCAGAAGGCGCTGTGTGCGTATTACACGCCGGATACTGGTGCGAAGCTGTTAGTGAACGATCTGCGCAGTGTGTTGGCACAGGAGCTGCCAGGTTACATGATCCCGTCGTACTTCGTGGAGCTGGAGCGCCTGCCTCTGACGCCGAACGGAAAGCTTGACCGGAAGGCGCTGCCGGCGCCGGAAGGGGAAGCTGGAAGTGGAACGGAGTACGTCGCACCACGCAATGAACTGGAAACAAAGCTGGCGGTAATTTGGCAGGAGGTGCTGGGGCTTACGAAGGAGATTGGCGTTTACGATAACTTCTTCGACATCGGCGGGCACTCCCTGCGAGCGACGACATTAGCGGGCAAGGTATTTAAGGAATTAAACGTCAATCTGCCGCTGCGAGACGTATTCCGTCACTCCACGATTGCGGCGATGGCCGATGCGATTGCCCGGATGGAACGGCGGGAGCATGAGGCCATTCCTCAAGCGGAAGAGAGAGAGTACTACCCTCTGTCTTCTGCGCAGAAACGGCTGTTTATTCAACACACACTGGATGGAGCGGATCAACTTTACAACATGCCGGAACTGGTGCAAGTGGAAGGTAAGTTTGATTTAGACCGGTTGGAAGCCGCATTGCGGAAACTGATAACACGGCATGAATCGCTGCGCACCGGTTTTGAAATGGTGAAGGGCGAAGCGGTCCAGCGGATTTATACGCAGGTCGATTTTGCTATCGAGCATCATCAAGCGGACACAGAGGATACGGCTCAAGTTGAGCAGATCGTCCGCAACTTCGTACGTCCGTTTGATCTCGACAAGCCACCGCTGCTGCGCGCCGGAGTCGTCGAACTGGAGCCGAACCGGTATATTCTCCTTTTCGATATGCACCATATTGTGTCGGACGGCATATCGATGGCGATTGTGATGGATGAGTTTTC
Organism: Paenibacillus sp. FSL H8-0317; assembly: GCF_045040685.1. Classification (NCBI taxonomy): domain Bacteria; kingdom Bacillati; phylum Bacillota; class Bacilli; order Caryophanales; family Paenibacillaceae; genus Paenibacillus; species Paenibacillus sp. FSL H8-0317. The sequence goes on along the minus strand of NZ_CP150294.1, from coordinate 6,350,557 downwards.
GAGTTTATACGCCGGGGAAGAACTGCTGCCACTACGCATTCAATATAAGGATTATGCCGTTTGGCAGCAGTCAGAGGTTCACCGAGAGCGGATCGGGCGACAGGAAGCGTACTGGCTGCAAACCTTTGAAGGCGATCTGCCGACGGGGGATCTGCCGATGGACTACGAACGTTCTACAGTTCGCAACTACGAAGGTGCGCATCTGGAGTTCGATGTCGATGCTTCTCTCTCTGCGCGGCTGCGTGAATTGGCGGCCGAGCGTGAAAGCACGCTGTACATGGTACTGCTTGCCGCATATACCGTGCTGCTGTCCAAGTACAGCGGGCAGGAAGACGTAATCGTAGGCACCCCGGTGGCGGGAAGAACTAACGCCGATTTGGAGTCGGTCATCGGCATGTTTGTTAATACACTGGCGCTCCGCAATCGTCCGTCAGGCGAAAAAACGTTCCTGTCCTTCCTTGATGAAGTGAAGGAAACGGCTTTGGGAGCTTTTGAGAATCAGGATTACCCATTCGAGGAGCTCGTGGAGCGTTTGAATGTGAAGCGCGAGCCGGGCCGCTTCCCACTGTTTGATGCCGTTTTCGACTTGCAAAATATCGAAGAACGAGACGCCGAACTGGAAGGGGTCAGCCTGAAGAATTACGAGCTTGACCATTTGGAAGAAGCGAAGTTTGATCTGACGCTGTTTATGTATGAAAACGAAGGGGCACTGAGCGGGGGCTTTTTCTACGCCACCAAACTGTTCAAAGAAACGATGATCCACACCTTAACCGAGGATTACCTGCGGGTACTTTCTCAAATTGCGGAAAATCCACAACTTGAGCTATGTCGGATTGAATGTCATAAACCGGCGGCAGGCGCAAAGAGTGCCGTGGATACGATCGAATTCGCGTTCTAATATTACAAGCGTGCTCCGCCGTCAAGCAAAAGTGGTGCGCATCCCAAGGAAGACGGCGAACAACTTGCAACTCCGTAAATCAAGCCCGTAAACGCGCAGGCCGAAAGCAGGTTTTTTCGGATCTGCGCCGGGGCATGCGGTCACTTCATTTTTAGGGGAGGTACGAATGAAATCATTATTTGAAAAGGAAGAACGGTACTGGAGCAGCAAGTTTGACGACGATGACAGTCTGAGCTTCCTTCCCTACAGTCAATCCTCCAAATTATCTGCGGGCGGCGAAGCTGCGGCAGAGCCGGTTTTGCTTCACCGTACCCTGCCGAGTGAGCTCTCGGAGAGAATTATTCGCCTCGCTAATGGTTCGGATCTGGCTTTGTACATGATTGTTTTGGCAGGAGTAAAAAGTTTGCTGTTCAAATATACCGGGCAGGATCAAGTACTGGTCGGCATGCCTTCTTATAGCGGGGACCCAGACGTGACTCAGCCGCCGCATGACATCCTGGTGATCAAAACGTCCGTAAGCAGCCAGACTACACTGATAACGCTGCTCGGGGGCATCAAAACCTCCATCGGCGAGGCGCTGGAGCATCAGCATCTGCCTTTTCGGAAAATGGTGGAGCCGCTCCATCTGGACTATACAGGGGAGGGTTTTCCGGTCGTCAACACCGTTGCATCCTTCGTCCCGATTCATCCTGAACCGCTGGGTAACCGAGTGGCGGCAGATACGGTTTTTCGATTCGACCACCAAAACGACTCTATTCAGCTGGAAATAAGCTTTGACCGGAATCGATACGAACGCGCATTTGTGGAACAGGCGGCCGACCACCTTGTTGGGCTCCTGTCTGTGCTTGTATTTCAGCCGGATCTGGAGCTTGGACAAGCCGATGTGCTTTCCCCGGACGAGAGGGAGACATTGCTGAAACGATTTAATGACACCGAAACCGGGTTCGAGCGGGGGAAAACGATTCACGGTTTGTTTGAAGAACAGGCGGAGTTATACCCGGACAACGTGGCCGTTGTCATGAACGAACGGCAGCTGACCTACCGCGAGCTGAACGAGCGATCCAACCGGCTTGCGCGCAAGCTGAGGAACACGGGAGTTGAAGCGGACCAGCTGGTAGCGATTCTGGCCGAACGCTCGCTCGATATGGTTGTCGGCATACTGGCGATTCTCAAAGCGGGTGGAGCCTACGTGCCTGTCGATCCCGACTATCCAGAGGAGCGCATCCGCTTCATGATCGAGGATTCGGGTGCACCGTTATTGCTGATTCAAAAGCATCTGCATGAGAAGACCGACTTCGCAGGAATACGCCTTGAAATAGATGATTTCGTTTGGAGCGACAGCGGGGCGGACTTGGAGGGTGCGCTGGATGCTTCGAATCTGGAGCCAATTTCCGGGCCGGGGAACCTGGCATATGTCATCTACACGTCGGGAACGACCGGCAGACCCAAAGGCACGTTGATTGAGCATAAAAACGTTGTGCGCCTCCTGTTCAACGACAAGAACTTGTTCGATTTCGGGCGGTTCGACACGTGGACGCTGTTCCACTCGTTCTGCTTCGATTTCTCCGTCTGGGAAATGTACGGAGCGCTGCTGTATGGAGGCAAGCTGGTCATCGTACCGCCGCTCACGGCGAAAAATCCGGCCGATTTCCTGGCGCTGCTGGGCCGCGAACAGGTCACGATTTTGAACCAGACGCCAACGTACTTCTATCAGCTGCTGCGTAAGCTCTTGGCGGATCATCCGTACGATTTGCGGATTCGCAACGTCATTTTCGGCGGCGAAGCGCTCAGTCCGCTTTTGCTCAAGGGCTTCAAGACGAAGTACCCGGAGACAAAGCTGATCAATATGTACGGCATTACCGAAACGACGGTTCACGTGACGTATAAGGAAATTACGTGGGTCGAAATGGAGGCGGCGAAGAGCAATATTGGCAAGCCAATCCCAACACTGAGGGTGTATGTCCTGGATGAAAACCGCCGCCCAGTGCCGATCGGCGTTGCGGGCGAAATGTATGTGGCCGGGGAAGGGCTCGCGAGAGGATACCTGAACCGTCCGGATCTGACGGCGGAGAAGTTCGTTGATTCCCCGTTTGCGGAGGGGGAGAAACTGTACCGTTCGGGTGACTTGGCGACCTGGCTACCGGACGGCAACATTGAATACCTCGGCCGAATCGACCACCAGGTCAAAGTCCGCGGGTACCGGATCGAGCTGGACGAAATTGAGACGCAGCTTCTGAACGTCCGGGGCGTGGAAGAAGCGGTGGTACTCGCCCGGGACGACGCGAACGGCCATAAGCAACTTGTTGCTTATTACGTCGCGGAAACAAAGCTGGCGGCGAATGAACTCAAGGAGCAGCTCGCCAAGCAACTTCCGGGGTATATGATTCCTGCGAATCTTGTGCAGCTTTCGCAGATGCCGCTGACCGCGAACGGAAAAATCGACCGCAAAGCGCTGCCAGTGCCGGAGGAAGCTGCGGCCAGAGGAGCGGAATATGTTGCGCCGAGAACGCTGCTCGAGATGAAGATCGCCCGTGTCTGGCAGGATACACTTGGCATTCCTCAGGTCGGCGTAAAGGATAACTTTTTTGAGCTGGGCGGCAATTCGTTAAGTCTGATGAGGCTCGTTCAAGCCGTTTACGATGAAACGGGCATCGAGATACCGCTTAATCGCCAATTCCATAGTGTAACCGTTGAAGCCATGGCTTTTGGAGAGGAGGATCTGGGTCTGGATAAAGGGGGAGACTCCTTCATTAAGCTGAATAAAACAGGGGATCTGAACGTGTTCTGCTTCCCTCCAGGCAGCGGCTTCGGCATCGGTTACCGAGAGCTGGCAAGTAGGCTAGATGGCCGGTTCGTGCTTTACGGCATTGATTTTATCGACGATGTCATCGATTACGAGGCCATGCTGAACCGTTATGTGGATGAGATTATTCGCATCCAGCCGGAAGGACCTTACGTGCTGCTCGGTTACTGCTTCGGAGGCAACCTGACGTTCGAGGTAGCCAAAACGATGGAAAGAAGAGGGTATGTCGTAACGGACGTGCTCATGGTGGACTCGTGGATTAAGGACACACTCACGCCTTATGAAACGTCTGAGAAAGAGCTTGAAGAAATGCTTGCGGATTTCGACGAAGAAGAGAAGGAATTAATGAGCAATCCGCTCGTGCGGGAGCGTGTTCATCGGAAGATCAAAGCCACCTTGACGTACGAAGCGCAGCTTATTAATTCAGGCACGATAACTGCCCGGATTTACGAACTGATTGCGAAGGACAGCGAAGCATTCCGCCTGAAGCACCAGTTGCCGTCCTGGCAGAGGGCAACGATGCAAGCTTACGCCGATTACCGGCTGGAGGGTGCACACGAGGAATTACTGGAACTCGCGCGCGTGGACGAAACGGCCGTTGTCATCTGTGACATCTTAGTGCAGATCCAGCGGCAGATCGAAACAGAGGTCGGGGTTCTGCATGGGAGCTGATCGGCAGACGTCTGTTCAAGAACAACGCATAGCGGAGCCTTCCAAGCGCCGAACCGCTTATGATACCTGGAAAGCGTTCCGCTGGCTGATGTCCTATGTGAGCCCTCACAAAGGCTGGATGATCGTCGGTATCTTGTCTGCAATAGCCGCCGCGGTTATTGAGATATGGACGGGAAGTTTGGTCGAGCAGCTGACCACACAGGCCGAGAATGGGGGGGGACCCATCGTTCTGCAGATCGTGTACACGGTCTTTGCGGTCATCTTGATCGGTGTGCCGGCGAAGTTTTTCATGAGCTTCGGTGTGGAGCGAAGCAGTGCCTCTGCGGTGCAAGATATCCGCAACCATGTCATGCGTCATATCGGCAAACTCCCGGTCCCCTATTTGGAAAAACAGCACTCCGGCGACGTGTTGTCGCGGATCAACAACGATCTGCAGCTCATCCAGCAATTTATGATTCGGGACCTCGCCCAGTGGTTTTATCATCCGCTATTATTTATCGGCTGTTTCGCTTATTTGATGTATCTCCAATGGGAGCTGATGCTGTACAGCCTGCTGTTATTTCCCGTAGCACTGCTGGTTTCCCAATGGATCGGCAAGCAGTTGGAACAGTTGACGGAGGAAGCCCAAGCGAACATGGGCCGAATGAACGTCAACCTCCAGGATACGCTTGGAGGGATACCTATTGTAAAAAGCTATCTGCTATCGGGTATGTTATCTCGATCCTACCAAGTGCTGCTGCAATTGACGGCTCAAAAAAAGCTGGCCGTGAAAAAGCGGGAAGCCTGGGTCAACCCGCTGCTTTCTACGCTGATGATCAGCCCGATCATTTTCGCCGTCAGTTACGGAAGCTATTTGATCTACAACGGGCAGCTAGGCGCGGGAGAACTGATCGCCTTCCTGTACTTGCTTAATCTGTGTCTGGAGCCGCTGGAGCATATTCCTGAGCTCATCACGCGCACGTTCGAAATGAGCGGTGCTCTGAGAAGGGTCTCCGAAATCGTCGAGCAACCGACTGAAACGGAAAATGGCCGTTTGCTTCCAAAAGCGAGCGCCGCCCCCATCCAGTTTCAGAACGTAACCTTCGGGTATGAAGAGAATTCCCTGATTCTGCGGAATATTAACTTCTCGGTGCCGGAAGGCAAGACGATTGCACTTGTTGGAGCGAGCGGCGGAGGGAAGAGTACGGTGTTTAAGCTGGTATGCGGCTTTTATCCGCTTCCGGAGGATCAGGGCGAGATCCGTGTGTTCGGAAGCCTGATCCGCGGCGCTGATCCAGAGCAGCTTCGGTCTCATTTTTCCGTGGTAACCCAAGATTCATATTTGTTTAGCGGTACGATCGCCGAAAATATCGGCTATGGGCGGGAAGAAGCGTCGATGGACGACATTATCGAAGCTGCCAAAGCCGCTCAGGCTCATTCTTTCATTATGGAGCTTGAGGGCGGCTACCAGACGTATATCGGAGAGCGCGGCGGCTTTTTGTCCGGTGGGCAACGCCAGCGCATTGCAATGGCCCGGGCTTTTCTGAAAGATGCTCCCGTTCTGCTGCTGGATGAGCCCACATCGGCTCTTGATCCGGAGTCGGAAAGCGCGGTTCAGGAAGCGCTGGACGTATTAATGAAGCAGAGAACGACCATGGTTATTGCCCACCGGCTTTCTACGGTGCAAAACGCCGATGAAATCTGGGTTATGGAAGAAGGAAATATTGTCGAAAAAGGCACTCATGAACAATTGCTCGAGAGGAAGGGACTGTACGCCCAGTCGTACTACCAGGAATTTACCGAGTCTGCCGAACGCAGGGAGGTGTCGTACACATGAAAAAGGGCGGAAGGCTCTCGCAAGTAAAAGAACTCGGCTACTTGCTGACGTTTATGAACCGCAAGCGCAAAATCCAGTACGCGATTGGCCTTGCTGTAACGGCGCTCACCCAGACATTGTTTCTAATCGCCTTCAGCTTGGTCGTACATAACTTGGTTGATTTCGCCGTGTCCCGAGATACGTCCCTGATGGTGGAAGCTTTTATTATTTTGGGCGCGGCCCTGTTCCTGGAAAATATAATTTCTCCCTGGTTCATTTACTTATACCAGCGCAGTGTAGAGCTGACCGTGCTGAATATCCGCAAACGTCTTTATGACAAGCTGTGCCGGGTGCGGCCGAAATTCCTGGAGCAGACGCACCATGGGGACTTGCTGTCGAGGGTGAACAACGACGTAACGACCGTTGAATTTACATTCTCGCAGGTTTACTTCGTTCTGCTGCTTCAAGTTGTCTTCTGCATCGGCTCCATTGTCTCCATGGTGGTGATCGATTGGCGGTTTGCTGGCGTATCCTTCGTCATTCTGCTGCTGTCCTCTCTGGTCAGCCTGAAATTTGCACGGGATATCCGCGTTTTGTCCGAACAAGGCTTGCAAACGCTCGGTAAAATGACCGAAAAATTCAAAGATTTTATGGGCGGCATTCAAATTGTGAAGCTGTTCCGCATCCGCACGATTTACGGCCAGTACGAGGCGTTGAACGAACAAATGACGCAAACGCTTCGGCAAACGGCGAAGAAGAACGGTATGCAGGCTGCGGTAAACCATTTTATCAGTTACGTCACGTTTTGCGGCATCATCGTCATCGGCAGTCTTCTTTATGCCTACGGATTGATGGGAATGGGAAGTGTCGCCGCTCTGGCTGTTTTGCAAGTGAATCTGACGCACGCCTTGTTGAACTTGGGGATGGTTCTGTCGATGACCCAGAATTCGCTCGCGGGCGCTCACCGGATTCAAGAGGTACTAAGTGAGGAAGAGGAACCGGAGCGTCTGGGATCTTCTCACAGCGAGCTTGTATCGGAGGCTGCGGTGGAGTTTCGCGATGTGGAATTTTCCTATCAGGCGGATAAAAAGGTACTTGTCGACATGTCCATGCAGGTGTTTCCTGGTCAGGTCGCTGCGATCGTGGGAGCCAGCGGCAGCGGCAAAAGTACGTTGATCAAGCTGTTGCTCGGCTTTTATCCTGTGGACAGCGGAGATATCCTGCTCCAAGGCAAACCGTTTGGCCATTACACACTGGACGAAATCCGCAGGCAGATTGCATACGTTCCGCAGGAGCCGTTTTTGTTTACCGGCACGATTGAGGAAAACATCCGCTATGGAAACCCGGATGCAACGGATGAAGAAGTGGTTGAAGCGGCCAAAGCGGCATACGCTCACCATTTCATTCAGGAACTTCCTGAACAGTATAAAACGTCGGTGGGGGAGAGAGGAGCATCGTTGTCAGGCGGACAAAGACAGCGAATTGCGATCGCCCGGGCGATTCTCAAAAACGCCCCGATTCTGCTGCTGGACGAAGCGACTTCTGCATTGGATAACGAATCCCAGCATTGGGTACAGCAAGCTCTGAACGTATTGATGAAGGGGCGCACCACCATTCTGATTGCGCATCGTCTCAGCACGGTGGAACATGCGGATTTGATTACGGTCATGAACCAAGGAACGGTCGTCGAACGGGGCCGCCATCAGGACCTGCTGGCGCTCGGAGGGTATTACGCGCGGCTGTACGGCTAGACCCGTTTTACGGCGGGCGGCTTCCTGCTGATATCTAAATACAAAGCCTATCTACAAACAATCTCTAATACGGGAGTGTGTCGATGTGAGAGAGAATACGAACAAGCAATATGGATTAACGCAAGCCCAGCGCCGGATATGGTTCATGGAAATTATGAATCCGGGCACATCCATCACGATGCTTTCCGCGACCTACCAAATTACGGGCGAGATCGACACCAAGCTGCTGGAGCAAGCGGCCGCAGAGATTGTCAAAACCTATGACGCTTTCCGAATCCGTATTAACGGGGATTTGCAAAATCCAACGCAGTGGTTCGAAGAGCCGGAGAATGTCCAAGCCCAGATAAGCCACCTTGAAATAGGTACAACCGAACAATTCTATGCCTGGGTGAAAGAAGTAACCGAAAAACCGGCCAGTGTGTTCGACGAACACCTCTATCAATTTACGATGATCCATTTTGCGAACGGCCAAGTATGGCTTAATTTGACTGTAAATCATATCATTGCCGATGGCTTGTCCGTCACTGCTTTGCTGCATGCGGTGATGGAAAAATACCTGGAACTGCGCAAAGGCATCCTCAGCAGTTACCAAGCTCCTTCCTATCTGGATTATATTTCAACTGAGCACGAATATGAGCAATCGCAGCGTTATCAAAAAGGCAAGGAATATTGGCTGACCAAGTACAATACTTTGCCTGAAACGAGCGGCATTAAATCGGCTCCGCCATTCTCGATTGGCAGCGAATCGAATAAACGTTCCATCACGTTGGATGGTTCCCGGTATGACCGCATTTTGGCTTTTAGCGAACAATATCAGGTCAGTTTATATACGTTATTTTTGTCCGCCATGTACGCCTTATTGTATAAGCTGACCGACAGCACCGATGTGCCGGTCGGCACGGTATTTGCCAATCGCACCAGCAAGAAGGAAAAAGAAACGATCGGTATGTTCGTCAGCACCGTGGCTACGCGGATTAGTCTGAATCCAGATGGGTCCGTGCTCTCCTTGATCCAAACGGTTTCCAAGGAAAATACGGCGGATCTGCGGCATCAGAAATATCCTTATAACCAATTGATCCAGGATTTACGTGAACAACACGGTCGCAACGATCTTTCGGAGTTGTTCCGCACGTCTCTGGAATATCTGCCTTTGAAAATCGTGGAGTACGAAGAAATCAAGGTACGTCTGGAGGCTCACTTTGCCAGGCACGAGATGGACGATCTACTGCTTCGCTTTGACCATATGCTGAATGAAGGCCATGTCATTCTCCATGCTTCCTATCGTACGGGCCTGTTCGAGACGGCCGAAATTGATCGCATTATGGAACAGTATGTAACTGTTTTGGACCAGTTTCTTGAGACTCCCGAACTGCGGGTACGCGAGATTTCTCTACTGAGCGATGAGGAGAGACACCGTATTCTGGACGTGTTTAACCCGCCGGTGGCAGCACTGAGCGAGGGAATAGCGTTTCATCGGTATGTTGAAAAGTTTGCCCGAGACATTCCGGATCACCCGGCAGTTGTTTACATGGACAAAAAGTTGACCTACGGCGAATTGAACGAACGCGCCGAGCGGCTAGCTTCGCTCCTTCGTGAACAGGGCGTGGGAAGGGAGACAATTACGGGGATCTGGGCGGAGCGCTCGGTGGAACTGCTGGTCGGTGTGCTCGCCGTATGGAAAGCCGGCGGAGCTTATGTACCGCTGGACCCCGATTATCCGGCGGAGCGGATTGAGTTCATGCTCAGCGATAGCGAAGCATCGGTGCTGCTTACGCAGCGTCATCTGTTGGAGGGGGCCGGAGGTTGGTTGGACGATGACCGGCTGAAGCTTCAAGCTGTCTATGCCATGGATGATGAACAGATGTATAACGGGGATACCTCAGCAGTGGAATATGAATCTGCTGACATTGCCCCGCAAGACTTGGCTTATGTGATTTACACCTCGGGTACGACGGGACGCCCAAAAGGCGTCATGATCGAGCATGGTAGTCTCATGAATACGGCAGATGCGTACCGCCGCGAGTACCGGTTGGATCAGTTCCCGGTGCGGTTGCTGCAACTGGCAAGCTTTTCGTTTGACGTGTTCGTTGGAGACATCGCGCGGACGCTGTATAACGGAGGAACAATGGTAATTGTGCCAAAGGATGACCGGATTGATCCGAACCGTTTATACGGCTGGATTCGGGAGCAAAACATTACGGTATTTGAATCGACACCTGCGCTCATCCTGCCGTTCATGCAGCATATTTATGAAGAAGGGCTGGACGTCAGCTCCATGCAGTTGCTGATTACCAGCTCGGATGCTTGCAGTGTCACCGATTATCGATTGCTGCAGGAAAGATTCGGCGGACAATTCCGCATCATCAACAGCTACGGCGTTACCGAAGCGGCCATTGACAGCAGCTTTTACGATGAGCCGCTGGACAAGCTGCCATCGTTGGGTCATGTGCCGATTGGCAAAGCCTGGTTGAACGCCCGGTTTTACATTGTCGATGCCGGGTTAAAGCCGGTTCCTGTAGGGATTCCGGGTGAACTTGTCATCGGCGGCGCCGGGGTGGCGCGCGGGTATTGGAACCGTCCGGACCTAACCACCGAGAAGTTTGCAGACAGCCCGTTTGTGCCTGGCGAACGTCTGTATCGGACAGGAGATTTGGCCCGCTGGCTGGAAGACGGTAACGTTGACTTCATCGGCCGAATCGACTATCAAGTGAAAATTCGCGGGTTCCGGATCGAACTCGGCGAAATTGAATCGGCCCTGCTCAGTTTCCCGGGTGTCAAGCAGGCTGTGGTGACTGACCGTACGGATGAGCAGGGGCAAAAGTATTTGTGCGGTTACGTGGCGGGGGATGCTTCCGTGCAGCTGAGCGATCTGTTGTCCCAATTGAAACAAGAGCTACCTGCGCATATGGTTCCGGCACGGCTGGTGTCTCTTGATCAGCTTCCGCTCACACCGAATGGAAAAGTTGACCGTAAAGCGTTGCCTGAACCGACCGAAGAGGTAGAAGTGGGCCGTGAGTATGTGGCTCCTCGTACAACGCTGGAAACAAGACTTGCACTTATTTGGCAGCAGGTGCTGGGTATTGCGCGAGTTGGAGTCCATGACGATTTCTTTGACCTTGGTGGTCATTCCTTGCGAGCCTCCGCGCTTGTTTCCAAGATTCGAAAAGAGCTGCAAGTCGAGGTTCCGCTGCGGGACGTTTTCCGCTACACCACGATCGAACAACTTGCTCAAAGAATTAGCGGTTTAAAGCAGCAGGAGACGTATGAGATTACAAAGGCGGCAGAGGCCGAGTACTATCCGGTTTCATCCGAGCAAAAGCGTCTGTACGTCCTGCGCCAGCTTGACGCGGCCGAGCGTAGCTACAATATGTCGGCGGCGCTTCTTCTCGAAGGCAAGCTGGACCGCACGCGCGTAGAGTACGCGTTCCGGGCGCTGATTCAGCGCCATGAGACGCTGCGTACCGGGATCGAGCAGGTTCAAGGCGAGCTTGTGCAGCGCATCTATGACGAGGTGGAGTTTGCTGTAGATTATTTCCAGGTGAGCGAGCAAGAAGTGGACCAATTGGTGGAAGCATACTATCACCCGTTTGATCTGACCAAGCCGCCACTTCTGCGCATCGGCCTGATCGAAGTCGGCGAGGATCGCCACATTCTGCTGTTCGATATGCACCATATCGTCTCGGATGGCATCTCGACAGCGCTGCTTTTCGACGAGTTCAGCCGCCTGTATCGGGGTGAGGAGCTGGCTCCGTTGCGTATTCAATACAAAGATTATGCCGTTTGGCAGCATTCCGAAGCCTACGGGCAGTTGATCCAGCCACAGAAGGAGTACTGGCTGGAACAGCTGTCGGGCGAGCTGCCTGTATTGGAACTGCCGACGGACTTTCCGCGGCCTGCGGTGCAAAGTTTTGACGGCCGGACCGTGAAGTTTGATATTGGGAAAGAACGGACGGAGAAGCTGAAAGAACTGGCCGCACGGACGGGCACAACCCTGTACATGGTGCTGTTGTCTGCTTACTCGATCCTTATGCATAAATATTCGGGTCAGGAAGATCTGATCGTGGGAACGCCGATTGCCGGAAGAACGCAGGAAGAAGTACAGCCAATCGTAGGTATGTTTATCAACACGCTTGCCATTCGCAGCCATCCGGAGCGTTCCAAGCCGTACCTTAAGTATCTGGAAGAAATGAAGGAAATCACACTCGGGGCTTTTGAACACCAAAACTATTTGTTCGAAGATTTGGTGGAAAGTCTTCACATTCCACGCGCGACCGGCCGGAATCCGCTCTTTGATACGTTCTTTTCCCTGCAAAATACGGAGAATGAGCAAATTGTCATCGAGGGGCTGGAGCAATCGTTTTATCCGTTGGAAAACCGAACGTCCAAGTTCGAGTTGCTTCTGGACATTTCGGAGCTGGATGGTCAGCTCGAATGCCGGTTGGAGTACGCTACGGCTTTGTATAAACAGGAGACCGCAGAGCGGTTTGCCAGACATTACGACAAGCTACTCGAAACTATCGCAACAGCGCCGGAAGGGGATATCGCTTCGCTGGAAATGCTAACGGAGCAGGAAATCCGTGAACTGGTGCGCGGTTTTAATGATTCGGAGGCAGACTACCCGCGTCAGCAGACGATTTATGGCTTGTTCGAAGAGCAGGCGAAGCTTTATCCGGATAACGTGGCCGCCGTCATGAATGAGCGGCAGTTGACCTACCACGAATTGAATGAGCGGTCCAACCGGCTTGCGCGCAAGCTGCGGGAGACGGGAGTCGAAGCGGACCAGCTGGTAGCGATTCTGGCCGAACGTTCGCTTGATATGGTCGTCGGCATTCTGGCGATTCTCAAAGCGGGCGGAGCCTACGTACCTGTTGATCCCGACTACCCGGAGGAACGCATCCGCTTCATGATTGAGGACTCGGGCGCACCGTTATTGCTGATTCAAAAGCATTTGCATGAGAAGACCGACTTCGCAGGAACGCGCCTTGAATTGGACGATTTCGTTTGGGGCGACAAAGGGGCGGACTCCGCTGGTGCGCTGGACGCTTCGAATCTGGAGCCAATTTCTGGCCCGGGTAACTTGGCTTATGTCATCTACACATCGGGAACGACCGGCAAACCCAAAGGCACGTTGATTGAGCATAAAAACGTCGTGCGCCTTTTGTTCAACGACAAGAACCTGTTCGACTTTGGGCCGTCCGACACGTGGACGTTGTTCCACTCGTTCTGCTTCGATTTCTCCGTCTGGGAAATGTACGGAGCGTTGCTGTACGGAGGCAAGCTGGTTATCGTACCGCCGCTTACGGCGAAAAATCCGGCTGAGTTCCTGGCACTGTTGAGCCGCGAACAGGTCACGATTTTGAACCAGACGCCAACATATTTCTACCAACTGCTGCGTGAGGTTTTAGCGGACCATCCGTACGATCTGCAGATTCGTAACGTCATCTTCGGCGGCGAAGCGCTCAGCCCGCTGTTGCTCAAGGGTTTTAAGACGAAGTACCCGGAGACAAAGCTGATCAATATGTACGGTATTACCGAAACGACGGTTCACGTGACGTATAAGGAAATCACATGGATGGAGATGGAGGCGGCGAAAAGTAATATCGGCAAGCCGATCCCAACGCTGAGCGTGTACGTTCTGGATGAAAATCGTCGTCCTGTTCCGATTGGCGTAGCAGGCGAAATGTACGTAGCCGGGGAAGGATTGGCAAGAGGATACCTGAATCGCCCGGATTTGACGGCGGAAAAGTTCATTGATTCTCCGTTTGCAGATGGGGAGAAACTGTACCGTTCGGGAGACTTGGCAGCTTGGCTGCCGGACGGCAACATTGAATATCTGGGTCGGATCGACCATCAGGTCAAAATCCGCGGGTACCGGATCGAGCTGGACGAAATTGAGACGCAGCTTCTGAACGTGGAGGGCGTGGAAGAAGCGGTGGTGCTCGCCCGTCAGGACAGCGGGGGCGAGAAGGCGCTTGTTGCCTACTTTGTGGCGGACCGGACGCTGACGGTTAGCGAAATGAGAACCTCGCTGGCCCAGGGAATGCCGGGATACATGATCCCGTCGTACTTCGTGCAGCTGGAACGCATGCCGCTGACGTCCAACGGCAAAGTGGACCGCAAAGCACTGCCGGAGCCGCAAGGCGGCTTGCAAACGGGCGTTGAATACGTAGCGCCGCGTAACCTTACGGAGTCCCAGCTTGTGAAGATCTGGGAGGAAGTGCTGGGTTACTCCGGAATTGGGGTCCTGGACAATTTCTTCGAGCTCGGAGGGCATTCCTTGCGGGCGACAAACCTTGTCAGCAAGATTCGGAAGGAAATGAACGTTGAACTTCCGCTGCGCGATGTGTTCCGCTATATGACGATAGAATCGATGGCTGGGGCTATTGCCAGCTTGGATGAATCAGAGCATAGCTTGATTCCAAAAGCGGAAGAGAGAGCGTACTATCCGGTTTCCTCTGCACAAAAAAGGCTGTATGTCCTGCACCAGCTGGATAGCTTGGAGCTGAATTATAACCTCCCAAGTGCCTTGCAATTGGAAGGGGATTTGAACGAGGCCAAAGTAGAAGATGTGCTGGCTACTTTGATGGCCCGGCACGATATGTTGCGCACCGGTTTTGAAATCATGAATGGGGAGCCGGTTCAGCGTATTCACCCGCTCGTCGCTTTCAAGGTCGAGAAGATTCAAGCAAGCGAAGATCAGGTTGCAGGCATTCTTGAAGGCTTCATCCAGCCTTTTGACTTGACCCAGCCGCCTTTACTGCGCGCCCTGCTGATCGAATTGGAGAAAGAAAAATTCCTGCTCGCGCTGGATATGCATCACATTGCTTCCGACGGCCTTTCCATGGATGTGCTGCTGCGCGAATTCGTGCGCCTGTACAATGGTGAAGAATTGCCGGAGCTGCGGATTCAATACAAGGATTACGCCGTTTGGCAGCAATCCGAGGAACAGCGTCAACGCATCAAACGACAGGAGGAATACTGGCACGGGGTGTTCAGCTCCGAGCTTCCGGTTCTTGAGCTGCCTCTTGACTACTCCCGTCCAGCCGTTCAGCAGTTTGACGGTCAAACGCTCACGTTTACGCTTGATGCGGAGAAAGGCGAAGCTCTCAAACAGCTTGCCAGCGATTCGGGGGCAACGTTGTACATGCTTCTGCTGGCTGCGTACTCCGTATTGCTTCATAAATACGCGGGACAGGAAGATATAGTAGTTGGTACTCCGATTGCCGCTCGTTCTCACGCCGACGTGCAGCCGATTATCGGTATGTTTGTCAATACGCTGGCCCTTCGCTTGGGTCCGACGGCAGAGCGGACGTTCATGGATTACTTGCAGGAAGTGAAGGAAAGGACGCTTGGAGCCTACGAGCACCAGGACTATCCGTTTGAGGAGCTGGTAGAAGCTCTTCAGGTGAGCCGGGATTTAAGCCGAAATCCGCTGTTTGACACCATGTTTTCATTGCAAAAGCACGAAAGCCTGGATTTAACTCTTGATGGCTTGCAATGGTCACTGTTTGACATCGAGGAAAAGACGGCAAAGTTTGATCTTAGCTTGGATATCGTGGAAGAGGGTAACGAGTTGGTTTGCAAGATCGAGTACGCTACCTCGTTGTTTAGACAGGAAACAATGGTACGGCTGGCGGGTCATTACGAGCAGCTTTTGGCGTCGATCCTGGCTCAACCGGGTGCGCGGATTTCGGATTTGGATATATTGACGGACAGCGAAAAGGATAATTTAATGGTCGGGTTTGACGTGTCTTCTTCGGCTCTTGCAAAGCAATCCGTTACAGAGGGTACAGGTTTGGAAGCGGATGAGTCGTGGAGAGAGAGAACGTTCCACGAGCTGTTCGAGGAGCAGGCGGAACGCACTCCGGGAGCGCTGGCGGTTGTATATGAAGACAGCAAGCTGACATATGCGGAGCTGAACGCCAAAGCGAATCGTCTGGCGTATGTACTGCGGGCACGCGGGGTGAAGCCGGAACAGGTGGTCGGCATTCTGGCCGGCCGTTCGGCCGAGCTGTTGATCGGGGTACTCGCCGTATGGAAAGCTGGCGGCGCTTATGTACCGCTTGACCCCGATTATCCAGCGGAGCGGATCGAATATATGCTCGCGGACAGCGGGGCATCGGTGTTGCTTACGCAGGCCTGCCTGTTGGAGCAGGCGGAAGCTTGGCGCAGCGACGGAGCTTTAACGCTGCAAACGGTGCTTGCACTTGATGACGCCTCGGCGTACATCCTCGGAGCGGCGGAAACGGCTGTAGGCGTACAAGCTTTGGGAGAAGCGGACGCAGCGACGGAGGCTTTGGCGCAAGTAGCAAAGGCTGCTGCCGAAACATCTGCCACGGCAGAAGCTGAGCAGAGCACACAAGCGGCGGATCTCGCATCCAATCCGGCCAATGTGAACAAGTCGGGCGATCTGGCTTACGTCATCTACACCTCCGGTACAACGGGCCGTCCGAAGGGCGTGGCAGTGGAACACCGCAGCTTGGTGAACACGGCTGCGGGCTACCGGCGGGACTACCGTCTGGATCAGTTCCCGATCCGGCTGCTGCAACTGGCCAGTTTCTCGTTTGATGTGTTCGTCGGTGACATTGCACGGACGCTGTACAACGGTGGAACTATGGTCATCGTGCCGAAGGAAGACCGGATTGATCCAACCCGCCTCTATGGCTGGATTCGCGACTACGCCGTGACGGTGTTCGAATCAACTCCTGCGCTGGTCGTGCCGTTCATGGAGCATGTGTATGCCGAGGGTCTGGACCTCAGCTCGATGCAGCTGCTGATCACAAGCTCGGACGCTTGCAGCGTAGCGGATTACCGCACCTTGCAGGAGCGCTTTGGTTCGCAGTTCCGTATTATTAACAGCTACGGCGTAACAGAAGCGGCGATTGACTCCAGCTTCTATGATGAGCCGCTGGAGAAGCTGCCGAAGACTGGCAGCGTGCCAATCGGCAAAGCGTGGCTTAACGCCAGATTCTACATCGTGGATGCAAATCTGAAGCCGGTGCCGATCGGAGTGCAAGGCGAGCTGGTTATCGGCGGAGCAGGTGTGGCTCGCGGTTACTTGAACCGCCCGGATTTAACGGCGGAGAAATTCGTAGATAGCCCGTTCATCGCTGGGGAGCGGTTGTACCGGACGGGTGATCTGGCACGCTGGATGCCTGATGGCAACGTAGATTTCATCGGCCGAATCGACAATCAGGTGAAAATTCGCGGTTATCGGATCGAGCTTGGTGAGATTGAAGCGGCCATGAAAAATGTTGCCGAGGTACGTCAAGCGCTTGTCATCGACCGGACGGACGAGCGGGGGCAGAAATATTTGTGCGGGTATGTCGTAGTGGATTCCAGCTTCGATCTGGAAGGGCTTGTGGCCCATCTGGACGCCGTACTGCCTTCTCATATGGTGCCTTCACGAATCATGCGTCTGGATCAACTACCGCTTACACCGAACGGCAAGATCGATCGTAAAGCGTTGCCTGTGCCGGAAGGAAGCATTCGTGCCGAGGCTGCATACACGGCGCCGCGTACTCCTGCCGAGAAAGCACTCGCGTTGGTCTGGCAGTCAGTGTTAGGCGTGGATCAGGTTGGCACCATGGATAATTTCTTTGCGCTTGGTGGAGATTCAATTAAAGCTTTACAGGTATCTTCTCGTCTTTTGCAAACGGGGTACAAGCTGGTCATGAAAGATTTGTTCCATTACCCGACGATCTCCGCCCTTAGTTTGCGGTTGCAAACAGCGGAGAGAACGGCAAGTCAGGCCGAAGTGACGGGAGAGGTTATCCTGACCCCGATTCAGCGCTGGTTCTTTGAACAAAATCCGGCCGATGTGCATCACAGTAATCAGGCGTTCATGCAGTTCTCCAAGCAAGGCTTTGATGAAAAAGCTTTACGTCAAGCAGTGCGTCAGCTTATCGTGCATCACGATGCTCTTCGTACGGTTTATCGTCAAACCGAGAATGGTTATAACGCTTGGAATCGTGGCGCTGGGGAGAATGAAGTGCTGTTCGATCTGGAAGTTGTCGATTTCAAGGCAGTCCGTGACGTGAAAGAAGCGGTAGAGGTTAAGGCAAATGACATTCAAGCAAGCATCGATCTGGAAAACGGTCCGCTGGTGAAGCTTGGTTTGTTCCGCTGTGATGATGGCGACCATCTGCTCATCGCGATCCATCACTTGGTTGTAGACGGCGTATCCTGGCGGATTCTGCTTGAGGATTTTGCTGCCGCCTATGAGCAGGCGCTGCAAGGGCAGCTGATCCGTCTGCCGCTCAAAACGGATTCATTCCAAACGTGGGCGAAACAGCTCGCTGATTATGCGAACGGGTCCGCGATGGAAAGCGAGAGAGCGTATTGGCAGTGTATCGAGCAATTGGCCTATGAGCCGCTTCCAAAAGATTATGAACAAGGCAGATCCAAGCTGAAGGACAGCGGGCTCGTAACCGTTCGATGGACAGTGGACGAAACCGAACAATTACTTAAGCAGGCTCACCGTGCTTACCATACGGAAATGAACGATTTGCTGCTTGCCGCGCTGGGCCTCTCAGTACAAGCTTGGAGCGGTCAGGAACGCGTGCTGGTGAATCTCGAAGGCCACGGCCGGGAAGAACTTTTGCCAGATGTGGACATTACGCGCACGGTAGGCTGGTTTACAAGCCAATTCCCTGTTGTTCTGGAGCCAGGTAACGTTCAGGCACTCGGTCATCAGGTGAAACAGGTGAAAGAAAACTTGCGTTGCATTCCGAACAAAGGGATCGGCTATGGCATCCTGCGTTATTTGTCGGCGCCGCGTGCCGGAGAGAGCTTCGTTTTGGAGCCGGAGATCAGTTTTAACTATCTGGGCCAGTTCGACCAGGATTACGAAAGCAGTGGCTCGCAGCCGTCTCGGTTCAGTCCGGGCTCCGATTCAAGCCAAAATGCTGTGATGGATTATGTCCTCGATATCAACGGTATGGTGTCGGAAGGCGTGTTGGAACTCACGATCCGTTATGGGGAAACCCAGTATCAACGGGAGACGGTTGAGCGCTTGGGCTCCCTGCTTCAATCGAGTTTGCGTGAGGTCATCAGCCATTGCGTATCGAAAGAGCGGCCGGAGCTTACGCCTAGTGATGTACTGCTTCAAGATGTGACGGTGGAGGAACTGGAGCAGCTGTCCGAACATACGGCGGCACTCGGCGAACTGGAGAATGTATACACCCTGACTCCACTGCAAAAAGGGATGTTGTTCCACAGCCTGCTGGATGCCGATTCGGAAGCTTACTTTGAACAGGTGACCTTCGATCTGTATGGAAGCCTGAATGTGGAAGCCTTCACCCGGGGATTGGATACGCTGGTACAGCGAAATGAGGCGCTGCGGACCAACTTTATTACCGGCTGGAGAGACGAGCCGATTCAAGTGGTATTCCGCGAGCGGAAATGTGAAGTGTACTTTGATGATCTTCGCTCGGCAAGAGATGAACACCTGGAGAAAACGATAGCCGATTTTGTCAGCACGGATAAAGCGAACAAGTTTGATTTGGCTCAAGACTCTCTTATGCGTGTGACCGTTTTGCGCACAGGCGACGAGGCCTACCATGTGATCTGGAGTCATCATCACATTTTGATGGATGGCTGGTGTATGTCCTTCATGATCAAGGAAGTGTTCGACACTTACTTTGCCTTTCAGGAGAAGCGAGCGCTAGAGCTTCCTCCGGTTACCTCATACTCCCGGTATATCGAATGGCTGGAAGCTCAAGATGTAGCAAAAGCTTCGGGTTACTGGTCGGAGTATTTGGCGGGTTACGATCAGCAGACCAGGCTGCCGCAGGAGAGAACGCAGCTGAAACAGCATGCTTTTGAAATGGCTGAAATCGATGTGGAACTCAGCAAGGGACTGACTGAGCAAATTGAGCGTGTGGCGCGCCAGCAACAGGTGACACTCAACACGATTATGCAGACTGTATGGGGACTGGTCTTACAGATATACAACAACAGCGAGGATGTTGTGTTCGGCTCCGTTGTATCCGGGCGTCCGGCGGAGATTCCGGGCATCGAAAGCATGATTGGCCTGTTTATTAATACGATTCCGGTCCGTATTCAAGGTAAAGCCGAGGAGACGGTAGCCGATATTTTGAGAAAAACCCAGGATCAAGCGCTGGCATCGGGAGCTTACGAAACGTTCCCGCTGTTCGAAATTCAGTCGCTGAGCGAGCAAAAGCGTGACTTGATCAACCATATTATGGTCTTTGAAAATTATCCGATGGAAGAACAGATTGAGCAAGTTGTCGGCGGAGGCCAAGATGCGCTGAAAATCGCTAATATCCAATCGCCGGAACAAACGAACTATGATCTGGACATTACCGTCATTCCGGAAGAACATATTTTGCTGCGGTTTACGTACAATGCACTGACGTTCAGAGAGCAAGACATCAGGCAGATCCACGGTCATTTTGCCCGTGCATTGGAGCAGGTTACGGCTAACCCGAATGTTCGTGTAAATGAGTTAGAGCTTCTGACGGCGGCGGAAAAAGAAGAAATTGTCGGCGTGTTTAATCCGGTGCAGCAGGAAGTGGCTCCTGTAGCCGCCTTCCATCGCCTGTTCGAGCAACAGGCGGAACGCACACCGGAAGAGGAAGCCGTTGTCTACGAGAACGATCGGCTGACGTATGCGGAGTTGAATGAGCGGGCGAACCGCCTGTCAGCAACGCTGCGTGCAAGCGGCATCGGTCGGGAGACAATCGTTGGCATTCTCGCCGAGCGTTCGGTGGACCTGCTGGTGGCTGTGCTGGCCATCTGGAAAGCGGGAGGGGCTTATGTACCGCTTGACCCGGATTATCCGGCGGACCGTGTGCGGTTCATGCTGGAAGACAGCGGAGCGAAGGTGCTGCTGACGCAAACGCCGCTGCGAGAGCGTGCCGAAGCCTGGCTTGGCGAAGAGGAGCTGGTACTGGCGAAGGTGCTGTACCTCGACGACGAAACGTCATACAGCGAAGTTCGGGCAAATGCCCCGATGGGCACTGGTACGGTTTCCGGTATAGACCCCGGCAAGCTAACGGGGGCTGTGAACGGTGGTGACGAGAGTCATCCAAATGTTGTGGGCATGGACAGCTTCCATGAAGCTCGTCCGGAGGATTTAGCGTATGTCATCTACACGTCCGGAACGACGGGCAAGCCCAAGGGTGTGATGATCGAGCACCGCAGCCTGGTGAACACGGCAGCAGGCTACCGACGGGAATACCGGTTGGATCAGTTCCCGGTGCGACTGCTGCAACTCGCAAGCTTCTCGTTTGACGTGTTCGTGGGCGACATTGCGCGAACGCTGTACAACGGAGGGACCATGGTCATTGTACCGAAGGACGATCGGATTGATCCGTCTCGTCTGCACTACTGGATAGAGCGGGAGCAAGTGACGACTTTTGAATCGACGCCCGCGCTGATCGTGCCGTTTATGGAGTACGTGCATGAGCAGGGGTTGGAGTTAAGTGGTATGGAGCTGTTGATCACTAGCTCGGACAGCTGCAGTGTGGCAGATTACCGGACCTTACAGGAACGGTTTGGCTCGTCGTTCCGCATTATTAACGCCTACGGTGTGACGGAAGCGGCAATTGACTCCAGTTTCTATGACGAGGAGTTGTCGAGACTTCCTCAGACAGGGCATGTGCCGATTGGCAAAGCGTGGTTGAATGCGAAGTTCTACATCGTGGATGCACATCTGAATCCTGTTCCAGTCGGGGTGCTGGGCGAATTGGTTATCGGCGGAGTCGGTGTGGCGCGCGGTTACTTGAACCGTCCAGAGCTGACGGAAGAGAAGTTCGTAGACAGTCCTTTCACCGCTGGTGAGCGGTTGTATCGCACGGGAGATTTGGCGCGGTGGATGGAGGATGGCAACGTGGACTTCATCGGCCGGATCGACAATCAGGCTAAAATCCGGGGGTACCGGATCGAGACGGGCGAAGTCGAAGCAGAGCTGCTGAGTGTAGGTGGCGTGAAGGAAGCGGTCGTTGTTGTCAGGGAAGATCAAGAGGGGCAGAAAGCGTTGTGCGCTTATTATACAGTGGAAGAAGGCTTGACGGCGGCAGATTTGAAACGGGCGATCTCCAGTGAGCTACCGGGATACATGATTCCGTCGTATTTCGTCGAATTGAAGCAATTGCCTCTAACGCCGAATGGGAAAATTGACCGGAAGGCGCTGCCAGCGCCGGAAGGGGGAGGCCGCGAATACGTGGCGCCGCGCACCGAAATGGAGGCGAAGCTGGCCGCCATTTGGCAGGAGGTACTTGTTCGGGATAAGGCGGTAGGCGTAATGGACAACTTCTTCGACCTCGGAGGACACTCCCTGCGGGCGACAACACTTGTCAGCAAAATGCATAAGGAGCTGGGCGCCCAATTCCCGCTTCGCGACGTATTCCGCTACTCGACAGTTGAGGAAATGGCTGTGGCTATGGAGCGTTTGGAGATCGGCTCGTTTATGGCTATTCCGGCTGCGGAACCTAGCGAGTACTATCCACTCTCTTCTGCTCAGAAACGTCTCTATATCTTGAACCAGCTGGAAGGAGGCGAGCTGAGCTACAACATACCGGGAGCTATGCTGCTCGAAGGGCAGCTCGACCGGCACCGGTTTGAAGAAGCGTTCCGCGGGCTCGTAGCTCGTCATGAAACGCTGCGTACCGGCTTTGAGATGGTTGAAGGCGAAGCGGTTCAGCGGATTTACGAAGAAGTCGCCTTCCAGGTGGAATATGTGCAGATCAGCGGGGAGCAGGCGGAAGAAACGGTGCGCCAATTCGTTCGTGCGTTTGATCTGGCGAAGCCGCCAATTCTGCGGGTGGGCATTGCCGAGCTGGCGCCAGACCGGCATATACTGATGTTCGATACACATCATATCGTATCGGACGGCGTTTCAATGGACGTACTGATCGAAGAGTTCGTGCACTTGTACAGCGGGGAGCCGCTCAAGCCACTCCGCATTCAGTACAAAGATTATGCAGTATGGCAGCAATCGGACGAGCAGAAAACGCAACTTGCCAAGCAGGAAGCCTACTGGATTGACATGTTCAGCGGAGAACTGCCAGTTCTGGAAATGCCAACGGACTATCCGCGCCCGGCTATGCAGAGCTACGAGGGCCGTACGCTGCAATTGTTTATGAATATTGAGAAAAGCGAAGGTCTGAAACGGCTTGCAGCTGAAAACGGCGCAACGCTTTACATGGTTCTGCTTGCGGCGTATAACGTGCTTCTGCATAAATATTCAGGTCAGGAAGACGTGGTGGTTGGTACGCCGATTGCGGGCAGAAATCACAGCGACGTTCAACCGCTGATCGGGATGTTCGTTAATACATTGGCCATCCGCAGTTACCCGGCTGCTGGTAAGACGTTCCTTGACTACTTGAAGGAAATCAAGGAGACAACGCTGGGGGCTTTTGAACATCAGAATTATCCGTTTGAGGAACTGGTGGATAAGGTAAACGTGACTCGTGATTTAAGCCGTAATCCGCTGTTTGATACGATGTTTGCTTTGCAGAATACAGAAAATGTGGAAATCCAGCTTCCGGGACTGCATTTGTCGACGTATGCCAGCGAAGAAATTGTGTCCAAATTCGATCTCAGCTTGGACGTTACGGAGATTGAGGACGGCTTGGAATATCTGTTTGAATACGCCACGGCTCTATATAAAACCGAAACGGTGGAGAAGTTGGCTGCCCACTACTTGCAGTTGCTTGAATCCATTCTCTGCAACCCGTCAGCGACGATTTCCGAGTTGGATATTTTGACGGCGGCGGAAAAAGAAGAACTTGTACGCGCGTTTAACCCGGCGCAGCCGGAAGTGGCTCCTGTGGCAGCGTTCCATCGACTGTTCGAGGAACAGGCGGAACACACGCCGGAAGCGGTAGCCGTCGTCTACGAGAACGATCGGCTTACATATGCGGAGCTGAACGAGCGGGCGAATCGCTTGGCGACTACGCTGCGTGGAAGCGGCATTGGTCGGGAGACCATCGTTGGCATTCTCGCCGAGCGTTCGGTGGACCTGCTGGTGGCTGTGATGGCCGTCTGGAAAGCGGGAGGGGCGTATATACCGCTTGACCCGGATTATCCGGCGGACCGTGTGCGGTTCATGCTGGAAGACAGCGGAGCGAAGGTGCTGCTGGCGCAAACGCCGCTGCGAGAGCGTGCCGAATCCTGGCTCAGCGAAGAGGAACTGGCACTGGCGACGGTGCTGTATCTCGACGATGAAGCGTCGTACAGCGAAGACCGAGCGAATGTACCAATGGACTTCGGCCAAGGCTCCAGGAATGCTCCGAATCCTGTCTCCAGCAAGCTGACGGGTGCTGTGAACGGTGGTGGCGAGAGTCATCCAAATGATGTTGATATTGTCGGTATAGACAGCTTCCATGAAGCTTGCCCGGAGGATTTGGCGTATGTGATCTACACGTCGGGAACGACGGGTAAGCCAAAGGGTGTAATGATCGAGCACCGCAGCCTGGTGAACACGGCAGCAGGCTACCGACGGGAATACCGGTTGGATCAGTTCCCGGTGCGTCTGTTGCAGCTCGCAAGCTTCTCGTTTGACGTGTTCGTGGGTGACATTGCGCGGACACTGTACAACGGCGGTACCATGGTCATTGTACCGAAGGACGACCGGATCGATCCGTCTCGTCTGCATTACTGGATAGAGCGGGAGCAAGTGTCAATCTTTGAATCAACACCAGCACTGATCGTGCCGTTTATGGAGTACGTGCATGAGCAGGGGTTGGAGTTGAGCGGTATGGAGCTGTTGATCACTAGCTCGGACAGCTGCAGTGTGGCAGATTACCGTACCTTGCAGGAACGGTTCGGCCCGTCATTCCGCATTATTAACGCCTACGGTGTGACGGAAGCGGCAATTGACTCCAGTTTCTATGACGAGCAGTTGGAGAAACTGCCGCAGACAGGCCATGTGCCGATTGGCAAAGCGTGGTTGAATGCGAAATTTTACATCGTGGATGCACATCTGAATCCTGTTCCAGTCGGGGTGCTGGGCGAATTGGTTATCGGCGGCGTTGGGGTAGCACGTGGGTACTTGAACCGTCCAGAGCTGACGAAGGAGAAGTTTGTAGACAGTCCTTTCACTGCGGGTGAGCGGTTGTATCGCACGGGAGATTTGGCGCGATGGATGGAGGACGGCAACGTGGACTTCATCGGCCGGATCGACAATCAGGCGAAAATCCGGGGGTACCGGATCGAGACGGGTGAGATCGAGTCACAGCTGTTGCGGGTGGTAGGTATACGCGAAGCGGTGGTGCTGGTTCGAAGTGATGAGAATGGGCAAAAGGCGCTGTGCGCCTACTACACAATGGATATCGAACTGACGGCGGCCGACCTGAAACGAGCAATCTCCAGCGAGCTGCCGGGTTACATGATCCCGTCGTACTTCGTGGAGCTGGAGCATTTACCTCTGACACCAAACGGGAAAATCGACCGGAAAGCTCTGCCAGCACCGGAAGAGGGAGTAAGTGCAGGGCGCGAATACGTGGCGCCGCGCACCGATCTGGAGGCGAAACTGGTCTCCATCTGGCAGGACGTGCTCGGGTCAGTTACGATTGGTGTGACGGACAACTTCTTCGACCTCGGTGGTCACTCGCTGCGGGCGACAACGCTGGTCAGCAAGGTGCACAAAGAGCTGCACGTGGACCTGCCGCTGCGCGATGTATTCCGGTACTCGACTATTGAAGCGATGGCTGAAGTGATTAGCCGATTGGAGCAGCAGGAATTCCTCTCCATTCCGGTTCTGGATAAAAGGGAGTATTATCCTCTTTCCTCCGTGCAAAAACGGCTGTACATCCAGCAGCAGATGGAAGGCGCCGAGCTTAGCTACAATATGTCCGGCATGACGGTTCTTGTCGGGCGCTTGGAGCGGAATCAATTCGAGGCGGCGCTCCAAGGATTAATCGCTCGTCATGAAGTTTTGCGAACTGGCTTCGAAATGGTTGACGGCGAACCGGTACAACGGGTTTATTCGGACTTGGAGTTTGCCATCGAGTATACAAAAGCGACGGAAAGTGAAACGAAAAGCATTGCGGATGCCTTTGTACGTGTCTTTGATTTGGAGCGGCCGCCGCTGCTGCGTGTGGGCTTAGTTGAATGGGAAGCGGAGCGTCATCTGCTTATGCTGGACATCCATCATATCGTCACGGATGGCATGTCGATGGGTATCTTCATCGAAGAACTGCTGCGCCTGTATAACGGTGAAACGCTGAAACCGCTTCGGATTCAATACAAGGAATTCGCCGCTTGGCAGCAGTCCGAACCTGTAAAAGAACGGCTGAAACACCAGGAAGCCTACTGGCTGGACATGCTGGAAGGTGAACTGCCAACGCTTGAGTTGCCTACGGACTTTGTCAGACCTGCCGCTCGCAGCTTTGAGGGAGATGTGCTGCCTTTCAGTATCGACAAGCAGATGACCGACAGCTTGCAGCGCATTGCCGATGAGAATGGTGCTACCCTATATATGCTGTTATCGGCGGCCTATTCCATCCTGCTCAGCAAGTACTCGGGACAAGAAGATTTCATTGTAGGCACACCGGTTTCGGGCCGCACACATGCCGACCTGGAGCCGCTCATCGGAATGTTTGTCAACACGTTGGCGATTCGCCATTATCCATCCGGGGAGAAGACGTTCCTCGCTTACTTGAACGAAGTCAAAGAAACGATGCTGGGGGCCTACGACCACCAGGATTATCCGTTTGAAAAACTTGTGAAAAAGCTGCAGGTACCGCGCGATCAAAGTCGCAATCCTGTATTTGATGTCATGTTTACACTGGAAACGAAGGAAGATAACGTTCAAAGCTTCGGGGATATCCAGATCGAATCTTATCCGGAAACGCATGCGGTTTCCCAATTTGACCTTACCTTGGTCATTTCGCTCTTGGATGAGGGAATGAACGGGCAGTTTGAATATGCGACCAAGTTGTTTACGCGCAATCTGATCGACAATTTCGCTCAGGACCTGCTCGTGATCATCAACCAAATTGCCGAACAGCCTTCGGTAATGTTAAAGGATATTTCCCTGAATGGCCAAACTGAACAGGAGCAAGATGAGCTAGAGGTTATTGATATTATTTTCTAATCCCTTACCCGGCTTGGGTGAAAATGGATCATTTAAGCACGTTATATGCGACATTCGGTATATTGAGGAAGTGGTAGTTTTCTTTTTGTGGTAATCTGTGGTGGTTTCACGACTTTTTTATCACCTGACAAAAGTATTTAAGTTATGTAACAAAGGGTCCTGATGACAGTTGTCATCAGGATCCTTTGTTTATGAACGTATAATTAATGTTCCTATGTCCAAATCAGTATGAGGCTATTATAATGAAAGCCTTTAACTGATATAGGATGAGTACTCTGGTATTATGGAATGCACAGTAATTTTTATCTATTTTTCAGACTTAGTATTTACTTATAGTTGTTATATTCACTTAACTATTTAATACAAGAGATATTACTTCATTGAGAGTACCTGTTGATTATGCCCAAGTTGTAATCGTTTCAACCGGGAGACGATAGGAAGGATAGCCTTCTTTGGCTGCTTTCCCTATGGAGATCAACATGACGGGCTGGAACCGTTCTTTATCCAGGCCGAACGCTTCAGCAATCTGACCTTTGTCATAACCGGCCATAGGGTTGGTATCATAACCATGAGCACGGGCAACGAGCATGAGTTGCATGGATATGAGGCCTGAGTCAATGAGGTTCATATCACGCAATTCGGATGCGTTTATGTTCGCATAATAAGGTTTCACCTGCTGCATCTGCATATCCATGATGTCTTGGGACATGTACCCAAGTTCCACTGATTTGCTGAAAATCTCTTCCATGTATTCAACGTTGTTGGCATCGTAAAACACGGCAATGACGGCGGAAGACGTTAGTGCCTGTGTCTGGTTAAAAGAGGCCAGTGGTGCAAGCTTCTCTTTGCCTTCAGCACTGTCGATAACAAGAAAACGCCAAGGTTGCATGTTAATGGCCGAAGGGGCACGTGAAGCTTTCGCCAGTATTTCGGTCATCTCCTCGCGGCTGATCTTCACTTCAGGGTCGTAGGCTTTAACGGAATGGCGCTCCAAGACGATGGTATCAAAATCATTTGTTTTGTTGAATTGACCGGTAATTGTGTTCATATTGAAATCTCTCCTCATATCTATATTGGTGAGAGTAGGGTATAAATTATATCTCCATCTGTCTCACTATGAGGATTGTAAACTATGAAGTATACTTTATAGCAAGAAGAAGAAACGGGGGAAATCCATATGAAGATTAGTGAAGTAGCGAACCATGTAAACCTTCCGATATCCACGATTCGTTACTACGAGAAAATAGGTATTATCCCGGATGAACATATGCTGAGAGATCATAATAACTATCGAATATATGCGCAGAGCATTATTCAGCATCTGGAAGTGGTCAAACAATGTTTAGCTGTTGGTTTTACGATCCATGAGATCCAATCTATGATCTCTAAACATGGGTTTTCAAGTAATGATCAAGCAAGCATTATCCAAGCGAAAATATCAGAAATTGAAGAAACACAAAATAAATTAGAGAATTCCAAACAAAATCTGTACGAAATTCTTAAATCGGATATCACGTGTGAGGATGGTTTTGGTAAGTATTAAGCCGGAAGTCCCTCTATAGGTTTTCATTCAGTACGTTCTTACATCATATCGATTCAATCGAGTACATATCGTCCTGCATACGTAGACTACCTGGCTGTCCAGTTTCCACCTTCACCTCCGTGGCAAATACACCAGGCATACGCCCGTCTGGGAACCAGGGCATTTGTTTATCAAAGACAATAAACAAGCCTTCTGCATCACCCGTGGGGGAGAATTGTTTTCCGTCTCCGGCAAATGGTTCAAGTTGATAATGCCTATTCAATGTGCTCATCGTCTCAGGAACGTCATCGACAGGCAGACCGATTTCACTAATACATAACAGATGCTTCGCTTCGAAAGCTTCATCAACTGCGTTATCGAGTGAATGGTGAGCGATAAATTCCATCAAGTTGCCGCTTGGATCATAGAAATAGAAGGCTGTTGCATCCCAGTAAGGGAAATAAAATTCATCCTGTCCATCTTTCGAAAGCAATGGAATGTTACGGTCTTGAGCCCACCTTTTTGCATCAGCAAGTTTATTTGTTGGAATCGTAAATGCTACATGATAGTAGGGCTTCTCTTGTTCCGGCGCCTTCTTGAAAGATAGGACCGAGTTCCCCGCACGGAATGAAACGCGTGTTGCATTATCCTCCACAAGATCCAGTTCCAGTAGTGTGCCGTAAAACTCTTTTATGGCCTCGACCTGATGTGTCAACAAACCAACTTCTCTTATTATCATTTCATTATCCTCCTTTTAATCTCACCTTTGATTGAAATACTCGATTGTTTTCTCAATAAATGCCTTGGCCGATTGCGTCAGGTAACGGTCGGACCGATGGATGATCTCAAAGTGCCGGTAGGGCGGATCGTCTGTAATTCGGATGCAACGTAGCGTGGGCTCATTCATGGCTTTGATCAGAGGATAAGGCAGCAGTGTTCCTCCGACGTTGGCTTTGACCAAGCTAATGATGGAGGTTGCAGAACTGGTCTCCATGATGGTATTTAGGGTGAATCCATATTTACGGCAATAGCCATCGACCAATTCTCTGCCCGTAAATCCTTCGGGAAACATCACCGTTTGGATATCACGCAGCTCCTGAATTTCAATTGTGCTTCGTTCAGCCCAATCATGATTCTCGGAAACGACGAGTACATATTCTTCACTGCACAAAGGAATGCGTACAAGCCGTCTATCAGGGGCAGACGTGATCTCGATGCCGATGTCGACTTCATTTTCCAACACTTGATTTACGACATAGATCGAAGAGATAACTTTCAATTGCACTTTGGGGAATCGGGCATGAAAATCTACGAGCAGCGGAGTGATGCGGTAATCCAAATCGGATGGAAGAACACCAATCACCAATCGTCCCCGCTGATCATTCCGAAATTCAGCCAACGCATCTTGGGTATTCTGTAAATGCCGGATCATCTGTACACAGTGCTCCAGAAACAGAGTGCCTGCCTGGGTCATCACAATCTTTTTGCCGACACGGTCAAACAAAGGAACACCAAGTTCATCCTCCAATCCACGTATCTGTTGACTCAACGTAGGTTGAGATATGCCAAGTTTCTCCGCTGCCCGTGTAAAATGAAGCTCCTCACACACTGTAATAAAGTTTTCCATCTGACGAATCTCCATGAATTCTCCTCTAATCATTGGTTTTAGTAATCATTTTAATAGAAACAATAGTATTGTTCAATCATTATAATGATCCTATACTTAATTCGTGCACCACCCGAAGATCTTGTCATTAACAAATGGGATCTTTGGTGAAGGCAACGATACTACTACCATGAGGTGATCCATAATGAAACTTTTTTATATTGTATTGGCGCTTATTCTGGCTTCACTGAACTTAAGACCACCGATTACTTCCATTTCTCCTCTGATGAGTACCATACAGAATGATCTGGGTTTGAGCGGCATGACCGCCAGTCTGTTAACTACACTACCGGTATTATGTATGGGCATATTCGCTCCATTCTCTGTAAGACTAAGTAGAAGGTGGGGGAACGAAGGTGCCATTGTGCTGGCTTTAATCCTTATTGGGATAGGTACGGGATTACGATTGTTCGTAGGCGCAACTCCGTTGATGATGTTCACTTCTTTTCTGTCAGGCGTAGGGATTGCATTGGCAGGGCCACTGTTGTCAAGCTTCATAAAGCAGTATTTCCCTAACCGAGTGGCAGCCATGGTCGGCATCTACTCTACAGCAATGGTGATGGGGGCCAGCATTAGTGTGGGATTATCGGTTCCGCTTCAGCAGACGTTGGGTGGATCTTGGAGAGGTTCTTTGGCTACATGGGCATTACTCGCAGCCATTGCATTGCCGATCTGGTTAAAATTAGCTTGGTCTGCGCGTACAGAGAGACAATCCGGACAAACTTCGGCTGTCATTCATGCCCCACTTCCGGTGAAGAACAGGCGTGCATGGGTGCTGACACTGTTCTTCGGACTGATGGCCGCGATCTTCTATTCATTAACCGCGTGGCTTGCGCCAGCCATTCAAAGCCATGGATATAGCCAAGAGACTGCTGGCAACATCCAAACGTTATTTACATTGATATCACTGCCCTCAACGTTATTCATTCCCATGCTTGTACACCGATACCAAAGGCGTGTCTTCTGGCTTGTTGGATGTGCGATGTTGGAGTTAATAGGTGTCCTGATGCTGAATCTCTCTGTCAGTCCGTGGCTCGCGGCGATCCCGCTCGGTATTGGTGCAGGTGGACTGTTCCCGATTGCACTCATGTTGCCGATTGATGAGACAAACAATGCTCAGGAAGCTAGTAGCTGGTCCGCTATGACTCAATCTGGTGGTTACATTCTTGGAGCACTTGGGCCGCTGGCGATTGGTTGGCTCCGTGATCTAACAGGCAGCTTTGTGCAAGCATTTTATGGCTTGGCTATCATCATTGTGTTGCAGATTATCGTTCAATTGGCTATTGGCAATAAAAAAAGTTTAAAAGTTATCCAGGAGCAGAGCTAAAGGCACGTGAAGTAAACTGGAAATAGAAATATGATCTTTATACATGATCCAACAAGTCCAGGTAGTACTGCCTTAATGCTTTCTGTAAGGTGATGGGCTCCATAATCTTAATCGATTTACCATAGCCTGCAAGATATCTCACTATGAAATCAAGCTCGTGAGGTTCATACGAACCGACAAGATACATGTGTCCCCTCTTCTCGATGATCTGCATAGATGGGAAATGTTCTTGCTGGAATAGCTCAACCCCGGCTTCGTCAATCAGGCACTTGAACGGAGTTGCTTGTTCCGATGGTTTCCATAGAGACTGGGCATCCTGTGAATAGCGTTCATTTACATGAGTTAGAGGTTCAATCTCCGTTGTTTCGGTTGAAGTGATGCGGTCGCAGCGGAATACACGGTAGGCCTGTTTATGCAGATCATACGCCTGGCAATACCAATAGCCTTTCTTGGCATAAAGCGCGATGGGTTGAATGGTGCGGATATTGGTGTTTGCAGAAGATAACCTTTGATCAGAGGATCTACGCTGACTAACGTACGTAATCTGAATCACTATATTCTGCACAGCAGCCATCAACAGAAACTCCAAATGTGCACTATCGCGGATCTGCTCGGTATGTTGGAAGTAAACCCGGTGTTGGATATTCTCAATATCCTGTCGTTGCTTGTCGGATAACGCGCTCATAAATTTCTCATGAATGGTCCGGAAAGAGACTTGAAAGGGTAAGCTGGAGAAGCTGCGGAGAGCCTGCATTGCAAAATAAAGGGCATGAAGCTCACCCGTATTAAACGAAATGGGAGGCAGCTGCATCTGTTGCAGCAGTCGATATCCGCCGTAGCGTCCATATTCGACATAGATGGGCGCACCTAACTCTTCCAATGAAGTGATATCTCTTAACACGGTTCGTTTGGAGATCTGGAACTCCTGCATGAGATCTTGCAGGGTGAACTGTTGTTTTTGATTAATGAAGCGCAGCATCTGGTTCATACGTTCTGATTTTTTCATATCAAACCTCTTAATGGTGCCATGGATTGGCACCTTTCGTTGTTATAGTGATAAGTGTAATCCAATAGGAACAAGGAGGCAATATAATGAATTTTGAAGTGATACCATTTTTGTCGATGAACGGGGATGCGGCGGCAGCCATTGCCTTTTATGAGGAGTTTCTGGGCGCCAAGGTGATATTCAAGAAAAGTTATAAAGAGATGAAGGAGATGAACCCGGGCTTCGAGTACCCTGCCGGTCAGGATGAGTATATTACACATTCGGTGCTGGAGATTGGGGTTAACAAAGTCATGATTGCAGAAGAAGCAATGGACACGGAGAGAGCTTGGCAGCTGGGGAACAGCACGTCACTATGTATTCAATCCAAGGACAAAGATACAATCGATCAACTGTATCATTCTCTGATGCAACATGAGGGTGTGAAGGAACTGGTGCCGTACGAACAAAATGAATTCAGCCCAGGTTATGGCATTGTACGGGACCCATTTGGCATTGCGATTCAGCTGTGTGTCACTGTGCACAATTTTTAAAATGAGTTCATGCCCCCGGTTAAGCACTCGGTATGTAAAACCTGTAACTAACTTAAAAACATCAAAAAAAGAAGAGCCATGGATATCATGCGCTCTTCTTTTTTCGGTTTCTATGCAAGGTCGTTCAGTTTGTGCAGTGAAACGAAGCGCTGGACACCACGAAAAAATAAAGATGAGACTGGATAAGAAACAGAATGATGTACGACAAATCGTCCTGTTTTTCTTGTATAAAGGCGCTAAACAGTTACTACAAAACAGAAATTATGTTACAAATACGTTACAAGTGCAGAAGTGTATCCTTTTTTGCCTTATGTTACGATACGTACAAGTAGATACCGAGATATTTTACGGATAATATAAGTTATAACATCTCTTTTCTGGACGATGAATATGCTCCAAAAATATGATGATGGAAGCCTTTTATCCAGGATATTGCAGAAGCATTGAAACGCAGAAACAACTATATATTTTGACTGAACAAGGTTGCAATAAAGTGCAGGGATACTACTACAGCAAGCCATTGCCAGCGGATGAGGTGGAGCAGATTTTCTTTAGAAAAAATAAACGACAACAGGTGATCCAAAATGCTGCAAATCGGGTATCAATAGTAGAGTCATCTAGAACCTGATGGATACATATGTTGTTATGATCGTTTTTTGCTAGTTAAAGGCTGTCTATTATGGAATGAACTGTGGGGGTTATCAAGTGTCTGTATTAGATATGGAAAAGAAAGATGTTGTCACCGATGCAATGGTCATCAAGGCGATGGAGAAAAGTCTTGCTATCATTCGATTCGATCTGGATCGCCGGGTAACCTACGTGAATGAAGTCTTTGCCCAGACGATGGGATATACGGTAGATGAGATGTACGGCATGAAGCATCAGCAACTATGCTTCGGTCAATTTGCAAATACCCCGGACTATGATGCTTTTTGGAATAGCATATTTAATGGTGTCAGCTTCCAGGACAAGGTTGAACGCAAGGATGCAGAGGGAAATTCCGTATGGCTTGAGGCGACATATATGCCGGTGTACGATGAGACAAATCAGAAGATATTGGGTGTCTCCAAAATCGCCACCAACATTACCAACCGTCAGAACAACATTTCGGTCGTAGTGAATGAGCTAAAAGCGATGTCTCATGAACTAAATGGGCAGGCAGATGTAGGCATTGAACGGAGCCAGGAATTAATGTCCAGTATCTCCTATATCTCAGAGGTGTCCGCTACTAACCGTGCAACGCTGACTCATTTGCAGGAACAGGCCGGATCGATTCAGGGCGTGGTACGAACGATACGCGAGATTTCGTCTCAGACGCAATTGCTCGCGTTGAATGCTGCCATTGAGGCTGCACATGCAGGAGAATTTGGACGAGGATTCGATATCGTGGCTAAAGAAGTTAAGAAACTATCCGCAATGGTGGAGAGTTCGATTAACGAGATTCGTGATAGCGTTACCGGAATAACAAAGGAGATAGGTAATATCACAGGCGGTACCAAAAAAGTAGAAGAATATGTCGAGCAGAGCCAGAAGCAGATTGAGATCGCTCTGAATGATTTTACAGCAATTGCTGCATCGGCTCACTTGTTGGATGCCAAAGCGGAGCATGTGACCAGAATCGTATAAGAATATATAGTAATAGCGGTTCCTTACACAGGAACCGTTTTTTTTGTCGTTCAGTACACAAAAAAACGGGAATTATTGTGATCAAACGGGGACACAATACTTGGGAATACCTGCAGCTTCATCATGCAGAGAAATGTTGGGGTGGGAACATGTGGTCAACAATTGTATCCTACGTGCCGGATTGGACCATATGGATTCAGGCATTCTTGGTCCTTATCATACCGATCGGCATTACAGTAACCATGCGGTGGATCAATGCCGCCATTAAGCGTGGAACCTTCTCTCGTTCCGAGAAACCCTCCATATCCTCGAAAGATATTTCTCCTGCTACCGCGGGTCAGGGTCAGGGAACCGAAACAGGCCAATATGCCAATATTAAATTAACCGGCAAGTACAATACGGATCTGACCAGTGTAAGAGAAAGCTTTGGTCAAAATGCTGATGTTCACATTCGGGAATTTACCATTAGAGGTACCAATACAAGGGCAGCTGTCATATATACCGAAGGCCTGGTAGATCAAGACTTAATCGATGATCACCTGATTACACCGTTAATGTTGGAAGGCGTTCCAGAGCTTAAGCGGGAGGGGTTCCTGCATCCGGATAATGCGCATTTACTGTCGGCCTACCTGCAAGAGCAATTACTACCTGTCAGTCTGGTTGAGGAGACCAAGTCCCTCCAAGAGGTCGCAGTTGGCGTGCTTTTTGGCAAAAATGCACTGTTGGTCGATGGATTGCCGGGGGCTCTGTTAATTGGAGCTCATAAGATCAAAACACGTGGTGTGAATGAACCGGTGTCAGAGGGGTTGCTCCGTGGCCCCCGAATTGGTTTTACTGAACAATTAAGTGATAACACAGGTATTTTACGTCGGTATGGTAGTGATCAGAGCCTCTTTATTCAGAAGTATGAAGTAGGTTCACGGATCAAGAAAGATTTGGCTGTTGCCTATATTCAGGATATTGCTGATCCTAATCTCGTGGCGGAAGTCCAAAAGCGAATTGAAGAGATGGATATGGATTCCATGTTGGAATCTGGGTATGTTGAACAGCTCATCGAAGACAATACGCTCAGTCCGTTTCAACAAGTGTTGAATACAGAAAGACCAGACCGGGTGATGGGTGCTTTACTGGAAGGGCGAGTGGCTATTTTATTGGATGGGACGCCATTTGTCTTAATTGTGCCAGTGTCGTTTAGCATGTTGCTCCAATCTCCCGAGGATTATTATGAACGATGGATTCCTGGAACATTCCTGCGAATGCTGCGCTTTATGTCCGCCATGCTGGCCTTGCTCGCTCCTGCGCTCTATATCTCTTTTATCTCGTTCCATCCGGGACTTATCCCAACCAAGCTGGTATTGACGATCATTGAAACGCGGACGGGAGTGCCGTTTCCTTCAATCATCGAAGTACTGATCATGGAACTTTCGATCGAGATATTGAGGGAGGCTGGCATTCGTTTACCTAAGCCGATTGCACCCTCGCTAGGTATCGTTGGAGGTCTGATTATCGGCCAGGCAGCCGTACAGGCAGGAATTATAAGCCAATTCCTGGTCATCGTTGTTGCGGTTACCGCCATATCCTCCTTTACGATCCCTGTCTATAGTGCCGGCATCACACTGCGAATTCTGCGATTTGCTGCCATGTTTAGCGCAGCTGTACTCGGATTGTTTGGCGTGGTTATGTTCTTTCTCCTTATATGTACCCATCTTGCGAGACTCTCGAGCTTTGGCCTACCTTATGTTGCACCGGCCGTTCCTTATCACTTTGGGGAATGGAAGGATTTCTTTATCCGTGCTCCGCTAAATATGATGAGGAAGCGTCCCGAGATGTCTAATCCAATAGATAAAGACCGCAAAAAATAAATCAAGCAAATCACGAGGTATGAGGTGGGATGAAGTGAACGGTTCTGAAGGAAATATTAGCACAAGGCAGGCCGTCGTAGTTATTGTTAATTACATGCTTGGCGCTGGGATCCTGACCCTCCCCCGAACGACGAGTAAAGCTGTCGGAACACCGGATGTCTGGATCTCCATCATTCTGTCGGGACTGATTATCACGGGTGTCGGAATTATTCTGGTTACCCTGTGTCGCAGATTTCCGGAGAAAACAGTGTTCCAGTTCACCCGTGAGATTACGGGGAGCTGGATTGCTTACATATTGGGATTCGCCATGATTATGTACTTTATGGTGATTGCCGCATTCGAAATCAGGGTCATGGCTGAAGTGACAGGCATGTATTTGCTAGAGCGTACTCCGACATGGGCCATTGTGATGGTGTTTATGTGGATTGGCATATATTTGATCTCCGGCGGACTTGCTGTTATTGTGCGTGTATTTGAGATTATTTTGCCGATTACACTGATTATATTTGTGATTGAAATTTTGCTTAGTAATCAGTTATTTGAGATCGGCAATCTGAGACCCGTACTCGGAGAGGGTATCATGCCAGTCCTCAAAGGTTTGAAACCTTCGTTGCTGGCTTACACGGGGTACGAAGTCATGTTTGTCATGACTGCTTATATGAAAAATCCCAAAAAGAGCAATGTAGCCATGAGCTGGGGCATCATCATATCGACTATGATTTATCTGATTACTGTTGTGATGGTTGTAGGCAGTCTGTCACTCGACGGCATCAAAACACGTACTTGGCCCACGCTCGATCTGGTTAGAAGCTTCGAGATTCAAGGTTTGATCTTTGAACGGTTCGAATCCCTGCTACTGGTCATCTGGATTATGCAGATCTTCTCGAGTTTCACGATCACACACTATTGCGCTTCGGTGGGCATTCGGGATTTATTTCGTACGAAGAAGATCAAGGTCATTATGTACGCCTTTCTGCCAGTAATATATCTAACAGCATTAATGCCGAAAACCGTGGATGAAACTTTTGCACTGGGTGATATGTTGGGCAATCTATCCGTGCTTCTTTTTGCCATTTTACCTCTGTTGCTGCTGTTAATAAGTCTGATTCGCAAAAAGGGAGGCAAGCAAGCATGATTCGTATTTTTATGCTTTTACGTGTAGCCTTTGCTTTGTCCGTTCTTCTGGTAATATCCGGATGCTGGAGCAGTAGGGAGATCGAGGAACTAAGTGTCTATGTTGGTCTCGGGATCGATATCGCGAAAGAAACAGAATTTGAGAAGGACATCGCTGCCCAGGGAGGAAAGTATCCAAAGAATAATTATATAACGGCTACCGTGCAGATTGCTCCCGGGACGGGCGGTTCGAACAGTAAACAGGGCGGACAATCCGGTTCACCTGCTTCGGGAAAGACTTCCTATTCCAATGAACAGCTTACTGGAGATTCGTTGCTGCAAATCTTTCGTCAGTTTGCACTAAGGCGAGACCGTCCACTTATCGGACATCATCTAAAGGTCATCGTTGTCTCCAAGGATATTGCCAAAAAGTATGGTCTGGACCAGCTGCTGGATTTTGTACTTCGGGATAACGATATTCGTCCAAATTGTCTGGTGCTGATAAGTCATCATCGCGCCGTGGATGTCCTGACTTCGGATGATCCCTCTCGGATTCCAGCATTTTATCTAACAGGAATTACCGGTAATTCATACTTGTCCAACAAAATCCTTGACCCTGTTTTGCTCTCCAAATTAGATGCCCAAATGCAATCTGGTTCCAGTTTCTTGCTCCAGAATGTACTGTACTCCAATGGAGAGGGCAAGTTCTCAGGTGGCAGCATATTCGATGGGAAAACAACCAAGTTTATTGGAGAACTAAGTCAAACGGATCTGGAAGGTTTATCGTGGCTCAGGCCTAAGGAAAGAGGAGGCGTCTTGAAGACTTACAACAAAGAGGGATTCACTGTTGTATATGAAATGAAAAAGAAGAAAACAAAAGTAATTCCCAAGGTTGTTGGCAATGATATTTCATTCCATGTAAAGACCGAATCCGAAGGCTGGTTAATGGAGGATTGGCGTGCTCCCGAAAGAGAGGAAAAAGGGGCTTATCGCGGGGAACTGGAAAAAGAATTTGCTGAACTGGCGGAACAACAGATTCGTCAGGTGTTATACAAGCTGCAGCATACCTACAAAGTGGATGTTGCGGATTTTCGGGATAGCTTACGTATTAAAGAGCCCAAAACATGGAAGAAAGTCAAAGATGATTGGGATAACATTTTTAGTACCGTGCCAATTACGTACGATGTGAAGATTAGCATTACCAATCCGGGATCATCCACCGAATAGCGATGTGTTTCATTTATGATTTAAATGTTGACACATTCATGATAGATCGCTATATTTATAAAAAATCATTTTCTTATCCAGAGAGGTGGAGGGACTGGCCCTTAGAAACCTCAGCAACAGATCTGAAGGATACTGTGCTAATTCCAGCGGGTGAAAGCCTGATAGATAGGAGCGTTTGTTTTTATTTGTCAGTAACGGCGCACTCTTTAGGCAGAGTGGGTCTTTTTTGTTTTTTCTGGATGAAGAAGTAGGGGAGCAGCAGGTATGGAGAACAACAACGACAAAGGGCATTTTCAGCGGAAAATGCAGGCACGGCATGTGGTCATGCTCTCTCTCGGAGGAGTTATTGGAACGGGATTATTCCTCAGCTCAGGTTACACCATTCAGCAAGCGGGACCACTGGGTACCATTCTGTCCTATCTGATCGGAGCCATCGTTGTATATCTGGTGATGCTCTGTCTTGGTGAACTGTCTGTTCATATGCCAGAGACGGGAGCATTTCATAGTTATGCAGCCAAATATATCGGACCAGCAACAGGCTACACGGTGGCTTGGTTATACTGGTTAACCTGGACTGTTGCGCTTGGCTCCGAATTCACAGCCGCCGGATTGCTGATGCAGCGCTGGTTCCCATCGGTGAACGTATGGATATGGAGCGCGCTCTTTGCCCTGATGATCTTTCTGTTTAACGCTTTAACGGTGAAATTATTTGCGGAATCCGAGTTCTGGTTCTCATCTGTAAAAGTAGTGACTATCGTAATCTTCATTATTATCGGTGGCGCAGCCATGTTTGGGTTCATTCCGATGGCGGATGCTGAACCAGCGCCGTTTCTATCGAACATTACCGCATCCGGGTGGTTCCCTCATGGGGCTACAGCGATATTGATGACCATGCTTGCTGTAAACTTTGCCTTCTCAGGCACCGAATTAATCGGCATTGCTGCCGGTGAGACGGAGAACCCGGAAAAGACGATACCGAAGGCTATTCATACAACGCTGTGGCGTTTAGTTATTTTCTTCATCGGAACGATCATTATCTTGTCGGCCTTACTGCCCATGTCGGATGCCAGTGTACTGGAAAGTCCGTTTGTAGCGGTAATGGAACGGGTGGGTGTACCCTATGCAGCAGACATTATGAACTTTGTTATTCTGACGGCGATTCTCTCTGCTGCCAATTCGGGCTTGTATGCATCTTCACGGATGCTCTGGTCTTTGGCTGACAAAAGAACGATCTCTCCGTGGTTTGCCAAATTGACCAAAAGTGGGGTACCACTGAATGCACTTCTGATCAGCATGGTAGGTGGTGCGCTGGCCTTGCTGTCCAGCATCATTGCGCCAGGTACCGTATATATAACACTGGTTTCCATTTCAGGTCTGGCTGTTGTTGCAGTATGGATGAGCATCAGTGCCTCCCAATACATGTTCCGCAGACAATATATCCGTGAAGGCCATGCGGTCAAAGATCTGGTGTACCGCACACCACTCTATCCGGTGGTACCGATTGTTTCATTTATATTATGCCTGGCTTCATGCATAGGTATTGCCTTTGACCCGACACAGCGAATTGCGCTGTATTGTGGGGTTCCGTTTATCGCATTATGTTACGCTGCTTATTATCTGACAGAACGTGTGAATAAGAAAAGAGGACAAGTACATGACGCAAGCACAACAGACTAACCCGATAGAACAGATCCTGCGTGAACATCCAGTCATGATTCTGGATGGAGCGTTGGCAACGGAACTTGAACAGCATGGATGTAATCTGGATGATCCGCTCTGGTCGGCTCGTGTGTTGCTTGAGAATCCGGATGTTATCGTTCAGGTCCATGCGGATTATTTCCGCGCAGGAGCCGACTGTGCAATTACATCCAGTTATCAGGCGACGGTGGATGGCTTCAGCAAGAGAGGAATCGATGAACAGGCAGCACTGGAGCTGATCCGCAAGACGGTGGAGTTGGCTGCAAAAGCGAGAGATGCCGTATGGGTGGAAGTGCAGAGTGATTTAGTAGGGAGAGAAAGCTCAACAGGTCAGCTTGTAGAAGCTCCTCCGGTACGTGCCGAGACGGTGGAGAATGAGGAGCAAATAACAGATCGTACAGTAGATCATGAAGGAGATTGTGCTCGTCCACGTCCAATTATTGCCGGGTCCGTTGGGCCGTACGGCGCCTATCTGGCGGATGGTTCAGAGTATGTGGGACATTACGGCGTGTCGGATGTGACGTTGGCTGCTTTCCATCGACCACGTATGGCAGCGTTGCTTGAAGCAGGTGCAGATATTCTGGCTTTTGAGACGATTCCTTCCTTGCAGGAAGCACAGGTGCTGGTTGATGTACTGAAGGAGTTTCCTCATGCGTATGCCTGGTTATCTTTTTCTTTAAAAGACGGGACAAGCATCAGCGAGGGCACACCGCTTGAGGTATGTGCACAGAAGTTTGGCTCTGAGCCGCAGATTGCGGCGATTGGCCTGAACTGTGCTCCGATGGAAGTGGTGAGGGAAGCAGTGGGTATTTTGAGCCGTACCAGCGATAAACCTGTTATTGTGTATCCGAACTCAGGAGAAGTATACGATGCGGCAACGAAGACGTGGAGCGGACAGGGTACATGTGGCAGTATGAGTGATGCTTCTGAGCAGTGGGTTGCGGCGGGCGCGCAAATTATTGGTGGTTGTTGCCGCACTACCCCACATCAGATTGGTGAACTTGCGAAGAAG
The DNA here is from genome assembly GCF_045040685.1 of Paenibacillus sp. FSL H8-0317. NCBI lineage: Bacteria > Bacillati > Bacillota > Bacilli > Caryophanales > Paenibacillaceae > Paenibacillus > Paenibacillus sp. FSL H8-0317. The sequence goes on along the minus strand of NZ_CP150294.1, from coordinate 6,308,983 downwards.
TGGCGGAAATAGTTCTTATCATAATAACAAGCCCTTCCACATCCTATAGAGGTATGGAAGGGCTTGTTTTATTGTGTTAAGGCATCCTTATTACATTATTCGATAACCAGCATACGTGGCGATGCTTCCCGAATGATTCTTGAAGAGAACCATGAGCCAAGACTGGCTGCAATGATGGTTAGACAGGTGAACAGTACCATGCCACCCCAATGCAGGATCAGTGGAAGTTGTACGATACCATAACCGGAAAGGACCATTTCGAGTAGAAGAGGTAGCAGATATACGCCGACGAAAATACCCAGTATGGCTCCCACGGAGGACAGTATGAACATTCCCATGGTGAGCGATAACCTGATTTGGCGGGATGTCATTCCCAGCGATTTGTATATCCCGTACGTTCTGCTTTCTTTACGAATATTGATTCTACAGGTACTGAAAATAATGATGAACGTCACAGTAATAAACAACAATCCAATGAGGCTCATCGGATAGATCAGGATGTTAGCAGCTTCCACGTAAACGGAATCAAGCAATGTCTTCTGAGTAACTACCGAAGCGAAATCTTTAAATTGCTCATTTAATTCCGAGGCAACCTTATCCGCTTGTGCCATATCGTTCACATTGATGAAGATAACATCAAATTCACTATAACTGGGGTTCACACTTCTCATAGCATCAATGGTGATTCTGCCTGAAACAGACATGTTGGCGATTGCCTGATAGATTCCTGTAATGAGGAATGTACGCTTTTCTCCTTCAATATAGATATCGATAAGATCACCGAGATCTTTATTTGATGTGTTGGCTACACTTACACCAAGGGCAATTTCATTCGCATGTTGTGGGTTAACCCCTTTTAACGTTTCGAATCCAAGTTCTTGATAACTCCCGTCCAGTACATTCAAGTTGATGCTGATGGATTGGCCCTTGACTGTTGCCGAAGACTCCGGGCTAATTACACCCGTTGTGTTCCCTTGCCAGCCTGCATTGCTAATCCTTGAATCCTCTTCTAACGTTTGTTTTAATTCAGTCTTTGGAACGTTACTTTTGTTCACGACCACTGCTGCGATATTGGCATTGTCATACCCCCATTTAGCTGCGGTCTGTTCAATTCCGGTTATACTGGTCAGCAGAACATAACCCAGAACAAGTACGGAAGAAGCCATGGTGGTTAGCAGGAGTGTTAGAACAGAGCTTTTGGTGTTTTTGAACACATGTCGGAATCCAAGCACGGCGGTCACAGGCAGTCGTGTGAAGCCGATCCAGTGGGCCAATGGCGAATTCATTTTGCCAGCCATCCGGCCGTGATCTATCTCCGACATACCATAACGAATAGCTTGCACGGGCTGTATGCTGCGTGCCTTTTTGGCATATAACACAGTGAACAGAATCACTAGAGCAAATAGTAGTGCGCCGGACAGTATGGCCGCATCCAATCCATGGACTGGAATGTTCTGATTCCCCACTCGAAGAGAGGATACAGAAATATTAATGATCCATTTGGATATCCATATACTGAGTGCAAGTCCTGGGATAATGGCTACGATGGATAACATTGCATATTGAATAACATAGGTGCCTATCGTTTTTCGGGAAGTCAGACCTAGTGATTTGAGGATTCCTATCGTTCTGTAATTGGCCAGGATGGCATCTGCAATCGTAAACCCGATGGTCATCAAAGCGATGGAGAGCATGACAACACCCATGAATATCATGATGAATCCAATAACCTGATTGATGATCAGATAGAAAGAGGCAATCGCCTCGAACTCCATTTTGGATTCCAGAAACGGAATACCTGTCTCACGATTGTATCGTTCCCAATACACCGAATTCATGCTGTAATCGTTAAAATGGATGCCCATCATACGATTCTCGTTGCCAGTAAGTGTAGCGAGATCATGTTGATAATCGGTAGGATTCATCCAGACCCGTGCTGTATTGGAGAAGGGTGCCCCGTATGGTACATCGATCACAATACCCGATACATTCAATTCGAGTGTGCTTGAGCCGGTTTTGAAGCCAATGGTATCACCTACCGAAATATGATAGGTATTTGCCATGGACGTTGGAATCCAGACGGAGCCTTGTTCGGGCACTGTGTCGGGCGTTCCACTTGAGAAAATTAGTTCATCCACACCCCAGGGCGGTGGAGGCGTATTAAACATGTACAGGTAGATGTTAGGGATGTGAGTTTCATTCAAAATGATGCCTGACAATGTACGATACGTTAGCAAAGGGGACACCTGAGCTCCATCCTGAGAAGCCCACCAGTTGTGCACAGCGTCAGGGTCATTGAGCCCTTTTTCAAACGTCAGGATCTGATGAGATCCATGGGTTCGGGTATGCATTTCATAAAACTGATTGCCTGTGTTCGCCAGAATGACAATAGCTGTAGATACAAGAAGTGTCGAGAGTAGCAGGAGCAGCGCAATCAGCGCATTTTGTATTTTGTTCCTGTTCAGATACGACAAGCTAAGTTTAAACATGACAGCCATCGTTATTCCTTCCCCGTAACCAAAGCGAAGATAATCGCTTCACGATCCTGAATTTGATGTTCGTCATAGGTGTCAAACTCAAGGATTCCGCCAATCTTGCCGTCCAAAATGTAGATCAGGCGATCTGCCCGACAGGCGGCCTTGATATCATGCGTCACCATAACAACAGACTGTCCTTTTCGGTTGAGGTCTGTAAGGATATTGAGAACAGCTGTGCCGTGTTCCATATTCAGGCTTCCGGTCGGTTCATCCGCAAAAATGATATCCGGTGAATTGATCAAAGCCCGTGCAATGGCAGCTCGCTGCTGTTGTCCTCCAGATGTCTGGGAGGGGAGGCGGTCACGCTGTCCATCAATATCCATGGCATTCATCAGCTCAGCAGCGCGGGATTGGATGTCCTTCGTTTTGTTTCCAGCGATATATCCCGGTAAAGCAATGTTCTCTTTGATGGAAAGGTCTGGGACCAGATTGATGCTCTGATAGATATAACCAATCCGGCGGGTGCGGAAGTCGGACATTTCCCGTTCACTATAAACGTCAATCCGTTGGTTGCGAAAATAGACCTCACCTGCTGTGATCTGATCTAGTCCGCTTAGCAGATATAGGAGAGTTGATTTGCCAGAGCCAGAGTTACCCATGATGACCGTGAATTCTCCTTCATAGATGTCGAGATCAACATTACGGATGGCATGATATTGTTCACTTCCGCTGTTGTACGTTTTGCACAGATTCTGTGCACGGATAATCACTTTTTTGGACAAGTCGAATCACTCCCGAGTGCAGTATAGGATTCATTCTAGAGGAGGGATGTTGAGGAAGCCTTATCAAATTATGAATAAAGTATTACAGCTGTTGAGTGTAGGCTCAGCAGATCGGCAGATAGAACCGGAAAGTTGTGCCTTGTCCTTCTTTACTAGTAAAGGAAATATGGCCTCCATGTGCTTCAATAATGCTTTGGCAGATGGAAAGGCCCAGCCCTGTACCTTCCTGAACACGTTGTTCTGCATGACTCGCCTGGCCTCTGAAGTAACGCTGAAAAACAAACGGCATGTCCTGTACACGTATTCCCTGACCCGAATCGGCAATCGTCACTTTCAAGTGCCCGGATTCCAGTTCCATATCAATACGGATCGTGTCTCCTGGAGCTGTATGCTTGAGGGCATTGGCGGCAAGATTGGAGATCACCTGTTCAATTCGAGTGGGATCGATAGCGATTAACACATTGGGGATGTAGTTGGGCCCTTTATAGATAAGCCCCTTTGTTAGGACAACATGTTCAATAGGTTTCAACATCGTCTCCAGTATAGGCCCACTGTACATTTCACGGGTTTCCACCGAAATTTGCCCCAATTCCTGAAGTGCATGAACCAGCAGATCCTCCACAAGGCGGGCTGTCTTATCCGTATGGGTCCGCATGACTCCCATATATTCCATCAGCGTCTCCTGATCGTTGCATAGTCCTTCCTCAATAGCTTCTATGTATGCTTTTATCGTGGTAATTGGTGTTTTAATGTCATGAGATATATTGGTGATGAGTTCTTTTTGTGCTTGTTCCTGCTGAATACGCTGCTCGCTCATATGTTTAATCTCCGTGCGCATTAGATCAAACATGGCATATACTTCGAGCAATTCATCGTTCCGGTTGTACTGGATTTTTTCTTCATAATTGCCTTTAAGCATGGATTCCGCATGTTGCTTCAATTGATGGATGGGAGAGAGCAGATGTTTGTCCAGTTTTCGTTTCATCCAAAATAGAAATAAGCTCAGAATCAGGGACAGGAGCATGAGTGCGCTAATCAATATAACCGGAAAAGTCATCGGTTGCTGAACCGTAACCATAGCTTGGGGGATGGAAAAGATGGCATTGCCGATCTGACTTCCCATCGGTCCATCCATCACGGGAAAAGCAATATCAAGCAAATCGTTACCGCCCGCCGCCTGCGTGGCATGATGCAGATCATAATGAAGAGTTGTACGCAGATTAACTTGCGTTCCTTCAGAGGTGGGGTCGGAGGACAGAATGACTTTTCCATCCAAGTTTAGATAGGTAAGCAGAACTCTGGTCTCTCTGGCGGTGGAACGTATGTCTTTACGAATATTTTGTTCATTAAGATACTGATGATTTTGCTCCAAAGCGAGTAAGATCGGATTGACCTTGAGTCGAACCTGATTCAGGGACAGATTGGATTCGCCTGAATTTTGATCTTGTAACAGCATCATCGACAGTGCAAGAATACTTAAAACGATAATCATGAGAAGCCCAAGTGTTGTTAACAACCAGCGTTTGGACCAGCTGTTCAATGACATGTGGGAGCCTCCAATCTCACTTATTCGTAATTGAATTTGTAACCGACACCCCATACAGTCTTCAGAACGGTCGGATGCGAGGCATCTGCCTCAATTTTTTCACGCAGTCTGCGAATGTATACGGTTACGGTATTTTCATCGCCGTAGGTTGCATATCCCCAGATGGCATCGAGCAACTGGGCTTTGGAGAATACCTGATTCTTATGGCTTGCCAGATAATGAAGTAATTCGAATTCCTTGGCAGACAGAGAAACTTCCGATCCGTTTAATGTAACTTTATAGGCTTTTTTATCAATCACCAGGTTTCCAAGATGCAGCAGATCTGTTCTGTCTCCAACGGATGTCATGCTGTCATAACGCCTGAAGTGGGCATTAATCCGTGCTAACAGTTCGCTCAGCGAGAAGGGCTTGGTCATATAGTCGTCTGCTCCAAAGCCAAGACCAAGTACCTTATCGGTATCACTGCCTCTGGCACTTAGAATGAGGATGGGGATATTGTTGCGCCTTCTGATCTCTCGACAGACCTCGATCCCGTCCATGTCCGGAAGCATAATATCCAGAATGATGTAGTCTGGTTGAATAAGATCCATGATCTGAAGCCCGTCTTGTCCAGTGGCTGCCACGGCGGCTTCATATTGATTTTTGGTTAAATAATCTCGCAGAATGCGCGAAATATCTGATTCATCCTCGATGATGAGGACTTTGCGCTGGTGGGTTAGCATATGTATCGCTCCAGTATGATAGATGGGAATTCAATGAGATATATGAATTAGGTAAGGTGACAGTCTTTATAATTGTACAGTCTTGTTCTCTTGGAGTCACATGAAAAAATATTGAAGTGTACTTCATTCTTATATAAAACGTTCTGACTTCCAGTCGTACTGAGAGTTGATCATAGTTCAATGTATTAAAATAACCCATGAACCTCTTTAAGGTCATGGGTTTCTGATACTTAACATCATACATGCTCCAGATCATCGATAGGCTCATGCTGCTTGGATTTGAGATACTCCGCCGGAGACACACCGAAGTGCGCCCGGAATACCCGGTGGAAATAGGAGTAGCTTGCAAAACCGCAGGATTCCGCAATATGCTCCAGTGTCATTTCACTGTATTTCATTCGTTCCAGCGCTGCATTCAGACGGATCTCAATCGCATATTGAATCATGGTCTGATTGTAGTGCTCCTTGAATAAACGGACTGCACGTGACAGACTGAGCCCCGCATAACGAGCCGCTTCCTCAAGCTTGAACGTAACCGTGGCATGCTCCTCAATAAAACGTTTTAACTTCAGCGCAGAGGACACTGCCCGATCAGTCTGAATATTCTCTTTAATTGCCCGGTCAATATACAGACATAATCCGCGCAGTAACGCATCCTTTAGCTCCGCATTCTCCTCAAGAGGTCCGCGACGTTTCTCAAGTAACATATTTCTCCAAAGGCTGATGAGCTTGTCATCAAGTCCAATTCGGCTCACGGTAGATCGATGCTGCCGTTTCCACCAGTTCTCGATCCAGCTGCCCTCGCAGAACAGATAATAATCTCCGCTGGACAAACGTCCTTCCTTATGCGGTTCATCTACAACGAGATGATAGTCGTCACCAGGCTTTAAGAGCAGCAAGTCCCCGCTCGTCATCCTGAATTCCTCATCCTGTACATATACTTTGCATGAGCCTTCGGTCTGCAGACGGAACAGGTAGGTTTGCAGCTCGCCCTTCATATTATGAGTGAACGCCTTATAGTGGTATGAGTAGTCACAGATCAGTACAGATGTCTCTAACGTATCCAAAGATAAAATCCCCCAATATGTACATCCTTTTACATCATAAGTTTAACTTAACATTTACACGAAAACGGAGAGGACAGAAAGAACCTGAAGAAACGAAGTGTTCGCCTTTATCTCCGGATTTTATCCTTTTGAAAAGGAAATCAAAAAAATCTGGGGGTAACAGCGATCGGAAGGTTGTTCTGTCATCGGAGTGCCAGTGTAAATATCTTCAGTTGAAATTAGCTACATTCAATAGATGCAAAATGATGGAAATAAAATTTGATCAGATAGTTCATGTTCTGACTATATTGTATATGTTCATTCTAGCCTGTTTTGCGGTAGGATGATACCAGATAGAGCAATGAAAGCAAATTTGAGAACAGAGGTGTATCCTACATGAAAAAACTTAATATTGGTTTGCAATTGTTTACACTCCGTGATGAAACTGCAGCAGATTTTCGTGGTACGTTGCGTAAGGTAGCGGCCCTTGGATATGAAGGTGTGGAGTTTGCCGGATATGGCGATATTCCAGCTGAGGAAATGAAAGCGCTACTAGATGAACTTGGACTGAAAGGATTCAGCAGCCACGTTTCATTACATGCGATGCGCGAAGACTTGCAGAAACAAATCGATTACTTGAAAACAATTGGTGCACAATATATCATTTGCCCTTACCTGATGCCAGAAGATCGTCCTGAGAATGCAGAAGGTTGGACCAAGCTATTCGCTGAGTTACAACAATATGGAGCTGAAGCAGCGAAACAAGGATTGATCTTCGGATACCATAATCATGACTTTGAATTCCACGGTCAGGTTGGCGATGCCAATGCCTTTGATGCCATGTTTGCTCAAACATCACCGGAAGCGGTAAAAGTGGAAATGGATGTATGTTGGGTACAATTTGCGGGACAAAATCCGATCGAGTATATTAATAAATATGCGGGTCGCTTGCCGCTGCTTCATCTGAAGGACTTCAGCAAAGACGAACAGGGCCAGATGAAAACACTGGAATTGGGACAAGGTTCAGTTGACCTGCCGGCTGTTATTGAAGGCGCTACGAATGCAGGTGTGGAATGGCTGATCGTGGAACAAGACGTATGTCAGAACCCTCCGCTTGAGAGCGTATCCAACAGCTACAACTGGTTGAAAGAAAACTACCTGAATCAATTCTAATGGACCATCGAACCATGAAAAATGTGAATCTATTTGTCAAAGGAGACTTATGTACATGAGTAAAATTAAAGTTGCTGTATTCGGCTGTGGAGCCATTGCCGAGCGCAGACATATTCCAGAGTACGCTGCCAATGAGAACGTAGAACTTGTCGCTTTTGCCGATCCGATTGTGGAGCGTGCGGAGAAGATGGCCGAGACTTACGGCGGTAAAGCGTATTCCAGTTACGAAGAATTGCTTGCAAACGAAACGGTGGATGCCGTTAGTGTGTGTACACCAAACTATCTGCATGCGCCAATGGCGATTGCTGCTGCAAATGCGGGCAAGCATGTATTGGTTGAGAAACCAATGGCAGTATCCACTGAGGAAGGCGAGCAAATGATCGAAGCTGCCAAGAAAAATGGCGTGTACTTGATGGTTGGACACAACCAGCGTTTGATGCCTCCTCACGTAAAAGCAAAAGAAATTCTCGACTCCGGCAAACTCGGTAAAGTCCTGAATTTCCGTACATCCTTCGGTCACCCGGGTCCGGAAGCATGGAGTGTGGACGGAGCGGAAAGCTGGTTCTTCCGTAAAGAAGAAGCGATTATGGGCGCGATGGGCGACCTGGGCGTACACAAATCAGACTTCATCCGTTATTTGCTAAATGATGAAGTATCTGAAGTGGCTGGTTTCATCAGCACACTGCACAAGGAAGGCACTAAAGTTGACGATAACGCAACTTGTTTGCTGCGTATGAAGAGCGGAGCGATCGGAACGCTCGTAGCAAGCTGGACACAATACAGAGCTGGAGACAACAGTACAGTGCTGTGGTGCGAGAATGGCGTTATGAAGATCGGAACAGTGGAAGGCGATGAAGTTATCGTTGAACTGACCAATGGTACAGTTGAGACGTACAAAGTTGGTGCCATGGCTACCAATGAGAAACAAGTGCCGAGTGGTGTAATTGACGCATTTGTAGAGTCGATTGTAACCCAAACACCTCCAGCGATTTCCGGAGAAGAGGGATTACGTTCCCTGCAAGTGATCCTGGCAGCATTCGAATCCGAGAAAACAGGTCAGATCATTAAGCTGTAATTCAACTGAATAACAGTGCAATTTCTAACATTCTATATGGCTTAATCTATGACATAAAGGACTTACCTTCAGAGATGTGCTCTGGGGTAAGTCCTTCTGTATTTGTTGATGAATAATTAACTTTCTTTAGATGCCGGCCGGCACTTCACTGCCTAGGTCCAGCCATGTTATTTCAGCAGGAGTCAGCGTGATGCGGGAACCTTCGTCACAGGACAGCAGCTCCGCCTGATTCTGGGCTCCGATCAGGGCACAAGTTGGGAACGTCTGATTCAATACATAAGCGAGTGCAATCTGGATCGGTGTTGTTTTCTTCGAATTCGCCAATTGTTCAGCCCGGCGCAACCGTTCCCAGTTGCCATCACTGTAAAATACACGCACCAGATCTTCGTTATCCCGAACTTCAGGTGTGAATCTTCCAGTGAAGAAACCACGTGCTTGGGAGGACCAGGATAGCAAGGGCAACTTGGATTGCTCATGCCATGCCAGTGTCTCTGCATCTGCTGACACACAGCCTTCCCAGAAAGGTTCGTTTGCTTTGGCGAGACTGAGATTTGGGCTGCTGAATGTGAAGCCCTTCAGGCCATTTGCCGCAGCGTATGCATTGGCTTCCTCGAGCCGCTGCCAGGTCCAGTTGGAGGCGCCAATTGCGCCGACTTTACCGGATTCAATATGTTCGTTCAGTGCTTCAAGAATAACACTGACAGGGGTATTGGGATCATCCCGGTGCAAGGCATACATCTCTACGTGATCTGTCTGCAGACGCTCCAGACTTTCCATCAAGTCACTGCGGATGGCATCAGCGTTCACACGTGGTCCATTCTGGTCATGATGCGCGCCTTTGGTGAGAATGACGATCTGGTCGCGGTTACCACGTTCCTTCATGTAACGACCAAGGACTTCTTCACTCTGTCCACCACAATAGATATGTGCTGTATCTACAGTGTTACCACCAATCGACAGAAAAGCATCCATGTTCGTAGCTGCTTTATCGTAGGCATCATGCACGAAATAATCGGTTCCTTTAATCAATCTGGAGACACGTTTACCTGCACCAGCAATTTCGATATATTCCATAAGTCAGTTCATCCTCTCAATTATAGTGTAATTCGTGTACGTTCTTCCGCTGAACGAAGGCAAGCTTCCAGTACTTTCATATTAGCTACTGCATCGGAAGGGGCGAAGCGCAGATCCTTGCTCTGAAGTACAGCACGTGCCATATCATCTCCCTGCAGAGAGTAGTGGTTCACTTGCGGAACTTCAATCTCTCTGCGTTCACCACCAGTCGTTACATAGAAGTTGGAACTGCGGTCCTGTCCGCTGATAAATGCGGAAGGTACTTCAATAATCCCGTCGGATCCCAATACCTCCAGCGTGTTGCGGAAGGCTGCCCACATGCTGCTGTCAAACGTCACGCCAACGTGATTATCGAATTCCAGCAGTCCGGAAGCCATCATATCGACTTGATCATGCTGTGGAGAGAACATGCCAATAACGGTAACTGCGCTTGGTTCTTGACCAAGCAACAGACGTGCTACGCTGATGGAATAACATCCGATATCATACAGTGCACCTCCGCCCCAATCCCGCCGAAAGCGGACATTGCCGGATGCATTGGAGTTATTAAATGAAAATGTGCTGTGCATACCACGAATCTCACCAATCTCACCGCTGGCAATGATATCCCGGATCTGCTCATATCTTGGATGATGGCGGTACATGAATGCTTCAGCCAGCTGCACACCTGCATCTGCACAAGCTTGAACCATCTCCTGAGCTTCCTGTTCTGTCAGAGCCAGTGGTTTTTCGCACAAAATATGTTTGCCTGCTTCAGCAGCACGGATCGTCCAATCGCGATGCAGATGATTCGGCAATGGGATATATACGGCATCAATGGAATCATCCGCGAGCAAAGCTTCATAACTGCCATAAGCCTTGTCGATCCCAAGTTGTTCGGCAGTCTGTTTGGCTTTATCTTCGTCCCGACTGGCAATCGCGGTTACTTCATTCAACTCGGATTGCTGCAGGCCTGGAATGACGGATTCCACAGCAATGCTAGCGCTACCAAGAATGCCCCAACGCAATTTTTGAACTGAATTCATTTGTTGTATCCTCCTGTGTATGAATGTATATTGTGATTATAAAGAATAGACCAATGAATTAAAATGATAATATATTGAAGTTAGTTAACACAATATTGTTGATTAAGGAGAACCGGCTATGATGAGACAATCCGTATTGCTTACCCTACAGGATATTCCATATTTTTGTTATCCCGAGTCCGTTGGACATTATATGGACCACGTCCAGCATTCCGTGTTGCGTGAGGCTGGCGCACTGAACAACTTTAATATTCACTACGTTGCTTCGGGCAAGGGATATGTTGAAGTGGACGGGGTGGTGCATGAGCTTCGTGCAGGTCAGGCGGTTCTCTATTTCCCGCAGCAGCGGCAGCATTATTATAGTAGTGAAGATGATCCATGGGATGTACGATGGCTTCATTTTTACGGTGAACGTCTGCATGATTATATGATCGAGCGGGGGTTACATCGCAATCTATTGTGGACACTGCGGCAACGCAGCTCTTGGGAAGAGGCTCATCTGGCCTTGCTCACTGAGGCGGAACAGAACACGATGCTGCGTCCGGCTCAGCTATCCACACTGACTTATGCCGTACTCGCCGAGTTCGTGCAGCATGCGGTACCTTTAAAGAGCACACGCACTACCAGCAAGACGGAGAGTCGGGTTCTTGCGCTGCTTCCACAGATGCAGCAGGAGGCCTGCCAACCTTTCCTGTTACAGGACTGGGCGGATCTCGCAGGTGTGAGTTCGTATTACTTTTGCAAAATATTCAAGAGTGCTGTGGAGATGACGCCCATGGAGTTTATCACTCGTTCACGACTACAGATGGCGAAGCAATGGTTACTCGAACGGCCTACGGCCAACATTGGACAAATCGCGGAGGAAGCGGGGTATCCTAATGCCAGTTATTTTAACCGCCAGTTCATGGCCCATGAGGGGATGACACCTACGGATTACCGCGGATTGTATCACAATTAACCCGTATCCTTTCGTTGTTGCCAGTGCTTGAGGCATAGTGGTTTGACAGAGAGCTCAATCAAGTCTATTATGGATAAATTAAATCCGTATATAATGAGGTGCCCTCATGAAATATTCAAAAGCGACAAATTATGCTTTGCATACGATGCTTCATCTTGTAAGTACTGCTCCTGAGCAGCTGGTTAGTGTACACCAACTTGCAGAATTGCAGAAGGTATCACCAACGTATCTGTCCAAAATTTTGACCAAATTGGTTAAGGCGGGCATGATCGAATCGACTTCTGGCGCCAATGGTGGCTACCGGCTTAGTCGTAAAAATCCTGATCCTTCTTTCCTGGAGATCATTCATGCGATTGAAGGTCAGGCGTCCCTGTTCGAATGTTCCCAGAATCATAACGCAGGCTGTTTGATCCAGCAGGTGATGGTGCAGGCGGAAGAAGAGATGGAAAGTTTTTTGAACAATAAAAAAATGTCAGAACTGGCTTCCCAGATGAAGGGTGCACATTTCCTGTAACTTGCACTAGAAGTGAAGTTTCGATGGACGCGGTTAACTCGTCTGGCACATAGGTATATCCAGGTCTTTCCCAACCTCGCGAGAGGTAAGGAAAGATTTTTTTGTATCGTTGTACCTATTAGAAGCCGAATGGTACAATAAGGAAGGTATAGTATGCATACATACATGATCCAAATCTTACATCACATTTTACATCTCTGGAGGGACAACACATGAGCCAATCAACGATCACAGGACTGGAACAATTGCTCGCGCTTGAAAACATTCGGAATACCAAGGCGCGTTATTGCCGCTATATTGATACGAAGCAGTGGGATACCTTGGGTGACGTATTCGCTCCGGATGCTGTGGCCGATTTCAGCACAGAAGGCAATCCAATTCCGGTATTAACAGGCCGAGATACGATCGTACAAGTCTTCCGTGATCTGGTGGATGTTGCCGTAACCGTGCATCATGTTCATAGCGCCGAAGTTGAATTTGTATCCGAGAACGAAGCAAAGGTCATCTCCCCAATGGAAGATTGGGTCACTTTCCCGGAGGGCAATGAGAACAAATCCTTCCACGGATTTGGGCATTACCACGAAACTTTTGTCAAAATCGACGGCCAGTGGTACATCAAACATACAAGTCTGAAACGTCTTCGTTTGGACCTGTTTGAATAGGATAAGGATGGATAAAGATCACTTACAGAGGTTCGGTGCTGTAAGTGATTTTTTGGTTACCATGGAAACGAGTATTGTTCCGAAATTCGATATCAGACAAAATGTGAGTGCTTTATGTGAATTGTAAGATTATTTTACATAAAATTGAATTAATAGCATTGACGTTCCAAAAGTCATGGGTTAAGATATTCACAATAAAACAATTACATTTTATTACACAAATTGAAACTTAGGGATTTAATTCTCTCTTATTTTATGTATATTTCCGCTTGGCTAATTTGTTAATCAGAGGATGATGCCATGAACTGGTACGCATTGTTTGTACATACAGGAAGCGAAGAAGTCATTAGGAAATACCTACATATGTATCTAGGAACCTCCATCCGAGTTTTAATCCCCAAGAGAAAAGTTCCGGAGAAGAAATCAGGTATTTTTGAAGCCTGTACCAAAAAACTCTTTCCTGGTTATGTATTAATTCAAGTCAACATGTCCGCCGAAACATACCACTTAATCTGTTCTATTCCTCATATCATTAAAATGCTGGGAACTAATGCAAGCTGCACGCCAATCCCGGATCATGAAATGACCACATTGCTTAACCTCATCAATCCGGAAGATATTATCGATTATTCAACCGTATATATGGAAAATACCAAAGTTGTGGTGCTGGATGGCCCATTGATGGGAAACGAAGGCATCATTAAGAAGATTGACAAGCATACACGCAGAGCAAAGGTGTGGCTTCATCTAACAGGCTACGATGAACCCAAATTAGTTGATTTGGGTGTTGAAATTTTATATGCAACACAAGAAAAATGAGTACTCAGACATGTTATGGTCACATACGACAACCAAAACCGGAGGAGCAGAATGAAGCTTAGGCACATTTTGCAACCAAAGGAGTCATATGCATAAACACTGAAATACACATTGTGTATCAACAGGGCGAAGCCATGTACGTTGAGCAGTCATCACTACATGTTGTTGAATAAGGTATTTCTGTGACAGTAAAGCGCAAACAAGCGGCTGAACTGTTCTTTTTTTTGTCTTCAGGAAATTTATTGTTTTCAGAGAGGGCTGCTCACCTTGGATTCAGGAAAGGAAGACGTGATGCATGAGACAAATGACCATTCGCGGTATCGGCATGTATGTGCCGGAATCCGTGTTGACGAATCAGGGGCTGGAGGCCATGGACATTAACGCCAATGCGGACTGGATCTACCATAACCTTGGAATCCGCGAACGAAGAATCTCCCATAAGCATGAGTATACCAGTGATTTGGCATTGGAAGCTGCGAGACAAGCTATAGAGCAGGCTGCGATGGATGCCGAGGATATTGATATGATCATTATGGCGACCTTCACACCGGATCGTTTAATACCACATCCGTCCGCTCTTGTGAAGGAAAAGCTTGGAGCAGACCAAGCCATTTGTCTGGATCTTCGCGCGGGCTGTGCCGGGTTCAGCTATGGATTATTGAATGCGTATTATACGTTCCAGGCTGAAGAAGATATAAGCAATATTCTAGTCATCGGCGCGGATACCTATTCGAAAGTAACGGATTGGCAGGATCGGGCAGCATGTTCCAGTGTGGGAGACGGCGCAGGGGCATTTGTCTTACAGGAATTAGATGAAAATGACTCTTATCACAGCGTTTTTTTGAACGGAATCATGCATCACGAGAATATGGAAGATATTAGTTATGGAACATTGCCTGTTCATTATGGACAAATTCCTGACGGATCTGTTTCCGTCTATACGTCCAATGGCCGATATTTATATGAACAATTGGTCCGAGGTATTCCACGGCTCGTGAACCGTCTTTTACGCAAAGTAAAATGGAATATGGGGGAAGTAGATCTGTTTATTTTCCCGCAAACGAACAGTAATCTGATTCGAGAACTCGCCGTTGCCTTGGGCATCCCACAAGAAAAAGCCTATATGACGATGGAAAAATACGGGTATACCTCTAACGCCTGTTTGCCAATTGCGGTGACCGAGGCTGTGAAGCAAGGGGCACTGAAAGCAGGTAATCGTGTTGTGTTGGTTGGGGCCGGGGCTGGAACGTATTATTGCGCTACAGCGATTAGATGGGGAGAAGTCGTGTAAGTGGAGAGGAGATTATGACCAAGATGCGATTATATTGTGTCCCTTATGCAGGTGGTTCAGCATCAATATATAACAAATGGAAAAAGGGGTTATCCGAATCCATTGTGCTGAACCCGGTTGAACTTGCAGGACGTGGATTGAAATTCTCCAAGCCGCTCTATGAGAGTATTCAGCAAAGTGTAGATGATGTATTTGATTATATATCTAGCGATTTACCAGATGAGGAGCCATATGCCCTATTTGGACATAGCCTCGGAAGTCTGATTATCTATGAACTGTATAACAAAATGCATGAAGAGCAGTTCAGGAAACCCATACACATGTTTTTCTCGGGGCGAGAGACGCCGGATTATAAAAAAGAACAGGTCTATTACCATTTGCCCGAAGGACAGTTCATCGACCGCATTAAGGAAATGGGCGGTACCCCGGATGAGTTCTTTGAAAACCAGCAACTGATGGATATGTTTATCCCCATATTACGTAAGGATCTGGAGATGAATGAGACGTATACCTACGAAGAGAAGCCTTATAAGCTGCAATGTGATATCACGATACTGAACGGAGCAGAGGATGAAGGTTACATTCTGGATTGTGCAGAACGTTGGAGAGGTTATACGGAACAAGGAAGTGCCGCCCGGATATACAAAGGGGGGCATTTTTATTTATTTGAAGGCAGTATGCATCGGGTGACTAGCATGATCAATCAGACATTAACAAGTTATATGGAGTAGATCCTATACGGAGGTGAGGTGTCCAATGAATCAACGGCAGATTACTTCAATTGAACAGCTAGAGACAACTATTCTG
The DNA here is from genome assembly GCF_045040685.1 of Paenibacillus sp. FSL H8-0317. NCBI lineage: Bacteria > Bacillati > Bacillota > Bacilli > Caryophanales > Paenibacillaceae > Paenibacillus > Paenibacillus sp. FSL H8-0317. The sequence continues at coordinate 6,293,012 of NZ_CP150294.1, read as the reverse complement.
GACGTATTTCATGTGGTGCTGGGAGCTGATGCGGGAGTCACAACCACGATTAATTTTTTTGACTTAGGGAGTGATTCTCTGCTTCTTGCCCAGGTCTATAATCAACTTGAAAAATTATATCCAGCCCAAATTACGTTAACCAATATGTTTGCCTATCCTACGATCTCCAGACTTGCCAAATTCATCGCAGACCAGGAAGGCATGGAACTGGAAGCATACCCTGTTCCATTGGATTACATGCAGAATGGTGGACAGGCCCTTCAAGACCATCGGTATGAATTCCGGATCGAGAAGGATCGCTTTAATGAAATCAGGAACTTGTCCAAAACGGCAGGCTGCACGCCTGTAGAATGGTTATGGTCTTTGTTTGCATATCTGTTGACGGAGATTGGCAATCAGCCGCAACTCACGGTCTATACACTGATTTATCGGATGAATCATATCAGTTCCATTCCGCTGGATGTGCAAGAGGTGCAGGATTTCAATGAGTTGTTTGCCCTAGCTAAACAAGCTTTACATACAGCAGACGAACAGCCTGGTCATCATATCCAGGATCTGGTTAGAGCAGGGATGAGATCACAGCATGACGCCATCCGTCCGCTATTTTACGAGGCAGATTATGTCAGTGGAGGCAGGGGGGCGCTGGAGGAACTGTTTGATGTCATCTGTGAAATTCAGAATGAAAAACGAAATATGGTGGTAACGCTGTATTGTAAACCCGGAATGAATACGGTTCAATGGAACCTTTTTTTCAGAACCTATGATCAAATGCTTGCCAAAGTGATTGAAAGTCTCCGCTCAGCGGCTGAAAGGGGATAAAACAATGAAAAACAAACTGATGGATTTCAGTGAACTGGGTATTCGTGACACAGCTCAGACGGAGTCGTCTAGTCAGCTACCTCCAGTGGCAACTCCAGCTACTATCCGTCCGGGTGATATCGCGATCGTTGGGCTCAGTGTTCGTATGCCCTTGGCAGATGATGCGGAGCAATTCTGGAATAACTTGTTGCATGGTCTGGATTGTACGAGGGATCTGCCGGAGCAGCGACGCCAGGATGCCGATAATTACATCTCTCGTAAAATGAACCCTGGTGAAGACACCAAATATTTGGATGGCTCTTATCTGGAACATATCGATACCTTTGATTATCCCTTTTTTCGATTTACCCCAAAGGAAGCCAGTTTAATGAATCCGGCTCAACGTATCTTTATGGAGACAGCTTGGGCCGCTTTTGAAGATGGAGGATATACCAGTGAGAAGCTGGCGGGAAGCAATACAGGAGTATACGTTGGACTGGTATCCGATCTGGAAGGTTATCGGTATAAAGAGATGATTCATGATGTGGAGCCACAGTCTCTGCCGATCTCGGTCACAGGCAATCTATCCTGCATTTTACCCAGCCGTTTATCATACCTTCTTGATCTGAGAGGGCCGAGTATGGTGGTGGACACTGCCTGTTCTTCATCTCTGGTTGCAGTGCATCATGCTTGTAATGCCATTCGTTTGGGTGAGTGTGACATGGCGCTGGCAGGAGGCGTAAAACTCAACGTTCTTCCTCTGGACAAGGATTACTACCGAATGGGCATTGAATCATCGAATGGCATGACACGCCCCTTTGATGATAGCTCAGATGGTTCCGGAATAGGTGAAGGTGCGGCAGTCATTATGCTGAAACCACTTCAGGATGCTATCAGGGACAAGGACCAGGTGTATGCAGTCATTAAGGGCAGTGCCATTAACCAGGACGGGAACTCCATGGGGATTACGGCGCCGAATGCCAGAGCCCAGAGTGAGGTCATTGTGAAGGCGTGGAAAGCTGCGGGGGTCGATCCGGAAAGTATCGCTTATATTGAAACCCATGGAACCGGGACTGTCTTGGGAGATCCGATTGAAATCGATGGCATTAAGGGAGCATTTGAGCAATACACCGATAAGAGGCAATTTTGTGCGATCGGTTCGGTGAAGTCCAATATCGGACATTTGTATGAAAGTGCTGGGATTACAGGACTTGTTAAATCCGTATTGTCCTTAAAAAAAGGAATTTTACCTGCGGTGCAGCATTTCGATCGCCCGAATCGCAATATTGATTTTAGTGGAACGCCTGTGTATGTAAATACACGTAACCGAATCTGGCCTGCTGAGGGTGAACCTGTACGAATGGGTGTCAGTGCATTTGGATTCAGCGGAACCAATTGCCATCTCATTCTGGAGCAGGCGGGTGCAATGGAAACCAACAGCGAGACTGAGACGCGGGAGTACCTCTTCCCTCTTTCAGCCAAGACGCTTCAAGCCCTGCAACAATATATATCCAAATATACGAAATATCTGAAAACAACCGATCACACGTTAGCTGATATATGTTACACGGCAGGCACCTCCCGAACCCATTATGAACACCGTCTGGTACGGATTGCTTCCAGCAAAGAGGATTTGCTCGCCCAACTGACCGAACTTGAAGAAGGCGGATTGGAATCCATTCGACAGCAGTCAATCCCGGAGTCCAGTCAGCTGCATTTAACCGCTCATTGTGAAACCTATCTTGGGGGTGGGGAGGTAAGCTGGCCAAGCCTGTATTCAGGTGAGGATGTTCGCCGAATCAGCATCCCGACGTATCCATTTGAAGCTCATCGCTGCTGGATTGAGCTATCTGCTCCTCCGTCCCAAACCAAGACGGATGCCAGCGCTATGGAGAACATTCACCATTATGAGTTGGGTTGGGTTCCTGAACCGGAACGTAATTTCGATCGGAAGTTATCGGAAGGTCATATCGTTATTTTTATGGACGAAAAAAGAGAGGAAAAAAGAGAAGATCTATCTCTTCGTAAGACACTACAGCAGCAGGGGCATCAGGTTATTGAAGTGTTTGATGGACCTTCGTTCCTTCAAGTATCTTCCGAGAAGTATGTCATTTCAGACCATCGTGAGAGCATGGAACAATTGTGGGCTCATTTGGAAAAATTGACGATCACCCGGATTATCTATATTCAACAGGATCAGTCCTTTCATCCATTCTTCTATCTCCTTCAGGAGATGATAGGTGCCCAATCACTGGAGCCTGTTGACCTGGTGTTGTTGACGAATCCAATCCATTCCATCACCGGAAGAGAAGAAAATGTATTTCCTCAGGCTGCCCTGATGTTTGGTCTGGGTTTGGCTGGACGAAAAGAAGATGCACGCCTGCAATGCCGATCCATCCAAGTGGACGCGGAGACTTCGCTCCAGGATATTGTGGCTGAACTGGATCATGAAAGTGATGATTATGGTGTAGCTTATCGTGCAGGTACGCGTTACATTCAGCAGTTTGGAGCGCTGGACCCGAGTGCGTATCCTAAATGGAACTACAACATTCGCAATGACGGATTGTATCTCATTACTGGCGGACTGGGCGGCATTGGGCTGGAGCTTGGATTACAACTCGCGGAGCGATACCCGGGAATTACACTCGCACTGGTGAACAGAACTTCGCTTCCCGCACGAGAAGAGTGGGATAGCATTCTTGCTACACATTCCAACGAAGTGTTAGCTCAGAAAATCCGATCTGTGCAACAAATGGAAGCTGCTGGTGCGACAGTTCTTCCTTACCAAGCAGACATTTCAGATGAAGCTTCCATGCGAATGATTTTGAGTGAATTACGTCAGAAATACGTTCGCATTGCAGGTGTCATTCATGGAGCAGGGGTCGCTGTAGGTGGAGATCATCCACTTAAGGATAGAACGATAGAAGAAGCTGAACGTGTATTATGCCCTAAAGTGCAAGGAACCCAGGTCGTGGATCAACTCACCAGAGAGGACAATCCAGACTTTTTTGTGATGTTTTCATCCATTGCAACGTTATTTAGCGGACCGGGACAGGCCGATTACGTTGCTGCCAATGCGTATCAGGATGCTTACGCAGCCTATCGCAACCAAGAGATGGACGGAACGATGACGGTCAACTGGTCAACCTGGAAAGAAACAGGCGCAGCTGCCGCAACGGGCTACGGAGTAGACACCCTTTTCAAAGCAATGACCAATAAAGAGGCTCTGACTTGGCTGGATCAGGTGGAAGGACGTCAGATTGAACGTGTATTGATAGGACAGATGTCGACAGACCGTGGCATGTTGAAGATGATTCGCAACTATCCGTTTAGACTTTCTCCTCAAGTGGAGAGCTGGATTGATTCACGTCTACAGAGAACTTCATCACCGAAGGCGCCAGCGCCAGTGACCCCGCAAAGTGTAGCCCGGCAGGATACCGTGCTGAATGGTGCGGATGACGGAGAATACACACCATGGGAGAGAAAGGTTGCCGAAGTGTGCCAAGCTATTCTGGGCTTTAATGAAATTGATATCCATGACAGTTTCTTCGAACTTGGAGCTGACTCGATTCTGGTGAAACAAATGTATGCACAACTTGACCGTCAGTACCCGGGGGTACTCGTTGTTGCAGATCTGTTCGAACATCCGTCTGTGCACCGATTGGGTGGATATCTCGCTGATAAAACAGGCCACAAACGGGAGAAGAAACAGGTAGAGGAGCCTGTAGGTGGTGCAATTGCGCTGGACGAGGAAGTCCATTCTCTTTTTGATCAGTTGGAAGATGGCAAGATCAGCATGGAGGATATGCTCAAAGGATTAAAACATATCTGATATGTAAGGGGACGATACATTGGAACAGTTGCTTAAATACATTATTGAGAATACATCTGGTGGCAAAATCGACAAAAAAACGGCGATTGATATGATTACGCTGTTGAAACAGCAGAAAAAGAACACTCGTGCAGATATTGCCATTATCGGCATATCTGCGCATATGCCCATGGCTGATCATGTGGAGGAGTTCTGGAACAATATCGAGAACAAAGTGAATTCCATTGTGGAGTTCCCTGAAGCGAGACAAGAGGATGTGCTGAAATATGTACGTTTCAAACAGCAGGATGAAGATGGGCTGAGCTTTATTAAAGGTTCCTACCTGGATGAAGTGGACAAATTTGATTATCGCTACTTTAAGCTGACACCCAAAGAAGCAGCCCTGATGAGTCCTGACCAGAGAATTTTTCTCCAGACGGCATGGGAAGCGGTGGAAGATGCAGGTTATGGAGGCGCAAAGTTATCCGGTAGCAATACGGGATTGTATGTAGGGTATTACAGCAGCACCCGAGACAATTATGCCAATATTATCGCCGATGTAGAACCGGAATCCATCTCCATCTCGGTAACGGGCAATGTGACTGCGGTACTGGCGGGGAGAATATCCTATTTGCTGAATTTGAAAGGCCCCAGCATGGTGGTGGATACTGCATGTTCATCATCTCTTGTTGCTGTTCATATGGCCTGTCAGTCGATCCGAAGTGGTGAGTGTGATGCAGCCATAGCGGGTGGGGTGAAGGTGAATACGCTCCCTGTTTTTAATAAATATGAGCAATTTGGCATTGAGTCCTCCGACGGGGAGACGCGGACATTTGATGATGCCTCAGATGGGGCAGGTGTGGGTGAAGGTGTGGCCGCCATTCTTCTAAAACCGTTAAGTCGGGCCATTGAGGATGGGGATCATATCTACGCCGTCATTAAGGGAACTGCTGCCAATCAGGATGGAACCTCTATTGGGTTGACTGCACCGAATCCGCGTGCCCAATCCGAAGCGATCGTGAAGGCATGGGAAGAAGCGGGGATTGACCCTGAGACCATCCGTTATATTGAAGCCCATGGTACAGCGACGGAGCTAGGAGACCCGATTGAGATTAAAGGGATTACCAATGCTTTTGAACAGTTTACCACCAAAAAACAATTTTGCGCGATTGGCTCTGTGAAATCCAATATCGGTCATTTATATGAATGTGCAGGCGTAACAGGGCTGCTCAAAGCAGTGATGGCCTTGAAACATCAGAAGCTGCCGCCGTCTCTTCATTTTGCCAAACCCAACCGCAACATCCGGTTTGAGCAAACGCCAGTGTATGTGAATACACAACTCCGACCCTGGGAAGCGGAAGAGGGAGTCCCGCGCAGATGTGGTGTCAGTGCTTTTGGATTCAGCGGAACCAACTGTCATGTCGTGCTTGAGGAAGCTCCAGCCGTTACTGCTCAAGACCCAGGAGAGGATCAGGATTTAGGCAAGCAGCTGTTTGTATGTTCGGCTCAGACGGAAGAAGCGCTTATTCGATTGCTCCAGCGGTATGAGCGTTTCCTGAAGGAGAATCGTGAAGTTCCTGTTGCGAATGTCTGTTATACGGCAGCTACAGGTCGTGGGCATTATGAACATCGTCTGTCCCTGCTTGTGGAAGACACGGCTCAACTGATTCACCTGTTGGAACAACCGTGGACCCAATTGAAGACACAAGAGGGAGTCTATACCGGTGCTCCCGCTCCTAAGCCTACAGGAGCCGAGCGTATGGGATCGGAAGAACGTGAGCGCACCAGACGTCAATCGTCTCAGGCACAGGAACGGATCAAAGAACTTGCTTCCAGTCCTCTTGTATGGGATGAATCAGCACTTCGGGAGCTGGCTTTACTCTATGCGGAGGGTGCAACGATGGATTGGGGGCAGCTATATCAAAGAAGACAGGTACGGAAGTTGAGTTTACCTACGTATCCGTTTGAGCCCAGCAGATGCTGGATTGATATTCAAGACCCGACTGCTGTGTCGTTAAAGGACTATTTTCATACGGTGCGCTGGATAGAGGACGATGGGGATACGACTTTGCATACCTCGGTGCCTTCCTCTTCAGGCACAGTCATGATGATCGGTAATGGTACCGAATTGGAACAGGAACTGTCGGCAGAACTGGAGGGCGAATGCAAGCGGGTAGTCCATGTGAGACCGGGTAACCAGTTCCGGCAAATATCGGAGAATCAATACGAAGTCGGCGGAGCTGCTCCGGCGGCCTATACTGAGCTGTTAAACATGTTCACAGACGGTGAAATTACTGAAATCATCTATTTATCCATGATGGGCAATTCATTATATCCTGAAGATTTGGCAGCTATTGAAGCCAGACAACAGGAAGCTTTCTACTCACCGGTCTATCTGATTCAGGCGCTTATGAGCAAAGGCTTTGCTGAAGAAATTCATCTGAACCTGATTGCTGAGTACGCTGGACAAGTCACAGGAAGAGAAGAGAGGATTACCCCTCATAATGCACTCTTAATGGGACTTGGTAAAGTGATTCAGCAGGAATATGGACATATTCGGAGCAAGTTTATAGATGTGGATCAGTCCATATCTGCGAAGGATATCCTCAAGGAAAGACATATCAACGGTGAAGCTTATGCTGTTTCGTATCGTGAAGGCCAGCGTTATACGGAGACCTTTACAGAGATGGATCTTAATGAACATGAGAGCGTACCTTTCAAGGTGCGTCCAGGCGGTTTATATCTCGTGACAGGCGGTACAAGTGGTATTGGTCTGGAAGCAGCACGGTTTCTGGCTTCTTCGGAGCAAGTGAAGCTGGCGATTGTTGGTCGGACACTTCTTCCGGCAAAGGAGGAATGGGAAGACATATTGGAAGCAGGCCAAGATTCCCGCGGTCCCAAGATGCAAGGCATCCTTGAACTGGAAGCATTGGGCGCAACCGTTCATTATTATAATGCGGATCTTGCCGATGTTGCGGGCATGACGGAAGTGATTCAGGATATCACCCACCGCTACGGGGACATACATGGTGTTATTCATGGAGCAGGTATTCCCGGAGACGGATTTATATATCGCAAAAGCGATGAGGAATTCCAGACCATTCTTGGACCCAAGGTGAAGGGAACCTGGATTCTGGAGAAACTGACGCGAGATCAAGACATGGACTTTATGGTATTGTTCTCTTCCGGTATATCTGTGATCGGTGAAATTGGACAAGGGGATTATACGGCAGCCAATTGTTACTTGGATTCCTTCGCGGCATGGAGGACAGGGCAGGGTCGAAGAACACTCTCCATTGATTGGGTATCGTGGAAAGAGACCGGGATGTCCGTAGAATTTGGTATCAATGTGGATGGCATGTTTAAAACCATTCCTACAACGGATGGTATCGCAGCGATGGAAGCAGCCATGAGCAGACAACTCTCGCGAGTATTCATCGGTGCGATGAATTATGGAAGTAAACATCTCGCTGCACTTGGGCAGTTCCCGTTCCGTTTGTCGGATAAGTTGGAAGCCGGAGTGAAGCGGAGTAAGGAAATCGCTGACCAGGGAGCATCGAATCGTTCCAACCGGACCGTACCACAGGAGAAGCATACGGGGCCCGTAGATCTTTCAGGGAATGAAGGGGGACTCTATTCGGAAACCGAGCAGCAGGTAGCACGCATATACAGTGAGATTCTGGGTTATCAGGAGATCAATATCTATGATAATTTCTTCGATCTCGGGGGCAACTCCATTATGCTGATCCGTATGCATGAGAGGCTGAACGAGGAGTTTCCGGGTAAAGTGAAGATTGCTCATTTATTTGCACATACGTCTATCCATAAGCTGGCACTGCATGTGAACCAGGGTAACGGCACGGCTGTAAAAGCAAAAGCGGCTGCTCCTCTGGAGCAAAAGAAACCAATCGTTGAACAGGATGAGGCCATCGCCATTATTGGGATTGCTGCGGAAATGCCAATGGCTGATACGGCAGAGCAGTATTGGGACAACATCTTGAACGGTGTGGACTGTACAACGGATTTTCCAGAGGGACGCAAAAAAGACATGGATGCCTATCATCAATGGATGAATGCCAAGCTGGGTGCGGACAAAGAAGTGCAGTACCTTCAGGGTGCATTTCTGGATAATATTGATCAGTTTGATTATAAGTATTTCCGTTTGTCTCCGAAGGAGGCCGGATTAACGGACCCGATTCAGCGGTTATTCATGAAGACGTCATGGCATGCGGTAGAGGATGCAGGTTACGGAGGGCGCATCGAAGGAACAAATACAGGTGTCTATATGGGTTTTGCAAGTAGCCTGAACGATTCTTATCTCAAAATGATCTGTGATCTGGACCCCTATCAATATCCGATGTCCATTGTCGGGAACATCACAGCCATGATGCCGACTCGTATTGCCTATCCACTGGATCTCAAGGGGCCTACGATGGTGATCGACACGGCATGTTCTGCATCACTTGTCGCTACCCATCTGGCCTGCCGGGCCATTCGTAATGGTGATTGCGAGATGGCGATTGTCGCAGGTGCACGGATCAGCCTCAGTCCGTTGGATCATGATTATTTGAAAGTCGGCATTGAATCTTCGGATGGATTAACCAAGCCATTTGATCAAGAAGCAGATGGTTCGGGGCTTGGTGAAGGCGGAGCCGCCGTAGTATTGAAGTCACTAAGCAAGGCGATTGCGGATAAAGACAATATTTATGCGGTTATCAAAGGAAGTGCCATTAATCAGGATGGAGCTTCGATTGGCATTACGGCTCCGAATCCTGAAGCACAGACGGATGTCATTGTGAAGGCATGGCAGGATGCCGGTATTGATCCTTCGACCATTGGTTACGTGGAGACGCATGGTACAGCGACGAAGCTCGGCGATCCAATTGAAATGGATGGACTTACCACAGCGCTGCGCCGATATACAGACAAGCATCAGTTTGTTGCTATAGGCTCGGTCAAGTCCAATATAGGCCATTTGTTTGAAGCAGCTGGTGTGGGCAGTCTGGTTAAAGCGGCTATGGCCTTGAAACATCGGGTATTACCACCTACGCTTCATTTTGATAAGCCTAACTCATCCATTTCATTCCAGGATTCGCCGTTGTATGTCAACACGAAATCGAGACCATGGGACGGGAACGGGGAGCCGCTTCGCTGCGGAGTCAGTGCCTTTGGATTTAGCGGAACCAACTGCCATCTCGTACTGGAAGAGCCGCCTGTGATCCAGGAACGGAAGATTACCAGAGATGTGGAAGTGTTCACGCTAAGTGCCAAGAGCCGCAAGTCATTACTTGCGCTGGTTGATAACTATATCCGTTTTATCTCAGAACGTCAGCAGGAACTTTCGCTCAAAAACATATGTTATACCGCGAATACGGGGCGCTGGCATCATGTATATCGGATTGCCTTTGGAGTGACGGACACATCCGATCTGCTCATGAAGTTGCGGCTACTCGCTACATCAGGTCTCGAATCCACAGGTGAGCATCAGCTCTATTATGGCGTGCATAAAGTAGTCACAGAGAAGATCAAAGGGAAAGACCACGAATTGACGGGGCAGGAGAAGTCCATCTTGAAGCAGGGGGGCAGAGATTGCCTATCCCGATACATGGAGTCTTCAGATCCGGGTTTATTATATGAATTATGCAGACTGTACACTACAGGCAGTGACGTGGATTGGAGCCTGATGTACAGGGAAGAGGAAATTCGTAAAATCAGTCTTCCATTGTATCCATACGATAATACACGCTGCTGGGTGGATCTTCCCGAGCAGTCTTCAGTGTATGCACAAGCGAGCAACAGATCGGTACCGGAAGCCTACGAGCTTGTATGGCAGCAGAAGGAGATAGCGAAAGAGGATTCCGATCAGCCGATCGAAGCGAGCCATGGTACTACACTGGTACTTCTGGATGGGTCCGATTATGCAGCTGAGATAGCAGCACGTATGGAACAGTCGGGGATGCAGGTATATACCGTACTTCAGGCGGATGTTCTGCAATCTGACACGGACAGTCGAAATCTGGAACAGGTGGAAGTCTATCAGCGTGTGCTGCAACAGGCGGGCCTAGACCAACTTTCCAGAGTGGTGTATCTAAACGGTGTGGGCAGTGATGAACATGCAGCAAGTGTATTTAGTGACATGGAATCATTAGAGTCTGTTCTAGATGAACGTGTATATGGGTTCTTCCGGTTTATTCGAGCGCTGTTGTCCAGTTCTCTGAGCCAGCCCATGGAGTTAGTTCTGGTATCCCGTGAGGTCAATTGCATTACCGGTACGGAGCGGATAAAGCCTCATCTGGCTTCTGCCTTTGGAATGGGCAGAGTGGTAGGCAAGGAGAACATACAGGTTCATTGCCGTTGTATAGATATGGATGAGGACTCTTCTCTGGAGCAGTTGTTGCAAGAGATCGGTACGACATCTTCCTACTATGAGGTGGCCTATCGTAATGGAACACGGTATGTTCAGGAGTTCAGAGCATTGAATGAATCTGCACCTGCTGAAGATGCCTTTATTTTTGACAACGATGGTGTGTACATCATTACCGGTGGTACCGGTGGAATTGGCTTGGAAACCGCGCGATATCTGGCTTCCGACGCTCCAGTGAACCTAGCATTAATCAGCCGTACACCGATGCCTGCACGTGAGGAATGGGATGCCATTGTTGCAGAACAATCGAGATTCAAGGTGATTCATCAAATTACAGTTATTCGTGAACTGGAGAGCCGGGGACATCAGGTTAGTTGCCATGCTGCAGATGTGTCGGATCTGGATGCCATGCGTGTAGTTCTGGATCAGCTTCGGGCAACGTTCGGGAAAATTAAAGGGGTTGTCCATGGCGCAGGGGTTGGAAGCTCGGAAATGATCACAAGCCGTTCACAGGCGGGATTCACCGAGGTATTCTCTCCCAAAGTACATGGTACTTGGGTATTGGATCAACTTACCGAACAGGATCATCTCGATTTTATGGTGCTATATTCATCGATCGCTTCGGTATTCAGCGCCCCGGGACAGGTGGATTACATTGCTGCCAATGCCTACCTAGATGCATATGCTGACTACAGATCAATGATGGGCAAGCGCACGCTGACTGTGCAATGGTCTACCTGGAAGGAAACGGGTATGTCAGCAGAGCATGGGTTTGCTGTGGATACGTTGTTCAAAGCCATGCCTACGGAACAAGCGATGAATCAATTATCTCTTGTGATGCGGCAATCATCGGTTCGCCGAGTACTTATTGGTCAGATTCATTATGAGGGTCAATTGATATCGGCACTGGCCAAAAGTCCGTTTGATCTCTCTTCCGCTATTCGCGTTCAACTGGACCAACGGATGAAGCAAATGGCCAACAAGCGTCTCCGGGTATCCTCGTCAGAGGAACGTGACGGAGAAGTGGTTTTGACAGGTAAATCAGACGCATCCTATACACCAACTGAAAAGGCACTCGCTTCCATCTGTCGAACGATGCTTGGTTTTCATGAGATTAATGTAGGGGACAGTTTCTTCGAGATGGGTGCTGATTCCATTGTGCTTATACAGGTTCAGGCCCGGATTGATCAGCAGTTTCCTGGTTTGACCAAAGTCACGGATTTGTTTGCGAACTCCAATATTAGCAGATTGGCTCGGTTTATGGATGAGAAGGCTACTTCGAAGCCACAAGACATGGAGCAGGATCTGAAGCGTGTAATCGACCAGATGGAAAGTGGCGACGTTACGCTGCAGCAGGCTTTGAATAACCTGATTAACCTGTAAAGGAGGAACTGTGGTGGAGAGTGTATACAAGTTTGTCATGGAACATCTGCAAGACGGAAGCTTGGACAAAACAGTGGCCGTGCAGCTGCTCAAAAAACTCAAATCGGAGGAGGACGCCTATACTGCGTCCGGGTCAACCAATACTGCCAAAGATATTGCCATTGTGGGCATGGCTTTGAAATTGCCGCAAGCTGATTCTCCCGAAGAATTCTGGGACAACATCGTCAGTGGTACGGACAGCATTCGTTCCTTTCCGGCATCCAGAGTGCCGGACATTCATTCGTATCTGCAATATCTAGGTATGTCGCCAGACGAGATTCAATTCAACGAAAATGCCTATCTGGATGAGATTGATAAATTTGATTATGCCTATTTTAAAATGTCACCCAAAGAAGCCAGTCTGACGGACCCCAATCACAGGCTGTTTCTGGAAACGGCATGGAAAGCGATCGAGGACGCAGGGTATGGGGGAGGGAAACTGGTTGGCAGCCGCACGGGGGTATACCTAGGCCTTTCCAACAATATTCGGGATCTTTACTCACGTTTTATCTACGATGCGGAACCGGAATCCTTTGCGTACTCGCTTGTGGGTAATCTGGCTTCTGTAGCGGCTGGTCGGTTATCCTTCTTACTGGATTTAAAAGGGCCGAGCTTGGTAGTGGATACGTCTTGTTCATCCTCTCTGGTGGCCATTACACTGGCGTGTCAGGCGATCAAGGAAGGGCAATGCGATCAGGCGCTCGTTGGGGGAATCAAGATTAATCTGGTTCCGCTAAAGAGTGATCATATCAAAATTGGGATTGAGTCCACCGATTGGAGAACCAAAGCGTTTGATGACGATTCGGACGGATCGGGTATTGGTGAAGGCGCAGGGGTGGTGATGCTCAAACCATTGGGTAAAGCGTTGGAAGACCGGGATCAGATCTACGCTGTTATCAAAGGGTATGGCGTAAACCAGGACGGTAAATCCATCAGTATCGCTGCCCCGAACCCGGAGGCACAGACGGAAGCGATTCTTCAAGCCTGGGCGGATGCGGGTATCGATCCCGAGACGGTTTCTTATATTGAGACTCATGGCAGTGGCACCATGCTGGGCGATCCGCTTGAGGTACAAGGGATTGAGCAGGCATTCCGGCGTCACACGGGTAAAAGTCAATTTTGCGGAATCGGCTCGGTCAAAACGAATATCGGTCACCTGTCAGAGGCGGCTGGTGTCGTGGGTTTGATCAAATCGGCCTTGTCACTGAAACATAAACAGATTCCTGCCTCCAAACATTTTCACAGACCGAATCGGGCCATCGATTTTGCGGCATCCCCGGTCTATGTGAATGCCCGGTTGCGGGAGTGGGATAACGCGGCCACGCCACGACGTAGCGGTGTTAGTGCATTTGGCATCAGTGGGACCAATTGTCACATTGTGCTGGAAGAAGCGCCGACCACTACGGTTAAAGAGCTGGAAATACGCGGAGAACATCTTCTAACCGTATCGGCCAAAACGCAGGCAGCGCTCCAGACGCTGATTACGGAATATACTTACGTTCTCTCTCAAGTTGAAACTCAGAATGTACCTTCTCTGTGTTATACCGCCAACACAGGGAGGGGGCACTACGCCTACCGTTTACTGGTCACCGGGCAGGATGCGGAAGAGCTCTTGCTTCGATTAAATGAAGCTGGACGAATGATCGGAGCCGATGAGAATTTAAGCAAAAGTAGTGGACCCAGTGGACATCGAAGTCCAGGGATATATTACGGTTATCACAAGGTTAGCAACGATCAAAATCGTCCAGATTCACCAGCCACAGGTGGCGAAGATGGCCACAAGGGCCATCGGACTATGAGTCTGAATCCGGAACTGGCGAAGATGGGTAAGGGTCAGCAGGCTGTACAGGACATACTGGACCAGATTGGACTGCATTATGTACAAGGTGCAGAACTGAACTGGGAGCTTCTATACACAGGAGACGGACTGCGCAAAACAAGTCTGCCAACCTATCCATTTACCCGGACTCGCTGCTGGTTTGAAGTTCCCGAGGGCGCTCGTACTGCCGCTACCGCAAATTGCAGCAGTGCGGTCTCGGAAGAACCGACGCCAGCCCGATTCTATCGGATGAACTGGAGGAAAGCTGATCTAACAGAGCCAGAACCGATTCAGGGAACAGGTGCAGTTCTGATTTTGAAGGATGAGGGTAAACGGGGAAGCGCATTGATTGAACGCCTTAAGCAGTCAGGGCGCCAAGTAATTGAGGTGCGTTACGGAGAATCTTTCAAGCATGAACCTGACGGTTCGTTCACGGTGAATGGTTCGGAAAGCAACTTTGCTGAGCTATTTGCAGCGCTGGGGAATACATCCATAAGTGACATTGTACATCTCTTTGCGGTGCCGAGTTCTGCAGAAATTCATACACTTCAGGACTTGGAACATAGTCAGCAAAAGGGCGTATATAGCCTGTTTTATCTGATTCGTGCACTCATTGAACACGGAAGTGACAACGCACTGAATATGATGCTGGTCTCCGAACAGGTCTACGAAGTTACAACGGATGAGAGTCGACTTTCTCCTGAAGCGGCCTCGTTATACGGTTTGGGTAAAGTGCTCGCCTTGGAATATCCGCATATTACCTGTCGAAGCATTGATCTGGACGAAAGCGCAGGGGCAGATGAACTGTTTCAGGAAATGGGTTCCCAAGATCAGAGTTATACCTCTGCCTATCGTAGTGGGGTCCGTTATATCGAGGAATTGGGTGAGGTTCAAGCCGATGAGCTGGCAGATTCTCCTGTCCATATTCAACAGGGTGGTGTGTATGTCATTACTGGAGGTACAGGCGGGATTGGTCAGGAAATGGCAAAATTTTTCGCTTCCCAAGCAGAGGTCAAACTTGTGTTAATTGGGCGTACCCCAGTGCCTGCAAGATCGGAATGGGAGACACTGCTTAATGACCCTGAGCTTGAATCCAAGACGGTTGCTCGTCTCCGCAATTTCCTGGAGATTGAACAACAGGGTTCAGAAGTATCCTGTTATGCAGCGGATGTATCGGATTATGAAGCGATGCAGGATGTACTGGCCGATGTCAGGGAAAAGCATGGGTCCATCACAGGAGTGATCCACGGTGCAGGTGTACCGGCGGTTGGATATTTGATCCGCAAAACGCAGGAAACGTTTGACGAAGTCCTTCATCCAAAAGTGCAGGGAGCCTGGATACTGGACCAACTGACCCGTCAGGATGAGCTTGATTTCCTGGTCTTTTTCTCTTCCGGTCTGTCGCTGTCAAGTGAGGTTGGACAAGGAGATTATTCAGCGGCCAATGCATATCTGGATGCTTTGTCTTACTCGCGCAGCAAAAGCGGCCTGAAGACCTTGTCTATTAACTGGTCTTCGTGGAAAGAAGCGGGCATGTCTGTGGATTATGGTTTTAATGTGGACGCCATTACAAAAGCCCTTCCGACCGAACAGGCAACGGCCGGATTTTTTGCAGCATTGAACAAAGAGGTGCCGCGTGTGTTGATCGGGGAATTTACATACCACCCACGGTTTGCCAAAGCACTGTTGACCAAATTTCCATTCCGATTCTCCGAAGAGATGACGAACAGACTGAAAGAAGCCGAGAAGTTGGAAGAGTCGCGTCAGGTGGCTCCTGCTGCAGCTAAACGAAACAAATCGGCGAATGCACATGTTGAACTCAAAGGAAAAGACGGTGAGGATTACAACAGCATCGAAAGGCAGATTGCAGGCATGTATAACGAAGTGCTTGGTTTTGAAGAGCTGGATATCCACGATAGCTTTTTTGATCTGGGCGGAGATTCCATTCTGTTAAATCGGTTATTCTCTCTGCTCGAAGAAGTCTATCCAGGCAAAATGAAACTAATCCATCTGTTTTCGTACACCAGTGTACATGCACTATCCCAATTTGTCATGACCAAGCTGGATATAAAACCGGCTGCTGAGCCGGCCCCACCGGCGGATGATTTTGAACAACTGTTTAAGGATATTGAAGCTGGTAACCTGAGCATTGACGATGCAGTCAAGAGCTTCGAGGATCGTTGAGGAAGGAGAACCCGATGAACCAAACAAGCCAGATGCTGAGAATCATTATTGAGAATGCAGCTGCGGGCAAGATTGATAAGCAAGTTGCCGCCCAACTGCTCAAAGGATTGAAATCGGAGGGGAAGCGAAGCGACTCTGAGGGAATCGCCATTGTTGGCATATCGGCCATGCTTCCGTCTGCGGATAATATCGGCGAGTTTTGGGACAACATCCGTGATCGCTGTGATTCCATTGCCAATTTTCCAGACTCTCGTCGTCAAAATATTGATGCGTACCTCCGATATGCGGGCTATGGAGAGGACATCAAATATAGTGATGGTTCCTATCTGAAAGACATCGATCAATTTGATTACAAATTATTTCGGATACCCCCACGGGACGCGGCACTAATGGATCCTTTTCAGAGGCTGTTCCTGCGAACGGCCTGGAGTGCTCTTGAGGATGCGGGATATGGTGGGAAAAGCCTGGCTGGCAGCCGGACAGGTGTGTACCTGGGATTTGCCAGCAATATTAAGGACAGCTACTTGCGAATGATCCAGGATATTGATATCCAGTTAACTTCGGATGCGGCTGTGGGCAATATTTCTGCCATGATGCCTGCACGAATCTCGTATCTTCTGGATCTGAAAGGCCCTTCGATGGTGGTGGACACCGCCTGTTCATCCTCATTGGTGGCCGTGCATCTTGCCTGCCAGTCCATTCGGAATGGTGACTGTGATATGGCACTTGCTGGTGGATTGCGTGTGAACCTGATGCCTCTGGATACGGAATATTACCGCGGGGGACTTGAAGCATCGGATGGACGGACCAGAGCCTTTGATCATTCATCGGATGGGGCTGGAATCAGTGAAGGGGTTGCTACCGTATTACTGAAACCGTTGAGTAAAGCGCTCAAGGACAAGGACCAGATCTATGCAGTCATCAAAGGCAGCGCCATTAATCAGGACGGAGCTTCCATTGGAATCACTGCTCCCAATCCGGAGGCCCAGGCTGATGTGATATCTAGAGCATGGGATCAGGCGGGAATTCACCCCGAGACCTTGTCCTACATTGAGACCCATGGAACGGGTACTAAACTGGGAGATCCGCTGGAACTTGAAGGCTTGGAGCTTGCTTTTCAGAAGTACACGGATAAGAAGCAGTTTTGTCCGATTGGTACTGTGAAATCGAATATGGGTCATCCCTATGAAGCGGCAGGTCTGGTCAGTCTGATCAAGGCGGCACTGGTTATCAAAAACCGTGAAATCCCGCCGTCACTTCATTTTGACAGGCCCAATGGACAGATCGATTTCAAGACATCGCCCGTGTATGTCAACACCAGGCTCCGCAAATGGGAAGGAAAAGAGTCTCCGATGCGCTGTGCGGTCAGTAGTTTTGGTTTTAGCGGAACGAACTGCCATCTGGTGCTGGAAGAAGCACCGGTTGCCACTGTTGCTGACGCTTCTTATGCGAAAATAGGTCTGGTCGTGTTGTCCGCCAAGTCTGAGCCAGCTCTGCGGGACCTTGTCACAACATATAGCCGTTTAATACAGGAAAAACCGCCCGCATGCTATCTGCAGGATCTGTGTTATACCGCGAGTGTTGGCAGAGGACACTATAACTTCAGATTGGCTATAGTGGCAGCGAATCTTGCGGATCTGGGACTGAAGCTGCAAGTGCTATCCTTGGCGGAAACGTGGAATGAACCTGAGTCATGGTTCAGTTATGGGGAGCACAAGATTGTACCTGCCAGCAAATCACAGCTGGAACCTGGTGACATGACAGCAGCGTCACGGAAGAAGCTCGATCGACGGGTACAGGAGATTACACAAGGCATTAACCTTTCCGAGTGGAATGATGAGGCAAGCGTATCCGAACTTGGTTCGTTATACGCCCAAGGGGCCGATGTGGATTGGGTGGAACTGTACAAAGGTACGGAGGTGCGTAGGGTCAGTCTACCTGTGTACCCTTTCGAATCTCATCGCTGCTGGATTGATCTCCCTGACGAATTGGTATCCAGTCGTATCGACAGAGGCGCGGCAGTGTCTGAACAAGACACAGAAGAATTTCATTATACGATGCAATGGAGAACTGCTGAGTGGAAACGTACAGGTAGCGGGATCTCCGTTTTACCGGGAACGGTATTGTTGATGGAAGGCAGGTCCGGTGCAGCTGATTCTGTAGCCCATGTGCTTGCACGTACTGGAGTGAAGGTGATTCGGGCAGCCCTGGGCTCTGTTTATGCAGACTTGAGTGATAATCGATATACACTTGGTGATCAGGAGTCAGATTATGACCTTCTCTTTGCAAGCCTTCGGGGCAAGTCGGTGGATCACATCATTCATGTTAGCTGTTCTCTGGATACCGGGCAGTCGGGTATTCAAAGTCTGAATGAATTGCAGAACAGTCAGCGCCGAGGTGTGTACAGTGTGTATTATTTGGTACGTGCTCTGATGAGAAGTGACTTTGCCGAGATTGCTGGTATGACACTGATTGCAATGAATGCTCACCATATTACGGGAGATGAATACGCTCAGCGGCCAGAACATGCGCCATTCCTGAGCTTAAGCAAGGTGCTGAACCGTGAGCATCCGTCCATTTCTTTCCGTTCCTTTGACATAGATGCTGATACCCCTGCAGATGTCTGGATCGAGGAAGCACTGGGGACAGAAGATCAGGGGGACTATCTGATCGCGTATCGTGGTGGACAACGTTACGTTGAAGAATTTACGCGTGTGCAGGTTGCAGGGGATACCCCAATATCTGTACGCCCTCAGGGCGTGTACCTGATTACAGGTGGTGGCGGTGGTATTGGTCTGGAAACAGCGCGTTTCCTGGCTTCCAAAGCTCCCGTGCGTCTGGCTCTGATCAATCGCACCCCGATACCGGAGCGTGTACATTGGGATAACCTGATGAATCAGCCCGGTCAAGCCAAGCTTTGCCGTTTCATTACAGCTGTTACGGAGCTGGAGGCCGCAGGTTCGGAAGTCTCCTGGTACAGTGCGGATGTGGCTGACCAGGAAGCGATGGATCGGGTAATTCGGGATATGCGTACACGTTATGGTGCTATTCATGGAATCATTCATGGTGCGGGTGTCGGTGGAGATCAACTTCTGGTAGATCGAAGTGAAGAACGATTCAGCGAAGTGCTGGCATCCAAAATATATGGTACCTGGAATCTGGACGAACTGACTCACAGTGACGATCTGGATTTCTTTGTGATGTATTCTTCTGTAGCGACGATGTTCAGTGGCGTAACGCAAGCAGACTACGTGGCGGCTAATGCCTACCTGGATGCCTTCGCCGATGAACGTTCCTTGAGAGGAAAACGAACACTCACCGTGAACTGGACAACATGGAAAGAGACGGGCATGTCGGTGGATGCTGGTTTCACCGCAGATACCATCTTCAAAACAGTCCTTACAGCACAGGCGATAAGAGGTTTGGAACAAGCCATGAACTCCTCCATTCGCAGGGTGCTGATCGGGCAACTGAACTTCAGTGGCGGCGGCGTTCGTTTGCTGGATAAAATGCAGGTTCGATTGTCCACAGAACTCAGTGGCAAAGTGGCTGAATATCTGCAAAGTGCTGCTTCCAAAACGAGGTCGACCAAGAAGGCTGGAAGTACTTCAAGCGGTGAAGTGAAATTATCAGGCAAGATCGAGGGAGGATATACGGCTACTGAACGGCATGTCGCCAGCGTATGCAAAGAAGTTCTGGGATTTGACGAGATCGATATCTATGAGAACTTTTTCGAGCTTGGTGCTGATTCCATTCTGCTGTTGAAAATTCACGCGGGACTTTCCAAAAGATACCCTGGCGTTCTTGCCGTAACGGACTTGTTTGAATTTTCGACGATTCACAAGCTGGCTGAATATATATTCAAGGAACATGGTGAATCGGAAGAAGATACGGTTACTGTACTGGGCGACATGGATGCTTCTGCAACCAGTGAAGAACAGACATCACCGGAAAATGCGAAGCAAGCAAAGACGTGTCCTCAAGATCAGCAGCATACAGGGCAGACGGCTTCCGGGCCATTGTCCGGGGATTTAGCCATTGTAGGGATGGCTCTGAATGTGGCTTCCACAACCGATGTATTCGAATTCTGGGAGCATATTCAAGGCAAGGTGGATCATATCCGTCCTCTCCCGGAACGACGACAACAAGATCTGGACTGGTATTTGCAAAATACAAGGCTGGACCTCCCGGAACTGGATTCCAAAGCGGGAGCTTTTATAGAAGACATTGACTTATTCGATTATTCATTCTTTAAATTATCACCGAAAGAAGCGAGTCTGACAGATCCCAATCAGCGTCTCTTCCTGGAGACCGTGTGGAGGGCCATTGAGGACGCGGGTTACGGCGGCGGGAAACTGGCCGGTTCGGATACCGGGGTCTATTTGGGTTATTCAACAAACACGGTTGATATGTATTCACGATTTATATATGAGACGGATTTGGGCGCTCTGCCGGATGCCGTGGTGGGTAACACACCATCCATCATTCCTGCTCGCATATCGTATTTACTGAACTTGAAAGGGCCAAGCATGTTGGTGGATACGGCCTGTTCTTCATCCCTTACAGCGGTGCATATTGCTTCGCGTGCCCTGTTAAGCGGAGAGTGCAGCATGGCCGCAGTGGGTGGAATCAAAATCTCAACCATGCCGATCACCAAAAAGAACGAAAACATGCTCCAGGGTCTGGAGTCTGGTGACGGAAAGACCAGAGCATTTGATGATGACTCTGATGGTGCCGGGCTTGGTGAAGGCATCGGAGTAGTCATGCTAAAAAGACTGGAGGACGCGCTTAGGGATGGGGATCAGGTGTACGCTGTTCTCAAAGGCACTGCCATGAATCAGGATGGCAGTTCAGCCGGCATTACGGCTCCCAATCCAGCGGCTCAACAGGAAGTCATTACGAAGGCCTGGAAACAGGCAGGTATTCATCCCGAAACGATCACGTACATGGAAACGCATGGCACAGGAACCGCACTGGGTGACCCAATTGAAATTAAAGGCATCCAAAATGCGTTCCGACAATTCACGGATCGACGTCAATTCTGTGCGGTCGGTTCCATTAAAACCAATCTGGGTCATACCTCTGAGGCAGCAGGTATGATCAGCCTGATCAAGGCGGCACTTGCTGTCAGGCATGGTGTGATTCCGCCGAATCTTCATTTTAACCGTCCAAACCGAAATATTGATTTTCATGCTTCGCCTGTATATGTGAATACACGATTACGACCGTGGAAGGTGAAGGACGGACCTCGTCGCTGCGGTGTCAGCGCATTTGGCATCAGTGGAACGAATTGTCATGTCATCCTGGAAGAACCACCAGTGATTAAACCTGTATCTGCACCAGCACGTCCTCATTTGCTGGTATTGTCTGCTCGATCCGAAGAGGCACTTCAGCGGCTGGTTGCTGAATATGTTCGTCTGCTGGACCGAAACGAGCGATATGAACTCGTAGATATGTGCAGTACAGCAAGCACAGGACGGGGGCATTACCCGTTCCGGTTATCACTTATGGTACGGGATACGGAAGGTTTGCTGAATACGCTGAGACAGCTGGAGAACAGATCATTCCAATCCATTGCACTGCCGGGAGTTGAGTTCGGTGAACATCGTACTGTTCCCAAGAGTAAGAAGGATAGGGCAGCTGGTGAAATGACCGAATCGGAAAAATTGGGTCTGAGCCAATTAATGCGTTCGGCCATTCAGAGCTTTGTACAGGATGGACGCGAGTCGGAGTATTTGTTAAAGCAGATTGCCCATCTGTATGTACAGGGAGCAGATGCGGACTGGGAAGAACTGTACGCAGGTGAACATGCTCGCAAAGTCAGCTTGCCCGCGTATCCGCTGGAACGGAAGCGCTGCTGGATCCATATTCCCGAACGTCCACAGCTGCGTGAGGTCTCTATAGAAGAGGCCGCGGCTCCACTGCATTATGCGGCTATGTGGAAAGAAATGAATCGAATATCAATGGATCAGCATGGAGGCAATACAGAGCCAGTTGTGATATTGATGGATAGAAGTGGTATTGCCTCATCCGTAGCCGGGAAACTGGAAGCGGAAGGGCGGCTCGTGATCAAGGTTTACCGCGGAGAGTCCTATACCAATCAAGCCAACGCCGAATTTACCATTCGATCATGTGAAGAAGATTATGAACGGTTCATTCGAGCGGTAGAGCCTTATAAAATCTCGCAGCTCCTTCATTTCTTTGCACTGGATCAGCATGCGGATGAAGGTACTGTGGGCGAATTGGAGGAGTCGCTTGATCGCGGCGTGTATAGTCTGTTTTATCTGTCCAAAGCGATGTCCAAGATTCATTTCAAACGACCAGTCGATCTGGTACTGGTGACATCTTGTACACAAAGCGTTACAGGCAGTGAGCCGTACATTCGTCCAGAGCATGCACCCATGGTTGGGCTTGGCAAGACTATCTGCCATGAGATGAATCAATTCCGCTGTCGAAGCATTGATATCGATGACGAGACACCACTAGATCAATGGTTGCAGGAAATTCGTGATCCTGACACGTTATATCTTGCCGCTTATCGTAAGGGGCGTCGATATGTCCAGGAGCTGGGTGAAATCCCAATTTCCTTGCTGCCCGACCAACCGATACACATGCGTGAAGGTGGTGTGTACCTCATCACTGGAGGGACAGGCGGGATTGGACTGGAGACGGCGAGTGCATTATCTTTAGCGCCGGAGAAAATCAAACTTGTGTTGATGAATCGTTCACCGTTTCCAGAACGGGCAACATGGGAAGATGTGCTGTCCTCAGGTGAGGAAATCAAGTTAACTGCTCAGATTGGGCGGATCAAAGAGATGGAAGCTCGGGGCGCAGAAGTACATCTATACAGCGTAGATATTGCTGATCCTCTTCAGCTCGCATCGGTGCTAAGCAAGATCAGACAGCAGCACGGACCCGTGTCTGGTATCATTCACGGTGCTGGTGTGGCTGGAGAAGGTTTCCTGATGAACAAAGAACGTGAAGCCTTTGAACGTGTCATGCGGCCTAAAGTGCTGGGGACATGGAGTTTGGATCAACTGACACGTGCGGACCATCCGGACTTCTTTGTCATGTTCTCAACGGCTACAACGTTCTTTAGTGAACCTGGACAAGGAGACTATACTGCTGCCAATGCCTATATGGATTCGTTTGCGGCACATCGCAGGCAGGCAGGTCTGTCCACCCTTGCCGTGAACTGGACCGCGTGGAAAGAAACCGGCATGGCCCGGGATTTTCATGCCAATTCAGATGGGGGATTCAAGGCGATTACGACGGCCAGAGGTATACAGGGACTGCAAGAAGCCATGGGCAAGGATGTAACCCAGGTTCTGATCGGGGAACTTAACCGGGAGGGAATCTATCGGCATGTCTCTGATGACATGCCGCTCATGCTGTTCTCTTCTGACATTAGCGAAGCTATTGAAACCGGAAGCAAGGGGAATGCCAGTCGTGCACAGGAAGAATCGGGCGACATGAAGTTGTTGGGCAGGACAGACGAAGATTATTCCATCATTGAGAGCGCCTTAGGTCGATTATGGAGTAAGTCACTTGGGGTCAATGAACTCAGTATTTATGATGATTTCTATGAGCTGGGTGGAGACTCCATCTTGGGTCTCAAGATCGCCAATGGTCTCACCAAAGAGTTGTCGATCCTGGTGAATACAGCAGAGATCCTGATGTATCCAACCATTGCGGAATCGGCTGCTTATCTGGAAGAGTCTTATGGTGTCTCCATCAGCGGAGATTCCGAGGGAACACTGCCTGTGCTGACTCGTGTGGAGCCCCAACCGTATTACCCGGTTTCTTCTGCGCAGAAGAGATTCGTAGTTCTGGACCGGCTTGAGGGTCAAAATACCAATGCAAACATCCCAAGAGCCTCCATCATGGAGGGAGATTTTGAGCACGGGGCATTTGAACAGATCATTCGCAAGCTGATTCAACGTCATGAATCTTTCCGGACTTCCTTTGAATTTCTGGACGGAATTCCATATCAGAAGGTGTGGGACCAGGTCGACTTCAACGTCGGTTACTCGGAGTCCACTCGGGAACAACTCACCGAGAAGCTCCTTGGTTTCGTGAAACCTTTTGAGCTGGATCAGGCGCCTTTGTTCCGCTTTGAGGTGGTTAAGCTTGATGATCGTGTACACGCCGTATTTTTTGACATGCACCACATTATTACGGATGGCATGTCGATGGACATCATTATGCAGGAGATCATAGATCTGTATGAAGGGCGTGAGCTGAAACCACTCACCATCCAGTACAAAGATTATGCGGTGTGGCATAATGCCTTGCTCTCTTCCGGTGCTCTGCTCAAACAGGAAGAGTATTGGCTGAATCTGTATGAGGATTCTATCCCGCAGCTCAAATTGCCTACCGATTATCCTCGTCCTTTGGCTAATGAATTCGAAGGAGATCAGGTTGTATTTATCGGCAATGAAACATTGACTATGGATCTGGATCGCATGGCTGCCAAGACAGGAACAACCTTGTTCATGTTGCTGCTTGCAGCGTACAACGTGTTGCTTTCTAAATATGCAGATCAGGATGATATCGTTGTAGGCTCTCCCATTGCGGGCAGATCTCACGCTGATCTGGAGGATGTTGTTGGTGTGTTTATTAACATCATCACGATTCGTACCAAACCAAAATTCGGGAAAACATTCCTGGAACTGCTGGCTGAAGTTAGGGAAGCTGCCTTGAAATCTTACGAGAATCAACAGTTTCAGTTCGAGGATCTGGTGCGGAAGCTTAACCTGAACAGAGACAGACACCGCAATCCTTTATTTGATGCGATGTTTGCACTTCAGAATGTAGGTACAGTGGACGTTACAGTCGGCAAATTCACCACAACTCCGTATGAGTTTGGAGCTGCGGAAAGCCGTTATGACGTGTATCTCGAAATCATCGAGAAACATGACAAGCTGCGATTTAATCTGGAGTATCGGACCAAGCTCTTCAAACGGGAAACGGCGGAGAAGATGCTTCACGATTATGTAGCGCTGCTGCAACAGTTATTGCTTCATCCGGAACAGAAGCTTGGTGAGATTGAACTGGAAAGCAGCAAGCATATGCTGGTTTCTTACGATTCAGCCGCAGAAGATCTTGATTTTAATTTCTGATCAGGGAGAGCACGGCTTCTCCCCCACAAACAGGAGGAACAGGGACGATGAAGAAGATCGGGGTAATTGGAGCAGGGGTGATGGGCCGCGGTGTAGCCCAGAGTTTTGCACAGACAGGTCATGAAGTTGTCTTGGTGGACATCAAGGATGAAGTGCTGGAGATCGCCGGAGAAGAGATCTATAACAATATCCGAATGCTGAAGTTATTCAAGAAAGTAGAGGGACTGGAAGACCCGGAGATTATTATGGAGCGCATCCATATGACGACGGAACTGGAGATGCTTCGTGAAGCGGATATCATCGTTGAAAATGTGAATGAACAGTGGGACATCAAAAAGGAAGTGTACGGCCGGATCGACTCGATCTGTCATGAGGCATGCATATTTCTGGTGAACACTTCATGTATCTCGATTACCAAAATTGCGGCATTAACCAAACGGCCTGATCGGGTCATTGGTACCCATTTTATGAATCCGGTTCCCTTGAAATCAGCCGTTGAAGTGATTAAGGGGATGCATACCTCGGAACGTACCATTGAAGAAGTAACTGAACTATTGTCATCGATCGGTAAAGAGACGATTCTGGTTAACGACTATCCCGGATTTGTCTCAAACCGCATTTCCCATCTGTTTATGAATGAAGCTGCTTTTGTTCTTCAGGATCAGGTGGCTACAGCACGTGAGGTGGATGATATTTTTGTTAAATGTTACGGCCATACGATGGGACCTTTGGAGACTGCGGATTTAATTGGCTTGGATACCGTTGTGGATTCTCTTGATGTGCTGTATGAGAGCTACCAGGACCCAAAATTCCGTTGTTGTCCTTTACTGAGAAAGATGGTGCACGCCGGACAGATCGGAAGAAAATCAGGGGAAGGTTTCTATAGTTACTAATCAACGACATGAATAATTCATGGCATAAACAAGCTTTATTGCGTATTCAAAACCATTTTAATGAGGGAAAGGGAGTTATACACATGGAAGAAGTTAAAGGTAGAGTTCGCAAGTTTTTGGGTCGTTTTTTCAAAAAGCATGAGCTTCAGGACGACGAGGACATCTTTGCCCTTGGTTTTGTGAATTCGTTGTTTGCGATGCAGCTGGTTATGTTTCTGGAGAAGGAATTCTCCATTCGTGTCGACAATAAAGATCTGGATTTGCAGAACTTCAAGTCCATTAATGCCATCGTTGAGCTTATTGAGAGCAAGACGGTCAGTTCCTAAAAGCCGCCGATTCTCTCCCCAGTACAGTGTGAAAAATGTGCATTCATCCGGTCCCATTATAGGAGGTTAACGTGTTGAAAATGGAATTGAGCGAACAGCAGTTACACTGCAAGCAGGATGCTGCATCATTTACCAATCAATATATCGTCCCGTACGCAGGCTTGCACGATAGAGAAGAACGGCTTCATCCAGAGGTGATCGACTCGCTGAAATCCTCAGGTTATCTGGGTTCTATGATTCCTCGGGAATATGGAGGTATGGGGCTTGATCCGATATCGGTTGGGGTGCTGAACGAGGAGATCGGAAGAGGATGTTCATCCGTACGAAGTCTGCTTACGGTTCACGGTATGGTTGCCATAGCCATTCAGAAGTTTGGTTCTGAAGAGATGCGTTCCTATTGGTTGCCACGTCTGGCCTCGGGTGAAGTCATTGGAGCCTTTGGTTTGAGCGAACCCGGAGTCGGTAGTGATGCCAAAAGCATCGAGACCGTAGCCGAATTCAATGGCGAAGGATATGTGTTGAACGGGAAGAAAAAGTGGATCACGATGGGTCAGCTTGCTGACCTATTTCTCATCTTTGCCCAGGTGAATGATAAACCAACCGCGTTACTGGTGGAACGGAACAACCCAGGATTGAAGATACAGCCGATCAATGGGATGTTGGGGGTTAAAGGCTCGATGCTGGCGGAACTGCATCTGGAGCATGTTTACGTTGAATCCGATCGTATGGTGGGGAGTTCAGGTATAGGTGTCTCTATGGTGGCCTTGCATTGCTTGGATTATGGTCGCTATACCGTAGCTTGGGGCTGTGTTGGACTGGGACAAGCCTGTCTGGATGCTTCGCTGAGTTATGCAGGCAGCCGCCATCAGTTCGGAGTCCTCCTGCAGGAAAATCAGTTAATTCAGAAAATGCTGACGGAGATCATAGTGGATGTGAAAGCGGCGCGGCTTTTATGTTATCAATCCGGATATCTGAAAGAAGTGATGGACCCGGATTCCATTATGGAAACCTGGACGGCGAAATACTATGCGGCAGATATGGTCAACAAGGTAGCGCACCGTGCGGTACAGATTCATGGAGCCAAGGGCTGTAGTGCGGAGTATCCGGTGGAGCGATTTTACCGGGATGCTCGTGTGAATGAGATTATCGAGGGCACCACACAAATGCATGAAATGGTTATTGCTTCATATGCTGCGAGTACCTATGAATCCGTACAAGAGGAGGCTGTTCTGTCATGAAAAAAATAAAATGTGTAATCTGGGACTTGGACCATACGATTTGGAACGGAATTTTGCTGGAGGATGAACAGGTCACGCTGAAAGAAAATATTGTGGAAGTTATCTGTACTCTGGATGAACGAGGAATTCTGCAATCGATTGCCAGCCGTAACGATCATGAACTGGCGATGGCCAAGTTGGAAGAATTTGGTCTGCGCGAATATTTTATCTATCCACAAGTCAATTGGAATGCCAAATCCCGATCGGTGAAAACCATCGTGGAATCCATCAATATCGGAATGGACACGATTGCTTTTATCGATGATCAGCCTTTCGAACGTGAGGAAGTATTATTCACTCACCCCGATGTCCTCTGTATCGATGCGATGGCCTATCTTGAATTAACAGATATGGATGAGATGAAGCCACGTTTCATTACCGAGGATTCTGCCTTACGCAGAAAGATGTATATGAATGATATTGCCCGCAATGAGAAGGAGGAGGAGTTCGGAGGTACTCAGGATGAATTCCTGGCCTCCCTTGGCATGATCTTCACGATCTCTGAAGTGAAGGAAGGGGATCTACAGCGTGCAGAAGAACTGACGGTCAGAACACATCAACTGAACGCCACAGGTTATACCTACTCTTACGAGGAACTCGATCAATTCAGGTATTCTCCACGCCACAAACTGCTGATTGCAGGACTGGAAGACAAGTACGGTACGTATGGCAAAATCGGCCTGGCGTTGCTCGAATTAAATGACGAAGTGTGGACACTGAAACTGCTGCTGGTGTCCTGCCGTGTCATGTCCAGAGGAGCAGGTACATTGCTGCTGCATCATGTGATGCGTATGGCTAAAGAAGCGAATGTCCGTTTGCAGGCCGAGTTTGTATCAACAGATCGCAATCGTACGATGATGATCACTTACAAATTTGCCGGATTCCGTGAGATTGAGCAGAACGGAGATTTTTATTTGTTTGAGAGTGATCTAAGCATGATCCAGGATCAGCCTGCATATGTGTCCATGGAAGTTATCGCGTAAACCCAATCTAAGAGGCGAGGTGTTTAATCAATGGAAAAAATAGCATTTCTGTTTCCAGGGCAAGGTTCTCAATATGTAGGGATGATGAAAAACTTCTATGATCAGTACGAGATTGCAAGACAAACGTATGAAGAAGCCAACCATATTCTGGGCTTTGATTTGGCCAAATTGAGTTTTGAAGGCAGCCTTTTTGATCTGAACAAACCTTCCAATATGCAGCCGGCATTGTTGACAGCGAGTGTGGTTGCCTATCGTGTCTACATGGAGGAGATCGGGATCAACCCGCAATTCTGCGCAGGCCACAGCCTGGGTGAGTATGCAGCTCTAGCGTGCTCCGGTGCTATGACATTTGGTGATGCTGTGCGGATCACCAAGCGACGCGGGGAATTGACGGAACTTATCGCAGATGAAGCAGATGGAGCCATGACCATCATTGATGGTTCCGATGAGGAGATGATCCGCAGAGCCTGCGAGCAAGTGTCAACCGATACGGCTTGGTCTGCGATTTCCTGTTACAATGCTTCGAGTCAGTATGCCATATCCGGTCATCAGGATTCGATTGAACAAGTGGAATCCATCCTGCTAGACCAGGATGCCCAGACAACCCCGTTGATGATGAGTGCGCCGTTCCATAGCCGCTTGATGGAGTCGGCTGGTGAACAGCTTGGGGTGGAACTTGCCAATTATCGTTTCCATCCATTCAAGTGGCCTGTCGTATCCAATGTTACCGCCACGCCATACACCGAAGCCGGGCGAATTACGGGACTTCTCCAAAGGCAGCTGTCCCAGCCGGTCAAGTGGGCACAGACGATGCAATATCTCAAGAAGCATGGAGTTACGCTGACGATTGAACTTGGACCCAAAAATGTCCTGAGCGGACTGGTAGAAATGGATAAGCTCGGTATGAAGTCTTTTGCCTACGGACAGAAAGAGGATCGTAAAGCACTGAAAGAGTTACTGGATCAGGCTGTTGTATCCAGACCGAGACCAACGGTAGTAACGAAATGTATGGCTGCGGCTGTAGCTACACCTAATCGGAATTGGGATCAGGAGGAATATCAAAAAGGAGTCGTTGAGCCATATAAACAGATTCAACAGCTTCAAGAGGAGCTTGAGGCGGCGGATCAGGCCCCGACTACGGAGCAGATGAAACAGTCGCTGGAATGGCTCGGAACGATATTCGAAACCAAACAAGTAGAGCAGGAAGAACGGGATGACTGGTTCCACCAGATCCTGGACGAGACGGGGCAGTATTATTTGTGGAGTGACCTGAAAGTTACTACGGCATAAACAAGCACGTGTACAACAATCAACCGGCAGGACAGGTGTGATCAACACTTGTTGTGCCGGTTTACTATGTATTCGGGGTGAGATCATGGATATCCATCTACTTAATGTTATGATGTCGAGTGATAAATTTAAGGAAGAACGAGCGTATTGGCAGAAACAACTAGATGGCGATATTCATATTGGAACGTTGTTTGATGGAATTCTGCAACCTTCGATACAGACTGGAGAACCCAACGTACAGATCCTTTCCTTATCCTTTCCAGATGAATTGTCCGCAAGATTGATCCGCATGAGTGGGGGGTCAAATTTGGCGTTGTATATATTGCTCTTATCGGGATTTCAACATCTGTTGTATCGTTATTATGGACATCAAGATATGTTGCTGGGTATGCCCCTGACTCCAGAACAAGTCGAAGATTTTCGAAGTTCCCACTTGCTCGCAATTCGTGGAAAAGTAGACGAGACAGCATCGTTCAGACAATTGGTATTACATACCAAATCTGAAGTCATGTCCGCCCGAACGTACTGGCATTTTCCTTACGATAAGATGGCAGAGAAGCTGGGGCGGCTTCCCGAGGAGTGCGAGTTGAAGACGGTCCTGTATATGAAAGGAATCCATGAGGAACCTATTCTGGATGAAGGAGCCCATTGTTCACTGGCGTTTGACCGGGTAGATCAACGACTTCAGATGACTCTCCGTTATGGTGCCATATCCCTTGAATCCAGCCAACCTGAGCGTTTATGTTCCCACTACATACGATTGCTGGAACAGACAACAGCCTTACCAGACCAACCGCTATCCATGAGTCAGCTCCTTTCTCTGGAAGAGGAGAATGAAATCATGGAAAGATGGAACAGGAGTCCACGTTTGTTCCTGCCGGAGGCACGTTCTGTCTGTGCTCTATTTCTTGAACAAGTAAACAGAATACCCAACCAGACTGCGGTTATAGAGGGAGATCGCCAGATTTCGTATCAGTCTCTGGAGGAGCAATCCAATCAGCTTGCCCGTCTCCTGATTGCTTCTGGGGTGACTGCGGAGAGTCCAGTCCCCGTTATGATGGCAGGCTCCATGGAGTTAATCATTACAATCCTGGCGGTGTTCAAAGCAGGAGGAACCTATATTCCTCTTCATCCTGAATATCCCATGGAGCGTATACGCCATATTTTAATGGAATTGGATGCCCGCATTATTCTTACGGGACTGTTGGAAACGAATGTACATCGAGCTTTAGAGGAGATGACATTGGCTATGCCTTCAGGCTCAGGCATAGAAATGATTGAGCTGGATGCTGCCCCATGGAGAATAGAAGATGGAAGTGGTTTAAGTTTCGTACCCGACATGAATGGTCTAGCCTACATTCTGTATACGTCCGGCTCAACGGGTGAGCCCAAAGGGGTCGGAGTAGAGCAACGAAATCTGAGTGCATACGTGAACGCTTTTCAAGCCGAGTTTCAACTAAATTCAACAGACAAGGTGCTTCAACAAGCAGCGAGTACCTTTGATACTTATATGGAAGAAGTGTTTCCTGCATTAACTGCCGGGGCAACACTGGTTATAGTTCAACGAGAACAACTGCTGGATATCCACGGACTGGTGCAGTTACTGGACAGACACAAGGTCACCCTTGTCAGCACTACACCTCATATCCTGAGGGAACTTAACCGGATGCCCAATCTTGCGAGTGTTCGCACCATTATCAGCGGTGGAGATGTATTGAAGATAGCGGATATTGGACATCTGCTCACCTATACCAATGTATACAATACGTACGGCCCCACCGAGACGACGGTATGTGCACTCTATGAGAAGCTGTCATCAGAGACTGTTGATCCGATTCCAGTGGGGCGCCCTATTCAAGGTTATTTTGTGTACATTGGAGATCGTCATGGACGAATGTTGCCCGTAGGCGTACCCGGAGAAATATGTATTTCGGGCAACGGGGTGTCTCGCGGGTACATAGGATTGCAGGAATTGACAGATCAGAAGTTTGTCGAGTCACCGTTTGTTGAAGGAGAGCGGATGTTTCGCACAGGGGATATAGGAATGTGGACAGCGGAAGGCCGCATGTTGTTTCTGGGAAGGATGGACAAGCAGGTTAAGGTCAGGGGTCATCGGATTGAATTGGCAGAAGTAGAGCGACATCTGAACCGTTACGGTCCAATTGACGAATGTGTTGTACTGACGACCGGAGTCGAAGGTGAGAAGGTGCTGACCGCTTATATTGTGGCCGATACGGAACTGTATGTCATGGATATTCGCCAATACCTGATGTCATTGTTGCCCGAATATATGCTGCCTTCAAGATATATTCAAATATCACATATGCCGCGAACGATCCATGGGAAGATAGATACACGAGAGTTATTGAACCAGAGGCAGTCATTACATTTTGGCATGAACTATGCACCGTCTACGAATGAGCTGGAGCACCAACTGGTGCAAGTTTGGCGTACATTGCTGGAGATGGAACGGATCGGTATTGACGACGACTTCTTTCAGCTTGGCGGGCACTCCCTGCTTGTGATCCGAATGGAGGTTGAACTGGAGAATCTCGGTATTCGGGTCCTGCCTTCCATTTTGTATGACAATCCCACCATAAGGATGCTTGCAGCAGTTCTGGAAGAGAATCCCGGGCTTGCCGATTCATATGAAAGTGAAAATAACGGACAGCCATCTGGCGTGGTAAAGATTAACAAGACGTCATCATCATTGGGTATGGAGCATTCACAGCTAGCCCATTCCGGTGGATATCAGCCTTTTAACGAAGTCTTTTTCAAATTATGCTTCTATAACTCTCTATTTCCCATTGTATTGCAACAGAACAAAAGCATACATCCGTTTTTCATCCATCATGTGGATGAGTATCTATGGTCTGAGAATAAGCAATTTCTTGTGAATGGTTTCTTCTCCTGTCGCAAGGATACAGACATTCTGGACGATCTGGGCATTGGTTATGAAATGGTAAAAGCTAGCGAGGACATTATACAGGATGTCAGTCGAGCGGTTCTGAATGACAAACCGGTTATTGTCTGGGTTGACGTCTACTACACATCCATACGCAATGATACGTATCTCAAAAAGCATATTCCACATACCTGGCTTGTATACGGTGCTGATCCGATCAACCAGACGTTTACCGTGATGGAGCATAAGCATCATGATAACTTGTCGTATGAAGAACGAATTGTTAGTTACCAGGATCTGTCGGATAGCTATCATGGCTATATCGAGCATTTTAATATGGAAAATCACACCTTCTATACGTTCTACAATAAGCATTATCCGGTGATACATCAAAGAGATGCCAGTTCGAAACAGTTGGAGGCTTACTGGAAGATCTATGTGGATCATATTGAAGAGCAACAGGAGCGGATAGAGAACAGTCTGGCAAGACTGGAGGAGAGTATGCCACAGTTTGAGGCCGTTGTTCAGGATCAACATGTAGTGTCTTCCATAGCAGAGGATTGGGTCATTTCGCTTCATAAATTGATTAGTGCCAAAAAGGCCGAGGTGTATCGTTGTGCCAATCTAACTGGCGCGGATTCCAGATTGACACATATTCGTGAGCGCATTGTCATGGAGTGGAGTGACATTCGCGCAGTTCTGGCCAAGTATGTGCTTACTTCTTCATATAAACCAACATCGTTTCATAAACTCCCTGAGATATACAGAAATATAAGTGTGCTTGAACGGGAGTATTACGATGAGTTGGTTAAATCTCACATGATGGGGAGGATCTGAATGAGTGAAATCATGACATTGGAGACTCAAATAATACAGGTCATCGACAAGGTTATGGAGTATGAAACGGATATTCAGATGGATCAAGCCTGGGGGGAACTTGGAACGAATTCACTCGATTACATTAAAATTGTGGTGGAGATGGAGAAAGTATTCAACATTGAGATAGACGATGATCAATTGGCATTTGTGCAAACCGACACCATAGCCGATTTCAGGGATTACCTGGTCAGCCTCATTGAAGGAGATTCGGAACATGAGCCGGATTAAACGAATAGGACAGATCTGGTTCCGGCTTTCGATTCAATTACCCGTGGCTGCACTTATCATTATTGGATTAACTGTGACAGCATTAGTGACGTTAGCCATGCAATTCCATACGACCTCCTATCTGCGCAGTGAGACGGCAACGGCAACTGCAGGGTCTGAATCACTGCAAGGGGAGGATGTCAAAGTACACATTATAGCTGAATTTACAGAAGAGCCTATTACGGGGTTTCAGAAGGGTGACTCCTTGATCTGGTACACAGAGGAACAAGGTAAACGTTACGCTGCCCAGATCCTTGAGGTTAACCAGGACCCCACATCATCTACGACTCGAATTACAGCTGAAGGTGTATGGAATGAAGAGCTGGCGGAGCGGATGAAGTTATCCCATACAACCGAGTTCCCGATTGTTACCGAGGTACAATCCCAGAGCCAGACCGTACTTGAGAGCTGGATATCCTAGAGGAGGATGGCATGGAGAATATTTCACTGAGCAAACGAATCCGTACATTCGCCAAACCCTACCGAATCAGCTTGATTACCATGTTGTTCTGCGAGCTAATCATGGTGGTGGTGGATCTGATTGGACCGCTTATTTTTGCCATCTTGATCGACGAAGTATTCTATCACCGTAATCTTCATTTCTTCGGCTATGTTATTTTGACTTATATTGCTTTGTATGTAGGTGTAAGGGCTCTAAGTTGGATCATTAAATCCATCTGGATCTACCTGAATGTTAAATTTCTATTTGATATTCGAAAAAGTTTATTTGATCGCATTCTTCATTTTAAAGCATCTTATTTTCAAAAAGCCCAGACCGGTGATCTGGTCACACGTCTAACAAGAGACACGGATTCTGTCATGCAGTTAATAGAGTTAATCATTTTTCAGATGGCAGCTCCATTTACGAAATTGCTGGTTTCGTTTGTTTTTTTATTTTATCTCAATCCGTATATCGCCCTGGCCATGATGGTGCTGGTTCCGGTTTCGGTCTGGGTATCACAGTATTTTAATCGTAAGATGACCAAGCAGCAGACCATTTTGCGTGGGAAATACGGCCATTTTGTCAGCTGGATGCTGGAGATGCTTCAAGGCATGAGAGATATTCGTTTGTTGGGGAGTGGCAGAAGGGTCACTACACTGTTCACGGGACAGAGCGCAGACGTTATTCGTCTCGACAATCAGACAGAAGTCATGAAATGGATGTCTACCCGCTCTAATGCATTTATTTTTTTGCTATCAGATCTGTGTATCTATGCCATTGCGGGTGTGCTTATTGTTCAGGGACAGCTTACGGCAGGAGCCTTTGTTGCCATTATGTCGTATCTGACCAAGAATAATCAATCCATGATGATGATCTACGAGGCGGTTGTGAATCTGCCCAAGCTGACGGTACAGTCCCGCAAAGTCTTTGATCTTCTGGATGAAGAGACGGAGAGGAGCGGTGGTCAATCGGAAGTTGAGATGGAAAATGGGGAGACGTCATTCGAGCAAGTGAGATTTCGGTATGATGAACAGGGTCCCTATGTGCTGGACGGTCTCACGTTGGAGATCGGTGCTCATGAATCTGTTGCGCTTGTAGGTAAGAGTGGCTCGGGCAAAACAACGATTGTGAACATGCTGCTCGGTTTCTACGCTCCGGAGGTAGGGGAGATTCGAATTGGTGGCAGGCATATAGATGACTATTCTCTGTCTCGACTGCGCAAGAGAGTAGGAATTGTGCAGCAGGAGGCCATTCTGTTCCATGAAACCATCCGTTACAATCTGATGCTTGGCAGCGCTCACGCGGATGATGATCAATTGCTGGAGGCATGTGATCAGGCCTATATTGGAGACTTTATCCGTTCTCTTCCTCAGGGTCTGGACACCGTTATTGGTGCAGGGGAAATGGAGTTCTCCGGTGGACAAAAGCAGCGTCTGTCTATCGCCCGCATTTTTCTGAAACAACCCAAATTAATTATATTCGACGAAGCCACTTCCGCTTTGGACTATGAAGCTGAACAAGCGGTCCAGCATTCCTGGCAGAAATTGAGCAAGGATCGTGCTTCGATTGTCATCGCCCATCGTTTATCCTCCATCCTGAATGCTGATCGGGTTGCTGTTGTACATCAGGGACGCATTGTGGCTACAGGCACGCATGGATATCTGCTGGAGAATAGCGAGCACTACCGTGAGTTATTTGCAGAAGATTTCATCCGGAAGGAGGGACTGATGTCGTGACGAAGACACCGTCAACTTCCCGGTATGCACTCTTTAAACAGATTAAGCCGTTTATCAAAAATGCGAACCGTCAAATCTTCATTCTAGGTACACTGAAATTGGCCTTGACTGCTATTGCGCTCATGATCCCTTATCTGTACAAGCTGCTCATTGATCATGTCATGGTTGGACGGGAGCTTGGAATGTTACCCTATATCCTTGCTGGATACCTGGGCTTATTTGCGTTGGAGACAACCGCTCTGGGTTTACAAACGCTGTTCAGTAACCGGTTATTAGGTCGGACCAAGCTCGATTTGCAGCTGAACATGTGGAAAAAATTAGTGCGCATGAAGCCAACTTTATATGAGCGCTATAGTGCGGGAGATCTGAAGAATAGGCTGGATGGAGACGTCACACTGGTTAAAGACTTTATCTTTTTGCATTTGATTGATTATACGTTCAAATGGATCAGCGTAGGGGCGTATGTGGTTATTCTGTTATCGCTGAATTGGAAGATGGCTTTGCTGGGTTTTGTTATGCTTCCCATTTCCTTTGTCATCAGTTCCCGATTGGGCAAAAAAGCCAAAGTACTGGTCTCTGAATTCCGCCAGACTACCGGAGAATATGAGACATGGATATCGAACAGCTTCAGACACTGGAAGGAAATCAAGGCGCTGAATATGCAACGCAAAGAATCCATCAAGTTTGTGGGATATTGGAAACGTTTTGGCAAAATCAAATTCCGACATCTGGCATATACGTATGCCAATGAGCTGTACTACACCTTTCAGGATGACTTTATTAATAAGATGAATCTTTATTTTATCGGCGGGTTGCTGATTTTTCAGGGAGAATTAACAATCGGGGGACTGCTTGTTTTTCTGACATACTATCAA
Organism: Paenibacillus sp. FSL H8-0317; assembly: GCF_045040685.1. Taxonomy (NCBI): domain Bacteria; kingdom Bacillati; phylum Bacillota; class Bacilli; order Caryophanales; family Paenibacillaceae; genus Paenibacillus; species Paenibacillus sp. FSL H8-0317. The sequence continues at coordinate 6,255,619 of NZ_CP150294.1, read as the reverse complement.
CAGATGATTAACAACATTAATGAAATTAATGCCTCCAATGTTCAACTTCATGATGTGACACCTTCCATTGAACGGATCGTTGAATTGCTGGAACTACCCGTTGTACCACAGAGAAAGCTCGGACTACAGCCAGAGTTCCAAGGGCATCTCGAATTCAAGGATGTCTCCTTTCGTTATCAGGAGAATCAAAGTGATGTCTTGCATGAGATTAATCTGAACATCCAGGCTGGTGATTATACAGCGATCGTAGGCAGAAGTGGTTCGGGTAAGAGCACGTTAATCAAACTTATTCTAGGGCAGAATGAAACACAGCAAGGGGCTATTCTCGTTGACGGGCAGCCCATTGGTGACTTGGGATCAGACTACCTTTATCAACATATAGGGGTGGTTATGCAGGAGAATACCTTGTTCAGTATGTCCATCATGGATAATCTCAGACTCGTACAGCCACGGGCTACAGAAGAAGAGATACGAGAGGTTTGCCGCATGGCTTTGCTGGATGACTTCATTGAAGAATTGCCTGACAAGTATAATACGGTTCTGGGTGAGTCAAGTATTAAGCTGTCCGGAGGCCAGAAGCAGCGTTTGGCGCTTGCGAGGGTGCTGTTAACAAGACCCCGAATGCTTATTCTGGATGAAGCAACCTCTGCACTGGATAATGACTCGGAACGGAAAATAAATGAGGTGATCCGTAGGATCGCACAGCATATGACGGTGCTTGTGATCGCCCACCGGTATTCAGCTATTCAGGATGCCGAGCAAGTCATTGTGCTCGATCAGGGAGAGATTGTTGCTACGGGCACTCATCTGGAACTGGCCGGGCGGCATGAGGTGTATGACACGTTGTTCAAGGAGCAGCGGCAAGGTGTCGGGTCAACTGTCACCTGACGTAAATAGAATGATTCTAGGAGGTTAATGACATGACCATCTATTGTCCACTACCTTTGGAAGAGCACTATAATAACAATGGTTTTAGCTATCTGGATATAAACCAGATAGGGAATTTCACGACCTTTGGTTCCTCATACCCTGGAGACGAACTTCCTGATCAGGAGAATGTGCAATGGCGGGATGTTCCGTTTCATTTTCCTTTACGCAGACATGCATTTAATAATATAGAACTGGATAGGCAGCGCATTCCAGTACCATTGGATCTATATTCGACATTATATATTCTGGGTGCGGCAGATAATGGTTCATACCATGAATTCATTGATTTTGAACGAGCCGGAGAGCGGATGGGAAGAGCGTCATTGGATCTGACAAACTGGACCGAGACGAGCCCTCATTATAATGAAGAAATTATGTTTCAATGTAGCGGGATGTGTACACAAAAGGGTATCTTACTGACATCCAAACAGCCTATTATTTGGTTCCAGCAGATTACGCTGGAAGAACCCATTTCATTTGACAAGATCCTATTGCCAGACAATCCATGCATGCATATCTTTGCACTAACCTTAGGGAAGGAGTGGAATATATGAATATTCAGTCAAGAGAAGCACATACAGAAGGTGAAGATTGCTTTACCCTATGTGTAAGCAGCATTCTCAACTATAAAGAAATCACGAACTTCCTGGCGGTATGGAAGCAATGCGGGATGATGTACCATGAAGACCCGGAGAGAGGCACCCCGAAACTTGTCCCTACTTATATGACTGTTGAAAATGAGTTTCAACGCATTCATCATATTGATTTGAATATCGTCAGAACAAACGAACGGATCGAGGTTATCCAGGAAATCATGACGTTGCTTCAGCAAAACGAAGCAGTCATTGTATGGGTTGATGTATATTACATGAAGTACAATTCACTTTATCAATTACTTCATTCGTCGCATTGTATTGTCTTGTCCGACTATGCAGATGGACAGTTTGAGTTTATTGATGATTTTTATCATTTGAAAGGTAATATGGATGAACAGACGTTATTTGAAGCGCTTGATCTAGGTCAGACGCCATTAATTCGTGAGGGTACGCGTTATCGTTATGCTACATTAGATGTTGGGAATGCCGTTGAGCAGGTGAAAGAGAGAGAGTTCTACGAAATGCTTCAACAAAATCATGAAATCATGGATGGAATATCCGGGCAGCTAACCAAACAGGTTGAGTGGTATGAATTGGTTAATCCGTATGTTGGTTTGCCTGCCATTGAAAGGTATATCGACGCTACACGTCAGCATATGCAAGATTCATCCGCATTGACGGAAGAATATCTGGACAATATGTATGGCGACTTGGCGGGCATAAGTAATAACAGATATTTGTATGGCCATTTCCTAAGAGAAGGAATACCGTACAATCCTGATATTTCTCAACTGGTGGAGACGTATGAATATGCTGCGCAACGATGGAATCTCGCGGCTAATATGACATTGAAAAGTCAATACCTGGATCTGGATCGTAGATATCATATGTTAGATCGAGTGCTGGGTAAAATCGGAGAAATTATAGCTCTGGAACAAGAGGCCCATGACTTGGTCAAACATCTTGTTGCCAGTTAAGGGTATCACTAATCTTACGAAAATCAAAAAGGCCCGTAAAGCAAACGTCGCTTTACGGGCCTTTTTGATGATTTGCTTCATATTAAGCAGCAACTTTTTTTCGTGACTGCATTCTTAGATACACTTGAGAGAAAATAACCGATGCGATTGCGACTACAGTCATGCCCCAGAAAATATTAGTATACGCTGAGGATAGCGGCATGTTTTGCATCGCAGTCAACGCTACACCAGTGACAGCAACGCTGAAAGCACCGCTGAAGAACTGACTAAGTTGGAACAATCCCATACCTGCACCAACCTGATCCATGGTCAGATTGCCAGACAATTCATTGGACACGCTGGTGGTTAGGGAAGAGAAGCCTACGCTGAGCAGGACATAGACAGCCATAATGGCGTAGATGTTATTGTCTGCAAATAAGGCGAATAACCCGGCAGCTGCCAGTAGCAGCCATGGTGCAAACTTCAGCAGCAACGTATTGCCATGTCGGTCAATCATGCGGCCGATTCGGTTGGACAGCAGCATGGACACGACTGCACCCGGGAAGATGACAAGTCCCGATTGAGCAGGTGTGAGTCCATATAGATGTGCCAAAATTTGCGGTAACAGAAACAACGTTGAGAAGTTATTAATGTACGATACAATCCCCAACGAGCTGAGCATCATATATTTTTTGTCTTTGAACAAAGCAGGTTGAACAAACGGGTCTGCCGCGCGCCGAATTCGGAGCCAGAACAGAAGCAGTGCCGCAGCACCGATAACAAGCGTGTACCACTGACGGGAAGTCAGGAATAACAACACACCTGTAGTACCGATGGCAAGAAGCACGGCACCGAGCAGGTCAAATGAACCTTTTTGCGGTGTTTCCCGAGGAAGCAGTTTAAAGAATACAGGAATCAAGAATAACGTTAATCCCGTAACGATAAACAGATCATGCCATCCCAAAAACTGAGTAATACTTCCGCCGATGACGGGACCAAGTCCAAGCCCCAGTGAACTCGCGGACATGATGACAGCCATCGATTTACCCCGGCGATCATTGGGAATATATCGGGTAATCAGTACAATAGCGAGCCCGGGAACCGAAGCAGCACCCGCAGCCTGGATCAGACGTGCAATGAGCAAAATGATGAAATGATTACTGAAGAACCCGAGAACGGATGCCGCACCAAGTAACGTAAGCCCGGTCGTGAATAATGTACGAATAGGTATGAAATCCGATAGACGTGAGAACGTAATCGAGGAAATGGCAAATACAATGGAATATCCTGTAACAATCCATGAGGAAGCGACGGATGTAAGCATAAATTCGGCAGCAATTTTGGGCAGGGCCAGATTAAACATCATTGTATTCATAACAACGAGTACAACGGTGAAGCCAAGCAAGCTTACAATTAATCCTTCCTGTATTCCGGTCCGTTCCCCTGATGATGCGGTTGCGGTGTTGTTCATAAAAACCTCCTAAAGTGATGTGTATTTCGCAACATTTCAGAAACGGTGTGTAACATTTGCAAAATGTAATATGATGTCAATCCCGTGCCTAACAGCAGGGGTTACATAACGAAATCATTAAAGTTCGATTGGTGTCGAACATTAGAAATATATCATGGATCTGTGTTAAAATACAATGGATAGTCTGAGAAAAGGAGACTACAGTATGAAAATTTTACATCATCCACAGGTGTCAGATATTGAACTTTCCTCCGTATTGTATGCGTTAAGCGACCCGACCCGTCTTGGGATTGTTGCGGAAGCAGCCAGAAGTGGGGAGCAGCCGTGCAGTCATTTTCATGCACCTGTTGTGAAGTCAACGATGTCGCACCACATTCGCACTCTGCGGGAAGCCGGAGTTATTCGGGTCAGAGTACAGGGCACACAGCATTTTCTCACCCTGCGGTCCGATGATCTGGAAACGCGCTTTCCAGGACTTCTGCAACCGTTACTGCAGGCCGCAGCTCAGTCGAGCACAGATCCTTCCTAAATGTTGTCCTTTCTTCAGGTCGAAGAGGGGACATTTTTTATTTTCTGCTACTGCATGTTCAAAAAGTTAACGATTCAGCACCGAGAAGGTTGCGAGAACCTGAAGGAGGAGGAGCGGAGTGTAGGCAAACCTACATGAGCACCGGACTCCGAAGGTGAACGCAAGATTCGATGTCGAGTTCGCTTCTTGGGCTACTTCGTGATCAATTGGGGACTTTTTGAACAACCTTTAAAACTGATGCGACATTCTGTGTCGTACCTTGCCCTATATAATAACGGTGAACACACAAACCATATCGAAAAGAGGTTCACAACCATTGGCAAAAACGAAAAGAGGACGCGTCTTGTGGAGTCTTCCTTCCAGGGGCCGGGGAACATGCCCGGTGTGTAGCAGTACCCGAATTAAATTGTTGTATACGCAAACAAAAACAGACGGTACAAGTCTGAAAGTATGCAAGAAATGCTTCAAAGCTGTGCAATCCAGAGTGGATAAGGCACATGTGTAACATAACCGGCCTGTTCTTCGGAACGGGCCATGTCTTTTGATATAATCGAATATATTAGGAATGGATGAGATGGGGGCGGGAAGATGAGTAACATGCATCGGATTCACTGGTTTGACGAACAGATTCGGGGTGGACGTTTTCCGAATAGCAGCTGGCTTGCCCGTGAATTTGAAATCTCCCGTCGTCAGGCTCAGCGTGATATTGAATATATGGCAAGTTCCCTGCGAGCCCCTTTGGTGTATATGGCAAAATATCGGGGCTATTGTTATGAGGATCAGACTTTTCGATTGCCCCATTTGTATATGACTGAAGAAGAGCAGCGTATGCTGAAATATCTGGCACATCGCTATCGACATTACGATTATGATCAATCGGACGCGGTGAAACGTGTAGCACATTTGCTGGAGCGTTTTACGTTGGAGGAACAACCGATGGGAAGTAGTGAGCTTCCGGTATTTTCGGCGCAACCGAAACAACTGCAATTCTTTGAATTGTTGTCCCATGCCATAACTGACTTGCGCAGAGTACATATTCATTACAGGGATCACGATGGAGAACGGCAGTTTTCCTTGTGTCCATTAAAGATGATATCCCAGTTTAACGCCGATTACGTGGTGGGTTATGAAGCAGACCCTGTACAGCAAGTGGCCATTCGCTTGGAGGGTATTGTTCATGTATCGATCTTGGATGAGAGATTTGAGTACAGGTCAGATGCGCTCCTAGGTGGATGGGAAGAACCACTGCCTGTGCGTAAACCGTTTGTAGCTGAGATTCGCTTGAAAGAATTACAGCAAATGGACCTATGGCAAGGGTATCGTATTCGGGCTAGGCAAGATCAGATTTATTCAATTGAATTTTATGACACGGACGCTTTCTTGCAGCATTTGTTTATTAGCGAATGGGAGGAACTATTGTCTCCTGGGTGGCTTAGGCGCAAGCTTCAGCAAAGCGCGGAAGGATTAATGGACAGGCTCTCGATACAACGTAAGCAAAACGTGGAATAAAGCAGCATAGAGAGGAGAAGATCCGTCCTTGGCTGAGAATATTTTAGATAACCTCATCATGAAGCGGGAGTCCAAATCGTACGTCGATAGTCTGCATGCGATACTAACCCATACGGGCCAGTTTCAAGGTTCCAAGGTTGTACTTGCCGGATATACGGGCATGGCTTTCAAGCTGTCGGTGCATCGCAGACTACTTCCCATGTCGGTTACAGCGTATGGACAGTGGGGGGAAGCGCATCGTCCCGGAGTCGATAACCTGGGGATATTCACGATCTGGGATGGGGGACGTACACGTCATTCCACGTTTGGTTATTACCAACAGGATGCAGTGAACTGGGTGAGACGGAGTATTGATGAAGGCACTGGTGTAATTTACTGGATTCCTGAGTTCGGTGTTATTCATGGATATGATAACAGTGACCGCATCTTTTATGTGCAAGACGGATGGAGCGAGGAACCGCAGATTTTGTTGTATGACAATTTCGGCTTAAACTTTACCGGATTTTGGTATTGTCAGGTGTTTGGTGATCAGGTCCGCATCCCTGAACAACAGATGCTGCTGGAATCCCTGAGACTGGCGATTGAGGATTGGGATATTCCCTATCGTCTGTTACCTAATCAGAATATTGCTTCAGGTAAAAAGGCATATGATGTGTGGGTGGAGGCCCTGCGGAGTGGGGATTTCGATGAATCCGGTGCAGGTTATATTTTGGAATCCTTCTGCCATTCGCGATCCGAAATACGAATGTATTTGCAGGGTGTTCGAGGGATATGGAACGAACTGGACCACGCTTGTGCATGCTATGAACAGCTTGGGACGTTAATTGACCAAATGAAAGGATATATGGTTCAGCAGGAGAATAGCCGTGTCTTGCGACCAGACACCACAGAAGATCTAGCACAGGTACTAGTGAAGGCAAAAGCACTGGAAGAGCAGGCTATTGATTATTTTCGATTGATATCCAGGAAGTATCCTGACCGTAAAAGATCCACTATACCACGGTGGGGAGCACACTCCGCACGATAGAATGAGGGAGGAAGGAGTGACGGATGATGGCAGCCAAAGTATTGCAGGATTTGATTCGCTTCCCGCGAGCCCCAACCTCTGCTGATGCACACCTATCACGGAACGGTGTGGGTTCGTATACAGATGCGATGTACCTCATTTTATTGCACACACAGTGGATGGATTTCCCGCGTCACATGATTGCAGGTATGACGGCAAGTGCATTCCGATTAGTGGTGGATCGGCGTCTGACCGCAGAATCAATCTCGGCATACAACTGGATGGCAGAGAACTTTGTGGCGGCTGATTTTCTTGGCGTAACAACGGGACAACATGGTGGATTTTCATTTGAACCGACTTTTCCGCTCTATCAGAAGCAGTCAGTGCTTGACATCAAGGCGTCCATTGACCGGGGAATAGGTGCGATTCTCTGGCATGATCAATTTGTCATTGCTGCCGGATATGATGATGAGGAGCAGGTGCTGTTTATTGGAGAAAGTGAAGGACATGAAGCCATTCGTCTGCCCTATGATTCATTTGGCAGGAACAGTACGCCATACTGGTACTATCAGGTGCTGGAATCTCATGAATCTGTGGATCTATGGGAAGTTTGCAAGGAATCATTAATTCAGGCCGTATACAAATGGGAAACCCATGACTACATGCTGCCGTCCCAGGATTATGCCTGTGGATCGGCTGCGTATACGGTTATGGCAGCTACTTTGCAGTCTGGAACATATGACACAGAACAAGCGGCAACTGTACTGCGCTATTATGCCAGATCAAGACTGGACATTGCCTCTTATGTTGCAGGGCTGGAGTACCTATCAGCTCGGATGGTTCATGTCATGCGTGAGTATGCATTGCTCGCAGAACTGTATTCGGAGATTGTTGATGTAGTTAATGATTCAATCTCATGGAATACGAAGGAACCAGATTGTGTGCAAAGAGTAATTGAGCTTATCCGGAAGGCAGGGGCTACGGAACAACGTGCCATTGATGCGATTAAACGTGCCTTTCCAGAGACGATAGGCAATCGTTTTAAGGATGTTGGATTAAGATGAATGGAGCATGATAGAGAAAATTGAAAAACTCAGCAGGAATAAAACCGGACAGGCGCAGCCGATCCGGTTTATTTGTATTGAACATATATGCACATCAACTCATGTGATCCACGCTAATCATAACTTTTACAAGAAAAAATAACCAAAATTTTAATTTTGGGGTAATCCAAATCCCCTCTTGTTCCGAATATTATATTAGATGGTCTTTTTTGGATGATGATATTCAAGGACAACAGGGGGCGGGAGTATGGTACATAATCCGGAAACCATTCAGGAATGTATCGAACATGCACGGCAAAGGCTCTACCAGGTTGCAGCTCAATACCCGGAACTATGGCATCCGGAGGTTATTCGCCAATCCATGGTATTGGATGAGTTAATTAATGAATATAACAACGCAACTCGTGGGAGAACGATTACGAATCAGCTGAAATCATAACCTTTCTGAACAAAGAATTCCAAGAAGGAATTCCGTGTGTTTGCCTTACTCTTTTACCGCCCCGAGCACAATTCCCTTAACGAAGAAACGCTGCAAGAACGGATATACGAGCAGAATCGGCAAAGCGCCAATAAAGATCTGAGCTGCGTTCACCGTACGTTGAGACATATTCTGGAGCTGCGTTGCATCCACGTTCATGTTGGAGAAATCCTGCTGTACGATTATAGTCTGCATTAACGTGGCGAGTGGATATTTGGAAGCATCATTCATATAGATCAGCCCGTCGAACCAGGAATTCCACTGACCTACCATCGTGAATAAAGAAATCGTGGCAATGGCGGGCATGGATACAGGCAGATAGATTTTGAACAGAGTTGTGATATGGTTGGCCCCATCAATAAATGCGGCTTCTTCCAGCTCTTTTGGCACGTTACGGAAAAAGTTCATCATCAGAATCAGGTTCCAGACAGCCACCGCTCCCGGCAAAATCAGAGCCCACATCGTATTCATCAGCCCAAGCTTCTGGATCAAAATGTAGGATGGAATCAATCCCCCGCTAAACAGCATCGTGAAGATGAAAAACCACGCATATAACGAACGTCCTTTAAAGTGCAGACTCTCCTTGGATAACGGATAAGCTGTCAGGAAGACAAGTGTCATACTGAGCAGTGTGCCAAGAATGGTACGTTGAACTGAAATCCAAAGCGCGCTGAGAAAGTTACTGTTACCAAATGTTTTGGTATAGGCGTCCACCGTAAAATCAATCGGCCACAGTGTTACCAGATTGGCGGATGCTGCCGCTTTACCACTGAAGGAAACCGCCAGAATATGGACCAGCGGCAGGATGCACAGGATCGAGACGGCCGCGATGAATATGAGGTTAAAACCATTGAATATACGGTACCCGGTTGTTTTGTGATACACCTTGATTCCTCCTCTACATTTTGCATAATTCGATTTGAATCGCTCGCGTGTACAAGATATAGACGAACTGAACCATTTCGATCTCTATCTTTCTTATTGAAAGTCGCTGTCTGGATTTATGCAAAATGCTTCTTAAAAAATACGGTAATTGGCGATTTTGTACGCCATCCGGTACGCAGAGATGACCAGGAACATCGCGACAAATGATTTGAATAGTCCAACGGCGGTCGCAAAGCTCATTTTGCCATTCAGAATTCCCATCCGGTAGACAAAGGTATCGATAATATCGCCTTTCTCATATACCAGCGGATTGTACAGGTTAAAGATCTGGTCAAAACCTGCATTCAGGATATTGCCCAGCGATAACGTACCTACCACGATAATCATCGGCACGAGCGCAGGCAGGGTAATATGTAATGTCTGTCTAAGCCGTGTTGCCCCATCCACCTCCGAAGCCTCATACAATGCCGGGTTAATACCTGCAAGTGCTGCCAGAAATACAATCGTACCGAATCCAAATTCCTTCCACACATCACTGACAACCACCGTTACACGGAACCAGTCGCCATCTCCCAAAAAGAAGATTGGTTCAACACCAGCCGCGGCTAACACCTGGTTTACCAGCCCACCTTCCGGTGATAACATATCGAGCAGAATACCACCAAGGACAACCCAGGACAGGAAATGGGGCAGATACACCAAGGTCTGTGAGAAACGTTTGAACGTAGAGTTCCGAACCTCATTCAGCAAAATGGCAAACACCACAGGGGCTACAAGTCCTGCCACAATCTTCATTGAAGCGATCAGTACCGTGTTCCAGATGACCTGAACGCTGTCGGGATATTCGAACATGAACCGGAAGTTGTCCCAGCCCACCCATTTGGAGCCAGTGAATCCCAGCCACGGTTTGAAGTCTTGAAAAGCAATAATAATGCCGCCCATGGGCACATAGGCGAACAGTAATGTGAGCAGTACAGCAGGCAGCAGCATTAGATGCAGCGGCCATGTACGTTTGAAATTCCAGCGGGTACGTTTGCGTGGATGGGGTGTCATTTTTCGCACCGGCATATTGGTTGTTAACGGTTGTTCCATAGCCATCAGGGTCCCTCCTTTATCTCGTCCAGCCCGGGCAACATGAGGCGAGCAAACCTCTGCACAGAGTGGAGCAACTGAATTATAGCAACGGAAAAGGGTGGACTATAGAACAACATTTCAATGCGGATGTTGAAATATTAACTTGTTGATGGAAACATAGGATTTCAAGTCACAGGAAAGCCGGAGAACATAAAATCATATAGAAATGTAAGGGTTTTCAATATAAAATAGGACTTCGGTGTAGAACGACTTCAAATTCAGGAACAGGGTGAAACGATGAAATTCACAGTATTTGCGAAGACGGTCATTCTCTTAATTTGCCTGCTCGTACCCATTCTGCTGCTGTATACATACGCGAACCAGGCAAATGTGGACATGGTGGTGGAGGAGAAACAGCAGTCGAGTCTGAACCAGTTCAATTATTTCAGTTCCCAGGTGGATAAAAATATCGAGCAGCTCTCACTATATGGCCTGACATTGCTGCGAGATCCGAGTATCCTGCATTACCGTTACATGACGGACTCAACCAGCCAATATGAGAAGAACAGTATCTATCTGGATATTCTCGACAAATTATCATTGTACCAGTCCACCAGCCGCTGGAAGAACGATATTACCATTGTGCTGCCACAAGCGGAACTTGTGTTATCCACCATGTCCAGCCGGACGGTCTACGATGAGAAGATGTTGACGTTCCCGCAACCTGGACAATGGCAGCTGGAGCAGGGGAGTTTCACCTACTTTTTCACGGACAACTACGAGTGGAATGAAAAACCGGTAAACACAGGTGTACGAACGGTGATGGAGATTAATTTTGACCCGATGAACGTGGTTGCCATGTTGGATGATTTCAAAGAAACGCAGGGCGGAGATCCCTTCTTGCTGGTACCAGGTAACGATCCGTTGCTGAACCGTACGGCGGACCCCGAACTGGTCGAAGCGATTATGCGTGATATGCCTTTTAACGGGCCGGAGAGGGAAGGCAATCATCAATTGGAGGTGGGCGGTAAACAATATCTGGTCAGTTACGTGCACTCCAAACAACTGCAAGCGGTATACGTGAACCCGGTGGTATTGGATGATTTGTTAACCCCGATGGACAAGAGTCGAAATATGTTTATTACCTCCATTTTGTTACTGCTCGTGTTGAGTATCGGGGCTGCACTGCTTTTGTATCGAAAAGTTCAGGTGCCCATCCATCGTTTGATGAGAGGGCTGCAACAGATTCGCAAAGGGCAGCTGTCCACACGGATTCCGGTCGATCACTCCCGTGATGAATTCGCGTATCTCACCCAGAGCTTCAACCATATGGCAGAGCAGATTCAGGAACTGATCGAGAAGGTATACGAGGAACGGATCCGTTCACGGGAAGCGACATTGAAACATCTGCAATCACAGATCAATCCACATTTCCTGTACAACTGCCTGTTTTATATTAAAAATATGACCCAGCTCGGCAACCGTGAAGCGGTTATTGCCATGTCGCTAAGCCTGGGTGACTACTATCGCTACATTACGCGAGGCGAGAATGACATGACAACAGTGGAAGAAGAGATTCGGCTGCTGGACCATTATCTGTCCATTCAACAGATGCGGACCAACCGGCTGACCTACGAGATTGCCGTACCGCAGCAACTGATGTTGCTTCATATACCGCGACTGCTTATTCAACCGATCGTAGAGAATGCGGTGATCCACGGCATTGAGCCGATGGAGGGCAGTGGGCATGTCGTCGTAACGGGGATGGCGGTACCCGAACATATAGAGGGTCGGAAATATACAAGATATAGCCTGTTTGTTGATAACGATGGTGTCACGCTGACAGCGGAAGAGATTGCCGAATTGGAACGGGAGATCAATGAACCAATGGGTGAAGAGATTGGAACAGGCACGTGGAATGTGCACCAGCGTCTCGTTACGCGATATGGGCTGTCGTCGGGGCTTCATTTTGGAGCGATTCCCTATGGTGGACTTAGTGTAGAAATTCGATGGTTTGAGGAGGAACAACCGCATGATGAATCTGATGGTCGTGGATGATGAACATTCGGCAGTAGAGTCGATCGCGGTCTCCATACCGTGGAGAGAACACGGGATTGGTCAGGTATTCAAAGCCTATTCGGTCAAAGAAGCCTTGGAACATATGGCATCACATCAGGTCCATATTATTATCACGGATATCCGCATGCCGGGTCTGTCCGGTCTGGATCTGGTCAGTCACATCAGGCAAAAGTGGGAACAGACGAAATGTATTATTTTATCGGGTCATGCCTCCTTCGATTATGCGAAGCAGGCGCTCAAACACGGGACGGTTAGTTATCTGCTCAAGCCGGTCCGAGATGAGGAACTGATCGAATCCGTGCAGCAGGCCGCCGTGCAGATTCGTCTAGAGGGTGAGAAACAAATGCTGCATCAGCGGGCCATGTATTCGGTGAGGGAACATCTGCCCGAGAAGCGGGCGGAGCTGATGAAGGATGTATTATTAGGGCATAAATTTGCGGATGCAGAACTCCAAGGCAAGCTGGAGCAACTGGAGATCGGGTTCCGTCCACAGGATAAAATGCAACTGTTGCTCATCCGGTATGATGACCATCAACCCACACATAAAGCGTTTCGACTGATGAAGTATGCCATCTCCAATGTGGTGGAAGAGATCTACGGCAGTACTTATCATCTCTGTCATACGGATGACGCCTATGATGATCTGGTCTTCATGGCCAGTCCCAAACAAACCCAAGCTGAACCGGAAATGCTAATGGGACGGCTTGGAGAACGGTTAATCCACAGTGTGAGGCAATATCTGAACGCGACCATTTCCCTGTCTGTTAGTCGTATGGGGCGTTTCCCAGATCAGGTGCCGCAACTATATCATCAAGCTGTGAGTGCACTTCGCAAGCAGGCCGAGGCGGGCAAAGGATTACATTTGAATGCGGCGGCGGGAACCAATGGGGCCACGTTGAAGTCTCTTGCAGCGCTGTATGAACCACCGGGTCTAACGACGTTACTGGAAGCGGGGCGCATGGAGGATGCACACCGCAAGATTGATCAGATCTTTACCGAACTGTCGAACAGTGTGTTCCCGGAGCATGTGTATGTGGCTTTTCATTATTTGGCGGCAGCATTCTCCTATATGGCTCATCGGGAAGGAAGGCAGTTAACCGAAGTGCTTGGCGAGCAATACCAGCAGTTGCTCAAGGATGGTTATGGCATCTCGCTGCGTAGTCTGGAAACGTGGACTCGGTCTGTAATGCAGCAGTGGGCAGAGAGCACAAGCGATGCGGGACAGGATGCGGGATCAACGCTGATTCGGCAGGTACAGCAATGGATTGACCATCATCTTGGCGAGGATTTATCGTTGCAGGTCATTGCCGGAGAGGTGCATTTGCACCCGGTATATCTGTCGAAAATGTACAAACAATCCACAGGTGAAGGCATTAGTGATTATATTATCCGTTCCAGAATGGAACGTGCGGTTCATTTGCTGAAGCATACGGCGATGAAAATCTATGAAGTTGGTCAGGAAGTGGGGTACAATAACACGCCTTATTTCATTCAGGTGTTCCGCAAACATTATGGACTGACCCCGCAGGATTTTCGGAACGGTTAACAAATCGATATGAACATTGAAATTGTGATATATGTTTGCCTCCCCGGCTGCACTATCCTTTTCATGTAAGGTGCATTTGGCACATAAGGGTATCCAAGTTACCTGAGGAGGGGTTAGTTCATGTATAGAAAAATGATGACGGCATTGCTCGCAATCACGATGGTTGCTGTAACGGCATGTAGTTCGGGGGCCAAGGAAGAACCGGCGAAGGAAGCCGCTGCACCACTTGCTCTGCAAGACGGGAAGTATGAACCGGCGGTACAGATGAGTTATTTGCGGGCCTGGAATGATGATACGAAATTCAAGAACGGGGAAACGGCACAGAACAATGTGCATACCAAATGGGCCAAGGAACGACTTGGCATCGATCTGACCACACCGTGGGCCGTATCAGTGACCAATGATGCATTTTACACGAAATTACGCTTGTCCCTGTCCGCTAACGAAGAACTGCCGGATATCGTCTCCATTCGGGGAGACTACAATCTGGTCCGGGAATTAATTGAGTCCGGCAAATTTGCGAATGCAGGTGAGTTGTTTGACAAGTATGCTTCGGACACATGGAAACAGGCTTCTGAATCAGCACCGGAGGAATGGTATCCGTACATGTATGAGGGCGAGCGTTATGGCATTCCAATCTTCGATTATGCCTACAACGGCGATTCGGTCATGTTTATTCGGGAAGACTGGCTGAAGAAGTTGGGACTGGAAGAACCAAAAACCATGGATGAACTGGTTACGGTCATGGATGCTTTTACGAATCAGGACCCCGATGGGAACGGTAAGAAAGATACGTATGGTCTGACCGTGGGCATGAAAAATGCGCTCAATACCTGGATGACGGAATCCGGTTGGATCTTCGGCATGTACAACACGATGCCTGGACAGTGGAATGATGCCGGAGACGGAACACTGCAATATGGCTCCATTCAGCCAGGTGTGAAGGAAGGTCTTGCAACGATGAAAGATTGGTTGTCCAAAGGTTATCTGCCCAAAGAAGCGGGTGTCTATGACGAGATCAAGGCAGCAGAATTGTTCACCGCAGGTAAAGCAGGCATTATTGTGGGACCACACTGGATGCCAAACTGGCCGATTGATGATGTGAAGAAAAATGTGGACGGTGCCACGTACAAGGCCATTGCCTTACCTACAGGGCCAACAGGCGAGAGCCATCAACATGGTTCTGGTGCAAGTAACGGGGTGGTGCTGATTAATAAGGATATGGCGAACCCGGAGATTTTCTTCACGTATCAAAATTATCTGTTCGACAACTTTGCTAATCCGGAAGTGGGCAGCGAGTTCGAACATGGCTTCGCGCAAGGATACGACTATGACATCGTGGACGGCAAAGTGGTTGGTGAAGCTGAAGTGAAAGATGGCGTATCCCCACTCAAATATACGATTACGTATGACGGTGCACGGATTCCGAACCTCATGATGGATACGTTGGCGGAACTTGCGAAGGGCAAAGAGCCGGAGACCCCTTTTGAGAAAAATACGAAAATTGCCAACAAACCGGAAGTATTTGTCGCCGCTGAAGTCGTCGTTGCAAATAAAGATAACGCGATCAAGAACAAGTTCACTGGGGCACCAACCGAGACGATGAAAATGAAGAAGGACGCGATCGACAAGCTGGAGAAGGATACGTTCAGCAAGATCATCTATGGTCAGGTGGGCATTGAAGAATTTGATGCGTTTGTGACAAAGTGGAAATCCATGGGCGGGGATGATATTACCGCCGAAGTGAACGAGTGGTATAAGACAGTTAATTAATCAATAAAGCAGGGGAGAACTGATGAATTCATCGGATCTACCCTGCTTTTTTATTAGGCATTTTAATGATAAAAAACAACAAGGATAAGAAAAATAGAGCCTTTGAAGTCGTAACCAATAATCGGATTCCTTCACCCGAATCTTTTATACCGAACAAAATATCTATTAAGCACACTGAACCTGAAATGACGAGTACCATCAGTGCAAGTAAGTACATAATCAATTAGACTCGCAACGGACAAAAGTAACGTTTTTTCCTAAAACCACATTATCCACCTTCCATCCGGCATTTAACCAGGATAGTGCCTGTGTATGATTATTGGAATTATTCACCCACCATTGTTCGCGATTATACGCTGTAGGGGGTAACGTAAATCCGAGAATCTCCTCAAGCTCTGCATATGTAAGGGTGATTGAAACTTGATTCAAATAGTTTTCCAAGGGGAAGTATTTGCTGTAGCTCATTTCGTCAGACCTCCTGAAAAGGAATACAATGATTATACAACGTGGGGATGACGATAGCGAGGGCATGCCGAGAGCGTACATAGATATGAAAAAAAAGGAATCCGTAGATCTCTTTGACTAGCAAGCAACCGTGCGTAAGCCTTATTGTTCCGGGTGTACTTGAGAGAGTAAAATAATAGGGAATATACGAACATTAATACGTATTTATAACATAGATACCTCGGACTGGTCCGGGATTCATAGAAATTCAAGTGTGGTTGATGAACATCTTAAGATGCATGGGAAGGCAGGAGATCAGATGAGTACACTTTATGATCAGGCTATGGAAGAGATGATAACGACGATTCATGAATGGTTTGATGAACAGGACAAGCGGGATGACTTGGAAAGTGTTGTGAAGCGAACTACACTGCAAATGGGTATTTTTAATGATATTGTGCTTGATTACAGACCTGGACGGACCACGGTAGACAGCCTGGATCTGGGTTTGGATGATGATGTGAAATCAAAGCAGGCAGGAGCCTTTACCGAGGAACAGGTACGGAACGAGATCGGGCCTAAGCTTGTTGAGGTTGTTCAGGGCAGATTGGACAAGCTGGCAGATACTCCGTTGATTGACTACCGCTTTACTTTCCGCGGGAAATTTCCAACAACCGAAGGCAAGCTGCAACTGACTTTATTGGAATGGATCAACGAAGAGAAAAGACAGCTGCTCCTTGAGCGTATTCATACCTATGTAGACAAGAATCTGGAGAACAGTACATATCCAACGAAGCCATTGGAATCCTTCTTTTTGACGAGTCATCTGCTCGATCCAAAGCTGTTCCCGGAGTTGGATGTAGCATGGACCATCAGGCTGTATGACGGGATTCAAGAGTTGAATCAGGGGCGTCCGGATGCACTGGCGGAACATCGTGGTGAGATTACTCGTGCAGTGACGGCATGGGCGGAGAATCAGTTTTTGCCACAGTATTATGATGTTCAGTCTTCGCCTTATCGTACCAATGAATATTCACTTAAGCCCGGAGCAACGCTTCAATCGAACATTGAAACACAGACAGGCCAACATTTGGACGAGCATGGGGAGCAGCAAACATCCGAGTCTCAACCAATCGAACTGCTGTTATACGCAGCGGTCATGATTCTACGTTTTGAGCCGAGTTATAGCAAACCCAAAGGTGTGACTTTTCTGGAACTCGCGAAGCAGCTTGGTAGCAAACGTGCGGCACGGATGATGACAGAAGGTAGCGGAACGTATGCGAAGGACGATATTCATGTGAAAACGGAAGAAGTAGAATGCAAAGCAAATGATGTATTTGCTCTGATGACCATTCACATTCGTAAGGAAGAGCCAATTGCCTATCAACAGGCACTAACTTTTATCACTCATTTATTGAAACAGGGCTTTCCGAAAGGTTATAAGATCAAGCTCAAGTCCAGCGTAAAGCAGTATTTGCCGATCAAAGGACTCGCGAAGTCGGATACCCACCGATTCTTTGCCAATGCACTGGAGTACCCGGAGCTGCATCCACTTCTGGAAGAGTATGCGCGTGAGGCTATCCAGGAGTTTGAGTTCTACGAGGATACCGAGGGAGAGAAAAGCTGTATGCCGGGCAGTTATGCAACCTTTGGACTGGGGCTTGTGGATGAGCAGTATTTCCCGCTGGTTGAATATTACATGGGCGAAGTGGATGATGAGCATCAGTTGATTCAGGATAAGTTCATTGCGGCGTTAGTAGAAAAACAGGGTGTACAGGCTCAATCCATACCTGCGTTAGTCGCCAGCTTGCGTCGTTCCACCGATAGTTTGAAGCTAAAGATTCAGCCCGAACTGGAGAATGAGGAAATACTCGAACTGTTGGTTAGACAGATTCAAAAACTTGAGCATTATGAAGCGGAACGTGTAATCTATCCGATCTTTGGCAAGGTGGAGAAGCTCTCAACGCTCGCTCGCAAAGCGGAGGGAAGACGGAAGGAATTATTGCTGGAACTGTTGCAGGCCGCAGGGAAATAAAAATGTGAACAAGTTAGATTGTACTGTGTCACCCAGTAAAGCATTTTAGAGAAGTGAGAGTGTATAAGGAAGGGTGGGGAGAGTTATGGAAACATGGAGTCGAGACATGTGGCAGGCGTTGAATGCTCAGGACAAAGAGGCTTCGATGCGTAAGCTTGTTCGTCAGTTACCAGACGGTATGGTATATGGGGGTCTCGAGACATTTGAACGATTTGGTCAGCGGATGGAGACAGGTGTATTTACGGAGGAAGGGCTAAGATTTGTGTTTGTGCCTGGGGATCGGGTAACGCTCGGCTGGGATCGTTGGCGGCATGGTATGAACGAAGAGACCTCAGCCGACCTGCATGAAACGGTCAGTGAGTATGGTGTGGAGGACGTGGATTCTTTTCTGGCGAGTCAAATGTCACCTGTAAGAACGGTCAACATTGCGCCGATGCTTGTTGAATGCGAACTGATCTCACTTGGCTGGATTGAAGTGTCTGAGGAGGAAGCACACGCGCAAGAAGATCCTGATTTTCCCTCAGCACTGGAGCAGTTTAAGCAATCGGAGATCCGTGAATATGAATTGCATCAACAATTTCGTCTGATTCGCCAAAGTGAGAATGAAGTCCGAATCCTGTGGTTCAACGAAGGAATAGAGTTGGAAGATGTTGTGAGGGAGGAAGCTGCAGCGGGTTTTGGTTTACTAACCGAAGACGAATGGGAGTATATCTATGGCGGCGGTTGTCGCACGTTATTTCCCTGGGGTGACAGCTTCGACTATACGATGAGATTAAAGCACTTTGGAAGTTTGGAAGGCGTGGATGAGATTGTGGGTGGATCGGCAGAGATGGCCTCTTCACGGGGTGAAGAAAAGGATGATCGTCCTTATGATCTGGAAATGCCAAATTTCTTCGGAGTGCAATTTGCCGGAGACCCCTACAAGTATGAGCTTACACTCGATTCGGGTGGAGATGTGATGCCCAAAGGCGGAGACGGCGGTAGCCTGATATGTGGTGGAACAGGCCCGTTGGTTGGTTCCTTGCCTGCTGCTGCCGTGTATTATCGAGACGTTAATGCCAGTGAACTCGACTGGGAGGATGTGATGGATGCGATGGTCTATCGCAGGGTTATTCGTTTAACGGAAATGGCATTGTAGTCATGACAAAATGAATCTATCAAGGAAGAGTTATAATGGTGAATAATAAACGTTCAAAACCTTATGAAGATTCACCTTATGTCGTCTATGCGGTAGATGGTATTCGGCTGAGTGCAGGCATACTTGTCCTGTTTTTTCTTAACGTATTTCTGCTTATTCCCGTGTTCAGTGTCCCGTTCCAATCGCTGTATGCGTATATTCTCGTGCCACCGCTGGGCTTTATGAATATATGGGCTATTGCCCTGATTGCGGCCCTGCGCAGACTTCAACTGAATTATGTATTGTTCCGAGGCGTATTTGGCATCGTTTGTTCTGTGGGATTTATGGTGATTGTTCAGAAGTTTGCCTACGGGACACTTGGTCTGTCGACACCTTGGTACGGCATTGGATCATTTGTGGTATATGGTTTTGCCTTGTTCCAGTACATGAAGTTTCATTTGCGTAAGCTGAAGCAGCCCCCTCAGCGTAAAAAAGGGGATAAAAGCACGGGTGTGCCTGTTGCCACAATAACGATGATTACGAGCGGAGCATATCTTCTGGCCAATATTTCACTGGCCTTTGTTACACAGCAAACTGTGGCTGTTGTGCTAATGTGTGTATACATTATGCTGGCTTTTGTGGTATTTCATTTTATCATGGACTTGCATCGGTATTACTGGCTTCGCCAGGTCATGAACAAGGCAGAGAGTTAATTGCAGGATAGGGAGGGACGAACAGGAAGAGGTCTTTGTGCAGAGTTTGAGCATACGTTACACACATCAAATCAGCCCCAACTCATAGAGTGGGACCGAAATGATGTGTGTTTATTTTGTTTATTTCACTTTTTGTACAGATACCGCCATTTGCTCCAGTTGAGTGTGAGTCAATTGGTTATTCGGCGAGCTGAGTGTTACATAACGATCATCCAGCTTGAACGTGAGCATATCCGTTTGATCTGGTGTATACCATTTGGATGATACGCCATTAGGCAGTTTTACCGTTTTGCCATCATAGCTGAACGAGTAGTCTTTAGGGGATACCGTGACATTCATACGATTGAAAACAAAGTTTACACCATCACCGCCTGCACCTACGCTTTTGAACGTATCTCCAGCAACCATATGTTGTGGGGCATAGGCTGTTGTGAACCCGTCAAACTTCGCAAATGCTTTGCGAATGTTATCCAATTGTTGTTTGCTATAGTTCACGTCAGCAAATGCAGTGGTCCCTTGATCGTTGTTGCCAGTTGCCTTCTGAACAGAGACAGCGACTTGTTGCAGCTGAGCTTGGCTCAGCTTATGATCCGGGGAGCTGAGAGTAACGTAGCGATCATCCAGTTGGAATGTGAGCATGCCCGTTTGATCTGGTGTGTACCATTTGGCAATAACACCATTGGGCAGTTTCACGTCTTTGCTCGTATAACCGTCCGAATAATCTCTTGGAGACACATCCACTTTCATATGGTTGAAAACAAAACTGACGCCGTCGCCACCCGCACCTACACTTTTGAACGTGTCACCTGCGATCATCTGCTGAGGGGCATAAGCGGTCTCGAACCCATCGAATTGTGCAAAAGCTTTTTGAATCGCCTCTTTTTGTGCTGCGCTATACGTTACATTTGTCAAAGCTGATGGATTGCTTGTTGCTTGGCCGATAATGACCTGTCCTTTTTTTCCGTCATAGGATACAGGCACATGCAGTGCATCGGCAAGTGCCCGTACGGGCAGATAAGTAGAGTTGTTATAAGTAATTGGCGCAAGTTTGTTGCCATTGCCATCGGTTGGTGAGTAAGCCTCGCCATCGACATTGAAGCTAATTCCATGGTTAAGATATGCGGAGATTTTCTCCAGCTGTGTTCCGGCGAATACGCCTGTTGCTCCTGTTAATGTCATGCCCAGTACCATCATCGTTGCTACGGATTTCTTCATGTTTTTTTTCATCATATATCTCTCCTTCAAGTTGGGGGTTAGTTTTATTTAATGGGCTCGCTGTCCCTTATGGCTTTATATTAAACCCCGAACATATCCAGAATAATTCTGAATTATCTCCAACTTGTAAACATGTGTATATATACGGAGAATGTAGAACGAACACTGAAACTGCTTGGTGTGTTGAACGTATTCTTTGCCGAATCGTAACATTTTAGTTGAAAAGATAGAGGATGAGTCCGCCAAAACCAAGGACAATCGCACCAACGTATACATAGGAAAGTTTGCTTAGGTTTTGCTTTGTGCGGCGGTCATATTCGGGGTTGCTGGTCTGATTGGCTTTGGAATTTCCGATGATCATGGTAGCAATACCTCCAAACAAGGCGATACCCACAATTAAAACATAAGGCAACCAGGTCATGAATGGACCTCCTTCGCGAATAATATGATATGTCCTTATTGTACTTCAGGATAACCTTTGATGTAAGCTTTAGTTGAGAAATAAAGGAAAATGAAGTATCTATATTACAGTATGTATGTAGTCTTGGATCGGAAAGATCACTACAATTTTATATTTTTTTAATTCAAAAAAACCTTGATACAACAGGCATTCGCAGCTTTCCTTACTGAAGGCTGTGAATTTTTTTTGCCCACAGAGTGATCCAGAAGAGAGAACCCTGCGTTACACCCTATGAAGACGACGACGAGGAAAGAAATTATACACAAAACATAATCGAGGAGTGAACACGTAATGAAAATGAAGATGAAGAAGTTTATCGCACCTGTACTTAGCTTAACACTGTTGATGCCGGGGATCGCTGGAGCAGCTTCCGCACCACAAACACCAATGACCATGATGAAAGCATCCGTGAACACACCGGCGGCTGACCTGAGAGCGAACCTGGATCACCTGCTGTCCGAGCACTTTGCACTCGCAGTAACCGCAATGGCCAAAGCATATGACGGAGCAAAAGACGCAGACGCAGCCTACAAAGCACTCGACCAGAATGCACTGGATATGCAACCGGCAATCGCCTCCCTATATGGTGACGCAGGTGCCAAAGAATTCGAACGCATCTTCCGCTCTCATAACAAATATACAGATGATCTGGTGAAAGCAACCAAAATGGGCAACCAGGCTGGAATCAAACAAGCACAGGCAAACATCAACGGTTTCGTGGATGAGTTCTCCACATTCCTGAGCACAGCAACCGAAGGCAAATTGCCAAAAGCAGCAGCCAAACAGGCGTTGAAAGTACATGAAGATCTCGTGCAAAAAGTATTTGATGAGTATGTAGCTGGAGATTACGCTGATGCATACAAGGCTTACCGTGAAGGTTTCAAAGAAATGTTCGACGTAAGTAAAGCACTCTCCACAGCAATTACGACACAAATGCCTGAGAAATTCGAAAATACCAAAGCGGATACAAAAGCAGCTGATCTGAGATCTGCACTCAACCACTTGGCTTCCGAACACTTTGCGCTTTCGGCTCTGCAAATGCAAGAGGAATTTGATGGACGTACAGCGGCTTCCAACGCATTGATTACTGCTGAAGCTGGAAACACAACTGACTTCAAAGCAGCGATTGCTTCCGTTTACGGTAACGATGGTGCCAATGCTTTCGAGAAAATTTGGGTAACCAACCACGTTAATGCACAAAGCGATTATGTAAAAGCTGTTAAAAACAACGATGCTGCGGCTCGTGCGGCAGTAGAGAAACGTATTGATGAATTTACAACAGAATTTGCTACATTCCTGGATTCAGCAACAGCTGGAAATCTGCCAAAAGCAGCAGGACAACAAGCGCTGACAACACATGAAAATCAAGTGCAAAACGTATTGAATCAATATGCAGCAGGTAACTATGATGCTTCGTACACAACAAATCGTGAAGGTTTCAAAGTGATGTTTGGTGTAGGTCAAGCCCTTGGTAACGCCATCGTGACTCAATTCAACGACAAATTCCAAGAGCCAGCAACACCTGCACCAGCGCCAGAAATGACAACGGTGTGGATGCAACTGAACAGCAAAATGCTGAAAATTAACGACAAAACAACCAACATGGATACTACACCAGTGCTTTGGAAAAACACAACATACATTCCATTGCGTTTCCTGAGTGAAGGTATTGGTGCAACAGTGAAATGGGACAAAAAAGCAAAACAAGTAACGGTAATGGCTGGCGATGATATCCTTGAATTCTGGGTGAACAACAACATTATGGAAGTAAACGGCGTAAAGAAAAATGTGGGTTCAACTGTATTTGTAAATAAAGATGGACGTACACAAGTACCTCTGCGCTTCATTGCTGAACTTCTGAACTGGGACGTGAAATGGGCACAAAAAGATGGTTCCATTACGCTGACTAAATCGATGTAATCCAACGTTTTATATACCGAATCAAACAAAAGAGCTGCCCCATACGGCAGCTTTTTTGTATTCACCCAAAAGTTCAAATATTTGGTATAATCATCGAGTAATGACCTACATAACAGCTTGAATAGCCGATGGAGTCTAGAATGATGTATGATAATTTGGTATAAGCAAAATGAAGAGGGGGACAGAGGAATGAGTACATCATCAAAATCGGAGCGTCCAGCGAGAAATGTGGATACCCGTTTATTTGTTGCTTGGACCGTTTCCGTTATTGCAACAGGGGGGAGTCTCTATTTCAGTGAGATCAAGGGGTATCTTCCATGTGATCTATGCTGGTACCAGCGTATATTCATGTATCCACTAACCATCTTGCTGGGCATTGCCTACTTTAAGGATGACGTGGGTATCACCAAATACGTACTGCCACTGAGTTTCGTCGGTGGCGGCATTTCGTTATATCATGTAACGATCCAGCGTATTTTTTCAGCTACAGGTAATGCCGTCGCATGCGGTAAGGTTCCATGTTATACCGACTATTTGAACTGGTTTGGTTTCATCACGATTCCATTACTGGCACTGATCGCCTTTATTATCATCATCGTGATGCTGTGGGGCATCGGCAAAACACCAAAATCTTCTTAATAAGAAAGGATAGATGGTGATGAGCGGACAAGCTCGGTGGTTCATGCCCTTCATTATTCTGCTCCTCCTGACGGTGGGATGCTCTTATGAGGAACAGTCACAATCGGGCGAGATGCCAGAGATGATCAAAGTGAAACTTATGATTCCGGATAAGGTATCTGCCAAGGAAGAAGTCGCTTTGCAGATCAAGCTGACACAGGGAGAACAGCCTGTAAATGATGCGGATCATGTACAGTTTCAGGTATGGAATGAGCAGGATGAACCCGAAGCCCCTTCATTCGATCAAGGAATGATGAGTGCCGAAGAACTTGAATCTCGGGGAGCGACGAAGGCTGTATCTATAGGCGATGGTATATATGAAGTAAAACATGCATTTCAGGAACCCGGAGTGTATGTCGTTCAGGCGCATGTAACCTCAGGAGCGATGCATACCATGCCTAGAACAAAGGTAACCGTGGAGTAATCGTTGTAGTTCACCCGATGAATATACCGTGCAAGCTCTTTCAGGCGGTATGGCATATTTACCGGGTGTTTCAGTGTGTCTACGATTTTTCGTCATATATTCAGCCTTGACCTTGAAGTATACTTCAAGGTTTATTCTTTTTTTATCAAGAAATATTGGAGGCTGAATAATGAGAATTTTAGAATGGATTTTGGTATTGGTAACCGTAGCAGCTACGGTACTCATGCTAGTGTTTCCGAAGCGCCGGGCAATAACAGTGGGCATACTCACAGCTCTGGTTCTGGCAGTGCTTCTGCATGGCTTGATCAATTCATTTCGCGTGCAGATGATACCAACCTATATCGTTACACTTGTATTATTCATTACGTTAATCATTCAACTCATGAAATCATACCGCGGTGATCGTTATGTTCAGAGCGTGCGGAGACCCAACCGTCTTTCAATAATAAAGATGACGCTGGTATCGATTCTGCTTCTGGCCTTCAGTACATGTTCAATTATACTGACCTGGCTCTTACCTGCTTTTACGATGCCTGAACCAACCGGCACATATGCCATTGGGACATTCTCACAACACCTGGTGGATGAATCTCGCGAAGAGACCAAAACACCCAAGGCCGGAGATAAGCGGGAACTTATGATTAATGTGTGGTATCCGGTGGATCAGAAAACCGCCAAAGGGCTGCCGCTGGAGCATTATCCTAGTGAACTGGGAGAAGCGATCAGTCTGGTGTTTGGCATCCCGTCTCAGGTGTTCAGTTATCTGGATACCATTCCAACACATGTGGTGCAAGGAGCTGAGATGTCCGCCGTCCAAAGCAAGTATCCGGTTTTGCTATTCTCGCCGGGTATCCGCTCAGCCCGTTTTCAGAGCATGACGATGATTGAGGAGCTGGTTAGCCACGGTTACATTGTCGTGGGGATAGATCACCCTTATACGTCAGCACAAGTGACATTTCCCGATGGACGTGCAGTTTCCTATCAGGCTGACCCTGAATTTGCAACGTCAGCGGAATTATATCAATATAATGTAGAAGGCATAGGCATACGTGCAGATGATGCAAGCTTTGTTCTCAATACGCTTACCCAGTGGAATTCACATGACCCGAATCAACTGCTGCAAGGCAAGCTTGATCTCGATCACGTCGGCATTATGGGACATTCGTATGGTGGGGCAACAACAGCGGAAACACTGGCGCAGGATGAGCGATTCCAAGCGGGACTTAGCCTGGAAGGCGGTTTCTGGGGTAAAGTATCCACAACAGCCTTGAAACAGCCGTTTATGTATATCATGTCGGGTGGGACAGACAAAAGTCTGGACCCGGACGCCACTGCCAAGGATAAAGTATTTTATCCCGAGTTTGAGCCTGATTTGGATCGGGTGATGTCAAATAGTCTTAATGATACCTATTATCTGACAGTAGAGAATTTGTTCCATCAAAGCTTTACGGATATTTCGTTAATTTCACCGAAAATGTTTGCCAGAGGCATGACGCCAGAACATAATGTGGATATAACCAGATCCTATGCGCGGGCATTCTTTGACCGTTATCTGAAAGGGAAAGAGCAGCCATTGCTGCAAGGATCTTCAGCACAATTTCCCGAGGCCACCTATGATGCCACATATACTAAGATACGCAACGAAGAAACACAATAAATCTGCAGAAGGATGGAGGCGTAGGCATGGAAACCATGACAAGAGGAGAGCTGGCTAAGCGTACCGGTGTAAGTATGGCAACCCTCCGTTATTACGAAGATAGTGGAATTCTGCCTGCTCCCCGTCGTTCCTCCAACGGATATCGGGTGTATACCGAGGATTATCTGGTCAAAATTAAGTTCATTAAGGATGCCCAGTTGCTGGGTTACTCCTTAAAGGAGATACAAGAGACCCTGCAACTACTCAGCCAGGAAGACATGGAAAAGGATACGTTAAAAACCCTTGTACGCGAACGCATCGCTGACATTCAGACACATATTGACCATCTGGAACAGATGCAGATTCATCTGGCACGACTGTTGCATACACCGGAGGACGATATCGATAATTATATTCAATCGTTCAGGGTGCAGAAGAAAGAGCCGTAATCGCGGCTCTTTTCCTGTTTAAGAGAAAACAGGCGTGGACTATTGAGCAGGGAATCGGAGATTTAGAAAGAATACATAGTGTAGTTTGCCAATACATAGTGGTGGTTAACGTGGTTTCAATAATGAAATTCACACCAACAAAAGGAGTAACATTTTCTATGAGGGATTTACAAGGTTTTGTATCCGATTACATCAAAGGAAAGAAACATCTGCATCTTGAGATTGGCGTTATTACAAAGGAAGATATCGAATATCATTCATTGGGCAATCCCAAAAAGAAGAGCGTGGCTGCGCCTGAACATAGATTGTTCGAAATCGGCTCTGTCACCAAACTTTTTACATCTATCCTTCTATTAGAATTGGAACGTCAACAGCAGCTTTCCACGGATGACACGGTTGGCAGGTACATACACAATGGTAAAAACGATTATTTGAATAAGGTTACCTTAAAAAGTCTTGCTACGCATACCTCTGGATTACCTAGACTTGCCACAAATCTGAACCCCACGAAAAACCGATTGAATCCGTATTCAGATTATACCGAGGATGATTTACTTGCTTTTTTAACCGCTGCTGACTTTACGGATCAGATGGGTTCATTTGAGTATTCCAATACCGGCGTGGGCTTACTGGGTTATATCCTATGTAAAGTATCAGGAAGTACATATGACGATCTGCTTAAAAAATATATCACAGGTCCATTAAACATGACGGAGACAGCAGCTATGCTGAATCCAGAACAGAATGGCAGATTTGTGGATGGACATACGTCAACGGGGAAAAAAGTCCCTCACTGGGATCTTAGTGTACATGCAGGGGCTGGGGCGATCAAGTCATCGGTTCACGATATGTGTTTATTTGTTCAGGCCAACCTTAATGATGATCATCCGATAGCCTCTGCAATACAAAAAAGTCATGTTCCTATAATGATTGGAGACTCGGACTTATATTTAGGATGGCATAAGGATAAGCTGTTAGATCAGGATATTCTCTGGCATAACGGTGGCACATTTGGTTTCTCCAGTTATTTGGCTATAAACAAGGAACAGGGTATAGGGGTCGTATTATTGTCCAATTATTGTTTTGGATCAGCCTCTATTGTGGATGAGTATCTGGATACGATATTCAAGTTTATAACTAGAAAAGACCTTTATCCACTCATGCCGCTAGACCCTGTGGGTAATAAAATACTGGAAGCCATGATGCAGAGATAAAAAAACACCTCGAACAGAGAACACCTGGGGATGTACTTCGGGCGCTTTCTGTTCGAGGTTTCTTTTAGTTCTATCTTAATCGTCTTGATCATGACATACCCGCTTCACGCAGAAAATGGTGCACAATCTTCGTCTGATACTTGATACGGGTCGAGCGTTTCAGACTCCAACAGGTCTCCACCGTGACGGAACGGGCTTGTAATAGTCTTGAAGCCGCTGTACGGGCAGATCCCGGCAATTCATGCTGTTTGAGGTTAAAATGACGATTACGAATGGCAATCGACCGATTCATCCGTTCGATAACTCTTCTGCAAGCTGGAATTGTCCGACTGCCGGGATTGGTGATCAACGTCTGTCCAAGCACTCGTGAACTCAGTTGAGACAGGCCGTTGGCTTCATGCAGATCAAGCCACCAGTCGGCCCGATGTTCACGCGCCAGCTGAAAAACTGCCGCAGCGAGCGGATGCTTGGCCTTGCCTGACATACGACGTGGAAACGTACGATTCAAATCTGGCTTGCCTCTGATTTTCTTAGCGTAGGCTTGCTGGTTCACGCGTGGCACGATAATTAACAGCCCTCGCTGAATGGCGTGACGACCTGTCGCAATATCATCTGCGAGTTTTTGCGCAGCGGCCATACTCGCCGTTTCATTCCCGTGAACCCCGGATGTAATGAACATCACGGGTCCCGGCATCATGCCACGTACGATGAAGTAGGGAGTAGCGTGTGCGCTGGATGCTGCAAGGACATGTTTGGTTACAAGCATGACACTTCACCTCCGTTATTACAGTACGCCATGTCCCTCTTTCATGTAACGGCGTAAGAACAGGTCTTCATCCTATTTCCTCACAAAATGGGCCGACTAATACACCCGATGAATGATATCTTCGAAATCCGGTTCTTTCATCTCTACATCTTCGATCTGACCCCAGTGCTCCAACTGTTTCAGAATGTCCATTGTGCTCCATTCCTTCCGGTTCACTTCGACGGTGACAATCTGTCCTTCCACTCCAGTAATATGTATCGCGGACGACACAACATCCGGGATATGAAACGCTCCCCGGAATGTTACCCGAATCAGCGTAGGTAGTCCGATGGTTTCGCGAAGTGACGAGATCGTGCCGTCATATGTTAGTTGACCATGGTTAATTACCATGACCCGGCTGCATAACTGTTCAATGTCGTCCATGTCATGGGTGGTCAGCAAAATCGTTTTGCCAAACGTTTCATTTAATGTACGTAGAAACTGGCGAATGTTCCGCTTTGCGTTCACATCCAGTCCAATTGTTGGTTCATCGAGAAAAAGCAGTTCGGGATCATGCAGCATGGAAGCTGCGAGATCCGCTCGCATGCGTTGTCCAAGCGAGAGCTTGCGGACAGGCGTGGCCCAGAACGATTCAAGGTCCAGTAGCTCAGCGAACTGGGACAGCCGCCTCTTTTTGTCCTCGGCACGGACGCCGTACATCTCGGCCAGAATATCATATGAATCTTTCACAGGCAGATCCCACCAGAGCTGACTGCGCTGTCCAAACACAACGCCCAGTCGACCAACTGTTCTGCGTCTGTCCTGATGCGGGTTCATACCACCAAGTCGTACCTCACCCGAGGTTGGGTGAAGGATACCTGTCAGCATTTTGATCGTGGTAGACTTGCCAGCTCCGTTCGGACCGATATAGCCCACAAATTCCCCTGGGCCGATATCAAAACTGATATCACGTACCGCTTCCTTGGACACATATTCACGTGAAAATAACGTACGTAGACCGGAGAAACGTCCTTCGCGAATAACAGGAGTTTTGAATTCCTTTTGCAGATGCCTTGCTGTGATCATGTTCATGATTCGTACCGCCTCCTTAGCTACCTGTACTTTGATATTTGGTCATGCCGAATTGCCAGAAACGCAGACTTGCAGCCAAGCTCAGTGCGGCAACCGCCGCAACAGCAACAAGAGTCCACGCTCCTCCTTCACCCCGTAGCAGGTAAAGTGATGGAATGTAGTTGACGAATCCTACCGGAATGACCGTTAGCAGAATGCCAGACATCCATTTGGGATATAACGTTAGCGGATATTGGGCAGCCGTTCGTGCGGCATCTTCAGTGATCGTCTGTAATTCCTCAATACGTGTGGTCCAGAATCCGAGTGTGGCGGTAGCAAGTCCGATGGAGAAGAGAATGACTGCGCCCGTCAGGATAATGAGCAGGGAGAAGGGAATGGCTATCCAGCCAATCTGTCCGCTATGCATCATGCCTGCCAAAGACCAGCAGAGAATGAACCCGCCTTGCAGGACTTCCCCAGCCATGATGCGGAAGTTTTGGGGCAGCAGTGCGAGCAATACGGGCATGGGACGAGTTAACAGTTGGTCAAGCTCGCCATTAACCAGATATTTTTCCAGATGGTGAACCTCATTGCCGAATGTGCGGTACAGTGTTTTGGATAACGTCATGATGGCGAAGAGATAGCCGATCTCATGGAGGGACCAGCCTTTAATTGCTCCGAATTTGTGCAGCACGAGAGCGACCATCAGAAACTCGGAGATTTGAATTAAAGCGGCGAGTACGGATGCCATGATGAAATTGAACTTGTATTGCATCCGGCTGCGGATGCTTGTTCGAATCAGCATTTTATATAAATTGAACCAGGAAGTTCGCTTCATCCGCCTTGTACCTCCACTTTACGACGTAACACTTGGGTGATCGCAAGACAGATCAACGTCATGAAGACACACCAAAGCAAGGTTCCCCATAACAAGGAGCCATCTTCGAAACCAAGATAGATTCGGGTTGGTACATAGAGCAGGAAAGGGTAGGGTGATATCC
Organism: Paenibacillus sp. FSL H8-0317; assembly: GCF_045040685.1. Classification (NCBI taxonomy): domain Bacteria; kingdom Bacillati; phylum Bacillota; class Bacilli; order Caryophanales; family Paenibacillaceae; genus Paenibacillus; species Paenibacillus sp. FSL H8-0317. Next base: position 6,224,601 of record NZ_CP150294.1, on the reverse strand, counting down.
AGGCAAGTTGTTCAAGCCAGTTCGGTAGCCACTCCAGCGGAATGAAAAAACCAGTTAGCAGATTCATCATCGCGTGATTGCCCCAGTGAAGCCAGGAGGACTCCGTGGTCCACATCGACGTGGCACCAATGATGTAGTTCATGCAGATGGATAGGTATGCGGCGCCGGCAAGACCAAGTGCGGCATAGAATAGTGTTGAAACGTCTGAGGGCCAATGCAGGGAAAAGACAATGGAGAAGAGCAGGTAGATCGGAATGCTTTTGTACACAAACTGGTAGGCAATCTGCCCCCATTCGCGTGCCATCAGGTGGGTGAACAGATGAACAGGCCTCATCAGATCCAGTGCGATCTGCCCTGTCCTGACGGATAAGGGAATACCCAATCCGTTCGTGAGAAAACCCGAGATCCAGAGAGAGGATTGCGTGAACGCAATGTAACTGATCATCCCCTGTGTCCCGTATTCTCCGAGAGTATGGTCGGCCCCGATGCCGATCCAGAGGCAGGCATACATGTAACCAAACATGGCGCTTGCCAGGTTATGTACCATGTGTGCCCCGCGGTATTGCAGATTCCGGGAGTAGGCTTTGGAAGCCAGAGTGAAATAAAGCATGTGACACCTCCGATAAGTGGATTGAACGGCGTTTCCGTTCACTTCAGTCAAGGCGAAAAAGAGAGAAGGACAACAGCATACCAATTTATTCCTTCACAGGCAAGACATTTTTTTAGCTAATAATGGTATTAACAGGGGTGTTCATGATTGCGCCACAAGACAACGGTCTGTCCGTTCCTTTATAATTGAGAGGTAATATCGCAAACGTTTACAATGTGAAATATTCAAATTTTAAATAAACCGCCGGGCTTGTGCTTGACGATTAGGATACAGAATGAACAATCCGGCAAGAGAGAAGGATGTCATGAAGAAAATTGCATGGGTCACCGATAGTACCAGTACACTGGATCCCGTTTTTGCGGAGCAAAATCATATCTATATCGTACCGCTGCGCATCGTATTTGGAGAGGAATGTTACCGGGAGACCGATGACATTACATCTGAAATGTTCTATGAGAAACTTGCGGAGGCTTCACGTGCGAGCAGTTCGCAGCCACCCATTGGCGAATTCATTGAACTGTATGAGTCGCTCAAAGACAAGTACGATGAGATTATTACGATTCATTGCTCTACAGAGCTTAGCGGAACGCTGCATACGTCCATGCAGGCTGCAGAGATTGCAGGAGTGACGGTGACCGCAATTGATTCAAAGGCAGGTGCCTATCCTCACCGTGAGATGATTATGCAAGGACTGGAATGGCAGAAGCAGGGATGTTCAGCTGCCGAGATCAAAGTAAACATTGAACAGATGATTGATAACATGTCCTTTTACCTCATACCTGCCAGTCTTCAGCATCTTCATCGCAGTGGACGGGTGTCGGGTACACAGCTGATCATCAGTCAACTGCTCAAGATCCATCTGCTGCTTCGATTTGAAGAGGGCAAAGTGGTTGTGAATGAGAAGATCCGCACGTTCAAGCGGACAAAAGAGCGCATGCTCGATATGCTCAAGCTGGATATGGAGAAAGTAAAGCATGTGTGCATTATGCATGCCAACAATCAGGAAGAAGCTGTTACAATCAAAAAACAGATTGCAGCTCTGCTGCCTAGATTAAAGACCGAAATCATGCCGTTTATCCCTGTGGTAAGTATCCATGCAGGTGCAGGAACCATTGGACTGTGCTGGATACACAGCGAGAACGGATACAGAGATTAGACGCACAGCATTCATCTATAGACTCTCATAGACCTGGCAGGAAACACACTTGATGTCAAAGTGTTGATCCTGTCAGGTTTTTTCGTATGTCATTGCCAATTCAAACAAACTGTGAGGTAATAAAGAAAACTGTTCTTGTTGGAGGGAAACATGTGTTAAGTCACCGCTTGTTGCTTGTTGAAGATGATCGTTCAATTAGTGAGATGGTCGGGCCATACTTGGAAAAAGAGGGCTACGACGTCACCTATGCATATGACGGCTTAGAGGCAGAACGTCAGTTCAGCCAGTCACAGCCCGGGTATGATCTGGTTATTCTGGATCTGATGCTGCCCCTCAAAAATGGGATGGATGTGCTGCAAACCATTCGGGCAGCCAGTCTGGTACCTGTGCTCATTCTGTCTGCAAAGGATGGGGAGGTGGACAAAGCGTTAGGCCTGGGCTTCGGCGCAGATGATTACTTGAGCAAACCGTTCTCATTAATCGAACTGACTGCCCGCATCAAAGCTGCGATTCGCCGCGCCAATTATACGACTCCGTCTGTGGCTGAAGTGGCTACAGATCAGCGTATTCACATAGGAGGACTCGTAGTTGACATGGAGACGTACGAGGTGGAGCGTGATGGTACACCCGTCAAGCTGACATCCAAGGAATTTGGAATTCTGAAGCTGTTGGTTACCCATCCTGGCAAAGTGTTCACCAAGGCACAGATCTACGCTTCCGTCTGGAACGATCATTATTATGGAGACGAAAATATCATTAACGTACATATGCGTCGTCTGCGTGAGAAACTGGAGGCAGATCCTTCGGCTCCCCAGTATATCAAGACACTCTGGGGCATCGGGTATAAGCTGGAGGCGGAGCAGGGATGACACTGATTTTTGCCATCACGACGGGTATTCTGGCCATTGCCTTCATTGTATTGTGGTTGAAATTCCGGAAAAGAAACCAACACCTGTCCTATATTCATCAGAAAATATCCGCAATTCTGGACCAAGGCACCTTTGAGCGCTTGCTCGTATTCAATAGTGATGATCAAGTTAGTCGGCTTCTGAAAGACATGAACCAGCTGCTGGATCATGCGCACCGCGCCAAAGCAGGGTATGCGAACCAGGAGAAGGAGATGCGTAATATGCTCTCCAACATTTCGCATGATCTGAAAACGCCACTCACGGTAGTGCTGGGTTATAGTGAGACCTTGCTGCACAGCCCATCATTGACCGATCAGGAACGGAAGATGATGACGGAGAAAATACAGGATAAGGCGCAGGAAGTGCTGCGTTTGATCCATTCCTTTTTTGATCTGGCGAAGCTGGAATCTGGAGATACGGAACTGGTGCTTAGTCGAGTGAATATCAGCGAATTATGCCGGTTGAAGATGCTTTCCTTTTATGAAATGTTGACGAATCTTGGGTTGCACGTGGAGCTGGAGATACCTGATGGGGATATCTTCGTGCAAGCGAATGAAGAAGCATTGGACCGTGTGCTGGATAATCTCATCACCAATGGAATGAAATACGGGGCAGAGGGTAAGGTACTGGGGCTTTCACTGGATCATTCGATAGGTGGACCTGTGACGGTACAGATCTGGGACCAGGGAAAAGGGATTCCGGAGAGCGAGCATAGTCGTGTGTTTGAACGCATGTATACACTGGAGGATTCCCGCAATCGACTCTATCAAGGCAGCGGCCTGGGTCTGACCATTACGAAACGGCTAATTGAGCGGATGGGTGGAAGTATTCACTTGCATAGTGTGCCACATCAACGGACTGTATTTTCGGTTAATTTAAAGGCTCGGTAGACCCTGCGTTGGCGTGTCCGGTCAGACTTAAGGTTTTTGTAAGATTTGATTAATAAAAAAGAAGACTTTTCTCTTTACAATATAGATATAGGAACCCGGACAGGGGACGTAAAGGAGAACAAGACGATGAATTATATCGCAAGAACAATAGATGTGACCAAAGTATATGAAGGGGTGGAGGTTGTATCCAACGTCAATATGAATATTAAGCAAGGTGAGATCTATGGATTCCTCGGTCCGAATGGTGCAGGTAAAACAACCATCATGAAGATGCTCACCAATCTCGTCAAACCAACCACAGGAGAGATTGAACTGTTTGGGGAGAAGCTTACGCCGACCTCCTATGAAGTGCTGAAGCGAATGGGCAGTATTATTGAATATCCTTTTTTCTACGATAGGTTGTCTGCTCGCGAGAATCTGGAGCTTCACTGTGAATACATGGGATTCTACAACAAAAAGATCATCGACAACACGATGGAAATGGTAGGGCTGAAGGATACGGGCAAGAAACCGATCAAAGACTTCTCCTTGGGCATGAAGCAAAGGCTGGGATTGGCTCGTGCACTCATAACCACACCTGAACTGCTCATTCTGGATGAACCGATTAATGGATTGGATCCGGTAGGGATCCGGGAAATGCGAGATTTGTTCAAGCGACTTAGTAATGAGTATCGGATCACCCTGTTGGTCTCCAGTCACATTCTTGGTGAGATAGAGCAGATTGCGGACACGGTTGGTGTCATTCGCGGCGGTCGTTTGGTGGAAGAGGTATCGATGGAGAGCATTCGTGGAAGTCAAAATGAGTACATCGAGTTACAGGCAGTAGATATCCGCAAAGCGACCTATGTCATTGAACATCAGCTTGGTTTGAGTAATTATAAACTGGTTGATGACCAAACGTTACGCATCTATGATCCGGGAATTATTCCATCGGAATTAACCACCAAGCTGATTCAGCATGGTATTGAGATCGAATCGATATCCAAACGGGCTCATTCCCTGGAAGAACACTTCATGAAGCTTGTGAAAGGGGATGAAGACGTTGCTTAAACTCATCAGACTTGAGATGCGGAAGCACCGCTTTGCACGTAATTTTGCAGGTGCAGGTATTGCCAGTTTAGCCATTCTTCTTTTCCTGATCATGATTGGATTCGTGGATGTGGGAGCAGAAGATTATGCCTATGCCGATTACCAGACCGCCTTTATGATTATCGATACATTTGTGAGAGCGACCTTTATCATATTTGCCGGAGCTTTAATATCCAAGCTGGTGATCAGTGAGTATAGAAATAAAACGATGAACGTCATGTTCACCTATCCCATCCAGCGTCATAAAATCATTGCTGCAAAATTGATTATCGTGTTTGGTTTTACATTTGTGATGATTATGGTTACCGATCTGTTGATGGGTTCACTGTTGTTGATTGTTAATCATTTCTACTCCTTCATTCCCGGATCATTGACAAATCAGGATATATTGGGACTTCTGGTGAAGTACAGTATGAGTTCTCTATCGGCTGCATGTATGGCACTCATTCCCCTATTCTTCGGTATGCGTAAGCATTCTGTTACCACTACGATGGTCTCGTCCATTTTGCTGGTTTTGATTGTCTGCTCTGGCTTCAACGGGTCGGAAGTTTCCATTCATTCGCTTATTATTATCCCTCTGACCCTTGGAGCAATAGGGATATGGATTGCTTCAATGTCCATGGTTCGTCTGGAGACCAAAGATGTGAACTGAAACATTCGGAAAACCATGCTCTGTATGGCTTCAGATGCCATTGACATCCGCTCGTACAAGGGATAGGATAATGTCAACTGAGACACGAAGGAGAATGCAACTACCATGACGATTCCAAAAACATTAACAATAGCTGGTTCGGACACGAGCGGCGGTGCAGGTATTCAAGCTGATTTGAAAACTTTTCAGGAGCTGGGTGTGTATGGCATGACCGTACTGACTACGGTTGTGGCAATGGAGCCCGAAACATGGGATCACCAGGTCTTTCCTGTTGAATTAAATGTAGTTGAAGCGCAGCTTCGCACTGTTCTGGACGGTATCGGTTTCGATGCTATGAAGACAGGTATGCTCGGTTCTGTAGATATTATTGAACTGGTAGCAAAACATATTCGCCGCAGCGGTCTGCCACAGATCGTTATCGATCCGGTAATGGTTTGCAAAGGTACAGACGAAGTACTGCAACCGGAAAATACGGAAGCGATGATCGAATTCCTGTTGCCAGGTGCTGATCTGGTTACCCCTAATCTGTTCGAAGCATCCCAACTGGCGAAGAGTGGACCGATTCGCTCCAAGGAACAGATGGAAGCAGCGGCAGCAGCAATTCATGCCCATGGCTCGAAACATGTCCTGATCAAGGACAGAGGTGTCATTAGCCCTGGTAAAGCAATGGATCTACTCTATGATGGAACCAACTACGAATGGTTTGAAGCCGATGTTGTCGGCTCCGGATATACGCATGGTGCGGGCTGCACGACGTCTGCGGCGATTACCGCTGGATTGGCTCGTGGTCTTTCAGTGAAAGAGGCTGTTCGTGAAGGTAAAGCCTTTGTGACCAAAGCGATTGCTGGCGGATTCCCGCTGAACCGTTTTGTTGGTCCGACACTGCATGTGGCACACCGTCTGGAGCAACAACGCTAAGTGTTACCAGGGAGCGCGCAGTAGCGCATCAATTCTGGATAACACACTTCGATTTCATTCAAGTAGCTGTCAATGAGCAGGAACTTGCTCGTTGATGGCTTCTTTTTCATGCGAATTTTTATAAAAATTAGTAACTTTTGGCTTATATTAATCGTATATATCATGGGAGCATTCCAAAACATGTATGGACACATGAACGACACATGGAATAGGTATGTTAACATCAGAAATCTAAAAAGGAGAGTCGGCCATGATCAGAACAGTGCTTCTGGTGGAAGATGAAAGCCGCATTCGTGAGATTGTGGCCGATTATTTCATAAAAGAACAATGGAACGTCATAGAAGCAGAACATGGAGTACAGGCACTGGAACTGTTGGCTCTGCATGAGGTGGATCTGGTTATTCTGGATGTTTTGATGCCTGAAATGGATGGATGGACGTTATGTGGGCATATTCGATCCCAATCCACCGTACCTATTATCATGCTGACTGCACGGTCCGAGGATGACGATAAAATTCATGGATTTCAGCTGGGCGTAGACGATTACGTTACCAAGCCGTTTAGTCCACGTGTGCTGGTTGCACGTGCAGAGACATTAATGAAGCGTGTTGAAGGTGCAATTGGACGAGAGCAGGGTGTGATTCGCTTCGGACAGGTAACCCTTGATCCATGGGCCAGACGCCTGGAGAAGGACGGAATTGAAGTGGAACTTGCACCAAAGGAATATGATCTGTTGCTTTATTTGGTACGTAATGCAGGCATTGTGTTGTCCCGGGATGCCATTTTGAATCGGATCTGGGGATTTGATTTTGAAGGTGACTCACGTGTTGTGGATACTCACATCAAGAAGTTGCGCAGCAAATTGGGTGATGAAGCCAAGTGTATCCGGACGGTGATTGGCACTGGATATCGTTTCGAGGCAGAAGCATGAGAAGAAATGGCGTAACGATGAAGCTTTTCCTGGTCATGGCAGGATGTCTGGTTCTTTTATATGGTACGACGGTTTTTGCCCAGTTGGTCTGGTTCCCCGACTTCTACCAGCATCAAAAGGTCAGCAGTATGAAGAAAAAGCTGTCCAAGTTCGAACAGCAATATTCCAATGGACATTGGAGTGATTTACAGCTAGCCAAGGAGACCGGGAAGTTCATGCGTCAGAATCAGTCACATCTGGTCATTCTGACGAATACCGGAAGACTGGTTAATGACCCGTTCCACATTACGTTGCTTCAGGAAGATGGAAGTCACGTGAAGGTGTCCTTGTCCTTGTTTATCAATAGTGAGAATGCTGGCTGGATTACATCCCATCTGAAATATGGGCAAGAACTGACGGTGAGAGGTCCGGCCAGCGAGTCCATGGTCTATCCATTCAAAATCCAGGATGCCACTTCTGCCGCATGGGGAACAGAAAGCTTTCAGGAATCAATTGAACCGGTAAAGGAATGGTCTGGCGTATTGACTGAGGTAGTTCTTCCCAATCTGGCAACGTGGAGTCAGAGGCAGGGCCTGCTGGTGCAAGCACTGGATAGCCGGTTCCCTTTGTCCACCGAAGACCAACTGGCCTTGGCGAATGGCAAAATGCTCAATGAAGAGTGGATGGATAGCTGGAGCGGTGTTCGCAATGTCATCACCATTGCTCCAGCGCATCGTTCCGGACCCGAGCAACAACTGATCTTCTCGCTCACCTCTCTACAGGAGATGAGGGAAGCGAATGAGGCAACCCGTTTGTTCTATGCGTATTTCGGCATAGGGGCATTTATATTGATTCTGTTGCTGGCGTTACTCCTGTCCCGAATTGTAACGAAGCCGCTCTTGGCCTTGAACCATGTCGCCAAGAAGATGTCTACGCTGGATTTTACGGTGAAATCACCCATCCGGCGTAATGATGAAATCGGCAGTCTGTCTAATAGCCTCAATGCCTTGTCGGGAACTTTGGGTCAGACACTGGAAGAACTGAGGCAGGCCAACACGCAGATGCGTACAGATATGGAAATGAAACAGGAGATTGAACAGCGTCAGCGCAAGTTTTTTGCCGATGCATCACATGAACTTAAGACGCCAATCAGCATTATTAAGGGATATTCTGAAGGGCTGAAGGATGGCGTGAGTGAGAGCAAACGGGAGCGTTACATTGAGATCATTGCCGATGAGGCGATCAAAATGGAAACGATGGTTGAAGAGATGCTGGATCTGGTGCGACTGGAATCCTCAGCGGTTCAATTGAATACGGATGCTGTTGCACTTGCTGACATGATTGAAGATATCGCCGGCCGTCTGGGTCCGCAACTGAAGGACAAAGGATTGGATGTGGTGCTTGTATCCACAACAGAACAGACGGTTGAGGGTGACCGAAGCAAGCTGGAGCAAGTTATTTTCAATATCATGATGAATGCTATACGTCATGCGATACCACATACCGATATAACTATTGAGATTAGCAGGCGTGAAGGTTTTGTCCATATTTCCATTGAGAACAAGGGCGAGCAGATAGCTGAAGCTGAGCGGCAGTATATATGGGAGAGGTTCTATCGGGTAGAGCGCTCACGTAATCGTAAAATGGGGGGGACCGGGCTTGGTCTGGCCATTGCGAAGCAGATTCTTGATCTGCATGGGTGCAGTTATGGAGTGGAGAATACACCGGATGGAGTCCGTTTTTATATTATTTTTCCTAAAGCCTAGTACGAAAGGGAGTCAAATCTTATGAAGTCTTTACCATCGATTTTAACCTTGGGGAATCTGAGTTCAGGCATGTTGGCAGTTATTATGGCTATTCATGGTGAATTTGCCCTGGCTGTGATGATGATATGGGTAGCGATGTTCTTTGATCTGTTTGACGGGTATGCGGCTCGTAAATTGCATTGTGAGGGTGAGTTCGGCAAGTCCCTGGACTCACTTGCGGATGTAGTTTCATTCGGAACAGCACCCGTGCTGATTCTGTACCTGAATTCCATGCTTGAAGTGAGTGTGCTGGGGATGGCCCTGACTGCATTGTTTCCGGTTTGTGGTGCTTTGCGTCTGGCCCGTTATAACTGTCAGAAGACAGGAAGCAGTGGTTTTGTAGGGATGCCGATTACATTTGCCGGAGGTCTGATGTCCTTTTTCGCACTCTGGAGTCCTTATTTCACACAGGGTGTAGCCTATCTTGTCATTATTGTATTATCCGGTCTCATGGTGAGCCAAATCCGATTCCCGTCTCTAAAACAAGTGTTAGCCTCACATGAGAAGGATATTGTGGAACCGAAATAAGGAGCGAGTCAGTATGGAATTTGCAAAAGAATTTATTGGTCAATATGGTTATTTCGCAATATACGGACTACTGGCTCTTGGCGTTATTGGCATGCCGATTCCGGATGAGGTGATGATGACTTTTGTCGGATATCTCGCCTCCATCTCGGTATTGAATTACTCCGTATCCATCGCCGTCAGTTTCGGTGGGGCATTTACCGGCGGATTGCTCAGCTACATGATCGGCAAGAAGGCGGGCAGGCCGCTGGTTGAAAAATACGGCAAGTGGGTCGGCGTCAATGCCAAACGATTCAGCAGGGTGGAGTCGTGGTTTCTCAAATATGGATATTGGTCCATCATCCTGGGTTACTTCATTCCAGGCATTCGTCATCTGATGTGTTGTTTCTCCGGAATTAGCAAGATGGCCATCGGCAGGTACGTCCTCGTATCGGGCATTGGTGCTTTTGTATGGTGTGTTGCCTTTATCTCCATTGGTTTTTATGTCGGTGTACTAACTTAAAATGGGACAGCCTGTTGCAACAACAGGCAAAGATCGAAGACCTCTTGAGTGTAAGGTGGTCTTTTTTTGTTTTTCTATATATGGTAGGAGACCTCATTCTAAGTAATTTAATCGACTACAAGCAACTTACCCTTGGAGCTGTAAACTAGCCCGCAAGCTATTTCAAGTAATACTTGTTGATCAATCAGGCTGTGAAGAACTCTTCGAGCATGCTGATCCGTGATTCGCAGGTGTGTTGCTAGTTCCGAGGGGGCGAATGGACGAATGATGCGTCTGGCATAACGAACAGCCTCGGCTTCTAGCCAATTTAAGGATGTCGGAACGTCCGTAGCAATGAATTTTCCCATAAAAGACAGCACAAGCTGCTGGCACCGTTTCGGTTCATCCTTAATGGAGATATAAGTGATCGGCAGAAAAATCCAATCATCCAGCGTTAGCAGACAATTCCGCCAGCATAAATCTTTAAAACGCCGTACATCCAGATCACGGGCATGTGGCCCGTATCCTTGGATTTCAATACCTGCCTTAACGCCGTTACCTGGCATGTATGCAAGATCCAGATATCGATAGCCGTTATGAAAGTCTCGAACTTCCCATTCGGGTTGCAAATGGTTAAAGTTTTTCATCAACGGAAACCAGACTGAACGCAAAAATTCCAATGTGCCATGTTCAAGTCCATTTTCCAGTCTGGACAGCACTCTAGGGTTCGTTTCTTCCTCCAAAAGGGAGTGCATCCAGACTTCGTAAGCCTCATCAAAATCAATGCTCATCGTCTTCATCTCCTCTAAAAATAAAATAAAACGAACGTGAACAGGGCTTCAGGTTGTCATGTGAAAATACAAAAAGCCGCTCCGACCATTTCCAACCTTCGCGTTGAAGGGAAAATGGATCAAAGCGGACTGTTAAGTTTTGAACGGTGACATGCCCTTAACCACTTAAATGAGATTCTTCAATTCCTCGTTCGACTTGTTTTTCCCCTTTTTTGCGTGCAAAGGTGATTTTGAGGAGTGGTGGAGTAACCAGTGTAGTCACAATGACCATGATCACAACGCTCGTGAAGTATTCCGGATCAAGTAATCCGGAAGCAAGTCCCGTTGAAGCGATAATGAGAGCAACTTCACCTCTTGATATCATTCCTGAACCAATGGCCAGTGAAGATGTCATATTAAATCCGGTCAGTCGTGCACCAGCTCCACCACCGACAAGTTTGGTAATAATAGCGATAAGACTGATAACAACAATAAACCAAATTTGTGAACCCACACCATCAAAGGTGACATTTAAGCCAATACTTACAAAGAACACTGGAACAAAAATTCCGTAGGCGATCGGTTCCAGTTTGGTTTCGACTTCATGTTTGAAGTTGGTTTGGGAGATGGCGATACCCGCGGCAAATGCTCCAATGATTCCAGCAACACCCATCCACTCTGCAAAGTACGAGAAGCCAAAACAAATAATTAATCCCGCAGTAATGACGGTCTCGGTTACTTTCAGTGGTGCCATCCACTTCATGATGCGTGGAACAAGGAACCAGCTGGCAGCGATGATGATCACAAAGAACAACAGCTTTTTACCAATAAGCAAGGAGATCGAAGTGTCTCCTCCACCAGTACCCAGCAAGCTCATCATAACGGCAAGAATGACAACGACCAGAACATCATCAACGACAGCTGCTCCAAGGATTGTTGTACCCTCACGAGAGCTGAGTTGATCCATGTCTTTCAGTGTCTGAACCGAAATGCTGACGGAAGTGGCACAGAATAAAAGTCCAAAGAACAGCGCGTGTGTCTGTGACATACCAAAGGCCATGGCGGAACCGTATCCTCCGATAAAAGGCAAAATAATACCGCCGACTGCTACGGCAAAGGCCGCCTTCCAGTTTTTCTTTAATTGCTCCAGATCGGTTTCAAGTCCGGCAATGAACATTAACAGCAATACCCCGATCTCAGCCATATAATGCACAAAATCACTTTGCTGAACCCAACCGAGAATTGCAGGCCCGAGGACGACACCCACAATCAGCTTTCCTAAAACCGATGGTTGACCCAATCTTACGGATAGATCACCAGCAAGTTTGGTGAAGATTAAAATAAGTGCAAGAACCAAAATAAATTCCATAGGTTTATCCCCTCCAGTAGTAGCGTCTATAGGTTAACCAGCCCAAGGGCGATCCATTCTCAGCTTAAAAAAGACAAAAAGGCACAGAAAGGCATTAGGAAAAGTGCCGTTCTGTGCCTGAAAAAGACAAAGAGGGGCCCTTGGTGACAGGCTCCTCCAGTTTCAACGCGTATGTGATTAATTGCAATAATTATACCACAAATATGGACTTGGGTAAATGGGAGCTGGTTTGGATTTGATTGAAAATAGCCGTAAAGGGGCATTTTATCATGTAGTACTAAGGTTTTTGTTCAGAGTGTTGTCACTTAACAGCCCGGAATTGCCGAGATATAATGATATAGAACATAGAAGTTAGGATATGAGGAGGATTTTGCATTGGGCAAAAATAACAAAGGGGAGCCGAACATTCCATCCCCGACGAGTAATAAAAATTTCGCAGGCATCATTATCACCATTTCCATTCTCGCTAATGTCATTATTTTATTATTGTTCTTCGCACCATCGATTGGTTACAAAGGTGATGTAACCTTTGATATTACGGTGTTGCCGCGGTTTAATGCCGTGTTTAACAGCTTTACCTTCATCTTCCTGCTCGCAGCGCTTATTGCTATTATCAAGCGGAATGTGAAGCTGCACAAACGATTTATTCTTGCTGCATTCTCAACGACACTGTTATTCCTTGTGACCTATCTGACGTTCCATTACCTCTCACCAGAGACGTCCAAATACGGCGGCGAGGGCATCATTCGTTCGATCTATTTCTTCATTCTGATTACCCATAGTATACTGGCAGCCCTGATTGTTCCATTGGCATTGTTCACACTTGTCTGGGGTTGGACGAATCAATTGAAAAAACACCGCAAAATCGCACGTTGGACTATGCCAATCTGGCTGTACGTCAGTTCTACAGGTGTTGTGGTATATCTCATGATGGCACCATATTATTAATGTAATGAACGTTTCACTGTGCTAATTAGTTTGACCTGCGGGTAATGTTTCCATGGAAGGAGGGTTCACGTTTATGTACAGAGTTGTTTTGATTCGCCATGGACAGAGCATGTGGAATGTAGAGAATCGTTTTACCGGATGGACAGATGTGGATCTGACGACGGATGGTTACGGAGAAGCTCGCAAAGCAGGGAAGATCATGAAGGAACAGGGATTTGATTTTGATTACGCCTATGCATCCGTGCTGAAACGTTCTATCCGAACACTCGATATTGCGCTGGATGAAATGGACCTCATGTGGATTCCCATTACGAAGACTTGGAAGCTGAATGAACGCCATTATGGTGCGCTGCAAGGACTGAACAAACAGCAGACGGCTCTGAAGTATGGGGAAGACCAAGTAAAGGAATGGAGACGATCCGTGAACGTATCTCCCCCGGCACTGGACGAAACGGATGACCGTTATGTGCAGGATCTGGACAAGTACAAGCGGCTCGGATGTACCATTCCTTTTACGGAGAACCTGATGGATACTTCGAAGCGTGTACTGGACTACTGGAATGCGGAGATTAAACCGATGGTGTCTGCTGGCAAAAGAGTGCTGATCTCTGCGCATGGGAACACGCTCCGTTCACTCGTCATGCATCTGGACCAATTGTCCGAAGCAGACGTGATGGCGCTCAATATCCCGACAGGCATTCCGCTTGTCTACGAATTGGATGAAGATCTGCATCCCATCGGACACTTTTATCTGACCGCCGATGGTTCTACCTACAAACATGAAGAGATGACCCATGTGGCAACGCCATCTGATTAAACGGGTGTGTGAACGTTTATGCCTCAACAGAGCAAGTGAAGATGACCGCTGAATTTTAATTCAGCGGTCATCTTTTTTTCTGCGATCAAGCTTGCACTTCGTTTCGTTTTGCTCCCACAGGGTAATTGTCAAACAAGACACGATGTACATTTATCCTGAAGGAGGAGAAGCACATGTCTAAAAGAAGAGGAATTATCATGACGGCTATCGGCGCAGGTGTGACTTATCTGATGAGGAACAAACAAGCAAGAGATAAGTTGTTTAGCACTGTCTCGGGTATGATGAAAAACTCCAATTCGTCGTCCAATGGAACAAGTAAAACTAGACCACGCGTGGAAGTGAAATAGATTGCGATAGTTCGTTTATCGTTGAATTAAAATGATGATCATGAGAAACCTGGAGATGAAGTCGTTCCAGGTTTTTTTGTGCAATCAAAAGCAGTCCATTGCTTTTGTGTGTAAAGCGATTTTTGTCAGCAAGAATGATACAATGGATACTTGCAGAACGTATGAAGGGAGATGCAATATGAAGAAAAATCGTCTGGGTACATCCGAACTGATGGTGTCTGAGATTGGGCTGGGATGTATGTCACTTGGAACTGAAATGGAGCATGCTATGGGCCTGATTCATGAGGCTCTGGATCATGGAGTCAATCTGCTGGATACTGCTGATCTGTACGACGCAGGGCGTAATGAGGAAATTGTAGGACAAGCTATTAAAGGGCGTCGGGACCAAGTCATTGTGGCGACCAAAGTAGGTAATCGTCGTATGCCGGGCAAAGAGGGCTGGTCATGGGACCCGTCCAAAGCCTACATTAAGCAGGCTGTACATGAAAGTCTGAAGCGTCTGCAGACCGATTACATCGATCTGTATCAGCTGCATGGCGGGACCTTGGACGACCCCATCGAAGAGACGATTGAAGCGTTTGAGGAACTGAAGAAGGAAGGACTTATCCGATATTACGGAATTTCCTCCATTCGTCCCAATGTGATTCGGGATTATGTAAAGAGGGCATCCATCGTCAGTGTGATGAACCAGTACAGCATTGCTGACCGCAGAGCGGAAGAAGAAGTGCTGCCTTTGTTGGAACAAAAGGGGCTCAGCGTAATTGCCCGTGGGCCCGTAGCTAGCGGTGTGCTAGCCGATTCTGGATCTGCCAAGGCAGACAAAGGTTATCTGGACTACACACCAGAGCAACTATATACCATTCGGCAAGGGCTAAGTCGTCTTGTTACGGATCAACGGAGCATGGCTCAGACGGCTATTCGCTACGCATTATCCCATCCTGCCGTAGCAGCTGTTGTCCCTGGTGCCAGTTCAAGAGAACAGTTGCTGCACAATATTGCTGCTTCGAATTCGCCTGCACTCACCGCTGCGGAAATTCAGGAAATACGAGAGCTTAGTCCCGCTAATCTGTACAAGCAGCATCGTTAACTCGGTACAGCCTATTTTCAATTGTAACTATACAAGGTACAATGAAGATCAGCCAAAAAAGGAACATAAAAGGGAGAGAAGACATATGGAAAGAATTCAAAGTGAACAGCAGTATTTGGATACAATCAACTCTGATGGTTTTACCGTCATTAAATTTGATACAACCTGGTGTCCGGATTGCAAAAACCTGGATCGTTTTATCGGGGATGTTATCGACCAACATACGGACAAAACCTTCTATGCCCTGGATGCAGAGAAGTTCCAGCCTTTTGCCGAAGAGAATGGTGTACGCGGGATTCCAAGCCTGCTCGTCTTCCAGAACGGCAAGAAAATCGCACATCTGCATAGCAAATGGGCTAAAACACCTGCTCAAATCTCCGAGTATCTGGAGACGCTTGAATCCAAAGTTTAAGCGAACGAAGGCTCAGCAGTTTGTTTAATTAACTTAGCTAAGGAAACCTCTTCTTGTCACGCGACAGGAAGGGTTTTTCTGCTTCATTCCAGCACGCATGATGTGTATTCAAATCTGCATTCGAAGTGGAGAAACAACGCTTGTTTAGAATTTGTTCAGTGCTCCCATGTATACTGTGAGAACAAACTGAATATTTGGAGTGAACAAGACCCATATGAAGAATGAAATTTTTGAGGAAATGCACCAATTAAGTCACAATGACGACCGGAGATATCGATTGTTGATGATTGGAGTAAAACAACTGCTGCAGGAACAAAAGGAGAATAGATATAATCTGCGTGAGAGATTAAAGAGTCGAAAGAAACACCGGAACATTCAAGTAAAAGAGTGGTACTAGCCAGCCTGCATTTCAGAAGTGAACATAAATATGGATGTCCATAATACATAGTAAACCTAGTCGGCATCACCCATGATCCAATCCGGCAGAGAAGGAAGTAATGAAGGGTCAAACTTCTTCTAATTACAGATATTCCTGTCTCTGAAGCCGTTACAGAATCGTGAAGCAACAGAAACGTAGCTCAGAATATAAAATATGGCGGCCTCACTTCCCAAGGGAAAGTGAGGCCGCCATTGATTTTGCCGTTCTATTTACTTGAGTTGTAATGCTTACATCAAAATAATAAAGAACACGGCTGCCAAGACAAAGCGATATACAGCAAAGACGGTCAGGCTCAATTTTTTCAAAATGGACAGGAACGTCTTGATCGCAAGCATGGCGACGATGAAAGCAGCGATGAATCCAATCGCAAAGATTGGGAAATCACTGCTGTTCAGGTGATCGATACTTTTGTAAAGGTCATATCCCGTAGCACCAATCATAATTGGTACAGACACGAGGAATGTGAACTCCGCAGCGGCTACACGGCTTACCCCTGCAATGAGACCGCCTGAGATCGTTGACCCGGAACGGGAGAAGCCTGGCCACAATGCCAAGATCTGAAATATACCCACCGTGAATGCCTGTTTGTAAGAGATATCGTCAACATCATGGGTTGTAATTCGTTCACTCTTACGGCTCCAGCGTTCGGCCACGATCATCAATATACCACCTATAACGAGGCTGTACAGCACTGTTTCCGGACCAAACAAATGTGCTTTGATCCAGTCGCGGAATACAAGTCCGATGACTACGGCAGGAACCATCGCCAGGAAGATATGTCCCAGATTGAGGCGGCGGGAGTAAGGTCTGCTCCCTCCAGTGAAGCGGAACATATCAATGAATTTGTTCCAGTACAGTACTACAACAGCAAGTACAGCTCCGAGTTGAACAACCACCTCAAACGTTTTGACTGACTCGTTGTCCTCTGATAAACCGAGCAAATGGGCAGTCAGGATCATGTGTCCAGTGGAGGATACGGGCAAAAATTCTGTCAAACCTTCGATGATGCCCATAATAATGGATGATATAATATCCAATTCTCTTCCTCCTTGAAATGCAGGTGACAGCATAGGCTGTCCTGCTTGACCATGCCTGTTCATTTGAACAAGGCTATCACCTATTATGATCACAAATGCACTCAACTTCAACTTATACTTGTAACCATTTGTTTAAAACTATATTGACAAAAACCTAGTTATCCCATAGGATATAAATTAACTGACTGACTGATCAATCGGGAGGGTTACATGAATGACCAAAATCAACGGTTTGGAACCCGGTGAAGAACGGCGGGACCAAATAATACGCATAGCGATGGAGCGTTTTGCAACCCAAGGCTACCATCAGACGAAAATTTCCGATATCGTCCGCGAGGCTGGTGTGGCGCAAGGGACGTTCTACTGGCACTTCAAGAGTAAAGAAGCCATTGCTTCGGAGATTGTCTTAACGGGCAAGGAGGAGTTGCTTGAGGCGATCGGACAAGGGTACCGCAAGGATGCAGGATCGGTAGAAGATATGGTGAAAGCATCGGAAAGGCTGTTCACTGACTTGTTTTTGTTTGCCGCGCAGAATCGCTATTTTATGGAACTGTTGCTCAAAGGCATCGTGACGGAAGAATCCGTACAACGCCTGGTCGAGGAGACACGTAATGCTGTGGAAACTGCGTTTCGTCACAATATGGAACGTGCCATCGAGCTCGGCATGTTGCCTAAGGGCATGGATGTACCGCTTCGAGCAGCGCTATTGGTAAGCATGATTGAAGGCATGATAACACGCTGGTTGTTCGGTTCCGATGAGTTGCACAGCAAGTTCTCAGCCATGACAGCTTCATCGCTGGCAGCTGAGGCAGCAAGCTTTGAGTTTTACGGACTATTAGGCTCGTAAGATTCACATGATTAAACAAATAGCAGGGAATAATGGGTACAACTGCGGTTTAGTCACAATAAATTAACCCAATGCACATCCAGATTAATACACGACTGAGAGGAAGTTAACGTAATGAACAAAACATATGGATCGAAAACTCGTAAAGGCTGGTCTTTGACAGCAATTCTGCTGATGACCGTGCTGGTACTTAGTGCTTGTGGAAGTAAGGCAACAGACAATGGAAGCACAAATGGTGCACAGGCAAGTAATGAATTGGAGCAGATCAAGTCGGCTGGCGTTATCAAAGTGGGCATGATGGGCACATACGCACCGTACAACTTCCTGAACGATAAGAAAGAAATGGACGGCTACGATGCTGATATTGCACGTGAAGTTGCGAAGCGTCTTGGGGTTGAAGTTGAATTTGTATCTCAGGAGTTCTCCGGTCTGACACCAAGTCTGCAAGCCAAAAAGCTGGATGCCATTATCAGCCAGATGACGATTACCGATGATCGTAAGAAAGTACTGGATTTCAGTGATCCGTATATTACGAACCAAGTTAAAATTATTGTAAAAGAAGATAATAACGATATTACCAAGCTGGAAGACTTCAAAGGAAAAACGATTGGCGTAGGTTTGGGTACAAATGATGAATCATATCTGCGCAATGAAGTATTGCCAAAAGTGGGAGACTTCACGATTAAAACCTATGACGATGTCATCTCTTCACTCAAAGATCTGAATGCTGGTCGGATTGACGCAACAATTAACAATATGTATGCACTGAAACCGATTGTGGATGCCAACGGGTTGAATATTAAAGCTGTAGGTGAACCGATTAAGAGTGACCAGGCAGGTATTGCTGTTCGTAAAGACAATCCGGAACTCGTAGCAGCACTGAATGATGCTCTCAAAGGCATGAAAGATGATGGCACGTACAATACCATTTTCAAAAAATGGTTTGGTGAAGAGCCTGCGCAATAACGAACCTGCAAGGCGAAGGGAAGATTTGACCCATGGAACTGGTATTTGAGAATATCCCCTTTTTTCTGAAGGGGGCTTACTATACGCTGTATGTAACTGTGATCTCCATGTTTTTTGCGTTCATCATTGGAGTGCTCGTTGCCATTGCTCGTCTGAAGGGACCGATGTGGCTTAGGTTGATCGCAAGGTTTTATGTATCCATCATGCGGGGAACCCCGCTGCTGGTGCAATTATTCGTCATTTATTACGGATTGGTCGATTATGGAGTGACCTTGGGATCACTCACGGCTGCATGTCTGGGACTCAGTCTGAATGCAGGAGCGTTTCTGTCGGAGACGTTCCGTGGAGCCATTCAGGCTGTACCAAAAGGACAGACCGAAGCTGCATATGCAACGGGAATGACCCCGGCTCAAGCGATGAGACGGATTATCTTCCCGCAGGCTGTGCGCATTGCCATCCCGCCGATGGGTAACACCTTCATTGGCATGTTGAAGGAAACATCACTTGTGGCGGCGATTGGTGTCACCGAGTTATTACGGTCAGCACAACTGCTGGTATCACAATATGCATTGAACATGCCGTTTTATCTGGCCATCGGTGTGATCTACTGGATCATGAGTATCGGCTTCTCGGCCATTCTGGAACAAGTGGAGCGCCGGTTGGCCCGGGCTTACTGAGGGGAGGAGAGAACCGATGATTACAACAACTGGACTTACCAAACGTTTTCAGCAAAATGAAGTACTTACGAACATCGATCTTCATGTCGATGCCAAAGATATTGTTGTATTGCTCGGCCCAAGTGGTTCAGGCAAAAGTACCTTACTGCGCTGTCTGAATGGGCTGGAGGAGCTGTCCGGAGGACAGATCGAAGTCAACGGCATTGTGGTCAACAGCGCAGATCCGCTGCGAGTCCAGCGTGCCCGGGTACTGGAGATTCGTCGCCAGACCGGCATGGTATTCCAGCAATTCAATCTGTATCCGCACAAGTCAGTGCTGGGTAATGTGATGGAAGGTCTCGTTACGGTGAAAAAAATCAAACGGGACGAAGCAGCTGAACGCGGCCGAATTCTGCTGGATCGGGTCGGCTTGTCGGACAAGCAGGATGCGTATCCATCCCGATTGTCCGGTGGACAACAGCAGCGGGTTGCCATTGCACGTGCACTTGCCATGGAGCCGGAAGTGATGTTGTTTGATGAGCCCACTTCAGCTCTTGATCCTGAATTGGTCGGAGAAGTGCTTTCCGTCATGAAGGAGCTGGCAGAGGAAGGTATGACGATGCTGGTTGTGACGCATGAATTGAAGTTTGCCCGTAATGTGGCGAACAAAATCGTCTTTATGGCGGATGGATCGATTGTGGAAGAAGCAAGTCCACAGGCGTTCTTTGAACAGCCGAAGCAAGAACGCACTCGCCGTTTCTTGCAACAGATTACTGAATTTTAAGAAAGAAGGATAACATCATGAATGTAACAACCGTATGGAAAGGCAAACGTGCGTTTACTTCCGAAGGACCCTCTGGCTACGCCGTTGGCATGGATGCCACTGCTGCTTATGGTGGTGACAGCAAGGGAGCTACCCCGATGGAATTGTTACTGGCGGGTCTCGGTGGCTGTATGGGAATCGATATTACGATGATTCTGGACGCATTTTTGGACAAAATTGAATCGATTGAGATTGAAGCGCAAGGCACACGAAGTGAAGAGATGCCCAAAGGCTTCACATCCATTGATCTGATCTTCAAAGTCGATGGGGATATCCCGGATTATCGTATCTGGAAAGCCATCCAGATGGCTGAGGAAAAATATTGTGCAGTTTCTGCTTCGCTGAACGCTGATATTCATCCTAAACTGATCCTCAATGGGGTAAGTACACCTCGTCCTTAACACATATGAGTAAATCTTATACGGAGAAGGCACTTCCAATCGTGGGAGTGCCTTTTTGGCTTTTCTAACCCATCAACAGTTCGTAAGTAAAGTCAGGCTGGATGTTGAACAAGGTTCCAGATGCCCATGAGCCAAAGGATATAGATTCCGTCCAACTAGGAGTCGCTAAACTTCTGTCAGTAGAAAATAATTCCGTAAGCCTGGTCGCCATGTTAATGGCGGCCTCTTCTACTAGAGGTAGGCTGGCTTGTAGGCCTGGCAATATATTACCCATTGCAATGACAATCCGAATTCTGGCGGTTATGTGGTATGATTAATTCTGAGGACAGGGCATCCTGATCCTGCTGTTTATATGTAAGCGCTTATACAGATGACGGAAGGTGCAGACATGTTGAAAAGGCTGATACGAACCACCAATAATCTCAAATTAAAGCATAAATTGCTCATTTCCTATGTACTGGTTGTCATGATTCCGGTCCTGATTGTTGGTCTTGCTGTGACCAGTTATTTTCGCCAGCAAGCCCTGGACAATGCGATAGGACAGACGATCATCAATGTGGACAAGATCAAGAGCCAGACAGCAACCATGCTGCGTGTACCAACCGATATATCCAATCTTTTAATGTTTAATGCGGATCTCAAGGAGATCGTGAATAAGCGGTACAAGAGCGTTGTGGAGTTAACCTCAGCGTATCTTGCATACAAAGACTTTCAGGAATACAGGCGTTTGTACCGTGAGATAGCCGGCATTCGCTTTTACTCAACTAACCCAACATTGATCAACAACCTCGAATTCATTCCGGTAGACAAGCAGACGGAAGAGAGCTACTGGTACCAACAGGCATTGAAAACAACCAGCATCGGGTGGTTCTACATCCCAGACAAGGAAGATAATCCTGTACACAAGCTCAGCCTAGTGCGCAAAGTACCTTTTGCCGAGTATCGGACAGAGGGCGTGTTGATGATTGTGATCAATCAGGATGAGCTGAACGGATTGCTGCGTCAGGAACAGTTCGAGACGATGATTACGGACGAGCAGGGGTATGTGGTTGCAGCCAAGAATACCGAGCTGGTGGGTAAAACGCTGGATGAGCTTGATTTTGGCGTTGATCTGCAGAATCAGGCGAAAGGCACCATAGAGGGTGATTTCCGGGGGGAACCATCTAATATTGTTATTGATGAGCTGGGCCCTGGATCGAGCATGAATAGCCTGAAGGTGATTTCGGTTTTTGCCACCAAAAATATCGTCAAAGACGCCAACACCGTCAGCTTGATTGGCATGATTTTTATTATACTGGTGCTGGTGATCGCCCTACTATTCGTATATATCATCTCGTTCCTCACTTCGAACCGATTGCTCCGGCTGAGTAAACACCTCAACAAGCTTGCATTAGGAGACCTGAACGTGACTTCACGGATTGATGGAAATGATGAGATTGGGCAACTATCAAGACAGTTCAACTATATGGTGAAAAGTATCAATGAACTCATGACGCAGGTGGTAGAAGCGACCGAACAGAACAATCAATTGGAAATCGCACAAAAAGAGATTAAACTGAAAATGATGGCGAGCCAGATCAATCCCCATTTCTTGTTTAATGCATTGGAGTCCATTCGCATGAAAGCCCATATCAAAGGGGAAGCAGAGATTGCCAACATCGTCAGGCTGTTGGGCAAGCTAATGCGCAAGAGTCTGGAGATTGGCAGTGGAAAAACAACCTTCCGGGCTGAACTAGAAATGGTACGTTCCTATTTGGAAATTCAGAAATTCCGGTACGGCGATCGCCTCGCATTCCAGATTCATATCGATCCCGAGGTGGAGAAGATGTACATTCCGCCTTTGATTATTCAACCTTTGGTTGAGAATGCGATTGTCCATGGTCTGGAGAACAAAGAGGGGACAGTCCGTGTTCATATAAGTATTCGTTTAGTTGAGAACATTGTACAGATCCGTGTGGATGACAATGGTGCAGGCATAACGCCAGAACGACTGGCTGAGGTGATGCAGTTTATCTGTGGACCGGAGGAACAGGAGAAGAGTCGGATCGGCATGCGTAATGTACATCAACGCTTAACATTGACGTACGGCGAGCCGTATGGATTACAGATTAAGAGTGTATATGGGGAAGGAACAGAGGTTTCTTTCACTTTGCCAGCAGGAGGGGACCAACATGTATAAAGTATTTTTGGTGGATGACGAACCGAGCATACGTGAGGGACTGACAACCATTATCGAGTGGGAAAAATACGGATTCCAGGTCATCGCTACAGCTGCCAGCGGGCGTGAGGCCATCTCCCGGTTTGAGGAATTGGAGCCTGATCTGACGATTATTGACATTCGTATGCCCGGTATGACCGGGCTGGATGTGATTGAAGAAGTCCGCCGGAATCATCCGGATTCGCACTTTTTGATATTAAGTGGTTACGCGGATTTTGATTATGCCAAAAAAGCCATCAGTTTTGGTGTGGATGGTTATCTGCTCAAACCGGTGGATGAAGAAGAGATTATTGGTGAACTGGAGCGTATTGCTACAATCCTGACCCGTGAACGGGAGACAATTGCACGTCATGCTGGTGAAGATACCGTCTATCGGGAGCATCAGATCGAGGCTTTGCTCTTTGACAGTCTGGAGGGTGCGGGTAGCATGGAAGAAGATAGCCTGGGACTGCACTGGCCTCACTATCAGATTGTGCTGCTGGAGCTGCATGTAGCCCCCGACCTGCAACGGGGAAGTGTTATGAAACGCAAACTGATTGAAGCATTTGACCATAAAGACCGAGGCATTGTATTCTCGTTCCATTCAGGTCTGGGGTTGTTAAGTAAGGAAACAATCACATCCGAGTCATCTGCAAGAAATCTGTACAATGAGCTGGAAGGACTGCTGGGAGAATGGGAGGTTCACATGTACGGTGCTGCGGGAGAACCTGTACATTCCACTTCTGAAATTGCGCGGTCATACACACAGGCGAATCGTTTACTCGGGGAACGCTTCTTGTTCACGGAGCAACGCATCATTCTGTGGAATGAAGGCAGTGAAAGCGTTGTTAAGCCAGAAATTGAAGCTGTGGACGGAGCACATGAGCCAGTTGAGGACGAACTTGCGGACAAGCTGTATTATGCGTTAGACATCCGAAGTAGTGAGTCCGTTATGCGAGTACTGGGTGAGATGGAAGAGCGCCTGGTTCCATATCACCGAACAGAGCAAGCGATCAAGACGGCGTTCTCACAGGTATTTTCCCTGGCGTTCAACAAGCTTGCAGCGACGAATCAACATATGCACTCCATTATGCAGGAACATTCGGTTCTGATTAATGAAGTCTATCATCAATTTACGATGTCTGACCTCAAAGTCATGGCAGCGGAACATTTGAATCGACTTATTCAACGTATGGGTGGAGGAAGTAAGGATACTGTATTAAAACAGATGATTGAATTTATCCAGCGTAACCCTGGCGAAAATCTCAAGCTGGAGGTACTTGCTGAAGTATTCAACTATAACAGTAGTTATCTTGGCAAGTTGTTCAAGAACCATACAGGAGAGTACTTTAATGTATTTCTGGACAAGGTCCGTATGGAAAAGGCCAAGGAATTGCTGGATGAAGGACTCAAGGTCCATCAGGTTGCGGCCAGAGTGGGATATGCGAACGTGGACTATTTCCACGGTAAGTTCAAGAAGTATGTAGGTGAATCACCTTCCGCGTACAAACAGGCCAGAAACCAATCATCAATTAAAGGAACGGCTACGGATATAAACGAGGAATAAGTATGGAGTGCGGGGCCTTGCCCTTGCCTATTGTGTAAAACGTTTTCGGTATTGCTGAGAAATTCCCAGATTCATCATATTGTCCATGCACTTCCCATGATAAGCAATGGTCACGGAATGTTTCACATTTTAGACTGGATTTACAAGAATCCAGTTGAAGGGATGGCTATACGATATGAATGTATCTGATATAGGCGCTGTACGTCAACCATTGAACTTAAATGGAACATGGCAGTTTTGTTTGGATCTGGAGTCCGATAAACTCGTTGAACAAGAGATATTACCGCCATCACAGTGTGAAAACACATCATGGGAGACCATTCAGATTCCCGGTTCATGGGAAGAGCAAGGATACGGAGATGAGCCTGAATACGAAAGGCTCGATACCTGGACAAAGGTACGCGAGTATGAAGGCTCAGCCTGGTATGCTCAGGATGTCCATGTTCCATCAGAGGATCCCGGATGCCACTATGTATTCAGATTGGAAGGTGTCCGATGGACAACGCATCTCTGGATCAATGGACAGTATGCCGGGCAGCAGGATAGTCTGGTGAATCAACAGAAGTGGGATGTCACTTCTCTGGTGAAGCAGGGAGAAGTGAATCGTGTGGAGATCCGCGTGGATAATACGATGAAACTTCCGCTGGCGGGTAGCCATATTCATTCATTGCATACGGCCACAGCCTGGGGGGGAATCACAGGTGGTGTTTATCTGGACAGTATGCCTCCCTGCCGATTACAGACGTTACGTATTCAACCAGATGCTGAGAACGGAACCATTCTGGTTGATTGTACTGTAAGCGCTCCCGCAAATGAATCGGCTAGATCAATGCAATTACATGTGGATATCCAGCATCCGGACGGCACATGGCTTAATCGATATAGTTGTAATGTGAATCTGAGTGATCCATCACATGTGGATATAAGCTCAGCAGGTTTAACTGAAATCAACGCTGTAATAGAACAGTGGCAATTGGAACTTGGAACAGAAAAGTCTATCGCAAAATGGTCGGATGAATCCCCTGAATTATACAAGGCAGTGATCCGTCTCCATGAAGGTGAACAGGAACTGGATCGACTGGAGCAATCATTTGGTGTACGCTCCTTTGCAACAAACGGGAAGCAGCTTGAATTGAATGGGACACCAGTATATCTGCGTGGGTACGTCGATTGCTGTATCTTCCCACTGACGGGTTATCCCGTCTGGGACAAGGAGCATTATCTTCAGCAGTTTCGAATCGCCAGATCGTATGGTTTCAATCATGTCCGACTGCATGGGTGGAGCGCGCCGGAGCCTTTCTGGGAGGCGGCTGATGAAGTCGGCATGCTGGTACAGGCAGAACTTCCCCATTGGTCTCGTTTCTTTGAGCAATCGGATCAGTCTGCGCCAGCTGAAGTATTGTCCTATCTGACACAAGAACTGGACGGGTTGCTTCAGTCGCTGCATAGACATCCTTCATTCGTCATGTTCTCCATGGGGAATGAACTCATTGGCCCGAATGGTCACCCTGAACTCAATGCATGGGTATCGAGGGCAAGGGATATCGACCCAACCCGGTTATATACGGACAATACAGGTTTTGGACAACTTCCGGCGCAAGGGCGGGAAGGTGATTATTATATCCAGTCGTTGAACTGGCATCCCCCCCTGGAATCCGCATACTCAGCTGTGCCGGATACCACGCTGGACTATCATGCAGTCACCCGGCTTGCGGAGCATCCCGTCATTGGGCACGAACATGCACAGTACACCATGTATGTGCGGCCCCAAGAGCGAGCCAAGTATACTGGCGTATTGCGTCCTAGCTGGTTACGACCGATCGAAGAATCGTTAACTAACAAAGGAATGATGGAGGACCTCGAGCATTTTCAACAGGTCAGTGGTACCCATCTGGTACGTTCCTTAAAAGAAGCCATGGAGCGAATTCGGCGAACACCGGACGCTGCGGGGGTACAGCTTCTGGACATTCGCGATTTTCCAGGGCAGGGACATGCTACGACGGGCATTCTTGATGTATTTTGGGATGACAAAGGCATTACAACACCAGAAGAATTCATGTGTTTCAACGCAGATATGGTGCTGTTATTAAGTTGCAAGGAGCGTACATTTTACGCCGGAGAATCCATTCATGTCGATGTACGCATCTCTCACTACGGTAAGGAGCCGCTTGAGGACGCGCTCATTCAGTGGAGGTTAATAAGCGATGATGTGATACTCACTGAAGGAGAATGGAAGACCGGAGATATCCAATGTGGGTCCGTCATGTCACTGGGAAGCATCGTCGCTACAGCACCTCGGGAAGCAGCAGCGGCTTTTCGGATTGAGGCGGAGTTGATATCAGGCGATTTGGAAAGAACTGTAGCGAATGTATGGCATGGCTGGTCGTTTCCTTTTTATCAGTCTCATCCGGGTTCGAATCGGTTCTGGAATACCGTGGCAGAGCTGCAGCCACTTCTCGGGGAAGCACAACATGATGGCGTAGATCGCATCGATGGATTTCAGTTGTTGAAAAATCGGGAGATTGACTTGGTGATCGTTCAGTCGTTAACACCCAATGTCGTTGATTATGTGGTCAACGGGGGGAGTGTTTGGCTACAGTCAACCGCAGAAGGGTTATATGATTCAGTGAAGACCAAGTATCTGCCTGTATTCTGGAATTACCTGATGTTTGCTACACAGCCTGGTGCAACGATGGGCTTGTATTTGAGAGAACAGCTAGCACTACTAGGTTCCTTCCCGCATGATGGGGCTTCGGACTGGCATTGGTATCACTTGGTGAACGGTACACCAGCGATAGGTTTGGATACGTTGCCCGGGGTGGAGCCGCTGATCGAAGTGGTGGACCATTTCCATCGGGCCAAACGACTCGCTTATGCCTTTGAGGCAAAAGTAGGGAAGGGTAAGATTTTGATATCCTCACTTCCGTTTGCCAACCTGGCTTTAATGAAGCGTCCAGAAGTCGCCTTTTTATTTCAGGAGATACTTGCGTATCTGCATGGAGATCAATTCCGTCCAGCAACCTCCATATCCGTAGCGCAATTACTCGGCATCGTTAAACTGCAAACGATTCAATTCACATTGTAATTATAGGGACCCGAAAGGGTCCTTTTTGTATGCAATCAGTTTGAAGTAAACGATTTCTATAAAACGTTTTCGAAATTTACCAATTTAGATAATATATTACCTTAATATAACTTTTGTTTCATTTAAAAGTAGAATATATCACTGATTTTAACGAATTAATGTCTGATTATATATGTCTATATCTAATTTTTATATGATTTTCTCTAAAATCCAGATGGTATTTTGAAAACGCTCTATCGGGTATGATTATTTTATAAAACAGAGGAGGGGGAACGGAGATGGAAACGCTAACAAAAAAATCCGCTTCCGCGAACAGAAGCAGTGACCCCAAACCGCCTTTAAAGAATCGGCGGAACGGAATTTGGGACAGAATGAAACAGCAGAAATATCTCTATCTCATGTCATTGCCATTCGTAGCTTGGGTTTTCGTTTTTAACTATCTGCCACTATGGGGATGGACGATGGCTTTCCAAAATTATAAACCTGCCAGATCGTTTGGTGATCAAGAGTGGGTTGGTTTTAAACACTTTGTAGAGCTGTTCAGTGATGATCGTTTCTATCTGGTACTTCGAAATACACTTGCAATGAGTTTGATGGGACTGGTTGTCGGTTTTATCGTACCGATATTCTTCGCTATTCTCTTGAATGAAATGAGAGGCATGTTCTTCAAACGTGCCGTGCAAACGGTATCATATCTGCCTCACTTTGTATCCTGGGTCGTTGTGGCAGGTATTATCACCAAGATGCTCTCCACCGATGGCGGGATTATCAATGATCTATTGGTAGGACTGAACATTATCGATCAGCCGATCCAATTCATGGCCAAGGGGAACTTGTTCTGGTACATTGTAACCGCTTCAGATATGTGGAAGGAAACCGGTTGGAATGCCATCATCTATCTGGCGGCGATTACAGGTATCGACAATGAGCTGTATGAAGCTTCCCGTGTAGATGGAGCCAACCGCTGGAGACAGATGTGGCACATCACGCTGCCTGGCATACGGACCACGATTTCCGTACTTTTCATCATGTCAATTGGACATCTGATCAGTATCGGTTTCGAGAAGCAATTTTTGCTACAAAACAGTCTGGTCACAGACTACTCGGAAGTACTTGATCTATACGCGCTCAATTATGGTTTGAATATGGGACGATTCTCATATGGTACAGCCATAGGTATATTCAACTCCGTTGTCAGTATCATCCTTCTGTTTACTGCGAACGGCTTGTTCAAAAAATTCACAAAAGAAAGCATCATGTAGGGAGGGGACGACATTATGGCGAACAAAGCATTCAATGCTACTCGGGGCGATAAACTGTTCGATATATTCAACATCCTCGCGATGACCATGGTGCTGGTTGTAACACTTTATCCATTCCTTAACGTACTAGCCATCTCACTCAATAACTCGACAGATACAGTACGTGGCGGAATTTACTTGTGGCCTCGCGAATTCACATTACAGAATTACAAAACGATTTTCCAATATGATGGATTGCTACAAGGTTTGCAGATCTCCATTCTGCGTACACTTGTAGGTACCGTGCTCGGATTGATCAGTTCATCCATGATCGCCTTTACACTGAGCAGACCTGACTTTGGACTTAGAAAATTTGTATCCACAACACTCGCACTCACGATGTATTTCTCCGGTGGTCTGATTCCGGTATACATCCTGATGCGTGACTTGGACCTGATCGGTACATTTTGGGTATATGTATTGCCTGGCATGATCAGTGCATTTAACGTCTTCATCATCCGTTCCTTCATTGATGGCCTGCCATACTCATTGCAGGAATCCGCGAAGCTGGACGGAGCGAATGACTTTACAATCTATTACAGAATCATCTTGCCACTGTGTAAACCAGTGCTTGCTACCATCGCATTGTTCCTGGCTGTAGGTCAATGGAATGCGTGGTTCGATACGTACCTGTATAATGGTTCAAAGGCACATCTGACCACGCTCCAATATGAGCTGATGAAAGTATTGCAAAGTACGCAGCAAGGCTCAGGTGCTGGACGAAATGCCAATGATATGGCACAGCAAATGACACAGATTTCACCGGAATCGATCAAAATGGCGATTACGATCGTTGTAACGGTTCCAATCCTCATTGTATATCCATTCCTTCAGAAGTACTTTGTTGGCGGTATGACACTGGGCGCAGTAAAAGGTTAAACAATTGGGTACAGGCTGCCACATAGAGCGGCCGTACATCTACAAACAAATGAAGCATCAGGATACCCGAAGCGCAGCCATTTGGTCTGCGCTTCACCGTATAGGGCTGCGGTGTGGTATTCATGAAGCTATAGACAGGGACAAAAAAGTCCCGGACAAACAGACATATGAAACAGGGAGGATTACCATTATGGCAAGTTCCAAAATGAAGATTGCACTGGCACCAGTGCTTGCAATGTCTTTACTCGCAGGTTGCGGTGGAGGAAGCGGCAGTGATACGTCGTTCAAGGATACAAGCGCAGAGACAACTCCACTTACTTTTGATTTCTTCAGCGTTGACCCCAGTCCGAACTGGAATGGCATGAAGGATGAAGTAGGTAAAGTCCTTACGGAAAAAACAGGGATAACCCTTAACGGTGAATTTGCCGTTAGTGGTGGTCAAGATAAAATATCCTTAATGGCGGCGAGCGGAGACTATCCGGATATTGTCTCCCCCAAAGGAGAACTCAGCAAACTGGTGGATGCCGGAGCAATGCTCGATCTGACAGATCTGATCGACCAATATGCTCCCAATCTGAAGAAGCTGTATGGTAATTACATGGACCGGTTGAAATACAGTAATGAAGATCAGGCTATTTATGTGCTGCCGACGTATTATGCGGTAGACCAGAAGTACTTTGATGCAGGTGGTGGATTTGGTATTCAACACCGTGTACTGAAAGAACTCGGATACCCGGAAGTGCGTACACTTGAGGATTACGAGAATGTATTGAAGGCGTACAAAGAGAAACACCCAACAATTGATGGTCAGCCAACAATCCCGTTAACATTGGACGCGGATGATTGGAGAATCATGATTACCGTAACGAACCCTGCCTTCCAGGCAACAGGTGCTCCGGATGACGGTGAATACTATATCGATCCAGAGACGTATGAAGCAAGTCTGCATTACAAACGTCCAGAGGAAAAAGAGTACTTCCGCTGGTTGAACCATATGTATAACACTGGATTGCTGGATCAGGACAGCTTCATCCAAAAAACAGACCAATACAAATCCAAAATTGCAAGTGGACGTGTTCTGGGTGTCATTGACCAGGATTGGGGTTATTCCGATGCAGAAAATGCACTGAAATCTGCGGGCAAGGATGAAGCAACGTATTCACACTTCCCGGTAACCCTGTCCGAGGATATCAAGGATCATGCTTACCAAGATCCAGGTTTTGTATCCGGTTGGGGTGTAGGGATTACCACATCGAATCCTGATCCGGTTCGTACGATCAAATTCTTCGATTACCTGGCTTCTGAAGAAGGGCAAGTGCTGATGAACTGGGGAATTGAGGGCAAACAGTACGAAGTGAAGGACGGCAAACGTGTCATTCCTGCCGACATTCTGGATCAGAAAACCAATAATGCAGCCGTATTCCAGAAAGAAACGGGTATTGGACTGTACACCAATATGTCTGGTCACTATGGAGACGGTGTGAAGGATTCAACGGATAACTACTACACTACGAATTTCCCTGAACAGATCGTGGCAGCATATTCCGATGCAGAGAAAGAAACACTCAAAGCTTACGGTGCTACGACGTGGAAAGATCTGTTCCCGAGTGAAGACGAGTTCCCGATCAAACCATGGGGAGCAGCATACAATCTGCCAACACCAGGTGACTCCAACTACAACGTCATCTTCAAGAAAACACAGGATATCATTCGGAAACGCATCCCGGAAGCCATCCTGAGTACTCCTGAGCAGTTCGATGCCATCTATGATGGCATGATTGATGAAGTGAACAATGCAGGAGCAGAGGATATGGAGAAACAATACACAGAACTCGTTCAAAACCGTGTTCAATTGTGGAGCGGTGAAGAGACTAAATAAGCTATCGATTAAATGGATTCAAACCGAGAAAGAACCCGGATAACCGGGTTCTTTTTTATACCTAAAACGTTTTCTAAAAAACGTTTTCAATTTTATAAATTCACTATTGACAAGGGATATAGGAGCGATTATTATTCAATTATGAAAGCACTTACATTGTCTCGTACATCAGAGAAAAACAACATACATCATTCTCATTTATTCAAGGGGAATTCCAGAGGGTGACGAGTAAATTAAGGTGTGTGAAGATCCATTCACCGTTTTAAAGAAAACGCTTCTAATGTTATAAAAACAAGAAAATTACATTTGTTTCATCTGGTCACGGTATGTGCAGGTCAGCCTGTTATACAAATATACAGCTTCATTAATATCCATAAGGGGGATTACACATGAAGGGCAAAACACCAAAAACATTCGCAATGCTTCTGTTAGCCAGTGCACTTGCAATTACAGCAGGATGCAGCGGCAGTGGAGGAGGAACTAACGCTTCAGAAAAGCCGGTTGATTCCGGAGATACAACCACTCCAGTGACCTTTACATTCTTTGGTGCAGATGCAAGTCCAAGCTGGAACAACATGAAAGATGCAGTGGGCCAAGAGATTACCAAAAGAACAGGTGTTACAATTGAAGCAGAATACGATGTGAACAATGGTGGCGACCAAAAGATACCTTTGATGGCTGCCAGCGGTGATTACCCTGATATTATCTTTCCTAAAGGTAACCTGTCGAAGCTGGTGGATGCAGGCGCAATGCTGGACCTGACTGACCTGATTGAGGAACATGCACCTAACCTGAAAAAGATATATGGCGATCAGATGAATCGTTTGAAATACAGTCTGGAAGATCAAGCGATCTATGCTATTCCAACCAACATGGGTGTAGATAACGTTGCTTTTGATGCAGGTGGTGGATTCGAAATTCAGCAAAGAGTGTTGAAAGAACTGGGATACCCAGAAGTGAAAACACTTGAGGATTACGAAAACGTTCTTAGAGCGTATTATGAAAAGCATCCAACGATTGATGGTCAACCAACCATTCCACTGACACTCAATGCAGATGACTGGAAGATCATGATCACGGTAACGAACCCGGCCTTCCAGGCAACAGGTGCACCGGATGATGGGGAATATTACATTAATCCTGAAACGTATGAAGCGATGCTTCACTACAAACGTCCAGAGGAGAAAGAATACTTCCGCTGGTTGAACAAAATGTACAATGAAGGCCTGCTCGACAAAGATACTTTTGTTCAAAAAGATGATCAATACAAATCCAAAATCGCCAGTGGCCGTGTACTCGGTCTGATCGACCAAGACTGGAACTATGGCGAAGCTGAGAACGCTCTCAAAGCAGCAGGTAAGGACGAAGCCACATATGCTCACTTCTCCGTGTCCCTGAACAAGGACATTGTGGATCACACCTTCCAGCCAACAGGATTTGACGGTTATGGCATCGGGATTACAACTTCGGCCAAAGATCCGGTACGGATTATCAAATTCATGGATTGGCTCGCTTCCGATGAAGGCCAGGTGTTGAGAAACTGGGGTATTGAAGGTGAACACTACAATGTAGAAAATGGCAAACGTGTGATTCCTGACGAGGTTCAGGAACGCAAAACAAATGACAACTCCAATTTCACGAAAGAAACAGGAGTTGGGTTGTACAATATTTTCAGCGCAAGATACGGTGATGGTGTAAAAGATTCTACAGACAACTACTATACAACGAACTTCCCAGAGCAGATCCAAGCAAGCTACACACCAGCTGAGAAGGAAACGTTGAAAGCATACGGTATCACAACATGGAAAGATTTCTATCCATCCGAAGACGAATTGAAATTAAAAGATTGGGGCGCAGCGTATAATATGCCTGTACCTTCTGACACAGACTACAACGTAACATTCCAGAAAACACAGGATATCATCCGCAAACGGATCCCAGAAGCGATCCTTGCCAAACCTGAGAACTTTGACAGCGTGTATGACAGTCTCCTGGCTGAACTTGATAAAGCAGGTGCAGTAGAAATGGAGAAACAATACACGGTTTGGGTGAAAGAACGTGTCTCCCTGTGGACTGGAAAAGATGTGAAATAAGCTTGAAAACAAAGCATTAAAGTTAAGGATTTTCATTGCAAAAAAGCCCTTGAAAAAGGGCTTTTTTTGTTGTTGACGTAAGGTGGCGATAGCAGTATAATCTATCATGTAAGCACTTTCAGTAAGCGGTTTATTTCATTTCCGAAAACGTTTTACGTCTGTTAGAAGAATAATCTTCTTTTTACAGAATCGAAACGTCAGCTTCACTAAAAACGTCGGAATGAATGAACTCGAAAGCGTATTCAAAAAAAGTGGTATCCTCAGGCATAAAGCCTGTTATACAGATAAAACCTTCATAAATAATAGGGGGAACTAGACAATGAGAGGCAAAATGAAAGGCAATACACCCAAGACGTTTGCAATGTTGATGCTCGCAAGTGCAATGTTGGTTACAGCTGGCTGCGGGAATTCGGGAACCAAAGAGACTTCGGAGTCCAGCGGTACCGAACCCATTACAGTTACGTTCTTTGGAGCGGATGCTAGTCCGACCTGGAACAAGATGCAAGATGCTGTTGGTAAAAAGATCACGGAGCAAACAGGCGTTACAATTGAAGCTGAATATGATGTAAATGATGGTGGTAACCAGAAGATTGCACTGATGGCTGCCAGTGGTGACTTTCCGGATATGATTTACCCTAAAGGTAACTTATCTAAGCTTGTGGATGCAGGCGCGATGCTGGATCTCACGGATCTGATTGAGGAGCATGCTCCCAATTTGAAAAAAATCTATGGGGAACAGATGAACCGTTTGAAATACAGTCTCGAAGATCAAGCGATCTATACCATTCCAACCAATATGGGTGTCGATAATGTTACGTTTGACGCTACAGGTGGATTCGAAATTCAACAAAGAGTATTGAAAGAGCTTGGATACCCTGAAGTGAAGACACTTGAGGATTACGAGAATGTACTCAGAGCCTATTATGAAAAACATCCAACGATTGATGGTCAACCAACCATTCCATTAACATTAAATGCAGATGATTGGAAAATCATGATCACGGTAACGAATCCAGCTTTCCAGGCAACAGGTGCACCGGATGATGGTGAATATTACATTGACCCTGAAACGTATGAAGCAAAATTGCACTACAAACGTCCAGAGGAAAGAGAATATTTCCGCTGGTTGAATAAAATGTACAATGAAGGCCTACTGGACAAAGATGCATTTGTTCAAAAGGATGACCAATACAAGTCCAAAATTGCCAGTGGTCGTGTCCTCGGTCTGATTGACCAAGAGTGGAACTATCAAGAAGCGGAGAACGCACTTAAATCATCTGGCAAGGATGATGCCACATACGCTCACTTCTCTGTATCACTTAACGATGAAAT
Source organism: Paenibacillus sp. FSL H8-0317 (assembly GCF_045040685.1). NCBI lineage: Bacteria > Bacillati > Bacillota > Bacilli > Caryophanales > Paenibacillaceae > Paenibacillus > Paenibacillus sp. FSL H8-0317. Next base: position 6,189,405 of record NZ_CP150294.1, on the reverse strand, counting down.
TGTGGATCACACGTTCCAACCAGCCGGATTTGACGGTTATGGCATCGGGATTACAACTTCGGCCAAAGATCCAGTGCGTATCATCAAATTCATGGATTGGCTTGCTTCCGATGAAGGACAAGTTCTGAGAAACTGGGGTATCGAAGGTGAACATTACAACGTAGAAGATGGTAAACGCGTGATTCCAGATGACGTTCAGGACCGCAAAACGAATGACAACTCCAATTTCAGTAAGGAAACAGGAATTGGGATGTACAACGTATTTAGCGCAAGATACGGTGATGGGGTAAAAGATTCAACGGATAACTATTACACAACGAACTTCCCAGAGCAGATTGTAGCTGGTTACACAGCTGCAGAGAAAGAAACACTGAAAGCTTACGGTATCACGACTTGGAAAGAGTTCTATCCGGCTGAAGAAGATCTGCCAGTTAAGGATTGGGGCGCAGCGTATAACATGTCCGTACCTTCCGGTACAGACTATGAGGTAACGTTCCAGAAAACACAGGATATCATCCGTAAACGGATTCCGGAAGCTGTTCTGACTACACCAGCAAACTTTGATGCAACCTATGATGCTTTACTGGCTGATTTGGACAAAGCGGGTGCAGTTGAAATGGAGAAACAATTTACGGTTTGGGTTAAGGAACGTGTCTCTCTGTGGACAGGAAAAGACGTAAAATAACATGGATTGTCTGTGATCCATGGTTAAACAAGGAAAGGGCCCTATATGGGGCCTTTTTTTTGTGTAATGATGTGATGATTTGCATTGACGCAAATTTTGAAATCACATATAATTTTATTATTGTAAGCACTTACCGAAAACGTTTTATGACATAAGGAATATACAGCTGATTCAGGAACAGGAGCTAATCATGTCCCAACACAATAACCAAACTAAAATCAATCGTCTATGGTATCAACAACCGGCAAAACGCTGGGAAGAAGCGCTCCCCATCGGGAACGGCCGTCTTGGAGGCATGGTGTACGGTGGCGCAGCAGATGAACGAATTCAGCTCAATGAAGATACATTATGGTCAGGATTTCCACGGGATACGATTCAATACAGCAGCCAGCGGTATTTGAAACAGACACGTGAGTTGATCCTGTCCGGACAATATGGTGAAGCTGAGGATTTGTTAAACCGTGAAATGCTCGGTCGTGATGTAGAGGCCTATCAGCCAATGGGTCACTTTCTATTGCACCATGAAGGTCTGGATGATCTTTCATATGATGCATTTGAACGGGAACTTGATCTGGAATCGGGTATTGCAACCACGACGTACTCATGGGAAGGAATTCGTTACGTACGTGAAGTGTATTCCAGTGCTTCGGATGATCTGATGGTCTGCACATTAACTGCTGATCAGAAGGGCGCTGTGAGTGTAAGTGTTACGCTAGACAGTCCCCATCCTTATCGCGTTGAGACTTCGGGAGATGCACTAACCATGTTCAGTCGGTGCCCAAGTCACGTGGAGTCCAATTACTTCAGAGATCACCCGGAATCCGTCCTCTATGAAGAGGATCGGGGAACGGCTTATGCTGTCCGTGTAGCATTCACGGCATCTGGCGATCAGGTGAAGGTCTCCAATCTGGAAGGCAAGTTACATATTCAGGGTGCTGACCAGGTTGTTTTCTATCTGGCAGCGGCTACCTCCTTTGAGAGTTACGATGTGTTACCTCTGAAGGATCATCCTGTATTGGAAGAGGAATGCAAGGAGTTGATCTCCAAAGCGATCACACATGGCGTGGAAGGCCTTCGTGACCGACATATTCAGGATCATAGTGCGCTGTTTAACAGAGTCTCTATTGATTTAGGGGTATCGGCTAACGCCGAATTACCTACAGATGAGCGGCTGCAGGCTTATCAGGCAGGGCAACAAGATCCTGGACTGGAGGCACTTTATTTTCAATATGGAAGATATCTGTTAATGGCTAGTTCGCGTCCAGGCAGCCAGCCTGCCAATCTGCAGGGAATCTGGAACCATCAGGTAGAGCCGCCATGGCATAGTGACTACACAATCAACATCAACACGGAAATGAATTACTGGCCGGCAGAAGTCTGCAATCTCAGTGAATGTCATGAGCCGCTGTTCGATATGCTGACAGATCTCAGTGATACAGGGCGCAGAACAGCACGGATTCTCTACGGAGCCCGTGGATGGACTGCGCATCATAACGTGGATATCTGGAGAACCACCACACCTACAGGCGGAGACGCGAGCTGGGCATTCTGGCCAATGGGCGGCGTTTGGCTGACCTCGCATCTATGGGAGCATTACCAATTTACCGGGGATCAGCGTTTTCTTGAGAAACGTGCGTATCCCATCATGAAAGAGGCTGCCTTGTTCTGTCTCGACTGGTTGGTGGAAGGACCTGACGGTTATCTGGTCACGATTCCATCCACTTCACCAGAGAACAAGTTTCTCACAGATAATGGGGAGGCACGCAGTATATCCATGGCTTCAACGATGGATATGACGTTAATTCGTGAACTGTTCACCCGCTGTATTGAGGCCGCGAAGCAATTGAATCTAGATGAGTCATTGGCGGGCGAGTGGGGGGAGGCTCTGGACAAACTCTATCCATTCCGAATTGGAAGCGAAGGACAATTGCTGGAGTGGTTTAAGGATTTTGCCGAATCCGAGCCAGGGCATCGTCACGTCTCCCATCTGTATGGACTGTATCCGGGAGAGCAGATCAATCGAGTACACACACCGGAATTGGTAGAAGCAGCACGGGTATCGCTTGAACGTCGTATCTCACAAGGTGGCGGGCATACAGGATGGAGCTGTGCATGGTTGATCAATCTGTATGCACGACTGCTGGATAGCAGCCAGGCACATCAGTTTGTGCGCACGTTGCTGGCCCGGTCCACACATCCAAATCTGTTTGATGACCATCCACCATTCCAGATCGATGGTAATTTTGGAGGTACGGCCGGAATCGCGGAGATGTTATTGCAGAGCCACTTGAACGAGTTACATTTACTGCCGGCACTACCCGAACTCTGGACTCAAGGTCGAGTTGAAGGGCTTCGTGCAAGAGGTGGTTATACGGTAGCCATAACGTGGACGGACAACAAGCTTGCTTCAGCGGTTATTAAGGCAGATCGAAGTGAGTCGCTTACCCTTCGCAGTGCTTATCCGCTACGCGTGGAAGGACATGAACAAGCCAAGGCAGAGCTTACGCCTCAGGGCGATTATGTAATTATTTTAACGATGACCGTAGGACAGACGATCCGCGTGTCATCATGAGACGGAGGAGCCAACCATGACCATTTTTAAATTTCCGCAAGATTTCCGCTGGGGGACAGCAACAGCTTCCTATCAAATAGAAGGAGCGGCACAGGAAGGTGGACGCGGGGTATCCATCTGGGATACGTTTGCGCGCACACCTGGCAAGGTATATAACGGAGACAATGGGGATGTCGCATGTGACAGTTACCACCGTTACGAGGAAGACATCGAACTGATGAAGAAACTCGGGATTAATACGTACCGGTTCTCCATTGCGTGGCCGCGCATTATTCCTGACGGAGATGGGGAGATCAATCGGGAAGGACTGGACTTCTACCATCGCTTCGTGGATGCATTGTTAGAGGCTGGCATCGAACCGTTCCTCACGCTGTATCACTGGGATCTTCCACAAACGCTGGAGGATGACGGGGGTTGGGGCAACCGAAGAACGATAGACGCTTTTGTGAAATATGCCGAAGTGATTTTCAAAGAATTCTCAGGCAAGATCAACTTTTGGCTGACATTTAATGAACCATGGTGTATCGCGTTCCTGTCGAACCTTCTCGGGATTCATGCGCCAGGAAACAAAGACCTGCAAACGTCAATTAATGTGGCTCATGGATTGCTGGTTGCTCATGGTAAAGCCGTTCAATCCTTCCGTCGCTTGGGAACAACAGGTCAGATTGGAATTGCTCCGAACGTATGCTGGGCTGAGCCGTACAGCAAATCCCCTGAGGACCAAGCTGCCTGTGACCGATCGATTGCGCTCAATACCGATTGGTTCCTAGATCCAATCTACAAAGGTTCATATCCGCAGTTTATGGTGGATTGGTTTGCAGAAGCAGGGGCTACTGTGCCAATTCAGGAAGGCGATATGGAGATCATCTCACAACCGATCGATCTGCTCGGCATTAACTATTACACGATGGGGATCAATCGCTTCAATCCGGAGGCAGGTGCTCTGCAATCGGAAGAAGTTGATATGGGCCTCACCAAAACCGATATTGGCTGGCCTGTGGAATCACGTGGTTTGTATGAATTTATGCATTACTTGCAAAAATACGGAAATGTGGATGTATATATCACAGAGAATGGTGCCTGCATCAATGATGATCTGGAGAATGGCAAAATTAATGATGATCGCCGGATTGCCTATTATGAACAGCATTTGGCTCAAATTCATCGCATCATTAATGACGGCATTAACCTGAAAGGGTACATGGCATGGTCACTGATGGATAATTTCGAGTGGGCAGAAGGCTACCGCATGCGTTTTGGTCTTGTTCATATGGACTATCGTTCACTCGTGAGAACACCGAAGGAGAGTTATTACTGGTATCAGAACGTCATCAAGAATAATTGGTTGGAGACACGGAACGAACATAATCCCCAATAGTTTGGGTGGCAGGTTACAAGGGAAGAGCAGGTCCTCATTATATACGGTTCCCTTATTAAAGATAAAAAAGACGGCAACTTTGGAGTATTCCATTGTGCCGTCTTTTTTTGTATTTTTACCGTTGAAAATGAGTAGTTCATAAAGGTTTCATAAGGTCAAGTGCAGTTCCTGTTATGAAGAGACGTTTTTTGGGTTATAAGAAGTATGAATGAATTGAAAAATGTTTTGTCAACGGTTGAAATCAAAATAAAGTGTCCAAATTGCGAAGAAAATTTGAACATTTGTTGACTAAAAATCATACTGATGTGGTATATTGGTATAAGGAAAGCACTTACAAAAAGGGAAAAGGAAGTGTTTACTATGGCATCGAAGACAGCAATGGTTAGCCAATTGGAGCGCAAAGACAAAAATATGCGGCGCGCCGTCTTGACGATGACAGTTCTGGCATGGGTCGCACTCATTACGGGAGTGATCATGTGTCTGATCAATCTGAATGAATTTAATGATCGTAATCTTGGCTTGATGGTCGGTATTGGATTCCTTGTAGGTAGTGTGTTTATTTACGTTATTGCCAAAGCGATTGGCCTTGTTCATACACGCCGGGAAGACGAAGGCGCCGATTGATTATAATCCTGCGTTAATTCGTTCATAATAAGACTGGATAAGTTCCCGGAATCCAGTCAATAAAGCCCTTTGCGGATTCGTTGACATTGTTCAACGGGACTGCAAAGGGTTTTATTTTGTGACTTGATGTGTAAAGATTACAATAAGCAAATATCAACCATGCAAGCGATTTGTGAGAAAAAATTCACACATTTAAGGTGTAAAATCGACAAATTTGTTAACAAGAACAAAAAAGTTGTTCATTTCTGATATCTTTAGTAGGAAGAGAGTAGTATACTGATTTTTCAGTATGAGCGAATTTAAGGAGAGGGGATCAAAATGAACAAGAAACCTAGGTCGCTAACCCGGATTATCATTCCGGTTGTCCTGACGTTGGTTACAATTGCATTGATTGTCTGGCCAATGCTGGCAGGCGGGCAGTACGTTGTTCTGGATCCGAAGGGACCAATTGGCGCTTCGCAGAGAGATTTGATTGTCATCTCGACAATTTTGTGTGCTGTCATTATTGTGCCAGTACTCATTTTGTCTGCTGTCATCGTATGGCGTTACCGCGACAAGCCGGATAACAAAGCTGCTTATGAACCTAACTGGTCTCATAGTACGAAGGCGGAGGCAATCTGGTGGACCGTTCCAATTATTATTATTGGAATACTTGCCATTGTTACGATTCGTTACACGTATGATCTGGAGCCTTCGAAGCCGTTGGCTCACGAGAAAGCACCAATTACCATCCAAGTGTCTTCACTGGATTGGAAATGGCTGTTTATGTATCCTGAGCAAGGGATTGCAACGGTCAACACGTTGAATATTCCGGCAGATCGGCCCGTGAAATTTGAACTCACTGCGGATTCACCAATGAACTCGTTCTGGATTCCGCAACTTGGAGGACAAATTTATACAATGTCGGGTATGGCAATGACCTTGTACCTGCAGGCAGATCATGAAGGCAAGTACTGGGGTTCCGGTGCTAACTTCACAGGTGAGCATTTTGGAGAAATGCGTTTTGATGTGAATGCTACATCGGACGAAGATTTTGACAAATGGGTAGCTGATGTGAAACAGAATTCTCAGCCATTGACCACAGAAGGTTACAGTGCACTGGCTGAACCAGGAACAAGCAATGTTGCTTATTATTCTGCTTTCCCAGAAGGATTGTTCCAAAATATCGTAACCAAGTATGTTGTAGATGGTCAAAGTGCTCATAGCAAACATGGAACTTCAAACGAAGCTTCTGGAGCCATTCAAAATGCAACTGATACGTCCAATCAAGACGAGGACAAGAGTGCTAACTAAAGATTCGAAAGGAGGCCCCCAATGTTAGAGGGACTTAAAGAGTTTGCATCGGAGTTTTTCGTAACCGGTGATCCGCTCATTTATGGTGCGATGGTAGCTATCGGAATTACCATGATTACTATTGTAGCGGTGCTAACTTATTTCAAAAAATGGGGCTGGCTCTGGCGTAACTGGTTAACGACTGTCGATCATAAAAAGATCGGTATCATGTATATCATCGCTTCCATTATCATGTTGTTCCGTGGTGGTGTGGATGCGCTAATGATGCGCCTTCAGCTGGCTATGCCTAACAATGAATTTCTAAATCCTGAACACTATAATCAGGTCTTCACAACTCACGGCACGATCATGATCCTGTTCATGGCGATGCCATTTATGTTTGGTCTATTTAACGTTATCGTACCACTACAGATCGGAGCAAGAGACGTTGCGTTCCCATTCCTGAATGCACTCAGCTTCTGGCTGTTCTTCTTGGGCGCAATGCTGTTTAACCTGTCCTTCGTTATCGGTGGTTCACCGGATGCAGGATGGCTGAGTTATCCGCCTCTATCGGAGCTGTCGCACAGTCCAGGGGTAGGACAGAACTTCTATATATGGGGTATACAGATATCAGGTATCGGTTCCCTGGCTACCGGTATCAACTTCCTGGTTACCATCATTAAAATGCGTGCGCCAGGCATGAGATGGATGAAAATGCCGATGTTCACATGGTCGGTATTCTCCACTTGTATTATCATCTTGTTCGCTTTCCCAATCTTGACCGTGACACTTGCATTGTTATTCCTCGACAGGTTTGCCGGGGCGCATTTCTTCACACTTGATTTGGGCGGTAACCCAATGATGTATATCAACTTGATCTGGATGTGGGGTCACCCTGAGGTATACATTGTCGTCTTGCCGGCATTCGGTGTATTCTCCGAGATTGTAAGTACCTTCTCTCGGAAAAAACTGTTTGGTTACAAGTCGATGGTATTCGCAATGTTGATCATCAGCTTCCTGTCCTTCTTCACATGGGCGCATCACTTCTTCACGATGGGTTCCGGAGCAGACGTGAATGCATTCTTCGCCGTAACTACGATGTTGATTGCTATTCCAACAGGGGTTAAGATATTCAACTGGCTGTTTACCATGTATCGAGGAAGGATACGCATGGCGACTCCGATGATGTGGACACTTGCCTTTATCCCGTGTTTTATTGTCGGGGGTATGACAGGCGTTCTGTTATCCGTTGCTCCTGCTGACTTCCAGTTCCACAACAGTTACTTCCTGATTGCCCACTTCCACCAAGTATTGATCGGTGGTGTTGTCTTCGGATACTTCGCAGGTCTGTACTACTGGTGGCCTAAAATGTTCGGTTTCCAACTCGAAGAGAAACTGGGCAAATGGGCATTCTGGACTTGGAATATTGGTTTCTATGTCTGCTTCATGCCGCAGTACGCTGTCGGCTTGATGGGTATGACACGTCGTCTGAGCACTTACGGCTGGGATACTGGCTGGTGGGAATTGAACTTCGTATCCACAATCGGGGCATTCCTGATGGGTGTCGGATTCCTGTTCCAAGTTGCGCAAATCGCAGACGGTATTCGCAAATACAAATCACTCAAAGCTCCTGCCGATCCATGGGATGGCCGTACGCTGGAGTGGTCAATTCCTTCACCAGCTCCTGAATACAACTTCGCCGTTACACCGCGCGGAGATGATATTGATGAGTGGTGGGAAGAGAAAGAACGTCGTGCCAAAGGCATCTATCCGCCAGAGCAACCGCTTGAGCCGATTCATATGCCGAAGAACTCTGGAATTCCGTTCATCATGTCTGTCTTCTGGTTCATCGCCGGTTTCGGCTTTGTCTTCGGATGGCTGTGGATGGCAATTCTCGGACTCGCTGGCGTAGGGATCTGTATGATCGCCCGTTCATTCTCATACGATACGGATTATTATATTCCGGTCGACGAAATTAAGCGTACCGAAGCGTCGTTAAGGGGGTCGGTATAGATGGCTCAAGCAGCCGCTAAGCACGGTGAGAATCATGCACATGGTCACGACCATGGACATCATGATCCACAGGAAATGAAAATTCTCGGATTCTGGTTCTTCCTGATTTCCGACGTTATCCTGTTCTCCGTATTGTTCGCAACCTTCATTGTGTTGCGTGACAATACGGCGGGCGGACCGATTTTGTCTGAATTGATCAAAATGCCTGGTGTTATTGCCGAAACGTTTATCTTGCTCACAAGTTCATTCACGAGCGGACTAGCCGTACTGGCGATGAATCAAGGCAAAGTAAAACAATTAATCAGTTGGCTGGCGGTTACAGCCGTTCTGGGTGCAAGCTTTATCGCACTGGAAGTATATGAGTTTATTGAGTTGATTCACGAAGGGTTCAGCTTTACAACGAGTGCTGCTTCTGGCGCATTCTTCACCCTTGTGGGAACTCACGGACTTCACGTATCGCTCGGTCTGATCTGGATGATTGGACTTATGTTACAACTGAAAAAACGTGGTATTACCGATGTTACTCGCGGTAAAATCAACGTAATCAGCTTGTACTGGCACTTCTTGGACGTCGTATGGATTTTCCTCCTGTCGATCGTCTATCTCATGGGGGTGATGTAGATGTCAGAGCACAACTCACATGATTCCCACGGTCATGAGCAACATGGTTCATTGAAGTCTTATGTCATCGGCTTCATCCTGTCCGTCGTTCTGACAATCATTCCACTTGTGGTGGTTCTCAATGATATGATGGAAAGAACAGGAACACTCATTGTTGTTCTGGGCACGGCAGCACTTCAGTTTGTTGTTCAACTCTTCTTCTTCATGCATATCCGTGAAACAGAGAAACCACGCTGGAATGTCATGGCCCTTATTTTCGGATTACTGATTATGATGACCATCGTAATTGGTTCGATCTGGATTATGCTTAACAATGCTGTTGCACATTAATTGATATGATGAAAGAGCTTCACGACCTTGGTATTCAAGGTTGTGGGGCTCTTTTTTTTCTAAGCTGAAGTTATCGCATATTTTAATGAAAAAAAGTTGTATTATATCTTAATAAGTTGTTTATGAAATAATTTTCCAGTGATATTATTGTTATTCACTCTGTAAATATATTCAATATTTTAGTTAGAGCAATTTTAGCAAAATTATTTTAGGAGATGTACCAATGAAAGCAAGGGTAATCCGTTATTATCGTTTTGGCGAACCAAGTGAAGTGTTATGTATGGAAGAAAAAGATGTGATACCCCCTGACCCCGGTGAATTAGCAGTGAGGATGTATGCTCGGCCTATTAATCCCTCCGATATTATTCCGGTTCGAGGAGCTTACCCACATCGTACCCAATTACCAGCTGTTCCCGGGTTTGAGGGTGTGGGGATAGTAGAAGCAGTAGGATTGGGAGTATCCAATCAAATGTTGGGGCGTCGTGTCTTGCCACTAAAAGGCGAGAATACTTGGCAGGACGTCGTGAAGACTTTGGAGCGACATACAATTATTGTGCCAAATGATATCGATGATCACTCAGCCAGCCAGCTCTATATTAATCCGGTTACGGCTTGGTTGATCTGTACAGAGGTGCTTAAGCTTACGTATGGTGATACCCTGATTGTGAATGCAGGGGGATCTGCGCTCGGACGAATCTTTGCACAGATCTCAAAAATCAATGGATTCAAATTGATTGTGCTTACGAGAGATGATCGTCACACTGCTGAACTGTATCGTCTTGGAGCAGTTTCTGTTATCAATACAACAAAAGAGTTGCTACAGGCTAGAATGGCGGAATTAACAGAGGGATACGGTGCTGATGCAGCCGTGGATTGTATTGGAGGGACAGACGGGGAACAGCTGGTGAGTTGCCTTAAACCAAATGGGACGGTCATCAGTGTAGGGCTACTTTCGGGGATCACACCGTTATGGCATGAAGCAACTCGGGGAACACAAGTTCATGTGAAACTTTTCTGGTTAAAACATTGGGTGGAACGCTGTTCGCAAGAACGCTGGGAACAGGTATTTCATGAGGTAATGGAGCTGGTCAGAGCAGGGAGGCTTGTCATGGCAAACATTGGGGCGACGTATGACCTAACGAATGTACAACAGGCTATTGCAGCGGCTGAATCGGGTATCGAGGGGAAGGTTCTCTTATTACAGTAGTACATAAGACTTGGAAAAAACTCAGCATAAAGAATGCGTAATTAACAACTAATTCATATTGGGGGCCTTGTTGTGAAGATTAAAGATATGATGTTTACTGCGATTATGGCAGCCGTTATTGCAGTACTTGGACTGTTACCGCCGGTTCCACTACCATTTTCTTGGGAGGAGTAGATACTCCGATCCACGACTGGTAATCCATAGACAGTTAGAATCATAAATGTTTTATCGCAGAAAATTCTTTTTTTGAAAATAAAGGTACACAAAAGATACATAATGAACTAAAATGAACTTATATGAACATTAATAATATCAATCTCAACCAATTTAAATGACGAAGGGAATGGATGAATAATGGAAAATCGCTATGCTGCACATCCCAATGAAGTGAAAACGTATGATACATCTCGCCTGCGTGAGGAATTTTTGATGGAGCAACTGTTTGCAACTGATGAATTGGTAACGGTGTATTCTCATGTGGATCGTTATATTGTGGGAACGGCTGTACCCGAGAGTAAGGACATTACCCTTGAAGTGAACCTGAAAGATATCGGAACGAACTTTTTCCTGGAGCGTCGTGAAATCGGTATCATTAATGTCGGTGGTCACGGAACAGTGACAGCGGATGGACAAGGTTATGAGATTGGAGCGAAGGAATGTCTCTACATCGGTAGAGGGGTGAAGGAAGTTGTGTTCACGAGCAGTGACAAGGCTCAACCTGCCCAATTCTATTTTGTATCCACACCGGCTCACCACACCTATCCAACAGTAAAAGCAACACAAGAACAAGCTCAGCCGAATCATCTGGGCAGCATCGAAACTTCCAATGAGCGTACGATCTATCGTTACATTCACCAAGGAGAAGGTGGAATTCAGAGTTGTCAGTTGGTGATGGGCATTACCGAACTCGACAAGGGTAACATGTGGAACACGATGCCTGCACATACCCATAACCGCCGTTCCGAAGTATACTTGTACTGGAACTTGCCTGAAGACGGTGTTGTATTCCATATGATGGGTGAGCCAAACGAAACACGTCATCTGGTTGTACGTGATCGCCAGGCGATCATTTCCCCAAGCTGGTCCATTCACAGTGGTGTGGGTACAAGCAATTACACCTTCTGTTGGGCGATGGCTGGTGAGAACCAGACGTTCGAAGATATGGACGGCGTAGCAATGAAAGACCTGAAATAATAAATTACAGTTTTCTGAGTTAAATTGACAGGGTAGACACTATGACTCATTCATTTTGACTCAGATAGTATAGGAAGTTGATTGTGATGAATCCATTGAAAAGACATGAAAAAATTATGGAGGCTCTGCTGGGACGCCAGGAAGTAACCGTCAGTGATCTGAGTGAGTTGTTGCAGGTGACTGGGAAAACAGTGCGAGAGGATCTCGACAAGTTGGAGAGTATGGGACTGCTCGTACGTGTCCATGGTGGTGCTATGCTGGCTCAGAATGACCAGTATGGCATCTTGAATAGCCGTGGAGTTACCGAGAAACATCATCCGGAGAAGACGGAGATTGCTGAACGTGCCCTTGCTTACATTCGACCTGGAGATATCGTTGCTCTCGATGGTGGTAGCACCACGCTGGAGATGGCCAAACGTCTCGATAATCAACCGCTGACGGTGGTGACCAATGACCTGTTCATTATTGCGGAGCTGACCAAGAAGGAGCAAGTGCGACTGGTTGTGCCTGGCGGGGCTCGTGTACGGAATATGTTGGTTGGGGATGATACGGCTTCGTTTATATCCAGTCTTAACATTCACAAAGCCTTTATATCCACGACAGCCCTTCATCCGGAATTCGGATTATCCATATACACGGGAGATCTGGTTCCTTTGAAAAAAGCAATGATATCTGCCTCGCAGCAAGTATACGGCGTTGTGGATCATTATAAATTCGGACAATTTGCACTGCGAACTTTCGCCCAGTGTTCGGAACTGGACTACATTATCAGCGATAGTCGTTTGGATGAAGAGACGGTTGCCTTATACGAGCTGAGCGGTGTCACAGTGGATTATCAAAGTTAACCTCATTCATTATTCATGGGATTAAAGAACGGACGGCTCTACGGATTGCATATCAAAACCATGCGGAGGAATCATTCATGAACCCATTTGATTTAAGCGGACAAGTTGCACTGGTAACAGGTACCTCGGGAGGACTTGGACAAGGGATGGCCATTGGTTTGGCAGAAGCAGGTGCTGATGTGGTGCTGGTCTCTTATTCCAAGCCTGCGGCAACGGCAATTGCCATTGAAGCACTCGGACGCAAAGCTTATGTGATTGAAGCGGATTTAAGTCGTGAAGATGAGTTGTCTGCAGTGTTCGAACAGGCGCTTGCGTTCCAGGGCAGAATCGACATTCTCGTCAACAATGCCGGAATCATTCGTCGCACACCTGCGGTTGATCATGCAGGGCAGGACTGGCATGATGTAATTGGTCTGAACCTGAACACTGTATTTTTCCTAAGCCAATTGGCAGGCAGACATATGATTGAACGCGGAAGTGGCAAAATCATTAATATTGCATCCATGTTGTCCTATCAAGGTGGGATCAATGTGCCAGGGTATACAGCCAGTAAACATGGCGTTGCCGGTTTAACCAAAGCACTTGCCAATGAATGGGCAGGAAAGGGAATCCAGATTAACGGTATCGCACCTGGTTATATGGAAACCGATAATACTACCCAGATCCGTGCGGACGAGAATCGTTACCGGGATATTACAGCCCGTATTCCTGCGGGGCGCTGGGGAACACCTGAAGATCTGAAAGGCCCGGTTGTCTTTCTGGCATCTGCCGCTTCGGATTATCTGAATGGTCATGTGCTGAATGTCGATGGCGGTTGGATGGCACGTTAATCGTTTGATAATCGGATTAGCATAAGGAGGCAGTGAGATGAAACTTGGTATTCTGGCGCATACATTTGGCAAACAGCCTACAGCACAGCTTGCGCAGACGATTGCGGATAACGGATTTAATTCCGTACAGCTGGCGCTGGCCAAAGCATTATCAGATGTGGACTCATCGAATGGCAAGCTGAGCCCTGGACTGGCGAATGAGATTGGAGATCAATTTGCACAGCGCGGGGTGAAGATTGCGGTACTGGGCTGTTATATTAATCCGATTGACCCTGATCCGGTAACAAGACGTGCGGACATTGATCGATTCAAGGAGCATCTGCGTTATGCCCGGGATTTTGGTTGCAGCATGGTAGCAACGGAGACTGGGGGCTTGGACACCTATCAGGATACACATCCGGATGGATATGAAGAGAAGGCGTGGAGTGTACTGAAAGAAACGGTTGAGGAGTTGGCTGAGGAAGCGGAGAAATGGGGCGTGCATGCGGCGATTGAGCCTGTGTCCACACATACTCTTCATACCCATGAACATATGACACGTTTGTTTGAAGAGATTCCTTCATCGAATCTGGGGATGCTGTTCGACCCGTGTAATCTGATCAAGCAACCACATGCTGCAGATCAAGGGGCTTTCTTGCGCGAGGTGATGGAATCACTGTATCAGCGCATGATTGTGATCCATGCCAAAGATGTAGCCTTTGATGCACAGGGAGAGAAGTACAATCCGGTACCTGGGGCAGGTATACTGGATTACCCGTTATTTTTTGAATTGTTAAAAACGTATAAGCCGCATATTGATATTTCACTTGAAGGCGTAACTGCGGAGGAAGCTGTACCTGCAGCCAAACATTTGCGTGAAGTATGGAGTGCAGTTCGGGTCTAACCAAACCCAGGATGAGGTAATGCATACCGAAGCCAAAGTAGCTGAAAAACCTTTGCGAGTGCAAAGGTTTTTTTGGTACAGAAATCGATAAAGCACATATTTAATTTTTCTTATCGGAACAATCGGAAATAAGTCTTTTCAAATACGACATCTTGTGAGAGAATATGGAAAACATATGCCACCATGCGAAGACATCAGGAACTTCAAGAACGTATATATCGAGGGAGGATTCAGATTTATGTCAAACGAACGTGAGCTTTCATTTGAAACATTGGCAATTCATGCAGGCCAGGAGATTGATCCAACCACCAACGCACGAGCTGTACCCTTGTATCAGACAACATCATATGGATTCAAGGACACCGAGCATGCAGCTAACTTGTTTGGTTTGAAAGAGTTTGGCAACATCTATACCCGCCTGATGAATCCAACAACCGACGTGTTTGAGCAGCGGATTGCGGCGTTGGAAGGCGGAGCTGGAGCGCTGGCTACAGCTTCTGGTCAGGCAGCCATTACGTTTTCACTTCTGAATATTGCTGGTGCAGGCGATGAGATCGTGTCTTCGGCAAGTTTGTATGGAGGTACATACAATCTGTTCTCGACGACTTTGCCGAAACTGGGTCTGGATGTGAAATTTGTGGATTCCAGTGATCCTGAGAATTTCAGAGCTGCGATTACGGAGAAAACCAAAGCATTGTATGCCGAAACGATCGGTAATCCAAAGGGGAATGTACTGGATATTGAAGCGGTGGCAGCCATCGCCCATGAACATGGAATTCCTTTGATCGTGGATAATACGTTCCCGAGTCCGTACCTGCTTCGTCCAATCGAACATGGCGCAGATATTGTCGTTCACTCTGCAACGAAATTTATTGGGGGTCATGGTACATCCATTGGTGGCGTTATCGTGGATAGCGGAAAATTTGACTGGAAAGCAAGTGGCAAGTTCCCGGGATTGACGGAGCCGGACTCCAGTTATAACGGTGTTGTATATACGGAAGCGGTTGGACCGATTGCTTATATTATCAAAGCTCGTGTACAACTTCTGCGTGACTTGGGTGCAACGATTTCTCCATTCAACTCATGGTTGTTGCTGCAAGGACTGGAGACATTACATCTGCGCGTAGAGCGTCATAGTAGCAATGCCCTTGCGGTTGCGGAATTCCTTGAGAAACATGAGGATGTGTCTTGGGTAAGTTATGCAGGTCTGCCGAGCCACGGTTCTTATGAGCTTGCAAAGAAATATCTGCCAAGAGGGCAAGGTGCGATTCTGACCTTTGGAATTAAAGGTGGTGCGGACGCAGGTCGCAAATTGATTGAAAGTGTCAAATTGTTCTCTCACCTTGCGAATGTTGGTGACTCCAAGTCTCTAATCATTCACCCGGCAAGCACAACTCATGCGCAGTTGACTGAAGATGAACAGACCGCAGCAGGGGTTAATCCGGAATTGATTCGTCTGTCTGTAGGTACTGAGAACATTCAAGACATTATCTATGATCTGGAGCAAGCCATCAAAGCAAGTCAGGGAGCAAGTGTAGGCGCATAAATGGCATTGGGTGGATGTGTAACAATCACTTAAGCGGATATGCCATAAACAGGTTATATGAATATCAATAGATGGTTAAAGCCGTTGTCCTCCGGGACAGCGGCTTTTTATCTTTTTGAACACGCATGTATGACTATCCATTGAAAAAAGCCCATTTACAAATGTGGATCACAGGCATATACTGATTAAAAGTTGTATTGGGTAAAAATAATTGCATAAGCACAAAAATGATTATCATTCTCATTCGAGATTATTGCAAAATCATTCACAAAACCATGCTGCTGCGGGACTCCCGCAGCAGCATGTGTCATTTTTAGGGCATTAACAATGGCTCTCATTCTCAATACAACTTCATCTCTGGAAGCGGAACTGAGCACATTCACTATCCGCAAACCTACCATCGAAAGGAACGTGATTCATATGCAAGCGATACATCAACCTTTACACAGACAGAAACAAGCAGAACAATGCTCATCCCAAACACCAGGTCCCAATCGGGGCAAGAAGCCTGATTTTCGAGCCATGATACAGAATAAAGAGATGCAATCAGCATTGGGCAGCGGGCTGTTGATGCTGATTGCCTGGGGAACTGCACCGTATTTTGCTACCTTATCCATCATGCTCTACATTGTGGCGTATGCCGTTGGCGGTTGGACCAAAGCGAAGGAAGGCATCGAGACACTGGTCAAGGACCGTGATCTGGATGTAAACCTGCTGATGATTGCCGCATCCCTTGGGGCAGCAGCCATCGGTTACTGGAATGAAGGAGCGATGCTGATCTTTATTTTTGCACTCAGTGGTGCGTTGGAAAGTTATGCGACAGAGCGCAGTCATAAGGATATCTCATCGTTGCTGGCGCTCAAGCCAGAGACTGCAATGCGTATTGAGGACGGACAGATGAACCTTGTGGCTATTGATGATCTGCAGCCGGGTGATCTGCTGTTGGTCAAACCGGGAGAACTTATCCCAGCAGATGGTGTCGTGTACCGGGGGAGTTCTTTTATCAATCAGTCGTCCATCACGGGAGAATCCCTGCCTGTGGACAAAGTTGTGGGGGATGAGGTCTACGCAGGTACGGTAAACGGGGAGGGTGCCTTATATGTAGAGGTCACAAAATCGGCTGAAGGGTCACTGTTTGGCAAAATCATTAAAATGGTGGAAGAAGCACAGGCAGAAGTGCCGGATTCCCAGCGTTTCATGGAGCGGTTTGAAGGAATATACGCACGCATTGTTGTAGGGGTGACTTTACTTGTGATTGCAGGAACTCCACTACTGCTTGGCTGGACATGGAATGAGGCATTTTATAAAGCGATGGTGTTTCTGGTTGTTGCTTCGCCTTGTGCATTGGTGTCTTCGATCATGCCTGTCATGCTGTCCGCGATGTCCAGTAGCGCCCGTCGTGGCATTCTCTTCAAGGGTGGTGCCCATATGGAGAATATGGCTCGCACGCGGGTCGTGGCTTTTGACAAAACAGGTACATTGACCATGGGCACCCCACAAGTGACCGATATTATTACGGCTGAACATGTAGATCGTGCTCAGCTCTTAGCTGCGGTAGCGGCGATTGAGAACCTCTCCATGCATCCTTTGGCTCGTGCCATCGTAGATCAGGCGAACAAGGAGAATATTACACTTCAGGAAGCGGAACACGTACAGGCTCTAACAGGCTGGGGCATCGAAGGAACTGTGAACGATGTGGTCTGGAGCATTGGTAAAACAGATGTACTGGGATCAATGCAGCCAGAGGAGATGAAAGATAGCAACGTTGATGATCCAGATGGACATGGTGCTAACCATATGAAGGTATCTTCTAAGTGGGACGATGTATGCTCCCGTCTTGAAGGGGAGGGGAAAACCGTATCCGCTGTTATGGCTGATAGTGAATTAGTCGGGCTGATCGCGATGCGGGACACGGTACGGCCACAGGCAGCAGCTGCAGTGAAAAAGCTTGAAGCGATGGGTGTAAAAGTTGCCATGTTAACAGGAGATCGAGCCAGATCAGCTTCTGTAATTGCGCGTGAAACTGGAGTAAGCATGGTCTATGCAGACTTGCTGCCTGGAGATAAAGTGAAGCAGGTCCAAGCGCTCCGCAAACAGTATGGTCCAGTGTTAATGGTAGGGGATGGTGTCAATGATGCACCGGCACTTGCAGCAGCTACTGTGGGTATGGGGATGGGATTGTCCGGCAGCGGAACTGCACTGGAGGTCGCTGATGCGGTACTCATGAACGATAACATTGAAGAGATCGCTTGGGTGATTGGGCAAGCCCGGCGAGCTCAGCGTACGGTGAAACAGAATATGTGTTTTGCCATCACCGTTATTCTGGCCTTAATTGCTGGGAACTTCCTCCAAGACGTCGCATTGCCTCTGGGTGTGGTAGGTCATGAAGGAAGTACAATTCTGGTTATTCTGAATGGGCTTAGGCTGCTACGGTAATGAGATTTGAAGAGGAAAATGAGTAATTGGTTTCGCAGGTAGTATGCGGCTGGTTTAACAGCTTACGTTTGAACCTTGGGTCAGTGGGCAATGATTCGAAGGGACGATTCGAGGATAAAGAGAGCTGTGAAATATGGGACGTTATGTACAAGTGGAACCAAATGTAAAAGTATATGTTGAAGATATTGGCGAAGGCACCCCGGTTGTCTTTTTGCGTGGCTGGCCTGTTAATTATAAAATGTTTGAATACCAATTGAACGTACTGCCGAACCATGGCATTCGTGCCATCGCGATAGATTTTAGAGGATATGGCTTATCGGATAAGCCTTCAACAGGATAAGATTATGATCGCATGGCAGACGATGTTCGTGCCGTTATTGATGATCTGGAGCTGAAAGACGCGGTACTCGCAGGATTATCTACGGGTGGAGCGATCGCAGTACATTACATGGCCCCCCATAAGGGGCATGGTGTCTCCAAGCTGGCCTTGTTATCTGCGGCAGCACCTGTGTTCACACAGCGTGAAGGTTATCCGTATGGATTGACTCCAGAGCAGCTGAACGAGCAGATCATTGAGCCGATCTTTGCAGATCGTCCGAAGTTACTGGAGACGTTTGGCGGCATGTTCTTTGCGAAGAAACACAGCCAGCCATTCATGGGTTGGTTCCACGCCCTCGGCATGGAAGCTTCATCTTATGGTACCATTCGCAGTGCAATTGCGCTGCGGGACGAGGACTTGCGAGGTGACCTGAGTTCAATCCAGATGCCAACTGCCATTTTGCACGGGAAAAAAGGTGAGATCTGTCCGTTTGAGTTCGCCGAGCAGATGCACCAAGGCATCGCTTCGTCTCAACTGATTGCTTTTGAAGAGAGCGGTCATGGTGCATTCTATGATGAATTGGAAAAATTCAAATCGGAACTGATTCGTTTCATCCAATCCTGATCAGGAAAAGGCATATTGCCTCTGACAGACGATCCCAGTAATTTCATGGAATCTTCATTTGTGGCTAAACAAAGAACCCGGTCGACAGTCTTGGACTGTTCGCTCGGGTTCTTTAGTCTTCAGTTAAAACAGTTCGGTCAGACCAATCATCGTGATGAGCCCGAGCAAAAAAGACATCGTCGCCACACGTGCATTACCATCACCGTGACTCTCAGGGATAAGTTCCTTATAAACAATGAACATCATCGCACCGGCTGCAAAGGCCAGACCATAAGGCACAAGCCCAGCTACGAGACTGCTCAAGGTGTAACCAATCATAGCTGTAATAATCTCTACCGCTCCGGTCAGGGTGGCAATACCCAGCGCTTTGAAGCGGCCAATGTTCTGGTTCACGAGAAAGAGGGCCACCAAGAATCCTTCCGGTGCATTCTGCAATCCGATGGAAAAGGCAATGAGATTGCCCAGGCTCTCATCTGAGCTTGCATAGCTGACACCAACGGATAACCCTTCCGGCAGGTTATGCATGGTGATGGCTGCAATAATCATGAAGGCTTTGGTTTCAATTTTAAAAGGCATTTTCTCGGGATTCTCCAGATCGACGTGTGGAATCTTCATCTCCAGCACCAGTAGAACCAGGCTACCAAGCAAAATACCAAATGCGAGTACAAAAAGATTTGATTGGCCAAGTGCTTCCGGAATGAGGTTATACACTGAAGCCGAGGTCATAATACCTGCAGCGTAGGCCAGCAAGATATCACGCAGACGGTGTGATATTTTGCGCATAAATAAAATCGGTACGGCCCCTAGGCCGGTAGACATGGCTGATATAAAACTGCCAATGAGTGCATCGTTCATGCTTCCATTTTCCCTCCTGATGAAGACTTCTTCATAATCGCTGCCGAGCATTGACACCGTACATAAAAGAGATCATAATGAACAACAGATTAGAATGATTATAAATTAGAATTCCGTTTCTGCATAGGATAATTCTCATTTCGCAGGCAGGACTTGTGGACATGATATGGGCTTTTCGTTCTAGTGTATGCAAAAGCCTAAGCTTTTGATGCTCGAGGGCCTAACCTTTTTGCAGAACCCGGGGGAGGAACTATACATGTATAAATCAATTATTATTGGAACAGGCCCTGCAGGGCTGACAGCAGCAATCTATCTGGCACGTGCCAACTTGAACCCACTCGTTATTGAAGGACCACAACCTGGTGGCCAACTGACAACAACGACTGAAGTGGAGAACTTCCCAGGTTTCCCTGATGGGATTATGGGTCCTGAACTGATGGACAACATGCGTAAACAAGCTGAGCGCTTCGGTGCTGAATTCCGCACAGGCTGGGTGAACAACATCGACATGAGCGAGCGTCCATTCAAGATTCAAGTTGAAGGTATGGGTGAACTCGTATCGGAAACATTGATCCTGTCTACAGGCGCATCTGCTAAATACCTCGGTATCCCTGGCGAAGAAACAAATGTAGGCCGCGGTGTCAGCACATGTGCAACATGTGATGGATTCTTCTTCCGTAACAAAGAAATCATCGTCATCGGCGGTGGTGACTCTGCTCTTGAGGAAGCAAGCTTCCTGTCCCGTTTCGGTTCCAAAGTAACGTTGGTACACCGTCGTGAAGAACTGCGTGGCTCCAAAATCATGCAGGATCGTGCACGCAGCAACGAAAAAGTAGAAATGGCTTTGAACCGTACACCACTCGAAGTACTTGCTGGCGACAACGGCGTAACCGGACTGAAAGTGTTGAACAATGAAACAGGTGAAGAAGAAGTGATTCCGGCAAGCGGCGTATTCGTAGCGATCGGTCACACACCAAACACTGGTTTCCTTGGCGGACAGATCACTACGGACGAACACGGTTATATCCTGACTACACCAGGTACATCCGAGACAAACATCCCAGGCGTGTTCGCATGTGGTGACGTACAGGATACACGTTACAAACAAGCGATTACAGCTGCAGGTAGCGGATGTATGGCTGCCATGGACACAGAGAAATACATTGAGAGCTTGGAGCACAGCGCAGTTGTTCTGTAATAGAATGAGCTGATCCCAACCAAACTATAGATTAATATAAAACCATATGAGGTGAATTAAACATGGAAAACGTAATTGTATATACATCAACGAACTGCCCGAACTGCAAATCCGTAAAAACGTTCCTGGCTGACAAAGGTATCTCTTATGAAGAGCGCAACATCGAAACTAGCGATGAATATGCACAACAAGTATGGGATATGGGCGTACGCGCCGTGCCATTGACTGTCATTGGTGAACATCGCATTCTGGGTATGAACAAAACCCAATTTGCCAAAGCATTGGACGCTTAAATCAGGCTGATTATCTGAATCATCATGTGTTGAAAGAAATTTTCGATTCATATGCAATTCCGGTTTTCGCGAGCCGTTAGGATATAGAAAGAACCGTACCCGGAAGGGTACGGTTTTTTGTGCAAACGCAGAATATGATCTAGAAAAAAATACTCATGAAAGTCTGAAATACAACATACACCAGCAATCCTGACAGCATGTACATGAAACCAGCCTTCTTTTTGCTCTGGAACAATCGGAGTATGCCAAGGCTGAACAAGGGCGCAAGCACAATCAGGAACAGGAGTACGGTGACAAACATTTGCGCCGAGATATCTGAAGTATCCACGTAGGTCACGCTTTTTTTCACTCCGTTTCGTTATCGGAATTAACACAGCTTGATTCACACAGCCATGACAAAAATCACATAACCCCATTATACATCTGGATTTCTTTAACAAAAAGGGAGGAAATGGGGCGAAATGATGTCAATTTTCATCTGTTATTAGACAGACACCCTAATTTTTCCTAAAAACTGGGATATCGCAGAGTAAGCGGCACCAACGCGGGTGGAACGGCTGCCCAGAGCTGCCCATTCAATCTGCAAACTGCGGCGGTGATAAGGTAATGTACGTTCCTCGACAACTTGTTTTAACGCTGTTTCAATCCAGGGACCTGCTTCAGAGAGCGGACCGCCAATGATAATACGTTCCGGGTTGAAACTGTTAACGATATTGGTAATGCCAATCCCCAGTTTGCGCCCAATCGTGTTGTATAATTCCTGAACAGCCTCGTGGCCTTGCTCGGCATAATGAATAAGATCGCGTGTAGTATGAGCAGGTAATTTTAGCTGATGATCCGGGTGCTCGTAAGCTTTTTCCGATGCGTATAACTCCCAGCAACCACGATTACCACAGGAGCAGGGCAGACCTTCCGCTTCAATGGACATATGGCCTGTTTCTCCTGCGTAGCCCCACGCGCCTTTGTATAATTCACCATCTACCATGATGCCTGAACCAATCCCCATGCCTGCACTGATGTAGATCATGTGACGGACACCGATACCTGCCCCAAAATTCAACTCTCCATGGGCACCAGCATTGGCTTCATTATCGATGGTTACTGGTAGTCTAAATTCTTCTTCAAGAGTGGAGCGAAGAGCTACCTTCTCCCACCCCAGATTGGGTGCAAACAGGACCGTCCCTGCCTCATCGACCATGCCGGGTACTCCGATGCCAATGCCAATGACACCGTGAGGCGAAGGAGGAGCTGCTTCAATGAGCTGTTTTGCTGCCAATTTCAATTGCTCCAGTACAGAGGACACGTCATGATGTTCCAAGGTCATTGCGTACTCTGTCATGATGTGTCCTTCCAGATCTGTTAGCACGCCTTTCAAATGAGTCACACTGAGTTCCAGACCGACTGCATAGCCTGATGTCCCTCGAAACAGCAGCATGAGTGGTTTACGTCCGCCGCTGGATTCACCAGGGCCAATCTCCTGCACCAGGTCATCACTGATCAGATCAGCAACCAGATTGGATACCGTTGCTTTGTTCAGCCCCGTAACCTCGGACACTCGCGCACGAGAAAGAGGGGCATGGCGCCGGATCGTATCCAGAACGATCGACTTGTTTATTTTTTTGACCAGCATCTGGTCTCCGGTAATTTTCATATGGTTAAGGCACTCCTATTCTTCTGATAAAAGGGTTCTGACCCACATCCGAAACAAGTTATTCGACTATTATAGCGTAAACAAACATGTAAAAAACAATTTTATTTTACTTTGTTTAACCAATAGACAAAGTAAATTCGATGTGATAGGATAACGGTGTAAACGATTTCTTAAAACTATTGAGGAGGCATTTTACACATGGCCTATTTTGAATCCGTTAATAAAATTGCATTTGAAGGTAAAGATTCCAAGAATCCTTTTGCTTTTAAACATTATAATCCGGAAGAAGTGGTAGCCGGCAAATCGATGGAAGAACATTTCCGTTTTGGCATGGCTTACTGGCATACATTAACTGCAGGCGGCAGTGACCCGTTCGGTGCGGAGACAGCTGTTCGTTCGTGGGATAAATACTCGGGTCTGGACCTCGCGAAAGTACGCGTGGAAGCGGCATTTGAATTTTTGGAAAAAATGAATCTCCCGTTCTTCTGTTTCCACGATGTGGACATTGCACCAGAAGGCAACAACCTGCGTGAGTTCTACAGCAACATTGATACAATCGTTGATCTGATTGAAGATCATATGAAATCCAGCGGCAAAAAACTGCTCTGGAACACGGCAAACATGTTCTCGAACCCACGCTTCATGTTTGGTGCAGCATCCACTTGCAACGCAGACGTGTATGCTCACGCTGCAGCACAGATCAAAAAAGGTCTGGAAGTGGGTAAACGCCTGGGCGCTGAAAACTATGTATTCTGGGGCGGTCGTGAAGGTTACGACACATTGCTGAACACAGACATGCAACTGGAGCAAGACAACATTGCTCGCATGTTCCACATGGCTGTAGACTACGCGAAGGAAATTGGCTTTGACGCACAATTCCTGATCGAGCCTAAACCAAAAGAGCCAACAAAACACCAATATGATTATGATGCAGCAACTTCCATTGCTTTCTTGCAAAAATACGGTTTGGACAAACACTTCAAACTTAACCTGGAAGCGAACCATGCTACACTGGCTGGTCATACATTCGATCACGAAATCCGCGTTGCTCGTACAAACGGCATGCTCGGTTCCCTCGATGCGAACCAAGGCGACATGTTGATCGGTTGGGATACGGATGAGTTCCCGGTTGATATGTACGATGCTACGTTGACAATGTATGAAGTATTGAAAAACGGCGGTATCGGCCGTGGTGGTGTGAACTTTGACGCGAAAGTACGTCGTGGTTCCTTCGAAGCAGACGATCTGTTCCTGGCACACATCGCAGGTATGGACACGTATGCAAAAGGTCTGAAAGTAGCAGCGAAGTTGATTGAAGATCGTGTATTCGATGACTTCATCGAAAAACGTTACAGCAGCTTCAGCGAAGGTATTGGCGCAGATGTGGTTGCAGGTAAAGCGACACTGGCTTCCCTTGCTGAGTATGCACTCAACAACGAAAGCCCACGCAAAAATCAATCCGGACGTCAGGAATTGCTGAGAGCACAACTTAACCAGTACATCCTGGCTGACTAATAGCGCATAAGGCAGGGTTGGTGCACGTCGGCCACCGATGGTTATTCAACTCATATGTGTTGGACATTAGTATCCAAGCTTGCCTATGCACAAGATTAGCTTGTACCATGGAACGCCTGAACAAGCATGACATTCGGACCGTCCCCGACTTTCCCTTGGGAAGACGGGGGCGGTTTTTTGGTTAAACAAACAACACGATTTTTAAGATTTTTGATATAAATGTTTCTTTAAGATGGTGCATGCAGAACGAAGTGAGCAGAAAGGACCCGAGGAAGCGGAGCGTGCGCATTTATCACCGGATTTCTCCCTTGCTAAAGGGTATAAAGGAAATCCGGGGGTAACGGCGATCTGAGGGTTTTCTGATCACGAAGTGACCATATGAGCATCAAGGATTTCATTTATAACCAATGACGAATCAAGGTCATTGGATCAATCTTTTCGCTATAAGAACGAGTACGTTTTACTCGTTTCATATCCATGTGTGTCCAGTATCATGCATGCAAAACGGAGTGAGCAGAAAGGACCCGAGGAAGCAAAGCGGTCGCATTTATCCCCGGATTTCACCCTTGTTAAAGGATATAAAGGAAATCTGGGGGTAACGGCGATCTGAGGGTTTTCTGATCACGGAGTGACCACATGAGCATCAAGGGTTTCATTTATACAGTCCTGTTACAAACGAGAGGAGTTAACCTATGAGTTACGTAATCGGCGTCGATCTTGGAACCAGTGCGGTCAAAACCGTGTTGGTCAATCGTGAAGGTAAAGTGGCATTTGAAGCATCCGAGGCATACCCGTTGTACCAGCCCAAGGCTGGATACAGCGAACAAAATCCCGAAGATTGGGTAGAGCAGACGATTGTTTCCTTGCGCAAGTTGCTGGAAGTGTCTGGCGTGCAGCCTTCGGAAATCGAGGGGTTGAGCTTCTCCGGTCAGATGCACGGACTGGTGTTGGTGGATGCAGAAGGTAAACCGCTGCGAAATGCAATCCTGTGGAACGATACACGCACAACGGCGCAGTGCCGCCGGATCGAAAAAGTACTGGACGGCAAGCTGTTAAGCATTGCCCGGAACCGTGCACTGGAAGGCTTTACCTTGCCGAAAATTCTGTGGGTTCAGGAGAACGAGCCTGAATTGTTACAGCAAGCATCCTTGTTCCTGCTGCCAAAAGACTATGTGCGTTATCGCCTGACGGGTGATTATGCTATGGATTATTCCGATGCAGCGGGAACTTTGCTGCTGGACGTTGCAGGCAAGCAGTGGAGCAACGAGATTGCAGATGCATTCGACCTGCCAATCTCCCTATGTCCACGTCTTGTGGAATCGTTTGAGGAAGTGGGCACGTTGCTACCTGAGATTGCGGATCAAACGGGTCTGGCGGCTGCGACGAAAGTATACGCAGGTGGTGCGGATAATGCTTGCGGTGCGATTGGCGCAGGTATTCTGAGTGAAGGACAGACGATGTGCAGCATCGGAACTTCCGGGGTTGTGCTTTCCTACGAAGAGCGTAAAGATCTCGACTTCGAAGGCAAAGTACACTTTTTTAATCACGGGGAGAAAGATGCCTTCTATATTATGGGTGTAACACTTGCCGCAGGATACAGCTTGTCCTGGTTCAAGGATACGTTTGCAGCGGACAAATCGTTTGATGTGCTCTTGCAGGGCATTGATCAGATTCCGGCGGGCAGCAACGGATTGTTGTTCACACCATATATCGTTGGGGAGCGTACACCTCATCCGGATGCGAATATCCGTGGCAGCTTCATCGGTATGGATGCAGGACATAAGCTGGAGCACTTTGGACATGCGGTGATGGAGGGCATTACCTTCTCGCTGCGCGAGTCCATTGATATTCTGCGTGGTGCAGGCAAAACCGTCAATGAAGTCATCTCCATTGGTGGTGGTGCTAAGAACGAAGCCTGGTTGCAAATGCAGGCTGATGTCTTTAACGCCACGATTGTGAAGCTGGAGAGCGAACAGGGTCCTGCGATGGGTGCAGCGATGCTGGCTGCCTATGGCTGTGGCTGGTTCCCGTCCTTGCAAGAATGTGCAACAGCGTTTATTCGTCCAGCGAAGTCCTATGAGCCGAACCCGGAAACGGTTGCCGTCTATGATGGACTGTTCGCACTGTACCAGGAAGTCTATGGACAGACTCGTAGTCTCAATGATCGTTTGGCTGAATACCGTTAATTCATTTATTTCACTACATTAATCTTATGATTACATTTACAAGCATCCGCGAAGGCGGGTGCTTTTTTGTCGTTCATCAAGATTAACCCCATGAAAGGTTTCTTTGGCCTGCATATCCGCATTCCGGCTCTGCATAGATTGGAAATAGAGGATTGTGATTCGTCCAGGCATCGTGTGTCCGACATTTTAATAGGTAGAAGCTTGAGCATGGGGGTGAAGTTTTGGATGGACATGAGGAACATGGAAGACCACATATTACCTTGTCGATGATCGTTCGTAATGAAGAGAATCGTTATCTCAGGCAGGCACTGGAGAGACATCGTCCCTGGATTGATCGCGCAGTAATCATTGATGACGGAAGCACGGATGGAACGGTCGCGCTGTGCAGGGAACTTCTGGACGGTATTCCACTCGTATTAGTGGAGAACGCTGCTTCACGTTTTGCAGACGAGGTAAGCCTAAGAAAACAACAATGGGAAGAGACGGTGGGAACCGATCCGGAGTGGATTTTGAATTTGGATGCAGATGAGATTCTAACCAGTGACTTTGGGGTGGTACGGGATCTGCTGCTCAGTGGCAATGAAGATGCGATCTATTTCAGATTGTTTGATATGTGGAGTGAGACGCATTACCGGGAAGATGAGTTCTGGCAGGCGCATGCCTATTATCGGCCATTTCTGATTCGATATCACCCGGGGATGAGCTATGAATGGAAGGAGACACCCCAGCACTGTGGTCGTTTTCCGTTAACGATCCAGCATTGGTCCTATGGATGTCATGCTCCCCGGGTGAAGCACTTTGGTTGGGCGCGGGAAGAAGACCGTATACGTAAGTATGAACGCTATCAAGCACTGGACCCTGAAGCAAGATACGGTTGGAAGGAACAGTACGAATCGATATTGGATCAAGAGCCACGACTGTTGGCATGGTTCGAATAAGGAGAGGGGGAGTGAGTACATTGAAGAAAGACCCTTTACGCAAATCGCAAGAAGAATCCCAACCTCAAATAGAGCCGAATTCACATGAGAAAGATAATCAGAAAGAGAATCAAAGAGAGGAGCAACCTGAGAGCCAGAAAGAGAGCCAGAGTAATCATCGACCGCCCAGACGTTCTGATCAATCGCAGGAAACCCATCAATCGGAAAAGCTTGAAGAGCTTAGCCAGGAAAGAATACTGATCGCCAGCCCGGTTCGCCAGACCACTCCGGTGCTCCGTGAATTTCTGGATTCACTGCATGCACTGGAACGAACCACAGTGAAGACGGATTATCTGTTTGTTGACGATAACGTGGAAGAAGCCGCATCGAATATATTGCGTGAATTTGTGCTTCAGCATGAAGGGACGGTTATTCAAGCAGATGAACAGGGCAGTGGTAGTTCTGACAACAAAGGGGTGTACAGCAAAGATGAGGGGGGACACTATTGGCAGGATGAGCAGATTTGGCGTGTAGCCGGTTTGAAAAATCGCATATTGCAATATGCACGCGACAATCACTACGATGCGGTTTTCCTGATTGATTCTGACTTGGTGCTGCATCCGCGGACGCTGGAGCAACTTGTATCGAGTGGCAAAGACATTGTATCCAATATCTTTTGGACCCGCTGGCAGCCGGATGCCAGGGAAATGCCGCAGGTATGGCTGCAAGATGAGTATGCTTTGTTTCGCCGCGGTGGCAAAACATTAGACGGAACCGAGACGGAGGACGAGGGCACGCAAACGACTGCTTTTCTAACTCAGCTACGGATCCCGGGTTGTTATGAAGTTGGAGGGCTGGGGGCATGTACCCTTATTCGCAAAAATGTTCTGGCAGCTGGAGTTTCATATGACCAGATTCCCAATGTATCCTTCTGGGGCGAAGATCGTCATTTCTGCATCCGTGCTCAGGCACTGGGTTTTCGTTTATTCGTCGATACTCATCTCCCGGCGTACCACATCTATCGTTTGTCCGAACTGCCGGGGGTATCTGCATTTAATCGCAGGGCCAGACGAGGGGAGGAGACGATCAGTATTACCTTGTGTATGATTGTGAAAAATGAAGAAGCTTCCCTCGCCAGATGTCTGGACTCGGTCAACGGCATTGCCGATGAGATTGTAATCGTGGATACCGGTTCGACGGATCGTACTCGTCAGATCGCTTCCAGATATACGGATCGTATCGTTGATTTTGAATGGGTGGATGACTTTGCAGCAGCACGAAACTTTGCCTTCGATCAGGCGAAGAGTGAATATATTCTGTGGCTGGATGCCGACGATGTGTTCGAACCGGAAGATCGGGCGAAACTGATCGCCTTGAAACGTTCGCTCGACCCGGATGTTGATAGTGTCACAATGGATTATAATCTGTCATTCACAGCAGATGGCAAGGTAGCCTACAGCCTGCGCCGGAATCGTCTGGTCCGTCGGGATCGGCAATTTCGCTGGATTGGCGCGGTCCATGAATATCTGGCTGTAGCGGGCAATCTGCTGCATAGTGATATAGCGGTTACCCACAAGAAAGATAAGGTGTATACCGATCGTAATCTGCGGATTTATCGCAAAAGGGAACAGGCCGGAGAGGAATTCGGGCCGCGTGACTTGTACTATTTCGGTAATGAGCTGAAGGACCATGGACAGCATGAGGATGCGGTGAAGTACTATGAGAAGTTTCTGGATACCGGACTGGGCTGGGTGGAAGATCAGATTGCTGCTTGCCAGAAAATTGCGGATTGTGAAGCTGCACTTGAACGTCCGGAGCAGGAAGTCACGGCGTTGTTCCGATCATTTGCCTATGATTTGCCAAGAGCCGAGATTTGCTGTCGATTGGGTGGTTATTTTGCCGACCGTGAAGATTATCGCAAGGCCTTGTTCTGGTATGAACAGGCGACTTGTGCTGTACGTCCTGATGATCCTATGGTAGTGCTGAATGAAGCAGCCTGGACCTGGATGCCGCATCTGCAACTATGTGTGTGTTATGACCGGATGGGTAACCGTGCCAAGGCCCGGGAACATAATGATATCGCACTCGCCTATCATCCAACACATCCGAGCATGTTATATAACGATCGATACTTTAAAGATTTGGAGAAGGATAACGTGTTGGAAAATGCCTAGTATTTTCGGCCGAAATCTGCCTCTTTCGTGGAGTTAATGGGTGAATCAGCCCATGTTCCATGGAGAGGTTTTTTGCATTGTGATAAAAGTACATCATAGAGTTGGTGACAGACGCATTCACATTGAAAAATGGATTAATGTATTTCATCCAGGGGAGGATATGCTTTACAATAATGAATAACGGAAAAGCGGTGACCATGATTGCCTGTCTTCGGCTGCCGAATTGATGAAGCAAGGGGAACTGGATATGAATCTGACAGAAGTTCTATTGGAGTCGAGGCTGGTCGCGATTGTACGCGGTATAAGCCGTGAAGCGGCAGTAACAGCTGGACAAGGTATGACAGGTGGTGGAATCCGACTGATGGAAGTCACACTGAATACACCTGGAGCACATGATATTATTGCAGACTGGCGTGGGCGGCATGAAGGAAAAGCTTTTGTTGGAGCGGGTACGGTACTAAATGTGCAGATGGCGAAGGAAGCAGTTGCTGCAGGAGCACAATTTCTGGTGTCTCCCAATGTCGATCTGTCTGTCGTTGAATATGCTGTAGAACATGGTGTCGAGATCTGGCCTGGAGCCATGACACCTACGGAGATTGTCGCTGCCCATGAAGCGGGAGCACGAGTTGTAAAGCTGTTTCCGATGGCGAGTCTGGGCATACCGTATCTGCGGGAGATAAAAGCTCCACTGAATCATATTCCACTGCTGGCAACAGGTGGTGCCACACTGGAGAATATTGCTGACTACTATGCAGCAGGCGCTGCTGCAGTGGGTCTGGGAAGTGCACTTTTACCACGAGAAGCTCTTGTAGCAGGAGATCATGAGCAGCTTGCAGCATGTGCACGAAGATTTGTGGAAGCAGCTAAAGCCTAGAATTTTAACGTCAGATGAAGGATATGTATATTTGGGTATATATATGATGGTTCCTTTAAATTAGTTGTTGGATCAATCTTTATCATAAAAACCCATGTCGTTTAACGTGCCGTTCACTCTATTGTTTTATGATGGATGTATGCCAGAATTCGGAGAGGAGAGATGCCCTGTGAAAGCTAAAACAATGATAGGCGGCATGCTCGCCGTGGCCGCAGTAACGGCAGGTGGATTATGGAAGGCAGCGGTAAAGAGCCAGACACCTAAGAAGATTCCAATCACACTAACACCCCCAATGCCATTTGAGGATGTGACCTTTGACAGTGGGGGTGGTCGCGTGCATGGCTGGTTCATTCCGGCCAGAGCGGACATTCCGAAGCCATGGCCGCTCGTTATTATTGCACATGGCTGGGGCTCCAATCGCTCCCGTGTTCTTCGTTATGCACGGCCGATCTGGGAAGCAGGATATGCCCTGTTTATGTATGATGTCCGCAGCCACGGAGCCAGTGATCCGGTTCGTGCTGCATCTGCCTATTTGTTCCGGGATGATCTGCTGGCGGCATTGCAGTATACGACCGCACGACCGGAGATCGATCCGGATGCCATCGGTGTGCTTGGACATTCTTTGGGCGGACTGGGCACGATTCTTGCGGTGACGGAAGGCATTCCTGTATCAGCAGTGATTACGGACTCGATGCCATCGCAATTTGAAGTAATCGTCAGTTCAGAGTTGAGACGCCGACGTCTGCCCTTGTTTCCACTGGCCCAGTTAATTCCGAGAATCTGGTTCTGGCGACTGGGTGAATCTCTGAAATCTTATCGTCAGCGTGATCCGGTGATGATGCTGAACGAACGGCGCAGGGGGATGCAACTGCCAATGCTTATGGTGCACTCCAAGGGGGATAATTTCATTCCCCCGAGTGAGCTTGAATATTTTATGTCCAAAGCCGATCCGCCTGTTGAACATCTATGGGTCAACAGCGGAGGACACAGTTGTTCCGAGGAAGATCCCGCCTTCTGGGACAACGTTATTCCCTTTTTGAAAACCCATGTCCAAGGTCGGTCAAAGTCAAACGATTCCACTATTGCGAGCAGTTAAACCAGGTAGAATCAGGCCTACATAAGAGTGCAGGCTAACAAAGAGAACGCCAACGTGGTTGGCGTTTTTTTGCTGTTATGAGCAATATGCAGAAATTCACATTTGTAAAATTGCCCCGAAAACGACCATTAAAAAGGAAGCTTATGGTATCATAGGATAGACTGGCAATATTCATGCGAGGTTATTTGCTATGCATCTTTGTATGAAATTGAAGGGAGAGGTCCAGATTTGAGTTTGAATTGGAAGTTTAATGTACGTTTCAAAATGTTCACAGCGAAAGCTGCAACGGCAGCGATGGCAACACTGTTACTTGCTTCGCAAACACCAGGTTTTGCAGGCAGTGCATCAGCCGCGCAAGCAGAACAGTTGACTGAAGCGACAACGGGGGAAAATGAACAACTAGACGCAACGAGCAATGACGTGCCCGAGGGAGCAAAAATCTCATCCAGGCAAGCCAGTGAAAATATACTGAAGCTATTTCCTTTGTTAAAGAAAGCAACGATCTCATCTGCACGATTCGATTCACCTAATTCTTATCCACCGCCAGACTACAAGGCATGGGAGATCGGGTTCCAGATTACGCAAGGCAATCATACGTCAGGATTCAATGCAACCGTACATGCAGGCACAGGGGAAGTGTTAAGTGTACATTTGCCGTCGGATGTCATGGATAAATATGTCACGGCATCGGATGTTAAGCTAACCAAAGCTGAAGCCGAAGAGAAGGCCGTGAACCTGTTGTACCAAGCCATTCCAGGTCTGAAAGATACAGAGTATGCTCCGCTTGGAGATCTGTATTCTTCTATTGAACAACAGTCATTATTCGGCAGAACAGAGTATCGATACGGTTACCAGTTGAAGCATGACGGGTTATTATCTGACGCAGAGACAGTCTACATAAATGTGGATGAAAGTGGTTTGGTGACAGGTTACTCACGAGGTACTACCTCAGCTAAGTATCCTTCATCGAAACCGGCAGCTTCGGAAGAGAAGGCGAGACAGCAGTTTGAAGAACAGTTCGATGTGGAGCTGGCCTATATCTCCAAAGATCGTCTGTCTTCCAAACAAGGTCAGCAGTATTATCTTGGCTACACACCAAAGACTATCAGTATCGTTCCGATTGAAGCCAATACGTTGGAACGGATTAATACATTAACCGGTAAAGCTGTAGATGAAGATTCTTTGCAGCAGGATACGAAGCTGAAAGGCGATGTAACTCCGTTTGTCCCGGCCAATGGTACGAGGTTAAATGTACAGCAGGCCGCCAATCGGGTGGCTACGAACTTTGATATTCCCAAGGGTTACAAGCTGGAGCACAGCCAGTTAAGCAAGGGATTATATGCAAGCCCGAACAATCAGGTATGGAGTCTTAGCTGGAGCGATCGAAGTGCCAATATGTCCTATATGTTCATGCGGGATATCTCAGCACAGGTAGATGCAGTTACTGGACAGATCTACAGTTATACGATGATGCAACGAATGGGACCACAGATGGAGCAGGAGAAGACAACTGAAGAGAAGGCAGGCAAAGGGGTAACCCGAAAGCAGGCTGAGAAACTGGCGATGGACACGGTCATTGCGTTAGTTCCAGATGCAACGGAACAGTTCCACCTATCTAACGTTATTGAGGTAGATGATGCGCGTACCTTTATGTTCCAGCGTTATCTGAACGGAATTCCGGTTAAGGATGATACGGCACAAGTACAGGTGCTGAACAACGGAACGATTAACGAATTCTATACGCGTATTGCCGCAACGCCTGAACAACTGCCAGCAGAGAAAGAGCCAGCCATTAGTTACGAAGAGGCAAGGGCAATCTATCTGAAAGAGTTCAAGCTGGTTCTGGCGTACTCTCGTTACGGTGGATGGGGTATGAACAGCGGTGAAGTCATCCCGGTGGGAGTTAACCTAGCTTATATGCCTACACGAGATGAAAATTCGATCTATGGCAACTATGAAGTGCTGGATGCTAACACAGGAAAATGGATGTTGTTATACGGGGATACAAGCTCTGCAACCAAGGCGGATCCTACGGATATTTCCGGTCATGTCGCCGAAGCAGCTCTACGCAATATGACACAGCATGGCGTATTGCTTGCGGATGAACAGGGACGCGTATTCCCGGATCGTGTGATCACCCGGGGAGATTGGTTTAACTATCTGGCAAGAGCGATTAATCCAAATATGGATCTGTACTACAGTGGTGACGGAGATGACAAGTTATACGCTGATGTGACACCTGACAGCCCGTATTATAAGGCAGTTCGGGCATTAATCGATCAGCGCTGGCTTGCCGGAGCGGACCCTGAACAGAATTTGAATCCGCAGGAAGAGATGACACGTGAAGAATTGGCAGTGCTGCTTGTACGTATTTTACGCTATGAGAAGCTGGCCGGATTCTATACGTTGCCATCAGATCTTCCCAACATTGCGGATGCCAGTGCCATTACGAGTAAGGGAGCGGTTTCCCTGAGTCTGAAGCTGGGATTGCTTCCTTCGATTGAAGGACGATTCATGCCTGCACGAAAAGTGACGGTAGCTGAAGCGTCACAGGTATTGGAACGGCTGGCGAAGCTTCAAGGTAAAACAGATACGTTTATGAGTGGTAATCGCCTGTATTAGACGAGGAATTACTCATATCGTGCCCAAGCGGATCATAGGATGAAAATAACGGGTAATCGTGATTGATTGAACTGAAGATCAAAGGGACCTTCCATAGAAGGTCTCTTTTGATTTAATTTTTACAAAAATTATATCATTTTAACTAACATTTACACGATAACGGAGAGGTCAGAAATAACTTGAGGAAGCGAAGCGTGCGCCTTTATCACCGGATTTTTCCTTTTGAACAAAGGATCAAAAAAATCTGGGGATAACAGCGATCGGAAAGTTGTTCTGACCTCGGAGTGTTAGTGTAAATATTCTTTAGTTGAAATGATATAGAAGAATGACGACAGAGCCTTTTGTGATACAATAGGGCGTGAGAACTTTGCAAAGAAGGGTGGGTTCCTTTCATGGGTAAGAACGGGAAACGAATTATCACCATACTGCTGGCAGGCTGTCTGATTGCTGTAGCATTACCACGTACGGTTGATCTGGATCAACTATACGCTGCATCAGGAACATCAGATATATCCACGGCAACAGATTTGCGCCAGACCTTGCTTACCGCAATGTCACAGCGAACGGAGGAACTTGTTTTTACATACAAAGGCAATGTGAAAGGCCTCAAAAAACAATTACAAACCTCCATCGATGAGGCAATGAAGAGTGACCCTTATATCCAATATACCGTTAAAAGTTATGCATTCAATTATAAAGGCTCCAATGTGTCGGCCGAGGTGCATGTGACGCTCTCCTATCGGGAGACCAAGGAGCAGACCGATTATGTGAATCGTAAAGTCACAAACGTGTTGAAAGAAATCATCAAACCCGGCATGACGGATCATGAGAAGGTCAAGGTCATTCATGACTGGATTGTGCTTAACCTTTCCTACGATACCTCTCTGAAGAAATATACGGCCTATGACGGGCTTGTTACAGGCAGTACCGTCTGTCAGGGATATTCACTGTTGGCATATCGGATGCTGGAGCGAGTAGGTATCGATAACCGGATTGTGGAAGGTACAGCGGGCGGGCAGCTTCATGCCTGGAATATTGTGAACCTGGACGGCAAGTGGTATCACATGGACACCACCTGGGATGATCCTACCCCTGACCGCAAAGGTAAGGTGAGCCACAGCTATTATTTGCTGAGTGATGATGAGATGGCACGTGACCATATCTGGACAGGCAAAAGCAAGTACCCCGCTGCGCCAGCCCCATATCGAGAAGCTTTATTAAAGCTGGTGAAGGCCGGAGATAGCAAAAAAGCCGCATATCAGAAGCTGTACCACGCTCTGGACTATTCCCTGTATGATGAACAGGATGCCGTCAAAGGCCATGCTGCGCTGAGGACCAAAGTTCAGAGTAAGCTGAAGGAAGGCGGAACCTCGCTGACATTCAGGTACAAGGGTACGGAGGCTGGACTGATTGAAGATTTGCAGGATTTGTACCAGCTTGGCATGAAATCGATATCTTATTATGTGTCCAAAATGGAAGGTACTACGGATTTGCGCGTCAAAATTAACTGGACACTATAACAACCGTTTGAACAGGATGCTCCGCTTGAGGAGTGTCCTTTTTTTGTCGTGTTTTGTCTAAAATAACGATAATTTGGAGAATGTCTATTTTTTATATATGTCTCTTTGCTATTCTAATCTTCGGCGTATGCCAACACTACGTACGAGGAGGATATGCAAACAATGAGGAAAAAAGTGAGCATAGTGATCATTGCTCTGTTACTGGTCACGCAAATGATGCAGGGTTGGATATTTACACCAACAATGCATGCTCAGGATGAATTAACTAATTTGCCAGCCAGTGCAATCAGCGATACAGCATCAGAAGAAGGTTTGGCAGGTTCGGAAGAGGTCAACAACGTTGACGTTGCTGCCACTCCGGAAGAAGAGGGGGAGGGAAACCTCAACCAGAGCAGTTTAGCAGTGGCAGCTGCAGGTCCGGTAATTACAGATCAATTGATTACCAGTGTGCAGATGTACAATCAGGAGCCAGAATATGATGAAGTAACTGGAGCGATCATAACGAAAGGTGATCCAGTCGAGGATACTAGGCCGAGCATCAAGGATGAGGTAGCCGTTATCTTTTCTTGGGCTTTCCAAGATGATACTCATTCTTATGGAGCGGGTTCTACGTATACATTTGACCTTCCAGATAAACTCAAGATTGAGTCACCATTAACAGGGTATCTGGATGGTGGAGTTGGCGAATACATTGTGAATCCCGATGGTCAGGTTACCTTTACGTTCAACGATCAGATCGTTGGTTCCCAATTAACAGGTAACTTCTATGTGTGGATTAACTACGATGAGAGCAAAATGGACGGTGGGTTGAAACAACCGATAGTATTTGATTTCATTCGGGATGGTGATGTTACATTTAACGTGCATTTTGCGAATACAGCCAAGGATGAACTCACGAAATCAGGAGTTGCGAATAAAAGAAATTTCAACTCAGATGGAATTAATTGGACAGTGGATTTCAATCAAGGTGAAAAGCAGATCACTAATGCCGTACTGACGGATACGCTCTCGGCAGGACCTCTGAAAGGGACTATTGAGATTCATGAATTGGAGGTTCAATTAGACGGATCTCTAAAATTGGGAGTTCTATCTGATACAAAACTCGAATTCCCGATTATACTGGGAGATATTGATAAGGCATACCGGGTGACGTACACAACAAGTATTAAAGCGCCAACGAAAGAACCTTTTACGAACGTTCCTTATGAAAATACTGTGGAACTTACTGGTGATCAGAATTATAAAGAAACCGATATAGGTAGAGTAAATGTCAGTTTTAATGAGCCTTTGAACAAGTCAGGGCAAGATAGCGGATATAATCCGGTGACCCAGACGATCACCTGGAAAGTGCAATATAATTATAATCAACAAGAGATTACACAGGCGAATGCCTGGATAGAAGACCGTTTTGACACAGCCAAACAGGAATTGGTTCCTGGATCGGTAAAAGTCTATCAGGTAAACATCAATGATAGCGGGAACGCTACAAGGGCGAATCAAGTAAACTCCAATGAGTATGCACTTACACAGTTGGTTACAGGGGATGGTTTCAGATTACAATTCATCAATGACATCAACATGGCATATGAGATTGGATATGAAACGAAGTCGATAGCTCGTGTCTATGAGAACGATACAATAACGAATACAGTAAGTATGTATGATGGAACAACAAAAGAGGGCAGTAAGGGCATACAGGAAGTCATATTTGCGAAGAGCGCTAAAAGTGAAAATTTCAACAGTAAGGAAATCGAGTGGCAGATTGTACTGAATCGTGACTCGAAGCGAATGACGAACATCGTCATTACGGACAATTACGAAGAAAGAAATATGAAGTTGATTCCAGGCAGTCTTCAAATTAGTGGCCTTCAGCAGGATCAGTTTGAACTTGTACCAGTTGCTGATCCAAGTGATACGAGCTTTGAAAAAGGGTTTACTGTTCAAATGGTGCCTAACGGTATGATCAACACAGAGCATGTGATTACCTATAAAACCAGCTTTGACCCAACGGCGGGTATGCCAATTAACGATGAAT
The DNA here is from genome assembly GCF_045040685.1 of Paenibacillus sp. FSL H8-0317. NCBI lineage: Bacteria > Bacillati > Bacillota > Bacilli > Caryophanales > Paenibacillaceae > Paenibacillus > Paenibacillus sp. FSL H8-0317. The sequence goes on along the minus strand of NZ_CP150294.1, from coordinate 6,151,090 downwards.
ACCGTAATACGGCGACTTTGAATTGGAACGAAGCGAATGGAGAACAGACTCCGATTACCAAGTCAGCTGTGGTCAAACCACAAAATTATACAATAGATAATGGTAATAAGAACGGTGAATATAGCGCCAAGGACAAAATGATCACCTGGACGATTGATATGAATTATAATTTGTATGATATCCAGAATGCAATTCTTAAGGATAATTATGAGGGTAATCAATCTTTTGTAGAAGGTTCTCTGCAAGTAAACAAACTCTTATTAGAGGGAGATAACAATATCACGGGGATTGGTGCACCGGTTACACTGGAAACAGGGCAATTCCAATTGAACTCGGACGGAAAAGGCTTCATCTTAAACCTTGGCAACATCGGAAAAGAGGCCTACCGTGTCGTGTATAAGACAAGTTTGGATGGAGAATTCGCTGTTAATGGTACGTACTCTAATCATGCGATCCTGACTGATGGTGAGGGTGGTATAGAACGATTTAATAAAATAGCGCAAATCACACCGGCCCACGGTGGAAAATACGTTCAAAAAACAGGTCGGCAAATCGGTTCAACAGATAAGGCTTCCTGGACGGTAAATATCAACCCAAGTCAATCTTATGTAGCACCAGGTTCTATCTTAACCGACACGTTATCAGATAACCAGATTTTGCTTGTAGATACGCTGAAGTTATATGCGACTAATCTACCTGAGGACAATTCAGGGAACGTATCCGTTAAGGCTGGATTGGTTAATCCTGATGAGTATGAACTGGTTGTGCAAGGCAATACATTTACATTCAACTTTAAGAATGAGATAAGAACTGCCTACATATTGGAGTATCAATCCTTTATTGATGCCAATAGTGGGGATAGAATCGAAAATAAAGTTGAATTTGCGGGTAAATCTGACTCGGTTAAGGGGTCAGACCAGCAGGACGGGATTCGTGTTTACATGGCAGGAGCTGGAGGTGGAGCATCTACTGGTAGCGGCCAAATTACAATCCACAAAGTAGATGATGAAGGTCTACCACTTGAGGGAGCGATTTTCACCATTTATAACGCTTCTGGAACCACACTTCTGGAAACGTTGAAACCGACAGATGAGAAGGGCGAAGCTGTAACCTCCCGAAAATACAGATTAAACAACCAAACTGGGATTCCTTATAGGTTGAAAGAAGTATCTGCACCAACGGGTTATTTGGTTGATGCTGACTACGGTGCTTCTACAGGACAAACGATCCAATTCAGAGATGCCAGGGAACCATTTGAAGTGATGAACCAAAAAATTCGTCAAGGTTTCCAATTAACCAAGGTGGATGCTGTGGACAACACAAAAACACTAAAAGGTGCAACATTTGAATTGTATCTGAAAACAGGGCAAACCAGAAAGTTGAAAGATACGATAACTTCGGGTGAGGATGGAAAGATCGGAGCAACCGATCTGGAGCCAGGAGATTATGAGTTGGAAGAGATCAAAGCACCTGAATTCTATCAACTGGATTCAACGCCTATTCCTCTTACAATTGTAGCCAATCAAACACAGATTGTTACGCTCACACAAACCAATACGCAGGGTACGAATGCTAAGCTGTTGGTAACTAAAGTGAACGCTAAGGATCAATCCGTGTTAGCTGGAATTGAATTCGAACTGCATGACAGTACAAATGCGGTGGTTGACACACGGGTTACGGATATAAACGGGGTTATTGAATTTGATAACTTGGCCTATGGTTCATATACATTGGTAGAAACCAAGGCAGAAGGCTTTGTGATTGAACAGCCCGAGACGGTTGTATCTATTACCAAACCGGAAACCCAATTGACCATTGCAAATAAAGAAAATGATCGTTCCGTGAAATTGATTAAAACCAATGCGGGTAGAACACAGCACCTGCAAGGAGCTGTGTTTGAATTACGGGCCCAAACTGCATTAATGGATGCAAATGGAAATTGGGAGTTCCACAAGGTAACAGGTCTAGATGAAGCTACACTGACAACCAATCAACAAGGTGAAATTGTACTTGAAGGCTTGGATATCAATAAATATCAGTTGGTTGAAATAAAAGCGCCCAACGGATACATGTTGGAAACAACACCGGTACTATTTGAAATTACGAACATACAAACCGAAGCCGTAGTTGTGGAAAAAACAAATCAGGCTATCCCGGTATCGGGTGGTGGGTCTAGTGGACCTTATAATCCGGGAACACCTAATACGGGGGTAACGCCGCCAGATCCGGATAAACCAACAACACCGGAACCGGAAACACCAGGAACGTCTATCCCAGGCACTGTTGTTACTGAACCTACTGAACCTACTGAACCTACAGAACCTGGAGGCGGAACCGAAATTCCAACAGATGAAGATAACGGAGTAGCTCCTCCTTCACCAGGCGTTTCCAACGGTGACGACATTGCATCTCCAGTAGGGGATACAGACGCACCGGATGGGGATGGTGCACTTGCACCTCCTGCTGGAACGGATACAGATGGATCCCAGGGCAATGGAAATTCTGCATCACAGCCAAACGGAAATTCTGGATCTCAGGGAATGCTGCCACAAACAGGTGAAGAGAGCACAATGGCTTACACTGCTGTGGGCATGATGCTGATGGCGCTAGGTAGCGCGGGATTCATGTACTTCCGCCGCAGACAACAGCTTCATCGCTAGATCAAAACACGCAGTATCTAAAATTTATCGTGTGTAGATAGAAATACCCTCTAGCATTCACTACGAAGACTTAGCGTCGACGTGTGAATATGCTAGAGGGTATTTTTTGGTGATATTTAGGGAGAATCAGGTCCCCGCAACATTCGGTTTCACTTCAATAGCTCTTACAATTAGGCGATGTGTTGGATTGACGAGTGGATCACAGGTAATCAAGGTAAGGACCTGTCCAAGTCCGGGATCCTCCAACACAGATAAGTCATTTGGCTCCACAACGGATATCTGATCTACCTTATATTGGATAATCGTTCGATCTGCCAAGGTGACTTCCATTGAATCACCAATCTGGAGTTCTCCCAGACGATTGAACAGTCGACCTTTTTTGTGGGCGCGATGAGCGGCTATGGCGGCATTACCTTTTTTACCGATACTAGTGGTTTCGACAAGATGGGTTGCAGCTACCTTCATGTTGTCCTCCGTTGCACCTTCCAGAATCGGTAAGCGGACATCAATCTTGTCAATCGAGAGTACCCCCAACGTATCCGAAGAGGCGTCTTGCACTGTATCTGTACTATCCGTAGTCGGCTCGGCGGAAGCTGCATCCTGCCTGCCTTGTTCGAAGGAGTGATTAAGCTTAGACAAGCCGTTTTGCAATTGCTCCAGATCGTTCATGACACGGGTTTGCTGCCAGTCATAATACGTTTCCCGCAGGAAAGGAAAGCTGATGATCAGGATGCCCAGTAGAACGAGCAGAATAGAGAATTTTTTCATTATACATCAACTCCCGTTGTCCAAGAAAAATAGTATACCCTTCTCTATTCTACTTACGGATCTATACAAAATATGGACAGGGACGAAAGGACGTACAGAAATGTTCGAAGGGGGAGCCGATCCAACACAAAACCTCCCCGTTTCGCTACAGTAGGAAGACTGCAACGCCACGGGGAGGTTTTATTATATGGTGTCAGATTGTATCGTTGTATAAGTTGAACTAACCATTTACATGAGAACGTAGAGGACAGAAATAGCGTGATTCTTCGTTAGTGCTTGTCACTTGGTGAATCAGTAGGTGTGAAATCACATTCCTGCAGTGGCACCACTTTGGTCTTTTTGATCCATTTGTAACCAAGCCATAATACCAAGAACAGGGGTACGCTCAGGTAGGCAACGATGGCTCCACTCCAGTCGATCTGATCACCCGTGAATGCCTGGTAGTTCTGCCCGATGATCACGATGATACACAGGACAAAAGCAAAGATGGGCCCAAACGGGAACCAGCGTGCACGGTAAGGCAGATCGCTCAGATCCCTGCCTTGTGCAACGTATGCACGACGGAAGCGATAATGACTGATAGCGATACCCAGCCAAGTGATAAAACCACACATACCGGATGCATTCAACAACCAGGTATACACAATCCCATCGCCGAACAGGGAGGCAAGGAACGCCAACATGCCAACAGCTGTTGTAAGCAGCAAGGCATTCATGGGAATCCCCTTTTTGTTCAACTTGCCTAGGAAACGAGGGGCTTTACCGTCTCGGGCTAGGGCATAGAGAACCCGGCTCGAAGCGTACATGCCTGAGTTACCGGCTGAGAGTACAGAGGTTAAAATAACGGCATTCATGACGGAAGCCGCAATGGCGAGTCCTGCTTTCTCAAACACCAGTGTGAACGGGCTAACACCGATATTTTCCAGATCACCCTTGAGCAGATTTGGATGCGTATACGGGATGATCAGACTGATCACGGTAATTGCCAAAATGTAAAAAATCAGTATGCGCCAGAATACCTGACGAATTGCACGAGGGACATTTTCGCGCGGGTTTTCACTTTCACCGGCGGCTACCCCGATAAGCTCGGTACCTTGGAATGAGAATCCCGCAGCCATGAACACACCAAGCACAGCGAAGAATCCGCCATGGATGGGCGCATCACCGATGGTGAAGTTGCTGAAACCAACCGCTTCTCCGCCCATAATACCAAAGATCATGAGCACACCAACGGCGAGGAAGATGATGACAGTAGCGACTTTGATAATGGCGAACCAGTACTCGGACTCTCCATAACCTTTAACGGACAACACGTTCAAGGCAAAGATCAGCACGAGGAATAATAAGCTCCATAACATGGACGAACTGTCAGGGAACCAGTATTTAATGAGTACTGTAGCGGCAGCAAGCTCTGCTGCAATGGTTACCGCCCAGTTGTACCAGAAGTTCCAGCCCATGGCGAACCCGAGAGCAGGATCGACAAAACGTGCGGCATACGTATTAAATGAACCGGAGTCCGGCATAAAGGTAGCAAGCTCACCAAGGCTGGTCATTAGGAAATAAACCATGATGCCAACGGCCGCATAGGCAATTAATGCTCCACCAGGGCCTGCGGTTGAGATGGCGGTACCACTTGCGAGAAACAGCCCGGTACCAATCGAGCCACCGAGGGCGATCATCGTCATATGGCGTGCGCGTAATCCTTTTTTCAGGGAAGGTCCAGTTGTGGTTGGGTTACTGCGGTCTTGCATGGAAACACTCCTTCATTCGATATACTGATGTTTGCGATACTTGAATTCATAAACAAAAAGACCACAGGCATCAGCCTGCGGTCTTTAATATTTCAATGTCCGCACCATGTCCCAGATGATTAAGATAGCTCAACACAGAAGAATTCATACCTTTATATAAAGGAAATGTGCTTCCGTGACAGTTCTGCGCCTTTCGACAGCAGCCCCAGCTCACCGGACCGTATAAGGAACGTCCAGCAAGCTTCGGCGGGTACACCTTTCGGCTGATCTCATAAGCGGCTCCTTAGCGCCTCCATCAGCGTACTGATCGCACCCGCGACCTCTACCTCACCATCAATGGATGAGGTGTATCTATTGTCTATGAAATTATGAACAACACAACTTAACACCGTGTGTCCTGTTTAGTAAACAGACAATCAGTATAACGCGCATGGTTTTCCAGTGCAATAACAATTGTTGGATGTGAGGTCTGAGAGACGACTATTCCTCTTTTTTGTTACGACCAGCCATCTGCTGCCATACCGTTCCAGCGGCCTGTTCGCCCGATTCGATCCGCTCCAGAGCCATCTTGGCCTGCAGGCTGACTTCAAATTCAGGATCATCGGCTGCCACTCGCAACGCTTGCTCTGCTTCTTCGGTTCCGACCTCATAGAGAAAACGTGCTGCACGCCAGCGTACAAGTTTACTTTTATCGGATAACGTGGCTGTCATGGCTGGGGTTGCGGCAGGGTCACCGATATCAGACAAGGTATCCCCGGCAGTCCGGCGTACCGCAGGAGAACTGTCCTGAAGCGCTTCATACAGCAATTCCATCGCTTCCGGTGTACGAATGTCACCCAGGTATACGACAGCCAAGCGGCGAATCTGCATTTTGTTGTCATGCAAGGCATGGGCTACGAGAGGCAGTCTTTCTGCCGTAGGCTCCATGCCGTCAAATGCCGCATAGCGAACATTCCAGTCCTCGTTTCGCAGAGCCTCTTCAAGTTCGGCTCCATCCAATTCACGGCGGCGCTCGACGAACTCTTCGGATTTGGTACCATGTTCAATGGCCTGTTTGATGACCTGCTCCAATCGTTCCGGCGGGTAAGCGGCTTCCAATTCCTGCTCGACTTCACGTGCAATATCAGGCAATTCACCATATCGAACACCATAATCACTCAGTTTGCGTTCTTTGATCATCGTTGCACTGGCGACTTCTGTTACGGCTTTGACAAAACGATCTGACAACGAGATTCGTTCTTCCTTGACCCCGGCCTTGACCCTAATTTGCATCGGTACGCCTCGGAAGAATTGTACAAATACCTGTGCTTCTCCGAAGTGCTCGCCTGAACCATCTTCAGATTCTATCCAGTCCAGATCGATACCTTGCTGTCCAAGGCGATTTTGGACTTCACCCAAGATAACGGACCAGTCGGCATTCCCTTTACGATCAAGTGCTACAAAGTCTGTTGTGTGGAACACACTCTTTACACCGGGAATATGAAGCATCTGGCGAATGAACGCCGGTGCAGATCGTTCGTTGTCCAGTGTATATGTTTTGCGAATTCCGTCCTCCAGACGTTCATCGAGATGTAACATCATCGTATTTGGACTCGGTGTTGGTTCAATGGAAACAATATTCATCAATGTAACCTCCTATAGTACCAGATTCATCTATAACTTCCCGTAAATTAAATCACACGGGTATTTCTCTATTTTACATCAATGTGAGGAATCTGCGAAATCATCCAGAAGTGAAGGGGACCTTTCTAACACTTAATGTGAAGAAGTACGAAATTTGTTAACACTTCTTTCATGTTCACGCACAAACATTTTTAAACGAAAATTGGCACAATAAAGATAAGAATCAACTGGAGGTTATACCTATGGAACCCATTACCGTGCTCTCGGATGGAAAACGTCGTATTGCATATGAGAATATTATTCAAGTGTTCAGGAACTGGTTTGAGGACTCAGCATCTGGTTCTGCGATAGAAACACATCGTGGAAGTTGGGAAAATGCCCGTTACTGTATTGTTGATTATCAGGTTGCCGAAGAAGCGGTGTCAGCAGCAAATGCCATTCGGGCTTTTATGCCACAACTTCCATTACTGGTCATTACGGATTTCAAATCCCTTATTCGGAAGCGCCATCTTCAACAGATTACAGGTACAGGTGAGATGAAGATGATTCTCTGGAATGAGCAAGAGCCGGATCAACTAATCAAGGATATGGAAAATTGGTTACGTTTGTCGTCTGTCCATAAATCAGAAATAGCCATACCGCCCATCTTATCCATGAGATAAAAGAGGGATATGGCAGAGGGTTTTTAACTTCAAGCGTTACGGTCCTATTAGATCACATATTTATAGCCTGTTCCCCAAACCGTCTTAATATAACGTGGGTTCTTGGGGTCAGGCTCTATTTTTTTACGCAGACTTGAGATGTGAACATCAATGGTACGATCCAGATAGGCGCGTTCGGAGCCTTTGATCCGATCCATCAGTTCATTGCGGGTGAACACTTTACCCGGATTTCGGTACAATTCCTTCATAATCTCAAACTCAATATGAGTGACCTCGATCTCAACGCCATCCACAAATAGGGTTCTTCTGTACTCATTCACATTCACATGTCCAGTAACCTCTGCCTGCTTGTCTTCTTTTACCGGTTTATCTTTATAGGAAATGATTGATCTTCGCAGCAGTGCTTTAATCCGGGCATCCAACTCTTTCAAACTAAATGGTTTGCACAGAAAGTCATCCGCACCATTATGCAATGCGCGAAGTCGATCATTCAGCATGGTGCTTGCCGAGATCATCAGAATGGGCACGGTGGAGTGCTGACGAAAGGCTTCTACGAGATCATTTCCATCCATTTCAGGAAGCATGAGATCCGTTACAACAATATCCGGCTGGAATTGTGGAAACAGTTGAAGTGCCTCGCGGGCATGATGAACCCGTTCAGTGATGTATCCTTCCTCCTCAAGAAAGAAAGCAATCATGTCGGCCAGATTTTTCTCATCTTCTATAAGAAGTACTTTGATAGTCATAGGGTCACACTCCTGGTGAAAATAATATGTTAAGAAAATGCTAAAAAAACAAGGTGAATTGCGAATAAATGCCGCAAATTTTTTAATGTTTCTATCCCAAAATATAGGATGTATATGTAGAGAAAAAAATAAGTTTTTGAAATGAACTTCAATATTCTAGCATGAATGCAGTTTGGTTGCCGATCAATCAAAATTTCCCAAAGCTACACCAAGTACTAATTACAGTATAATGGATCAGAACGATTTGAGGGGAAAAAAGTAAGATTGTATCCGCTTAAGTTTATAGGGGGAACCAACGTTGTTGTTGAAAACAGAAGAAAAAATGATCCATGAGGGCAATTGCTTATGGATCTTATAAAGGCAAAACAGCTGCTGGAGTGGGTCGTGCTGAAGCTAAGGATACCATGGTTTGGAACCAGCATACTGATCATTCTTGGCTCACTAAGTACTATTTTTCCACTTACCTTATTCTATGGCGTGCAGTTTATGGTTGGCAGCGCAGCAGCACTCATCGCTCTTCGTTTGCATGGGACTATCTATGGATTTGTCACCATTACATTCATCTATCTGTTAAATACCACCGTTGTCGGCTTCGAGCCGCGGAACTTAACGGTAATGATTGCGCATTTCATTGAGCTGATCTGGATGATCGGTTGGCAATTGCGTTGGAAGAATGGCAGCCTAATCAAGGCTAATGCTGTCTTTTGGGTAGTGATGCTGCTTCCCGTCATCTATTGCGGACATTATTTATTGGGACTGAATATAGAAGATTTGAAGTATGAGTATATGTATATTGCCGTGATTGGTATGGTGAATGCGTTGATCGCGGGTATTGTGGTGGACTTCTGGATTACTACGGGTGAGCACAAATCAAAACGTACAGGAACTATTCCTATCACCAGAATCGCATTTAAATACGTAGTCGCCTTTGTGGTGTTTGTTTCTCTCCTATTGTTATCCGCAGATAGCCGCAGACAATTAAGTCAAATGAATGATGCCATTATACTTGATATGAAACATGCAGCAAGTGCTGTTGTTCAGGATCTGGACGAACAGTATGTTACCTCGGAGAATATGGATCAGAACATGGCACGGTATCATCATTTATTGGGTGTGAATGTGATTCTGCTGAATCGGAATGATACAGTCGTTACTTCTGGTTTGAATACACTACAGGCTGGTGAGTATCTGGACATGGATAGATACAGTCTCCTTAAGTCGAAAGATAACCTTATGCTATTAAGCTCTGAGAATATTCATTACAGTGCTGTATTGAATCACTGGAAACAGGCATCTTTCATCTATGAAGCGGAGATGACAGCTGTAACACCTTATCGGGTATTCATTGAGACCAGCTCAACCAAGTATTATCCTCGAATAGAATCGATCTATCTTACCACATTGCAATACCTGTTCCTCATCATCGTGGCTTCCATGATTGTAGCGGCTCCTCTGAGCAGTAAGGTCGTTAGTCCACTCTTAAGACTAACCAGAATGACAGGTTCTCTTCCGAGGTTGCTGTTTCGAAATGGGAAGATGGAGTGGCCAACGAGCCATGTAACTGAAGTACAGATTCTTATTGGTAATTTGCGTAAAATGGCTGATGTACTGCTGGAACAATTCGAACAGATTCGTCACGATAAGTTAACTCTGGAGGACAGGGTCATAGAGCGGACCAAGGAACTCAAGAATAGTGAAGAAGTCAAACGTGCAATTATTGAATCGTCAATAGATGCGATTATCGCTGTAGACTCGAATGGAATCATCGTTGAGTTTAATCCGGAGGCCGAAAGAATGTTTGGATTGCTTCGGGAAGAAGTGATCCTGCACAAGGAAGCACCATCTCTTTTTCAAGGGGCCAGCTGCAGTGAGATCAAGAATTTGCTGGAGCGATTTGAATATGTTGAAGGTAAAAGATACACCATTGTTGAAGAAATTTCAGGTATCCGACGGGATGGTTCCGTATTTCCGATCGAGTACAAAATTGTTGAGATCCAGTTGGGCAAAAATGAGACATTATATAATCTATTCATTAAGGATATTACCGAGCGGACCAGAGCAGAAGAAGATCGTGTACGTCATGCCCTTGCGCTGGAGAAGCTGAACTCGGAGTTGTTCAATGAGAAGATTGCCATTCAAGAACAGCGAGATATCAGTGAGCAATTCATTGAATCCGTACGGGAAGGGCTCGTGATGTCTGATCGATCAGGGACCATAACCATCGTCAACCGAAGAATAGAAGAGATGTTTGGTTTGGGTGATTTTATGGGCAGATCCATTGAAGATTTGGCGCAGGCGATTGATACGATGGTATTAACGGACAACTTCAATCTGATGGAACAGACGAGAGCATTCCTGAATGGAGAAACGGCGTTTATCGAGACTGAATTTATATTCAATAATGTGGATAAAAGTGTATTTTCCTTGTACATGAAGCAGATGGATGTCCCGGGTAAAAACCATGGGTTTCTGCTGGTGTTCCGTGACCGAACAGGAGAAGAACGGCTGGATCGGATGAAAAATGAGCTCATCAGTGTGGTATCTCATGAGCTTCGGACGCCTGTAGCCACCATTATGGGATATGTGGAACTCATGATGATGTATGACCTTCCGGCAGCTCAACAGCGGGAATTCATGCAAACCATCTCTTCGGAGGGCAAGCGGCTGAGCAGTTTGCTCGATGATGTACTCGATATTCAGCGCCTCGACAACGAAGGTATGACTTACCACATGACATATGTACCGCTGGTTGAGTTGGTAGAAGGGGTTGCCGAACAGTGGAATATGAAGTCTGCCCAACGGATCTACGTGCATACGTTTAATGGAGACTTCTTTGCTTATGCTGACCAGAACAGGATGGTTCAGGTTCTGCATAATCTGGTGGGCAATGCAGTCAAGTATTCTCCGGGAGCCGATCGTATTGATGTTACGTTATGGGAAGAAGAGGAATGGTTATGTCTTGATGTGCGTGACTACGGAATAGGTATTGCGGAGCAAGAGAAGGACATGCTGTTCAACAAATTCTATCGGGTTGATAATTCGGATCATCGGCAGATTGGTGGAACAGGAATCGGGTTGTACATTTCCCGTAAAATTGTAGAGGATCACAAGGGTACGCTGACCTTTATATCTGCACCGGACAAAGGAAGTACGTTCAAGGTTCGACTGCCCAAACAGGACGTATTGGTGTGAATTTAATGAAGGATGAAGAAATGTATTTCACTTTTTTATGAATAATGTTTATGTACGAGAACTACGGATAGAGCCTTTACCCTTCAACGCGTGAGCGTGATAAGGGGAAAGGCTTTTTTTGTTTTTCAATTTCCCCGGATAAAAAAACAACTTCTTTTGCAAACTGTCTATAGAGCCATAATTTGCATCCCATGCAAAAGGAGGACGGCAGGTATATGTTCCGTAAACAAGAGAAAACACTCATTATCGTCTGTCTGGTTGCAGCTGTGGTTGTGCTGTATGCCGTTGTGAAGAGCATCATCCGAATCATGAGTTATTGAGATACACGTTCAAGCAGAATAACTGCTGTCGTACATAACGATTATGTGAAAGAGGAGTGTAACCATGTCATCCCTGGACCCTGTTTTGCTCAGCCGGATACTAACCGGTCTTACCCTGTTTGTGCACATTATTTTTGCCTCTATTGGTGTAGGCGTGCCACTTATGATTGCCTTGGCCGAGTGGCGAGGACTACGAACCAATGATATGCATTACACCTTGCTGGCACGCCGGTGGGCGCGAGGTTTTGTCATCACCGTTGCTGTTGGTGTCGTTACAGGCACCTCGATCGGATTACAGCTCAGTCTGTTGTGGCCGATGTTTATGCGGGTAGCGGGTCAGGCAATCGCCCTGCCGCTGTTCATGGAGACGTTTGCCTTTTTTATAGAGGCGATCTTTCTTGGAATTTACCTCTATACGTGGGATCGTTTCAAAAAGAAATATACGCATATGCTGCTGTTGATTCCGGTAGCTCTCGGCTCATCTGCATCTGCGATCTTCATTACAACGGTGAACTCCTTCATGAACCAGCCTCAGGGATTCACCCTGATTAATGGCATTATGAAGGACATTCATCCGATTGCTGCCATGTTGAATCCGGCAACGCCAACCAAAGTGTCCCATGTACTCGCCTCATCCTACACCTTGAGTGCAGGTATCCTGGCGGGGATAGCCGCCTTCAGTTTGCTTCGGGGACGGGATCATGTGTATTACAAAAAAGCACTGAAACTCACGACGGTATCTGCACTCGTATTTGCCATCAGTACCGTCATGATCGGTGATTCCTCCGGTAAATTCCTGGCGAAATATCAGCCGGAGAAGCTGGCTGCCGCAGAATGGCATTTCAAGACGATGAAAGAGGCACCGCTCGTCTATGGGGGGATTTTGGATGAGAACAATGAGGTGAAATATGCGATTGAGATTCCCTATGCGCTTAGCATTTTGGCAGGTAATCGTCCCGATACGGAAGTGAAAGGTCTCGAAGAGTATCCTGCGGATCTGAGGCCACCATTGTCTATTCACTATATGTTCGACCTGAAGGTCACAACCGGAGTGATCATCCTGATGATTCCTGTGTTATATGTACTGCGTCGGTGGTTACCAGGGCGCAAGCCATATCCCAAATGGCTGCTGCTCGGCATTGTCTTGCTGGGGCCTCTGGCCATGATTGCCATCGAGCTGGGGTGGATGTTCGCCGAAGTTGGCAGGCAGCCTTGGATCTTACGCGGATATATGAAGGTGGCGGAAGCAGCCACGACGTCAACTTCGGTTGGATGGATGTTAGTGTTGTTCATCTTGCTGTATCTGATCCTGTGTTTCTCGTGCATTCGGGTACTCAGCAAGCTGTTCCGCAACAAGGAAGCAGAGAAGGAACTGGAGTCTCTGGGGCTTGAAGGAGGGATCGTGCATTGAGTTTCGAAATTGCAGGCATCGCAATATTGTGGACGTTTTTGTTCGGTTACCTGATCGTTGCTTCAATTGATTTTGGCGCCGGGTTTTTCAGCTTTTACAGCATATTGACCGGACACGAGAACAAAATTCATAACATCATTCAGCGCTATCTGTCTCCCGTGTGGGAAGTGACGAATGTGTTTTTGATCTTTTTTGTGGTTGGACTGGTCGGATTTTATCCGGATAGCGCCTTTTATTACGGGACAGCTCTGCTGGTGCCGGGTTCCTTGGCCATTGTACTACTTGCAATCCGGGGCGTATATTACGCCTACAATACCTATGGTAACCATGGGCAGAACAGCCGGATCTACATGGCATTGTACGGGGCGACGGGATTGCTGATTCCGGCGGTATTTTCCACCATTTTGGCGATATCCGAAGGCGGGATCATTGAGCAGGTGGGCGATCAGGTGTTTTTTCGCTGGCGTGAATTTTTGACGAATCCCTATACCTGGTCGGTTGTTTTGCTTGCACTGGTCAGTGTGCTGTACATCTCGGCGATGTTTCTATCTTATTATGCGAAGCGGGCAGGGGATGAGCCGGCATATGAGGTGCTTCGAGAGTACGCGCTCCTATGGAGTTTGCCTACCATTTTTGCAAGTTTTCTGGCTTTTCTGCAGATTAACAAACAGAATCCCGCACACTTTGAGCAGATGGTGAATATTTCGTGGATGTTTATCGCTTCGTTTATTTGTTTTGTCATTGCCGTGTCGCTGGTGTGGAAAAGTAAATATCTGGGTTGGTGTTTTGTCGCTGTCATGCTTCAGTTTGCCTTTGCCTGGTATGGTTACGGGCGATCCCACCTTCCGTACATTCTGTATCCTTACATCAATATTTACGACAGCTTTACGAATCGGACGATGGGGATTGCACTTATTACAGCGTTTAGTCTGGGGCTACTCGTGCTCATTCCTTCGCTTGTGCTGATTATGAAGTTGTTCTTGTTTAATGCGAATTATGTGCGCGGTAATTCTGGTAAAAAGAAAGGATGAGTCTGTCCATGCACCCAAACATGTTCTTACTCATGACTCCCTTGCTGAATCCACTATCTACTGAGGGAGTCACGGGGATACCCGGTATAACCGGATTGAGCTTTTTTGAGACATTCACCATTATGTACGCCCCTCCACTGATCATAGCGGCTGCTATTGTCTTTCTGTTTGTATATCTGGCCGTATATAAGAACCCAAAGGATTGATTGGTACGTCCATTCCCGTTTGGGGTAATCTCTTGTTAAGAAATGAGGAAGGGAGGAGGGCCCTTTCATGCCGAAAATCCGTTATAACAATATCGATAATGTAAGTACGGACAAAACGCTGAAGGAATTCAAACAATGGAGGGAGCAGCGGCGGAGCAAAGTGAAGGACTACTCCTACACCGTGCCCAAACACCCGCCTGAACTGGATTATCTGCATGCCAACCGGGATGACACAAGTATTACCTGGATTGGTCACTCCACGTTTTTCATTCAATATTATGGATTGAACATCGTGACTGACCCGGTGTGGGCCGAAAAAATGGGATTTCAACGAAGGCTCGGTGCCCCCGGCATTCCGATTCAGGATATTCCACCGTTGGATGTCATTCTGATATCTCATTCCCACTATGATCATCTGCATCTCGCTTCCTTGCGTAAGCTGATTACAGCCAAGACATTGCTGATCGTACCCGATGGTCTGAAACGCAAGATGATTCGCAAAGGATTCCATCGATGCCAGGAGATGAAGTGGTGGGATCATATGACACTTGGCGGAGTCAAAATAACTTTTGTCCCTGCACAGCACTGGACGCGCCGAACATTGTTTGATACCAATACGTCCCATTGGGGCGGTTATGTATTGGAATTGAACCATCCGGCAACGACTTCAGCAGCGGAAAGTGCTGCAACAACGAGCAATCAGGATGAATCATCCACGGAATCAGGGAAGAACGAAACATCCAAAACATCAGACGGTCCGCCTGTGTTGTATTTTGTGGGTGATACAGGTTACTTCCAGGGTTTCAAAACGATTGGAGAACGCTTTGACATTGGTGTTACCCTCATGCCCATCGGTGCCTACGATCCGGAGTGGTTCATGACTTCTCAACATGTGACACCCGAAGAAGCGCTGCAGGGGTTCGTTGAATCCGGTTCACAGCTCATGGTGCCCATGCATTACGGCACATTCAAGCTGGCGGATGATACGCCCAAGGAAGCGCTGGATCGGCTGGAAGTTGAACGTGAACGGCTAGGCATTGGCAAAGAGCGGATTCGGGTGCTTGGTCATGGCGAGACACTCCGCATTCACCACGAGGAAGGCAAACAGGGCTAACAAAAAAGAGTCAAATATGTTAATGTAGGGATATGCCTGCATGAACAGTGTATTTACCAAATCTTTAATAAGTAAAAAGCGGCCAATTTTCGAATTTGCCGCTTTTTTGTGTTATAATATGGTGCCAGAATAGGCATCGGGATATTGAATCCATGATTTACGCAACTTGCTATTCATGCAGTATGCAGATTAACCAATAAAGGATGGTATGCTTAATGATCAGTACAAGCGGCATCACGCTCCGCTACGGAAAACGTGCACTTTTTGAAGATGTAAATATCAAATTCACACCAGGAAACTGTTACGGCCTCATCGGTGCCAATGGAGCCGGTAAATCAACATTCTTGAAAATTTTGTCCGGTGAAATTGAATCAAACTCGGGAGAGGTGCACATCACCCCGGGCGAACGTATGGCCGTTTTGAAGCAAAACCACTTTGAATATGATGAGTATCCGGTTCTTGAAACGGTAATTATGGGTCATAGTCGTCTCTATGCCATTATGAAAGAAAAAGATACGCTGTATGCCAAAGCGGACTTCACGGAAGAAGACGGCCTGCGTGCAGGTGAGCTTGAAGGTGAATTTGCCGAGTTGAATGGCTGGGATGCTGAGCCGGATGCAGCGGCACTCCTGATCGGTCTGGGTATCGACCGTGACATGCACGATAAAAAAATGAATGAACTAAGTGGTAACGAAAAAGTTCGTGTCCTGCTTGCACAAGCATTGTTTGGTCGTCCAAACAACCTGTTGCTCGATGAGCCTACCAACCACTTGGATCTCGAATCCATTCAATGGCTTGAGAACTTCTTGATGGACTATGAAGGTACTGTTATTGTGGTATCCCATGACCGTCACTTCCTGAACAAAGTATGTACACACATTGCGGATATCGACTTTGGTAAAATCCAGCTGTACGTAGGTAACTATGACTTCTGGTACGAATCCAGCCAATTGGCACTTGCGTTGCAACGTGATGCCAACAAGAAAAAAGAAGAGAAGATTAAAGAGCTTCAAGCCTTTATTCAACGTTTCTCGGCGAACGCCTCGAAATCGAAACAGGCAACTTCTCGGAAGAAACAACTCGACAAAATCACGCTGGATGACCTTCGTCCATCGAACCGTAAATATCCGTTTATCAACTTCAAACCTGAGCGTGAAGCTGGTAAACAATTGTTGACCGTAGATCGTATCAGCAAATCCATTGATGGTGTGAACATGCTGAATGATATCAGCTTTGTCGTGAACAAAGGGGATAAAATCGCATTTGTTGGCCCGAACGGGAATGCCAAGTCACTCTTGTTTGATATTCTTATGGGTGAAACGGAGTTGGATAGCGGCGAATATACTTGGGGGGTAACTACAACTCAAGCTTATTTCCCGAAAGACAACTCCAAATATTTTGACGGTGTAGACATGACTCTTGTGGATTGGCTCCGTCAATATTCCAAAGATCAGGATGAAACGTATCTGCGTGGATTCTTGGGACGTATGTTGTTCTCAGGTGAGGAATCCTTGAAAAAGGCAAGTGTACTCTCCGGGGGCGAGAAAGTTCGTTGTATGCTGGCGAAAATGATGCAGACTGGTGCTAACGCATTGATTCTGGATGAGCCTACGAACCACTTGGATCTCGAATCCATTACAGCGCTGAACAATGGTATGATTGATTTTGACGGCACCATGCTGTTCACTTCCCATGACCATCAGTTCATTCAAACCATTGCTAACCGGATTATCGAAATTACGCCGAATGGCATCATTGATCGCCAAATGAGCTATGACGAATATCTGGAAAGTGATGAAATCAAAGAACTGCGCAATAAAATGTATCCGGTAGAAGCTTAAACCAAGCATCATCTACGGCACATTATTATAGGAACACCAAAGAACCGCAAGCCTCTGTGAAGAAGGCTTGCGGTTCTTTTTGTAATTCAATGGGTTTCTCTTCGGCTTTAAGACCTAAGATCCACCAGTACGGCGACGTTGGTTGTTAGGCTTCTTGTTGTTTTGACTCTTCATCGCTTTAGGTCCGCCTTCAAAGTAGGCGCTGGATTGGTTACCGGAATTTGCTTGTTCTTTCTTTTGCGCCAGCTTTTGGCGTATAGCATCCTGCAAACTGACCTTTTTCGGTTCGTTATTTTCGCTCATCGTTATTTCCCTCCCGGTCTTACAGTGAGCCGTCCAAATTGGACGGGATGTACCTATTTTATACGTTTTACAAAAGCCCTACAAGGGCAACCTGATAAAATGCTCAAAACCTTTGGTTTTACCCGGGCCAACATTTTTTCTCATTAACTACAGCCCTGCCGTCTGGCAACTTTTTTTCGGCTTGCCTACAGCAATGCAGCTTGGCAACACTGTTTCTGTAGACCCACACGCTCCACATTTGTTAACATGGAAAAACCGTAATACGAAACGTTAAAGGGGTGTCGCCCGGTTTGAACGCTTATGAAGAAATTCGAAAAGGGGAGCGAGGGGCTTGGGTTAGTATTGCAGCCTATCTCGTCTTGTCCGCTTTTAAGCTGATCTGTGGATATTTATTTGCTTCCAGCGCCTTGCTGGCCGATGGTTTTAATAACCTTACGGATATTGTGGCATCCGTTGCTGTATTGATCGGGCTTCGGATCTCCCAGAAACCACCTGATTCGGATCATGCCTATGGTCATTTTAGAGCGGAGACGGTTGCTGCCTTGGTGGCTTCGTTTATTATGGCTATGGTTGGGCTGCAAGTATTGGTTGAAGCCGTTCGCTCCTGGTATGAAGGAGCCTTTGTTGCTCCAAATCTGTGGGCGGCAGCGGTGGCTGTAGTCTGTGCCGTTGTGATGTTAGGTGTATATCGTTACAATAACCGTCTGGCTAAACAAATTAATAGTCAGGCTCTGATGGCTGCGGCGAAAGATAATCGATCGGATGCCTGGGTCAGCATAGGTGCTGCAATTGGAATTATAGGTGCGCAGTTCGGACTTCCATGGCTGGATAAAGTAGCTGCCATTGCTGTAGGTCTGTTGATCTGCAAGACGGCTTGGGAGATTTTCCGGGATTCTACACATCGTCTTACGGATGGATTTGACCAGAAGGAACTGACGGATCTCAGATCCTCCGTAGCACGCGTTCCCGGTGTTGAGATGATCAAGGATGTGAAGGCACGTGTGCATGGCAGTCATGTACTTGTGGATGTAGTCATTGAAGTGGACGGAGGCCTAAGCTTGATTGAAGGCCATCAGATCTGTGACCGTGTTGAAGAGCGGTTGAAGCGATCGCATAACATCATGCATGTACATGTTCATGTGGAACCAAAGACGGAAGAAGTCACAAGGAACTCATGAACAGGGAGTGAACATCTTGGAAAATCAAAAGAGGACAGCCGCGATTGTGCGTGCTGTCCTCTTTACTTATCATTAGAACGATTATACGATGTTATTGAATGGCAACGTGGATCCACGCTTTGCCTTTCCACGTGTATACTTGTACCCACTCGCCGCCATCGAATCCATCAACAACTTCACCTGTTGTATCGATGACTTGGGAGCCTAATGCACCGATTGGTTTACCGTTAGGAGCATCATAGAACCAAGTGCGCTCCAGAAGGTTCAGCAACATCGTTGGTGCCAGTACTTCATCGCCTGGTTTGACGAGTGGCTCTTCAAACATTTTGTCATCTGTAGTTGTAGCTGGCGTTTCAGTTGTAGTTGAAGTACCTTCTGCACCTGTAGTGTCTGTTGTTGTACCTGTTACAGTCTCAGCAGTACCTTCTACTGTTTCTACAGCAGGTTTGTTCACTTCAACAGCTGGAGTTGTTGTGGTCGTTGTCGTTGTTGTAGCTTCTGTTCCTTTTTCCGGATTCACCGTTCCAGTAACCGCTTCCTCAGCACCCGCAGCAGCAGCCATCGAACCCATCAACGTTAAAGCAGCGGCAAAACTTACGATTTTTTTCATTTTGTTTTTCCTCCTCGGTAGGTATGTAAAATGTTGTCCTGATTACAAGTAACCAAGCAAGCACCCTTATGAATCACAAATTATAACAATATTTTCTTGCATTCTCCAGTGTCAACTGGCTCATATGTGGGTATATAGCAAGCCTGTAAATATCATACTTCGGTGGGATAAAACCGGGTTGGCTATCTCAAAAAGGTCCTGATTTTTTTGGGATTCATACGAGAGCGGATTGGAATAAAGCAGAAGGGAGTGCAATACATAGTATAGAAAAGTTGAACTATGCCTGAACGCACAAAAGCCAATCGGCTTGGTAGCACGATCGGCTTTTGTATGTATTCGTTTAGTAAACACTCAGTCATATCAGAGCCTGAGGTTATCGCATTCGGCTGCGTCCCGTAATCAGGGAGATTACGAACAGTACAACAAAGATGAAGAAGAGTACTTTCGCGATTGAAGCAGCTGCTTCAACAATACCGAAGAATCCAAAAATACCTGCTACCAGTGCAATAATTAGAAATAATACAGACCATTTCAACATAAGTATTCATCCTTTCGTTACTTGATTGTGCAGTGAGTTGTGTTCACCTCACCGCCTTGTGTAGTCTAACTTTAACCGAGTGCTAACCGCTTGAAACATTGGTTTTTTTTCCAAGCGAAGGCATATATGAAGGGATATATAATATTGTTTCGTCCGGGAAATCGCCGGGTAACTATAGCAATAACAAACTGATGCACATATGGAAAGAGAGGTTCTTCTATGATCTATCAAATTAGCGTGGCCCTGATTGCAGTGGCATTTGCAGTACTGGTATTCTTTTTAATTCGTACCTTGAAATCCGCTCAGGGTTCTCTGGACAATGTCTCACAAACATTGCAGGAGGTACAGAAAACCATTGATGAACTTAGTTATGAAGTGAAGCAGACGGTAAGACATGCCAATGATATTACGGTGGATGTACAGCACAAAATGAAAAAAATTGATCCTGTTATGGAATCTGTTGAGAATCTGGGTGAAGTGTTGAATGAAGTGACGGCAGCAGCCAAACAAGTCTCCACAACACTGATGGCGAAATTTCAGACCAAACGTAACAACGCTGAACAGACCAAGCATGCTGAATCGGTTCATGTAACTGCACCGCCTGCTACATCAACGGATCGTACCCTGCAATCCTATGAAGCTACATATAATGGTGAAGCTAAGGGCGGGAAAAACTGGATGAAGTATATTGATCTTGCAGCGAATGTATGGCAACGGATGCGCAAGTAACATGACCGCTTTGTAACCCATGAAGAAGCCTTCAGAGCGGTGATGAACCTGATGAAAGGGTGAGAATCATGATGAAACTACTGCTTGTGATGTTTAGCGTAATTTCTCCCTTTTCCGTTCAACCGGCAGCGGTACCCGCTGCTCACGATATGCAATGGACGGCAATGGAAGAGAAGGCGTCAGAGGTAACTCTGGCTGTTAATCGATCCGAGACTTTCCAGCATTTTCGGACTCTGAATGGTATTTCTTTGGATGACACTATGGATGATTTGTTGGCCAAGAAGGGCCAACCGGGGCATAAACAGGAAGATCCTTATCTGGGGTGTCCTGAATATCACTTTCATGATGTGAAGGTTGGCTTGTGTGAAGATACGGATGTCATTCAATATGTGCATATCGATGCATCTGAGAATCACATCATGTTAAACGGAAAGAGAATTGAGATGAATATTGAAGCGTTCCATCATGCTCTTGGGAAACCTTATTATGTGGCAGAGGACGGAGAAGTGTTTCTCCGTGGAGACCAGGCTCTGAAAGTATATATGAAGTCAGGATCTCAGCAGATTGAAGGCATTGATCTTTTTGATGATACAGTTTCCTAGGATTGGTTATTACCGAATCGTTTCAACCCCATATAGTATGGTTATATACTAAGTAGCGCGATACAGAAGATTAAATCAGAGGAGAGTGGAAACGATGAATTCAACCAATGAGCAAGCTTATGCAAAAGTGGTAGAAAACGGAGTCCAGGCGGTAGAAGCGGTGAAAGAATTGCAGATTACCGGATACCTTCCTGATCAAATCTTTGTTCTCGCCCATGAGAAGGATCGTACAGATCGAATTGCCGATACAGCAGATGCCAAAGAAATTGGCATTAAGGAAGAAGGAGTATTTGATTCCTTGGCGAATCTGTTCCGCTCACGTGGTGATGAACTCCGGGCCAAAATTGTTTCGATGGGCTTTACCGAAGCCGAAGCGGACTTCTATGAGAGTGAACTCGACAAAGGTAAAGTACTCGTTATTGCTAAAAAGAAAGATTAACCCGATATACTTGCAAGTTGAAGTTTGCTGAACATGGACAAGCTTCTGAATCATTTATGTAAAATGCTTAATCAAAAACATAGATAAGGAATGGGGCTTTCCCCATTCCTTATCTATGTTTTTGCAAGTTTGGAAGCGGGATCAGGACGCTGCAAAAACAGGGTAACGAGCGGGGGTTTTCCCCTGCGATGGTGCCATTTACTGATAAAGGATGTTCATAAAGTCCGCTTTTGATTACGAAGGATGCCTATCGGCATCATCAGCATCGAATATGGAATTCAGCCGAAATGTCCGTTGCTCACGTAGTTTTCCCTACGCTCCGCTACTCCATTTCTAGCTTTATCCCATCTTCTCGGTACTGAAAACAGGTCTTTTTGAACACGTATTAATAGAAGTTTTTTGTTTTTACGATTATAGTTATACTAGGAATTATTATGTCTACTGCCGTTTTGTATGCAAAATTTGTATAATCAACGTTCGTTTTAACTTAATAAGAATCGACAAACCCGGACGCCACAGATAAGGAGATATCAATGAGAATACTTATTGTTGACGACAATCCGACGAATGTCATTATCATTCGAGAAATTCTGAAAAAAGAAAACTATCGTGACATTGCAACGGCGAGTTCCGCCATGGAAATGTTTGAAGTGTTGGGAATTGGGGAGGAAAGCAACGAACTTCGTCCAAAACCGTCGGATATTGACCTGATTTTGCTAGATATGATGATGCCCGAGATGGACGGCATCGAAGCCTGCAGTATTGTGCAGAAATTTGAGAATCTGAAGGATATACCGATTATTATGGTGACTGCCATCGGGGACTCCAAGAAACTTGCCGAAGCATTGGATGCAGGTGCATCTGACTATGTGACCAAACCGATTAATAAAGTCGAACTGATGGCCAGAATTCGACTCGCACTTCGTCTGAAACAGGAGAAGGATTGGCATAAAGAGCGTGATCAACGTATTCAGGATGAGCTCAAGTTGGCAGCGATGGTCCAAAATGCTGTTTTAAGTCCGGCAATTAGGGACCCGCTGTTCCAAGTGCATGCCATCTATAAACCATCCTTTGAGCTTGCGGGTGATCTGTATTCTTGGTACCCCCTTGGGGAAGGCCGTTACGGAGTACTGCTGCTCGACATGATGGGACACGGGATATCTTCATCCCTGTTTACCATGTTTATCGCTTCTGTGTTGAAAGATACGGTTACCACTTATGTGGATCCAGAGAAGGTCATTCAGGAGTTGAACCGTCGTTTTAACCAGCTCCATCTGGAAAAACAATTGGTGCAGTATTATTTCACGGCCATTTATCTGGTCGTTGATACACGGATGAAGCGCATTGATTATGTTAATGCAGGGCATCCACCTGCTTTATTTTTCCGAAACGACGGCAGTGTCACCACATTTGACAGTGTCTGCTGTCCTGTTGGTTTATTTGACAAAATGGATATTGAACCACAAACGATCCATTACGAGGGTGACGGGCATATTGCACTCTATACGGATGGATTATTGGAAGCTGTTCAGGGCGGGCAGGAAGAACAACATGAATTCCTGATTGAAAAACTGACCGGGTCACATCAGTGGAATGAAGCTGCCATGCAGGCCATGTTTTTTGATGACGAAATTCCCCAGGAGCGGGATGATGATAAATGTCTGGTCTGGATTACTTTGGATAAAGGGGCGGGGGATGAATGAAGATCAGGAATAAACTGCTGATTGGTTTTACCGCTCTGATGGCCATTTTGATCGTGCTCACGTTTGTGAGTTATGAACGGCTGAACAGCAGTAATCAACAGATAGATCAGATGTATCAGGAACGTTATCTCAAAGTAAGATTCACTTCTGCTGCACGCGGAGAGGTTAATGACATCGCTAAAGTGCTGGCTAACTTGTTATTGAATCCAAACAACTCGACTGCAGCAGCAGACGCTGACCTGAAGGAGATGAAGGATCGAGGCGATCGCAACCTCGTTGAAGTAAGAGACCGAGCAGACAGTGCACCTGAACATCAACTGGTGGATCGTGTGAATACTGCGTGGACGGCTTATACCTCCTATGCAACGAGACAGATCAACCTGATGTCCCAAAGCAGGGTAGAAGATGCGAATAACTACCGCAATTCAACAGGACTTGCGGTGCAAAAAGAAGCTGTGGATAGTTTGAATGCTCTGTCCCGTTATCAGGACCAAGAGATTGATGCCGAGATCAAGAACGCTAATGCAGCGTATACGAGAGCTGTACAGATCACGATAAGTATCATGATTGCAGGGTTGTTGCTTGCATTGGGTGTCATTATGTGGGTGCTGCCGAGTATTACACGGGGTCTGAACACTGTATCTATGATGATTACCAGCTTTGGTAAAGGGCGTTACCGAACCATTCGGCGCATTCAGGTCAAATCCAAGGATGAAATTGGTCAGATTGCCAGTGTGTTCAAAGATGTATCCAATGATCTGGAAGAAAAACTGGAAATCGAGAAGGCTTATGTACAGGCTCAGCAGGATCAAAACTGGATGAGTTCAAACATCGCAAGAGTCCCGGAGCTGCTTCGGGGGATTGGCTCCATTCGCCAAATTTCACAGATGTTTATCAGTGAGTTCACACCTGTGCTTGGCGCTCAGTTGGGTGTCGTCTATCTGATCGATGAGGAGAAACATCCCGACGAATTGAGACGTTACGGTGCATACGCATTTGAAGAGAACGAAGATGTTGGTAAAGAAATGTATCGCATCGGTGAAGGCCTGATTGGTCAAGCCGCGCTGGATATGACACCGATTATTCTGGAAAATACGCCTGAAGATTACGTGCATATTGGTTCAGCTTCAGGCTCAACACGTGCTGCGGGTATCATGATCTATCCTGTCGTGTTTGAAGATGAACTGATTGGTGTAGTTGAAGTGGCTTCCTTTGAAGGTTTCAATGAACTTCACAAGCAGTTGTTCACACAACTGATTATGAACCTGGGCGTAATTTTGAACAACGTTCGACGTCGTTTGCGTGTGGAGGAGCTGCTCCGTGAATCCCAGGCACTGACTGAGGAACTGCAGGTTCAATCGGAAGAATTGCAGACACAGCAAGAAGAACTTCGTCGTTCCAATGAGAATCTGGAGGAGCAGACAGAGGCACTTAAACGTTCCGAGGAATTGCTGCAGCGTCAGCAGGAAGAACTGGAGCATTTCAATACGGAGCTCATTGCCAAGACGCGGGCGCTTGAAGAGCAGGTACGTGAAGTTGAAGAGAAGAATGACGAAATTGAGAAAACGAAGACACAGTTGGAACAGCAAGCTACACAGCTGTCGATGACAAGTAAGTACAAGTCCGAATTTTTAGCGAATATGTCACATGAACTCCGTACACCATTGAACAGTCTACTCATTTTGTCCCAGTTATTGTCGGAGAACAAGGGTGGAAATCTGACTGACAAACAGCAGGAATATGCGCAAACCATCTACATGTCGGGCGCGGATCTGCTGAAGATGATTGATGAGATTCTGGATCTGTCCAAGGTGGACGCAGGCAAGATGGATATCAATTATGAGACAGTTCGAATGGAAGAACTGACCAGCTTTGTTCAGCAGAACTTTGGACCGATGGCGAATAAAAAGGAACTGAACTTGAATATTGAGTTCGACAGCGATCTACCGGAATGGGTATACACTGACAGTCATCGCGTGAAACAGATTTTACGGAATTTGTTGTCAAACGCATTTAAGTTTACCAATCGAGGTTCGGTTAGTCTGATTGGACGACGGATGAAACCGGAAGAGCTGCCGGGTTATATGAACACCAATCAGGAATATCTCGGATTCAGTGTGAAAGATACGGGCATTGGCATTCCATCGGACAAGACGGATCTGATCTTTGAAGCGTTCCAGCAAGTAGACGGGACCACAAGTCGGAAATACGGTGGAACTGGCCTGGGATTGTCCATTAGCAGGGAACTGGCACGTTTGCTTGGTGGCGCAATCCAGGTGGAATCATCCGAAGGGGAAGGTAGCTGCTTTACCTTGTACCTGCCGGATAATCATGAAGAGGAAGCCTTGGCAGAGGAAGGTGCTTCAAGAGAAGCGGCTGTTTCCTCAGAGGATCTTTATGAACAGTCCATCGAAGCACGGACCATGTTTTCAAGTCATCAGTCCATTCTCTCTCCTGATCCGGAGCGTAGCGTGGGTACAGATCTGTCTCCTACCCATACTCCAGATGTCACACAGATCGAAGATGATCGGGAGAATATCATGGAGAGTGACAAAATCCTCCTCATCATTGAGGATGATGTGAACTTTGCACATATTTTGATGGATATGGCGAGAGGAAGAGGCTTCAAAGCACTTGTTGCCCTTCAAGGTGATAAAGGACTTGAAATGGCACGTCAATATCTGCCGGATGCCATTATCCTGGATATTCAATTGCCGGTGATGGATGGTTGGACCATTCTGGGCGAGCTGAAGAGCAGTTCGGCAACACGCCACATTCCGGTTCATGTGATTTCAGTCATTGATGATATGAAGCAAGGTCTGATGATGGGCGCCATTGCGTATCTGAAAAAACCTTCGAGCAAGGATTCACTGGATAAAGCATTCTCGCATATCAAATCATACACCGAGAATCAATTGAAACGACTGTTGATCGTCGAAGATGATGAAATTCAGCGTAAAGCCATTATTGAATTGATTGGTCATGATGATGTTGCAATCACCGCTGTATCGACAGGTAGTGAGGCTTTGAATGAATTACACAGCCAGCGTTATGACTGTATGGTACTTGATCTGATGTTAACGGATATGACCGGGTTTGAGTTGCTTGACCAGATTCGCGATGATGAATATCTGAACGATCTGCCGATTATAATTTATACAGGCAAAGAACTGGATTCCAAGGAAGAAATGAAGCTGCGCAAATATGCGGAATCCATCATTATCAAAGATGTGAAGTCACCGGAACGTTTGCTGGATGAAACTACATTGTTCCTGCATCGGGTAGAAGCCAATTTGCCGGAAGACAAGCGTCGAATCTTGCAGAAACTACACAACAAGGAAACGTTGTTTGAAGGCAAGAAAATATTGCTTGTAGATGACGATATTCGTAATGTATTTGCCCTTTCAAGTGTTCTTGAAGGCTATCGGATGGATGTGACGTTTGCTGAGAACGGACGAGAGGCTTTGGAGATTTTGGACAAAAATCCGGAGTTTGATCTGGTACTGATGGATATGATGATGCCAGAGATGGACGGTTATGAAGCGATGACACGAATCAGACAGATCCCGCAGTTTGAAAAGTTGCCGATTATTGCGCTTACGGCCAAAGCCATGAAAGAGGATCGCGGCAAATGTATTGAGGCCGGAGCATCTGATTATGTGAAAAAACCGATCCAGACAGATCAATTGTTATCCTTAATGCGCGTTTGGCTGTATTCGTAAGTTCATTATTCGTATGTTCATTGTTTGGGTAATGAAAGACAATACAACGAATACGCAAGTAACAAATGAAGAAGTGGAGAGAACTTATGACACCGTGGGAACCTACCGAGACGGGGGCAGATTTGGTCCGTATGCCGCAAGATGAAGAGCGCGAGCTGATCGAGATTGAGTTGCTGCTGGAAGGCATGCACCGTTTATATGGATATGATTTTAGAAACTATGCACTGCCATCCCTGAAACGAAGAATCTGGCATCATGCACATGCTGAAGGTGTTAAGAGCATATCCGGCTTACAGGAACGTGTTCTTCATGACCGTTCCGCGTTTGACCGTTTTGTACAGAACTTATCCATCCCTGTAACGGAAATGTTTCGAGATCCTTCGCTTTTCCGAATGTTTCGGGAGCAGATTATTCCTATCCTGAGAACCTATCCGTATATCCGAATATGGCATGCGGGATGCTCTACGGGAGAGGAAGTTTATTCCATGGCCATCATGTTGCATGAGGAAGGACTGTATGACAAGGCGAGAATCTACGCAACGGATATGAATGATCGCTCTTTGCAACAGGCCAAAGAAGGCGTATACGGTATTGAAAAAATGAAACTATTTACTACAAATTATTTGGAGGCAGGGGGTACCAGAGCCTTCTCCGAGTACTATACAGCGAAATACAATTCGGTGATATTTCATCCTTTTCTACGGAAGAACATCATTTTCGCCGAGCACAACCTGGCAACAGATCGGTCATTTAACGAGTTCAATGTTATCTTTTGCCGTAATGTCATGATTTATTTTAATGATGAACTGCGGAACCATGTGCATGGGCTGTTTCATGAGAGCTTGAGCCACTTTGGTATTCTGGTTCTGGGGTCGAAAGAATCGATACATTTTACAGAGTTCAGTGATACCTATGAGCCGTTAGACCGGACCGAAAAAATATACCGGAAGATCAAATAGGGGGTTAGGGTTAGCCATGGGGCTCAATGAACCAATCCACATATTATTGGTAGATGACCGCCCTGAGAACTTGCTTGCTCTTGAAGCAGTTCTGGAATCGGAACAATATAAACTCGTTAAGGCAACTTCCGGAGAAGAGGCACTCCGCTGTCTGCTAAAAGACGAATTTGCGGTTATCGTTCTCGATGTGCAGATGCCTGGAATGGACGGAATTGAGACAGCAAAGTTAATTAAGGCACGGGACAAGTCCAAGGATGTGCCGATTATATTCATCTCTGCCAATAGCAGAGAAGCGGAGCACTTGTTTGCCGGATATTCAGCCGGGGCCATTGATTACATGGTTAAACCATTTATTCCTCAGATTTTGAAATCCAAAATCGAGGGCTTTGTGGAGATGTTTATCACCAATAAACGTTTGAAGACACAGACCATGCTTCTTCACCAGAAGACACAGGAACTGGAGAAAATGAACCAACAACTCATTCAGGCCAAGGAAGAAGCAGAAATTGCAGCCAATGCAAAGACCGAGTTCCTGGCAATGATGAGTCATGAGATTCGTACACCGATGAACGGAGTTATCGGCATGGTTGATCTGCTGATGGAAACGGAACTGAGGGAAGACCAGAAGGAATATGCAGATATCGTTCGTCGCAGCGCAGATGCACTTGTCACGGTCATCAACGACATTCTTGATTTTACCAAGATGGAATCCGGCAAAATGGAACTTGAAGAGCATCCTTTTGAAATTGTCTCCTGTATTCGGGAAGTGCTGGGATTGTTTGCTGCAGAAGCAGGCAAAAAGAACCTGGAACTGGATTATTTCCTGGAAGATTCTGTCCCTGAATTAATCTATGGAGACATGGCAAGGCTCCGCCAGGTTCTCTTGAATCTTATTGCAAATGCGATCAAATTTACCGATCAGGGTGGAGTGTATTTGATCGTGTCGGTTAAGGAAGAAAAGGATGGGCAAATGGCATTGGAGTTTGCCGTTAAAGACACTGGGATAGGTATCGCTTCAGACAAAGTGGATCGCCTGTTCCAGCCGTTTTCCCAGTTGGATACATCCATGACACGTAAATACGGTGGAACTGGCTTAGGACTGGCAATATGCAAGACTCTGGTTGAAATGATGGGTGGACAGATCTACCTGGATACAACAGAGCAACGGGG
Organism: Paenibacillus sp. FSL H8-0317; assembly: GCF_045040685.1. Taxonomy (NCBI): domain Bacteria; kingdom Bacillati; phylum Bacillota; class Bacilli; order Caryophanales; family Paenibacillaceae; genus Paenibacillus; species Paenibacillus sp. FSL H8-0317. The sequence goes on along the minus strand of NZ_CP150294.1, from coordinate 6,121,812 downwards.
AGCAACGTTTGTATTCACAATTCAGGCGAAACGTTATGTAGAAACTGAACTGGTCCAGAGGAACGGGGAAGAGAAACCAACGGATGTGAAAAATGAGAATAAATATCCTACGGTATTAATCGTGGATGATCATCCTATTAACCAGAAGTTGATGGCGATTATGCTCGGTAAACTTGGGTTGCTCTCAGACATTGCTGAAGATGGGCAGACCGCACTCGATATGGTAAACGGCAGCCGTTATCCCTATGACTATGTGTTTATGGATCTGCAGATGCCTGTTATGGACGGTTTGGAATGTACACGACGGATTCGAGAGAGCCTGTCCCAGTCCAATCAGCCAATCATTATAGCGATGACTGCTAACGTGATGGAAGGTATTCAGCAACGCTGTATTGCTGCCGGCATGGATGATTATATTAGTAAACCGGTAAAAATGGGCAATGTAAAACAAAAAATAGCCCAGTTTCAGAAACAACGACAAATGTTAGACCCAGGTCCCTCAGCCATGAATCAGGCCAATTGAAACATTTTCCAAACTCCTTTCTGTTTCACTTGTGCTGAAGTTGGGTTATTAGGTAAGGAAACCATTGATCAGGAGAGAGATGTCTAATGAATACAAATAAAAATGAAAAATTCAATGCAAGAACTGAAACTCAGGACGGCGTGTGCACGGTGTATCTGACTGGCGAACTGGATTTGTCGGTTGCTCCTGACTTCCGCTTGGTGATGGAGCCGCTCGTGGATAACAAGGAACAGGATCTTGTGATTAACATGAAAGAATTGAAGTATATCGATAGTACAGGGATTGGTATCCTGTTATCTGTTCTGAAGGCAAGACATGGAATGGAAGCTCGCTTTGAAGTACAGGAAGTTCCTGCGCAGATTCAGAAACTTTTTGACATGACGGGCATCGCCAAATTCTTTGTCACACAGAAGAATTCCCAATAGGAAAGGATCGAAAAAGGAATGAATGCAGAAGTTCAAAGAGTCACCCTTAATTTACCGGCGACAGCTGATTACGTTGATATTGTAAGACTTAATCTTTATGGAGTAGCATCCAAAATGGGATTTTCTTATGAAGACATTGAGGATATGAAAGTTGCTGTATCCGAGGCCTGTAATAACTCTGTACTGTATGCCTACTCACACGAAGGTGGCATGGTTGAAGTTGTATTCGAAGTGGAAGGCGAAACATTGTCCATTACTGTCAAGGACGAAGGTGCCAGCTTCGAGAACATGAATCCTGCTGTGTCACGTGCTGGTCTTCACGACAAAGAACTGACAGAAGCACAGATTGGCGGACTTGGGTTCTACCTGATGCAAGCCTTGATGGACGATGTCAGTGTGGAAAGTGAGACGGGCAAAGGTACGAAAGTAGTACTCGTAAAACGTCTTGCAAGAAGTGAGGAGAAAGTATGAATGAAAAAGTGACTCCCCCAGAGTCCATGTCTGAAGCTATAGGTTTGATCTGGGAATACCAGCAGACCCAAGATAATGAAATTGCAACAGTTCTCATCCGTAAATATGAACCAATGGTTAAGATGGCAGCAGGTAAAATCGCTCGGAATCGCCCCGATCTATACGAAGATTTGTATCAGACCGGGCAGATGGCCTTGATTCGATTGCTTAAGCAATACGATATCAACCTAGGTATTCCGTTTGAACCTTATGCCATGAAGAGTATGATCGGTCATATGAAGAACTACTTGCGTGACAAATCCTGGTATATTCAGGTGCCCCGGAGGATTAAGGAAAAGGGAGCCCTTGTGCAACATGCCATTGATGAGTTAACCGTCAAGTTGGAGCGCTCACCCGGTGTGAACGAAATTGCTGAATACCTTGATTTGACTGCAGAAGAGACGATTGAAGTTCTGGCTGGTCGGGAATGTTACCATTATGTATCACTCGATTCTCCTTTATCTCAGGATGACAGTGCAGCAACATTGGGAGAACTGATCAGTGCAGATGTTAATGACTATGATTCGGTCGAAAAACGGATGGACTTGCAACAGGCATTGGGACAATTGAAGGAACAAGAGCAGCAGGTACTTATTCTAGCATTCCAGGATGGCCAATCTCAGCGGGCAATTGCCCAGAAGCTTGGTGTTTCACAGATGAGTGTATCTCGGATTCAGAAGCGAGCTACAGAGAAATTGAAACAGATCATGTCCAATGCTTCAATGTTATGAAAGATGAATCCCTGATGTTGTTGAGTACGGCATAGAGAAGGACACGTAATTCCATTGGAATACATACGTGTCCTTTTTGGGATTAAAAAGGTTGTATGCAATAAACATATGTGCAGGAGTGGATATTGTGATTGTGAACCAAATCAAGCTGGAAGCCCGTCGCGACAAGTTATCTTGCTCAGACCATTGGCAATGGTGGGATTGGGTTGCACCTGATACGGATAGCATGAAAAATGCCTTGGAGGAGCTGGCAGAGTCATTTCCCGATATGCAGTATTGGCTTCATAAAATTCCGGAAGTGGAATCGAATTATCTATCCGTCCGTTTCGTGAATGGTACTGAGCCCGTCATATTTGGCTCCTTGTTGTACGCGATTAAAAATGAGAGAGATGACAAAAGAAAAGATAATCAGATGTTCTTTTATGTCGATCGCACCAACCTGGTTACCTTGAATATGGATGAAAATACAAGAGGTATTATGAAGACAGATGAACGTGCGAATATGTTGCAACAATGTACAGTGGCGAGGGATGGCATGTTCGTACTTTTTCGAGCAATACTGCATTACTATCATGTGGGTATGGATCACTTTGAGGTGAACCTGCGTGATCTGGAACGGAAGATGGAGTCTCGTAATGCACGTACCTTGATGGACCAGATTCTCGCAGCCCGATTTGAATTGTTATACTGGAGCAATCTGTTTATCCCGTACTCGGAACTCATGGCCGCTGCCCATGAAGCCTACCTGAGTGAGATGAAAGACAATCGTTTCTTTCTACAGCTTCAATATCGTGTGGAACGTATGGAGCGTCTGTTCAATCATTACGAGAAAGAGATCGATACGTTAATTTCCATTGATAATGCGATCTCAGGAGTTCGTGGGAATGAGATTATGAAGACGCTAACCATAGTTACCGCTGTGTTCATACCTGCCACGGCAGCTGGCGCGATATGGGGGATGAACTTTGAGAACCTGCCCTTTATCGACAAATCATGGGGAGTTGTACTGGTCCTTGTCGTTATTATCTTAAGCATGATCAGCATGTATGTATGGCTGATGATGAAAGGATGGACAGGAGACCTGCTCAAAGTGAAGTCTTCACAGCCTTCAGCTGAAGAGATCGAGAAAAAAGGAGCAACTGAAACGCGTAGGGGATAGCCTATTGGCTAGTCCTCTTAGTTTTTGTAATCTTCAATGTAACCAAGTAAATCAGCAATATATTGTCCAACAATCGGCATATTGACGAATTGACTGAGAATGAACGCCAGCAAACCCAGAACAACAAAGGTACCTACAGTTAGGCCGAGTCCTCTTGCCATTCCTGCTGTAAAGTTAGTAATGATCCGCTTCTTGGGACTGCTGTAATTCTCAATAATATCCTTGATCTGTGCTCTCTCCAGACTGTCCGCAATCTGGTCCAGACGGGTGTTCAATCGTTTTACCTCATGACGCAATTCAAAAGGATGCTCGCTTGTATCATACTGCTGTGTCGGTGTTCCTCCCGCAATTGGAGTATTACCATTGATTGTAACTTTACTCATATTATTCGTCCTCCTCAACTCGCATTGGATAAAAAATAGCCAGCTGAAGTGCAGCTGGCTATTGGTCTCTCGATCTGTATCGCCTTACAGGCTGGTCGAGTTAAGTTCTTTACGTGCATCTTCCTTCGCTTCAACGGAAGCGGCAGCCACTTCATCAGATGCACGGGATGCTTCGTTAGCCACATCAGCGGACGCTTTTCTCACAGAGTCCATTACATCATTGCGGCCTTGATTTACCGTTTTTGCAATGTCGGAAGTTTTGGAAGAGACCGTTTTAGCCAGTTCAGTTGCTTTGTCACTTACAACAGTTGCCACTTCTTTAGTGCGGTCAGTAACGATGCCCACTTTCTCGGAAAGGTCACCACGCAATTCACGTCCCGGTTTAGGCGCAAAGAGTAGTGCTGCTGCAGCTCCCAGCAAACCCCCGATGAAAATACCTTTTGCGAAAGTTGAACCCGTCTGTACAGGATATTGCTCTTCTGCTTTATTCATGTCTAATCACTCCTTCTTCAATTTAAGAAACAAATACGAAACAACGAACACCTTGTTGCCCGAATCAGGCAGCCTGTCTTAGCAGTCTGGACACAAGCCCCAGCAAGAAAACAAAGAGCGCTGTACCAATGATGGCAGGGATGATGGCAAAGTTACCGATAACTGGTCCCCAGTTACCAAGCAAAAGTGCTCCCAGCCAGGCTCCGGCAAATCCGGCAATCATTGCACCGATTATGCCTCCAGGCATGTTGTGACCGGCAAGTGCATCTCCGATCAAACCGATGATGACAGCCATCACAATGCTGATAATGATGCCCCACATAACAACCGCCTCCTTTAAACTTGATGTAGGATGTTGTCTGTTCGCGTTTGCTTACTTCGTATATAAACCCCGTGCAACCCTGTGAAACAATAAAGATCAGGATGAATGAACTGGAAATCAGAGGAATTCATTCTTTAGCGGCTTTGTTTAATGCCTTTAACCATGCAGAAGATCCATGCCAATCCAGCAGTAAATCCAGTAAATACATCGGTAGGATAATGAACGCCCAACATGATCCGGCTGAGACCAATCAAGAAAATAAAACTGATACCACATAGAACAGGAAGCCACACACTAGAAGAGTTATGTCGCTGTCGTTCAATGGCCCAGATTACAAAGAGCATGCCGTAGAAGCCCATGGAGATCATGGCATGTCCGCTGGGAAAGCTGTACCCGTGAACGACCAGCAGATGATCCAGTTCCGGTCTGCTTCGTCTGAAAAATTCCTTCAATAACGTGTTCAGAACCCACATCATGGCAAAACTCCCTGTGAGCGCATATCCATATATAACAAACCTTGGACTGCGTTGTATGAAGAAAAGAAGAGCAAAACCTCCTGCAGCCACAGCAGAGATTTTGAATGAGCCCAGTGAGGTTATGAATGCAGTGTAAGGGAACAGATGAAGACGTGAATCTGAATTCAGATAAAATAATTGCTGAATTTGATCATCCAGACGAATAATAACATCAGCACCCAACCAGGCACCCAGACCTGCCAGAATGAATACGACCGATGCGCTGAGGGCCAGACCAGCCAAACCCCAGTTGAGGAGTGGACGTAATAACGTACCGGAAGTTGAACTGAATGAGGCTGATGAATACGTTTTGCGCGGCATAATGAGTTTCTCCTTCAGTTATGGTAGTAGATGAACATAGATGATAAAGCTATACCCGAAATGCCTGTCGAAAAAACTGTAAAAACGTCGCTTTTGTACTATACTATTTAAGATATCCCATGCGGCGTCGTGACGCAAAGCAGAGATGAAATCGGGAGCACAAAGGAGAGAACTCGCATGGAGAGTGCCTTGTTAATTAAAGAATACCGTGCAGGCGTTATGGAATGCGCCCATTACGGACACATAAGTATTACGGATGAGTATGGCCGAATCGTATACTCGGCTGGTGACCCTCATTTTAGAGCGTTCACTCGCTCATCTGCCAAACCTTTTCAAGCCATTCCAGGTATTCGGGCAGGAATTGCCAGTCACTATGGCCTATCAGCACAGGAGATTGCCATTATGTCCTCCTCGCATCGTTCGGAACCGGAACACATTCGGGTGCTGGAGCAGTTATCCGGTAAGATCGGATTGGGAGAAGAATGCCTGATCTGTGCACCAAGCTATCCGCTTAATGAAGAAAGCCGTAATCAATGGTTACGTGCACAAGGAGAGAAACGGCGCATCTTGCACAACTGCTCCGGAAAACATCTGGGAATTCTGGGGTACAGTCAGATGAAGCAGGTTGATCTGGGCAGTTACGCTGAACCGGATCATCCGGTACAACGTGAAATTCTTGAAACCTTTGCCGACCTGGCAGGTATTGAGGAAAAAGAGATTGAGCTTGGGACGGATGGCTGCGGCTTTCCGGTATTTTCTTTGCCGTTGTTGGCATTGTCGAATGCTTATCTGAAGCTCGCTTGTCCGGATCTTATTGCTGATCCTTCCACAAGAACAGCTGTAGAGACCATAACATCAGCTATGAATGAACATCCGTTGATGGTAGGTGGCACGGAGCGTGTAGATTCAGTGCTGCTGGAAGACGATAACATTGTAGCGAAGGGTGGATTCAAGGGGGTATTCGGATTTGGTCTGAAAAAAGAAAGACTGGGAATCACCTTCAAGGTGCTTGATGGTTCCGAGGAAGAGTGGGCGTTCATTACCCAATCCATCCTGAAACAGATTGGTTATTCCAATGAGAGAACCATTGAACGATTGGCTGAAGTGTTCCCTTCGGACATCCGAAATGATGCGGGTACCCTTGTAGGTCATGCAGATAGTGAGTTCATTCTCCACTCACTTGAAGATAGCGTATAACCTTAAGAAGGGGCGTGATTAGAGTTGCCGGACCCCGGGTAAAGATGCATACCAACTGGTATTCATCTATACAATTCATATACACGCATGGACTGCCGCGGTAATGTGGCAGCTCTAAACCCTTGGAGGTGGATGAACATGATTAAAGTGGTGACATCGGAAGAAAGGCACACGTCGGATCGAGGTTGGATACACAGTGAATTCAGCTTTTCCTTTGCGGATTATGATGATCCAAGCAACGCCCATTTTGGCTGTCTGTTGGCTCATAATGAAAACACGCTGATGCCGCAAGAAGGCTTTAAGAAACATCCACATCATGATCTTGAACTTGTCAGTTATGTCATATCAGGTACACTCAAACATACGGATAGTATGGGAACAGAACAATTGCTTGAACCAGGTACGGTCCAGGTGATGAGTGCGGGTACGGGTGTTGAACACTCCGAGACCAATCCGTCAGCGGATGAACCGGTACGTTTCCTCCAGATGTGGTTTTTGCCATCGGAGCGTATGCTGAAACCTTCCTATACGAATCGGAGAATAGAGCCGCAGGAGCATTTGAATCGTCTATGTCCGATTGTATCCGGGCAAGGGGGCGAGGGAAGTGAAGGCGCATTGCCTATTTCTCAGGATGTAACCTGTTACCTGTCCCATTTGGAGTCCGGGAAAAAGTTGATGTACCCGCAACACGAAGATCGACGGACACATCTTTTTCTGATCAGTGGACATGTAGAGATTCATTGTTCAGATGGCAACTTCAACCTCAAGCCGGGGGATGCCGCACGAATTCGCAAAAGCTGTGATCTGCAAATCACAAGCACAGACAGTGAACCTGCCGAATTTGTTTTGGTTGACCTGCCCTAAGGATGAGATATATTCCGTAGAAGATAGCCTTCAAATATGAATATGTGAAAAAGGACCTGTTCCCACGGTGATGTGGAAACAGGTCCTTTTTAGGCTTGCTTTTGAAAGGACTTCATAGAAGTCGCAAATGATCAAAAGCAACACTTTGCTAAGATTTACGAAGGTTACCCAGTTCTGAAGCGACAGCTTCCACTTCAGAGATACTGAGATGTTCCTTGCTCAGAATCATTTCATACAGGTCAAACAGATCTTCGTATTTCTCAAGTGGGAATGAAGAAGCTTGCATGGCGGCACCGCTTGCCATACGAAGTTTGGTTTTGATCGCTTCAATCATATATTCCATATTGGCTGCTGTTGCTTGTGTTAAATCCATCGTTAAGTTCATCCCTTCCGTATCGGAAACTCTTGTTATTGTATCATGATTGGAAGCGCTCAGGCTAATGCTTTTGCGGGGAAACCAAGCATCGGTTACAATGATGGATACAACAACAGGGTTTCATGGAAACTTGAGTGTACTGGAGGGAATACAGCTTGGCAGCGTATAAGCGAGAAATGGTTCGCCATCAAGGAAGGGAAGTCCGCAAAGGCGTGCCTGCAGGGAATCTGGTCTTATTTTTCAAAAACATCATTCAACTTCATTCTCCAGCTGAAATCACGTTTGTCTGCATTGGTACGTATCGTTCCACCGGGGATGCTCTGGGTCCACTGACAGGAAGTTTACTGCAAGAGAGTGGAATGGAGAACGTGATTGGCACGCTGACTTCCCCTTGTGATGCAGATACGTTGGAAAAGAAATTGGCAATTATTCCTGCACACCATGCCATCATAGCGATTGATGCATGTCTGGGTCCAAAGCATGCGGTAGGTACATACTATCTCTCGAATAACCCACTCATTCCCGCCCAATCGGTCGGAGGCAAGCTACCCCCTGTTGGACAATACAGTGTAGCAGCTGTGGTTAATGCAAATGGACCAAGGCCCTATTCCATTTTGCAGATGACCTCGCTTCACTTGGTCATGGGGATGTCCCGAACGATTGCAGACGCCGCAATTGAAGCATGGAAATGGAGACAAACGTTTCATTCATGATATGTAGGCTTAATAATATACAACCTGAATTATATCATTCGCGCAGAGAGAGGGATTTATATGGAAAAAGTGATGTGTGATGGAACGACGATTTGTTATGCCGAACAAGGTAAGGGAGAAGCACTCATTTTGCTCCACGGATACTGTGGCAGTTCATCGTATTGGGATGAGGTCGTACCTGAACTGGCACGCAGCTATCGCTGTATCGTACCTGATCTGCGTGGACACGGAAAAACAGATGCACCTGTAGGAAGTTATACCATCGAACAGATGGGCAACGATGTATTACAGTTGATGGACGAGTTGAATGTGGAAAAAGCGGTCCTTCTGGGACACTCGATGGGGGGATACATTGCGCTCTCGATCGCACAGCGCCATCCAGAACGCCTGAATGCATTTGGTCTGATTCATTCCACAGCCTATCCGGACAGTGAAGAAGCCAAGGAGAAACGCCTTCGCGCTGTATCCACCATTCAGACCGAAGGTATCGTGAATTTTGTAGATGGACTCGTTCCCGGCCTATTCGCACCAGAACATGTGGAGACATTATCTACGCAAGTAACACGTGTGAAGGAAATTGGTTACCAGACTGCACCCCAAGGTGCTGTCGGCGCTGCACTTGCTATGCGGGAACGGCCGGATCGCCGCGATGTGTTATCGGCTACACCTTTACCTGTATTGCTGGTTGCAGGAGAGAAGGATGCTGTTATCCCGCCAGAACGTACATTTACAAGTGACAAGCCACATATCGTGCAAGCCGTGATTGCGGGTGCGGGTCATATGAGCATGTATGAAGCTCCTGAAGAGTTAATTCAGGTCATTAAACAATTTATGGCTGGATTATCGAAATAATTGATGAAGTGATTTATGTTGATATCATTAGGGCGTGTCTGAAAACTCCGAAGGAAGTAGATTTTACTGAATTTTCGTTCCAAGCAAGGAAGTTTTCCGCAGGCGTGCCGGGGCACGTCAAGGGGAAGTGACGTAGCATGGGGCGAAAAGGCGGTAAAAGATGCACTTCAGCGAGTTTTGAGACACGTCCTAGAATCATAGTTTGGTTTCTGGATGATTCTACCTCTTGTGGAGGAGGAGTAACCAGTTCCATTTCAACCGAGCCCCTGCCACGTCCCTTTGGGATAGGCAGGGGTTTAGTGTGTTCATGGCCAGAGCAAAGACACGCGTGTCTTGTTTTTGGCTTTTTGTCATGGCATGAATTAAAATAAATATAAAGGAACGATATGAGAACGATTGGATGTATAGGGTCGAAGGATGAGGGGGCATACAGCATGTTCAGAAAAGATTATCTGCTCCGCATGATGGAGGAAATGACTGAAGCAATTGGCAAAGTGTTCACGCTCAAACAGCAGCGTAAGCATACCGAGGCATTGTCTGAGTTGGATGAGCTGATGCGCAGGCAGTTTGGGTTGAACTTATCTCTACTGAATTCATTGCCAGCGGAGGATGTTATTGAAATGTTCCGTTTTCGCGGAATGATTGAGGTAGACAATCTGCAGCAGGCCGCGAGGCTGATTGAAGAAGAGGCTTACATTTATCAAGAGAAGGCCAAAGTGGAAGGCATAGATGATCAGGAGAGAATGGACGCAGAGGATGAGGCTGTCATTCGATTGATGAGATCACTTCATTTTTACCTGTATGCATTGAATCATGGCGCCAATCCCCAGTTATTGAATGCACCGGAACGGGTGGAGGGTGTATTGGGGCTCACGAAAGAATATGTACTTCCTGCCCGGACTGAAAGACAGCTTGCCCTCTATCGTGAACAACAAGGACGTTACGACCAAGCAGAGAACAGTTGGTACAGATTGCTCCAGCTTGGTGATGAATTCCCGGTAAGCTACCGAGATGATGTACAGGCATTCTATGAAAGGTTGAGCCAACTCACAGATGAACAGCTGGAGCATGGTGGTTTGCCGCGTACCGAAGTTGAAGAGGGGTTAGCTGAACTAAGTCGTCAAGAGATGAACTCCTAAATATGGATAGGATCAAGGCCTGTTACATGCCTTTACTTGGAGAGGGAACGTAATTGTGGTATGGTAACGGTTGACCAAACCAAACCGAAAGTGAGATGTACCCCGTGGATTCATTGCGAAAGCTTATACAAGACATCTTTGAACAGAATTCGCTGATTACAGCGACCTGGAGCCAGCTGCGCAGACGGGACAATGTCTCGTATACCAAAGTGCAAGTCAAGCCGGTGACACTGAAGAATCAGCTGCATTATCAGTTTGCATTCCATTATAACAACAAAGTGCTGCACGAGAATTTGACTCCGGCTGAAGCGGCAGAGCGCATGACTTTGTTATGTGAAGAGACGTTTCGTCAAGGGCTGCTCTGTACGACCGAGGCAGACTATCAAATTTTGATCAGCAAAAAATATAAAGTATCCATTCTGACCAAATCTGCTTCCAAAACTGCGGTGGATCTGTCGCATAATCGCAAGAAGCAATATGTATTGGAAGAGGGAGTACCCGTATCGTTCCTCGTTGAACTTGGCATTATGAACGAAGAAGGTCGTGTGCTGGCCCGTAAATATGACAAGTTCAGACAGATCAACCGTTTCCTCGAAATGGTGCAGGATGTCATTCCACATCTGCCGGAAGGACGTCCACTGACCATCGTTGACTTTGGTTGCGGCAAGTCTTATCTGACATTTGCGTTATATCATTATCTGTCTGTACAACAACGTCGTTCACTCAAGATTATTGGGTTGGACTTGAAGGCAGATGTCATTGAACACTGTAATGATCTGGCTAATCGATTGCATTATGGCGATCTGAAGTTTCTGGTTGGAGACATCGCGGACTACGATGAATTGAACGAAGTGGATATGGTTGTCACGCTGCATGCCTGTGATACAGCCACCGATGCTGCTTTGGAGAAGGCAGTTCGTTGGGGGGCTTCTGTTATTCTGTCTGTTCCTTGCTGTCAGCATGAACTGTTTGATCAAGTAGAGGCCTCCGTGATGAATCCATTGTTGTCCCATGGCATCCTCAAGGAACGTTTTTCCGCACTGGCTACGGATGGGATTCGTGCCAAGTTGCTTGATCTGATGGGATACAAGACACAATTGCTTGAATTCATCGATATGGAGAATACGCCTAAAAACATATTGATTCGTGCTGTTCGCGGTCAGGCCGGCGAAGTGACGGAGATGTGGAATGAATATACGGCTTTCCGTGATTTCATTCATGCCGATCCATATTTGGAGCGGGCTTGTGCCGATTTGCTTCCTGGCGATGGCAAGCAGGCCGGCGGGAAATCAAAATCGAGCAAAGAAACCGTTCAAGATTCCGCAAATTGAGACCTTTGCTGAGTGTGCCAATGACAATCCAGGGACATACTGCAACTAGGGTCTCTGAATGTAAAATGATATTCAATGCACATACTTCTTAGCAAGCCACACCATAACTGTCAGATGTATATCAGGCAGAAGGACCCGTTATCGGGATCTTCTGTCTTTTTGTTATGCATACGGAGCGGTGGAAGGAAGGAGGGTGTATAAGGATGAAGAATAGGACAATGGATAAGGGAGTTGTAACGAATATACGAGGGTATGCGGTGAACGAGGTCATGGTGGAACAGGCGTTTGATGGTTCTCGACATGCAGAGGGTACAAAATATGTAGATAACAGGGACTTATGTAATGGGGACAGTAGGGGCAGTAGAGACAGTACATATAATAGGGAAGATACATACAACAAAGATCATATGTATAAAAAAGATGATACGTATAAAAAGGATGATAAAAATAATTCAAGTGGAGCTATCCAGACCGATGCGTCAGTGAGTTTTTCTCAAAGTTTGAGGTGTAAACGTTATTCAGGATCGGGGTGGACTGTTGGGTTAGGCATACTCTCCATTGTCTTGCTGCTTGCAGGATGTCTGAGTCGGGGACTGTACTATTCGGCTGATCTGTATCCTGTCCTTTTGATCGCAGCAGGAAGCATATTGATCATGATTGTGCTATTTCTTGTCGGTATTCGTCTAGAGAAAGAGCAAGAGCAGGAGCAAGGAAGAAAACAAGTACCTCTGTCACCGGTACATTGGCTAGGGAACAATGAACGAATGGTTTGGCGAATGATTCGATTTCCGGGAATGTGGCGGGTATTGTGGCCGCTGGGGATGATGACATGTTTTGGGCTACATGCGTGGGCAGGCTCGGTGAGTAAACAGGGCAGCATGGATGAGATGCTGCGATGGAGCCTGCTTGCGATGTTTACTCTGCTCACTGCAATACTGGCTGCGCGCACGGATGGTGCGCGTTGGTTAGCCTGCGGTTGGCAGATGGCAGGCGGCTTGCTTGTGCTAAGCGGTATCCTTGCCGTGTGCGGGATATTGCCGATGCCCTTCGGGGTGATGCGGACTGCTGACCCCGAGATCAGCTCCGCCGGAGCAAGGCTCGGCGGATTATTGCAGTACCCGAATGCGTACGGTGCCGTTGTTGGCATGTACGCACTGGAGCGGCTGACAGCCGCCGCGCGAGTCATAGCCCGGCCTGTGCCGGCCGGGCGACTCATCGCGGCAGTGCTGCCGCTCATGCCTGCGCAAGCCGCGCTCCTGCTGAGCGAGTCGCGCGGCGCTTGGCTGGCGACCGGCTGCGCCGCGGTCGCCGCCTTTGCTTTGCAGCGGCGCGGTGCCCGCCTGCCGCTGCTGCTGGCCATGGCCGCGCCACTGGCGTGCGCGGCCTGGCTGTACCGCCAGCTGGCTGCTGCCCAGCTGGCGCCTGCACCCGTGCCCGGCCTGCTGGCACTGGCCGGGGCATGGGCAGCTGCGCTGCTCGGCACGCTGCTGCTGTGCCGTCTATGGCACAGCGGCGCCGCCAAGGCTCCGCGCGCCGCTGCTTTGACGGCCATCGCGCTGGCGGGAGCCGCCGCAGCACTGATGGCCGTGGCCTCCACCGCCGATCGCCTCGCGGCGGGTGTCGGCACTGGGGTGTCCCGCCTACAGATGTGGCGGGACGCCCTCCAGCTGTGGGCCGAGGCCGCATGGCTTGGCCACGGGGGAGATACATGGCGCAACATGTTTCGCGCCATTCAATCCTCGCCTTATGTCGGAGGCGAGGTTCACAACGGCCTGCTCGATCTCGCCCTGGACACGGGCATGATCGGCATCCTGCTTGTCGCAGGGTGGTTTCTCCTCACCCTGCGAAGCATCTTTCATTTTGCACCGCAGCTCATGCCTTCTGTGCTTATTTTTGGCCTGCATGGGGCGATGGACTTTGACTGGAGCTTTACACTATTTTGGATGCTCTTTATCTGGCTCGGTGCTTGGGCAACTGCATTGAAGACGGAAACAGAGGGAGTCCAACGATCCGGCGTAACTGTAAAATACACCCCTATCAGATCCAAATCGGGATCTAAATTGAGATCTAAATCCAGATATCTTTTCTTGCGATATTTACCAACCCAATCCCACCCATCAGCTGTCCCGATGCGTTCCTTCTTTCATATTTTTCAGCGAGTAACTGCTCGGCTAATAAGGGTATCCACAGTGACGATCATCCTTTTCTGGATTGGTGGAACAGTCTGGCTGACCTCCCGATACGCTGTAGCAGAAGTGCAGTACCGTCAGGCGATGTCTGAACCGGATGGCACTCCAGCACAGAAGGTGCATCTTATGGCTGCTTTTCAATCGAATCCGAATCGACCGGATATCGTGATATCCTTTGCACGATCTCTCCCGGGACGAGAAGCAGAATCACTCCTTTTGAGCAGCCTGTCCCATTTCCCGATGCACCCTCAGATTTACATCGAACTTGGACGATTGGCAGCCCAATTCGGCGAAGGACAGCAGGCTGGAGAATATTTTGAACAAGCGATCGCATTGAATCGGTATGATGGCATTAGCCAATCCACGGCTTTGTATTGGATGGAGCAGGCAGCGCGGCGGGAATGGAAGGCAGGATATAGAGATCGAGCCCGACAGACTGCCGCCGCTGGTGTCCAGATGTATGAACGGTATCAACTGCTGGCTGAGGAAGTGGGAGCAGGGGACGTTCGTAATGATCGTCGTTTTGTACTGGAAGAACATGCTCCAGGTTATGGAGAGAACCTGCGCAGGCTTGCTTCGGCTTCTTCTCCTCCGTTTACTCCAGAGTTGACCAAGCGGAGTCCTTGAATCACTGCTGGATCTTGACGTTTACCCAAGTTATATGATGATGGATGTCAGCGTCCAAAAAGTCAGGAAGTCCAAGCTGGCTGCTCCTTGCGGAGGGTATGCGATTTTCTAAGGAACACAGGACGTCTTATTTGGCCTCTAGCTCCTCTTTTTAAATTGTAAGGAACATCAGACACGTTATTTCCCGAAACTCCCTAACAAAAACGTGATAAAAGGCCAAAAATCCCGAGATAACGTGTCTCAGATTCCTTAGATTTCTAAAATGCTTCAAATCCTTGAATAAGACGCCTCAGATTCGTTACCACTCGTGGGCTTGAGCATGAAAAATTACTCGGTGTTCATGTTCATATTCCCAGCTTATATTCATGCCCACCTGGAGGTCGGCTCCATGCTCTGCCCAACCGCAAGGGGTCGCCCTCGAATCCTACCTGGAGCGAAGCTTTACATCGGAAGGGAGGAATTCGCATGTTTGTTGTCTCTATCGCTTGCTCGTACGGGAAGGAGGCATTAACATCACACGTTAAGGACACAGTGCCCTCCTTGGCTATTCCTAGCATGTTCAGATTCGCTTCAGCTTGGCTGCGTCTTTCAGTAGGTTTGAAGACACAGCTACCTGCCTCACTGCTGCATTCCTACAGACGATACCCACCAAATGCGTGCTGAAACGCATCTTTTAATGGTTCAACATCTACTTCCCACATCGCGGCGATCTCTGCACTGACATCCGTGTTCCACCACTCACATAATTTCTTGCGGTTGTCGCGATTCTCCCCAATCCAGAGCAGATTTGTGATCACCTTACCGTAATAATATTCTTCCGCCTGTTTCATCCGTTCGGGAGAGACATATACTTTTAGCCTTTTGGCTGTCCGGTACAATTCCTTGCTGCATGCCCGGCGAATTCCTCTGGCGGAAGGAAGGTTTTGACCGGATTGCGTATGTTTGACCGGCGGAGAACCGGGTATTGATTTGTGTGACATCTTCTCACGCTCCTCTCCCCATACCATATGCGCACTGCTGCGAACGGGACACTATCCCAACCTCGTGAAGTAGCAACGTCCACAGCCCTGTGATAAAATAGGGACGAACATCCATGGTGCGGAGGGGCACCGCCAATCAGGATGGAGAAAGAGGGTTGAGATGGACTTTATTCATAACCTTGTTGGCCAATTGTTCGATTGGATTCAAAGTCTTGGGTACTTTGGAATCATGCTTGGATTAATGTTGGAAGTTATCCCAAGCGAAATTGTGCTGGCGTATGGAGGTTTTCTCGTTTCACAAGGTAATATCAACTTCTTCGGTGCTATGATTTTTGGTACGGTGGGCGGTGTGATTGCCCAGTTATTTATTTACTGGATTGGCCGTTATGGCGGCAGACCTGTACTTGAACGCTACGGTAAATACATACTCATCCAGAAAAAACACATCGACCATTCCGAGGAGTGGTTCCGCAAGTATGGTACAGGTGTCATTTTCACAGCGCGTTTTGTTCCGGTGGTAAGACATGCAATCTCCATCCCGGCTGGCATCACGAAAATGCACACAGGCAAATTCATCTTGCTTACTACACTCGCTGTTATACCTTGGACTGCATTGTTTATATATTTAGGGATGATTCTTGGAGATCAATGGAAGCATATTGATGAGAAAGCGGCACCATATGTTATGCCTATTTTGCTTGTCGCTCTCGCCCTTATGATCGTTTATGTACTTATTAAATGGATGAATGTTCGTAAAAAGAAAGGAAGTGTCTAGTCATGGGTAAACCCAACTTGTCTCACAAATTCGGTAAAGGTCTGCCACCGAAAGATTTTATCGAGAGTATGACCAAGAACCAAAGTGAATTCCAGGCCAATTATGATAGCTTTACTTGGTCGAACGAAGAGGATCGTGAGTTTTTTGAGAGTCTGAATCATCGCGATGATCTGCGTGTGTTAATTCTGGCTGCGGACTGGTGCGGGGATGTTGTCCGTAATATTCCGGTTGTGTTCCAGGCGCTTGAAATCTCAGGAATCCCAACAGAAGTTCTGATTATGGAGAACCATCCGGAAGTGATGGATGAGTTCCTGACGATGGGTGGCCGTTCCGTGCCAGTCGTTATTTTTGCAGATACAGGTGGTCATGTGTTAGGTCAGTGGGGACCTCGTCCGCAGCATGTACAGGAAGTCATGATTGAATTCAAACGCCTTAATCCGGATCGTGAAGCAGCAGATTATCAAGAAAATTTGGCTGTAGCGCGTCAAGAGATTGGTAAACGTTATGGGGAAGGAACGGAGTCACATGCGGCCATTATCCGTGAGCTGCGTGAACTGATTTCGGGTTACTAAGCCGATATGCTTAACATTCGTACGTTTACACTAGGCCCGCTTCAGACCAATGCGTATCTCCTACAAGGAGATGATCCGGGCAAAGCCGTCATTATCGATCCAGGCATGAATCCAGGGCCGCTGCTTAAGGCGATCCAAGACTTGGAGATTGAAGCCATTCTCCTCACTCATGCTCATTTTGATCATATGGGCGGGGTAGATGAGATCCGCAAATTGAAGGGATGTCCCGTTTATCTTCATGACTTGGAGAGTGACTGGCTCACCACCCCGAAATTAAATGGATCTTTGAATTGGCCGCAGGCGACACCACCGCTTTCGACAGATCCTGCTGAATATGCCATGGACGAAGGGCAGAAGCTGAATCTGATTGGTCATACGTTTAAAGTGTTCCATACACCTGGACATTCCCCAGGCAGTGTAAGT
Organism: Paenibacillus sp. FSL H8-0317; assembly: GCF_045040685.1. Taxonomy (NCBI): domain Bacteria; kingdom Bacillati; phylum Bacillota; class Bacilli; order Caryophanales; family Paenibacillaceae; genus Paenibacillus; species Paenibacillus sp. FSL H8-0317. The sequence continues at coordinate 6,104,393 of NZ_CP150294.1, read as the reverse complement.
TTGCTTTGTGATAACGACCTGTTTGCGGGTGATGTGCTGTTCCGCATGGGTGTGGGCAGAACGGACCTGACAGGAGGGCGTGAACGGGATCTGATTGATTCAATCCAGAACAAGCTTTACACCTTTGCTGATGAGGTTAAAGTATATCCAGGTCATGGTCCCAAAACGACCATTGGTTATGAGAAACAGAACAATCCTTACGTGTCCGCAAGATAATCCGACATGATATGTGAAGAAAGTCTGGACAAGTGACAACTTTTTCATTAGAATAGCAATTAGTTGTTACAAGCGTTAAGGCATCATCTAACTGAAGCATTACCAAGAAACACCCAACCTCGCGAAGCACGCAGACTGTGGTCTATACCCGGTTTGCGTTCTTTTTTTGTTTTCAGCCCCTTTTTATCGCAGAATTAGCCTTTTTTACGCTACATAGAGATGTAAGATGCGCTTCATCACAAGCCAGTTTGAGACCAATAGCAAGTACAGATTGATTTAGAAATAATAAATTTAAGAAATAGTAGATCATGAGAGTGGGGAATATCAAAGTGGAGAAACCAAGAGTTATTCCGTTGGGACAGCGTGTCGAGTATTCGATCATTGAAGAAAATCGTCGTATATTGGAAAGTGGGAAAAGAGAAACGGGTACTGAGCAAGCTTTAATACATAACCCTGGCGTGACCAATGAAGGGATGAAGTCTCAGCAGAATATATGGACAAGCCGTGTTTTAAGAAACGGAGCCCGCAACCAACCGTGGTTCGACAAGCTGCAGGATTACCGGAATCAAGTCTGATTGCCCGGGAAATTGTCGGGTTTAATTTTTTTTTGATTTCATTGAACGTTTTTGTGGAGCCTGTCGTATTAACTCCAGATTGAACGGAAAGCAGGTGATTTCATGATAAAGGCAGCTGAGCTGGAAGAGGTACGCAGAGCAGTATCGGGAGACGATAGCGCACTTGCAGCGTTGTTGCAACGTCACTACACGTTTGTGTATAAGTATCTTGTCAAAGTTACGATGGACGCTAACCTCGCAGAAGAGACGGTGCAGGATACGATGATTCGTTGTATGGAAAATATCCATCGATATGACGGCACGTCTGCCTTTTCATCATGGATGATCACCATTGCGACCCGCATCTATATCGATAAGACAAGACGTAAGAAGAGAGAACAGAACTGGCTTGCTCTCATCCGGGATCAGGCTGTACGTCGATTCCGCTGGCAGCTTGAGACTCGGAATGAAGAATGGACAGATGTCATGGATGCGATGACAAGACTGACACCCGAACATCGTGTTGCAGTGCTACTGAAGCATTATTATGGATACGGGTATGACGAGATCGGGGAAATGCTGGGTATTCCTGCCGGAACGGTGAAGTCACGCACAGCTTATGGTCTCCGTCAGTTAAGAAAGGAGCTGGAATAAGGATGGGCAGATCAGATGATGCACAAGAACAAGAAGTTGTAGAACGATTGCAGCAACACATGAAAGTGCTGGATGATGCATTTGAGCCGACAAGTATTCCTTCTTTGGGTGCACTTGAAGCCCAAGTCAGGGAACGGAGACAGATTAGACGTCGAGCCAATTGGATCGAGATGATATGTTTCTGGTTGGTTGGATTGCTTGCCATTACCTTCGGGGCATTATTTTTTGCATCTGCTCCAGCTCTATACCTGGGAATCCAGGCTCTTGGTACAGCTGTTGCGGTGATTTTGGTTGTGATTTGGGCTGGACGGCGCCGGAAGGAGGTTCGTCATGAATAAAATGCATTATTCATTGGATGAGATTTCTCCACTATGGCTTACATTGCTTGGCATTTTTCTCCTGGTTCAGGGCACATGGATTTTTCAGGACGCACGCAGACGTGGACGTTTCCCTTGGTTATGGGGATTATGGGGAATCACCGGATTTCCCACGCCGCTCATTATATACTGGTTTGTCGTAATTCGATCACAGCGCAAGCCAGGTGCACGAAATCTGAAATAACATCATTTTAAAAATGGAAAAAAAGATTTTGCACAAATATGTTGTTTAATTCTAGTATTCCTAGACATCGTTATTCTTTTCTAGTAGACTATACAAATAAATATTAATGATAGACTACCAGGAGGTTAGACGATGCTGCGATTAGGAGAGAAGGTTGTCATCGTCGCGGATGCGTTTGAGCAGAATCTTCCTGTGGGGGAATATGGTTTCATCATCGCTTATGACCGGAATCCGGACAATGCGTTCGATTACGTGCTTCGAGTGCCGCAGGTAAACCGGAACTTTTTTGTTCCATCCGGCGACGTCGATCTGGAAGAGGTTCTGCTGAAGCAGGAAGCTGAGCGGGTCGAGCGAGAAGCGTTGATAGATTACGCCCTTGCGACACACAATGAGAAGCTGTTTCATCATCTGATGAACGGAGATTTTCAAGCTGTGGAAGAGGAAGAGGAAACCGCGAACGATGTTATGTCACAGGCGGATTTTATAAAGCAGGTTAATCTGCGTGCATGGATCTAGAATTTTAAGAGTCGGCTGATGCCGGCTCTTTTTTATTTTATAAGTTTGATTTTAGGATCCCGGAAGCCCGTCAGGTCATTTGCATTGAATTGTCGAACTATCTCACCTATAATGAAAAAAGTTATCTTGAGACTTTAGCCCGTTAAACGAGCGATTCGTTTCAGGTCGTTTCGGGAATCAGAACGAATGAAGGAGGCATCCGCTAATGAGTATTTCGAATAATGACGTTCAGCATGTGGCCAAGCTGGCCCGGCTCAACTTGACTGCTGAAGAAGAACAGACCCTGACAGGTCAGCTGAACGCGATTTTAAAATATGCAGAAAAGCTGAATGAGCTGGATACGGAAGACATTGAACCCACCACTCACGTTCTGCACGTAAGCAATGTTATGCGTGAAGATGAGACCAAAGAAAGCCTGTCGATTGAACAGGTGATGCGCAATGCACCGGAAGAAGAAGACGGGCAGTTTAAAGTGCCTGCTGTAATGGAATAACGGATAACCGGAAGGAGGACAAAAACTGTGAGTTTATTTGAACAATCGTTGCCTGAGTTACATAACAAGCTGCATGCCAAAGAACTGTCGGTCAGCGATCTGGTGGATCAGGCGTATCAGAACATTGGCGCGCATGATGATAAAGTTAAGGCATATTTGGCTCTGGATGAAGAACAAGCACGCGCTCGTGCACGTCAACTGGACGACCGTCTGGTTAGCGGCGAGGAGAAAGGTTTGCTTTTTGGTCTGCCTGTAGGTATTAAGGATAACATCGTTACGAACGGACTGCGCACGACGTGTGGTAGCCAATTCCTTCGTAATTTCGACCCGGTGTATGACGCGACAGTTGTCGAGAAATTGAAAGCTGCGGACACCGTAACTATTGGTAAACTTAACATGGACGAATTCGCCATGGGCGGCTCCAATGAGAATTCAAGTTTCTCCCCTGTACGTAATCCATGGGCACTGGATCGTGTTCCAGGAGGTTCCAGCGGTGGTTCAGCAGCAGCTGTGGCTGCGGGAGAAGCGTACTTCACGCTTGGATCAGATACAGGTGGCTCCATCAGACAGCCTGCTTCGTATTGCGGTGTTGTTGGATTGAAGCCAACGTACGGACTTGTTTCCCGCTTTGGATTGGTTGCATTTGCATCATCCCTGGATCAGATTGGTCCTTTGACGAAAAATGTTGAAGATTCTGCTTATGTATTGCAGGCCATTGCTGGTTATGACGCCAAAGATTCGACATCTGCAAAAGTAGAGATCCCGGATTATTTGAGTGGACTGACAGGTGATGTTAAAGGGCTTCGCATTGCCGTTCCGAAAGAATACATCGGTGAAGGCGTAGATCCACAAGTGAAAGAGACAGTTTTGTCTGCATTGAAAGTTCTTGAAGGGCTCGGGGCAACATGGGAAGAAGTATCCCTTCCGCATACCGAATATGCGGTGGCTACGTATTACCTGCTGGCATCTTCAGAGGCTTCTTCCAACTTGGCACGATTTGATGGCGTGCGTTATGGCGTACGTGCTGACAATCCGGATAACTTGCTGGATCTGTATCATCAGTCCCGCAGTCAAGGCTTTGGTCCGGAAGTGAAACGACGTATCATGCTCGGAACGTATGCTCTCAGCTCGGGTTACTATGATGCCTATTATCTGAAAGCACAGAAGGTACGTACATTGATCAAACAGGATTTCGACAATGTATTTGCCAAATATGATGTGATTATCGGACCAACTGCGCCAACTACGGCGTTCAAACTGGGTTCACAGGTGGATGATCCACTTACGATGTATCTGAACGATATTTTGACGATTCCAGTCAACTTGGCTGGTGTACCTGCCGTTAGCATTCCATGTGGATTCTCGGATGGATTGCCTGTTGGCCTGCAGATTATCGGTAAAGCCTTTGATGAAACAACCGTATTGCGTGTAGCGCATGCGTTTGAACAAAATACAGAATTCCACAAGCAGCGTCCGCAGCTGTAGACTGCCCGGAACGGAGGAATATAGAAATGTCCGCATCTAAATATGAAACGGTCGTTGGACTTGAAGTCCACGTGGAGTTGCATACCAACTCCAAAATTTTCTGCGGCTGCTCCACAGCTTTTGGAGCTCCGCCGAACACGCATACCTGCCCGGTCTGTCTCGGACATCCGGGCGTACTGCCTGTACTGAATCGTCAGGCGGTAGACTACGCCATGAAGGCAGCGATGGCCCTGAATTGTACGATTGCTGATGTCAGCAAGTTTGACCGTAAAAACTACTTTTATCCCGATTCACCAAAAGCTTATCAGATCTCGCAATTTGATCAACCAATCGGTGAGAATGGTTGGATTGATATCGAAGTGAATGGTGAAACAAAACGAATTGGCATCACACGTCTTCACTTGGAAGAAGATGCAGGGAAGCTTACACATATCGATGGCGGATACGCGTCTTTGGTGGACTTCAACCGTGTGGGTACTCCACTGGTGGAGATTGTATCCGAACCTGAGATTTCTTCTCCGGAAGAAGCTCGTGCGTATCTTGAAAAATTGCGTGCCATCATGCAGTACTGTGATGTATCGGACGTGAAGATGGAAGAAGGTTCACTGCGTTGTGACGCCAACATCAGTTTGCGTCCACATGGACAGGAGAAGCTGGGAACAAGAGCCGAACTGAAAAACATGAACTCCTTCCGTGGTGTTCAACGTGGTCTCGAATATGAACAATATCGCCAAGCTGAAATTCTGGATGATGGCGGTGAAGTGGTTCAAGAGACACGTCGTTGGGACGAAGCTCAAGGAAAAACACTGTCGATGCGTGGTAAGGAACAGGCGCATGACTACCGTTATTTCCCGGACCCGGATCTCGTGAAGCTGCATATTGATACAGCCTGGAAAGAGCGCATCAAGGCTACCATACCTGAGCTCCCAGACGAGCGTAAAGCTCGTTACACGGCTGATTACGGATTACCTAGTTATGATGCAGAGGTTATTACTTCATCCAAGGCTATAGCTGATCTTTTCGAAGATAGCTTGAAATTCACTCAGGATGCCAAATCCGTATCCAACTGGATCATGGGCGATTTGCTGGGTTACCTGAATACGAGCAATCTTGAGGTGACTCAGGTCCCACTGACAGGTCAAGGTTTGGGTGAGATGATCGGACTGCTGGAGAAGGGCACCATTAACAGCAAAATCGCCAAAACGGTATTCAAGGAAATGCTGGAGAGCGGTAAGCTTCCACAGCAGATCGTTGAAGAGAAGGGTCTTGTGCAGATTAGTGATGAAGGTGCCATTCTTGCCATCGTTGAGCAGGTTGTAGCGAATAACCCACAATCCGTTGAAGACTATAAAGCTGGTAAACAAAAAGCCATTGGCTTCCTTGTTGGTCAGGTTATGAAAGAAAGTAAAGGCAAGGCGAATCCCGCCCTCGCCAACCAACTGCTTGCAGATGTACTGAACCGCTAATCCTTCCGGTGAGGCCGGACAGAAAGAGGCTCGTCCCTGTGACAGCCTCTTTTTGGTATTGATAGATACAAATGCATTTCGGACGGGGGAACGGATATGAACATTCAACCATTGTCACTGCGTGATCTGGAGACGTTGGGACAGTTATGGAGACTACAACATGTAGCTTATCGATTGGAAGCTGAAATCATCGGATTTCAGGAGATTCCTCCTTTGATGGATACGATGGAGACACTTCGGGATTGTGGAGAGCGTTTTTATGGTTGTATCCATGATGACGGAGAGCTTATCGGGGCTGTCGCTGTAGCAGAGGAAGAGGAGAATACATTGACCATTACACGAATGATGGTGCACCCGGATCACTTTCGCAAGGGAATTGCGGCATCTTTGATGACGTATGTGTTGGAACAGCATGCGGATCTTCCGCGTTATATCGTCTCCACAGGAACGTTGAATCAACCCGCAGTGAATCTGTATACCAAATTTGGTTTTAATCCCGTGGAGGTCACACAGATTGCACCTGGAGTGGAATTAACGACTTTTCACAAGAATAAACTTTAATAATATTAACAACTTGAGGAGGAATACCGACTTTGGGCGATCCCTGGTTCATTGATGAGTGGCACATTTTATTACGATTATTGCTGGCTATGCTGCTTGGAGGGCTCGTAGGCCTGGAGCGGGAACGGTCCAATCATGCTGCCGGTTTGCGTACCCATATCCTGGTATGTCTTGGCTCTGCACTGATTATGATGTTGTCTGTTTATGGCTTTAAAGATTTTGCTAATGAATTAAATGTAAGGATCGATCCAGCGCGTCTGGCTACTGCTGTAATTACTGGTGTCGGATTCCTGGGAGCAGGGACAATTCTCTTTACGGGAAAATCCATTACCGGACTGACTACGGCTGCTTCAATCTGGGTTGTTGCAGCCATTGGGCTCGCAGCAGGTGCGGGATTCTTTTTTGCATCGATCGTATCCACTGTCCTGGTATTGCTTAATCTCTGGGTATTTAACAAACTGGAGCTGAGGTATTTACGAGGGAACAAGATGCATGTCGTTACACTTCATACGTTGTCAGAACCCGGTTTTCTGGAACAACTGTCTTCATGTATGGAGCAGGAGAAGATCAAGATCCGTAAAATTACTGTGAATGAACAAGACCTGGCTTATGCAGAGATGGTGTCGGTTGAACGTAAAATTGAGATTGTATTACATGTCCAGGTACCGCATGATTTCCAAACGGTAGGCTTGGTATCCAAGTTAAGACAATGGGAACACGTTACCAAGGTGTCGATCGAATAAATGAATTACAACCCTCCACAGGCCAGTAGTGCCGGAGGGTTTTTGGTCATATCCATATTTCTTCCAGTTACTCTCCTTGCTCTTTAGGGTACTATCTAACCAAATGCATGAAGAGCGGAAGGTCAGATCAGAAGAGAGGAGTATGTTATGAAACGGAGACGTCAATTGAACAAAAAGACCCGTGCAGTTAAGACCAAACCGGTGAGAAATCGGGCTCACAAGTTTATTGCGGGATTACTGAGTGCCATTATCCCTGGGCTGGGTCATATTTATCTGAGATTGTACATGAGGGGTTTGACCTTTATGCTGCTTGTTTTGCTTGATCTGTCAGCAGTGTTGTACTTCTCATCCATTGGAATACAGATCAATGTGCCATTGCTCATCTTGCTGGCTTTGTGTATCCCGGTTATTTACTTTTACAATGTATATGATGTGTTGCAATCTGCAGATTGGGTCATGATGCGCAGACGTAGAGCAGTGACCCAGGCAACTTCGGACAAGCCGATAACCAATGAACGTTCTACAAGAGATGCAATGATGGTCTGGGAGAGAGGCATATCGTTTGGATTACTTCTGATTGTGGGAGGGTCTTTGATGGTGCTGTTTTTCCGCAAACCACGTTGGTTTCAAGAGATTCTCGCCATGTACGGTGGATATTCATTTGCGGTTCTCATGATCGTAGGCGGTTTGCTTCTGTTTGGTCGTGAGTTCTGGGTGATGTTGAACAAGAAAAAAATGTAGTGGAAATGATACGAGGAGGGAACGTGATGAACCGTAAAGTCCGGGTTGGCCGCTATACGGCTGCCGCCTTAATCATAGCGGTCGGTGTGCTGTTGATTTTGGATAAACGGTGGGGAACTGACTATGTATATGAGATGGTGGACTGGTGGCCATTTTTGCTCGTTGTTTTAGGTGTTGAATATATTGCGCTGTTCCTGTGGACACGCAGAAGAAACAAGGTGCAATCGGATAACCCGAGCAATCCTGATGAGCAAATCAAAGTACGTTTCAGACCCGATGCCAAAGGCATTCTAACCTCACTGATTTTGGCAGCTTCCGTATTTATCGTCACCGAGCAGGATCACTACATGCACTTATGGAATAGAGTGAGTCTAAATCTCGGAGCGGCATCCATGGACTACAGTCAAGCGGCAGGATATATGGAGGATAAGGGCACGATTCGTGTACCTGTGCGCATGGATACGTCGGATCTTGTGGTCGAAGGTGTCAACGGAGATATCTCGGTACAACGCGGAGATACGGATGAGATTGAAGTGCGAACGGTGATCTGGGTAGATCAGACGACGGAAGTACAGGCAAAGGCCGTTGCAGCAGCCTCTTTTGTAGAGGCCGATGGTACAAAAGTAATTTATATCAAAGCTACAGGCAAGACGTATGGAGACAATGAAAAAACGCAGCCACGGATGAATCTTACCATTACGATCCCGGATGATCGCCGTTTTAATCTGGATATTCGAACTTCCAATGGAGCCATATTATTAAACCGTCCGGAAGCCATTAGTACCATATTGGCCGAAACGGGTAACGGACGTATCCGGATTACCAATGCTGTTGGAGATATCTCAGGGAAAACGTTGAACGGGGATGTCATTGTAGCCAACGCCATTGGTAATGTTGATCTGGACAGTAACCGTGGAGACATGAAGGCTCGCGGTATTTCCGGCGATGTAGATCTTGCTACACAAGTGGGAAGTATCAGTATTGCGGACTCCGTTGGTGAATTCACCGCAGAGACACGCAACGGCAATATTACGCTGGATGGAGCCAATCTGGGAATCAAAGCCCAATCGCTTAATGGCAGTATTAACATCGTATCTACCAAAGTCGGAGGAGACTGGGATGTGTACAGTGCTGTGGGAGCCATTAACGTATTACTTCCTGATCGTGGAGACTACAGTCTTGCGGGTTCCAGCAGTTATGGAGATCTAAGTACGGATCTGCCCTTCAAAGTACAGAATAAAACCATAGAAGGCCAGCTCGGTGAGGGCGAGTACAGGGTGAAAATTGAAGGCAACAGTGATCTCACCATTCAGAGCAACCCGGCTGTATCTACGCCTGAAACAGTTACACCGGAGTCTGAAGATGAAGCTGAGAATCTGGAACAGACAACCGAAGACGGAGCAAATTCCCAGGAGGATTCTACGGACGTTCCTTGACTGCCGCGTTGACAATAAACTTGTAATCGCCGTACAATAAATGTACACTGGCAAGATTACACGGCATGAAAGATGGATTGTCGTTCTTAATGGCCGGGAATCAACTCTGAGCGAGGAGACAGTATCTTACTCTTCACCAGAGAATGAAAGGTAAGGCGGTGGGTTTTATGGCAACACGTGTCCAACATGCGTTGGAGCATCTGAAAACGACCGGTGTCCGTATTACACCCCAGCGTCATGCCATATTGAACTATCTGATGGAATCCATGGGGCATCCGACAGCCGATGAAATTTACCGAGCCCTTGAACCCCAATTTCCCAGTATGAGCGTGGCAACGGTATATAATAATTTGAAGATGTTTCTGGAAGCTGGCATGGTCCGGGAATTGACATACGGAGATAATTCAAGTCGCTTCGATGCCAATGTGACGGATCATTATCATGTTATCTGTGATCAATGCGGCAAGATTGAAGACTTCAGCTATCCTTCACTCAAAAGTGTAGAGCTTCAGGCGGAGTCTAGTACAGGATTCGAAGTACACGGTCACCGATTGGAAGTATATGGCGTTTGCAAAAGTTGCAGGGATTAAGAGAGTTGAATTACAATATTAACGTGCAGAATTCAGTATGGATTCTTCACGTTTTTTTTTAGCATTTATGCAAAATGCTCATCTTTATAACAACTTATGCGCACATCCTTATGATCAGCATAATTAACGGAGGTAGACGTTTGGGTAGAAAAAGCAGATATACACGTCAGAAGCGACGTTCATTTTGGCCCGGTTTTCTCGGGGCTTGTCTGATCGCCGGGGGGGCTTACTGGCTTATAACAAATGTATGGTTGAACCAGACCCATGAAGACCCCGACTGGGTAGGAAGAAGCCAGCCTATTTTTGTAGATGGGCAACTGATGGATGGAGACGCTCTGGGTACAGGAGATCAACTCAAGTTGCCTGTAGATGTGCTGCAAGAAGCAATTGATGCAGGCATACGTTATGAATCAGAATCGGGAGATATCATTATTGCCTCTCCTCAGCGAGTCCTTCATATGAAAGATGGAAGCACACAAGCAGAACTTAATCACAAAGATTATCCCATGACAGTTAAGCCTGAGGTTAAGGACGGAGAAGCCTATATTCCGCTCAAACCTTTGAAAGAAGTATATGGCATAACCGTACAGGAAGATCCAGTAACAGGTGCTGTGCTGCTGATGCGTGGAGGGGACATGATACAGTATGCAGAGATTGATACGTTATCATCCAAAGCGGACAAGACTGTGCCGTTATATAAACGTGGGGGAGAATCCTCACCAATCATTGCCGATATGGAAAAGGATGCAAGGGTACGTGTATGGCAGACGGGTGATAAACAGAGTTTTGTTCAACTCGATAATGGATATGCCGGATATGTAGATAATGATTATATTGTCCTCACCGAGAAAAAGAAGGTGGACTTGCCCAAGTATACGCTGACTGCAGCAGAGAAGAAGTGGCAGAATAAACCGGTAAATCTGGTTTGGGAAGCCGTGTACAATCGTCAGCCTGATGTGGGCTCTATCGGTAAAATGCCAGGTGTGAATGTGGTCAGCCCCACATGGTTTCATATTACGGATGGACAGGGCACTGTGAAAAGCAAGGGAAACCAAGCTTATGTGAACTGGGCTCACCGTTCGGGTATGGAAGTATGGGGACTCATGGATAACAGCTTTGATCCGGACGTTACAAAAGAAGCTGTAGCTTCTTACGAGACACGCACTCATATTATTGAGCAGATGTTGGAGTATGCACAGATGTATCAACTGGATGGTATCAACATCGACTTTGAGAACGTGTATACCGATGACGGGCCGAACATTACGCAATTTGTGCGCGAGATCAAGGCGATGGCACGTATACATGGATTGATGTTATCGATCGATGTAACACCAAAATCAAATAGTGAGATGTGGTCCGCTTTTCTGGATCGCCGTGCATTAGGTTCTTTTGCAGACTATGTTATTGTGATGGCTTATGATGAACATTGGGCGGCCAGTCCCAAGGCAGGTTCGGTAGCGTCTCTGCCTTGGACCGAGGCTTCCATGAGACGCATACTTGAGGAGGATGAAGTCCCTTCTAACAAGTTAATCATGGCGGTTCCACTCTATACCCGGATATGGACGGAAGAGACGAATGATCAGGGTGAGGTTAAAGTGTCTTCCAAAGCGGTGGGCATGAATGCCATTGTGGAGCTGATCCAAGAGAAGAAACTCAAACCTGAACTGGATCAGGCAAGTGGACAGAACTATGTGGAATATAAGGAAGACGGAGCTACCAAGAAAATATGGATCGAAGACGCCGTATCCCTTCAGGCGCGGGTGAATTTGATTGCTTCGTTGAAGCTGGGCGGGGTAGCTGCGTGGAATCGGAGTTTTGCTAATGCCTCTGCATGGGAGGTATTGAAGCAGGCCGGTTACCAGAAATAATTTACTCATGCTCCGTGTTCGACGGATTTCTTCTCTTGTTTTGCTTTGCAAAAGGCAGAAGTTGCTCCCGTTTGAAACCATCTTACATGTAATCTATCATTTTATTAGCCAAAGAAATTATAACTTAACTTCATATCTTAGCATTGATAACAGCAACAAGGCTTACTTACAAGCCAAGTCCAAAAAGGTCCGGTAAACATACCGGGCCTTTTTTTGTTCTTCAATGGAATTAAGGGGAAAAGAAATTTAGCGGTTGGAGATCATTTCATGCTAACCATCGGTGGGGGGAACTTGTGTAGAAGGCGCTTTCAGTTGTTGACTGGTCATATTGGCTTTATTAGGGTCCAGGGTGAGGATGGTATGACAGAACATACAACGATCTGTTTTGCCAAGCATTTTGGTTAACTTCCCGCATTCCGGACAGTCGACTTGTACTGCACTGGTGGAGAGCATACCCGCCCAGAAATAAATGGCTAGACTGGCCATCATGGCAATCAGTCCGATGACGAGCCCTACAGCTGCGAAAACTTTGCCTGCATGTCCCCAGAAAACAATCCCGGCTGTTCCCAGTATCATTAGGCCCATACCTAGCATGGTCAGTAGTAATCCCCAAGTGCGAAAAGCATTAATTTTTGCTGATTTAAAAATCATGAAAAATGCTCCTATCGTATGAGTAGTATCGGACCTGGAAAAGAAGGAAACTTCAGTCTGGATGTAGAATTACATTATAACTGACTTGGCGCTTATCTGCCATGAAATGTATGGAGGGAATCGTGGAATTAAAGAACCTTGCTTTTTTGTCCGAACAGTCGGAAGAGACAGGGGCAGTTGGGGCTATCGCTTATTCCCACCCGGGAGAGCGATTCCACGGCTCCCTAATTCAAGATTTCGAATTATTAGTACTTGTTGTTCATAATGATGATCAATTGAAGTCGGCAGTGGGACATTACAGATATGGTGATCTTCGTTATCAGATGATCTATGCGAGCCGTCATGAATTAAAGAGTAGTGTAGTTACCGGGAATCATAATAATCTCACCCAGTGTCTGATTGAAGGTGAGATTATCTGGGAAGCGGACAGCGCCTTAAGTGATTTGCGAGAAGAACTGTCTACCTTTGGGGCAGAATTGCGTGAGCAGAAGTTGCTTCATGAATTCACCAGTTTCTTGAGAATGTACGTGGAGGCCAAACGTCATATTCAGGAAGGTCATGTTGTAGACGCCTATTACAATGTATTAGAGGCTCTGGGAAACTGGGCAAGAATTGTATTGATTGAACAGGGGATATACCCGGATCATGCCGTCTGGACACATGTGCAGAATCTGGATCGCGCTTTATGGAAACTATATCAAGAGCTTACCGTAAGCTCGGAGACGCTGGAGCAGCGAGTAGAGCTTGTCCTGCTTGCCTGTGAGTTTTCCGTAATGTCCAAAATGAGTGAATGCTCAGAACTGCTGCTGCGTGTGTTAAGAAGTCGCAAGGAGCCGTGGAGCATGAATGAGCTTGTTCATCATCCACAGTTAAGATTTGTTCGAGAAGATCTGCCTTTGGTGATACGTAAGCTGGTCTTTCGTTCTATTGTAAAAGAATCGGCAGGATGGCCATCGATCGGAGGAGAGGGCCGGGAGATTCGGTATTGGATTGAGGCATAACCTTCTCCAGAAGCCTGACATTATATTGATCACATAAGGGAGGGGAAACCTTCCTTTTTTGTTTGTTTAATAATTTATAAAAAGATGTTGACTCTCGTTCACGATATATGATACATTATATTTCGTTCCCCAAACGAGATTATCGCCAACAAATGATAATTTCTTCAGAGGAAAGTGAAGAACTAAAGCTTCAAAAAAAGAAATTAAAAAAAGTTCTTGACGAAAACAAACGAAATGTGTTACATTATTTAAGTCGCCGCCGAAACTTGGTTGAGACGAAAAAGAAGTAAAACAAATCGTGTTTGATCTTTGAAAACTGAACAACGAGTGAGTAAACATTCTGCTTGCAGAATGAACGCGAAAGTTTGAGACAAGCCTTGGCTTGGATCGACTGGAGCACAAATGAGATTTTTAATCTCGTCAGATTCAAAATGAGCTTATCGCTCTTTTCAATACTTTATTGGAGAGTTTGATCCTGGCTCAGGACGAACGCTGGCGGCATGCCTAATACATGCAAGTCGAGCGGAGTTGATAGGAAGCTTGCTTCCTTGATACTTAGCGGCGGACGGGTGAGTAACACGTAGGCAACCTGCCCTCAAGTTTGGGACAACTACCGGAAACGGTAGCTAATACCGAATAATTGTTTTCTTCGCCTGAAGGAAACTGGAAAGACGGAGCAATCTGTCACTTGGGGATGGGCCTGCGGCGCATTAGCTAGTTGGTGGGGTAACGGCTCACCAAGGCGACGATGCGTAGCCGACCTGAGAGGGTGATCGGCCACACTGGGACTGAGACACGGCCCAGACTCCTACGGGAGGCAGCAGTAGGGAATCTTCCGCAATGGGCGAAAGCCTGACGGAGCAATGCCGCGTGAGTGATGAAGGTTTTCGGATCGTAAAGCTCTGTTGCCAGGGAAGAACGCTTGGGAGAGTAACTGCTCTCAAGGTGACGGTACCTGAGAAGAAAGCCCCGGCTAACTACGTGCCAGCAGCCGCGGTAATACGTAGGGGGCAAGCGTTGTCCGGAATTATTGGGCGTAAAGCGCGCGCAGGCGGTCATTTAAGTCTGGTGTTTAATCCCGGGGCTCAACCCCGGATCGCACTGGAAACTGGGTGACTTGAGTGCAGAAGAGGAGAGTGGAATTCCACGTGTAGCGGTGAAATGCGTAGATATGTGGAGGAACACCAGTGGCGAAGGCGACTCTCTGGGCTGTAACTGACGCTGAGGCGCGAAAGCGTGGGGAGCAAACAGGATTAGATACCCTGGTAGTCCACGCCGTAAACGATGAGTGCTAGGTGTTAGGGGTTTCGATACCCTTGGTGCCGAAGTTAACACATTAAGCACTCCGCCTGGGGAGTACGGTCGCAAGACTGAAACTCAAAGGAATTGACGGGGACCCGCACAAGCAGTGGAGTATGTGGTTTAATTCGAAGCAACGCGAAGAACCTTACCAGGTCTTGACATCTGAATGACCGGTGCAGAGATGTACCTTTTCTTCGGAACATTCAAGACAGGTGGTGCATGGTTGTCGTCAGCTCGTGTCGTGAGATGTTGGGTTAAGTCCCGCAACGAGCGCAACCCTTATATTTAGTTGCCAGCACTTCGGGTGGGCACTCTAGATAGACTGCCGGTGACAAACCGGAGGAAGGTGGGGATGACGTCAAATCATCATGCCCCTTATGACCTGGGCTACACACGTACTACAATGGCCGGTACAACGGGCTGCGAAATCGCGAGATGGAGCCAATCCCAACAAAGCCGGTCTCAGTTCGGATTGCAGGCTGCAACTCGCCTGCATGAAGTCGGAATTGCTAGTAATCGCGGATCAGCATGCCGCGGTGAATACGTTCCCGGGTCTTGTACACACCGCCCGTCACACCACGAGAGTTTATAACACCCGAAGTCGGTGGGGTAACCGCAAGGAGCCAGCCGCCGAAGGTGGGATAGATGATTGGGGTGAAGTCGTAACAAGGTAGCCGTATCGGAAGGTGCGGCTGGATCACCTCCTTTCTATGGAGAATCGTTTCCCGAGTGGAAACATTCAAATACGCAGCTTAGCTGCAAAACACTCACTCGTTGCTCAGTTTTGAGAGCTCAAACTCTCAAACAGCTTGCTTTTGCATGGAGCTTGTTCTTTGAAAACTAGATATCGAAACGAAACAAACGCGAATTAGAACATTCCTTTTTAGCTGAACTTGTGCAAACAAGTTTCAATAAAAACGGTAGTTAAATTGCTTTTGTGATGGTATTGAATGGGAGTGACTTTTGGCTTTGCGTAAGCAAACCAAGGGAAGCGAGCAGTCAAAACCGGAGCAAATTGGTTAAGCTACTAAGAGCACACGGAGGATGCCTAGGCGCTAGGAGCCGATGAAGGACGTGGCGAACAACGAAACTGCCTCGGGGAGCTGTAAGCAAGCTTTGATCCGGGGGTGTCCGAATGGGGAAACCCAGCTGGGGTAATTTCCAGTTACTCACAACTGAATACATAGGTTGTGCAGAGGCATACCAGGGGAACTGAAACATCTAAGTACCCTGAGGAAGAGAAAACAATAGTGATTCCGTCAGTAGCGGCGAGCGAACGCGGAGAAGCCCAAACCAGAGAGCTTGCTCTTTGGGGTTGTGGGACGTCTCACATGGAGTTACAAAGGAACCGGTTAAGCGAAGAGGTCTGGAAAGGCCCGCCAAAGAAGGTAAAAGCCCTGTAGTTGAAAGTCTGTTCCCTCCGAGACGGATCCCGAGTAGTGCGGGGCACGTGAAACCCCGTATGAATCCGGCAGGACCATCTGCCAAGGCTAAATACTTCCTAGCGACCGATAGTGAAGCAGTACCGTGAGGGAAAGGTGAAAAGCACCCCGGAAGGGGAGTGAAATAGAACCTGAAACCGTGTGCTTACAAAAAGTCAGAGCCCGTTTTAGGGGTGATGGCGTGCCTTTTGTAGAATGAACCGGCGAGTTACGTTCCCGTGCAAGGTTAAGGTGAAGAGCCGGAGCCGCAGCGAAAGCGAGTCTGAATAGGGCGACTTAGTACGTGGACGTAGACCCGAAACCGGGTGATCTACCCCTGTCCAGGGTGAAGGTGCGGTAACACGCACTGGAGGCCCGAACCCACGCATGTTGAAAAATGCGGGGATGAGGTGGGGGTAGCGGAGAAATTCCAATCGAACTCGGAGATAGCTGGTTCTCCCCGAAATAGCTTTAGGGCTAGCCTCGGAAAACAGAGTCGTGGAGGTAGAGCACTGATTGGGTGCGGGGCCCGCAAGGGTTACCAAGCTCAGTCAAACTCCGAATGCCATAGACTTACTTCCGGGAGTCAGACAGTGAGTGCTAAGATCCATTGTCAAAAGGGAAACAGCCCAGACCATCAGCTAAGGTCCCCAAGTGTGTGTTAAGTGGGAAAGGATGTGGAGTTGCACAGACAACCAGGATGTTGGCTTAGAAGCAGCCATCATTGAAAGAGTGCGTAATAGCTCACTGGTCGAGTGACTCTGCGCCGAAAATGTAACGGGGCTAAACACACCACCGAAGCTATGGCTTGATGCTTTGCATCAGGGGTAGGGGAGCGTTGTATAAGGGTTGAAGGTGTACCGTAAGGAGCGCTGGACATTATACAAGTGAGAATGCCGGTATGAGTAACGAAAAGATCAGTGAGAATCTGATCCGCCGAAAGCCTAAGGGTTCCTGAGGAAGGCTCGTCCGCTCAGGGTAAGTCGGGACCTAAGGCGAGGCCGAAAGGCGTAGTCGAAGGACAACAGGTCGAAATTCCTGTACCACCGTAAGCCGTTATGAGCAATGGGGGGACGCAGTAGGGTAGTGACGCGGACTGATGGATGTCCGTCTAAGCAGTGAGGCTGATGTGTAGGCAAATCCGCACATTGTAAGGCTGAGCTGTGATGGGGAGCGAAAATTGTAGTAGCGAAGGTCATGATCTCACACTGCCAAGAAAAGCCTCTAGCCAGGTGATGGTGCCCGTACCGCAAACCGACACAGGTAGGCGAGAAGAGTATTCTAAGGCGCGCGGAAGAACTCTCGTTAAGGAACTCGGCAAAATGACCCCGTAACTTCGGGAGAAGGGGTGCCCCGGTAGTGTGAATAGCACGAGGGGGCCGCAGTGAAAAGGCCCAAGCGACTGTTTAGCAAAAACACAGGTCTGTGCGAAGCCGTAAGGCGAAGTATACGGGCTGACGCCTGCCCGGTGCTGGAAGGTTAAGGGGAGTGGTTAGGGAGTAATCCCGAAGCTGTGAACCGAAGCCCCAGTAAACGGCGGCCGTAACTATAACGGTCCTAAGGTAGCGAAATTCCTTGTCAGGTAAATTCTGACCCGCACGAATGGCGTAACGACTTGGGCGCTGTCTCAACGAGAGATCCGGTGAAATTTTAATACCTGTGAAGATGCAGGTTACCCGCGACAAGACGGAAAGACCCCATGGAGCTTTACTGCAGCTTGATATTGAATTTGGGTACGATCTGTACAGGATAGGTGGGAGCCTTTGAAGTGTGAGCGCCAGCTTGCATGGAGGCAACGTTGGGATACCACCCTGATCGTATCTAGGTTCTAACCTGGTACCGTAATCCGGTGCGGGGACAGTGTCAGGTGGGCAGTTTGACTGGGGCGGTCGCCTCCTAAAGAGTAACGGAGGCGCCCAAAGGTTCCCTCAGAATGGTTGGAAATCATTCGAAGAGTGCAAAGGCATAAGGGAGCTTGACTGCGAGACCTACAAGTCGAGCAGGGACGAAAGTCGGGCTTAGTGATCCGGTGGTACCGCATGGAAGGGCCATCGCTCAACGGATAAAAGCTACCCTGGGGATAACAGGCTTATCTCCCCCAAGAGTCCACATCGACGGGGAGGTTTGGCACCTCGATGTCGGCTCATCGCATCCTGGGGCTGAAGTAGGTCCCAAGGGTTGGGCTGTTCGCCCATTAAAGCGGTACGCGAGCTGGGTTCAGAACGTCGTGAGACAGTTCGGTCCCTATCTGTCGTGGGCGTAGGAAATTTGAGAGGAGCTGTCCTTAGTACGAGAGGACCGGGATGGACGTACCGCTGGTGTACCAGTTGTTCCGCCAGGAGCACCGCTGGGTAGCTATGTACGGACGGGATAAACGCTGAAAGCATCTAAGCGTGAAGCCCCCCTCAAGATGAGATTTCCCAGTATGTAAGACCCCTTGAAGACGACGAGGTAGATAGGCTGGGGGTGGAAGTGCAGCAATGCATGGAGCTGACCAGTACTAATCGGTCGAGGGCTTATCCAATAGCAAGTTCTAAATCGCATGTTTCGTTTCGAATCTAGTTTTCAGAGAACGATCTCTGAAGCATATTCCCTGATAGCTCAGTTGGTAGAGCACTCGACTGTTAATCGAGTTGTCACAGGTTCGAGCCCTGTTCGGGGAGCCATATGGAGAGGTGTCCGAGCTGGCCGAAGGAGCACGATTGGAAATCGTGTAGGCGTCACAAGCGTCTCGAGGGTTCGAATCCCTCTCTCTCCGCCATAATATTAAGGCCCGTTGGTCAAGGGGTTAAGACACCTCCCTTTCACGGAGGTAACAGGGGTTCGAATCCCCTACGGGTCATAATAACTTCAAAAAAAGAAGTTGATTTTTACAACAAGATTATGATATGATCATAAATGTGTTGTTCGGAGGCTTAGCTCAGCTGGGAGAGCATCTGCCTTACAAGCAGAGGGTCGGGGGTTCGATCCCCTCAGCCTCCACCATATAAACTTTATAACGACGCGGGGTGGAGCAGCCCGGTAGCTCGTCGGGCTCATAACCCGAAGGCCGCAGGTTCAAATCCTGCCCCCGCAATTATACTTTCCTTTGAGAAAGTGATCTGGAACCGTGGTGTAGTTGGCCTAACATGCCTGCCTGTCACGCAGGAGATCGCGGGTTCGAATCCCGTCGGTTCCGCCATTTAATCTTTACATGAGGCAAACTGTTCACTACATCTGCTGTATGGCACTGATGCCCTATATAAAGTGTAAGGAATTAAGATTAGACTTTATTATGGCTCGGTAGCTCAGTCGGTAGAGCAGAGGACTGAAAATCCTCGTGTCGGCGGTTCGATTCCGTCCCGAGCCACCATTTTAAAACAATTTAATATGCCGGTGTAGCTCAACTGGTAGAGCAACTGACTTGTAATCAGTAGGTTGGGGGTTCAAGTCCTCTCGCCGGCACCATGTAATCCTGGAGGATTAGCGAAGTGGCCAAACGCATCAGACTGTAAATCTGCTCCCGTACGGGTTCGGTGGTTCGAATCCATCATCCTCCACCAGTTTTTAGGGGCATAGTTTAAAGGTAGAACAACGGTCTCCAAAACCGTTGGTGTGGGTTCAATTCCTGCTGCCCCTGCCAATTAACTTTTTAGAAAATAACCTTTTGTGGCGATCGTGGCGAAGTGGTTAACGCACCGGTTTGTGGATCCGGCATTCGGGGGTTCAATTCCCCTCGATCGCCCCTTTGTTTTTTTATTTTTTATTGGGGATTAGCCAAGCGGTAAGGCAACGGACTTTGACTCCGTCATGCATAGGTTCAAATCCTATATCCCCAGCCATTATGCGGACGTGGCTCAGCGGTAGAGCATCGCCTTGCCAAGGCGAGGGTCGCGGGTTCGATTCCCGTCGTCCGCTCCAAAATATGGCGCCATAGCCAAGTGGTAAGGCACAGCTCTGCAAAAGCTTTATCCCCAGTTCGAATCTGGGTGGCGCCTCCAGCATATGCCGGCGTGGCGGAATGGCAGACGCGCTCGACTCAAAATCGAGTGGGAAACCGTGGAGGTTCGAGTCCTCTCGCCGGTATATTGAATAGTCCTACATGTTGCTTATGCAATGTGTAGGACTATT
Source organism: Paenibacillus sp. FSL H8-0317 (assembly GCF_045040685.1). Lineage (NCBI taxonomy): Bacteria > Bacillati > Bacillota > Bacilli > Caryophanales > Paenibacillaceae > Paenibacillus > Paenibacillus sp. FSL H8-0317. The sequence goes on along the minus strand of NZ_CP150294.1, from coordinate 6,084,021 downwards.
TTTATTTTATATAAATTGCTTTTTTGTATTGTAAGGATAGTTGGACGTTAATAAAGATTGACGTATGATTATATTCAGTATATTGTAGATAAGTAAAGTCTTTAATATAAAGGAGTGAAGTAGAGTGACTAATGGAAAAAATGTATCGGATACCGATCTGTTATTTGATCTTTCTGTATGGGAAGAGGCATGGAAGAATCGTCCGAGAAATTCAAAATATAAGAAGAATAGTACCCCCGTTAATACAGAAGAAGCATTTGAGCGCTGGGCCAGGGATTATCATAAACAGTCGTTCACTGAAGAAGGAAAGCAGCGTTCTGAGCGCATTATGGGCTGGATTGAGAATCAGGGTGTGGAATTCGCAGGGTTATCCATTTTGGACATTGGAGCCGCTTCGGGCATATTTACCATCCCTTTTGCGGAGAAGGGTGCAAGTGTGACTGCAGTTGAGCCTTCTGAGTTGCTTATTTCCCTTATGAAAGAGACGATACCTCCAGCTCTTGAATCCAATATCGAAATCGTAAATGAACGATATGAAGAAATCTCTATCAAGGATAAGGGTTGGGAGAAGAAATATGACTTTGCATTTGCATCCATGTGTCCAGCGATGTCGGATTGGGAAACGATTGAGCAGGCGATCAATTGTGCCCGGAAGTATGTGTATATAAGTACTATGGCGGGACAGAAGGAACACACACTAATGGATGAACTTAAGGATGTACTGGGAGTAACTTCTTCATACAAGGCCGGTGATATGGGGTATATCCAACAGTTGCTTTATTTGAAGGGGTATTCTTATACGATGATCATTACGAGAGAAGTTAACTCATTTGAAGTACCGGTGGAAGAGATTATCGAGAAGCTGCCAGAATGGCTTAATACGTATGAGTTACCATCGGATGAAAATTCCCTCAGATTGGCTGAGAAGTATATCCGAGATACATACAAGGATAGTACAGTGAGCTTCTCACGTGGAGGAAGATTTGGTAAAATTCTAATTCAACTTGAACAGCCCAATATGAAAACAGTTCGCACTAAGGATAAGTGATAAATCGTATAGGCTTGTTACGTATACAGGAGCAGGAATCGGGACGGGCGACTTAGTCTTACGTCTGAGATAACGCTAGAAAGCATTGCACCGCCACCACAAGAAGATGCACTTGTGAAACATATGAAGTTAAGATTATAGAAGTGAAATTGTAAGTGAAGGGAGCAGATATATGCTCCCTCTTTTTTTGAAGTGAATAATTAGTTGACTATACTAAACAAAATCCTCGGTTACTTGAAGATGTTAAGCTGCTTCATGAGACTGCATATGGGCTAAAGCCAACCTTAATTTAAACATCGAGACAACGAAAAGCAAAACACAGACCTAGTTTTCAGAGAATGATCTCTGAAGCATATTCCATGATATTTCAGTTGGTAGAGCACTCGACAATTAATCGAGTTGTCACAGGTCCGAGCCTTGTTCGGGGAACCATATGGAGAGGTGTCCGAAGGAGTACGACTTACAATCGTGCTCCTTTTTCTAATTTCTGTTCGACACTCCTGCTTTTTGCTTACGCTCCCGATACTGACCGGGGGTGATTCCTTCCCATTTACGGAATGATCGGATAAAGTTTTGCGGATTGTTGTACCGAAGTCGTGCTGCGATATCTTTAACGGTTAGATCACTTTCGTCCAGCCATTTTTTAGCGATATTAAATCGGTACTTGGTCAGATATTCACTAAATGCACAGCCTGTCTCTTTGCGGAAGACACTACTTAAGTAGTTAGCATTGTAGTGAAGCTTCAAGGCGCATTCCTCAAGCGTCAGATCCTTATCATAATCTTGATTAATCATGGCAATCATCTTCTCAGATATATGCTGATACTGGGCATACTGTCTTGCTTTAAAAACCTGGATGATGGGAAAGATGACTTGATGTTTAAACCAACTCTCCACTTCAGCGGCGTACTGCAAGCCATGAAGTTCATGAAACATCGAGCCACGACCTTGGGAGATCTGTCCGAGTCGTATTCCGGATTCCTGAGTCATTTGCAAAATATGCGTGAGCAGCCTCGTAAGAGCCACCTCATACTCCTCGGGTGTAACCTCCATACCAAAGATTACTTCAAGCAGTTGTTGCAGAAGAGCAGAGGCCTGAACTTCGTCCGCACTTTGAATAGCTTGGATCAACGAATACTCCAATGATTCCGGGTAGGTCATGGACCAAGTGGGAGCGTAATGATCTATGTTCTCATATTGAAAAATAATGCCTGTTCCCAGCTTCATCCGATGCCTCAGTGCTTCCATGGCTTCTGTGTAAGCTTGAGGGATGTGATCTAGAGAGCTGTGCGGCTGGCTGAATCCTATACTGACTTGTAGAGCCAGAATCTTATCCATCTGTTGTTGTAACTGGTCTGTTAATACATATAGCTGCTGTGAAAAAATAAAATGATCCTGTTCCACGGTGCCAATCACCGTGACTACCGTATGTTCCAGCACAATGGGAAGCAACTGTTGGTTATACACAACCGTTTCCTCCAATATATTTTGAATAGCGAATAATAAGAGGTCACGATCACTAGCACTATATTTTGTATGATTAACGAGATCGGCCTGTAGTGTAATAACAGCAATTTGTTGCCATTCCCGAACCTGATGTGTGTAGCCATATTCATTCAGGGTGTCATGGAGAGTATGAACAGGGATCTTATCCTGGAACAGATTCATCATAAAATAATTGCGAACCTGCAACAGATGCATATTAAGTGTGTTCTCTAATTGGGAGCGAGAGGCAGATAATTGTGAGACCCCTGCTCTAATCTGTTCGAACTCATCAGAAAATGGTGGTGATTGTTGAGCCACTGTGTTTCCTTCTCTGGACAGGTGGTTGTCACCAAGTTGGGTTAAAAGTTTACGAATCGGGACATGCATTCGCTTGGAGCCGAGCCAGGCGAGTAGTAATGAAAGTAAAAGTAAGAAGATACTGATATACAAGGTGTGTAATCCGATATTGATATATTCTTGTGTCAGAATATTGGTAGGTGAGATTAGAACGTAAGTCCATCCTTTTAAGGTAGAAGGGCTATACGTCAGGGAGTAATGTGTATCGTCGATCTTAACTTCTCGGTTTTTAAAACCTGTTGAAAATGTAATGGATGATAGTTTGGTTATGTTGGCTTCCGTATCCCGATCCTGTAATCCAATGGCAGACAACGGTTGTCCAATATATACGGGATCGGGATGCACCATGATACGTTGTTCCCGATTTAAAATGATCAGTCCTGAGGCAGCATTGCCTAAGGAGGCTTCACCTAGCGTATTTTGCAAAGAGCATGCAGGAATTCCGGCAATCAAGGCAGCATCGGAAGACGTATTCAGATTCGGAATAGACCTTGCAAGGGCAATATGATAGATACAGCCTGTACCGGGTGAACGCTCATCATTACTGAACACCGATGAAGGGGAGAGCTGCCATCCAGAGGTCAGCGTGTCCGATATCAATTCCTTCATGGGAAGAGCCAGTGGAAAATCCGTATTACGATATAATCCGGCATGATCAATAAGCCAATTCTGAGATTGATTCACCAGGGTAATATCCAGCAAAGGTTCCCATGACCTCATATTCTGAAATTCGCTCTGCAACTTGTCGGCAAGTAAAGGTCCGTTCCCTTCTAGTGAAGAAGCAGCAGACAGGGAACGAAGGGTTACTGGAGAGCGAACGGCCTGATCAAGCATATAACTGACTGTGGCGAGTTTGTGCTCTACGTTGGATTGCATTTGTTCCAGCAACTGTCTATTGGCCTGTGTACGATGCAGCTCAGTTTGGTTTGATGAATAGATAAATGCGGCAATTCCCGTTAACAAAATCGGCAGGGTGCTTAACAGGATTCCGAAGATGATCATTTTATGGAGATAGCTGATTGGTCGCACAGTTTCAGTTCCACCCCTGACATTAGAAATAGTAACACTTTCTATTTTAGTAAACGCTTACATATAGAACAATCTAAATTTTGTTTATTTGGATAAAAAAGTAATTTTATTTGAGCAAAAGAGATTGGCACTGGATTATTGATATGTACTCCTTTTGTAATGAAAACCTGGGATACAACTTCGATGGATTGTCGAATACGGAATAAGGGGAAACGAAAGTGAAGGGGAAACGTAAATAGAGACATGGACATCATTCTTGCTACCCGGTGATATCGGGTGAAGTAGAGCCTGAATACGGGGAATAGAAGGGATCTGGAGTGCTATTCAGCTTAGGTGGAACGTTGGTCTTATATAGGGACAGTCAAAGGTCCAACTAGATCCCCGACCTGAGTCTAGGATGAAAAACCGTCCACGGTCTGTTTTGAAAAGTCGCGGAATCCCCTAGAATAAGGACATAAGGTTAAACAAGAAACACAGAAGCAAAAAACAAGAAACAAACGAACAAATGACTCAACACATTAAAACGAACGAATGGAAGGGCGGTGAACAATAATTATGAGATTGAATAAGGGAAATGGCTGGGCGATTGTATTGATTGCGCTGGGAGCACTACTCCTCTTCGGAAAGTTAACTCCACTTCTTGGACACTTAATGGGTTATCTGATTCCGGTCCTGATGATTGCACTGGGATATTACGGAGTTAAACGTGGGAATGTGATGCTTGGCTGGATTGTTCTCATCATCGGTATCATCTCACTGATGGGTAAACTGGCATGGTTGATCGGACCGATCATCGCGATCGGGTTAATCATCTTTGGTATCTCAATGCTAAGCAATAACCGCAGTCGTCGTGGTCGGTACTAAGCTTTCACGATTATGAAAAGGAGGGACAGAACATAATGAGTGTATTTCGTCGAATGCGGGATATTACCGTAGCCAATCTGAACGAACATTTGGAGCAAAGTCAGGATCCAGTCAAACTGATTGATCAGTTCCTGGTCTCGACCCGCCAAGACATCGGTGAAGCCGAGAAACTTCGTCATCAATATGCAAGCCATACCAGACAAATGAAACAACAAGCCGATCAGGCAGCAGGTATGGTGAACAAACGGGAAGAGCAGGCTTCCATGGCTCTGAAAGCAGGGGAAGAACATCTCGCTAAGCTGGCCTTGCAGGAGAAAATCCTCCACGAGGAAAAAATGGAACAGTACAATGAATTGTATGCACAAAGTTATGCGGCATTACAGGAGCTGGATGAACAGATCGACCAGCTGAAGGTTGAATATCAGAATGTATACAGCAAACGCCAATATTACTACGCTCGTATGCAGACGATTCAGTTACAACAACGTATGAACCAGAGAGGCAACCACAACGGTCAGAATGTACCCCGTATGTTTAACCGACTGGATGATCAAGTCTCTGATCTCGAATATGAAGCACAAAGTCTCCGCGATATCCGGCGGATGAGCCAAGACGGTTCAGGAGTGACTGGCAGCATGTCATCCTCTACGCTGGATAAGGAACTGGAGCGCTTAAGACAGAAATTGAACAATGACAGAAAGGAGTAGTCACATGAGTAAATTATACCGCTCGGCGCGTAATCGAATGTTAACAGGTTTGATCGGCGGCATTTCTGAAAATCTCGGATTGAGTACCACGCTGCTACGTATCATCTTCTTCATCAGTATTTTCGCTACGGGTGGTACATCATTGTTGATCTACTTCATCGCTGCATTGGTCGTACCAAAGGAATCCAATCACGTTGATCCATATGCTTATGATTCCAACGTAAGAGGATATAAGTAAACGAAAGGAGCAAGCACATGAGCAAATTATACCGCTCAACGCGTGACCGGATGTTAACCGGCTTGTGCGGCGGAATATCCGAAACCATCGGAATGGATTCCACCCTGCTGCGTATCATCTTTGTTATCAGTATCTTCGTAACTGGCGGCACGTCGTTGTTAATATACTTTATTGCAGCACTGGTGGTACCAAAAGAACCGTATCCGCCTTATGATCCATATGGCTACGGTCCGGGCCCAGGCCCTGGTCCTGGCAGAGGATACAACAACTATGATCACCAGCCACCAAGAGGTCCTTTTCAAAATAATCACAACCAACAAGGTCCTGGTAACTTCGGTCCCGGCCCTGGATTCAACGGCAGACCCCAATCTGGTCCCCGTTCTTATGATAACAACGCCTACGGAGCAGGAGCACCGCAAGAAAGTGAACTTGATTCCATGATGAAAGATATCGAGAAAAAAGCACTGAAAAAAGAAGTTGAAGAGCTTCGCCAAAAATTATCTCGTTACGAGAAGGGAGAAAAGTAAAATGGGAGTATTTAAACGGATTAAGGATATGACGAAAGCATCGGTAAATGATATGTTGGATAAAGTTGAGGACCCGATTGTAATGTTGAACCAGTACTTGCGTGATATGGAGGCTGAGATTCATGAGGCAGAGGTAACTGTTGCCAAACAAATGGCAAATGAGCGTCGCATGAAACAACGTTTGGATGAAGCGGAGCGTACTTCGGTACAACGTGAGTCCCAAGCAGAAGCTGCTCTGTCTAACGGTCAGGAAGAAGTGGCACGCAAATTGTTGGAAGAGAAAATCTACTTTGATCAAAAAATTACGGAGTACAGCGAACTGCATGCACAATCCGAAGCACAAGCAAAAGATCTGTTGCAACAGTTGCATGATATGAAAGATGAGTTCTACAAAATGCGTAACAAACGTAATGAACTTGTATCCCGTGCACAAATGGCAAAAGCCAAAAAACAAATGTCTTCCATCAACAGCTTGCATTCGATCGAAAGTGGCGGCGCATCACTTGGATTCCACCGCATGGAAGAGAAAATCATGCAGCTGGAAGCTGAAGCTGACGTAGCTCGTGCACCTTATCGCAACACATCATCCACGTACACGAATCCTGTAGATGTGGAAAAACAGTTCAAAGTGGATCAGCAATTACAAGCCCTCAAAAATAAAATGGGCAATGGTTCCAAGAATGAAGCGGACGGAACTTCAAAAGAATAACTGTTCGCTTAGTGGACAATATGATATTCTATAAATCGTGTATAATGTACGGTTGGTAGAACAAAAGTTAAGCCATACAGGACTTCATTGCCTGGTATGGCTTTTCCGTTGAATAAAGAGAGATTAACTTACAGAGGAGGTGCGGCTGGGATGAATCAAAAGAGTAAATGGCTTGCAGTTGTCATTATGATTATTGGCACAATGATGTTATTGAATGACAATATTAACTTCCTGACCGCTGCCGCACTGATTCTGTTAACGGTTGGAATGCTTCAAGTCCGCAATGGCGATACCCGCAAAGGTCATCGGTATCTCGGCATTGGTGCGGCACTGTTATTGCTGGATAATTTAATGATTGTATTTTTGATTGTACTTGCTTCTTTAGCTTACTTTTATTCGAAAAACAAAAAGATTCATCTAGACGAAGGCGTTATGAAGAAACAGAATTTCATGGCTCGTTACTACTGGGATCAATCATCCTGGACGTTACGTAGTATGAGTCTGTGGCATGCCATAGGTGAGGTTAACGCAGATCTATCTCTTTCGATTCCGGAGGAGAAACAAACAATTGTGCTGCTGCAAGGAGTTATGGGTAATGTTCGCCTCACACTACCAGAAGATTATGGTGTGGAGATTGAAGCATCGGTTCTTTTCGGCCGGATTAATCTTCTTGGAGAACAAGATAGCGGCATGATGAACAAATTAGTATGGAGAACGCCTGGATATGAATCCAGTGAACATAAAGCAAAATTTGTCATTTCTTATATTGTTGGCGACCTAAACATCAGTAATCCGTAGTAAAATAGATGAAGAGAAGGAGGAGACCCCGATGAAGACAAAACGACATACCGACATGGTAACCCGAAGTATGGGTGAAGGGATCCTCCTGGTTTTCATTGTGCTTGCTGTTATTTTGTATGTATTGTATACATATGGTTATCTTGCTCCGTTTACAGGCTGGCGGCATCTGATTCAATCGGGTCTGGCCTTATTGCTGCTTCTGATTGGGATTGGTGCGGTCTTTGGGTTCTATCAGAGTTACCGGGTTAAACGTCGGCTCGAGCTGCTTCGAGAAACACTTCTACTGTGGGAGAAGGGCTCTCTATCACGCACTGTACCTGATCTAGGCGATGATGATGTGGGCCGTTTAAGTGAGCAACTCGGACGAATCGGCAAAAAGTGGGAAGATCAGGTATCTTCGCTCCAGCGATTGTCTACTCATAATGCACAGCTTGCTGAACAATCCAGAATTACGGCTATTGTGGAAGAGCGGCAGCGTTTGGCACGGGAACTGCATGATGCGGTATCGCAGCAATTGTTCGCGATATCCATGACAGCAACAGCCGTTGGACGGAAGATGGAAAAAGATTTTGAACGTGCTCAGCGGCAGGTGGCTTTGATTGAGGAGATGGCTTCGGTAGCCCAGTCCGAGATGCGTGCGTTACTGTTACATCTGCGGCCAGTCTATCTGGAGGGTAAACATCTCGAACAAGGTCTGCGTGATCTGGTGATGGAACTGAAAACAAAAGTACCCATGGACATTGTGCTCGAAATGGACGAAGACATTGATCTGATCAAAGGCATCGAGAATCATCTGTTCCGGATCGTTCAGGAGGCTATGTCTAATACGTTACGGCATGCAAAAGCGGAAAAAATGGAGATACGGATCCAGCGCCGTACTGATGCGATTCGGGTATTGATTCGTGATGATGGGCAAGGCTTCGATCTGGATGAGAATAAACAGGCTTCCTACGGTCTGGCTAACATGCGTGAACGTGTTACGGAGATTGGTGGAGCCATACATTTTGTAACAGCGCCTGGTAAGGGAACGCGGATTGAGATTACGATACCTTTGATGAACGATGAAAGCGAGGAAGAACATGTCAATGGAACCGGAAGTCGAAACGGAGACGGAAACGTCGATCAAAGTATTGCTCGTGGATGATCATGAGATGGTACGTATTGGTCTTGCAGCGGTACTGGATACCGAAGATGGAATTGAAGTTGTTGGTGAAGCAGGTAGTGGAGAGGAAGGCATTCGGCTCGCACAGGAATATAAGCCTGATGTTGTTCTGATGGACCTGGTTATGGAAGGCATGGATGGCATTGAGGCTACTCGTCAGGTACTTAAAATGTATCCGGAGTGCAAAGTCATTGTATTGACCAGTTACCTGGATGATGAAAAAATGTATCCTGTCATTGAAGCAGGCGCATTCAGTTATCTGTTGAAAACATCAAGAGCCAATGAAGTGGCAGATGCGATTCGCGCAGCCGCTCGCGGACAATCCGTTCTGGAGTCACAGGTGGCTTCGAAAATGATGAATCGGTTCCGGCAGCCACAGGCAGCAGCTCCTTTGCATGATGAGTTGACAGACCGTGAAATGGATGTGCTCCGGTTGCTCGCCAAAGGTAAATCGAATCAGGACATCGCTGATGATCTGATCATTGGTATTAAGACGGTAAAATTCCATGTTACCAACCTACTGGCAAAATTGGGCGTAGACGACCGTACACAGGCCGCGATCTATGCTTATAAAAATGGACTTGCGGAGTAATAACAAGAACTATATGCAATAACATCATTATGCCAAAGAACCGTGCATTAATGTGCGGAAGTTATAGATAAGAGATGATTATATGAATTGAACTAAAGATTTACACAAAACGGAGAGGACAGAAAGAACCTGAAGAAGCGAAGCTAAAAGCTTTCTGAAAGAAAGCTACTTCGGAAGCATAAACTTCGCCTTTATCCCCAGATTTTCACCTTGAAAAAGGGAATTAAAAAAATCTGGGGATAACAGCGATCGGAAGGTTGTTCTGTCAGCGGAGTGCGAGTGTAGATATTGATTAGTTCAATTTATCTAGAAAAGGATGAATGGAAAGCTCTGATCTGCCATACAAGTGGCGGGTGGGGCTTTTTTGCTGTGTTCAGAAGAAGTATAGCTAATGTGGGAAAGGGGCATGCTGTTGATAGATTCATAGAATGCAAGAAAGAGCGGGGGATTCGAATGTTAAATCGTTGGATAACAGCAGGTATATTGGCAATAGCAATCATTATTCTTATCGGTGTGACACAGGTATACGCAGAGAAAAACGAACCCAAAGCAGCCCAACTGGAACAGTTAATCGATACTGCTGACAGCATGATTGATAATGTTGATCGTCTGGTTATTAAATGGCAAGGAGAAGGCAAGGGAGATGCACAAGCGCAGGCCGTGTTACTGGCAAGTCACTTGGGGCTTGAACCACCTGTGCGGGTACGCCAGACGGGCCATGATGTGTATCGCAGTGAGATGGTTGTCAATGAGGCTACTGGAGCAGCAGGGATGTTGGTTAATGTCGTCGAGACAGGAGATAACGGCTACTACGCCATCGTACAACTTTCAGGGGATGCCCACACGGATCGGAAGGCATTAATGACAGTACATGAACAGATCGGCCAACTGCTTGTAGATTCAGGCATGAAGGCAACCTGGAATATGTCTGTGCAAGGTACAGCAGGTACTGCTACTGAACATGATGCGAGTCAGCAATTGGAACTGATCGAAGAACAGCTGTCCACAAAGGTGGATATCACCTCCGTCGAACGTTATACAGATGCAGGCACTGCAAGTGTCTCTTATAAGGCGGCTGAGCTGCCATTGTCGATCAAGAGTGGCTCGCATATGTTGAATATGCAACTCGCAGTTCACCAAGTTGGGGAAGAGGTCGATAATCGAATTACAGTGGGGTTTCCGGTGATTACGATTGAATATTAAGGGATGAATTTTTCATGAATTGGGACCCAATATTGAGAATCTTTATCAGAAAAATGAGTTTGAAATAGTGCATCCATTCAGTTGATATGCTAAAATGGCATCACATCCAAGAAGGAACTTGCTGGTAATTGACAGTTGTATGTCGTGCATATATAACACCATTACATAGCTCGGGGAGAGCGTGAAGGTTATCTTCCCGGAAGAAAGAGGAGCCCATGGTTGAAAAACAATTGCAAGATGAAGTACAGACACCAGGCGCAGTATTTTTCATTTTTGGAGCAACGGGTGATTTGGCCCGCCGGAAGCTGTTTCCGGCTATCTACAGTCTTTACCGCGAAGGCAAGCTTGCAGAAGACTTTGTGGTTATTGGCGTAGCACGTCGTCCGAGGTCCCCAGAAGAATTCCGGGAAGACATCTATGAATCCATTAAGGAATTCTGCCGTTATCCAGCGGGGGAACCTGATGAGTGGAACGCTTTTGTCGAGCATTTTGAATACAAAGCACTGGATATCAATAATGTGGAAGGGTTCAAAGAGCTGCGTGCGCAGACGGAGCATCTGGAATCAAAGTTTAACACGCCGGGGAACCGGCTGTTCTATCTGGCACTGGCACCTGAGCTGTTTGGCAGTGTCTCGTACAGTTTGCGGGACGGCGGTATGCTGGACAGTCAGGGGTGGAACCGTTTGGTGATCGAAAAACCATTTGGTTATGATCTGCAATCCGCTGAACATCTGAATGAGCAGATTCGTGAGGTATTCCGTGAAGAGGAAATCTATCGGATTGATCATTATCTGGGCAAGGAGATGGTGCAAAATATCGAAGTGATCCGCTTCGGGAATGCTTTTTTTGAACCGCTCTGGAACAACAAACATATTGCCAACGTTCAGATTACGCTGGGTGAGACGGTAGGCGTGGAAGAACGTGGTGGTTATTATGATCACTCCGGAGCACTCCGTGATATGGGGCAAAACCATATGCTTCAGATGCTGACGATGATTGCGATGGAACCGCCAAGTCGCCTATTCCCGGAGGACATTCGGGATGAGAAGGTGAAGGTTTTGCGCTCATTGCGAGCCTTTACTTCGGATGAGGAAGTGAGCAACAACGTTGTGCGGGGGCAGTATGCCGAAGGGGAGTACCGTGGCAAGCAGCTTCCGGGGTATCGCCAAGAAGACAAGGTTGATCCGCAGTCGAATACGGAGACGTATTTTGCAGCACGTGTATTCGTGGATAATTTCCGCTGGGCGGGTGTGCCATTCTACATTCGGACAGGCAAGCGTCTTCCGGTAAAAACGACCGAGATCGTAGTTGAGTTCAAGTCGATGCCAAACAACGTGTACCTTGGGAAAAAGTATAAATTGGAACCGAACCTGCTAGTTATTCGGGTGAATCCGATGGAAGGCATATATATCAAAATCAATGCCAAGAAACCAGGCTCAGATTCCGAGATTCAGCCGCTCGCAATGGATTTCTGTCAGAGCTGCATGATTGGAATTAACTCGCCTGAAGCATATGAACGTCTGCTGCACGATGCTGCAGAGGGGGATTCTACGTACTTCACCCGTTGGGATGAAGTGGCAACAGCCTGGTCCTTTGTGGATCGGATTGCAGCAGCCTGGGGACAGAATCAGGGAGAGCTTCATACGTACCCTGCTGGAACATGGGGGCCAGAAGCGACAGATAAGCTGCTGGAGCAGGACGGATTCCACTGGTGGCCGGTGAATGGTCAGGACGAGGACAGCGTGATCTGGCAAGTGAATGGTTAGGGTAAGGGCGTTAACAACATACACAACATGAATGAGCCTGGGGACATCGCAAATTTTGCGTTGTCCCCAGGCTTTTTAGTGGGGGAAAAGGGAGGTATCCATCATAAGGAAATAAGTAATTTAAATTAAGTTGTTGACAAAAAGTAAGTATGTAACTTATACTCAACACATGAGTTAAAGAGTTACGCAAATGACAAACTTCATTCGGGCAAACGTTTCGGATAAGTTATCATTCATGAGATAAAATGTAAACCAGTTGAAGGGGTTTGCGTCACAGAGAATCATGAAGAAAAAATGTGCATAATATCTTTAATCTAAGAATACTATTTTGTATATATCGAATGGAGGAAAAAGAAAATGATGTTGGATGTAGGATTGTTGTTGATTCGTTTGGTGATTGGATTGTCGTTCATGGCGCATGGGGCTCAGAAGCTGTTTGGTTGGTTCGGAGGTTACGGGATCAAGGGTACAGGCGGCTGGTTTGAGTCGATGGGCATGAAGCCGGGTGCATTGGTGGCGTTACTGGCTGGACTCGCTGAGTTCGGTGGTGGACTGTTGCTGGCTCTGGGTCTGCTCACACCGGTAGGTGGCATTCTGATTGCATTGACGATGGTTATTGCGATTGTGAAAGTCCATGGTGCGAACGGTTACTGGTCCACACAGAACGGATTCGAATATAATTTGGCTATTCTGGTGATTGGTGTAGCGCTGGCATTGACAGGTGGCGGACAATACGCGCTGGATGCATTGATTTTCTAAACCCGATAAATAAAAATGAATGAGGAGTGCCTGGATGCCATGGAAATGGCTGAAGGGTGCTTTTTTTTGCAAGTGAAAAGAGAAGAATCTGCGGTAGTAATCGGTTATTTTCGGTACAGATTATGGTACAATAGGAGAGTTGGGTTAAGAAGCAGTTCACGGTATACATGAAAGCACAGATTTGAGGAGGATGAACTCCATTGTAAATGTGTAAAATTAATCTAGTGTGTAAATACCTAGTACGTAAAAACTCGTGTACAATCAACCGGCCTCGCCGGATTGCATAAAGATTGAATGATGGACCGGCCATGCCGGATTAACGTGAATGAACGGACGAAAGGGATTAAACCTATGAGCAAAGCTGCAAATGAAATTCTTCAACAGGAAGTGGACAAACGCCGGACGTTTGCCATTATCTCTCACCCGGATGCGGGTAAAACTACATTGACCGAGAAACTGTTGCTGTTCGGGGGCGCGATTCGCCTTGCGGGAACGGTAAAAGCTCGCAAAGCCAGCAAACACGCAACAAGTGACTGGATGGAAATTGAGAAACAACGGGGGATCTCAGTTACCTCTTCCGTAATGCAATTTGATTATCTGGATCATCGCGTCAACATTCTGGATACACCGGGTCACCAGGACTTTAGTGAAGATACGTATCGTACACTGACGGCTGCCGATAGCGCGGTGATGTTGATTGACGTGGCAAAAGGTGTCGAGGCACAAACGATCAAGTTGTTCCAGGTGTGTGCGAAGCGTGGCATTCCAATCTTTACGTTTATCAACAAACTCGACCGTGAGGGTAAAAGCCCGTTTGACCTGATGGAAGAACTTGAAAATGTACTGGGTATTCGTTCGGTTCCGATGAACTGGCCTATTGGTACAGGTCGCGAGCTGTGCGGTGTTTATGACCGGATGAAAAATCAGGTGGAATTGTTCCAAGGGGACGATCACTCAACGATTAAAGTACAAAAGGTAGACGGCTACAAAGATCCGATTATCCGTGAGATGGCAGGAGAATACCTGCATGATCAATTGTGTCAGGATCTGGAGTTGCTGGATATTGCGGGCGACCAATTCGACATGGAGAAAGTTCAACGCGGCGAATTGACCCCTATTTTCTTCGGTAGTGCGATCAACAATTTCGGCGTACAGACCTTCCTGGAGAATTTCCTGGAACTGGCACCGAAGCCTGAGCCACGTCGCAGTACGGCAGGAGAGATTCAGCCAACGAATGAGAAATTCAGCGGTTATGTGTTCAAGATTCAGGCAAACATGAACCCGGCACACCGGGATCGTATTGCGTTCCTGCGAATTGTATCAGGCAAGTTCCAACGTGGAATGAGTGTGAAGCATACTCGTGTGGGCAAAGAGATCAAGCTGTCACAGCCACAGCAATTCCTGGCACAAGACCGGGACATTGTGGAAGAAGCGTATGCTGGCGATATTATCGGTTTGTTCGATCCGGGTATCTTCCGGATTGGTGATTCACTGAGCCAAGGCAGCGAGATTGTCTTTGAGGAGTTGCCAACGTTCTCACCAGAGATTTTCGCCAAAGTTACTGTAAAAAATGCATTGAAACATAAACAGTACCAAAAGGGAATTGATCAGTTGACGGAGGAAGGAACCATTCAGGTATTCCAGACGGCAAGTTTCGACGAGACAATCCTCGGCGTAATTGGTCAACTTCAGTTCGAGGTATTTGAATATCGGATGAAAGGCGAGTATGGGGTAGATGTGCAATTGCAGCGTATGCCTTATCAGTTCGCTCGCTGGATCGTGGACGAGAATCTGGACCCAAGCAAATTCCGGATCAACTCTGCACTTGTAAAAGATAAAAAAGGGAATTATGTGGTGCTCTTCGAAAATGAGTACGCAATGAGAACGGCTATGGATAAAAATCCTACAGCTCAATTCCTGGAGACTGCGCCTTAAGTAAAGACAAAAGTATTTCGTGGGATTGTTAAAAGGTTAGTTAAACGTGACAAGTTCATGTGATGAGACAGAGCTTGTTAAAAATAAGATCCCTCCGCCAATCGGCGGAGGGATCTATTGCTATACACCTTACCTGGAGGCGGGTATGATCCAGCCGAATAAGGGAAAGCTTTCTTTTGCAGACAGAACAAACGTAATGATGGTTACCTTACCCTCCAATGCTTCGATTAACGAAGCGGTTGAACGGGAATGGTGTGCAGATGCTCCTGCGCGATTTGAATGAGTTCTTCCTGCTTGGCAGGTTCTGTGTTCTTCCAGATCATCTCAAAAATGGCGCCAAGTCCAGGTAATGCAGCTTCTGGTCCATCTACTGAACCTTCAATCATCTCCCGGAGCTGATCATCACTCTTGTCATGAACTTTATGAACAATCGCTTCACGCAGGCTTAATGTAATGGGCATCGCAATTCCCTCCTCGTATATTCGGCTGCTCTAATACTGTTCCCTGGGAAGCGCGAGCGCATTCAAGTTTATCAGGCTTTGTGGTATACTACGAAGGATTATTTACGTTAGCATGGATATCTGTAATGATGCGTCATGCTGAAGAGCAGCGGGAGGTTAAGACCCTAATGGCCAAGAAACAGTATGCCGTAATTGGCATGGGACGGTTCGGATCAAGTGTTGCCAATGCACTGAGTGGCATGGGATTTGACGTGCTGGCAATTGATGCGGACGAGCAGCGGACTCAGGAAATGTCCAATGTGGTGACCCATGCGGTATCGGCAGATTCAACAGATGAAGAAGCGCTGCGTGCGCTGGGCATACGGAATTTCGACGTTGTCGTTGTGGCGATTGGTGAAGATATTCAGGCGAGCATTCTGACAACCCTGATATTGAAAGATATGGGTGTACCCGTTCTGATCGTAAAAGCCCAAAATGAGCTTCATGGTAAGGTATTGCAGAAGATTGGGGCGGATAAAGTCATCTATCCTGAGCGGGATATGGGACTGCGCGTAGCCCATCATCTGACCTCGCCTAATATACTGGATTATATCGAATTGTCTGAGGATTACAGCATTCTGGAGATGAGAGCTTCCGAGCAGATGATCGGCAAGAATCTGATGGAATTAAACATCCGGGCACGTTTTGGGTGTAACGTGATGGCGATCCGCAGTGGGAATTCGATGAACATTTCGCCGTACGCTGAGGACCGGATCGAGGCTGGAGATGTGCTAATCATTGTGGGTCACAAGGATCATTTGACGAAAATGGAGCTTGCGTATCCGAAGTGATGGATGCAGATGGGAAGGATGGAAAGATGGATATTGTATCACCGCAAAATACACGTGTAAAAGAATGGGCACAGCTGCTGGAGAAAAAGCATCGTACCCGTCAACATAAATATATCATTGAGGGCATTCATCTGGTACAGGAAGCACTGCGTGCCGGAGCAGATCTGGAGTGCATTGTGTACGACGGAGAGCAGGGCGTACCTAGCGAACTCGCCGGGCTTGAGAATCCGCTACAGCGTGTGGAGTGGGTTAGTGTAACTCCTGCGGTTATCGCCAAATGTACGGATACAATGACACCGCAGCCTGTATTCGCGATTGTACGTAAAGGCAGTGAGCCACTGGAAAGCCTGATCACAGGAGTTCGTGGACTTGTGGTTGTGCTGGATGGGGTGCAGGACCCAGGTAATGTAGGGACAATCATCCGTAGTGCGGATGCAGCTGGAGCAGCGGGGGTTGTACTTGGCGCGGGCTGTGCTGATGTGTATAACCCGAAGACGATTCGTTCGACGATGGGGTCATTGTTTCATTTGCCCATTGTGGAGGGCCAGTTGGAATCCTTGCTTCCCGAAGCGAAGGCTGCGGGCGTGAAGCTGGTCAGTACTTCTTTGCAGGCAGAGCATTCATGTTATAGTTATGATTTTACGCAGTCGGTATGGCTCGTCATTGGTAACGAAGGCAAGGGTATCTCGGATTCCACGGCACGTTTGGTGGATGATGCGATTACGATCCCGATGCAGGGACAGGCTGAGTCACTTAATGCGGCAATGGCGGCGACGATTCTGTTGTTTGAGGCGATGAGACAGCGGATGTTTAACTAACTAATAATTCCTGTCCAATTTAAAATTAACTGTCCCTAACTAAAATTAACTTTTCCCCAACCACCAAAGGCTGGAAGCTGGTTGCCGCTTTTCCCAACCATTTTTCCAGTCTTTTTGTCTTTGTCTTTTAAGTACCACAGCAGGGATTTTCCATTCAAATCCCGAATAGGTGATATAGTTTCTATTTCTAAAGCAGATGGGCAGGTGTATAAATTGGAAATGAATAATGGAAAAGAAAACACTCTCTTTAGGGAATTTATGACTTGGGCCGGGGAAAAGGGCTGGGACATAATGAGTAAATCCGGTTCGCAGTCACATTTAAACAGCAGCATTACTTCAAGATATAAAGGACTTCCAGATGAATATTTAGAATTTCTAAATGTAGTTGAAAAATGCGTTGCACCGGATGAGCAAACCTGGTTTATTTGTGAGGCTGAGTTTAACAATAGCACGGAGACCGCATTCCAATGGAATGAATTTGAAATGCTTAGTTTGGAGGCAGCAGAGGGTGATTCTATTTGGCAGTCAGAGATAACGTCCTGGTGGGATCATCACTTGCCGATCGTAATGTCTGTGAAGGATGGATATTCCTTCTATGCCATTGACTTAACAACCGACAATGGGGCTATTGTACGTGGATGTGAGCCTGAATTTGAAGAGGTTGAAAAGGTATCCGATTCGTTTGGAGAATTTCTGGCATGGATGATGTCGAATTCAGATTAGCGTAACTAGGAAAGGTTGATGGTTATACTTGTGGCCATTGGCCTGACAGTAGATTATTCAATGAAAGAAAAATTAGTTCTGCTTAATTTGAAGGATTGAAACGATATAGGAATTCTTAATTTATGATATAAATGGTTTATATAGCTATTCTCATTTAAGTATGTTCCAAGCATATGTTCTACATATAAAATAATTCTTTACTGTTCGTTCTAGAAATGATATGCTAACAGCAAGTTAGTTCTAACTGCTTTTTTTGCACAATAAAGAACGATCGTTCTCAAAACTGAAATTACACTAATCTAAAGAATATGAGGGAGAGAATATGATGAAATACA
This sequence comes from Paenibacillus sp. FSL H8-0317, assembly GCF_045040685.1. Lineage (NCBI taxonomy): Bacteria > Bacillati > Bacillota > Bacilli > Caryophanales > Paenibacillaceae > Paenibacillus > Paenibacillus sp. FSL H8-0317. The sequence continues at coordinate 6,065,672 of NZ_CP150294.1, read as the reverse complement.
CCGTAATTACAGGAGCAAGTTCAGGAATTGGATATGAAACAGCATTGGCATTTGCAGCACGGGGCAAAAACTTGATTTTGGTAGCTAGAAGATTGGATAAGCTTGAAGAGCTTAAATCGACTATTCAGAGTATCGATTCTAAAGTGAATGTTGTCGTTCACACAAGCGACCTGTCTGTTACCGCAGAGGCTTACGAACTGTATAACGATTTGAAGGAATATGAAATTGAGACTTGGATTAATAATGCCGGGCTTGGAGAAGGCTCGTTCATTGCTGAACAGAATTTGGATAAAGTGGAGATCATGCTGCGTGTTAACATCGAATCTTTGACCATTCTCTCTACATTGTATGTGCGAGATTATGCAAATGTCGAAGGTACTCAGTTGATTAACGTCTCCTCCGCACTCGGATATGCCATTGCTGTAGGTAGTGTTGCTTATTCTGCATCGAAATACTACGTTAGCGCCTTTACAGAAGGTCTTGCCAAAGAACTGGAACTGAAGGGTGCAAAACTAAAAGCGAAGGTGCTTGCACCAGCGATCACGGAAACAGAGTTTGTACAAAAATCAATTGATGCTGAAGGATTTGATTACAAAGCGAATATGTCCAAATATCACACAGCTAAAGAAATGGCAGGCTTCATGATCGATCTGTATGATCACCACGAAGTGGTTGTAGGCATTGTAGACCAGAACTATGATTTTCAGCTGACAGGCGCAATCTACCCGGTCATTTCAGAATTGAATTAATACAGCAGAATCTAGAGGATACATCTACAAAATCTCAAATAAGAAGAGGAGTACATCCAAATGGAAAAGATATGGAGTAAAACGAAGATTGGTAACATGGAATTGTCTCATCGACTAGCGATGGCACCTATGACACGCAGTAGAGCACAAGAAGATGGTACACCTGGAGAGTTAGCGGCACTTTATTATGCTCAGCGTGCAACGATGGGACTTCTGATTACAGAAGGAACACAGCCTTCAGATGATGGACAGGGTTACTTGTGGTCACCTGGCATTTACACCGATAAGCATATTGAAGGATGGAAAAAGGTAACCGATGCGGTGCATGAAGCTGGCGGATATGTATATATCCAATTAATGCATGCTGGTCGCATGTCCCATCCGGACAATACCCCGCATCATCGTCAACCGGTTGCTCCGTCAGCAATTGCACCGGGTGTAGAAATGTTTACGGCTACAGGGATGCAGGATATCCCCGTTCCCCGGGAATTGAGTCAGGAGGATATTCAAACGACCATCGCTGATTTCCGAAAGGCAGCAGCCGCAGCGATCGAAGCAGGGGCAGATGGCGTTGAAATTCATGGAGCCAATGGCTATTTGATCAATCAATTTTTAGGAGAAAATTCGAATACACGCACAGATGAGTATGGCGGATCTATAGAAAATCGTGCTCGCTTTGCGATGGAAGTAACCAAAGCCATCGTGGAGGAAATAGGCGCAGAACGAACAGGCTTCCGTATCTCACCAGGGACACCGCTGGGTGGAATTCAAGATGGCGAACAAGGTCCTGAACTCTACCGCTATCTTGTAAAAGAATTGGCTCAATTGGATTTGGCTTACCTTCATGTTATGCATCTTGGAGATGAGAACCTACTTCAAGACATTCGTTCGATCTGGCGAAATCCATTGTTGGTCAATCGGGCTGGAAGAACGTTGGATGATCTTAGTGTAGATATAGATGGTGGTCTCGCTGATCTGGTACCGGTTGGTGTATGGTCCTTAGCTAATCCAGATTTGGTGGAACGACTTCAACAAGGTGCGCCACTGAACGAAGCAGATCCGACAACATTCTTTGGATTGGGAAGTAAGGGCTACACGGATTATCCTACGTTGGAAGAATTAAAGTCGCAAGAGGGGCTACACTAGCACAAGTATGGAGCATGGCGTACAACTGAATACTGCGCGCCATGTTCCTAACATAAGTTGAACTACTCATTTACACATTAACGGAGAGGACAGAAAGAACCTGGAAAAGCGAAGTGTTCGCCTTTATCACCGGATTTTCCCTTTAGAAAGGGGATCGAAAAATCTGGGAATAACAGCGATTGGAAGGTTGTTCTGTCATCGTAGTGTCAGTGTAAATAATCTTTAGTTCAACTTTTATAGTCTATAAGTAAAGGAAGAGGAAAAATGATGAGAGCAGCGCAAATACAGAAATACTCTAAAAAAATCCAAGTGGAAATCAATAATATTGAGATACCTCAGATTCATAGCCGTGAGGTCCTTGTCAAAGTGAAAGCTGCGGGTGTAAATCCGCTGGATATCTTGAATATGAATGGCAGTGTTCGGATGATTGCCGACTATACGTTACCTTTAACTTTAGGGAATGAATTATCGGGTGTCATTGAAGCCGTTGGTGATGCTGTTTTGAATTTTAAAGTAGGTGATAAGATTTATACCAGGTTGCCTCTGAATAAAATTGGTGCTTTTGCTGAATATGCAGCTGTACATGAGGATGCCTTATCCATTATGCCTGAAAATCTATCTTTTATCGAAGCTGCGGCGGTACCTCTTACTGCCTTGACCGCGTATCAAGCATTGTATGATGTACTCCAAGCTGAGCCGAATAAAAAGCTGTTTATTCCTGGTGGAACGGGTGGATTCGGTGCAATGGCTATCCCGATTGCCAAGTCCATGGGATTAACGGTTATCACAAGTGGCAGTGAGAGGGGCAGAGCACGTAGTTTATCCATTGGAGCAGATCAATTCATTGATTATAAGACTGAGCAGTATGCTGACATTCTGTCCGATATCGATTATGTGATCGACACCTTGGGTGCGGATGAGATCAAAGCTGAACTGAGTATTTTGAAACCACAGGGGAAATTAGTCTCTTTGAAGGCAGGACCCAATTATCGTTTTGCAGTGGACAGTCAATTCCCGTTGTGGAAAAGAGCATTGTTTGGTCTCGTAGGTGCACGCCTGGATTCCATGGCACGGAAGACTCAAGCTGAATACCGTTTTTTATTTGTGCATTCCAGTGGGATTCAGTTGCAAGAAATCACAGCTCTTGTAGAAAAAGAAGACATTAAACCTTCGATCGATTCTACGTATACGTTTGATGACATTGAAAAGGCATTGATCAAAGTATCAACGGGTCACTCGCAGGGCAAAGTCATTGTTACCTTTTAAAGGCTCTTTAAGATCATACTCATGTTATTCAATGTTCGTTTTCTGAACAGGAGGGAAGCCAATGGCGAGAAGCAAAGAGTTCGAAGAGTCTGTTGTACTGGATAAAGCGATGAGACTTTTTTGGGAACAAGGCTATGAGAAGACGTCTATGACCGATCTGGTCAATCATATGGGAATTCATCGTAAAAGCTTGTATGACACATTTGGTGATAAACATACCTTGTACCTGAAGACAGTAGATCTATATGATCACCAGATGAGCTCCGCCCTTGCAACAGGTGTAGAGCATTCTCAAACGGCAACGGAAGCACTTCAGTTTATATTTTCTTCTTTGATTCATAGTGAGGAGCATCCAGCATCAGGCTGCTTCATTGTTAATTCAACGGTCGAATTGGCGGCACGTGATGACGATATGAACAATCGATCGATAGAGATGTTTGCAAATACGGAGAAACTAATCAAGGACATTATTGTGTGGGGACAGCAGGAAGATGAATTCACAACCGAGTACAACGCCGAAGTATTGGCAGAATATCTGCATAATGTAGGCGTTGGGTTAAGGGTGATGGCCAAAACTTCGATAACCAAAGAAAAACTTCTTCGTATAGCGACGCTATCCATGGATCTCATACGGAGGTAGTCTATTTTTTTCACTATTATAGAACGTTCGTTCAAATATTGATGTTCCAGATGAAACACATTTTATAGAAAAGAGAGGCAGGCAACAACATGAGAAAGACAGTTCTAATCACAGGGGTATCAGGTGGGATCGGTAAAGAGTTAGCAGATCGGTTTGCCAAAGGTGGACATCATATTGTGCTGGTAGCACGAAGTGAGGGTAAAATACAGGATCTAGCTCAGGAGTATCGGAAAAAGTATGGCATTCAGGCGATGGTTATTGCCAAAGATGTAGCGGCACCTGGGGTACCACAGGAGATTTATCATGAGCTGAAGGAAAAGGGCATTGTTGTTGACTATCTTGTCAACAATGCAGGCTTCGGTCTGTTCGGGACGTTTATGGAAACGGATATGGAACAAGAAGTTAATATGATTGACGTGAATATCAAGGCTTTAACCGTCATGACCAAGCTATTCTTGCCGGATATGATCCAACGTAGGCAAGGCGGAGTGATGAATGTGGCTTCATTGGTAGGTTTTTTCCCTGGACCGATGATGTCGGTATATTATGCGACGAAAGCGTATGTGCTATCGTTCACTGAGGCTTTGGAGAATGAAGTAAGCGGAACTGGTGTTACGGTGACAGCACTGTGCCCAGGGCTGACATCTACCGGATTTGTTGATCGTTCGGGTATGGGTGTCTCGAAGATGTTGCAGGGCCCGATCATGGAAGCCGGACAGGTGGCCGAAGAAGGGTATCGAGGATTTTTGCGTGGCAAGACATTAATTATGCCTGGTGCTCGAAACCGATTCATCGCGTTTATGCCGCGGTTGTTGCCGCGTAAGATGATGACTCGCATGATTAGATCCTCCCAGGACAAGACAGGACATTAAACATTTAAAAAGGAGATGACCGATATGATTTTTTATGATTCCCCTCAAGCAACCGTTTCATGGAATGAGGATAATAAGGTAGTTGTTTTGCAATGGAAGAGCTTTGCGCGAGGTGAACAATATCGTACACCACTAAATAAATTATTGGAGTTAGCGGTGCAAAAACGTTCGAATAAGGCGTTATACGATAGCCGTCACTTGGCCGTTATTTCGCCAGATGACCAAGAATGGGTTGCACAAGAGTGGTATCCGAGATCACTCGAAGCAGGACTTAAGTATTCAGCACTGCTTGTTCCCCATAAAGCGATAGCTAAATCGAGTGCAAACCGAATGCTCTCAGGAATGGACATATCCAATCCATCTCAAGAATTCCATGACTTAAATGAAGCCTTCCAATGGCTAGCAACTGTAAAATGAGAAGGTAAGAAAACATGATATGCATAAATCAATATCGGGTTACAATGGCGAGGATAAATCAGATCTTCCCCAATTCGATCGTTCACGTTTGTCCTTCATCGGGTCTTTTACGACAAACATACACAAAAACAGGAGGGAAGCTGAAGGGCACAAATTGAATTTTCTCAATCTCGAATAACTCAGCTAATCGTTTCTTCATATGAAGGGAGTACTGGTATAACACTAACGTGCCTTCAGGTCGGAGCGCTGTATGGATCTGTGAAAGGATGTTATGTCTCATTTCTCTGGAGAAATTAAAAAATGGCAGTCCACAGATAATACTATCCAAATGATGCACATTTTCTTGATGCATCTTTATCAATAGATAGGATGCATTCGAATGGTACATGAATTCAGGATATGTTTTCTTTAGATTATTCCTCATTTTTGGGTCTCTTTCAAATAAAAAAACGGTAGCAGATTGGGGTAATTCAGCTCTCATAAGACGTGTGATGGCACCTGTTCCAGGCCCCAGCTCAGCAATGGTTCGAATTTTATCCCATCGTACAGACTGGACGATTTTATGGGCCAGAAACTTGGAACTGGGCAGGAGACTGCCTACTCGTTTGGGGTTCTTCAGAAATCCTTGCAGGAAAAGAAGTGGTTCGGATGTTTTCATTGCTGTATCCTCCATGACTGAATTCGCTGATGGTTTACTGGATGTTGTTGGAAGGCAGGCTTATCTGGAACGTAAATATGTTATGCGTATGCTGAAGTGTCAAGGTACCCTGATGTAACTCTGCAATGTTTCTTGCAATCGAAAGACCCAGACCAGACCCCGTTTGGATGCCTTCACTGCTTCTTGAATAATCTACCTTATAAAAACGATCAAACAGTTTATCTTTTTGCTCTATTGTGAGTGGCATACCTTTATTTTCGACTTCAATGGCAATGTGTTCATGACGCATACTCATTCGAATGTGGATCGTACCCGGTTTGAAGGAATACTTTAGGGCATTCATGAGAAGATTATCGATGGCGCGAGCAATCTTATCACTATCTACGATGGCCATGATTTGAGCATCGCCGATCTCTTTAACAATATGAATACTATTTTCCTGAGCCAATGGTTCAAATTCAAACAGTAACTGATCCAAGAGTTGATGTAGGTCAACCTTTTTCATATCCAGTTGGGTATCTACTGAGGTTAAGCGTGTGTATTCAAATAAATCATCGAGCAGCTTCTTTAAATGCGTTGCTTTGTTATAGGTGTTCTGTATGAAGCGGTCATACTCTGCTTTGTCTTGAAAAGATTCTGTTCTAAGAAGCTCGATGTACCCGATTATGCTGGTAAGCGGTGTGCGCAGGTCATGTGAGATGCCTGTAATCATGTCCATCTTGGATTTTTCCAACTCGCGCTCTTTGATCATCTGTAGCTGCAACTGCTCAGTCATGTGATTGATGTTGGAAGCGACTCGTCCAAGTTCATCTTGTCGATTGACGGGTACACGGTAGTCCAGATTGCCCTCCGATATGAGTTGAAGTCCTTTGCTCTAATGTAACGAGATCTCTCACAATTTTTCGTGTGGAAAACAAAAAAATTAACGTGAAAATTACGATGAAGATTGGTGTTAGAACATAAGGAAAGATGTAGAGAAGCGAAGGCCAATTAAATCTTTCACTAATTTTTGCGGCAGCTATGATCAACATATTATTTACACCCACAGAGCCAACAAACGAAATCATTAAACTGATCAACATTTGATATAGGATGTTAATCTGTATCTTTTTTTTAAAATGTGGTAAACGTTTAATCAATTTTATAGCCCACTCCCCATACCGTTTTAATATACTGAGGTTCCCGTGGGTTCATTTCCAATTTCTCACGCAGGTTACGAATATGAACCATCACTGTATTATCGGAATACCCGAAAGGTTTTTTCCATACAGTTTCGTATATCTTCTCGGAGCTAAATACTTGTCCAGGATGGCTGGCAAGCAACACCAGAATAGAAAACTCCAGAGGCGTAAGCGAAATGTCATTCTCTTTGAGCTTCACGGAATGTTTACTTGTATCAATGACAAGGTCCTTGATCAGAATAAGTGAATTAAATTCTGCTTTGCCAATCAGTGTTTGACGTCGCAGCTGAGCCTTAACGCGAGCCAGTAGTTCTAACGGATTAAATGGTTTGACCATGTAATCATCAGCTCCGGTAGTCAGGCCTGTAATTTTATCAATGTCCTCTTCCTTAGCGGATAGCATAATGATAGGGGTAGTTGATACTTCTCTTATTTTGAAGCAGGCTTTGATTCCGTCCATAACGGGCATCATAACATCCAGAATGACGAGCTGGACCGAAGTTGTTTTGATAATATGTAGCGCTTCTTCCCCATTGGCTGCTTCAATGACCTGATATCCTTCGTTACGTAAATAGACATGAATGACATCCCGGATATCGGGTTCATCATCAACAACGAGAACGGTATTCATGATTCAACACTCCTTAAAAATTAGGATAACATCAGTGTAAACGATAGTCTGGAATGTTTAAATTGTTTCCTTTTTGCGACAGACATAAACGAACGCAGGTGGGATATTCAAAGGCACTAATTCTATTTTTTCGATGATAAAGTGTTCGGATAATGTTTTTTTCATTTGAAGTAAATATTGAAAGGCGATGAATAATCCTCCAGGTTTGAGTGCCTTATAGATCTGGTCTACCAACGTATTTCTTAATTCAGGCTCAAAGTTGAAGAAGGGCAATCCGCTAAAAATGTAATCCAGTTGCTGAACGCCCTCTTGATTCATGGATTCCACCAATCGAGCGGCGTCTGGATAACAGGAGTACTCCGGGTATGCCGTCTTAAGAGTATTCCTCATCGTTTCGTTCATCTCAAACAATAGGACTTTGGTGGAATCCTGTACTTGTTGATGAATATAACGAGTGATCGGACCTGTACCCGATCCAAGCTCGGCGACTGCTTTTGCCTCTAGCCAAGAGGCTTGCTTCACCATTTTGCTGGCGAGAAACCGGGAACTGGGTATGATACTGCCGACATGTTTAGGGCTTTGCAGAAAGCTTTTCAAAAATAAAACAGGTTCATTGGAATTCATAGGGTTCCTCCATAATGTGATGGTATGTTATCCAAACCAGTTAGAAATGTAATAAATGAAGCGTAGATAGAATGGGGCCACCGAAGTAAATTCCCGCTGTAAAATACGTTATGGTCCATAACAAAGCACTGGAATAGGAGATAAGAGCAAATTTTCTATACTGCACGCCACTGAGTCCCATCACCAAAGGGAGAACATATCGCACGATTGGAATGAACAAACCGATGCACATCGCCCAATTGCCACTTTTATTCAGAATGATTTCAGCCTTAACGTAGTGTTTATGATGTTGAGATTTGTGATTTATCATTTGGAATTGGAATCCCGAAAGGCCCTAATGAGAAGGCAAAATAAAAAATCAGATATCCATACTGATGAAGTAGCTCTAAGATCGTATTACTGATCATTGTTTTGCCTCCTCTCTTGTTGATATAGCAATCTTAATTAAAAAAACTAAGGAATTAATGAGCATAAATCTAAAGAAAATCTAAAGAATACATAAGCAAAGCCAAACAACTTATGTTCAAGAGAAAAAAGCCTTGCCAACGTACTGGCAAGACTTGAACAGGTAGAACTATTCAGAAGCGGTGATCAAGTGATATGAATTTCTGAATATCAAATAAAGTTTGCCTCAAAAAGGAACGTATAAGCTAGCTCGAGTTGATTACCTATATCTTTATCTGTAAGGAAGAGGATGAGCATCAAAGAAGAGCCGAGACGTCATAATGACGACTCAGCTCTTTTTTTATGTCCCAGGGGATCAGACTTCTATGAAATCAGCTTATTGTAGGAAGTAGAACCATCTGAATTTGGTACCAGCAACAATAAACAAAACAATCCATCCCCATAAAAACAACAAACGTAGAGGTCGTGGAATCAGGAGATATTCTGAGTACAATTTGCTGAAAAGTTTCATTACAGTAGTGACCACCCCTGCTAAGTTACTCCCTTATTTCCGCTTTCGAAAGAAAAAGAGACGATAAGATAACCAATATCCCAATAAGTCTGTATACCGTGGCGTAAGCCTCGAAGTAGCTTCTGGCGATCACCAATCCGATGATCGAAATAAGATAATAGCAAAAGACTAAAGGGGATCTTATAACTCAGGTTCAAAACCTCCAGTTATATCAAAATTAGGTATATTATATCATGATAAACACCAGAGGTCTTTTTTGTATCAGATTCAGCTATACCTACTCATTCAATAAATAAATCGAACGATATGATGCTGGCATGCCAATATATAGTGTAAGGAGGAGGGGGATAGATAATGAGTGAACAAGATGAGTACATAGAACTTGTAACGTTAATACGGGCGGGGCATGAAGAAGCATATGGAGAATTATATGAGAAAACAGTGACGGGGATATATCGAACTGTGCGTTTTCTCATCAAGGACGAGTCTGACGCGGAGGACGTGGTACAGGAGATTTACATTCAGGCGTATCGGTCATTAGAGCGATATGATGCGGAGCGTGCTTTTCGTCCCTGGTTGATGGGGGTGACGATGCGACAGGTTCAGAGTTATCGACGCAAAAGGTTGATGCAGTTTCGGTTTAGCAAGCGGATCGAAAAATCTGACGTTGGTATGGAATATGATTTTTCCACTGATTTGATCAACAAACTGGCCAATCGTCCTCTGCTGGAACAGGTGCGCCGTTTACCGTACAAGCTGCAGCAGGTGGTGACACTTCATTATTTGAATGAATATACGCAAGAGGAGATTGCTGACATATTGGAGATTCCGCTTGGAACCGTAAAATCGCGTATACATGCGGCGCTGGCGAAGTTGAGACAGAAAGAGAAGATGAATCCAAGATTGCGGGGAAAGGTGGAGGATCTGCATGAAACTCGATGAACAGTTGCGAAAAGCCTATCAGGAAGAGACCAAAGACTGGTCCGTTCCTGCGAGGATTAAACATAAAATGATGGATGGTATTCGAAATGATTCACACATCAGAAGAAATCGAAAAAAATGGCTGGTCACTGGGCTATTGGCTGCTGTACTCATTGTTCCCACCGGAGCCTATGCAGGGTACACCTATCTCGCAGACGGAATATATGGTTCACAGGAGAATATCGCTGCTATGGGGGGAACAGCTGAGGATTACATGAGGTTGGAAACAAAGCTGCAGACGGCCAAGGCCCATTTCAGCGAAGAAGAATTTGTTCAATATATGGACCTGCTGAAGCAAATGGGGCAAATGGCCGTGAAGTATGCCGATTCTCAGGGCAATATGCATCCAGAGCAGTGGAGTACAGTGGAGCAGGAACGGTATAACCTTCTTGTAGCTGAGCTGGAACCGTTTTTCGAGAAGCTGGAAGCTGTGAGTATAGGGTCCTCCAAAAAACGGATGGACGAGCAGCAATTTTGGACGGAACAGTTGGAACAGGCAGAGAAGACATTCACCAAGGAACAATATCGTGAGTTCAAGTCTGTCTATGAACAAATGAAGAAATACAAAGTTATGGTGATGGACAAGGATGGAAGTATTCATGAGGAACGCTTGTCAGCGGAGCAGAAGGATGATTTAAGGTATCTAGAGAGACGCCTAATTCCCTATTTGAAACGGTTGGAGCTCAATGTGCGTTGAGTCTGGAGAACTGTGAAAGAGGAGCAGAAGCGGAGAAGTGAATTCTTTCGCTTCTTTCTTGTTGTTGTGATCCATTACTTCCTCCCCAGCACCTTTAGCCGATATTGAAGTGGTGTAGAGCCTGTGGTAGTACGGAATACTTTGCAAAAGTAGGAGGGGCTGGCCATACCGACACGGTGACCGATTTCGGGAACGGTAAGCGAGGAACGGGTGAGCAGCACACAGGCATGACGAATGCGGGTAGCTTGAGCATAAGCGACAATGGTGGTGCCGGTTGCTTTTTTGAATAGATGAGATAGATGATAGGGGGACAGATGAAGAGTATCTGCGATATGCTCCAAACGAAAAGGTTCCTGGTAATGCTGCTCAATCCATTGCATGATGGCTTCGGCATGAGGGTGAAGAACGTTAGCACTGGACGAGAGTACATCTTGGGAGCGGTGTTGCTGCCCGTCTTGCCACAGATAGCGAAGTTGTGCGAGCAGATCCAATAAAAAGAGGCGTGTATCCTCCTCTATTTCATGAGGAAGCAGACCTGGAGACGTATCTGCATATTGTTCCATTCGTTGAACGAGTGGGGATGTGGCAGCAAGCCGGATGGGCTGAATGGGGGATTGCTCTTCCAGCAGGTCCTGTATGAAGTCGTGAGTAACGATAAATTGGGCCCAATGTACCTTCAGTAGATCAAGTTCAACCATGAGTACATTTCGAATGAAAGGCTGTTGTCTGGATACTTGAATCTGGATGTGATGCAATTGAAAAGGTCGAAAAATCATGAGCATACCGGGTTCAAGAGAGAAAACCTGACCTTCGGTTATCAACTGCCCATATCCTTCGTGAATATAGGTTATCTCCAGCTGCGAATGAGCATGGAACACTTCGCGAGACGTAGTGTTGGATGTACGACGACAGACCAGATTAAATTGTTCTCCCAGAAAAATGGACTTCATAAATGCCTCCCTTATCATGCGCAAGATAGTTTTATTTTAGCACAAGATGAACGCATAAAAGCGCTTTATTATTGTGTATTGTGAAGGGAATAAGGGAGGTATGCAACGATGTTAAAAGTGGCGATTATCGGAGCAGGTGCAATTAGTGGAGCACATATCTCAGCATATTTGGCATTCCCTGAGCGATGTCAGATTGTTGCTGTGGTCGATATCTACGTGGAAAAAGCACAGAAGCGAATTAATGAATATGGTCTGGAAGGTGCACAAGCAGTCACGGATTACACAGAGTTACTTGCCCAAAACATTGATCTGGTATCAGTCTGTACACCACCGTATACGCATGCTCCCATTGCGTGTGATTTCATGCAAGCAGGTGCGCATGTGTTGGTCGAAAAACCGATGGCATCTTCCCTGGAGGAAGCGGATCTGATGTTGAGAGCAGCGCAAGAAAGTGGCAAGTTACTATCTGTAGTAGCACAGAATCGGTTTACGACACCGATGATGAAGCTAAAAGGTGTACTGGACAGTAAACGGATGGGACCGATTGTACATGTGCAGGTCGATTCGTTCTGGTGGCGGGGCCACAATTATTATGATCTGTGGTGGCGCGGGACATGGGAAAAAGAAGGCGGAGGCTGTACGCTTAATCATGCGGTGCATCATATTGATGCCATGCTCTGGATGATGGGACCTCCAGTGGAACTACAGGCGATGATGGCAAATACGGCACATGATAATGCCGAAGTTGAGGATATATCCATGGCGATGCTTCGCTTCCAGGAAGGGGCGCTTGGCATGATTACCAGTTCCGTCGTACATCACGGAGAGGAGCAACAGTTAATTTTTCAGGGCAAAGAAGCTCGGGTATCTGCACCTTGGAAAGTGGTTGCTTCTACCGCGCGGAATAACGGATTTCCGGAACCGAATCGAGAGTTGGAACACCAGATTCAGAAGCTCGCTGACGAATTACCGGAGGTCACTCATGTCGGTCACGCTGGGCAAGTTGAGAATGTGTTAAACGCTATTGAGACAGGATCACCCCTTCTGGTAGATGGCGAAAGTGGTCGGAATACGCTTGAACTGATTGTAGGCATCTACAAATCTGCAAGCACGGGGGAAAAGGTTGTTTTCCCACTAGGAGCGGAAGACGCATTTTACACAAGAGAAGGAATTATGCAACATGCCGTACACTTTTATGAAAAAAAGACGACGGTGGACAACTTTGAGGATTCGAGTATTACGCTAGGCAGCAAGTTGGATTCGTAGTATTTTACTTGAAAAAGATGCCCCTTCACATCAAAGTAAGAGCGGCATCTTTTTTTGTACTAGGTCGAGTACACCCACATGACCATAAAAAATCAATATACTTGGTTTTTCCATCCATTTAACTGGCAATCACTTCAAGATAATAATCTCCATAGTCAGGGATTGGATCAATGAGAGCTACAATCAGTCTCGTAGTCGTGTGGGGGAAGAATGGGGAGAATCAGTGCTGTTTTGTTTCAGCTTTTGAGTGTGTTGGATCAGCCGAAAGAGAGTGAAAATGTAGCGTTTTCACATTTAGCGGATTCACGTCATTTGAAACACTCGGAGAAGATGATGCGGTGGATTGAAGAGCATTTCGAATATGAGATGAGATTGGATCAGATGACGGCAGAAGTTTACCTGTTAAATCGTATGCTTCCCGCATTTTTCATCAAGAGACAGGTAGCAGCGTTACGGAACACGTTAAAGCTCGAAGGTTGCAGCAAGCCCACTTGCTCCTCTCCTTGAGACAACAACACTTTCGGTGGAGGAGATTGGCAGACGTGCCGGATCTCCGAACGGATGCATTTCATCCAGTTATTTCGCAAATCTGCCTGGGCGACACCACTGCATTATGGCAACAATTTGAACGGAACAGTAAGCATTAATTTGGATTGTAAAAATAGCGTTATTACGTCTCTACTACACAATTAGTATTTACCGTTTGAAGTAAATAAATCCCGGATGCGGATTGCACTAGCCAGTTGCTAAATGCGATACTCCACCTCCGGGATTGCACTTCGGTAATCTTCAAGCTAAATAAACATTAAGGATTCCTCAAGCTGTTACAACCACTTATCAGCCCAACGTTCCACGGCGCTTAGCGCTCTCCCCAGTTCCGTTCCTTTTCGTGACAACATATATTCAGTTCGAACTGGACGTTCCGTGACCACATGGCGAACCACAAGTCCTTCTTCCTCCAATTCCTTCATTCGCTCATTTAACACACGTTTGCTCAAGTCAGGGATATAAGCGTGAATCTCACTGAAGCGTTTGGGTTCCTCCATCAACGCATGGATAATGAGGGCTACCCATTTTCGGCCAATGATCTGATAAGATTGTTCCACTTTTGTGCATATTTGCTTGGCATTCTCATCATCGCTCATGATTGTACTCCTTTGATTTAGTATTGCTTGTAATATCATTAGTATACTTATTGTAACCTACTTGTCCACAGGCCATATGTGTAAAATGTCACATGCCAATTGTTCTTAATGTTACCACATAAAGCGTTATCATCAAATAAAAACCCTATAAACACTGGAGTTCACAGGTTCGACACGATTGTTGACGAATTGTGACGACAGGTGTAATATGGGTAACGTTAATTCAAATGGTTACAATTTATAACCTAAACACAGGTTGTGGAGAGAAGGAATGTTCCATGGTTGAATTCAGGTGCAATATATAAAACGGAGGCAAGGCGGGGAACACACCCACTTATTCCGTCTTTTGTCATGCTTGGATTTGAACATTTTGCAACATCATATACTATACTGCACAGATCACAGGAGGCACTCCAATGGATGCAATGACATTTGTCCTGTTCGGGGCAACAGGCGATTTAGCCAAACGCAAGATTTACCCTGCATTATATAACTTGTACATGGATCAGAAAATGCCGAAATCCTTCTCCGTTATTGGATTGGGACGACGTGAATTGTCGGATACGGACTTCCAAGCGAATGTTGAAAAGTCTCTGCAAGAATTCTCACGTCAGACGCCGGAAGAAGCATCTCAGGTTCGTGATTTCATTGGAGCTTTCCGTTATTGTTCTTTAAATAATACGAAGCTTGAAGATTACACCAAACTGTTGGAACTGGTTCAACAGCGTGAACAAGAGCTTAACATTCCCGAAAACCGCATGTTCTACATGTCGGTGGCACCAGAATTCTTTGAGCCAATCGCATTAAACATTCAAGAAAGTGGCCTGGGTAACACCAAAGGCTGGAAGAAACTGATTATCGAAAAACCATTCGGACATGATTTGCAATCGGCTCGTGATCTGAACGAAAAACTGAGCAATACCTTTGCGGAAGAAGAGATCTATCGCATTGACCATTTCCTCGGTAAACCGATGGTTCAAAATATTGAGACGCTCACCTATGCAAATCCGGTGATTCAGGCGTTGTGGTCTAACCGTTATATTGCCAATGTACAGATTACGGCAAGTGAGACGGTAGGTGTTGAAGAACGTGCCGCGTATTACGACCAAAGCGGTGCCCTTCGTGACATGTTCCAAAACCATATGCTTCAGTTGCTGATGATGATTGGTTTGCATTTACCAAAACGTTGCACACCCGAAGAAATTCAATTCAAAAAGCAAAAAATTGCTGAAGCACTTCGTCCGTTGACAAAAGAAAATATCGCTTCTGAAGTTGTTCGTGCGCAATATGCAGCAGGTGAACTGCAAGGTTCCTCGGTTGTTGGATATCTGGACGAGCCGGGCATTCCAGCCGGATCTCAGAACGAGACCTATGTTGCCGCAAGACTGTGGATCGATGATCCATTCTGGAGCGAAGTTCCTTTTTATATCCGTACAGGTAAACGCCTGGCTGAGAAATCCACCCGAATCGTTGTTGAATTCAAGGCACCACTGAAGACCGGTCATGAATCCGAAAATACAACGGAACCTAACCTGCTGACGATTGAAATTGGTCCGGGAGAAAGCATCTCGCTTCAATTAAATGCGAAGAATCCATTGAACCATGGTGAAGTGGAACCAATGCATATGACCTTCAACTCAGGTAAACGTAACATCCCTGAAGCTTACGAGAATCTGATCTTTGACGCAATGCGTGGCGATTCCACCTTCTTTGCTCACTGGAACGAAGTGGAGCTGGCATGGCAATGGGTGCAACCGATTCAGGAAGCATTCGAAGCAGGCAGCGTGCCACTGGATACGTACAGTGCAGGTTCGCATGGACCAGAGTCAGCAGATCGCCTGACCGCAGCAGACGGTTACCGTTGGTGGTAAGTGAAAAGAAAAAGTGAGCATAAGAGAGAAGAGAATAGTAAAAACAACAGTACAATCCGTCCTGCTCACCCATAAACATTTTGCCTTTTCAAAAGACCACCTTCCGCTCAGCGGGATATAGAAAACGAAATGCTCCTATTCGTCTAGAGCCTGTACTCCAGAGCGAGTTGGGTCGTATGTTGCAATTCAATTCTGATATAAAAACAGTATTAATTACGAATCATACCGTTCCAATTTTGCATAAGCCCTTCCGGTTATGTTTGCCGGAAGGCCGTGAAAATTTTTGAATATAGATTAGCGGTTCAATTTTTGAAAATGGGTTGGCTTGAACGCTGAGAATGTAGTGTAGGGGACGAAATCGATTCTGAAGAAGCGTAGCGTTCGCCTTTATCCTTGGATTTTCTCCTATATAGGAGATTCAAAAAATCTGGGGATAACAGCGATCAAAAGAACGATTCGTGACCGGAACGGATACTTCGCCAAACTTTAAGCACTTATTTCTAATTTTGAACGCAAATGAAATTTAAACATTGTTCATAACAGGAGGATTTTGAAATGAAACTTGGACTTGTCGGATTAGGAAAAATGGGATTGAACCTGGGTAGAAACTTGATTGATCACAAACACGAAGTGGTTGCTTTTGACCTGAACGCTGAAGCAGTTAATGAAATGAAAGAATATGGCGCTGAAGGCGTATCTTCTTACGCAGAGATGGTGGCTTCGCTCGAATCCCCACGTGTATTGTGGATCATGGTTCCCCACAACGTAGTAGACGCTGTGCTGGCTGAAGTTAGCCCATTGTTGTCCAAAGGGGACATCATTATTGAAGCGGGTAACTCCCACTACAAAGAATCCATCCGTCGTTACGAAGAGATGAAAACTAAAGGCATTCACTACATGGATGCAGGTACATCTGGCGGTATGGAAGGCGCACGTAATGGAGCATGTTATATGATCGGTGGAGACCCGGAAGCTTGGGCAATCGTTGAACCGGCATTTAAAGACACTTCCGTGGAGAATGGCTACCTGTATGCTGGTAAAGCGGGAAGCGGTCACTTCCTCAAAATGGTTCACAATGGTATCGAGTACGGTATGATGGCATCCATCGGTGAAGGTTTTGACGTATTGGAGAAAAGTGGGTTTGACTTCGACTTCGAACAAGTGGCTCGCGTATGGAACAACGGTTCCGTTATCCGCTCTTGGTTGATGGAGCTGACAGAACGTGCCTTCTCCAAAGATGCCAACCTCGATGAGATTAAAGGTGTAATGCACTCTTCCGGTGAAGGACGCTGGACGGTAGAAACGGCATTTGACCTTCAAACCGCTACACCGGTTATTGCGTTGTCCTTGCTGATGCGTTATCGTTCACTGGAAACAGATACATTCACAGGTAAAGTGGTAGCAGCATTGCGTAATGAATTTGGCGGTCACGCAGTAGAGAAAAATTAATTTTATATATAACTGTTAACATATGATGAACATCGGGTAATGACTTATATCGTGTTTACGAATTCATCAAGTGGAGGGAACATATCATGAAATTTTTCTTGGATACAGGGAATGTGGAAGAAATCAAACGGATCGAACGTCTGGGTCTGGTGGATGGAGTCACGACTAACCCGTCTTTGATTGCCAAAGAAGGTCGCGTATTTAAAGAAGTCATTCAGGAGATCTGTGGCGTTGTTAAAGGGCCGGTCAGTGCTGAAGTCATCGGTCTCAAAGCCGAGGATATGTTGAAGGAAGCTTATGAAATTGCAGAATGGGCACCGAATGTAGTCATTAAATTGCCGATGACCGAAGATGGGCTGTACGCTTGTCATGAGTTGACGCAAAAAGGGATTAAAACCAATGTAACGCTGATTTTCTCCGCAGCACAGGGTCTGATGGCGGCGAAAGCCGGTGCAACCTATATCAGTCCATTCGTTGGTCGTCTGGATGATATTGCGGTGGATGGTATGAAATTGATTCGTGATCTGCGTCTGATTCTGGACATGTATGATCTGCCTTCCGAGATTATCGCAGCAAGCATTCGCAATATCAAACATGTAGAGGATGCAGCCCTTTCCGGTGCGCATATTGCCACCATTCCGGGTTCGCTTCTGCCGACACTCTGGAAACACCCACTGACGGACAGCGGGATTGAACGTTTCCTGAAAGACTGGGAATCTGTTCCGAAATAAAAGGATAGACATGGCCTGAATCTTTGGGTGGTCTAAACGTAAAGCCTTTTGCCTTGCAGAGTAAACTGCAGGCGAAAGGCTTTTTTAGTCTCTGTTTATGTAGTTTCCGATTTGCGGTTAGTTTAAACAATGAGGAGTACTTGTCCCTTTCATGTTGTTGTTACTTTCTATCCAGTGTCCACGTACTGTCCTTCTTTTTCGGGACAACGGTGCATAAGGTTAACATATAGCCTATAGCTCATCCCGTAGGGGAGGGACACTTCGATGATGAGAAGAAAATGGCGAAGCCGGAGACGCCGTAAGCCACCAAGCGGCAAACGCAAAATGTGGTTGATCATTCTATTGGTCACCGCGTTTTGTTTGATGCAGGGCTTTGCTTATGTGGATAAAAAGATGAAGCCCCCCATCATGCACTTGGCCAAGATCAGAGTGAAGCAGATTGCGACTGAAGCGATCAACAAGGCGATTACAGCACAGGTTGCAGATGGCAAAACCAACGAAGGACTGATTGACTGGAAGACGGATACCGCCGGGAAAGTGTCCGGTTTCATGCTGAACTACAATGAGCATATGCGAATTACTGCAAGTACGATGAATATTGTGCAATCCACGCTGCAGAATGTACACATGTTAAAAGAAAAAATCCCGCTGGGGCAGGCGCTGGGCAGTCCGGTGTTGGCTTCATTTGGCCCGAGTATACCGGTTCGTATTGAGCCCCAAGGCGCTGTCAAAGTGGACCTGAACACCCGTCAGCAAAATGCGGGGATTAACATGATTTTGGTGGAAGTGTACATTCACATTATTGCTGAGGTCGCGGTCGTGGTTCCATTCGACATGGAGCCCGAAACGGTTGATACGGAGATCCCGATTTCCTACCTTCTGGTTGTCGGGGATGTGCCAATGTATTATTACGATAATCAGGGCAAGCCAGTGGGCACTAACGGCAGTAACGCCCCAGCTATTGCGCTGCCATCAGGTCATACGGGTGTATCAAGCGGTAATGGAGTAACTACGAATCCGCCTAGCCAGAACCAGCAACAAACGCCGTCAGACCATTTGCAAGGGAATGAACTTGAAATTGAACCGGATGATCTGCCTGATGTGAATGGGGGATTGCAGCTCAATAAGGACGCGCACCCATGATACACACAAATTTGAATTGTAAAACAAAGAAAGGGGCCTCTATTAAAGAGGTCCCTTTTTCGCTTTGCTGATCGTGCATATCCTTCTTTTACTTACTTTTCTTGTTCTTTTGTTTGCGTTCATCCTGTTCCCAATGTTTCAGCTGTGGATAAGGATCAAACGACCATTCGTGCAGTCCACTGTCCCGGTAGATCCCATAGTGCAGATGTGGAGGGAATTTGCCCTGTGTCCCAGGTTTCCCGTAACCCGAACTGCCCACCCAACCTACAACCTGTCCGGGGATCACAACTTCACCGATGCGTGCACTTTTGTCAAAACCCGAGAGGTGAGCGTAATAGTGATAATGGTTGTTCAAATCCCGGATACCGATGCGCCAGCCGCCAAACGGGTTCCAGCCTTTGATTTCCACGACTCCGTAACAGGTACTGCGTACAGGCAGGCCATGCGGAGCGAAAATATCTGTTCCCTCATGAATGCGATAACCGCCCCAGCTTCTTTTTGTCCCCCAGGTACTGCGATAGGAGTAGTTGGTTCCGAGCGGGACCGGAAAGGCATGTCCGAATAG
The DNA here is from genome assembly GCF_045040685.1 of Paenibacillus sp. FSL H8-0317. NCBI lineage: Bacteria > Bacillati > Bacillota > Bacilli > Caryophanales > Paenibacillaceae > Paenibacillus > Paenibacillus sp. FSL H8-0317. The sequence goes on along the minus strand of NZ_CP150294.1, from coordinate 6,045,774 downwards.
GTCCAGATTGTCAAAATGCTCATATAACTTCGCGAATTGCTGTATCCGTTGCACAGCACGGGAGTTGTGATAATATTCCCACAAGGCAATGTTGAAGTCCTCTTGCTTGTTTCCGTAACCTTGAATAACAGAAGCCATGCTGTACAGCACATCCTGATCATTGTTGGCATCTGCTTTACCGTCTCCTGAACCATCACGTCCATATCCTTTGAAAAAAAGAATGGATTCCGGATGTTGATCCGTCTCATCGGGATTTAACCATCCTCTCCAGGCCGGAGGGGTCATGAAGATACCTGTAAGCCGTTCTGGATGCTTGCGATCCTTTGGGTGTGCACGAGTAATCGTTCGTTCATACTGATCAATTGCGGCAAGCCTGTACCAGGGAATCTGTGTCATCTGACCAATGGTTTCATATAAATGGCGACGTGCAGCAAAAATTTCTGCGGGTTTTAACTCGGCAGCCTGTGGTTTGGGAGCGGCCTCGGCGGGTTCACTGTAAACTTCAACAGGCAAGAATGGGAGAAGCAGAGTACCTGCAAGTAATGTTTTGATCCAAAAGCGGTATGTGTGCCTGAAGGTCAAGCGTTGTTGCACTGGGAAGCAGCCCCTTTCCATTAGAATGATACAAGGTACCCGATGAACCAAGCTAAAGGTTAGCGTTCTTCAAAAGTTCTCATTTTATCCATGTAAACTCTTGGGGGGAATCGAATTATACAAATTGTCCATATCGGGCATGAATGCACAAGATGTGACAAATGGGGGTTTTTCCAGCGCTTTCATGGTATAATATGTTCCGAGCAACAGCCTAACTTCAGTAGAAAGAAGGTTTATGCATTGGCTAAACGTGTTAAAGAACCGAAGCCGGATTGGATTCGGATCAAATTGACAACCGGCGATAACTATCAGGAAATGAAAACGATGATGCGTTCCAAAACGCTGCATACGGTATGTGAGGAAGCGCGGTGTCCGAATATTTATGAATGCTGGGCCAATCGAACGGCCACTTTTATGATTTTGGGCGATATTTGCACAAGGGCATGCCGTTTTTGCGCGGTGAATACTGGCTTGCCAACGGAGCTTGATTTGCAGGAACCAGAACGTGTGGCGGAAGCAGCAGAGCAGATGAATCTGCAACACTGCGTAATTACAAGTGTAGCCCGTGATGACCTGAAGGATGGGGGAGCTACGATCTTTGCAGAGACGGTGAAGGCCGTACGGCGGCGATTGCCATTGTGCAGCGTTGAAGTACTCATTCCAGACTTTCTGGGTGATCGGGAATCTTTGCAGATTGTAATGGATGCCAAACCGGACATCCTGAATCACAATATTGAGACAGTTGAGCGGTTGTCAGACAAAGTGCGTGCCAAGGCGAAATATAAACGTTCACTGGAATTGCTTGCTCGTGCCAAAGAAATGCAACCTAACATCCCTACGAAATCAAGCATCATGCTTGGTGTAGGTGAGGAATATAATGAAATTTTATCAACAATGGATGATCTTCGTGCGGTGAACTGTGATATTATGACGATTGGTCAATATCTGCAGCCATCGGAGAAACATCTGTATGTTGAAAAGTATTATCCGCCAGAGGAGTTTGCTGCATTGAAACAGGAAGGATTAAAACGTGGATTCAGCCACGTCGAGTCCGGCCCGATGGTACGCAGCTCCTACCATGCGCATGAACAGGTGAAATCGGCTACCAAGCATGCTGAACAGGCGGCAACACACGCGTGATGGAGGATACCGGATTGGAAGAAGAAAAAATTACAGAACAGATTCAGGACCAACTTCAGGAACAGATCAAGGAGCCGGTTCAGGAATCGGTTGTTGAATCAGTTGTTGAATCAGTTGAGGAAAAGCCCAAAGAACCGGTCATTGTACAGATCGGCGGCAAAAATTATGAAATCGTCCAGAACCACAAAGAAGGCTGGAATCCAGAGGTCTTCCGTGATCGTTACAGTGAAGTGCTGGAGCGTTATGATTATATTATCGGGGACTGGGGTTATAGCCAGTTGAGGTTAAAAGGTTTTTACCGTGATAACCATCCAAAAGCGACAAAGGATTCCACGATCGCCAGTATGGTGGATTATATCAATGAATATTGTAACTTTGGCTGTGCGTACTTTGTACTTCAGAAGAGCAAGGATCAGCCTCAAGCCAAAGCAAAAAGCGGTTCCTGAGAAGGACCGCTTTTTTGCTGTGTTTATTTTAGTCAAGAAATGCCGTGCGAACCCGGTTCCAGAATGGATAAGGGCGGAAACGTGCGAAACTGACCTTGTGACTGGATACCTGACAACGGACGGAGATCAGATCCTCCACCATCACATTCACATGATCAATGGTCATCAGTAACCGCTGATCCTTGCGGGAGAAAATATCACAATGATGATGCTTGGGCAAAATAACCGGTGAACCAAGTGTCCGATAGACCCGGTTATTAATCGATGCAATCTCCGCAATCTGAATTGCCTCGATGGTCGGATGAACCATGGCACCGCCAAGGGCCTTGTTGTATGCCGTGCTGCCTGATGGCGTGGATACACAGATGCCATCCCCACGGAACATCTCAAATGTCACATCGTTAATATCGACCTGGGCCACGACGGTACCGTCTACACCTTTTAACGTAAATTCATTAAGGGCGATGTATGAGGTATTCCCCGACTTTTTCCGAATCTCAAGCTCCAGTAGCGGGTATTGCACAATGCGTGGTTTGAGACGCTCCGGATCTCCTTTGCCACTCATCAGCCTGACTAACTCCCGTAATTCTTCCTTCTTCCAATCGGCGTAAAAGCCGAGATGGCCTGTATGAACCCCAACAAAAGCAATATCCGGAATACGGTCGATGAAATTGTGAAATGCCTGTAGCATCGTACCATCGCCCCCGATGGAGATAACAATCTCCGGCGATTCTGCATCCAGCTTGAACCCTTCTTCCTTCGCCAGCGCGTGAAACTGCTGACTGAGATCAATCGATAACTGGTCTCCGCGGTCTTGAACATAGTATCTCAAGATGAAAGCTCCTTTGTGGTCATTATACTACCGATGATAATCAATTCCGCGGAAGAACACAACGTTTGGGCGCATATTCAGTTAAATATAGATGAATCGTTGACTTATTTTTTGGCATGTCGTCTAGGCTTGAGAATGGAACTTAATATCGCAAGGAATAACAACAACACGATGAGGCTTACAAAAACAATCATTCCTGATAAGAAAATCAGTCCCCAGTCCGGTGTATACGTTGATAACGATGGGATGAAACCGGGCTCCATAAGAACGGGTGAAGAGGAACGCCCTATCATGGGTGTCCACAATAGCAGGACCAGCACAGGTGCGATTAGCGCATGAATTGCTCTGGCAAATAGAAAAGGACCGTATCTCATGGGAGTGTTGCTAAGAACACTCATAATCTGTGCATGGACGGATAATCCGCCCCAGGAGAGAACAAAGGCTGCTGCAGCTACTTTATAGACGAGTGGGATGGATGCCCCGGCACTCCCGGCCTCTTTGTTCCCCAGCGTTACTTCAAACAGCCCGCCAACCAAGCTAGGAGATAAGGATGGAGGCAGCCCGCTATGTCGTAACAATTGCTCGGTTATCCCGTATAACCCGCCAAGCCAACCGGTCTGGACAAGTAGCTCCATCATGACCGAGAAGAATACAACCAGCCCTCCTACGATAATAATAAGGCGAAGGGATGAGGAGACTGCCGTGCGCAGCAGTTCACCGAATGCCCGTCCGTCAGCCTTTCTTGCTTCATGCATCGCATAGATGGCCCGGACCAGTCTGTTTCTAGGTATCCCCTCCGATGGAGATGCAGAAGAGATGTCTGGTTGTGAGCTTTCCGCTGTACCCCCGTGAAAACGCATGAGCATACCCACCAGAAAAGCTGCAGCGTAATGGCTCGCAACCAATACTGGAGCAATGGCGACATTATGGAAGAATCCAACTGATACCGCTCCAATCATGAAGATCGGATCGGATGATGTAGTGAAGGCAACGAGCCGTTCTCCTTCTTCCCGGGTAACCAGCTTTTGTTCCCATAACTGGGCGGTCAGTTTAGCCCCTGTAGGATAACCGGATGCACAGCTCACGGCAAATACAAAACCACCGCTTCCGGGAACACGAAACAATGGACGCATCAGTGGATTCAGCAAGGTACCTAGAAAATGAACAATGCCAAAGCCGAGCAGCAGCTCGGACAGCACCAAAAAAGGAAAAAGGGAGGGAAACAATACGTCCCACCAGATGGACAGTCCGCGTACACCCGCATGCCAGGTTTCCGCTGGATACAAGACCATTAACACACAAAGGATCAGGAGAGCGAGTGTGACCAGGACATGGGTGAGTCGTTGTGAAGCAGCCATGAATTCTTCTCCTTTATTTTTGGAATGGTCGGTGTGCGAAGTCTGTGATGTTATTGCCATCAATATATGAAAAAAAGTGGACAAACAGTACAAAATTATACGTAGAAAGCGCTTGCAAAAGTGGCTGTGTTTTTGAGTGATGTGTGCTAAAATGAGAAAAACGCCTGAACGTCACCTAATTGTCTCCAAGGTGGAATTCAATTCGGATGGAGTGATGATCATGAGTCTTGTCACCGGAATCCTGGTCTGTGCTTTTGTATATGTGATACGTGCCTCGTTGGTACGCTCTGAGGAAGAGGACTGGCGGAGTTATTAATGGAATATCTAGTGCGCCAACCTATGCGGTTGGCGCTTTTTTTGTGTTATGTTTTGAAGAAAGTCCTATATACAGGTGGCAGGTTACATGTCCTGATGAATTCATGTTATATAGGACTTTTTGGTTTTTTTTGATAGAATGGAGATAAAGGCTTTTGGAGCCTGGTTATTGTTACTGTTTTCACAATGTTCACGGAACGTGTAATATATGGCAAAATTCGACATCAGAAAGGGGAATCAGACGAATGAATCCCAGTTTGAGTATTTATGACAATCTTGGCGGTGAGAAAGGTGTTCGCGCACTGGTCGAGGCCTTTTATCCAATCGTTCAGCAGAATGAGCAGCTGGCTCCGCTTTTCCCGGAAGATATTCAGCCGGTCATCGACAAGCAGTATATGTTTTTGTCTCAGTTTTTTGGAGGCCCAGGGCTGTTTTCCGAGGCGTTTGGACATCCGATGATGCGTGCCCGTCATATGCATTTTGAAGTGACGGTTGAACGGGCTGAGGCTTGGCTTGCATGTATGGATCAAGCCTTAACACAGATTGGTGTGGAGGAGCCCTTGCATTCGTTTATCCTGCAGCGTTTATCCGGGCCTGCACATCATTTTGTGAATACACCATAGTTCCGAATATGATTACGAGCGTACGGGAGAGGGATGGGAGAGATTGGAATTAGAGCCGCTGTATAAGGTGAAAGTGACCTGCCATTATTGCGAAACCGAGTATGAAACCTCACGGGTAAGACCGAGTTTGAAAAGGCCCTACCGGACGGATTCGGATTTTTGTGCGTACTACAAGCTGGAGAATCCAGATTTTTATGTGGTTCGCATCTGTCCGCAGTGCGGGTTTGCCTCGACGGAGAACGCAACGGAGCATTTGAATGATGCTCAGCGCAAGGCTTTTAAGGAACAGATCGGTAACCGCTGGGTTAAACGTGATTATAGCGGAGCACGAACACTGGAACAGGCGCTGGCTACGTACAAGCTTGCCTTGCTATGCGCACAGGTTATCCAGGAGAAAGATCGTGTCGTCGCTGGTCTGTTGCATCATATAGCTTGGTTGTATCGTTATATGGAGGACCATGCACAGGAACATCGTTTTCTTGAATTTAGCCTTGAAGCCTATGTAAAGGTGTTCGAACGTGAAGGAACGGGTGGCAATGAAGCCAAACTGTTGTATTTGCTCGGGGAATTGAACCGCAGGGTAGGGCGGTTTAATGAAGCAGTGCAATGGTTCAGCAAGGTCATTCATGACAAGCGGATCACAGATGCGGCCATGATTCGTGCTTCAAGGGAACAGTGGGCTCTGCTGCGTGAGCAGATGATTTCAAGTAAGTTGGAACTCCCTGAAGAGATGCTGGAAACAGACAAAGAGGCTGCAAAGCGCAGCCCCCTCTAAGTTGATCTTACATTAGTTACGGACAGGACGGCTGGATAACAAATAGTCACTGTCGTTGTCGATCACGGTCATGCTTGTATTACAGCAGGGAAAGACCAGTAATTTCTTTTTGCCTTCGCGAATGAGCACAAGCTCTTTGGGTTTGAGGGGGAGCAGCACGTTGCTTGCATGACAATAGGGACATTGCTGTACATAGATGTCTCCCATCACAATATCGTAAGGCCAGCTGTTCTCAAACGGAATCATTCTTGTTCGCCTTCTGATGCGGAAGGTTTGGAGGCTTCTTGTTTGGCAAGTTCCGCAATCTTCTGCATCAGGATATGTTGGGGCATGTGCATCAGGTGCTCCAAAGGTACGCCCAGGGATTCTGCTAATTTGACGGCTGTATCAGCCGATACTTGTAAAGGTTTCATACGTTTACCTCCTGAAAGTTACTATAAGTATTTCTCTAGTATAGAGATATGGCACACAGAAAACCAGTTTTTAATTCAATCCTAACCATCCAATTTATAGAGAGAGGTGCCTTATTAAATGAAAACGCCATTACACCCCGTATGGGATCTGGAGTCCATTTTTAGTGGAGGTTCTTCCTCCGAGACATTCGCTGCGTATCTGATTGAACTGGAAGAGGATGTACGTAAACTGCAAAATCTGTTGAACGAAACACCTGCACCGACTTCATTAGAAGAGACGGCTGCATTTGATCCGATTTTGGAACTGCTGCAAAGCTGTTATATCCGCATATCGGAAGGTTCTGCGTTTGTATCCTGCCTCTCATCGCAAAACCAGAAGGACAAAAAGGCAACCCAGCTTCAGGGCGCCATCAGTTCTATTGCAGCGATGCTGAACGGCAGCAAATCGAAGTTCGATAATACACTCAGTCAGACATCGGATTCGGTGTGGGACGCTTGGATTGCTCGGGAAGATATTCAGCCGCTGGCATTTGTACTGAACGAGAGTCGCACGCTGGCTCGTGAGAAGCTGTCGCCTGAACTGGAAGGTCTTGCTCTGGATCTGGGTGTGGATGGTTACCATGGTTGGGGCAAATTCTACAACACGATTGTCAGCAAGGTGAACATTCCATTTGAGCAAGATGGGGAAACGGTGATGCTCTCCGCAGGACAGGCTGCCAACAAGCTGAGCGATAGTGATCGGAATGTACGCGAGACGGTATTCGCAAACTGGGAGCAGGCTTGGACCGATGTCGAAGATTTCTGCGCTGACACGCTGAATCACCTCGCGGGATTCCGTCTGAAGTTATATGAGAAACGTGGCTGGGATGATATCCTCAAAGAACCTCTGGCCATTAACCGGATGTCACGTCAGACACTGGATACGATGTGGGATGTGATTAACGGTGCCAAACCTGCGCTTGTTCAATATCTGGAGCGCAAGGCAGAACTGCTGGGGGTAGACAAACTCAGCTGGAGCGACGTAGATGCACCTGTAGGTAAATCGAGTGGCAAAATCACTTACGATGAGGCAGCCATCAATATTGTTGAGCAGTTTGCCAAGTTCAGTCCTAAACTTTCCTCATTTGCAGAGATGGCTTTTGAGAAACGCTGGATCGAAGCAGAAGACCGTCCTGGCAAACGTCCAGGTGGATTCTGTACGTCTTTGCCACTTAGCAAAGCAACTCGAATTTTCATGACCTTCTCCGGGACACCGTCTAATGTGTCGACCCTTGCGCATGAACTTGGTCATGGATATCATCAACACATTATGGAAGAGTTGCCTGCATTGAATCAACGTTATGCGATGAATGTGGCTGAGACAGCGTCCACGTTTGCTGAACTGATTGTAGCTGATGCCCTGGTGCAGGCGGCAACAGATGAGCAAGAGAAGCTGGCTTTGCTGGAAGACAAGATACAGCGAAGTGTGGCTTTCTTTATGAACATCCATGCCCGGTTCCTGTTTGAGAATCGTTTCTATGAACAACGCAAAAAAGGCTTGGTCAACGCGGATGAATTATCAAAATTAATGGTGGAGGCGCAGCAGGAAGCGTTCTGCGGTGCACTTGCATCAGATCACCCTCATTTCTGGGCATCCAAACTGCACTTCTATCTAACTGGTGTACCGTTCTATAATTTCCCATACACGTTCGGTTATATGTTCAGTGCGGGAATCTATGCAAGAGCACAGCAGGAAGGTACAGCATTTGCAGATAAATATGATGATTTGTTGCGGGATACAGGGCGTATGACGGTCGAAGAACTTGCTCAGAAACATCTGGGTACCGACCTGACACAACCGGAATTCTGGCAAAATGCTGCGGACTTGGTTATTGCCGATATTGAGCAGTTTCTACAGATGACAGCAACCGAAAAATAGGTTGAACATATATAAAAAGGCTGAAATCCCGTGTTAACAGACTCGGGATTTCAGCCTTTTTTTGTACTGAATCCTCATTTTCGATTCTCGAAGATTTTGTCGTAATTAAGTGAAAAAGCTCAGTTTAAGGAAGTGAAATGGCAATTAATTGTGCAAATCATAGTTAGAAATACCCAACTTTGCCGTTCTTTGTTGAATGAGCACATATGATGTCATATAATGAGTCATAAGTCCTTGATGTATAGGACTATAAGCATATAAGGAGAGTGTTAATATGAAAATTGATGAGCTTTCATTAGCGAGACAGTTGGATTTGGTATTCAAAGAACTTGATCATGAGTTATCAGGGTTAGATTCAGGGGTAGTTTTTGTGCAAATACGAAACAACGTAATTGGGAAATTCGGTATTCGACATAATCCGATAGCTGGACGAGATGGGCAGATGGATGTGGAGGAAGGGGGGCTAAATGAAACCCAGAGAACTTCTTTCCGGGCAATGGCATTGGAGACGTTGAAATTCAAACGCAATTGGACACATGGCGAAATATCGTACGATTTCACAGTAAGACAAGGTATGATTTTGGTAGATGCAACGATGGAGTCTAATTACAATATGGCAAGCTTGATGATTCGTTACCCTAGAACCAATACATACAAGGATTCAGATATGGAGTCGACCTCATAATTAGTTACACAAGAGAAAGCGGCACTTCCGAAGAAGGCCGCTTTTGTTTTTTAACGCTACTTAAGCATTAATTACGAGCTTACGAACGACCCGATAATTGCTGCTCAGCGATTTGTACCAGACGTTTAGTGATGTATCCACCCAGAGAACCTGTCTCACGGGAAGTATAGTTACCGTAGTAACCATCTTGTGGAATCGTTACACCCAGCTCTTGTGCAGCTTCCATTTTCAATTGTTGCAATGCAGCATTTGCTTGGGGAACGACCAGGTTGTTGGAGCGGCTACCGCTACCTTGGTTTTGACTTCCGTACATATGTGTCACCTCCTTATGGCTTGGTGATGTTAGTATGGTTAGAGAATACGGAAATATACATGATATGGCGTAAGGGAAAATATGGATAAATATCAGTGCACAGGACACATAAAAAAGCCGACCCAATGCGGGTCGGCAAGTTGTATTTGGATATCAAAATATAGGGTGATATGCGTAAAAGTAACATAGAAGATGATCAGCTCGCTTAGTCGGTAGGAGGTATAACCTCAATACGTGTAAATAACTCAACAGGCTGTTCCGGTTCCAAACGAATCAACCCGGTTTGTTCATCCGATAAAGCCAAATTAGGTGCATCAGGTAGCCATGTGTACGGTTCAATGCACAAAAACTGATCGGATTCACCTTTGGTAAAGAGAACCCAATGTTTGAAAAATGCTTCATCTGCTGAATATTTCAATGTATATCCATCTTGCCTGCGTAAGTAAGCCGTAGCCGGTTCACCTTCGGTAGCTTTCAACAGGGTATCCCAGTTACGTCCCTGCAAATTGATGCCTTCGTTCAGAGCAGACCATTCACCCAGGGATTCCAGTTCACCTGTCGGTAGTTGTTCTTCATTCTGTCCGTATATTCCGGAAACAGGTAGTTGCAGTGTCCAGTCGGCAGGTTTGCCATCTAACAAAAACCATGTATGATATCCCATCCCGAATGGAGCAGGTGTTGAGCTCAGATTGGTGACTCGCAGACGCTGGCTAAATACAGCGTTTTGCAGACTGAACGTCATCTCAAGTTTCAGGGGAATCGGGAATTGGGCCATCCAATGCTCTTCATTTTCGGTCAGTAATTCAGTCGTAATAGCACAGCCGTCTTCATCTTCCTCAATGTCACTGACACACCAGGATTGGGTACGGTGGAGACCGTGAATATGGTTGTCATTCGCCGTGTTCTGATCGAACTGGTAACGAACACCTTCATATTCGAATTGTCCACGATGAATGCGCCCTGGTGGAATCAGAAGAGGAACGCCAAAATGGTACGGCTTCTGCAGATAAAAGGCAAGATCGTCTTCATCCGGACGGCGGACGACATCTCTGTCCTGCACTAAATCGCGAATAGAAATAATATTATTTCCAAGACGCGGCAGCAGGGTGATTTCCAATTCACGGCTATGTAGGATATACGTGTCGTAACCATTCCATTGGCCTTTGGTCACTTGTTTCATATCGATGCTCCTTTTCCCACTTGAAATCTGTCTGCAAGCAGTCGTGATGAAGCTACTGCTGCAGGCGTGTCGTTGTGTACATGCCAGCTATTTCCTGCGCTATTTCGTGTGAAGCAGGCAACAGGATAAGCAATTCCATCATAACAGATTTTGATGTCTCGGGTAAAAAAGTTCAACTCATTTTGACATTCGCGCCTGTGCGCATTAAGATGGAACTCTGAAAGCATTTATTAGAATTGAATGACATGAAATCGATGACAGGGATAAGTAGGCCAAGAGAATCCTCTTCAGAAAGCCGGTGGTTGATGTGAACCGGTGTGAGCTCTTTACCGAATGGACCCTTGAGTGTAGGTTTGAACAGGTTAAGCCAGAGATGGGCTTGCCTCACTAGAGTCTGCCGTATAATCCACGTTACGGAACAATGAAGGCATTTCATCGGCTTGACTTGATTCAGAGTCAGGAGCAATCGAAGAAATGCGAATAAGGGTGGCACCACGGTCTCACGTCCCTTGCGGATGTGGGGTCTTTTTGCGTTCGCAGAGAATAGCAGGAGTTTATATATATAATCAGGGAGGCGTTATGGGTAATGAAAACAGTACTTTCAGGTATTCAGCCAAGCGGTAAGCTCACATTGGGCAACTATATTGGTGCAATCAAAAATTTTGTAAAACTCCAGCATGACTATCAATGTCATTTCATGGTAGTTGATCTTCATGCCATCACCGTGGCTCAGGAGCCAGCAGCATTGCGTGAACAGTCAGAAGCAGTAGCTGCACTGTTTATTGCAGCAGGTATTGATCCGTCGAAATCTAACGTATTTTTGCAATCCCATGTACCGCAGCACGCAGAATTGGGCTGGTTGATGACAACGCTGACCTCCATGGGTGAGCTTGAACGGATGACTCAGTTTAAGGATAAATCATCCGGTAAAGATTCCGTTGGTGCGGGACTGTTCGTGTATCCATCATTAATGGCGGCTGATATTTTGTTATACAATGCTGACCTTGTGCCAGTAGGTGAGGACCAGAAGCAGCATCTGGAACTGACACGTGATCTGGCAGGACGTTTTAATCACCGTTATGGAGAGTACTTCACCATTCCAGATCCGTATATTCCGCAGGTGGGTGCTCGGGTCATGTCACTTGATGATGCCTCTTCAAAGATGAGCAAAAGTAACCCTAATGCTGGCAGCTATATTGCCCTGCTGGATCCGCCGGATGTGATTCGCAAAAAAATCAGTCGTGCCACTACAGATTCGGGACGTGAAGTCGTATATGATCCGGCAAACAAACCGGAAGTCAGCAATCTAATGAGCATCTACGCTGAATGTGCAGGTATGACGCTTAAAGAAGTGGCTGAGCGTTATGAAGGCAAGATGTATGGTCCGTTCAAAAAGGAACTGGCTGAAGTGGTTGTATCTGTGATTGAACCGCTACAACAACGTTATAATGAGATTCGTGAATCTGGCGAATTGGCGGATGTTCTGGATACGTCAGCCCGTCGTGCAGAAGAAGTTGCTGCTCAAACGTTGGATGCAGTGAAAGAACGTATGGGATTTGTTCCAAGACATAAACAGTAGTCCTGAACAAGACCTTCATATTTCACGCAATGAATAGTTAACATGAATAAAGAGGAGCCCTATTGAAGGACTCCTCTTTATTTTTGTGCGTTCATTATTGAACTTTATTGAACTATCAAATGACCTGCTCACGAAGTGGGCTCTGAAGCTGAAGCAGCCGATTGAACTTCCTGACGTTCTTTTTTGGCACGAATCACAAATCCCCAGCCAATGTTGGCGATGGACAGGACAAACAGTAGTGCAGCAAACCAACCGGAGTAGGAGATCATAATTGCTGAAACCGTTAACAAGATAATCGAAGAGAATGCGAACCATAAGGATAAGCCTTTACTCATTGGGAAAAACCTCCATCTACAAATTTAGTGAAATTCCGTATAACCTGAAGCCTACGAGCCATAATAATCTTGCAAGCTTGCAATACATTACAGACACAGATTGAAAGGAGATTATAAATTATGGCTCAAGGATCTCGTTCTTCAAACAACTTGGTGGTACCTCAAGCGACTGCAGCACTGCAACAATTGAAAATGGAGGCTGCACAGGAACTGGGTGTAACTATCCCACAAGACGGTTACTACGGTAACTACACTTCCCGTGAAACAGGATCTTTGGGTGGATATATCACCAAACGTCTGGTACAAATCGCTGAGCAGTCTCTGGCTGGGTCTGGCAAATAATTTATTTTAACCAACAGCAACAAAACAGGATAAACAGAAAGCCCGGGGCGGAAACGCACCGGGCTTTCTCGCGTATCAGTTCCTAAGTTTGATTGTGCCTTGCCATGCTCACTTCGTCAAGGGCGTGCAGATAAAAGTTTTTTATCCATCTTCTCATCGCTTAACCAGCCTACATACGTATCAATCGTTTCAAAATTCCGATCCATCACAATCACAGCGACAAATGGATATTGTTTCCGGTGTCGATAACGTACATCTGCCCACCGGACCTTGTAACCGGCAGGCAGTTCTTCAACCTCTGCCACCGCATAGGAGGTGAAATAGAGGAAGGCACTGACTTCCGGTGATTTGCGTGAAGCAGCAACGGCCGCATGAGTAGAAGAAGAGGCGTGCAGACTCCATGCCAGATTAGAACCATCCATTTTACCGATCACATAACTGCCGTCCTCAACTCGTTTAACCACATGCCAGCGGTTCCAGGATATCGTTGGAATGACGATGTATCTTGCCTGCTCTGGGCTGTTGTCGAGACGTCTGACTTTTCTGACTGCTTGTGCACGAGCAATCGTTCGCCATATATAATATAAAGCGGTCAAACTATACAACGTAACGAAGAGTGGTGCAGGGGCGATCAGATCAAAGGCCCATAACAGAATAGCTATGACATGTGTAGTGAATAGAAACGGATCAAAAATATGAATGATGTTCCAGGCGATCCAGCGTTCCGTAAAAGGCCGGGCGGCTTGGGTTCCGTAGGTGTTGAACAGATCGGTGAATACGTGAAAGCCTACGGCCACAGCGGTCCAGGTGGCAACGTGTCCAATAGGGACATCAGGGAATATCAGTGCAATGACGCCGGTGATGAGCAAAACCCATAACAGGAGAAATGGCAGAGAGTGTGACAAGCCCCGATGATTCCGGATGTAAAGCGAATTGCTTTTGAGACGTAAAGCAGTATCAATGTCAGGGGCCTGGGAACCGGCGATCGTGCCAATCATTACCGCAGCTGCAAGCATGGGACTCGCTGCGACGACAGGATCGACATAAGCCAGACCGGCTAGACCAATCCCCATGACAAAATGTGTAGAGGTATCCATAAACGTCTCCTTTGTGTGGTGTATCGTTCTAAGGCATATTACTTCTCTATCTAGGTGATACCCATATATAGTGTATAATATCCGTCTGTCAGGATGCAAAACATCCCTAATTTCAAATTTATGACAATAAACTGTATTATACCCAATAAATGTACGTAGTTTGTCAAACTATTTTGGTGTTTCCTATGATAAACTTTATATCGGATACTGAGAGAAGTTGCATCAGAGAATACGCGGTCGGATATGTTACATAAATATTTATGGGCATTGTTCCTTTTAACCGTTACAATAATATAGAATCTCATAAAAAGTAGGTTTCTTTGAATACATATGTCACAGTAGATGGATGAAGCGAAACAAACGTGATTTTGGGTTCACATATGTATGCGTATTCATAAGAGAAGATACAGAAGGGACGAGGAAGATGCTGAAAAAGTACAAATGGACATGGATGCTGCTCGGGCTCGCACTGATAATGGCTGTGTATCTGATGTGGGGCACCGTATTTGCCAGTAAGGAAAAATTACCCGAGATTCGTGAAATCCAATCCTTTTCTATGGAAAATGTAGATGGCAGTACGGTATCACTGGAGGATACGCAAGGGAAAGTCCGATTGTTCTACTTTTATTTCACCAGTTGTCCGGATGTCTGCCCGATTACGACCTTTACGTTATCCCAGGTGCAGGATCTGTTGAAAGAGGACGACACCTTTGGTAAAGATGTCTCATTTGTATCTATTTCATTCGACCCCAAAGTCGATACAAGAGAGAAGATTAAGACGTTTGCAGACCGTTTTCACGCGGATTATTCCGGATGGTACTTCTTGCGAGGGGATATGGACAAAACCAAACAGTTGGCCAGGGAATCATTCCAGATCCTGATCGATGGGGAGAGTAAGGATGATTTTGCCCATATGAACATGATTGGTCTGGTGGATGAGAACAACCAGCTGCGCAAGGTATATAATGCGTTTAATACAGAGGACGTTGTGCCAGCTGTCATTGCTGAGGATATTCGCAATCTGATTAAGGAATAATCATCTGATACTCATATTGTAAAGGCTGCCTTCAGGTTGGATATCAACCCAAAGGCAGCCTTTTGGTATTTCATTTTAAAAGGAAGGATGTTCAGGGTATTGGATGTATGTCTCTAACCCGGCTTTCTCCAGCTGGGCAATGATATACTCATCAGGTGTTCCTTCCACACCCGCATATCCTCGTCGTGTATACATCTGTACTGCATCCGGGAAAGCATCCCGAAGTACACCTCTAATTTTTTTGCCGGAACTGTCATTATCCATAAATAAAAAGACTTCATCGTAACCGACTTGCTTGCGCAGGGTCTCCAGCTTGAGGGAATTAAGTGTTCCAAACGTACATAGAATGTTGATTTCGGGTCCAACCAAACGTTTCAGTTTGCTTCGGTCATTCTTACCTTCCACAATGACATGAATAGGCATGATATTCACCTCTTGTTCGAGAGCTTATGTCGACATTCCCCGGGAAATGTTGCAGCGAAAATCGACTGATTATATAAAATGGACTCCTTTCTTTACGCGTTTGCTAACTGGAGAGAACAACCCATCAAGACAATTCTCTGAAATCTTATCTCATGTGCATCATTAGGTCAGTAATAGCTTGCAGTGGCCGTTCCGGTTACGGATCGTTCTTCCGATCGCTGTTGTCTCCATATATTTCTGATTTGCTTTTATAAAGTTAATATTTGGAGACAAAGGCGAACGCTACCGCTTCTTCAAAATCGATTCCGTCCCCTTCACTACTTTTGGCTAATTGTTCAACCTTAATGATCTTCAATAAGATAAAACCTTCGGTGATTGTAAAAGATAGATTTCCCAGTTAGCTTTTATCAACGTGTAAAACGTTAGTCCATTTTATATAGTTTAGCTGTAAATGGGGGAATGATGCAAAGCTAATGAAAATACAGGCCTAGTTGCTGTTATAACGGTAGGGAAGAAGAGATTGATACAGGCCTAATTTAATATACTTTTCGGATCGGACAGGGGAGCTTCGCGTTTGGATGTATAGTATGGAAGCAGTAGTATACCAATCATTAACAAAAGAAACGCGATGAAATAGGGTGATAACCCGACACGAAGTTGCCCGGCTGTGATGGGGCCGATGAAAGAGCCGATGGAAGTGGCGATGGATTGCAGCGAGAAAATGCGGCCTAACCTGCTTCCTCCGCTCAGACGGATAAATAGGGTAGCCATAGCTGGAAAAATAATGCCTTTGGACATCCCGAGTACAAATAATACGGTAGACAACGGGATTTGCGGAATGGCGGCCATTACAAAAAAACACAAGGACATCAACAGCACACCCGCAACCAGACGCAGTTTGGGGGAATACCGGTTGAGAAATAACATGCTGAGGGTGAAGAGTGCCCCAATACTGATTATAGAGAACAGCAGTCCGGTAGACATGATGGACGATTGTCCTCCGCCCCGCAGGGGTAATTCGAAGAAGAGAATCCCTTGGGCACAGGCAATCACCAGAGGCAAGGCAAAGTATCGCCAGGACACCGGCAGGAATGCACTTGTGGCATCTGCTGGTGCAACGTCAGGTTTGGCAGGTTCCGTTACTCTCTCCTGCTGCTTGATGATGCCACGAGGCATCGTCATGAAAGCAATAACACCAGTGAGAATAAGCAGATAGCCCAAGCCTGAAAATGTAGCCGAGAATCCCATGGAACCTACAATGATCGCACCGGCTGCTGGTGATACCACAGATGCGAGGGTATGTACTACCCCGTGACCCGACATATACTTCCCTTGTTTAACCGGATCGCTGGATAACTGTGCAAGCAGGGCGAGACATGCAGGAGACAGGAAGGCCAGTACAAACCCGCTGATGGAACGCAGCGCCAGTAGTTGCCATGGTGTCTGGACATAGGCTTGCAGGAGCAGGATGAATCCTGCACCGAGCAGACTGAATACAATGTAGCGGCGACTGCCATGTTTATCGATTTGTGTTCCAGCAATCAGATTGCCAGGAAGATGTGTTAAGGAATAGATGCCCATCATCCAGCCAATGAAGGTAGGGGCGGCTCCCAGCGAGATGGCAAAAGGAGTCAGAATGGGATACTGGGCGTGCAAATCAAATACGGCAAGGAACAAAAACAGGTATAGCCAGATGGCCGTTTTCACATAAGCCCCTCCTTGTTAAGCGATGCATGTTCAAACTACAGGTCTTGAACGTGTTCCCCGTTCTCCCGGAAGAACCTCATGGTACTACTTGTACGCCCGGCGGGACGAACTTAGACCGTTTATTTTTAAGGGAGAGGGCTTAGCTGACAGCAGCTTCGGAAATCATGTATAATATTCGGGAGTGTTACGAATGAATTCTAATACGGAAGGTGTAGTCATGAACATAGAAGTAATCAAAGAGTTTGTGATGCAGAACTGGCTGGTGATCGTGGTTGCATTGATCATATTGTTCTTTGTTCTGAATGTGGTCAAAACCGTATTGAAATGGGCGATTGCCATCATCATTATTGCGGCTCTACTGATATACAGCGGCATCTCCATTGATCAGATCAAACAGACAGTAACAGAAGTACAATCCAGCACGATGGATACATTGAAGAAGGAAGCAACCAGCATGATGCTTAAGGAGGCTTCCAAAGCGAAATACGTCAAAGGACAGGATGGAGCGTTCACCATCACAAGTCCCAATGTGGAGATTAAAGGCAGAACTCAATCGGATAAAGTCGATGTGACCTTCCGCGGAATTTCACTTGGCGAATGGAAACTCGACAATGAAACGATACGTACGTTTGTCGAACAGGCACAGGAGAACAACAAAACAGCACCAGCATCGTAGTAAAGGGGGAATCGGTACGTGCTGCAGAATTGGCTGGACAGCCTGAAGGAATTGAATGGCATCACGATTATGCTGTTGCTGATTGTGGCTGCTTCATTATTGCAGGGTTGGTCCAGAGGGGCTTCGCGTTCAGCAGGCAGACTCTTTGGGTTCCTGATGGATGGCATTATGGCGGTCATTGGTATTCTGTTGTCGATCGGTTTAACGTTGTGGCTTGCGCCATATGTACAGCAGTGGCTGTCTGAGTATGCTTCAGCCATGCCTAACCGTGAGTTGAACCGGTGGGAACAGATGTATTATACGTTGGTTACGGCGATTGCAGATTTTCCGCTAATGCGGTTCGCTGTATTATTTGTACTTAGCTATGGACTCATCCGACTGATTCTTGGGTTTCTCTCATCATTTATTTTTAGCAGCAGGCAGGGGTCAGCTGAGGAAAGTGCGCCTAAAGGTATGTTTAGTCGGTTGACGGGTGCAGTCATTGGCACGATCATAGGCTCCGTCCGCGGAATGATTGTCATTGCGGTTTTGTTCATGATTGTCAGTCTTTACCCTGGAAGCATGTTCAGCCGATATGTGGAAGCATCTCCGATCTATATGCAAGGGGCCAAATCGGTTATCGAACCTTTGTCCGGCACGTTCATTAAGGACAAGCTACCCGTATTTACGCAGGCTGTGCAGAAGGAACTGGGCGGCATCCTGCAACGCAAATATGAAGTCATAGACCACAATATTCCGACGGACATTGAATCTGCAGCGAGTGAGATTGTCAAAGGCCAATCGACAGATGAAGCCAAAGCAAAAGCGCTATACGACTGGGTAGGTTCACGTATTCAGTATGACTATGGTAAAGTGGATGACTATGAGCAAAAGGGCATATGGCATGAACAGAATCCACAGAATACATTTGATACACGTAAAGGCGTATGTATTGATTATGCACGTCTCTATGCGGTAATGGCCCGTTCACAAGGACTTGAAGTCAAAGTGGTTACAGGACTTGGTTATAACGGTCAGGGAGGGTACGGTCCGCATGCGTGGAATGAGGTGTATTTGAGTGATTCCGAGAGCTGGGTTCCGCTTGACCCGACATGGGCGATCAGTGGAGACTGGTTTAATCCTCCGAATTTTGCCGACACCCATCTAAAGGATCAATCAGCTTAGCAATACAACGGACATGGGTCCGGAATATGACGACGTTGCCAGGTTATCATGCCGCGAAGAATCAGTTTGAGCGGTATGCATCAAGTCATGAAAGAGGTAGGATGGATGAAAAAACATTCCAATGAGAAGGATGAACTTACGGACAAACGGCGCTTCAGTTACCGAATGAACGTATTTTTCTTCGCTTCCTTTGTTATTTTTAGCGTTATTATTGTACGCTTGGCCTTTTTGCAATTCGTGGAGGGCCCTGAACTTAGTCAGGAAGAAGCAAGTAACATTACCAAGGATGTACCACTTCCTCCTGTGAGAGGCACGATCTATGATTCTACAGGTGAGGTGAAGTTGGCTTACTCCAAGCCCATTCAGTCTCTCTACCTGACACTGTATAAAAACTATGGGGATGTTGATGGGAAACCGAGTCCTAACATAGGGGAAGTGCAGGATATTGCAACTCGGTTGCATGATGTGTTTGAACAGTACAAGCTGAAGGATTCAGAGTCACTTACAGTGGAGAAAATTATTGAAGAGATGGACTTGAACTCCCGCAAAGCGAACGGTTTTATGCCGCGTCTGATCAAGAGTGATCTGTCCGAGGAAGAAGTTGCTTATTTCCTACAGCACAAGGACGAGTTCAAAGGTATTCAGATCGTCGAGGAGAGTGTACGATTCTATGATCCGGATACGGTAGCGGTTCAGACCATCGGTTATCTCAAGAAGTTCAGAAGTTCGAAGTCCTTGAACAAATACAAAGAGGTGGATGAGGCCAATAAAACGCAAACGGATCCGGGCCTGGTGTATACGGAGAATGAATTTGTAGGTTTTGATGGACTGGAGTTGCAATATCAGGATGCACTCCGCGGCAAAAGCGGATATACATCCGTTGATGTTGATTTGCGTAATTTGCCTGAAGGTGTAGCAGGTTCTACCCCGCCGCAGAAAGGTTACGACCTGATTTCCAGCATTAACAAGAACGTTCAGGTGAAAACAGAACAGGCTATTACAGACCAGCTGAGCTGGCTCCATCGGAATCCGGTATCCGGTAAATTGCATCCAAATGCGAAGACGGGATATGCCGTGGCGATGGAAGTGGATTCGGGAAAAATTGTAGCAGCTGCCAGTATGCCTGATTACGACACCAATGTGTGGAAAACAGGCGGTGTAAGTACAGAAGATTATGAAAAAATAAAATATATTTATCAGAATGGTACGATTCGGGGCTTCCCGCCGGATGACTCTGGTAAACGGGCGGAATCTGTTGTGTTGCTCGGTTCAACGATCAAACCACTTAGTGTATTGATCGGTTTGAAAGAAGGTTTCTTCACTACAAATACCGTATATTCGGATAGAGGTTCAACGACCTTTGGTGGAGACAATCGCAGAGTGCAGAACTCATCAGGGCATGTGTATGGTGCAATGTATCCTCGTGATGCGATTCGTCATTCCTCAAACGTGTTTATGATCGACGAGATCGGGAAGAAACTGTATTCGAAGTATGGTGCAGAGGGTGTTGACGTATGGGATAAATATATGGAGCAATTCGGTCTTGGTGTATCTACAGAGGTAGATTTGCCTAATGAGCGGCCTGGTCTCAAAGAATACATGGAAAGCTCCGAGAGTTCCTTGACCAAGTTGGTATATGCCTCCTTTGGTCAGCAAGGAAAATATACAACTATGCAGTTAGCACAGTACACCACAATGCTTGCGAACAAAGGAAAACGGATGGAACCACAACTGGTTAACGAGTTCCGGGATTCGGAAGGCAACGTGGTCAAGAAAGTAAAACCGAAGGTACTGAGCACGGTGGAGTTTAACGACGCCTACTGGAACGAAGTGCAACGAGGCATGGCTACCGAAGTTTCGGCATTTAGCGGCTTCCCTTATGATTTCGCCAGAAAAACAGGAACATCGACGCAACTCGTCGGCGGTAAACTGGTGGATAACGGGGTGTTTATCGCCTATGCCCCACGTAATAATCCAAAGCTTGCTGTCGCTGTAGTTATCCCCGAAGGGGGCTTTGGATCAAGCAGTGCGGCTCCGGTTGCACGTGCGATCTTCGATGCCTATGACGAGGAATTCGGTCTCGACGGTGTACCGAAAAAGGACAAAAATAAAGAATCAGATTCGGAATCAGGCACACAGTGATGTGAGGCATTGGTTACAGAGGGGACCCTCCGTGGGTCCTCTTTTTTGTTTTTACGCGGAGAATGGATCGTAAGAGTGAACTAATTAGTTGCATTAATATGTAACCATATGAGCTGTACCACGTTTATATAAGGGAAGGGTAAACGCGATCCGGAGAACGGGATAACGTTGATATGTCAGTGTTTACATTGAAATCCGTAGATTGGGTAGTGTAACGGTTCTGTTTACGAAAATGTAACCAAATATTGAAAGACGTGACAGCTAACCTTTGGTAGACTTGTATGAGAAAGGATTAAATATGGATTGAACACGTTCACAAGACGGATTAAATATTTTATTTTTATAGAGGAACGGGAGAGGCTTAAAACATGTTTAACCGATTGAGGAAGAAACCCATGACTGAGGAAGATACACCCGTCAACAAGCCTTCCACCGCAAGGCTGAATCTGTTTTTTTTCGCGGCATTTGTCATATTCAGTATCCTTATTTTCAGGTTGGCCTTTGTGCAATTTGTGGAGGGTCCTGAACTGACGTATATGGAAACGAGTCGTAATACCAAAGACATTCCACTCGCACCTGTTCGTGGTCCCATCTATGATGCGACAGGGGAAGTCGCGCTGGCTTATTCCGAACCTGTACAGTCCCTGTATGTGTTGTTGTACGAGGATTATCGGAATGATGAACGTAGACAGGAAGCAGAGGAGCTGGCTCATGATTTGGCGGCTGTGTTTAAGCAGTTTAATCCAGGGGACAAAGAGCAGCCGGACGCGGAAGAGATCATCAAACGATTGGATCTGGATTACCAGAAAACGTTCGGGTATGTGCCAAGATTGGTGAAGTCGGATCTATCGACTAAAGAAATTGCCTTTTTTATGGAGAAAAAAGCAGAATATCCAGGTGTTATGGTGCTGGAAGAAAACATAAGAAAATATGACCCGGATGGCGTAGCGGTTCAGGTTGTCGGTTACACAAGAGAGTTCAAACGAGCACCAGATTCCATTGCCAAATATAAGGCAATCCGCGAGGGGGCAAGTACCCAGCGTGATCCTGGTCTTGTGTACCATGAAGAAGAGAAGGTTGGCTTCGATGGGCTGGAGCTTCAATATCAGGAAGAACTCCGTGGACGAAGCGGATATCAGTCCATTGATATTGACGCACGTAATCTGCCAGATGGGACGATGTTACAAACACCACCGGAGAAAGGCTACAGTCTGGTTTCCACCATTAACAAGGAAATTCAGATGGCTGCACAAGAGGCGATAACGGACGAATTGCGCAGACTTCCCAAGGCAATTACCGGATACGCAGTAGCCATGGAAGTGGATACGGGGAATGTGGTAGCTATGGCAAGTATGCCAGATTATGATCCGAACGATTGGGATTATGACAAAATCAAATATGTATTCCGGAACGGAACCACTGAATCGTTCCCACCGAATGATGCCAAGCCTAGTCGGGCGGAATCCGTTGTACTCCTTGGATCAGTAATCAAGCCGCTAAGTGTGCTTATTGGATTAAAAGAGGGATTATTTACAGCAGGAGAGACCTATCATGATCAGGGATATGCGGTTTTGGGGAAAGACGGGCGACAAGTGAAGAACTCGCATTCTGCGTATAATGGTTCTATTACGGCGAGAAGAGCGATTGAGAAATCCTCCAATGCCTTCATGATTGATATGGTGGGTAAACGTTTGTTACGTAATTATGGCTCAGAGAAAGGCATCGATGTCTGGCACAAACACATGCAGGAATTTGGCTTGGGTGTGTCTACGGGAGTAGATTTACCAAGTGAATACCTGGGTACACTGGAATATAAAAAGGATCATGAATCAGCTCTAACACGTTTGGCATTTGCCTCCTTTGGACAACAAGCCAAGTACACCACGATGCAACTCGCCCAATATACCACGATGCTTGCGAATAAGGGTAAACGGATGGAACCACATCTGGTGAAGGAAATTCGTGACGCGGACGGTAATGTGGTGAAAGAGATCAAACCTAAGGTGCTCAATGAAGTTGATTTTGCCGATGCGCACTGGAATGAAGTGCACAAAGGTATGGTTACCAAAGTAAGTTCATTTGACGGTTTCCCATACGATTATGCACGGAAAACAGGAACATCAGAGCAGGGGACCGGACCGAACAAAAAAGAGAATGGTGTATTTATTGCCTTTGCACCACGAGATAATCCGAAGCTTGCTGTAGCTGTTGTTGTACCGGAAGGTGGATTCGGGTCAGTCAGTGCTTCACCGATTGCACGGAAAATTTTCGATGCATATGATGAAGTGTATGGTCTCGATGGAACGCCGAAAGGTAAGAAAGACGAAGGAAAAGACAAAGAGTAATGCAAAAGAACCTCGCGGAAGTTAGCTCTTTTAACATCGTGACCGAAAGGTTTATGAAGTGAATTAAATATATTTGGACAGGCAGGGGAAATAATCCCTTGCCTTTTTTTTTGGCTTCGGATAAAATTTGCACAAGGGAAACATTATTAGTCTTGATTAAAATTTAATACCTTGTACAACAAAATTAGATGTAGACAAGTATTTTAGGAGAGGGAAAGGGGACGATTGAATTGTTAATGGTGAAAATGAGGAGTATTCAGAGGGGGGTCATTACGCTAGCGGCTCTGGTTCTGGTTATTGTACTTACGGCATGTTCCAGTGATGCAGAGACGAGCAGTGGTGGCAAGTTACAAGTAACCGCTACAACGGGAATGATCGCTGATGTAGCACGTGAGGTAGGCGGGGTATATGTTGATGTTACCGGGCTAATGGGCCCGGGAGTTGATCCCCACTTGTACAAGGCATCCCAAGGTGATATTCGCAAGCTGGAACAAGCAAAAGTCATTTTCTATAATGGACTGCATCTTGAAGGCAAAATGACAGACATTTTGGAGAAAATGTCCTCAAGCAAGCTGGTTACTGCTGTTACAGAGACTATTCCAGTCGAGGAGTTACACTCAGGCAAAGATACAGGCGGCACCGAATATGATCCACACGTCTGGTTTAACGTCAGCCACTGGATGCATGCGGCAGAAGCCGTACGCGATACGCTCGTGGAGGCGGACCCGGGCCATGCGGAAGAGTACAAGGCTCAGGCAGAGGCGTATCTGGCGAAGCTCGAAGCACTGGATGCCGAGGTGCGTGAGAAGATTCTGGAGATTCCGGAAGCAAGCCGGGTATTGGTTACGGCGCATGATGCATTTGGATATTTCGGTCAGGCTTATGGCATGAAAGTGATGGGGCTTCAGGGCATCAGTACAGCAGCCGAATATGGTGCAAAAGATGTTAGCGAACTGCGGGATTATCTCGTGGATAACCATATCAAAGCAGTATTTGTTGAATCGAGTGTACCTGCAAAAGCGATGGAAGCCATCATTGCCGGAGCAGCTCAAAAAGGCCATACGGTCAGCATTGGTGGAGAACTGTTCTCGGATGCCATGGGGGCTGAGGGAACGGAAGAAGGCACATACATCGGTATGATTCGCCACAATGTTGAGACGATTGTAGAAGCCCTGAAATAATGAATCACATGAAGAGAGGAGTTACAGGATTATGGAAGATACAACTTTATTGGAACAAACTCCTAAGAAACTGAACAATAGTCACTTGCAGGGAACGCAGCCAACATCGGCTCCTCTCAGTGTGAGGGATCTGGCCGTTGCGTATCACAAAAAGCCGGTGCTTAGCAGCGTATCCTTCGATATTCCGGAAGGACAGCTCATCGGAATTCTCGGACCAAATGGTGCAGGGAAATCAACACTGATCAAAGCGGTTCTGGGACTGGTACCGAAGATGCATGGTGAGGTACGGATCTTCGGACAATCGTACAGGGAGCAACGTCGCCGCATCGGTTATGTGCCCCAACGGGAATCGGTGGACTGGGATTTCCCTACACATGCGCTCGATGTGGTGATGATGGGACGGTATGGTCATCTGGGCTGGTTCCGTCGTCCGGGGAAAAAGGAGCGGGACTTGGCGGCACACTGCCTGGAGCAAGTAGGCATGGGCGACTACATGTACCGCCAGATCAGTCAGCTGTCCGGTGGACAGCAGCAGCGTGTCTTTCTGGCACGGGCACTGGTGCAGGACGCAGATCTTTATTTCATGGATGAGCCGTTTGCAGGTGTGGATGCTACAACGGAGAAAGCTATCATTTTACTTCTGGAACAGCTGAAGAAAGAAGGAAAGACGGTACTGGTCGTTCACCATGATCTGGCGACAGTCGAGGAATACTTCGACCATGTGCTGCTGCTCAATGGACGACTCGTGGCTGGCGGACCGACAAGCGAAGTATTTGTACCGGATACACTGCAAGAGACGTACGGAGGCCGGATTGCGATGATCGGAAGCCGGACGGAGAAAGGCCAGGTGTAGTGCATGTGGAACTGGATCATTGCCATCTTATCTGACCCCAATACACGTTGGATATTGCTTGGCTGTCTGTTGTTAGGATTCAGTAGCGGAATTATTGGCTCCTTCACCTTTCTTCGTAAACAGAGCCTGATGGGGGACACCCTTGCTCATGCTGCTCTGCCCGGAATCTGTATTGCGTTTATGTTAACGGAAACGAAGTCCGTAGGCTTATTTCTGTTCGGTGCTCTGGTGGCTGGCATTGTGGCTACATTTGGAATTTCGTGGATTACACGTTACTCCCGGATCAAGCAGGATGCGGCGATGGGGATCGTGCTGACCGTATTTTTCGGGGTTGGCGTAGTCATGCTTACGCGCATTCAGCATGGGGCGAGTGGAAGCCAAAGCGGACTCGATAAATATTTGTTTGGACAGGCGGCATCCATGGTCATGACGGATGTCTATGTCATGGGGGGGGTATGTCTCGTGTTACTGATTGCCTGTCTTGCCTGGTTCAAGGAATTTAAGCTGGTGAGTTTTGA
Organism: Paenibacillus sp. FSL H8-0317; assembly: GCF_045040685.1. Classification (NCBI taxonomy): domain Bacteria; kingdom Bacillati; phylum Bacillota; class Bacilli; order Caryophanales; family Paenibacillaceae; genus Paenibacillus; species Paenibacillus sp. FSL H8-0317. Next base: position 6,019,784 of record NZ_CP150294.1, on the reverse strand, counting down.
CCAGGGTTTTGCACGAGGCATGGGTCTGCCAGTTGCCATGCTGGAGCAGCTCATTCTGCTCTTGACGGTGATCGCGGTGGTTGCCGGGATTCAGGCGGTGGGTGTGGTGCTTGTCGCGGCCCTGCTGGTGACTCCGGCTGCAGCGGCACGCTGCTGGACCGACTCCCTTGCACTCATGGTATTATTGGCAGGCATATTTGGTGCATTGAGCGGAGCGACGGGTACCATCTTCAGCACGCTCGTGCCCAATCTGCCGACAGGACCTGTAACGGTTCTTGCGGCTACGGTGCTGTTTGCCGGATCAGCCTTGCTCGCCCCACGTCGTGGATTGTTAGCCCGACGGTTGCGTAGTATTCAGGCAAAGTCCGCATATATGCGTGAAGAGCGAGCTACACTCCAGACTCTCGCCGCACAGCGAAATCAGCAGGAACGGGGGGAGATGTAATGGCAACGTTTTGGATTATCTTGACGGCCGTTTTGGTATCTTCTGCTTGCGCCATTCTGGGTTGTTTTCTGATTCTGCGGCGAATGGCTCTGGTCGGTGATGCGATCAGCCATGCGGTTCTCCCCGGTATTGCGATTGCTTTCCTGTGGAGCGGTTCCAGAGATTCGTTATGGATGCTACTTGGTGCAACAGTGTTTGGATTACTGACGGTGTTCTTCATACAGAGTTTGCAGGCAGGTGGACTGTCGTCTGATGCCTCGATCGGAATTGTGTTCACAGCACTCTTCGCAGTAGGAGTCATTCTGATTAGTCTGAACGCCCAGCATATTGATTTGGATCTGGACTGTGTCTTGTTCGGAGAGATCGCTTATGTACAGTGGGATACGCTAACCCTTGGAGGTACCGATGTCGGTCCGAGGGCAGTCTGGATGCTGGGTATCACTTTGCTAGTCATCCTCGTCGTTATTGGGCTGTTCTACAAACAGTTCAAGCTGTGTGCCTTCGATCCGGCGCTGGCTGCGGCCTGCGGCATTCCAGTAGTGCTGTTCCACTATCTGCTCATGGGACTTGTTTCGATGACGTCCGTAGCTTCATTTGAAAGTGTTGGTTCGATTCTCGTGGTGGGCATGCTGATCGTACCAGCGGCGACGGCTTACCTGCTCACAGATCGTCTGGGCAAAATGATACTGTATGCCGTCCTGATCGGAGCAGCATCTTCGGTTGGAGGTTACATCATGGCATACGCCCTGGATGCTTCCATTGCGGGCTGCATGGTAGCTGTTGCTGGAATTCTGTTTGTTCTTGCACTGCTTCTGTCACCGAAACATGGCATCGTATTCCGTTACGTTCGTCGCAAATTCGCGGCACGTTAATTCATAGAGATTGTTAGCCGCCTGCTTTGCAGGCGGTTTTTTATGATTGGACTGTGAACGAAGAAAAATTCAATAGCAGCCCCTCCTGCTGGAGTGAGCTGCTATTGGGATGCCTAAAGGTGGCAATGAGGTAGATGAATATAACAATCCTTACGGTTTCAAAGGCACCCGATGAACCCCTTGGCTTCCTCCCGGTGCGGTTCCGAGATACACATATTTCCCTTGGTTTACGGCCGTGGTGATGCCATACAATGTTCCTTCTGGATCATGCCAACTACGAATAAGCTCTCCTTCTGGTCCATATTCTGCAACAAGTCCGTGTTTCACCGGGGCACTGGCTCCATTTAACAAGGACTGTGGAACTTTGGACATCGTCGCTGCTAACCAAGGGTGACTATGCATGTAATCGGCAAAAGACAGACGGGTTGTGAATACCCCTACCCAGAAGTGTCCCTCTGCGTCACGGGTGATATTGTCCGGAAACCCAGCCAGATTCTCCGCAAAAATATCAGAGGTGCCTTGTTTGGGACCCTTCAACCAGTACCTGGTCAACTGGTAATGATACGATTCTGCGACTAGCACGAAGTCTTCTTCGGCAGACAGTACCACCCCATTGGCAAAATATAAATCCTTAAGCAGAACGTTCGTCTGTTTGGTCAGTGGATCATATTTCAACAATCGTCCATGCGGTTTATTCTCGGCAATTTCTTTGAACATGACTTTGCCATAGTTAGAGGTATCGGAGAAATAAATAGATCCGTCTTGCGCGATGTCCAGTTCGTTCGCCAGGTAGATCGGCCCCCCATCTACTTCAGTGGTTAGTACTTCGATGTTTCCGTTCGGTCAATGGACAGGAGCCCTTTCTGAATATCCGCCACAATCAAATTTCCGGCAGCATCAAATTTCAGGCCGTTAGGTGTTCCATGGGTATCAGCGAATACCTCTGCTGGCTGTGCCTTGTCTTCGGCGTCAAAGGTTACTCTGTAGATTTTGCCGTCGGAGTCACCCGTATACAGTCGCCCTTCTTTGTCAAAAGTGATAAATTCCGGGAACTTCGCGCGGCCGGTAACCAATTCAGCGGAGCTAAGTTTGTTGTTCTCTTTCCAGGGACCCTCCTTCTCAAAAGAAGGAGCAGCAGGTGCAGACCAAACAGCGGGTTCTACCGGGGCGGGCATTAGCAGGAATACAACGATTCCCAGCACAATTACCCCTAGCAGAGTCAGGCTCCATTTACGAATTTGTTGACCAGTGGATCGTTTGCGTTGTTTTTGTTCTGTTGACATATTAATCCTCCTTAATACACTGTTTCTTTTGGGGAACAACGTTACCGAAACTCCAAAAAAATATAAAATGAACTCAAGACCATTTTCAGTAACATTGTTTCCTATAAGAATCATAGTAACCAAAAGAAAACGATTGTGTCAAATTCTTTTTTTTATCATGATGACTTCATTGACAACTTTTCTGCTAATGGTTAGAATGCCTGTTAGAAGTCGGAAACGTGATAACTAATTGAAGGTGATCCTTATAAGTAACGAAGACAAGCCCTCACCATCCAAGAGGCGGGCATTAAAAACATATCAGCAAGCTCGCCTGCAAAATACGGAAAATCTCCGTAAGCTTGTGGTTGATGCGGCTGCAACCATTTTGGAGGAAGAAGGTCCGGAGGCTGTTACTGTACGCAGAGTATCGCAAAAGATGGGCTGCTCCACCAAGATCATTTACAGTTTGTTTGTCAATAAAGAGGGCCTGGCCCAGCAGTTGTATCTGGAGGGCTGCAAATTGCTCGCCAAGCGTTTGGAAGAAGTGCCGCCGTCCTCTGACTTCTTGCAGCATTTACTGGATTTGGGGGAAGCCTTCTGGCAGTTTGCGCAGGATTATAGTAGCTACTATAAGCTGATGTTCGGAGGGGCTTTTGCAGAGTTCAAGCCGGATGCAGAGAGTATGCAGGGAACGATGACTGCCATACACCGCTTGCTGATTCTAATTAGCACTGCCCAGAAGCAAGGACAGATTTCGGACCAGGAAGAGACCGAAACTCTTGTTAGTACTATATGGGCATCGCTGCACGGTGTAATCCACCTGTATATGGGCGGGTTCCTTGGTGATGTAAAGGCAGCCCATACCGTATATAAACAAACCATGAATCTGATGTCCCAATCCTTGTTTGCAGTATCCAAGCAAGACAGAGGAGCGGACAGGGGATAATTGGATTTAATCTTGGCTACGGGTTAGGCAGGGAAAACAGGCAGATTGACTAAGGTTAAGCTAAAAGCGGTTCATCTGTAGGAGATGGATCGTTTTTTATTTAGGAAATTATATATTACATAAAATGTAATAACTTCGAAGTGTAATCCTGAGCGGGTTATTTTGTTGCAGGTCGACGATCTGTGGTAAAATGTCGTTAGCTGTGACGTCCGGAGCGTCCGATTTTGCGGATGCCGGGCGATCTTGTTGTGAGAGAATGTTTAAAATTATATAAAGAGAACCTTTAAGTTGAACTGGAGAACCATTGTGGAACGTAGAGGGCAGAAAGGATCTAGAGAAGGGAAATTTGTTTATGAATTTCCTTCTTGATAGTAGGTGTTATGAGCTCTAAATACAAAGGTGATGTAGTGAAGGGGGCGGAATCGATCTGAAGAAGCGATAGCGTTCGCCTTTGTCTCCGAATTTCTAACCTTTAAGAAGAGAGAATCTAGAAAATTCGGAGACAACAGCGATCGGAAGACGATCCGTACACGTAACGTTACCTCGTATAATCTCAATACACTAAAGAAAAAGGTAATTCTGAAACAAAGATACTACGACTCGAAAGGTTTTCTGCCCGCTTAGTGCCTGAATGGATATCCATGAGTTCAATTTGGAGAGAGACAACCTAGGAGGAAGAACTGTATGAGTGAATTGAAATACAAATTGCTTGCATTGGATATGGATGGAACATTACTTAACGATAATCATGAAATTACACAGGAGACCGCCAAGTGGATTCAGATTGCCATTCGTCGGGGTGTACATGTGTGCCTTTCTACGGGAAGAGCTGTATTCCATGCGATGCCTTATGCGGTCCAGCTTGGGCTGGAGACACCGATGGTAACCGTTAACGGTAGTGAAGTCTGGAAAGCACCGCATGATCTGCATATGCGTCATCTGATGGACCCGGCATTGATTCGTAAAATGCAGGAGATTGGTGAGAAATATAACAGCTGGTACTGGGCATACTCCGTGGAAGAGCTGTTCAATCGTGATCGCTGGACGGACAATATTGAAGGTCTGGAATGGCTAAAATTCGGCTTTAATACCGAAGTGGATGAAGCTCGTCACCAGATCATGATGGAACTGCAACAAATGGGTGGTCTGCAGATGACGAATTCTTCACCTGTTAATATCGAGATCAACCCTGCTGGCGTATCCAAAGCAAGTGGTGTAGCAGAAGTCTGCAAACTGCTGGGTATCGAGATGTCCGAAGTTGTTGCTGTCGGAGACAGTCTGAATGATCTGGCTGTCATTGAGGCGGTGGGTCTGGGTGTAGCAATGGGCAATGCGCAGGAGCAGGTCAAGGAAGCGGCTGATCTGATCGTAGCGAGTAACAATGAAGACGGTATTGTTGAAGTGATCCGTGAACATATTTTGAAGGGGGAGTAACCTTTGCTCGCAACCATTGCCTGGATTTTAATTGTGCTGCTGTTTGCAGTGGGGATGGCTGGAACGGTATATCCCATATTGCCTGGTGCTGTAGCGATTTTCTTTGCGTTTCTGGTCTACGGCTGGTTCTTCAGCTTTGATCCGTTTGGTGTGTGGTTCTGGATCATTCAGATTCTGATTGTTGTTGTGTTGTTTGTGGCTGATTATGTCGTCAGCGCATGGGGTGTGAAGAAGTTCGGTGGCTCCAAGTTATCGACCACGCTGAGTACCATTGGTGTTATCATTGGACCATTTGTCATTCCGGCATTTGGACTGGTGCTGGGACCATTTATCGGTGCTTTTATCGGGGAACTGATTGGAGGGTCTTCACCTTCCAAAGCGTCGAAAGTTGGATTTGGTTCCGTCGTGGGGCTATTTACGAGTACTGTGATGAAAATTATTTTGCAAATCGTCATGATTGTTCTCTTTATTATCTGGGTGGTAAGATTCGCCTAAACGTTCAGGATTAGCTTCAACGGGATGCACGTCCGGTGTGGAGGAAAGAAGGGGAATTCGTTTGTCTAAGAAAGAAACATTCATTAGGGGTACGCTCATTCTGGCGGCCGCTGCACTGATCGCAAGAGTACTCGGATTGGTTCAACGGGTGCCGCTTGAGCATATCCTTGGAGATGTCGGTAACGCATCGTTTACGATCTCCAATACGGTATATTTAATGCTGTTAACTGTAGCAACGGCGGGCATACCGAGTACTCTGAGTAAAATGGTATCGGAACGTTATGCGCTCGGACGCGCGGGTGAAGCTCAACAGATCTACCGTGCAGCCCTGATCTTTGCGGCTGTTGCCGGGGTAGTCATGTCTGCTTTATTGTGGTTCGCGGCACCTTATTATGCTACATATGTCTCCAAAGTACCGGAGTCGGTCAGCGCCATTCGCGCCTTGGCTCCAGCCTTGCTGCTGTTCCCGGCCATTGCGATGATGCGTGGATATTTCCAGGGACGCGGCAACATGACAGCGGGTGGTATTTCACAGATTGTTGAACAGTTCGCCCGTGTAGGTACAGCCATTATCGTGGCTTATGTCATGCTGCAATGGAATTATGATGACCAGACGATTGCTGCGGGTGCCTCATTTGGTGGGGTATTGGGAAGTGTGGGTGCCTTCGGTGTCATGCTGTACTTCACCTTGAAGCTGCGTCGTAGCGACCGTGCGGCCCAATTGAATTACGAGCGTGCAGAGCAACTGCCGATGCGAGGTATCTACAGTGATATCTTCAAGCTGTCTATTCCAATTGTGCTGTCTTCACTTGCGGTTCCAGCCATTAACTTCATCGATTCATCCCTTGTGGTACCACTGCTTAGCGGCCAGATCGGACTCGAAGAAGCGACTGGTGTACTTGCGATCCTTGGTGCGAAGGCCCAGAGTATTGCGGGTATTCCTCCGATTCTGGCGATCGCTTTGAGTCAATCGTTGGTGCCTGTCATATCGGCAGCATTTGCCCGCAAGGATGAAGCGCATCTGAAGAGTCAGGTTACACTAGCGTTGCGCATTTCGATTCTGACGGGAATGCCGATTGTCATTGCACTTTGTGCGGCAGCCTATTCGGTTAACGGATTGCTGTTTAGCAATCTGGATGGAACACCGATCATTGCCTTGCTGACATTCGGTACCATTTTCCAGATTACGATGATGACCACCAACTCCATTTTACTAGGGGTAGGGAAACCACGGATTACGATGATCAGTGTCGCAGCAGGTGTTGTGATCAAACTGATCGCAAGTCTGATTCTGGCGCCGATCTTCGGCATTTACGGCATCATTATTGCAACGGCCCTCTGCTTCTTGGTCATCACGTACCTGAATCTGCGGGTCCTTCGTAAAATCGTTGATTTCTCCATCATGGGAGAGCGTTGGAAAGGGTTTATTATTACAGTGTTGCTTGCAGCAGGTGTAGGATTTGCAGCGAACTGGATTGGCAATATGATCTTTGGACTCTTCCTTCCAGCACGTGTATCCTTCTTGCTTACCTGCCTTGTGGTTGGTGTGCTTGTTGTGGTGGTGTATCTGGTTCTCATGGTTGTGCTGCGTGTATTGCGCAAGGACGAACTGGGCAGTTACCCACGTATTCTGCAAAAAATTCTTCGTCCACTTATGCGTCTTCAACGTGGAGCTGGGCAAAGAGCTTAAAATGCAAGGAGTACCATTCAAGCATTACTATTTTGTGAAAATAGGATACAAGCTCTGTCTGCTGTTAAGCGGACAGGGCTTTTTGTATAGATAAGGAGAGCTGAGCGACTGAACTTTACATTAGTCCAGCAAGCGAGGACTAGCGGTACATCGGTGTTCACATCATCCGTCTTTGCCTGCTCTATATGATCTTTAGATTAGTGTGTGATGGCTTTAGCATCATGAGCCAGTGCTGTTTTCAGCATGCCATACCGGTGTTCGTGACTCATCTCGAATAGCCATGGACGCCGCGGTGCCGTCAGATAACCGAGACAATCCCGAGTCTGAAGCCAGTCCTGTCTGGTGATCGGTTCATAAGGCGTGTCTCCCCATACGGAGAGCAGTTCCGGACTATATAATCGTTGCCCTTCGGGTAGCCATTCCTCATCCAGTAATGCCTGAGCGTATAATGTATGTTCACCTGCCTCGTCTTCACGATTGGTAAACAGGCCAGGCCAATATTCAGCGCGCGAACCACGATGGGGAACCAAACGTGCGAACTCCAACACTTGGGTGTGTACCTGTTCCATACCAAACAACAGAGCATATAGGCCTTTGCCAAACATGATTCGCTCATCCAACTTGCCAAAATGTTCAATGACGCGTCCTGCGAGTCCTGCTCCCCGTCCAAGAGGAAAGACGATATGATTCAGACCCGCCAGATTATGCAGATGGAATGCGGGTTTGGAAAGTACTTCTTTTTGAAAATAAGGATGCTGCACGACTCGGCTCTCGATATAGTTCTGCTCATTAATAATTAATGCCACACTTAGCAGTGAACTGCATCGTTCCAGCCAAAAGCGTTCCCAAAACGGCGTCATAAACGCCGATACGTGAAAGTGCGACAAGAGATGGAAACAGCTTCGTCCGATGCGACGGCTGTTCATATACAGCAGAAGCTGGGGATATGCATCCTGGAAAATGAGTGCATTGCATCGCTCCAGCAGCCGATACATACGCTCGCGATCGCTTTGATTCTGCAGATTATGCATCAAGTCACTCTGAAGATCTGTCATGTGATATCCGCCGTTGCGAGAGACCATATGGGCCAGCAGTGCCCAATGCAGTTCGGGATATTGCTCATAACATTCCAGATAGGCTGCCGTGCGGGTGATATTACTCCGATTGTGCTCCTGGGTCAGTGTCTTAATCTCTTCCAGAATGATGCAATTTTCTTCACAGACGAGTGCGCTTTGAACCTGGTCCGTGCGTGCAAAAGATTTGCTGCTGCCAGGTAACAAACGCTCCACCTCAGACTGTAAGGCAGCTGCCGTATCGGTATCCCACTCGATGTCACGCAAGGGGTGACGCAGCTGTGCTGAAGCTTGCCATGCAGCCTGTTTGCCACGCCATATTTCCCGGGCAGCACCCGGAATTGAACGAACCATCTGCAGGAGGGACCCGTGATGTTGTTCGCTGGAAGAATCGGTTCTGGTGGAAGTCATGATGTGACATCCTTTCGTTATGTTCTGGGTTTAATTTCACAGACCATGTGGTTATTCTAAGTATGCGCTGATTATTTGACTTCCACTCGCCAATTTGCTTCACTTAGGGTAAGACAAGGTACAGAAAGGGAGATGAACCGAATGGAACAGATTACTTCCAAACCGGCTTTTGATGTAGCCATCCAATCCCCACGTTTGACGATTGCCGTATTCAAGGCAGACTGGTGTGGTGACTGCAAATACATCGATCCGTTTATGCCTGAGGTTGAAGAGAAATATGCACGTGAGCTGACTTTGATTGAAGTCGACGTGGATCAGGTTGGAACCGTTAGTGAAGAACAGAATATTCTTGGCATTCCAAGCTTTGTGGCGTATACAGATGGCCGCGAACTGGTACGGTATGTGAACAAGCTGCGCAAGTCGAGAGAAGAGATTGAGCAGTTCCTGGATCGCGCAGTTGAGGTGTACAACACGATCCATAAATAATGTTATATAAGTTTGATAAATTTACATAGACACTCCGATGACAGAATAACCTTCCGATCGCTGTTATCCCCAGATTTCTTTGATCCCTTTTATAAAGGGGGAAATCTGGGGATAAAGGCGAACGCTTCGCTTCTTCTGGTTATTTCTGTCCTCTCCGTTATTGTGTAAATGTTTAATTGAACTTATATAAAAGTATGACAGGTTCATGTCGTAAAAGGGTATAATAAAAAGAACGCCATTTCTCTTGAAATAGGGAAATGGCGTTTATGTGTTCGACATGTTCTATGTAAGAAACGTTTCTGTACATATCCCCAATGACCTGCGGGTCATTATTTCACCAGACGTTAACATTTTGTCACAAAGCGCGACGTCAATGAACATTTTATCCGGTATAATGAATTTAGTTGTGAAATAAGTGTCAAAGTACCGAAACAAGCGGAGAATATTCTTCGCCATCTTAAACCAACAGCGGGTGAGAAAAAATTGAAACACTTAACTTTGTTTAAATGGTTAACCGTATTAACCTGTCTTGTCATGTTTCTGGCCACTTTTGGTGGAGGCATTGTAACCAAAACGGAATCGGGCCTTGGCTGCGGAACGGAATGGCCTTTATGTAACGGAAAACTCGTTCCCGCACATACTGTGGCTTCACTCATTGAATATTCCCATCGCGCTGTAAGTGCACTGGCTGGACTGTTGTCCATTGCCTCGTTTGTGGCTTTTCTGCGATTCGGCAAGTCACGCCGTGACCTGCAATTGTTTTCTTTCTTAACTCTGGTATTTGTTATCGTCCAGGGAATCATGGGGGCTTTTGCCGTCGTCTTCTCCCAATCTTCAGCAGTCATGGCACTGCATTTCGGCTTTGCACTGATTGCTTTTGCCAGTTCCCTAATGATGGCGCTGGGCATAAGGCAGGAGGCCAAAGATGGTGGATTGGAGCGCCTGAACAAATACCCTCGGGTCACTAAAAAATTCAGGAATCTGGTCTGGTTCTCCACCATTTACACATATCTCGTGGTATACACGGGTGCATTTGTGAGCCACACGGATTCTGCCGGCGGATGTTCCGGATTTCCGCTCTGTAACGGGCAGATTATTCCTGAGCTTTCAGGTGGGGTAGCGGTTGCTTTTGCTCACCGTGCAGCAGCTGCGTCGCTCGTGATTGTTATCGCAATCCTGGGTCACTTCGCTTACCGTAATCATCCGGACAACAAGGAAATGCGTACTCTTGGTGTGGTATCCGTTGTTCTTATTCTGATGCAAGTAGTCATTGGTATTTTCATGATGGTGACAATGAACCGTCCGGAAGTATACATGTTCGTAGCTCTTGCTCATATGCTGGATATCGCCCTATTGTTCGGAGTCTTAACGTATATGAGTTTCCTGGTGTACAAGCTGCATCGCCCGGTTAATCGATTCTAAGATATAGCTCCATTCTTGTGGGCTAAACATGAAAGTTCACCATCCAGTGATGTACATCATTGGACAGGTGGACTTTGTTTGATGTCAGGGGGATCAGGGCAACCTATGGCAAGCAGCAATTACACGGAATGGATGATGTGTTACGTTTACGGTGATGAATTCTTGTTGATTTGGAAAAGAGGAGGTTAGATATGCTGCGAACGTTGTTGGGGGAAAAGCCACGTATAAACGAAGGTAAATTGAAGGCAGCGATGGACGCAATGGCGCATACGCTTGAGCTATTTCAACGACAAATGCATGTGGACCATGATCCCACGCATGACTATCGGAAGCTGTATGTGTGGACGCAGGGACTCATCTCCTCACTGGATGAACTGGAGCAAAGCTGTTTCGCTGCTGCTCATTTTCGCAAAAAGGTCGTTGCAGGTTCAACGGACGATATGACGCCGACTGAAAAAGCCGAGTATGCCCGGTATGTGTATTTCTACAAAGATGGCTTTATCCGCTGCTTTGCCATTCTGGATAAAGTAGGCACGGTATTAAATGAAATATTCCAGCTGAATACTTCCAATACCAAAGCGCATTTTTCTTATTTTACGGTGTTAAGGCAGTTCGATTATGCGAGGGAGCATCATGATCTTGCGTTGCAATTAATACAGATCAAGGACTCTTATCGTGAACCGATGAGCAAGCTGCGCAAACGACGTAATATGGAAATTCACTACATGAACTCTGAAATGCATGATGACCTGTGGCAGTTACATCAGACCCTGCAAGGTAAAGTGAAATTGGAGGATCTGAATCAGCATGTGCAGGAAATGCGTCAGGGCGTGGATATGGTCTGTGAAACGTTAACAGCCTCTTATAGTTATATCAACAAAATATGGAAAAGAAATAATTCCCTTTGACAAATCGGAATACTTGGAATATACTGAGTTTCAATTAGAATGTTACAGTGACAAAGATTGAACTGATATTTCAAAAGTTACGTTCACATTATAAAGCATAAACTACATGAACTTATAAAATCCTACAACAACATATTTCTTATCGAGAGCGGCGGAGGGACAGGCCCGATGAAGCCCGGCAACCGATTTGTAACGACATGATACATGTATCATTCGTTATAGATGTTAGGTGCTAATTCCTACAAAATGGTGCGAGACACGATTTTGGCAGATGAGAAGGTATATTCTTTCACGTAAAGAGCCCTCTTTGTATCTGCAAAGGGCTCTTTTTTTGTACTTTAAGGGGAGTTTTCCTTTAGATCGGGTAAAGATACATGTAGGTGGTTGGAAAGGGGCAAGTGCGATTGATTGAATTAAAAGGTTTAACGAAAACGTACGGCAAAGGGGCAAAATCTACAACAGCGTTGTCCAAGCTGAATTTGAGCATACAAAAGGGCGAAATCTACGGAGTGATTGGCCATTCCGGAGCGGGCAAAAGCACATTGATTCGCTGTATTAATTTGCTGGAACGGCCTACGGAGGGTGAAGTATGGGTTGACGGAATCAACCTGACTGAACTGAGCAAAACCGAATTACAGCAACAGAGACGCAAAATTGGGATGATTTTTCAACACTTTAATCTGTTATCCTCGGCAACGGTATATGACAATGTAGCTTTTCCACTAAAGCTTGTGAATACACCCAAGGAAGCCATTGATCGCAAAGTGAAGGAAATGCTGGCACTGGTTGGTCTGGAGCACCATAGCAGCAAATATCCGGCTCAATTATCGGGTGGTCAGAAACAACGTGTAGGGATTGCGAGAGCACTAGCAAGTGATCCGAATGTACTTCTCTGTGATGAGGCTACTTCAGCACTTGATCCGCAGACGACAAATTCAATCCTGAAGTTACTACTCGACATTAATGAAAAGTACAACCTTACGATTGTACTGATTACACATGAGATGCATGTCATTCAGAACATCTGTGACAAGGTGGCTGTCATTCATCAAGGTGGCATTGTGGAACAGGGACCTGTAACAGACGTGTTCCTGAAGCCGCAACATGCGATTACGCGGGACTTCATGATGCGTGACCAAGAAGCTGGACTTGCTCTGGAAGAGACCGCTCTGGCGAATGCAGGCGTTGAATTGCAGGCAGGTGTTGCTTCCAAACTTGTGAAGATATCTTTTCTGGGTAACAAAACATATGAAGCGATTTTGTCCAGAACGGTACGTAAAACGGGAGTGGATTTTGCCATCCTGCAAGGAACGATCTCTACGATTAAACAGGTTCCTTATGGACAGCTGACCGTTCGGTTCGAGGGTGATTCAAATGCGATTGATCGGACGATATTAGAATTAACCGCTGAGGGACTTGATGTGGAGGTGCTTCGTTAGATGGATTTTTCAACCGTACGTTGGGAAGAGGTTGGTAAAGCTTCCATAGAGACACTGCAAATTTTGGGTGTATCAGGCTTGTTTACCGTTATCTTAGGTTTACCGCTCGGAGTACTGCTGTTCATGACAGCCCGATCTGCTTCGATTAAGTCACGGGCAGTGTACACTATACTATCCCTGATTGTGAATATTTTGCGCTCAGTCCCATTTATCATATTGATTGTTGCTCTTATTCCATTCACTCGTATACTCGTTGGTACAGCTACAGGAGTGTTAGGTGTTATACCACCTTTAGTTATTTCAGCAGCTCCTTACTTTGCTCGATTGGTGGAGACAACGTTGCGAGAAGTTGATCGGGGTGTCATTGAAGCGGCACAGTCGATGGGTGCATCGACCGGACAGATTGTAAGACGGGTGTTACTGCCTGAGGCACTGCCTGGACTGCTTGCTGGTATAACGATCACCATTGTTACGCTCGTCTCCTATACGGCGATGGCGGGCATGGTTGGCGGTGGAGGTCTGGGAACACTGGCAATCAACTATGGATACTTCCGTTATCAAAATGAAATCATGATTATATCCGTAGTGTCGATGATCATTCTAGTGCAAATTCTCCAGATGGCTGGAGATCGCTTGGTTACATTTTTCACCAGGAAATAACACATAGATAACATGATGGATATGCATTTATGCGGATGCCACATGAAAAATGATTAGAGAAGGGGTTTTACACATGAAAAAATGGTCTTTTGCTTTACTTAGTCTTATGTTGATTGCGGTTCTCGCAGCTTGCGGAAACAACAAGGACTCGGATAGCGGCGCAGACAATTCAGCAGGTGCACCACGCACGGTTGAATTGAAAGTTGGAGCTTCACCTACACCACATGCAGAGATTCTGGAAAGCATCAAGCCTGAACTGGAAGCACAAGGTATTCGTTTGCAAGTCGTTACATTTAATGACTATGTACAACCTAACCAGCAACTTGCTGACAAAAAATTGGATGCAAACTTCTTCCAGCATCAGCCTTACCTGGACACAGAGAATAAAGAACGTGGATTCAACCTCGTTTCTGTAACACCTGTTCATGTTGAACCTTTTGGCGGCTACTCCAAGAAGATTAAGTCTTTGGATGAATTGGCTGACGGCGCAAAAGTAGCAATTCCAAATGACCCATCCAATGGTGGACGTGCACTGTTGCTGCTCGCGAAGGAAGGTATTATTACGCTGAAAGACAACACAAATATTTCATCTACGATTCAAGATATCACAGCCAATCCGAAGAACCTGGATATCATCGAGCTGGATGCAGCCATGATGCCTCGTCAATTGGATGAAGCGGATCTGGTATTCATCAACGCTAACTATGCGCTTGAAGCGAACCTGAATCCGGCTAATGATGCTTTGCTGATCGAAGATCTGCAAGGTAACCCATACGCAAACATCCTCGTTTCCCGTGAGGACAACAAGGATGCAGATGCAATCCAAAAACTGGCTGCTGCTTTGCACTCCGAAGAAGTGAAAACATTCATCAAAGAACGTTATAAAGGTGCAGTTGAACCTGCAACTGAATAATTCACAATATGTATGATATGATGTGAAGCTATTAACAATAAGCCGTATATCTCTCCAGAAGAGATATACGGCTTATTTTATGTTTCCTAAGTGGGTGCTGACGTGGGGATCAACTTAAGTCAGAGTTTTTCCGGTTTATCAGCGCTAGAGTGATGTCCAGATTGGCGGTAATAGGATAATTCATTCTGATCAGCATACTGCTGCTCATCTGCTTCTTGCAGGTACGTCCTCTCGGAGGGAGAGAGTGTTTCTTCTTCTGCGTGTGAGCTTTTGATCTTGTATCTGATCCAACCGATTAGCCCAAGAAGGACAACCAGGATCAAAGCCCATCCTTTTTTGAGCAAAAGAAGAGCACTGAATTTCTGGGAAGCCGTGTACCCGATCCCGCCCATCAGAAGACTGTTGAGCCCTATGGTGGATGTTTTGTCAGTCGAAGCATTGTACTCCTCGTAGGTATATCCTGCATTGATACTAATTTGATTAAGGACAGTTTCCTCGAATGCCTGGCGGCTCTGTTGAAAGTTAGCCGTATCTGTAACCAGAATGGCTGTAATGTACCCTTCACGCGTCAGGAGCTTTACATTGTAATTGACCATGGCTTGCTGATCAGCGTTCTTGAAACCAAGGGAGTAAACCAACTGATGTTTGGTACTGTCATATGCCGGTTCGATTTCCCACCCCGTTATGTACGTTCTATATTCAGGATCAAGTTCTCTGTTATCTTCTTCTGTGCCTCGGATATAACTGTTTAATAGTTCTTCGGCACTCAAATTCTGATCGTCATCATGGATATGACCTGTTTTCACGTACTCAAACACAACATACCACGAGCCAAATTCACTATTGCTGGTTAGGCTTCCGATTTCATTCCCATTAGGCTTCCCATCGCTGTTAAGTATCGAGCGTTGGGTATTGTCCTTATCCAGATAGGAATGGCTCTCAGGGACTTCCAGGGTGGCCTTACCGTCCAGAGAGACAGATGCTGGTCCAGTAATCCAATCATACTCATCAGGTGCTTGTTCAGTCTCATTTGCGGCTGATACCTGTAAGGCACTAGAGACTGTGAACAAACTCAACATTAAAAGTGTAAGAAATGATATCCATCTTTTGTTATTCATTCATGTAGAGGTCCTTTCGGGTTATATCCTCGACAGTACCATAGGTGTTTGATTTCGATCAAGATATATTTGGAATTAAAGGTGGATAATCCCTTGTGGATAAGTGAGTTGTAGGAGGACGATAAATCTTTTATACTGGATAGTGACTGCTCTTTGAAGAGGGGGATGAACGTGAAGGGAAAGATTGCCCTCATAACGGGAAGTGCCAAAGGTCTTGGTAAAATGACGGCCCTCAGTCTGGCAGATCAAGGGTGTCATATTGCCCTTAACTATGTACACAGTAGAACAGAAGCTGAGGCTTTAAAGGCTCAGATTATAGCCAAGGGTGTGCGGTGCATTGCCATCCAGGCTGATATATCCAAGGTGGAAGATATCTCTTCATTGGTTGAGCAGGTGGAAGGCAATCTGGGCAGCATTGATATTTTGGTGAATAACGCGGGTCCATTTGTCCGTGAACGACGATTATTTGCGGATTATTCTGAAGCTGAGGTCCAGATGCTTGTGCAGGGAAATCTGTTGGGACCGATGTTACTGGATCAGCGTGTATTGCCAGAGATGAGACGCAAGCAATGGGGACGCATTATCCATTTTGGCTTCAGTCATGCTGGAGAAGCAAGATCTTGGCCTCATCGCGCCGTATATGCGGCTGCCAAGGTGGGTCTGGTATCTTTTACAAAGACACTCGCGGTTGAAGAAGCCCCGTATGGAATTACGGTTAACATGATATGTCCAGGTGACATTCGTGGTGCGAACAAAGAGAAAACGATTGATGAAATGGCAGGCATCACCGATGTCGAAACGCCAAGAGGGCGACCAGGCAGCGGTGAAGATATTGCACGAGTGATTACGTATCTGTGCCTTGATCATTCCGATTTTATAACAGGCAACATTATGGATGTATCTGGAGGACTTGATCCGATTCGTCCAACCATACAGCGCGAGGATACTTAAAAGGTGAATTGAAGGATTGTACGTGGAAACCCGTCAATGGGACAGATGAAATGGACTCTCTGCATATGCACACAAAAAAAGAGCCCTCCGCTTCATGCGAAGCGAAAGGCTCTTGAGGTTTATTTCGTGAAGGATTGATTAGAATACTTGTACGACTTCTTGTACACCCTCTACTTCTTCGAGAAGGGCACGTTCAATCCCGGCTTTTAAGGTAATGGTGGAGCTTGGGCAACTGCCGCAGGCACCGACCAGTTTCAGCTTAATGATGCCGTCCTCCACGTCGACCAGTTCCACGTCACCGCCATCGCGCTGCAGGAACGGACGAAGTTTATCAAGCACATCAGATACCTCATCATACATGGTGCTTTGTGCGTTTTCGCTCATATTGTTCAACTCCTTTCCTTCCTATATTATATTACAAATGGCCACAAATTAAAATGGTCAAACAAAGCAGGTGAACCTAAATGAGACCGATTATTGAATTTTGTGCCAATAATATGCATTTTGGCACAGATGAAGTCATGGATCAACTGGAAGAAAATCCAGACTATGACGTGATTGAATACGGCTGCCTCACCAACTGCGGCCAATGTTCCATGACTCCGTTTGCACTGGTGAATGGTGAAGTTGTCATCACGGACAAAGTGGAAGATCTATATAACGCCATTCTGGCCAAAATTGCCGAAGCCGATGTCTGGGACGAGCTCGATCTCGACTAACCGAGATGGCGCTTGGACATCCAGAGCACACCACTTTTCAAAATACGAGGTACACGTCCCATCATGGACGTTTTGCCCATCAGCCCAAACCCAGACTTCTTGCCGAGTGCACCCAGTGTGCCACGAAGCTTGAGTGGATGTGGATTGGGCTTTTCGCCTTTCCAGAGGGCATGCTGAATATGGGCGATCTGCTCACCCTGTACTTCCGCAGCTTGACCGCTAGGTGCATAAGGTACACTGGCACAGTCACCAACGACATACACATCGGTATATTCCGGGATTTGGTAGTATTCATTCAGGACGACACGTCCTTGAGGGTCTTTGGTCACGTCCAGATCCTGTACCACTTTTACGGGCTGAATGCCTGCAGTCCACACGACAGCATCCGTTAGAATCTGTTCATCCCGGTTATAGATAGCATTAGGTTCAACACGTGAAATGGCGATATGCCCGCGTGTCTCTACCTGATGTTCGTTGAACCATTCATGCACATACACGGATAGACGTTGCGGGAAAGCGGATAATACACGTTCACCACGATCCAAAATGCTGATGTTTAGATCCGGTCTGCTCTCACGAAGTTCGGCTGCCATCTCGACACCACTTAATCCACCGCCTACGATATGCACATTGCCATAGGCTTTGACTTCATTAAGGCGAAGGTAGGTCTCGCGTGTTTTGCTAAAGCTCTGAATGGTACAGCTATAATCTTCGGCACCTAGTGTATTGTGGAAACGGTCCGTACAACCAAGTCCAATGACAAGTTTGTCGTACACGAGCGGGTCTTGGCCATCAAATTCAATCTGACGCTGTTCCAGGTCAATCGAAGTAACTTCTCCATAACGGTAAGTGACTTTATCGCTCACTGGAAATTGGATACGCAGGTCATAATCAGATACGGTTCCTGCTGCGAGTGCGTAATATTCGGTCTTTAATCCCTGAAAGGGGCTGCGGTCCACCAAAATAATTTGTGTATCGGATGGAATTTTACCCTCCAGAAGTTCCTTGATGATGGTGAGGCCGCCATAACCGCCTCCAAGAATGACGAAATTTTTCATGACTCGGCTTCCTTTCTGCATCAGTCCCACTGAAATGGGGCTGTAAACTGTGGAGCAGCTATGCAATAACATAGCTGCTCCTTTTGTTTGGTTTTGAATAATTGAAAAGTAGACATTGAAAATTGAAGATATTATTCAGCAGTTTGCACCACTCGAATTCAAACGTCTCCCTATAATGAAAGCTGCGTTCTGGAGTGGTGCTGGTGCAAATATTGTTTGTGGATGGAGTTATGTCCTATTCGTACACTTGAATTTCATTGTAGAACGTATCACGTTCTACCGGAATACGACCTGCACCCTTAATGAGCCATATGAGCTCTTTACGTGTAAGGCCTTCAGGTGTGAGTGCACCTGCCGCATGACTAATCCGTTCGCGAACGATCGTGCCGTGTGCATCCGAAGCACCGAATCCAAGGGCAACTTGAGCTAGCTGTGGACCGATATTAATGAAGTATGCTTTGATATGATCGATGTTATCCAGCATCAGACGGCTGATCGCAATCGTTTTGAGATCCTCATAAGCCGAGTTACGACGCATAATGCTCGCGTTTTTACTTTTTGGCTGCATGGAAAGCGGGATAAAGACCATGAATCCGTTGGTCTCGTCTTGCAATTCACGGATCTGCACCATATGGTTGACCCGGTCCTCATAGGATTCAATCGATCCATACAACATCGTAGTATGTGTACGCATGCCCAGGTTATGAGCAGTACGGTGCACCTCAAGATAACGATCGACGTTCGCTTTGTCTACACGCATTTTTTTGCGATATTCATCCGACAGAATCTCAGCGCCGCCACCAGTCAATGTTTTCAGACCTGCTTTTTGCAGCTCCTGCAGAACTTCCTTAATACTGAGTCCGCTGATGCGAGTGAAGAAATCGATCTCGGCTGCCGTGTAGGCTTTCAGCGTAACATCCGGATATTTCTCGTTTAAAGCACGCAGGGAATCGACATAATACTGAAAAGGAACATGGTTATTATGTCCGCCCACAATATGGAACTCACGCACGCCCGGATGAATATGCTGTTCTACATAATCGATCATTTCCTGACCGGATAATGTATAGGAGCCTTCTTCACCCTGGTCTTTACGGAAATTACAAAAAGCGCAGTGGGCTTCGCATACGTTCGTAAAATAAAGACTCATGTTTTCGATGAAATATACTTTCTTACCATTTTTCCGCAAGTTGGCCTCATTGGCCAGCTGGCCCAAAGTCAGCAAATCATCTGTTTCATACAGATATACGCCGTCTTCTACGTTCAGCCTTACGCCGTTCTGCACTTTCTCAACGATTTCAGCCATTCTTTTGTCTGTGAACGGTGTTACCAATGTAGACATACTGTTTCCTCCTGTTCTTAACCGGATTTGAGTTGTGTGTAGGATCTGTATACAGAACTACATAGCAAAGATGCGGTCAACTGCCGCCTTCTTATATGGACTAACTCTTATTTACCCGGTGCAGCGTGTGCTGCGTACGTAAAGCTAATTTTTTCATTAAAGTGAGTCCTGTGACTCTATATGCATTGGGGACTGCGGACAGTCTCGAAATGTGAAAAAAATTACAACTCTATATATGATCGTCACCTGAATAAGTCATAGCAAAATATCGACATTTCAGAGCGACCACCTATTCATTATAAACCTCGTGTCGCGGGGGTTCAATACACTGGGAAGAAAAAGGAGTAGAGGGGGAACGCGGAAAGAGGCAAACATGACTTGAGACCCTTGACGGGGTGGAGTATAATTTAAAGAAGAGTTAATGAAAGGTTGTTCAAAAAGTACGCTTTTGATTACGAAGGATGCCTAGCGGCATCTCAGCGTCGAATATGGGATTCAGCCGAAATGTCCGTTGCTCACGTAGTTTTGCCTACGCTCCGCTACTCCATTTCTATCTTCATCCCATCTTCTTGGTACTGAAAAGCGCCCTTTTGAACATGATTTTATATGAAAAAGGAGAGTGACCTGGCATGATTAACATCAGCGAAACGGCTGCTGACAGATTGAAAGAAATGCTTGCACAGCAAGAGACACCTGGTATGTTCCTGCGTCTTGGCGTAGCACCGGGCGGTTGCACCGGATTTTCGTACGCCATGGGCTTTGACGATAAAGAGTCCGATGAGGACCTGTATATGGATATTCAGAGCATGAAGGTTGTAGTCGAGAAGGAAAACCTGAAATACCTGGATGGACTTGAAATTGATTTTGAAGAGTCCGGTATGACGGGTGGTTTCACTATCCATAATCCGAACGCGGTAGCCACTTGTGGTTGTGGATCTTCTTTCCGTACGAAGGAAGACGCGGGCGTACCTGATAAAGATTGTTAAACTGGCGCGGTTTTGAGCGCATTCGGTAACGGATGACGGACGCAAGCATGTAACGGTAGCCTTACCAGTGCAGATTGTGAATTGCGCAGATATTTCGGTAGGTTAACAACCCCGGAAGATGAACGTTATCAATCCTTGAAATGGCATTTCAGGGTTGTGAATCACGACCTCTATGACGTATTAGTCTCGTACTAATTACGTTGTGGAGGTCTTTCTTTTATGGTCCGAAAAAAGGAAGGGTTCCACTCTGAGGCGGAAATCACCACTATCTTGCTAATGTACATAGAAATTCGAATGATATAGATTAAAACAACCACTCAAGGTTTTTCTAATTTCAGTCCTGTTTTCTATAACAATATGTAAGTATCGCTGAAACAAAAAAAGTACTGATTGAAGTTGTAAGTTGCAATCAGTACTTTACATTAGTTAATATGTTGTTCTCCAAAATATTCTTTAGCTAGCTAACTTCATTTGAATTATGGCTGCACGATTTTGTCGAGATAATAATTCTGAATCCATCCCCAGGCTTGATATTTGTAACTATAGACATAGAGGTATGTCATCCCTTCTGCAACAACACTTTCCGTTCCGCCATAAACTACATCTCCGTAAACATGCGAACCAATATTTACTCCAGTTGGTGAAGGTGTTTTTCTAAAATTAGAATAGTCATTCACTCTATAGTATGAAGATAGAGCCAGTATGGATACATCTGAATTAGGTAATTCTTGAGTGATAGATGTTGCCTGTGTAGGTTGGATTACTGTATTACTAACATCTTCAGAAGCAAAGACTCCAGAAACAGGGATTAACATCGATGCAACTACGGATGTTGCGATGAATTTTTTTAACATGGCTAAACTCTCCTTTTTTTTGAATAGATTATAATTCGCTAAAATGAGTAAAATCACCGAGTGAGATGAAATAGAGTTATCTCTGATTACAAACAAATGCAGAAGAGTAAACTTAAATTATAAAATCAATTAAACCTCCTTATGTTTACTTTTTTTCTTTTATATCCCATCCCACATATATAATGTAACATATATAATGTAACATATATATGATGGAAAAATATTGTAAAATATGTGTCATTTTTTCCATATCATTTAGGTTATCTATTCCAAATTAAAATGTAATTTATATAGCTGTATGTGGAAAACTCTATAACTACGCTCTTTTTCATAGTCTATAAATAGATAAAAAAGGAAAAATATCGAAGTGATTTTATTCATATCTTTATAAATTAGAAGATTAAGTTCAGTTTGTGGGTATCCTTTAATAAGAATACTGTCTGAGAGAGGAGAGTTGACAAACCTAGTTGTAACAACTATAGTTACAATATAAAGTTCAAACATAAACATTATCGATAATTTAAAGGAGAGATCATAATGAACATTGCAATCATTGGTGCAACAGGCAAAGCAGGAAGTGTAATTTTGAAAGAAGCAGCAGACAGAGGGCATAAAGTAACGGCAATCGTTCGTAATGCATCCAAATTGGAAGATAAAAGCCTGAATACGCTGGAGAAAGATGTATTCGATCTTACAGCAGAAGATGTTAAAGCATTTGATGTGGTTGTAAATGCATTTGGTGCACCAGCGGGTAAAGAAAACCTTCATGTGGAAGTAGGACAAGCGTTGATCAACATCCTGAAGGATGCACCAAACACTCGTCTGATCGTTGTGGGTGGAGCAGGAAGCTTGTTCACAGACGAGTCCAAAACATTGCGTGTCTTTGAATCCCCAGGATTCCCGGATGCTTACAAAGCAACTGCAACGAACCAAGGCCAAAACTTGCAGGATCTGCAAGCATCTTCAGGTATTCAATGGACATTCTTGAGCCCGGCTGGATTCTTTAATCCAGAAGGCGTACGCACCGGCAAATATCAAGCAGGCAACGACGTTATTCTCGTGAATAGCGAAGGCAACAGCTACATCAGCTATGCAGACTATGCAATCGCTTTGGTTGATGAGATCGAGAATCCACAACACAAAAACGAGCGTTTTACCGTTGTTGGTGAAGTGAAGTAACACTTTTAAATGATAATATGGAACATACAAACGGACGCTGATCTCCACAGATCTGTGTCCGTTTTTTTATGTTATCAAAGAGGGAAGTTCTGCAATAACGTTAGACAGGTTAGATGATCATCGCTCAACTTCCAACTACTCCTTTGAATCTATGTTATATTATTCTAAAGATGGGAAGATAATGTGATTACGTGAAAGCTATCTTCTCTTCATTGGAATTTCTGCGAGTTCAAAAGTATAAGGGAGTGAACAGTTGTGAAGATGTATTCTAAAGGAGTCATACTATTGATATTTGTGGTTTTAATGATTAGTGTATCGAGTGGTTCAGGGTTATCCCAATATACAAACGTTAAAAATACGATGAATCAATTTCACATTACTTCTCTTTATCCGAAAAATAAGAATGGACAGACATATGGTTCTGCCGCATATGCGACTTCTCCAGAAACGGAACCTGATTTAATCTTGGCTACTGGTGTGGATGGTACAGAAGGATATCTGCTGAAAAAAGACATGGATGGCGAGCAACCAAAAACACCTGAAGAAGCTATTGCGATACAGAACAGCAGATCACCAGACGGATGGGATATTCCACTGTATGACAAAGATGGTGAAACCGTAATTGGCGTGTTTCATGTTGGAGGAAAGTGAAAGTAACCAAAATAGGATCAAATGTGATGCTACCATACATAGACGATTCTTTTCTGAATGGCTTCCTACTACAGGATATGAACAGGTCGACGGAATGGAATTTGAAATTACTGGTGGTAAAGATGGACTGAATTTTGTTGAGTTATGGTTTGCTGTAAGAAAAATATCTTAGTTTTATTTCTTTTAGATTAGTCTTGAATGGTAACTTAATAAAGACAAATGGAGCAACCAACTGTGTCCGATTGGTTGCTTCGTTGTTCATTCACCTAACGGCCAGGGGAAATGCAACATTTTTCCTGTTAAAGAGGTCAATAAAGATGTACGAATTAATGTTATGAGAAGAAGGTGGATAAACTGAAGCTTCGTATAATCATGTTGATTTTTTTTATCTCTACCGTGTTTTTTATTTCTGATGTACAAGATGTTAAAGCCTTGTCATGTGCCGAATCGGGAGGTCCCCAAGAACAGTTAGAAATATATGATGGAGCTGTTTATGGTGAAGTAAAGCAAGTAAAGGTCGACTTGAAGCAAGAGGGGTTTACGGGAACCAAAGAGAAAATTAGATATATTTTAGTGGAAGTTGAGAGGAGTTGGAATACTGAAGTTGACTCTCAACTAATTATCGGAACTAACTTCACATGGGGATTTGATTTCAAGGAAGGTAACAAATACTTAATATACTTTAGCGAAGTGGATGGCGAATTAAGTAGTAGTCCGTGCAGTTCAACCATCGAAATGAACAATATTAATCAAGCAACTGAACTATTCGGGGAAGGCTTTCCACCAAAACAACAAGTAAACGTAGAACAAAAAATGTGGTTTATGTTTGAGCAAGATATTGATTTGTTTATCGTAGGTGTGGTCGTATTTGCGGCGATCTTTACCTTCATCATGAGAGTAAGAAAGAAAAAGCACAAAGTATAATTTGGTAGCGCTAAACGGGGAATTTTGCTCAAAGAAAAAGTCATTTGAACTAGGCATGGATTCCTGTATGACCTATTACCCCCTTTACTTAAACGAGGATCGAGGCGTATAATCCGTTGAGATATCAGAGCAATAAGAGGGGATACAGTTATGAATAGTGGATTAATCAACGCGATCATTGCGTATATCATGTGGGGAGTTCTCCCGCTGTATTGGAAGT
This sequence comes from Paenibacillus sp. FSL H8-0317, assembly GCF_045040685.1. Lineage (NCBI taxonomy): Bacteria > Bacillati > Bacillota > Bacilli > Caryophanales > Paenibacillaceae > Paenibacillus > Paenibacillus sp. FSL H8-0317. The sequence goes on along the minus strand of NZ_CP150294.1, from coordinate 5,995,326 downwards.
TGTTTGAAAATGTACCGGCAGGTGAGATTTTATCGCACCGGGTTGTCTGGTCATTTGTCTTTATGGGGATTTTCGTTGCCGTCCAACGTCGTTGGAGTGACATGAAGCGCATTCTGACCAGTCGTTCGACCCTGCTGTCCCTTACCGCGAGTGGGCTGCTAATTGCTATTAACTGGCTTATCTTCATTTGGGCCGTTAACAACGGTCATGTCGTTGAGACAAGTCTGGGCTATTATTTGAACCCGTTGCTGAACGTGTTACTGGCGGTTGTCTTTCTTCATGAAAAGCCAAACCGTGGACAGTGGCTCGCGATTGCCATCGCTGGTGTCGCGGTGCTTATCATCGCCATCGACTACGGACGTTTCCCATGGGTAGCGATCTCGCTGGCCGTGTCATTTGGCTTGTACGGTCTGGCGAAGAAAAAGATTAAGCAAGACGCTTCTGTGGGTTTATTTTCGGAGACAGCTGTAGTTCTACCCGTCGCACTGGGCTACTGGATCTACTTAGCCATAGTAGGAAAAGCAACGGCATGGACGTTACCTGCGCCGATGTTCTTCGAACTGCTGCTTTCCGGTGTGGTGACGGCGCTGCCGCTGCTGTTCTTTGCAAGGGCGGCTGCTCGGATGTCGTTGTCCACACTAGGCTTCGTACAGTATATTGGGCCGACAATCATGCTGATCCTGAGTGTGTTTGTGTTCAAGGAAACGGTCTCGCCAGTTCTGCTTGTTGGTTTCGCACTCATCTGGACAGCGCTTATCGTATACGCTGCCGCATCGATACGTGCTACGAGACTCGCTAAGGTAAGCTGAACAGAGGTATCTGAATCGTTATAAATGCCCTTTCTGCCAATGAGGTGGAGAGGGCAATTTTTTGTTTGTTGGGGAGCGATAGGTCGATAAAAACTAAAAAGGAAGGCTGATCAACGTTATGGTAAAATACAGGAGTAGTAATCAAAAATAGTAACTAAAAATAGTAACTAAAAAGAGTAACCAAAAAGAGTAATCGAAAAACGAGGAGGCGACAGATAGATGATCGTTAATGACCGTTACCGCAAACATGATCCATTCTTTGTAAAGAATGCTGTAGTTCAGATACTATTTCAGTTTGCAGTTTCAGCGATAATCGGTATTATATATGGGTTCATGATGGTCAACGAAACGATAGGTAGATATATTAATAAACTATTACCAAGCACGGATGGTCCGGATCTTCATTTATATCTGCCCGTTGTGGTTACAGTGTTTATCTACTCGTGTTTAATTCAAAAGAGACAACGGATTTTACTTGAAAAAATCTCATTTAGTTGTCTCCATATTTTGGTTGCCCTGCTAGGCTGTATTTCTTCAGTTGTTGTGTTATTGGTGATCTAATCTAAATCCTACGTATCTACACCTTCAGCCCCATCAACTGCATCAATGACGCCGACAGCAAGTGTTGTTACCGCAGCAGCAGCTAAAAGATTCTTGGCACCAAGCTTCACTCGGTCCTTATCTTCCTCTTTCATGCCCACAACAACATCTTTACCGCTGTTATATACATACTTGGCTGATATCGCTACACCTTTTGCAGTATTGGTTACGGCACCTCCAATATCGGCAAGCCCCGCGTCTATGGCGGTATCATCTTTTCGAATTGCACCACTGGCAAGATCATATGTCCCGCTAGCCAGTTGTCCAACGGTTTTGCCTGTATTAATCGTAGCTTTTTCTACGCCGTTCCCGATTTCTTTGATAAAGGGGCTACCCGCGATTTCACCAACAACCCTCACACTGCCGCCCAACACTTTTCCGGTAACTTCCCCAGCTAACTGACCGAACCCTTTTAAAAAGCTCATCCATATGCCTCCTCTCCAATTAGAAGTTGATCCTATGTGTTATCTCAATAAACTTATTATATTCATATGTAAGCCAAAAGAACATCAGTCTCCAGCCCGAGTGATGCCCCCCTCCTCGATTGATTGCGACACGCTTTAGGAGTGCCCGATCAGGAGCAGCAAGGTAGTGGAGGGGGCGGAATCGATTCTGAAGAAGCGGAGCGTTCGCCTTTATCCCCGGATTTTCCCCTAATAAGGGAATTCATAAAAATCTGGGGATAACAGCGATCATAAGAACGATCCGCCACCGGAACGCCCACCACGCTACCCCCTCAACGCACTTCATCGCCAAAAGGCGCTAATCCCCCCGGGAACAGCGCCTCAAGCTCTTGTTTTACCTTACTACTTACCATTTGACTACCCACGGTTTTAGAAGTGTCTCAAGGAGCAGCAAGGTAGTGGAGGGGGCGGAATCGATTCTGAAGAAGCGGAGCGTTCGCCTTTATCCCCGGATTTTCCCCTTATCAGGGGAATTCATAAAAATCTGGGGATAACAGCGATCATAAGAACGATCCGCCACCGGAACGCCCACCACGCTACCCCCTCAACGCAATCCAACGTAAAAAAAGGCGCTACTCCCACCGGGAACAGCGCCTTCCGCCTTTCGGTACCCTAATAACTTGCCTACACACGGTTTTAGAAGTATCTCAAGGAGCAGCAACGTAGTGGAGGGGGCGGAATCGATTCTGAAGAAGCGGAGCGTTCGCCTTTATCCCCGGATTTTCCCCTTATCAGGGGAATTCATAAAAATCTGGGGATAACAGCGATCATAAGAACGATCCGCCACTGGAACGCCCACCACGCTGCCCACCAATTCACTTCTACCCACCGTACCTAGTCAATAAATCCTTCCATGACAACAGTCGGCATCATATTGGACTGCCATGCGCCTTTGCCGTAGCCGCCGTTGTATCCTGGTGTAGCCTGAGGCTCCCAGTAGAATACACCTTTACCTTTGCCATTGGGCAGATTACGGATTTGGTTTTTCATCGCAGCAACAAAACTTTTACCAGCTGCAGCCTGGTTATTGTCCATGCCAATTTCGGAGATGATGATCTCTTTACCATAACGGTTAATCATATCCTTGGCGTTGTTTACCGTATTTGTCACAGCAGTGTTCCAGCCGGAAGCTGAAGGATAGAGGGACATGGCAATCATGTCAAAGTTAGCTCCGTTATTAATCAGACCACCAATATTCCATACATAGAGGGCGTTATCATCTCCACCTGCCAGATGCACAATGGTTTTGGTGCCGCTGCTCAGGGACTTCACTGCGTTATGGCCTGTGTTCACCAGCCACGCATAGTTTTTCATGTTGGTGGATGCTTTGCCATCTTCCCATAACATACCATTGCTTGTTTCATTCCCGATCTGTACCCAGTCCGGGGTAACGCCTTTGCTTTGCATCGCCGTCATGACATCACGTGTGTGGTTCCACACCGCATCCATGAGCTGTTGAAACGTGTAGTTTTTCCAGGCAGCTGGTTTGGTTTGTTGACCAGGGTCTGCCCATGAATCGCTATAGTGCAGGGTAAGCATTACACTCATGCCAGCATTCTTGGCACGTTGTGCGAGTGCAGCCGCGCGATCCTTATTCATGTAACCGTTCCCATAATCATTCGAAGGATTAACGAATACCCGAATGCGAACGGAATTGATTTGATAGTCTTTTTTCAAAATATCAATGATGTCGCGCTGTACGCCGTTTTTATCTTTCCATTTGTAACCCTGGGCTTCCATTCCGGGAACCCAACTGATGTCGGCTCCTTTGGCGAAACTTGGTGCTGCGCTGGCATGCTGACCTGCGGGCAACATGATGGAGGTGAATAACAAAACAAAAGCCAACATGATGGATGTCTTGAAACCCCTTACATTTTTGAACATTACAAGATGCCTCCTCGGATTTAGGTTGAGTTGCATCCTAATTATAGCCATCCTGGTTTGCTCTACTAAAGGGTCCATTTCCAATATTTTGGGTGTTTTCTCAACCTCTCTACAGAAAAAGAGAAAACAAAAAGCCGTCCGAAGACGGCTTTTCTACCCGTGGCGCTTTTTGAAACATTGATCCGTATCCCGCGCCTCCACCAGACTCTTTTAATTTGAGCTAGTGGATCGGGTAAGGGACACGTTCAACATGACATTAGAAATGTTGACGCACCTCCTTTCCTTGTGGCAAGAGTATACAACACCTTGTTTCGGAAAGCTAGTCTTTTTTACGTATTTAAGCAAAATTATTTTTCAGTTTGGAACATCGTGATATCTCGTGCATAATGGCTCTTTGTTCCGTCATTGTTTCGGATGCGCACACTGTCTTCACTGATCCGCTCCACAATGCCACAACCGACCTCGCAATAGACACCAGCCGGGTCTTCCTGCCACGCGCTTACCATACATTGGGATAGTGCAGCCGTGAAAAACTCTATATTTTTTTGTAATGTTCTAGGTTTGTTGGATTTCATTATATACTCCTTTAATCAACTATATTTGGAATGAGAACAAGCAACCGGACCAAATCACACTGTACTTCACTTTACTCTGTCTATTGACCTTTGTAAAGGGATGGAAAAAGTTGCGGCCATGAGGTATCATTTACATAAATTTTACGTAGCGTTTACACTGCGCTGACGCTTGATGTTGATTACGAATAGTACAATTATATGAGAACTTCTAACCAAGAATAGATATGCAACACATTCGGAGGCCATACATGCATAGAGACGTCAAAACAGGTAACTACGTTAATCGTGATTTGAGTTGGGTTGAATTTAATCGGCGCGTACTTCAGGAGGCCCAGGATCCAACAACGCCTCTGCTGGAACGCATGAGATTTCTCGGCATTGTCGCTAGTAATCTGGACGAGTTCGTCAGTGTAAGGGTGGCGGAGACAAAAGAGAAGATCAAGGCCGGATTCACGCAAAAAGATTTTACAGGATACACGCCTTCGGGATTGTACCGCAGATTGATCAAACGAACCGGGACCATGGTCGCCGAACAGTATAAAACGTATCGTGAACTCATTCGTATACTCGCCAAGAAAGGCGTGAACATTCAGGAATATACAGATCTTAATGTGACACAGCAGCGCGCAATGGACCAGTACTTTCATGAAATTATTTTTCCGGTACTCACACCGATGGCGATTGACCAGAGTCGTCCGTTCCCGCTGGTACACAACAAGTCTGTCTATCTGTCCGTGATGTTACAGAAGGAAGGGGAGCAAGAGGGCGAGCCGTTTATGGCTATTGTTCAGGTACCTTCCAATCTGCCGCGGGTAGTTCAGGCTCCCATTCGGGCGAATAGCAAAAAGAAAACATTCATACTGATTGAAGATCTTATCAAACATCATATCCATACGCTCTTCAGCGGATATATCTCACTTGCTGCACAGGAATTCCGAGTCACCCGTAATGCGGATCTGTTCATTAATGAAGAAGAAGCGGAAGATCTGCTTGAGGCTATTGAAAAAGAATTGCGCCGCAGACGCCGCGGGGCTCCTGTACGACTGGAAGTCTGCAAGGATTTTCGTCCGGATGCTTTATTAGAATTGCAGGATGAATTTGATATTCAGGACCCGGTATATGAAATTGATGGACCACTTGATCTGAGTTTTCTGGCGGGATTCGTGGATAGTCTGGAAAGTTTCTCACATCTGAAATACAGTCCGGTGAAGCCAGTCTACCCCCTTGAGTTTCTGCCTAGAGAAAGTCATTTTGAGCTGCTGCGCAAACGCGATGTACTGGTGCATCATCCGTACGAATCGTTTGAACCAGTCACTGATTTTATATTGGAGGCTTCGGAAGATCCAAGAGTTCTGGCCATCAAGATGACATTATATCGGGTCAATGGCGACTCACGTCTTATTCCGGCACTTGCACTTGCCGCTGAAAGTGGTAAGCAGGTCACGGTGGTGGTGGAACTGAAAGCCCGGTTTGATGAAGAGCGCAATATTGCTTGGGCTCGGAAGCTGGAGAAGGCCGGTTGTCACGTGGTTTATGGACTAGTTGGACTCAAGACCCATGCCAAAATCATTCTTGTCGTACGCAGGGAACAGCAGGGTTTAAGACGTTATGTTCATGTAGGAACCGGTAACTATAATGAGAGTACAGCCAAAGTGTATACGGACGTGGGACTGTTCACCTCTAATCCGATTATTGGGGAAGATGCATCCGAATTGTTCAATGAGATTACCGGATACTCCGGTCCGAAGGCATTGCAGGCGTTCCGCGTAGCTCCAGATGGGATGAAGGATGAGCTGTTTGCACTGATTCGAAGAGAAACAGAGCATGCGCTGAAAGGCAAACCTTCCAGAATCATTGCCAAGATCAACTCCTTATCCCATCAGGAAATGATTGATGAATTGTACGAGGCTTCTCAAGCCGGCGTTCAGATCGATCTGATTGTGCGTGGTGTATGTTGTCTGCGTCCAGGGGTGGAGGGACTCAGTGAGAACATTCGGGTCATTAGCATTGTGGATCGCTTCCTGGAGCATTCCCGGTTGTTTTATTTTGAAAACAGCGGCAATCCCGATGTATTCATCTCCAGTGCAGACTGGATGACACGTAACCTGAATCGAAGAATTGAACTGATGTGTCCCGTATTCGATCCAGAGTTGAAAAAGATGCTGGTGGATATTCTTAATCTGTCGCTTATGGATAATGTCAAAGCCAGAGAACTTATGCCTGGTGGCAATTATGTATTTGTAAAAAATGAAAAGCCCCCGCTGAGAAGTCAGACGGAGGCCATGGGTATTATCCCTTGGAAGCCTGCTGAATGGAGTGCGTTAACGTAACTCCCCAGGCTTCCTTCAGATCCTTGACGGCCTCTTCCAGGCCATCAAGTTCCAGTAACGGCTCAGCTGTACAGGTGAATTGCACCTGCAGCGAGTCGTTTTCTTTTGTTGCTTTGATCGCAGCGATGCTCTCAGATCGATTAATGGCTTCGACTACGCGCAGCAGAGAGCCAATTCGATGAGCATGCCGCTCATCCGAGTTTTTCAGAATGTCCCGGTGCTTATTCAGCAGCTGGGGCGTTCTTTTTTTGGGATGATAATCAGCTGCACTGGCACTTAGAATGGTCTCCCGATGAGAAAGTCCATAGATGCTTGCATTCATAATCCAATAGGCCGAATGCTGTGTATAACGGAAATAGTTAATTTGCTTACCTGCCATGTGCAGCATGGAGGATGCATACAGGATTCGGGCATCTGCTTGATCAGGAGGGGTACCTTGTAATGCCGTATACAGGGTGACCATATCCTGATGAATCCGTTGCAGACGTTTCTCTGGAATAGGCGGACCAAAATGGATAAAGTTGCGGATACTGTCCTTCAGCGCGTCTGGAACGACCGGCTGACCTCCAGCCATGTAATCTCGCAATAACCCGTCTCGTAGACCCGCGCCACTAACCACATAACGATCTCCCTGTATTAACTGGAAGATTGTTCGCAGGATCAGTACGCCAGGCACAATGATGTCTGCGCGATCTTTGGCGAGCCCAGGTACCTTTTTGCGTTGTGCTGAGGTGAGATGTGGCAAGGAGCGAGCGATGTTCTCCATCGCTTCCTCACTGATCTCATAATGATGGCTGACAGGCAAAGAATACTGGGTACGCTTTTGTTCCACTTTGGCGAGTGTACGCATTGTGCCGCCAAGTCCGATGAGTGGCAGACCAGGATGCTCACGAATCCAATCCTGTCCACGGAGAGCCTCAATGACTTCGTTGCATAATGCATGTGCATTAACCTCGGTCCACTGATCTTCGCCCCCGTAACGGGCATGTGAATTCACTGCACCAATGGGGAGGGAGATGCTATGTAACCTTTTCCGATCCCGAAAGACCGTGATCTCTGTGCTGCCACCTCCAATATCCACGACGTAACCGTCTGCCAGATCAATGGATTGAGTGACACCAAGGAACCCATAATAGGCCTCCCGATCTCCCGATACACATTCAATGGTAAGTCCCGTCTCTGTCTCCAGCCATTCAATAATCTCCAGAACATTGCTTGCATTACGAATGGCAGCGGTAGCTGCTGCGCGAATCAGTTTGGTCTGATACGCTTCACAGGTCGCTTTGAATTGACGCAAGATGGTAATGGCTTTATCCAGAGAATGGCGCAGAATGGTTCCATCGGACTCAACAACGCTGCTCAGACGAGCGGCATATTTGTCTTCATGAATGATGCGATAGGCTGCGTCCTGATCCAGTTCATATATAACTAGACGAATGGAGTTCGAGCCGATATCAATAATTCCTAAGGTTTCATTAGTACGTGTCATAAGCATCTCCTTCTACAGAGTTCAACTACCCAAAGTGAAGAAGGGCAGCCATGGCTTCCGGTGAACCCGGCGGTGTGGCAGAGAAGGGCGTAGTTAACATAACAACAATGATAAAGACGATGAAACAGGCAAATATAAGACAACTCACGGCAAAGCCGCGATTACGCTTTTGCATAAACAGTCGAATACCTGTGACAAAGAGAAGTACCGTAACAGCTACCAGAACGATCGACATTGCAAAATAGGCTACGCCATAAAGTGATTTGAAAAATGCTTCCATTTGTTCTTAACGCTCCTTAGATCCTCATATTTAAGCCCTTCCAAGCCATTCCTTAGTAGCATACGACAGATTGACTTGTTTGAAAAGCAAACCGGGCGCTTGTTCCCGTTTCCGCCATCACCCCTGGGACAGGTTACATGGAAAAGGGGCCTTTGCCGTGGACAGACATCCAAGAAAGCAAGGCTTCTGTTGAGTATGTATAAGGAAGGACTATGGTTTCAAGGAAGGAGATCAACCCATGTCGAGACAACTTGCAAGCAAATGGCGGAAGACAGCGGCTCTGATGAAATACCCGATAGCTGCTGTCCATATCCCACAGACCAAGGCATTCAACCCGGGTAATCTGCTGCAAATGCTCAGTCGTTATGGAATGGTGTATGTCAAACCTATTGTCGGTGGTGGAGGTTACGGTGTCATCCGGGTATCGGCGAGCGGTGGGGCTTATCGATACACCCATATGAAAACGACCCGTTCTTTCGCCAGTTTCAGTCAGATGTATCGCTCTCTGGTGCGTGTAAAGGCTAGACGCAGGTACTTGATCCAGCAAGGCATTCATCTGGCAACGATTCAAGGGAGACCTGTTGATTACAGAGTCAAAGTAGTCAAAACCGAACGAGGCTGGGTATTCCGTTCTTTAGTAGGACGACTCGCTCGTCCCGGGCTCTGTGTGACGAATCTGAGCAAGGGTGGCACCATGTTATCAGGAAGGCGAGCTCTTGGTTTATCCCTGCCACATATATCCGGTCGGCACAAACGCCGGGAGATGCGTTCACTTACACTGACATGTACGTACATTATGGAAAGTCAGTTCCCTGGTGTAGGTCAGCTTGGATTTGATTATGGACTGGATTATTCAGGCAAGATCTGGATTTTGGAAGTAAATACCAGACCCCAATAGAAAATGAATGGGAAAGCTCAAGAAAATCCAAGAAAAACCGATAATATATAGAAGAAAACGTTATGAAAACCGTTTGAAATTTTACATTACCGGGTAATTTACTCGCAACAAGTCTTGAAACTATGAATTTATTCCAAAAAAAATACGCTGATAAACGTTCTGACAGTAGTACAAACTTCCTGTGCATAAATATTGTCCACACTATACACGTTGATTACTCTATATATTTTCCATTTATCAACAAACTATGCACAGGATTTCCACATATCGTTGTGGATAACAAGAACGCTTGTTCTCTATATGAATCTCTGATATGATAGTTTTGAGGAAAAAAAAGGAAAGGTTGTGGCGGGAAATGGCTATGTTATCCGATGAGATGTTGTTGGATTCCTACCATAAAGCGATTGAGTTGAATCTCGAACGAGATTTCATCGCACTGCTGTTGGCAGAAATCCATAAGCGCAAACTGGGTACCGACGTATCTGCCATTCTTCACTAGAGATCCTCATTGCAGGCAATGTTACAGGTTTCCGGACAAGTCCCATAGTGAGACAGGCCATGGCGTGCTCGTCTGACAATGGTGACAGTACATCACATGATTGCAAACGTTTTCGACTTCGTCTGCCGTGTCAGAGGAAGGTTGGAATACGTAGGGGCTGTATGGTCCGGTGTAATCATCCAATTTGCCGCATTCTAACAGTCCCTGAAGGCAGTGGGGGCAAGCCTGCTCCGGTACAACCAGACCGTTACACAGCGGGCATATATAAGACAAGGGTATCCCTCCTGATATGGATTCACTCAGGAGTAAGATACCCTTTTTTGTATCAATATATGTTATTTCAGCAAAACTAGCGTTTCATGTTACTGCTGTGTCCTGGGGACAACTTGGCATCCGGATCGAAGTATACCTTCGCATTGTTGACAGCTGTTGGAGCTTCGCCGAATCCGACAGCGATCAGTTTCAGTTTACCCGGGTATGTTGTGATATCACCGGCAGCGAAGATTCCTGGAATGGATGTTTCCATGCGGGAATCAACAACGATGGAGTTACTATCAATTTCGATTCCCCACTCGGCAATTGGTCCGAGAGAAGAGACAAATCCGAAGTTAACGATCACATCATCTACTTCGATTTCCTGAGTTTCTTTGGTTTTAACATGGGAAAGGGTTACTTTGGTAATCGTGTCATCTCCGTGAAGTTCCGTGATTTCGGTCGGTGTAACGACATTTACCTTGGAATTCATCAGGTTTTCGACACTGTGCTCATGCGCACGGAACTTGTCCCGGCGATGGATCAGCGTCACTTGCTCAGCGATAGGCTCCAGCATGAGTGCCCAGTCTACCGCGGAGTCACCGCCGCCACTGATCAGTACCTTTTTGCCAGCGAAGGCATTCAGATCACTGATGAAGTAGTGCAGGTTGCTCTTCTCGAACTTGGCAGCACCTTCAAGCTCCAGGCGACGTGGTTCGAATGCACCTACACCAGCTGTAATAATGACGGCTTTGGCATGATATTCATTCTCATCCGTCTTCACGATGAAATGTTGTTCATCCTTTTTCTCCACCGATACAACCTTTTCTTCAAGGCGGATGTTCGGGTTAAAATGATTCATTTGCTCAACCAGGTTATTCACCAGTTCCTGAGCCGTTACTTTCGGGAATCCGGCTACATCATAGATGTATTTCTCCGGGTAAAGAGCGGCAAGCTGTCCGCCAAGCTGTGGCATACTTTCAACCAGTGTAACGGATGCCTGACGCATCCCACCATAAAACGCGGCGAACAGACCCGCAGGGCCTCCACCGATAATAAGTAAATCAGTCATATCATGACTGGAATTTTGTGCAGTCAAGAATCAACAACACCTTTCATATTTTAATAGGTAGTTAACAGAAAGAATGTGCAGGCTACGGAAATCGTAACCGGCATGGGTGCTGAACTGTCTTTCCTATTATAAACGGTGTACTCAGGGTTGCAAAGTTAGCTGCATCACGAATCAGAGAATAATTGATGAAGATCAGATGAGAATAGGATGAAATTGGAAATGAAAGGTTATGAAAAATAACAAAAAAAACCTTGATCTTTACTTGAAATACAGATATCCTTGACCTGTACTATGTGTTTTTTTGTCTAATTTAGAGTCAATATGTAATATGAAGAGAGATCCCGTGTTTTGTAGAATCTTGTGGTTAATTTCACAACTTAAAACGATAACTTGCATACAAACGGATCAATTTTGATGCAAACGTTTAAATAAATTCGCGAAGTTAACATTTGTCGTCATAATGGGCAAGACCTCATCAATATTTGTAAGTATGTGCATTTTGCATCTCACCCAAGATCGGGCTGATGCAAGTGAAACCGGAAGGGGTATAGACATGAGCAGTATTCCCAAAATCGTCATCCTCGGCGCGGGCTATGGCGGGATTCTGACAGCCCAGCGGCTGCAGAAGGAATTGAACTATAACGAGGCCGATGTCACATTGGTGAACCGGCATGATTATCATTATATTACTACACATCTACATATGCCGGCAGCCGGCACGGATACCATTGAGCATGCAAGAGTGCCCATTTCCAAGCTGATTGATGAGTTCAAGATTGATCTGGTCAAGTCTTCCGTGAAGGAGATTCGTCTGCAGGATCGGAAGATTATTCTGGAGGATGGTACGTTATCCTATGATTATCTGATTATTGGACTAGGCGGTGAGCCTGAGACCTTCGGTATTCCGGGGATGCTCGATCACGCCATGACAATCCGCAGCATTAACTCGGTCAGACTGATTCGAGAACACATCGAATATCAATTTGCGATGTACAAAAACGATAATAAACGAAATCGTATTCGGTTTGTCGTAGGTGGAGCGGGTTTCAGTGGTGTTGAATTCGTAGCTGAACTTGCAGATCGTATTCCACAGCTGTGCAAGGAGTTCGACGTGAATCCAAAACATGTGCACATCTATAATGTAGAGGCAGCGCCTTCGGCCTTGCCTGGATTTGATCCGGAACTGGTAGAACATGCGATGAATGTGCTCAAGAAGAAGGGCGTTACTTTCAAAATTGGTGTTCCAATCAAGCAATGTCTCCCGGACGGGGTTATTGTGGGTGAGGGTGAAAAACTCGATGCGGCTACAGTCGTATGGACCGGCGGTATTCGCGGTAACTCACTGCTTGAACAGGCAGGTCTTGAAGTGATGCGAGGACGTGTGAAAGTAGACGACTACTTGCGTGCTCCAGGGCATGAGCATGTCTATGTCATTGGTGATAATTCACTTGTCTTCAACGCTGAAGGACGGCCTTATCCACCAACAGCCCAGATTGCGATGCAGCAGGGTGTGAACTGCGCCAAGAACGTCGTGGCATCCATTCGCAAGAAACAGCAACAACCTTTTGTATTTACGAGCAAAGGCACGGTTGCCTCATTGGGTAAAGGTGAAGCTATTGCCGTTGTAGGCGGCAAGAAATACAAAGGCTGGAAAGCAGCTCAGTTGAAGAAGCTGGTTGATCTGCGTTATCTGTTCATCATTGGTGGTATTCCGTTAGTCCTGAAGAAAGGGCGGTTTTTTGGATGAGACATTGCAGTGTTCAGGTCCGGGGACTATTAACACGTGAAGAGCTGGATCGTTACAACGCCCTGATGCAGGTCGGTGGTTATCTGGAGGAACAGGATCAATATGATCTGGCCTACATTGTGCAGAAAGAAGTGGATATTCTCATTATGCCTGCGATTGAGCGGCTTAAAGAGAAGGGACGTGACCGTGACCGGGCCACAGCCGAGTTCCTCGAGTCGCTGAAAGCGGTAGATGAAGAGGACGAGGATTAGAGACATAACCTTCCAATCGCTGTTATCCCCAGATTTTTTGATTCCCTTTTGTTAAAGGGAAAATCCGGTGATAGCGTATGCTTCCGATGCAGCTTTCTTTCAGAAAGCTTTTAGGCGAAGTGGATGCTTTCGAAGTAGCTTTCTTTCAGAAAGCTTATAGCTTCACTTTTTTAGGTTTTTTCTGTCCTTTCCGTTTTTATGTAAATAAATAGTTCAAACAATATAGATCTAAATCAAGCTTGAGGTAGTAGAATATTGATAGATAATAAAGCACCGCAGACAATATCCTTAATAGGAGATGTCGCGGTGCTTTATTGTGCTTTGTGCTATTTTTACAGCTTAAGCATGTCTTCCAGTGTTCCTTCGTTCAACAGACTTCCCACATAGAACGAACCGAATTCGCCATAACGGGCGCTAACTTCATCGAAACGCATCTCATAGACAAGCTTCTTGAACTGAAGTGCGTCATCCGCAAATAACGTAACGCCCCATTCCCAATCGTCGAAACCGACAGAGCCGGTAATGATCTGTTTTACTTTACCCGCATAGCTGCGGCCAATCATGCCGTGACTGCGCATCATGGTGCGACGCTCGTCCATGGACAGCATGTACCAGTTGTCATTCAGCTCACGTTTTTTGTTCATTGGATAGAAGCAGATGTATTGCCGTTGTGGCAGAACAGGTTTCAGACGGGCGATAATATCCGGATTTTGCATCGGGTCTTCGCCTTCTTTGCCAAGATAGTTGCTCAGTTCCACTACACTGACGTATGAATACGATTTGGTTGTGTATTGGGCAAACATCGTTTTGTTAAACGCGTTCTCAACAGCCTTCAGATCTTCCAGCGTTTCACGCAGGTGCATCATGACGAGGTCTGCTTTTTGACCTACAACCGTATATACAACGGTACTTCCTTTGGATGAATCCTCGACTTCTTTCCATTCTTTCCAGAATTCCTGAAGCTCGTCCAGTGCAACAGCGCGTTCTTCATCATCTGCTGCTTTCCAGGCGGCCCAGTTAATCGAGCGAAAATCATGCAGGGCGTACCAGCCCTCCAGTGTTGATGCGGCTTCGTTCATTGGTTGTGTTCCTCCTGCAAGGTATATTTCCAAATCCCTATAAGAGGTTGTTCAAAAAGTCCGCTTTTGATTTTGAACACGCACTATTAAGGGACGGGTGATTGCTTTATCGTTTACATTGTATCCCAACATGAAGCAGAAGGGCAAATGAACAGAGTATAAATATAGGGAAATTTGTCCAGAAAGTTCGTTGCTTCGCCACATTTTTTGCGGTACACTAACTACTATCCAGAAGTGAAACCTGAATGTGTGAAAGAAGAGGTGAATGTCGTCCGATGCAATTTATACCTGTGTTGGTATTGATGGTATTATTTTTCGTTATGATGTTTGGTATCGGTTTCATTCTGAACATGCTGATGAAGACAACCTGGTTTCCTTCCTATCTGTTCATTATTGTAATTCTACCTATTGTTGTGTACTCTCTATGGGATCAGTCGTCATCTCTGATGTCACATCTGGGTTCTTTCCAGATTGTAGACTATATGACGGGCATCGCTGGACTGGCTGGTGCGGTAATCAGTGGCTGGACGATTCAGAAGTTACGTTTGGGTGGGTACAGAATGTTTTAGATTGATGGAAAGAGGTAACACATGCCACTGTAATCGCGTGAAAGTCTTGTCTTTGTCGTAAACGCTTACGAGTACAAAGGGAAGGCTTTTTTGCTGTTCATTTATATTAGAAGGATTATTGTACACTTGTACTTCATATACATCTGGAGAACATTCTCTTTAGATATTCCCTTGTATTCTGCGGCTACAGCTTTTATAGTATTCTAGCGGCTCTCGACATTTTTATTTTAGAAATTTGCTAAATTCGGCGAAAACGTGAATGATGTCGACCTAGGACGAAACGGAGCGAGAACAGGCCATCTTTTTACCTGTTTTTGAGCATTTGATGATCAGACATTTATGATAGAATAGATAAACATACTTTTGGGGAGAAGGAGATCAGGCTATGCGCATGAAGAATCTGCACCATTATACTGAACATCATCGCTACTGCGTATACAGGGAGTTTGGACTTAGCGCCCTGGATGACCGTATGCTTACAGGAGCATATCAGCCCATGGTAGGTGCTTTTGCGGTTGGCTTGTATCGGCTGTTGTTTCAGCATCTTCCCGGTGAACAGGTCGGTTATTCGCCGCTTGAACAGCAACGGAGGCTGTTCATGACGCTTGGCTTGGAGCCAAGTGAGAAAGGGCGCAAATATTTGTTAGAGCAGACATCCAAGCTTGAGGCAGTGGGGCTACTTCAGACATCACGCCTATATATACCGGAAAATGATGATTACATCTACGAATATGAGCTGCAACCGCCGCTCTCTCCGGCAGAGTTTTTCCGGACACAGCATTTGACACTGCTGCTTCGTGACAAGATAGGTAAATTCGCCGTCCTTTCCCTGCGTTCGGGTTTCTCGGCAGTGGAAAATGGGGACGCGCCTTATCCGGCAGCCAATAAAGAGAATATTTCCGTTCCCTTTTACGATATATTTGAATTGAATACCCACGTGATTGATTACGAGTTGGAGCAGGCTTTGTCGGAAGTATCAACTACGGCCCAGCGGACAGGCACGAATGATGCAGCGGAAGAAAATAGTTTGAACTATGCCGACATTATTTTGCGTTTCCCGCGGGAGTCGGTCAATCGTCGTCATGTGGAACAGTTGCGATTTGATCACGAACAACTAGGCATTGTAAATTATGTAGTGAACAAATTCAACCTCAGTGTGCAGGATGTATGCCGTCTGTTGGACGAAGATGATATTTTCAGTCCACAGGGCCAGCTGATTCTGGATGATCTTCAGCATAAGGCGAGTATGCAGTTCAGACAGACGAAGAAGCGCCATGAGCAACAGACTGTACAGGCAGCCAAGGTCGTGGCACTGAGACAGCATATGGAGGAGCCTGAACGGAAAGAAGACTCCGGTGAACCACCCGTTGAGCATGGAGTGCAGATGGAATATTACGTCGAAGTGCCTCCACAATTTATGACCAAGTGTGATATTCATCAATATAATATGATGCTGCGCAATGAGCCATACACACGTCTGTTGCAGACATTTTTCCCGGGCGCAGTACCGGACAATCTGATCGATATATTTGAGAAAATTGATCTCAGCTACAAGTTACCTGGCGAAGTCATCAATGTACTGATTCATTATTTGATGGCATTACTTGTATCCGGCGGAGAGCAGCGGATTAACCGTAACTTTGTTGAGGCCATAGCCTCCAACATGTTGCTTAAGCAGGTAAACTCATATGAGAAAGCTGTGCAATATATTCGTGATCAGGCCAAGGTCAAAGGCAAACAGGCTGCTGGTGCAGCTGGAACCCGTACCCGTACATACGGCAAAGGAACCAAAGCCAAACCCGAAATTCCAATTGTACAAGATATAAGCACCGATGGGGACGCCGTATCCGAGGAAGAGTTCGAAGAGATGATGCGATTTGCCCAGCAGATGCAGGCGAGTAAGCAAAAAGGCACTTCTTAAATTTAATAATAAAGACAAAAAAGCGAGTCCCCGATTAATGGAGACTCGCCTTTTTGTTATATAAGTTGAACGAAAGAAACGTATTTTCCGTCCAATCCAATTTATTATTTATTTTGTAGGATATTTATCTAATTTGAACCACTGCTGAAATTCTTTTTTTGTGATTTTTTTTACAGGCTTAACTTTTTTGGTTTCTGTATCATATCTGAAAAGAATCCATTGATCTGAAGGATACTCACTAATATAATCCATATTCTTTCCGTTCTTATGCCATAAAATTAAACCGGTGCTAATATAGTTGGTTGTACGAGGGAGATAAACAAAACGGTCTTTCTTAGTGTCGTATATTGCTAACGTGCTTTTCTCCGTATTTCCGTAAGAAAATGCAATGATGTCTTCTTTTGGTGACCAATTATATGATGAAATGGTTTCTACATTTTGTTTACCTGCTTTTTCAAGACGTTCGTTAATAATTGTGTAATTTCCTGTTTTAAGGTTCACGAGAATGAGGTTGCTGCCAGCACTTTTTTCTACTTGGATAGCAATCCATTCATTTGATGGAGATTTAACAACACTAGTGATATCCAATAATTTAACCTCAAAATCTCCTGTTTGTAGGGTGTACTTTTCTTTATCATGAGTAACTACAATGGTGTCAATGATGTTCTGCTCAAAATCGGCAGCAGCATCTAGCTTTAAGATGTTCGCGGTTATCGTGATGTTGTCACCTTTCCAGACAATTTTATTTGAGCCGGTCGTTTTTTTTAACTTAGGTATACTCTGGTATGTCGAAGAGTTCACAGATGTTGAGTCAACAGCAATGTGTGCTACTTTATCAGAAGTATGAAACGAAGATGATGCTGTTGATAACGTGCCTAAGCTACCTAAAACAATGACGCTTGATAATAAAACATTGGTGTATTTCATTACTATCTCTCCTTCATTTTGGGAAGTCGGTTACATGATGTGATTCCCTCCAGAACTACTCCAATCTTTGCTTATCATTATAAATTTGTAAAGATATGAAATCATAGAGATGATATGAAGTGAGATTTCAAAAAAGGGTGATTAGTCCTGTAAGTAACAAACCTGAAAGATTGAATACATATTTATTTTATATTTATGTGGCCTTCTGACTCTCTCTGGTGTCTAATTCATTGTAAATCAAGAGGAGGTTCTTACCATGTCAGGAGCTCATGACACAAAACCTGTTTATCCGGATAAACAGGAAAGTATCACTAACTTTGAAAACACTTATGAGCTGTATCGTCAAAGAATTTGCAACTACTTTTCCCTGAAATTGAACCCGATGGTTGCAGATGATTTGACTCAACAGGTGTTTTTAAAAGCAGTCGAGAATCTTCACCGATTCCAAGGGAAATCAAATTTATTTACATGGATATTCAAGATTGCTCAGAATACAGTGAAAAACGAATATAGAAGATTATCGCGAAAAAAAGAAACGCCGTTTGATTTTACGGGATATGAATCACAGTCGATCTCCCTAGAATTTACGAAGTATGTTGATTTTCGAATTGATATCGGAGTTGCGCTGAAAAAGTTAAATGAAACCGACCAGGAAATCATTGCATTACGCTTTTTTGTGGACTGCACATTGCTTGAAATTTCTAAGATTGTAGGGATGCGTGAGAGTGCAGTAAAGAACAGACTCTATAGAGCTTTGGAAAAACTTAAAAAGGAACTGAAAGAATGGGGAGGCGTTACGATCATGTCTATTCAAGATTTGATTTCAATTGTTAATAAGGGTAAAAACGAGGGATTGAACAATACGCCTAATAAAGTACACCATGATTTGTTCAATGAACTAAGTGATCATATTGAACGAATCTCGTTAAAGTACAATTATCATCCATCGCGAAAAGTAACGATTGAAGTATATCCTGATATGCCATCGTTTCACCAAGCGGTCGGAGAAGCAGATGCTCCGAATTGGTTCATGGGTACCTATGAAGGGAGTATTCTTAAAATTGTATCTCCATTAAATCCAGGACCGGAGCATACCTATCAATCGATTCTTAAAGGTACGGTTCACTTGTTCACCATGTGGCTAATAAGTGAAATCAATCCGAAGGCTCCGAAATGGATAAGGCAAGGAATTGGTGGATATGAAGCCAAGCTGATGACTCAGGACTATATTGAAGGTACAACAGAAGAGGCTATTCACAATTTAGAGATCCCAACGTTCGAACAATTAGATAATGATACCTGGGATTTCGAAACGATGAAAGGTTTTCAGTTTTCGTTCCTATTTGTGGAGTTTGTTGTTCAACAATATGGAATAGACCAGTTAAACACATTGATCCGTAACCCTGAGGATTTTAATGGTATCTTTCAATGTTCCGAGAAGGAATTGCATCAGAAGATGGTAGAGTTTATAAGTAAGTAACCCATACAAAAATGTATGTTGCCCGGGGGAAGAACCGGGCTTTTTTTAACGGGGTTATAGTTATGTTAAATGTACTATCAATTAATTGGATTATTTTGTATAATGCATATAAAAAGAGGTTGTTTATGAATCCTATGGATGAATGTAAATAATACATATGGAGGTAATTAAGTTTGAAAACTCACTACTATTTCAGTTGGTTTAATCATTTTTTTCCTGAGAAGCTGGTCCATTGTTTGCAGGAGGATATACAAGACAGAAAATCGCTTGTTATGATTAGTGCTGATCCGTCTGGTTATACAGATGAGCAAGTTAACTTTGATGATATTTCTGAATGGACATGGTTGAATCAGGCTAACATTATTTTTGATGAATATCATTTCATCGATTACCGTATGCAGAAAGAAGATGCTCAGCGATTCATTCAGAACGCTTCTGTCATTTTTTTATGTGGTGGATATCCTGTTTTGCAGAACGATTTTTTGGTGGAATATGAATTATCGGATGTTATTAAGAATAGCAATGCCATTATAATGGGTGCCAGCGCCGGTGCGTTAAACATGGCTGCAAAATGGTTAAGCTTGAATAACACGGATGAAGTTGAAACAAGTACTATTTATGATGGTATTGGCTTTGATCATTTTGCCTACGAATCTCATTCTCAACGCGATTACGCAACGTTTGTTCAAGGCTACCTGTTCCCCTTGTCTGAAGAAATTGATATTTATGCGGCAGAACAGGAGAGCGCTATACGTGTCGAGGACGGCAAAATAGAAATAATGGGACCAGTATATTTAATTTCCCACTCAAAGATTCAGAAGTTGGTTGAGACGTTCTAATTAGGGTGAGTGGCTGGGGACCTTACATAAGTAATTCCTTTTGATGTATAAAATCATGACTTACAGCAACCTCTCTATGAGTGGAATACTGTTTGTAAACAGATGCAATCTTAACATTCCTAGGACCTATAGTCGGCAGGGTATCAAAGTGATCATCTGCTGTTTTCAACTAGCGGACGGACAATAGGAGCGTTGCAGAAATGGTGACGCTCCTTTTTTGTATACCTTTATAGAAAGTAGAGAACAGGAACAATATGATATTAGGATGATGAGCTCCTCATTAAGCTAACGGGCAGGTTAACTCAATGCCATCTTGCGAATAAGAGGTGTAATTTTTATTGACTGAAAGCGTTGTTAATACCCATGGCAAGCCAAGTTTGCACGGATTCGGCTTCAGGCTTCCAGCCAAGCAAGTTTCGAGCATGCACAGAGCGATTCGGCAATTCGTCGCAAGTGTATATTGAGCCAGAAGGCCAAATTCAGCAACCGCTTCTTCCAGAGACCAGCTCACCGTGCGTCCCTCATATCCAAGCGCCTCACTCACGTAACGGCTTAGATCACGGAACGATTCCTCGCCATTTTCTGCGAAAAAGTAAGAGGAGGAGGGCGCTTTGTCTAGCGCAAGAAGATACAATTGGGCCAAGTCACGAATATGGACATTCGACCATCTGTTCAGACCTTTGCCAATATATACTCCGGCCTTCATTTCTTTCGATTTCTGTACAATCATTGGAAGCTGAATGCTGTCTCTTGGAAGTCCGAGAGACGTTCCATATACCATCGAAGGTACGATGACAATACCTCGCACTCCTTGATCGACCCCTGCTTTACGCACCAGCTCATTGACTCGAATCGATTCCAAGTCCCTTGTTACAGGTGTTTCTTCGTTATAGATTTGCTCGCTCTGGAATTCGCCCTTGGCATCATCCCCAACGTTGCCTGAACCGGATGTGTGAATTAATGGCTTTCCTGTACCGCGCAAAGCGGTAATAAACGTCTCAATAGCCTTGCGGTGAGCAACGTCAGCTGTATGAATCACTCCATCGCTCCGTTTTGCGTAATCAGCCAGTATTTCCGTATCTCCAAGTGTGCCCACGACAGGCTCCACTCCAAGCTCTTTCAGCTCGTTTATTTGGCTGGTGTTCCGGGTCAGACCATAAATAGAATACCCTGCATCGAGCAATACTTTAGCTACAGAACTTCCTATATATCCGGTAACGCCTGTCATAAATATTTTCATCGTTCGTCATCTCCCTAATCTAAGTTCTTAAAAGTAAAGTGATACGATCTGTCACTGCCTCCTATACTTAAATTAATAATTAGATATTACAGATATTTTATATCTGTAATAGAGGTAAAAAAAGGTGCGTGATTCAGCTTGCATTCACACAAAGTCGAGTTAGGAATAATTCATTTGCGCTCCTATTATCGACTCATCGAGTCCATAATCGACGACTTAGCTCATTTTAGGGCTACGCATTACATATGTCAAGTACCGCGCTCGCCTAAACCGGCATAAAACTTCAAAGCTATTCGCAATTTCTTTGTTAGCTTTATATCGTTCTCGTGCCAAATGTTTTTAACAACGATTCCGGTTTTTCGTTCTGCAATTATCTCAGCTCGGCCGATGAAGCTATCAACATTAGGAAATCCTCTGCATATTATTTCAATAAATTTCTACTTCGGTTTCCTTTTGAAAAAATGAAGTGATTGCTGACCTCCTAGCAGTAAAGGATATTGAACTAACGAAGAAACGATAGCTCAATTTAACTAAGAAAGCAGCTGATCCATGTGATCGGCTGCTTTTGTTAATGCTAACAGGCAGTATAGCGAAATAAAGTGTGTTGATTCAAGATCGATTATAAATTCCTTTCTAACAACGCCCCCACTCGTTGTGCCATATAGTGAGGGGGGGAGGGCTTTCCATTCTTGAACCACCATTCCACTACCCCTACGATAGCAGCTCCAAAAAATTGAATAATCACATCTTCAGCGTCACCGTCACTTAATCCTTGAGAATCTCCTTCGGTTATGTTTTCAACATTCTTTAACTCTTGGAGGACAAACTCAAGGAACCGACTGTGAAAAAAAGGACCTCCTTGATTCGCCAACATCGTTGAAAAGAATAAATAATGACTCTCAAAGTACTCGAACCATAACAATACCGTATCATAAAAAACGGTATTATTAGCTGCTAATTCACAGAGTTTCCATAGTTCGTTAATATGTTCTTCCATTAGCTTATCTAGAAGATCAAATTTATCTATGTAGTGAAGATAGATGGTTCTTCGGCTAACATTTGCCCTATCGGAAATTTCTTGTATAGTAATTTGGTCGATTTTTTTTTCAATCATCAGTTCAATCAGAGCTTTTTTTATCGCTTCTTGAGATTTGATTATTCTTCTATCCACCTTAGACACTGTGATTCACCATGCTTTCTGATATAAATTACACAACTTCAAATGATTTGTGAATAAATGCACGAATTACAGTTATTTGGTAATTGCTGACGCATTATTTTTTTGTTTATGATTATACACAGTTGTTACCTAATACTCCAGAGTGCATTTTTCTTTGGATATTAACCAGTAGGAGCCGATCTTCTTCGCGGTTGGCAAGCTGCGTCAAAGCTTTGGCAGCCACCGGTGCTGTCTAGTAAAGCAGCTATGAATAGAAGTAATAATTATCACATTCGAAGGGGGAACTACTTAATGAAGGTAACAGTAATAGGAGCGACGGGTGCGACTGGCAGGAAAGTGATAGAGCGAGCACTTGATTTGGGGCACGAGGTTGTAGCCGTGGCTCGCCGGCCGGAAGTCATCGCCCCCACAGCGCGCCTCAGCGTCCGACAGGGAGATGTACTCGATATGCCGAGCATTGCCAAGGCCTTGGCCGATACAGATGTGGTAATTAGTTGCATAGGTCCTACCGGAAACTTTTCGCAGGGTACCGTCATATCGGAGGGGATCTCGAACATCCGCAAAAACTTTTCGCCAGGAACCATCATGTCGGTGGGCATTACAAACATCCTGGCAGCCTGTCAGAGCGCCGGAGTTAAGCGATTCGTCATGCAGAGCGGCATTGGTCTGAGCGATGGAAAAGAACTTTCAGCACTAAATCGCTTGGCCATAAACATATCGGGTCGTATTTTCACGAAGGCGGTTGAGGACAAGGCCATTGCCGAGCGTGCAGTACAACGGAGCGAATTAGATTGGATCATTGTACGACCGCCAGCTCTTAGCGACGTAGCCGCCACTTCGAAATATACGGCAGGCCCCTCGACCCGCATTTCTCCGCTACGGCCACTTTCCTTCGCTGACTGCGCCGACTGCCTCGTAAGGGCGGCGACGAATGAGCCAACCTGGGTCAGGAAGATCGTTAATGTTGGGCGATAATGGGGTTGTCTTAAACGGAACGTTAGTTTTCGTTATTCTAATTTTGATATTTCTAAGTATTGTTCTTTTGAACTCTTTGCCCGTTTTTGGAGCAAGACCGACCAGAAAGAAGAAAAGCCAATTCCAACAATCCAAGAACTTCGTAAAAGGGAATTTTAAATATCCTATTGAATCGCGTGTCGACTATAGACTGAAGGTGTTACTACCACTACTTTGTGAAATCGCGAAAGGAGATTCTAATGCGCGACCTAAAGAACAGCTTCAAGTTCAAAGGATAACAAAAATCTTTTTTCTCAAGAAGCATGGATAATGCATCGGTTACATGGTTCGGACACTCTACCTCATTAATCCAACTGGATGGCAAGTTATTATTGTTAGACCCGGTATTTACGGACTATACCTCTCCCTTTAGATTTGGTAGCAGGCGTTATAGTGAACAAATGCCAATCGAAATTGAGGAACTTCCAGAAATTGATGCTGTACTTATATCACACGATCACTATGATCATCTAGATTATCGAGCAATCAAGAAATTAACAAAGTAAGAAAGTTTCTTGTCCCTCTCGGAGTAGGCAGCCATCTTGAGAGATGGGGGGGGATCTAATTGGCTGTCTGTATGTTTTGATCCTTTGCGATAGAGTTTATTGTTACGGGGAACGTTAGTTGAACAAAACTTAAAATGGCATCAAAGTGATTAGCTGCTGATTTCAACTAGCGGACTGACAATACGGATCGTTGCAAAAATCCGAACGATCTTTTTGTATACATTTCGGGACGAGAATGATGATGCCAATTAAGCTAGAATGTAGGTTACGGCAACTTTGGTAAACTCATGCGTTAAATCTCAGTCGCTAACATACTCGAGATCAACCAATACAGCCCTTCAACTTCCTTTGGGAAGTGAAGGGCTGTACGTTTCTTTTTTGTTATGCAGGCGGGCGCGAAAATACCTTGTAGTGTTACCTCAAAATCGTAGTAGCCTGGTTACCCGCATAATCTTCAATGACCAGCTTCAATGAGCTGTTGCTGGACGATGGCGTGAAGGTCAGTTCACTCAGCTTTGTTCTTCCCCGAATGATATACGGGAATTTTTGCGATACGTAAGTGACTCCGAACTCGCGTGCCACCCCATTTTCATATACATAGATCTTATACCAGTCCTCCAGATCCGGGAGGGCTAATGTGTACTTTCCATCTTTTACCGTGACCTTTTCCTTGGCGTATGGTGTAATCTGAAGATCTGCCAGCTGTCCGGTATGGGTTACCGGGTTCTGCCCGCCAATGGCGATGTTCAGCACGTAATGCTCACCGTTGGTCGGAAGTCCGGTCAAGACGGCAGACTGTTTTCCTTTTTTAACCTGAAGTGACTTGGTGAAGGGTTCTTTTGTGTATTCGGTTTGTAATGTGAGCTGAATTGACTCGTTGCCTTTACCATTGTTTTTATTTTTATCCTTATCCGTATTCTTATCTTTATCTTTGCCCGTATCTTTCGCTTTCTTCGGGTTTTTCCAGCTTACAATAGCATCGCCATTCTTTTTGAATTTCACATCCATATTCTGAACGGCTGCATTCAGATCGTAAGACAGGACGGTTGCTTCACTTTCGGTACCATCTGCACCAACAGCACGTATAGACAGTTCACCAGACGGCTGTTTTAGCGATTTGATATAAAAAGTGGAATCATACACGCCGCCAACATAGGCGCCATTTTCATATAAATTGTATTGTTTGACCTCTGAATAGTCCTTCATGTCCCATGCAACAACCAGTTCGTCGGTGTTGGTCAGTGCCTTGGCAATATGGAATCCGGTCGGTGCATCCGGTACAGCCGCTGAACCGTCGAACATGCGGATCTCGCCAATATTCATCTGGTAATTCTCAATTGTCTTACCGTTCGGGTCGAAGGATAATCCTATAGCGGCAATGGTTTTTCCTTGATAGGCGCTCAAATCCAGCGAAGTTGTCTTCCAACCTGTAGTATGCTGGCCTGACTGAGGCACTTCCACATTGACCACGTTGGATGGATCATCTTCGAAGATCAACCCAACATGCAGGGAGGAAGCGTCACTAGTCGACGGTTTGTTATACGTCAGTTCCAGTTTCGATTGTCCGTTGACGGACAGGTCGGTCTTGTACAGGCGCAGGAAGTTCTCCGCGTTCAGTGTGCCGTTCACCACGAGAGAGCTGCCGCCATTAAACGCGCCAATGGAGTCATAGTTGTACCTTGCGCCTTTCTCATAAGAGGGACCATAGTCAAAATCAACACTGAGCTTGTCACCTTCGCTATCCATCCACCATTGCCAAGTGACAGGGATATCCTGAATGTTGATGTTCGACCATTCTTTATCGTTCGAGACAGCGCCGTCTTCATAATATTTCAGACCGTGGCCCGTATTGAAGCTGGTCGCAAAATTAGAGCCGTTGATAACGGAGCGTTCGGTCAGATACGCAGCGATTCCATCCCAATTTGCACCGGAAGCATACACATCCGACAGATCGGCAGACGCATTACGACGTGCATCTGTCGGGTCTTGATTTGGACCAGACCACCAGGCACGATTACGTACAAAGGTCATCCACTGGTACTCATCTTCCGCACGATGATTGGTGCTACCATCGCCCATCTCTTCATCCAGAGCGTTGTGGGTGAAGTCGGCACCTAATGTCGCGATGCTGTTCATGGGTTGACCGTTCTCATCCAGGTTATGGCGCAGGTCATAGGATTGCTTCCAGCGGCCGAACTTGTCATGTCCACCTTCGACACCAGCAAATACGGTTTCCAATGGATCCAGTCCCAGACTAAGGGCATGATCACGGGAATCGCGGAGCATCTTGTGGTTCCATACATAATTCAGGAAGATGGAATCCGAGACTCTGCCGAGAACGGAATCCTGTACAAAGGGGCTGTTGAGCCCATTGAATTGGTTCTGGTATTGAATTTTGCCTGTTGTATTGATGGTGGAATCATACCACTGAACGTACAGGCCTTCATCTCTTAGATATTTCATGAATTTCTTGTAGGAAGGGATATCCTCAGGGGCTACACCCCGGGCAACCTCTTCCTGATTGAAGAAATATCCATCGTAGTTGTAGTATTCTGCCATCTCGGCCAGTTTCTCGGCCACAGGGAAGTTACCGTTTTCATCCTGGATCAGCATTTGTTTGTACGTCTGTGGTCCACGGTCATTGTCCGAGAAAAAGATGTTGGCAATGGACTTAACGCCATTTTTGTGGGCTGCATTGGTGTAGGCCGGATTCGGAATGTTCAAAATACCAAACTCGAAGTATTTCTCCGTCCACTCTTTACTCGGGTCATACAGTTCCTCAGGTACTCCCGCAGAGGCCATGCCGTGCCAATAGCTGTAGTAGTCTGTATATTGCCAATAATTAAACAGATACTGGCTGAATTCATTGGTATAAGGTGTGCTATCAAAGAATGCATTGCCGTAATCACCACTCATCGTGAATAGCTGGGTGTCTGGACTAAGCTCAGGATAAGCCTGTGTAGCAGTAAACGCTTCATTACGGGGCTGCAAGGGAACATGGGCACGAAGCAGGTCACCATGGATATCACTTTCCGGTGTCCAGTTCAGAATCTGGGCCGAGGTGTACCCGTGTTGATAGGGCTGATTCACCCCTTTGGCACTTTCACCGGTGTAAGGGAGCGTGTCTCCGGCATAAACGGATGATGCAACAACTTGTCCAAGCAGAGCCGTGGTCAGGACCATGGCAGTGACCTTGGGAATGATGCCTTTTGCTTTGAGTTTGCGTGTCATGCTGTTCCTCCTTCAAGTGGAATGAATGTAAGGTATTCTTTTACACAAAGCTAAACTTATGGTTAACGATAGTGGATGAAAGCGTTTTTAAATAGGGTGAAATTAAAGAAACACAGATATAAACTAAAGAAAAGTTCCGGGTGACAAGTTAATGTCAGAAGCCTGGTGATATAATTCAATATAAGTCGAACTAATCATTTACACGAAAACGGAGAGGACAGAAGAAACCTGAAAAAGCGAAGCGTTCGCCTAAAAGCTTTCTGAAAGAAAGCTGCATCGGAAGCATACGCTATTACTGGATTTTCCCTTGGGAAAAGAGAATCGAAAAAATCTGGGGATAACAGGGATTGGAAGGTTATTCTGTCATCGTAGTGTCAGTGTAAGTAATCTTTAGTTCAACTTATATAGTCAGGAAAACAGCATCGGAGGGAACATGCGAATTGAAAATTGTTAGCGTTTACAATAATTTCTTCAAAAATAATATGTTTATGAAAATGCTCCTGATCTTTTCGATGATATCTATTGTCACGATCATTACGTTATCTTATATCATCTTCCTGTCGGTGTCCGACTCCACGATTCGCCGGGAACTGGCGATCCAGAAAGCGGCGATGGAACATGTGGATCGATACATTCATCAGCAGTATGAATCGGTGCAAAACATGGTGAGGGACATGCATCAGAATGAGGCGCTTTCCGCCAACATTACGTACCTGATGAATCATTCGTACGCTGAATATGTTCAGCACATGACCAATGGATATTACGCCAACCAGGACGACTATTCGGCCGATGTGTTGAAACATTTTCAGAATATTATGGATCGCAATTCGCAGATTAATCAACTCATGTTGTATAGTGCCGAGCAGCAGGATCTGTCTACCTTTAATCAACACAAGCAGTTCCGCAAGCTGGACGCCAATGTAGCTCACTCCTATATTCCGGACGTGATGGCGATGGAAACGCCCAATATCAGTGCACCCAATTACTGGATTCGCAAAGAGATCAATCAATGGGACCCTGCGCTCTACTCCATCCGCGTACCAATTAACAATACACAGACTCTTCGGAATCTGGGCCAATTTCTTGTTTTCTTTGACTCAGAAGGAATCGGTAATGCGCTGGATAACTACGAGAGTAATCTCAAGGGAGAAATCGTGGTGTTATCGGCGAAAGGGACCGTGTTATTCGACTCCAACAATCATTATTACGGGAAGAAGTATCCCTACGTGAATGTGGCCGATTCGCTGTTTGATCAGACGGATATGGATTCAATGAAAAAGGAGCAGAACATGTACGTGAACAAGTTTGTCTCCGCGGATCAGGGTTATGTGGTCATTGGTACCGTTCCGGTGGAAGAGATGGCTGAAACCTATGCGGGCATTCGCAATACCATCATCTCGATCAGTATTGTGTGTATTTTATTTGCTGTGCTGGTTCCGGCATTTTTCATTATTAACTTTGCCAAACGAACCCGCCGAATTATTCGCTTCACCCAAAAAGTGAAATACGGCAACTTCACGGCTCGGATTGATGATCCGCGTGATGATGAACTGGGGCAGATCTCCCATAGCTTCAACGATATGCTGGACGAGCTGAATCTGTATATTGAACGGGTCTACAAAGCCGAGATCAAACAGAAGGAGACCGAGCTGGTCGCATTACAGGCGCGCATCAACCCTCATTTTCTCTACAATACGCTTGAAGTGATTCGGATGAGGGCCATATCCCAAGGGGCGAGAGATGTTGGCGAGATGATCTATAGTCTATCCGTATTGTTCAAGAGCCTGGTACAGCAGAAGAAAAATTATACGCTGAAGGATGAGATGGAAGCTTGTCGCTTGTATCTGGAGTTATTCCGAATCCGCTACAAGGATATTTTCATATACACGATCCAGATCGATGCTGCTTATTATCAGCACCCTGTGGTCAAACTTTCGCTGCAACCTATCATTGAGAATTATGTTGTACACGGCATCCAGACAGAACGTTCGGATAACCGATTATCGATTGTTGTGGAAGAGACAGATGATGTGGTGCAAGTGGAAGTGAAAGATAATGGCAAAGGCATTGATCCGGCACGCCTGACGGAAATCCTTGAAGAACTGGAACGTCCTGAAGAGTCTGGTCAGATGTTCGGGCTGCGCAGTGTCCATAGTCGATTGCGCTTCCTGTATGGACCAGAGTTCGGTATCACCATAGAGAGCACCCTCGGAGAAGGAACACGAATCAGGGTGCGTTATCCACATACAGAAGGGACAGGTGTTTAACATGTACAAGGTGTTTATTGTGGACGATGAGCCATTCATCATTGAAGGTTTATACGATATTGTGGATTGGTCTTCATTTGGTATGGAAATTGTGAGCCATGCAGGTAATGGGCAGGCAGCGTTACAAGCGCTCTCCACTCAGCCTGTGGACATTCTGATCACGGATATATCCATGCCACTCATGAATGGTCTTGACCTGATTCGGGAAGCAAGGCGAGTGCAACCCGAGATTAAGGTCATTATCCTCAGTGGTTTCAATGAGTTCGAATATCTGAAGGAAGGCATGCAGCTGGGGATCGAAAACTATCTGCTCAAACCGATTAATGTGGAGGAACTGGAATCCACGCTGAGCAACACGGCGTCCAAGCTGGATCATACGTTATCACCTCAAGCCGATGATGCGTATGGTATCCAGATTCTAAAAGATAACATTCTTCATCGATGGCTTACGGGACAGATTGCAGCTACCGAATTTGAAGAACGTGCCCAGTTTATGAACCTTTCGCTAGATGCACCTTACGTTGCTGTGGCTGTCTTGCGGGACAAAGGGCAGACAGCTGGCATGTTTGAACGCGTTGAGGAAATGCTGAGAGACAAACGTCATTTGAACGTATTTCATGATATCGATGGAGACATCGTCATTATTGCCAATATTCAGGGTACGAGTGACGAGGAACAGGAGCTAATGGATGGCCTTCAGGCATTATCTGATGCGATAACCCTAACCCATCCGGCGGCACGCATTGGAGCAGGCAGATTGATGAAAGGGTTATACCATGCGCCGACCAGTTATGCGGAGGCCAAAAAAGCACTCCAGTATGTGATGATTTATCCCGACCTTAAAGTCATCGACCATGCCATGCTGGAAAGGTGCGGAAATTCAACGGCGAGCTTTTTCATTGAATGGAGGGAGTATGCCAAACTCATTCTGTCCCGCAATACAGAACAACTTGCCGACCGGATTCGCATGGATTTTGAACAGCATCGCGATGGGCTTACACCTGGGGAGTTACAAAATACCGCACTGGAAGTTGTGATTCGCTTCAAAATGGAACTGGAGAGTATCAAACACTCGGATGAGTCTGCCATATACCAACAAGGGCTTCAACTTGTACTGGACAGTGGCACTTTTGATGAACTCGTGCGGGCACTTCAGCAGGTTGGGTCGCAGACGATCCAATCCCTATTGCAGGATCTGAAGAATCCGATTGTGAACCAGGTGCTTCAGCATATCGACAAACACTACGCAGAAGAGCTTTCCCTGAAGCTGCTGGGTGCCCATTATCATCTGCATCCGGTGTATTTGGGACAATTGTTCCATAAGGAGACCGGGGAGACGTTTGCCGAATATATCAACAAATACCGGATTGAACGTGCAAAGGAGCAACTACGCAATTCCAATCTGAAGGTACATGAGATCGCCCGAAATGTGGGGTATTGGGAGACGGGATATTTCTATAAACAGTTCCGCAAATATGTGGGAATTTCACCGACTGATTTCAAGGTGTTTGGTTAATTCGGTGACGGGTAGATCCAACTATGCGGACAGAGAGCCAAGAGACATATCGGGAGCAGGAATGGCATGGATGAAAATCATGGCATATGTTACCCGGCATGTCTCTTTCATGTAAGCGATTTATTTAAACAGGTACAAAATAGTTGTCCAAGGACGATTTCTCTTTAATTTGTACCTCGAAAACTTAAGTTTATCTTCTTTTTGTAAATGCTTTCATTCGATAAGGTTAAAGCAGTTAGTAAGTAGAGCCTAAGGGAACACGAAAAGGGAGGATCAAAGAAATGAGTAAACAAAGAAAACGCTTCTCACTCGTTCTTGCATTGTTAATGGCCGTTACACTTGTTCTTAGTGCCTGTGGAGGAAGCAAAGATGCTTCAGAATCCGGGGGAGCTGGAGATGACGCGGTAGAGTTGATCTGGTATACCATCGGTACCCCTCAGAAAGACGTCAATAAAGTGATGGAAGAAGTGAGCAAGTATACCAAAGAGAAAATTAATGCCACGGTAACGATGAAGATGGTTGACTGGGGTGACTACCCGCAGAAGATGCAGGTTAACGTAGCATCCGGTGAGCCAATGGACATTCTGTTCACTTCTTCTGGTGGATTTGATTATGTACAAAATGCCAGAAAAGGTGCATTCCTCGAACTGGATGACCTGCTTGCTGAATACGGTCAGGATCTTACCAAGACCATTGATCCTGCATTCCTCAGCGGTTCCAAGGTAGATGGACACAATTACGGAATTCCAGCCAACAAAGAGCTGCCACAACAAGAGGTATGGCGCTTTAACCAAATGCTGGTTGATAAATACAAGCTGGATATCTCGGGCGTTCGTACGTTAGACAGTCTGGAGCCTCTGCTCAAAACAATTAAGGAAAACGAGGCAAGTGTAACACCATTTGCCATGGATAAAAACTATGTTCCTTACGTGCCTTATGACTATGTCATTCAGAATCTGCCGATGGCAATCAAGCTGGATACAACAGACTATAAGCTTGTAAACATACTGGAAACACCTGAAATGAAAGAAGCACTTACCACGATGCACAAATACTACAAGGCTGGTTATGTGTCGGCAGAAGCGGCAACAACAGGTTCCACGAACGACCTGACAACATCTGGTAACTGGTTCCTGGATCGTGCACAGACTCAGCCGCTCGCGGACAATCAATGGTCTGCAAGTTACGGTTATCAAGTCGTTTCCACACCTGCAAGTGAAGCAATTATAACAAATACATCTGTACAAGGTTCCATCATGGCCATCTCGGCCAACTCGGAATATCCGGAGAAAGCAATGGAATTCCTGAACCTGCTGAATACAGATCCTGTGCTGCGTAATATGGTGGACTCCGGTATTGAGGGCACACACTACAAAAAAGTGGATGACACACATATGGAAAATCTGCCTGAATCGAAAAACTACGATATGCCTTCATACTCCCTTGGGAACAACATGCTGCTCCATCTGAACAGCAATGACCCCGATAACAAATGGGATGAGTTCAAGAAGTTTAACGCTGAAGGTGTCAATTCCCCGATCCTCAGCTTTAACTTTGATGCAAGCAATGTATCTGCCGAACTGACGGCTGTGCAGAACGTGAAAGAACAATATTGGGCAGCACTGATGACAGGTACACTGGACCCGGCAGCTAATCTGGATCAAGTGATTGAGAAGTTCAATCAAGCCGGACTGGAGAAAGTAATGGCTGAAGCCCAAAGCCAGCTGGATGCCTGGAGAGCGGAAAACAAGTAACAGTACATCGTAAGGATCGGGCGGCTGCTTATCGCGTCCGGTCCTTTTTCATTCAAGCCTGAAGGAGGATATCCACAATGACTACATTTTTGAAAAACCTGATTAGAAACCGAGTCATGCTGCTCATGGTGCTGCCAGGCGCCATCTGGTTCTTCTTCTTCTCCTACTTGCCACTTGTGGGCACGGTGGCTGCTTTCAAAGAATATCGATTCAGCCGTGAAGGGTTCTGGGCAAGTCTGATGAAGAGTGAATGGGTTGGCTGGGACAATTTCAAATTCCTGTTCAGCACAAGTGACGCATGGCTCATTACACGCAACACCCTCTTTTATAACATCGCCATTATTTTCCTGGGACTGGTGTTTGCTGTGGCATTGGCAATCCTGCTCTCGGAACTAGTGAATAAACGACTCGCCAAACTGTATCAAACCGGCATGTTTCTGCCGTATTTTCTATCCTGGGTTATCGTTGGTTACTTCGCATTCAGCTTCTTGAGCATGGACCGCGGGATGTTGAATCAGATTATCGGCTGGTTCGGGATGGAACCGATTCAGTGGTACTCTGAGGCAAAATATTGGCCGTATATTCTGGTATTCGTAGCGTTATGGAAAACCATCGGGTATAGCAGCGTTGTCTATCTGGCTTCCATACTGGGGATTGATAAATCACTCTATGAAGCAGCCATGATTGATGGAGCAAGCAAATGGCAGCAGATTCGCAATATTACGATTCCGTTGCTGTCGCCCATCATCACGATTATGACCTTGCTGGCCGTAGGCCGCATTTTCTATGCCGACTTTGGACTGTTCTATCAGGTGCCAAGGGATTCGGGTACGCTCTATTCCGTGACCAATGTTATTGATACGTATGTATATCGGGGTTTGAAAACTAGTGGTGAGATCGGCATGAGTACGGCTGCCGGATTGTATCAATCCGTGGTGGGCTTTGTGCTTGTTATTATCTCCAACTATGTTGTTCGCAAAGTAGATAAAGACAGCAGCCTATTCTAGGACAGGGAAAGGAGTGAACCACTATGGCTCAAGCAAGGCTCGTTAAAAAACGCGACTTCCACCACGTATCCAACGGATGGAACGTGATCATGAACATCATCGCCGGTCTATTTGCTCTGATCTGTGTATTTCCTTTTATATTTGTAGTTATCATCTCGTTTACAGACGAGAAAGCACTGGCCCGTGATGGGTATCGTCTGATTCCGGCAGAATGGAGTCTCGCGGCATATCAGTTTGTCTGGCAGAGTGGGGACACGCTGCTGCGGGCGTATGGAGTTACCATTCTGGTGACGGTACTTGGTACCATCATCAGTCTGATTCTCATGTCGCTGTATGCGTATGCGATCTCCCGCAAGAGCTTCAGGTATCGGAGATTTTTCTCCATCTTTGCAATTCTGACCATGCTGTTCAACGGCGGGATGATTCCAACCTATATGGTCGTATCCCAGCTGCTTGGATTGAAAGATACGTTATGGGCACTGATTCTGCCGCTGGCGATGAATGCCTTCTATATTATGATTCTGCGTACATTCTACTCGACTAGTGTACCGGATGCAGTCATTGAATCGGCGAAAATTGATGGCGCTGGTGAGTTCTATACCTTTATGAAAATCGTGGTTCCACTTTCCTTGCCGGGACTGGCAACCATCGGGTTGTTCAGTACACTCGGTTACTGGAATGATTGGTTCAATGCGTTATTATATATCGATAATCCGAATCTGGTACCGCTGCAATCCATGCTGATGCGGATCGAGTCGAGTATCCAGTTTATCCAGCAGAACTCTGCTAACAGTTCGATGAGTCTGGCAGCCATGCAGTCCATTCCGCAGGATACGTCCCGAATGGCGATGGTTGTGCTTGCTACGTTGCCAATTATATTCGCTTATCCGTTCTTCCAGCGTTATTTCGTACAGGGTCTGACGGTGGGCGCGGTCAAAGAATAACCGGATCACGTTATAGGATTGGAGAGATGCAGATTGATGACTTATAAGGACCAAAGCCAATCCGTAGAGGAACGGGTACAACACCTGCTTAGCCTGATGACCACGGAAGAAAAGGTAGGCCAACTTACGCAGCCATTTGGCTGGCAAACATATACGAATGATCAAGGGAATATCACGTTAAATGAATCCTTTAAACAGCAAGTGGAAAATGGGGGCATCGGCTCCCTCTATGGTGCACTTCGCGCAGATCCCTGGACTGGCGTTACACTGGAAAATGGACTGTCTGCCAGAGAAGGTGCTGAGGCGGTCAATCTGATTCAACGTTATGCAATAGAACATTCCAGACTGGGGATTCCCATTCTGATCGGGGAAGAGTGCTCTCATGGTCATATGGCTATTGACGGAACGGTCTATCCAGTTCCTCTTTTATTGGGGAGCACCTGGAATGTGGATTTGTATCGGGAGATGTGCCAGGCAGTAGCACGAGAGACACGTGCCCAAGGTGGCGCGGTCACCTATTCTCCGGTACTGGATGTTGTGCGTGATCCGCGCTGGGGACGTACGGAGGAATGTTTTGGTGAAGATCCGTTTCTCATTGGAGAGCTGGCAGTTGCTTCCGTGGAAGGACTTCAGGGTGAAAGTCTTGACCGTGGGGATACAGTAGCGGCAACGCTGAAACATTTTGTTGGTTATGGTAGCTCGGAAGGTGGACGTAATGCAGGGCCTGTACATATGGGCTGGCGCGAACTGCTGGAAGTGGATCTGTATCCATTCCGCAAAGCGGTGGAAGCTGGCGCTGCGTCGATCATGCCAGCGTACAACGAAATTGATGGCACGCCTTGCACGGTAAATACGGAATTGTTGGAAGATGTTTTGCGTAAAAATTGGGGCTTTGACGGTCTGGTCATTACGGATTGTGGTGCAATCAACATGCTGGCAAGTGGGCATGATGTTGCGGCAGATGGAATGGAAGCTTCCGTACAGGCGATTGAGGCAGGCATCGATATGGAAATGTCCGGTGAGATGTTTGGGCAATATCTGGTGCAGGCGGTGGCAGAAGGCAAGCTTGATATGCAGGTTCTGGATCAGGCTGCCTCTCGCGTGCTGGCGTTGAAGTTCAGACTGGGCTTATTCGAACAGCCTTATGTGGATGCAGATCGTGCAGCAGAAGTGATTGGCAGTGAAGCTCATGTTGAGCTGGCACGCCAGTTGGCAGCGGAAGGTGTTGTACTTCTCAAAAATGAGGCTGACACGCTACCTCTATCGATAGCAGATGTGGGCCAGATTGCCGTGATTGGTCCTAATGCAGACCAGGCTTACAATCAACTGGGCGATTACACATCTCCGCAACCGAAGTCCAAAGTGGCAACGGTACTGGATGGGATTCGCAGTAAGCTGGCTAATCATGTGGATGGGCAAACGGAGAAGAGTTCTGTTGGTACTTTGACTGGTGACAACAGTACAGATCAGGTTCTTTATGCGCCAGGCTGCCGGATCAAAGGTGATTCGAAAGAAGGATTCGAGCGTGCGATCGAAGTTGCCAGTCAAGCAGATACGGTCATTATGGTGGTTGGCGGCTCCAGCGCGCGTGACTTTGGAGAAGGAACAATTGATCTGAAGACGGGGGCTTCCAATGTGTCGGATAACTCTTGGAATGATATGGAGTGCGGCGAAGGGATCGACCGGATGACGTTGGGTCTTGCCGGAGTACAGTTGGAACTCATTCAGGAGATTCACAAGCTCGGCAAGAAACTTATCGTTGTTTACATTAATGGTCGTCCCATCACTGAACCTTGGGTGGATGAACATGCCGATGCAATTCTGGAGGCGTGGTATCCGGGTCAAGAGGGCGGTCATGCCATTGCAGATATTTTATTCGGTGATGTGAATCCGTCAGGCAAATTAACGATCTCCATTCCGAAGCATGTCGGCCAATTACCGATCTATTATAACGGCAAACGTTCCCGAGGCAAGCGTTACCTCGAAGAGGACTTAGAGCCACGTTATGCATTTGGATACGGACTGAGTTATACCACATATGAGTACAGCGAACCGAAGCTGAGTGCTGCATCCATGACAGCTGGTGATATGGTTTCGGTATCGGTTAATGTGACCAACACTGGCCGTTATGCCGGTGCAGAAGTTGTACAGATGTACATCTCTGACGTGGTCAGCTCACTAACTCGTCCGGCCAAGGAACTGAAGGGGTTCGCAAAAGTGAACCTGGAGCCAGGAGAGACACAGACCGTGGAATTCCACATCGGGGCCGAGCAGCTTCAGTATATTGGTCGTGATTTGAAGCCTGTCGTTGAACCGGGACAATTCCATATTCATATCGGCAGCAGCGTGAACGATACGCAAATGGCCGAACTGACCGTAAGGGAGGCGTAAGACCTTGGAACGTATCAGACGATTTATTCGCGAGTTGTCCGAACATCAGTGGCTGGAGCAATTACAGCTGCGCAGCTGGGACATTACCCGCGCTTATTATAATGTGCCAGGACAGTATGAGGAGCAGGATGAATACCCGGAAGGCCAGAATTTCGAACGCTTTCCGAGCAAACAGGGAACGACCTATTTCTTTCGAACACGTTTAGAAATCCCTGCTACATGGCAGCAAACACCTTATGGGCTTGTATTTGAGACAGGCGGAGAAGGCTTGCTTCGGGTAAATGGACACTCTTATCAGGGTCTGGACCGCAATCACACGTACGTCACGCTTGATCCATCCAAAGTTGGAACCAATCCCGAACTGGAGATCGAGATGTTTGATCCGGTACCTGAACCTGTAGACCCGTTGAATCAACAGGGGGTTATTCAGCCGCCGATCACATCAATTATGAGCCTGCTGGTTAGGCCAAATGAATCGGTTCGCAGTCTGATGTATACGGTCATTATTGTGCGTGATTCGGCTGTGCTGCTGCCGGAAAGTGACTTCAGGAGGGTTCGCCTTTTAGAACTGGTGTATCGTGCGATGGATCAATTTGTAGGCATGTCAGCAGAAGAGATTAAGCAGGGAGAGGGTATTTGCCAGATTGAGAATAATCTGAAGCATCATGTGCGTGAGATTGGCGGAAACGCGGAAGGTCTGGAGCATATGGTGGGACAGTCCCATATTGATATTGCCTGGCTGTGGCCTGTACGTGAGACGGTACGCAAAACGAGCCGTACTTTCTCCACCGTGGATGCACTCATGAATGAATATCCGGACTATGTTTATTCCCAGAGCCAACCCTTACTATATGCGTTTCTGAAGGAGCATGATCCCGAGCTGTACGCGCGGGTGAAGCAGCGGATTGTAGAAGGTCGCTGGGAACTGGTTGGCGGCATGTGGGTTGAGCCGGATCTGAACATCCCAAGCGGGGAGTCCCTGATTCGCCAGATGTTATATGGTCAGCGTTTCTATATGGAGGAGTTTGGCAAGAAATCACAGATTGAATGGCTGCCGGATACGTTTGGGTACTGTGCCTCCCTGCCACAGATTTTGAAGCATGGCAATGTGGAATATTTCATGACAACAAAGCTCGGATGGAACGACACAAATGTGTTTCCATACGATCTCTTCCACTGGGTGGGCATTGACGGCACACCGATCCTGTCTTACCTCAATCATGGTGTTAACGAGCATACGTTGCCGAAGGACATTCATGATCACTGGCAGTCCTACCGTGAGAAAGCGGCTCATCCGGAGCATATGCTTCTATACGGACACGGAGATGGCGGCGGTGGCGTAACACGCGAGATGCTGGAGTATGTGGATCGCGCAGACCTGATGGTTGGACAGCCTGCGAGCCGATATAGCACAGCTGGAGCTTTCTTTGCCGGAATTGAAAAGGAGCAACCTGTACTTCCGAAGTGGCATGGCGATCTGTATCTTGAGTTACATCGGGGAACCTACACGACCCATGCGCGTAATAAGCGCAACAACCGGAAAGCGGAGGTTCTGTATCGAGAAGCTGAGCTGTGGAATACACTCGCTCTGCCAGATATGGAGGCAGATGCAGAAGCTGAAGTGCGTTCGAATCTTCATGAAGGCTGGAAATTAATTTTGCTGAATCAATTCCACGATATTATACCGGGATCGGCGATTACGGAGTCCTACGTCACTTCGAATGAGGAATATGTACAGGTATTTGAATTGGGAAGAACCGGACTGGGTCAAGGAATTGCAGCATTGACAACGGGTATCAACACAGAGGGACCGGAAGGTTCAGTAGCCTATGTTGTATTCAACAGCCTGGGCTGGAAACGGAGTGCAGTCGTTCAACTTCCTGTGCAGGATGGCTTGGATCGCTACGGCATCGATGAAGAAGGCCAGCGCTTGCGGATGGATCAGGAGGATGGCAGTATGTCTATTCTCGTGACAGACATTCCGGCGTTTGGATATAAGACGATATGGCTGGTACTGGAAAATACAAGGGAAACGAATGTACGGGAAATGACCAACCTTGCCGCACGACCAACCTTTAATGATACATGGGATACCGCCTTTTATCATGTGCAGTTCAATGAACGTGGGGAGATCATCCGCCTGTGGGATAAAAATGCAGAGCGTGAGATGTTGAAGCCGGATGAACGAGGCAATCAGCTTCACTTCTTCCACGATCGTCCAACGCTATGGGATGCATGGGATATCGACAGTCGTTATGAGGAACAGATTGCTGGCGAAGTGGAACTGTTGGAGAAAAAGCTGGTGCTGGCGGGTACAACGAAAGATGTCCTGCGTTTCCGCTGGAAGCTACATCAATCGGAAATCACACAAGATATCGTCTTTTATCATGACTCACGGCGAATTGATTTCCAAACACAGGTGAACTGGAACGAAAATCACAAACTTCTGAAAGTTGGTTTCCCGATTGATGTGGTGACCTCCAAGGCTACATTTGAGATTCCATTTGGTACACTGGAACGTCCAACACATCGCAACACAAGCTGGGAACAAGCGCAGTATGAAGTCTGTGGACATCGCTTCGCAGATGTATCCGAACATGGATACGGCGTGAGCCTTCTCAATGACTGCAAATACGGGTACGACGTGCAGGGAAGCACCATTCGTTTGTCCTTATTGCGCGCACCCAAATGGCCTGACCGCACCGCCGATCTGGGAGAACATGAATTCACGTATTCCCTATATCCGCACGACGGAGACTGGAGAACTGCACACACCGTACGTCAGGCAGCTGAGCTGAATCATGAGGTGACGGTACAGCAGGTGAACCAAAAGGGTCAGATACAACAAGAGCAACAGATAGAGCAGGTACAGCAGAGGGAAGAAGTACAGCAAAGCACAGGGACTGGAGTTGATCCAATTGCAGATGCAACTGCAATTGCGGCACCTGTACGTCCAGCAACAGGCTCCTGGATTAACTTTAATAGTAAACATGTTATTCTGGATACCGTCAAAATGGCAGAGGATGGACCAGGCACCGTGCTGCGTTTCTATGAATCGTCAGGCAAACGCGAAAACATCACATTGCAATGGCCACATGCCTTTGAACAGGCGTATCACTCCAACGCACTGGAAGAACCGATCAAACCACTGGCCCATACCAATGGCCAGATTACATTATCTTTTAAACCTTACCAAATACAAACCGTGCTACTGCGGTAAACCTGTTTGCAATATTTTTGAGCTATACATGTTCAACTAAAAATTCACACGATAACGGAGAGGACAGAAAGAATTCGAAGAAGCGAAGCGTTCGCCTTTATCCCCAGATTTTACCCTTTAGAAAAGGGAATCAAAAAAATCTGGGGATAACAGCGATCGGAGGATATTTCTGACCGCGCAGTGGTCCCGTGTAAATTTTTGTTTCATCCTGTATAGCTACACCATTCAATTTGTTTAAGGAGTTGCACTCATCCATGGAACAGTTCAGATTACCCAAAATACCCATGCCGCCTGTTATCTTGCCACAATCTATTCAGGCTGTGCTCGAAGAAGCAGAACAGAAACTGGCTCACCGGCCAAAACTGCTTCAATTATTCAAAAACTGCTTTCCCAACACTATTGAAACAACAACCAAGTTGATGGAGGACGGTACGACTTTTGTGATCACAGGAGATATTCCAGCTTCCTGGCTGCGTGATTCCGTGGAGCAGGTGGTACATTACATTCCGTTTGCAAAAGAAGACGAGGACCTGCAACGCATTATTGGCGGGCTGATCAAACGTCATATCCAGTATGTACACATCGATCCGTATGCCAATGCCTTCAATGAGACGGCCAACGATTGGCACTGGAACACCACGGACGAGACCGAGATGTCACCTTGGGTGTGGGAACGCAAATTCGAGATTGATTCATTATGTTTCGTTGTGCGCCTGGCGTATTTATATTGGAAGGAAACCGAACTGACTGACATTTTCGATTCAAGCTTCAAAGCAGCGATGCGTAAAATCGTGGACCTGTTCAAAGTCGAACAGCATCACATGGAACAATCTCCATATCGCTTCACTCGCAATAACGGTATCCCAACAGATTCCCTGCGCAATCACGGAAAGGGTATGCCAGTCAATTACACGGGTATGATCTGGTCCGGTTTCCGTTCCAGTGATGATGCGTGTGATTTCCACTACAATATCCCTGGCAACATGTTCGCGGTTGTAGCTCTGCGCCAAATGCAGGAGTTTGCCGAGTGGGTGTTCCGGGATATGGAACTTTTGCAGGAATTGAAGGATCTAGAGCAGGACGTGGATCACGGCATTCAGTTGTACGGGATTTATCGTCATCCGGAATTTGGACCGATCTATGCATACGAGACGGACGGTTATGGCAACCACTGTCTCATGGACGATGCCGGTACACCAGGATTGATGTCCATTCCATATCTGGGTTACGTCACAGCGGATGATCCAATCTACCAGAATACCCGCCGCTTCGCTCTGAGCAAAGAGAACCCATTCTATTATGAAGGCAAGGTTGCCAAAGGGATCGGAAGCCCGCACACACCACCAGATTATATCTGGCATATGGGCTTGTCCATGCAGGGACTGACTGCGCAGTCTGCCGAGGAGAAACTGGAGATTATTCGCATGCTTGAAGCGACAGATGCAGATACAGGTTATATGCATGAAGGCTTCCACGCTGATGATCCGACGATTTTTACACGAAAATGGTTTGCATGGTCCAACAGCCTGTTCTCCCAGTTGGTCTATAAATCCATGAAGGATGGCCTGTTATGAGTATCCAACCTAATGATAAAAAGCTGATTATCCTCGCTGACTCTACGTTTCCATTGGATGGTACTTTTCCAACTGAGCAGGCTCTGAATACATGGAAAGCAGTCGAAGAGATCACCGTTGTAAACGCCGAAGAACTCGCAGAGACTTTGAAGACTACAGCAGGTGAAGGATGTCTGGTGAATCTGCATGCACCCTATTTCCCAAAATCCGCCTGGACGGAGATTGCAGCTTACTTGCATCAGGGCGGAAGCCTGATCAGTGTTGGTGGTGCGCCCTTTAAACGTCCGGTTCGATATGAGAATGGGGCATGGGTTGTAGAGTCCGAGCAGACCGCGTATCATCAGGAACTCTATATTCATGAGGCACTGAACGTATCTTCTGCCAATGTGCAATCGTACACGTCATCCGAACAGATCCCGCTTCTCACTGGGAAAGAAGGACTGTTTGAGAAGGCAGATACATGGAATCTGGTTCCACATACAACCAAAACAAGTGATCTGCCTCATCAGATGGGATCATCCGGCCCGATGAGTACGCAGATTTACCCATTACTTCGTGGCATGAGTAAGGATGGACGCAGTGTCGCCGCTCCGGTCGTTCTGTGGGAGAATTCCCGCGGGACTTTCGTTGGTTCACGCTGGATGTTTGTACATCTGCCGCTGACCACCTCATTCTGGACGCAGGATGGAGCTGATGAGATTGTGAAGTGGGCGCAATTCTGTGCGCAAGGTGTAACCGAGTTATCCCTCAAAACGAATTATGCTTCGTATGAGCCAGATGAGCGGGCTGTACTCACACTTCAAGGTCAGATTTTACAGCGAGCAGGCAACAGACTTACCGAGTCCGAGCTGTGGACGTTTGACATAACGGTCGAGCATGAAGATCGCACAAGTGGCATGACAGAGAAGGTATGGAGCCATCGACTGGAGATGGAACTTTCCGGTGAGCAGCGTTTCGAACGTATACTTCTCCCGGTATCCATTGAAAGTGGGCTGTATCGGATCATATGCCACGCGCAGGCACCTGACGGGGAAGTTCGGACCTTGCGTCAAGGCTTCTGGGGACAGGATGCTGCACTGCTGGCAGAAGGGGAACTGATTACCCGCAGCAGGGACTATTTTGTAAAAGACGGACGTCCTCTCCCTGTTGTGGGCATGACCTACATGACCTCCGATGTGGCACGGAAATTTTTGTTTTTGCCAAATGCGGATGTTTGGGATCGAGACATGGCTCAGATGGCCAAAGCAGGCATCAACTGGATTCGGACGGGAATCTGGACCGCCTATCGCAACATGATGCAGGTGGACGGACATATGGCAGAGGATGTGCTTCGTGCCATTGATGCATTTATTTTAACGGCGAAACGCCACGGCTTACAGGTCACGTTCACCTTCTTCTCCTTTACACCGGAGACATGGGAAGGCACGAATCCGTATTTGGACCCGCAGAGTGTCGAGGCTCAGAAACGTTTTATCCGCAGCATCGTAAGTCGTCACACGCACACAACGCATGTGGACTGGGATCTGATTAACGAGCCATCGATGTTCGATCCAGTACGTATCTTCTCAGCTGGCCCACGCTCGGCGAGGGATTCGTATGAACAGCAGGCTTTTGTCGAGTGGCTTCAGCAACGTCATGAGACGATTGAAGCGTTGCAGGAGGCATGGAACATGTCGCCGAAGCAGCTCCCCAACTTTGCAGCCGCGGTGATCCCAGAGGCGGAAGAGATTAATTTTGATGTACAGGACATGCACAAGGCCAAAAAAGGAACACGCTGGCTTGATTATTGTCTTTTCTCCATGGAAATGCACAATGTATGGGCTAGAGAGCTTGTAGGTACGATCAAGGATCTGGTGCCGAATCATCTGGTCACCGTGGGACAGGACGAAGCCCTTGGTGCGCAGCGTCCTTCACCATTCTTCTATGAACGTGAAGTGGACTATACAACGGTGCATTCCTGGTGGTTAAACGATGATCTGATCTGGGATGGCATTTTCGCTAAAACGCCACATAAGCCAAATCTCATTCAGGAGACGGGCATCATGTATGTGGAAACCCCGGATGGACGAGCCAAACGTACGGAAGAAGAGCTTCGTGGCATTCTCGAACGCAAGTACGCCTATGCGTTCTCAACAGGCGGCGCAGGAGCGGTGCAATGGATCTGGAACACCAACTTCTATATGGATAATGCCAATGAGTCTCATATCGGAGCCCTTCGTGCAGATGGTACGGAGAAGCCAGAGGCGGATGTGTCTTATGATTTTGGCCGATTCATGCATGGCATTCGTGATCTCTTTGAAGACCGCGAGCTGGAGGATATTGCAGTGGTGTTCCCGTATTCCAATGACTTCTCCAACCGTGCCTTGGCCTATGATGCCACAACGAAGCTTACTCGCGTGATGTCTTATGATCTGAAACTGCCGTTCCGTGCGTTATCCGAATATCATCTGGAAGCACTGCAGCAGCAGCCACCCAAGCTGATTATCGTGCCGAGTCCACACAATATGGA
The DNA here is from genome assembly GCF_045040685.1 of Paenibacillus sp. FSL H8-0317. Lineage (NCBI taxonomy): Bacteria > Bacillati > Bacillota > Bacilli > Caryophanales > Paenibacillaceae > Paenibacillus > Paenibacillus sp. FSL H8-0317. The sequence continues at coordinate 5,951,005 of NZ_CP150294.1, read as the reverse complement.
CAGCGATGCACTGCAACAATTGCTCAAGTTCGCGGAGAACGAAGGCACGAGCCTGCTCATCACTGGACCACTGGGGCTGGATGCGTACTGGAAGGCAACTGACCGAGCAGATCATATTGTAGGCAAACGCAGTCTGGGCAACGTGCAGCGGGAAGAATTGCTGAATATTAATGGCGTGAACCACCGGGTGACCTATGGACGGCGTCGGATCGCCGAGGTGGCAAAGGAGACGTTGCTTCATGGGGATAATGGTACAGCAGATGAAGTACACGTTCTGCCTTTGGGCAAAGGGAAATTAATCTGGACTCCACTGCCGCTCGAGTTAAATGGACGGGACGAGCCACTTGCTGAATTGTATCGTTATGCAACTGAAATTTCGGGCATCGAACAGGAGTTGGAATGGATATCCGGTGGGGATATCGCTGGGATCTACGGCCGGAAGCTTAGTTTTTCAAAAGGAAATCTGTATGTATTTGTATCGGAGTTTGTCTTGAACCATGAAGTTCATGTGAGAGATCAACGTACAGGTGTATCGTACTCGTTCCAATTGGAGAAAAATCGTTCGGTGCTGTTTGCCACGGATGCTTCTGGAAAGCTGACTGCGGTGTATCGCCCGGATGAGGTTGAGATTGTACAACAAGACGAAAGAGGTGGGATAACACGATGACCAAGAAAAAGAGAGCACATATTATTTCGCATACCCACTGGGATCGGGAATGGTACTTGCCGTATGAGAAGCATCATATGCGTCTTATTCAGCTCGTCGATTCACTGTTGGATCAGCTTGATGAGGGATCGGACTATAAAAGCTTTTATTTGGATGGACAAACGATTATTATCGAAGATTATCTTCAGGTTCGCCCGGAGCAGAAGGAACGACTGGAGAAGCATATCCGCAATGGGCGGATTGTGATTGGACCATGGTACATTTTGCAGGATGCGTTTCTGACGAGTGGAGAAGCCAATGTGCGCAACATGCAGGTTGGACATAAGGACGCCAAGCGTTACGGCACCCCTTCAAAAATTGGTTACTTTCCCGATACATTCGGATTGGTCGGACAGACTCCGCAGCTGATGCAACAATCAGGCATTGATAATGTGTTTTTTGGTCGTGGTGTGAAGCCTACGGGATTTAATAATACGGTATCGGATGCCGGATATGAATCAAGCTTCTCGGAGCTGATGTGGGAAGGGCCAGACGGATCGAAAGTGCTCGGCGTATTGTTTGCCAACTGGTACTCCAACGGAAATGAAGTTCCAGTAGACGAGGAATCGGCCCGCAAGTTCTGGGAAACCAAGCTTGCAGACGCTGAGAAATATGCATCAACGAATGAGTTGTTGTACATGAACGGATGTGATCACCAGCCGATTCAACGAGACCTGCCAGAAGCCATCCGTATGGCTGAGCAATTATATCCCGATATCGAGTTCATTCACTCCAACTTTCCAGATTATCTGGAAGCTTTGAGAGCATCGTCTGAACATGAGTTGTCCACGGTCAAAGGTGAACTGCGCAGTCAGCGTACTGATGGCTGGGGAACTCTGGTGAACACGGCCTCGGCTCGTGTGTATCTGAAACAGATGAACCAGCTAGGCCAGACTATGCTGGAAAAAGTGGCTGAACCCTTGGCATCCTACGCCTATCTGCTTGGACATGCCTATCCACATGATCAATTGACATATGCCTGGAAAACGCTGATGCAGAATCATCCGCATGACAGCATCTGTGGATGCAGTGTGGATGAGGTGCATCGCGAGATGGTGACACGGTTTGATAAGAGCCGTCATGTGGCAGAGGCGCTGATTGAAGAGAGCACCAGCCAGATTGCTACAGCTGTCGATACCTCCATATTTGAGCGCTACGGCGAAGGTGCCCGGCCTGTCGTGGTATTTAATACAACGGGGTGGGAACGCAGCGGTGTAGTTCAGATGGAACTGGACGCGGCTCGGTTGTATTTCCGGGATGGATATACATTGGAGGAAATGGCGGCACAGATGAAAGCCGTTGACCTGTCAGATCGCATACTGGTAGATGAAGATGGTAATCACATTCCATGTACGGTGGAGGATCTGGGTCTGCAATTTGGCTATGATCTGCCAGATGATCGCTTCCGTCAGCCGTATAGCTGTCGGCGCGTTCGTATTCGTTTTGAAACAGAGCATGTAGCCGCATTTGGCCTGAAAACCTATGCGTTGGTCAACGTTGCGGATGATGCTAAGAGTGGTACTCCGTCGAAAACGACTACGCTGTTGCGTGGTGAACGTGGCATGGAAAATCAACATATGATCGTCACGATTGCAGACAATGGTTCATTCACACTCACAGATAAACGAACAGGTCGGACTTTTAAAGAGCTCGGCGTGTACGAAAATGTGGGCGATATCGGCAATGAATACATGTTCAAGCAGCCAGAGAACGAAGTGGCGCGAACAACACGCGAGCTTCAGGCAGAGATTCGGGTCCTTGAGAATACATCATACTTGGCCTCATTCGAAGTGATCCATCATTGGGAAATACCGGAGTCTGCGGATGAGATGCTGGATCAGGAACAGCGGGAACTGATTTATTATCCACATCGCAAAGCCCAGCGTTCAGCGAAAATGACTCCACTTCAGATCCGTACAGTGATATCGCTTAGTCGTAGTGGAAAAGGTGTCCAGGTGGAGACAACCTTCAACAATCAGGCGAAGGATCATCGGGTGCGTGCTCTTTTCCCAACGGATCTTGTATCTGCTGTTCATCATGTGGATTCCATGTTCGAAATTGCAACACGTGATAACAAGCCTGCACCGGAGTGGCAAAATCCAAGCAATACACAGCATCAACAGAATTTTGTAGATGTAAGTGAACAAGACGTCGGATTGGTCGTTGCCAATCTGGGCCTGAATGAATATGAAGTCCTTCAAGATGGACGTAACACGGTTGCCGTAACGCTGCTTCGTGCGGTTGGCGAACTCGGAGACTGGGGTTTGTTCCCTACACCGGAAGCACAATGCCTTGGTGAACATACATTTCAGATCGAGATCATTCCGCATGATGGAAATGGTGCAGCATCAGGTGCATATATCGAGGCCTATCAGTTCCAGGTTCCTTGGACGCTGGCACAAACCGAAGTACACCCGGGTTATCTGACACCTAGTAACACACCATTTGCATGGCAAGGAGACGGATTGGCGTTTTCTTCACTCAAGGTAAATGAGGATTCCGGTGATGTGATGCTACGCTGGTTCAATATGACCACCAACTCTGCCACGTTAAATCTTGCTGCATCACAGGCGAATCCACAGCCATTCGAAACGGCATACAAGAGCAACATCTTGGAGGAAGAGGGCAAAATGCTCCATTCTCACAGCATAGAAGAGGCATCGACATTATCATTTGCCAGCAAGGAATGGAACATACAGACAGGTTCATGCGAGATCATCACTGTTGGCTTACGGCTCTAATAAAGGTTGTTCAAAAGGCCGAAAAACAGACTTTTGACCACGCACTAAAAGGTACCGGACTGCAAGTGTGCTCTAAACTAGGCATTATGTACGGTGGTGGAAGGGTTACGCTATTTACCAGATGTATCTGTTGAGTTATTGGTTGTTTTTCTATAGAATGAACAGTAGAATTGCTAATGATCGAAAGTTCCTATGCCATCAAGATGGCCATGGGTACACTTCAATTGTTCATTCTATATTGAAACATTAAGGGGGCTTGAAGCCATGGAATCCTTGGGAGGACTGCTTCAGCAGCTGAACCCTGCCTTTCGTGAGCAATCGCGGCGGATTGCGGCGGAATTGATGGAAAATCCGTACGTACGCGAATTCCGCGCAGGTCATCCTGAACTGCAAGATGCACAGCTCATGACCGATCTGAGCAAGCTGTTTCAGTACGCCAAAGACTCTAAGAACTGTGCGAATTGTCCGGGACTCGACAACTGTCCTAACGATTTTCAGGGCCACTTTTGCAAACTGGAAGTAGAACATTTTAACGGTAAACCCGAAATCATAGATATAAAAGCGCCTTGTTCCAAACATATCGCCCGGCAAAATGAACATATCATTAAGCAACGCATTCGCAGTTTCTATGTGGACGAGCGTGCGCTCAGTGCTGGATACAACGACGTGGAGATTATGGGCAAGGATCGGATGCGTGCTCCGGCAGTGAATCAGGTGCTTCGGTATATTAGGGAGACCAAGGAGAACGGATTATCTCCGCAAGGACTGTTTCTTGAGGGAACTTTCGGGACGGGTAAGACGTTCCTGATGTGTTATCTGCTGCATGAACTGGCGGTTGCAGGGCACACGGGTGTCATTATCTATATGCCTGACTTTGTGGAGGATCTGAAATCCATGATTAGTGAAGGGCAGAAGCTGAAGGAAATGACGGATATTTTGAAAAGCTGTGATCTGCTCATTTTTGATGATATTGGGGCAGAGAATCTGAACCCTTGGGTTCGGGATCATGTGATGGGGTCCATTCTGAACTATCGGATGAATCGCAAACCAACGTTCTATACGTCCAATTACAATCTGGATGGGCTTGAAAAACACCTGAGTTTCACCAATCGGGATGGCGAGGAAATGAATAAAGGTCAACGTTTGATGGACCGGATTCGTCCATTCGTGGATGTCATCTCCGTTCGGGGTGAGAATCAGCGTGGCAAACGTTAAACCGGTTAGCTTTTGGTCTGATTTACAAAATGTTCTTCTTAAACGATAAGTAGTCCCAAAAAAAGCCTGGCTTTCGCATTGTTGCGAAAACCGGGCTTTTCTGGTCCTGCGTGAGACCTGTGAGTGTCCTATTCGGTGAGGAATTTGAAGATAACCATACCGAAAAAAATCACTGTCATGAGACCGGCCATGCCGGCAACACCCGCGATCAGATCAAATAGATCGTTCCGGGGTTCCTCGTTCACATGTTCACGCGGGTCGCTGATCCGCACATTTGCATCCATGTTATTGCCTCCTTATGGGGAAACAGCTTGCCCTTATGGGGGCTGAAACCCGGAGTAATTTTAGTATACTTGGAAAAGAAAGCGTTTGTAAAGATTTTGCAGTTGGTATGCCATATCCTCTAATTGTGAAGATTTGATGTTGGGAAGATGAACATTGCAGCGTTCAATTCACAAGTTTGACGTACCTGTGTTATACTGGAAGTGTCGTTCACGACGTTACAGGTTAAAATAAACCGTAAGTATATATAAGGAGGACAATTTCATGGCTATTGTTAACGTATCCGATCAATCCTTCAACGCTGAAGTAGAAGGCGAAGGAACGGTTCTTGTTGATTTCTGGGCGCCTTGGTGTGGTCCTTGTAAAATGCTCGCTCCAATCCTGGAAGAGCTGTCCACAGAAGTTGGCGATGCAGTGAAAATTGCTAAAGTTAACGTGGATGAAAATCCGGAATCTGCTTCCCGCTTTGGCGTAATGAGCATTCCAACTTTGATCTTCTTCAAAGACGGTCAACCGGTAGATAAAGTGGTTGGTCTGAACTCGAAAGATGCGCTCAAAGGAATTATCGCAAAACACCAATAATTTACAGGCTTACACATACGCCTCCGGTTTACATGCCGGGGGCGTTTTGCGTCGAATACCTTTATATAGGGCAATATAAAGTAAAAATATTTTTTATACTTGAATGTAGAGTACAGAACCGATCTGGAGAAGCGAAGTGCTCGCGTTTATCCCGGATTCATCTCTGATATAGTTGGAACTATGTATTTACACAGTAACGGAGAGGACAGAAAAAACCTGAAGAAGCGAAGCGTTCCCCTTTATCAACAGATTTTTCCCTTGAGAAAAGGGAATGAAAAAAATCTGGGGATAACAGGGATTGGAAGGTTGTTCTGTCATCGTAGTGTCAGTGTGAATTATCTTTAGTTTCTTCTTATAGAAAAAGGTGACTCAGAGACAATACGATAACGGATTGGAAGACGGTACTGTAATCAGAATGGCTTAGTGTAACCTTTTATTTATACTTTTTTCGGGAAGGAGGATTCACCGAATTATGGATCAATTCATGAATGATTTGCAGGATCAGGAGAAGGCATTGGAGCAGATTCGCCACAAGCTCGCTTTGCTGCCAGACATGTCTGGTTGTTACCTGATGAAGAACAGTGAAGGCACCATTATCTACGTAGGTAAGGCCAAAGTGCTGAAGAACCGCGTACGCTCTTATTTTATCGGCAGTCATAATGGAAAGACTCAGCGTCTGGTGTCTGAAATCCGTGATTTTGAATATATCGTGACGGGCAGTAACATGGAAGCACTCATTCTGGAGTGTAACCTGATCAAAAAACATATGCCGCGGTATAACGTGTTGCTCAAGGATGATAAGACATTCCCATATCTTAAAATTACAAATGAAAAGCACCCCCGTCTGGAAGTAACCCGGCGTGTGCTGAAAGATAAAGCCAAATACTTCGGACCTTATCCGAACTCGTATGCGGCACACCAAACGAAAAAATTGCTCGACCGCATGTATCCACTGCGCAAATGTGGTGTAATGCCCAAAGAAGTCTGCCTGTACTATCACATGGGACAGTGTCTTGCCCCTTGTGTGAAGGAAGTGGAGAAGGAGCAGTACGACCAGATTTCACAAGAAATTGGTTCATTTCTGAGCGGCGGTCACGAAGAGATTAAGAAGGATCTGCAGCGTAAGATGCAAGAGGCTGCGGAGGATCTTTATTTTGAACGGGCCAAGGAACTGCGCGACCAGGTAATCGCCATCGATGCGATGATGGAAAAACAGAAAATTACGATGGCCGATGCCAGAGACCGTGATGTATTTGGTTTTGCCATTGATAAAGGCTGGATGTGTGTCCAGATTCTATATATGCGTCAGGGTAAAATGATTGAACGTCACGTATCAACCTTCCCGTTTTACGGTGAGGCGTACAGTGATTTCATGTCCTATGTAACACAGTATTACAGCGATAATCCGGCATTGCCACAAGAAATTTTGTTGCCGGAAATGCCCAAGGATCTTGCAACGGATAACGACAGTTTGGATACGGGTTCTGATGCTGATGGATCGGTACCTGCCGCAGTTACGGTGGAGTTCGATCAGACGGGACAAGTGGAGCACAGTTACGCTTCCCAGCCACTGGTTGCTGAGACTCGTGCAGCTTACGGAGGTTCCGCTGAGGCAGAAGGTGAACAACCTGACAGTATGCAAGAGGATGCTCCAATAACGGATACAACTGCTTCTACTGAAAAGCTTCCATCAGGACTGGAAGACCCAACTCAGGTTGCTGCTGCTTTACAGGAGTGGTTGGAGATCAAAGTGCTCATCCCGCAACGTGGATTGAAACGCCAGATGATCACCATGGCCGTGGATAACGCACGTGTGGCATTGGAAGAAAAGTTCCGTTTGATTGAGCGAAATGAAGAACGGACATCCAAAGCTGCCGAAGGGCTGGGACGTTTTATTGGATTGGATCAGCTTCACCGTATTGAAGCGTTTGATAACTCGAACATCCAGGGTACAAACCCGGTATCTGCCATGATTGTATTTACCGATGGTAAACCGGATAAGAAGGAATATCGGAAGTACAAGGTTCGTTCGGTTGAAGGGCCGGATGATTATGAAACGATGAGAGAGGTCATCCGTCGCCGTTACGAGCGAGTATTGAAAGAAAACCTGACCCAGCCTGACCTGATTGTGGTTGATGGTGGTAAAGGACAGATCTCGGCTGCGGTCGATATTTTGGAAAATGAGCTGGGGCTGTTTATTCCGGTATGTGGTCTGGTGAAGGATGCGAAGCATAAGACTTCACAGTTGATGATCGGTAATCCACCAGAAGTGATCTCCCTGCCTCGGGATAGCCAGGAATTCTACCTGTTGCAGCGGATACAGGAAGAGGTCCACCGTTTTGCGATCTCGTTCCACCGGGAACAACGTGGCAAATCGATGGTGACATCACGTTTGGATGCCATTCCGGGTATTGGAGAGAAGCGGCGTAAGTTGCTGTTGAAGCATTTTGGCTCTTTGCGCAAAATAAAAGAGGCCAGCGTCGAAGACTTCCGGCCTCTATCTATTGGTGACAAACTGGCAAATCAGATTATTGCAGCACTTCGTGATGAGGAGTCGTAACATACGGCTTCTCTTTTTGTTTTGGATTGAATTTGTAGACCACATATCCAACGATGGCCGGCAGTACAATCCAGAAGAGTCCGGCAGCCATATTCAGGGCATCGCCCATAAAGACCAAGCTGAGTCCCATCAGCAAGCTGTCGAAGATCACATGGGCAAATACAACGGCAATGAAGCCGTGACGCAGCATGATCAGACTGAACAGCAATCCAATCACCATCAGTTCAATGGGACGAGTGATTACTGGATAGATCGGATACAATGTGTGTCCAAGTGCCCAAATGATGGTTGGGATCAGACAGGCAATAAACGTGTTACGCACAATCTTTTGCATCATGCGAATGCCGAACAGTCGATAAACAGTTTCTTCACCAATACCGGCCATCCAGGCCATGATCGGGAAGAGCCAGGCATAGGTCATATTAAATGTAGATTGATCTGCTGACGTCGTTGACCATGTGCCGATGCTTCGCTCCAGAATGAAGAACAGGATGGATTGAACACCCAGTAGAATGAACGCCCACAGGTAACCAGCAACCATGCTGTGAAGTACATATTTTCCATATCCGGGTTCCTTGGCACGAGGCCATGGGTTCAGACCTATTTTACGCCACATGCCGTCACCAGCAACGAGAGACAGATAGATGGTTGCACTCATAACCAGTGTAATTCCTGCCTGCATTAACATCAGGAACGCTAACATGAAGCTGGAAAGTCCTTGTGCCTGAAAGAGTGGAATCATGTTCAGTGTACCAATTACTGAAGCTGCGAAATACACCAGCGAGAGAATGATTCCGCGTTTGAAAGATGTATGTGCTCGGGTCAGAATGCTATAGATGATTGCCAGCACGCCCAGAACAAAGGTCAGGAATGCATAGCCGCCATAAGTCATCCAATTGGCCTGACGTGTTTGATCTTTCACATAATCGGTATGGGATTCAGGGACCGAGAAGCCAGGATCGAACGATCGTACCGCACCCTCTTCAAACGTAAAGTTCAGTTCAAGCTTGGAGTCTCCGATGGCTTTTGCAGAATCTGTATACTTCAGTCCCGCTTCACCATCGCGAGTCTCCAGTTGAAGTGTAGGCACTTCATAACCGAATTCGGTCAGAACGCCAGCCGCGAGCTGTTGTTTCTCGTCCAGAGATATATTGCCTTCAGCAAGTACTTGCGATGTGGTCACTCGTCCACTAACCTGCTCCGCCTCAATGGCGGTATAGAGGGAAGAAGGCAGTTCCCGTTTGAAGCCGACTACTTTTCCTGTTTTCATATGTACGTCAACATTAAGATAACCGCCTTTGTGTTGATCAGGCAAACGAACGCGGAATACATCGTAAGGATAGCTAGTTTCCCATTTCTGGTTATAGGTATCAAGTTGTTTGGTTTTGGCCATATACCCGTAGATATCGGAATGTGTCTGGTAGGTTACCAGAGTTTTTTCATCATCATTTGGCAGTGAATAGTCATTCACAGAAGCTGCGAATGATCGTGCGGATTGCTTCGCCTGCTCCTTGGTTATGAAGGAGGTGGACGGAATTTCTGTCGTTTGTGATGAGGTAGCTGGAAAGATCTGAAATACAAAAAATAGAATCAGGCCAATCGCCGCAAGCAACCCCAGCCGCTTGAAGTTAGCCTTGAGTAGCAAAGGCTGCCCTAAGGGATTCATGTAATGGTGTTCCTCCTTAATCTAATATGGATATTAAAGTTAACATAGCACAGGGCAAGCACCGAATGCCAATGATGTAACGAAAACAGGTGTAAATCCTTGAAAATGAATGAAAAGGACCGAAAGAATCTGATCCATCCGTCGCCATATCTGAGTTCTTCCCTTTTTGGCGGAATTCGATGCTATTTACACAAAAAACGTTTTGTCTACAAACGTCGCAGCGCTTATAATTTTGAAGCAAATGTGCAATGATTCGCATGTCTTTCGCCCAACAAGGGAACGAATAGAATATATTCCAACTTCATTATATATGTCGTATTAATCTGAATCATACTTGTTTAACGTTTGGCAACAGCATTTCAAATGAAGAAGGCTCCACGGGTGTGGAGTTATTTTCATTTTAGAAGAGGTGGAAGATACTCAAGTGAAACTGAATGTTCAATGGATGCGATTATCGCCACCCCGTATTCTTGTGTTAGGATTTGCTGGCATCATATTGGTAGGTACACTATTGTTAATGCTTCCGGCATCCAACCGTAACGGTGACAGTCTTGCATTTATTGATGCGCTCTTTACAGCAACTTCGGCTGTTTGTGTCACCGGTTTGGTAGTGGTGGATACAGGGACTCATTTCTCGATGCTGGGTCAGGTTGTGATTGCGATTCTGATTCAGATTGGTGGACTGGGCTTCATGACAATGTCCACATTGGTTGCCATTGCGTTCAAACGGCGGATTTCGCTTAGAGAACGGTTGATTCTACAGGAAGCGATGAATCAGAGCACGATGGAGGGCATCGTCCGGCTGATTCGGAAAGTTGTGATCTACTCACTCATTATTGAAGGCATATGTGGCACACTGTTTGCCATCCGCTGGTCGTTCGACATGCCGGTCGGACAGGCGATCTATTATGGCTATTGGCATGCGATCTCCATGTTCAACAATGCGGGCTTTGATATGTTTGGCGATTTCCGCAGTCTGACCGGTTATGTGTATGACCCGTTGGTTAATTTTACAGCAATGTTCCTCATTGTCTCTGGCGGTATCGGTTTTGTGGTGTTGTCAGACCTGGTAGATTACCGCAAAACGCGAAAGCTGTCTCTGCACTCCAAAGTTGTACTGTTAACAACTGGATTGTTGATTGTGTTTGGTGCACTTGTCATTTTCGTATTTGAATTCAGCAATCCACGGACATTGGGTGGCCTGAACTGGGGTGGCAAAATTCTCGGTTCATTCTTCCAATCCATTACGCCGCGAACAGCAGGAGCCAATACGGTAGATATTGCGGGGCTGAGACAGGCAACACAGTTCTTTATGATCATTCTGATGTTCATTGGTGCTTCGCCGGGTTCTACCGGAGGCGGGATCAAAACAACGACATTTATGATTATGGCTGGAGCGGTCATCGCCATGATGCGTGGACGTGAAGATATCGTGTTTTTCCGCTATCGGCTCGTACAGGAACGGATTTTCAAGGCGCTTACCATTACATTGCTGGCGCTTTTGTTCATCATAGCTGTAACGATGGCACTGAGTACCACAGAAGACGCCAGTTTTATGATGATCTTATTTGAAACGACATCAGCTTTTGGTACTGTCGGATTATCGCTCGGACTGACGCTGAAGCTGACTACTTTGGGCAAACTTCTGATCTGTTTTACGATGTTTGCAGGAAGGCTTGGACCGATCACATTAGCGTATGCACTTGGGCAGAAAAAGGGTAAAGAGTTATACAGGTATCCGGAAGGCAAAATGATTATTGGATAAATCTATTATTAGTGAGTTATGAAATTGATCTGGATAAGGGGTTCGTGAAGAACAATGAAAACACAGCAGTTTGCGGTGATTGGGCTTGGGCGGTTTGGCTCCAGTCTGGCGCAGGAATTAATGGAACTCGGCTACGAGGTGCTCGGGATCGATAAAAATGAAGAAGTCGTCGAAGACATAAGTGAACTGGTCACCCATGCCGTTGTAGCTGATGCCACAGATGAGGAAGTGCTGCGCTCCCTGGGTATTCGAAATTTCGACTGTTGCATCGTAGCCATCGGGGATGATATTCAGACGAGCATTCTCACTGCCATCCTGCTGAAAGAGCTGGGTGTCAAGACGGTCGTTGCCAAGGCGATCTCCGTTCTTCACGGACGGGCACTCGACAAGCTGGGCATCGATCGTGTCGTTTATCCTGAGCGGGATATGGGCATTCGGGTTGCCCACCAGCTGGTTACCCCGAACTTGCTGGATTACATTGAATTATCCAATGATTACAGTATTGTTGAGATGAAGGTTCCCGCCTGTCTGCACAACAAAACCCTTTCAACCCTGAATGCACGCGTACGTTTTGGTTGCAGCATTGTGGCGTTACAGAAAGAAGCCGGGGTCATTATCGCTCCGACGGCATTGGACTCGCTTCAAATGGGGGATATCATGGTCATCATTGGTAATAATGCAGATATCGACCGATTTGAAGAAGAGGTTATCAGCCAGGAGAGCTGATAATTATCATAAGTTAAAATGGAAGAGCCAGGCGTTAGAGCCTGGCTGATTCAGATCAAAGCTAAGGCGTCGTAGTCCTCCGTGAGGGCAATGGCGCCTTAGCTGTAAAGAGTGCAGCCGTCTCCTTGACCCATTGTCTGGAGGTCTCGCTGAGGTCCTCTTTTTCCCCATATATCATGCAAGTTGTTCTGCGGGTCTGCTGTAATTGAGGCAAATGAACAGAAACCAGATCATTGTCCGCGAGCAATTGTGGACGAAGATATGACTTGGGCAATAGAGCAGCTGCTTTGGCGGAAGGCAGAAGTCGGATGATCGCTTCAAAGGAATCAATCTCCATGCGAATATCCGGCATCACGGCACAGCGCTGGAAGAGATCGTCCGTTAATTTGCGGTACCAGGTACCTTTGGAGAACGTGATCATCGGCAGATCCTGCAAATGCTCCATCCCGGCTTCCTTGCCGGATAAGGGGTGCGTGAGCGGTACAACCAGCTCCAGATGATCATCAAATAGCGGTACGCAGTTCAGCCCCACTTCGCTGATGGAGGAGGCGACAATGCCCACATCGGCTTTTTTGTCACGCACAAACGAGACAATCTCATGTGTTTTACCCGTCAACAGTTTCAGTTCGGCATTTGGATGTTTCTCCATAAAGGCATTGACGAGAGGTGGTAACGTAGTTTGAAGCGTCGTCAGACTGGCTCCGAGTGTAATGGCGCTCTGTTCTTCGTCTTTATACTGGGCCAGCATGGTGAGGAACTTCTGTTGCTGCTGCTTCTGTTCTACAGCGTAGGTATAGGTGAACTGGCCCACACTCGTTAACTCCAGCCGTTTGCCACGGCGGTGGAACAGTGCAACCCCGAGTTCATCCTCCAATTTGGCAATTTTACGTGAGAGTGCGGGTTGGGACAAGTTCAGTAACTTGGATGCACGGTTCAGGCTGGACTGCTCCACGACCGCTGCAAATGCATTTAACTCCTCAAACATGAACAATAACCTCTTTTCCATGAATGTGATTCTTGCCCTTGTTTAATCGTTTTCCATGTTGTATGGCCTGTAAACCCAATGTTTCACTGCTTATACCTATAGGTTATAACATTTAATAATTATATTGCAATTCCATTATAAGAAAAAAAGGAGTAACATGAACCGTGACACAAGTTGTTCACACCTGGGGAAAACGGAACAATTTGTCGAACCTTTTCAGGGAAAAGGATTCGTGTCATGATAAGTGAAATCATTTATGAAAACGTTGTATTTAGCGAAAGGGGATCGACATTTTATGAAAGGGTTTTACTCCAGAAAGCTGCACTCCTTGCTTGGCGTCATTCCGCTCAGTCTGTTTTTTGTTGAGCATTTGGTGACGAACTTCACGGCAGTTGAAGGCGGCAAAGAAGCTTTTTACGGTGCCGTTGCATTTCTGAACGGTTTGCCTCTTGTTATTGTAATTGAGGCATTACTTATCTGGCTGCCGTTGTTCTATCACGGTGTTTATGGTCTTTACATTGCCTATCAGGCCAAGCCTAACGTTGGGCGTTACGGTAATGAGCGCAACTGGCGCTACACGTTACAGAGGGTAAGCGGTATTATTACGTTTGTATTTGTCATCTGGCACGTATGGGAGACGCGAGTACAGATTGCGCTGGGTAATGTATCCCATGAAGAGATTGGCGGCGTTATACATGATGCGGTAACGAATCCGATAACCTTTGCGATATATATGATCAGTGTGGTTGCGGCGTCATATCACTTTGCCAATGGTCTGTGGTCGTTCCTCGTTAGCTGGGGAATCACAGTTGGTCCGCGTGCGCAGCGTGTATCCTCTTACGTATGTATGAGCTTGTTCGCTATTGTTTCCATCATGTTTATTGCTTCACTATTTGCTTTCCGGAGCATTGATTTCCAGACAGCTACTTCGATGATTGACGCAGTAAAAACAGTTCTAATTTAAGCATTTAGCGTATAAATGCTGACTTATAAGGGAGTGAACAGCAATGGCATCAACGAATGTAATTATTGTGGGCGGCGGTCTCGCAGGCTTGATGGCGGCGATCAAATCGGCTGAAGCCGGAGTCCATGTTCATTTATTTTCACTGGTTCCTGTTAAACGATCCCACTCTGTATGCGCACAAGGCGGCATTAACGGAGCGGTAAATACTAAGGGTGAGGGTGACTCCCCATGGGTACACTTTGACGATACGGTATACGGCGGTGACTTCCTTGCGAACCAACCTCCTGTTAAAGCGATGTGCGAAGCAGCACCTGGCATCATTCACTTGATGGACCGTATGGGCGTAATGTTCAACCGAACACCAGAAGGTTTGCTTGATTTCCGTCGTTTCGGGGGAACGAAGCATCACCGTACGGCGTTTGCCGGAGCGACAACAGGACAACAATTGCTCTATGCATTAGACGAGCAGGTACGTCGCTGGGAAGCAGCCGGACTGGTTACGAAATATGAGAACTGGGAGTTCCTGCAGGCGGTTTTGGATGATGAAGGCGTATGTCGCGGGATCGTGGCTCAGGATCTGAAAACGATGAAGGTACAGACCTTCCCGGCAGAAGCGGTTATTCTGGCGAGTGGTGGTCCGGGTATCATCTTCGGTAAAACGACCAACTCTGTAATTAACACAGGTACAGCGGCAAGTGCGGTGTATCAGCAAGGTGTAAACTACGCCAACGGGGAGTTCATTCAGATTCACCCAACAGCCATTCCAGGGGATGACAAGCTACGTCTCATGTCTGAATCCGCGCGTGGTGAAGGTGGACGGATCTGGACGTACAAAGACGGCAAACCTTGGTACTTCCTTGAAGAAAAATATCCATCCTACGGTAACCTGGTTCCACGTGATATCGCGACTCGTGAAATCTTCAGTGTCTGCGTAGACATGGGTCTGGGTGTGAACGGTGAGAACATGGTTTATCTCGATCTGTCGCACAAAGATCCGAAGGAACTGGATGTAAAACTCGGCGGAATCATTGAGATCTATGAGAAGTTCATGGGTGATGACCCGCGTAAAATCCCAATGAAAATTTTCCCGGCAGTCCACTATTCCATGGGCGGTATGTGGGTAGATTACAACCAAATGACTAACATTCCGGGGCTGTTCGCAGCTGGTGAATGTGAATATCAATACCATGGTGCGAACCGTCTGGGTGCAAACTCACTGGTATCTGCGATCTATGGTGGTATGGTGGCAGGACCAAAAGCGGCTGAATATATCAAAGGACTCAAAAAATCGTCCGCCGATATCCCATCTTCCGTATTTGAGAAACACACCAAACAACAAAGCGACAAATACGAAGGCATCTTGAAAATGCAGGGCACGGAGAATGCCTATGTCATTCATAAAGAGCTTGGCGAGTGGATGACAGCCAACATGACGGTTGTACGCTACAACGACAAGCTTGAAGCCACGATTGGCAAGATCAAGGAATTGAAAGAGCGTTATGGCAAAATCAACATGTATGACAGCTCCGGTTGGAATAACCCGAGCGCAGCATTCACTCGCCAACTGTGGAACATGATTGAATTGGCAGAAGCAATGACTCTCGGCGCACTGCTGCGTAATGAAAGCCGCGGCGCGCATTACAAACCGGAATTCACGGAACGTAATGACGAAGAGTTCCTGAAAACGACAATTGCGAGCTGGTCGAAGGAAGGCCCGAAAATCTCGTACGAGGAAGTAGACGTATCTCTGATCCCACCACGTATCCGGGATTACTCCAAGGATTAAGAAGTATCACACTATTCATGTAATGAATAGTTAAACACCTGAACGGAGAGGCAGGAGAACTTTGAAGAAGCAGAGCTTTTTCAAAGTTACTGCCATCAACGTGAGGGAAATGCCCAGAAGAAGCAAGCGCTTAGCGATGGTTCAGAACTTCAATACTGCCATCCACAATGAATTGGAGAGCAGTTTCCAGCAAAGTGACCCTGTATGCACGACGTAGCGGAGGAAGCGGAAATGCCCAGAAGAAGCGAAGCTGAAAGCTTTCTGAAAGAAAGCTACTTCGAAAGCATACTCTTCGCCTTTATCACCGGATTTTAACCCTGGGAAGGGTTGATCAAAAAAATCCGGGGATAACAGCGATCAGAGGGGCATTCCGCTGACGAAGCGTCTCCCGGGCACCAAACCAGTAACTTTGCGCATCAGCAACACCAATCATCGTCACCAGAGGAGGGGACAACGATATGGCGGAACAAGCTACAGCCAACAAAACCGTCAAGTTTATCATCACCCGTCAGGATAGCCCGGAGTCATCTTCGTACAACGAAGAATTTGAGCTTCCGTACCGTCCCAACATGAATGTGATCAGCGCCCTGATGGAGATTCAGCGGAACCCCGTCAATACAGATGGCAAATCCATTGCTCCCGTGTGCTGGGATTCCAACTGTCTCGAAGAAGTCTGCGGTGCCTGCTCTATGGTCATCAACGGCAAGCCACGTCAAGCATGTGCAGCCTTGATCGACAAGCTCGAACAGCCCGTTCGTATCGAACCGATGAAGACATTCCCGGTGGTTCGTGACTTGGTCATCGACCGTAGCCGGATGTTTAGCGCCCTGAAACGCGTAAAAGCATGGATTCCGATCGATGGTACCTATGACCTTGGTCCAGGTCCACGGATGCCTGAGAAGAAGCGTCAGTGGGCATACGAGCTGTCCAAATGCATGACATGTGGTGTATGTCTGGAAGCATGTCCGAACGTCAATGAGAAAACAGACTTTATCGGTCCAGCAGCACTGTCCCAAGTGCGTCTGTTCAATGCTCACCCTACAGGAGAGATGAACGCCGACGATCGTCTGGAAGCATTGATGGAAGACGGAGGCATTGAGGGCTGTGGTAACTCACAGAACTGCGTGCAATCCTGTCCAAAAGGCATTCCACTGACAACCTCCATTGCCGAAATGAACAAACAAACGACCAAGCATATGTTCAAACGCTGGTTGGGAGTTTAATCTCGTCATAACATGTGCAGAAGTGTAATCTGCAACTTAGAAGAAGTCGTGATCCCGTGCAGCAACATGCCGGAGATCCCGGCTTCTTTTTGTGATGAAGCAGAGGAACCGGGCTATCCATGCAGAATATGGTATACTAAGGGGATGGATTAAGAGCGTAGAAGGAGGGGGAGATATGGCAGAGACACCGCGTCAGGGCAGCAACAACTCGCCGTCCCAGCGCTCGCACAAAGCACCAGGTGCAGAAGAGTCTGTGTTTCCTGGAGAAGAAAAGGATCATGATCCCTCTCGCCGAAGTTTCTTATTGCGTATGGTTTTGATGACAGCAGGTGCCAGTTTGCTCACAGGAGGTTATGCCTGGCTTTGGGAGCCGCGTCGTCTGGAAATCAAGCAAGTGGAACTGAAACTTCCGAAGTTTCCAAAGGCATTTGACGGTTTGCGTGTAGTTCAGTTCAGTGATGCTCATCTTGGTTTTCATACTGGGGTGAAAGAGATGAAGAAGCTGGCAGCAACGATGGAGCAGTTGCAACCAGACTTGATTTGTTTTACCGGAGACATCGTCGAGAGGGAAGCAGAGCCGATGCGTGAATGTATTCCGATACTCGCCTCCATGCAAGCCAAGTATGGCAAATTTGCTGTTTTGGGGAATCATGATTATCGGGGCGGACAGCAGAATGAAGTGACAACCATGTTTCGTGAAGCCGGATTCACTTTGTTACGGAACGAACATGTGGTGATTAAACAAGGGGGCGAACGTCTGGCCATAGCTGGTCTGGATGACGCACTTACAGGCAGGCCTGATCCTGCGCAAGCCATCAAGGGATTGGATCATGATGTGTGGAAATTGTTACTTATGCATGAACCGGATTATGCCGATATTGCCACTCCCTATGGTTTCGGATTACAACTTTCCGGTCATAGTCATGGTGGACAGGTACGTTTCCCCTGGATCGGGGCACTGACAACTCCGCGAGGTTCACACAAGTATGTTCAAGGGTTGTATTACACGGATGTTCAGGGGGTATATTACACCACCCAGACACAGATGCCAGTGTATGTGAATCGTGGTTTTGGCATGACTCAACTGCCCATTCGTTTTCTGTGCAGACCAGAATTAACGGTGTTTGAGCTTAAAGGATTAACCACATAAAAGAATATAAGATGAATGTAAAACATAAAGGATTTAACATGAATGGAGGTTATCCAGATGGAACGAATTGCGATTGTATCCGACATTCATGGCAACATGACTGCCTGGGAAGCAGTGTTAGGAGATATCCGAAGTCGTGGCGTGGAGCGAATCTTTTGTCTTGGTGACCTCGTGGGCAAGGGGCCAGAACCAGTACAGGTTGTGGATCAGGTGAGAGCGACGTGTGAACTTGTTATCCGTGGCAATTGGGATGAACTGGTTGCGGTTAACCAAGACAACGAGAACTTTACGTGGCAAGCAGAGCGGCTGGGTGAGGAACGATTGGCTTACTTGGCGGGCCTACCCTTCAGTCATCAATTTCAACTGAGTGGTCGCACCATCCGTCTGGTTCATGCTTCACCTCAAAGTGTATACCATCGTGTACAGCCGTGGGACGCGATGGAAAAGAGGTTGGCAATGTTTGATCCTCCGGCTGATGAGCCTGAGCAAGGTGTTGCAGATGTTGTAGGTTATGGGGATGTGCATAACGCATACTTGCAGTATATGAACGGCAAGTTACTGTTTAATGCAGGCAGTGTTGGTAATCCACTCGATCTTCCCCAAGCTTCCTACTGTATTCTGGAGGGTGAAGACTGCAACGATAACAACACCCCATTCAATGTTCAATTTGTGCGGGTGCCTTATGATATTGAGCGAGAAGTACAGGTTGCGCAGTCGGCGAATGTTCCTGCATTGGATTTCTATATTCGTGAGATTCGTACGGGTATCTATCGTGGGCTGCAGGAGTAGTCAGCATCTGGACCTTTTAGCGTGAGAAATTGAATGATGCAATATATTAATACTAAAATGCGAATACTAAAGTTCGTGGATCAGTTCAAATGGTATTACGCCGGATCATCTTCAGAGCATGCTTGTCTTACCGGACTAGAGCCCGTTTAGGCAAAAGGAGCGATTGTCATGCTTACCCGAAAAATGCTGGTTCAAGGTCTGCCGGTTTTGTGGACAGAGCGTCTTGTCCTGCGATCATTACGTCAAAGTGATTACAGCACATTATCGGAACTCTTTTCCGATCCTCAGGTCATAAGATATGTGAATAGGGGAAGCCAGCCCACGCCAATCAGGGCGAGACGGTTATTGAACCAGATACGGAGCAGTAGTGCCAAGCTGGATTCGTTACATTATGGGATCTGCTGGAGAGGCAAGGAACAGGTGATTGGGATCACCTCATTCCAGCACTGGAATGATCAGAATGGTACCGCACAGATTGGTTATATCCTGAACAGGTCCTGTTGGGGCAAGGGTGTGGCTACCGAGGCGGTACAGCGGCTGCTGCAGTTTGGATTTGACGATCTTCATCTGGGGAGGGTGGAAGCACGTTGTTATGAGGCCAATGTATCTTCACAACGGGTGCTAAGCAAAATAGGGATGTCTTATGAGCGGTCTCTTCCCTCGTTTGGACTGCATGATGAGGATGACGAAGGATCAGAATCCCTGATGGATGTTAAAGTGTACAGTATGTACCGGGAACAATACGCCCGCCCTCTTCAGGAAAAAGACCTGCAAACCCTGGTATCTGACAAGCCGCAATGACATAGAGTAAGAGTAGTCAAACGTGAATGAATCGAACTTCAATCATTTGTTACACAATTGAAATATAGCTGCAATTGAACTCTAACAGACAGGGGGTAAACTTATCTCATGACCCCCTTTTTGATAATAGATAATGCTGTTGGGACCCGCGCGAGCGGGTTCATTTTTTTTGCCCATATAAGTTAACTGTGAAGTATTTACACTGGCCACTCCGATGACAGAATAACCCTTCGATCGCTGTTATCCCCAGATTCTTTGATTCCCTTTTGAAAAGGGTAAATCCGGGGATAAACGCGAACACTTCGTTTCTTCTGGTTATTTCTGTCCTCTCCGTTATCGTGTAAATATGTAGTTTAACTTTATATAATATTTTTTATTTAGAATTAAACCCAAAACCCCCACTGCGCTTGTTAACGCTGTGGGGGTTTCTATGTGGTCCTATATTTTACAGTGATACAACCTGCATCTGTTTCTGCTTGAAGTATACCCAGTCGGTGAATCCGATCTCCTTGAGACGTGTACGAACGTCATCCAGCTCGTCTGCAACGCGCTGTGGTTTATGAGCGTCCGATCCAAATGTCACCTTCACTCCATAATGATGGGCGCGTTCCAAAATGGCATCTGAAGGGTACCAGCCTCCGCTGAGTTTGGTTTTGCCAGATGTGTTAATCTCGATCGCTACGTTGGATTCTGCAATGACCTGCAACGTTTCATCAATAGCCTGATCAGCGATAATTTCGGAGAAAGGTGGATAATTTCCTTTCATTGCATCAATGTGTCCAAGAATCTGGAACATACCACTCTGAGCCGATTGCCGGATCAATGAATAATAACTCTCTTTCACTTCAACTTTGCGAGCATCGCTCAGTCCTTTCCACCGGGTTTTGTTGAAGATACTCACATCCTCGGTATGATGAACTGAACCGATAATATAGTCAAAAGGATACTGTCCCAGTGTGGTACGGTACAATTCTGCATAAGCAGGGAAGTAGTCGGATTCAATGCCGAGCAGTACATCGATTTTACCAGCGTACTCTTCTTTCAAAGCAAGGACTTCTTCCACATAATGCTGCAATTCCGACTTGCCCATTGCGATCCGGGGAAATGCCTGCTCAAGCTCACTGCCAAAGTATGGCGTATGATCCGAGATACCGATGGCCTGAAGTCCTGCCTTAATACCTGCCTCTATATAATCGCGGATGTTGCCGTCTGCGTGACCACAACGAAAATGATGTGTATGAAGATCAAATTTCATATGGAATCCTTCCTTTCTCATGGCTCATAGTCATTCTGAACTGATGAATTGAGTTTCCGGCATACCTTTGAGGTCACTTATGAATTGCTGCATCGCTGAATTAAGGTACCGACTGGACTTATAGATGACACCAACAGGATGACTGACCTCCAACTCACTTAAGGGTATCATTCGCAATGTACCTTGACGCAACTCATGCGCAACAGATTGTTTGGAGATGACAGCTGCTCCGAGATCAATCTCGACCATCCGTTTCACTTCTTCGCTGCTAGACAACTCCATTACAATATTAGGTTCAATGTTATGTTTCTTGAAGATGGTTTCCGTAAACCGTCGGCCTACTGTGTCAGGGGACAGCAGAATCAATGGTGTACTGCGGAGCACATCCACTGCAGCATGTTTTTTCTTCGCCAGCGGATGGGAAGGCGATACAACGAGTTCAAATGTGTCATAGTACAGCACAGATGTATTCAGGTTGGGATTACGCTCCGTGAGATAACCGATACCAATATCAACCAGACCATTCTCGACCTGGGTATAGATCTGTGATGAAGGAAGGGATTGGATACTGGTTTTGATCAGCGGGAATTGATCTTGGAAATAGGATAACACCCTTGGCAAGATCTGAATCGCAATGGAAGTTGTTGTGCCTAATACGATACGTCCCTGAGGCGTTTCATCGAGATCGGACAATTTTTGTTTCAACTCATCAACGATGTCGAGCATCCGTTCAGCGTGCTCCAGGAATACCTGTCCACGGTCTGTCAGGGTAACGGGTTGGTTCCGATCTACAAGAACGGTGCTGAATTCGTCCTCCAGACTTTTGATCTGGGCTGAGACGGCAGGCTGGGTCAGGTTCAGAAGTTCTCCCGCTTTGCGAAAGCTCATCGTTTTGGAAATGGTAATTAGTGTCTCCAGTTGGCTTATGTTCATAGGTGACCTCCTTGCAGGCAAAATAACTTGATTATGTAGTGTTTGGTGCGATGTAATCCCGTAACTGGTTATTGTTCCGTTATCTTAAATTATAGGTGATTCAGGACAGCAGAGCAATGAAGGTAATTCTCAGGATCAAAAGTAGTTCAAGAGACTGTGAAAAAAACGCGAATACAAGAATTTGATTTTTTTAACAGTTGTGAGAAAACAGTAATAAAGTCCTAAATGCCTTTTACCACGCACAATGAACGAAAATCTTTCTTCAAAAGAAGTAAAAAGCTCTGTTTATTCGCTAGAATCAGCTATAAACATTTGCCCCACGGATGACGATAAATTATAGTACACATGGTTTAACGAATTCTTAATGAATTCTTGTACGTGATAAAGTATAATAAATTTAATGAATATGGGACTTTTGGTGTGTGACCAATAACCCAGTGTGAGGGGGACATAGACAGTGAAAGCGGAAGTGATTAATCCTTTCCTGGAATCGGCACGGAACGTATTCGAACAGCTCATCCAGGTTTCGCCTTCCACCGGGAGTCTTGGCGTGAAAAACGTAGAGTACATTGCAGACCATGTCTGGATCGTGATCGGAATGACCGGACAACTTAGCGGAAACATTGTATTTGGAATCAATGAACAAGTTGCATTGAAAATTGTATCTGCGATGATGGGTGGTTTTGTCATTACAGAAATGGATGAAATGAGCAAAAGTGCGATTTCCGAACTGGGTAATATGATCAGTGGTAATGCCAGCACCATCCTGTCGAATCAGGGGGTTGTGGTCGATATTACACCTCCACAAGTAATGAAGTCCGAACACCTGACTGCATTTAGTGCAACGAAAGCACTGAGCATTCCTTTGCTGATGGACGGCATTGGTGAGATGGATATTCAGGTCATGATCTCGTAGAATAGAACCATACGCCTCAAAAGGCAATATGTGTTCAATACGGGAGGACATCACGGATGCTGAAAGATAAGGTAGTGTTTATCACAGGTGCATCGAGTGGTATCGGTGCGCTGTGTGCGCAGATGCTGATAGAAGAAGGAGCCATCCCAATTCTGGCTGCCCGTTCACGGGACAAGCTGGAAGAGATTGGTGCCTCGCTGAAAGGGCAGCATGAATTACTCACACTTGATGTTACGGATAGTGAGCAGGTTCAGGCAGCTGTGGATGCGATATTGCATAAATACGGACGAATCGACATTTTGCTGAACAACGCAGGTTACGGGAAATTCGCAGCGATGACTGAGATGTCTGTACAGGAATTCGATGAGATGATGAACGTTAATTACATGGGCATTGTCCGCTGCACCAAAGCAGTGCTTCCACAAATGCTGGAACGTGGCAAAGGTCAGATTGTGAACGTGGCCTCCATGGCTGGCAAAATTGGTACCGCCAAATCCGCTTCCTATACAGCTACGAAACATGCTGTACTCGGATTTAGTAATGCGCTGCGTCAAGAGCTTCGCAAGACTGGCGTCATGGTGACAACGATTAATCCAGGTCCGATTGATACACCATTTTTCCATCGGGCTGACCCTTCTGGCAATTATGTGAATAATGTACGCTGGATGATGTTGAAACCGGAAGACGTTGCGGGTCATATGATTCGGGCGATGAAAAAACGCAAGGAAGAAGTGAACCTGCCAAGACTTGCTTCTGCTGGCATATGGCTGTACCAGCTATTTCCTCGTCTTGCAGATCGATTGTCGCACGGTGTAATGAATCAGAAGTAAATGTGATACGAGGCATCATATACGGAATGAAAGAAAGGCTCCGCCGAGGGGCTTTTCTTTTTTTTGGCGTGTATATATACAATTCTGGAATAAGATTTGGTACACGGGCTTTTTTCGCATATAATGAAAGGTAATGTGATGACAGGCTTCGGTTTTATACAAGCAACTTATATGTTCAACTAAACTTTTTACACAATAGCGGAGAGGACAGAAATAACCTGAAGAAGTGAAGCGTGCACCTTTATCCCCGGATTTTTCCTTTTGGAAAAAAGGAATCAAAGAAATCTGGGGATAACAGTGATCGGAAGGTTGTTCTGTCCTCGTAGTGTCAGTGTAATTACTCATTAGTTGAACTTATATAACATCAAAATGAATAAATTAAAAGGATGGACATACATGACGAATCAAACATTTGCTTCAATTGGCGTGGAACAGGATCTGGAGGCCATTTTGGCGAAACATGGCATTAACGAACCTTCACCTGTACAGACTCAGACGATCCCGGTTATTTTGGAAGGCCGTGATGTCGTATCCAAATCCCAGACGGGAACAGGAAAAACGCTGGCATATCTGCTGCCACTGTTACAATCCATCAAAATGGATATCAAAGGTACGCAGAAACTCATTATTGCACCTACGCAAGAGCTGGCGATGCAAATTGTACGTGAAGCGCAGCGTTATGCGGAAGAACGTAAGATCGGTGTATTGGGTCTAATTGGTGGTGCAGCGGCTAAACGTCAGATCGAGAAGCTGCGTGAGCATCCACAATTGGTTGTGGGTACACCGGGACGACTGAAGGAATTGATTACACTCAAAAAACTGAAAATGCACAATGTTTCCACCATTGTTATCGATGAAGCGGACCAAGTGTTCCAACTTGGCGGCGTAAGTGACGTAAACTTTGTACTCAAGAGCGCATTGCGGGACCGTCAGTTGATCTTCCTGTCAGCAACCATTGATGAGCATACGGCTGGACTCGCCAAGCGTGAGATGAAAGAGCCTGTTCAGATCGGAATTGAACCGGATCGAGCTACGGCTGCGGGCCTTGAGCATTATTATTTTGTAGAAGAAAACCGGAACAAAATTGACATGCTGCGTCGTCTGGTTAGACAGTACAATCCGGATCGGGCAATCGTATTTGTGAATGCAACCGAAGATATTGGTGAAGTTGAAGCAAAAATGAATCATCTGGGCTTGTCCGCTGCTGCGCTGTATGGGGATGCTGACAAAGTGACCCGCAGTAACGTATTGTCTGCCTTCCGTAATGGAAAACTCCAGTTGCTGATTGCCAGCGAAGTCGCTGCCAGAGGACTGGATATCGAAGGCTTGCCAATGGTCATTAACTATGACCCTGCCTTTGACTCGGAGCACTATGTTCACCGTGCAGGTCGTACAGGCCGGATGGGACGTTCGGGTATCGTTTTGTCCATTGTGGATGAAACACAGATCTTTATTATGCGTAAATTCGCACGCGAACTCGGAATTGAACTGTCAGAACGTGTACTCTTTGGTGGTAAAGTACTGGAGGCTGACCCGCGTCCGGACACGCGGCCTGAGGGACATTCGTTCTCCAGAAAACCAGGACAATCCAGAGATCGCAAACCAGGGCAGGGCAATCGTGATGGGGGAACTAGAGCTACAATCTCCAATTCGCGTCCAGCAGGTAACAAACCAACGAGTAATACAGGCCGCACGGAGCGCGACCAGGATCGTAAAAACAAAGGAGCACCCAAGTGGAGTAAAGACAAAACGCCACGCTCCGAAGAATAGAATCTGACGAAAGGGGTGCAGGGATAGATGGAAAACGTTCAATCGCCTGTTCTGCAAATTAGCGGGTTAAGCGGAGGTTATAGTGCCAAACGGCCAGTCCTTCACGGCATCGATCTGGAAGTTGGACGTGGAGAGATGGTCGGACTAATCGGCTTAAACGGTGCTGGCAAAAGCACAACCATGAAACACATCCTCGGCTTGATGACACCTCAACAGGGCGAAGTGCGAGTGATGGGCAAGAAACGGGACGAGGATGCGCAGATCTACCAATCGGCTATGGCATTTGTACCGGAATCACCCGAACTGTATGATGAGATGACGGTGATGGAGCACCTGGAGTTTACGGCAAGAGCGTACAATGTGTCGGAGGCTGATTTCAAACAACGTACGGAGAAACTGCTGGAACTGTTCCGTATGAATGAGAAAAGTACAAGTCTGTCGACTCACCTGTCTAAGGGGATGAGGCAAAAGGTCATGATCATGTGTGCTTTTGTGGCAGGACCACCACTGTACATCATTGATGAGCCTTTCCTGGGGTTGGACCCGCTGGGAATCCGCTCCTTGCTTGATTTTATGCTTGAGATGAAAGCTTCGGGATCATCCATTCTACTCAGTTCACACATTCTGTCCACGATTGAAAATTACTGTGACCGTTTTATCGTTCTGCACCGTGGGCAGGTTATTGCTCAAGGGACGCTGAATGAACTGCGCTCCCAATTCGGGGAATCGGATGCCACGCTGGAGCACATGTTCTATTCCCTCGTACAAGGCAGGGATTGAGCATGGATCTCAAGCTGCTATGGAAGCAAAGACGCACAGGATTCTGGAACGGAATTCTTCCTTATCTGGGTTATGTGATCCAGAGCGGTGTAGCTATGGTCTTTTTATTTCTCGTCATTGCGTTCTCCGCCTGGTATACATCATTTGTCCAGAACATTCCCGCGGAATTTCCGATTCGCTGGATTGCATTGCTGCTGCTGGCACCACTAGTGTTGTTTAGCAGTTATCGTACATATCTGCTTCCGGCAGATATCGTGTTCCTGCGACCACAGGAATACCGGATGCAGGAATATTTGAAGAACAGCTTTGCCCGGGGCATCATCTATAAAACTCTGGGATTGCTGCTTGTGTTTGTTACACTGTGGCCGCTCTATGTCAGAGCAGATCTGGATGCACGGCCATTTGGCTGGTTCATCGTATTCCTGCTGCTGTGGAAAGGGTTGTCCAGTTATGGAGCATGGCAAGAGCTAAGAATGGTTCAGGTTGGGGCAGCAAGAGGATATCGTCTCTTGCGATGGGCTCTGGCAGTGCTGGCGGTTGGCGCCTGGTTATGGCAACAACCGCAGCGCAGCGTCTGGTTCCTGCTGTTGCTGGCTGTTGTCTACATCGTCGCCCTGCGTATACCGGTGAAACATCGTGTAGCGTGGGAACGACTGATTCAGGTAGAGCAGGGTCAGGCTGGCAGGGTTATGCGGACGCTTGGCTGGTTTGTGGATGTACCTTCATCCGGACAGAAAGTAAGTTCGCGTCGCTGGCTTAGCAAATTGGGGAGTGGTCTTCCCTGGAATGCAGGGAAAGCTTACC
Source organism: Paenibacillus sp. FSL H8-0317 (assembly GCF_045040685.1). NCBI lineage: Bacteria > Bacillati > Bacillota > Bacilli > Caryophanales > Paenibacillaceae > Paenibacillus > Paenibacillus sp. FSL H8-0317. The sequence goes on along the minus strand of NZ_CP150294.1, from coordinate 5,923,776 downwards.
GTTACTTGATCACCAAAACGTTTGTTCGAACCGAAGTGTTCTCAATCGTGTTACGCCTAGTTGTACTGGGCGTGTTACTATCCTGGTGGACAGCAGGCAGCTACTTTGGTGTCGGGGTGTATCTGTTCTTCCTGTTGCTTGCAGGTGTACAGCTTGGTGCACTGCGTCGCAGTCATAGTGAATCGTTCTGGATTATGATCTATCCAATCTCGGGTGAGAGTCGTCGTTCTCAGGTGTTGGGATTCATATTCCATCTACATGCACTGGTTGCATTACTCATGTGGTTGCCTATGCTGGCTGCCGGAGCAAGCGGACTGACTGTCACAGGAGTAGCACTTATTTTGGGTATACTGGTGATTGTGATCATGCGGCGTTCGCAAGGTAACAAGTGGTTGAAGGAAGAAGAGGACGAGTAAACGATCGGACACCTGACCAACTCGGATTATTACATTGGGTTCATCAGTGAGAGGTACAAAAGATAACAAAAGAAGGGTATGCCGGGCTGTATCCCGGTATACCCTTCTTTGTGCTGTAATGGAATCATGCAATCAGATCACTTGGTTCTTGCGCAAGTGTGTATTGGTACTAACAGAGGAACGATTTAGTGATAATTACGAGCAAGATGAACAGAACGAGAATGGCACCTGTGTTAGTAAATCCTCCGTAACCGCCGCATCCATAACCGCCTCTTGTATCTTCAACTCCAGACATGGTCATTCCCCTTTCAAGTGGTTGTTTGGCACGCCCTTGCGTACATCGTATATTATGTGCCGTGGGGGTAGGCTGATTGGGCCGATGCCCGGTAAAGCCAGAAATTAAAGCTTTTGGGCAGATAAAACACAAAAGAACCCTTCGTATGTTTAGTGACATGAAGCGTCGCCGTTATACAAAGGGTTCTTATATCATTCAGGGTACAGGTCTGTGTTAACTAAGTCGTCCGCAGATCCTGAACTCCACGATAGATGGTTTCATACAGATCTTCCAATCCGGATTCTTCAATACAGGAGAAGGCGATTCGCAGATCCGATTCACCCAGCGCGATTGTACCCACACCATATTGGTGCAGCAAATGGCTTCGAAGTTCTTCAGCGCCAACTTCTTTCAGCTTCAGGCACATGAAGTAACCGGAGTTGAACGGATAATAGTCCCATGCATCTCCATACTTGCCGCTATCGAGAATGGCTTTTACCTTGTTGGCGCGGCCTTTCATAATCTCGAACTTCTCCTGTTTCTGTGCTTCAAACTCCGGTGCTTTGAGCGCATCCAGTACAAAAGTCTGGGAAGGATGCGGGCCACTGGAGATCGTTGCCCGGATAATACCGAGTGTTTTTTGTTCCAATGCATGCAGAACGGCTGCATCTTCATGAGCATACGTAATGAATCCAACGCGGAAGCCCCATACGAATTCTTCCTTGGTTGCACCATCCACTTTTACGGTCAACACACGTGGATGAATGTTGGCAAGTTTGCCAAACAGGGATTCATGAATGGAATCTTCGAAGAACAGTCCAAAGTAGGCATCATCTGTTACAGCAACCACGTTAACACCGGCTTCAGCTGCCTGAAGAATCGTGTTAACAATGGCATCTGCTTCTTCGGCTCCAGGCGTATAACCTGTAGGGTTATTCGGGAAGTTGAGCAGAACGATGGCTTTACCTTTGTCCTTTTGATCAAGCAAAGCCTGAAGCAGACCATCACTGTTGAAGTTCAACTGATCATCGAACAGGGGATAATGAACCAACTGGCCATGACGACGAATTCCGAAGGTCAGCTCGTAATTTTCCCAGTTTTTATCTGGATATATGACAGCGTCCCCTTCATCGGCGAACAGGTCGGCTACGATACTAAGTCCATGGGTTAATGCATTGGTTACAATCGGATTGCCAAACGTTTTGCCTTCTAGAGAAGGCGTTTCCTTCAGCATCTTGTCTCTCCAAACGGTCCGCAATTCAGGTTTGCCTGCAGGTGGAGCGTAAGGATACAGATCCTTTGGTTGGAATGCAGACAGCTTCTCCTGAATAACCTGAAGATGCATCGGCACACCACCCTCCAGGGCGATACCAATCGTGGCATTATGGGTCTTGGCCAAGCTTGCTGCTTCAGCAGATTGACTCAAAATCCCCTCTTTAGGAAAATAAATTTCTTTGCCAAGCTGTGACAGCATGGAGTAGACGTGACTGCTGCCTGTCTGAATACTTTCGTTCAACTGTTCAGCCAGTGGATTCATTCTTTTCATCCTTCCAAGTCTTTGTGATTCAACTGCCTAACATTATATCACCTTGACATGCCCCCGTCACGGAAATTACGCAATATGACAGTTATATCACTTTACCGCGTTGTTGCAGAGGGTTTTGGGGTGGGTTATCGTTGTATTCGACCTTGGAGTAATCCTCAAGAAATGAAACTTATTGCTGATGAAATGGACAGTATTTCCGCATCATTTCAGCAGTTTCGGCATCTCTTCCTTCATTGCGCTGTTCCAGTTCACCACTGATATGATCGAATCGTTCACTCGAGAGGTTTTGTCCAAATTTAAACTTGGCGCTGATCCGTTCAGGACTAATTCGCACTACGGCTACAGCTTTGAGGTTTCCTGTGTAACGCGAGTCAGTAGCGTCAATGGGTACATATCCGCCTTGCGGCTGGAGTTTCTCCATGAATCGTTGCAGTACCTTACCTTTGATGTCCAGATCTTTAACCGGTTCAGCCTGACCAAAGGCCATAACACTTTTGAAGAAAGAAGTCGCCGGACAAGCCAGCTCAGGATCACTGAAATAAGATGGAATCAGGGAGAACTCTTCAGCTACCGTGAAACTGACCGACGAATCCTGCTTGATCTGTTTCATCTTCTCACCAGCCAAACTGCCGTGAAAATAAAAGCAACCGTCCATATATACGAAATTCAGCGGTGTAACCCGTGGTTGTCCGTCCGGACTGACCGTCCCCAGAAACCCGAAGGAGCACTGATCCAGAAATGCGGTAATTTCCTGTTCTTCATCTACTGTGAATTCTTTCCGTCTCATGTGTATTCCCCCATTATTGAAATGTATAATAGAACGCCATATCTTATGGATAACAATAATTCATACATTGACAATGAAATAGATCCAATTTACATTCACTTTAGTAGGCCAATTAGTCGGGGATCACATAATGAAGACAAATGAGGAGAGGTGCATGATGGAATTGTGGCTGCCGATGGATACCTATGAACTTCAGCATCGATACAAGTATGAGGCACTGTACCATGCGTTACGTGATGCCATTCATGCAGGCACATTGGTGGGAGGCACGCGGCTTCCTTCCACCCGTGAGTTGGCAAAGCAATATGAGATGTCACGTGGTTCGGTAGCTCAGGTATACGACATGCTGCTTGCGGATGGTTATGTCCATGCACATCGGGGAAGAGGTACATTTGTCACCGAAACATTATCCAATCAGGAAAATGAGAAACAGGAAGCCGTTCTCAAGCTGTCTGCCTGGGGCGAACGAGTACAGATGTTGAATACGCAACATGAAGTCCTGCGGACTCAGATGTTTTCACCGAAGCCATCCGTCATTAATTTTCAAATGCAGCGCATGCCTGCAGAACATTTCCCGTTAGGGGAGTGGAAGAGTGCACTCGCAGCGGTTCATCGTAGTGGTTGGCGAGAATCGAGCGGTGCAGCCGGTGATCCGGAACTGCGTGAGGCCATCGCCTCCCATCTCAGATGGACACGTGGTATCCAGGCTGAACCATCTCAGATTGTATTGTTCAGTGGTTCAATGCAAGGCATCACCTTGTTATCTCAATTGCTGATTACGGAGAATACAGCAGTTGTATTGGAGAATCCGGGTTATCCGGGCATCGCCCATGCCGTCAAGTCCTGTGGTGGGCATATCATCCCGGCAGAGGTGGATGCCGCAGGCATTATTCCTCTGCCTTGGGAGGCACAGACGTTATTTGTCACCCCTACCCGGCAGTTTCCAACAGGGGCCGTATTGGGATTGGATAGAAGACGTGCCTTGCTTGCGTGGGCCTCAAAGCGGAATGCAGTCATCATTGAAGATGATTATGACAGTGAATTCCGATGGGGTGGAAGGCCGATTGAACCCCTCAAAGTGCTTGATCGTGAACAGCGCGTCATCTATGTCGGTTCATTCTCACAAACGATGGTTGCTTCGTTCCGACTTGGCTATGCCGTACTGCCACCTGGTCTGGTAGAACCTCTCCTTGCCGCCAAGGCGTTGTATGAACCGGTACCTCCGGCGCTGTTAGAGCAGCGTGCACTGGCAAAATTTATGACCAGAGGGGGTTACCTGAGGCACTTACGGCGGTTAACCCGATTATACGGGGAACGGCATGATTTTTTTGTCCGAGAGATGCAGCTACAGTTGCCGGAGGCATTCAAGATGCAGCTTGGTGATGCAGGACTGCATATCTACGCTACCTGGAATGGTGATGTGGACAGTTATCAGCGGTTTAAAAAGCTTGCTGAGGAGGATGGCATACTGTTTCGTGATGCAGAGCGATATCGGCTGACTTCAGGTCATCCGGCGGCCTGTTTTGCTTTTGCACATCTGGAGAAAGAAGAGATGACAGAGGGAATCCGGCGAATGCGGCTAGCCTGGGAGAAGTGCACATTTTCGTTTCGGTGAATTCCGCTGTATAATGGGATAAGACATTTCGCTCCTGTAGGAGCAGAGATCATATATGAGCAAGTTGTATTTAATCATGCTATACAAGTTGAACTAATTATTTACACGAAAACGTAGAGGGCAGAAATAACCTGAAGAAGCGGAGCGTTCGCCTTTATCGTCAGATTTTCACCTTTGTAAAAGTGAATCAAAAAATCTGGGGATAACAGCGATCGGAAGGTTGTTCTGTCATCGAAGTGGCAAGTGTAAATGTTCTTTAGTTCAATTTCTATAGATACTGAAATACATATGGCCTGGATTGAAGAAGTGAGATTCAGATCAGAATGATGCCATATGCAGAGAGATTAACTATCAAGGGGGAGTGGCGACATGCTGCAGGCATCGCCGTCATCATTTGTTATTTTGCCCGCTGTCGCCAAAATTGTCTGTGAACCGGGCTGGAAGTGGCAGAAGCGCGAAAAACCGATGCAAAACTATGATTTATTTTATGTATGGAGTGGTGAAGGAACGCTTGTACTGAATGACCAGTCGTATGAAGTTGGCAAGGGGAGTTGTTTTCTGTTCAGGCCAGGAGATCATCCTACTGCAACACATAATAAGCAAAAACCGCTGGTACTTACGTATATTCATTTTGATGTGGACGTGCCTGTTGCTGATGTTCCCCAGTCCTATCGCGAGGTACAGGAAACGGTGGAGTTTGAGCACCTGCTGGCACGTTATGTAAGACTGTTCTTATCGGATGTGTACGGACGTGATGAAGAGAGCCGATTGATTCTGAAACAATTGATGATTCATTTGCTGCGCGCCGATACGGAAGAACCTGTGGAGAAAAAGGTGAGCAACCAGTTGTCCGATGTGATCCAGGAGGTCGCCAATTATGTGCGTCAGCATCCGGGGATTACGCATCGGGTGGAAGATCTGGCTGCGCGGGCTGGCTTATCGCCCCGATACTTCTCGATCAAGTTCAAGGAACTGGTGGGATCATCGGTGCAATCTTATATTATCCGCATGCGTATTGAACGGGCGGAACATCTGCTGGTGCATACCGGCATGAATGTGACCGAAGTGGCGGATGCTCTGGGCTACCGGGATATTTTCTTCTTCAGTCGTCAGTTCAAGCAGTATACCGGCAAAAGCCCGTCTGAGATTCGTTGAAATTCTGATGAGAATAACAGGAAACCGTTTCAAGTCTGGAACGCAAGGGTAATGATCTAGCATTCCAGATGACCAAAAGGGGGAACTTGTGATGAACGGAAAACGTCGGGTCCGCAACCGGGGATGCTCTACGAAGGGATGCAATATTTTCCGGAACCGTCTGCGTCGCTTCAAACCGGCAGAGGACTTGCAAGATGTGTGGTTTTGAGGAGAACTCAGCAGACCAATAACGACGGAGCGAAGCTTCGTATTGCATGTATACATGGATGAATATGAATGCATAAAGAGGATGGCGCAATACCTGGTTACAGGTGCTGCGCCATCCTCTTTATTTGCGTATGGACTCATTAGTTCTTCGGTTTCAAACGACCAAGCAATGCGCCCATTTTGACCGAATCGCCTGGCTGTAAGCCCGGGTTTGGTTCGAATGTGCCACTCTGCGTCAGCAGAACAACGGTGGAACCGAATTCAAAATAGGCCAGATCATCGCCTTGTGCCCAGGTACTTGTGTCCGTATCAGCATACTGTATGCTACTCACGTTCATCGCACCTACTTTGACAACCGCCACTTCACCGTAATCATGTGCGATATACGTAATGAGCCGTTCGTTTCGACTAAGCACGGATCTCATATGGGTCAGGCCAAAGTCATTCACGGGATAAACTTTGCCCTTGATGTGTTCGCTCTCTATTTTGCGGCCGCTGACTGGTGCATGAATGCGGTGATAGTCGCGAGGGCTGAGATAGAGGACGAACCCGTACCCGTGCTTGTACTTCTCCAGATGGGGAGAATGGTTTAATAATTCAGCAAGTGTATAATTTTGTCCCTTAACATTCAGGAGTGTCCCTGCAGATATTGGACCGGCTGCCGTAATCTTGGCATCTACCGGGCTGATCAGTGCATGCTCTGAAAGTTCCAACGGGCGCATGCCCGGCTTTAATTTGCGGGTAAAGAAATCGTTCAGTGAACGGTATTCCTTCCAGTCTTTCTCGGCCTCCTGAACAGGGATGTCGTAGGTCCGGACAAAATAAGGGATAAATGCCTTACTTCCCCGGCTTTTGGAGAAGGCTCCCACAGTCCGGGAGATCCATTTGCGCGAAGAAAGCTCGGTCATTAATCGCAACAGCGTTTTTGCCATGAATATCCCCCTTAGGGTTAATGCGAACTTCAAGGCCGGCAAGACCGGCCGTTCTGCATAATATTGACACAGAATGCACACGAAATCAATATAGTCTCCTATCGTATGTCTGCGGTTGTCTCGGAATCCTCGAATTCTGTTCCAGCAGCAGACGCCCATAAGCCATTGGTTTGCTATACGTGGCCTTCCAGTGTTCCGACATTCCCGCCCTGCGAAAACCGTAACGCTGATCCCGTCCATTGCATTCAATAAAATAGATCTGGCCGCTGCGCGTTATTCCGAGATCAAGGCCCAGATCAGCCAGATGTGGCAGACTGGCCGCCAGGTTCTGGGCAATTCGAAGTGCAACAAGTCCGATTCTGTATTCCAGTCGAGCCAGGTCGAAGCCAGGTTCTCCTAATCCAAGGGCCTCTGCGAGCTTCATGACTTTACCGCCCTGTGCGATATTGCTGACAAACGTATGGGCAGGAGCCGCTTTGGCAAACATGCCTGTTATTCCCCAAAGACCATCGCTGCCACGTTGTACAGATACCCGCAAATCGACCGGCCTGCCCTCATAACGTACCAGTGGGATACGCTCTTCAATGAGGTAGGCATGGCGAAAGATCCGCCTTAGGGTGGCGGAAGGAAGCTGTCCTTTGCTCAATCGGAAGGTAGCCCACCCTTTGCGTGAAGCCTTCGTCTCACAGGTTAATTTCCACTGTCCATCTCGCTCGAAGACTCGCATAATACCATGACCGATGCTACCGCTGCATGGTTTGATGACGAGGTCATCATATTGTTCCATCATATAGGCCAGAGATTCTGGCGTAGCTTTAACTGCATGGGGCAGGTGTTCTCGCAAGGCGAGGTCCTGATGAAGCATGTCATGAATGTGATCTTTACGGTACCGGTTGCGAACGTTAAATACCTGAATACCCTGCAACATCAGCTTGGTAATCTGATGCTGTTCCGTCCGGCGAAGCTGGAGTGATCGGTTATGAATGACGGAGGGCAGTGGCATGCGCTCGCGAACATATCTGCCTTCTTTTTTTACATAGGCAAGACATGTTTTTTGATCCGAGTCGATATCTTCCAGCCTCAAAAAGCAGGGGGTTAATCCATAACTGGCCGCTGCCTGTTCATAATTCGCGAGTGATTCCTGACCGGTCCTTCCGGCCGGTATCCCCCGGTACATGCGTGAATCGAACATAATGCCGATCGTTTCTTGGAGCATGACCGTTCCTCCTTCGATGTTATCGCGACCATGGATCGTCCATTCATGGAATGCCGGCCTGTCACCGCATGGCTCAGACATCGCGATAACGCAGACCGGTGTATATATGCATAGCCATGCACTGGTGCTTGCTCAGCGCGTTTTCAGACATGACCTAGACATAATATCCTATGACATGACTGGGACGGGGGCGTGGACAGCCGCCTTTCCTCTGCTGTCCTGACACGCCTATTTCCACGAAGATCATCGAACCTTCCTGTTTTGACGCCTGTATCATTCGTGCTCTGGGATCCGCAAAAGTCATAAATGAAGTGGCAGATGCCCATATGGGAGCATATGATGCCGGAGATGAACGTTAGAGGAAGGAGCAAGCTGCATGAGTAAAAATGGCAAAAAGAAGGTTCCAACGCCGAAACTGCGGCATGTGAGCCCGAAATTTAAGGAATTGGAACTGACTGATCGCCGGGCAGACAAGATGAACTCAGGTTTCACTGTGAATAGGGAAGAACGCTTGAATATGAATAAAAGGGATTCGAGAGCTGTTCAGGAGTCGGAAGAACTCCTATTCGAATCAACGGAGCTACCTGCTTCAACAAACGAGCTGGAAGAGCTAGGGATCGAAGCCAAAATCAAGCCGGAACCCGTAGAGTCTGATCGCAAGGAAGTCGAGACACAAGATAGCTCGGAAAAGCAGATTCAGGTTAGCAGCCTGGCTCCGCTTGCTCTGGAAGAAGAGCAGGATATCAACAAACAGGAGATAACAAGCAAGGACCGGCTGCAGATCCTGAACCAAAACCAGATGCCGGGTCATACCGGACAATACATCTACACGGACGATTTGAGTGAATTTGCTGTTACGGAGAGCAAGTTGGCTCCTTTCTCTGTGGATGCCTCCAAGCTGAAACCGGATGCGGTTGGTAGTGAAGCATTGCAGGATTATGCAGTGACCAGCATTCACATTGCAGATGGGGCAATTGTTTCTGCCAAACTGGCAGAAGCGTCTGTATCCGATGAGCATCTCATTGACGGCTCCGTGTCCGGTCATAAATTACGCAACGCTTCTATTGCTGGTGAGAAAATCAGAGATGGCAGCATTACCTCGCAGAAGCTGGGCAACCAGGTAATCGATTCATCCAAAATTGCCGACGGTTCCATCGGCACAAGGCATCTCAGCCGCATGCTGGTCACGGAAGATTTAATTCAGAATCATGCCGTGACCGGAGACAAAATTGCGATTAGCGGCGTGGATACACGGCATCTCACGGGAGGGGCTGTGCACACGTCCAAATTGGCCGACGATGCGGTGACTACATCCAAAATTCGTGAAGGTGCTGTCTCAGGCAGCAAAATCGAAGAACAATCCATCGAGTCTCACCATATTCAGGCAGGTGCTGTTAAACAGACACATCTGGCAGAAGGGGCCGTCGGTCGTTCACAACTATCTAATGGCAGTATTGGAAGTGACCAAATTGAGGATGGATCCATACAAACAAGACATTTAGCCGAGGGTTCGCTAACTGGAAGACATCTACTGGACGGTTCAATCGGATCAAGCCAGATTCGCGCTCATGCAGTTGGCAAGGAGCAGATCGGCAATGGAGAAGTGGGCAGTGAACATTTGATGGAAGGTGCAGTAACCAGCAGCAAACTGGCAGACCAGTCTGTGGGAACAGCAAAATTGCTGGAACAGTCCATTACGGCCTCCAAGATTTCTGATCAGAGCGTCATTTCTTCCAAAATTGCAGATGAAGCTGTGCAGGGGAAACATCTTGCCAAAGGATCCATTCGTGCGGAACATATTGTCAATCGGGGAATTACGCCGGTACATGTAGACAATGCTGCAATTCACTCCATTCACATTGCAAGTGGAAGCATCGATGCAACACATCTGTCAACCGGTAGTGTATCCGGAGAAGCGCTTGCGGATGGCGTAGTATCCGAGCGGCATCTGGCTGAGGCGGCGGTGGGTACGTTTGAGTTACAGGATGCTGCAGTGACAGACGTCAAGCTCGCAGACGGAAGTGTGACAGAAGAAAAACTTGGAACGGCATCGATTAGTAGCAGAGCACTCGCTCCGGGAAGTGTCGCATCCTCGCATCTTGCGGGTGGTGGTGTTACGGGTACGCATCTGGCTCCAGGCAGCGTGGGGTCCGAGGCCCTGAGACCTTTTGCCGTGAAATCGGAGCATCTGACAGAACATGCCGTAGGTGTACCTCATCTTCAGCCGGGCAGTGTTGAAACAGATGCTATTGCACGGGCGGCGGTCACAACAGACAAATTGGCTCCTGGTAGTGTAACTTCAACCCAACTGGCGGGCGGGTCCGTTTTTCCGCCTCATCTGACGGATCATGCGGTTACCTCCCCCAAGCTCTCACCAGAGAGTGTTGCCACGGATAAACTGGCGGATTTTGCTGTCACGTCAGCCAAACTGGCCGACGGCAGCGTGACTTCTTCCAAGATCATGGCTGAAAGCATAAATGCCAAACATATTCCAGCAGGAACCATACGTGGATATCACCTGAAGCAGCATTCCGTATCCCTGGAACATTTATCGGAAGAAATACGCTCACCGGAATTATTTGCTGATGGCAGTATTACCGGCAACAAACTTCGGCATGGCTGCATAAGTGCGGACCATTTGACAGCAGACTCGGTATCCGGGACAGAACTGCAACAGGCTGCTGTAGGTAGCGAGCACTTGCAGCCATCCGTTGTACAATCCGTTCATCTGGCTGAAGGCAGCGTGAAGTCTGATCATTTGGGGACTCAAGTAGTGAGCTCACAGCATCTGAAGCCAGACATTATTCATGAGGAGCATATTGCTGAACAGGTGGTTACATCGCATCACTTGGCACCCGGATCTGTCGAAACAGACCATCTGGCACCTTTATCCATTACAGCAGCTCACCTTCAGCCAGGTTTGATCAGTGGTTTGCATCTTCAGGCAGAGTCGACAAGTGCTGTTCATCTGCAGCAAGGAGCTGTACATTCCCGTCATATTCAAGATGGTGAGATTCTTCCTCATCATATCCATGAACGCAGCATCGGAACATCTCATCTGGAAGAAGAAGCGGTAAGTACGATTATTTTGCAGGATGAATCTGTAACACGCTCCAAATTAGCAACGGGTAGTGTGGATGGCAGCAAATTAGCTGCAGGAACCGTATCGGCTACTCACATTGCCAATGAAAGTGTGCAAACCCGTCATATCCAAGAAGGCGCAATCCTTGCTGATCATATTCAAGAGTGCAGTATTGGCTCAGTTCATCTGGATGAGGAGTCTGTAAGTTCGGTTCATTTGCAAAATAGATCTGTAACAAGTGCCAAACTGGCGGATGGCAGTATAAACGGCAACAAATTGCTTGAAGGAGCCGTATCGGGGGTTCATATTGCGTCCGAAAGTGTGCAAACCGGGCATATTCAGGCAGGGGCCATTCATGCTGACCATATTCAGGAGCGGAGCATCGGCACAACCCATCTGGAGGAGGAAGCAGTAAGTGCGATTCACCTGCAAAATGGGTCTGTCATCAGTGCCAAACTGGCCGACGGCAGTGTAACCGGCAGTAAGTTGATTGAAGATGCGGTGTCAGGAATCCATATCGCATCGGAAAGTGTGCAATCCCGCCATATCCAGGCAGGAGTAATCCTTGCTGATCACATTCAGGAGCACAGCATCGGCATGCTTCACTTGGAACAGGAAGCAGTAAGTGCCATTCATCTGCAAAATGGATCTGTAACAAGTACCAAGTTGGCCGACGGCAGTGTAACCGGCAGCAAGTTGCTTGAAGGAGCAGTATCAGATATCCACATTGCAGACGATAGTGTGCAATCCCGTCATATTCAAGAGGGAACAATCCTTGCTGATCATATTCAAGAGCGGAGCATCGGCACAGCACATTTGGAAGAGGAGTCGGTAAGTGCCATTCATTTGCAAAATGGATCTGTAACGAGTGCCAAACTGGCGGATGGCAGTATAACTGGCAGCAAGTTACTCGAAGGCATGGTATCCGGGATTCATATCGCATCGGAAAGTGTGCAATCCGGGCATATTCAGGCAGGAGCTATTCATGCTGGTCATATTCAGGAACGAAGCATCGGCACTGCCCATCTGGAAGAGGAATCAGTAAGTGCGGTTCATCTGCAAAATGGGTCCGTCACAAGTGCCAAATTGGCTGATGGTAGCATTAGCGGCAGCAAATTGCTCGAAGATGCTGTATTGGGGAGCCATATCGCATCGGAAAGTGTGCAAACTCACCATATCCAGACAGGAGCGATCCTTGCTGATCATATTCAGGAGCATAGCATTGGTACGTCCCATCTGGAGGAGGAAGCAATAAGTGCGGTTCATCTGCAAAATGAATCCGTAACGGGTGCCAAACTGGCGGATGGCAGTGTGAGCAGCAGCAAACTGCTTGAAGATGCGGTGTCGGATGTTCATATTGCCAATGGAAGTGTGCAATCCCGTCATATCCAGGAGAGAGCCATACATGCTGACCATATTCAAGAGCGAAGCATTGGGATCTCCCACCTCAAAGCGGAATCGGTAAGTGCGATTCACCTGCACAATGGTTCCATAACAAGTGCCAAAATGGCTGACGGCAGTGTGAACGGTAATAAATTGCTTGAAGGTGCGGTATCGGCTATTCACATAGCAGACAAAAGTGTGCAATCTCGTCATATTCAGGATGGAACCATTCTTGCTGATCATATTCAAGAACGCAGTATTCGTACAACTCATCTGGAAGAGGAATCAGTAAGCGGGGTTCATCTGCAAAATGGGTCCGTCACAAGTGCCAAATTGGCCGATGGCAGCGTGAACGGCAGCAAACTGAGTGAGCAGAGTATTACCTCTAATCACTTGAATGCGGGGATTGTAGGTCCAGCGCATTTGAGCGAAGAGATATGGAATGCGATTCGTCAGTTCAGTGGAGAAACGCTGGAGCAACTGGCAGCTATCAAAAGACAAGAGGGATTGCTTCAACCAGAAAATAAAGGTGTACAGCAATCACAGCAGGTCATTGTCGAGGCATTACCAATTGCTGGTCTGGAGCAACAACAAGAGCTGATATCCCAAACAGATCAGCTTGGCGAACCATCGGCAGCTTTGTTCACGACGGAGCAGGCAGATCAGGCTCAGCAACCACAGCTTGAACGGTCACAGGAGATCGCTGGAACTACGGAGTTTATGTTAAGTGAACAATCGATTACACAGGAGCATCTGTGTGATGATGCCGTGGGCAGCAGCCAGTTGCAATCGGGGGCAGTTCAGGCCAAACATCTGGCCTTCCAACCCGTTCGCAGCGTAAGCAAACAACCGGTTGTACAACAATTCGGGATGGAAGCTTTTGTACTGCCAGAGAGTGAAGCATCCACAGAGGTAACTGTTGTTTTTGAAGAATCATTTGCTTCAGAACATTATGTGATTGTGGGCATGAGTAATGATCGGGGATTCCAGATTTCCCTGCTGTCGCAGAGTGAGGATGAAGCGGTACTTGAAGTGTCACGTACAGCAGATTGCAAGCATACGTACGGGTTGTTGTCATGGATTGCTGCGGGACCTTCGCAAGGATAGTGCAGGATTGTATCCGTAATAAACAAATGACAAAAGCGGTGTCCAGAGTTGTCCGGGACACCGCTTTTGGTTGATCTAAGCTTAATCCGTTCGGACGGTGAGGGGTGTCTGAACGTTTTGTTACCATTATGATGAGTACATTATAAGTTCAACCACAATAAAATAAGATTTTACAGGCCTACAGCTTGATACGCTTTGGTAATGGCAGTAGCTTCAGCGGAAGTTGCTCCGTACAGATCTTTGGCTGCTTGAATGGTAGCTGTTTTGGCAGCGGCAAATTTGGACGTTGGTGTCAGGTAGTTCACCAGTGTGCTGTAGAAAATCTGGATCGCTTTATCCCGACCGATTCCGGTAACAGTCACACCATTATGTGTTCCGCCTTGAGCAGCAAGGAAATAGGCTTTATTGATGATACCACTGTTGATATGGACACCGCCGTTGTCCTGTGAGCCTGTGTAGCGATCGCTGTATTTGTCAGGTTGACCGTACAATGTAGGGTTGGAGAGGGAGCGCAGCGCATCTCCTGGAGTGTTAGGTGTGTAGATATCATCACCGAGCAGCCAGTTTTTGCTTTGGATCGTATTACCGAAAATATCGGCAAAAGCTTCATTGAGTGCACCTGGTTCATTGCGATATTCCAGATTGGCTGTATATTCAATGACACCATGCGTCAATTCATGACCCACAACATCAAGGTCACCAGACAGGGATCGGAACGTCGTTCCATCTCCGTCACCAAAGACAATCTGTGCCCCGTTCCAGAAGGCGTTATTGTAATTGGAGCCGTAGTGCACGGTTGATCTGATCAGCAATCCGTTACCATTAATACCGTTACGGTTGAATTTGTTTTTGTAGAAATCATACGTAGCAGCCGCATGAGCATGAGCATCTACACCTGCACGATCGGTCCATACATTATCCGAATCCGTGAGCAAGCTACCAGGCAGTGAGGAGCCATTGTTCGCTGTGTACGTTTGGATGCCATTGCCGCGAGTGGTGTCTTTCAGTTGGAAGGTGCTGCCGGATTGGGTGGTTGTCAGGGTTTTGGTATCTCCAAGTACACCTGTACCTGTTCCGGTGGCAAAGTTAATGAGGTCAAACTGGGATACGATACTGCCATCCACTGCGTTAATGAAATATTTGGTCCGTAGAGGGGCAGGTTCCAGTACGTTTACTTCGGTAATGTAAACCAGATACGTCTGACCATCTTCTTCATGATGGTAGATGTTCAATTCAGCTTGAGGTGTGATTTCCGCGGCACCAAGCTCTCCGATCCGGGAGGTTGCTTCTTCGGTTGCAATACGGATCGCGTCTTCTCCGCTGATCTCGGCTACACCATCATTCGGAATGGCCTGCTCTTCAATCGGTGGAAGATCGCCAAGTGCGGAGCTAACGGCTCCGGTTTTGTCCAGGTGGACTGTCTGTTCTGCACCATAAACCGGGATACCTTTAATATACTGTTTCAGGCGGAAGTGTCTTACGCCAGATGTGTCTGTGTTTCTTTTGACAATTTTGAGCTGGGATTTCACATCGGAATTCAGGAATTGTTCCTGCTGTCCAAGATAATTAAAGATGGTATCATCTGTTCCACTGTTCAATGGAATACCCTCCTCAGAGGCATAAGGGGCCTGAAGTGGAATGGATTGATCAGACACTGGAGCTGCAGTAGCAGAGGATACGGAAGCGAGCAAAAGAGCTCCTCCAAGAATTGTTGGCATAACTTTGGCGAATTTCATAGTAAACTCTCCCATTCTTATACTTATTTTTTGGTTGGAAAATGTTCATGCCAGTCTCGGTTGGAATTCCGTCTGCAACTTGGGCAGCGCGGAGCGTGGGGCTGAACCTGAAGCGTGGAATGAGACAAGAAACGATTGGAACAAAACCGGCTTGGTCTTAGCTCGGGAAGTGTTAAGCACGACACCAAACAAAAGG
Organism: Paenibacillus sp. FSL H8-0317; assembly: GCF_045040685.1. Lineage (NCBI taxonomy): Bacteria > Bacillati > Bacillota > Bacilli > Caryophanales > Paenibacillaceae > Paenibacillus > Paenibacillus sp. FSL H8-0317. The sequence continues at coordinate 5,908,124 of NZ_CP150294.1, read as the reverse complement.
ATAACCGTTTATTCAGTTCAACCCGAAGGTTTAATCGTCTATTGTGTTCCTCTTTCAGCAAAGCCGGGGGTTGTCCAATTGCGCAGGTAGAAGATACGTTCACGGAAAACTGGGGTGTTCAATCCGGGTTTGCGTAAATGACAAATGCAGTGTGTTCTGAACCGCATCACTCCTCTCAAGAGTAAAATGTATCTGCTTAACAGGTTCTGTGAATGAGGTCATCATCTAATCAACCTAAGGTCAATAAATTGATTTAAAAAATATAGGGGAACTTACGTTCACCATAAGGTTATTTTTGTAAATAAAACTGCTTGGAACGTATATTATCACAATGTAAAACTTTGGAAAAGATACAATTTTAGATTTTTGTTAAAATTGTGTCTGAAGTAGGGGAGAGGTAGCGTTTTCCACATATTTTGACGTATTTTGTCTAAAAGCAAGGCCTGTACCCTCGTGTTCACAGGGAGAACCTGCTTAGTGCAAGGACAAACGCCGTTTCCACTGCTCCACGAATACATAGAATAACGTGTACTCCCTTGGCATGCCGATGATCGAATGCGGGAGGTGAAACTGTTGCGTAAAACCCGTGCCACAGCACGTTATGCAACTCGATCCAATGTGACACGAAGAAAAACAGTACTGAAGAAACGAAAATGGAAGTCTGGACACAAAAAGGGTACAAAGGCCTATACGTTCGTTATTCCATCCAAACAGCTGATGTCACAGGCTAAGGATGGAGTAGAGAATGGAGCGGAAAATGGCATGAGTGATGCTCCTTCACACAGGGATGTTTCTCGGCGACCGATGCTCTCGGTCATTATTCCTGCCATGAATGAGGAGAAAAGGATTGGTGCAGTTGTCCGTGAAGCGCGGCGGATATGCCGTGATGCTGAAGTGCTTGTCGTTGTGAATGGTTCAACAGACGGTACGGCTAACGCAGCCAAACGGGCTGGAGCACGAGTGCTCACGTATGTAGAAGCGCTGGGGCATGATGGAGGACGAAAAGTAGGCGCGGCAGCGGCCTATGGTCAGGTGTTGCTATTTACTGATGCAGATATCGCAATTCCCGCAGAGCATCTTGCGCCTTACGTGAAGGCTGTGCTGATGGGAACGGATGTGGCGCTTAACGACTACCATGGGCCGGTCACTCATCATCCCGTTCATCCGGTAGTGGAGGCCAAACACATGTTGAACAGCATACTCGCAAGATCCGATCTCCGGGGGGCATCCATGACAGCTATTCCACATGCAATAAGCCGAAAAGGACTTGAGGTCATGGGCATATCCTCACTGGAGGTTCCGCCACTCGCACAAGTCAAGGCCGTGATCGGTGGACTTCGGGTACGCGCTGTTCATCACGTACCTGTGGGTAGAATGAATGCAGTTCGAAACAAGAAGCGAAGCGGACCTGATCTGCTAAGTCAAGTGGTACTGAATGATCATATGGCAGCGATCAAGTGGATTACGGATACGCTCGGTCCCCGCGGAGGTTATACCGATCTGAAACGTGTTCGCAACCTGGCGAGGTAAGCATGTCGCATCGGATGATGCAGCATGCTGGAGGTGAGGAAATGAAGGGACGTTCAGGGGTTGTCCGCCGCAGGCGGACAACAAATAGACAAACGACAGCAGAAAGAACAGTAATGAACAAGCGTCTTAGGAACAAGAAGCATGTAGATATTCAAAAAAAAAGAAGAAGCCGAGCAAAGTCTGGCCAAGTAGATCTGCACTTGATGTGGAAAGCGGGGCAAGTTGCAGGAAGCGAGGCAAAGGCGAACAACACAGTATCAGAAAAACACGCACGTCTCGTATGGAATGCACACGCGGCGAACGTTGCGGAGCTAAGCAACTTCGAGCTAGCTCTGAAGGCAGGTAAGGCATTTATGCAGGGTTATGCTCAGGCCTCGGGACATTCATTCCAGATCGTGCCACTCCCTCTTCGTCATTCGGCTGCTGCCATTGTCTGTGCCTGTAATGAGGAACACACACTGGGGCAGGTGTTATTGCAACTCAAGCGGTTGCCTCTGACGGATATTATTGTGGTACTGAATGGAACGACAGATGACAGTTTGAAGCAGGTACTAAGGCAGCCGGGACTTACAGTAATCTATGAACCTGATCGGGCAGGACATGATGTCGGCAGGGCACTTGGAGCCAAGATGACGGATGCGGAGACGGTACTTTTTGTGGATGGAGATATGGTCGTCTCGGCTGAACAGCTTGCACCCTTTCTGTTCGCAGTTGATCGGGGACAGGATGTGGCGTTGAATAATCTGACGTCTTTGCTTCCTGCGTTTGCAGGGCAGGATGAGGTAAGCCGGATCAAAGCATATCTGAACCGAACATTAGGCAGGGCAGATCTGGGTTCCAATTCCATGACAGCCGTGCCCCATGCATTGTCTCGTCGTATGATTCAGACCGTGAAACCAGCATCACTGGCCGTTCCACCTAAGGCACAAAGTCTAGCTATTCAGCATGGAATGAACGTCTCGGCACCAAGTCAGGTGGATGTTATTCGTTCCAATCGGTTGCGTCCTGGTAACACGGGAAGTGGGAATGACGTCGCCAAATTGATCATCGGAGATCATCTGGAGGCACTGGCTACATTGCTGGGTACAGGTTGGAATCCAGCCCAGGCACATACACTCTCCCGTGTAGAAGTGGCTTACAGGAGGAACGCCTAATGACACTGACGAGTATGATTATCCCAACGTACAATGGTCTGGATCTGATCAGGCCCTGCATCGATGCCATACGTCAATACTCGGGCGATCCTGCGTCATATGAAATTATCGTGGTAGATAACGGTTCGACGGATGGAACGGCTGAATATTGTGCGCTGGAGCGAATTCGATTTGTAAGGTTCCCGGACAATCGGGGGTTTCCGGCAGCGTGTAACGCTGGACTTCGTGCAGCCTGCGGGGATGAGCTGTTGCTGTTGAACAATGATGTTACGGTCACGCCCCGTTGGCTGGAGAACCTGCGAACGGCGCTGTACAGTGACGCAAGCATTGGGATCACGGGTCCTGTTACGAATTATGCAAGCGGCATCCAGCAGATTGAATTGGCGTTTCGGGACATGGAACATTTTCAGGAGTTGGCCCATTCCAATAATGTTGCGGATTCTTCAAGGTGGAGGGAAGTACGTCGGATTGTCGGTCTGTGCATGCTGATGAAACGAGATGTCGTGGAATCGGTTGGACTGCTTGACGAGGCATATTCTCCGGGACACTATGAGGATGACGATTATTGTTATAGAGCAAGATTGCAGGGATATCGCCTGCTGGTATGTGGAGATGTTCTCGTGCATCATCAGGGAAGTGCCAGCTTCCAGAAGACAGATCCGGTAGCATGGAAACAGCTGCTTGAGCGTAATCGTTCGATTTTTATGAACAAATGGCATGTCGATCCGCTTGAATATATGGACATATCCGATGAAGGAGGGAACGTGGAATGAAAGGTGTAATTCTTGCCGGCGGAACAGGAACTAGACTGTATCCGCTGACCCGGCTCATTAACAAACATCTGCTTCCAGTCGGTAAACATCCGATGATTATGTATGGCATCGACAGGCTCCGCCAGGCAGGCATTGATGAACTATTGATTGTGATCAACAAACATTCCGCCGGGTTATATACAGAGTATCTTGGTGGCGGAGCGGATCATGGGGTGAAGTTGACTTATCGCATTCAGGAAAAGGCAGGCGGGATTGCGGAAGCATTGGACCTGGCAACTTCCTTTATTCTTCCTGGCGAAAAATTCGTTGTGCTTCTCGGTGATAATCTCTTCAGCGATGATCTGAAGCCTTATGTGGACCGTTACATGCAGCAACCTGCTGGTACAGCGCGAGTTCTGCTCAAAGAGGTGGATGATGCACGACGTTACGGGGTCCCTGTTTTTGATCCAAAGCATCCAGAGCGAATCTCTTACATTGAGGAGAAGCCAAGCCAGCCGAAAACCTCTTATTGTGTGACTGGCATATACATGTATGACGATCATGTATTTAACCTGATTCGCAACATTGCTCCGTCTGCGCGCGGAGAACTTGAAATTACGGATGTGAATAATCACTACGCATCTGCTGGCGGACTGGAATACGACATTTTGCAGAAATACTGGAGTGATGCAGGTACATTTGATTCGCTCCAGGAAGCAGCTGTCCGTATGAAAGGACAATTGCCCTAAAATATATGCGACTAATGCTGCCGCTGTGCGGTGCCCCATGGGAGCAGAACATTCTGCGCCGGAGCTGGAAGGATGCTCCGGCGCTTTGCGCAGCGACAATCCTCGTGCATGCCAAAGGAGGGAATGGCGTGAGAGTAGTGACACGCACCGGGGCCGCTAGGGTCTCCGTGTCGGGTAAACCCCGGGGCATCCACCCGGCCGTATTTATGGGCAGTGGCACTCCGGCAGCAGCAGGTACAGGTTCTGCTGGAGTCAAAGGTCTGAAGTCAGGGAAACGTAGTACCCTGACCAAAGCGGGTACATCTGCCGGCGCAGCGCATAAGGCTGCTGCAAGGAAAGCGAGCAGCACAGGCAGTGTTGTTGGCAGAGCAGGCAAAGCTGGCTCTGCGAGTGCGAGCAAAGCGGCAAGAGCCAGCCGCACCGGCAAAGGTAAAGCCGGCCTGCGCCAGGCCACTGCTGGGCGCAGGCGGGCACCAGCGCGGGGCCGGCGTGCCGCTGCCCGCGCCAAGCAGCGCACGGCGATGCGCCGTGCGCCCTTGCCAGCACCGCAAGCCAGCACGCCACCGGCGATGCCTGCCAGCGGTGCTGGCCCCGCCCCGCGCCAGGCGACACACCCGAAGGGTGTCGCCCCCGCGGGGCGGGGAGGCGCTGCCGGCGCGAATGCGGGCAGCGCGAAGGGCTTGCCGCCTCCGCCCGCGGAGCACGCAGTGCAGGCGGAGGCCGTGCCCGGCGGCTACGCCGAGGGCTACCGCGACGGCGTATTCGCCGGCGGGGAGGCGCTGGTGGCGCAGCACATCCCGCCGGATCACATTCTGCCTGCCGTGGCGGCGGCAGATCTGATCGCGGCGGGATTCCGCCAATACGCGCCCAGCCTGGCCCGGCTGTCCAGCCCTCATGAGATGGCTGGACACATCACGGCGGCGCTGGATGCGCAGCGCCCCTTGTCTGTCGTTCGCCTCGGAGATGGCGAACTGCTCACGCTGGCAGCCGATACGGTGCTGCCAGGCCAGGAAGTGCAGGAGCTGGCACCGTTTCTGCCCTATGCAGGGGTGCCATGCTCAACCCCCGACATCCGCGCGATGCTTGCGGAAGCCATACAGGCCGCCGACTGGGTTGGCGTGCCGATCTCGCGGGCACCGACCTTCCAGGGGCTGTTATTCCCGGTATTACGCCACTTCGGGATCGACTGGTCCCGGCTGAAATTGACCAGTTCCACGATCAATTACAGTCTGCATCAGTCCGGCCTGGTGTTGCCCTTGCTGCAAGGACGGCGGGTTCTGCTCATAGGCAGCCAGGCACCAGAGCTTGCGGCACTGCTGCATAGCCGAGGGATTCATGTCACAGGCATCATTGGTTCTGTGGCAGGAGTTATGGATATTCCGAGGGTGATGCAGCAAACCGCAGAACATGCTTTTGATATCGCGTTAGTGGCGGCGGGAATTCCGGCGGTCATTCTGTGTCGGCGAATTGCAGGTGAACTCGGCAAGGTCGCTCTGGACTTTGGACATTTGGCTGACAAACTGGTAACAGGAGAGCTTCAACTCTAGTGGACCGTCCGGGGGCTGGTTATGTGCGTGTTGGTCTCACGGACAAGTGGAAATGGAGGGAGCAACATGAACACACCCGATCAACAGCGCGGGGAAGGACGTCATGGTCGTAACAACAAGGTTAATGCTCGAAATGTTGTCCGTCGAAAGGGTCACAGTCATCTGAACATCATTCCAAATATCAGCACTCACAGTGACAACAGCCGCAGTGAAAACAACCGGAATGGCAGCATAAGCAGCGAAAAAAAAGCGGCACGCCGTGCCACACAACACGATGTCTCGCGATCTGACATGGCAGTCCTGCATGCAGCAGGTCGTCGCTCAATACGGAAATCCAGACGTAAAGGCAAAAGCAGGCGCACACCCAAAGGCGCCAGGCTCTACAAACAGGGGTATACCAGAGGATACAACGAAGGTGTCCGACAGGGACAGAGCTCGTTTGGTCTTGTTTTTGAAGGAGTTAGCATTATTATCCCCACGTACAATCAGCGGGAGTATGTGCTGAAATGTGTGTCCAGTATTGAAAAGCATACCCCTGCCCCCTTCGAGATCATTGTTGTGGATAATGCCTCCAAGGATGGAACTGCCGAGGCCATGCTCCGCAAAGGAGGCATGGTGAGGGTGGCTGCCCTGGATCAGAACCGGGGGTTTGCCGGAGGTGTCAATCATGGGCTGATGATGGCGAGAGGACGACATATCATCGTGCTGAACAACGATACGCTTGTTACTCCGGGCTGGCTGGATAACATGATGACTTGTCTTGCCAGTGATCCAAAGATTGGTGTGGTGGGTCCGGTGACCAACTATATTGGTGGGGATCAGCAGATTGAGGTTCCGTACCGTGAGGTAGAAGAGATGTGGTCTTTTGCCGCCACACATAATCGTCCGGATGCAGACAAACATCGAATAACCGATCGCCTGGTCGGATTCTGCTGGCTGTTCTCACGGGAGCTGCTGGAACGGGTAGGTTATCTGGACGAAGGGTACACGGTGGGCAATTTCGAAGATGATGACTGGATCATCCGGGTGAAGCTGGCAGGATACCAGCTTGCGGTAGCCGGGGATGCTTTTATCCACCACTTCGGAAGTGTCAGTATGAAAGCCTTGGGTGAGCAAGACTTTGCTGTAGTGAATAAGGATAACGAGCAGTTTTATAGCCAAAAGTGGGGAGATCCTCATGCGCTGGTTGCCGAAACCTCTCGCTTGGCTAGAGAACAAACCTCTGGTACCCCATCCGGTCAACAAGAGGATGGTGACACAACCCCAATGGATCCGCGTCAGCGAATCTCAACGCAGGGCAGCCAAGATCCAGCATTACAGTTCAGACACAGTTATGACTTCTACCCGGAAGGTTCGTTCCTGTCCGATGCCAAAGGAGATGTCTATACTCTAACTGGCGGTCGGCGGCGTAAGCTGAACATCCCTGTACCGCGTGGAATATCTCCTGTTCAGGTTGCCAAGCCGGATCTGCTCGCCATTCCTGCCGGAGAAGCACTGATATCAGCGGGGGACGTGCAAAAATGGCCGAGGGAATCACAACAGGTGCATACGACAGCGGTTCATGGTTCTCACAATGGATGGGCAGAAGGAAGTATTGTTGCCGCAGTGGATGCACCCGAGATTCGATATCAGATCAGCGGAGACAAGCGGAGACGATTTGTATCGGTCTATGCCGCAGAACGCTGGGGTGTACATTCCGGGCATATTGTCAGCGTGTCTGCGGACCAACTGAATGCGATGGAAGAAGGCTGGCCCATTATCGCCCCACCTCAGCTCTTGAACCCAGATCTGTAATGTCAGGCAATCTAGTTATGCGAATCAGCAGCATGATGCGGAATGGAAAATGTAGCGGTACCCTGTGGAATCGCTCTGATTCATTCCGCATCCGAATAATTGAAAGATCAACGAATTCTTTTTACAATATGACCAACGCAGTTATCATCAAGCGTAACTTGGGATCATGATATAGGGATAGGGAGGATGCGGGATGAAGAATTCTATAGTCAGACAAGCCGAACAGATTGCCAGTGATTTTTTGCTGGAAAAAGTAACATGCTCACATCATATCATCGGTAAAGGTTTTGTTAATCAGGTCTGCCTGGTGGAGACGGCAAGTCATAAAGTGGTTGTACGCATGAACGATCCAGATACATATTCTACCTTTGTGAAAGAAAAATGGTGCATCGAACAAGCGGCGAGTGCCAGTATTCCTGGGCCAGAGACATTGTCCGTTGGGGTCAACGCTGAACATGCCTATATGATTCAAACGTATGTGGAAGGGGATAACGGGTTGGACACGACAGTGCCCACGTCTGTGATTTGGAGGAAACTCGGTGAGTACACACAACGTATGCAATCCATCCCGGTGGCAGGTTTCGGAAGGGAAATGCATGATCCCGTACAAAACCAATTTTACTCTCCCCCTCATGCAGGATCAGATGGCAGTTGGCAAGGATATGTGCAATACAATATCAATAGTCTCACGGAGCAAGATCCATTGATTGAGCTTGGTGTCATTACGATGAAGGAATCACAGCTCGTAAGGCAGTGGTTCGAACAATTGAAATTGCAAAAGTTCAGCTTTGGTTTATGCCATGGCGATCTCTCCTTGAAGAATACAATCGTAAGTTCAATGGGTGAGATTACCCTTCTGGACTGGGGGAATGCGGAGGTCACCGTCGTGCCGTATGGCGATATCATTCAACTCATGCAATGCCAGCTACGGGGTGAAGGTCCTGACAAGGAAGAATTGAAAGCGTTTTTAGAAGGATATGGGACAGGCACACAAGAGCAAGAGCGCGAACTGAATCAAGCGAGCCGTGTGTTGTTATTGAAAGCTTTTGATACCCTGAGGTGGGCTATAGATCGAAGTCCGGATCAGATCGAGTTCTACACTGATTTAGCAAAACAAGCTTTTAAACAGGTTAAGAGGGGCCAATAGTGATTCATTCCTGTAAAATAAACCATCTTTCAAATTTATAATTTAATCTTTCTATTTGGTTATAGGTTTATTCTATTAGCAGATCCATTGACGCAGGAAGGGCACGGGAGTACATTTAGAGCCATAATTCTTATTTAACAGATGGGAATTGAAGGTCTAGGGCGTTCATATTCAATCGCCCAGATCTTGATCTTAAAACTAATCAGGAGGTATGTCGATGTCATCATCAACCAAAAAAGTCGTGCTGTGGAGCAAAACAGGCTGTCATTTCTGCGGGGAAGTGAAAGCATTTCTGACAGAGCAAAACCAGCCTTTTGAGAACATTGAAGTGCAGGGTAATGACGTGCTGCGTGATGTGCTTGAAGCAAAATATGGCATTCGGCATGTACCTGTCATTGAAGTGGGAGGGGATGGCAAGTTTGAAGCCTTGCTGGAACCTGATCTGGAGAAGCTGGCGGAACTTCTGGCACGAGCGGACGAAGCGGCAGCAGTCTAACGGGAGTTGATATATACCTTTGGAGCAAGCCGTTCCGGCTGCTGCATGATGCAAGATCGCAATTGTACAGCAGCTGGAACGTTCATAAGTTATGGCTTACTTGGGATGTAAATGGTCTTATTTACATCTTCAATGTTCATATAGAAAAAATCTATTAGTCACGCTGTTGACCCTTTAACGGGGCAGTGATAAGATTTGTGAAATTAAAACAAACCAAACTCATAGGAATAGTTAACTTTTAAGTTATTTCGCATACTTAATCAGTTCAGTTGGCCCTTGATCATTCTTTTGAAGATTCTAATCCAAGGAAGGCGGAGTGCATATGACAGCGAAACGCAGTTTGAAATTTGGAGCCATTATTCATGGGGTTGGAGGAAGCAACACCACATGGAGACACCCGGAGGTTCTGTCGGATGCCAGCGTTAACTTTGGATTCTACAAACGTCAGGCACTGAAAGCGGAGGAAGGCAAGTTCGATCTGGTCTTTATCGCAGACGGTCTGTATATTACCGAGAAATCCATTCCCCATTTCCTGAATCGCTTCGAACCAATCAGTATCCTCTCCGCTTTGGCTGCCGTTACTTCACGCATTGGACTGGTGGGCACCCTCTCGACATCCTATAGTGATCCGTTCACCGTAGCCAGACAGTTCGGTTCCCTCGATCAGATCAGTGATGGCCGTGCAGGCTGGAACGTCGTGACTTCTCCGCTGGAAGGTACAGCAAAGAACTATAGCAAGAGCAGTCACCCTTCGCATCCGGAACGTTATCGCATTGCCGCGGAATATTTACAGGTAACCAAAGGGTTGTGGGACTCTTGGGAAGATGATGCCTTTGTAAGAGACAAAGAGAGCGGTGTATTCTTCGATCCATCCAAGCTGCACACGCTTAATCATGAAGGAGAGTTTTTCTCCGTACAAGGTCCGCTCAATATTGCCCGTTCACGGCAAGGACAGCCGGTGATTTTCCAGGCAGGTTCATCGGAAGATGGCAAAACGCTGGCAGCGCAAGAAGCGGATGCTGTCTTTACTGGACACGATACAATTGAAGATGCACAGGCATTCTATAAGGATGTCAAATCACGGGCGGCTTCCTATGGACGTTCTGCACAGGATATTGTTATTCTGCCAGGTATCAATCCCATTGTTGGGCAAACCGAAGAGGAAGCTGAACAGAAATATCAGGAGATCGCGAGCCTGGTTACCATTGATAAAGCGCTGGATTATCTGGGACGTTTCTTCGAACACCATGATTTCTCCCAATATCCGCTGGATGAACCGTTCCCGGAGCTGAATGGCATTGGAAGCAACAGTTTCCGCAGTGGAACCGACAAGATCAAGAAGGATGCCAAAGAGCAGGGATTGACCTTGCGTGAAGTGGCTCTGCGGGCAGCAACACCGCGCAGCAAATTCCTGGGCACACCGGAGCAGGTCGCTGACAAGATTCAGGAATGGTTTGAGACGGAAGCAGCGGATGGTTTCATTATTGCTTCGGAACTGCCAAGTGGATTGTCTGATTTTGTGGAACTCGTTGTGCCGATTCTGCAAGAACGCGGCCTGTATCGTACGGACTATGAACACGATACATTGCGAGGTAACCTTGGGGTACAGATTCCGGTTAACCGTTATACGGCTGCGAAGAAGCAAGTTGTATCTGATTTGGCATAACGGATAGGGAGCGAACGAGCATCTGATGTTGTCTGGCTGTTTTCTCCAACCGGTAATGAAATCAATTACTACGTTTTGTACTGCTTTAAAACCGACTTAATTCATAGGATATATAGAGTATTGGTATAAACATCAATTAAATGACACCTGTATACACAGAGGGGGAAGCGATATGAACAGGTCTATCTCATGGATGAAATATATGGCATTGGCAGCAGTATTGGTGATGGTATTATCCGGTTGCGGAGCGGCGGGAGGCAGCACGAACGTTGCAGCACAGGCTTCGGGCGGGAATCAGGCCGGGCAAGCTGAAGGAGGCAACCTGACTTTTGCACTCGCGACTTCACCGGATACGCTTGACCCTCATCGTAGTGGGCTTGCCGTAACGGTACGCGCCATCCGGACGATCTACGACAATCTGGTCGTGCAGCTGCCTGATGGTTCCATCAAACCTTGGCTTGCCACGGAATGGAGCGTATCTGAGGACGGCAAGAGTTATACATTCAAGCTGCGTGAAGGTGTGAAGTTCCATGATGGTACACCGTTTAATGCGGAAGCCGTGAAATACAATCTGGACCGGGTGATCGACCCAGCCACCAAAGCTGCCAATTCTCTGGCCCTGATTAGACCCTATAGCTCCTCCGAAGTCATTGATGAATATACGATCAAGGTAAATCTGGAATCACCATCGCAAGCCTTTCTCGGCAATTTGAGCCAGGCGCTGCTGGGGATCGTATCCCCTACGGCTGCCCAAAAATATGGCGATCAGCTGGGTAAAAATCCGGTGGGAACAGGTCCGTATACCTTTGTGAAATGGGATGAAAATGCGGATATCGTCGTTGCCAAAAACAAGGATTACAACTGGGGACCTGAGACGGTTGAAAATAAAGGCGCGCCCCATGTGGATACGATCACATTCAAAATTGTACCGGAAGAAGCGACGCGAATCGGAAGTGTACAGAGTAGTCAGGTACTCGCTGCCGAGACGGTTCCACCGCAGAATATCGCTGCATTAAAAAACGATCCGAACCAGCAACTGTTGCAGGCCAACACAGTTGGACTGCCATACACACTCTTTTTCAATCTGCGCAAAGCGCCTTGGGATGATGTGAAAGTAAGGCAGGCGGTACAATCCGCCGTAGATGTGGAATCGATTGTCAAAACATTGTATCTGGGCAACTACGAACGTGCGTGGTCCGCACTGTCTCCTGGAATCCTGGGTTATAATGCATCGCTGGAAGGAAGCATCAACCCGGACATTAACAAAGCCAATCAGCTGCTGGACGAACAAGGCTGGGTGAAAGGTGCTGATGGTATTCGTGCCAAAGACGGGCAGAAGCTGACCCTTCGGTATGTTGATGGTTCGCCCAATCGGGAGAAACGCAATGACATTGCTGCCATTATCCAGCAACAGTTGAAACAGGTTGGCATTGCCGTTGAAGTCGAGATTACAAAAGATATCGCAACAGTCATCTATCAGAACTGGGATTATGATCTCTATGGCAACAGTCAGGTCAATTCCGATCCGAATGCCTTGTATGCTTTCTACCATACGAGTGCAGAGGGCGAGCGTCCGACATTGTCCGGTTTGTCTGATCCAAAGATCGATGAACTGTTAGAGCAGGGAGCGGTCGAGACGGATCCTGATAAACGTGTGGAGATCTATAATCAGATCCAACAATACCTGATTGAGCAAGCGGTAATCTTGCCAATCTATGTATTTCCGTATACGGTCGCAGCATCCAAAAAGGTCGAAGGCATCAAGTTCGATTCGCTGGGGTATCCACTCTTTAACGACGTCCGCATTCAGCCCTAACATGAACGGCCAATCCAGATTCAGGAAGGAGATATCCCGGTATGGTTCAAACGATACTGTCACGACTTGCAACATCGCTTCTGGTTATTTTCGGAGCTTCGGTGCTGGTGTACTGCATCATGTATCTTCTGCCGGGTGATCCGGTTCTGCTCATGCTGGACCCGTCCTCGGCTACCCCGGAGATGATCGAGAATCTGCGGGTCCAGCTTGGACTGGATCAGCCGTTTTACATCCAGTTTGCGAACTATTTCGGTGATATGCTGCGTGGGGATTTTGGTAAATCAATGATCAATTCCGATCCGGTTCTGCCCAAAATCCTGGAACATTTTCCGGCTACGCTGGCTTTGACCGCACTCAGCTCAATCATTGCCATCACGATTGGAATAACACTTGGTGTATTGTCTGCGATTCATCGCAATGGCGTGATTGATTTCGTCGCCCGGCTCGTTGGACTGTTTGGCATTTCCATGCCAACCTTCTGGACGGGGATTCTGCTCATCCTGTTATTCTCGGTACAGCTTGGCTGGTTCCCGGCCATGGGGTCCGACGGATTCAGCTCACTGGTTCTTCCGGCGGCTACGCTGGGTCTCGTGGGTGCAGGATTTATCGTTCGGATGGTGCGGAACAGCATGCTGGAAGTGATCAATGAACCGTTTATTGTGGCATTACGGGCCAAAGGACTTTCGGAGCGTGCCATCATGTATGGTCATGCACTGCGTAATGCGCTTATTCCTGCTGTAACGGTAATCGGCATGCTGATCGGTGATCTGCTTGCGGGCACCGTTGTGGTGGAAACTGTCTTCTCCAGACAAGGAATCGGCCGAATTATTGCGGATGCGCTAATGGCCAAGGATTTGCCAGTGGTGCAAGGGGTTGTCTTCTTTACATCCATTATCTATGTGGTCTTGAACCTGCTGGTGGATATCTCGTATTCGTACATTGATCCCCGGGTTCGGCGTGCAGTCCGCACATGATCATGGATAGAACAGTCAGATGTGTCCTGACGCGGAGTTATGAAAGGAGGAGTTGTTGCTCATGAGCATGAAACCTTTGGCTGGTGACAAAAAAGCATGGGCCGGCAGTGTAGGACGTATCCGTCTGTGGAATCGCCGCCCTTGGCGCTATCGCGTCTCATTCGCGGTATCCCGATTATTCTTTTATGCAGCATTGCTGGTGGTGGTGTTTACTGTGGCATGTGCGATTGTACCCGGCTGGATTGCGCCCTATGATCCAACTCAGATGATGACGGATGCCATTCTGCAGGCTCCTTCTGCTGCGCATCTGTTCGGGACGGACTATTTCGGTAGGGATATCTTCAGTGTGGTTGTGCATGGAAGCAGGGATTCGCTGCTCATTGGATTTACTTCCGTTCTTGTGGGCGGTATTGTCGGTAGTGCTCTGGGTATTATCTCCGGATATGCCGGAGGATTTGTTGATACCATCACGATGCGGGCTGTCGATATTCTGATGGCTGTACCCGGCGTGCTCCTTGCATTGTCTGTAGCAGCTGCTCTCGGGCCAGGACTGATGAACATTGCACTGGCTGTTGCGGTTTCCTCCATTCCGGGCTACGCACGGGTGATGCGTGGGCAGGTCATATCAGTTAAAGGTCTTCCTTTCATTACAGCGACACGTTCACTGGGCGGTTCCAATGCACGTATTTTCTGGAAACATGTACTGCCACATTCGTTGTCACCCCTGCTGGTCATGGCTACGCTGGGCGTAGGGACATCAATTCTAACGGGCTCCGGACTCAGTTTTCTGGGACTAGGGGTGTTGAAGGAAATACCGGATTGGGGCTCATTGCTCTCGCAAGGTAGAGGGTATCTGACGGTTGCCTGGTGGATCTGTACGTTCCCGGGTCTGGCGATCACGTTGTTTGTACTGGCGGTTAATCTGATTGGAGACGATATTCGCGATCGGCTGGACCCCAAAGTAAAAGGAGCGGCTTGACCGCTATTCCAAAATATAAGAATTTATAAGTTTCACCCTATCCATTTTTATATTTCACTGCGAAACGGTAGCTGTGCCACCAGAGGACAGCGACAGCCGTTTACGCTTGAGGAGGAGAAATTCATGTCACATGTTGTCATTATTGCCGGATCACCTTCCAAGCGTTCGCGTTTGACAGGTCTGACGGATTACAGCAACCAAAAATTAACGGAGGCAGGCATCACCGTTGAAGTCATTCATGTTGTGGATCTACCCGCTGAGGATCTGGTGCAAGCCCGGTTTGACAGCTCATTCATTCGTGATGCACTTGCTGTCGTGGAAGCGGCGGATGCAGTTATTGTGGCTACACCGGTATACAAGGCATCATTCTCGGGAGTACTCAAGCTGTTCCTGGATCTGATTCCGCAAGAAGGGTTACGGGGCAAGTTGATACTCCCACTCGTTATCGGTGGCTCTATTGCTCATCTGCTCGCCATTGATTATGCATTGAAGCCTGTTCTGGCAGCCCTTGGTGGAAGACATATCTTGGGTGGCGTGTATGCTGTGGATCAGGGAATCGAACGACTGGATGATGGGAAATTTGTGCTCTCGGCGGATATTACTACACGTCTGGATCGGTCGCTGGATGAATTGTTATTGACACTGGAAAAGGATGGGATTACGATATCGTAAAACCAAGTAAATTTATTGGATAAATCAATATAAGATCAAACGTCTGCGGACGTGGATACGGAGGCGCTCATGAATATCGAGAATATTGAAGCATTTGTATATATCAATCATTATGGAAGCTTCAATAAGGCTGCCGAAGTACTCTTCTTGTCCCAACCTTCGGTCACAGCTCGCATTCAGTCACTGGAAAGGGAGCTGGGCTGCAAGTTGTTTGATCGGCTTGGCAAACAAATCGTGCTGACAGAAGAAGGTCGGAAATTCCTGCCGTATGCGCAGCAAGTGCTGCAAGTGATTCAGAAGGGCAAGCAGAAGATTCAGCAGCGCCGGACAACACCGGATGCTCTTCGGCTTGGTAGTACAGTATCGGTATCCAACTATGTCATTCCCGATTTTCTACCCAAGATCAAGGAAGCTTACCCCGAAATTAATATCAAATTGACGACAGCAACGACGGATCAGCTGATTGCCAAACTGCTTGGTCAGGAGATCGATCTTGCTTTTGTGCGCAAGGTCATGCATCCTGCGATCCGTACAGTTGCTTTTTATGAAGATCCGATCCAGCTCTATGTGTACAAAGGGCATCCATTCATTGAGAGCGGGCATGTCAGCATGGAAGCCATCCGGAATGAGCAACTGGTCTTTTTCGAATGTGGTTCACTGGACTGGCTTCGCATTCACCGGGCTTTCGACTCGCTGGAACATCCGCCGAATATTACATATCATGTCGATAATTCGGAGACGGCGAAGAAACTGGTTATGCAAGGGGCAGGCATTGCCTTTCTCCCGGGACTCACGGTGAAGAAGGAAGTGCAGAATCAGGAGTTGTTCCCCATTCAGGTACATGAGGTGGCTGGTGTATCGTTGCAGATCAGCGTCGTCACGTTAAAAGAAGAATATTCGCCATTGGCAGAGCCCTTCGGGGAACTGCTGCGAAAGTTATAGAGCGTCTAACGATGAATCTGACTTTTACACCAAAACGGAGAGTGCAGAACCAATCTGAAGAAGCGAAGCGTGCGCATTTATCAACAGATTTTTCCCTTGAACCAAGGGAGTAAAGAAAATCTGGGGATAAGAGTGATCGGAAGATGGTACTGCAATCGGAGTGATAAAGTGTAACATCTCCAGTTCAACTTAATAGTGATTCAAGAATAGTGGTTCAGCACAATCAAGGAGGAGAAGGATATGAGTATTCGTGTTGGCATTTTGGATCAGACCCCGATCTATGAAGGGGAAACGGCAGTGGATGCTTTTCGACATACGATTGAGCTGGCACAACGGGCAGAGCAGCTGGGATTCCATCGGTTCTGGGTATCGGAGCACCATGATTCAGGGCATGTTGCAGGTTCCTCCCCAGAGGTACTCATCTCCCACTTGCTTGCGCATACAAAGCGGATTCGGCTGGGGTCCGGCGGAGTAATGCTCCAGCATTACAGTCCATACAAAGTCGCCGAGAATTTCAATATACTCGCAGCGCTCGGACCAGGAAGAGTTGACCTGGGAATCGGCCGTGCACCAGGCGGGTTACCACGTTCGACACAGGCGTTGCAGGAAGGTATTCAGGAAGCCGCATCTCTTCAAGAGAAAATCGTTCAGGTGAAACGATACATCCACAATGAGCCGCTTGAAGATCAGTCGCATCCACTTGCAGGTCTCAGCGCTTCGCCTGTGTCCGACATTCCAGCGGAGCTGTACGTACTTGGAGCAAGTGTTGATAGTGCGGGCATGGCTGCGGAACTGGGACTCCCATATGTCTTTTCGCTGTTCATTAACAGTAATATAGGGGTAGCGCTTGAAGCGATCCGTGTATATCGTGAACAATTCGATCGTTCCCAGGGACGAGAGCCTTATGCTGCACTAGCCATATCGTTAATTGTGGCCGAAAGTGAGGAAGAAGCGGAAGGACTTGCGAGCGAGCATATGCTGGTGAAGATCCATCTGGAGAGTGGGAAGGTGCTGACGGTTGGTTCTGTGGAACAGGCGGAAGAATTCGGACGTCAATCAAACGAAACCTATCGGATCGAGATTTTGGAGCCAAGTGTGACCCGGGGTACGAAGGAAAGTGTAGGTCAGGCGCTGCTGAAGTTCCAGCAGGAGTTTGCTGTGGAAGAGTTCATTGTGACTACAGCTACACGGGACTTTACCAAGCGAATTCGTTCATTCGAATTGTTGCGTGAAATTTTGGCAGAGCAGGGACTCAGTGAATTTGCACTGGAATCCAAGGAAGAAGCAGCAATCGGATAGAAGTAGGCAGTGAAAATAGCAGTGAATATATACGAATGGGAGGCCATGTGATGAAAAGTGATCTGGAACAGCCCAAGCAGCATTCTGAGCAACAAGTACAGGGCCCCGAGCATGAACTGGACGGTGAACGGGCGGAAGAATTCGCGGAACGTTTAATCACCATTCGACGACATTTGCATCGTAACCCGGAATTGTCCGGCGAGGAAAAGGAGACGACAGTTGCCATTCGCGGTTGGCTGGAAGAGGAAGGCGTTCGTATTGCAGACGAATATGTGCTGCGGACAGGGCTTGTCGCTGAAGTGGGTCAAGGGGACGGTCCTGTTGTTGCCTTAAGAGCGGACATTGATGCGCTGCCCATTCAGGAAGAGACAAAGCTGGAATTTGCCTCCCAAGTAGATGGAAAGATGCACGCTTGCGGACATGACGTGCACACGGCAATTCTGATTGGTGCTGCACGATTACTGAAACAGCGCGAGTCCATTCTACCGGGAAAAGTACGGTTGATATTCCAGCCATCGGAGGAAAAAGCAACGGGTGCTCGGCAAGTGATCCAGACTGGCGCATTATCCGATGTTCGGGCGGTATTCGGGTTACATAACAAACCTGATCTCCAGGTAGGTACGGTGGGCATTCGGGAAGGCGCATTGATGGCAGCAGCAGACGGTTTTGTTGTCAAAGTGGAAGGTGTAGGCACCCATGCAGCCGTGCCTGAAGCCGGCATTGATCCAATCGTGGTTGCCGCACATATTGTTACGGCATTACAGGCCATTGTGAGTCGCAATGTGGGAGCACAGGAGAGTGCTGTAATCAGTGTCACCAAGCTCCACAGCGGCACAGCCTGGAACGTCATTCCGGATGAAGCGATACTCGATGGCACAGTGCGTACCTTTGATGAGAAAGTGCGTGCACGGATTCGCGAGCGTTTCAATCAGGTAGTCGCCGGTGTGGCAGCAGCTTATGGCACACGGGCTACGGTTCGCTGGATTCAGGGACCACCTGCCGTGGTCAACGATGAGTCTCTCGCATCTGCGGCGGAGCAAGTTGCAAGTGAGATTGGATTGAATAGTGTTAGACCGCTACCTTCTCCAGCAGGTGAGGACTTCTCTTTTTATCAAAAAGAAGTTCCGGGCCTGTTCCTCTTCCTGGGCACCTCTGGCCCGCATGAGTGGCATCACCCTGGCTTTGATATGGATGAACGGGCTCTGCCGCTGGGAGCACATCTTCTGGCAGCACTGGCTGAACGGGCATTGCACAATGTGCAAGCACATCAGGAGTGAGGGACGCAGTTTATCCCTGGATCATATCCAGATCGAAACGGTTCCGTTCTGCGGCAACCGTTTTTCGTATTTGTTGAATCTTATCAGACGGTGTAATTATGGCTAGGGCTGGCGCAGAAGCGTCAGCTCTGTTTGAGTTTTCTTACAGGAAGAGCAGCTAAAGGTATTGTTAAATTTTATTTTTTTAATGGAAATATTTGTTGACGCTTCCCAAAAAGATGTGCTATATTTTTCTCGACGTTTAATCGTAATAATTACTATTAGATAAAAAAGGAGAACAGGAGTAGTCGCTGCGATGAAACAGGAGATCGATTTTATCAAGTTCAGTCCCACCCAAAACATGACGATTCTGGTTAAAACAGATCATGCAGCCGAGCAATACAGTCATATTGCTACCCGCCTAATGTCGTATGACAACGTTTACGCTGAGCAAGTGGGATTCATTGAACCAACGAGGAGACCGGAAGCTGCTTCTCATCTGGAAATGGCCGGAGGAGAGTTCTGTGGCAATGCCTGTATGGCACTTGCAGCACACCTCGCATCTGAAGCAGGACTGGCACATCAGGAATCTATGGATATCATGTTGGAGGTTTCCGGAACTGACCAATTGATCATGTGCCATGTGAAGAAACAGCAGAACGAATACGACTGCCAGGTAAGCATGCCGATTCCGAAGCAGATCGAACAACGAACAATCCGATACGAAGGCATCGAACTCGATATGGTGATCATCCGGTACGCTGAGTTCATCCATATCGTGATCGAAGTTGATGACTTCGACGATACGATGAAGAAGAGGGCACAGACCCTTGCAAGATTACTGGGACTAACCCTGGGGGATAAGCTGATTGGTATCTTGTTATATCAATCACACTTGGAAGAAATGGCCCCACTCATCTATGTTCCGGAGCTGGACAGTCTGATCTGGGAAAGAGGGTGTGGTTCGGGTACGGCCTCCGTAGGAGCGTATCTCGCATGGAGCCAGCAGAGAGGAATTACTCAGTACATCAAGCAGCCCGGTGGTGCAATCAAAGTGGTGGCCGAGTGGGATGGCGCAGAACTTGGGAGCATTACGATTGAGGGATCTGTTGGCATCGTGGCTCAGGGCAAAGCCTTCATAGATGCTCCAGCAGAATGGAGCGTTGTAAACGCATGAGGGACATGATACATGATCGAGACAACGTATAGGGGGAAAAGAAATGATCACATTGGTCCATTTTCAGACATGTTTGAGTGAATTTGCAGAGAAATTCGATAAGCTTGCGAACAAGTATGATCATACGATTCAGCATAGTGCAGAGCTTGAGGCTGTGATCAATGACTACTCCCGCTTTGTGACTGATCAGAACAATAAGGCAGCCTGGGAACAGTTGGAGCATTCGGAGTTGGAAGAACTGGATTCGCTTGTATGGCAGTTAAGAAATAAATCCGCCCAGTGTGTGGCGATCATGGAGAAATATCGTGCATTGAAGTTAGAGAACGGGGATGTGCAGATTGCCGATTATTTCAAAAATATAGAAGAGTGTATCGATAAAGAATTTGGTAGTTTCCATGTCACCTCCGATTCCAACGTATTGCTGGTAGGCTCCGGTTCATTCCCCATGACACCATTACTCATTGCCAAGCGAACAGGTGCACAGGTTGTCGGGATCGATATTGATGAAGAGTCCATTACACTCGGGCGAAAAGTGGTGGATACACTGGGTACGGGTTTGAAGATTCGTTTGGAGTCAACATTGCTGGAGGATCTGGATTATACCAGGGAAGCAACCCATATCATTTTCAGCTCTACGGTGGCCCCTAAATATGAGCTGCTTGATCAACTGCATGCCCTGACGAATGCGCAGGTGGTTGTAGCCATGAGATACGGTGATCAGTTGAAGTCCTTGTTCAATTATCCCATGAGAGAGACGGACAGCAACAAGTGGAAGCTGGTGGATACGATCCTGCGCCCGGATGATGTGTTCGATATTGCGTTGTATCAAAAAGCATAACCATCCAAGTCAATCCCGATGGAGTCCAGATTGAACTTTGAATATAGGAGGCATATATGAGTAATCTTCAGCGAATTCTGATACTCGGAACCGGACCTGCATCCATTCAGCTTGCGGCAACGCTCAAAGATCATCTCAACTGCAGTATAGGCATTGCGGGGAGACAATCGGTTCGTTCAGCATCCGTATTCTCAGCCCTTGAAGAGAACAATCAACGTATTCAGGTCAGCATTCAAAATGAGAAACATCAATCGCTCGCAGGTGAGTGTTACGTTGATCATGTGTTCAAGGGATATGACACCATTGAGGGTGAATGGGATACACTCATTTTGGCGGTTACCACCGATGCTTATATCGATGTATTGGAACAAATGAAAAATGAATTCATTAAACAACTGAAATGTATCATTTTGATTTCTCCAACGTTTGGGTCGAATCGACTCGTGACCCATTACATGAGAGAGCGGAATGCAGAGCCGGAAGTGATCAGCTTCTCCACCTACCTTGGAGATACCCGTTGGATGCACGAACATCCGTCCAATCATGTGATTACAACAGGGGTTAAGAAAAAGGTCTATATCGGTTCCACTCGTTACCCGTCTGAACAGGTCAGCAAGCTACGCCAAGTGTATGATCGTTTGGGTATTGTGCTGGAAGTGATGCGATCCCCACTGGAGGCGGAAACGAGAAATATCTCGTTGTACGTGCATCCACCCTTGTTCATGAATGACTTTTCATTAGAAGCCATCTTTGGAGATTCGGATATTCAGAAGTACGTATACAAGATGTATCCTGAAGGTCCGATTACACAAGTTTTGATACGGGAAATGCGGGCACAGTGGCAGGAGATTATGAATATTACGGACCGACTTGATATTCAGGGAGTCAACCTGCTTCAGTTCATGACGGATGACAACTATCCGGTTCGATTAGAGAGTATATCACGCCAGGATATCGAGAATTTCAATCAGCTGCAGGTCATTCATCAAGAGTATTTATTATACATACGGTACACCTCATTATTGATTGATCCATTCTCGGAACCCGATTCGGGAGGGAAATATTTCGACTTTTCAGCAGTCCCATTCCGTAAAACGTTTATGAACCGCGAAGGGGAATTGGACATTCCTCGTATGCCCAAGGAAGATTACTACCGCATCAAAATCATTCAGGGCATAGCCAGACACCTCGATGTGAGCTGTCCAACCATTGATCAATTTATCGCCAGGTATGAGGCGAAAATTCAGGAAGTGGTTGACGCACACCCGGACCAGCGCTTGTCCAATGCCTTTGTAAT
The DNA here is from genome assembly GCF_045040685.1 of Paenibacillus sp. FSL H8-0317. Lineage (NCBI taxonomy): Bacteria > Bacillati > Bacillota > Bacilli > Caryophanales > Paenibacillaceae > Paenibacillus > Paenibacillus sp. FSL H8-0317. Next base: position 5,886,039 of record NZ_CP150294.1, on the reverse strand, counting down.
CCAATCCTTTGACGAGGATATTCGCATGATCTGCACCGGACTTGTAAGTAACAAGGTTTAATTACATCTCAAATTAATCAAGTTGAACCTGATGTTTACATCATAACGGAGAGTGTAGAACCAATCTGAAGAAGCGAAGCGGTCGCCTTTATCCCCAGATTTTCTCTATGGAAAAGAGAATCAAAAAAAATCTGGGGATAACAGCGATCGGAAGATGGTACTGCAATCGGAGTGGTCCGATGTAACCTACAAGGTCTGCTTGTAACTTAATCATCAGGAGGAAATGTTGTGAAAAAGGGTCTTACTTTTACATCCATACTATTGCTGGTGTCTGCCATTGCGCTGCTCGCCGGATGCGGACAGAGCCCAAAAGAGAAAGAGAGCGCACAAACGGAGCCTGCCAATAGCCAAGTACAAACGGAACTTATCTATGCTTCTGCCAAAGATATTAATGATATGAACCCTCATCTGTATACAGGCTCCATGCCTGCGCAAGGGATGGTATATGAGTCTCTGGTGGAAAACACCCCTGACGGAATCAAGCCATTGCTGGCTGAATCATGGGATATTTCCGAGGATGGCAAGACTTATACCTTTCATCTGCGACAAGATGTGAAATTCCATGATGGGGAGCCGTTCAACGCAGAGGCGGTTAAACAAAATATCGATGCAGTACAGGCAAATGCCGAAAAACATGCTTGGATCAAGCTGTCTACCAAAATCACGAGTGTAAAGGTAATCGATGAGCATACGGTGGAGCTGACGCTGTCGGAAGCCTATTATCCGGCACTGGTGGAATTGTCAATGACAAGACCTTACGTCTTCATATCACCCAAGGATTTCAAGGATGGTGGAACCAAAGACGGAGTAAGTGGTTTCCACGGCACAGGACCATACAAGCTTACTGCTCATAAAGTCGAAGAGAATGCCACGTTTGAAGCCAATGAAGACTATTGGGGTGGTGCACCTGCAATCAAGAAAATCACATCCAAGGTTCTTCCCGCAGGTGAAACGACATTCCTGGCACTACAAAAGGGAGAGATCAACTTTGTGTTCACCGATGACCGGGGAGCAGATAGTATCGATGTCGAAGCCATGGATCAATTGGCTGAATCTAGTGGTTATCAAGTGGTCCGAAGTGAAGCAATGAATACGAATATGATCGTAGCCAATAGCAGTCGCCAGAATAGTCCGGTTCAGGAAACGGCAGTGCGGGAAGCGTTATGGGTGGGCATTGATCGGGAAACGATCAGTAAAGATATTTTCAACGGAACGCAGACTGTAGCGGACACGCTATTTTCAGCCAATGTCAATTACGCCAAGGTAGACCTGAAGAAACGGGAGTATGATCCGGAATTGGCTAAAAATCTTCTGGACCAAGCTGGCTGGACATTGGCAGATGGTGGAGGGGTGAGAACGAAGAACGGTCAGCCTTTAGCCATGAAATTATACTATGACAGCAACTCGTCTTCACAGAAAATACAGGCCGAATTGATCCAGTACTCCATGAAAGAATTGGGAATTCAGCTTGAAATCTTGGGCGAAGAGTCCACTTCCATTGCGAATCGGAGAGCCACCGGGGAATATGACCTGCTCTTTAATCAAACCTGGGGGCTGGCCTATGATCCACAGAGTACCATTGCTGCATTTACGTCTGATTCAGCATACAAACATACGACAAGCGGAATTGCCGAAGCAGATGAACTATATCAGAAAATCGATGCGGTTATGGTCTCCACGGATGAGGCTTCACGCCAATCCCTGTATGCTGACATTATGAAGATCGTCCATGATGAAGCAGTCTTCATCCCGATTACCAACGGGCGTGTCACCGTAGTCGCTCCTGAGAATCTTGATGGAATCTCATTCAAACAGACCCAATATGAACTACCTTTTGAAAAAATGAATTTTAAATAGAGCGGAGATGGCTATGGGAAGTTATATCGTCAAAAGGATTCTGTTAACCATCCCTTTACTGATTATCATTTCATTTATAACGTTTGTTCTGATTAATCTATCTCCCTTGGACCCGGCGGTTGTGGTGTTACAGGCACAGGAAGTTCCGCAGATCACAGAGGAATTAATTGCCCAGACGAACAAGGCATTGGGGTTCGATCAGCCGTTCATGATCCAGTATGTGAACTGGATCATGGCTGTTGTGCAGTTGGACTTTGGTAACTCTTATGTATCTGGTGAACCCGTATGGTCATTGATGGGGCCGGCTTTTATGAACACATTGAAGTTAACGCTTGTCTCATCGGTATTCATTATTGCGCTGTCCATCCTGCTGGGTGTGATCTGTGCCATGAGAGAAGGCAAGCTGCTGGATCGATCGGTCAGAGGTGTATCATTTTTCCTTACCGCCATGCCATCCTACTGGCTTGCAGCCATGATGATCTGGTATTTTTCCGTCAAGCTGGACCTGTTACCTACTAGTGGCATGGACTCGTATCGAAGCTACATTCTGCCGGTGATTGTAATCACGGTGAGTTATACGGGCATTTACTTCCGAACGGTTCGAAGTTCCATGCTGAGCAATATGAATGAGGACTATGTGTTATATGCACGGGCAAGTGGTCTGAGTGAGAAGAAAGTTACTCTGCATATTCTAAGAAATTCATTACAGGTGGCTGTGTCCATCTTTTGCATGGCGATCCCGATTGTACTAGGCAGTACGGTAGTCATCGAAAATGTATTTGCCTGGCCGGGACTCGGTAGGCTCAGTGTAAAATCCATTTTAAGCAGGGATTTTCCGATTATTCAGGCGTATGTTCTGATGTTGGCTGTAACCTTTGTCTTATTTAACACGTTATCCGACATCATTAATGCGGCGATGAATCCTCGTTTGAGAAAGGAATTCTGATGCGAATATTGAAGAATCTGAGCAAAGACAAGCTTGCGTTGACCTCTTTGGTAGTGATTATGGTCGCGATTATGGCGGGCGTACTGGCTCCGCTTATTGCGCCGCATGATCCTGGACAAGTGAATATGAAGCTTCGTTATGCCTCCTCATCCTGGGATTATTTATTAGGCAATGATCATCTGGGCAGATGTGTATTATCCCGGCTTATCTATGGTATCCGTCCAAGTGTGTTATGGGTTCTTGTTGCGCTGAGCCTTTCTGTTCTGATTGGAGCTATTGTTGGATTCGTCGCGGGTTATTTCAAGGGGAAAGTGGATGCATGGATCATGAGAGTCTGTGACATTATGCTGTCTTTCCCCGGATACGTGATGACACTGGCGGTGGTCGGTATTTTGGGTGCAGGACTAGAGAATATTTTGATTGCCTTTGTGTGGATGAAATGGGCGTGGTTTGCCCGCGTTATTCGAACGTCAGTGATGCAATTCTCCGATATGGATTATGTAAAATTCGCCAAAGCCTCCGGCACACCCAGTCTGAGAATTATAACCAAACATATTGTTCCAGTTACCTTTGCCGATATTGCTGTCATTGCCAGTGGTTCCATGTGTTCGATGATGTTGCAGATCTCCGGCCTTTCCTTTCTGGGGCTTGGAATCCAGGCTCCGCATGCGGAGTGGGGGATGATGCTCAATGAGGCGAGGGAAGTTATGTTCTCCAGACCTGAATTGATGTTGGCACCAGGCCTGGCCATTGTGGTGGTGGTGTCTGCTTTTAATTTTTTATCGGATGCCCTTCAAGTAGCTCTGGACCCCAAATTGATGACCTCTCAAGGTAAGTCTGACAAGTCTTACGAAAGTGAGGTGAGAAAGACGGCTTATGAATATAGTCGAGGTTGAACATTTGAAAGTATGGGATACCAATACAGGTAAAGTGATCATTCATAACAGTTCATTCGAAGTTAAGCAGGGAAGCTGTATGGCCATCGTGGGGGAAAGTGGTAGCGGGAAGTCCGTTACGTGCAGGGCTATCATGCGACTGAACAAGCCATGGATTCGCCAATCGGGCACAATGTTATTTCAGGGCGAAGACCTGAACCAGCTTTCGGAACGGGAGATGCGGCGTAAGCGGGGCAAACATCTGTGTATGATTTTGCAGAATGGCATGAGTGCATTTGATCCCTCCTGTGTTATTGGTGTCCATATTCGGGAGACGCTTCAGCAGCATTTTGGCTGGAATACCCGCGAGATTGAGCGGAAAATCATCAATGCCATGGAAAGCGTCATGCTCAGACATCCGCGCGAGATTCTGAATCAATATCCACATCAGCTGTCCGGTGGGATGCTGCAACGAATCATGATTGCACTGGCATTGGTGCTTGAGCCCGATCTCATTATTGCGGATGAGCCGACAACGGCGCTGGATACGATCTCCCAATATGAAGTGGTGGAGCAATTGATTCAATTACGCGAACGCATGGGCTGTTCCATGATGTTCATCTCCCATGATCTCGGCGTCGTTCAGAAGATTGCAGATGACGTGATGGTCATGAAAGACGGCAAGATCGTCGAGCGTGGTAGCATGCATTCTGTTTTGACAGAGCCGGAGCATGCCTATACGAAGTATCTGGTCTCTACCCGATTGGAGCTGAGCAATCATTTTAAGGCGTTGATGCAGGAGGACTTATAGATGCTAAAGGTGGAAGGTATTGAAAAATCATATAACCAAGGCGGACTGTTCTCCAAGCACAGACAACAAGTTTTGAAACAAGTTACCTTTGAATGCCGGCATGGCGAATGTCTGGGCATCATCGGTGAAAGCGGAAGCGGCAAATCGACGTTGGGCCGTCTGATCCTGGGCATTGAACGGGCGGATCGTGGAACGATCTCGCTGGATGGTAAAGACGTACAGGATCGACGTGTACGGATGGGTAACCTCAGCGCCGTTTTTCAAAATTATACGTCATCCATCAATCCATTTCTTAATGTGGAAGCTGCCATTATGGAACCTATGCAAGCGCAGCAGAAGCTACGGAAGGATCAGGGCAACTCAGAAAAGGTAGATCTGTTGCTGAATCAAGTTGGACTGGACCCTTCCTATAGATCCAAATATCCGCATGAACTATCCGGCGGGGAGGCTCAGAGAGTGTGCATTGCCAGGGCCATCTCGACAGCCCCAAAACTTATCGTGTTCGATGAAGCGATCAGCTCACTGGACGTGTCTGTTCAGATTCAGGTACTGCAATTGTTGAAAGAGCTTAAGGAAATCTACAAGCTGAGCTATGTCTTTATCACGCATGATATACAGGCGGCAGCTTATATCTGTGACAGGGTTATCATTTTCAGAGAGGGTCAGATTGAAGAGATCGTTCCTATTGAGCAGCTAAAGGATGTTCAGTCAGACTATGCGAAGAAATTATTGAAGCATTTAATTACATTTTAGGGGGAACACCCATTGTGAGTGGAGCGATGTCTTGGCCTTTTCTACGCTTGTACATACTGGTTCTTCTGTATTTTAGTGCCAATGCCATTCTTAACGTGATCATCCCATTGCAAGGGGCGTCTTTGGGCGCGAGCGGTACAACGATTGGACTGATCATGGGCGCTTATATGTTCACAACCATGTTTTTCAGACCCTGGGCAGGTCGGATTATTCAAAAGCACGGTCCGATCAAAATATTGCGTTTGATTCTGATCATCAATGGATTTGCGCTGATTTTATATACCTTTACGGGACTCGGAGGTTATTTGGTTGCTCGTATTTTACAAGGTGTATCAACAGCGTTCTTCTCCATGGCCTTGCAGATTGGCATTATTGATGCTCTTCCGGAGAAAGATCGGTCACAGGGAATTTCGTATTATTCGTTGTTCAGTTATATACCGGGGATCGTGGGGCCTGTAATCGCGTTAGGAATCTGGCAGACGGGTGGTATGGATTATTTTACAGTGGTTCTGATCGGCATTGCCGTCTGTACGGGCGTCTTCGGATATACCGCCAAAATGGAACCAAGCAAAGAGCAATCTGCTGAGAATCTTTCGGAGCAGAACGTGAGTATGTGGGAATCCTTTGCTCAGTTGGTGAAAAATCCGTTTCTGTTTCGATGCAGTGTATTGATGCTTGCGGCTTCCGTTGTATTTGGTGCAATTACAACTTTTATTCCGCTGTATGCGAGCCAAGTACCAAATGGGAATGCGGGTGTGTATCTGATGCTTCAGGCCGGGACGGTTGTGCTGGCTCGAATCATGCTCCGGAAAAGGATTCCTTCTGATGGGAGATGGCATTCTCCTTTTATCATGGGTACCCTGTTTCTTTTGGCCGTTGCTGCCCAATGTGTGAGTTTTTCGGTGACAGGAGGCGTAGTCTTTTTCTATGTCGGGGCTATATTCATGGGCATTGCTCAAGCCATTCTGTATCCGACGCTCACGACCTATTTGTCTTTTGTGTTGCCTAAGCTGAACCGGAACGTCCTGATCGGGTTATTTATCGCGATGGCTGATCTGGGGATTTCTCTGGGTGGTGTGATTATGGGACCCGTCGCTGACTTCTCTTCCTATTCATTTATGTACATGATCTGTGCTATCCTAGGAGCGGTAATGATCGTTTTTGCCTATGAACGGCGAAGACCCGTGACAGGTACATCTGTGAGTTGACTGCCAGGAGAGAAAGTGGTGACGAACGTTTGAAGGCTTCAATGACAGCAACATCCAATGGAAAATTAAATCCGGTATCCTTTTCGTTTATCCGGTTTTATATGCTGGCCTTTTTATTTTTTGCGGCAAATTCAGCTTTGACGATTATTCTGCCTCTGAGAAGCGAAGCCGCTGGATTGAATCAGGCTGAGATTGGTCTGATGATGGGGGCATATATGTTCACCTGTATGCTCTTGAGACCTTTTGCAGCGCAGCTGCTGGGTAAGCATGGGCCGCTTCGAGTGATGCAATGGCTGTTGCTTTTGCATGCGGGAACGCTGCTGCTGTTTGTTGTTTTTGGTGTGGAGACGTATCTGTGGTTGCGGGCCCTGCAAGGGGTAGCTACGGCCTTTTTCTCCATGACGATGCAGGCAGGCATTGTGGAAAAGCTGGAGGACAAAGACCGGGCACAGGGGCTGTCCATGTACACCCTGTTTACGATGGTTCCTTCTCTGGTCATTCCGATCCTCGCCATACAAATCTGGGAAAATGCCAGTGATCTGGCGTTTACGCTGCTGATGATCGGACTGGCGGCGCTGCCACTTCTGATTGGATATAATGTGGATTTGCCGCGGAGTACCGTGCAGAACAAATCGTACACCTTGGGCGATATGTTTCGTTCATTCGGCGGCATCTGGCGCAGTACGCCACTGCTGATTAGCAGTGTGGTGATGTTGTTTGCGTCCTGCGTCTTTGGGGCGACAGCGACCTTTCTTCCCCTGTATATGGTATCCACCGGAATGGCGAGTGCAGGGGTATTTCTGACGATACAGGGATTGGTTGTGATCCTGTGCAGGTTTATTTTGCGCAAAAAAATTCCGTCCGACGGTAGCTGGAATACCTGGCTGATGGCAGGGTTAATGCTGTGTGCAGCACTGGGTACCCAATTACTCAGCTTAATGGAGATCATCGGGCCATTGGTGTATCTCTCCGCGGTGTTCAGCGGCTTTGCCCTGGCACTGTTGTACCCGACATTAACCACATATCTGTCTTTTGTGCTGCCTGCGGATTCCAGATATGTACTCATGGGGATCTTCATGTCCTCGTATGACCTCGGATTCTCTCTGGGAGGACTTGCGATGGGATTCATTGTACAGGTGAGTTCTTATTCGACCATGTTTATGATCTGCACGTTGCTCTCTATTGCGGCTATGCTTCTGGTGTTGATGTTCAGGCAACGGATGGAAGCGGGGAATAAGGCTACATCTGTGGTGTCTGTATAAATTGAACTAAAGAACATTTACACGGATCACTTCAATTTCTAATTTATATTGATATAGTCCGCTGTCTAGCCTATCCCGCATGTATTGCGAACATTTACAGAGGAGGTTTATGACTCACTTCTTGCCAAAACGTATCCTCAGGATGCGAAAGTGCAAGGGCCGGTCATGAGCCTTTTTTTTGTTTTTTTGCAGCTTGAATCAAAAATAGTTTGACAACGACCGTCCAACAGGATTATAGTCATTATTATTAATCGTAATAATTACTATTAAGATCTGAATTACACAGACTGCACATATAAGGAGTAGAGATCTATGACACAAAAGCAAGTTCCGGTAACCGTACTGAGTGGTTACCTCGGTTCAGGGAAAACGACGGTTTTGAATCATGTGTTGAACAACAGACAGGGGCTTAAGGTTGCCGTAATCGTCAACGACATGAGTGAGGTGAACATTGATGCTGCGCTGGTCAAGGGGGAGGCAACCTTGTCTCGTACTGAAGAGAAGTTGGTGGAACTGTCCAACGGCTGTATCTGCTGCACCTTGCGGGATGATCTGATGCAAGAGATTGAGAAGCTGGTGAACGAAGGCAAGTATGACTATATTTTGATCGAATCCACCGGAATCAGTGAACCTGTTCCAGTTGCACAGACCTTTACATACGCCGATGAGGAGTCGGGTATTGATCTGACTCGCCTGGCCCGATTGGATTGTCTGGTAACGGTGGTGGATGCCAATCGATTCTGGCATGATTTTGGATCAGGACAGAGTCTTCTGGATCGTAACCAGGCGACCGGAGATGAGGACACCCGTGACGTCGTAGACTTGTTGATCGATCAGATCGAAACCTGTGATGTACTGCTGCTGAACAAATGTGATCTGGTCGATGACACCGAGCTGAACAAGCTCGAAGGTATCATCCGCAAGTTACAGCCTAACGCCAAGATCATTCGGACCGAGAATGGACAGGTGAATCCGTCTGAGATTCTGAATACAGGCCGCTTTGATTTCGAGAAGGTGAGCATGTCCGCTGGATGGATTCAGGAACTGGAGAAGGAGTCGCACACACCGGAAACCGAGGAATATGGCATTGGTTCCTTCGTATATCGCCGCAGAAAGCCATTCCATCCTTCCCGTCTGGCTGAGTTCATGAGTTACTGGCCGGAAGAAGTGGTACGTGCCAAAGGTTTGGTATGGCTCGCGGCTGAAGGGGACGTTGCTGCAAGCCTCAGTCAGGCAGGGCCATCCATTCAGTTCGGTCCTGCGGGACATTGGGTCGCGGCGTTGCCAGAAGCGGACAAAGAAGAGATTTTACGTAACGAACCGGATGTTCTGGAGAAATGGGATGCCCAGTGGGGAGATCGTCAGACGGAACTTGTCATGATTGGGATCGAAATGGAGCGTGAGAGCATTGAAGACGAGCTGGACCAGTGCCTGCTTAGTGATGAAGAAATGCTGGCTGACTGGGGCCATTTCGACAATCCGCTGCCATGGCCTGTGGAAGTCGTATAACTCGGAAGATGATGTTTTGCATTGGGAGTAGCGCTGTATAAGCACATCTATATAAATTGAAATAAACATTTACACAAAACGGAGAGGACAGAAAGAACCTGAAGAAGCGGAGCGTTCGCCTACAAGCTTTCTGCAAGAAAGCTACATCGGAAGCATACGCTATCCCCGGATTTACCCTTTGTAAAAGGAATCAAAAAAATCTGGGGATAACAGCGATCGGAAGGTTGTTCTGTCATCGGAGTGTGCAGTGTAAATATTCTTTAGTTCAATTTATATAGATAAATAAACATAAATTCAATGGATAAAGGAGCTGTCATTCATGGCTAAAAAATCTAAAGTGGTACGTGAGAAGCAACGTCAGGCAATCGTGGCAAAATATGCGGACCTGCGCCGGGAGTTGAAGGAAAAAGGGGATTATGAAGCATTGCAGAAATTGCCGCGTAATGCATCTCCGACCAGACTAAAGAACCGTTGTGAAGTGACAGGCCGCCCGCGGGGTTATCTACGTAAGTTCAAGGTGTCTCGGATTAAATTCCGTGAATTGGCTCATCAAGGACAGATTCCTGGTGTAACGAAATCCAGTTGGTAAAATGATCAAGGGTGTATTTGGCTGAAAGGATGTGCATCTTCATGCTGGACTCGTTTACGTTACGAAGAATTCAGTCCGTAATGAACGGATATATTCACGAGAAGGTTCCTGCGCCACTACGTACGATGGTGAAGTTGACATATGAGATGAATGACAATGAATTGATCTTGACCGAAGAAAGACCCGCCGAGGAACGGTATCAATGGGACAAGATGCATATTGCCCGATTTTACTGGGAAGAAAATCAGTGGAAAGTGTATGCCAGAGATGAACAGAGCAGCTGGAATCCGGTAGATGTTATTACACCTTGTTCCGATTTTGAGAATGTTCTCGAGCAGGTGGAACGGGATGAGGCTGGACTGTTCTGGCGTACATGAGCGAGTTCAAAGATAACCACATGCAGTGGCTATCTTTGGGCTTTTTTTATGTCCAAGAAACATTGAAGCAAAGAGGGGGCTATTCTTTTGGTCTTTCTTCCTTAATGGGCAAAAGAATAAATAAAATCTGTTTTGCAATAAAAATTTATTGTAAAACGATAAATAATATGATAAATTCATATCACTTAAAACAAGTGAGGTGCTTTTTGTGAAGCGAGGTACGACCCTCTTTTTAAAATTGGCAGTGTTGCTTATTGGTGTTCCCATTCTTGCCTTATGTATATTCGGCATACCCTGGTTAGCGAACAATCCGGTGAATCCGAATTATGCAGGTGCACTATACCCCATAGTGATTATTATGTATGTGTCCGTTATTCCGTTTATCGTTGCATTGTACCAGGCATTCCGTCTGCTAAGTTACATCGACAAAAATGAAGCATTCTCTCTAATGTCGGTGAAATCCTTAAAAACAATAAAATATTGTGCTATTGTAATCAGTAGTCTCTATTTTGTGATGTTGCCATTTGTTTATGTTGTAGCAGAGAAAGATGATGCCCCAGGCCTCATTCTTATGGGGATGGTTCCTGTTTTTGCTTCATTGGTCATTGCAGTATTTTCCGCTGTGCTCCAAAGATTGTTACAGGAAGCGATTGATATCAAATCAGAAAATGACCTAGTGGTCTGAGGTGAATATATGGCCATTATAATCAACATTGATGTGATGTTGGCAAAGCGGAAAATGACGGTTACCGAGCTTGCCGAGAGAGTTGAGATCACGATCGCCAATATTTCCATATTAAAAACAGGAAAAGCCAAAGCGATCCGTTTATCGACTCTCGATGCCATCTGTAAAGCACTGGATTGTCAGCCTGGAGATATATTGGAATATAAGGCTGACGAGGAAGAAGATACAAATGAGCATATATGAAAAATGAGCGAAGAAGACTCTGCATGTTGTATGCAGAGTCTTCTTTTACGTCAGCTTGATAAGAAATACGTGCCGTGCCTATAACGAATGATTGTGCATCATTCGAAATTGCATAGGTGTTACGTTTTCCTGGGTTTTAAAACAGCGGATGAAGTAGCTTGACTGTGAAAATCCCGTTTCCAGCGTAATTTGTTTAATGGAAAGGTTGGTTGTTGCGAGCAGCTGTTTCGCATGTAATAACCTGGATTCCATCAGGAATTCCGGGAAGGAGATGCCAAACGTCTGACTGAACTTTCGGCTAAAGTATGTTGTACTGTATCCTGCAATCCCGGCAGCGTGGTCTAGTGTAATGTGCTCGTTACTATGGGAACGAATATAATTCCCTGCTTCACGAATTCGCTCTGAAGTGTGATTTAACGAAACATTGATTTGGCTCGCAGCGGATTGCAATCGGGTCAGAAGCTCATATAGAGTAGCTGACACACTGTGCTCGTCCTCCACCTGATAGCCTCTGCCTAGCTCCAGTAATCGATCCATCAGTTTGGTAATCACCGGGAGGTTGGAACATTGAAACAGCCACGGCTCGTCAATCCCTTTTCCATTTAACAGCTCTTCGAGACGAACGCCGTAAAAGTGAATCCAACGAATATTCCAAGGGTCATCCAAATCTGAATAGTAGGTTTGTCTGAGACCGGGACCATAGAGGAATCCCTGTCCACGCGTTAGCTCATAACAAGTGGTTCCAGTGTCCAAGTAGCCTTTACCGTCAAGTACAAGGTGCAGATTGTAGCAATGATCCAAGTTGATATCTTTCGTTTGATATTCCCGATCCACACGATGCTTTGGAAAATCACTGTACCCTCCAATAAAATCGGGAAAGCATACATGTCTGGGGAAAACCGGCTTGGGGAGAAAGAGGTGTTCTTTCACGTGTATCCTCCATTTGAACGCAATATTTTTATGTAGTGAACTGAAATCGATTCAGCCTACTGTTATTCGAATCTTGGACAATGACAATATTTTATTATAAGTCGCATAATCTTGTCATTTATTATATGTGAAGGTTCCAATAGAATGGAGGCAATATGGCAGGTTAAGGGGGCAATTAAAGGTGGCAAAATCAATCCAAATGGATGAATTAAAAATGGGGGTCTGTTATTACCCTGAGCACTGGTCGGAAGCGTTGTGGGAGGACGATTTCCGTAGAATGAAAGAGATGAATATCACAGTTATTCGGATGGCTGAATTTGCATGGTCCATCTTTGAACCGGAAGAAGGCCAGTTCGATTTTAGTTTTTTCCAGAAGGCACTGGATCTGGCGCATCAATATGGTTTAAGTGTTATTTTGGGAACACCTACTGCAACTCCACCAGCGTGGTTAACATCCCAATATCCTGAAGTATTAAACGCAAATAAGGACGGGGTGTTGTATCAACACGGAATGCGGCGTCATACCAACTACAGCAGCCCAATCTTCAGACAGCAATGTGAAAAAATCGTGCGCAATATGGTGATTGCCTATAAAGATCATCCGGCTCTTATTGGCTGGCAGATCGATAACGAATTCAATTGTCATATGGATGTTTTCTACGCTGAGGCAGATCATGTCGCCTTCCGTGAATGGCTTAAGAATCGTTATGAATCGTTGGAGAATCTGAACCAGGCATGGGGAACCGTTTTTTGGAGTCAGACCTATACCGACTGGGCTCAAGTTCACCTTACCCGAAATATGGTTAGTCCATCGCCCAATCCTCACTTGGCATTGGATGAAAAGAGATTCATATCAGCCAATACGATTTCATTTGCCAAGCTTCAGGTGGACATCATTCGGGAACTGGACCCGGAACATTGGATCACAACAAACGGTACGTTTGGACATTTGGATAATCATGAAATGACAGAGGAGCTATTGGATTTCTTCTCCTATGATTCGTATCCGCAGTTTGCTACGATCTTCCCAGGGACAGATGATAACTCATTACAAGATCGGGCCTGGAGCATGAAACTGTCGAACGTACGTAACATGTCACCGAACTTCTGCGTCATGGAACAACAGTCTGGGCCAGGAGGCTGGGTTGACAGTATAGGCATGGGTACGCCAAGACCGGGACAGATCCGATTATGGTCGTATCAATCTGTTCTTCATGGAACAGATCTACTCGTCTACTTCCGCTGGCGGACGGCAACATTTGGCACTGAGATGTACTGGCATGGCATCAATGATTACCATAATCAACCCAACAGAAGGGTACGCGAGGTTGCGCAAGTAGGGGAAGAGTTTGCCGAGATCGGGCGTGTTATTGCAGGTACTACATATCAAGCCGATGTTGCGATCCTACAGGATTACGATAACCAGTGGGACGGGGAATTGGATGAATGGCACGGCCCGCTTCAGCAACAGAGTGTACGCTCCTGGTATAAACAGCTCCAGTATCGTCATATTCCGACGGACATGGTTACACTGCAACCAACGACAACACTGGAAGAGTTATCCGATTATAAGGTGATCATTTATGCTCACCCGGCCATCATGACAGACGAGACAGCAGAACTTCTGCAAGCCTATGTCAGTCAAGGGGGAACCCTGTTTTTCGGTGCGCGCACCGGATATAAGGATCTCAGGGGGCATTGTTATATGAGACCGTTCCCTGGGGCTGTCGCTGAGTTGTGTGGTGTAACCGTAGAGGACTTTACCTTAATCAAAGGAACCATTCCAGCAGCCAAACTGCAATGGAGTGGGGCGAGTGAGCGACTTCAGGAGGGAACGTCAACGGCCGGATTTAATGAAGTTCTTCATGTGGAGCATCCTGACGTACAGGTTGTGGCTGAGTATACATCCGAATATTATGCAGGTAGTCCTGCATTGACCAAACGTGTGGTAGGTCAGGGGCAAGTATGGTATTATGGAGCGGCTTACAATGAACCGGTCGTTGATGCTATTCTGGATGAAATAGGGCTATCTTCACCTGTGGGTGACCTGGTAGAGGTACCGTCCGAAGTTGAGCTTGGTATCCGTTCCGGTAAGGATAAAGCTTATGTATTTTTACTGAACTACTCGGATCAACAAGTGGCTATCAAGCTTAAGAAGCAAGCAAAAGAGTTACTGTCCGGTACAACACTTCAGAATGAGATCAACATGCCCGCGTATGGTGTATTCATCCTGGAGATTGATTTGCCACATTAAGAAATTCATTCATCCACATATGGTTTATATATAGAAAGAAACACCAAAAACGCCTTGCAGCTATTGCAAGGCGTTTTGTATATGCATGATGTAATGTGTAATACACGTTGAGCATGGGCTGTTATTGTCTACATTTGGTATACCTATGCTTCGTACAAAATCTCACCTGTCCGGGATACATCATATCCCTCGAATGATTGCAGTTCCTGCCTAAACTCCGGCGATTGGAGAATTCGCAGGACTGATTCAGTCCAGGCTTCATTACCTTGTTTCCTCAGCATGACCAGATCATAGCGCTCCTGAGTGAGCGGGACAAAATCAACCTGACCCACAAGTCGTGCAGCTTTCTCAATGCCAACTCCGACATCGGCTTCACCTGAACTGACTTTGGCAGCCACGCCCATGTGACTGGTTTCTTCCGCTTCATATCCAATAAGACTTGCAGCAGGAATTCCGTGCAGCCGAAGTTGCTCATCCAGCAAAACCCTCGCGCCAGAACCTTTCTCCCGATTAGCTAGTCTCAGTTCAGGCTTGCTCAGATCGGTCCAATTCTGTAAGTTCTGCGGATTACCACGCTGTACATATAGTCCGGCAGGACGTGACAGCAGGTTTACCACAACATAGGACCGCCCCGTCAGAATTTTGCGAATATACGGCAAGTTATATTCACCCGTATCTCCGTCGAGCAGATGGGTGCTGACCAGATCGGACTCACCGCGATACATCGAGATAAGCCCATCCAGACTACCCATGAACGAGCGTAGCGGACGAATATCCCGAGTTTGTTTTTCCATATGGCGCATTAGAATATCCAGACTGACATCCTGACCTGTTATGACCAGATGCCGTGGTGCAGAGGTCATTGTATGGGTAGAACTCGCTGGAGTAATTGTATGCGGAGAACCAACGGGTACAGTCGATTGTAAGGAAGTTCCCTGAAAATCACCCTGACCTGGCTGAGTTCCTGACGCCGAGGTCTGATGAGGAGTCGGGATACGCTGACCTGAGGAATGAAATTGCTTGGAGCGACGTTTATATGCCTCCAGATCGGTAGCATCAATCCGCATTTGTTTACCTACACGGTATGCGACGAGGTCTCCTTTTTTGATCAGGTCATAAACTGTCAGTTTCGATATTTTGAGTAGCTTGGATATTTCTTCGGTTGTGTAGGATTGCTCCTCCGTCATAAGTGAAGATCCTCCTTCAAAGGTATAGAGCAATGATGGTTTTGTTATGAATGTTTCTTGTACTATATCATTAATTGAGGGATGCCATAAACCTGAGAACACGCAATAAACGCGTAGGACAGATAACAAAAGCCAAATGTGATCTTAATCACCTTCCCATTTTTTTTGTCTTGTGTATAATTAGATATAATCAATTATAACTAGTTATATCTAAAGATAACGTTGGGGGAGAAATGAATGAGAAAGAGAATCGGATATGTGTTGGGAAGTATGTCACTGGGACTGGCTCTTGTATTGGCTGGTTGCGGCGCAAACACGGGCACTACGGATACATCCACGGGTGCAGAGCAAACGACCTCAACGCCAGCGGCATCAGGTGAAAGTTCATCAGCAGAAAATACCGATCCGCAGGAAACGGTAGATCTGACAATCTCTGCGGCGGCAAGTCTGACCGATGCGATGAAAGAGATTGAAAACAATTATGAGCTAGCTAATCCTTATATAGAACTTAATTTTAACTTTGGCGCCTCGGGTGCCTTGCAACAGCAGATTGAACAGGGTGCCCCAGCTGATGTCTTTGTATCGGCGGCAACAAAAAATATGAATGCGCTAGTGGATGAAAACCTGATTGCATCGGGCGATCAGAAGAATTTGCTACAGAATTCACTGGTGGCGATTGTGCCAGCAGATGGGACCCACACAGTAACCAGTGAAACGGATCTCACCAGCGACTCCATCAGGACGGTAGCGATTGGGATTCCGGAAAGTGTGCCTGCGGGAACCTATGCCAAGGAAGCTCTGACCAATGCCAAGCTGTGGGATGAACTGGAAAGCAAACTTGTGCAGGGGAAAGACGTTAGACAGGTTCTTCAATATGTAGAGACAGGTAATGCAGATGCAGGATTTGTATATAAAACGGATGCTTTTACTTCGGATCAGGTGAAAATTGCGTTTGAGGTGGACAAGAATAGCTACACACCAGCCAATTATCCGGTAGGTATTATTGAAGGAACGAAACACCGTACGGAAGCCGAACAATTCTATGCGTATTTACAAACCCCTGAAGTGCTCGATATCTTCAAGAAATACGGATTCACAATTCCGGAATGAATGTGAACGCCATAGACTGGTCCGTATTCTGGTCACCGGTTCGCCTATCGCTTCAGGTTGCGTTATTATCCAGCGTAGTGGCCACTGTGCTCGGAATTGCGATAGCCTGGAAGATGTCACGTTCTTCATTTCGGGGAAAGATTCTGCTGGAAACGGCATTTATGCTGCCGCTAGTCCTTCCTCCGACGGTGGTTGGATTTCTGTTACTTGTCATACTGGGGCGTAAAAGTCTGTTTGGACAATGGATTGAAGCCATATTCTCCGTACCGGTTATTTTCACCTGGTGGGCTGCGGTGATTGCTTCGGTGGTGGTTGCTTTTCCACTGGTGTATCAGACGATGAAATCGGGATTCAGTGGTGTGGATCGTGATCTGGAGGATGCGGGTCGTTCGATTGGGGCGAATGAGTGGCAGGTCTTTCGTTACATTTCCTTGCCGCTCGCAGGCAGAGCATTGATGACCGCCTTCATCCTGGGCTTTGCCCGTGCACTCGGTGAATTCGGAGCCACACTTATGATTGCAGGCAATATTCCGGGCAAAACACAAACGGTACCCACGGCAATCTATGTCGCTGTGGATTCGGGCAATCAGACCATGGCTTGGGCATGGACTGTCTCCATTATTATCATCTCATTTCTCATGTTACTGATGACCAGACAGCAACGAGATGGAAAAAGCGACTGATTTGATATGTGTTAATATTATATATAAAATGATGAAAAAACCGTTTTGAGGAACAAACTTTTTTCCTTAACGCGGGTTTTTATTACCAATTTTATATGTACCAATATCAATATCCTGCCAAATTGGTCTTTATGGAAATGTAAAGCTGTTTTAACATAAAAAAATAAAAATTTTCCCGAAATTTAATCGTTCAGTACTCGCTTTCAGTGGGCTTGTTCCTGTAAGATAGAAGTAATGGATTCCAGCCAAGTACTGAAATAAGGAGAGACGACGATGAACACTAAATCTGATTGCGGCGTTTCGTTGCAAATTGATGACTATCTGGATCTTTTGCATTTTGCCATCCAAATTCAGGATCAGGAATGGCAACAATCCCTTATCCGCCAACTCAAAATATTTCAGACGGCGACGGAGCAGCAACGCACACCTGAAGAGGAACTATGGACACGGTTTGATTACATCAACAGCAAACTGACAGGTCTGTGCCACCAGATTCATGCCGCTCATTCCATGGACGAACGCAAGAAGTTCGAGGAACGGATCGGTCTCTTACAATTACAGCGAGTGGAAGTTGCACGTAAAATTAAATGGGCGAGTCGCAGATAGATGAGTAGTGTACACACCA
Source organism: Paenibacillus sp. FSL H8-0317 (assembly GCF_045040685.1). NCBI lineage: Bacteria > Bacillati > Bacillota > Bacilli > Caryophanales > Paenibacillaceae > Paenibacillus > Paenibacillus sp. FSL H8-0317. Next base: position 5,868,075 of record NZ_CP150294.1, on the reverse strand, counting down.
GGTGATGCACCGCCAAAATGGTATAATCAGTGAGAGTCATACAAGAAGAAGCCATCCACCAATTGATATGGGGGATGGCTTTTTCTTATACTATAGAGAAGTCCTATAACCATATCAGGATGTCCTATTAGTTTAGTTATTGCCCTAAGATGACTTGTAATGATATTCTTTGTTCAACCTAATTCCGAGTATACAAGTGTGAATGGTTTGTTAAGGGGTTTGAGGATGGGGAGTACACATTATATTCGCTGTGATAACAGCCTGTGGAGGAGATTGGGAATGGTTAAAAAACGGGGGATTCAAAAATTCCGGGCAGCACTGCTGTTCATTACAATGCTGGCGGTACTGGCTGGATGCAGCACAGGAACTGCAAGCAATGATTCAGAATCTGCTTCGGCAGCAGGCGACACCAAAGTGAAAAAGATCATTGTAGGAACAGGTACACAGTTCCCAAATGTCTGCTTCATTGATGAGAATGGCAAGTTAACAGGTTATGATGTGGAACTGATCCGGGAGATCGACAAACGTTTGCCTGAGTATGAATTCGAATTCAGCACGATGGATTTCAAAAACCTGCTGCTGAGTCTGGAAACGAAAAAAATTGACCTGATCGCTCACCAGATGGAAGTGAATGATGAGAGACAGGCCAAGTTCCTGTTTAATGATGAAGCCTATAATATTTTTCCAAATAAAATTGTCGTAAGTCAGAAAAATGAGGAAGTAAAATCGATTGAGGATCTAAAAGGGAAAAAACTGATTGTTGGTGCTACAAGTAATGCGGCTGTACTTGCTGAGAAATGGAATGCAGCGAACGGTAACGGGATTGATATCGTCTATTCCGGAGCGGGTGAGGATACCAATACCCAGATCAAAACAGGCCGGGTGGATGCCACCATCAGCACGCAGTTTGCCATTGATTATCAGAATAAGGCGGTTGATGCTCAGTTGAAAACGGTAGGAGATGCCCTCTCCAACTCCAAAGTGTACTTCATTCTGAACAAGGATGAGCAGGAGCTCAAAACCAAAGTGGACGAAGCGCTCAAAGCGATCAAAGAAGATGGAACGTTAGGCAAACTGAGCACAGAGTGGCTTGGAGCTGACTATACGGTTGAAGAGTAGTCTGAGAAAGGTGTGCAGCGGTAATGGGAAAATCATTTGATCTGTCATTGGTTCTGGATTTCATCCCGGAACTGCTACGATATTTGCATATAACACTGATTGTACTGGGGGGTTCCATCGTGCTCGGACTGGTGGGCGGCGTGCTTCTGGCCGTTCCCCGGCTGTATCGGATTCCGGTACTAAGCCAGTTGGCTACCCTGTACGTCTCATTCATGCGGGGCACACCGATCCTGATCAAATTATTCCTGGTGTATTACGGACTTCCCGAGTTGCTCAAACCCATTGGCATCGACCTGTCGAGAACCGACCCGTTGTTATTTGTCATTGTGACCTATGCGCTTAATGACGCGGCGTCCTTTGCCGAGATCTTTCGCGGAGCGGTGCGCAGTGTGGATAAAGGCCAGACGGAAGCAGCCTATGCTGCGGGTATGACCACATTCCAGTCTTTTCGGCGGATTGTTGTTCCGCAGGCACTGATTGTTGCTTTTCCGAACATGGCCAATACGTTAATTGGTTCATTGAAGGATACTTCTCTGGCCTTCTACATTGGTGTCATGGATATGGTGGGCAGAGGGCAGACGTTAATTTCGGCTACATCGCACGCACTTGAAGTGTATATCAGTTTGTCTGTGGTCTATTATGTCATTGTTATTGTACTTGAAAAAGGATTTGCCTTTGCAGAACGCAGACTCCAGCGTCATGAACGCAAGAGAGTTGTACACAAACCGGCAATTCGAGCCAAACGCCTGAAAGAGGTTTGAACTCTCACTGAAACGAATAGCGGGGTGAGCATATGTCGATTGATCTCCAGTTTATCTATACATCTTTTTTTCAAATCCTGAAGGCATTGCCACTGACACTTGTCATTACGATTGTTCCGTTGATTGCAGGCTTCGGAATCGGTCTGGCTACGGCTCTAATCCGTATTTATCGCGTGCGGTGGATTCACCGCATTGCTGAATTCTACGTTTCATTCCTACGTGGAACACCGATGCTGATGCATCTATTCCTCATCTATTACGGCATTCCGATGATTATCGATAAGCTGGCGGAACGTTACGGTTGGGCTTTCCAATCCTCGTCGATTCCTATTCTCGTATTTGTACTGATTGCTTTCTCGCTCACTGCGGGCGCCTATATGTCCGAGATTATCCGTTCAGGCATTCTTGCTGTGGATATCGGCCAGATGGAGGCGGCTCACGCTGTAGGCATGAGCACATTCCAGGCTTTAAGGCGCATCATCATCCCTCAAGCGATCGGGGCTGTATTGCCTAACCTGTGCAGTATGTTTGTTGGGTTCCTGCATGGATCAACACTCGCTTTTACCGTGTCGCAGATGGACATCCTCGGTAAAGCGGATGTGGTGGCATCCGTCAGTCTGAAGTTTCTGGAGGCCTTTATCGCCGCAGCTTTCATCTATTGGGGGTTAACCATCATTGCCGAGCGGATCACTGCTCTGCTTGAGCGTCGGGTTGCCGTGTATAGCAAAGGAGGCGTGTCATGATTACACTAACCAACATACACAAAACTTTTGGCAAGCAGGAAGTATTGAAGGGAATTGATCTGACCGTGGAACAGGGCGATGTCGTAGCGATCCTTGGACCGAGCGGATCAGGTAAAACAACGCTGCTGCGCTGCGTCAATTTTCTGGAACGTGCCGATGAGGGCGAGGTTCAGATCAGTGGATTAACCGTTGATTGCAAGCATGCACGCAAACATGACATTGTGCAGTTGAGACGAAAAACGGCGATGGTGTTCCAGCATTATAATCTGTTCAAACACAAGACGGTGCTGGATAACGTCACGGAAGGTTTAATTATTGCCCAGAAAATGTCCAAAGCCGATGCCCGCACGCGTGCCTTGCGAGTGCTTGAACAAGTCGGACTGTCTGCCAAAATCAATGAGTATCCAAGTATGTTGTCAGGTGGACAACAACAACGGGTGGGCATCGCCAGAGCACTGGCACTGAATCCCGAAGTGATTTTGTTTGATGAACCGACCTCTGCGCTGGACCCCGAGCTTGTGGGTGAAGTGTTGTCTGTCATCCGCTCCATTGCTCAAGAGGGGATCACCATGATTGTAGTCACCCATGAAATGGGGTTTGCCCGTGAGGTGGCAAATCGGGTTGTTTTCATGGATGGAGGTTCCGTTGTGGAGGAAGGAATCCCGGAGGAGGTGTTTGTACGTCCCAAGCAGGAACGTACTCGCCAATTCCTCAGTCGATATTCTTCCGACTGGAGTTATGTCATCTGACGATATAGGCGCAAGCTGTAGTAACTGACGATCCCGGCCCGGCATATGCTGTAACAGGCAAATGCTGATAGGCCGGGTTTTTCTATGGGTGAAGCAGGCCGTGACGGTAAGGAGGAGGACCATGCAGAGCAAAATCGATGAAATCATCACACATATTGCACACTCTCACCAGCAGATCGCACGTGTGCTGGATGCCAAACGCCAAGTCGCTGTACGCATGTCTGAAATCATCAATCATTTGCCAGATATCGAACCGGAGTTGGATGGCGTTGACGGTCTGCTGGATAGCTCTGGGCAAATCAACAAAAGCATTATCTCTTACTTGGGGGGCCTTGCAGATCTGGAAGAGGCTGTAGCCGAAACGCTGACCCAAGTCATGCGGGAGATCGCGGTTCAAGAAGAAGAATAAGCCCGGAAGGCGGGTGAAGGAACATGAGTAGAGAACAGAGCCTCATTCTGATGCTGGACGCAGCAGCCAAAATGCAGTGGAATATTGCCCTGATCCTGGAGGCAAAAGCGATTGAGGCCGAGAAGGTACGGAACTGGACGCTGAATCATTTGAATGGGGATACCTTTCTGACGCATGGGGATCAGGTAGGGGAGCCGCTCAAAATGCATGATCAGCTGGTGGAATTGCTGGAAGGTTTAACCCGGATGGAGACTGGACTGTGCAACAATCTCAAAGCGGTGATGGTACAGAACGATAGCGAAGATGGCGGCGGTATGGACGGCGGCATGTTTGGCGGCATGGATCTGGGAGACATGGGAAAATGAGTCTGATGCGGCGTGAGCAGGAAGCCAAACTGGCGCTTATCGAATCCATTGCACACAGTCAGCAGGCGCTGGCACGCATTCTGGACAGTGTAGCCAGTGTAACCGCTCATTCGGAAGTATCCGCCCGCAGTCTGGCCGAGAACATTCGTTTGCTGAGTCGCTATCAGGAAGAAATGTCTCGTATGGTTACGGGAATCAGGCTGGCCCGAATCCAGCATGGGGAGCCTGGCTTGCCGTGGCTCAAAGACCCCGGGTGTGCAATTCGTATCGTTCGGGACATACAGGAGGAATGTTGACATGTTAAAGAAGAAGAAAATACGACTGAGAACCAAAAGAGCTTTGTTAATCCGTGGAGCCCGTCTGCGCAAAATTCGCAAACTGCGTGCGCTCAGAGCCAAACGTGTTCTTCACAAACGCCCACTTAAAGGACGCAGTGCGTGGCTCAAAAAAAAGAAACGTGCGGTACGGCGGCACCGGAGTCCAAAGCCCGTACAACCAGTCGTCCCGGCTACCCCTACCGATCCGAACCCGGACGGTGCGTACAGCCAGGGATACAACGAGGCGTACAACGAGGGATTCAACGCGGGTTTCGCCAAGGGATTCGAGGACGGACATCAGCTGGCGTACAAAGCACAGTAACCGAGTAGACACGATTATTCCTGCATCGAATGATACCTGTCTAGCAGTTAGCCCGGGGGACAGATCCCTCCGGGCTATTTGCATCGCCGCAAAAGCGGACATGCCCGTACAGGCGGATGTGGAGGGCATGCGCCAATTTTGCGCCTTGCAGGACACCCGTCCATGATGCATCTGACCCCGAGGCATATCCTTTAGAGGGAAGACCAATCTCGGGGAGAGTCTGGAAGTGAGATCTCCTGAAGGAAGACAGGGTGAAGAATGTGGCAAAACGAAGGCACCGTCCGCTGACCGAAGCGGAAACGGCTTACCGCGGCGGATATGCAGAAGGCCGCAGATTCGGCGGCTGTCAAGCCATGATGGAGCGGGTGCAGATGTTTGAACCGACCCTGCGGGACATGAAGGTGTTATATATCCCGCAAGGATTCGATGCCATCGATGAAGGTGTCACCTTGGCTCTGCAGCAATCTGTACGTGAATGCGTTGTTGGATCGCCAGCAGCGATGTTGCAGGAAGCCACTCATCATCGGCCCGATGTTGTGCTCGTCATGAATGGTCTGCATGTATTTCCCGCAGATCATGTGGAGCAGGTGAAAGGCATACGTGCACTCGGTATCCGAACTGCCGTGTGGTTTGTGGATGATCCGTATTTCACCGAAGATACAACGTCCCTTTGCCAGCATTATGATGTCGTGTTCACGCATGAAGAGGCCGCCGTACCCTTCTATCTGGGACATGGAGCGAACCAGGTCATCTATATGCCACTCGCGGTGAATCCAGGCATGTTTCAACCGCGGCGCGCCGCACCGCAGCATCAGCACGACATTTGTTTTATCGGTACCGGATTCTGGAACCGGATTGCCTTGTTTGATGAGCTGGCCCCTTTTCTTGCGGACAAAAAGGTATTCATTGCGGGTAGCCAGTGGAACCGATTGACACGCTATGATGTACTAGGCCGTTTCATCCACGAAGGATGGATTGCTCCTGGAGAGACAGTAGATTATTACAATGGCGCCAAGATTGTCATTAACATTCACCGGACTTGCGAGAATGGGGAAGACAATCGCAACACACATCATCTTGAAGGTCACTCGATTAATCCACGCACGTATGAGATTAGCGCATGCGGCACAATGCAGATTACGGATGCACGTGCAGATTTACCCCGTTATTATAAGCCGGGATATGACATCGAGACGTTCACCAACGCAGCGGAACTTCAGCGCAAGATCCACTATTATCTGAAGCATGAAGAAGAACGACAGGCGATGGCGTGGCGTGGACTTCTCACCACGATGAACCAGCATACATTCACTCGCCGGATCGGTCAGTTGCTGGAACATTTGTAATCCACGTCTGAAGTGCAGCATCAACAAGAACCCTATCCCAAAAAATAAAGGAGTGGCGGTATGTCTCTCAAACACCGTAAAACCAAAAAGGTTCATGCACCCGTACTGAGCCTGGCTGATCAAGCGCGCAAAAATGGGCAACATGCCGGATATGACGCAGGTAAGGAAGAAGGATATCTGCGCGGTCGCGCCAACTATATTGTGAATTGTGCACAGGAACCGTTGCCTTTCCGACAGCTTCATGTGCTGTATGTATCCTCGGGTAAAGGCTTCCCTTATTCCCCGTTGGATGAGGCCATTATGGCCACGTTACAGGGTATGGTAGCTCAAGTAACCCTCTCTGATCCGCGTCAACCGGTTTCTGAAATTGCGCTGCAGACGCGTCCTGATCTTGTGCTGGTGCTGGATGGAATGGATATCCCCATCGAGCATATCGATGCGATTCGCCAAGCGGGCATTCAGACGGCGATCTGGCTGACGGATGACCCGTACTATACAGATATGACGCTGGATATTGTGACACATTTTGACCATGTCTTCACGCTGGAACTGAACTGTATCGATCTATATCGACAAATCGGCTGCGCGTCAGTACACTACCTCCCTTTTGCCGCATTCACTAATCATTACTTTCCAATTACAACCCCTTCCCCGTTAAAACGGGATGTCAGCTTTATCGGCTCGGCCTACTGGAACCGGGTATACTTCTTCAATCCGATCATGCCTCAGTTGATGTCACACAATACGGTATTTAACGGAATCTGGTGGGATCGCCTGCCTGACTATACTGCCTATGGCGAGAAGATTGAACTTGGTCGCTGGATGAGTCCGCCGGAGACCAATGATGTGTACAATGGCACCAAAATTGTCATCAACCTGCATCGATCCCACGAAGATGATTCCGTCAATAATAATCACCTCAAAATCCCGCCAGCCTCACCGAACCCTAGAACGTTTGAAATTGCCGCGTCCACGACGCTGCAGCTGACCGACGCCCGGGATGACATTGCGCGTTTCTACAAACCGGGTGTGGAGATTGAGACATATTCCTCGCCGCAGGAGTTACTCGACAAAGTGGAATATTATCTTACTCATGAAAAGGAACGCCGTGAGATTGCACTTCGTGGACTCGAACGTACACTGAAAGACCACACGTATGGCAAAAGAATTAATGAAATGTTAACCATCATATTCCCTTAATTCTGGCCGGGAGGAGGTGTGCACAGTACCCTGTATCGGATATCCGTGTACAGGGTCCGTGCGGCCATGGCAACGAAACCAAAGCTGATGTTATTTTCACATGTGTGTAATACTCGCAGCATTACAGGCGCCGAGAAGCTGCTGCTTCATTTTATGAGAGAGATCGGTGCGATCTTTGAATGTGTGCTCGTAGCCCCTCAGGAGGGGAAGCTTGCGGGGCTTGCGCGAAGATTCGGCATTCAGGTCAAAATATGCACTCTGCCGATGCTTCACGGTGTGTACACACCTTACTTGGGCATTGCAGATGATGCGGAGCATCTTCGCCATACACCAGCGTATCAGGAAGCGGTCTCCCTCATACGGGAGACTGCTCCCGATATGGTGTTAACGAACACCTGCGTTAATGTGATGCCGGCTGTAGCGGCAAAGTCCCTGCAGATTCCAGTCATCTGGAAGATTACCGAGATCATTCATACGAATGAACATACAACCGAGGCGATCCAGATGATTGGGCGTTACGCGGATTGGATTATCGGTATATCCGAGACAGCTGTAGCCCCATTCCAAGAAGCCGGCATAGGTGACAAAGTGACCATTATCTCCCCAACTTGGGAACCCGCGCTACCAGCCCCGGACCGCTGGGTTCATCTGCGCGAACGCAAGCGTAAGGAGCTCGGTTTCAAATCATCACAGACCTGTATCGGTTATATTTCTTCATTTATATATGATGCCAAAGGGTTGAAACCTTTTGTGGATATGGCCTTGAGGATCTGTGAAACGCATTCGCGTTGTCGCTTCTGGATCATCGGGGCACCATCGGATAAAAAGTATTACGACGAGTGTGTATCACGGGTGAAAAAATCCGGGTATTCACGCCGGTTTACCTTCACTACGTTTGAAGAGAACGTATCTCTGGCATATACCGCGATGGATATCCTGGTCATCCCAAGCATGGTCAAAGAAGGATTTGGCATGACCGCACTGGAGGGTCTCTATTTTGCCAAACCGGTCATCGCTTTTGCTCAGGGTGGACTGAAGGAATTAATGGAATCTGTAGGCAGTGATGCATTTCTGGCCCCGCCGGGCGATACCGAAGCGCTTGTCACCTTGGCAACAACCTTGCTGAATGATGCAGAGCTGGCCTCCACTACAGGATGGCGCAATCGGACAGAAGCGGAAAGGCTCTACGGCGTTGAAACCTACCGAACAAAATTGCATACGATGGTGACACAGTGGTTATTGCGTTTTCCCGGATGGTTTGCTTATATCCAACCTCCGAATGGACCTGTGTATGCCCATGGAGAGGGCGGACTACGCACTGTACTGGTTCTGGAGCCGGCTACGGTTCGGGCACTGTTATTCCCGCTGACCGTCATCCAGGCGTTGCCACATTCTTCATTACCTCCAATCGCATTGGGTCACGATGCTCCTGTTGCCTCAGGTACTGTCCCAGCTGCAAAGCTGATTCCACGGAGGGGCAAAACACGGAAGCGTCGTCGCAAGCCACTTGCACCTCATTCTCGCCGAGACCGTGAGGGACTGAAACGTACTTCCGGAACTGGCAAACGTAAGGGGAGACTCCGTACAACGAAGGGACCGCGTCCACATATGGGGAAATCGGCTAGTCGCAGACGCAAATCTGCCAAGGCAGGACGTAGCCGAGCAGGGCGCAAGGGTTCCAATACAAGATGAAGGCAGGGATCACGATGAAGATCATGACGGTGCTGGGTACGAGACCTGAGATCATACGGCTCAGCCTGATCATCTCCAAGCTGGACCAGTATGCGTCCAAACATATTCTGGTGCACACGGGACAGAACTTCACGGAAAGTCTCAGCGGTCTCTTTTTCAAGGAAATGGGCCTGCGCGCACCGGATTACGTTCTTCAGGATGAAGCGGCCACTCTGGGACGACAGCTATCCTCGATGTTTACGCAGATGGAAGATCTGATATTGCAGGAGAAGCCCGATAAATTGCTGCTGCTCGGCGATACCAATAGCGCATTATGTGCAATATTGGCTGAGCGCATGGGTGTTCCTGTTATTCATATGGAAGCAGGCAATCGTTGCTTCGACCTGGATGTGCCTGAAGAGAAAAATCGTAAGGTTATTGATGCCATCTCCACCGTTAATATGCCTTACACGGAACAGAGCAAGAAACATTTGGTCAGTGAAGGGGTACCAAGCAGGCGCATCGTGCTCACGGGCAATCCCATCTATGAAGTAATGCAGCACTACGACGCGCAAGTAAGTTCCAGCAAAATACTGAAAAAGCTCAAGCTGAAGTCTGGGCAATACTTCCTGGTTACTGCCCATCGAGCCGAGAATGTGGATCATGCCCCTCATTTGCTGGAGATTATGAAAGGACTGAATCAGGTCGCGGAGGAACACGGGTTGCGTGTGATCTGCAGTATTCATCCGCGTACCGCGATCCGGATTGCGGAGCATCTGCAACTGGAGATGAACCCGCTGGTGGAGTTTCACGAGCCGTTTGGATTCTTCGACTTTGTAATGCTTGAACGTCATGCACGCTGTGCACTTACGGATAGCGGTACCGTGCAGGAGGAGTGTTGCATTATGGGCGTGCCGACCGTAACGATGCGTCGAACTACCGAGCGGCCGGAAACGGTCGATTGCGGCAGTAATGTAGTCTCCGGTCTGGATGCCGCGCGCATCGCTGATTGCGTGCAAGTCATGACAAAGATGTCTAGCGACTGGGATTGCCCGCAAGGTTACAAAGCCACAGATGTATCCAGTAAAGTGGTTAAATTTCTGCTTGGAGGGAAAATGCATGTTTGAAAATAAGCGTATACTCGTGACTGGCGGTACGGGATCATGGGGTTATGAACTTGTGGCTCAACTACTGCCCCAGCAGCCCAAAGAAATTATTGTATATTCCCGGAACGAGTCCAGCCAAGTGGCTATGAGTCGTGAATTCGAAGACCCACGTCTTCATTTCCGGATTGGAGATATTCGTGACAAGGACGCCTTGACGGCGGCTTGCCAGCATGTGGACTATGTATTTCATCTGGCTGCGCTCAAGCATGTTCCGGTGTGTGAAGACCAACCGTACGAAGCACTCAAAACCAATGTGATTGGTACACAGAACGTGATCGAGGCCGCTATTGAGAACAAGGTGGAAAAAGTAATCTATATCTCAACTGACAAGGCTGCCAATCCGTCCAACTTCTATGGCATGACAAAAGCGATCGGCGAGAAATTAATTGTATATGCAAACTTGTTACACAGTGATACCAAATTTGTTACGGTACGGGGTGGGAATGTACTGGGAACAAACGGCAGTGTGGTACATCTGTTCAAGAATCAGATCCGCCAGAAAGGGCAGGTCTCCATCACGGATATGAGTATGACTCGATTTTTTCTTACGCTGAAAGATGCAATTACCTTGCTGTTCAAAGCTTCGGTGGAAAGTGTCGGTGGAGAGATCTTTGTCATGACGATGCCTACCTGCAAAATTGTTGATCTCGCGGAAGTGCTGATTGAGGATTCCGGTGTGGAGAATGTGAGCATTGTGGAACGTGGCATTCGTCCAGGGGAGAAAATTCATGAAATATTGATGAGTGAATTCGAGAGCATGACCACCGTTGTCTACGATGAGCAGTACCTGGTTATTCTTCCTACCCTGGGTATACCGGGTCTGCGTGAACATTATACCAATTGTCCCCCGGTCTCCTTTAACAGTTTCAGTTCTGAACACCAACTCATGAGCAAAGAGGAGATTCGTGAAATTCTGAAACGCGGAGGATTCCTGTCATGAAACTGCTGATACTTGGTGGAAACGGAATGGCCGGCCATATTCTGGTCGACTATTTCCGCCGTCAAGGTGTACACAGCGTCTTCTACACATCTCGGGATGTAACGGACCCCAATGGTCTGCTCCTGGATGTGAACGACAGCTTCATGGTTGATCGATTGGTAGAAGCTGTGCACCCGGATGTGATTATTAATGCTGTAGGTGTGTTGAACAACTTCGCAGATGAGGACAAAATTACTGCATATCATATTAACGGTTTCCTGCCACATCGTCTGCGTCGGGTTGCAGATACGATTGGTGCACGCCTGATTCATATCAGCACAGACTGTGTGTTCAGTGGAGAACGGGGAGCATATCGGGAAGATGATGTTACGGATGGGACTTCAGCTTACGCCATCACCAAAGCCCTAGGTGAAGTTCAGGATGAAGGTCATTTGACGATCCGTACGTCCATCATTGGACCCGAGATTCGCCAGGGCGGCATTGGTCTGATGCAATGGTTCATGTCCAGCACAGGTGAAGTCGGGGGGTATACCCGCGTATTCTGGAACGGTGTGACCACACTTGAGCTGGCCAAATGGGTAGATCATTACCTGGCCTCATCGGTTAGCGGCCTGATTCACTTAGCTCATCCGGCACCTGTCAGCAAGCATGACCTGCTTGTATTGTTCAAGCAGACCTGGGATAAGCAGGATGTGACGATTGTTCGTGATGACAGTGTCGTGCAGGACCGTACGCTGGTGTCCACTCGCGAGGATGTGAAAACAGACCTGCCGGATTATTCTACAATGCTGAAGGAGTTGGCATTATGGATGGAGCAGAGCTGAGAGGCAAGAAAGTGCTGATTACAGGCGCATCCGGTTTTACCGGGCGACATGCCGTATCTTATTTTCGGGAAGTTGGTGCAGTGGTTGCGGCGGTAGTCCGGAGGCCGAATGTGTTTTCATTTGGTAAAGGTACTCAGGTCCATGTCTGTGATCTGAATGATAAACAGCAAGTGCGTCATCTGATCGGCGAGGTGCAGCCCGACTATGTGCTGCATCTCGCTGGCAAAAATTCAGTGCCTGATTCGTGGTCTGATCCGCTACTGGTCCTGGAGACCAATGTGATGGCCGTGCTGTATCTGCTGGATGCGCTTCGCAGTTGTCCGACAGCACGAACCGTTATTGTAGGATCGCGGTTAAAATATACGCCGGAACCTGGCCAGATTCCCCAGCCTCCGCATCCATACAGCCTCAGTAAAGCGCTGGAAGAGATGGTGTCCTTGTCGTGGATGTCGCTCTTCGGACAACAGATCATGCTGGCGGAGCCAGGCAATCTGATTGGTGCGGGTCCTTCCACAGGCATCTGTTCACTGCTTGCACGCCATGTTGTTGCTTGTGAGCAGGCAGGCAAAACCGAGGCATTCCGTCTGTCCGGACGGGACAATACGCGTGACTTTCTGGATGTGCGGGATGCCGTCAGAGCATATGCGACCCTCCTGGTACACGGGTCCAGCGGTACAGTATACCCGGTGGTGTCCGGAGTCGAGCGCAGTCTTGGTGAAATTGCAGATCTGCTGTTGTCCATGACAGAAGCGGAAGTCCCTGTTCGCTGGGATGGGGCATCTTCTGGTCCGGATGGTTCGGGGAAACAGGAGGAATTATCACTGCTGCGCAAGCTTGGCTGGCAGCCGATGATTCCATTTGCCACATCACTTCAGGATATCCTGAGTGATGTTCGTGTCCAGCAAGGGAGGACGACAAGTTGAATCCAAGAGTATCCATTGTCATTCCATTCTACAACTGCCCTTATGTGCCTCAGGCAATTCATAGTGCACTGAACCAGACGTATCCCCATGTGGAGATCGTTGTTGTGAATGACGGTTCAACCCGGCATGCAGAGTTGCTTCAACCCTATCTTCCTTATATTAATGTGCTTGGCAAAAGCAATGGCGGGACGGCTTCGGCACTTAATCATGGCATCCGCCATGCTTCTGGTGATTATGTGGCCTGGCTCAGTTCGGATGATTATCTGTACCCGGATAAAATTCGTTATCAGCTGGAGTTTATGCAACGCGAGAATGTGCTCGTCTCCCATACGAACTTTCATTATATCAACGAGCATTCGGCAGTTACCAGAATGCATGGTGGGCCTGAACCGATGGCCGATCTGGATTGGCTGCGAGTGTTCGTTAACAGCAATCCGGTCAACGGTTGTACTGTCATGATCCGCAAGGATCTGTTCAGCGGAGTGGGATTGTTTGATGAGCTTCTGCCCTACACCCATGATCTGGATCTCTGGATGCGGATTTTGCTAAACGGTCATCGGTTCCCATACCTGAATGAACCACTTACTGCCTATCGGTGGCATGGGGGAATGGGATCGGTACGTCATGCGGATGTCATCGGTAGAGAGGCATCCATGGTATGGTCCAGATATCGCGAACCGCTGTTGCATCGAATAGCGACGCTTGGCGGGTAGCGTAGGGAGGGCAGTTAAGAAAGCCAAAAGATGGCTGATTAACGCCCTCTTTGCGCAGCATTTTATCTAAGACAGTAAGAGGAGGGGAAGGCCCGAATGGAGCCAAAAGTATCGATCGTCATTCCTTTTTACAATTGTGCTTATATCGAGCAGGCTGTTCACAGTGCCATTCACCAGACGTATCCGCATATCGAAGTCATCGTGGTGGATGATGGGTCAACCGAGCACGTGGAGAAGCTACAACCATTCATGGATTCCATCCGCTATATTCACAAAGAAAACGGTGGAACCGCGACAGCATTAAATGAGGGCATCAAACATGCAACAGGGGATTACTTTGTCTGGCTCAGCTCGGATGATGTGATGCTGCTGGATCGGGTGGAGAAACAACTAAAGTTTATGCGAGAGGTCAAGGCTTCATTCTGCCATGGTGCCTACCATTATGTGAATGAGAAGAGTGAATGGTTGGATACGGTGCATCCGGAAGTGGGAAGTCGTCTGGAGATGTTGCAGGTACTGCTGGAAGGTTGTCCGATCAACGGCTGTACTGTCATGTTAGAGATGGAAGCATTTGAGCGGTTCGGATTGTTCGACACTGATTTTCGCTACACCCATGACTATGAGATGTGGATGAGGCTGTTTCCAATGTATGAGCTGTTCTACTACAATGAACCTCTGATGTGTTACCGATTGCATGAGTCCATGGGGACCAAACGCCATTTCAAGGAGCTGGTTGCCGAGATGGAACGGGTTCAGGCGACGCATAGACCTATTTTGCTTAATCTGCTGTATGTGGGTGGATATTGGAAATAGAGTAGTCACGACTGGTGGATTCAGAGGTTCAAATGGGAAGAAAGTACCTTTATGCTATTACTGGGTAAGGGTACTTTTTTTGTTGAAGGAGTAAGTGTTAATTGTTTCGACTACGAGATATGAAAACTGATTTAGAATTATTATACAGGAGAATAGTTACGGTATCATTTGTAAAAAAAATCAATTTATTCAAAATATTAACTAGGAATATACTGACAGTAATCTGATGGTATACTAGTATTTTACTTATAGAAGAATGGCATCCATATTTTGGGGAGGTAAAAAATTGAAAAATTTCAAACGTGGTCTGACTGCTTTATTTGCGGTAGTAGTCTTCGCATTAACATCTGTAACTGTATTTGCTGGACCGGTTGCAGGAGGAGACTTATGGTATGATGGGGGTCAAACAGGAACCCGCGTGTTCTCTGACATCTATGATAATAATAAAGATGATGGAAGATTCTATGAGGTTAAAGCTAGTGTAAAGGTATGTTCGAGTGTAACTACGTCAGGATGGCTTCCAGATAAAGCGTATATAACTGCTGAGAGAAGTCTATGGTGTAATGAATCATCTTATTATGATTATCGGCTTCTTTCTGGTGGCGGTAGTAAATAATCCACATAGTTAATGTTTGATTATACTTAGGTGCATCAAGGATGCCATTCTTCTTGTTTCATAAATGATTGCTTAAAGGTGGTAAAACATGGTAAGGGCAATTTTTATTTTCATATTAGGTCAACTATTATTATTATCAATTATATTTAATCAGACAATCTATCCAATTTTTGAACTCAACCATCTTGGAGATGATTCGTTAAGTTCCTATAGTGTGGAAAATTACAACGGAGATAATCTGAGAAAATTATATAAGAGTTTGAATGAGCAATGTAAAATCGATAACAAATGCAAATTTCAATTGATAAAAACTCCTGTATCTAACGATAACAAAATGATTTATGAAATATATCATAGCGATTTGGCAAATCTAAATTTATTGAACTCAACTTCATCTAATAAGACATTCAATTATTATGTATTAACGGAAGAAGAGTTCATAGATAGTGATGGGGCCTTTTCCACCAATCTCGATGAAGATATATTAAACGATATCTCGAGTGATATTGGAATCGCATTGAAAGCAGATTCAGCTATGATCGAATATCAGCAGATATTTCAATCTAATTCAATTAATTTTGGGATACTTTTAATACTTTCTCAACTTATCTTTTTTATTTATACCTTTACAAGAGTAAAGGTGAATGCAGTGAAAAAGGTTCTAGGGTTCTCATCTTTACGTATGGTTATGACTTCTGTAAGAAAACTTATTTTGCTACAGAGTATTCTTATTCCGATTATATTTGGTGTACATATCGTTTATTACCTGAGTCTCAATAATATTGTGACACGTTACTTTTTCATGTTGTTTTTCTACTTGACAGATTGTAATATGAAGTGCGACACCCGCTGGAAATAAATAAATAATGGCCCATGGCCGGATTCGTGTAGAATGAAGTCACCACAACAACCATTCACACAAGGAGAATCCACCATGAGCTACAGACATCTTAGCATAATCGAGCGCAGCAAGCTAGAAATCCTCCATCGGCAAGGTCAAAGTTCAAGAGGCATCGCAAAAGAATTAGGAAGACATCCTTCGACGATTTGTCGTGAATTGAATCGTGCTACTTCATCGCAAGCCTATCAGGCAGAACAGGCTCAGAGCGCGTATGAGGAGCGTCGTAAGGCTTCTGTCTCACCTGGTAAATGGTCCGAAGTCTTAGCTATTTCCTTGGAGGAAAAACTGCAAGCCACGTGGTCTCCGGAACAGATCACGGAACGTTTCCGCATCCAAGGCCTGCCGTCGGTCTCCTTTAAAACCATCTATCGTTGGCTCTATGCCGGACGTCTAGTTCGAGGCGTGTTACAGGTCCTTCGACACAAAGGGAAGCGTCAGAAACCCACAGAAACTCGCGGTAAATTCGCTATCGGCAGATCCATTTCGGATCGCCCCAATGAGGTTCGTTCCCGAGAAACGTTTGGGCACTGGGAACTGGATACCGTCGTATCAGGTCGTGGGAAAAGTAAAGGATGCGTAGCCACGCTCATTGAACGCAAAACCCGGCTGTATACCGCCATTCTCATGCCGGATCGTACCGCTTTGTCCATGGAAATTGCGCTTGGTGTAGCCATCTCCCAGTACCCTAAAGGCACCTTCCTTACAGCCACGGCTGACAGAGGCAAGGAATTTGCTTGCTATGCAAACCTGGAAGACACACATGGCTTTCACGTCTATTTTGCTGACCCGTATTCTTCCTGGCAACGCGGTTCCAACGAAAATGGGAATGGACTACTGCGGGAGTTTCATCCCAAGGGTACCGACTTCGCTCAAGTAGAGGATGAAGATCTCGGCCACTCACTGGATCTGATTAACCACAGACCCCGAAAATGCTTGGGCTGGAGAACCGCTCACGAATCTTTCACAGAGGAACTGTCGCACTTGGTTTGACAATCTGTCACTTATTAACTATTGGGATTTTAAATCTAATGATGCTACTGATTACCCAAGTTAGCCTCAAATATATAGATATTAGTTTAATGATAAAAAATAAAGTATATTCTAGCCGATTAAATTTGAGTTTATATGCTGTGAAAATTATATTGATTTTATCAATCACAGTATCTGCCTCCATTTTTTCGCAAAATTTTGTTAAATACAAAGAGGCACTACATACGTATGATAAGTTTTCAAATCTAGAAAACTATTATACGTCCATTGGATACAATTCAGACGAGTATGAGAAAGCTCTTCAGAATAAAGATCTGCTTGTTCATTATGGGAGTTCTGTAAAAAAACTATTGCAATATTTTAGGGAATCGGATCAATTATATGTTCACAATTTTTCCAATGTATTATCTCAGCTCTCTTTTAGTTTATTAGAACGAAGAGGAACTACACGAGAAAATGTTTTGGCAGATTTCAGAGAAAATCATATCATTGTGAATGATACTTATTTAAATGCTTTTGTTGATATTCTAGACCCTCGGGGCAGACCAATTAATATGAAGAGTATCAAAGTACCAACAATTCTGGTGCCTGAAAAGCATAAGCGACATGAACAAGAAATCATTGAATACTATACAAAAAGATACAATGCATTATTAAGTTATAATGAAAATTATGAAATTGAGAACGCCAACTCTAATTTGATAAAGTCAGTGGACATTCTATATATTGCAAACGGCCTGAAACCTGAATTACTTGGTAAAGGGGACAGAGGAGAGCTTTCAGGGGAAGAGATTGAAGACCCAATTATAATCTTGGATCAGGGAGAATTTGATGAGCTATACTATTATGACCAATTAAATCAAGGAAACATCATTATCAAAGCAGACAGCAGAGAAGAATTTTCGACTCAAGTCAAAAACTTCAATTTATCGAACCTAATTATTGAAGGTTCATTGATTACACCTTTTCAAAGTCAAATAAGTTCTACAGAATTTTACATGCAACAATCCTTTATATTTGTTGTTTTGTTCTTAATTACATTAGTCTTTGTTATTTATATTTCTAATTACATTGATGTAATGTTCAATAGAAAAAATCTGGCTAACAAGTATGGTTTGGGATTTAGTGATTTTAGAATACTGAGATCACGCTTTCTAATTACACTCATTTTGTTATCTGCTACGTTTTTGAATTTCTTCATCCCATTTAATTTAATAGTATATTTATTAATTTTATTGGTAGACATTATTATTTTATTTATCCTGTATAGGTTGGTTATTGTGAGAAATATTCATAAAATATTACGGGGAGGATCATGATGCATGAAATTGAGCTTGTTAATATTGGAAAAAGTTATGAAGGTTCAGCCATACTATCTGGGATGAATCTAACCATAAATACAGGTGAAATGGTCGCCATTACAGGTGAAAGCGGAAGAGGAAAAACAACTTTATTAAATATTATCGGTTTGATTACGAGTAAAGACGAAGGAAACTTGCATCTATTTGGGCATCAGAACCCTAAAATTCATTCCAAAGAAGCAATGATGCTGAGGAGAAAGAGGATAGGGTATTTATTTCAGAATTATGGTTTGGTGGATGATGAAACTGTGCTTTGGAATCTGAGTTTGGCTCTGGAATATAAGAAGATGAACAAAAAAGCCAAGAATGAGTTGATTGATCGTTATCTGGATGAATTTGCACTCACCACACTTAAAAAAAAGATGGTGTATCAGCTAAGTGGAGGGGAACAACAAAGAATTGCCATTATAAGACTTATACTGCAAGATAGTGATCTGATTCTTGCTGATGAGCCAACTGCAAGTTTAGATGAGCAGAACGAAAAATATATATTAGAACATCTAAAAGAATTAAATAGGAAGGGAAAAACAATTGTGGTTGTTACGCATAATACCAATATACTCACTTACTTTGATAGAGTCATTCGTATTGAAGAATTATAAAGTACAAATTTAGAAAAAAATTTTTAAAAAAATGAGGAAACATATAATTGTTGTTAGAAAGGTAGGTTCCTTGTCATGTTAGGGACCTACCTTTTTTGTTATTCACTTATTTTTCAATTTTTGATTGCTATAAGGGAGGGCTCTCTTTTTGGTGAAAAAGTGGTAGCATCCTGTGGTTTTTTAATATAATGATTATAAGTTGAGAAAAGAAGGGACTGGACTATGCGCAGATATCAATATCTTAAACCCAACTATTAATAAACTAATGGAGGTAAGAGTATTGATTACAGAGTTATACACAGAACGGTTATATTTGCGAAAAATGAACGTATCGGATGCGGCCAGCTTGTTTAAAATTTGGTCTGATCCGGATGTAACTAGATTTATGAATATCACTCATTTTACGGATGAAAATCAAGCTATAGCCATGATTAATCTTCTGAATGATCTTTCTCAGGAAAACAAGGCCATTCGGTTCTCTATCTTTGCGCAAGAGTCCAACGAAATCATAGGTTCCTGTGGTTATAATTCACTGGATTTTGACAATCTTAAAGCAGAAATTGGGTATGACATTGCCAGATCACACTGGGGGAAAGGATATGCTACGGAAGCGATCTCTTCTTTGTTAGCTCATGCATTCTCGACTATGAAGCTGAATCGAATGGAAGCAAAGGTTGATCCCGGTAATGTGAATTCTATCAAGCTATTACAAAAGCTCAATTTCACATATGAAGGTACTCTCAGAGCATACGAGAGGGTAGGCGAAACGTTCAGTGATCTGAATATGTATTCCAAGTTGGCGACAGATTAAAACGATCTGTAATAGCGTGTTCTCGGTCCGTTAGAACACATTTGAAGCGAGCAAGGGGTGTCCTCAGTCATTCATATGACAGATGGGACACCCCTTGTTTGATATTTCGGCATGTTATATGAAGACGGCATATCATTGGACAACTCAATCTTTTGAATTCATGATCGCCATGGATGCAGGATCGGGAAATATATATCCTTTAGGCAGCTTATTCATCAATTCATTCATTACAGCGTAATCCACGTCGATGTGAGGTGTGGAAACTGGAGTCGAAAACCAGCGATTGTATAGATCACTTGGTACAAGTAACGTCATATTGTATGTCCTCCTCTGTAGATGGCTTCTTGGTAGACTTGAAATGTACGAAATCCCATCACTTCCAGTGAACGATTTTGTTCAGCCCAAGCTTTCGCCGCCGCCCCCACTGTTCTTCGGGTAACATCATCCTCAAGTAGTGCATCCAACAGTTCACGGAGCGAGTCGACATCCTGCGGAGGAACAACCCATCCCGTACGTCCAGGTTCAACCATCTCGGGCATGCCGGCTGTGCCACTGACGATAACAGGTACACCCGCCAGTTGCGCTTCGGTAACGGAGAACGGCTGGGTGTCCTGCAGGCTGGGCTGGACATAGATATCTGCATGGCGCAGGAAGGAAGGAATATTGTCCAACTTGCCCCAGAACACAACATCGGCTCCAATACCCGTTGACGCGGCCTGTGACCGCAATTCATCGGTTAGATTGCCTTCTCCTGCGATCCAGCAGACCCAATCGGAACGTTTGTTTTTCAGACTGGCTAAGGCCTTGATTAACACATGAACGCCCTTGATGTATTCAAGTCGTCCGGTAAAGGCAATGACTTTCTTGCCCGCAGGTGGTCGCTGGCGGAACTTCACAGCTGCTGAGGCGCGGTAGGCTGGGAGATCTATAGCATAGGGAATCTGTCTGAACTTTGATTCAGGAACGGCAAACTCTGTAAGCGTACTCTTGATCCAGTGGCTTGACACGAGAATGAGCTCGGACTGTGCTGCGCTTCGCTCTTCCAATGAGAGAAAATAACGTCCACGCTTGGATTGCAAATATGAAGGGAGAGTAAGCTGTGGGTTGGAATTTTGAGCATCGTAAAAGGCTTCGCGTGCAAGAGCGCCATGATAGCTTGTAACCAGTGGGATATTGCGGTTCAAGATGCGTTTTATGGCTACCGCAGCTACCGGATCTTGAGCATGAATAACGTCATAATGGTCCACCCCCAGATAAGCGGCCGCCATCTCGAAGGCATATCTATTCAGTTCATAATAAGCGAGAAGAGGATCGGCAGTGAATTGTGGCAGATCAGTCGGATTGAGTTTGGCTTGCAGCATGGGCCACACCTTATCCTTGGAGAAAGCGCGGTTGAGATTACGAACATATACTTCGTTATTGGCACCATTTGTGCCCATGATATCAACCTCTACACCAAGTGCGATTAACCTGTCGGCCAGTTGTTTAACATATGTCCATATGCCTCCCATATGTGTAAGCTCCCAATACGTAACGAGCAGAACCTTCATAGCTACCTCCTTGTCACGGCCTGCACCGGCCGAGCTTCGATCCTTTTATTCTATGAAAAAAGAGGACCGGAAGGTCGGGCATTTCCGTGTAATTGGTCGAAAATGGGTGAATGCAAATGGCAATGGACGAGAGGAAGCATATCCTATGTACAGGAAGGTTCATGTGCTCCGAAGGAGGGATCTACAGTGGCGGTATATTTACTTGAGATTCATGAGAATCTGTTACAGACATTTGTTCCCGTCAAGTACATGGATGTGGAGTTGGCCTATGTGGGCGGCGAGGAAGGGACGGATGTATATGTTGGTGGAGCCAGTATTCACGGAGAACTGTACCGGCACCTTTTTCACCTAACGTCAAATTCAGGGGGGGCGGGCGGTAATCAGGTCATTCATAATCTGGATGTCACATCCGAGCCTTATGAACTGAGGGTTATCAGCAACAGTTCTTCACCGAATCATCTGGTTATTCGAATATATTGCAGAAGTATTCACGGTCAGACATTGGGCATACTGTCAGAATATCAGATGATGAAGCTTGCAGATTGATATGGACATCATTGCATAGTCATGATTAACCAACGTGTGGAGCAGGGAAGGTGCCTGTTCCATTTTTTTGTGAGCATCCATAGTAGAAATGCTTAAAAAAATAGCTTGACAGCAAAGGTATTTTCATTAGAATTAGATCAGTATTAAACGAAAGTTTAAAACGATAGTTTGAATTTAGTCGTCAATATAGGCTGAGTGAGACGCATGAATACGCCTGCGATCTCCTGCCGGAAAAGAGTGTGGAGAACGTGAAAGAACAAACAGCAGGACTTCAGGAGCCCGCAGAGTTTTCAATCAAAACGATTATACTGCCACTCCTGGCTATTATCGTAGGTATGATCATGGTTATACTGGACAGCACGGTGGTGAACGTGGCCATTCCCAATCTGGTTCAATATTTTGAGACGGATCTTAAAACGATCCAATGGACGGTTACGGGTTACACCTTGGCTTTGTCTGCAGTTATTCCACTGGCAGGCTGGTTAACGGACCGTTTTGGTGCCAAAAGAGTATTCCTGTTCACCATTGCCATGTTTACCTTGGGTTCAGTGTTATGCTCGATCGCTCAATCACCTGAGCAATTAATCATTTACCGTATCATTCAAGGCCTTGGTGGAGGCATGGTTGCTCCTATTGGTATGGCGATGGTCTTTCGTCTGGCTCCGCCTGAGCGAAGAGGTTCCATCATGGGGATGCTGGGAATTCCCATGCTGCTTGCCCCCGCATTGGGTCCGGTGTTGTCCGGGTGGTTTATTGAATCACTGAGCTGGCACTGGATCTTCCTGATTAACTTGCCCATTGGTATTGCAGCTTTCATTCTATGTATCAAGTTTTTGCCGGATACAGATCGTGGACGCACACCTGCACTGGATCTGCTCGGCATGATTCTGGCGCCAATTGCGTTCTCGATGCTGGCTTACGGTGTGAGTGAGGGTGGAACGAGCTGGACGTCTGCAACAACTTTGACGGGTGTCATTGTGGGTGGTGTAGCGCTCATTTTGTTCATTATTGTGGAGCTTCGTCATCAAAATCCATTGCTCGAACTCCGGGTATTTAAATCATCTGATTTCTCACGAGGAATTATTCTCGCATGGGTGTCACAAGTGGCGCTGTTCGGTGCGATGATCCTGATCCCGCTTTATTTGCAGCAGATCAAAGGATACACTGCCCTGGAAACGGGATTGATTCTGCTGCCACAGGCGTTGGCATCCGGAGTGGGTATGCCGCTTGGTGGTCGGTTGTTTGATAAAATCGGTGCTAGACCTCTGGCCTTCGTGGGTCTGGGTATTATCTCGGGAGCATTGTTTATTCTGTCCTCCATTACGGCAGAGACAGGTCTTGGCCTGATTATAACGGCTCTGGTCATGATGGGTCTGGGTATGGGCTTGTCCATGATGCCACTCAATACGCATGTATTAAATGCTGCACCGCGTAAGTTGGTTGGACGGGTTACACCGCTCACGGCCGCTGCACAGCAAGTGGTCGTGTCCTTTGCGGTTGCAGGGCTTACAGGCTTCCTGACTTCAAGAATCGCAGACAATACAACGAGTACAGAGCCGACCGCTATCGTTCATGGTTTGGTGGCTGGTTTCAATGATACGTTTTTCCTGGCCGCTTGTATTGCATTGTTCGGATGTTTGCTCAGTCTGATTCTGCGCAAACCTAAGCCGATGCAGGAAGAAGAACTTCAGAATGGCGACAAGCCTGATCCTGCGATGATGATGGGACACTAACATTCTATAAAAACCATAATAGGGCAGTTCAGAGAAATTTTGCTGAACTGCCTTTTTTGCTATGATCAATGGAAAATTCGCAGTGCTGTCATCATTTCACGAAAAGAAATGGCATATCGATCTGGTGAAAAAGACAAGCTCATATGCTGTCTGCCCTGAATGCGAATATACTCACGCAGTTTCTTGTTTTTCATAAGGTCCCTTGCTTCGGCTACAGCGGCCTCTACATTTCCAATTGGATAAAACTTACCAGTCTTATTATGTGTGATAAATGAACGCACACCATCCGAATCCGTGCTGAGCACCGGGCAGCCACAAGAGATGGCTTCAGCGACGGCATAACCGAATCCTTCAAGCAGGGAAGTGGACAACATGATACCTCCTGAAGCCGCGATCATGGAATAGTAGGTAGGCATCTGAGAATGGGGAACATTGATAAAGATGCCAATCTTATCTTGAAGCCCGTATTCTGCCAGCGTGTGCCGGAACATGACTTCATCTTCTGGATTAGCCAAAGTTGGATCGTGGAACAACCATAGTCTGGCTTTTGGATTTTTTTTGACGATTTCACTTGATATGATTAGATATTCACGCCAGTTTTTGTTGTGTTCAAGTCGTCCTACCCAAGCCAGCACCGGATAGGGTGGGGTATCCACCAAGATTGGTGCGAAGGTGTCGGTATCCAGCATATTGGGAATAACAAACCGATGAAGCCAGGGACAGATATGAATGAACATATCCAGCAGGTGGTCTGTGGGAGGTATAACGGCAGCATCACAATGAGCTTGAAGGTAAGGGACACCCATCTGTATCGTTTCCAGAGCCTGATCGCGTGTTCCGAGTCCCTGCGCTTCAAAAATGATTCGACCTGTATACCCAAGTCCTCTCAAGCGGCCGGGCATAGCGATGTCTGAAGTGGCAATGATGGCATCATAATGATGAGTATGGATGATATGATGGATATCCTCGTCACTGGACGCGGTGAAAATGGGCGTATCACTGTTGTTCTGCAATCCCGAGCCTGTGTTGAGATACAATAGGTGCGCTTCAATGCCATGGCGTTTCAGAACAGCGGTGCGCAGTCGATTTAACGTATCCACGCCACCGCTCGGAACATAAAACGTGAATAATACTTTCACACGATTCACCCTCTGACTTTTGGTCAGGAGCACATTCTCCTGTACTCTATGTTACGTTGGCTTTAAGCGCAGGGTGTGGGTGTTGGTCAGAATGTTCACATTTTGGACAAAAATTTTTAAGCTGTCTTTTAAGTGTCATTAAGCTGAGGCTAGGATAGCTCACGTAAGATACAAGGAACTTCCCGTGTCTATCATCTATCCTAAACGATGGTGCACGGGTATTTTAACGGGAAAGGATGAATGATGTGCTCGAAGTGAAACAGGTCAGCAAAGTTTACGAAGGGCAACGCGGCGTACATCAACTGGATTTCACCATGGAACGTGGTGAGATTGTTGGCTTTCTCGGACCCAATGGTGCCGGAAAAACAACAACGATGCGTATGATTACGGGCTATGTGCATCCAACCGCGGGTTCCATTATGGTGGATGGGGTATCGGTGCATGAGCAGGGTCAGCGTGTTCGTTCCAAGATTGGGTATCTGCCTGAAACGCCGCCGCTCTATCCGGATATGACGGTGCAGTCTTATCTTAAATTCGTGGCCAATTTGCGAGATGTGCCGGCACGTGAGGTTAAACTGCGGGTCAGTGAGATGGTTAGCAGACTGGGACTTCAGGGTCGGGAAAGGCAAATGGTACGTGGGTTATCCAAAGGATACAAGCAACGCCTTGGGCTGGCAGGAGCCATTATTCACAAGCCGGATCTGCTGGTCCTGGATGAGCCAACATCGGGCCTTGATCCAAATCAGATTATCGAGATTAGGGATCTGATTCGGGAACTCGGGGAGAATCATACGGTGCTGCTCAGTACGCATATTTTGCCTGAAGTGAGCACGCTCTGTAATCGAATGTTGATCATCAATCAGGGACAGCTCGTGCTGGATGGTTCACCTCAGCATTTCGGATCAGCAATGGGGGATCAGTTCAAGGTGTCGATTGAAGTGAAGGCCACTGCGGAGCAATTACATAATGTGCTGACACCATGGGAGAAGGTGCGGAGTGAAGTCATTCAAGCGTCGGATGTGAGTACCAGCAAAGATACTTCACTTACTTCAGATTCAGCGGATACGGTTAAAATGCTGCTTACTGGAGAAAACTCGGAAGATTTCCGGGAGGAGCTGTTCTACCTTTTGTCAGGTGCAGGATTACCGATACTGGAGATGAAGAAGGAGAACCTGAGTCTGGAGCAAATCTTCCTGAAGCTGACCACAACCGAGGCAACAGACACAGACGCAAATTCGGCAGATGTGGATAAGGTTGCTGGGGCAGAGATGGATCACGACGTAACTTCGGACATCGACTCGTCGGGTATATCGGGAACATCAGTTAGTTCAGCAGCCGATAATTCGCCCCAAGCTCACAAAGGGGAGGACTCCAAATGAGACGAATGATGGCGGTATGCAATAAAGAGCTGCAAGCTTATTTTCTGTCACCAACGTCCTATTTTGCTTTTGCCGTATATGTACTGATGACCAGTCTGTTGTTCTATTCAAGCTTTGTATATTACCAGCCGAGTATTGTCGATTATCGTCTCGTGTTGGGCGATACGTTGTCCATGCTGCTGTTTGTCGTGCCGTTGTTAACGATGCGACTGGTTGCAGAGGAATTTAGACAAGGAACGGATGAATTGTTACTGACTTCTCCGGCACGTGTAACAGAAATTATTTTTGGCAAATATCTTGCTTCTCTGGCCATTCTGGTCGTGCTTATCCTGTGCAGTCTGGTGTACCCATTCATCATGTCGTTCTATGGGACATTGGACATGACGACCGTATGGATGTCTGCGCTGGGGTTATTTTTCCTGGGCGGAAGCATGATGGCGATTGGACTGTTCGCTTCTACATTATCCCAGCATCAGATGGTGTCTGCGGTGGCGGGTTTTATTATTTTGCTCGTTTTGTGGATGCTTGATTCATTCGCAGGCAATACAGGATCTGCTTTGCAACAGTGGCTGGACCCGTTTGCTCTGACCAACCGGTTCGACAGCTTCATGAAAGGTGTGCTTAGTGGGCCGGATATCTTGTATTATGTCACCCTTTCGGGTGTGTTTCTGCTGTTAAGCATTCAAATTGTGGAACGGAAGCGGTGGAGGTGAGAAGATGAAAAAATGGTTAAGTCATACCAACAGTACCGTGCTGTCTGTAGCGGTGATTGGCATCTTTATTTTGCTAACACTGTTCCTGAATTCACTTGGCGGCTTCCAGCTGGATCTGACCTCGAACAAACAATACACGTTATCTGACCAGTCTCTTACTGCGATCAAAAATGTGAAGGATGACGTCAACATTCTGGTGTTAACCGTCGAAAATGCCAACAACACCGTCCTGAACCGTGAGGTCACGGATATGGTCGAGGAATACACGAAACGTAACAGCAAGTTGAAGGTAAAACAGTATAATCTGACGCAGGAACCTGCGCTTGCATCCAAATACGGCATAACAGGCAGCTCCATTGTGCTGGAGCAGGGAGATCAACACAAAGTGATTGATATCGCCAGTTTGTTCACCGCGACAGGTGACGGAAGTGACGGATCATATCAATTCACAGGTGAGGAAAAACTTACGCAGGCCCTCATGAATATGTCATCCACGGAGATGCACAAAATGGTCTTTTTGACTGGACATGAAGAGTTGAGTCTCGCTCAGATGACCACGCTGCAATCCTCCTTGGAACAAAATAATGTGCAGACGGAAGAGTTGCAGTTGAATCAAGCCGGGAAGGTTCCTGAAGATGCAGATGTGCTCGCGATCATTGGCCCACAACGTGATCTCAGTGATACCGAAATGAAGGCTATTCGCACATATCTGAGTAATGGAGGCAAGCTGTTATTATCCCTCGGATTCGTAGAAGATATGAAATCCAGTTGGAAAAACATCGATGCCCTCATGGCTGACTATGGCGTCGTTGATGAGCACGCAGTCATGGTGGATAATCAGCAAGCCAGTACGATGGGGCCACTCTGGGTGGTGCCGGAGTATGGTACACATGCAATTACGGACAAACTTGATACAAGCCAATTGTATCCGATGTTGTCGTTGTCGATTGCGTTGACCAGCAAAGAACAGGATAAATATACCCTTTCACCGTTAATGCATTCTTCGAATGACAGTTATGGGGAGACGAATATCGGCGGTTTATTGCAGAATGAAACAACCAATGATGCCGAAGAGGACATTCAGGGACCCGTTGAATTAGGGTATGCAGCCGATACGACGGATGGTAAACCGAAGGCGGTTATTCTGGGCTCGTCCATTTTCATGCAGGATTCGGAAATTGCAAATGGTGGCAATCGGGACTTTATATTGAATACGGTAAACTATCTGAGTGAGAAAGAAAATGGATTGACGATTCGCCCACGTGTACAAGCTGGGTATGAGATGGCATACCTGAACGGCGAACAGGCAAGAACAATTTTCTTCGTGGCTATTGTAGCATTCCCACTTATCTTTGTTATCATTGGTGTACTCTTATGGTGGAGGCGCAGACGCGTATGAGAAAATGGGTCCCAACGATTCTGGTGGTCATCGTACTGATTGTGGGCTGGGTGTACGCGGCCAGTCAAAATTATTTTCGGGAAGAAGAAGCGGTGCAAGCCAAGTTGCTCGGTATTCAATCCGGGGATATCCAATCTATTACAATTCATGACACAACGGAGGAGACATCCGGTACAGCAGCATCTTCAACCCTGACGCTTGATAATGGCGTATGGCAGATGGTTGAGCCAAAAGCCTATCCTCTGAATGGTTACAGTGTTAGCAGTTGGTTAGATGCTCTGAGTGATGCAAATCAGGAACTGGTGGTGGAAGAAGCGCCGACGGATCTGGGTAAGTACGGATTAGGAACAGATGCTACACGTATGGATATCAAACTCAAAGATAATCGGGAGATCAAACTGGCTATTGGCGGCCAGCTTCCAGCAGATGATGCACGTTATGTGCGTGTTGATTCGGGCCCTGTGGTTGCCGTGCAGACAGAGGTGATTACCAGCATAGCTTTGTCTCGTCGTGATTTGTTGGACACGACACCTTTCAACATGGATGAGACAAATGTTGGGTCTCTGGAGTGGGAGGGTGAGGCAGCTACCTGGATGTTAACATCGACATCGGAGAACGATGCGGCAGAACAGACCTGGACACTGAATGGAAAAACGATTGAAGCCACAGATGCCGTATCTCTTATCGGCAAAATCAAAAACTTGTCGACAGCAGATGATGTGCGTAAAGCGTCCGAGCTAAAGAATTCCGTTCCACGATTTACACTGTCTGTTGAACAGACGGTCAATGGGCAACAAGTTCGAGATGTGTATCGAGGAATTACGGTGCCATCCGAACCGGATCAGATCTGGGTCATTACGCCGGATGGTCAATGGGCATATGGCATGGATACGACAAGTCTAACGGAAGCTGAGAAATTTCCAGATACAATTAAAGCATCCACAACTTCTTCGGAAGAATCATCGAGTTCTGCAAATGACGCAACGACATCCTCATCAACAGACGGGAAATGAGCGGGGCGGAAATAAATGATATTATTGCGTTGAGATGCAAATATTATTTCGAGGCAGTGCTGCGAACAAGCAGCACTGTTTTTTTATTTTATATAGCGAAGAATCTCACGGTCCACAGATCAAAACCAAAGATCAATAAGCAAAGCCCAAAGAACAAAACCAGAAGACCCAAATCTACAGGGTAAGGTACCATATCCTTTCAGCATATCGGTACGTACAGAAGCGCATCCTATCTTTGTGACCAAAACCAACAAACATTGGAGGATGAGTACATGCCAGCAGTCAAAAAGGCAACAGCTATTACGTTATCATTATCTACTGCAATCTTTGTAATGGCCGGCTTGACAGGTTGTGGCACGAATCGGGATACCAACAATATGCATACGCAAAGTGTTCGTCAGCAAGCCAACGGGATTAACCGTTATGGTGTGGAAACAAATGGAATGGATGGCATCCGTGCGAAAAGTTATCGCATGCACAATGTGACTGACCTGAAATCCAGTGAAGAGCTGGCAAAACGTATCACGGAGATGAAGGAAGTTAAATCCGCCCGTGTCATGTTAACGGATCGTAATGCTTATGTGGCGGTTCGTTTGGCAGATGGTCATGCAGGTAAGTTGGAAAGCAAGTCCAATGGTCGTACGAGCATGCTGAATGGAACGATGCGTAATCATGCCAGTGATACCATGCGTGGGGGCAACATGAATCACGATATGGGTGGTATGCGTGTGAATGGCGGTACGGGCACAATGTCTCCGTACAGCACTAGCGGAATTGCTCCAGGACTGAACACAAATTCGGCAACGGATCGCAGCCATATGGGGAATGACCGTAGCATTTATGGAACCATGGGCACAGGCACAATTGGCATGATGCGTGGTCTGACAAACAGCGGCAAAGCACGTGGGACGGACGATGGGCATTATGGTATGAAAAGTGAAGGACAACGTGTAGATAGCACGGACGATAACACATCAGCTGAGATTAAGGGTAAGATTTCAGCCAAAATCAAGCAGTTTGCACCAAACATCGAGAATGTATATGTATCAGCCAATCCGGATTTTGTGGAGCATGTCGAGAACTATGCCACAGATATTCGTAACGGTAAGCCCGTTAGTGGCATGATCGATACGTTCCAATCGATGGTGGAGCGCATCTTCCCAACGAACGGAACAGATACGAATCACCGCGATGGCATCCTTGATGATGGCCTGATGAACCGTAATAATAACGATGGCATGATGAACCGAATGAATCGGTAGTTCTGAAGACAGATGAACAAGTGTGCCTTTGCGCAGATGGTAACATCCGCTGCAGGGGCATGTTTGTTTTACATGATCAAATACATAGACAATTGAATACGTTCTCTTTGGACAATGAATCACATGTTTACTGCCCATTTTTCTTATAAAACTGAACCAACGCCCTTGACCTGACATAAGATGAGTTGACTGTATCCCCTTAACCTTGTTACACCAACACAACCCGAGCAAGGAGGGGTGAACATTGAAGGGTATCGATCATAAAAGCAAATTTTTGTTGACCCACCGTGAACGCGAAGTATTCGAATTACTGGTTCAAGACAAAACAACGCGTGACATCGCAGGGCAGTTATTCATCAGCGAGAAAACGGTGCGTAACCATATTTCGAATGTGATGCAGAAACTCAATGTTAAGGGTCGTTCGCAGGCAGTTGTCGAGCTGATTAAGCTTGGAGAACTGAAGATTTAGTTGCGAATTACAGTTAGGATTAAGTAGCAGCATGAAAGCCTTTCTCTATTCTTTGTCATGAAGAATGGGGCAAGGCTTTTTTGCTGCTGATTTATAGTTTATTACATCAGATGATCCGCTGTTCCGGAATTGAGTCACCCAACCATGGTGTACAAAAATAAGCCACGCAACGACAACCATCAAAGGTTATCATTACATGACTTATGTTGAAAATTGAATATTCATTAATTCAAAGTCAATTTTGCATGAGGCTCCTGAGAAAAATTCCTCTACTACCTCAACATCGCTTCTGCTCGTATGAAATACATATAACTCGCGTGTCGGATGGAGCTTGTGCAGTTCTTTATAACCGCTCCAGGCTTCTTGAGGATTATCATAGTTTTGAATAACAGCTATATCCTCTAGTTGACGGACACGGTTGCTGGAGCTTGCCTTGATTGCTTCCACAAGCACAAAACGGTCTGGGTGTAATTCAGTAATCTCTCCCCATTTCATCGGCGTCACCTCGCTTGGATAGTTGTATTTTTATTATAGCATAGTCGTTTAAGGGTGTAGGAAGTAAGCGCGTTAATTTCGATTATGTGGTACCTTGTAGTTATCGAGAGACCTATATATTATGAACCAATTGAATCTTAATCTACATTAATAATGTAAGGATGAGCTAAATGGACGGTTTAGTAAATGAATTTGAAAACCAATTTCGAGCGGCTTTTCTAACCGATCTGGAAGAAACGCTGGCTAAGGTAGAGCGCGAGAAAGTATATGCTTGTGTATTTGGAACAGACAGCGACTGGATAACGCTGTTCATGGCGGTAAATACAGAGGAATCCCTGGCTAGGCATATTACCAATATGAAGGAACAGGGGTTGTGCGACAGCGAGCAGGACGAGATCTATTACAGATGGGGCTGCTCCGAATATCAATATGGCGAGGATACGCACTTTAACCACATCAGCCGATTGTTGTATGCAACAGAGGAGGTCCAGGAGTATAAGGATGAGATCATTCGAATCATCGCCAAAGTTGTGAATGAGACAGTAGATGACGTTTTTGCCCGATATGGACAAGCCAAAGCAGACATTACGTTCTTTGTTTCTCTAACAGATGACGATCTGGCAGAGGAGATTGAAAATCAATCGGTTCATCAAATGACTGTCCCCAGCTTAGCCAGCAAGTTCTTAAAACGATATGATGGCATCAACTAGAACGAGTTAACTTTAGTTAAATTGAATCAAAAGAATTGAATTGTTGTACCGCGAAAGTCTTTCCTATTCTTTATTTAAAAAGAAGGGAAGAGGCTTTTTTGTTTTAGCGTGAAAAAATGAAACAACCGAATCCACATTACTTATAGATTCCTATTCGTTTGAATGAACATTCTCCATCTTTTCTTCGAAAATGGCCGATAAAAAAGCTGCTCCAGTTGCTCAAACTGCGCTTCGTTCAGATGAATTTTTTTCGCTCTTTTTGCAATCTTGGCGGCAGGTTGGGAAGAAAATTTCCGGCCTACAGCTTTTCGTTTGATCGGAATATGAAATTGCAGCAAGTCTTCAAGTTGATTCCAGCCTTCCCAACTCAGCCGACCTCCGCGTTTCCAATCAATAGCATAGAGGGCATGATAGGCACGTGCTTCTGTTTGTTTGGTAGCCATAATCCAGGTGGAAGGAATGAACTTTCTCCGTTGTCTTCGATTCATTGAATTGCTCCTTCTTTTATTACGATCATATCTCGATTCTCAATATAAAGGATACTCACTATATGCGACAACTCCTGGAAAGGGGCAGAACGTGGAAGAACAATAGGCAAAGATTGCGGAACGTATTAAGTCTAATAACGACGCAAGAAAAGTTTACGAAGATAAAATAGTTTATAATGAAAAGATTATTGAAGGGTTAACCACCCAAGCTGAAAAGGGACTTTATCTCGCGGCAATTGAAAGCTACAAATCGAACATTTAAAACTTTGGATGAAGGAAACGCGAAGCTCGAAGCTCGACTGATTGCGTTAGACAAGTAAGTAGTTGCAACGACGTTCGCGAAGCGCTAATATTATGTTATCGGATGTTCCAACATTTGGTCTATCCTAAAAAGTAGCATATCTCGTATATGTGGGGTTTTCACTTACTAGTGGGAATCCCTTTCGTGTACAGAGATTCATCTATATTTAGATGCTTGGTGAGAAGCATACAACTAGATATAGATTATGGAAAATATTTCTTTTAAATCTGGTAAGCAGTGGTTATACTCTTATTAAATTTATCTAGGGTGGTGTACATATATGATAGAAGCGACAGAGACTCAAATTATTAAATACATTGATAGTAAAAGTAGTGATTACAAAAAAACATATGCAAACGGTGCTTCCCTAACTGTGAACCCTCAAGGAGATATCTCAATTTATTTCTTCGAGGAATCAATTAAACCACTTATGATTACTGAAAGGCCTCTAGAGGTTCATTATGAAGAAGATGTTAAATTTAATCACCCACGAAATGTACTAGAGGTTGAAAGAGAAATGAAAGTAACAGTTACCATGGAAAGAGAACAAGCAAAAGAGTTAGCGAAATGGCTGCTACATAACATCCTGGAAGAGGAGGATCTACTATGACGACTAAAGCAGAATGGATTGCAAAAGCGGACGAACAACTAACTATGGGAATAAGGTTAGGTACCGTTTCCTCAAGTCATGTATCCTCGACAGGCACTTTTGTTACTGGCAGTGGTAAGAGCGGAATCGTGATGAAACAGCTTATATCAAGAGCTTCAAGAGGGTATGTTGAAGCGGTTTCGAGAGGTGCCCGAATTCTTGGAGACAGTTTTGAAACATCTGCCCAGCTTCTTGCAAGGTTAGGAGTTAAAGATCCTGAATATACACCGATTGATGATCATATAGTGGTTTCAGGCGGTGATGATGCAATGCTGAAAACAATAGCTACTGCATTCATGGGATTGGAAGGCGCGAGCGAAATTTATTATTGCAAAGAAGACGGTGACCATTTCTTTACTGTCGTATTTGACGAGAGTGACGCTAAATTAGGTAGAAAATTAGCTGAAGTTCAGGTAAGGGCCTTTAAAGAATTTAAATTATACGTTGAAGCAACTTATGTTGTTAAAGGTTCGGAGGGTTGGAAGAATCTCCCTGGTAATAGCGTTAAGCTAGATGTAGGGAGGTAGTAATTGTGCCAACAGCTTTTGAACATCTCCGTAAATCAAATGAAAATAGATCTGCTATTGAGCATCTAGCTTTAGGGGTTCCAATTAACCCTCCACCTAATGCTTGGCTTGTCACAATGTATTTCTACACGGCATTACATCTAGTTGAAAAAAAACTAGCTGTAAAAGGATTGCATTCAAGGAGACATGCAAAAAGATTTGAACATATCGCAGGTCATCTATCTGAAATAGATTCTGTTTATCTAGCAATGTATAACGATAGTATGAAAGCTAGATATGGTTGTGACCCAATAGAAGATGATTTGGTCAGAGAGGCAAAAGAGAATCTCGAAACAATATGTTCAGAACTTGGTGAAACACTTGTAATACCTGAGGTTGTCGTTATACCTACTTCTGATATTGATCTGAGCGATGCTAAATAAACAAATATCAAAGGACGCTTAGTGTAAAAACTAGGTGTCCTTTTTCTTATGATTGCTTCCGTAGGAAACAAGACAAGAAGAATCCTCAGTTTGAGACGTCCTTTTTTACATCTATCAGATTGACGGGCATGAGCTGGGCTGAAAAGTCAGCCGAGCTAATCTCCTGAAATTTCAGGAGAACTCAGACATGGTGATTCGCCATATCCGGAACTCTAACCTTCTTAATCGGAATGTTAGATACATTTTCCATACTCACTTTATGAGTACTTCGAATTTGGGACCTTCTGAATCGATGGGTCCGAAAGGAGGCGGTTTTTAAAACACCGCCATTAGTAAGAAAAAACGAAATTTTGTTCCCCTTTGCTTCGTACGTATTAAGTACGAAGTAATCTGCAATATAGTGACAATGTGTACTGAGTGAGTCAGGGAGAGGTTTCCCTATTGATAAGCAATTTTGATTTTTTTGTTTAAATTCGAAAACAACATAAATAGGAATATAAACAGAAAAAGAACCCCTGAGATTCAGAAGTTCTTTTTTTAGACAGTACTTTCTTGAGCACTTTGGAGATTCTTAACAAGAAAAAAGTAATGTTAATACCTATATCGCTTAGTCTTTCTCATCATTGTTAAGTAGATTATGGAAGGATTCATCGTTTTCATCGAGTATAGCCAAATCTCGAGGAAGAGATTCAATATCCTTTAAATTAGAAATGATTGCATAATAAGCGAATACTAAATCTACAAAATGATTATTAGGCATTGCTTCAAATTTATTTAAAAATTCAAATGTTACAGCAACAATGAATTTTTCAAAGTCAGGTTGAACGCCACAAAAAAATAATTCCACTTTGAGGCTGCTCGTTAATTATGGCATCTAGTTCGATAACAAGTGTTTTCAAACTTGGCAGGTGTTTTCTTATGAATCATTAATCCAGCTGTATAGTGAGAAATCAATTCTCCTGGAGTTATTTCTAGTGCTAAGCAGATTTGGTCCATTTGTATCAAGCAGGTGAGGGTCTTTATACGCTCAGCATACTTGCAAAAGCCATGTTAAATTCCTCTTGATTTGCAGGATCGTCTTGATTAAAATGAAGTTATAAAAATAGTTTTCTTAATTTATTAAAAATAAATAAAAATAATTTTCATAAAGGGAGGTCCTCATGGCAGCCATATTACGTGCGTTGCAGCAAGAACTGAATAACCTTCCGTCTCAGGAGCGACGTATTGCCGAAGTCATTATGCAATCTCCATCGGACATTCCCGGCTGGACGATTAGTCATCTGGCAGAGCAGAGTGGCACAAGTGCGGCGACGGTGACCCGCTTTTGCAAGTCGTTTCATTTCAAAGGCTTTCCTGATTTCAAAATGAAGCTCGCCGCAGAATTGTCCCACGCATCTGATGAAACGGCGTATCAAGATATTGTAGCGGGCAATTCACTATCCAAAATTGTTGAAGCTATCGAAGCCAACCACCTTGCGTCTATTTCAGATACCACCCGTTTGCTGGATTTGGGCAGATTGGAGCAAGCCGTGCAATTATTGTGCCAGGCTCGCCGCATCGATCTGTACGGTGTGGCTACCTCTTCGATTGTTACACAGGATTTCTATCAGAAACTGGTGCGGATCGGCAAAAGCTGTACGGCTTTCTCCGACTCACACATGCAGATTACATCCGCATCTTCGCTCGCCGAGGGAGATGTGGCGATGGCCGTATCCTATTCAGGCGAAACACCAGAAACCATCGATGCCCTGCATTGTGCCAAACAGGCCGGAGCTTCTACGATTTCACTGACTTCCTATGGTAGTAACACGCTTGCAACTGTATCCAATATCCCACTGTTTACGTCTTCTCTGGAAGAAGGCATGAGGCGTGGAGATATGGCTTCACGTATTGCACTGCTGCATGTGGTCGATATTTTGTTCACAGGCATGGTAAGTGCCGACTTCGACCGTTTTATCCCCAGACTGGAACAATCCTATCACAACGTGCAGTCCTATCGATTCCAACACAACGGAGGTGCCTGACAGATGAAGATGAATATACGCATTTTTGAAAATGAAGAAGATTTAAACGCCACGGGTGCTGGCCTCATTGCCAGCTTGTTGCAAACCAAACCACGGGCTGTATTGGGGCTTGCGACAGGAAGTTCTCCTGTGGGCATATATAAACAGCTTATCACGTTATATCAGAAGGGGCTTGTCAGCTTCTCACAGGCTTCTTCTTTTAATCTCGATGAGTATGTCGGACTTCCAACAGAACATCGCGAAAGTTACCGCAGTTTCATGAACGAACAATTATTCAATCATATCGATATAGATATTGCTAGAACGCAAGTACCTGATGGTCAGGCTGCAGATCTGGAACAGGAATGTAATTCCTATGAACAAAGGCTGGACGATCGTGGACCGGTAGACCTTCAACTGCTGGGCATCGGACATAATGGTCATATTGGCTTCAATGAACCGGGAACTGAACTTACAGGACGAACACATGTCGTGGATTTGAAAGACGAGACGAGAAAGGCAAACGCACGCTTCTTTGACAGCATCGATGAAGTTCCGGCTCAGGCGATTACGATGGGTGTCGGTACCATTTTGAAAGCAAAACAGATCCTGCTCATTGCCCGTGGAGAGGAAAAAGCCGAGATTATCCGCGAAGCGTTCATGGGGCCAATCACTACGGCCTGTCCTGCATCGCTATTACAATGTCATCCAAATGTGGTGGTATTGCTGGACCGTGCAGCAGGGAGGCTGGTGAGATGACCGAGGTGAATAGCCATGAACCTAGGAGCCAGCGTGATGAAAATAATTCTCTTCTTCAGGGCAAGCTGCTCCTTTCAAATGAGATATTGGAAGACGGTGTATTAGCCTGGAGGGATGGGAAAATCCTCTATGCTGGGAT
Organism: Paenibacillus sp. FSL H8-0317; assembly: GCF_045040685.1. NCBI lineage: Bacteria > Bacillati > Bacillota > Bacilli > Caryophanales > Paenibacillaceae > Paenibacillus > Paenibacillus sp. FSL H8-0317. The sequence goes on along the minus strand of NZ_CP150294.1, from coordinate 5,830,717 downwards.
AGCGGAAGGTCTGTCTGAACAGATTAGGAAAGAGGCCTTGCCTGTACCTGTACCCGAGGGTGGTCTCATTGTGCCTGGATTCATTGATATCCATGTCCATGGTGGGAACGGAGAAGACTTTATGGACGCAAGCCCGGAGGTATTGGACAAGATCACTTCTTTTCATAGTACGCAGGGAACAACAGCGATGCTTGCGACTTCCATGACGGCTCCGAAAGAGCGCCTGGACAGCGTACTTGCCGAAGTCGACCGCTATCGTTCGAGTGAAATGCCCTATGCACAGCTTGAGGGTGTGCACCTGGAAGGTCCGTTTTTTAGTCCGAAATGGCCTGGAGCGCAAAATCCAGAACACATCATTCTGCCTGATGTATCCTGGCTTGAAGCGTGGGAGAAGCAATATCCTGGCCTAATCCGTCAAGTTACATTGGCACCGGAACGTGAAGGCGCGCTGGAAGTCATCTCGTGGTTACGTGAACAGCGGATTACAGCGGCACTCGGTCACACGGATGCGACCTATGAAGAGGTGGGGCGGGCAGTCGAGGCAGGACTGCATCATGCGGTACATACATTCAATGCCATGACACCGTTGCATCACCGGCTACCCGGGGCTGCTGGAGCCGTGCTGAGTGATCCACGCATCAGTGCTGAGGTAATTGCTGACGGCATTCATGTTCACCCTGCGGCGATATCAATCCTCGCTCAGCTGAAGCAACATACCGATCAACTCGTGTTGATCACGGATGCCATGTCTGCTGCGGGATTGGATGACGGGGAATACAAGATCGGCGACCTGCCCGTAATCGTGAAGCATGGCGAGGCCAGACTGAAGGACGGCGGCGCATTGGCGGGAAGCACACTGACGATGATTCGCGGTTTCCGTTACCTGATACAGGAAGTGGGCTTGAGTCTGAACGCTGCATCACGTGCAGCAAGTCTGACCCCGGCACGCCTGCTGGGCATTGATCACCGGACAGGCTCCCTGGCTCAAGGAAAACAGGCAGATATTGTTTTGCTGAATGCGGAGCTGGATATTGAGGGTGTGTGGGTGAAGGGTAGATCAATAATATAACATTTATTGTGATATTATTTTGTTCTAGTGGTTCAGCAATGAAAACTTAAGTACAAATAATATTAATAAAATCCAAAAAAGAGACAGAAAGTCTCTTTTTTTTACTTTTGTTCCAACTCTAGATGAATTTTTTGAATTCATCTTTTCTATTCCTGAAATAAAAATCCTGATAGGATAAATAAGTTGAATTAAAAATCTACATATAGTATATTCTTATTGAGTTTAATACTATATTTAGATTGTGAGGGGAACTGATGTCAATATTCGAGGCGGTTTTTAGAGATGCATATGCAGATACAGAGGAACTAATATTTGTCGATTCGATTGAAAAACACAAAGAATTTAATAGAGTAAGAAGTAGTATTTTTTGTACATATGAGAACTGTGAAGCCCAGTTAGAATATGTGCCTCAGGGAAAACGCAAAGCTCATTTTAAGACATGGCCCAAGCAGGACCATACTCCAGATTGTATTGATTATTTTGAACGAGAAAAGAAAGCTAGAGGGCAAAAGAACTCAGCGACCACAACCATGGCGCTTTCAGATAAGCATATTGCCGATGTGCTTAATGATATGAAGCGTAAACGGAAAAGCCAAGAAGATGGTTTCAATGGGCAAAGTAGAAAAACAAAGAAAAATAAAAAAAATAAAACTGTTGATCCTTCACAACCTTCAACCAATGGAGTTAACATTGTGCCAACTACAGGATTAGGAGCAGATATGCAGGAAGGCGAAGTTAAGGGTAAGTCACCATCTGTTAGGAGAAGAACTTTGTTACTCCTTAACGATGATGATATCGGGTTTACAAGGGCAATTCCTGATGGATTAATTGAGTCTATTGATATTAATACAGACAGGGTGGTTATCGCAATAAGTAGTGGTAGTAAATCTTGTAATATTTATTTTGAAGAGTTTTTCTTTTCATCGGCACCTGCTAATTTTATCGAAAGATTCAAAGATCTGGAGAAGATAGTTGATTTGAATATAAAATTAAATTTAAGTTGTGTTGGTGAAGTAGTTCGAAGAAATAATGAATTACATTTACTTGTAAACAAGCATATAGCTTTTAGAGTAGAAGATTTATATTTAACAATTTTTTTAGATAATTATAATCGCGGTCAATAATGGTAAACTTCGAGTCTAGGATCTTTTGAGAACATTTAGTAGTAAGCTGAGTTTCAACAATTACTGTCCCACAGGCAACACCTTGCACAATATGTTAAAATAGATCTCAAAAAGACGGGATCTGCGGATCACGCATAACGGAGGCGTGAAACATGGAACGTAACGCTATGCTCGAACATGATCCGTTCATCACAGTGTTGGCGGAGAAGTTGCACATACACGGATATTATGCCTTTTATGGCGAGCATTACAATGAGACCGATATGGAGCTGTACCGCAGGCATCTGTTCACATCATTCAGCAACATCGTATGGGTAGAGCTGGATGCACGCAAAAAGTATATGATTGTCGATCATCGTGGACGCAACACGGTCATGAAACTGATCGAAGGTATGCTGAACACACGTAGGACGCTGCGAGCGAATCAGGCCATGGCAGGTACGGACACCGCTGGAGTCCAGCAAGAAATTGCACACTTATCCAAGCTTGTGCACATACTGAAGTTCACAACATTCCGCACATAAGCGAAGTGTGATATGTAGGCTGTAACAAGTGGCGCGAGTAGCGCAAATGAATCTGTGAAGCCTTATTCCAATGATTTTGCAGTCATACAAAATGTAACGAATTTCAGACACGCTATTTAATGCAATTTAGCGATATTCTACTGCCCAAGCATGCATACAGCACAAATAAAGTGTCTACGATTCGTTAGATTTTCAAACCTGCGAGATTTCAAGTAATAAGGCTTGTGAGGTTTTTTAGACGACTGTTGTGCATTCTCGATTAAGGTCATGTGTGTTATGTGTCACGCTTAGATAGTAAACGAAAGAGAGAGTCCTGTCATCGCTGACGGAACGCTCTCTATTTTCTTTATACAACGACTTTTCAGTTCAGCAACAACCATATTCACTCATGGACTCGTTCAACGGGGATGCAAGCTTCTGAAGCTAACTCATGTAGTAACTCATATCTTACTAACTTGGCACAATCAATAGAATTAAGATAACAAAGCTTCCTAAAGATCACAAAGTTACTCACCGAATTCTATAGATATCTCCAAAGATCTATCCCCATCCACAGATCCATCCAACATTCCTTCATTCATCTAATGTCTGAATCCTCATGAAAAGTGGTCATCTAAACGAAGTCACAAAACTGCTGAACAGCGTCCGGACATCATACTGATACTGGTTGATCGGCTCAATTGGACGATTTTCTCCAAGTAAAGTGTATACCGCGATTCGTGCTGCTCGGACCGAATATTCTTCTGTGAATACCACGTCATCGGGAATCTCGCAGAATTGGCTAATGAAGGCCAGGTTAGTGGAGCCATCAGGCACAACCTTTGGTCGATCGCTGTTCAGTCTTGGCATGAATTGCGCTGTAATGTAAGGCATCATGCATGGAATACAGTTGGCGGTAGCCATGATGGCCTCTTGATGTTCCTGGAAATGAAGATGGCCGATTAACTCCTGCATAATCTCTTCCCCGGTACAATCGCACATTCTTTTTTTCACGTAGTCGCCCACGTTATCCGGGTATAATCCGTATCCCCAGAATACGTTGACATGCTCAGGCTGACCACGGAAGTGCGGTTGAAAGGCCAGAACGACAGACATGAACCAGTTGGAATCCTTGAAAGTAACCAGAGCGCCGGTACCTGCCCGGTTGCGTGTAAATTTCTCCATCAGATCAAAGAAAACCGAATCCTGGAAGGTGACCGTAAACGACTCCCATTTGGACTCATCCACATGATCATTAAAAGAAGAAGGGTTGCCTAGCAACGGTTTCTTGGCGGCAATGTTCTCCCACAGCTTCCATGAGCTGCCCTTGCCGTTCAGTTTTGGGGCGGAAGTCATGGAGCCGATATCGGCCCCTTCGGTCATCGAACCGTTTGTGACAATGACGAGATCACCTTCGAGGATGTCGATGACCTCCTCGGTACCGTCGCGTCTTACATGCATCCGACTTACCGTAATGCCCTCGCCGTCTTTGAAATCCAGATCGGTAACCGTGCATTTCAGCGTGAAATCTACGCCAAACGGCTCCAGGTAGTTATGCAATGGGAGGATGATCGAGTCATATTGGTTGAACGGTGTGCGGGTGACACCTTCCAGCGTTTGAATTCTTGGGAATTCGTGAAAAAAGCGAAGCATGTATCTTTTGAATTCCACGGCGCTATGCCAAGGTTGGAAGGCGAAGGTGGTCGCCCACATATACCAGAAGTTCGTTTTGAAAAAATGAGGGCCAAACCAGTCGTTGATTCGCAATTTCCCTAGCGTGTCTTCAGGAGTAATAATCAGTTTGCCCATCGCCAACCTGTCCGCCATATCAAAACCCATGGAGAGCACATCTTCGACCTTACCGTCACGGTTAATGAGCCGCGCATTGGAATGTGTGGGATTGGCATCGCCAAATTTGGTAATTTCCTGTCGGACAGATATGCCCGGACGGTCGATGGAAGGGATGGAAGCCAGCAACTCCCACAGATTCTCATAGGCCTCGTCATTGAGCATCCGTCCGCCACGGATGATATATCCTTGATCGGGATTACCAGCTCCGTCATTGCTGCCGCCAAGAATCGGCATTTCTTCGATAATGTGAATATGTTCTCCGGGAAAGTCACAATCTCTAACCAGATAAGCTGCACCCGCCAAAGATGCAATGCCGCCGCCTACAAAATAGACCTGTTTATTACCATGTTCTTTCTTCACGATCATTCGCCTCCAAAAGTTACTGTAATCACATCCCTAATGTAAACCTTGCAGGTCCCGTAAGGTATGATCAAAAGAAAGGGAGTGTCCAGTTTTTGGTCACTTTTGGAAAAGTGTCTAAAATCTAGGCTTAGATCACATACGAAAAAAGCCGCGCATCCTAATCAGATGGCAGCTTATTCTCATACTTGTGCAGTGCCCTCAGGACATTGCCTTCGATCAGCTCGCTGAGCTTCTCAATAATCTGTTTTGGCGGTTCTTGCATGTCGCCTCTCATCCACTGAATGATCAGCCCAGTAAAGGCCAGGGTATAGAAGTTGGCGACAAACTCTTTGTCTTCACTGCGGACCTTAATCCCACAGGCCAGCTCATCAATAACACCCATGATCAGATCATGAGTTACTTCATAGAGGTATACATCCAAGTGGGTGCGCCCGAGCGAGTTGAGCGTGTTGCAGCAGAACGTTTTGTTGTTCTCGATGTAACAAAAAATTTTATAGAATCCGTCCGTCCATGTGCTGTAGCTTCGGTACTCCGTAAGACTCTCCACCGCTTCAGTCTGATAGATCCACCCAAGTAGCGCGTAAATATCCTGAAAATGATAATAAAAGGTTTGCCGGTTCACGCCACAATGGTCAACCAGATGTTTGACCGTAATCTTGTTCAGCGGGGTGTGCTCCATCAGTGATTTAAGCGAGTGAGCCAGCGCATTTTTGGTTAGGTGAGAAGCAGACACAACATTCACCTCATCATTTTGGATTAGCTTGCTGGGGCGCAACAGCAGGTGAACACTCATGGTAAAAGCCCCGCGCCGAAGTCGCTAAGCACAAACAAGTCAAAACGCGGGAATCCCGAAAGACCCTCTCATCTACAAATGCCCATGTAGCAATCAACAATATCCGTTACCCGATCCACATCATACTCCATAAGGTTCATTCTAAATACTTAGTATCAATCGATTCAACCAAACAGCGGAAGAGCACCGCTTGAGTTATCTCTATCACAAATCCTTAAAGATTAATCGTCGTCTAAAACCAGTCACAATAAAGCAACCACGGTAAAAGCTGAAATCTAGTGAAGGAGACCGAATCAAAAAAAAGGACTATAAGGTCGCTTATGTTATCTCTAATATACTAAACCATTAAAACCGAGACCCCGTCTATAAAATCAGTCATAGGAACAACGATAACGAAGTTATCGAGAAAAAAAACGAAAAAAACGAAAAAAACGAAAAAATCTAAAAAGTGTTCAGCAGCCCATCGTTAAGGTAATCTATCACACTAACCCATCAAAGTGAGACCCAATCCTTCGAAGCAGCCGCGATAAGGCTCAGACGTAATGATCAATACACAATTCAAAGAAAGCCTATAGGGCTGCCATGTTGTTATCACTAAAACACTAACCCATTTAAAAGTAAGCCTTCATCGTCTCCATCATAAAAAGCAGCCATAAAAAAACTACAATTTCACCAAGAATCAAAGAATCAAAGAATCAAAGAACCAAAGAAAAAAACAAAAAACAAAGAATCAAAATCAATTCAAAAAAACGACCCGAAGGCCGTTCTTTGTTTTCCCCATTACACTAACCAATCAATAGTTAGGCTCAATCTTTAAAATCAGTCATGCGAGAAGCTGCAACGTAGTGGAGGGGACGAAATCGATTCTGAAGAAGCGGAGCGTTCGCCTTTATCGTCGGATTTTACCCTTTGAGAAGGGGAATCCAAAAAATCCGACGATAACAGCGATCTAAAGAACGATTCGGCCCCGGAACGTCCACTCAGCACGCTCTCATGAACTGGTTTTAAACACGATGATTACAAACTCTTCAAGAACTGAACAATCGTCAACAACCCTTTATCAAAGTTCTCCAGGTTGAAGTGCTCGTTTGGTGCATGCAGATTCTCATCCGGCAAGCCAAAACCCATCATGACAGCAGGGATTTCGAGTACACGTGAGAGTTTCTCAACAATTGGAATGGAGCCGCCATCTTTGGTAAAGAGGGCACGAACACCATACACGTGCTCATATGCATCTGCCGCTTTTTGCAGAATTGGATTGGAAGGATCGGTATTGAAAGCAAAAGCTTTCTCGATCTGTTTCACATGCAATGTTGCACCCGGTTGAACGTGAGCGCGCAGATGTGCTTCGATACGATCCAATACATGCTGTGGATCTTGATCCGCCACGAGGCGGCAGGTGATTTTGGCATGAGCTTCCTTTGGAATAACCGTTTTGCTGCCTTCGCCTTGGAAACCACCCCATACGCCGTTCAATTCCAATGTTGGACGAGCGCCAACACGTTCCACGAACGAGTAACCTTCTTCGCCGTACAATTGCTCCAGCCCGAGGTCTTGACGAAGCTGTTCCTCATTGAAGCCCTGTTTTACAAATTCTTCTCTCATCTCAGGAGACAGTGGCAGTACGCCGTCATAGAAACCATCTACACTTACACGGCCTTGCTCATCATGCAACGAAGCGAGCAGGGATACGAGTGCATGCAGTGCGTTGGGTACTCCGCCACCAAATGAACCGGAGTGCAAGTCGGTATTGGCTGTGTTCAGATCGACGTGAAGTGAGCATAGGCCACGCAGACCAGTGGAGATCGCCGGTTTTCCTTTTTCAAGCAGGGACGTATCCGAGATCAGTACCATGTCTGCACGCAGCTTGTCTGTATGTTCATTCAGATAGATGGGCAGGTTCGGGCTGGAGATTTCCTCTTCGCCTTCGATACAGAACTTGATGTTAACTGGAAGTTCTTTGTTTTCGGCGAGAATGGCTTCAACTGCCTTGATATGTAGGAAAATCTGTCCTTTGTCGTCCGTTGCACCACGGGCATACAGCTTGCCATCACGAACGGTAGGTTCGAACGGAGGCGTCTCCCACAGGTTAAGCGGATCAACAGGTTGTACATCATAGTGTCCATAGATCAGAGCCGTTGGTTTGCCGGGTGCATGCAGGTGATCTGCATAGACAATCGGATGTCCAGCCGTTTGAATGACCTCTACGTTTTCCATGCCTGCACGTGTGAGCGCATCTGCTGCCCATTGTGCTGCACGGTTAATATCCTCTTTATGCTCTGAAATGGCAGAGATACTTGGAATGGACAACCATTCATTCAGTTCTGCCAGGTGTTTTTCTCTATTTTGTTCAAAATAAGTCTGTTCTTTCATTAAAAAGGCCTCCTTCATGTTTGCTATATCTCATTGTAATCCATTTTGTCATGTTAATAAAACATTGGTTAAAAAAATGATCGGTTACAGATCGTTTCATTCACCTGAGGATTGTGCGTATAATACAAGAAAAGGATTTCATCCATATATTCTCAGGGGAGTTGAGGAAGTTTCCATGACAGTCAGACCCGATGCAAGCAGGCAGGTGAGCAGCGATGGAACCGACTAGGAGCGATAGAATATTTGGCAGATTCAAGCGATTATCCGATTTGAAGGCTGGAAGGCATAAAGGACGATTTTATCGAAACAGCCTCATGCTTATTTTACTCATTGCCAGCATTCCCGGACTAATCACAGGTATCGTCATGTATCAACAGGTTGTTGGCCGGATGGAAACCGAGTTCAATCAGATGCATCAGAACCAGATCGAGAACCGGGCACGTAATGTGGATGACCAGCTGGCTTATCTGGAAATGAACTTATCCCATTGGGCTTTTGAACCGAGGTTTGGCAATGCTTTGCGAACGCTTGATTTTGTGTATTATTTTAATGAAACGCAGGAGATTGTGACTACCTTATACGTATTACAAGGTTCCCATCCACTGATCAAGTCAGCACAGCTGTATTTACAGGAACCGAAGCCAATCTTGTTTAATCGGGATTATACCGAATTGAACGATGAAGCCAAAGTACAAGCATATGATCGATACCTTTCCATGGGGAACCACGTGTACTGGACAGACTGGGTTTCCAGCATCAACAGAGATACCGAACCTTCGACCAACGATAGTCCACTGCATACGGATGCAGGCAATGCACTTGTTCTGGTACATAAGATACCGGGGGAGAGCATTAATCCGTTTGGTGCACTGATCATCACGCTGGATAACGAGAAAGTTGCCAGTTTGTTGAAAACGCTTACTCCTTATGACGAAGGGTTAACGTTCCTTATGGATCAGGAAGGAAACACACTGGTTACCGGGAATCCGGGAACGCCGGGAGAGACTTCTGCTTTTGAGCAGCAGCTAAAAGAAGAAGTAGCCCTGCATGCGGGCAGCCGCTCATTCCTGTTCCGATATGAGGATCAGACCTATTCTGTCTCATATGGCTCATTGAGTCGGATTGATTCAGACTGGACTTACGTCTCCGCAGCACCTTTGACCTCAGTCACTTCGCCAGTCAAGCTGGTATCCAAAATCATCGTCATTGCGAGTGCAGGCAGTCTCATCCTGGGATTATTGTTATCCTGGTTTGCTTCCCGCCGCATCTATTCGCCTGTAGCACGGATGCTGCATCTGCTTACGCCTGGCAGAAATGAAACAACACCAACGGATGCCAAGCTGGACGAGTTTGAGCTGCTGGAGCAACAGTGGAACGAACTGACCTCCCGGAGTGTCACGGCACATCGCCAATTGCAGGAGCAGCTTCCCCATCTGCGCGACAGTTTTGTCTTACAACTTGTACAGGGCCATCTATATGCCTATAACGAGCAGGATCTTCAGCAGCGGATGCGTCATCTCGGATTTGAGCTGGAGGGTCAGCAGTATCTGCTGGTGCAGATGTATTTTACGGGGTACGAGCAGCTGCAAGGCAGATTTGGAAGCCAGGACACGGGATTAGTCACCTTTGCAGCAGTGAATATTACACAGGAAGTGGCGAAAAATTATTTCAGACAGATCAGTGTCATGAACTTTCATGACCTGTCTTCCGCCATGCTTGTGATTGCTCCCCGGGACGAACCTGTGAAATCACAAGCGCTGTTATGGGGACAGGAACTGGTGGAAGTCATTGGACGTACGCTCAAAATGAAGGTGACCTTGATGGTCAGTCGCCCGGCAGCTTCACTTCAGGAACTGCCCGGACGATTCGTTGAGATGGAACAGGCCGTGGCTTATCGCAGTGTGGAGGAAGGAAGTCAGATTCTCGATCTGGAGGATGAGGAGTGTTTCCGCAGAAATGAAGCAGCTTCCTATCCGCTTGGGCTGGAACGGGAGTTGTTACAGGCGGTCAGGCTGGGCAAACGAGCCGAAGCCGAACGTGTGCTGGAACAATTCATGAGTGAAATTACGCGGATGGGCAGTACCGAATTTCAGGTGCAACAGATGATGCTTCAATTGCTCGGTAGCATTCAGCACATGATGCTGCAAACGGGGGTCACACCTTATAAGCTGTTTGGTGGTTACAACATGTATGAGCAACTATCCGGTATTCGTGAACCTGTACAGATGAGGCAATGGATGATGAATGAGGTGTTCATACCGTATATACAAGAGGTTGAAGTCCGATCGCAGGAACCGCTGAAACTGGTGGTGGAACGAACGATGTTGTATATCGATACACATTACCGCAGCGACATTTCGCTGGAAAACTGTGCTGACGAGGAGCAGATGACACCCTATGCACTGAGTAAGGCTTTCAAACAGGTATCGGGCATCAATTTTATTGATTATCTGACACGTGTGAGAATGGATGCGGCGAAGCAATTGTTACGGGAGACAACGATGAAAATCAATGATGTTGCGGCGGCTGTGGGATATCAGCATAGTTATTTTAATCGGATTTTCAAGAAACAGGAGGGAGTTACACCGAGTCAGTATCGCGATCAATGGTTTGGACAATAACCGTTTATATCTTTGTCATTTGCAGACCGGCATTCAGCTTTAATGGATGTCCGGTTTTTTCTTTTTTTTACCGTGATACAAAGAAGGATAAACCCGCAAAAATGTGCAATTCTACCTGCTACGTTATGTGCAATTTCTTGTGAAAATGGCGTTATAGCGGGATTTTCGGTCATCATGCCACAGCAATGCAAAAAATGAAGGTTGCCGGAAAAAGATCGGCTGTATAGTCTGAGTATCAGGTTAATTGATAACGCTTACATTATTGAGGGAGGGGAGACATGATGAACGGGAAGACGGACTGGAATACCAACGCCACTGCAACTGCTCAAGCGAATATGGCAACAAGACCATTAAAACAGGAATCCAATTGGAAAAGGCAGATCAAACGAAACAAGTGGTTATATGTGCTTGTGCTTCCCGGCTTTTTGTACTTTGTCATCTTTAAATACTTGCCCATGTGGGGGATCATCATTGCCTTTCAGGACTACCAGCCTTTCCTGGGCATCCGGGAGAGTAACTGGGTAGGGCTAGAGAACTTTACGAACTTTTTCTCCAATCCAGACTTCTATCGACTATTACGCAATACGCTGGTCCTTGCCCTGTATGATCTTATCTTCTTTTTCCCGGCACCAATCATTATCGCTTTGTTATTAAATGAAATTCGGGTCGCTTTCTTCAAAAGAACGATTCAAACGCTGGTCTATGTACCCCATTTTGTATCCATGGTGATTATCGCCAGTATCACGTACGTGTTCCTGACCCCGCAGGGCGGGGTGTTATACGACCTGATCGCCTGGATTACAGGCAAGCCTATTGATGTACTCTCCAGCCCGGGTTCGTTCCGCCCGCTCATTATTGTGCAGATGATGTGGAAGGAGATGGGTTGGGGCACAATCATTTTCTTGGCAGCCCTCGCAGGTGTCGATACGGAACAATATGAAGCCTCCATTGTGGATGGCGCAGGACGATTACGGCGGATGTGGCATATCACGCTTCCCGCCATTCGTACGACCATAGTCATTTTGCTCATTCTCAGATTGGGGAACTTCCTCGATACCGGTTTTGAGCAGATCTATCTGATGACCAACTCCCTCAACCGGGATGTCGCAGATGTGTTTGATACGTATGTGTACACGGTGGGGATTACGCAAGGTGCATTCAGTTACAGTACCGCTGTTGGACTATTCAAGTCTGTGGTGGGGATTATCCTGGTGCTTGGCAGTAATAAACTTGCGAAAAAATTCGGTCACCCCGGAATTTATTAAGGAGGAGCGCCCATGAACAGCCGTCTATACAACAGCCCTGCCGGCAAGGTATTTGATATCTTCAATTACGTCATGCTGGGGATTCTGGGCATATTAACCGTCCTTCCTTTCCTGTATATTATAGGGAATTCTTTCGCAACGGAAGCCGAGATTACCGAACGCAGTTTTTTCCTCATTCCGAAGGTGTTTTCCTTCAGTGCGTATGAGTATATTTTCTCCTCGTCCACGATCTTTCGCAGCATTGGTGTTTCCATTTTCATCACGGTGGCAGGTACATTGGTTAATCTGTTCTTCACACTCACGATGGCCTATCCACTATCCAGAAGTGACTTCTGGGGCCGTAATGTCATGATGAACATGGTGATTTTCTCGATGTTATTTGGTGGTGGCATGATTCCAACATATCTCGTTATTCGTGGACTGGGACTGCTCGATTCTTACTGGGCCCTTATGCTTCCTGGCGCGATCAGCGCTTTTAACTTAATAGTTGTCAAAAACTTTTTTCAGCAAATGCCGCCCGGGCTGGAGGAAGCGGCCCGCATCGACGGCTGTTCGGATTTAGGCGTGCTGTGGCGAATCGTTCTGCCTTTATCCAAACCGGTCATTGCCACGTTTGCCTTGTTCTACGCCGTAGGCCACTGGAACAATTTTTTCTCGGCACTGCTGTACATTTCCGACAGTGACAAATGGCCGCTGCAAGTCATGCTGAGACAGATCGTGTTACTCTCGCAAGCCAGTGTCGGAGATATGGCAAACATGGACCCCAATTTTGTGCAGCCACCAGAGCAGTCAATCAAAATGGCGGTGATCGTTGTAGGTACCATTCCGATTTTGCTGGTGTATCCGTTTTTGCAGAAGCATTTTGCCAAAGGTGTCATGTTAGGTTCAATCAAAGGCTAAAGCCAAGGGGGAGAACGTATGGGACAAAAAACGGGATTCAAAAAAGGTGCACTGTTACTCTCTGCGTCACTGGTACTTAGTACGATCTTAGGAGCATGCTCCACGGACAAAGAAAGTTCAGGAACCGCTGCGGGTGGCACCGATCAGATTACCATTATGCTTCCGAACTTCGAAGCGGAGAATCCGCCGGAGAACAGCCCGGTCATCCAGAAGCTTGAAGAACTGACCAAGGTGGATGTGAACCTGCAGTGGGTGCCGAGCAGCTCGTATGAAGACAAATTCAACATTACACTGGCCTCGGGAAAGCTGCCTCAGATTATGGTGGTGTTAGGTAAGTCCCCAAGTTTCATTAATGCGGCACGAACCGGAGCATTCTGGGAGCTTGGTCCTTATCTGAAAGACTATCCGAATCTGAGACAAATGAATGAAATCATCACCAACAATGCGTCAATCGATGGCAAAACCTATGGGATCTATCGGGCACGCGCCTTAGGACGTAATGGGGTCACAATCCGCAAAGATTGGCTGGAGAAGTTGGGGCTGGAAGAGCCAAAGACGATTGATGAATTTTATAATGTATTGAAAGCGTTCACGAAGGATGATCCGGACGGTAACGGCAAGGATGATACGTACGGTCTGGTTGCCAGCAAATTCACGGGCCCGTGGGATAATATGCAGGTATGGTTCGGGGCACCCAACAAATGGGGAGATGATGGCAGCGGAGGTCTGATCCCGGCGCATGAGACACCAGAATATATGGAAGCCCTGAAATTTTTCCGGCAAATCTATAGCGAAGGTCTGGTGAACAAGGACTTTGCCGTGATGGATGCGACCAAACTGCCTGATCCATTTGTAAACGGTCAAGCAGGTGTCATGGTGGATGTGGCAGATAATGCGCAGCGCATGGATCAGAAAATACTGGATAAAGACCCGAATGCGACAGGGCGCGTAGACGTGCTGCAAGCGATGGAAGGTCCAAAGGGATTGCGTGATATGCCAACGTCGGGCTACTCCGGCCTGATTGCCATTTCCAAAAGCAGTGTCAAAACGGAAGAAGACCTGAAGAAGGTACTGAGCTTCCTGGATCAGTTGAATGAACCGGAATTGCAGGCATTGTTGTACAACGGACTGGAAGGCAAGCAGTATGAGAAAAAAGAAGACTACATCATACCGAGCACTGACAAGCTTGCGCTCCGCGACCTGCAGGGCTTAAATCAGATTTTGATGTTTGTGCCGGAAGACAGAACGCTTCGTGTACAACAGACACCTGTCCGTGAAAAGGTTGCACAGGTGCAGAAAGCCAACGAAGAGATTGTCATCGCCAATCCTGGCGAACCGCTGATCTCTGATGTTTATGCTCAGAAAGGACCGCAGCTGGACAATATCATTAACGATGCGCGGATCAAATATATCGTAGGTCAGATTGATGAGAAAGGATTCGAAGATGCTGTTGCCCTGTGGAAGAACAACGGCGGAGACGATTATGTGAAAGAAGTCAATGAACTGTACGCAGCACTGAAGTAGTTGGAAATTATGGCTTCCTAAATATGGTTTTTGATGTATAATCATAACGAAACAAACCTATATGAACTGAAATGAACGTTATTGGTAAAGTTAAACGACCACTCTTGAACATGCAGGGAGGAAGGCAACATGTGGAACGGGGATGCTTTTGAAAATCCCGAGGCGCAGTACAGGGTCCATCCCTTTTGGTTCTGGAACGGGGATATGGAAGAAGAGCAGGTTAAGCGGCAGGTGGCTGAGATGGCGGCGCAAGGTGTAGGCGGATTCTTCATCTGTCCGCGTCAGGGACTACAGATTCCCTATCTCTCTGAAGCATGGTTTGATAAGGTGCGGATTGCAGTGGAAGCGGCGGCTGCTCACGGCATGCAGGTATGGTTATATGACGAATATCCCTATCCAAGCGGGATGGCTGGTGGGGAAGTGACCCTTGATTTCCCTGAAGCCAAGCAGCGACAGCTCGTGCATCATCAGTTGGTGGTTCAGGGCGGAGAAGCTGTGGATCTGGAGTTGCCATGGGGACGAGTCTTGGTTGCCAAGGCGATTCCCAAGGATGAACAGGGCAAGCGTCTGTGGCATGAGTCCATCGATCTGCGCAGCAAAATCGGCAATATCCAGACCGATCAGGTCTATCAGGAGACCGGACTCACATCGTATAACCGCAAGCGGTTCTTCACCTACCGAACAGCGTTCCGCTTGTTGTGGGATGTTCCCGCGGGTGATTGGGAGTTGATTATATTTCAAGAAATGGAGATCGACGATTTCAAATATTACGGCAACTTTGTTGATCCTTGCCACAAGGAAGCGATGAGTCGTTTTATTGAACTGACACATGAGCGTTATAAGTCAGCGGTTGGAGATCAATTTGAGAGCGTAATCAAAGGTATGTTCTCGGATGAAATTGCACCGCTGGGCCGTATCCCCTGGTCACCACAGCTTCCCCGTTATTTCAGAGAGCGTTGTGGTTATAGTCTGATCGATTCGCTACCGGCGCTGTTATATAGTGATGTTCCGGACGCGCATCGGATTCGGTATGACTACTATCAGTCCCTACACCTGCTTCTCAGGGAGTCCTATCACAAACAGGTGCATGACTGGTGTGAGGAAGCAGGAATCCAGTACGCGGCAGAGGTGCCTGGCGTACGGATGACTACCCAGTTGTTCAGTCATATGCCAGGTGGTGATTCGGCCCATGAGAAAATCGGACGATCCTTATCGTGGATTCTGGAACGGTATGGTCAAAAGATGCGTGACAATCCCAAGATGGTCAGTTCGCTTGCCCGGCAATTGGGCCGAAGCCGCAATCTGATTGAATGTTTTCACAGTGTAGGCTGGTCCATGACGCTACAGGATGCCAAGTGGATGATTGATCGCATGGCCGCCATGGGCACCAATTTCTATAACTTTCATGCCTTTTTCTATACGATTGGTGGGCTTGCGAAGCATGACGCACCACCGTCTCAATTTTTGCAGAATCCCTACTGGAAGCATTTCCGGCAGTTAGGGGATTACACCGGACGGTTGAGCTATCTCATGAGCACTGGAGTAGCAGACATTCGAATTGCTGTGCTTGACCCAACGACGACATTCTGGAGTCTGATGGGTAATCCGCTGCATGGATTTGAGTATAGCGGCGAGGACGAAGCAGAACGGGTGCAACTGGAGCGCCTGACGAAGGACTGGATGAGGATCACGACACTTCTGCTCGAAAACAGACGTGACTATGATCACCTTGATCCCGAATTGTTGGCTGAAGCTGACTTAACGGATGGTATCATTCAGATCGGCGTGGCCCGTTATGACGTACTGATTCTCCCACCGATGCTGAATCTGGAGGCCGCGGCCTGGGAACAGGTGAAGCGATTTGTTCGGCAGGGAGGAACGGTCATCTCTGTTGGGATGCCTCCGCATATTGCGATTCAGTCGGGAAGTCCGGAGGGAGATGAAGCTACCCAGTTCTTTGGCGCGGGCGAGCAGCCGCAAGAGGTGTACTGGGGCCGTAGCGTGATAACAGATCACGATAACCGTGAAACCATGTGGCATCAGGGTGAGGGGAATGCCTATTTTCTACCCGCAGGAACAGGGCAAGGAGATGACTTTTCGCTGGAGCTAATCTCTCTCCTGCTCGATCAGGTATTGCCGGAACCCATCTGCTGGATCATGGAGGAGGAAAGTGCCTCTCTGCTGATGCACACCCGTCAATTGTCGGCTGGAGAGCACATGGTTTTCTTGACCAATCAGGAGGGTCAGGAATTGAAGGGGCAATTAAAGCTGGTTGCCAGACAGCTGTGGGATGGAACGAAGCTGGCAGAGGGTGTTTGTCTCGTGGCAGAACGACTTGATCTGGAGACAGGGCGGCTTCAAGCATTGCCGTATACGAGCAGTGGTGGGGAATGGTGCATTTCACTAACGCTGGCGCCTTACGAAGCGCATGCTGCTCGTCTTACTTTACAACCTGCGAAGGAAGAGGCATTAACAACGAAGGTGGATGTAACAGACAAAACGGGTTCGGCGTTCGTAACGGATGTATCGGCAGGAGCTAATCAGCGTAAGATCATGGTCCCTTCGGAAGGGCCATGGCGACTGGAAACGGTGCAGCCTAACATTTTGCGAATGGGACAATTCCATCTTCAGGCTTCCAATGCTAATGGTGTGATTCTGGAAAGCCAGCATGTAGCTGTAAAACCGTTTATTGATCAGGCGGCAGAATTATCGGAGCAGCATCTGCCAGTTCAGTTTAATCAGGTGTTTGGCACACCGAAAAAGGCATCCGTTGCTTACCCGATCGAGTGCCGTTATACGACCACATTTGAGCTGAGAACGGCATTGCCTGCATGCCTTTTATTCATGGACAGAGCGGCGATCTCGGGCACTTGGTCCATGGAGATTAATGGGCAACCACTTGGAAAAGAACAGTTCGATCCAATCGAAATAACCGATCACAATAACATCGCTTGTGATATCACGGAGCTGCTGCACAGCGGTCTCAACGAAATGAGGGTGATTGTGCAGGTGACGAAAGATGAGGATGGCATCGTGGATCCCTTGTATCTACAGGGAAGATTCGGCGTGGAGTTCCATCATGAAGGTATGGCTTCGCTTGTGCGGGAACCGGACACGGCCCTTCGTATCGTGCCTGAACCTCAACCTCTGTATCCCCATTATGCCGGGGAAATGAGTTATAAACGTACGTTCTGGCTGGATGAGTCAGGGGAAGATGTTACCTCGTTTGAACTGGAATTTAGCGATTGGCGTGTGCAGGATGTGGTGGAAGTGCGGGTAAACGGACATAGCTTGGGTGTAAGATGCTGGTCTCCGTATCGCTGGAAGGGGGAGGCTTCCTGGTTGCGTCCGGGAGACAACGACATTGAAGTGCGGATTACCAACACATTGATCGGCCTGCTGGAAGGTACGTATTTTGATTCGGAACATCATCGATTACAGGATGCAGGCCATGTACCTGTTGAAGAAATCGGATAAAGGAGTGGAAGCAAGGGATGGGACATCGTATTCAGTTTGACCGCTATCCAGGCGGTGTGATGAAAGCGTTAACGCTCAGTTATGACGATGGAGTGGTGCATGATCGCAGACTGGTGGAAATCTGTAATCGGTATGGTCTACGGGGAACCTTTAATCTGAACTCCGGTACCTTGGGTAATCCAGGCCGCATTGAGGCTGGGGAAGTCGCTGAACTTTATACGGGGCATGAAGTAGCCGTTCACACCGTTACTCACCCTACGCTGCCTTATGTTCCGAATGAACTATTGACCGAAGAGATTATCGAAGACCGAAAAGCATTGGAGCAGCTCGTCGGTTATCCGGTACGAGGCATGGCTTACCCCAACGGAGGGTACGACCGTGCGTTAAGTACCAAGCTGGAGTGGCTTGGCATTAATTATGCCCGTACCGTTGAATCACATGGCAGATACACGTTGCCAGATCGGCCGCTTGAATGGCATCCGACCTGTCATCATAACCAAGATCTGGCGGGGCATGCCAAACGTTTTATCCAACATTCCAAAACAGGTACACCACTATTACTCTACGTCTGGGGTCACAGTTATGAGTTCAATGACAACGACAATTGGGAGATCATCGAACAGTTCGGTGAGCAGATTGGCGGCAGGGACGATATCTGGTATGCCACGAACATCGAAGTGATTGCCTATTGGAAAGCGGTGCAACGATTGGAGTGTTCAGCAGATCGCTCCATCATCCATAATCCGTCTGCCATCCCGGTTTGGTTCACAGCGGATCAGCAGGTTGTTGAAGTGCAGGGCGGAGAGACATTGCGGCTAAGCGAACGAATCAAGGTATAAGGAAGGAGCTGACGATCATTCGTTATTTTCATGAGAACGAGGCGATTGCAGGCAAGGTGTACGATTCAATTCCGGATATATTGACAACGGTAGCTCAGCGTTATATTGGCGATCATCCGAAACATTCATTTTTGTTCAGAGCCTATCATCAGGGAGGTTTTCGTAGACGTGGGGACTACCGCTACGACCTGAATCTGAATGAGAAATGCGTTGGGGCGCATGCAGGGCAGTACGTGTATGTATGGGGCAAGTTATGGAGCGAGCAAAATGCAACGTTAAATACGGGCCTGAACTGTTATAGTCCGGTGACGATTTACGTGAACGGCGAAGAGGTATTCAAGTCCGAGTTGTTGCAGGAATTATTTCCCGAGCGAAGAACCCAGATTCCAATTTCCGTGAACTATGGCTGGAATGATGTGTTGCTATGTTTTGTCAAAACAGAAGTGGGATTCGGCGGTATCTACGGAACAGCCTCGTTCAAAAATTTCCCGCTGCACTTCCTCACTCCTGGGGCAGATCGTCAGGGTCAGGAAGGCTGGTTATATTCGGAACCCGTCGATGAACCTGTATTATCTCTTCCTCGTGACGGCATGACGGAAGAAGAGACGGGCCTTATCTGGTATCCGCGCAGGGGCTGGACAGATGAGGAGCAGAGCGCAGGTTCATTTGCTCGAATCTTTGGTACGGAACAACCGGCTGTTGCCTATGCGTGGTCCAAACTGGATGTAAACTTGCCAGAATCAACGCCAATTATTTTAAAAGGCCGTCATGATGGAGCTTTGACCCTGTATGTGGATGGCACTGAAGTATACTCTGCTGGAAGTAGCGGTAACTTCCGCGTTGAACTCCCGCGCCGTTACGGTACATCCGATCTGGTGGCGAAAGGTGAAATCCAGGCAGTTGGCGGCTCATGGGGATTCACGTTGGAAGATGCCGAGCGCTCGGATTCCAAAGGCTGGAGACTGAAATCACCTCATCCGGTTGCGGGATGCTCTGACCCCTGGCTGTACACGGGTGTGTTTGCTCTCAGTGCTGAACCATCGCATGCCGACATCGTGCGAACAGATACCGTATTTGATGATGGCGCACAAGGTGTGTATTGGCGGGTAGATCTTCCTGATACGTATGTTCGTCCCTATCTGGAGAACACACATTACGGAAAGTGGAATTATCCGCTCGGCGTCACCCTGCTTGGACTTCTCCAGACGGGACAGGAATTGGGAAGGGATGATTACATTCAGTATGTGCGGCAACATATTGAACTGAGTACTTCATTTGACCGCTATGGTCTGTGGGATCGGGAAGGGTATGGTGCGGCAGGAATCAATAATCAGCTGTCTGCCATCGACAGCCTGGATGATTGCGGTTCGTTTGGGTCTACGCTGCTTGCTGCGATGGAGTTCGGCGATATCCGTGGGGGAAGAGATACCGCGGATCGGATTGCGGGTTACATTACGGATGAGCAGGAACGTTTGGAGGATGGTGCCTTTTACCGGGTTCGCGGCAGTGGAGAGATGCGTCAGGAAACGATGTGGTGTGATGACTTGTACATGAGTACACCTTTTCTGATGCGTTATGGTCAGTTGACAGGAGATGCGACGTATTGGGATGATGCGGTCAATCAGTTCCTGATGTTCCGTAAATACCTCTATCTTCCCGAACAACAGATCATGTCCCATGTGTATGATTTTGTGCGTGGTCGGGCGACAGGTATCCCGTGGGGACGCGGAAACGGCTGGGTGCTTTTCTCATTAACCGAACTGTTATCCATCCTGCCACATGATCATGTGAAACGAACGGAACTATTACAGTTCTATCGTGATTTAAGTGAAGGTTATTTGGCGCTGCAAGGGGAAAATGGGCTTTGGCATCAGGTGCTGAACCGCCCGGATTCGTATGAAGAAACCTCCTGCACATCCATGTTTATCTACGCTTATGCCCGTGGTATTCAGGAAGGCTGGCTGGAACAGCCAGAGCCCTATCTAGAGGCAGTGCGCAAAGGATGGGAAGGCATGACACGTTTATCGATTGACTATAAAGGCAATATATACGGGGTATGCCGGGGCTCCGGGTACTCGTTTACCGCCTTGTATTATCGCGATGATCTGGGTTGGAATCTAAACGATACCCATGGAATCGGCATTGTTCTCTTGGCTGGTATCGAGGCTCACAAAATGAACCAGCAGCTACGCGAGGTGTCTACCGATTCTTCGGTTACAGCCGCGCAGCGCTGATGTTTGACACAACAGAACGGATGTATGTGGATAGCCTTCTATAGGTAGATTACCAGCTAAAGAAAGCGGCAAAGCCCTCGGGCTTGCCGCTTTTAGTTTGTTTCCAATTTCGAATCCGCTCTGCATAATAGCAATGATAAATACACTTACCTTCACCCAATAATATGAATAACTCCGTTTATAGCACGTATTAAAATAGCTCCAGCTGCTCCGGTCCTTCTTCCTTCTCCGGTTCAGAACGGTCAGGGAAAGGCTTCACCGGCTGATCCAGCAGGTCCATCATCATCTGGGCATTCGCTGCTGCATCGCCACCGGAGTTGTTATTAAAAATAACATAGACATCCTTGCTCTGCTCCTGCAATTGCTCCAGATATCCTTTCCATTCCAACAATTCTTCCTTGTTGTAACGGTATAAATAACGGGTCTCGCGCCAATTAGGCGCACCATTCTGATGCCACCCGGACACATTGCGTCCGTGCATACGCACCAGCGTCATCTCGGAATCCGTCGCCTGTGGCACGATGGGGATAGAACCAAGACCTGCCTGAGGTTCGTCACAGACGCTGTGAATCCAGCCTTGCTCTTTCAGGAACGCAAGCGTCCGCTCGCGCATGTCACCTTCATACCAACTGCGATGACGGAATTCCAGGGCACACGGAATGCCCTCCATTCGAAGTTTCACTTCACGAAGCTCTTTCACGTTGTCCTTATTGCACTCAAACCATGGTGGATATTGAAACAAGGTTGCCTGCATTTTACCAGCTTCAATGACGGGCTCCAGTGATTCCCGAAAAGCCTTATACATCTCCGACGTGCTGGTGAAGTATGGTTTGCCTCGCAGATGTCCGGTCATTCCCTGATAGGCTTTGATGATAAAAGCAAAGGATTCGGGCGTTTCGGCAGCCCACCGTGCCATTCGATCCCGCGGCTGAACGGCGTAGAAGGAACTATCCACCTCCACGGTGGAGAAGTATTGTCCGTATAGACTGAGCTTGTCTTTAGCTTTGGTACGGTTTGGATAGAGATCTTCCTGATCCCCCCATCCGGTAAGTCCGATGCGAATCATAAGAACACCTCCTGTTGCTTTTTGAACAAGCTCTTATAATTAACCGATTTGCAGGCGTATGTCTAACATTATATCGTGTGCATTTTGGCTCTTCAATGTTGGAAACTTACTGGAATTTTTTGAGTTTGCAGTATAAAGACGTTACAATACATTAAAGCTAGGGGAAATGATCAGGCCTGTACATAGCGTACTATAGATAGAGAGCCAGTGACCAAGTGGAGGGCGAGAATGGATGACGGAATGGTATAAAAAGAGTTTTGGAGAAGATTATCTGCTCGTATACAAGCACCGGGATGTGCAGGGTGCCCATCAGGAAGTACATAAAATGATCAATTGGTTGAAGCTTGAGCCCAATGCTGAAGTATTGGATCTATGCTGCGGTATGGGACGTCACTCCATGGCACTTGCTGATGCAGGATTGCGAGTGACCGGGGTCGATCTGTCAAATGTGCTTTTACGCGAAGCGTGCCAAATGGACACCGAACACCGAGTATCGTGGTGTCATGCGGACATGCGTGAACTGCCGCTGAAAGGTGGCTTTGACGCTGTAGTTAATCTGTTCACATCGTTTGGTTATTTCCTTGAGGACGGAGAACAATTGAAAGTATTACGTGCCATTCATCGCATGCTTCGGCCGGGTGGAAGCTACATTATTGATTTTATGAATACGGCTTATGTGACTCGGCATCTGGTGCAGCACTCCGTTCGAGAGGATGAAGGACAGCGTATTGAGGAGTATCGCAAGATTGAGGAAGGGTTTGTGCAAAAGGAAATTCGCATTACGGATACCACATCCGGACATGAACCGAGGGTATATCAAGAGCGTGTGAAGTTGTACACACGGGATCAACTGAGTCAGATGTTAAGTGCCGCCGGACTCCGGGTAGATCAGGTACATGGTGGCTATGACGAAGAGAAATATGACGAGCAGACTTCTCCACGAATGATTTTTGTGGGTCGTCGTCCTGTCGAGTGAACAGAGACAGTCTGGAAGGGGGATAACATGAAGCGCACAGAAGAGATGCCCATGACGAAGGGCATACACCGGGTCAAGATCAGCATGTCGTTTCCCTTACGATGGGTGAACAGTTATGTGTTATCAGAATCGGATGGGAAGATAACTATTATAGATCCGGGACCGCGTAATTCGGAAACAGAACAGGAGTGGAGTGAAGCGCTGGCAGATCTCGGCCTGACCTTTAGCGATATTCGTCAAATTGTACTCACTCACCATCACCCCGATCATCTTGGGTTATCGGGTTGGATGCAACAGATGACGGGGGCACCCGTTCGAATGTCCACACGCTCCCGCCAAGAGGCTGATTATATGTGGGGACCTGATTCACGCATCAATACAATATTACCTGATTATTATGGTTGTCATGGTATGCCGGAAGACAAGACTGAGCAGATACATGAACATATGAAGGCATTTACTTCGCAGATCACGCCACTTCCGAAGGTGACACCCATTGAAGATGGCGAATGGCTTAATATGGGCGGGAAAAATTGGGTTGCTGTGGAGACGGGTGGACATGCCCCAGGCCATTTATCCTTTTATGCGCCGGAGTCCATGGAGATTCTGTGCGGAGATGCAGTTTTGCCACAGATTTCACCGAATATCAGTCTGCAACCCGGCAGTGACCCTCAGCCATTATTGTCTTATATGGAAGGATTGCAACGTCTTGGGGATTTGAACGTCAAGCAGGCGTATCCGGGGCATCGGAATCCTTTTGCCCAGTTCAACGAACGGACAGTTCAATTGCTGGCTCATCACGAGGAACGTCTTCAGAAGATGACGGAGCGAATTCAGGAGTCACAGGCGAATGCTTATGACATCTGTGTGCACATGTTTGGTAATCGGCTTGGTACCCATCAACTGCGGTTTGCCATGAGTGAGACGTTAGCCCATTTGCAGGAGTTAATTCGACGCGAACTAGTGAAGCAAGAGCAGCAACCGGATGGCACGTTCTATTTTCAAATCTAAACGGAATGATGATATCGATATGAAATGATAATACGATCTTATATAGAGGCTCGGGACAGGCAATTCACCTGTTCTGGGCCTTTTTAGCCTCTCTTAACGGTTCATTCATCTATTTTTAAGCCAGCGCGCCTATGATACATCTATGAACTTAGGGCGTGTCTTGAGACACACCCTAAAGAAAGCAGGGAAGAGCGATGACCAGAAGAAAACGGAATCAATGGAGAAAATGGCAAGCTTCAGCGGCAGCAACGTTGACTGTGGCTGCACTCTTTCAATATGTACGAACTTCGGATGCCTTTGATGTGGCCTATGCAGCAGCGAATGGCACAGATACCAATGTTACTGCTTCAAGCCAGGTGGATACGCATGATGATGTGATGGATGAATGGATCAACAGTACAACGGACAGCAACAACTGGAACACGCAGGACAATAACAATAATGATAGTCAATACAATGGAACAACTGATAGCACACAAGCAGCTCGGCCAGATCAGAGCACGAGTAACGAGGGGAATTATTCAGATTCTCAGCGTATCGGGCAAAATAACCAGGGTACAGACTCCGGATACAGCAGTGGCAACTATCAGTCACGTACAGGTGCGTCATGAGCCGCACGGAGCAAGTTGCTCGTCCGCTCCGATTTCAATTCCGTGCGATGAACACGGATGTTGAAGTGCAACTGTCCGCTGGGCGGGAAGAAGCTGAACATGCAGCAACCGTCGTGAAGAATTGGTTTGAGACGCAGGAGCAGCGTTTCAGCCGATTTGTGGCAGACAGTGAACTAAATCGTCTGAATGCTTCAACCGGATGGATGCCCATCTCCGCTGCGATGGATGAAGTTTTGAGTCTGGCCTATGGATATATTGGGCTGACCGAAGGGATTTTTCAACCGGGTATCTCCCAGGCTCTTCAGGCTTCGGGATATGATCTAAGTTTTGAGAAAGTGCAACAACGACAACCGCAACGTCCGTTGCTTGAACGCATATTGCGAACGAGAACACCTGAATCATCAGGCGGGATGGAAGATCGATATGACCACAGCCGTCCGAGCTGGATTCAGCGGGAAGGTAGCCGGATGGTTCATCTGGACCCCGGAGCTGAGTTGGACCTGGGAGGCATTGTTAAGGGCTGGGCAGTGGAGCGTATCGCTGACTGGTTGCAGCGAACGTTGCATATTCCAGCGGGGTTGATTAACGCGGGTGGAGATATTCAAGTATGGGGTTCACCAGACCATTCCCAGTGGACCTTGCAGGTAGAAGATCCTTTGCAGAATCAGGGTGCTATGTCGGGAGCGATCTGTTTACAGCGAGGAGCTGTTGCTACTTCGGGTATTTCCCGCAGACAATGGCAGAATACGGATGGAAGCCTTGCGCACCATCTCATTGACCCTCGGACGATGGAGCCGGCAGATACGGACGTATTGCAGTGTACCGTTATGGGACAGCATGCTTCGCAATGCGAGATCATTGCCAAGACGGTCTGCATTCTGGGAAGTGCCGAAGCCGTGGGCTGGTTAAACCGACATTACGATCGGCATGACGCCCTGTGGATGACACGGGATGGGAGTATTTATTTTAGAGGGAATACGGATACGCTTGCTGAACATTGGCCCGGTTTTGATCCGGATCATCGCTTCAGTCTATTATAAACGAGGACAAGTCTAACAGATATGGGGGAGCCGGTTATGGCACAATGGATTGTAGATTACCTGCCAACGTGGAATATCATTCGAATTAGTGGAATTGCTGCTTATGTGCTGCTCTTTGCCGGTGTGTTTTTGGGCATTGCGCAAGGGATGCCTCTGGCCAAAGGCAAACCAAAAGCAGCCATGTTCAAATGGCATACCCGAACGACCTGGCTCGCCTTCGGACTTGGACTCGTGCACGCATTAACGTTATATATTGATCATTACAGCCCATTTACCTGGGGAGAACTTCTGATTCCTTTTACCGCCTCCGTACATCCGATCGGCAGTGGTCTGGGAACGTTAGCCTTCTACGGATTAGTGATTGTCCTGTTATCCAGTGATCTGGGGAACAAGCTGGGCCGTAAATGGTGGTTCATGTTCCACATGTTGTCCTATCCGGTGTTCATTGGTCTGCTGGTTCACGGCATGGTTACCGGAACGGATTCTGACAATATCATCATGCGGATGATATATGTATTTACCGGACTCAGCATTCTCGGTATCACGGTGTTGCGTGGCATGTTGCGAGAGCGCAAAGGCCCGGAAATCACGATTGGACCGAAACGGGCAACATCTGGTTCACCTTCCGAGCAGAATTGGGTTGAAGGTTTTGGTTTGGTGGGAACGGTACGACCTAAACATCTGAAATAAATAACATGTGGATTATCCAATATGTATCGTTACACATGCAAAAGAAGCGGCCATCAGGCCGCTTTTTCCATGAACAGTTATTTTATTGAACAGTCATTTCACGAAGCATCCATACACATGTCCAATGTTCCACATGGCTTCAGATATAAAACGAGTTACGCATTATACAGCGTCATCACTAACAGGTTTTTCTCCCAGTGCTTCTTCAAGCTCGGATTGTTTGCGATGGGCGATCCGACTGCTCGCTGCTGATGCAATCGCACCGACAATATCATCGAAGAACGTGTGGACAGGGCCCAGGCTCTTGTCATTCAGTCGTTCAAGCACCCCTGGTTTCAGCTTGTCCACATAACCATAATTCGTAAATCCAATGCTGCCATATACATTGACGATGGAGAATGCCAAAATCTCATCCACGCCATACAATCCTTCATCGTTCTCAATCATCTCCTGCAAAGGAGATATGAGCTGCCCCTGTTCTGCCAGAATATCAAGCTGAATTCCGGTCAGAACAGCGTTCTGTACCTCACGTTTACGGAGAACCATCTCCACATTTTCGATACATTCTTCCATCGTAAGACCTGGATAATATTTTTGTTGCAATAACATGACCAGCTCTGCGATCTCAGGGATCGTGACGCCCCGCTTATGCAGCCATTCCCTTGTTGCCTCCGCCACCTTGCGGCTATTCAGGCTGTAAGGGATTTTTTCTTGCTCAGGATGTTCCATGGGCGATTCCTCCTCTGAAGTTAGCAATGTCCCTACTCTTGCTTCCTAATACGTTATTAACCTGGTTTACGTTTCTTTAAGATAATAAAATTATAAGTTTCAGTGAAGTTGACAATTCGATTACCACATGGAAAATTTCAGTTAAACACGGTCTGTCTTCCGTGAAAGTGTGTTGATAGACATTTTTCTTATTATCTTTTAGTTATTTTTTGGACAAAGGTTCGTATACATGGTAGTACAAACTGTAAAAATGATGAGGGGGAACGTGATCATGAGAAAGATCCAATCTTTGCGTACGGTATCGGCAGCAGCGCTGCTGAGTATTCCTATGGTATTGTCAGGCTGCGGCATGTTTGGAGCACAGTCTTCCGAAGCTGTTGATCCACCACCGCCCATTCAGGAAGCAGCCATGATTCAGGCAGCCGAAGGAAATGGTGCACTCGCAATGCTCCCATTAACGACGGTATATCTGCAAGACCAGCAGGGGCTGCTCGCTCCGGTATCCCTGACACTTCCTTCTGGAACAGACGCAAGCAGTCCGAAGACAGCACTGGATACACTTGTCACAGGCGGGGCCTATGCGGGTATGCTGCCTGAAGGATTCCAGGGTGTTCTCCCGCAGGGAACGGTTGTGCAGAATGTAACGATTCACGCGGATGACAAGCTGGCGGTTGTTGAGTTCTCGGGTAATTTTGCCAAGTATGATGCGAAGGAAGAACGGAAAATGCTAGAAGCTGTCACGTGGACATTGACGGGAACGCCTGATGTGGAGAATGTGCAGATCTGGGTGGATGGCAAAAAGTTAACACAAATGCCGGTAAACAGTACGCCGCTGCCTGAACCGCTGAATCGGGCTGTGGGAATCAATCTGGATCTGGGTGATACGTTTGTGACGAACAGCAGTCCGGTCACGGTCTATTTCTCCGCTGCTTCGCCAGCAGGCATCCAATATTATGTTCCGGTGACCCGTCTGGTTACACCAGGTGAAGATCGGTTGCAGGCAGCATTGAATGAGCTGATCAAGGGACCTGACAAAGGCGGAAAACTGGAAGAGGTCATGACAGGCGGAACGGAGCTGCAATCGGTCAAAACGGCCGAGGATGGCACGGTAACGGTTGCCTTGAAAGATGATATGTTTGCCGAAGGGGATATCGTGCCAAGTGAGCTGTTACAGTCTGTCGTATTAACCACTGCGGAGAACACAGCAAGCAAGGATGCCAAAGTTCAGATCGAATGGAATGGCCAAAAAACGGTCATGGGTGACGACAACAGGGATTACAGTGCACCGGTTTCCAAGCCTGAATATATCAACGAAATTCCGATTTAATGAACGAAGAAATGCTTAAGGATGCTTTTAACCGAACTCTTTGGTAAAATATAAGGGATTAGTAAAAGTGTGAACAAGCTCAACATTACAGGATGCTTAAGTCGTAGGAGGCAGAAAATATGAGATCAAACGGACGAACCAGCGAACAGCTGCGCCCGCTGAATTTAACAGTGAACACGAATAAATACGCCGAGGGCTCTGTACTGATTGAAGTTGGAGATACAAAGGTGATCTGTACAGCTACAGTAGAGGAACGTGTACCACCCTTTATGAAAGGGCAGGGTAAAGGCTGGGTAACAGCGGAATATTCCATGTTGCCACGTGCAACACATACCCGGAACCAACGTGAAGCCAATCGTGGCAAATTAACTGGACGCACCATGGAAATCCAGCGTCTGATTGGTCGGGCACTGCGCTCGGTAGTTAATCTGCAGGCTCTTGGTGAGCGTACGATTACCTTGGACTGTGATGTTATTCAAGCTGACGGAGGCACACGCACAACGTCCATTACCGGTGCATTTGTAGCGCTGGCGCTTGCCGTGAACAAGATCTCCCAACAGCACAAACTGCAAGTGTTCCCGATTACGGATTTTATTGCCGCAGTAAGTGTGGGTGTTGTGGGTGAACAGCCTGTACTGGATCTGAACTATGATGAAGATTCCAAAGCCAAGGTAGACATGAACCTGGTGATGACAGGCGGCGGTAAATACGTCGAGCTTCAGGGAACAGGTGAGGAAGCACCATTTGATCGCCGTGAGCTGAACGCCATGTTGGAACTGGGCGAACAGGGAATTCTGGAAATGATCGAGCGTCAAAAAGAAGTGCTTGGACCGATTGCGCTCAAGATCGGCGCGCGTGGATTAGGGGAAGCCTAAGATGAGTTTGGACAGCCCAATTCTCATTGTCGCCACCCGCAATGCGGGTAAAGTCCGTGAATTCGCTCATGCTTTCGCACCGCTTGGCAAAGAGGTTAAGAGCATGTTTGACTATCCGGAACTGCCGGATGTGGTAGAAGATGGCGTAACGTTTGCGGAGAATGCCTGGAAGAAAGCCAAAGCGGTTGGTGATGCGCTTGGTTTGCCCGTTCTGGCAGATGATTCAGGTTTATGTGTAGACCTGTTGGATGGTGAGCCAGGGGTATATTCAGCGAGATATGCAGGTGAAGGAGCAACGGATGCACAGAATAATGCGAAGTTGCTGGAGACGCTGGAATCGTTGAAATCCGGTGAGGACACCGAGCAGCCGCTACTAAGTCCAGCTCGTTTCGTTTGTGCGCTGGTCCTGTACGATCCGACAACAGGTGATAAGTATGAATCAGAAGGCACTGCGGAAGGCTGGATTACGGCTCAAGCTGCAGGTGCTGGCGGTTTTGGATATGACCCACTCTTCTATGTACCTGAATACGAGATGACGATGGCAGAGCTGACGCTTGAGCAAAAGCAGGCGATTAGCCACCGCGGTCATGCGCTGAGAGCGCTTGTATCCAGACTTGAAGGCTGAGACTAAACGAAACATCTTGATTTAACTTCATGATATGTGAACATCAAAGCGTTAATGGAAGGATAGAAGCATTCCGATGGGATGGTTCATCCGCCATTAACGCTTTTTGTGTGAAATGAAGTGTTTGATCGGGTTTGGTGAGGGTCCATCCATATACCTAATTGAAGATAGCTATTTCTGCGACTATACATCAGAACGTACGTTCTTGTACCTACATGAGAAATGGTTTACATTGCACGATTGGGAATCTCATTGGGACTGGAGTTGGAAGAAGTTGCAAGCCTTGTGTGGTATGGGTTAACATTCAAACTAACGAATCACATATGAACCTTAAACGGAGGGATCTACTCATGCAAGAAGTGAAGCTTGTTGTATCTTACGATGATTATGAGGACGGCATTCGTATGGAAAAATTAATTAAGGAACTGGCAGCTAAACCGGAGGCTAGCTCATTGGAAAGTCTGGTCATCGGAGATTGGGGACAGGCTTATGAAAATTCGCCTGACGAGTTCATAGGTACGCTTGCCGAGTCTGCTCCAAGCTTTCCGTCATTGAAGAAACTGTTCATCGGAGATATGGGATTCGAAGAATGTGAAGTATCGTGGATTATCCAGACAAATCTCACACCACTGTTAGGTGCTTTTCCAGAATTAAAATCATTCTCTGTAATGGGCAGTAGCGGCCTTAGTCTGGAACCACTCCAGCATGCCAAGCTTGAAGAATTAATTATTATTTGTGGTGGTCTTCCGAGAGAAGTGTTATCTTCAATCACCCATGCCAAGTTGCCTGAATTGCGTAAACTGGAACTGTACCTGGGTGTGGATAATTATGGTTTCAATGGATCACTTGAGGATGTGCTTCCTTTGCTAGAAAAAGGATTGTTTCCAAAGCTGGTTTACTTGGGTCTGAAAGACAGTGAAATTCAGGATGAGATTGCCAAAGCAGCAGCTGAAGCACCTATTCTGGATCAACTTGAAGTACTGGATCTATCGCAAGGAACGTTGTCCGATGAAGGGGCTGAAGCGTTGCTTGCCAGTGACAAAATCAAGAAACTGAAACATCTTGATCTAAGTTACCATTACATGACCAATGAAATGATCAGTCGCTGGAATCAATCGGGTATATCTGTAGATGTTAGTGACCAGCAACAGAGTGATGAGGATGACTGGCGCTATCCATCGTTAACGGAATAGTTGATGTCAGGTGTGAAGGAAATGAATGAAAGCCTGCATCAACCGATAGATGTACCTGATTTAACGCAAGATCAGCCATTTTTATTGATCGGAAACCCTGATAACCGACGAACACAAGGGTTGCAAGAGGCTAGGCATAGATTGGGTTTGAAACCTGCGGTTGTACTGCCATATGCTCAATTGCTCCAGAATTGGAGACACGGACGAACCATCGCTGATACAGTAGATTCCAATCTGCCCGTACCCCTGATTCGAATAGATGCTCCTGGAGAGGATTGGGAAGTGGAACGTGAACTACTGTTCCTTGGGGCTATGGACGATACGTCAACATTAACGGGTGGAATGGGTACAGAAGTATTTCCCGCAGAACAGGCACTTGCGCTGGAACAGGAGTGGGGAAGAATCTACGCTCCCGCCCAGTGGTTCCGTGGCTGGAAAGCATGTCTGGATCGAATCGGCCATGAAGCTCGGGAAATGTGGCCTGAAGTCCGATTCATGAATGATCCCCCCGATATCCAATTGATGTTTGACAAGAGAACATGTCAGCAGCATCTATCTTCACATGGAGTTGATGTACCTCCGGCGCTGCAATTTTCGCAGCCAATCCGTAATTATATGGACCTGCGTAGCTCAATGAAGTCTGCCGAGATGCATCGTGTGTTTGTGAAGCTTGCGTGTGGCTCCGGGGCTTCAGGAGTTGTTGCCTATCAAGTCAATCCCCGAACGGGTGATGAAATCGCTGTAACAACGTTGGGGATGGAACAGAGGCAGGGCAAGACGATTTTCTTCAATGAAGGACGTCTACGCAAGTATACCCGCAGTGAAGAGATTGCTACGCTGATGAACTGGTTATGTGCAGAAGGTGCACAGATTGAACGGTGGATGCCCAAAGCCACGCTTGATCAGCGGGCCTATGATATTCGCCAACTGGTTGCAGGTGGACAGGCAGGTCACGCGATTATGCGGCTGAGCCGTACCCCGATTACCAATCTGCATCTGCGCAATGAGCGTATGCTGCCTGCTGAAGCAGGCCTGGATGAACAGCGGATGTCGCTGGTACGGTCGGCAGCGCAAGCAGCCATGTCTGCATTTCCCAACTCGTGGTCAGCCGGGATTGATGTGATGCTTACTAGTGGTTCGAATCCGCGTGCCTATGTGCTGGATGTGAATCCATTTGGAGATCTGTTATACAGGGTTGAGCATCATGGCCTCGGAACCTATGAGTGGGAAATGGAACTTTTACGAAAGGAGCCTATTCAACATGCCTGATATGAACACCATTGTGGGCTCCCATGATCTGTTAATGATTACGCTGGATACGTTACGCTATGACGTAGCCAAGCTGGAAGAGGAGAATTGTCCTAATCTGTGTGGTTCGGGTCCGTGGGAGAAGCGTCATACCCCAGGCAGTTTTACATATGCGGCACACCATGCTTTTTTTGGTGGTTTTATGCCGACTCCTGCCAATACAGATAAGGCATCTCATGTAAGGCTATTTCATTCCCGAAATACTGGGCTCAAAACACATCCGCACACCTGGCTGTTTGATACACCGGATATCGTATCCGGGTTCGCAGCTGAAGGTTACCGTACCATCTGTATTGGCGGCGTCATCTTTTTTACGAAAAAAAACCCGCTTGCAAAAGTATTGCCTGGCTATTTCCAACACAGCTACTGGAGAATGAACTTTGGGGTAACCAACCCCAAATCAACAGACCATCAGGTACAGCATGCATTAAAGCTACTTGAACAGACAGCGCCGGATGAAAAGATATTTATGTTTTTGAACGTGTCTGCCATTCATGGACCCAATCGTTACTTTGTAGAAGGAGCGAAGGAGGACTCGGTGGAGACTCAACGTGCTGCACTTCGATATGTAGATGAGGCTCTTGGACCATTGTTCGAGGCGATGAGGAAACGCGCCCGGCCTGCATATTGCCTGGCTTTTTCCGATCATGGTACAGCTTACGGTGAAGACGGGTATCAAGGACACCGGCTTGCACATGATGTTGTCTGGACGGTGCCTTACCGTGAATTTTTAGTATAGAATGTATTGATCTTATGAGAACAACAACCGGAGACAGGAGGAAACCGATGGAGAAACATATACAACATACAACAACAGGCCATTCCACACAGTCCGGATCCAATATAGCTACAAGTCTCAGTGAAGTACTGGCATTCCCTTATCGTTCTTATTTATACTCGTACCCACACAAGACCGCCTATCGGGAGCTTGACCCACCACTGCCGTTAGGGCCACTGTGGGAACGAGAGAATACCGATACGTATTTTTTATATATGCACATTCCCTTTTGCGCTGCTCGTTGCGGATTCTGTAATCTGTTCACACTGCCGGATCGACGGGATGATACACATGAACGCTATGTGGATGCACTGGAACGTCAGGCGAAGCAGTGGGCACCTATTACATCTCGAAGACCGTATTCACGGTTCGCGATTGGTGGAGGAACGCCTACATTATTGAATGAGGTTCAGTTAAATCGTCTGTTTGATATTGCTGAACATGTGATGGGGCTGGACCCTGCGCAAGCATCGATTTCGGTGGAAACGTCGCCGGATACCGTTACGGAAGCCAAGCTGGCCATCATGAAGGAACGAAGTGTGGATCGTATCAGTATGGGCATCCAGAGTTTTATTGAAGCTGAAGCATCTGCCATCTATCGTCCACAAAAACCGCAGGAAGTTGAACGAGCGCTTGAGAAGCTTACTCGGTATGATTTCCCATTGTTAAATCTGGATCTGATTTATGGTTTGCCGGGTCAAACGGTGGAATCGTGGATATATTCATTGGAAAGAGTTCTGGCCTACGAACCGGGCGAAATCTTTATCTATCCCTTGTATACAAGGGAAAATACAATCGTAAAGCCTGATGATATTCGCCGTCAGGGACCTGATATTCGGATGAAGCTGTATAAAGCTGCACGTGAGACTTTAAAAAGTAAAGGTTATGTGCAATATTCGATGCGCAGATTTGCCAAAGAACAGTCGTCCTCCAAAGTGCTTCTGCCTTATAGTTGTCAGGAGGAGGGCATGGTTGGATTGGGATGTGGCGCACGATCTTATACGAGTGAAGTACATTATGCTTCCAAGTACGGCGTGAGTTACAAGGCCACACAGAGCATCATTGCCGATTATGTAGCGACCGAGCGCTACGATGTGGCGGATTACGGTATCGTGTTAAGCCGTGAGGAACAGAGACGTCGCTTTATTCTGAAAGCCTTGCTGCATCGCGAGGGATTGACGTTGTCTGACTACCAACAGCGCTTTGGTACCGATGTGATGTCCGACTATGTCTGGTTGGCTGAACTGTTGACAGAGGGCATGGCGGAGTTGGAGAGTGATGAGGGCAAGCGGGTGTTGCGTCTGACAGAGGAAGGACTGGGTTACTCCGATGCGATTGGAGATTGGCTTATATCTGCCGAAATTCGTGAACAGATGGAAGGGTTTGTTTTCTCATGAGAGCGACTTTGTATTATCGGGGGAAGTTGTCTTCCTGTAATTACGACTGTCCATACTGCCCTTTTAGCAAAACCGTGGATTCCAAAGAGACGTTGGAAGTGGATGAACAACAATTGCGTCAATTTGTGAATTGGGTCAGGGAGCAAGAGAGTGCTGGGCATCAATTTTCGATTTTCTTCAATCCCTATGGTGAAGCTTTGGTGCGTCGGTGGTACCGGGAAGCGATGGTTGAGCTGTCACATATGCCACATGTGGATAAAGTTGCAATTCAAACCAACCTGTCCGTCAAGCTGGATTGGGCGAGGGAGCTGGATACGAGCAAAGCAGCCTTTTGGGCGACGTATCATCCTCGTGAGACAAAAGAGGCTTCTTTTGTTAAACAATGTCTGACCTTGCGTCAGATGGGACTTGCTTTTAGTGTCGGTACTGTCGGACTCCGTAGTGCTTTCCCCTCAATTGAGTCCATGAGACAGGCTTTGCCGGATGATGTGTATATGTGGGTTAATGCCTTCAAAGATCGGCCGAAGTATTACACTCCAGAGGAAATTCAGTTTTTACGTGGGCTTGATCCGCTTTTTGAAGGTAATCTGCAGGATTATGAGAGCTTGGGCAAACGATGTGCTGCCGGTTCGGAAGTGTTTTATGTACAGGGGTCCGGGCATGTGAAGAGATGTTACAAGGATCGACGAATCATTGGACATCTATATCGCGATGGTTTGCAGGCTTTGTCTGAGGATCGGCCCTGTCGCATGAAAAAATGTGGCTGCTACATCGGTTATATCCATATGGAGGATTCCCCGTTCAGAGAAACGTTTGGCAGCGGGCTGCTTGAACGTAATCCGGTATTGATTCGTTGACCGGCATTTCATATTTAGCTATTCCACTGGGGAGCTGGAATATGTTTATCCGTTTCTAAACCACATATCAGCGTAACTTCAAACGCATCTTTTAGTATAGGCAGGATCAGACCTTTGGTTTGGACTTGCCTTCTGGAAGGTGTTTTATTTGTTTTACCGGACTAGAGTTAGTGTTTGTGTTCTTTATTAAAAGGGCCTTGACAATTTTGAAAAAAAATATTTTTAAGTTTATGATTCAAATTTTATATTTTATGGGTTAGTATGAATAGGAAAAAAGACCCTGTTATGAATAGTATTTGTACATATAATCGCGAATTATATTTTTAATTAGGTCTAAAGTCTCAAATTAATTGAAAGGAGGGTAGATGTAGGAAGTATCATGCACGTTATCTGAACTTTCGGGGGAGTACACATGAAAAAAATCTCAATTAGCCGTAAATTACTTATGGGTTTCTCATCTGTGCTGTTATTATTGGTGGCTATAACGGTTATAACATATACGCAGTTTATAGCCGTTGAGAAAACGTATACAGAATTAATTAATGATAGAACAAGCAAACTATTACTCATTAAAAATATGTCGATTGATCTTAAATCACAGCAGATTGCTTTGAGAAATTATATTCTGGAAGACAGTGCAGAGAACGAACAGGCATTTAATAAAGCTTATGAAGATTACATAGCATTAAATGAAGAATTAAAATCATCAGTTTCAAGTTCAAAGATGAAAGATTACCTTTCACGATCGGATGAAGCGATGAGCCAATATTATGAACTTGCGCAGCAGATTATGACATTGACAAGACAGGGGAATAACAGTGAAATCTCAAGATTACTGAAGGATACAGCCCCAAGTCTGATCTCTGAATTTGAAGGCATTGTGGAAGGTATGGAAACGCATCAACAAGATGCCATGAACTCAGGCGTTGTGGAGGCTAATCTTCAGATTGTGCAGGTCCTTAGGTGGATTGCAATTATTGGAGTGGCTTCTCTTCTAATCGGGGCACTTGTGACGTATGTCATTGGCAGAATGATATCCTTGCCTGTTGCTGCTATTGCCCAATCCGCGAGCCGGATTGCAGACGGAGATCTGACTGGTGAGCCTATTGTGGTCCGTAACAAGGATGAGATTGGTGATCTCGCCCAAGCCTTTAACATCATGTCTGCAAATTTGCGTACACTCATTCATCAGGTAGGAGACAGTGCAGAACGGGTAGCTGCCTCTTCAGAGGAGTTGACGGCAAGCACCGAACAGACAGCAACCGCCACAGAGCAAGTGGCCATCACAATGGGTGAGATTGCAACAGGTATGGATACACAGGTTCGAATGGCGAGAGATGGATTCCAGACGATGAATGAGTTAACGACAGGCTTTCAACAAGTTACGGAGAACACACTCCATATGTCTGAAGAAGCTACCAAAGTCTCCGTAAAAACAATATCGGGTAGCGAGTCAGTTCAGTCTGCGATAGGTCAAATGAATTCTATACAAGGGACGGTGTCGAATCTGTCGGTCGTGATCCAGGAACTGAGCAGACACTCTCAGGATATTGTGAAAATGGTGGACAGCATCTCGGAAATATCAGCACAGACGAATCTCCTATCCCTTAATGCTGCTATTGAGGCTGCACGAGCTGGCGAACAGGGAAGAGGGTTTCAGGTTGTTGCTACAGAGGTTCGGAAGCTGTCTGAGCAGTCTGCGCTTTCTGCTAATCAAATTGTTCCATTGGTGGCATCGATTGAGAAGGGAATGCGAAATGCTGCTGAATCTATGGTGGTTGTATCCGCAGAGGTTCAAGAGGGGATAACACTTGTTCACCAGGCGGGAGCCACATTTGATGAAATTCGTGAGGCGGTTGGGGGCGTAGCGGGGCAAACACAGGAAGTCTCTGCTTCAATTGAGCAAATGTCAACAGGGGTAGAACAGATTAATAGGTCTATGAAAACAATCATGGAAGTGACCGAAACGGGGGCCGCCGGAACAGAAGAAGTGAGTGCATCTTCTGAGGAGCAGTTGTCTGCGATGCAGGAGATTGCTTCCGCAGCCAATGATCTCTCCTTGATGGCAGAACAGTTGCAACAGACCGTCAGTCGTTTCAAAGTGCAATAAATTGAACTGAGTGGAATGTGGATGAAGAACGAACGCATACGTACAGAGATTCTTATAAAAAAGTAATAAAGGGTGTCCAAACACAGTAGTTACTGTTTGGGCACCCTTAAATAATTCACCTTGATGAATCAATGCATAACATGATTTTAACGAATAGCGACTTTATATGTCCGCAACCAGGTATTGATCTGAGTCAGATAAGCAAATAACTGGGGACCCGACATTAACTGTCCGAACCAGGGAAGATTGGAAGCTGCATCTGGTGAAGACGCAAGATTCCGGATCTGAGTTTTGTCGATCAAAGGCAAAATCGGCGAAGTGGGATCATCCAGGATATCAAGTACCTGTTGTTTGACCGCGGCCAGATATTGTGGATTATGTGTTTTCGGATACGGACTCTTTTTGCGATATAACACATCGTCAGGAAGGACACCTTCGAGTGCTTTACGCAGAATACCTTTTTCCCGTCCGCCCGTTATTTTCATTTCCCAAGGGATGTTAAACACATACTGGATCAGACGATGGTCACAGTAAGGTACCCGCACTTCCAGTCCTGCCCCCATGCTCATCCGGTCTTTGCGATCCAGAAGTGTAGGCATGAAACGTGTAATGTTCAGGTATGACATCACCCGCATTTGTGCAGCTTTACCCGTTTCCCCGTCCAACAGAGGCACTTCAGCCACTGCATCCGAATAGCGGTCTGCCAAATAATCGAGTGGCCGAATCCATTCCCGAATATCCGGGGATAACAATGCTGCTCGCATATCAGGCGCTACAGACCACGGAAACGTACCGGAGTTCAGCATATCTTCTCGATGGAACCAGGGGTAACCGCCAAACACTTCATCCGCTGCTTCGCCTGAGATGGCAACGGTGGCCCCTTTTTTGATTTCTTTACAGAACAAATAGAGCGAGGAGTCTACATCTGCCATACCTGGCAGGTCCCTGACTAGCATGGCCTGTGTCAGTGCATGAACCAGTTCTCCGTTCTCAATCTCAATCCAGTGATGGTCGGTCTTGAGTTCATCCACCATTCGCTTAATCCAGGGACCATCTGCACCCGGCTGAAAGGAATGCGCCTGGAAATGCTTGGCGTTATCCACATAATCGACAGAATACGTACTGATTTGGCCTTGCCCGGTCCGGTTGTAATAATCCACGGCTAATGCAGACAAGGCACTGGAGTCCAGTCCTCCTGATAAAAGAGAGCATACTGGAACATCCGAAGCCAACTGGCGCTCCAGTGTATCTTGCAAGAGAGAGCGTACCTCGGCTGCCGTCTCTTCCAGGTTATGTTCGTGGTTCTGGCTTTCCAGTTTCCAGTAGGCATAGGTTCGGATACCGTTTCGGTTATAGATCAGCGCGTGCGCGGGCTTGAGTTCGCTCAGTGAAGAGTATACGCCGTGTCCTGGTGTCCGTGCAGGCCCTACGATAAACACTTCGGCCAATCCTTCCGGGCCTACAGCGGCTTCCACATCAGGGTGAATAAGTAGAGCTTTGGGCTCTGAACCAAATACGAGAGTGTCTTTGGCATTACTGTAGAACAGGGGTTTCACGCCAAGGCGATCTCGTGCGATAAAAACCTGTTCGCGTCCCCCATCCCATATGGCAAAGGCAAAAATACCGTTAAACCGGTCAACACATGCCGGTCCCCACTCAATATAAGAGGCGAGCAACACTTCCGTATCACATTGCGTGCGGAACTGATGCCCCCGCTGGAGCAATTCCTTTTTCAACTCGGGTGCATTGTATAGTTCTCCGTTATACACGACGGTATAGGAGGTATCTCCCTGTAACGCATGCATGGGCTGTGCGCCGTTCTCGGGGTCCATTACACTAAGACGCCGATGTCCAAAGGCACAAGGATTGGAGATCCATGTACCTGAAGCGTCGGGCCCCCGGTTCGACAAGCTATCCGTCATACGGACCAGCAGCTCTGATTCCTGGGTCAAATCCCGATTCCACTGTATGAAGCCGGTAATACCGCACATGGTTTGTTCATCCTTTCTTGGTCGAGTCATTCATCCGTATGGCTGCTTAGTTACTGGCAACCAGCAAATGTTGTCTTTTCGTCAGAGGTCGTAACAAATATATGCCGAAAGCAGGCATAAAATGTCTGTCCTCTTCGGAAACTAGTTCTAGGGACAACGGCCTCAACATGCCTGTGAAGGAGAGAACATGCAATGGACAGTATGAAGTATTATGTGTCTGTCATGGGCCGCTCCGTTATTCCGGATCCGTCTGTAACATCGTATGAATGGATCATTCAGGCAACACCACAGGAAGCGGAGCAATTACTGGGACTGCTCAATCTCATGCAGGAAAAGGAGGAAGAGGCCTTTCCTGGCATGGTATTCCCATGGCCAGATACACCGGAGGAGTCCGTAAACCGGGCGTATGAAACGGTATTACAACAGGTGTATCGGGAGATTTATCGATTGGGTACACCAGAGACGCGATACCAGATTGAACAAAGTACATGATAAGCACAAAGGAAAAGGAGCGCGATACGAATGTATGCCATTCAAGATGCCAAAATACGCAGATTAACTGAGGTAGATGGGTTGTCCTGTGCAGAGGTTGAAGTGCAGCCTGGAAATGCCGGAGACCCGTCATTACTTGTATACGTGGCCTCCACTCAGCCCGGAAATTCGCTGGAAGTTGTTCGAATTGTACGTAATCACTCCGATTCGGCGATCGACTGGTATAACAATAATATGCATACCGCATTTGAAGAGGCGACAGAAACCGCCTTTGAGAACAGCGAAGGCATTACTGCCGAAGAAGATAAAGCTCGGTTTCAAAGTGAACTGTTTGCCTTTGGTTTGCTTGGTCCAACACTTCAGCGCTATCTGATTGGGCAGGCTTAACAGGGAAGACACCTGCAACAACATGTGGTGATTGCGGGATAGGAGCTAGACGTTGAACTGTACAGCGTACACATTGACCTTCTATAATGCACCTAAACTAGAAAACCCCGCCGTTGTTGAACGGCGGGGTTTGTTATGCGAGGTCAGATCCAGGTGGAGAGGTAATCAAGCATACTCACGAAGCACTTGAATCCCTTTGACCACGTTATATACAAAGCTTAATCCGTAGATCACAAAGAATAGGATGACAAACCCGACGGCGGAACCCAGGCTATGCGCTGTCACGAAGAAATAAAATAGCGGAATGGCAGCGAGAAACGGGAATACATGAGAGAATAAGGCGCGTTTGGCATGTCCCTCAATGTAAGCATCTTTGGCAACAATCCATATAATGATCGGAAACAGGAACGGGGCAAAGAAAATGCTAAAATAGGATAGGGCTGATAAAAGTTGTCTCATGACGATTCTCTCCTTCAATGGAACATTGAAATGTATGTATGCAAAAGATTACCCAGCAATCCTGACATTGAAAATGTCTGATGTTAATCCTGCTCAAGAAGTACCCATCTCCTCAATATAGCCCGGTTCAAGCTATCATATTCCGAAGGGTACTGGAGTATGATAATAACACGGAAAAGTACAGTTATAAGTATAATTATTAATTTTTTTATAAAACTATTGAAAAATATAGAAAACAGAGTATAATAAGAACCGCGCCGAAAATTTATTATACATATTTGTCTCAGTAGCTCAGCTGGATAGAGCAACGCCCTTCTAAGGCGTCGGTCGGGGGTTCGAATCCCTCCTGGGACGTAAAGAACAAGAAGCTTCCTTCGGGAAGCTTCTTCTTTTTCGTTCAGGGGAAGAGAACCCCCAATGGTTCGTCGGAGCATCCGCTTCGTTAGCACCTTTATTGGTTATACCTATAAACAATATAGAATTTATATATTTAAATAATAAACAATTCTATGCCACAATGAGGATATCAATAACGAAAGCGACGGTGGTATTCATGAAATCATTAAATCAATGGCAAGCAGATGAGTATGACAACAAACTGGCTTTTGTGTCCGGATACGGCAAAAACCTGATCTCTTGGCTTCAACCCCAAAAAGGGGAATACATCCTTGATCTGGGTTGCGGGACGGGGGATTTGACACATGAAATTTCTCTGGCCGAAGCTGAAGTTATTGGCATGGATGCATCGACGGACATGATTCGCCGTGCGAGGAAGAAATTCCCTGAACTTGAGTTCGTGGAAGGAGACGGTCATCAGTTTGAGACGAATAGACTGTATGATGCCGTCTTCTCCAATGCAGCCCTGCACTGGATGCGAAGCCCGCGATTAGTGGTGGATAGTATATGGGAATCTTTGAAGCCTGGAGGGCGTTTTGTAGCAGAATTTGGTGGTAAAGGGAACGTGCAGACCATTGTGAATGCATTAGAGCAGGTTATGGAGCGAAACACGGGCATTCGTGCATCGGAACGCAACCCTTGGTACTTTCCTTCGATCGGAGAATATAGCCATATTTTAGAGCAACGTGGATTTGTGGTGCGTCATGCCTATCACTATGACCGTCCAACCAGATTGGAAGATGGTGAGCAAGGTATAGCAGGCTGGTTGACTCATTTTGGAGGGGACTATTTTGAGGGTCTCAATCATGGGGAGATACAACAAATATGCAAGGAAACCAGTCAGATCGTGATGCCTCACCTTTGGAAAGATGATGCCGCCCTGTATGCTGATTAT
This sequence comes from Paenibacillus sp. FSL H8-0317, assembly GCF_045040685.1. NCBI lineage: Bacteria > Bacillati > Bacillota > Bacilli > Caryophanales > Paenibacillaceae > Paenibacillus > Paenibacillus sp. FSL H8-0317. Next base: position 5,788,568 of record NZ_CP150294.1, on the reverse strand, counting down.
AAGCGTCTGCGTATTGAAGCTGTGAAGCCAGAATAAAGTAAAATTTTGTGAATATAAAGCAATTTTATCGATGTTAAACGAATTATCGCAATTCCTTTATATGCTAACCACGCTTCACCTATACACCAGGAATCTCTTTCGGATAAAGAGGCTCTTGGTTTTTTTGATGCATTATTTTAAAAATGAAATATTCAAACGACAAATAATTACAAATGGATATTTTTATCATACTGAAGACCCATATAAGTAATTTCTATATCATATTTGTAATTATTTAGAAGGAAAATGTGGTATTTTGATAGAATAATTTACCAAGGGTCAATCTTCTTGCAGATAGGCGGTGAAATTGGAGTGTGTATTGCAGTACGCACAAACAGCAGGAACCCATCATTTGGTGACGTATTCACATTTAAAAGGAGGGGCAAAGCCTTGAGTAAACGATTGATATCCACGTTATTAAGTGTTCTGATGGTCTTTTCTATTATTCTCCCCGCGGCTGGAGCCGCTCCCGCAGATTCAGTTATTCAGCTTGACAACTTACCCAGTACAGCCGAAGCCAAACAATGGAGAGAGATTCTTGCAGGACGGGAAGCAAAACTTGCCGCAGATCCATTTTTGGATAAAAGCTTGGAAGGTCTGGGTGGCGAGAACACCCGAGTGATCGTTGAGCTTTCCAATAAACCTGTTGCAGTAGCGCAAGGTGAATCAACCCTCTCCGGAAAATCTTTTACCTCCTCTATGGAAACAAAGGCTGTGACTCAAGTTGAGCAACAACAACAGTCATTTGTACATAGCCTCACTCAGAAGAAAATCAAACATGAAGTATTGGAAGAATATGCATATGCCCTGAATGGTGTAGCGATTGAGCTTAAAGGAAACCAGGTGGGACAATTGCTTCAAATACCTGGCGTGGTCAGCGTATATCCTGACCTTGAAGTTACAATAGCGCCAGAGACAGATGAAGTGAACCCGTACATGAAAGACACAGCGCCTTTTATTGGTGCACCTGAAGTATGGGATCTGGGTTACAAAGGAAATGGCATCAAAGTGGGTGTCATCGATACAGGGATTGACTATGAACATCCTAATTTGCAGGAAGCTTACAAAGGCGGATGGGACTTTGTTGGAAACGACAATGATCCGTATGAAACAACATATCAAGAATGGAAAGGATCGGGCGAGCCTGAGCTTAACGAGCTTGGAAGCCCCTATTACACATCTCACGGTACGCACGTAGCGGGTACCGTTGCTGCTCGCGAAGCAGGGGACTACGGTATTGTTGGTGTGGCTCCTGAAGCAGATATCTATGCTTACCGTGTACTTGGACCGTATGGTAGTGGTCAAACCTCATGGGTACTCGGCGGAATTGATCGTTCTGTTCAAGATGGCATGGACGTAATCAATCTCTCGTTAGGTAACGCCGCCAACGACCCGAGTTATATCACTTCGGTTGCCCTGAATAATGCCATGCTGTCTGGCGTGACAGCGGTTGTGGCAAGTGGTAACAGTGGCCCCAACCGTTATACACTCGGTTCTCCGGGTGCGTCTGCAATGGCCATAACAGTAGGTAACTCTACAGGACCTAGCCAGGTGATTACAGCCGATACCCACTTCTGGATTGGTGAGGAAGGCGAAGAGGCACAACCTGAACAACAACCGGTGCCAGAGGTTGAACAATCTCCTGAACTGGGTACGGCACCTGGAACAGAAGAGCCAGAAGGTTCGGAGGAAGGTGTACCTACAACTGCTGACGAGGAAAGTGCGGCAGCTGTGGAGGACACAGTTTCTAACGAAGCTGAAGTTCCGAATGTAGAAGAAGTTACAACAGAAGAAAATACTGAAAATACTCCATCTGTATCACCTTCTGCACCGGTTGAAGCTTCTCCTGAAGCTGCTCCTGTGGAAGAAGAGTCTGTAATTGCTCCGACTGAAGCTCCACTGGCTGTTACAGAGTCGGTTTACCGTCTGGATCTGATGGGATGGAGCTTGTCAGCAGACCCTGAAACTGTTTTGACAGGAAAATATGAACTTGAATTTGCAGCACTGGGTAAGCCAACTGATTTTGAAGGCAAGGATTTTACAGGTAAAGTGGCATTAATACAGCGTGGTGAAATCGCATTTGTAGAGAAAATCGCCAATGCTAAAGCGGCTGGAGCCTTGGCTGTTATTGTATATAACAACATTCCCGGCCCAATCGGTGTAAGTCTGGGCGATAACTTTGAACTCATTCCAACACTGAGCATGTCCAAGGAAGATGGAGATGTGATCAAGGCTGAGCTGGACGCAGGCCAAGCCGTTGAAGTGAGCTTTAGTGATTTTGAACGTTCCCAAACTCCGGGTGATGAAATGAATTCATCCAGTTCACGTGGACCTGCAAAGGTAACACTGGACATCAAACCGGATATTGTTGCACCAGGTACAAGTATTTTGTCTACGATTCCTGCCTACGGCAAGGATGAGCCAGACGCAGATTACGCACAAGCTTATGATCGTAAATCAGGTACAAGTATGGCTACACCTCATGTAGCTGGTTTGATTGCGCTGCTGATCGAGAAACATCCGGAATGGACACCATTTGATATCAAAGTTGCACTGATGAACAATAGTAAGGTGCTGGATACAACCAAGTTTGATGTATTTGATCAAGGTGCTGGCCGTATTCAGGCTGTAAATACCATTGATCCTGCTGCTTTTGTCAAAGTGGTTGATGTAACTCAATACACAGAAAGTGGCTCTGTTGTTGAGAAGGAGAATATCACGGGAAGTATCAACTACGGTAATTTCCTGAGCACAGATGAAAAGACGATTACCAAAACGATTAAAGTTGAAGCGCTGAATGGTAGTGGAGGGGATTACACCGTAAATGTGAATCCAACTCGTAATGTCGCTGGTGTATCCGTTACGGTAGAAAAGAGTTCCTTCACACTGAATGGTGAAGAAGAACTTGCAGTGACAATCACCGTTCCACGAGGGGTTACTGCGACTACAGAAGCACAAGGATACATTGAGTTCTCGAACGGAACCAACACTTTTACTGTGCCATATGTTGCTCATTTCAACGTTACGTTGAGTGGGGTTAAATATATTGAAACCGTAAAAGGCACTGAGAAAAATCCATTCCACTATCCATTGAAGGCTGATGGTACGTTGGATACCCTTAATGTAGCTATGGAATTCTATAATCCGATGACATTTGCCCTGATTGAGATCTATGATGGTCTTAATCCGGAAGGTGGATATTATCAAGATGGTTATATTGGCTCCATCTTTGGTAACTATTTTAATTTCAATGCCAATGCAAGATACAATCTTGCTTGGGACGGCTCATATGCAGATTACACAACCGATGAAGTGACTGAGATCCCGGATGGTTTATATACGGTAGACATCACTACCATTGGTACAGACGGCAAAACCTATAAGGAAGACACTTCGCCATTTTTGGTGAAAAAGACAGCTCCGGCTGTAACTGCACCAGAAGCGTTGGAGTTCAGAGAGGATGAGCCTGTTGTTCTTAATGGTAGCGTGGAAGACTTGTACTTCCGTGTAGCTCCTGCGCTTGCCAGCGGATGGGACATCACGTTTGATCCGGCCGCTTCCCTGGAAGCAACGTATGTTGTGAAAAAAGAGGATGGTTCGGTTTATAAAGAAGGAGTCTTTGAAGTACAAGCTGATGGCAGCTTCAGCCTTCCTTTGGAGGGGATTGTAGCCGGTGAGTATGCTGTTGAACTTACAGTAAAAGACCAACAGGGGCTTGCGGGCACAGCCAATACGGCACTGAAATTGGAAGCCGTGGAGACTGAACCTGAAACTCCGGCAACCAAGGCCCCAGGTACGCCTGTGTTGTCTCACAATAACTGGGTAGGCAACGGCCTGCCAGAGGGCTCGTATATCGTTACCATGAACCTGTGGTGGGGTGAGAACGGAACTAGCTACAAGTTATATGAGGACGGGGTTTTGATTGATACGCAGAAGCTGACTTACAACGCACCTTGGGCGCAGTTTGCTCAGACGAAGATCACGGGCAAAGCCAATGGCACGTATACGTACGTGGCTGAGCTGACCAACGACAAGGGAACAACGCGGAGTCAGACGTTGACTGTTCGGGTTACCAACGCTACGCCAGGCAAAGCGGTTCTCTCTCAGGATAACTGGGATGGCGATGGAAAGTATAAGGTGACCATGAACCTGTGGTGGGGGACCAACGCCACAGAGTATCGTCTCTATGAAAATGATAAGTTGATCGATACGCAAGAACTCCGTTCGGCTACACCTAATGCGCAAAGTGCTGTGACTACACTGTCCGGGAAAGCATCGGGCACGTATACGTATCGGGCAGAGTTAATTAACGCAGCCGGAGTGACCAGCACAGACACGATTAAGGTAAAAGTGAAGTAAGTTTATCCCTCATTGAAATTGAATTAAAATTGATTAAATTAATGAAGGAATTTTTTTATGCATAAACAGCCTCCATCCTGATTTGCAGGATGGAGGCTGTTTTGTTTTTTTTATAAATGAATTGTATGACTAACCGATCATTCTATTTTTGCTGGCCTGAATCCCTGCGATTAGCAAAGCGATGGCCAGAATGACCTGTATTAGCAACGGCAGGGTCCATCCTTTTGTCCAGTCATGAAGCATGCCGAACAGTAGAGGTCCTACTGCCGCAAGCATATATCCGAAGGACTGGGCCATACCGGACAGGCTGGCAGCTTGTCTGGCATCTTTTGTGCGAAGGACGAAGAACATGGTTACCATGCCAAATGAAGCTCCAGCACCTATTCCTGCCAACGTGACACCAATGGTAACGAGCGAAGCGATGCCACTTAACAATAAAGCATACCCGACAATCAAAGAAGAGCACGTAATCGCGGTTAGAACACGCTGATCTCGCGTTCGGCCGGCGAGGATTGGAACGATAAAGGTAGCCGGTACACTAACCATCTGCATTAGGGAGAGCATCCACCCTGCTGAGGTGGGACTGAATCCTTGCTCAGCGAGAATCTCGGGAAGCCAGGTAATCGTTGTATAGAATATTAGAGATTGCAGACCCATAAATAAAGTAATGAACCAGGCAAGGGAAGAGGTCCGTAGACGTACAGGCGTCCCTTCACTCTGTGTGGCTATGAATAACATTCGCTGACGTCCTGCGGCGATCTGGGGGAGCCACAAGAGAAGCGCCAATATGGACAACAAGGCCCACATGCCTAACGAAGCACGCCAACCCATAGATGTGGCTCCTGCTACGGGTACACTCACACCTGAGGCGATGGCGCCAAATATGTTCATGGATACAGAGTATAATCCGGTGACGATACCTACTCGCAATGGGAAATCGCGTTTGATCAAACTTGGCAAAAGCACGTTGCTTAATGCAATGCCGCACCCCAAAATTGCGGTTCCAGCATATAAGGAGAGAGCGGAAGGCAACAAGCGTAGGGCCACCCCAATGGTTACAATCATGACAGCCAATAGCAGAGCAGATTCGAGTCCTAACCGTTTGGCAAGACGTGGAGCAAAAGGGGAGACTGCTGCAAAGGCGAGCAAAGGAAGTGAGGTCAGAAGCCCGACCATTGTATGGCCGATACCTGTATCTGAGCGGATCATCTCCACTACAGGTCCGGTTACTGTAATCGGTGACCTCATGGTAGCGGCGATGACGATAATGCCTGCTAACAACAGGCCGAATCTTTTGGATGTTGAAGAATGTTCTTCCTCGGTATGGATAGATGAGTGTTGCTGTATTGAAGATGACATTGATAAAATCTCCTGTGTCCTATGAAGTTAATATGTATGGATTGTTACATAATCCACTCCGTAAGCATAACATTCTATGTCAATATTGAGCAATGAAATGAAAAAACACCCAATGGACCGTGGGTGCCTTGACTAACCTGTGAACTCTAACGAATCCACGAGGTCTTATAATGGGTAAAACCGCTATTTTCAGATTCTAACGAACCTCAGCGACGTTAATCAGGCTATGAAGTGCAAATAAGTGAGTTAATACCCCAGAATGGTGAAATAAGCTCACTAAGATTCGTTAAAATTCCATGATGCTGAATTTGTAGCAAATAAACTGTCCTGTGTTCGTTAGAACATCGATACTTCAACGTATTGCTTATAGAGTGAGCAAATGCAGACGCTCCAATGCAGCGACATAGAGCACGTAACGAAGCGAATGCTCCGACGAACCATTGGGATTCTCATCCCCAGAACGCAAAAAAACTTCCCGAAGGAAGTTTCTTTTTAATACGTCCCAGGAGGGATACTCTCCTTGCAGTCGAGACTGCGAAGTGGTGCTAACGAAGCGAATGCTCCGACGAACCATTGGGGTTCTCATCCCCAGAACGCAAAAAAAGCTTCCCGAAGGAAGCTTCTTTTTAATACGTCCCAGGAGGGATTCGAACCCCCGACCGACGCCTTAGAAGGGCGTTGCTCTATCCAGCTGAGCTACTGAGACATGATTTTTTTCAAGCAAAATTGATTTTATCATATGCATACAGGAATATCAAGCATTTTATTTTAAACTGTTTTTCGTATATGATATTTGGCGGCAGTAACGTTTTTTTCATTATATTTAAGGTTATGTTAGAATATCAGGAGAACTCAAAAAAATAGATCAACAATCGTTTTAATATATATCTATTTAGGTTGATGCCAACTGGAGATTCAGGATATAGAGGAGGTGCTCCCATTAAGGAATCCACGACCCCGGAAACCGAGCATAACAACAATATTGTGCTGTTTCCTAAGACGCTGGACTATTACCAGATTCAATTGACAGTTATGCTTGAAAATGAACGGTATGGTGAAGCGATGAAATTGCTTCACTTTTTGCTGCAATGTCAGGGACAGGAAGAGCGCCACTACGATGAATGGCGGGCCCTGCTCGAATGGCTTCAGGCTGCGTTTCCTCAATATGAAGAAACCTCGCCTGCCGTTCTTGAAGAACGAGAAGAGGAAGAAGAGATTAGTGAGGAGGACATGGCACGACAGCATGCCCGAATGAAGCTTGAACAGGATGATGGCTATGCAGATAAGATGCTTCGCACAGTCATGGAAGAGCCGCTGTCTGAACAGACAATGCTGGCTTTGGAGCAGCTGGCCTATCTTGATCTGCCGAAGATTGATGAGGCACTTACGAGTTGGTTAAAAGAGAAGTCACTTCACCCTTTGCTTCAATTTCGGGTGCTGCAAACCTTGCGTCGCCGAGGCGTTCAAGGTATGATCCTGTTTACGAGAGGCGAAGAGCAGGTTGAAGTCGAGATTGATACCGTGCCTCTTAAACCAGAGGAATTCCCGCTCCAGATCGTTCAGATTTTGGAACGAGTGGCAGATCAGACGGAGGTTCATGAACCTACGCTCTTTTATTTTGCTCAGGAGTTATGGATACAATATGTCATGGCCGTGTATGGAACTCGTGATTATGTATCCATGTTGGAAGAAAATGATTCCATGACAGATATATGGGCAGCAGCTCTACATATGACCGTTGCAGACAGTCTGGGTGGCTCGCATGATGAGGAAAATACTCGCTCAATGTATGCTGTGACAGGGGCAATGCGCTTTCGGCTGGAGCAGGCTTATCGTTCCATGAAGCAGTTTGTATCTGCCGGATTGGATGGTTAATAGAGGCCGGAAACGTTTTCCTTAAACCGTATCAAGGGATTCCCCTTGAAAAAGAATCTAATCTTGTTTATACTAAAATGGTTATTTTGTACGTGATTGCCTACGTGAACATGTGAATTTTGGAGGGGAAAGTATACAATGAAAGCAACTTGGGAAAAGATAGAGAAGAACCTTGGGGTTCTTGAGGTTGAAGTGGATGCAGATCGTGTAACTGCAGCGCTCGACAAAGCTTTTAATAAAGTGGTTAAACAAGCAAACGTACCTGGATTCCGTAAAGGTAAAGTACCACGTTCCATCTTCGAAGCACGTTTTGGTGTAGAAAGCCTTTATCAAGAAGCAATCGACATTTTGCTTCCTGAAGCTTATACAGAAGCAATCGACCAAACGGATATCTTCCCGGTTGATCGTCCTGACGTAGATGTTGAACAATTCGCTAAAGGACAAACTTTCAAGTTCAAAGCAAAAGTAACTGTGAAACCTGAAGTTACTCTTGGTGACTACAAAGGAATCGAAGTTGCTGTAGCAAAAGGTGAAGTAACTGAAGCAGAAGTGACTGAAGAACTTGAGCGTCTTCAACAACGTCACGCTGAACTCGTTGTAATCGATGAAGGTTCCGCTGCTAACGGCGACGTTGCAGTAATCGACTTCGATGGTTCCGTTGATGGTGTACCTTTCGAAGGTGGACAAGCTGAACGTTATTCCCTGGAACTGGGTTCCAACACATTCATTCCTGGATTTGAAGAACAAGTTGTGGGTCTGTCCACAGGTGACTTCAAAGACGTAGAAGTGACTTTCCCAGAGAGCTACCATGCAGCAGAACTTGCTGGCAAACAAGCGGTATTTAAAGTGAAAATTCACGAAATCAAACGCAAACAGCTTCCTGCATTGGATGATGAGTTTGCTAAAGATGTTAGCGAATTCGACACTCTTGAAGAGTACAAAGCTGACCTGAAAACACAATTGGAATCCCGTAAAGCTGACGAAGCCAAAGCTGCACAAGAAAATGCAGTTGTAGAAAAAGTGGCTGAGAACGCTGAAGTGGACATTCCTGCTGCAATGGTTGAGAGCGAAGTACAAAACATGATGCGCGATTTCGATAACCGTTTGCGTAACCAAGGTATGAACCTTGAAATGTTCCTGAGCTTCTCTGGCCAGACTCAAGCTGACCTGAGAGGACAAATGCAAGAAGATGCTTCCAAACGTGTTCGCAACAACCTTGTGCTTGAAGCTGTAGGTAAAGCGGAAAACATTGAAGTATCTGACGAAGAAGTGAATCAAGAACTCGAGAAAATGGCTGAATCTTACAAGCGTCCTGCTGATGAGATCCGTGGCATCCTCGAAGGTAATGGTTCCCTGGACAGCCTTCGCGATGAAGTTAAACTGCGTAAAACGATTGACGTTCTTGTTGAGAACAGCACAGTTGTTGAACCGGTTGAAGCTCCAGCTGAAGAAGTTGTTGCAGAAGCTGACGAAAAATAAGACAAGCTATTATCAACTTGTCAGTTGAATAAACGATAAGGCACGTGAATTATTGCGTGCCTTATTTTTAAATTACGACATCCATTTTATAGAAAATGAAGTAATTATATGGATGAACACTAATTTTATTGATCCCTGTACACTTTTTACATACCTATGTACTTCATGCAAATAAAAAAAGGCAATACGGCATAGGATGGCTTCAATTTGCACATACATAGAAAACATGGTTAAATATGATCAGGCTAAAAAAGTAAACAAACGGATGTCTGACCCTTCTTGTGAAAAATGACATTGTCACAGGAAAGTGTTAGAATGAATTTGGGTTTGCTTTACAGGTGGCCTATGTCTAATTACATGTAGAAAAGAGGTTGGTCTCATGAGTCTGGTGCCAATGGTTATAGAACAAACCAATCGAGGCGAGCGGTCTTACGATATATATTCACGTTTGCTGAAAGATCGCATTATCTTTCTAACCAGTGCGATTGATGACGATGTAGCCAATCTTGTCATAGCACAGCTTTTGTTTTTGGCAGCCGACGATCCTGAGAAGGATATCAGCTTGTACATTAACTCACCTGGTGGTTCTGTCACCGCAGGGATGGGTATATACGATACGATGCAATTTATCAAGCCGGATGTATCTACCATTTGCGTTGGGATGGCAGCAAGCATGGGCTCGTTATTGCTGACAGCCGGTGCACCTGGCAAGAGATATGCGCTGACAAATAGCGAAGTAATGATTCATCAGCCGCTTGGCGGCATTCAAGGACAGGCTGCGGATATTAAGATACACGCAGAATGGATTATTAAAACACGTCAGAAACTGAATCAAATATACGTCGATCGTACGGGTCAGTCTCTTGAGAAAATTGAGCGGGATACAGACCGTGACTTCTTCATGAGCGCTGAAGAGGCTAAGACGTACGGCATTATTGACCAGGTGCTCAGTAGACCGATCAATTCCTAAAGGGGTGGTTTCATGTTTAAATTTAACGATGAGAAAGGGCAACTGAAATGCTCTTTTTGCGGTAAATCTCAGGAGCAGGTGCGTAAGCTGGTCGCTGGACCAGGCGTGTACATTTGTGATGAATGTATCGAACTTTGCACCGAAATCGTTGAGGAAGAACTCGGTCATGACGAAGAAGTAGACCTCAAAGATATTCCAAAACCAAAAGAAATTCGTAATATCCTGGATCAATATGTTATTGGACAGGAACAAGCGAAGAAGTCATTGTCTGTTGCGGTGTATAATCACTACAAACGGATCAACACACAAAGCAAAATTGAAGACGTTGAATTGTCAAAGAGTAACATTTTGCTGTTAGGACCAACAGGTTCTGGTAAAACGTTGCTTGCGCAAACGATGGCAAAAATTTTGAATGTTCCTTTTGCTATTGCGGATGCTACGTCATTAACAGAAGCGGGTTATGTAGGTGAGGATGTAGAGAACATCCTGCTCAAACTGATTCAAGCTGCTGATTATGATGTGGAAAAAGCAGAGCGTGGCATTATTTATATCGATGAGATTGATAAAGTAGCGCGTAAATCCGAAAACCCATCCATTACTCGTGATGTATCGGGCGAAGGTGTGCAACAGGCTCTCTTAAAAATTCTTGAAGGAACTGTGGCTTCTGTACCACCACAAGGTGGTCGTAAACACCCTCATCAAGAATTCATTCAGATCGATACAACGAACATCCTGTTCATTTGCGGCGGTGCCTTTGATGGTCTGGAGCAAATGATCAAACGCCGGATCGGTAAAAAAGTCATTGGCTTTAATACCGTTTCTGAGCAAAAAGATCTGAAACCAGGTGAATACCTGGGTATGGTATTGCCGGAAGATTTGCTGAAATTTGGTCTGATTCCGGAATTTGTAGGCCGTCTGCCAGTCATCTCCACTTTGGAGCCATTGGATGAAGATACGTTGGTACGGATTCTTTCTGAACCAAAAAACGCGCTTACCAAACAGTACCAAAAACTGCTTGAGCTGGATAATGTGAATCTGGTATTTGAACCAGCTGCATTGCTTGCGATTGCAAAAGAAGCAATTAAACGTAACACAGGTGCACGTGGATTACGTGCCATCATTGAAGGTATCATGCTTGAAATCATGTATGAAGTGCCTTCACGTGATGATGTTACGAACTGTGTCATTACCGAAGAAGTTGTTGAGAAAAGAGTCGTGCCTGAACTAAGCCAATCGAAGGACGATAAGCAGGAAGAGAGCGCCTAATAAAGGCCTGAATCCCGTTGAACTCTGAAATATAGACTTGTCAGTTCTCCACTTTGGCAGAAGGCGAATTCATGTCTCTGTCAGGGTGGAGCTTTGACGTTGTGGGGAGAGAAATCACTCATGTATTTAAGACAGGATACACGTCCCGTGAAAGTGGGAAACGTAACGATCGGTGGCAGTAACGAAGTCATTATCCAAAGTATGTGTACAACCAAAACGGCAGACGTTGAAGCAACGGTTGCAGAGATTCTGCGACTGGAAGAAGCGGGTTGTCAAGTGGTACGTGTAACGGTGAATAATGAGGAAGCTGCCGCAGCCATCAAGGAAATCAAGAAACGCATTCATATACCGCTCGTAGCGGACATTCATTTCAACTATAAGCTGGCTTTGCTTGCGATTGAGAACGGCATCGATAAAGTTCGGATTAATCCAGGTAACATCGGTAAACGTGCGAAAGTGGAAGAAGTGGTTAAGGCTTGTAAAGACCGTGGTATTCCGATTCGGATTGGAGTAAATGCGGGGTCTTTGGAAAACCATCTCCTTGAGAAGTATGGGTATCCTACGGCAGATGCTATGGTAGAAAGTGCATTGTATCACATTGGTATTTTGGAAGAGCTTGATTTCCATGATATCATCGTGTCACTCAAAGCATCGGATGTGCCGATGGCGATTGAGGCATATACCAAAGCAGCTCAAATCATTCCGTATCCGTTGCATCTCGGGATTACCGAAGCAGGTACACTGTTCTCCGGTACGATCAAAAGCTCCGCAGGTATGGGAGCCTTATTGTCCATGGGTATTGGTTCTACGATGCGGATCTCACTGAGTGCGGACCCGGTAGAAGAAATTAAGGTCGCTCGTGATCTGCTCAAAACATTTGGACTCATTACAAATGCAGCTACATTGATCTCCTGCCCAACGTGTGGACGATTGGATATCGACCTGTTCTCCATTGCCAACGAAGTGGAAGAGTATATCTCCAAACTGAAGGTGCCGATTAAAGTATCAGTGCTGGGTTGTGCAGTGAATGGTCCAGGTGAGGCGAAAGAAGCGGATATTGGGATTGCCGGTGCTCGTGGAGAAGGTCTCCTGTTCCGTCACGGTAAGATGATTCGTAAAGTGCCTGAGGAAATCATGGTTGAGGAATTGAAAAAAGAGATCGACAAAATCGTCGAAACCTATGAAGAGACAGGAGTTATTCCTGGTCGTTCGCACTGATTGATTCATATCTTGTTTCTGTTACAGCCCGCCAGCAATGGTGGGCTTTTTATTTTCTCGCAGACAAATTCCGCATCGCCCGTTTACGTCGCGTTGAAAAGGCTATACTACCAAGTATTAGCATAATCTCATATGAGAATAGCGACAAAATAGGAGGATGTGAAGACATGGAATTTGGTATGGTCATCATGTTGATTCAGTTATTTTTTGGAGTGGTGATTGGTTTGTATTTCTGGAACCTGCTGCGTGGCCAGAAAACGAATCGCAGTGCCGTTGAGCGAGAATCTCGCAAGGAACTGGAGAAGCTGCGTAAGCTGCGTTCAATCTCACTCACCAAGCCGTTGTCGGAGAAGACGCGTCCAGCTACCATTAACGATATCGTTGGGCAAAAGGATGGGCTGCGTGCCCTTAAGGCTGCATTATGCAGTGCGAATCCGCAACATGTTATCATCTATGGCCCTCCGGGAGTCGGGAAGACAGCCGCTGCAAGGGTTGTGTTGGAAGAGGCCAAGAAGAACCCATCTTCGCCATTTAAGCCAGATGCCAAATTCACAGAGCTGGATGCAACAACAGCCCGTTTTGATGAGCGTGGGATTGCGGACCCCTTAATCGGTTCGGTCCATGATCCGATATATCAGGGAGCAGGAGCCATGGGCGTTGCAGGGATTCCTCAACCCAAACCGGGCGCTGTAACGAAAGCGCATGGGGGAATGCTTTTTATTGATGAGATTGGTGAATTGCATTCCATTCAGATGAATAAGCTGTTGAAAGTGCTGGAGGATCGCAAGGTGTTTTTGGAGAGTGCGTACTATAACTCGGAAGACACGCATACTCCTGCTTATATCCACGATATTTTTCAAAATGGCCTGCCGGCTGATTTCCGCCTTGTTGGAGCAACGACACGTTCGCCTCATGAGCTACCGCCAGCTTTGCGTTCGCGGTGTATGGAAGTCTATTTCCGTCCTCTATTACCTGAGGAGATCGGGCGAATTGCCGAAGACGCTGTTCAGAAAATAGGGTTCAGCCCATGTCCGGATGCCGTCGATGTGGTCAAGCGATATGCAACCAATGGACGTGAAGCGGTCAATATCATTCAACTGGCTGCGGGACTTGCGCTGACAGAGAAACGTGAGACGCTGCAGGCGTCTGATGTGGAGTGGGTGGCAGGTAGCAGCCAGATCCAGCCACGGCCTGATCGTAAGGTCCCTTCGCAGCCACAGGTGGGGTTTGTTAACGGTTTGGCGGTATATGGACCGAACATGGGGACCATTTTGGAGATCGAAGTATCTGCTGTTCCGGCTCTCAAAGATCAAGGCCGAATCAACATTACAGGCGTTGTGGATGAAGAAGAGATTGGAGGCGGTTCGCGTACACTCCGGCGAAAAAGTATGGCTAAAGGCTCGGTTGAAAATGTGTTAACCGTATTAAAAGCCATGGGGATTCGTCCGAATGATTACGATTTACACGTGAATTTCCCGGGTGGGACGCCTATTGATGGTCCATCGGCAGGGATTGCCATGGCGACTGCCATTACATCAGCCATTCAGGGACGCCCTGTGGATCATGAGACAGCGATGACTGGCGAGATCAGCATCCATGGTCGGGTCAAGCCAATTGGTGGCGTACTGGCCAAGGTGGAGGCTGCATTTCAGGCTGGAGCGAAGACCGTTATTATTCCCGCGGAGAACTGGCAGTCCATTTTTGAGAATCTGGATGGCTTGCGCGTTATCCCGGTAGATACCGTAGAGGATGTATTCCGTGAAGTGTTCGCCTGGGTTCCGGAATCACAACAGATGGAACAAACGAAGCTTGCAGAGGAGACAGTTGCACCTGCACCGGAGATTTTTCCACCGGCATCCGCTTCCTATTTGCGTGCGGACGTGCCTCGCCCAGGACAGGTTACAGATTCGGGAAGCTGCTAAGCGCTTCCCTTCATTGGTTTTTTATGTGAACATTTGATAGAATAATGAATGACTACAACCTGAGAGCCATTGGAGGTGCGAAAGCGATGGGACCGAGCAAAGTGAAAGGTCGTCGTTTTCCTTTACTGCCTTTAAGAGGACTTCTCGTCTACCCGAGTATGGTACTGCATCTCGATGTGGGCCGGGAGAAATCGGTCAAGGCTTTAGAAAAAGCGATGGTAGAAGAACATCTGATTCTCCTATGTTCCCAAGCCGAAGTAAATATTGAAGAACCAACACAAGAGGACATTTTCAGAATCGGAACCGTGGCCAAGGTCAGACAGATGCTGAAGCTTCCGAACGGTACGATTCGTGTACTCGTTGAAGGCTTGGAACGGGCTGAAATTATTGAATATACGGACAACGAGGAATATTATGAAGTACTGGCTAAAGAGCTGCCTGAAGAGGAGAATACCCATCCGGAGACGGATGCCTTGATGCGTACCGTTCTGAATCAGTTCGAGAATTATATTAATCTGTCCAAAAAAGTGACACCAGAGACACTCGCAGCGGTGTCTGACATCGAAGAACCAGGGCGTCTGGCCGATGTCATCACGAGTCACCTGTCCTTGAAGATCAAGGATAAACAGGAAATTCTGGAGACCATCGACGTGCGGGAACGTCTGGAGAAATTACTGGATATCCTGAACAATGAGCGCGAAGTGCTGGAGCTTGAACGCAAGATCAGCCAACGTGTGAAGAAACAGATGGAGAAAACGCAAAAGGAATATTATTTGCGCGAGCAGATGAAAGCGATCCAGAAAGAACTGGGTGAAAAAGAAGGCCGTGCGGGTGAGGTCGAGGAACTTCGCACACAGATGGAAGAACTCGGCTTACCGGACAAGGTGAAAGAAAAGGTCGAGAAAGAAATTGATCGACTGGAGAAAATGCCTGCAAGTTCAGCTGAGGGCGGAGTCATTCGCAACTACGTGGATTGGCTGCTTGGCCTTCCTTGGAGTCAGATGACAGCGGATGATCTGGATATCCAAAAAGCCGAAGATGTGCTGAATGCAGATCATTACGGATTGGAAAAGCCCAAAGAGCGTGTGCTTGAATATCTGGCTGTCCAGAAACTCGTCAAGAAGCTCAAAGGGCCAATTCTCTGTCTGGTTGGACCTCCAGGGGTTGGTAAAACATCACTTGCCCGTTCGATCGCGAGATCGCTGGGTCGGGAGTTTGTAAGAATATCTCTTGGCGGCGTGCGGGATGAAGCCGAGATTCGTGGTCACCGACGCACTTATGTAGGCGCCATGCCTGGGCGTATCATTCAGGGGATGAAAACGGCAGGTTCTCTGAATCCGGTATTCCTGCTGGACGAGATTGATAAGATGGCTTCAGACTTCCGCGGAGATCCTTCCGCAGCGTTACTTGAGGTACTTGATCCGGAACAGAATAATACGTTTAGTGATCATTTTGTAGAATTGCCGTTTGACTTATCCAACGTTATGTTTATAACAACTGCCAACACGGTACACAATATTCCGCGTCCATTGCTGGATCGGATGGAAATGCTCAACATCCCTGGTTACACGGAGCTGGAGAAGCTGCAAATTGCGAAAAACTATTTGTTGCCCAAACAGAAGCAGGACCATGGTCTGGAAGAAGAGCAATTGGAAATACCGGATGACGCGTTGTTGCGTGTAATTCGTGAATATACACGGGAGTCAGGTGTGCGTAATCTGGAACAGCAGATGGCTTCGTTGTGCCGGAAAGCTGCCAAGAACGTCGTATCTGGTGTGGAAGGTCAGATTAACATCTCATCAGATAAGATCAAAGACTACCTTGGACCTGGCAAGTTCCGTTATGGTATGGCCGAACTGGAAGATCAGATTGGTACCGTAACGGGTCTGGCGTGGACTGAAGTGGGTGGAGATACCCTTATCATTGAAGTGACTGTTGTGCCTGGAACAGGTAAATTGACTCTCACAGGTAAACTGGGGGATGTCATGAAGGAATCGGCACAAGCCGCATTCAGTTACACCCGTTCCAAAGCTACACAGCTTGGAATTTCGCCTGACTTCCATGAGAAGAACGATATCCATATTCACGTTCCGGAAGGAGCGATTCCGAAGGATGGTCCATCTGCCGGGATTACGATGGCAACAGCGTTAATCTCAGCTTTGACAAACAAACATGTGTCCAAGGATATCGCGATGACTGGTGAAATAACACTGCGTGGACGTGTACTGCCGATTGGTGGTCTGAAAGAGAAATCACTGGCAGCCCATCGTGCCGGTTATAAAAAAATATTATTGCCTAAGGATAACGAACGGGACCTGCGTGACATTCCAGACAGCATCAAGGAAGATGTGGAGTTTGTACCTGTAGCCCATATGGATCAGGTATTGCAGCATGCACTTGTGGAGCAGACAGGCATTAACCTGTAATCCACACATCCGAAAGGTTCGTATGAAGAGTAGACCGTTCTGCGGAGGCTTCGGCGTCCGCTGGAACGGTTTTTTTGGTATGATAGAACAATCCATGGCATAATACCTTCAACAGGTGATGCATAGCATAGGCGTTCAAGAGAGGAAAGATACAATATGAAAGTAAATCAATCTGAATTTATTATCAGTGCCGTTCGGCCTGAACAATACCCCGATGACGGTCTGCCAGAGATTGCTTTGGCGGGACGCTCCAATGTGGGAAAATCTTCCCTGATCAACCGTTTGATCAATCGTAAAAATTTGGCTCGGACGAGCTCAACACCGGGTAAGACACAGCAACTCAACTATTATAAAATTAATCAGGATATCTACTTCGTCGATTTTCCGGGATATGGCTACGCTAAAGTTTCCAAAGAGCAACGCTTTGCCTGGGGTAAAATGATGGAGAAATACTTGTTGGGACGCGAAGAATTGAAACTGGTTATGCAGATGGTGGATATGAGACATGAACCGTCCAAAGAGGACAAGATGATGAACGAATGGCTTCGTCATAATGGACTGCCTTTGGTTGTTGTAGCAACCAAGATGGACAAGATTCCAAAAACACGCAGAGCCAAATATATCAAAGTCATTAAGGAATCACTGGGTCTTCGTTCAGGGGATTTGTTTGTGCCGTTTTCATCCGAAGAGGGATTGGGGAAAGAAGAGTTATGGGACATCATTACCCGCCATGCACGCATAGATAAGTATGCACCAGCGCTGGATGCAGAGGGTGCTTCTGATGAGGAAGAAACCAACGGAATTAACGGATAACCGAGATAGTATACCGTTTTAGTGCAGGAAAGTGAGCATGCTAAGTGAATCTTTGTTGATATCCAGATTAATCCGGTTTTTTATGGGATTTCGTGAGAATTCATCATCTGGCTCTGGAGAAATATAACGTTAGGGTAGTGTATAATGAGCATAGGTGCATATTGCCAACAGTACCAAACATACCGGCTTAGCCGGCCTGAAGAATTTTGAGATGACTGCTACATGTGCAGGAAGACAAAACAATCGGGAAAGAATTGAGGGATTTGTATGGCTCAGCGGTTAGCCACAGAGTATGTTAAGGCCACTATGAAATTGTCAGAACCCCAGATGCATCAGTTTTTGCGCATGACAGAAGACGGCAGGCTTCATCATCGGGTTAAGGTGTTGGACAATGGTTGTCAGGAGATCGTGCTGGGGGATGTAAGTGGAGAAGAAGTGCATTTCCCTTTTGACCGCATAGAAGGGTTTTATATCTGTGAGTTATCTTGCCGCCTGGTGAATCTGCATCTGACCAATGTTGTCCGGAAGCTCTTTGTGACTTTTAAAGGTGACGGGGTCGTTCATCGGATCTATAAAGGGTTCACCATGACGTATGTTTATGCTCAAGGCACTGTCCACAAAATTGTGGAGAAGACCGGGGAGAACACTCGAGTGATCTATGAATACAAAAATACGTTGCTTGAATTGCAACATCTGTTCCAGGCCAGAGATGTAGAACGCGAAATCAACCATGTGTATGCCGAGATCGATTCACTGCTGGACACTAGAAAAGATGCGACTGCTGATCAGCTCCATCAGATTGATGAGACCCTTGCTCGTCATCAAAAACGGTTGTTTGAACTTGAAGCTTATTAGCTTAAAATTGTATGTTTATAAACGTATATGTATATAATGAATTCCCTTGTATCTTCCGGGCAGTGGCACTCGCCCATGTGGAGGTTTCAGGGGGATTTTTTGATGTGAGATCAAATATTCCGAATTGAACATATTTATTTTACAATCTTCTGGAAAAGGGTTGATTTCACTCTGATTCAATGTTATTTTTAATCTCGTTGAAAACAATATAGGAACCAGGATTCACTCAGGACATTATATGTTGCGAGAGATTTTTCCCTCGGGAAGTGAATGACGTAGGTCCTAGCGGATGAAATTTTTTCAAACATTTTATTCCTAGGAAGGGGGAACCGAAGGATGGAATATTCAACTTTCGGAAGACACGTTGCTGTTGATACTTGGGGTGTCGACTTTAATCTACTGAACAATGCAGAGTATCTGGAAGCCCAAATGGTTGAAGCAGCGGAGGCATGTGGCGCGACAGTAATGTCCGTGCAGTCCAAGCAGTTTGACCCACAGGGAGCGACCGTACTTGTACTATTGTCTGAGAGCCATCTCTCCATTCACACATATCCTGAGAGAGGTTTTGCAGCGATTGATTGTTACACTTGTGGGGAGACTGTAGATCCACAGCTTGCTATTGACTACCTGGTATCCGTATTAAAACCTGAAAAAACGTATGCAAAGAAGTTGGTACGTGGATTGGGCGAATTGCAAGTTGAAACACCAGAGATGAACAACCAGACGGAACGGGTTTAAATAAAAAGTATATTGCATACACAATGTTCACATATCGGGATGGACACATAACCTCCCAAACTCTAATAGTCATGGAATAATTCCATGGCTATTTGTTTTAATATGCGTATCGTTATGAATATTCATAATCGACACTTTTTAACGCATAACGGTGAACTTTGGTGAGACACTACAATAAATGACAGTGCATATGATGATGAACATGGTGATTTCATAAACATTTCATAAAAATGACCCGGTCACGGCTATGATGTGTGATATAATTAACCATGTCAATCATAAATGGATAGACATATGCAGTAAGCACTTTGATTGGAAATTTATTAGGCAGGTGAACTTGCAATGCACATCGTTGTCGTTGGTTTGAATTATCGCACGGCGCCTGTAGAGGTTAGGGAACGATTCACATTTGCAGAAAAGGACTTGTCTGAAGCGCTGCAGCAGCTCAAGCTGACCAAGAGTGTATTGGAAGGTGTAATCGTAGCCACATGTAACCGTACCGAGTTGTATGTTGTGGTGGACCGTCTTCACATGTGTGGTTATTTTATTCGAACATTTATGGAACAATGGTTTAATGTACCACGGGAAGAATTTACGCAACACTTATATATATATGAAGATGATCAAGCCATGCGCCATTTGTTCCGTGTCATCTGCGGACTAGATTCCATGGTCATTGGTGAGACTCAGATTCTTGGACAGGTGAAACAGGCTTTTCTTAAAGCGCAGGAAGAGAAATCAACAGGTACCTGGTTTAATAAGTTATTTAAACAGGCCGTTACATTGGGCAAACGGGCACATTCGGAGACTTCCATTGGGGAGAGCGCCGTATCTGTCAGTTATGCTGCTGTTGAACTCGGTAAGAGGATTTTTGGCATGTTCACAGACAAGAAGGTGCTCATTTTGGGTGCCGGCAAGATGAGTGAACTAACCGTGAAACATCTCTATGCCAACGGGGCATCCGAGGTCATCGTGGCGAACCGTACGCTCGCAAGAGCTGAAGAATTGGCAGCCAAGTTCCGGGGCACACCTTGTACCATGGAACAGGCGTTAGATCGACTTAATGAAGTTGATATTGTGATTAGTTCCACTGGAGCTGAACGTTATGTCATGGATGCAGCAGTGGTACGGGAGAGCATGAAGCGTCGTCAATCTCGCCCATTGTTCCTGATTGATATTGCGGTTCCACGCGATATTGACCCAGCGATTGGTGAATTATCCAACGTATTTCTCTATGACATTGATGATCTGGAAGGAATCGTGGAGAGCAACCTCGAGATGCGTAAGGTGGAAGCTGCCAAGATTGAGAGAATGATTGAGCTTGAGATGGAGGATTATTACCATTGGCTCAAAACGTTGGGTGTTCGTCCCGTTATTCGCGCTTTGCAGGAAAAAGGTGTTTCCATTCATGAAGAAACGATGGATAGCCTGTTTAATAAACTGCCTGAGCTCGATGAACATCAACGTAAAGTCATTCGTCGTTTGACCAAGAGTATTGTGAACCAAATGACGACAGATCCGATTAATCGGATTAAGGAAATGGCAGGCACGAAGCAAGGTGATGAAGCTCTGCGCATGTTTACTCAGATTTTCGCTCTGGAAGATTCAGTAGAGATGGCCGCTGAAAAAGTGAGTCAGAGTGATGCCACAGCTCTGGCGAAACCAGCCGCTCACCTTAACGAAAACCGGCAAGACCCCGTGCCGGCTTATGCTCCGGCAGGCGTATAAGGCGGGTGGGCAGCTTGACCCTTGCTGAACAAGTTTATGAAGCTCTAATCTATATGTATGCCCTGAGCCTACTGTTCTATTTCTCGGACTGCATTCGACGCAATGCGGGGGCGAAGCGGACAGGCACAGGGTTTCTTGTCGTTGTTTGGGGACTGCAGGTGACACATGTCATATTGCGCATGTGGACTGAAGGCCATTTCCCCATCTACACCACCTTTGATTTTTTGTTTATATTTTCATTCAGTATTGTGCTGATGTCTCTCGTCATGACTCGCATCCAGCGTTCTGAATTTGTCATTTTGTTGCTGAATGTTGTAGGTTTTTCCGTTACGGTATTAAACCGACTGTGGTTTACGGCCGGAGAGATATCACTGCATAACTGGCAAACGGTACATGGATTACTCATTATGCATATTACCTTGGCGAATCTTGGTTTTGCGGCGTTAACCGTTGCTACGGTATTTGCCTTGTTATATCTGTTCTTGCACCGTAAGTTGAAGAAAAAAAAGTGGAATGATACGATGCGACGGCTGCCAAGCCTGGAAGTGATCGGGAAGTATATGGATGGTGCTACGTTGATAGGAACACCGTTACTTGGTGTTTCTGTGATGCTTGCCGTATTATCCATTGTGGCGGAAAGACGCTGGATTCTACTCTTGGATCTCAAAGTTATTTCGACAGGTCTTGCTATAGCCATCTATGTAGGTTACTTCGTATCCAAGAGAAGGAAACAGTTCTCTACGATTATCATGGCAAGATGGACACTGATCGGGTACGGATTTGTCATTATAAGTTTTTTATCCAATGCGTATTCAGCGTTTCATCGTTGGACGGGAGAGTGAAGGGGATGGACCGTTACACGCCGATATTTGTGAATACTTCAGGCAAGAAGTGCTGCGTGGTTGGTGGTGGACGTGTTGCCGAGCGTAAAATTAAGGGATTGCTGCATGCCGAGGCACAGATTACGGTCATTAGTCCGGAGCTTACTCCCGTGTTACAACAACTGCATCATGAATCCCGAATTCAATGGATAGACCGGTCCTACCGCAATGGAGATTTGCGGGGGGCCTTTCTCGTATATGCAGCGACTGACCATTCAGAGGTCAATTCAACTGTGGTTAGGGATGCTAAGACTGCGGGCATATTGGTGAATGACGCAATGTCTTCGGAGCACAGCAGCTTTATTACGCCAAGCGTGGTCAGGCGTGGGAGATTAAGCATAGCGATATCCACAGCAGGAGCGGGACCGGCAGCAGCTGCGGAGATACGTGCCACACTCGAACGACAGTTCGGTGATGAGTATGAGACGTACCTTGAGTTTTTGCACCAGATGAGGACTGAGGTGAAGTCACGCGTGTCATCTTCAAGTCTCAGAAGTACGTTGCTTCGGCAATTAACTGAAATGCACATATTAGAAGATATTCGTATAGGCCATTTTCGGTGGTGGACCGAAGAAGAAATCGGGGACTGGATATCCCGTAATCAGGAGGAAGTGTAGATATGCGTACAATTAAAGTTGGAAGTAGACAGAGCGCGCTTGCGCTAACCCAGACAGGTCATGTCATTCAGGATTTACGCGATATTTGTGAGCGGGAAGGATTAGCTTTTGACTTTGAAGTACATAAGATTGTTACCAAGGGAGATCTCATTCTGGATGTAACGTTGTCAAAAGTGGGAGGCAAAGGTTTGTTTGTCAAAGAGATTGAACAGGCGATGATTGATCGTACGATTGATATGGCTGTTCATAGTATGAAAGATATGCCTTCCGAGTTACCCGAAGGATTAACGAATGGTGCTATACCTCGTCGTGCAGATCCACGGGATGCGCTGATCTCCAATGGTGGGCTTACTCTGGATCAACTGCCAGAAGGAGCCAGAGTTGGAACAAGCAGTCTGCGCCGGTCGAGCCAATTAAAGGCCTATCGTCCAGATTTGCAATTGGAATCGATTCGCGGCAATATTGATTCCCGTCTGCGGAAGCTGGAGACCGAAGGGTTCGATGCGATTATTCTGGCAGCTGCAGGATTGTACCGTATGGGCTGGGAAGACCGAATCACAGAGTACCTGACGGAAACAGCTTGCCTTCCGGCAGTAGGTCAAGGCGCGCTTGGTATCGAATGTCGTGAAGACGATGAGGAACTGTTGCACTTGCTGCAGCTGTATAATGATCCGGAGACAGCATTTCCTGTACAGGCGGAACGCCGTTTTCTCAGTGTATTAAATGGGGGCTGCCAGGTTCCGATTGGTGCTCATGCGGTATGGGTACCTCAGCAAGATGCAGATTCCCTGAATGGTGAAAACACGTTACAATTAACAGGTATGGTCGGCACGCCGGATGGTGGACTGATTCTTAAGGAAGCTCTGATCGGCAAGGACCCGGTTCGTCTGGGTGAAGAAGTGGCTTGGAGATTGATCGAACGGGGAGCAGAGCAGATACTGGCAGAAGTTAGGGGATGAAGACATGGTGGGAAAGGTCTTTTTGGTAGGGGCAGGTCCTGGGGATGCAAAGCTGATTACGGTAAAAGGGTGGGAATCCATCGGTAAAGCTGATGCTGTAGTCTACGATCGTTTGGCAAGTCCGAGATTGTTGAAACAAATGAAACCCGGCGCAGTCAAAATTTACGTGGGCAAGCGCCCGGATCGGCATACGATGAAACAGGAAGAGATCAATCAACTGTTGGTTGATCTGGCGCTTGAAGGCAAGGTTGTGGTTCGGCTTAAGGGCGGCGATCCAACTATCTTTGGACGTGTAGGCGAAGAGGCGGGTTTGCTGCACAAAAATGGAATTCCGTTTGAGATTGTACCTGGGGTTACCGCTGCAATAAGTGTACCTGCGTATGCCGGAATTCCTGTGACTCACCGTGACTATGCATCTTCCATCTCTATTATTACGGGGCACGAGAGTCCGGACAAGCTTGATCGCAGTATCCATTGGGATAAAGTGACGAATGCAACGGGCACACTTGTATTTATGATGGGGGTTGCCAAAATTGGATATATCAGCGAGCAATTGATTCGTCATGGTCGTCCAGCGCAAACACCGGTGGCTCTGATTCGTTGGGGAACACGAGCGGAACAGGATACCCTTACAGGTACCCTTGAAGATATAGAAGCGAAAGTGATCGCAGCCAATTTTCAACCGCCTGCAGTTATTGTGGTGGGGGATGTCGTCAATCAGCGGGAACAGTTGAAATGGGCTGAAGCGCTGCCGCTGTTTGGCAAACGAATTCTGGTAACCCGTGCTCGCAGTCAGGCGAGTGAACTGGTGAATCGCATTGAGGAACTCGGCGGCGAACCGTATGAGTTTCCGGTCATTGAGACGGTCATGCCGTCCAGTGAATCTGCGCAGCAAAGTGTCAAAGACGCCTTCAGTGCTTTAAATACCTACGACTGGGTGTTTTTCACAAGTGTGAACGGAGTGGAGTTTTTCTTCCGCCATCTGGAACAGGAAGGCAAGGACATTCGCTCGATTCATCAAGCGAGAATTGCAGCCGTAGGACCTTCCACAGCAGATGCTTTGCGCAAACATGGCATCGTTGCAGAGGTTGTCAAAGGCCCTTTCCAGGCCGAAGGCATGCTTGAGACTTTTGAAAGTGAACTGAAGGAAGGTCAGAGAGTACTGCTTCCGCACGGTGATCTTGCACGTACGTGGTTGCGTGACCAGTTGAGAGAACGAGGACTTCAGGTCACCGAAGCCATCATCTACGATACAATCCTCGCTGGTGAGGATGATGACGAATTGCTTAAGTTGCTTGAAGAAGGTGGTATTCATGCGGTGACCTTTACAAGTTCCTCGACGGTTACCAACTTCATGAGTATGTTGAAACGTATGGGACTGCAAGATCCATTGCCTTTATTGAAAGATGTGGAGGTTGCGTGTATCGGACCTGTTACAGCGAAGACGGCAGAAGCCGCTGGACTAAAGGTTACACTGATGGCAGAGGAAGCAACGATGGATAGCTTGATCACAGTGCTATGCGACTGGAAACGGACTGGCACCAAAGAAGGCGCTCTTCGAAATTAATACACATGTAATCATGTCAACATATGAAGCGTGCTGAATTCGATAGGATACCAGCGCGCTTCCCTTTTTGCTCTATTTAACTTTTTTCAAGGAGGTTTTACTCGTATGAGTTTTCCAATTGTACGGCATCGCCGTTTACGCCAATCCACAGGTATTCGTAATATGGTCAGAGAGACCCATCTAACCGTGGACGACTTTATTCAACCGATCTATGTGACGTATGGAGAAAATGTAAAATCTGAAATTAAATCTATGCCTGGCGTATTCCGCTTCTCGCTGGATCGTCTTCAGGAGGAAGTAACGGAAATTGCCGAGCTGGGAATTCCAGCCGTGTTATTGTTCGGTATTCCGGAGACTAAGGACAGTGTGGGTTCATCTGGCTTCGCTGAAGATGGCATTGTGCAGGAAGCGACAAGATTGATCAAATCCTGGTACCCGGAACTGCTGGTTGTTGCGGATACTTGTCTGTGTGAATTCACGGATCACGGTCACTGCGGTATGGTACACACCGTGGAGATTGACGGCCACATCTGCGGAGATGTATTAAATGATGAATCACTGGATCTGCTCGTGCAAACGGCAGTGTCTCAAGCCAAAGCAGGAGCGGACATTATTGCACCATCCAACATGATGGATGGATTTGTACAAGCGATCCGCGCGGGACTGGATGAGAATGGATTCAGTCATATTCCGATCATGTCCTACTCTGTTAAATATGCATCTGCATTCTATGGTCCATTCCGTGAAGCTGCGGATTCCACACCACAATTCGGAGACCGCAAGTCATATCAGATGGACCCGGCGAACGCGCGTGAAGCCTTGCGTGAAGCAGAGACGGATGTGCTCGAAGGAGCGGATATGTTGATGGTAAAACCATCCCTTTCCTATCTTGATGTCATGCGTACGATTAAGGATCAATTTGATCTTCCGCTTGTTGCCTATAATGTAAGTGGCGAGTATGCCATGGTGAAGGCGGCGGCGATTCAAGGCTGGATCGATGAGAAAAAAGTTGCCATGGAAATCCTGCTCAGCATGAAACGCGCAGGTGCAGATATGATCATTACCTACTACGGAAAAGACGCTTCACGCTGGTTGGCTGAGAAATAAAATAAATGACATTAAGGAGGATAATCATGACTGCACAACAAGGTAATCGTCGCAAGGATGAGCGCTCACGTAGCGCGTTTGAGGAAGCGAAGCAGTACATACCCGGGGGTGTGAACAGCCCTGTACGCGCATTCAAATCGGTGGGACTTACTCCGATCTATGCAGAACGCGGCGAAGGGTCCAAAATCTACGATATTGATGGCAATGTTTTTATTGACTATGTAGGATCGTGGGGCCCACTCATTATGGGGCATGCACACCCTGACGTTGTAGAAGCTTTGCGTGAGACAGCTTTGAAAGGAACAAGCTTTGGTGCACCGACTTTGCTGGAGACCGAGATGGCAAAACTGGTCTGTGAGCGTGTACCTTCTATCGATATCGTGCGGATGGTTAATTCCGGTACGGAAGCAACGATGAGTGCCATTCGACTGGCACGCGGGGTAACCGGACGCAGTAAAATTCTGAAGTTTGAAGGATCATATCATGGACATGCGGACAGTTTGCTGATCAAGGCGGGTTCAGGTGTTGCAACACTGGGTCTACCGGACAGTCCAGGTGTACCTGAAGGTGTAGCTGTGAATACAATTACGGTACCTTATAACGATCTGGAGTCCGTTACGCTTGCTTTTGAACGTTATGGTGAAGAACTGGCCGCTGTTATTGTGGAACCTGTGGCAGGTAACATGGGGGTTGTTCCTCCGGCTTCCGGTTTCCTTGAGGGACTGCGCAGTTTGACGACCCAATATGGCAGTTTGCTTATTTTTGACGAAGTCATGACTGGTTTCCGCGTAGGGTTGAACTGTGCTCAGGGACGGTATGGGGTTACACCTGACCTGACTTGTCTGGGTAAAGTTATCGGTGGCGGACTCCCGGTTGGTGCTTATGGTGGTCGCCGGGATCTGATGGAACAGATTGCTCCTACAGGACCGATCTATCAGGCGGGTACATTGAGCGGAAATCCGCTGGCTATGGCAGCAGGATATACAACGCTCAAATTGTTAACACCAGAGGTCTATGACCGTCTGGAGACATTGTCTGCACGTTTGCAAGCCGGATTCGAGAAAAATGCAGCTGAGACGGGTATTGCGATAACCATTAACCGTGTGGGTTCCATGGTTTGTCCATTCTTCAGTGCCGTTCCAGTAACCAATTATGATATTGCCAAAGAAAGCAATCCGGATCAATTCCGTCGTTATTTTGCGGCCATGATTGATCATGGTGTGAGTGTTGCGCCTTCGCAATACGAAGGTATGTTTGTCTCTGGTGTGCACACGGAGCAGGATATTGACGATACGATTGAGGCGAATCGTAAAGCTCTTCAATCGTTATGACCATCAAAAGTTGGAAACGCCGCGGGGAATGGCTTGAGTTGATGCCAGGGAGAGCCGTAACAGGCAGTTTGGACAAACCGATGGCCGCAGAGCAATGGTTATTGTCTGAACTTCAGTTTCCGGAGAAACTGCTTCGTCAGCTGAAAGCAAACCGAGGAATACAACTTGCAGGGGACCGGCTTCGGCTGGCCCTTTTTGCGTCCCAGCCAATCGATGTTGAGCCACGCTGGGCTGATGTGGATGTATTGTATGAGGATGATTTCTGTCTGGTTATGCACAAACCGGCAGGCATGAAACTGCATCCGGATGGAAGCCGTGTTGATCAGGCCATCACGCTGGATCATGTGGTTGCCTCCTATTATGAAATGAACGGAATTCAGGCAAGCGTACGCCATGTTCATCGACTGGATGAGGATACAACCGGACCTGTTCTGTATGCCAAAAATGCTTTTGCCCTCGCCAAATTGGATGAAGCGATGCGTCGCAAAGAGATTGGCCGCCATTATGTAGCCATTGCAGGTGGACAAATCCCCCTTGAACTCCACAAAATTGATGCTCCGATTGGCAAGGACAGACATCACAAACAGCGCAGGCGTGTCTCCGAAGGTGGACAGGAAGCGGTTACTCATGTGGAGATCGTCGAAGTATGGGAACGAGCAACCCTTATACGATTGAAGCTGGATACAGGACGTACACACCAAATTCGTGTACACCTGAGTTACGCTGGACACCCGCTTATTGGTGATACATTGTATGGAGGTAGAGCGGATGCCATTGGGCGACAAGCACTTCACGGAGAGATGCTTAAGTTTAGTCATCCTTTAACCGGAGCGATGATTGAAGTGAACGACCCATGGCCGTCCGATTTTACACAATTGGCAGAGCGTGAGCGTCAAAATTATTAATACACTATATAAGTTCGACTAACTATTTACACGAAAACAGAGAGGACAGAAACAACCAGAAGAAGCAAAGCGTTCGCCTAAAAGCTTTCTGAAAGAAAGCTGCTTCGGAAGCATAAGCTATCCCCGGATTTTCCCTTTATAAAAAGGAATGAAAAGAATCTGGGGATAACAGCGATCAGAAGTTTGTTCTGTCATTGGAGTGACAGTGTAAATAACCATGAGTTGAACATATATAACAAGGTTTTTCAAAAGGTGGCATGCTCCTCTCATTCAAGGCATATAGATGGGGTAACGAAGGATTTGGACCATGGATCAGTCCCATGAGAAGGATCATGGTGAACATATGCCGAAAGGAGGACGCCACCTTTGTTGAATCAACCTTATGGTTTGCGGTTCGATATTTATGAGCGCGTTCATTTGTCTGAGGGAGTCCCTGCGATTGAGGAATTGGAGGAGATTGAACTATACCCGCGCATTCAAGTCATAGGGCAGGATGATCATGCCACCTTAAGAGGGCATCTTTTACTTACAGGTGCGTACAGAGGAGAGAATGAGGCTTCAGAGGAGCTCAAACATTTCATTCCCGTGGAGATCACAGTGCCGCTGAACCGGGTCAGATCGATTGAGGATATTTCCATTGAGATCGAAAATTTTGACGTGGATCTGTTATCCAATCGCAGTCTGAACATTACAGGCGTATTGTCGCTGCGAGGCATCGAAGGTTTTCCTGTTGAAGAGCCACAAGTGTGGTCAGCAGATGAGTTTACAGTTGTCCACTCATCTGATGCTCAGCAATCCAACCGTTCCGATGAAGCAGCACAGACAGGCAGCGACCCCAACACATTTGCACAAGAGTACCTGCTCCAGCGGAGTGAGGAAGAGAGACTTGCGAATGCAGCAGAACTTGCATATGGTGCTCCTGAATTCGCTGACCTGTCCACAAGGGAAGAGAAATTAGGGAATAGCGAAGAATCGCAGCAGGAATATGCGAATTCGTCATTGGCCGAGCCACTTCAATCCGAGGAGCAAAGTGCGGAGTACGCTAACGAAAACAGACAACCTGATGCAAACGAAGATCCCGCATCTCTGACGGCGAATGCAGATGAATTGGCATCTAATGAGCAATATAGCGAACCTTCTCCGATCTCGTCATTTATGGCTGAGACCGCTGATCGGTTAGCTTCTTACCCTGAGTCGGAACCATTGCTGCCTCTGGAAGATGAGTCTTCGGGTTGGTCCGAGCCTTCCGTGGATGCATTGCCTGCGAACCCGAGAAGTGCAGATCAAGCAGTCTCAGAGCCTACTGCTCAATCATCTAATGAGTTGGCAGCACGGGATGTACCGGACGCACCAGAGGTATGGCACTTCGAATCAGCGAGATCTGTACCTCAGCAGGAGAATCAGGCGGTTGCCGATGTCCCGGGCGAATCACAGGCGGAGAACTGGCAAGGTGTATTTGCTTCGTCCGAACCAGATAACGAGGAGGAAGACCGGCCGTCTTTTGAAGCAACTGAGGTAGACGAGTTCGTACAGAACGAAGCATTTGTTCCTGAACCTGTGGCTGAGACGGAAGACAAGCCGGAGCTGAAGGTTGCTTTTGGCAGCAAAAAAGAATCCGCACCACGGCAAGAAGAGGGCGTAGGTATCTCTTCCTTGTTATCCTCGGGCAGAGCGGCACGCGATGCTGAAGTGGAGCGAGGTGATGAGGTTCCTGCGGGGGTGGTACAGGAAGAAACATATCCAGCTGATGATGTGGAATGGAAGAACCTGTTCCTGGGAACAATCGTGGACCAGACCCCATTCCGCAAGGTGAAACTGTGCATTGTTCAGCGAGAAGATACACTGGATGCCATTGCAGATCGTTATCAATTGAGCACGAGGGAACTTCAGTTGTATAACCGATTATCTGAGCAGGTTGTGGAAGAAGGTCAGATATTGTACATCCCTTAATCCGCAGTTAAAGCCTTCGTTATGACCCGTGATCCCCTTGAGGATTGCGGGTTTTTGCATGATTCGTCCTAAACCTGCATTCCAGCGCTCTTTATCCGCTGTTGTCAGGTTGACTATCGCGCACGAGCAAGGTATGATGTGTGTAGGTTTTTTGAAGAACAACGTGGAACGGGAGTAGTAGACAGTATGACCTTTCAGAGAGTGGAATTGCAACGCTGTGAGATTCCGCAGGAACCAACTGATCGAAGTCGCCCGGGAGTTGCCTGTTTGAATACAAGGGATGAATGAGATCTATCGTCATTTATTTCTGAGGTAGGATGGGCCGGTAGCAGCCGTTATCTGCTTGAAGTGTCACGTCATGACAGAGGGTGGAGTCTATCTTGCTGTCGGCGTGAAACAAAGGTGGTACCGCGAAAGCTAACCTTTCGTCCTTTGATGGATGAAAGGTTTTTTTTGTTTTTTTTGGCGAAGATGATGAAGTAACGGAGGAATGACACATGTCTGAGGAAAAGAAATCAGCTGCAACAGAAATGCCGACCACTTACGATCCTAAGGCGGCAGAGGATAAATGGTACTCCACCTGGATGGAGCGTGGATATTTCAAAGCCGGTCAGCGTAAAGATGCCGAGCCGTATACGATTGTTATCCCACCCCCGAATGTGACCGGGATGCTGCACATCGGGCATGCGCTCGATTTTACACTGCAGGATATACTGATCCGTACGAAACGGATGCAAGGCTATGATGCGCTGTGGCTTCCGGGTTCCGACCATGCAGGTATTGCTACTCAAACCAAAGTGGAGCAGAAGCTGCGTGAAGAAGGTCTGACTCGTTATGATCTGGGACGCGAGAAGTTTCTGGAGAAGGTATGGGACTGGAAAGATCAGTATGCCACTACCATTCGTCAGCAATGGGGCAAAATGGGATTGTCGCTTGACTACTCACGTGAACGTTTTACGCTGGATGAAGGTCTGTCCCAAGCGGTTCGCAAAGTATTTGTTCAATTGTATGAAAAAGGCCTTATTTACCGAGGCAAACGTATCATTAACTGGGACCCGGTGAACCGGACAGCTCTGTCCGACATTGAGGTTGAATATAAAGAGGTTCAGGGTCACTTGTACCATCTGCGTTACCCGCTCAAAGACGGAAGTGGCTACGTTACCGTGGCAACAACGCGTCCTGAAACGATGCTGGGCGATACAGCGGTTGCTGTACATCCGAAGGATGAGCGTTATGCAGATATGATTGGTAAAGTACTTGTACTGCCAATCATTGGACGCGAAATTCCAATTATCGCTGATGATTATGTGGATAAAGAGTTCGGAAGTGGTGCAGTTAAAATCACGCCTGCGCATGATCCGAATGACTTTGAAGTAGGTCTTCGTCATGATCTGCCTCAAATTACTGTAATGGATGAGAGCGGCACAATGAATGCTGAGGCTGGCAAGTATCAGGGACTGGATCGCAGTGACTGCCGCAAGCAGATTGTTGCAGACTTGAAAGAGCAGGGCGTATTGATCAATATTGAGGATCACACGCATCAGGTTGGACACAGTGAACGTACCGGAGCTGTTGTTGAGCCGTATCTCTCTACACAGTGGTTTGTTGAGATGAAGCCACTTGCAGATAGAGCGATCAAGAAACAACAGAGCGGCGAAGGGGTTAATTTTGTTCCAGACCGTTTTGAGAAAACCTATCTGAACTGGATCGAGAACGTTCGTGACTGGTGTATTTCCCGTCAACTGTGGTGGGGACATCGTATTCCTGCCTGGTATGATGAGGAAACGGGTGAAATCATCGTATCTGCTGAAGATCCAACAACGCTGCCAGAGTATGCTGGACGCAAGCTCAGACAGGATGAAGACGTTCTGGATACATGGTTTAGCTCCGGATTATGGCCTTTCTCCACACTAGGCTGGCCGGAAGATACGGAAGATCTGCAACGTTATTATCCAACAAGTGTACTTGTGACAGGGTATGACATCATATATTTCTGGGTTGCACGTATGATTTTCACTGCATTGGAATTCACTGATGAGATTCCGTTCAAGGATGTACTGATGCATGGTCTTGTTCGTGACGCAGATGGACGCAAAATGTCCAAATCATTGGGCAACGGTGTAGACCCGCTCGATGTGATTGAGAAATACGGCGCAGATGCAATGCGTTACATGATCTCAACCAGCAGCACGCCAGGTCAGGATCTGCGTTTCCGTTGGGAACGGGTGGAGCAGGCTCGTAATTTCGCCAACAAGATCTGGAATGCTTCGCGCTTTGCATTGATGAATCTGGAAGGATTCACCTATGAGGAACGTGACATCAGTGGAGAGCTTGGTACAGCGGATTATTGGATTTTGCACCGTCTGAACGAAACTTCCCGCGATATTACGCGTCTAATCGAAGCGTATGAATTTGGGGAAACGGGTCGTGTGTTGTATAACTTTATCTGGGATGACCTGTGTGACTGGTACATTGAGTTTGCGAAGCTGTCCTTCTATGGGGAAGATCCGGTTGCCAAGAAGAAAACACAATCCGTGTTGGCTTATGTGCTGGATCAGACCATGCGCCTGATTCATCCGTTTATGCCATACATCTCCGAAGAGATCTGGCAGCATCTGCCTCATGAGGGAGAGACCATTACGCTGGCTTCCTGGCCGGTATATGATCCTGCACTCGAGAACCCAGAGGCTGTTGCCGAGATGAACCTGCTCATGGATACCATTCGTGCAGTTCGAAACATTCGTGCAGAAGTGAACGTGCCGATGAGCAAAAAGATCGAGTTGATGGTCAAAGCAAATAGTGCTGAGACGTCCAGCATCATTGAGCGTAACAGTCACTACATCAAACGTTTCTGTAATACGTCCGAGTTCGATAGTGGGCTGGATTTAAACTCACCGGACAAGGCAATGACTGCGATCATTACGGGGGCAGAACTATACTTGCCGCTCGCAGGTCTTATTGATATCGAGCAAGAAGTGGCTCGTTTGGAGAAAGAGTTGGAGAACCTTGAGGGCGAAGTTCTCCGTGTAGAGAAAAAGCTGGCGAACGAAGGCTTTGTTGCCAAAGCTCCTGCCAAAGTTATTGAGGAAGAGCGCGCCAAGCAAGCCGATTATTCCGATAAACGGGATAAAGTGATTGCACGAATCAAGGAACTTAAAGGTTAATATATGTGGGTCGGATGGAGAGCCATTATGCCATCCGGCCGCTTTTTTCACTCAAACTCGGGACCGAAGGTGAATCAGATGACGGAATTAGACGGGACAGATGCAGCAGCTCCTTTACTTACGTACAACGAGGCCGTGGACTGGATCAATGGCCTTATTCCTTTTGGCATCCGACCTGGATTGGAACGAATCGAGAGTCTGATGTCCATGTTAGGCAATCCACACCAACGTCTCAAATTTATTCATGTCGCGGGAACGAACGGCAAAGGTTCGACTTGCGCTTTTTTGACGTCAGTGCTTCTTCAGGCTGGATATGATGTGGGTACCTTTACGTCGCCTTATATCACCAAGTTTACAAACCGTTTTCAATACAACGGTGAGGATATTCCTGAAGAAATCCTGCTTAAGCTCTCGAACCGATTACATCCACTGGTCATGGAAATGGCCTCCACTCCGCTTGGGTCACCCACGATGTTTGAGGTGTCCACGGCTCTCGCGCTTCTGTACTATGCAGAGGAGTGTTACCCTGACGTTGTGGTATGGGAGACGGGGCTAGGGGGAAGGATGGACGTAACGAATATTGTCGCACCTGTTGTGTCCGTCATCACCAACATTGGTATGGATCATACGGATGTGCTTGGAGATACGATTGAGCAGATTGCTGGAGAAAAGGCAGGTATTATCAAGCCGGGAGTACCCGTTGTGACATGCGCGACTCAACCCGAAGCTGTGAAGGTGATTCAGGAGAAAGCACAGCAGCTTCAATCAAGCGTGTATTTGGCTGGAGATCAATTCTCTTATCATAGACTGGACAGCAATGAGAACGGACAATCTTTTCATTTTACAGGCCCGTTTCGTGACCTGGACGTTCGCATACGTATGCAGGGCTCACATCAATGTGACAATGCAGCGGCCGCACTTATGGTGCTTGAATTGCTTAGACAATACATGGCATTTATGCTGGATGACAACGATATTGCACTTGGACTGGAGAATGCTTTCTGGGCAGGAAGATTCGAAAAAGTCGTCGATGAACCCCGAATTGTGCTTGATGGAGCACATAATCCAGAAGGGGCAGAGTCACTGGCCAAGAGCATTATGGATGTCTATCCGCACAACAAGTTAATTTTGATGATGGGTATGTTGGCAAATAAGCATCACGAAGCGTATTTGCAGCATATACTGCCACTAGTGGATACGCTGATCCTGACCGAGCCAGATTTCCGACGCAAAATGGATGCAGCCGAATTGCTGCAGATTGTCGAACGGGTACGTCCCGCCATTGCGAAGCAGGAACTGGAAATCATCGTCGAGCCCGAATGGGCAAAGGCACTTGATCTATTGAAGTCACGGACGGAAGCGGAAGATCTGGGGGTGGTCTCCGGCACACTGTACCTGATTGCGGATGTGCGGGCAGCCCTTTTGCATCAAACCGATTCTGAAAAAGGTTGGTGAAAGTTTTGTTAAATACATCGGAACACGTTCATTTTATAGGGATTGGCGGATATGGCATGAGTGCCATCGCAAGAGTTATGTTGGAAATGGGATACACCGTTACCGGATCGGATGTCGCTTCACAGGAGTTGACCGAGAAGTTGGCAGCCAAGGGAGCGAAAATATATATCGGACATACGGCAGAGCACGTCACTGGAGCAGACCTTGTTGTCTACTCTACGGCAGCGCCTGCTGATAATGTGGAACGGGTAGCAGCTGCAGAGCTGAACATTCCGATTCTGCATCGTTCCCAGATGCTTGCACGTTTGTTGAACGAACGTAAAGGTGTGGCTGTAGCTGGGGCTCATGGTAAAACAACCACTTCATCCATGATTGCACTTGTTATGGATAAATGTGATACAGATCCGACATACATTATTGGCGGAGAAATCATGAATGTGGGTACCAACGCGAAGGCTGGTCAAGGCGATTGGGTAGTCGCTGAAGCGGACGAGAGCGATGGTTCGTTTTTGCAGTACCATCCATGGCTCGGTATTGTAACCAATATTGAGGCAGATCATCTGGAGAATTACAACAGTGATTTTGAGGAGCTCAAAAGGGCTTATGTGCAGTTCCTGAGCCAGATTCGTCCGGAAGGAACAGCGATTGTGTGTTCTGACGACGAGAATGTTCAAGCGATTTTGCCAGAACTCAAGTCACGGATTACAACCTATGGTATTGATCGTGCTGCAGATTATACGGCAACGGATATTGTACTGGGCGATCGCCGTATCTCCTTTACGATGAATCATCAGGGTGCTGCTATGGGCACGGTGGAATTATCAGTGCCGGGTAAGCATAACGTTTATAATGCAATGGCTACTGTGATTACCTGTTTGGAAGCGGGCATTCCATTTGAGAAGATTGTAGCAGCCATCATCCAATTCCACGGAGCCAAACGCAGATTCCAGGTATTGGGTGAGGCGCGTGATATGCTGATCATCGATGATTATGCTCATCACCCGACTGAGATTGAAGCTACCATTAGTGCCGCCAAAGCAACGGGCAAACGTATTATTGCGGTATTCCAGCCACAGCGTTATACGCGGACGTTCTTCCTGCTGGATGCGTTCAGTCGTGCTTTCGCAGAAGCGGATGAAGTGCTTATTACGGATATCTATTCTCCTGCGGGCGAAAAACAGATCGAAGGGGTAACCTCAGCCAGACTGGTTGAACTGATCGTTCAAAACAGTAATGCTTCTGCACGTTACCTTCCTACAAAAGAAGAAGTGGTAGCTGATCTGCAGCATCGTCTGCAGCCAGGAGATCTTGTGATTACGATGGGTGCAGGGGATATTTGGAAAGTCGGCGATACACTTGCCAAAGGTTTGAAATAAATCAATTGAGAAATCGCCTGTCTTCGATACGAAGCAGGCGTTTTTTTTGCGTTATATGGAATGTAACCTCCAGTCTCTGCATATAGCTGTTATAAATGGGACAAAGGAGAGGGTACGGGTGAGCAATGCTAGAATGACGTTTCGCTTCGGAGATCATGAGTCGGACAAGCCTGAGAACAAGAGGATATCCGGGTCCAGTCCATTGGTGACGTTAAGTGAAGAATTACCGCATAATCAACCGCTAACGCCTAAGCAGATGGATACAACCCCATCATGGACGCCTGAGGATATCCCCGGAGACTGGGGAGAGACGGTGCTGACAAGCTCTACTGTACCTGAACCTGACGAGCGGGTGAGTCATGATTCGAACTTGAACTTGGATGAGACCCATTATTTTGGGAACCGTTCCGGTTCCGGTTATGTTAATCACACCGATAATGCGGAGGAAGAGCGTCGTGATCTGTCCAATACACATGATGATCAGGGCCACGACTGGCTTGCAGATTCGGAGAACTATTCCTATAAACGCAATCGCCCTCCAAGGGGATGGAAAATGATTGGTTCTGTCACTGGGGCACTTGTTACGGGAGCACTATTCGGCATGGTTATTCTTTCATTTTTCAATAAAGAAGGAGCCGTCAAGCCAGGCGATCTTCTTCCCGTCAATCAGGCAGTTTCCACTGTGACGGGTCAGGAGGGGACTGCAGGTACAGAACAGCAACTTCAGACAGCTACGACTGGCAGCACGTATTATGCACTTCAATACGGTGTATTTAGTTCTCCTGAACGTGCTGAGCAGGCCAAGCTTGAGCTCGCTCAGGCAGGTATAGCCGCAGGTTCTGATCCTGAAGATGGCAATCGAGTATATGCAGGCATTTCGGCTGATCGTGAAGAGGCCAAGCTACTTAGCTCCAGGTTAAAAGCCCAGGGAGTTGAGCTATACGTCAAGGAGATCGTGAACCCTGAGATCAATCCGGCTATATTCGGTGGCAAGCAAGAGGATGTGCAGCTTTTCTTCACAAACAGTTCTGCACTGGTCGAACAATTATCTACCTTGTCCATTCAGCAGCTGGGACAGTCTGCTCCGGCAGCAGTCTCTACAGAAACGATGACCGCGCTTCAAAATAAGCACCAGTCATGGCTGACCGGATTGAATAGTCTTACACCTGGCCTGACCGCAGATGTACAACCTCTTATTGGTGGAATGGAGAAATCAATGAACAGTGCAATTACGGCTATCGCAGAGTACAACAAAAACCCGGATGATGTGCACATGTGGTCCGTGCAGTCCGATCTGATGGAATATGTACTGCAGCAGAAAAAATGGCTTGAAGCGATAAAGCAGTAACATGCTCTTTCCCATAACAACGCTTGGAAATACCCATCCGGCAAGGAACTGGAAATAGTTCCCCTTGCCGGATTTGTGTTTGTATTGACGTACAAAACCCCGTATAATAATGTGGGTGTCAAAAAATGGCGAGGGAAGATTACCGATGAAAAAAAACTTCGGCATGTTATTGCTGTTTCTGCTGCTCGGCTGGATGGCCGGAGCGTGGATCGCCAAGGCACTGCAGCCTGTAAAGGCAGTAGCCTTTCTTACGAAAGCCACGACCATACGTTGGTCGCCACAGGCTGATCTGGATATTATCAGTTATGATATTTCACTTCAATTTCAAATGAGCCTTCTGAGTCTGATCGGTATGATTGCCGCTGTGTGGCTTTATCGCAGACTGTAGGAGAATGACGAGTTATGACGAAAAAAATTAAACCAGTGACATCTATTATCGTGATCCGGACAGGATGTTGCCGTGGCATAAGGAGCCGTTCATTTTGGATAACACACAACAGCGCCCTATTATTCTGGCCTCCACATCGCCTCGGCGCAAAGAACTGATCGCATCACTCCACCTAGCGTTTGATGTAATACCAAGTCATGCCAATGAAGATACACCACCAGAGTGGACACCTGAACAGACGGTGCAGGAGCTTGCTTTGCGCAAGGCGCTTGCCGTGTATCGCGGGCTTGAAGGCCGCGAGCAGGAAGCCATTATTGTTGGTAGTGACACCGTTGTTGTTCTGGATGGTGAGATTCTAGGCAAACCTGTAGACGAAGCGGATGCTGAACGTATGTTATCCCGGCTGCAGGGCCGCGTACATCGGGTGTTTACGGGCGTTGCTTGTATTGATGCGGGCAATGGACAGTCGTTAGTTCATTACCGCCAGACCGATGTAACAATGAAAGAGCTGTCGGATGCAACCATCCGTGCTTATGTGCAGACAGGTGAGCCTTCAGACAAGGCAGGATCATATGCCATTCAGGGCATTGGTGCTTCACTGATCGATCGCATTGAAGGATGTTATTTTAATGTAGTTGGCTTGCCGCTATCTTTGCTAAGTGATATGTTGGACGGGTTCGGCGTACATGTGTTGCCACGAACATGAATGAAGCCAAATGTTGTGAAATGAAAAGAGGGAACTTATGGAGTCGCCTCAATACATGATGCGCGACATCCCCCAGGAAGAACGCCCGAGAGAACGCATGATGGAATACGGGGCGGGCGCCTTAAGCCATGCTGAATTGCTGGCAATTTTACTTCGAACAGGCACAAGACAGGAATCCGCGGTGCATATGGCACAGCGGATTCTGGCCGAAGCGGGTGGCATTCGCTCGTTGATGGATTTGAGTCTGGAAGAACTGATCACGATGAAAGGGATTGGCAATGCCAAGGCTGTGCAATTGAAAGCTGGCATTGAGCTGGGTCATCGGATTGCCAAGAGCAGACTCACACAGTCGACTTCAATTCGTACACCCCGTGATGCAGCTGATATCCTGATGGAACAATTGCGTTACTTGCAAAAAGAACATTTTGTGTGTCTCTTTCTGAATAGTAAAAATCATATTATTGCTCAGGAAACACTCTCCATGGGCAGCCTTAACGCTTCGATTGTACATCCACGTGAAGTGTTCCGGGCTGCCATCAAATGCAGCAGCGCATCGATTGTGTGCGCACACAACCATCCGAGTGGTGATCCTACGCCGAGTCCAGAGGATATCCAAATAACCAAGAGACTGATTGAAGCAGGCGCTATTGTTGGCATTGACGTGCTTGATCATATTATTATCGGAGATGGAACGTACGTAAGTTTGAAGGAGAAGGGCTTAGTATAATATAATGGTTGGCGTTGATGTTTTCCTATGAATGTTAACGGCGTTGTCCGTAAAAGATAGGTTCACTTTACAAATGCAAAAAAACAAATGCGAATATTAGCTCCACGTGTTGCGTGGGAATGAAATTATTACGCTCTGGATCATGATGGAGCGGCTATATGAGGCAGAAAAGGAGATTATGTTATGTTTGGTGGTTTTACGAAAGATTTGGGTATTGACTTGGGGACAGCAAATACGTTGGTTTATGTACGAGGAAAAGGAATTGTGGTGCGAGAACCTTCGGTTGTCGCTATACGGACAGATACAAATAGCATCGAGGCAGTAGGTGAAGCCGCCAAAAAAATGATTGGACGTACACCAGGTAACATTCGTGCCATTCGTCCAATGAAAGATGGCGTTATTGCCGATTTTGATACAACGGCAACGATGATCAAATATTTCATCCGTGAAGCTCAGAAACAACGCTCCATGTTCCAGCGTCATCCAAACGTGATGGTATGTGTACCATCCGGGATCACGGCAGTAGAACAACGTGCGGTTGAAGATGCAACCAAACAGGCCGGAGCACGTGAAGCCTATACAATTGAAGAGCCTTTTGCAGCTGCAATCGGTGCAGATCTGCCTGTATGGGAACCAACGGGTAGTATGGTTGTAGATATCGGTGGCGGCACAACAGAAGTGGCTGTTATCTCTCTTGGTGGTATTGTTACGAGCCGTTCGGTTCGTGTAGCAGGTGACGAGATGGATGAATCCGTTATCCAGTACATCAAACGCCAATACAATCTGATGATCGGTGAGCGTACATCAGAGCAATTGAAGATGGATATTGGATCAGCTATGCCATTGGAACAAGTAGAAACGATGGAAATTCGTGGACGTGACCTTGTAACAGGTCTGCCGAAGACCATTACGATTACTTCGGACGAGATCAGTGAAGCGCTGGCTGATACGGTGAATGCAATTGTTGAAGCGGTAAAAGTAACACTGGAAAAATGCCCGCCTGAACTTGCTGCCGATATCATGGATCGGGGTATCGTTCTTACAGGTGGTGGGGCATTGCTTCGTAACCTGGACAAGCTTCTCGCTGGTGAGACAGGAATGCCTGTCATTGTGGCTGAGAACCCGCTGGATTGTGTAGCAATCGGAACAGGTAAAGCGCTAGAGAATATTCATTTGTTCAAAAGCAGAAGCAGTTCGGCAGTTCGTTCCAAACGTTAATTGGTATTTGCCTAACTTGGCATAGCGACCAAGTGGCAAGATATCTTTATAGAGGACCCGGTTAACCCCGGGGATGAGCTATTACCCGCTTAACAGGGGAGGATCGGCTGATA
This sequence comes from Paenibacillus sp. FSL H8-0317, assembly GCF_045040685.1. NCBI lineage: Bacteria > Bacillati > Bacillota > Bacilli > Caryophanales > Paenibacillaceae > Paenibacillus > Paenibacillus sp. FSL H8-0317. The sequence goes on along the minus strand of NZ_CP150294.1, from coordinate 5,747,709 downwards.
TTCTCGCAGGGACTACAGGTCTGACAGTCTCCCCGCCGGGCATGGCTCGGAAGAGAATATGGATGTTAGAGGGTGTTCGAACTGTTTAAACTGCTAGGCAACAAAAGACTTTTTGTTTTGCTGGTGGGCCTTGTTACATTTATCGCGTTAATGGGCTTTACGCTCAGTCCGCGAACCACTCTATCCTGGCCGGAGAAATTCGTGAAGGATTCAGTTGGATTTGTACAATACGTATTTTACAAGCCCGCTTCCTATGTAGCGGGCTTTTTCAAAGATGTAGCGAACATGCGTACGGTATATGAAGAGAATGAAGAGCTCCGCATCGCGATGGGTCACTATACCCGAGATCGGCTGAAGTATAATGATATGGAGCAAGTGAATGAGCAACTTCAGAAAGCGCTCAATTTCACAGAAGAACAGAAGAATCGCTATAATTACGGTTCACGAATTGCTCAGGTTATCAGTGCCAATTCGGATCCAAACAGCAGAACCATTAACATTGATATCGGTGAAAATGCGGGAATCAAGCCGGGGATGGCCGTTACCTCCCAGGAAGGGCTGGTCGGCGTGATCAGTCATGTCAGCTCCTATACATCAACGGTTAATCTGTTAACGTCCATGGACGCCAATGATCCAACATCCAATGCCATTGCAGCAACGGCAGTAGGTAAAGAGAAAGTGTTTGGTATGATTGAGAGTTACGATCCGAAGACGGGCATGCTCAAGATGACCAAAATCTCAGAGGATTCTAATATCAAAGAGGATGATGAGATTATCTCCTCCGGAATTATTAACAATTTTCCGAAGTACATGCGGATTGGTAAAGTGGAGAAGGTTGAAGTTGGGGAATACGGTTTAACAAGGACTGCGATTATCGAACCATACGCCAGCTTCCTTGACTGGAAAGAGCTGATTGTCATTATCCCGCCTGAGGTAAAAGAATAATGGTAACACGCAAGCAAGTTTTGTTCTTGTTACTATTCGTTTTGTTCATTGCGGAAGGCACAATTTTGCCGCTGCTCATCCCTTCTGGCTGGCACATGCGTATTTCTGCCAATCTGGTCTATATCGTAATTTTGTTTATCGCTGTATATCATCATCGACACACGGCACTAGTGCTCGGTATATTTTTTGGACTATTGCATGACGTCGTATTCTACGGCGAGATGATTGGACCTTATGGATTCTCGATGGGATTATCGGCATACATGATGGGACTCATTTTTCAAGCACCTCGTGCACCCTTGCCGGTTATGGTATCGGTTGTCATTTTGGGAAGTCTGCTTAATGACACCATGCTATTTTTCCTGTACAAGCTCTTCCAACTTAACCACGTGACCTTTGACTGGGCGTTGATTGAATACATGATTCCTAATTTGTTCATTCATTTTGTGTTTGCCTTGATCATATATGTCCCGCTTCGGAAACAACTGGAGCGGATCGGCAAGAGACGGAGCAAGACAGAAGAAGCTTCCTAAATACATTTATGGAGCGCAAAGCAGGAACTTGGGGCCCCGGGCACGAAATGTAATGAGATGGGAGGGACAGGCTTATGACGGTAAAATCGAATCACGTAACGATTAAAGGCATCCGAGACGGCCTGGTTTTCCTGTTGGACGATCAATGTGAATTCGAGGAATTGCTCTATGAGCTCCGCTATAAGCTGGAACACAGCCATCAAAATATTTTGACCGGACCGATTGTTCATGTGGATATCAAGTTGGGTGCCCGCGAAGTGACAGAGGACCAGAAAGAAGCAATCCTCGATATATTGAAGCAAAAAGGGAATTTGCTTATTCGATCCATCGACTCACCTGCACTCCAACCGGAGGTTAAAGGACCGCCGCCGATTGTAACCATGTGTGGTATGGTGCGTTCAGGTCAGGTGCTTCATCATGAAGGAAATCTCCTGTTTCTTGGGGATATCAATCCGGGGGGCACAGTGACGTGTACCGGAGATATATATGTGTTGGGTTCACTCAGAGGTATGGCTCATGCCGGAATTGGCGGGGACGAGGAAGCGATCATTGCCGCTTCGGTATTTGCACCGACGCAGCTACGGATTGCGGATATCATCAGTCGTCCTCCCGATGAATGGGAGAGCCGAGAGACCGGAATGGAATTTGCTTACTTACAGGACAATCAGATGCAGATAGACAAAATGAGCAATATCGTTCGGTTACGCCGAGATTTTAATGTGTTTAAAGGAGTGTAGCTCATGGGAGAGGCGATCGTGATCACTTCGGGTAAAGGCGGCGTGGGTAAAACAACCACCTCGGCAAACATCGGGACAGCGCTGGCGCTGCTCGGCAAAAAGGTTTGTCTGGTAGATACCGATATCGGCCTTCGTAATTTGGATGTCGTGATGGGACTCGAAAACCGTATTATTTACGATCTGTGCGACGTTGCGGACGGCCGCTGCCGTCTGAATCAGGCTTTGGTCAAAGACAAGCGTTTCGAAGAATTATACATGTTGCCTGCAGCGCAGACGAGAGACAAAAACTCAGTGTCGCCAGAACAGGTCAAGGATATTATCCTTGAATTGAAAAAAGATTTTGAGTACGTCATTATTGATTGCCCAGCCGGCATAGAGCAGGGTTTCAAAAATGCGGTAGCAGGAGCAGATCAGGCCATCGTGGTCACTACACCGGAAAATGCTGCAGTACGTGATGCGGATCGTGTCATCGGCCTACTGGAGAGTTCGCACATTCAATCACCAAAGCTGGTGGTGAATCGAATTCGCAATAATATGGTTAAATCGGGTGACATGTTAGATATCGATGGTATTTTACAAGTACTTAATATTGACTTGATCGGCATTGTGCCTGATGATGAACTGGTCATCAAAGCTGCCAATTCAGGAGAACCTACGGTCATGAATCCGGATTCACTTGCGGCGATTGCGTATCGAAATATCGCACGACGCATTCTGGGAGATACGGTCCCATTAATGCAGCTGGAGCAGAAAAAGGGAGCTTTCACTCGGTTCAAAAAGTTCTTCGGAATGGGTTAACTCGTTAAACGAACTTATTCATTAAGCAATTACATGACAGCCGTGGCATATAGCCCGGCTTTTTTTGTTACCTGCGGGCAGGCTTGTTCATATTATCAAGCGCCTCTTCATAGGATGTAGTAAACAAGCCTCGGCGGGAGGACATTTCATGAACACGAAACTCAGAATCAAGCAGAGACGAGAAGAACGCATCCGGCGATTGATGGATGGTGCCACTGTGGAGGTCTTACAGGAGCAAAAAGTAGGTTCACTTTTGGACAAGAATGAGATCATTAACCCAAAACCATTTACGCCTAGTGAGGGGATACAGGAAAGAGATCCGGAATGGTTGTGGAAAAAAGAGAATGGTCATTTTGTTCCAGGGGGGCATTCGAGATTCAACCTGTTCAAGTCACTTCTCAAACGGACGGTCATTAGCGCTTTGATATTTGGCGGAGTATGGGGTCTGTTTCAGTTGGATACATCGTGGACGACATCAACCAAAACAGTAATTGCGGATGCACTCCATCGAGATATGGATTTTGCCTCAGCAGCGGCTTGGTATGAACGGCATTTTGGAGGAACGCCTTCGTTTCTTCCAGTCCTCGGACATACGACGGATGCTGTCAATGGTTCAGGCATTCGGCAGTTACTGGGCAAACCGATCTCAGGCACAGTGGTTCAGCCATTCGCGCTGAGCATGAAGGGAATTGAGATCGTTCCGGATGCCACAGGTGCAGAACTTATACAGGTCGCAAGTTCTGATGCAGGGCGTGTCATGGAGGTTATCGGCGATGCAGCAAGTGGATTCACAGTTGTCATCCAGCATACAGGCAATGTCACGGCAATATACGGTCGTCTGAACGAAAGTGAAGTGAGCGTGAATGACTGGGTGGAAGCAGGGAATCTGGTGGGGAGTCTCAAGGCTACGGGTGGTGAACAACCGGCCACGCTCTATTTTGCAGTCAAAGAGGGGGAGGAGTACGTAGACCCAGCGGAAGTTGTTGCCCTTGATTAGGGTGTGGGGAGTCCGCATTACGTTTCATCCGTTTTTTGTAATTATTATGATGGCCTCCCTTCTGACTGGACATTTCATTGAACTTATTACGTTGTTTGCCATCGTATTCATTCATGAATGTGGACATGCTACGGCTGCTGCCCTTCTGGGCTATCGTGTTTTGTCAATCCAGATGCTCCCTTTTGGAGGAGTAGCGGTTATCGAAGATGGAGGTACAATCACGGCCTACCGGGAAATCATGATTGCTCTGGCTGGTCCATTACAAAACATCCTGATGGTTGGCGTGGTTATGCTGTTGCAGTATGGCAATCTGGGCGATCCGGTATTTCTCAACTATATCATTCAGGGGAACCTGCTCATTGCTCTCTTTAATCTGCTGCCTGTACTTCCTCTGGACGGAGGTAAAATTGTTCAGGCGCTTGTCAGTCTGTGGGCACCCTACTACACAACTTTAATGTGGACTTACAGAATTAGCATTCTGTGTAGCGTAGGGGTTATTTTATATGCTATCAGCCGATGGTTTACTGGCGACTACGGCCTACCGCTCAACATTCTGTTAATCGGCCTTTTTTTGTTCTATTCCAACGTAACGGATTATCGAAATGTGCCCTATCGCTTCATCCGTTTTCTCATGAATCGGGAAGGCGCGTTCGCTCGTCACGCGGCTACTGGCAGTTTGGCGCAGCCAATAATCTCATTTCCGGCGAAACCTTTGGACACTATTTTGCGTCTATTAAAGAGAGAAAGATACCATATGGTATACGTGATGAACAGACAGGGGCGAATTATGGCCGTCTTGCCTGAGCAACGGATAATCGGTTCCTATTTTCAACAAAATGGTGATAAATTGTAGTGTTCTGGTGGACCTGTTCTGAAATGGGTTAATATATGTACAATGAGAATTGAAAAGATACTGAAATGGATGTGGATGATTTGAATTGTCTTCTAGAGGTGAAGCCATGAAACAAATGATAGTACATAATGAACATAACCTCATGCAAATGGCGCTTCTGGAAGAAGGCAAAGCTGTGGAATTTACGGCAGAGCGTACACGTGATCGTGGACTGCTGGGTTCCTTTTTCAAGGGACGGGTCGTGAATGTGTTACCAGGTATGCAAGCTGCTTTTGTGGATATTGGTCAGAAAAAGAATGCGTTCCTCTATGTGGACGATGTGTTGCATCCCCATCTGGAGAAACAGCCCAAGGTGAAGCCTTCCATCTCGGAGTTGCTTCGCCCGGGTCAGGAAGTCATTGTTCAGGTTCTGAAAGAACCGGTAGGAGGCAAGGGAGCCCGGGTGACGACTCATTATTCACTCCCGGGCCGTTGGCTTGTCTACATGCCTGTTGCTGACTATGTAGCGGTATCCAAGAAAATTGCCCGTGAAGGGGATCGTTCCCGTCTTAAGGCACTTGGGGAGCAACTGAGGCGGGATGAAGAAGGACTTATTATTCGGACCGTATCTGGAGAAGAGCAGCATGAAGCCATTAAGTCGGACTTGGAAACATTACGCGCGCAGTGGTATCTGATTCGTGAAAAAGCGGACAGTTTGCCTTCACCAAGCCTCTTGCATCGGGATCATAGCATGGTACAGCGAATCATCAGAGATGTGTATACGCCAGGGAGTGACGAAGTCATCACTGATAGTGAAGGACAAGCCCGTGAGGTAAAAGCATTGCTCGAAGAGATTAGTCCTGGTCACCAACCCAAAGTACAGGTGTATCGGGGAACAGAATCCATCTTTGCAGCCTATGGTGTGCAGGAACAGTTGAATAAGGATTTTGCCCGGAAAGTGTGGTTGCCCGGAGGCGGATACATTGTTATTGATCATACCGAGGCTCTGACTGTCGTGGATGTGAATACGGGGAAGTATACGGGAGCTGGCGGTGACAGTCTGGAAGAGACCGTGACAGAGACCAACATACAGGCAGCAGTAGAGATTGCCCGTCTGATGCGCCTGCGGGATATCGGTGGCATGATTATTGTCGACTTCATTGATATGGAGGAAGCCTCGAATCGGCATGAAGTCGCAGCAACCTTGGAGGGTGAGCTCAAGAAGGATCGGACCAAAGCGTTTGTAATGGGTTGGACCAAACTGGGTTTGCTCGAACTTACCCGTAAGAAAGTGCGGGAAGAAAGTACGTTGCCCTATGTGGAGCCGTGTTCTTCCTGCCATGGAACGGGAAAAAGATATATTTCACCTTTGCATTGATTTTTGATATATTGCGTGATATAATCTTCAAGTATGTGTTTAGCCTAATGGTCTTGCACATGCTGTAACCGCACTGGCCGGGTATAAGAACAGTTCCGCAAGGACACTGTCACCTGAGAACGGGCGAGTCTGAGACATGAGGAGGTGCAAGGCAAATGTACGCAATTATTGAAACAGGCGGCAAACAGTACAAAGTCCAAGAGGGCGATGTTCTGTTCATCGAGAAATTGACTGCGAACGATGGCGAAAGCGTAACGTTCGACCGTGTCCTGGCTGTATCTAACGATCAAGGTTTGACAGCAGGTACACCATTGATTTCCGGAGCTACTGTAACGGCTAAAGTGGAGAAACATGGCAAAGGACAAAAGGTTATCGTATACAAATACAAACCTAAAAAGAACTACCATGTGAAGCAAGGTCACCGTCAACCGTACACTAAAGTAACTATCGAAACAATCAAAGCGTAAAGAAGGTGCGATAAGTGATTATCGTTCAAATCTTTCGTGATGAGGACGGGAACATCGAACGTTTTTCCATTGAAGGGCATGCTAATTTTGCCAAGCGGGGAGAAGACATCGTATGTGCCGGGGTATCCGCTGTTACAGTGGGTACGGTGAACTCGATTGAAACATTGACCGGTGTCGAAATGGATGCCAAGATGAAGAATGGCTTTTTAAGCGGTTCTTTACCTTTGTTAGAGAGAGGGGAAACCTGGTCCCAGGTACAATTGTTACTCGAATCCATGGTGGTTATGCTCTCTAATATTGCAGAGTCATACGGGAAGTATATTAAAATACAGCAATTCAAATAAGCAAAGAAGGAGGACAACCAATCATGTTGAAATTAAATCTTCAGTTATTCGCATCGAAAAAAGGTGTAGGTTCCACGAAGAACGGACGTGACAGTAATGCTCAACGTCTGGGTGTTAAACGTGCTGATGGTCAAACTGTAACTGGTGGTAGCATTCTCGTTCGCCAACGCGGAACGAAAATTCACCCAGGAACTAACGTTGGCATCGGTAAAGATGACACTTTGTTCGCGAAAATCGACGGCGTTGTAAAATTCGAACGTTGGGGACGCGATCGCAAAAAAGTAAGCATCTATCCTGTTAATGTTGCTCCTGTAGCAGCAGCAGTAGAAGCGTAATATCGGCATTCCGCCTAAGGAGCCTTCGGCATTTTTGCCGAAGGTTTTTTGTATTCAACGGTTATTCGATAATGAACTGGCAGAAAAGACATGTTATACTTGGTTACGGTGGGTGTAGACCAACCGAGTTTTGTAGAACGGGGAGAAGCCATGAAATCTTGGAAAAGAGTGCCGTGGATTGCGGCATGTTCACTTCTGATTCCTTTGGTTTTCGTTATGTTGTATCCGGCGATGATCTCAAGCGTCGTGTGCGCATTGTGGTCCGTCGCAGTATTGCTCATTTCTGTGAATGCGATGAAGAAACAGGCCGAGGCGGAACGCAGAGCCATCATACAATCCATGGAAAAAACAGCAATTGCTTCATTAAATCATCATCGACACGACTGGATGAACGACCTTCAGGTGTTATATGGATATCTTCGGCTGGGCAAACTTGATAAATCCTTGCAATGTGTGGAAAGAATAAAAGAGCGGGTTACAGAAGAAAGTCGAATCTCCAGATTAGGCATTCCTTCCCTCGTATTTTATCTTCAGTCTTTTCGGGCCAGTGGAATCGCGCTGGAATTGCATGTGGAAATAGAAGATGAGTTGCAGCTTAGTGCTCTGGTCTCTCCCGAGGATGGCGAGTCACTTACCGGGGCCATTGCAGATGCAATCAGGGCCTATCAATATGGCGGCGGCCGGTCTTCTTGGGGAGAGGTTCGCAAACTGACCTTGAACTTCGGACAGGATCATGGAGATGTGGTTGTCCGACTGGACGGGGATCAAACACCCGATCCGGAAACACTGCGGCAGCTTACTGCCGTGCTCAAAGGAAAAAAAGTCAGAACGGAGCAGTTTCCGTCTGAGGATACGTTTATACAATTCAGAATGCCGTGTGGAATATAGGAAGAAGGGGTTAACCAATGTTTGTAGATAAAGCGAAGATTTATGTAAAAGCCGGAGACGGAGGGGACGGAATTATTTCTTTCCGTCGTGAGAAGTATGTACCAAACGGCGGACCTGCCGGGGGCGATGGAGGCAGAGGAGCTGACATCATTTTCCGCGTGGATGAAGGTTTGCGTACGTTGATGGATTTCCGTTACCAGCGTCACTTCAAGGCCCCACGTGGTGAGAAGGGACGTAATAAAAGTCAGCATGGTGCAAACGCGGAGAATATGATTGTGCGCATTCCACCAGGAACTATCATCTTGGATGAAGACAGTGGAGAAGTACTGGCGGATATGACACGTCACGGTCAACAGGTTGTTATTGCTCGTGGTGGTCGGGGCGGACGGGGTAACATCCGATTTGCTACACCGAACAATCCTGCACCTGAACTTGCTGAGAACGGTGAAGAAGGACAAGAGCGTTACATCGTACTCGAACTGAAAGTTATGGCAGATGTTGGTCTGGTTGGTTTCCCGAGTGTCGGGAAATCCACATTGCTTTCTGTCGTTTCGTCAGCCAAGCCAAAGATCGGGGCATACCATTTCACAACCATTACACCGAATCTGGGTGTAGTCGGTGTAGGAGAAGGCCGAAGCTTTGTTATGGCCGATTTGCCTGGACTGATTGAAGGTGCACATGAAGGAGTCGGACTGGGGCATGAGTTCCTGCGTCATGTTGAGCGTACTCGTATTATTGTTCATGTCGTAGATATGTCGGGTTCAGAAGGACGCGATCCTTTTGAAGACTGGCAGAAAATCAATGACGAATTGAAGTTATACAATCCGCTTCTCGCCGAGAGAACGCAAATTGTAGCAGCTAACAAGATGGATATGCCAGACTCTGAAGCGAACCTGGAGCAATTTTTACAGCAAGTTCGCGAAGTTCAACCTGATATTGAAGTGATGCCAATTTCATCCTTGACCCGGAAAGGTATTCAAGAACTTCTGTATCGTGCAGCTGATCTGCTGGATCAGGTTCCAGACGAGCGAGTGGTTGAAGAGGTAGCAGATGTATCTGAACGTAAAGTATACAGTCTGGACAAAAAAGAAGACGATGGTTTCAAAATTGTGCGTGAGAACGAAATGTTCGTTGTCGAAAGTGCCAAGATTGACCGCATGATGAAACGGATGCAACTGAACTCGCATGAAGCTATACTGAAACTCGCACGTACACTTCGTTATATGGGTGTGGACGCTGAGTTGCGTAAGCGCGGAGCTGTAGAAGGCACCATCGTGCGTATTGGAGACTTTGAATTCGAATTCGTGGAAGGCAGCAGTTACTATTAAGTAGCTGTCTTCCGTGGAGAGACAGATCGATATAGGAACGCAGAGAAGTGGGAAGTTGACCCGCAACTCTGCGTTTTTTTGTTTTTTCCTGACATGGGAGAGGGATAAACTTGTATACTGTGAGGAACGTATTTCAAAAAATAGGCGTGTCATGTATTGCCCTTTTGTCATAGATCCTATATAATGTCCACTATATGAATACATGAGTCTTTGAGGAGAGGACGTTCTGTGAACGAACGCTATTACTTAGTACGGGAAGATATTTTACCAGAGGCAGTGGTGAAGACCATGCAGGTAAAAGAACTACTGGCTTCTGGCGATGTTAAAACAGTGCATGAGGCGGTTGAACAGGTCGGATTAAGCCGGAGTGCCTTTTACAAGTACAAGGATGGAATACATCTGATCAACCAGCTTGAGCGCGAGAGAATTGTAACGATCTCCATTGACTTGGAGCATCAGTCGGGTATCTTGTCTCGTGTGCTTGGACATGTAGCTGGTTATGGAGCTAATGTACTCACGATTAATCAGAGTATCCCGCTTCAGGGAAGAGCCAATGTTGTCATTTCAGTGGAAACGACACATCTTCATGGTGAAATTGGTGAAATGCTGGATCGAATGCAAGATATGCCTGGAGTAAGACGCACACGTATAGTAGGCCAAGGGTAATTAGGCTTTAATAACATACAGGACTGACAGACAAGAATAGACATTAGGGGGTAGATCGTTAGTGAAACCAGTAAAAGTCGGATTGTTGGGTCTGGGAACTGTCGGAACGGGAGTCGTTCGCATTGTGGAAGGGAATCAGGAGGATCTGAGCAGTCAGGTTGGATCGCCGATTGTCATCGAGAAGATCGCAGTGAAAAATACAGAGAAAGAACGTGTTATTGCTGTAGACCGTGCCAAGCTTACGGAAGATCCTTGGGAAGTCATTCGTCATCCGGATATTGATGTCATCGTTGAAGTCATGGGCGGCATTGATCAGACGAAGGAGTATATTCTTGAAGCGTTGGAACGTGGGAAGCATATCGTAACAGCAAACAAAGATCTCATGGCACTGCATGGTACAGAGATTTTGGCGAAGGCACAGGAAAAACAATGTGACGTGTTCTATGAGGCGAGTGTTGCTGGAGGGATTCCGATCATTCGTACGCTGATTGAAGGTTTCTCTTCTGACCGGATTACCCGCATTATGGGGATTGTGAACGGAACAACGAACTTTATTCTGACCAAAATGAGTCAGGAAGGTGCATCCTATGAAGAAGTACTGACTGAAGCACAGGCTCTGGGATACGCCGAATCGGATCCAACATCCGATGTGGAGGGACTTGACGCAGCTCGAAAAATGGCGATCTTGAGTACACTCGGTTTCCGCACCAATGTGGAGTTGAAGGATGTAACCGTTAAAGGAATATCCTCCGTGACTCGTGAAGACATTATGTATGCCAAAAGACTGGGCTATGAGATGAAGTTACTTGGTATTGCGGACCGTATTGGCGATGAGATCACGATCAGCGTTCAGCCGACAATGGTTAGACAGAATCACCCGATTGCTTCAGTCAACGGTGTGTTCAACGCAGTATATGTACACGGTGAAGCTGTAGGGGAGACAATGTTCTACGGTGCGGGTGCGGGAGAACTCCCAACGGCAACTTCGGTTGTAGCTGACATTGTGGCGGTTACCAAAAACCTTAAACTTGGCGTGAACGGTCTCAAAGCAATTGTGCCTTATAAGATTAAGCGACTACAAAGCGACGAGCAGATCGTGTCGAAAAACTTTATTTTACTACACGTAGACGACAAAGCCGGGGTGTTGGCACAAATCACACAAATTTTCGCAGAGTATGATGTCAGTCTGGCGTCGGTTGTTCAACAGCCGAATGAGCACAACCCGGATGCCGAGATCATTATCGTTACACATAATGCAAGTAAGGCAAGCATGGATAAAGTGTTAAAACATTTTGAATCACTCAGCGTCATTCGCCGCATTAAGAGTGTCTACCGGGTCGAAGGATAATAGTTCTTATCCCATACGGCATCTCAATTATTTCAGTTATAACGTACAAGTTAATCATATCCGGTTCAACAGGTCATCATTTCAGATTAATAAAACATAAAGGAGTTTACCCATAATGAGATATCAAGGACTTTTGCAAACGTACAGAGAGCACCTTCCAGTTAATGAAAATACACCCCTGCTTACGCTTCAGGAAGGAAATACACCGTTGATTCATGCAGAGAATCTGTCTGAGGAACTCGGTTTAAATGTTTACTTCAAATACGAAGGTTTGAACCCTACGGGATCTTTCAAAGACCGCGGTATGGTTATGGCTGTTGCCAAAGCTATGGAAGAGGGCAGCCGTACGATCATGTGTGCATCCACAGGTAATACGTCAGCAGCTGCAGCGGCCTACGCCGCACGTGGTGGCCTCAATTGTATCGTACTGATCCCGAATAACAACATTGCACTGGGTAAACTGGCCCAAGCCATGATCTATGGAGCCAAAGTGATAGCGATCAATGGTAACTTTGACCGTGCACTGGAGATTGTGCGTGAGATCACAGCCAAACATCCGATCACGCTTGTAAACTCTGTGAATCCGTTCCGGATTGAAGGACAGAAGACAGCAGCGTTTGAAGTAATTGAACAACTTGGCGAAGCGCCTGACGTTCTGGCTATTCCAGTCGGTAATGCGGGTAATATCTCGGCTTATTGGAAAGGTTTCAAAGAATATAAAGAGGCAGGTAAATCCAACACGCTTCCACGTATGGTTGGTTTCGAAGCAGAAGGTGCGATGGCCATAGTCAAAGGTGAGCCGATCCTTGAACCTGAAACGGTAGCAACAGCAATTCGAATCGGTAATCCGGCGAGCTGGAAAACGGCAGTAGCTGCAGCTGAGGAATCTGGTGGACAGATCAACTATGTAACGGATGAACAAATCCTTACAGCGTATCGTACACTTGCTTCTCGGGAAGGAATTTTTGCTGAACCTGCTTCTGCGGCTTCCCTTGCTGGTGTATACAAACTGAAGAGTGAAGGGTACTTTAAAGGCGGAGAGACTGTAGTTTGTGTACTGACAGGTAATGGCCTGAAAGATCCTAATATTGCGATCAAAACAGTAGCGACTGAGCCACTTGTTGTTGAAGATACGGAAGAAGCGGTAATGGCGGCCATTGCACAACTGGAGCAGCAATCTGTATGAGTTTGCGTGAAAAGGTAACCGTAAAAATACCTGCAAGCACAGCCAATCTCGGTCCGGGGTTTGATACCCTGGGCATGGCATTGTCTTTGTATGCCTGGTTGGAAATGAAACCTGCCGAGCAGACGTCATTTCATCTTCACGGCAATCATTTGACAGGCCTGCCAACAGATAAATCGAATTTGATTTACGAAGTGGCACAGATGGTATTCAATGAAGCTGGGGTATCCGTCCCTGAATTGGAGATTTCCATGTATTCGGATATTCCGCTTACGCGGGGACTCGGGAGCAGTGCATCAGCCATCGTTGGGGCATTGGCAGCGGCTAATGCATTAATTGGTGCTCCTTTATCCGATGCGAAGCTTCTGGATATGGCCACATCCCTTGAGAAGCATCCTGATAATGTTGGAGCATCTCTGTATGGCGGTATTATTACGGCTGCATGGAATGGTCAACAGGTAGATCATATACGTATTGAACCACACCAGGATCTGCAGGCTTTGGTTATTGTACCTGAATTCCAGCTGTCTACTTCAAAAGCAAGGAATGTAATTCCAGAGCAATTTGGCATGTCTGATGTGGTGCATAACATTAGCAGATCCTCACTGCTCGTTGCCGCTATGGCGAGTGGACGACTGGATATGATTCAGAAGGCGATGTCAGATCGAATTCACCAACCATATCGGGCATCATTGGTGCCAGGCATGGCTGAGATATTGGAACATGCCGTCGATCATGGAGCGTTGGGAGCTGCCCTGAGCGGAGCTGGACCGACCGTATTGACTTTGGTAGATCGTCATGACACCCGGAAAGCGGGATTGGAACAATATTTGCTGGACACCATGGAGCGGGAGGGCATATCTGCTTCTGCACTGTGGCTCGATCCGGATTTGGACGGTGTAACCGTGCTGCCTGATCAAGACGAACGTCCTTTTCTGGACAGAATCAAAGGGGAAGTTAATGCATGAAACGAATTGCAGTATTACCTGAAGGATCAGTTTCTCATGAGGCAATTGATTTCCTTTTCAACGGGGAACCATTAGACTTGCTTCATTCCAAGCTGATTTCGGATGTGTTTAGAGCAACGGATAGCGGGATTGCACAATACAGTGTCATTCCGATTGAAAATACCATTGAAGGCTCCGTTAGTCTTCATATGGACTGGCTTGTGAATGAAGTAGATATTCCGATGCAAGCAGAGTGGGTATATCCATCTATCCAGAATGTGATTGGACATGGCTCGGAATTTAAGACAGAGAGTGGCGAGTATGACTTTGGTAGAATTACCAAGATCATGTCTCACCCTGTGGCTATTCCACAGTGTCAGAATTTTATTCGGCTGCATTCGCCTGGGGCGGACCTTGAAGGTGTGAACAGTACGGCCGAAGCTGTAGAAATTGTGAAAAAAAATCCGGGTAAGGGCTGGGTGGCGATCGGTACCAAGCTTGCTGCTCAGAAGCATGGGTTGGACATTATGGCTGAAAAGGTTACAGATCATGACAACAACTACACCCGTTTTGTGCTCATCGGCCATGAACCTGTGAACATTCCACGTGAACCGGATCATGTAAAAACCAGCTTGCTGGTGACATTGCCAGAAGATGCACCGGGTGCGTTGCATCAGGTATTGTCGGCTTTTGCATGGCGGAAGCTGAACTTGACCCGTCTCGAATCTCGTCCAACGAAGAAACGATTGGGCAGTTACTATTTTTACATTGATGTTGTGGAAACGGTCGATTCGGTATTGCTTACCGCAGCCATGGCAGAGATTGAAGCATTGAATTGTCAGGTGCGCGTTCTGGGTAGCTATCCTTGTTATACATATCCTTCAAGATAATTGACCTGGTGGTGTTTGGGAATGTTAGAAGGTTGTCATAAGTCGGGATAGAATGAGCGAGTAATGGCTTGTCATTTGGTGTACAATGGACGGGTTAATAACGTTTCGGAGTACAGTGAATGGATATTTTATGGAGGTGCAGTCATCGGTGGCAGAACAATGGATCTATTTGGATGGTCAGTATGTGACCAAGGAGAACGCAACCGTTTCGGTATATGATCATGGATTTTTGTATGGAGACGGGATTTTCGAAGGTATTCGGATCTATAACGGAAATATTTTCAGATGTAAGGCCCACTTGGATCGTTTGTATGATTCGGCGAAATCCATCAGTTTGAACATTCCGCTGTCCATTGATGAGATGCTGGAAGTCATGGCTGAAACGGTGCGCCGCAATGATATGCGTAATGGTTATATTCGTCTTATTGTATCGCGCGGCCCTGGTAATCTGGGGTTGGACCCGTTACGTTGCCCTAAGGCATCCGTAATCATCATCGTGGAGCAATTGGCGATCTATCCCGAGGAAGCGTATCTTACTGGATTGAAAGCCGTGTCGGTATCCCAACGCCGGAACATTCCGGACGCATTGAATCCAAAAATTAAATCGTTGAACTATCTCAATAACATACTGGTTAAAATCCAGTCTAACTATTCAGGTGCTGGTGAAGCAATCATGCTGAACTCCCAAGGTTACGTTACTGAGGGTTCAAGTGATAACATCTTCATCATCAAAAATGGTGTAGTGTACACGCCGCCTTGTTATCTCGGAGCACTTGAAGGGATTACACGTCAAGCGATTATCGATCTATGTGGCGAACTGGAGCTTGAATTAAAAGAAGTGCCATTCACCCTGCATGATGTGTATATCGCAGACGAAGTCTTTTTCACCGGGACAGCTGCAGAAGTTATCGCTGCATATGAAGTGGATGGAAGAACAATTGGCACGGGGGTAGCAGGTCCAGTAACGCTGAGACTGCTGGAAGCATTTCGTCAGATTGTTGACAAAGATGGATATAAAGTGTGGGAATCTTAAGTTAGAATTGCATAACATAGGGAACAGGAATCCTCCTTGTCCGATAAAATTCTGCATACCTGGTGTATGGGGATTTTAGAGACAGGAGGATTTTTTTTGTTTAGTTGATGTCATTAGCCCGGTTTCTGCATAGGATGTAGTAACGGTATGGGCGAATGTACTGCCCAAGTATGACGTCTAGGAGGTTAGTTCCCTGTGAAAATACACATGGTGAAAAAAGGCGACACATTATATCTGCTGTCCCAAAAATACAATGTAGCGCTGGACAAATTGATCGCGGCTAATCCGCAAATCACAAATCCCGACAAGCTGGATATTGGCATGAAGGTCAAAATCCCTGCAGAGCCAGTAACACCGAAGCCGGAGGGTGTGCTCCACAGTCACAAGGTGCAGCAAGGAGATTCGTTATGGAAGTTGGCACAAGCCTGGGGAGTTCCTTTAGAAGATATGGTCAATGCCAATCCACAGTTGAAAAATCCGAACGCTCTGCTGGTGGGGGAGACAGTTTACATTCCATCTATGCACGCACAAGGAAACAGCACATCTAATCCGGGTGCCGGCAACATTGCTGCTCATGAAAAGTTGTCACCTGAAGGTAAGGAATATACGGGAGTCAAAGAACCGGAGCCCCCGGCTCCAGTTACGCCAACTCCCCCTGCCCCGGTAGCAGAGGTTCCTGTTCCGGTCCCGGTGCCTGCTCCACCACCTGCCAATCCGGTAATGCCGAATGTAATGCCGGAACTGGAGGTACTGCCGCAGTTACCAGAGCTTCCTGAAGTGAAGCCGGAAAAGGAAACGCACAAAAAAGAAGAGGTTAAAACCGAAGTTCATGTAAAACCGGTAGCAGAATCCAAGAAATATACAATGCCTAATCTTTCGCCTGAAATTACGCCTTTGCCTGTAATGCCTAATACAAAGTCTCCAACTGAGGTTGCACCAGCAACGAAAAAGCCTTGTGGTTGTGGTAATAAGTTGCATCATGCGCCAGCCGAACACCCTTATGTTCAAATCCCGGTTCCTGCACAAGAGGTGTATGGTGCGCAGCAAGACATGTACACGGCAGGAGCGAGTAACAATACGTCGTTTCCGGGGATTCCGGAAGTTAGTCCTTATAGTAGCAGTGATCTGCCAAACAGTCCGTGGACTGGTGCGGAACAGGGTTATAACCACAATAACGTTATGCCGAATCTGTCCGCAGCAATGCAAAACAACTCATTTCCGATTGCGCCAGCTGCCGAAGTGAATAGTCCATTTCCGACGTATGCAGCACCTGGTCATATGAATCATCAGCCGCCTTTCATATCTCCATACTCAATGCTTCCGTACCCTCCATGCGGATGTGGCTCACATACACATATGCCTCAGTATACTTATCCTTCTCATGGTTATCAGGATCCGGCTTGGAATATGTATGGTCCTTCGTACGGTATGCCGCCTGAAATGTCCACATCCACGATGCCAAACCAGCCTATTGAGTATGCTTATCAGAATCCGTATCCTACTCAGAACATGGTTCCGCCGTCTCCGCTTGGAGCATTTGGTGAAATGTATCCTCCTCATGGGCAAGGAAAGGGTGGTAAAAAAGGGGGGCGTGAAGACGCTAACTTAAGTCAGGTAGCAATTGAAGAGGTTGGATCAGATTCGGAAGGGAAGTCCAAGCAAGCAGGGAATAAGCTGGCAGCTGCAAAACGCAGAACAACCAAGGCTCCTCTGAAGAATAAATCCAAAGTATCCGTGTCCGGGAAAACATCCAGAGAGGGTGCAGCTCCTTCTAACCAACGGAAATCCGATAAAAAGCGTCGTAATCCATGGATACAAAACTAACCTAGCGCGGATTGCGATTGATGAAAAAGTCAGGTGCATGTTTTATTTAGTGGGAAGTCTGCTCTGTAATGGAGAGAGGCTTCCCGCTTTCCTTAATAAACATTGAGTTTCGCATTACGGAGATACAGCTGTTCTGGAAATGATAAAGAGCATTTTTTTGAGAAGTTGTTGTAAACCCTTTCATAAATGTGTTAAAATATTTGTACCCTATGAGCGTAAGCTATTATGATAGGACAAGATAGGGAACGGATATGGTAGCTTTAGCTAATGCAAAACTACTAAAGAAAAGAAATGAAAAAAACTGTTGCATTACATTCAGCCGTATGATATATTATTTAAGTCGCCGCTGAAACACACGGCTGACACGGGAAACACAAGAGATAATGAAACAAGTTTGATCTTTGAAAACTGAACAACGAGTGAGTAAACATTCTGCTTGCAGAATGAACGCGAAAGTTAGAGACAAGCCTTGGCTTGAATCGACTGGAGCACAAATGAGATTTTTAATCTCGTCAGATTCAAAATGAGCTTATCGCTCTTTTCAATACTTTATTGGAGAGTTTGATCCTGGCTCAGGACGAACGCTGGCGGCATGCCTAATACATGCAAGTCGAGCGGAGTTGATAGGAAGCTTGCTTCCTTGATACTTAGCGGCGGACGGGTGAGTAACACGTAGGCAACCTGCCCTCAAGTTTGGGACAACTACCGGAAACGGTAGCTAATACCGAATAGTTGTTTTCTTCGCCTGAAGGAAACTGGAAAGACGGAGCAATCTGTCACTTGGGGATGGGCCTGCGGCGCATTAGCTAGTTGGTGGGGTAACGGCTCACCAAGGCGACGATGCGTAGCCGACCTGAGAGGGTGATCGGCCACACTGGGACTGAGACACGGCCCAGACTCCTACGGGAGGCAGCAGTAGGGAATCTTCCGCAATGGGCGAAAGCCTGACGGAGCAATGCCGCGTGAGTGATGAAGGTTTTCGGATCGTAAAGCTCTGTTGCCAGGGAAGAACGCTTGGGAGAGTAACTGCTCTCAAGGTGACGGTACCTGAGAAGAAAGCCCCGGCTAACTACGTGCCAGCAGCCGCGGTAATACGTAGGGGGCAAGCGTTGTCCGGAATTATTGGGCGTAAAGCGCGCGCAGGCGGTCATTTAAGTCTGGTGTTTAATCCCGGGGCTCAACCCCGGATCGCACTGGAAACTGGGTGACTTGAGTGCAGAAGAGGAGAGTGGAATTCCACGTGTAGCGGTGAAATGCGTAGATATGTGGAGGAACACCAGTGGCGAAGGCGACTCTCTGGGCTGTAACTGACGCTGAGGCGCGAAAGCGTGGGGAGCAAACAGGATTAGATACCCTGGTAGTCCACGCCGTAAACGATGAGTGCTAGGTGTTAGGGGTTTCGATACCCTTGGTGCCGAAGTTAACACATTAAGCACTCCGCCTGGGGAGTACGGTCGCAAGACTGAAACTCAAAGGAATTGACGGGGACCCGCACAAGCAGTGGAGTATGTGGTTTAATTCGAAGCAACGCGAAGAACCTTACCAGGTCTTGACATCCCTCTGACCGGTACAGAGATGTACCTTTCCTTCGGGACAGAGGAGACAGGTGGTGCATGGTTGTCGTCAGCTCGTGTCGTGAGATGTTGGGTTAAGTCCCGCAACGAGCGCAACCCTTATATTTAGTTGCCAGCACTTCGGGTGGGCACTCTAGATAGACTGCCGGTGACAAACCGGAGGAAGGTGGGGATGACGTCAAATCATCATGCCCCTTATGACCTGGGCTACACACGTACTACAATGGCCGGTACAACGGGCTGCGAAATCGCGAGATGGAGCCAATCCCAACAAAGCCGGTCTCAGTTCGGATTGCAGGCTGCAACTCGCCTGCATGAAGTCGGAATTGCTAGTAATCGCGGATCAGCATGCCGCGGTGAATACGTTCCCGGGTCTTGTACACACCGCCCGTCACACCACGAGAGTTTATAACACCCGAAGTCGGTGGGGTAACCGCAAGGAGCCAGCCGCCGAAGGTGGGATAGATGATTGGGGTGAAGTCGTAACAAGGTAGCCGTATCGGAAGGTGCGGCTGGATCACCTCCTTTCTATGGAGAATCGTTTCCTGCAACGGAAACATTCAAATACAAAATCTAGCCAGGTCGGCTAGTTACTCACTCGTTGCTCAGTTTTGAGAGCTCAAACTCTCAAACAGCTTGCTTTTGCATGGAGCTTGTTCTTTGAAAACTAGATATCGAAACGAAACAAACGCGAATTAGAACATTCCTTTTTAGCTGAACTTGTGTTAAACAAGTTTAAATAAAAACGGTAGATTGCACGTACGATGGTATCGGGTGAGAGCGACTTTTGGCTTTGCACAAGCAAAACAAGGGAAGCGAGCAGTCGAAACCGGAGCACGAGGTTAAGCTACTAAGAGCACACGGAGGATGCCTAGGCGCTAGGAGCCGATGAAGGACGTGGCGAACAACGAAACTGCCTCGGGGAGCTGTAAGCAAGCTTTGATCCGGGGGTGTCCGAATGGGGAAACCCAGCTGGGGTAATTTCCAGTTACTCACAACTGAATACATAGGTTGTGTAGAGGCATACCAGGGGAACTGAAACATCTAAGTACCCTGAGGAAGAGAAAACAATAGTGATTCCGTCAGTAGCGGCGAGCGAACGCGGAGAAGCCCAAACCAGAGAGCTTGCTCTTTGGGGTTGTGGGACGTCTCACATGGAGTTACAAAGGAACCGGTTAAGCGAAGAGGTCTGGAAAGGCCCGCCAAAGAAGGTAAAAGCCCTGTAGTTGAAAGTTGGTTCCCTCCGAGACGGATCCCGAGTAGTGCGGGGCACGTGAAACCCCGTATGAATCCGGCAGGACCATCTGCCAAGGCTAAATACTTCCTAGCGACCGATAGTGAAGCAGTACCGTGAGGGAAAGGTGAAAAGCACCCCGGAAGGGGAGTGAAATAGAACCTGAAACCGTGTGCTTACAAAAAGTCAGAGCCCGTTTTAGGGGTGATGGCGTGCCTTTTGTAGAATGAACCGGCGAGTTACGTTCCCGTGCAAGGTTAAGGTGAAGAGCCGGAGCCGCAGCGAAAGCGAGTCTGAATAGGGCGACATAGTACGTGGACGTAGACCCGAAACCGGGTGATCTACCCCTGTCCAGGGTGAAGGTGCGGTAACACGCACTGGAGGCCCGAACCCACGCATGTTGAAAAATGCGGGGATGAGGTGGGGGTAGCGGAGAAATTCCAATCGAACTCGGAGATAGCTGGTTCTCCCCGAAATAGCTTTAGGGCTAGCCTCGGAAAACAGAGTCGTGGAGGTAGAGCACTGATTGGGTGCGGGGCCCGCAAGGGTTACCAAGCTCAGTCAAACTCCGAATGCCATAGACTTACTTCCGGGAGTCAGACAGTGAGTGCTAAGATCCATTGTCAAAAGGGAAACAGCCCAGACCATCAGCTAAGGTCCCCAAGTGTGTGTTAAGTGGGAAAGGATGTGGAGTTGCACAGACAACCAGGATGTTGGCTTAGAAGCAGCCACCATTGAAAGAGTGCGTAATAGCTCACTGGTCGAGTGACTCTGCGCCGAAAATGTAACGGGGCTAAACACACCACCGAAGCTATGGCTTGATGCTTTGCATCAGGGGTAGGGGAGCGTTGTATAAGGGTTGAAGGTGTACCGTAAGGAGCGCTGGACATTATACAAGTGAGAATGCCGGTATGAGTAACGAAAAGATCAGTGAGAATCTGATCCGCCGAAAGCCTAAGGGTTCCTGAGGAAGGCTCGTCCGCTCAGGGTAAGTCGGGACCTAAGGCGAGGCCGAAAGGCGTAGTCGAAGGACAACAGGTCGAAATTCCTGTACCACCGTAAGCCGTTATGAGCAATGGGGGGACGCAGTAGGGTAGTGACGCGGACTGATGGATGTCCGTCTAAGCAGTGAGGCTGATGTGTAGGCAAATCCGCACATTGTAAGGCTGAGCTGTGATGGGGAGCGAAAATTGTAGTAGCGAAGGTCATGATCTCACACTGCCAAGAAAAGCCTCTAGCCAGGTGATGGTGCCCGTACCGCAAACCGACACAGGTAGGCGAGAAGAGTATTCTAAGGCGCGCGGAAGAACTCTCGTTAAGGAACTCGGCAAAATGACCCCGTAACTTCGGGAGAAGGGGTGCCCCGGTAGTGTGAATAGCACGAGGGGGCCGCAGTGAAAAGGCCCAAGCGACTGTTTAGCAAAAACACAGGTCTGTGCGAAGCCGTAAGGCGAAGTATACGGGCTGACGCCTGCCCGGTGCTGGAAGGTTAAGGGGAGTGGTTAGGGAGCAATCCCGAAGCTGTGAACCGAAGCCCCAGTAAACGGCGGCCGTAACTATAACGGTCCTAAGGTAGCGAAATTCCTTGTCAGGTAAATTCTGACCCGCACGAATGGCGTAACGACTTGGGCGCTGTCTCAACGAGAGATCCGGTGAAATTTTAATACCTGTGAAGATGCAGGTTACCCGCGACAAGACGGAAAGACCCCATGGAGCTTTACTGCAGCTTGATATTGAATTTGGGTACGATCTGTACAGGATAGGTGGGAGCCTTTGAAGCATGAGCGCCAGCTTGTGTGGAGGCAACGTTGGGATACCACCCTGATCGTATCTAGGTTCTAACCTGGTACCGTAATCCGGTGCGGGGACAGTGTCAGGTGGGCAGTTTGACTGGGGCGGTCGCCTCCTAAAGAGTAACGGAGGCGCCCAAAGGTTCCCTCAGAATGGTTGGAAATCATTCGAAGAGTGCAAAGGCATAAGGGAGCTTGACTGCGAGACCTACAAGTCGAGCAGGGACGAAAGTCGGGCTTAGTGATCCGGTGGTACCGCATGGAAGGGCCATCGCTCAACGGATAAAAGCTACCCTGGGGATAACAGGCTTATCTCCCCCAAGAGTCCACATCGACGGGGAGGTTTGGCACCTCGATGTCGGCTCATCGCATCCTGGGGCTGAAGTAGGTCCCAAGGGTTGGGCTGTTCGCCCATTAAAGCGGTACGCGAGCTGGGTTCAGAACGTCGTGAGACAGTTCGGTCCCTATCTGTCGTGGGCGTAGGAAATTTGAGAGGAGCTGTCCTTAGTACGAGAGGACCGGGATGGACGTACCGCTGGTGTACCAGTTGTTCCGCCAGGAGCACCGCTGGGTAGCTATGTACGGACGGGATAAACGCTGAAAGCATCTAAGCGTGAAGCCCCCCTCAAGATGAGATTTCCCAGTATGTAAGACCCCTTGAAGACGACGAGGTAGATAGGCTGGGGGTGGAAGTGCAGCAATGCATGGAGCTGACCAGTACTAATCGGTCGAGGGCTTATCCAATAGCAAGTGATAATTCGCATGTTTCGTTTCGAATCTAGTTTTCAGAGAACGATCTCTGAATGTAAGCTAAGCTATGCGTTTGGTGGCGATGGCGGAGGGGTTCCACACGTACCCATCCCGAACACGACCGTTAAGCCCTCTAGCGCCGATGGTACTTGGACCGCAGGGTCCTGGGAGAGTAGGACGCCGCCAAGCGAACTCTTTCATCATACATAGAAAACAGGCTCTGCATGTTGATGTTGTACGATGAATTGCATTTGCAGTGCAAATGCATATTATTCCCTGATAGCTCAGTTGGTAGAGCACTCGACTGTTAATCGAGTTGTCACAGGTTCGAGCCCTGTTCGGGGAGCCAGTAAGGCCCGTTGGTCAAGGGGTTAAGACACCTCCCTTTCACGGAGGTAACAGGGGTTCGAATCCCCTACGGGTCATAGCTATATTTATAGCTTTAACAAGGGATGAGAATCCCAAAGGTTCGTCGGAGGATATACCTCGTTAGCAACTGCTTCGCAGTCTCGAACGAAGTGAGAGTATCCCCTACGGGTCATATTATGGAGGCTTAGCTCAGCTGGGAGAGCATCTGCCTTACAAGCAGAGGGTCGGGGGTTCGATCCCCTCAGCCTCCACCATATAAACTTTATAACGACGCGGGGTGGAGCAGCCCGGTAGCTCGTCGGGCTCATAACCCGAAGGCCGCAGGTTCAAATCCTGCCCCCGCAATTATACTTTCCTTTGAGAAAGTGATCTGGAACCGTGGTGTAGTTGGCCTAACATGCCTGCCTGTCACGCAGGAGATCGCGGGTTCGAATCCCGTCGGTTCCGCCATTTTTATATTAATAATACCGTATGCGGAAGTGGCTCAGCGGTAGAGCATCGCCTTGCCAAGGCGAGGGTCGCGGGTTCGATTCCCGTCTTCCGCTCCAATATTTGCGCCCTTAGCTCAGCTGGATAGAGCGTTTGACTACGAATCAAAAGGCCGGGAGTTCGAATCTCTCAGGGCGCGCCATTATAACTTCAAATTTGCCGGCGTGGCGGAATGGCAGACGCGCTCGACTCAAAATCGAGTGGGAAACCGTGGAGGTTCGAGTCCTCTCGCCGGTATATATAACGGGATGTAGCTCAGCTTGGTAGAGCACCTGGTTTGGGACCAGGGGGTCGCATGTTCAAATCGTGTCATCCCGATCTCTAAAAACATTATCTATAATTAGATAGTGTTTTTTTTATTTATCTATATATAAGATTCTATAAATGCAGGTTCCGGTATTCACTATGACAAATTCTCTAAGCTATCACATGCGTGATCCTTCTTCAGACGACAAGTTAGTTGTGCATAAAGCCTCGTTCTTTAGGTCACAATAGGTTTAAAAAGTGATAGAAGGGGTTCATGTGAACACGTTTAACTTCAGAAAACAATTCAAGAGACGCTGGCGACGGTGGAAACGAACAGTATGGATGACGGCGGCTTTACTTGCAGTTACGATATTGGCTTACAGTGGGTTGTCTATCTCATCGGCCATAGAGCGTTTATTGACAACTAATTTTAGTGAGGCAACCAGTGTGATGGGCCCTGTTACGCAGGAAACAAGATCAGAACAGGAGATTCAGGCGTTAGTAGAGCAACTTGATTCTGATCCGGATCATTTAACGAGTGTGGTTTTGGAGATACAGTACATCTGCGGAGTGGAGACAGAGCAGTTAGGCAAGATGGCTAGACCGCAGTTGAAAATGCTACTAGCTCAACATCCGGAATGGGATGCTACCGTTGGAACATCAGATGAGTTGCATTTGAAGCAACGTGTAGATGACCTTTCACCGCTATGTAAACAACAGGCTTATATCAGCATTGATGCTGTAGGGAACCTTAATTTGTACGAGGGCAAACCTGCAGAAGAGAAGGTTATTCGTACGTTCTTTCAGTTGGATGTTGGGACGTTGGAGAGTTCTTTGCCTGATGGGGTGCTGGAGCAACTTCAGCAGGGTATTCGGATTCAGGATAAGGATGAGTATGATAGCGTAATCTCCACCTTCAGTGACTATGCCGTGGATGAAGATCACCATTTAATCCGCAATGGCGGGTAATCCAAACGCCCTCACCTACAGTATTAAGATTGTGAATTACTGAAACGATGGTGGCAATAGCAATAACATTCGTGGTTTACGTAACCAAGCGATAGAATCCAAAATACGTGGAATGTGGTGAAGGACATCGAAGAGATGTCCTTTTTGTCGTTTGAACTGAAATACATGAAAATACGCATAAACATGTAAAAAATCCGCGAATAAAGACGAGTAGTCAGTTAGACAAAGTTTTTCCTGCCGCAGGGTCTATCTTTTGTTATAATGAAATGAACGATACATATGTTCGCTTTTGTGAGGGAGAGATGGTTTTGCGTTTTTTGGGAATTGACCCGGGGATTGCGATTGTTGGTTTTGGTTTTGTGGATAAAATCGGCAGTAAGGTGGTACCCGTACAATATGGATGTATTCAGACGGAAGCTCATACCCCTGAAGAGGAACGATTGCTTCACGTATATGAAGGTATGGTGCAATTGATTGATAAATACAAACCGGACGCAGTAGCGCTGGAGAAACTTTTTTTCAATCGGAACGTTACAACAGCGATGTCTGTGAGTCAGGCTAGAGGAGTTATGGTACTCGCTGCCGCACAGAAGGGTCTGCCTATTGCAGAGTATACGCCAATGCAGATCAAGCAGGCTGTTGTGGGGTACGGTAAAGCAGAGAAGAAGCAAGTACAGGAAATGGTCAAAATGTTCTTGCGTCTTCAGGTCGTTCCTAAGCCGGATGACGTAGCGGATGCATTGGCTGTAGCCGTGTGCCACGCACACTCTTATACATTAAATTCCAAGTTGAATGAGGTATTGCGAAAATGATTGATTTTCTAAGAGGACAGTTCATTCATGTAGAGAATGATTATATTGTGCTGGATGTTCATGGTGTAGGTTATCGCGTATTCTGTCCAAATCCATTTGCGTTTGCGAAGCAAGAAGGTGAAATTACCGTGTACACTCACCATCATGTGCGTGAGGATGCGATGTTGCTGTTTGGATTTGTTACACGGGATGAGCAACGTTTGTTCCGTAAACTGATTGAAGTATCCGGTATCGGTCCAAAAGTAGCTCTGGGCATACTCGCTGGAGGTACACCAGAACATGTGGTTACGGCGATTTATCAGGAGAATCTTACGTTCTTGACCAAATTGCCAGGCATCGGCAAGAAGACTGCTCAACGCATGATTCTGGATCTTAAGGATAAGCTGGATAGTTTTGGCGCGGCAGCGTACGCAACAGGTTTGTTCGCTCCTCCATCGGAAGAGTCGGGAAGTGGTTCAGCCTGGGATGAGGCACGTGAAGGTCTCAAGGCACTTGGGTATACTGACAGTGAGCTTGATAAAGTGTGGCTCAAATTGAAAAAGGATGTTACTACAGCAGATTCCGTTGATGTGTTGATGAAAAAGGCGCTGCAAATGCTGTTTACGGGATAATACAAATTGCATATTATAATATAGCTGTAGCCTGCAAAAAAAGGTAGGGATGAACATGGATGACCGAATTATTTCCGCGAACCTGATGATGGAGGACCAAAATGTTGAGTTGAGTCTTCGTCCCCGGTATCTGAATGAGTATATCGGGCAGAATCAGGTGAAGGAAAATTTAAAGATATATATTGAAGCTGCCAAATTTCGTAATGAGGCATTGGATCACGTTTTGTTATATGGACCACCTGGACTTGGTAAAACAACACTTGCCAATATTATTGCCAACGAATTGGGTGTTAATTTACGAACCACGTCAGGCCCGGCTATTGAACGCCCGGGTGATCTTGCAGCATTGTTAACCAATCTGCAGGAAGGTGATGTCTTGTTTATTGATGAGATTCATCGTTTGCATCGTACGGTTGAAGAAGTCATGTACCCGGCTATGGAGGATTCGGCATTGGATATTATGATTGGTAAAGGTCCAAGTGCACGTTCCGTTCGGCTGGATCTGCCATCATTCACTCTAATTGGGGCTACAACGCGTGCTGGCTTGCTGTCTGCTCCACTTCGAGACCGATTTGGTGTTATCAGTCGATTGGAATTCTACACGGTTGATGAGCTGGCTTATATCGTCTCACGCTCTACCGAAATTTTGGGTGTGGAGATTGTGGGAGATGCTGCGCAAGAGATTGCATTGCGCTCACGTGGGACACCGAGGATCGCCAACCGTTTGTTAAAACGAGTACGCGACTTTGCACAGGTGCGTGGTGACGGGATTATTACGCAGACACTGGCGGAAGAAGCACTGCAACGTCTCCAGATTGATCCGCGTGGCCTGGATGAGATTGATCACAAAATGCTCAAATCGATGATCAACAGCTTCCGGGGAGGCCCGGTAGGGCTGGATACCATTGCTGCTACGATTGGTGAAGAAAGTCAGACGATAGAGGATGTCTATGAACCGTATCTGCTTCAGATTGGTATGATTCAGCGTACACCAAGGGGCAGGATCGTAACAGATCTCGCCTATCATCATTTGGGTCTACCTGTTCCACCAAGAGACGGTAAATAGTCGAATCTGTTGAACATTCATCATAAACATTGAAATAATCACTTGTTAACCCGATATAAAGTGGAAGAAATGCATGGAGAGGAGTCTGATTGTGGGAAAAGCAATACGAACGAAGAAGTGGAGTCGTCGATTGAAGGTACTGGCGGCAGCTCTTTTGACAGTGGGTTGTTTGCAAGTGCCTGCGTATGCAGCAGCAAATGATGGACAGACAATCCGGGTAGCCATGTTTGCAAATCTGGGTAGTACGTATAAATCAACTACACCACTCATCACGCTTGAATCGACAGGACAATGGAGCATCCAATCGGAGAGCGGCGCATATGTAAACCTTCCGGCAGGACAGGTCCGTTTCAGTGCAGATGGATTCCGAGTAAAGGTGTTGGAAACAGCGGACTTTAAGGCAGCATCTGCAGCAGCAAAATTGTTGCAGGCAACCGCAGATAAACCGTTGCTGTTCACAACGTCTGTGAATGGAAATGCCATTTACCAGCTCTACACAGGCAACTATGCAACGGAGGCACTGGCAGGACAAGCTGTTACACGAGTACAAAAGGTAGCAGCAGCTCAATTGGCTGGTCAAAAGCCAACTGTAACGGGAAGTAAACGCCTGTCTGCTGGAACCTATGGTTCGATTCAGGAAGCAGAGGCAGCACAAGCCAACCTTTTATCAGCGGGGGTTAGTAGTGTCTATCCAGTCCTTCAACTGAGTGGAGGAAGCCAAGCCTATGCGGTATGGGTGGGTGAAGCTTCAACGGATGCGGAATTAACCGCATTGAAGAACAGTGTGGAAGCCAAAGCTCCAGGGGTAAGCCTTTCACCTGTCAACAATAGTGCAGGGCTCATCATCCGTCAGGATGCGGGATTAAGTACGGATGCACTGAAAACAGCTCCGCATTACACCATCGCAGGTACTGAATCCAAAGCATTGGTACAAGGGAATGGCAATGGCATCAAAGTAGTGGAACGTTCCCAGCGAACGTATCGTGGAGATATGGAAATCAGCATCGTAAGTGGTGATCTGGCGTTGGTCAATGTCGTTCCACTGGAGCAATACTTGTACTCTGTCGTAGGGGCAGAGGTGTATTCCTCCTGGCCTGCTGAGGCACTGAAAGTACAAGCTGTAGCTGCTCGATCCTACGCGCTTCAACAGGGTGATCGTTTCAAAATTGCCAATGTCGTGGATACAACGCTCAGCCAAGCCTATAACGGGATTGGTTCGGAGAACGATAAAGTAACCAGCGCAGTGGATGCAACTAATGGAGAAGTGGTCAAGAGCGGTGGTAAAATCATCGAAGCTGTGTTCTCCTCCAATGCGGGTGGCCAGACGGCTCATCCTTCTGAGGTATGGAACGGTGGAGCAGGTGTTTTCACCAATGTAGTTAGCTCGGGGGATACATCAGCCCAGGCAGGATTACATACGTGGTACCATGTGCTGCTCAGTTCAGGCGTTAGCGGGTACATTCGTGAGGACAACATCAAAGAATTAACGACCAAGACCAATGCGGGACTGGCAAAAGTGACGGTAACGGCTCAGAATACCAATGTGCGTTCCGTTCCGTTAATTCAATCCACCGTGGAACCTGTAGCCAAAATGAATCCAGGCAACGAAGCTGTTGTGTTGGCAAAAGTGGCTCAATCCAACGATTATGCCTGGGTGAGAGGACCTTTCACGTCTGCCCAGTTGGTTAAATCCCTTCAGGGCAAAACAACAGCATCTGTTCCTGCTTCAATCTCAACCTTGGAAGTAACCAAGCGTGGACCTTCGGGAAGAGCAATTGAAGTCACTGCCAATGGACAGGCTATGACGGTGAAATATGCCGATACATACCGCTCTGCGCTCGGTGGATTACCGAGTACTTTATTTGATATTGCAGGGACCGGAAGTTATACTGTATTAGGCGCTGACGGCAAAACAGCCAGTAAAACCGGCTCAAATGGTGCCTCTGTATTGTCTTCTTCTGGCGCAGGAACATCATCCGGTAATGCACTTGTAGTTATGAGTGGTGATGGTCAAGCGAGATCGGTAACGCAGGGTCAGACCTTCATGTTCATCGGTCAGGGCAATGGCCACGGATTGGGCTTGTCCCAATGGGGAGCCAAAGGCATGGCAGATGAAGGGTATGATTACCAGGCAATATTGAAACACTATTATCAAAATGCGACTATTGTTAAGGAATGAAACTAAATGAATGTGAACTTATATGATTTTGAACTACCAGAGCAGTTGATAGCACAGACGCCGTTGCTTGATCGCGCGGCATCCCGTTTGCTTACCTTGAACAAAGATAGCGGTGAGATTAATCATCAAACGTTTCCTGATATCATCGATTTTCTGAATCCCGGCGATACATTGATTCTGAATGATACACGTGTTCTACCAGCCCGTCTATTCGGTACAAAAGAAGATACCGGAGCAAAAGCGGAAGTGTTATTGCTCAAAAATGTGGAAGGTGACAAGTGGGAAGCACTGGTTAAGCCGGGTAAAAAGCTGAAAGCCGGTTCAGTCATCGTATTTGGTGAGGAACTCAAGGCAATCATTGAAGAAGAGGGCGAGATGGGGGCACGTACACTTACGTTTATGTATGATGGAATCTTCCAGGAGATTCTGGATCGTCTGGGTGAGATGCCGTTGCCACCTTATATCAAGGAAACATTGGATGACCGCGAACGGTATCAGACCGTGTATGCCAAGCATGAAGGATCGGCGGCTGCACCTACAGCAGGATTACATTTTACGGATGAGTTGTTGGATCAGATTCGTGCGAAAGGTGTTAATGTGGCCTTCATTACGCTTCATGTAGGACTGGGAACATTCAGACCGATGTCGGTTGACGTTGTTGAAGATCATGTCATGCATGAGGAGTATTACTCTTTGTCACAAGAAACGGCAGATCTGATTAACCAGACCAAAGAGAATGGACACCGTGTTTTTGCGGTTGGGACAACGAGCTGCCGGACTTTGGAAACGGTAGGCAGCAAATTTGAAAATGGCATACTGCAAGCGAGCAGCGGATGGACCAGCATTTTTATCTATCCGGGCTATTCCTTCAAAGTGATCGATGGGATGCTTACAAATTTTCATCTCCCGAAATCCACGTTGGTTATGTTGGTTAGCGCACTAGCAGGCAGGGAACATATTATGCAGGCATATGAGGAAGCCATCCAAGAGAAATACCGGTTCTTCAGCTTCGGCGATGCCATGTTGATATATTAGTATAACGGTATAACGATTAACTTTTAGAGGATGATTAAAACCAATGGCAGCAATTACGTATGAACATATCAAAACTTGCAAACAATCCGGTGCACGTCTGGGACGTGTACATACACCTCACGGTGTTATTGAGACACCAACCTTTATGCCTGTAGGTACACAGGCGACTGTCAAAACAATGAGCCCTGAAGAGTTGAAAGAAATGGATGCTCAGATTATTTTGAGTAATACCTATCATCTGTTTCTGAGACCAGGACATGAAATCATCCGTGAAGCTGGCGGACTGCACAAATTCATGAACTGGGACCGTCCTATTCTGACGGACAGCGGCGGATTCCAAGTGTTTTCTCTCAGCGAGATGCGCAAAATTACGGAAGAAGGCGTTAACTTCCGTTCTCATCTGAATGGAGACAAGAAGTTCCTTTCTCCTGAAGTGGCGATGGAAATCCAGAATGCACTTGGCTCCGATATTATGATGGCTTTTGATGAATGCCCACCGTATCCGGCTGAATATGAATATGTAAAAAAATCACTCGAAAGAACAAGCCGCTGGGCAGAACGTTGTCTCGAAAGTCACGCTCGTCCGCATGACCAAGGTCTGTTTGCCATCGTACAGGGAGGCATGCATGAAGATCTTCGCCGTCAGAGCGCTGCAGATTTGACTTCCATGGATTTCCCGGGGTATGCTATTGGTGGACTGAGTGTTGGAGAACCGAAACATTTGATGTATGGTGTATTGGATTATACGTTACCTTTGTTGCCGTCCAATAAACCACGTTATTTGATGGGGGTAGGTTCGCCCGATGCGTTGATTGAGGGATCTATTCGTGGAGTGGACATGTTCGATTGTGTTCTGCCTACTCGGATTGCCCGTAACGGAACAACGATGACCAGCCAAGGACGTCTGGTAATTCGTAATGCCAAGTTTGCAACCGATTTTGGACCATTAGATCCTGAATGTGATTGCTACACTTGTCGCAACTATTCCAGAGCTTATCTGCGTCATTTGATCAAAGCAGATGAAACATTTGGCCTGCGTTTGACAACGATCCATAATCTTCATTTCTTGCAGAATTTGATGCGTAATGTACGTAAAGCCATTATGGAAGATCGTTTGCTTGATTTCCGGGATGAATTTTTCGATCAATATGGTCTTCATGACAATGACAAAGGTTTCTGATTGAGGTTTAAGGGAACTGGCGTAACAAGTAATATCTGTATGTATAGTCGATAAGGGGGAGTTTTGAATGTTTCAGGGAATGACTCTAGCAGGAGCACAAGCGGGCGGCGGAATTGTATCTTTGATCGTACCTTTGGTACTCATGGTTGCAATTTTCTACTTCTTGATGATTCGTCCACAGAACAAAAAGCAAAAGCAACGGAATTCCATGCTGAGCCAATTGAAAAAAGGCGATAAAATTGTAACGATTGGTGGCCTTCACGGTACGATCGCTGAGATTACGGACGATGTGGTTGTATTGCGTGTAAACGATGTAACTAAGCTTACGTTTGACCGTAATGCAATCAGCACGGCTGTAGCTCGTGACACGGCTGTTGAATAGTTACTGTAACATAGAATAACGAGGGTGCGTTTGTGGCGCATTCCCTAGTAGAGAACCGGACCTCCTTGGAGACCCGGTTCTCTTTTTTGATTTATGAGGGAAGGTCGATGTTCTTTACCAGTCAGCTAGGAGCGATGCGTATTAACACCGAACATGCCACCGAGAGCTGAAATGAAGAATGCGCTAAGCAGTTGTAAACTATCCTTCCAATTAAACGAAGCATCCAGCGCGAGAAATCCGATCAATAGCACAAGGAGTCCATATACAATTCCGGTAATGCCTCCGTAGTACCATCCTTTTTCACCAGAACGTTTGCCTGCCACAAAACCACCAACCAATAATGACAAGCCATGAACAACATAGGTATAGAGTGAGAGGTCCTGTTCCCGCATTCCGCTCATCCAGAGAAACAAAGAGAGTATTAATGCCCCGATAAACATCCATACAAAAGCCTGACAGAGGCCTGACAGAATCGGATTGGACACTCGAAACGAAACCAAGCGGCGGATCAATTGCATGAAGCAACCCCCTTGTACAAGTTATAAGTTAATACAGTGTATGGTCAAGCCTTTGGACTTATGAACTGAATTTCCATTAAATGAACGGATTATTTCTGCATGAGCATATAAGGTTCAGGTCAAAATAGGGATTGCACTACAGCTAACTGTAAAAAACTCAGTTTCGAAGGAGGACCCCTGTTGTGAACTTCCCAGATGTCGGATCACATATCTTTCGAACCATTCTCATGTACTTCCTTGTGTATTGTGCTATCCGGGTTATGGGCAAACGCGAGATAGGTAAGTTATCCATGTTTGATCTGGTCGTCTCAATTATGCTCGCTGAGATGGCTGCCTTTGTGATTGAAGATATAGATAAACCATTGTCTCATGGCATTGCACCTATGTTGACGGTTATCATCGTGCAAATCGGAATGGCCTTTGTCGGTTTGAAGAGTCGGAGACTCCGTTTGATGATTGATGGCAAACCTACCGTATTGATCTCCAAAGGAGTTCTTCATCGGGATGAGATGCGCAAACAGCGATATAACCTGGATGATCTGTTATTACAGCTCCGAGAACAAAATGTAGATAGTATTGGTGAGGTTGATTTCGCAATATTGGAGACCACAGGTAAGCTGACCGTTTTTCCTAAAGATCAAAATGCTTCTAATGGCAGCAGTAACAGTTCTACTGATTCTGACTCAGAAGGGTCTTCTTCCAGCAAATCCAAAACAGGAAAAAACCAAATCGATGGATTTCCAAATATCAAATATGAAGGTCTGCCGTTGCCTCTGATAATGGATGGTAAAGTCCAGGATCAGAATCTGGAGCTCATCCAGAAAACGAGATTTTGGCTAAAAAATCAGATCCAGCATAATGGCATTTTGGATTTCAAAGATGTATTTATATGCTCCATCGATCACAATGGCAAAGTGTATGTAAGTCCAAAAGATGATAAAAAATGAATGAATATCATTTGCCTGAACGACGTTTGAACCATGAACCAATAAAAGGAGCACGGGACAGATCATGAAAGTCAATCATTTTCGTCCAGCCCATGACGATGAAATAAACGATAAGCCCTACAAAAGGAGCAAGAAGCATCCTGACCCAAAAAGGCAGTATCATGACCGTCTCTTCGTATACCAGCAGGGTCGCTGCTCCCATGATAAACATTCCGGCAACCGTCTTGACCCAATCCATGATCTTAAAGCGGAATTGTAGCAGTTTACGTACGCTTTGGGCATGTAGTAGGGTAACCACAGTAGAATTTACACAGATAGCAATAACCGCACCGAAGATGCCATACTCGGGCCGGGAAGCGAGTGTTAAAATTAAGGTGATTTTGATAACCGCACCGATAAACGTATTCAGCAGTGCTTTACCTGGACGGTCAAGAGCTTGTAACGCAGCTTGAAGAGGAGCTTGAATATAAATGAACAACGCAAAAGGAGCCATTAGCTTCAGCATGCTTCCGATCGATGCATCATTATACAGAACAAGACACATCGGTTCGGCAAGCACATACATAAACACGGAAAACGGAGCACCTGTCACAAGTGCCAAGCGTAAGGCCTGATGCATTCTTTTGTGAATCAGAGCGCGATCTCCCTGAGCAGAAGCTTCGGACAGTGAAGGCACAAGTGATGTCGCGAGCGATGAGGTTAGTGCCCCCGGCAGCAGCAGCAAAGGAATAATCATACCTTGTAATGCACCATATTGTGCTGTAGCAAGTCCCTTGGATATGCCTGCCAGAGCCAGACTCTGGGCAGTAACAATAGTTTCGGCAAGATAGGATAAGGAGCCAACCAATCGGCCTGCTGTAACAGGAATAGAGATTGCAAGCAAACGCCGGATTAATCCGGGCTGTGGAGTACCCGTTTCTTTCAGAACTGAAGGTATTGGGTTTAAAGGTTTGGTTGTGAGATTGGGCATGTTCTGATGTTTGGCGAGCGGTAACTCTTTCTTCTGCCTGTTATACTTCCACAAGAGTACAAGCATACCGCCGAATTCTCCAACGAGTGCGCCCAGCATGGCACCAGCAGCAGCTTGGGCAATACCGTGGGGGAGGAGAAGCCAGGCAAACCAAATGACACAGACGATACGAATGATGGTTTCAACAATGGATGAAATGGCAGTAGGCATCATGTTTTGCTTACCTTGGAAATACCCTCTGTAGACAGCAGATACGGCGATAATAGCAATCATGGGGCTCATACTAACGAACGTATGGTACACCCGCTCATCTGTGAGCACGTACTTGGTAACCCAGGGTGCAAACAGGATGCACAAAAACATGAATACAACACCCAGAGTCAACGTAAAGCTTAAGCTTACTTGCAGGATTCGCTGAGGGGAATAACGATTGGCACCGGTATCAGCTTCGGCTACGAGCTTGGCTACGGCGAGCGGAATGCCACCCGTAATTAATGTCACCAGTACAATAAAAAAGGGATAGCTCAATTGGTAGATGCCAACACCTTCTGCACCAATGACTCGTGGCAGCGCAATGCGCGGAATGAAACCAAGTATTCGATTAATTATGCCTGCCGCGAGCAGGATCATGGCCCCCTGGATAAATGTCTGTTTCTTCAAGACTACCCCTCTTTCCCGGTTGAAAGTACAGGCTATCAACATAAACGGGACAAAGCCGTTGTTCTTCATCCTATGCCAGTCCTTTATCTTCTCATGACAACTTGGACACGATTAACAAAAAGAACCATAATCAGCAAGAAGGAATATGATCAGGCGAAGTCGAATCATGTAATATTGATGCCGCATAAAGGCTTGGATGTACGAAGGGAGGCTCCCCGTTGGAAGAAATGAATGATGTGGAGTTGGAACAGTCAATAGAGATGCTCTGCCGTAGCAAAGCGGAGGAATTAAGGCTTGTCGGTTACGAATATGTCACCAGCAAAGATGTCTGGAATTGCGTCAGTCATAAATATGAAAAACAGGGCATTCCACCGCTTCACCAGCTGGTGAACGACATTTTGTCACTGAAAGCAACAAGCTTTATGAACTTTATGACCGTGTCTGCATACCGGGGGTCCTCTTTCTAGACGAAAGGGATCTTTTTTGTTGAAAATTGACTGCTTTTTACGGCATCGCTATAATAGGAATATTGAGAACGAAAGGGGATCTAGGAACGGCATGAAAAGAATTATCAGTTTCATTCTGGTCGTGCTTGTCACCACAGGGGTAATGGTGGGAACAAGCCCGGAACTGCTCAAAAATATACGCTTGGGCCTTGATTTAAAGGGAGGCTACGAGATCTTATATGAAGCAGAGCCGCTCGAAGCAGGTCAACAAGTCACCAAAGCATCTTTGGTGCAAACGGCCAAAAGCCTTGAAAGCCGCGCCAATGCGCTCGGAACAAGCGAACCGGAGGTAACCACTGAAGGAAGCAACCGGATTCGATTGAAGTTGGCAGGGGTTACGGATGAGGCTGAAGTTAGAGCCAAAATGAAAGAACCGGCTGTTCTGACCTTCCGTAGTAAAGCTGAGAACGACAAGGAAGGCGAATACACCAAAATTGAGCTTCGCGGAAATGAATTTGTTGAGAATGCAGCCAAAGTTGTGTTCACTCAATTGAATGAGCCTATGATTGACATTCAAGTGAAAGACAAAGCTAAGTTTTCCGAGATCACCAAACGTTTGATCGGACAACCTCTCGCCATTTATTTGGACGATGAGCTGCTCTCTGCTCCAACCGTTAGACAACAGTTGACAGATGGTTCCGCTCAGATTTCGGGTGCTTACACACGTGACGAAGCAAACCAGCTTCGTGACACCATTAACCTGGGTGCATTGCCACTGAAACTTACAGAGAAGTATTCACAAAGTGTTGGTGCAACACTTGGTAAGCTTTCTCTGGATCAGACCATTAAAGCGGG
This sequence comes from Paenibacillus sp. FSL H8-0317, assembly GCF_045040685.1. Taxonomy (NCBI): domain Bacteria; kingdom Bacillati; phylum Bacillota; class Bacilli; order Caryophanales; family Paenibacillaceae; genus Paenibacillus; species Paenibacillus sp. FSL H8-0317. Next base: position 5,711,154 of record NZ_CP150294.1, on the reverse strand, counting down.
ATTGATTGGTTCCGTTATTATTCTAGTGTTCATGATTGGGCTTTATCGCATTCCTGGTATTATCGCGAGTTTTGCCTTGATTACACATACGTGGCTGGTACTTGCAATCTTCTATATGGGAGAATTCGTGCTTACCCTTCCAGGTATTGCGGCGTTTATCCTGGGTATAGGGATGGCGGTGGATGCCAATATCATCACGTACGAACGGATTAAGGAAGAGATGCGCAGTGGTAAGTCGATCTTGTCATCGGTTAAAGCGGGTGGTAAACATTCCTTCCGTACAATCATTGACTCCAATGTCACAACCATTATTGCAGCCGCTGTTATGTTCTTCCTAGGTACAGGTGCGGTTAAAGGGTTTGCACTCGTGCTGATTTTTGATATTGTCACCAGCATTATCACGAATATTTTCTTCTCCCGCTTCCTGTTGACCCTGCTCGTACGGGCTAACGTGTTGAAGAAGCCTAAGTACTTCGGAGTGAAGGAGAGTGAAATTCGTGCGCTTTAATTGGAATTTTGATTATATTAAAGGAAGTAAAATTGCCTATACATTCTCGATCATTTTGACTGTAGTAGGGATTATCAGTTTGCTCTCACTTGGATTGAACTACGCCGTTGATTTCCGTTCAGGATCAAATGTGGATATCACCGTATCCAAAGCCATCACAGCGGAGCAAATCAATCCAATCGTGAATGAACTGGGTGTTGACACAAAGGAAGTCCAGATCACGACTGGATCTGATCGGGTTAATGTTCGATTCTCGAACGTACTGGATGAAAACCAAGAAAGCAAATTCAAGCAAGAATTTAGCAAACTGGATGAGACGGCTTCCTATGAAGTGAATACCGTTGATCCAGAGATGGCCAAAGAGCTTGAGCGTAATGCGATCTATGCGGTACTGATTGCTAGTATCGGAATCATGATCTATGTTGCGATTCGATTCGAATGGCGATTCGCTTTGGCAGCGGTTGTTTCCATATTCCATGATGCTTTCGTAGTTATAAGTGTATTTTCTATATTCCGTCTTGAAGTGAATCTGACCTTTATTACGGCTGTACTAACCATTGTCGGATTCTCGATCAACGATACCATCGTTATCTTTGACCGGATTCGGGAGAATCTGCGTTTCGCCAAAAAATCAACGAAAGCTGATCTACGTGAAGTGGTCAACCGGAGTTTAGCCCAAACGATGACGCGCTCGCTGAATACAACATTTACTGTATTTATTGCTTCACTCTGTTTGTTTATTTTTGGCGGAGAGTCTATTCGTATGTTCTCTCTGGCGATGGTGATCGGAACATTCTTTGGTGCCTATTCTTCAATCTATATCGCCGCTCCATTATGGTTCACGCTCAAAGGTAAACAAGTGGATAAGCCAAAAACAGTAGCTAAAGAATCTAACTAAACATCGTATTGTGAAGCCGCGTCTGCCAGGCGCGGTTTTGCAACTTTATGTACAGAATTAAGGGGGAATATTCATGACCAGAGAACATATCCCATCTGCTCAAGCTGCCACATGGAGCGGTATTGCTGGTAATATGGGACTTGCGGTGATCAAGGCTGGGGTCGGTTACATGGCAAATAGCAAATCGTTGCTCGCAGACGGCTTGTATTCTGCTTCTGAAGCTGGTTCTGCCCTGGCTGGTCTCTTTCCCTCCAAGTCTGTACGCCATAAGAGCAAGGCACGCAGGGAACGCTTTAAAGAACACTCACGTGTTGCTAGACCGGGAATTTCAGTATTGTTATCTGTGCTGATCCTTATGGGCGGCTTACAGCTTGCCATCTCCGCATTGGGGAGTCTCTCCGGAAGTGAACCGGAAGCACCCGGCAAGTCGGTACTTTTGGTGGCTGTTGCAGCTCTGGCTGTGAAAGAAGCGATTTTTCAATTTCAGTACAGATATTTCCGTAAACGAAACCAGTCTCAGGCGCTGGCCTATGCACAGCAACATCGCCGTGCACTCTATTGTTCGCTCACCGTGTTAATCGGCATTATAGGATCGATGGCTGGTGAAGAGACGGGTTTGAGCATGCTGCTCTACCTGGACCCCACGGCTGCGTTGATTGCTTCCTGTTTTGTGCTTCACAAGGGTTACCGAATGATTGTGGACACAGTCTATGGTTCACTCGTTCAGGAGCTGGAGCAGGAAGAAGCGTCAGATTTCAAAGAGACCGTACAGCGGGTATATGGCATCATTACCATTGAGCATTTGGTTGCACGTGAACAGGAACATGACGTTACGATTGAGCTGGTCATTAGTGTGAATCCGAGAATCTCAATACTGGAAGCACAGGAGATTGCTAATCGGGCCAAGACTCTACTGCTAACCCGTTTCAGTCATGTGAAAGAAGTACAGATTCAAGCGATACCTTATGATCCAGGCTATCCTTATAAATCCAATCATGAACTGCCCGATCACGAAGCGACATTAATTCAGTAGTGAAGCGCGGGTCCAGTAGATCAGGAAAGGAGCGTTATCATTGCTTTATTCGCAATACCGGTGGAATACACCGAATATCGATCTGGAGGCGGCTGCGGGACTCTCGCAGGCGCTTTCCGTTTCACCCCTTGTTGGACGTTTGCTTGTGAGTCGAGGAGTGCACAATGAGAAGGAGGCCGAACGTTTTTTGCATCCTGATCTGAATCAGATGCATGATCCGTATCTGCTACTCGGCATGAATGAAGCTGTCCCTCGAATTAAACTGGCTTTGGAGCGGGAAGAACATATTTTAATCTATGGGGACTATGACGCTGACGGCGTATCCAGTACATCGCTGATGATCCACCTGATGCGTCATCTTGGGGCCTCGTATGATATATATATCCCTCATCGCTCGAATGAAGGGTATGGATTGCACAACCATGCGTTGGATTGGGCCCATCAACAGGGCGTTTCATTGATTATTACCGTGGATACCGGAATCAGTGCTGTTGAACAGATTGCCTATGCGGCAACGCTGGGCATCGAGGTCATTGTGACAGACCACCACGAACCACCTGAAATTTTACCGGAAGCTTATACACTTATTAATCCGAAACTTCCGGGATGTCCGTATCCTTTTAAAGGTTTGGCAGGTGCGGGGGTAGCCTTAAAGCTGGCTCAGGCATTGATCGGGGAAGTGCCCGGTGAATGGATGGAGATTGCCGCTATCGGTACGGTTGCCGATCTGATGCCTTTGGAAGGTGAAAATCGGGTTATCGTCAGTTATGGAATAGAATCCATGCGTGGCTCGCGTCTTCCAGGTGTAAGTGCGTTGCTGGAAATCAGTGGTGTGGATCAGAGTCAGGTGACCTCGATTAATATTGCCTTCGCCATGGCACCACGTATTAATGCTAGTGGACGTTTGGACCATGCGGGACGGGCGGTGTCGCTGCTCACAACCGAGAATCTGGATGAAGCTCATACGCTAGCCGGTCAGCTTGATCTATTGAATCGGGAACGGCAGCAAGTCGTAGAGGGCATATTACAAGAAGCAACGGCACAGTTGGAACAAAAGATACAGCTTCGTTCTGGATCCGTTCCAGATGTAATCGTATTGGCTGGTGAAGGCTGGAATGTCGGAGTGGTTGGTATTGTGGCTTCCAAATTGCTGGACCGCTATTACCGACCTACACTTATTCTTGGGATTGATCCAGAGAGTGGAGTCTGCAAAGGCTCTGCGCGCTCCATTGAGGGCTTGGATATCTATGAGGCACTCACAGTCAACAAACACACCATGGATCATTACGGAGGACATCCGGCTGCTGCAGGGATGACCCTGCATCGGGATCAACTGGAAGAACTTGAGGTGGGGTTGAATGAGTTTGCTGCAACCGTGTTGACCGAAGAGGACTTTGTACCTCAACGTCTTGCGGATGATGAATGCAGAATTAGTGATGTTCCGCTGAAAGTGATCCAGGAGATCGACAGATTGCAGCCTTTCGGGATGAGCAATCCTTCGCCACGGTTTGTATTGAGAAGTGTGACTGTGAAGGAAACCAGAACAATGGGACGAGAGAAACGCCATCTGAAACTGGTTCTGGAGCAGGATGGTCTGCAACTGGAAACCGTCGCTTTTGGCAAGGGAGCGTTAGCAGAGTTTCTTCTCCCGGGTTCCGTTATTGATGTGATGGGGGAACTGTCCATCAATGAATGGAATGGGATGAGAAAACCTCAATTGATGCTTCAGGACATTCATGTTCCTCAGGTCCAAGTGTTTGATTTACGCGGTAATGCCGAGCCACTAAATGCAATGAAGCATTTCTTGAGCTCACTTGAGGTGCATCTGCGATATAAATCAGGTTCTGTTGGTGCTATTGTTCGGAAAGAAACAGATGTTTCCGAGGGAAATTCATTGTATGAACCTTGCCTTTGGGTATATGATAGAAAGGTCGGGTTATTTCCGTGTAATGCTGCTGCACAGCATTATGGACAGGAACAAGTCCGGACGTTATTTGTGTTTGATACGCCGGAAACCCCGGAACAACTTGATGCCATGCTGGCTTTGTTCAGTGGAGCTGAGAATATCATCCTTCTGCACGGATCAGGCAACCGCCGAGATCGCCTTCAGATGCCTTCCAGAGAACTCTTTAAGCGTATTTATATGCAGGTGTTGAAATGGAAAGCTGAACCCGTGGAGGAACAAGAGATTACTCCTGTGCTCAGTCGTCAGTGTGGTTGTTCGCCGCGCATGATTACGATGATGTTGGATGTATTCGAAGAGTTATCCTTCATTACCCGTGATAACGGCAAAATTGCGTTTGTGGATAACCCGCCTAAGCGTGAACTAACCGCTTCACGTCACTATCAGGCGCTCGAAAATATGGCTGAGATAGAACAGGTGATGCTGGATGCAGCCACACCGCAACTGACACAATGGATGATATCCCGGATGAAGGGCGTATCTTAGATGGAAGTTTGTGTATTTATTTTAGGAGGAGATTATTTTGGATTTTAAAGATTATATTCGTGTCATTCCTGACTTTCCACAACCGGGAATCAGCTTTAAGGACATTACAACATTGTTGAAGGATGGAGAAATGTACCGCAATGCGATCAATGAACTGAAAGTGATGGTTTCTGATCTCAAAATTGACGTTATTGCTGGACCTGAAGCACGTGGTTTCGTTGTGGGCGCCCCTCTGGCATATGCTCTTGGTGTCGGTTTTGCTCCGATTCGCAAAAGTGGAAAACTGCCTGGAGAGACGATTGAAGTTGGTTATGATCTCGAGTATGGCAAGGATACACTCGCGATGCACACAGATGCGATTGAAAAAGGTCAAAATGTCCTGATCGCAGATGATCTGCTCGCAACGGGTGGAACGATTGCAACTTCCATCAACTTGATTGAACAATTGGGTGGGAACGTTGCCGGAGCTGCATTCCTGATCGAACTGTCTGATCTGAATGGTCGTGCTAAATTGCCAGAGAAAATCGATGTATTCACATTGATGAACTACTAAGTTTAAAATCTCCACTTGGAGTGTTGTGATTAAAACCTGAATTGCTTTTCCCTTTTCCCGGGAAATAATATACAGCATTAATGATTATCAAAAAGCCTGTTCTCCCTAACCTTACGGTTGGAAGAACAGGCTTTTTGATGTGTATATGATGGAAATTAATCAGGTGTTTTTTCAGTAATAGGCTGTTTTCTGGAGTCTTCATTCAACCAACCCAGCACTTCAAACAGCTTAAACAACAAGCTCATCAGGATTCCAACGATGGTTGCGAGTGCCATCCCTTTCAGATGAACGCCGTAGAAGATAACTTCTGTACCACTCAGTCCGATGACCAGTACAAGTGTAGTGAGAATCAGATTGGTTGGTTTGGCAAAGTCAACTTTCTGTTCAACCAGAATACGCAGACCGGATGCCGCAATTACCCCGAACAGAAGAAGGGATACGCCGCCCATAACAGGTACAGGGATGTTGGCTACAAGCGCCGAAAATGTTCCTGAGAAGGAGAGTACAATTGCAATAACCGCTGCGCCTCCAATAACGTATGTGGAGTATACCCGAGTCAGAGCCATAACACCGATGTTCTCACCATAGGTTGTATTCGGGGTTGATCCTACAAACCCTGACAGTATGGTGGATACGCCGTTACCAAGCAGGGAACGATGGAGGCCAGGGTCTTTCGAGAGATCTTTGCCTACAATGCTGCTCGTTACAAGCAAATGTCCAATATGTTCTACAATAACCACGAGTGCTACAGGTAAAATGGTGAAGACAACAGACCAGTCAAATGTAGGAGTGGTTACGGTTGGTAGTGAGAGGAAATCAGCATTTCCAATAGCCTGTTTATCAACCAGACCCATAGAATAACCAAGGATATAACCCACTACGATACCGATTAGAATATGAATGATTTTGGGGAATCCACGGAATGTTACGGCACCAATGACAGTGATCCCGAGCGTGGCCATGGAGAGTATAATAGGTTTCGCCTGAGGAACCCAGCTGGGATTAGCTACCGGATCGGAATTAATCAATCCGGCCATACCAGCTGCAACAGGTACAAGCTCCAGACCGATCAAAGCAACGATGGCACCCATAACTGCTGGTGGGAATACCACGTTAATCCAGCCTGTTCCGACATATTTCACAATGAGAGCTACCAGACAGAAAACAATACCTGTTATGATAAAGGCGCCAAGAGCCATCGAGTAACCGTTCTCTGGATGTTCTTTTAATATCATCGTGACAGGAGCAATAAAAGCAAAGCTGGAACCCAAATAGGCGGGGATTTTTCCTTTACACATTAGTATGTACAGCAGGGTTCCAATTCCGTTCATCAGCAATATCATACTAGGGTCGACACCGAACAGGTTCGGTACAAGCACCGTACTGCCAAACATGGCGAACAAATGCTGAAGGCTAAGCAGTGAACCTGAGCCGAGTGGCATCTTTTGATTAACCTGAATTTCGCGTTGCAATGAATTTCATCTCCTTTTCCGAAACACAAACTTTCAATAGATTACAGAGTTTCTCTTAATTAAGCAATAACATTTTTGACGTAGCAGAGCCATGGAATTTATAATTTCATGAATTTTCCTTCTATTTCAGCAAATAACGGCAATAATACATAAGAAAATAAGAAATACATCCAATCCCCTGTGAGTCATAGGGAAACGGGTTAGAAGTAATTCAGATCACCAATATAAAAATTGGATAAGCGCTCTTATTCGTCAGCAGTTGACGGGAAACGGGTGAAGCGTCATAATTATAGGAAATTACTTTTACGGGGAACCTGTGTTGCAGCACTGTCACGGGTTCCATTTGGTATAGAAAGGACACGGAACAGATCAGAATGGGCATAGAGCAATTACTCGAGAAGGCCGGGGCATATATCAAAGAACCCGATCTGGTGCGCATACGAGAAGCTTACGAATTTGCTGATCAGGCCCACCATGGACAGACGCGAAAATCGGGAGAACCGTATATTCTGCATCCGCTTGCGGTTGCCGACATTGTTGTGAACATGCAGATGGACACCATCTCCATAATAGCAGCGCTTCTTCATGATGTAGTAGAGGATACTACGGTCTCACTTGAAGAGATCCGCAATCATTTCGGCAATACGTGTGCCATGCTTGTTGACGGCTTGACGAAGCTGGAACGTATTCAGTTTCGCTCCAAGGAAGAACAGCAGAACGAGAACTACCGCAAAATGTTCATCGCCATGGCGCAGGACATCCGTGTCATCGTGATTAAATTGGCTGACCGTCTGCATAATATGCGGACACTCAAGTTTCAGTCGGAAGAAAGCCAGCGCCGGATTTCATATGAGACGCTGGAAATTTTCTGTCCGATTGCAAACCGTTTGGGTATCTCTGCAATCAAATGGGAAATGGAGGACATCGCCCTCCGTTATTTGAATCCGCAGCAGTATTACCGAATTGCAAACCTAATGCACAAAAAACGTGCGGAACGGGAGCAATATATTGATACGGTTATGGATGGAATTACGAACAAGCTCGATGAGATGGGAATTCAGGCAGACCTTTCGGGCCGCCCGAAACATATCTACAGCGTGTTCAAGAAAATGACCACCAAAAACAAGCAGTTTAACGAAATTTACGATCTGCTTGCCATTCGTATTATTGTGGATAATATCAAGGATTGTTATGCTACCCTGGGAATTATACACACGCTATGGAAACCGATGCCTGGACGCTTTAAAGACTACATTGCGATGCCAAAGGCGAATATGTATCAATCGCTGCATACAACGGTAGTTGGTCCCAATGGCGAACCAACGGAAGTACAGATCCGGACATGGGATATGCACCGGACTGCTGAATTTGGTATTGCTGCCCACTGGGCCTACAAAGAAGGCGCTGCGAACGGAAATCATTTTGAAGATAAGATTACGTTCTTCCGTGAAATTCTTGAACTTCAAAACGAAGCACAGGATGCATCAGAATTCGTAGAGTCACTCAAAATGGATTTCTTCTCGGATCTGGTATTTGTATTTACGCCAAAAGGAGAAGTCATTGAATTGCCAATCGGCTCTGTTCCTTTGGATTTTGCTTATCGAATCCATACAGAGGTTGGTAATCGTACCATTGGCGCCAAAGTAAACGGTCGGATTGTTCCGCTCGATTATCATCTGAAGACAGGTGACATCATCGAAATTTTGACGTCCAAACATTCTTACGGACCGAGCCAGGACTGGATGAAAATTGCGAAATCTTCTCATGCACGAGCGAAGATCAAGCAATGGTTCAAGAAGGAACGCCGTGAAGAAAACGTTGAAAAAGGTCGGGAGAGCTGTGAGCGTGAACTGAAACGCATGGGGCTTGATCCTTCTGCGTGGATGACGGATGACAAGCTGATGGAAGCTGCCAAAAAATATGCGTTTAATGATATTGATGACATGCTTGCGGCTGTTGGATTCGGTGGGATTACTGCTGCACAGATTGTAACCAAAGCAACCGAAAAACTGCGTAAAGAGCAGGAAGAGTCCAGTTTGCTGGAATTAAATTCCGAGATGCGCGAGCTGAAACCTGCACCTGAGCGCAGAAATCGACCAACCAACGGTATTCGTGTCAAAGGCATCGATAATCTGCTTGTTCGATTCGCAAGATGCTGTAATCCTGTACCTGGAGATGACATTATCGGATACGTTACACGCGGACGCGGCGTTTCCGTACACCGTAGTGACTGTCCGAATATCCCGACAAGTGCAGACGGTGAAGAAGCAGCACGTGTTATTGAGGTCGAGTGGGAAGAGAATATCGAAGCAAGTTACAGTGTGGATATTGAGATTACAGGCCATGATCGGAATGGCTTGCTTAACGAGGTACTTCAGGCTGTATCCGAAAGTAAAACTAATATATCTGCCGTTACAGGACGGACAGATAAAAATAAATTAGCATTGGTGCACGTCACAATTCTGATTCGTAATACGGATCATCTGCAATCCGTTGTAGAACGGATCAAACGTGTGAAAGATGTCTATTCGGTGCATCGGATTATGCAGTAAGGAGCCTGTTAGATGAGGGTGCTTGTACAACGTTGTAAAGAGGCTCAGGTGACCGTGGGAGACGAGCTTACAGGTAAGATCGAATCCGGATTAATGCTGCTCGTAGGCATTACCCATGAGGATACCGAGAAGGATGCCCAGTATCTGGCTGACAAAGTTAGTGGGTTGCGGATATTTGAGGATGATCAGGAGAAGATGAATCTCAGCCTGCTTGATGTAGGCGGTGCTGTATTGTCTGTTTCCCAGTTCACCCTGTACGGAGATTGTCGCAAAGGAAAGCGTCCGAGCTTTGCTGCTGCGGCCCGACCTGAAGCGGCAGAACTGTTATATGAAACATTTAATCAACTACTACGGGATAAAGGTATTCAGGTTGAAACCGGGCGTTTCGGAGCGATGATGGATGTAACATTTACCAACTGGGGACCCGTGACTTTGATACTTGAAAGTCCGGTTCGTCAGGAACCAGGTGCATAATTTCATAGGGTTCAGGCCATAATAAGGGATAATTCGTTGATGACTATTTCATGATCAAAGGAGTACCCATCCAATTATGCGCCAATCTGCGAAAGAAACACGTACCCGTACAGAACCTTTGTTACTCCCTGGCAACCTGTATGAATCATTGCACCTTGCCCGTTCGGCTGCAGAGTATGTTGCAACGATCTGGGCACTTCAGGATTCGGACAAAGGGAAGAAGAGTCATCTTCCGCGATCTTGAATGTTTACACAGGTATATAAATATCCGATATTTGGATTATACAGATTCTAAAAAGTCCTGATTCCTTCCCGAATCAGGACTTTTTGTCGTGAGTTGATTCTTTTAACTATTCGTTTGAGGACTTCGTCACAAAATGAAATTACACCCAATTGTTATAAATTGCTCTGGTGAGGGTAATAACAAAACGAGGCACAATGAAGTGCCAATGTACTGCAAGACCCGATTTTATAAAGAAAGTTCGAACACGGAAAGGAGAACATACGTTATGAGTAAAGTTGCTTTTTTATTGGCGAATGACTTTGAAGATTCGGAGATGCAGGTCCCGTATGACGAAGTAAAAAAAGCTGGACATGAAGTGGAGATTATCGGATTGAAAGTCGGTGAGACCCTTAAAGGTAAAGGAGGAAAGGCCTCCTATACCACAGATAAGGCGATTGGTGATGCATCCGCTTCAGATTATGATGCAGTCGTGATTCCTGGTGGATCATCCCCAGAGAATTTGCGAACGGATGCACACATCTTGAAGTTTGTCACCGAGATCAACAGTGCGAAGAAACCAATTGCAGCGATCTGCCATGGTCCGCAAATTTTGGCTAGTGCCGGTCTGTTGAAAGGCCGCACCATTACATCCTATCCACCACTTAAGGATGACATGGTAAACGCAGGAGCAGAGTTCAAGGATCATGAGGCCGTTGTGGATGGAAACTATATTACATCCCGAACACCCGAAGATGAGCCAGCGTTTGTACGTGAACTGCTAAAAGTTATATAACTTCACCCAGTTCAACTGACATACATGGATGTATCTTAACTACGTTACGTCGTGACGTTTTACAAACTTCACGTTGCATTTCATTCCGAAAAAGGAGGGTTTGACATGACAAAACATATTCAGGCGTATTTTCGAACCGAAGACGAGGCAGAGGGCGCAAGAACTTCACTTCAGACGTTCCGTACAGAGCATTTGGAAGTAGGTCAGCTCGATAGTGCGATAGGTAGAGACACGCGTGTTATGGTGCCACTGGTGCCTTATAATACAGCAGGTGGCGTAGGTACCAACGGTGCAATGGGTGTAGGTGCAGCCCCGGGTGTTCCAACCAGCGAAAATGTGATCCCTGTGGTAGCCAATGTGGACCGTGATGCAGAACGGGATACTCGTGATAGAGTGAATGAGGATGGAGACATGCTGAATGCTTCGGATGTGTCTTCGGCCGATTATGATGATCTGCATTATGTTCTGTCTGCCAAAGTAAGGGATGAGGATTATGAAGAGATTGTTCATAAGCTTCGTTCCAACCATGCCTATGTGGAAGAGTTGAATTAACGTGTAGATACTTCTAGGCCCTTGCACTGCTTGACTACAGAGTCGAGTAATGTGCAAGGGTTTTTCAATTATAAATATATTAAAAAACACAATTATAAAGCGCTATCATTTTTGTAATATTACTGTAATATTAGTTACATAAGCCTTTAACATAGTGGGCTTATAATAACACACATGACCCCCTTTTTTTATATATCCTTTGAGCCTGCACACCGTGTGCAGGCTATTTTTTTTGAGCTGAGAATGTGTATGTTTTGGGCAGAGCTTACCCCTTTATTCAATTTTTGCTAGAATAGAGAGATGGGTTTATATATTCTACAGCGAATTGTTTTCATAGTTGGCCTACATTGGACGGTAAATCTAGCTCCAGCGATTGGGTTCAGGCGAATCCAATCCTATGACAGAGAGTATGAGGAACTCATCGCCAGAGTGATCCGTCATATTCCAGATGAACATATACTCGCTGAAACGGCCCCACCTTTTTTATATAAGTACGGGGCAGCCGTTTCTGTTTGATCGATGGAATTTGAAAGTTATATAGAATGCCTCGTTTGAGAAATGACACCTACAAGGCTAAAGCAACAGAGTTCTCATGCGAATGGCTAGAGACAGATTTAAGGGGGAATTAGTTTTGAGTAAGGTTGGAAGAAATGATTTATGCCCATGCGGTAGTGGGAAAAAATATAAGAAATGTTGTCTGAACAAGGAGTCCTCTGCTGTAGAATCCATACTGGGGATAATATCAACGGAGAAACCGGTTCGGGAAGCCTCCATTCAGCCTGAGAGCAAACTGACCTTGACCAAGCTGAAAAAGATGGTGGCAAGCGATTTGAAATGGGAGCACCCGGCTCACGAACAGCTGGCCCTGCAGACTATTGAGAACATGAGGAACCAATACGAGCCAGAGGTAATTTTGGAAGCTCTGGTGCTATGGAACGGCTACTCCCGTCAGACCCGCCCTACTGTGAAGAAGACAGGCTCGTTCTCTGCTGCAATTGAGTATTTGCTGTCCGAGGAGTACGGCTTCAATGTCTCAAAGGCTGAGCTGGCTGATAAATATGAGGTAACGACAGGCACGATCTCCCGGAAGGTTAAGGAGATGAATAGTTACATCGAAGAATACGGCATGGGCGGTGAAACGGACGAGCTATTGATGCTGAACGGTCCAGGCACATCGAAAGACAAAGCACAGGCTCTGCTGTCTAAGGCGAGGGAAGCGAGCTCTTCCAAACGGAGAGTACATCTGGCGGAAACAGCGCTGGAGATGTATCCTGACAGCTCTGATGCGTATCTTATTCTAGCTGAGGAATCGGACAATGAGGATGATGCACGATCTTACCTCAAGGAAGGAATCGCTGCTGGCAAACGTGAACTGGGCGAACTGTTCTTTGAGGAGAACAAAGGGGACTTCTGGGGGCTTCATGAGACACGTCCCTATATCCGGATATGTAAAAGTTATGCCGAATCCTGCTGGTTTGGTGGAGATACGAAAGAAGCAGCACAGATCCTGGAGCATATGCTAGAGCTTAATACGGAAGACAATACCGGAGCACGTTACCTGCTCGCTGCTGTGTATTTGTACAGTAACCAATTGGATCAGGCAGAGCAATTGCTGGAGGAGTATGGAAGAGGTGACGCCGCAACGGCCTTTGCCTATGACAAGATTATTCTGGAGTATAAGAAAAACGGAATCACCTCCCAGCTCAAAATGCTGTACCGTGTGGCCCGGGGTGTGAACAAACATGTGCCTGATTACCTGTTAGGTTTGAAACGGCTGCCGCATAACCTCCCTGACTTTGTCGGAATGGGCGACTCCGACGAAGCGATTGAATATGTCATTATGCATTCCCGTTTATGGGCGAGCGCGCCGGATCTGTTGAAGTGGATGCTGCAACAATAGAGGAATAAAAAGCGAATAGAAGTTGGAATTCATATGATGAATTCAGCTTCTATTAGCCATATTTTCTGTGGACTCCTCATACCATGCTGTGTGTGAGCAAAAATTTCTAGAGCTATCTTTTCGTGTTAACCCTTGACTTTAGCACTGCGGTTCATTACAATCAGAAAATAATACGTTGACTACAGTCAATACAAGTCGATTTTTGAACTATAATACTGATTTGATGACGGGACCAAGTACTCCGTGCCCACATGACCAGAGAGGAATCCCCAGGCTGTAAGGATTCTCTTGATGAGCGGACGAATGACTTCCCCGAGAACAGACGGTGAACACAGCAGAGATGATCTGTTTGACCAGTAGCTGGCCTGCGCAGGACGTGCGTTACACGTAGAGCGGAATATCTGATTGATCAGAATGCCTTAGGCAATTCTGAATCACAGAGATCACCTGAACGGCTAAAGTGTCAGGTTTCCGGAATGTGGGTGGTACCACGGGTGAATGTATATTACACAATCTCTCGTCCCTTTGTTTGCTGTATATACAGCGACAGGGCGAGGGATTTTTTTGTTATATAAGTTGATTCTAACATTTATACCATAACGGAGATTGTAGAACCAATCTGTAGAAGCGAAGCGTTCGCCTTTATCCCCGGATTTTCACATTGGAAAATTAATTCAAATAATCTGGGGATAACAGCGATCGAAAGATGGTACTACAATCGGAGTGGCCAAGTGTAACATTTCTGGAATTACTTTTAGAGAAAAATCAATGCTGGAGGGATCAAGATGGCTTTTCAAAAACCGACTGGAACGCAGGACTTACTGCCTGGAGTTGTCGAGAAATGGCAGTACGTAGAAGAAAAAGCACGAGATCTGTGTCGACGGTTTAATTACCGTGAGATTCGTACACCGATCTTCGAACAGACTTCTTTATTTGTACGCGGTGTAGGAGAGACTACCGATATCGTTGAGAAAGAAATGTATACCTTTGACGACAAAGGCAATCGCAGCATGACTCTTCGTCCGGAGGGAACAGCAGGTGTTGTCCGTGCGTATGTAGAGAATAAAATCTACGGTGAACCGGATGTGAGCAAGCTCTATTACATCGGTCCGATGTTCCGGTATGAGCGTCCGCAGGCAGGTCGTCAGCGTCAGTTCCACCAGTTTGGCGTAGAAGCCATCGGTGCGCTGGACCCGGCAATTGATGCGGAAGTAATCGCACTGGGCTACCAGTTGTGCGTAGAACTCGGCTTGAAGGATGTCAAAGTGGAGATCAACTCCGTTGGTAACTCAACCAGCCGTGCAGAATACCGCGAGACGTTACTTGGATTCCTTAGACCGATGAAAGACAGCTTGTGCAAGGACTGCCAGTCACGCATGGAGCGCAATCCACTGCGTGTACTTGACTGCAAAGTCGATCAGGACAAATTCGTAGGGGCACCGTCCATACTGGATAGCCTGGATGAAGAGTCTTTGAACCACTTTGCCAAGCTGCAGTCATACCTGGATGATTTCGGTGTGGATTATGCTGTGAATAATCGTCTGGTGCGGGGCTTGGATTACTACACACTGACTGCGTTTGAATTAAAAGCCCAAGGGATTGGAGCAATCGATACGGTTGGCGGCGGCGGTCGGTACAATGGTCTGGTTGGAGATATCGGCGGACCTGATCAGCCTGGCATCGGCTTCGGTATTGGTCTGGAGCGTATTCAACTGATTCTGGAGCATCAAAACATTGAGGTTACTACGCTGGCTCCACTGGATGTGTATTTTGTTGCTCTGGGAGAGGCAGCTGATCGTGAAGTGAACCGTCTGTTGTTCAAACTTCGTCAGTCTGGACTGTCTGGGGAACGCGATTATCTGGGCCGCAAGATGAAAGCACAGATGAAATCAGCTGACCGTTTCAAATCCCGCTATACTGCCATCCTTGGTGATGACGAGCTGGAGCGTGGTGAGATTGCCCTCAAGTCGATGGATACAGGTGACCAACAAACTGTGAAGCTGGATGATCTGGTAGGGGCTATACGCGAGGGTAAATAAGCACGAAGTGTTGCATTAAATCTTAAAACATTCAAGTAAAACAATTGATCCGGCAAAATCACTGAGGTTCACTGACGTTTCTGACTAATTGGAAGAAGTTGGCGAGCCAGAGGTAACATGCCTTTTCGAATACATGGTCTACACGTAACCGGACTGTTGAAGAGCAGGCACTGACTGCCCATACAGAACGGAAATTCACATAATGAGGAGTTTGGTTATGAAAAGAAGTCATCATTGCGGCGCATTAACACCCGCACACATCGGTGAAACAGTAACATTGAACGGTTGGGTTCAGACCCGCCGTGACTTGGGGGGCGTACTCTTCATCGACCTGCGTGATCGCAGCGGGATTGTACAAGTTGTCTTTAACCCGGCTTATTCCGGTGAAGCTCTGCAAATCGCAGATCGCGTACGTAGCGAGTATGTTATCGCTGTAACGGGTAAAGTTGTTAAACGTGATGCAGAAACAGTGAACAAAAACCTGCCTACAGGCGAAATTGAAGTTCAAATTACAGAAATCGAAGTGCTGAACGCGGCAAAAACACCTCCATTCTTCATTGAAGATGGTGTCGAAGTTGATGAATCCCTTCGTTTGAAATATCGTTACCTGGATCTGCGTCGTCCGGAAATGTTCGAAACATTGAAACTGCGTTCCAAAGCATCCAAAGTGTTCCGTGACTACCTGGATGGAGAAGAGTTCGTTGAAGTGGAAACACCGATCCTGACTAAGAGCTCCCCGGAAGGTGCGCGTGATTATCTCGTACCGAGCCGTGTGCATGAAGGTGAATTCTTTGCCTTGCCACAATCCCCACAAATCTACAAACAGTTGCTGATGGTGGGTGGCGTTGAGCGTTATTATCAGATCGCTCGTTGTTTCCGGGATGAGGATCTGCGTGCAGACCGTCAACCAGAATTCACTCAAGTCGACATCGAGACTTCTTTCTTGCAACAGGATGACCTGCTGCCAATGATGGAAGAACTGATGGCCAAATTGCTGCGAGAAACCAAAGGTATTGAGCTGGAACTACCTTTCCAACGTATTACGTATGCAGATGCAATGGGCAAATACGGTTCAGACAAACCAGATCTGCGCTTTGGTATGGAACTGGTTGAAATGAACGATATCGTAGCGAACAGTGGTGTAAAAGTATTTGCTTCTGTCATCGAAAAAGGTGGAGAAGTGAAAGTGCTGAACGCTAAAGGCTGTGGCACATGGAGTCGTAAAGAGATCGATGATCTCGGACCATTTGCGGCACGTTACGGTGCGAAAGGTCTGGCTTGGATTCAAGTGAAAGACGGCGAGTTCAAAGGGCCAATCGTGAAGTTCTTCACGCCTGAAGAAATCGAAGCGGTCAAAGAACGTACTGGTGCTGAAGATGGGGACTTGCTGCTCTTCTCCGCAGACACGAAAAAAGTGGTTGCTGACGTTCTTGGCGCACTGCGTCTGAAAATCGGCCGTCAACTTGGATTGATCGATGATAGCAAATTCAAATTTGCTTGGGTTGTGGACTTCCCACTCCTCGGATATGATGAAGATGCCAAGCGTTATGTGGCAGAACACCATCCGTTCACACGTCCAAAAGATGAAGATGTACATCTCTTTGACACTGATCCGGGTGCAATCCGCGCTCAAGCCTATGACCTTGTTCTCAATGGTTATGAAGTAGGTGGTGGTTCGATGCGTATCTACAAACGTGATGTTCAAGAGAAGATGTTTGCTGCCCTTGGACTCTCACCAGAAGTAGCGAATGAGAAATTCGGCTACTTGCTGGAAGCATTCGAATATGGAACTCCACCGCATGGTGGTATTGCCTTTGGTCTGGACCGTCTTGTGATGTTGCTGGCGGGTCGTACGAATCTGCGTGAAACGATTGCCTTCCCGAAAACGGCAAGTGCAACGGATCTGCTCATGAATGCACCTTCCGAAGTGGATGATTCTCAATTGGAACAACTTCACATCCGTGTAGCCCGTAAACCGGTAGCGGAAAAGAAATAAGGAGGCATCGATTCTCAATGCTCCATCAATTTTCAAGAACAGAACTTGCGATCGGACCTGAAGGTCTGAACACATTGAAGAATAGTACAGTAGCCGTGCTCGGTATTGGCGGTGTAGGTGGAATTGCTGTAGAAGCTCTTGCCCGCAGCGGTGTAGGTCGCATCATCCTGATTGATAAAGACGTTGTGGACATCACCAACATTAACCGCCAGATTCATGCGCTGACCACGACAGTAGGGCAGAAAAAAGCGGATCTGATGGTGGAACGTGTGAAACTGATCAATCCGGAATGTGATGCGATTGCCCTGAATATGTTTTACACGGAAGAAACGTATGAGGAATTGTTCAAATATGAACTGGATTATGTGCTGGATGCATCCGACACGATTATCTACAAAATCCATCTCATTAAAGAGTGCCTGAAACGTAAAATTCCGATGATCTCCAGCATGGGTGCGGCGAATAAAATGGATCCAACGAAATTCCAGGTTGCGGATATTTCGAAAACGACCATGGACCCGATTGCCCGTGTTGTGCGTACCACACTTCGTAAAGACGGCATCAAAAAAGGCGTGAAAGTGGTCTTCTCGACTGAAAAACCGATGAAGCCGCGTGAGGACGTAACACAGAAAATCGTTCCCGAGAATGCTCCGGAAATTCGTAAGGCCAAACAGCCACCTGCGAGTAACTCATTTGTGCCTCCGGTAGCTGGACTGATTATGGTCAGTGTTGCGATTAAGGATTTGTTAGAAATTGCAGAGAACAAGCAGCAGTAACTTGCTGCCAACAGAACAGCGTGGATGCCGACAAGGCATCTGCGCTTTTTTGTGTGATCATACTTCGCAAGAGAGGAGCGGATGGGACGTCAATCGTCTATGATAGCTGAACTGTATTCATAGATAAATGTCAGAGTTACGTCATGTACTTCAAAGTCAAAACCGTGTATGATATTCACTGCTGCGCGAAATGATGATACATACATAATGAATTTGCGGCTAGAGAGAGGGGAATAGAACGAAATGAAACACGGATGGATGACCAGACGTCTTGGCATGGAGCCAGGAGACCAGTGGAAAAAGGAAGTTGTGGCGGGAGCCATTTCCTATTTTGCCGTGGTCTATATCGTTATGGTCAATGCTACAATTCTTTCCGATGCCGGAATGCCCTTGCAGGCGGCCATGGTTGGAACCCTGCTGACGTCCATTGCAGGCTGTTTGCTCATGGCATTTGGCGGAAAATCACCGATTATCGTTGTGCCTGGCATGGGGATTAATGCATTTTTCACGTATACACTTGTACATTCCATGAAATTAAGCTGGCAAGAAGCGCTGGCCGTTGTAACCGTTACAGGTATACTGTTTGCCATTGTTGCGTTTACGTCACTATACAAAATGATCAGCGAAGCGATCCCGAAAAATCTGCAGCATGGCATTACGGTCGGGATTGGTTTGTTTCTGACATTTATCGGTTTACAAAAAAGTGGAATCGTTATTGCGCACCAGACCACATTTGTCGCGATTGGGCACTTCAATGATCCGAACGTCATTACAGCCTGCGTTACACTGGTGATTGCCTTGATTTTATTTATACGTAACGTGCAGGGTGGACTTCTCATCAGTATTCTGGTCGGGACAGGTCTTGCCTATGTACTTGGAGCAGTAAACCCGGGCGAGTCCGTATCAGCGATGGATGCGCTGCGTCAATACGGTGGGTTGTTTGGCGAATTGTCTTTGATGAAGCTGGCTGATGTTGCATTCTGGATCGCAGTATTTTTGCTACTGCTGATTGTGGTGTTCGAAAATATCGGATTAATTACGGCTCAGACACAGATGATTGGTCGTCCAGAGCGGTTCAAAGGAAGTCTTCGCGCCCTATCGATTAGTACCGTGCTGGCAGGTATATTCGGAAGTAGTCCTCCAGTTGCTGCAGCCGAGACTACAGCTGGAATTGCCGCAGGCGGTCGCACAGGTTTGACCCCGCTCGTTACAGCCGTGTTATTTGGGGCTACTTTTTTCTTCATCCCGCTGCTCGGTTACATTCCGGACAGTGCAATTGCTCCCATTTTGATCATTATTGGTGGCCTGATGGTGCAAGGTGTGAAAGATATGGATTTTGGTGACTTTACAGAGGCATTCCCGGCATTTCTGATCATGGTCATGATTCCATTTACATATAGCATCGTGGACGGTATGGCGTTTGGGTTTATTGCCTATCCACTAGCGAAGCTGACAGCAGGTCAAGGTAAGCAGGTACCTGTGGTCATGTATGGCATTTCCATCCTCTTTTTAGCCAATTTTGTGTTACATGGTATCTTGTAAAGCTGTGTTAACAACAAAAGGCAACGTCATGTAACTTCATACGTATGATCTCTGGTGAACAGATGGAGAACGGGAGGAACGGGAATGGAAGAGCAGCAACAAACAGGGCAGAATGAACCGAAGGTAGGAAAAAAGGGATTCAAGGATTTCGTCAAGCTTATCGCTTCTACGAACCCGCCAAAACTGATCCTGATTCTGGCCCTCATTTTAACCCTGATTCAAACGGCGGCCGGACTGATTGTGCCACTGATGACCAAAGGTTTGATTGATGGACTTACCACTTCGGCACTGAACAAATCTGTTATTTTATTGTTACTCGGGGCATTTGTGATTCAAGCGATTGCTTCGGGTATCAGCATTTATATGTTGAATTACGCCGGACAACGCGTGGTCGCGACGCTTCGCACCAAGCTGTGGAACAAGGTATTGTCGCTGCGAATGCCATATTTCGATCGCAATCGGACAGGCGATACGATGAGCCGGATTACAAATGATACAAGCCAGATCATGACGTTGATCGCAGATTATTTGGTGTCTTTTGTATCCAACATTGTTGCCGTTGTGGGTGGTGTGGCATTACTGTTCTACTTGGATTGGGTGATGTCGCTCATTATTCTGAGTTTGGTTCCACTTACGCTGCTAATTCTTCTGCCTGTGGGTAAGAAGATGTACAAGATCTCCAAGAAACAACAGGACGAGATGGCAGGTCTTACGTCCGTGCTCAGTCAGGTTATTGGCGAGATCCGTTTGGTCAAAGCCTACGGTACGGAAAAGCAGGAAGTGGAAGCAGGGGATTCCCGGATTCGTAAAATGTTTGCTTTTGGCTTGCAGGAAGCACGCATTCTTGCTTTGATCGGTCCCTTGTTTACATTTGTCATGACTGCCGTACTGGTCGTTATTCTGGGTGTCGGGGGAATGCGTGTAGCGTCTGGCATGCTGTCACCGGGTGAACTGGTCGCGTTCATATTACTGTTGTTCCAGGTCATTATGCCAATGGGACAATTCACGACGTTATACTCCCGTTTACAGAAAGTTGTAGGTGCAACGGAGCGCATACAAGCTATCCTTGCCGATGAGGAAGAGCCGCATGACAGCACTAAGGTAGCACCAAAAGGAAATGAGACGATTGCATTCCATGATGTACACTTTTCCTATGTCACAGGTGAGGAAGTGCTGCACGGGATCAATCTGACGGTACCTACACAAAAAGTGACAGCCATTGTCGGTCCCAGCGGTAGCGGCAAATCAACACTGTTCTCTTTGATGGAGCAGTTCTATATGCCCGATTCAGGCCATATTTCATATGGGGGACAAGCGATAACGGATTATTCTTTGTCTTCTTGGCGCAGTAAGATCGGGTATGTGTCTCAGGAAAGTCCCCTCATGGCGGGTTCAATCCGAGATAATATGACCTACGGATTAAACCGTGAGGTCACGATGGATGAGATCAGAACAGCGGCAGAGATGGCGTATTCGGCAGACTTTATCGACAAGCTGCCACAGGGCTATGACACGGAAGTGGGCGAGAGGGGAATCAAGTTATCCGGGGGCCAACGTCAGCGGATTGCTATTGCTCGTGCCTTACTGCGCAGTCCGGATATTCTTATGTTGGATGAAGCGACATCCAGTCTGGACAGTACCTCAGAGTATGAAGTACAACAGGCTTTATCCAACCTGATGGAAGGCAGAACTACGATCGTGATCGCGCACCGATTGTCCACTGTGGTGGATTCCGATCAGATTGTTGTATTGGAGCATGGACATGTTACCGGAACAGGAACTCATGCGGAATTGATCAGCAGTCATCCGGTATACCGTGAATTAGCGCAGAAACAGTTTGTGGCACAGGAAGGGCAAGATTGAAGTCAGAACTAGATCGATAACTGTTTTTCAAAGATAAGGTTCAAAAATAGTTCAACTTAAGACCGTTGTTCATTCGTTCAGTACGAGCGTGAGCAACGGTTTTCTTTTATGAGATTCCCAGGTTGCTGTAGCTTTTTACACATCAATATGATATAGTGGGTATCCTTTTGCGTCGTCAGTGATTGGCGATGCAGAGCAAAACATATTCTTAGGAGGTAACTGAAACATGTCAGACAGCTTTCAAAGTGCCTATCAAGAAGAAGAGTACAGGTTAGAGCGAACGATGGAGGAAGTGGACAGTCAGTTGGAACGACTGCAGAACATTCCGGTATACACCGGCCACGACTTCACAGAACAAGTGCTGGAAGCTGGACGCGAAGAGCGCCGCACCGCCTTGTCCAAGAGCGCGCAGCAACCCTATTTCGGACGCTTGGATTTCGAAGAACAGGGCAGTGGTGCACGGAAACCGCTGTATATTGGCAAAATCGGCGTAGACCGCGAAGAGGTGGGAGAGCATCCGCTCGTCATCGACTGGCGTGCTCCTGTCGCAAGCCTGTTTTACTCATTTACGGGAGGGGAAGCCTCCGCTACGTATGAAGCCCCGGAAGGGCTTATCGAAGGTCTCGTATATCTGAAACGAAACGTTGTCATTCGGCAGCGGATATTGGAACGTGTGGCGGATACATATAACCGTGACAGCGACCAACCAGCGGTATCTGATGAATTCCTCGTTTATCGTCTGGGAGAGAACAAGGACAACAAACTGCGTGATATCGTATCGACGATTCAGGCGGAGCAGGATCTAATTATTCGTGCGGCGCGAAATACCGCATTAATTATTCAAGGTGTGGCTGGATCCGGGAAAACAACGGTTGCCCTGCATCGGCTTGCCTTTTTGCTATATCAGTACAAGGAGCAGGTATCTGCGGAGAAAATGGTTATTTTTGCACCCAACCATATGTTCCTGGACTACATTTCTGATGTGCTTCCGGAACTTGGAGTAGGGGACATCCAGCAGCGGACATTCCCGGATTGGGCGATGAACCTGCTGGGGCTGGATATGCCTTTGGCGAATACGTCGGATACATTGAACACCTGGTTCGAAACACCAGATGCGCGGCCTGAATTGAATGATGATGTACCTGGACGTTACAAAGGATCGATCCGTTTCATGGAGCTTATTCGAGAGTGGCTGTCGGGCATGGAAGCGGATTCCGTACCGGATATGGACTTCAGTCCATGGGATGGTAAGGTGCTCAGCAAGACGGAGATCGAGAACTGGTTCGGTGAGGAATACAAACATTATCCACTGGCCAAACGCAAAGAGCGGGTCATGGCGCGGGTTCACCGCTGGATTGAGATGGAACTTAAGAAACCGATGCCAGAAGCTGTGCGCAAAGAGCGTAAGAAAAAAGCATCTACTCGTGAGAAAGCTTATGCCAAAAAATGGCCGCAATACGAGCCGCTTACGTTATATAAACAGCTGTTTAAAGCTGCAAAGGGTGGTTCTGTGCCAGCCTCGTTCAGCGGGCTTATCCCCAAAGGCGTAATGAAACAAACGGCAGCAGATCTGAAACAGGATATCGTCCGTGAAGAGGATCTGCCTGCATTGGTATACATTCATACATTGGTCCATGATATTGAGGGTTCGGAGCGGTTTGATCATGTCGTGATTGATGAAGCACAGGACTTTTCTCCTTTTCATGTGGCGTTATTGGATCAGTTCGTCAAAGGGCATTCCTTCACTATACTGGGCGACTTGTCTCAAGGCATTCATGAGTACCGTGGTGTTCATGCGTGGGAAGAGATGAGTTCTCTATTTCCTGAGGAACAGAATGCATACTTTGCATTGACCCGAAGTTATCGTTCAACAATGGAAATTATCGATTATGCCAATACAATCCTGGAACGTGGCGTCAAGAGCGGGATTACGGCGATTCCTGTTTTCCGTAGTGGTGATCCGGTTCGGACGTTGGCTTATGGAGGCGAAGGGCGGACAGCGAGTCTGGAGCAGGCTTTGAAGGTGTTAACGGTCAAAGACTACCGAACGGTCTCCATCCTGACTCGTACACTGCATGAAGCAGAGGAACTTCACCGTGACCTACAGGCCGCAGGCTGGGATCTAAACTTGATCGATGGTGGCAAAAAGCAGTACACAGGTGGGCACTCCGTTTTACCGGTCTATCTGTCTAAAGGGTTGGAGTTTGATGCCGTTATTGTGGCAGACGTAGATCAGAAGCATTATTTGCCAAATGCAGGTGATGCAAAGCTGTTGTACGTTGGTTGTACACGGGCCTTGCACGAATTGTGGTTGTTCCATGACGGTGAACTGCCGATCTATGCGGCTGCAACACATAATCCCGATGGCGAGCCTGTAACCATTCAAGGTTGGCCAGAGCTTGGTTAGATAAAGTTTGTTTATACAACAAAAGGCATGACGTTCATGGGAAAGTCCCATAAGCGCATGCCTTTTTCTGCTTTTGTGCGAGAATTGCTTAATCTTCCGACGAAGGACGATGGAGGAGTTCAAGTTTATGTTACGCTATTTCTCATTCTGGATGAGCGACGGTTCACCAGGAATATGCCAACACCAATAAATAAACCACCTGCTAATGCAAACCATTGAACGTGTTCTCCTAGTAAAATCCAACTCGATAATACACCAAAGAACGGTGCCAGAAACAGATACGAACTGGTTTGGGCGGGGGTCACTATTCTGCAGCAAATAAAACCAGAGTGAGAACTGGATGATGGAGCAAACAAGCGTTAACCAGAGCAGCGCCATAACCGAGGTGGTATTCATTATAAAGTGAGGCTGTTCAGTCCATACGCTCAGCAGAAGAAGCGCAGCACCTCCCGCGAGCATCTGATAGGCTGTTAAGACAAAAGTATCGTAGCCATTGCCCCAGCGTTTGATGAGCAATGTGGAAACGGCAAAGGAGATCGCTCCACCAAATCCAATCCAGGTTCCGGGGCTAAAGCTCATCTGCCATCCAAAAGTTAACATTATCCCGATGAAACCGAGTATAACACCGATCCACTGACTAAAACGGTAGGTCACTCTATATAAGAGAGCACTGAGGATAATGACCAGTAGCGGATTGGTAAACGTAATAATGGCGGATTCACCGGATGTAATCCAGTTCATGCTGTAGTAGGCGCAGCCCATCACTCCTGCGGATTGGAACAGACCAATGAGGATTATTTTCAACCAAGACTGCCATCCAGTAGGCAAAGGACGTTTACGAAGGAACAAGGCCATCAAGCCACCTGCCAGTATATAACGTATGCCCATGAGCAGGAAAGGTGGGGCATATAACATGCCGATCTTGCCAACTGGAAAAGAAGTACCCATGATTAGCGTTGTCAAAATGATCAAAATTGTATACTTCAAGGGTTGTATAATCCGGGTATCTTTATCATGACTGGAGCTCATAACGTCTGTCCGCTATCTACAGTAATTAGTTGCCCGGTCATGGATTGCTGTTCCAGCGCAGCACAGATCATGTGTGCGATATCTTCAGGTGAGGCAATATGCTGTAATAACACTTCTCCACCAAGACGATACATTCGCTCCTCATTTCCAGCCCACCACCTTGTAGCAACTGCGCCAGGGACGATAGCATTCACCCGAATGTGTGGTGAGAGTGCGTGCGCAAGTGATAAAGTTAGACCGTGAACTGCCGCTTTGGAGACGGCGTATGGGAGAGAGGAGCCCGAACCCGTACTGCCTGCGATACTGCCCAAATTCACGATAGAGCCACCGCCAGCCTGTCTCATACCTTCCGTCACTGCACGAGCGCAATGAAACATGCCTTTCACATTCACATCAACCAGCTCATTCCAAATGTCATCTGTAACAGACTCCAGATCGTGCATGGGGATATGGTGTGTGATTCCGGCGTTATTTACAAGGGCAGTGATCGGGCCATAGGTTTCAGTTATTGTAGTGAACATCCGCCGGACATCAAGATCATTGGCAACATTAGCTTGAACGGCGAATGCATGGCCTCCTGTATCCAAAATGTGTTGAACAGTCTCTCTTGCTGCATCTTGTGAGCGGGAATAGTTGACAGCGACCAAGGCTCCGCGTTCAGCGAGCATCTCACTTACAGCACGACCTATACCTGTTCCACCACCTGTGATTAGAGCAACTCTATTTTTCCAGTATGTCATGCTGAACACTCCTTATCATCAACCAGTCAGATGACTGGTTTGGGATCTACATGAATTGTAGTTCGGTTTACACATGAAGTATAATGATTGGTAATGAAGCCGATATCATTTTGAATGATGTCAGAGTGGGGGGACCATGGAGAGCGGGGATCTTAGAATATTTCAGTGTGTTGCACAGGAAGGGAATCTGACCAAAGCTGCTTCTAAACTGGGGTATGTTCAATCCAACGTAACGGCACGAATCCGGCATCTGGAAGCAGAAGTAGGTACAACGTTGTTCATTCGTCATAACCGAGGCATGACGTTATCTCCAGCCGGAGAGATGCTGCTGACCTATGCAGATAAAATTATTGGTTTGCTGAATGATGCTTCCAAGGCGCTTCGGGCGAAGAGCACACCATCGGGTCCAATGCGAATAGGGTCTACACAAACCTCAGCGGCCGTGCGACTACCTGAACTTTTCGTCAGATATTATAAACAGTATCCAGATGTCTCCTTGTCACTGGTTACTGGCAATTCGCAGATGCTTATGGATCAGGTTATTGGGTATGAATTGGAAGGGGCTTTCATTGGTTGTCCCTGTGATCATCCCGACATCGTTTCTATTCCCGTATTTGATGAGGAACTATTTGTTGTTTATTCTGGTATGGGTCCTACGGATGAAGATCTTAAGAGTAAACCCATTCTTGTCTACAGCATGGGGTGTTCCTATCGTCAGGTTTTGGAGGAATGGTTAGAGGTGGGTGGTGTTACCCGCCCAGTAATTATGGAATTCGGAACCCTTGAAGCGATTATTAGTGGGGTTACGTCCGGCATGGGAATTTCCTTATTACCAGAGATTGTGATTAGGCATCAGATCAAAAATGGATTATTACGCACGCATACACTCCCCGTAGGTATGAATCGCATGATGACTCATTTTATTACTCGCAAGGATGCCTTTGTCAGCAGTGCACTTCATGCATTTATGGCTATGTTACCGCGAGAGTATGATATGATAGAGAGTGGAGAACCATCAGAAGTGTAATTGTAATCAAGGCAAGGCAATCCGTTAAGGAAGTGATGAGCAATGGATTTATTTTCGTTTCAACAGGACTCAAAACCACAAGCTAGATTGCTCGCGGACCGCATGCGGCCAGAGCATCTGGATGAATATATTGGACAGGAACATATTATTGGACCAGGGAAATTACTCCGGCGCGCCATCGAGGCTGATCAGATTTCGTCCATCTTGTTATACGGCCCGCCGGGATGTGGCAAGACTACCTTGGCACATATTATTTCTCAGCAAACGCAAGGACAGTTCGTACGTCTGAATGCAGTGGAAGCTTCCGTCAAGGATGTGCGTGAAGTCATCGAACAGGCCCAAACGAACAAACAGCTGTATGGAACGAAAACCATTTTGTTCCTCGACGAGGTACATCGGTTTAACAGTTCACGTCAGGATGCGCTATTGCCAGCGGTAGAGAAGGGCACGATTATTTTTATCGGCGCAACAACAGAGAATCCCTTTCATTATGTCAATGGAGCCTTGATGAGCCGTTCCACTCTGTTCCAGCTAGAATCGCTAAATAAGGATCATTCCCTAATTGCAATGCGCAGAGCATTGAGTGATGCGGACAAAGGTCTGGGGTTCATGGAGCTGCAGGCGGACGATGAGGCGCTTGAACATATTGCCACGATGGCCAACGGGGATATTCGGCGTGCGCTTAATGCGCTTGAACTGGCTGCGTTGACGACGCCACCGGAGAAGGATGGGTCCATTCATATTACGCTTGGTGTGGCAGAAGAGTCTATTCGGCGACCGATTGTTAAGGCGGATGAATCCACACAGTATGATGTGCTGTCTGCATTTCACAAAAGTATTCGGGGTTCCAGTGATGCGGCGCTGTTCTGGTTTCTATACGCGGTGGAGAAGCTCGGCATGGACCCGATGACCTTCATTCGGCGCCTGATTGCAGCAAGCAGTGAAGATATTGGACTTGCGAACCCGCAAGCCATGACTCAGGCGATTGGAGCACTTGATGCGTACCGAAATAACGGCTGGCCCGAAGCCAAGCTGAACATTGCACAAGCGATTCTGTTCGCGGTCGAAAGTCCAAAATCAAATGCGGTGTACACCGCCATTTCCAAAGCCATGAACGCGATTGATGAGGTGAAATCGGCAGAAGTTCCGCTTCACTTGCGAGATACGCATTACTCGGGTGCTGTAAAACTTGGACATGAGGGCTATCAATATCCACACAACTACCCGGGGCATTACGTGAAGCAAGAATATTTGCCAAAGCAGCTCTCACGGAGAGTATTCTATGAGGCAACGGAGCAGGGCAACGAATCGAAGATCAGGCTGAACCAACAGCGGCGCAGAGAACTGTAAGACAGACAGATCACTCGGGAGATGCACACAACATGAAAGAGCTTTTGTATATAGGGGCGGGCGGATTTCTTGGTACATTGACCCGATATGCCATACAGTTAGCGATACCAACTGTCCACGGAGGGTTCCCTTGGGCAGTGCTGCTAATCAATGCGATGGGCAGCCTTTTTTTGGGTTGGTTCTTTACCATAGCTGTTCCAGGCAAAATAACACCACAACTTCGACTGGCGATTGGTACAGGTTTTACTGGCGCATTTACGACATTCTCCACGTTTATACTGGATATTGTTCGTTTATCCGAAGGGGGCGAATGGATCAGTGCCGCTATTTATATGATCGTAAGTCTGTTGGCAGGGTTGTTGCTCTGTGCGCTGGGTATGAGCCTTGGACAGCGTATGTTGGCAGCACAAAGACAAGAGGGTGATGCCTCATGATCCTGTGGATTGGTTTTGCAGGTGTGCTGGGTGCGGTACTGCGTTATAGTCTGGGAAAATGGGTCTCTGGCTTGCTGGGAACGGCTTTTCCATGGGGAACATGGATCATCAACGTCAGTGGTTCACTGCTGCTTGGGCTGTTATACGGGTGGCATCAATCTGCAATGATCTCAGATGGAATCTGGGTGATCTGGGGAACCGGATTTTGCGGTGCGTACACCACGTTCTCTACCTTTGGTTATGAAACGTTAGGACTTATGGGTCGACAACGATACGCAAGCGCGGCGCTCTACGTTGTCAGTTCGGTTCTAGTTGGGGTGTTGGCCGCCTGGGCAGGAGTCTGGTTGACTGCATAACGAACTATTTTTTATTTTTTTGCAAAAAAAAGCAGGAAAAAAGCCATCCTTCATGGTATACATGAAAGACGGCTTTTTTTATAGGGATACACGGTATTGTGTATAATCCGCATTTTAATGGACAAGCTCTATTATTGCATTGCGGGTACAGGTACTTTTTGCACCTGATCGATCGTACCCCCACCCAGGCAGACCTCTCCGTCGTAGAAAACAACGGCTTGTCCTGGCGTGATGGCTTTTTGCTGCTGGTCAAATTGTACATCGACACTTCCATCTTCTTGCCAAGTCAATGTTACACCTTGATCCGGCTGACGATAGCGGAATTTGGCAGTACAACGGTATGGCACATTAGGCATGTGCTCTGCACCAGCAATCCAGTTCACACCCGTTGCGGTAAGACCAGTGGAGTACAGGCTTGCATGGGCATCGCCCTGAACAACAAGCAGTTGATTCTTCTCCAGATTCTTGTCTGCAACGAACCAGGGTTCACCATTGCCGGAACCACCAATGCCCAGACCTTGGCGCTGTCCAAGTGTGTAGTACATCAGACCGTCATGGCGGCCTTTGACTTCACCAGTTGCGATATCAACCATGTCTCCGCCTTTGGCAGGCAGATAATTACTCAGGAACTCTTTGAAATTGCGCTCACCGATGAAGCAGACACCTGTACTGTCTTTTTTCTTGGCAGTATACAAACCAGCCGCTTCTGCGATTTTGCGCACTTCCGGTTTGGGCAGATGACCAATTGGGAACATGGCTTTGGACAGCTGGTTCTGATTGAGTGCGTTAAGGAAATACGTTTGATCCTTATTGTTGTCCACACCACGCAGCAACTTGAGGGTGCCATCTTCTTCAATCAGTCGAGCATAGTGTCCTGTAGCTACATAATCTGCGCCGAGATCCAGAGCTTTGTTCAGGAATTCACCAAATTTGATTTCACGATTACACATGACATCCGGATTTGGCGTGCGACCCGACTTATATTCATCAAGGAAATAGGTAAATACTTTATCAAAATACTCTTTCTCGAAGTTGACAGTGTAGTAAGGAATGCCGATCTGTTCGCATACACGGCGTACATCCTCTGAATCTTCTTCAGCGGTACAGTGGCCGAACTCGTCGGTGTCATCCCAGTTTTTCATGAAAATGCCGATGACATCGTACCCTTGCTCTTTCAGCAGCAGTGCGGTAACGGAAGAATCGACACCTCCGGACATGCCAACGACGACCCGTGTATTTTCAATTGTTTTGGACATCGTTATCACCATTTCTATATATAAATGTGTTTCGTTTCTTATTCTAGCATAACCGGACTCAAGATACGATACACCCGGCCAATTTTGGATAGTGTCCACCACAGGCGCACATTTTGGAATATCGTCAATCTTTCTTTTCCATAAAGCATGCAGATATGTTAACATTAGCTGAGGGTTATGATCGGAATACGGAGGATTAGAAGGTTTATGCTAATCTCAATGCATCTCCGCTGTGGACAGATCGTGAAACATACGGTCATGGACCATAGGATTAAATATAAAGTTTCCAATCGTTTCTGAAAATTGAAAGAGGTGACTCCTTTGAAAATATCGACAAAAGGCCGTTACGGCCTCACAATCATGATGGAGCTTGCTGCCAGAATAGGCGAAGGCCCTACATCACTTAAAAGCATTGCTGAGCGCAACCAGCTCTCGGAGCATTACTTGGAGCAACTGATTGCTCCACTGCGTAATGCAGGACTGGTGAAAAGCATTAGAGGTGCTTACGGCGGTTATATCCTTGCGGGTGATCCTGCAACCTTGACTGCAGGCGATGTAATCCGTGTACTGGAAGGGCCAATCTCTCCAGTAGACTTCACGGAGGAAGATGATCCGGCGAAACGTGATCTGTGGTTGCGTATTCGTGACGGGATTGCGGAAGTATTGGATTCCACAACACTGAAAGACCTGATTACCTTCCAGGATCAGGACAAAAAAGATAGCTATATGTTCTACATTTAAGGTCACTAATTCGCATCACAGAAGACACAATAAAGCCCCCAACTTGGGGGCTTTAGACATGCCAATGGGTACTTTGTTCTTCAATTTCTACAGATTATTTTAATTGAGCAGGGCTATGTATTCAGCCGCGGGATTTACAAGATGGTCAAGTGTGAACTTAACTGGATCACTTGTAAATCAGCGACTTTTTAAGGTTTCTATATCAGCTTCCATGCGTAACTGACGGCGATTCAAAATATCAATGCTGTGCTGATGGGTATTCAATTCGGTAGTTACTTTGCGTTCAGAGGCGGATTGGGAAGCGTCAAGACGTTTCGTAACGGTCAATGTTTCCAGAACAGCTTGATGAAGAAGCGGAATGTTTTTAGTTTGTTCCTCAATAGCATTAAGTCTGTCATCGACAGTGTCTAGTCTGCTCTCTACGGCACCAAGCCTCTCTTCCATAGCATCAAGCCGGTGGTCTATTTTTCCAAGATGTCCATCAATGCTGTCGAATCGTTTGTCCATTTGTTGAAGCTGATTCAGAATCTGCCCGAGAATGGGATCACTCATGTCTCTCTCTCCTTTTTGAAATGGATATAGAACATTATACACGAAGATGTGACAATAGAGCATCCGTTTCAGTTTCCAATTTTGACAGTTTGCCATCAAATAGAAATTTAACATATAACGGGGTGAAGATAAATGAAACGAATTTATTTGGATCACGCCGCATCGACACCTATGCATCCACAAGTCGCAGAAGCGATGATGAACGTCATGACAGGACAATTTGGCAATGCATCAAGTATCCATGCCTTTGGGCGTGAGGCCAAACGGACTGTCAGCGGAGCAAGGGATGTCATTGCGGCGTCTTTGGGCTGTTTCCCGGACGAACTGGTATTCACCGGAGGCGGCACGGAGAGCGACAATCTGGCAATCTTTGGAGCAGCCTCATCCAGACAGGATAAGGGGAAACACGTCATTACGACCGCAATTGAGCACCATGCTGTTTTGCACACCTGTCAGGAATTAGAGCGGCAAGGTTATGAAGTAACCTATCTATCTGTTGATCGTCATGGACGAATAAATCTGGATGAGTTGCGAGAGGCCATTCGACCGGATACGGTGTTAATCACCATGATGTATGCCAACAATGAAGTAGGCACGATTCAGCCGATCCGCGAGGTGGGTGAGCTTGCCCGTCAGCATAATATCCTTTTCCATACCGATGCAGTTCAGGCTCTGGGCAGCCAGAATATTTCCTGTAAGGAACTGCCTGTGGATCTGATCAGCTTCTCTGCACATAAAATCAACGGACCTCAGGGCGTGGGCGCACTCTATGTACGACGAGGAATTGTGCTGGAAGCAAGAGCTCACGGTGGGTTGCAAGAGCGTCAGCGTCGCGCTGGTACGGAGAATATCGCAGGTATTACCGGATTTGCAGAGGCGCTCAAGATTGCATCAGCACAGACGGAGGCGCATCGTCAGCATGATTCGGAATTGCGTAAACTTTTGTTGGAACAGCTTGAAATTCATGTGGGGACGGAGCACTTTCACGTGAATGGACACCTGGAGCATACGCTGCCAAACATCCTGAATATCAGCTTTCCCGAAGTGTCCACAGAGACGATGTTAATGAATCTGGATATGGAAGGGATTGCTGTTGCAAGCGGTTCTGCCTGCACTTCCGGTTCACTTGAAGTCTCTCATGTGCTGAAAGCGATGAAATTGCCTGAAACATTTTTACACTCTGCGATTCGATTTAGCTGGGGATTGGGTAATACTACGGAAGAAATCATGATAACCGCCGAAAAAATTGGAACCATTCTTGGACGACTGCGTAATAGACCCTAAGGGGAACTTTACACATGGAACAGAAGGAGGGAAGAAGTTCCATTTCATCGGTTGGATAGAAGCGGTTTTGATGATCGGCGTCTGATTGCCACTCATCAACTTTGGGCATACCTAGCAATAGCGCCGCGCCTATTTAATGATAAGAAGATGAGGGGGACCCAGCGATGAAGCTTCAGGAAATGATCGGACTTGCCGTTTTTGATGTTGAGGACGGGAAGCAGGTCGGTAAAATCCAGGATTTCATTGTGAATGATGATTGGGAGATCGAAGGCATTGAGCTTGAGAACAAAGGTCTGTTTACCAATCATGTCAAAATCGTGCAGTGGCAAGATATCGTTGCCTACGGCGAAGATGCCGTCATGATCCGTAATCAACAGGCTGTCCGCAAGACGGGAGCCGACGACATAAAATACACGTACCTCCTCGGTCGGTCTAAATTGAAGGAGATGTCCGTGCTCACCGAAGAAGGTTTGCTGCTTGGGCGTGTCTCCGATGTTTATTTTGACCAAGAGTTGGGAAATACAATAATAGGGATTGAAATTACGGACGGTTTTGTGTCCGATCTGATCGAGGGCCGCAAATGGCTGCCATGTACAAGCGATATGTCCATCGGGGAAAGTGCCATTATGGTGCCGTCGCTGAGTGAACAACGCTTGGAAAATGCCATTCATTCTGTTAATGGATAGGTGAATGAATATGAAATGTCCAAACTGTAGTTCCAAAGATATCGGGAAAATTGGTTCCCACCAGTTTTATTGCTGGGGATGCTTTATCGAATTAACGGTGAACGGTGAGAAAATGTCTGTATATCAGGTGGAAGAAGACGGTACGCTGAGTTCTCTGGATGATTTGTTTTTCGGGGACGAGCTGCCACAAGACTTCCCTCATCTTCACGCTTCTTCTTAATAAGCAGGATAACTTCCTCTATATGCGATTTCATGACAATGTCTGTCCTGGGAGGCTGTCGATAATTGTTGGCAGATGTATATAGATGCGGTTACATAGTGGTTCGGCTGGTGTATGGTTGATTATATGCTAACCCGTGCAGCAAAATGCGCTTCCTTCTCTGATGAAGGGGGCGTTTTTTGGATTTAAGAAAAAATGTTCGGATTGCTCCTTTCCACTTCTGGGCTGTGTTAATAAATATTACCTTTCCTACATATACTGACTCTCAGAGCCAGTCCAAAAGGAGAGATGCAAGTGGAGCAATTAACCAAAAACAAGCTGTTCCGTTACGCGATCTGGCTGCTGCTCGGATTGATCATTTTATATTTTATCTGGCTGCTGCGGCCTTTACTGCTTCACATATATGCGTTCCTGAAAACAGTGCTGGCACCCTTTATCGTAGCCCTTATTATATCCTATGTACTCAATCCGATTGTCAGCATGCTGGGAGGGCGCAAGGTGCCGCGTACGATTGCGGTACTACTCATATATGCCTTTTTCCTGACCTGCC
This sequence comes from Paenibacillus sp. FSL H8-0317, assembly GCF_045040685.1. Lineage (NCBI taxonomy): Bacteria > Bacillati > Bacillota > Bacilli > Caryophanales > Paenibacillaceae > Paenibacillus > Paenibacillus sp. FSL H8-0317. Next base: position 5,676,899 of record NZ_CP150294.1, on the reverse strand, counting down.
TCGGTGTCATTCTGATGAATGTCATTCCGGTATTGATTGAACAGCTGGGGGAACTCAACGAGCATATGCCGGAACTGTCCATGCGTGCCCAGAGCCTGATGAACAATATGGATCACAAATTAATGCCGCCAAGTGTGCGAACAGGCATGAACAGTTGGTTTTTTCAGATGGAGGATCGACTAACTCAGGGAATTACTGTGCTCATGGACAATATCGGGGCCACGATTAATGTGTTATTCAATGTGTTTATCGTGCCATTTCTGATCTTTTATATGTTAAAAGACTTTGAGGTGTTTGAGCGCACCATTGTGGCGTATCTTCCGCGTTCACGTCGTAAAGCGATTGTCTCGGTGATGAAAGAGATCGATACTGCACTGGGGAACTACATTCGGGGACAGTTTATTGTCTGTGTCATTGTTGGTATTTTTGCCTACATTGGTTATATCGTCATTGATATGCCGTATGCCCTGCTGCTTGCAAGCATTGTAGCTGTGTTTAACATTGTACCCTACTTGGGGCCGTTCCTTGGAGCTGCTCCTGCTGTGGTCATGGCATCAACCGTATCGTTCAAAATGGTGCTACTTGTTGTCATTGTGAACACACTGTGCCAAGTGTTGGAGAGCAACGTTATTTCTCCTCAGGTGGTGGGACGTACGTTGCATCTGCATCCACTGTCGATTATATTTGCACTGCTCGTCGGAGGTGAATTGGCAGGCATTGTAGGTTTAATTCTGGCAGTACCTGTTTTTGCCGTGCTGAAGGTGATTGTGCAACACTTTTTTGCCTATTACATCAAACGAAGGACCGACTAAATAGCAGGGGTAAAACATCAACGAGGCCGCGTTGACACCCGCTTGTGCTATCGATATAATGAGTGTGTATGTTGAGAACATGAAATCGATGATGAAATAAAGTACGCCGAGGGTTCCTTTCCTCAGAGAATAGACTTCATCGGATCAGGGTGAGCCTGAACTGATGGCTGGAAGAGTCTTGAAAGATGATGCGGCGGAAAGCTAATTTCGGAGTGCAGGACAACCCTGCCGGGAGCGACCGTTATTTCGCATGAACGAGGAGATTGTTTGTTTGTCCGGGCAGCAAGGGATAAACAGCAATAACCAGGGTGGTACCGCGATAACATCGTCCCTGATTATTCAGGGGCGTTTTTTGTGTTTATTTTTACAAAAAAAAATGTTGACCAACCGGAGCGAATACGCAACGGACTATTATAATTTAATGGGGGCATCCAGTATGAAAGCCAGTGAAATCCGGTCCAAATGGATAGAATTTTTTGCAAGTAAAGGTCACAAAATCGAGCCGAGCGCATCGCTCGTGCCTCACAACGATCCTTCCCTTCTGTGGATCAATGCGGGTATGGCACCGCTCAAACCTTATTTTGACGGACGTGAGAAGCCAGAGAACCCGCGCCTTGCGAACTCCCAAAAATGTATCCGTACCAATGATATCGAGAATGTTGGTAAAACCCGTCGTCACCATACGTTCTTCGAAATGCTCGGCAACTTCTCTATTGGAGATTACTTCAAGGAAGAGACCGTAACATGGGCGTGGGAATTCTTGACCAGCAAAGAGTGGATCGGATTCGATCCGGAACGTCTTTCCGTAACGGTATATCCAGAAGATGAAGAAGCTTTCAAACTGTGGAACGAAAAAGTAGGACTGCCTGCTGAGCGTATCATTAAATTGGATGAAAACTTCTGGGATATCGGCGAAGGCCCATGTGGACCTTGTACCGAGATCTTCTATGACCGCGGCGAAGCTTACGGAAACGACATGAGTGATCCTGAAATGTATCCAGGTGGGGAAAACGAACGTTATCTGGAAGTATGGAACCTGGTATTCTCCCAGTTCAACCATAACAAAGATGGTAGCTACACACCGCTTCCTAACAAAAACATTGATACAGGTGCAGGTTTGGAGCGTTTTGCTTCCATTCTGCAAAATGTGGATTCCAACTTCGACACAGACCTGTTCCAACCTATGATTCAGAGAACAGCTGCTCTTGCGGGTGTGAAATATAACGACAGCGTCGAGATTGATGTTGCACTGAAAGTCATTGCCGATCATATCCGTACGGTTGCTTTTGCAGTAGGTGATGGCGTTCTGCCAAGTAATGAAGGACGCGGATATGTCATCCGTCGCTTGCTTCGCCGTGCAGTTCGTTATGGAAAAGTACTTGGACTTGACCGTCCATTCCTGTATGAACTGACAACAACCGTTGGTGAAGTAATGGGCATGTACTACCCTGAGGTAGTAGACAAACAGGAGTTCATCGCTAAAGTGATCAAAACCGAGGAAGAGCGTTTCCACGAAACACTCACAGATGGTCTGGCTATTCTGGCTGATATCAGCGGCACAGCCAAATCCGAAGGACGCACAGTTATTAGCGGACCTGAAGCTTTCAAACTGTATGATACGTACGGTTTCCCGTTTGACCTGACAGAAGATTATGCAGCAGAGCATGGTCTGACTGTGGACCGTGAAGGTTTTGATGCTTCCATGCAGAAACAGCGTGAGCTTGGACGTGCTGGGCGTCAAGAGAACGAGAGCATGAAAGTTCAAGGCGGACCACTTGCTGACCTGGAGGTTAAAAGTGAGTTTGTTGGTTATACTGACCTGTTGACGGAAGCAAAAGTGGTAGCCATCGTAGCTGGTGACGCCCTTGTTGAATCTGTAGGCGAAGGACAAACGTGTCAGGTTGTTCTGGACAAAACTCCGTTCTACGCGGAAAGTGGCGGTCAAGTGAGTGATCAGGGCTTGCTGCGAGGTGCTGGTGTAACAGCAAAAGTACAAGGTTTGTTCAAAGCTCCGCAGGGACAACACGTTCATCTGGTGACGGTAGAGTCCGGTGAATTGCGTGTGGGTGAAGTTATCCGTGCTGAAGTAGATGCAGCCAAACGTGGTGACATTATCAAAAACCATACAGCTACCCATTTGCTGCACAAAGCACTCAAAGATGTGCTCGGAACTCACGTAAATCAGGCGGGATCGCTCGTTGAGCCACAGCGTCTGCGGTTTGACTTCTCTCACTTCGGCAGCATTACGCCGGAAGAGTTGACAGAGATTGAGCGTCAGGTGAACGAACAGATCTGGAATCGTCTGAACGTGAACATCGAGCTGAAAGCTATTGATGAAGCCAAAGAAATGGGTGCGATGGCCCTGTTTGGTGAAAAATATGGAGATATTGTGCGTGTCGTTCAAGTCGGAGACTACAGTTTGGAACTTTGTGGCGGCTGTCACGTAAATAATACTTCAGAGATCGGAATCTTCAAACTGGTGAGCGAGAGCGGAATTGGCTCCGGCGTACGCCGGATCGAAGCTGTAACTGGCCGCGGCGCATATCTGTATGTGGAAAGCCAGTTGGAACTGCTCAAACAATCAGCAGCACTGCTCAAAGCCAATGTGGCTGATGTACCTAAACGGATTGAAGGTCTGAACCAACAACTGAAAGAAGCAGCCAGAGAGACTGAATCCCTGCAAAGCAAGCTGAGTGCCATGGAAGCGGGTCAATTGACGGATCAAGTGGTACAAGCAGGAAATACACAATTGCTGGCAGCACGCGTAGATGCTCCGAACATGGATGCGCTGCGTACAGTGGCAGATGAGTTGAAAGTAAAATTGCCTAACGCGGTACTCGTATTGGGTGCTCCAGCGGACGGCAAAGTGAATTTTGTTGTAGCTGTACCTGCTGAACAAGTAAAACAAGGACTACACGCTGGTAAAATCGTCAAAGAAGTCGCAGCAGTATGCGGCGGTGGCGGTGGTGGACGTCCAGATATGGCGCAAGCCGGAGGTAAGGATGCGACCAAGCTGGATGAAGCGCTGAAACTGGCGGTTTCGCTGGTTAGCCAGTAAAGGACAAGCAAAAAACACAATTGCCTTATCCTTTGTTTACTTGTGGCAGTCAGAATATGTTATTATATAAACAGAAATCAATTCGGCAGGACATGGTCCCCATGTTCATGCAGGAGCGAGGTGTCATCAATGGACTCCATGGATAAGACGGTTAAATTTAATGTGAAAGGTGACGAACAGGAAGCATCATCCAAAGAGATTCTTCTCACGGTATATGATGCATTGGTCGATAAGGAGTATAATCCGATCAACCAGATTGTTGGGTATCTGATTTCTGGAGACCCGGCATACATTCCTCGTCACAACAACGCACGTAGTCTGGTCCGTAAAAAGGAGCGCGATGAGCTGATTGAAGAGCTTGTACGTTCCTATCTGGCCAATCACCGGTAATGTACGCCGCTTCCGCTGTGTTGCAGCCTTGCAGGCAGCGGGAAATGAACCGACAGAAGACAGCCTGAAGCTTGAGAAGGCGATTATTTGTAATCGACCTGAGCAGGCCCCAGGATGGGAGAGCATGGATGAAAATATTAGGTTTGGACTATGGGGACCGAAGAATCGGAGTTGCCGCGAGTGACGCCTTCGGTTGGACTGCCCAGGGATTGGAAGTGCTAGAACGCCGCCGTGATGAAGGCGAGTTCGCTCGGATTGCCGAACTTGTGCGTGAGCATGAGATTAGTGAGATCGTAGTCGGACTTCCCAAAAACATGAACGGCACCGTAGGACCGCGCGGTGAGATATGCATTGCTTTTGCCGATCGCCTGCGGGATGAACTGAATTTACCTGTTCACCTTTGGGATGAACGGCTGACAACCATGGCAGCAGAACGTACGCTGATTGAAGCGGATGTCAGTCGGAAAAAACGCAAACAGGTTGTGGACAAAATGGCCGCAAGCTTGATTTTGCAAAATTATTTGGATGCCAATAGTAGAAGGTGAGGGGGATCAACAATGGCTGAAGATCAACTGGGTATGGAAGAAGAAGCGGAAATTATTTACATTGCGGATGACGAGGGTAATGAAGAGGAATTCGAAGTCATCATGAAGTTTGAAGTAGATGGTTCGGAGGCCAAGTACATGATGGTTGCTCCGGTTGAACCTGAAGATGGCGAAACGGATGTATATGCATTCCGTTATGAAGAAGAGGGCGACGATATTAAACTTTTCGTCATCCAAGATGATGCCGAATGGGATATCGTTGAGGAGACGTTTAATACATTTCTTGCTGAAGATGAAGAGGAAGCGAACTAAATGACGGAATATAGCCGCAAAGACCTGAAATGGACAGATTCACTGCGTCTGGCATTCGGTGCTCATGTTGAGCTCGAGGAAGAGAACGGTAAATCACAACCGTATGACTTGTTGGCTGAGTTCGAAGTGAACGGTCAGCAGTACGCGGTGCTCCGCAGTTCGTTGCGACCTTATGACGAGGTTGAACTTCTGCGGGTATCACCTGGAAGTGAAGACCAGATCATGCCAGAGTTAGTTACGATCGACGATGATGATGAGTGGGAGAACATCTCGGAACTGTATGATGAGTGTACACTCCCCATTGACGAAGATTAAATCAGCTTCAAATTGAAGAAACCGGGAGGGCGGAGAAGTCCGCTCTTTTTGGTTGTGTAAAGGAGTTGTTTCTTTTTTGAAAGGGAAAGCAATTGTAGTCATACTGCTTATCATTGTAGTTCTTGTCGGAGGCGCAGGCGGTTACGTGTGGAGTATGATGCGTCCTGTGGAAGTTTCTACAGAACCGGTCGTATTCGAGATTAAGAGCGGATCGGGAACTTCGAAAATCGCGGATCAGCTTCAAGAAGAAGGCCTCATCCGAAGCGGGTTAACCTTCAAAGGGTATTTAAAGTGGAAGAAACTAGGTTCTAATTTCATGGCGGGTACATATTCAATGAATCCTGGCGTGACATATGATGAGATTGTTAGCAAGCTGAGGAGTGGCGAAGTTGTACCGGAAGAAATGGTGAAATTTACGATTCCGGAGGGTTATAACGTTCTGCAAATGGCGGGTAAGCTTTCTTATGAGCATGTTGTAGATCGGGATGAATTCATCAAGCTGGCCAATGATCCTTCGGCCTTTGATGTAGATATCATCAAAGATATTCCAGTGGATGAAGAACTTCGCTACGTATTGGAAGGGTATCTGTTCCCGGAGACGTATGAGCTGAAAAAGGGAAGTTCCACGCATGATGTGATGCAACGGATGCTGGAAGAATTCCAGACCAAGATTAATTCCATTCCTGATTTGAAAGCCAAGCTCCAGGAAAAGAACCTTTCCCTGCATGAACTGCTGACGATTGCGTCACTCGTGGAGAAAGAAGTTGTAGTGGACGAGGAACGTGCTCTGGTTGCAGGTGTAATCTACAATCGGATCAATCAGGATATGAAGTTGGAGATTGATGCTACCGTGCAATATCTGCTCGACAGACCGAAGGAGCGATTGTTTTTCAAGGATCTAAAGGTGAAAAGTCCCTATAATACGTATCTGAACAAAGGCTTGCCACCAGGTCCAATTGCCAGTCCAAGTCTTCCGTCCATTGAGGCAGCGCTAAATCCGGAAGCTTCGGAGTATCTGTTCTATGTGACAAAAAAGGATGGCTCGTCTGGACATCTATTTGCCAAAACGTATAAGGAACACCAGCAAAATATAGCCAAAAGTAAGGCTGCGCAATAAGCGGAGGGGATTATATGAGTAAGAAACATGAACTGCTCGTTACAGCAGCGAATGTGAAAGAGGCAGAAGTGCTTCTCCAAGCGGGAGCAGATGCTCTGGTCATTGGAGATGATCGATTCGGCATGCGTCTTCCAGGCAGCTTTAGCGTGGAAGAGACAGCAGAGGTGGTTGCCATTGCAGCCAAACATCAGGCGCGTGTGTATGTATCCATGACTAATCTGATGTCCAACGAACTGTTGAAAGAATTGCCTGAATATGTCCAAGCACTTGGCAGAATCGGTATTGATGGTGTGGAGTTTAATGATCCATCCGTGCTGGCTACCATGAAGGAATACGCGCCACATGTGAAGCTGCACTGGAATGCGGAGATGACTTCAACGAACTATGCGACGGCCAACTATTGGGGAACCAAGGGAGCTAGTCGTGTTGTGCTTGCCCGTGAGTTGAATATGGACGAGTTGACGGAAATGGTCCCTTTTCTGAAAGTGGAAGCTCAGGTTCAGGTGCATGGCATGACGAATATTTATCATTCCAAGCGCAGTCTGGTGCAAAGTTATATGGCTCATCAAGGGCGGCCGGTTGAGGGACATCTGGGGAAAGAGCGGGGATTGTTCCTGATCGAGGCTGAACGTCGGGATGAGAAATTCCCGATCTACGAGGATATTAACGGTACACACATTATGAGCTCTGAGGATATATGTATCCTCGAAGATCTTCATCTGTTGATGGAGGCGGGTGTGCACAGTTTCAAAATTGAAGGTATGTTAAAATCACTCACCTACAATGAAGCTGTTGTACGTGCATATCGGACAGCGATTGACAGTTATGTAGCCGATGCTGATGCATATGCGTTCTCTGAAGAGTGGCTCGCTGAGGTGCGGAAGTTACAGGACCCTGAACGTGAATTGTCGTTTGGATTTTTCTATAAAGAACAAGTGTATTAATAGACGAGGTGAACAGAATGGAAACAGTGGCGGTACAGCGGAAGTTTTCGGGGAAACGTAACCGTCTGGACAAACCGGAGCTGCTAGCTCCGGCGGGTAATCTGGAAAAACTGAAATTTGCAATCCATTACGGTGCAGATGCCGTATATATCGGTGGACAGGCCTATGGACTGCGTTCCAACGCGGATAACTTTAGCTTTGAAGAGATGCGTGAAGGTGTGGAGTTTGCCAAAAAGTATGGAGCCAAGGTGTTCGTAGCGACAAACATCTATGCACATAATGAGGATGTTGAGGGGATCGAAACATACCTGCAAAACCTCTATAATGCGGGGATCTCTGCGATCATCGTAGCCGATCCGGCTATCATTGAAGTAGCCCTTCGTGCTGTGCCAGGCCTTGAGGTACACCTAAGTACTCAACAATCCACACTCAACTGGCAAGCCGTGAAGTTCTGGAAAGATGAAGGACTTCCACGTGTTGTTCTCGGACGTGAGACCAGCTTTGAAGAGATTGAAGAGATCAAGGCCAATGTGGATATCGAAATTGAAGCCTTTATTCATGGGGCGATGTGTTCCTCGTATTCCGGACGTTGTGTGCTCTCCAATCACTTTACGGATCGGGACTCCAACCGGGGCGGCTGTTGCCAGTCTTGCCGCTGGAAGTATGATCTGTTCGAGGATGCGAGAGAAGATACGGTGTGGGTCAGCGAAGAGGACATGCAGATGAAGGCCCCTGCGACATTCAAACTGGGTGAGAACCAGCTTCCCCTGTTCGAGGAACAGGATAATTCATTCTCCATGGGATCAAAGGATCTGTGCATGATTGGCCATATTCCCGAGTTGATTGATGTGGGAGTGGACAGTTTCAAGATCGAAGGACGTATGAAATCGATCCACTACGTGGCAACTGTGGTTAACGTCTACCGTCAAGCTATTGATTCCTATATGGCAGACCCGGAAAATTATGTTCTGAAACCTGAATGGGTTGAAGAAATGAACAAAGCGGCGAATCGCCCGCTGAATACCGGATTTTTCTATGATACACCAGACCATGAAGATCATATCTATGAACCGGAAGAAAAGGCTGTACCTTTTGACTTCGCTGGCTTGGTCATGGGGTATGATGCTGAAACAGGAATGGCAACCATTCAACAGCGCAATCACTTCAAACCAGGACAGGAAATCGAATTTTTCGGTCCGGGAGGTCACTTTTTCAAACAGGTCGTCGGTGAAATACAGGATGAAGAAGGCAATGTTCTGGATGCTGCTCGTCACCCGTTGCAGCTGATTAAAATGAAGGTAGACCAACCGGTTTCGTACTTCGATATGATGAGAAAAAAGAAGTAGGCTCAAATACCTACGATGTGTCAATATTGTATTATGATTTAACAAAATAGTGTTATGAAATTTACTTGGGGACCTCCGTTTATCGGCAGATGGGGGTCTTTTTTTTATAGAAAAATAGGAATAAAGTTGTAAAATATTTCTGGGAAGTGAAAGGGGAACGAAGAAAGCTGTCGAATACTACATATTTATAGGGGAGAGAAAGAAAAATCCAACAAGTAAATTACTGGCAGGTGAATGGGATTGGTTCAAAAGAAGCAGAAAGACAGTGGGGAGCAAGTGACAAAAGCCGAGCAGGTTAATCCTGAGAAGGTTCAGAAAGTGAAGAAAGAAAAAGTAGTCAAAAGCAAAACAACAGGCACTGGCAAAAGATTGTTTAAGATTGACCGCAGCAAGCTCAAGCTGGGCTGGATCAAGACTGATTGGGTGAAGAAACAATTTAAAAACCGGGATTGGAAAAACCTTGGAGGTTCTTCTTTCCAACAGATTAAGAAGGCAAATCCGGTTAAATCCGTAGGGGTTAAACTGTTCTTGATCTTTTTTGCGGGAATTATGATTTTTGTAGTGAGTTTAGGTCTATTATCCTATTCAAAAGCCAAGGGTACGATAGAGAAAAATGCCTCACGTGCCAATCAGGAGACCATTGATCAGACCAAACAAAAAATGGACATTATTTTGGAGAGATTTGTGGATACATCCACACAGATTTTCTTTGATCCTGAAATGCAGTCCTTGCTACAAAAAATGTCAGATCAAAATCTGACTGCGTATGATACATTCATAAACTCAAGTTCAATCAACAAGCAATTATCCAATGTTGCATTTACAAATAAATCTATGGAAGCGATTTATTTGGTACCTACGGACGATACAAAGTCCATTATGGGTACAGGTAGTAACAGTTCATCCATGGGCAACATTCGCCAAGAAGCATGGTACAGTGAGTTGATTGAGGCGGGCGGTTATCGCTGGCTTCCAACTGAGGTCAAGGAAGATGGCTCAACCCCAACGTTTAAAATTGCACGTTCAATGAAAAACCTGCAGGGAACGACCCAGTCGTATGTTCTGGTTATTGAACTGAAACTGGAAGTTCTGGAGGAACAATTGAAATCGCTTGATCTGGGGCCAGGAGCTATTCTTCAACTGATTGCTCCGGATAATAAAGTGGTTGCATCCTCAATCTCGGATCGTACGGGACAAGATACAGAGCTTGCATTTGTCAAAGAGTTGACCGAACCAGCAGGTAGCACGAATACGGAGTATACGGTAGATGGCAAATCTACGGAAATGCTGGCTGTATACAGTACGATGGATACATCCAATTGGAAACTGGTTGGTATGATACCTACCTCTGTTTTGGTCCAGGATGCAAAGGGCATTCTAACCCTGACCTTGTGGATGGCGCTGATTGATGCGGGGATTGCCGTATTGATCGGGATCTGGATGGTGCGTATGATCGCTCGTCCACTCGGCAAATTGAAAGACCTGATGCAGGAAGGTGCGAAAGGTAATCTTAAAGTTCGTACACCTTATAGCTCCAAGGATGAAATTGGTCAGCTCTCGACCGCCTTCAATCTGATGATGGAGCAGATTACTAAGCTGGTTGAACAAACCAATCGTTCTGCGCAGGAAGTATTGGATACGGCCTCTGAGCTGAGCAGTGCATCCAAGAAAACGGCTGTATCTGCTTCGGAGATCGCCGTAGCTACAGAGGAGATCGCAGGCGGTGCAGGCAGTTTGGCAACCGAAGCGGAACGTGGTAATGAATTAACTGACAATATCTCTCGTCAGATGCAGAGTGTAATCGCTGCTAATGAACAGATGGGTGATTCTGCTCGTCATGTAGAGAAGTCCAGTCAGACAGGAACACAACATCTGAATCAGTTGATGACCAAAACCCAGAAGACAGAAGAAATGATTGGTGCACTGGTGAATAAGGTTGATTCGCTGAAAGAGAGCACGTCCTCTGTTCTGAAAGTGCTTGAAGTACTGCAAAACATAACGAAACAGACCAATATCCTTTCCCTGAATGCGACCATTGAAGCAGCACGTGCCGGTGCAGCCGGACGCGGATTCATGGTGGTGGCAGATGAGGTTCGTCAACTTGCGGCTCAATCCAGACAATCCATTGAGATGGTTGGAGAGATAACAGACAAAATCATGACTGAAATGAATGAGACCGTGGATGCTTTGTCTGCAGCTTATCCGTTATTCAAGGAACAGATGGATGCGGTTAAAGACACCAACGTCATCTTTGCTTCCGTACAGGAACAGATGGGTGCATTTGTGGAACGTCTGGGCATGGTGACAGGTTCTATTGGAGATTTAAATAAATCTCAAGGTACGTTGTCTGAAGCAATGAGTAATGTCAGCGCTGTAGCTGAAGAATCTTCTGCAACGTCCCAAGAAGTAGCTTCCTTGAGCAGTGAACAGCAAAATATCAGTAACCAGCTGGTCAATCTGTCTGGCAAACTGGAGAATGTGTCTACTGAACTGAAAGAAACCTTGTCACGCTTTACGGTGTAAAAAGCCAAGGTTGAAATGTGGAGAACCTGTCCCGCACATGGGACAGGTTTTCTTTTTTGTTTACCGGATAATTCCAAGTCATATCAGCAATAATATGATCAAAACGACAAAAGGTGAGATTGGGATGTATCTCCTTGCGAAACGGCGAATCTATATAACTTGTATTCTTCTAACTCTTGTCTTTGGAATGCTTATATTACGATTGGGTTGGGTCCAGATTGTTCAGGTGAATCAGACGATGCCCGGATTTCACCGAACGGTACGTGAAATGTCTGTATTGCAGCGTGAACGCGGGGTGATGCTTGACCCGGGGCGGGGACAATTTACGGATTACAAGGGTGAAGCGTTGACTGGTAAGCTGCAATGGGGATTGATTCTTTTTCCACAGGCAGGACCATTAGAGACATTACGCAAGCATGGGACATTAGAAGGCTCCGAGATGATACAGTTGGCAGCTATATTACATACCGATCTGGATCAATTGAAGAAGGAATGGAATCAGGAAAATGTACCTCATTTCTGGACAGCAGGTACACATCAGCCTGTTCATTTGACGTCTGCTCAGGTGGAGCGCCTACGTAGTTTGCAGCTGCAAGGAGCTGGCATCTATCCGATGATGACAAGGTATCTTCAGGGGCATACAGGGATGCAGTGGATGGGTTATCTGTCTGAACAGCCTGAGTCCTCCAAGGTTATAACTGGGCATCAGGATGAAGTAAAACAGCCATTTGCTATGAAATCAGGGGCAGCTGGACTGGAGAGGACACTTGAACCCCTGTTAAGGGGAATTGGCCCTACGCTTGTATCACGCATGGTTTCGGGTGGTGGAGAGATTATCCCCGATGTTCAGCCACATGTCATTGCACCAGCCAATAGCCATTATCCTTTACGTGTAGAAACCACAGTGGATGCTGAGTTACAGCGTGGGTTGGAGGAGTTGACGCAAGAATCAGGATTACAAGAAGGGGCCGTGGTTGTGTTAGATGCCGCTAATGCAGATGTTCGCGCCATGATCTCCCGCCCTTTCTATCAGCCACAACATGTGAACCCCAAGCAATCGGCCTGGGGTAATCGTGCAGTAGAGGGAGCCGTACCGGGTTCCATTTTCAAAGTTGTCACTGCGGCTGCTGCTTTGGAGTATCATGCGGTTTCTAGCGGAGAAGAATTCCATTGCGGTGGTGAGTACGGAAGATATGGGCTGTCTTGCTGGAAGGAGCATGGGCATGGAGACCTGAATCTGGAGCAAGGATTCGCGGAGTCTTGCAACATCGTATTCGCGGAAACGGCGCGCAGGCTTAGTATGGAGCAACTGGAGAACACGGCTGATCGTCTGGGACTCGCGCGTCCGATTGGCTGGGAGGGGAAGCAGATGGCAGGAATGCCCGTGTTACGACACTTTGATCATGAGGATCACGGTCGTGTGAGAACAGAGACTGTTTCTTCTGCTGATGAAGGTGCGAAAATACAGACAGCAATCGGCCAGCGCGATGTCTTGGTCACACCGCTGCAAGCTGCCAATCTGATCGTTACACTGTTACATGATGGAAAGGTTAGTGCACCACGTCTCGTTAAGCGCATCCGATATGCGGATGGTGGTACCATGCTGGAAATGCCCTTGCATGATTCACCTTCAACATCAGGACAGATTGCTCCCGCAACAGCGCATAAACTGTTATCATGGATGAATAAGGTAGTACGTGAGGGAACAGGAAAATCCCTGCAGCGTGCACGGTGGCATGTTGCAGGGAAATCAGGTACAGCTCAGGTACAAAAACATGGAGAGAAGCGCAACAATCAATGGTTCATTGGTTATGGACCGGTAGAACAACCCCAATATGCTGTAGCTGTTCTTGTTCAAAATGTCTCTCCTGACAGCCAACATCAAGCGACGGCTCTATTCAGGAAGGTGATGGACTATTTGGCTGAGTCCTCATGATCCTTCGCAGAAACGGGACGTTGTACAGTAGACTCGGCAAAATTCGCTGAGGCCTTACTAACCGGTGGGTCCATGACCAATGGAGAGGATTCAAATTCATCTTTTGGCAGGTGAATCCACTTTTGCAGGTACCCTTGTTGTAACAGTTCTTTCAGAAGGATCAGAAGCACTGGAGATAACACGACACCAGCCAGGCCAAAGATCGAAAGGGAGATCAGCATAAACGAAAGCATCAAGTACGCCGAAGATACACCAATCGAGTTACCCGATATTTTCGGTTCCAGCAATTGTCTTGTCAGCATCGTCACTGCCAGAATCACAATCAGGCCAATCGCCAGGCTACTATTGCCAATAATGAACAAGTAGACGATCCATGGAATAAACACAACAGGAACGCCAAGCAATGGTACCAGATCAAAAACCGCACAGACTGCTGCAATGGTAAAGGCGTTAGAGGTTCCCAAAATCAACAAACCTGCATAAATCAATACAAACGTAATGAGCATCATGATCATCTGTGCCTTCAGATACGAGCGGATTGTCTTGAACACGTGATTACGCATGAATTCAATAGCTAACTTTAATGTTTTGGGCGTTTTCGCACGGGCGAACTTGCGCCAGGACTCAATCTCGATACTCAGGAAAAATGCCAGAATAATCGCAATTCCGAAGTTCGTAATAAAAGAAGAGAATGAACTGAGGAAACCTACGACGAATTGCGCGCCGCTAGTTACCCATTTGGACAGGAATCCGGTCAGTGTTGCAAAATAATCATTCGCTTTTTCCATAACTCCATCAGGGAGAGCATCTGACTTGTCCTGAATGAATAACACCAGATTGGTGAATTCACGTTGTATCATCTCAATGTATACGGGGAAATTATCTTGCAGATTGGAAATTTGTGAAATGATAATTAAGCCCACACCAAAAAAGGCAGCGACAATCAATGCAAGAAACAACAAGACGGAGATGGCGGCTCCAAGCGTCTTGGGCATTCCTTTGCGATGTAAAAATTTGGCCAGCGGTTCAATCATCCAATACACGATGAATGATAGAAAGACTGGTGCAGCCACTTGGTATAATTGACTGAAACTGTACATGATCACATACACGGTTAATATGAGCAATGCGATGTCAAAGACAGTTCGCCCGTATTTTTTGTAAAGCGGTAACATGGACATGGCTCCTTTGATGGCAATAATTAGATTGTATTTATTGTACACGATAGCTATCTTTTTGGGAAAACAGGATTCAAGAAAAGTCTGAACTATGATAAAATTAAAGGCGGTTTATTTTAGATAGTGCCATAGTGCACCGTAATTCAGCAGGAGAAGTGGGGAGCTTGCAACATGACAATGATACTTCAGAGTATTCTACTGTGGTTATTGTATCTTTCATCTTTTTACGCCTTTATTCCAAGTTTGATCAGCAGGCTTTTTGGTTTTCGTGTATTTCGACGGGGAAGAAGTAATACACAATTTGCATTAACGTTTGACGATGGGCCAGATCCACACTATACGCCAAGACTGCTCGATCTGCTTCGTCAGCATCAAGCAAAAGCCACATTTTTTGTCGTTGGAGAACATGCTGCGAGTCATCCTGAACTCATACAACGCATACATGACGAGGGTCATCTTATTGGCATTCATAATTATATTCACAAGACGAACTGGCTCATGCGGCCGCGTACTGTTCGTGATCAGATTCAGCGAACAGGTCAGATTATTCATGAAGTAACCGGTGTGAAGACTTGTTATTATCGTCCGCCGTGGGGGATTATGAATCTGTTTGATTTTTTCAGTAAGAAAGAACGAAAGATTGTACTGTGGTCTTCCATGTTTGAGGACTGGAGAAGCCGAGTGGGTGCCCAAAGATTGACCGAACGGATGCTGAAGGAACTAAGAGGCGGAGAGGTCATGCTGCTGCATGATCGAGGAACGACCCTTGGTGCAGATGCACACGCGCCGGAGCAGATGCTTCAGGCGCTGGAAGTCGTCTTGCAGGAAGCTGAACGGCTTGGGCTGCAAAGTGTACGCGTCGATACGTTGATGGGAGGTATCACAGTGAGCGAATCTCAGAACAAAACGCAATTACAGACACCACTGAAGTTATGGAAGCGGCTCGTTGTGGCCTTGTGGCTGGGTTGGGAGAAGTTGTTTCACTGGGTATATCATCTGCGGACGGCTTCGCCAGAGGACCCCATGCTGCACTTCAGATCACGTGTATATCACGGAGCGCGGGTGGAGATGAATGACGGCCATGTTATTCAAAATGGAGATCCGGTGATCGAACTGCATTTTGACAATCAGAAATTGTTTGAACTTGGAGTGACATCACGTTCCAGTATGCATTTGGCTATTCGCATGATTCGGACCATGGAACAGCAATTGCCGGATCTGGCACGCATGGTGGCACTCGAACCTGAGTTACGCTCTGCCAAGGCGATATACGGTGTGAGCATGATTAATAGAGGCCCAGAAAAATTCGGATTTACCATACAAGAATTGCCTCCTGGACCGTTCAGTGCTGCATCCAAAGTATACTTGAAGCTGCTGTTAAGTGTAATCCACCCGGCAGGAACCAAACGTCTAAAACAGCGTACAGACCAACTGGTACCCAAGATGATTGCCATGCCGCTGGATCTGCTGTTGGAACGTTACGGTCAACATACAATGCAGGTGGCAGCAACGGTAGAAGAATCCAGAGATGAATCATTGTTAATTGAACAAGAGATACTGCCAGAGCGGCACTAAACGGACTGATCACACCAACCAGCAAAAGAAAAGGGTTGCCCTTCGCCAGATTTGGCAGAAGAGCAACCCTTTATTTATTAATGAATTAGATACTCAGTACGCCGCCGTTGCTTGCATTGGTAACCAGTTTGGAATAACGAGCCAGGTAACCGGTTTTTACTTTCGGTTCAAAGCCTTTCCAACCAGCGCGACGACGTTCAAACTCTTCGTCACTGATGTGCAATTCGATGATACGGTTGTTCAGATCCAGCTCGATGATGTCTCCTTCTTCAACAAAGGCGATTGGACCACCTTCAGCTGCTTCCGGAGAGATATGTCCGATACTGATTCCGCGGGATGCGCCAGAGAAGCGTCCATCGGTGATCAGACCGACTTTAGCACCCAACCCCATACCTACGATCTGGGAAGTAGGAGCCAACATCTCAGGCATACCTGGTCCGCCTTTTGGTCCTTCATAACGGATAACAACAACATGTCCTTCTTTTACTTTGCCGTTAGCAATGCCTTCGAGCGCTTGCTCCTGGGAGTCAAAGCAGATGGCAGGACCTTTGTGGTATCCGCCAACCGAAGCATCAACAGCACCAACCTTGATGATAGCGCCTTGTGGTGCAAGGTTACCAAACAATACAGCCAGGCCGCCTTTTTCGGAATGCGGGTTATCCAGGTGGTGAATGACATTTGTATCCTGAATTTCTTTTCCTTCAACGTTCTCACGGATCGTTTTACCCGTTACGGTAATGCAGTCACCGTGAATCGCGCCTGGTTTCTTGAGCAATTCGTTCAGCACTGCGCTTACGCCACCTGCATTGTGAACGTCTTCGATGTGAAGATCGGAAGCAGGTGCAAGTTTCGCCAGATGCGGAACGCGGTTAGCTACTTCATTGATGCGCTCGATTGGATACTCGATGCCAGCTTCATGAGCCAGTGCCAGCGTGTGCAGTACTGTATTCGTAGATCCACCCATCGCCATATCCAGTGCAAACGCGTTATCGATTGCTTCTACAGTAACGATATCACGTGGTTTCAGATCCATTTTAATAAGTTCCATTAGTTGTTTAGCAGATTGTTTAACAAACTCACGACGCTCAGGAGCAACAGCCAGGATGGTTCCGTTACCTGGCATAGCCAGTCCCATCGCTTCAGCCAGACAGTTCATGGAGTTTGCAGTAAACATACCGGAACATGATCCACATGTTGGACAGCCGAACTGTTCAAGTTCAAGCAAGCTCTTATCATCGATTTTACCTGCTTGGTAAGCACCTACGCCTTCAAATACAGAGGTCAAGGACAGAGCTTTACCATTGCTGTCACGACCGGCTTTCATCGGTCCACCGCTGACAAACACGGTAGGGATATTACAGCGGAGTGCACCCATCATCATGCCGGGTGTAATTTTATCGCAGTTCGGGATACATACCATGCCGTCGAACCAGTGAGCTGATACAACCGTTTCCACGGAATCCGCGATAATGTCACGGCTTGGCAGCGAGTAACGCATACCAATGTGTCCCATGGCAATACCATCATCTACTCCGATGGTGTTGAATTCGAATGGAACGCCACCGGCTTCACGAATAGCATCCTTTACAATTTTACCGAACTCCTGAAGGTGGACGTGGCCGGGCACGATATCAATGTATGAGTTACATACGGCAATAAACGGCTTGCCGAAATCCTCTTCTTTAACGCCCGCTGCGCGGAGCAA
Source organism: Paenibacillus sp. FSL H8-0317 (assembly GCF_045040685.1). NCBI lineage: Bacteria > Bacillati > Bacillota > Bacilli > Caryophanales > Paenibacillaceae > Paenibacillus > Paenibacillus sp. FSL H8-0317. Next base: position 5,659,143 of record NZ_CP150294.1, on the reverse strand, counting down.
ACTCCGGTGTGGTGCACGGTCAAAACCTTTTTTGATCATATCGGAACGCATCTTCTTGGCTGACATGGTGTATTCCCCCCAAATATATAATATTGAGCAACATGAATGGAAAAGTAAATGGCAGTGCATCTGTCGTTTAATTTCATCCGTACTCTAAAAAAAAGGACCGGCATGCCGGTGTCGAGCTCCCCGTAGTTTGTGAAATTCTTTGCTGCTTTAAACCCGTGAACACCCGGTTTTTCTATTGAGTCTATCACAACCGTCGTCATATTTCTACAATCAATAGAAAGAAGCCTCAAACCATTTTCATGGAATTAGACTTCTTGATTTTGCGGAAAAGCTATGATCATGTTTCGATGTGGCGAGCGGAATTCATTAGTTGCTTCCACCTTTGCGTCCAATCTCACGATAGAATTCCTTATTATGAGTTTCGGAGGTTGCTTCGCCGCCCTTGCGACCAATCTGCTTGTAAAAGTCAGTGTCATGGGCATCTGAAGTCGCTTCTCCACCTTTTTTTCCAATCATCTGGTAGAAGCTTCGATCATGGTTCTTGGAAGTGGCTTTACCACCTAATCTGCCAGCTTCCTCACGGCTCATCTTGCGTTCTGACGTCGGTTGACGTGCCATTACAAATCACTCCTTACAACGATAAGTTGTTTTTTGTAGCGCGTATCCCTAATTTACCACCTTATTTCCAGCCTGAAACAACACAGCAGGATAGAATCGATGGTGAAGAGATCCGTCAGAGCATTAGGCCGACCGTTTAAACACCTCAGGTCGATGGAAAGAAAATCGGGATATATCCGGTTCAATTAAGGGTTTGAACGTGTGACGTACAGCCGGCAGAGCCAGGGTGACTGCGAAGAGTACGGCAATGACAAGTATGACTGGAATATACGCCGAGCTTCCCATATAACTGTAGACTCCGGACCAGATCGCGAGACGAACGAGAAACCCATGCAGCAGGAATACATAAAGTGTGCGTCGTCCAAGGTCCGTCAGTCTGGAAGTCAAGGAAGGTACCCAGGCCAAGAACAGTGCTGCCGATGCGATCTCCAATAGGTAGACTCCAAGTCGGAAGATGCCGGCATACCATTCGTGGTGACCCAGTTCGGCGTACGTCATGCTGCCGAGTAACCATCCGGATGAAATATTCAAACCACCATACCCGATCCATACCAACAGTGCAGCAGAGAGGATGGCTGCGGTTTTTCGCCCCCAACCGGATAATAAATGTGAACGGATGGTTGCTCCATAGTCATAACCGATGACAAAGAACGGCAGAAATACAAACGTACGGCTGAAGCTGAGCCAGAACCCGTCGATGGGCAAATACCCGGCAATTATACCGAGCGCAATCGATCCAATCAGCCGATATATCGGTTTCCAGGAAATCGTCAGACGAAGCAGCAGTCGCCAACAGAAATGACTCGCGAGAAACCATAACAGCAAGTAAGGTGCAAAGAAGGAAAGCCGCATATGGGGTGTATGGAATACGGTAAAGTCCATCAATGCGTATAAGGACTGAAACAGTACGTACTGTAGTGCAATCTGTTTCAGGACGTTTCGCCCAGATGCACCTTGGAGTGAGTGTGTCGCAAAATACCCGGTTACCCATACAAAGAGCGGCATGTGAAACGTATATATCCACAGGAACAGAGCTTCCGCTCCTGCAAAACGTGTAATGAGTGGTTCAAGTGCATTGCCAGCAAGGACACAGACGATAAGCATAAAGCGCAGATTGTAAAAGAAAGATTCCTGATCATCCCGGATCAGTGTCTGATTTTTCATGGTGTAGCCCCCTTATAGATCCTGGTTGAAAGGTCATTTGCATCTGTAATAAGGGTAATATGGATGTGTATTCTCTATTGTGATTTAATTCACATTGGTAAGCGTTATCTTTTCTCAAAGCTGTGACAACAAAATGAACACAACGGGATTGACAACGGTTGCATAGAGGATGACAATAGTAAAAGAAGATGAGGGAATGTAAATATAAGGAGGGAAGAAATCATGTCAACGAGTCCTTATCCAAGCCCGGAAATTATTACGTTTGGGGAGAGTATGGGTTTGCTGACTGCCAAGGATACAAGAGGGCTGGAATATGCAGCCACACTGGACAAGTCTTTCGGGGGTGCTGAGAGCAATCTGGCTATTGGCGTATCACGCCTGGGGCATACCAGTGGTTGGTTTGGACGTTTGGGCAATGATCCGATCGGCAGTATGATACTGAAAGCCATTCGCGGTGAAGGTGTAGATGTATCCCGGGTAAGGTTAAGTGATCACGAGCCGACTGGTTTGATGATTCGTGAGAACGCTTCCGGGAAAGCCTCGGTGCATTATTATAGGAAGCTATCTGCTGCAAGTGCGATCACACCTGATGATCTGGATCCCGACTATATTGCCGGGGCGAAGATATTGCACGTTACGGGTATAACGGCAGCGATAAGCCCGTCCGGACTTGCTACGGTAGAGGCTGCCATACATATTGCCAAACAGGCAGGGGTGAAAGTAAGTTTTGATCCAAATCTGCGTCTCAAATTATGGTCTGCGGATGAGGCCCGTCCAGTTTTACTGCGTTTAGCTGAACTGGCGGACTACTTTTTACCGGGTCTGGACGAGATGAAACTTCTATATAACGAAGAAAATGATCAAAAAGTACTTGAGCGTTTATCTGCCATGAATGCTGTGTGCATCGTGAAGGGTGGCCCTGATTTGACCTACGTATTGGCGAATGGTACCCTAACGGAAGTTCCGTACTTTAAGGCGGATTATGTTCTGGATACGGTAGGAGCAGGAGATGGTTTCTGTGCGGGATTTTTATCGGGTATATTAAAAGGATACTCCCCGCAGGAAGCAACCCGTCTCGGCAATTTGACCGGTTCCATGATTATACAGGCTGTTGGCGATTGGGAGGCGCTCCCGACGTGGGGGCAGGTCGAGGCCAAGCTGAACAACGTTGCCCATGTTGAGCGCTAGTCGCTCTGAAATCATATATGGCTCATCTTCGTTCTTAAATGTAAGGCTTGTATACACAACCACCACATTGACAAGGGAGAGAATGAAATGAAGAAGCTTCAGCTGTTGCAAAAGATTACGGACAATGGGGTTGTGGCAGTTCTGCGTGCAGATTCTGCTGATCAAGTCATTGCCATGGCCGAGCAAGCGATTGCGGGTGGCATTAAAGTTATCGAGATTACGATGACAGTACCCAGTGCACTCAAAGCCATTGAAAAATTAAGCCGTGTATACCATTGGAACACACAAGATCCAGAGAAATTCGCGATTATTGGTGCGGGAACGGTGCTTGAACCGCAAACGGCGAGAGCGGCCATCATGTCGGGTGCCGAGTTTGTAGTTGGACCTTCCCTGAATCCGGATACGGTTCAGATCTGCAATCTGTATCGAATTCCGATTCTGCCTGGTGTGATGACGATTGCTGATGTTCAACGCGCACTGGAACTCGGTGTGGACATTGTGAAGTTGTTCCCGGGTAATCTGTATGATCCTTCGATTATCAAAACGATGAAGGGCCCTATGCCGCAGGCGAATTTTATGCCAACTGGCGGGGTATCCTTGTCTAATCTGGGGGATTGGATCAAGGGTGGAGCAGTGGCTGTAGGGATTGGTTCCGACTTGACATCGGAAGCTGTGAAGACGGGTGACCTGAGTCATGTCCGTCGCAAAGCGGAACAATATATGGATGCTTACCGCAAGGCCAAGGCAGAATAATATTTTTTCAATTCGGAGAAGGGGAGCCTGATGAACAAAGGCTCCCAATTCTGTGAGCCGCGGCACCTGCGGAAGTGAAGAAAGGTGATTAAAGTTGAGAAATCGTTATAATACAGGGCGCAAGAAGAGGGGCATCGGGAAATTCCTGCTCGTACTTCTGGCGCTCATTGTCATTGGATGTGGATTTGTTGCGTGGAAATTATTCACACCATACGGTCCACAGGAATCAGCTCAAACAGCCATGGAAACAGCCAATCGGGTGACGGTGAGTGAACAAGAGAACTGGATTGATTTTGTGCCAGATAAACCGATTGGAAAAAGTGTACTTTTCTACCCTGGTGGGCTGGTGAAACCGGAAAGTTATGCACCACTCGCGCATGAGCTGGCTGCTGCGGGTCATCACACCATTATTGCCAAGATGCCAGTTAACCTGGCAGTGCTTAAGCCAAACTTGGCAGATGAGATTCTGGCCGCCTATCCAGACGAACAATTCGTTATGGGTGGACACTCTCTCGGCGGGTCCATGGCTGCACGTTATGTAGCAGCACATCCAGATGCACTTCATGGGATCTTCTTCTTGGCATCTTACCCGGATGAAAAAGGGAGTGTAATGACACTGGGAATACCTGCTTTAACCATTTTGGGTACTAAAGATGAGGTTGTGAATATGACCAAGTATCAGAGTGGACGTATGTATTTGCCCGTGGAGACGGTGTACTACACCATTGAAGGTGGAAACCACGCTCAGTTCGGTGATTATGGTCATCAAAAAGGAGATGGCAAGCCGGAAGTGAGTGGAGAAGAACAGTTGAATCAGACGGTCAAGACAGTACTGGCTTGGTTAAGTACGATCAAATAGATTTTGATTATTCTGCATTAAGGGCTGTATGCATGTATAGCATAACTTGATGGAGGTGATACGGATGACCATGCTTCAAATGCATGGAGTGCAGATCCCATGTAAAGGTATCCTGTTCGATAAAGATGGAACACTGTTGGAATTCCTCCAGCTATGGGGGCCGTGGGCAGAGACGTTGCTGAGTCAGTTACAATCACGTATGAATGAGCTTGGAGCTTCATTTACGGTTGAACGGGAGCACGTCCTGGGCACCATTCATAATGCAGAAGGTCATATTGTCGGCTATGATCCGCAAGGCCCACTGGCCATTGCGACTGTGGATGAATGTACGGGATTGCTTGCCGGCCAGCTGTATGCAGCAGGCATGCCATGGAATGAAGCGATCACAACGATACGCCAATTTTCAAGTGTGGCCATGAAATCGGTAAGGGAGCGCAAATCGGCTGAACCGATGCCAGGATTACTTGCTTTCTTAGACAGTTGCAGGGCAGCAGACATACAGCTGGCAGTAGTCACTTCAGACAGTACAGCGGCAGCAGAAACACATCTGGATTGGATGGGGATTCGTTCCTTTTTCACCTCCATTGTGGGCTGTGATCGGGTGACACAGGGCAAACCGGATGGAGAAGCAGCACTCTTGGCTTGCCGTGAATTACATATCGATCCTGCGGAGGCCATCGTAATTGGAGACAGCAATGGGGATATGCAGATGGGGCGGCACGCAGGCGTATCCTATGCGCTTGGTTACTGTCCACAGTCAGATCAAGGATCTCATCTGGTTGATGCCCATGCCATTATTCGTCATTATAATGAGCTAAGCGTTACTTCATAAGTTAGCCTAGCCAGAATGAACTATATAAATTGAACTAACATTTACACGAAATGGAGAGGACAGAAATAACCTGAAGAAACGGAGCGTTCGCCTAAAAGCTTTCTAAAAGAAAGCTACTTCGGAAGCATATGCTATCCTCGGATTTTTCCCTTTAGAAAGGAATCAAAAAAATCTGTGGATAACAGCGATCGGAAGGTTGTTCTGTCATCGGAGTGGCCAGTGTAAATATTCTTTAGTTCAATTTATATAGTAAACAAAAGGAGGAGAGAGGATGAACGCAACAGAACAACTGGCTGCCTGGATTCAGGCAAGCTCCCGGATTGTTTTTTTCGGAGGGGCCGGAACTTCAACGGAAAGCGGGATTCCCGACTTCCGCTCGGCTGCGGGTCTGTATCAGACGGAGCAGCATTCGCCTTATCCACCGGAAGAGTTATTAAGTCGACATTTTTTTGATCAACACGCCGATATTTTTTATGATTTTTATCGAGGCAAAATGCTTCATCCAGATGCTGAACCGAATGGGTGCCATCGACTATTGGCCCGTCTGGAGCAGGAAGGAAAACTTCAGGCAGTGATCACGCAAAATATCGACGGACTGCATCAGAAGGCAGGCAGCAGCAATGTTTTTGAGCTTCACGGCTCAGTTCATCGTAATGCCTGCATGGATTGCAAGCAGTTTTATACGCTGAATGATATTATACAATCCCAAGATACGGTACCTCGCTGTACCGCATGTGGTGGTGTGATCAAGCCGGATGTGGTGCTGTACGAAGAGGAACTGGATCAGACGACATTGTACCGCTCCATTGATGCACTGTCTTCTGCAGATCTGTTACTCGTGGGAGGCACTTCACTGACGGTATATCCAGCGGCTCAGTTAATTACGTATTTTCAGGGAAAACATACCGTTCTGCTCAACGCTACACCTACCGCTTACGACCGCAGGGCGGATTTGCTGATTACAGAGCCGATTGGTGAGGTAATGAATAATGTGGACCAGCTTCTTGGTTGAACGGATGGACTGAATAACCGCATTCTCCGGCATAGACCGGACACAAGAGGCGGAACCTGGGGAAAGAAGGGATTCATAATGGTCTACGTAGCAAGCGATACTCGCTATGAAACGATGAAATATAACCGCGTTGGACGTTCAGGTTTGAAACTGCCAGCGATTTCACTGGGGCTGTGGCATAATTTTGGCGGTATCAATAACGCTGAGAATGGCCGTAATATGATTACCCGATCATTTGATCTGGGCATTACACATTTTGACCTTGCCAACAATTATGGCCCACCGGCAGGTTCAGCAGAGCAGTTATTTGGACAGGTACTGGCCCAGGATCTGAAACCTTATCGTGATGAACTGGTGATCTCCACCAAAGCGGGTTATTATATGTGGCCCGGGCCGTATGGAGAGTGGGGTTCACGCAAAAATCTGGTATCCAGTCTGAATCAGAGCTTGAAGCGTATGGGCCTGGATTATGTGGATATTTTCTATTCACATCGTTATGATCCCGAAACGCCTTTGGAAGAAACGATGATGGCACTGGATCATATTGTTCGCTCGGGCAAAGCCCTTTATGTAGGGATCTCCAACTATCCCGCAGAGCAGACAAGACAGGCTGCCGAAATTTTGAAAAGTCTGGGTACACCCCTGTTAATCCATCAACCGAAATACTCGCTGCTGGACCGCTGGATTGAAGATGGTTTGCAGGACGTGCTGGATGAGTATGGAACCGGCAGTATTGCATTCTGTCCATTGGCACAAGGTGTGCTCACGAACAAATACTTGAATGGTATCCCGGAAGACTCACGTGCCAAAGGACCATCGGTATTCCTGAATGAAAACAACATTTCTCCAGAGACGCTCCGCAAAGTACGGGCGCTGAACCAGATTGCAGCAGCCCGTGGTCAGAGTTTGGCCCAATTTTCACTCTCATGGGTGCTGCGTAATGGCAGGGTAACATCCGCGTTGATTGGCGCAAGTCGTCCTTCCCAGATTGAAGAGAATGTGGCTGCGCTCAGTCAGCTGGATTTCTCTACAGAGGAATTGGAACGGATTGAATCCATCCTGTCTCCGGAGCCTGATGACAAATAAATAAAGTGCAAAAGGTGCATCTTAGCCATAATGGCGGAATGCACCTTTTTTGTCGTCCGTGGTTCCGTCCGTTATGTTGCTCACCGTTTGTTTTGTTGAGCATTCTGCTGTAACCCCTGATGTAGTGGGCGGGACAGTATTTTCTCTCGATACAAGCTGGGCGCTTCACCGTGAAATCGTTTGAACTGTTTGGAGAAGTACAGCGCGTCTGGCAGTCCGACCGATGCAGATACCTGTTCGATGGACAGATCCGGACGTTCTCTCAGGAGTTGGCGCGACTTGTCGATCCGAAGTTTTAGCAGATAAGTGACCGGTGACAGTCCGGTTTCCTGTTTGAAAATACGGGATAGATACGCACGGTTGTAACCAAGACTCGCTGACATTTGTTCAATGGAGACAGGATAGGCATATTGAGTGGACATATATTGAATCATCTGTTTCACCGTACGTCGGATGGAGGATTCACCGGGAATTAAGGTTTGACCCTGCGAAAGGTGATTCTGTGCTTCAGCTAGAATCATATATAACGTACCCAGTGATGTGAAATGGGAGCTTTCTTTGCGCTCGGCAAAAGCATCCTGCATCACGGATAACCAATCGGAAATTCCACAGGATGGTCCGGCATGAAAAACGGACTTCTCCGGGCGGAATCCCGCCTCGTCAGCATGCTGGGCAGCCTGGCTGCCCGTAAAAGCGATCCAGCGGTATTGCCATGGATTGCGGGCGTGAGACTGGTAACTTACCAGTTGCCCGGGATGAATGAGGAAACAATCCCCTGCGGATAACTCGTAGGTGTGCAGTTCGGTACGGAACGTACCTGCTCCTTTTTCTACATAATGCAGCAGATAATAATCAAACAGTTTGGGCCCAAGGGCGTGACCCGGAAGGGTTTGGCTTGCCCCGGCGAATAGGACATGCAGTGCGCCTTGTTCATAATAGACAGGATTGGAGGCAACCGAATAACTGAGTGCTCCACTCTTACCGGAAGGTGGTTCCTGTATTTTTTCGTTAGAAGATGCAAGGGATTCTTTCTTGAGGTTGGATTGATCTGACATAGTCGTTTCCTTCTTTCCGGGATGCTCCGATCATTATACGTCTTAAGGTCACATTTATCCATATGAAACACACATGGTTGCATTACAAGAGGGATCGCTTTCTTATATAATAACATTAAGAAAACCACAACAACGAGGCGAGGTGCACCAGCAGTGAACGTAACTGAATTGAAACAAAAGTTTATTGAGAAGTACGGAGAGAGTGGAGCGGACATCCGTGTATTTCATGCCCCTGGACGTGTGAATCTGATCGGTGAGCACATTGACTATAACGGTGGATACGTGCTTCCGGCAGCACTTGAATTCGGAACAACTTTGATCATTCGTGAGCGTCAGGACAACAAGTTGCAACTGGCTTCCACGAACATGTCTTATGAAGGGGTACTGGACACTTCCTCCATCGGTAAGGAGAAAACCGGAGAATGGACTGACTATCCTGTTGGTGTCATGGTTGAACTACAAGGCAAAGGTGTGAATGTAACAAAAGGCTACGACTTCCTGTACCACGGGGAGATTCCGAACGGGGCAGGACTTTCATCATCCGCATCTCTGGAGGTACTTACCGGATTTGCGATTCAGTCTCTGGAGGGTGTATCGGATATTGACACGGTTCAACTGGCGCTTCTGTCCCAGAAAGCGGAAAATGAGTTCGTAGGCGTCAACTGTGGAATCATGGATCAGTTCGCTGTCGCAAACGGTGCTCAGGATCACGCGATCCTGCTGATGTGTGACACACTGGAGTACGAAAAGGTTCCTTTCCGTACAGGCTCCTACAAATTGGTCATCGGGAACACGAACAAACGTCGCGGTCTGGTGGATTCAGCTTACAATGAACGTCGCTCCCAATGCGAGCAGGCACTTGCCATCTTGAAGGAACAGCTGCCTGCACTGAATTACCTGGCTCAATTGACGCCAGAGCAGTTCGTAACACTACAGGATCAGATCAAGGATGAGAAAGTAAGACAGCGTGCACAGCATGTCGTGGAAGAGAACGCTCGTGTGCTCGCATCGGTCGAAGCATTGAAGGGTAATGATCTGGAAACCTTCGGCAAGCTGATGAACGCTTCTCATGAATCGCTTCGCGATTTGTACGAAGTAAGCTGTGATGAGTTGGATGTTATGGTTGAAGAAGCTCAGCGGATTCCAGGCACGCTTGGTGCTCGAATGACTGGCGCAGGATTTGGCGGTTGTACCGTATCACTTGTGCATGAAGATGATGTCGAGCGTTTTGTAAGTGAAGTGGGCGCTGCATATGAAGCGCGTACCCATCTCAAAGGTGATTTTTATGTATGCGGCGTAGGCGACGGTGTTAAAGAATTGAAGGAGGCGAAGTAAAATGGCAATTTTGGTGACAGGTGGAGCAGGGTATATTGGGTCTCATACGGTAGCAGCATTGTTGGAACGTGGAGAAGAGGTTGTTGTACTGGATAACTTGCAGACAGGGCATCGTGAAGCGTTGCTCGGCGGTAAGTTGTATGAAGGGGATCTGCGTGACAAAGAAATTCTGGCGAAGCTGTTCGCTGAGAATTCAATCGATGCAGTCATTCACTTTGCAGCCAACTCACTCGTAGGCGAGAGCATGAAAGACCCGGTTAAATATTATGACAACAACGTGTTTGGTACACTCTGTCTGCTGGAAGCGATGAATGCAGCGAACGTACGCCGCATCGTCTTCTCCTCTACAGCAGCTACCTACGGTGAGCCTGAGAAAGTGCCAATCGAAGAGAGTGATCGTACGGAGCCAACCAACGTATATGGCGAAACAAAGCTGATGATGGAACGCATGATGTCATGGTTCGATAAAGTTCAGGATATCAAATACGTTTCCCTGCGTTACTTCAATGCAGCCGGTGCACATGACAGCGGCAAAATTGGTGAAGATCACCAGCCAGAGAGTCACCTGATTCCACTCGTACTGCAAACAGCATTGAAACAACGCCCGCACATCGCCGTGTTTGGTGACGACTATGCAACAGAAGATGGAACATGTATCCGTGACTATATCCACGTGAGCGACTTGGCTGATGCACATCTGCGTGCAGTAGATTATCTTCGCAAAGGTGAGAACAGTAACGTGTTTAATCTGGGTAACGGCACAGGATTCTCTGTAAAACAAGTGATCGAAACAGCTAAAAAAGTGACTGGCCTCGATATCCCGGTTGTACAGGAACCACGTCGTGCAGGTGACCCGGCTGTGCTGGTAGCTTCATCTGCAAAAGCGAGATCTGTCCTGGGCTGGAATCCAAAATGGACCAATCTGGAAGATGTCATTCAAAGCGCTTGGAGCTGGCACCAATCACGTCCTGACGGCTACGGAAAAAACTAGGAGGCGAATACCTTATGTCACAGACTCATATTGCAGCAGGTGCCACAGAGCGGACACCGGAGCAGCAGGAAGCACTGCATGCCATTGAACGTCTGGTTGCATTTGCCTTGCAGAAACAATTAATCGAGGAAGCGGATTGGGATTATAGCCGCAACCTCTTGCTGGAACAATTCGGATTCTCAGAGCCTTATGCCGGCGAGTTGGACACGAATGTGCCCGATGGCCCACAGGCTATGCTGGATACGTTGATCGATTATGGATTTTCCATTGGACTCATTCCTGAAAATAGTGATACGTTCCGTGATTTGCTGGATGCCAAAATCATGGGTCATCTGATGGCTCGTCCATCCGAGGTGGTACGCGCATTCCGCCACACGGAGCAGACGGAAGGCATTGAGGCGGCCACATCTCAATTCTATGACTTGTCGATTAACTCCAACTACATCCGTATGGATCGGATCTCGAAGAACGTTTACTGGACACAGGACACTGCCTATGGAGACATGGAGATTACCATCAACCTGTCGAAGCCGGAGAAAAGTCCAAAGGAAATTGCCATGGCCAAGTTGCTTCCGCCTCCGGTATATCCTAAATGCCAGCTGTGTCGTGAAAATGTAGGTTACGCTGGTCGGGTGAATCACCCTGCTCGCCAAAACCTGAGAGTCATTCCGTTGAAGCTTAACAACGAGCCTTGGTTGTTCCAATACTCGCCGTATGTTTACTACAACGAGCACTGCATCATTTTCCATCATGATCATGTGCCGATGAAACTGACGAAGGATACGCTTCGCAGACTGCTTGCCTTTGTCGGGGAGTACCCGCATTATTTTATCGGATCTAACGCGGATCTGCCGATCGTAGGTGGATCGATTCTGACACATGACCATTTCCAGGGCGGACGTCATACGTTCGCGATTCAAAATGCACAGCCTGAGGCCGTCTTCCGCCATGCGGATGCACCTGGACTTACACTGAGTCTCGTAAAATGGCCAATGTCTGTAATGCGTCTGGCTTCACACGATCCTGCAGAGCTGCTTGAAGCGGGTAACGCCGTATATGAAGCGTGGAAGGTCTACAGTGATTCTGCTGTGGATATCGAAGCGTTCAGTGAAGTGGACGGGGAACAAGTGCCACACAATACGGTAACACCAATCGTTCGTCGTAGTGCAGATGGTGGTTATGAGATGGATCTTGTATTACGTAACAACCGTACAAATGATGTGCATCCGGAAGGGATTTTCCATCCGCACCGTGAGATGCACCATTTGAAAAAAGAGAACATTGGTCTGATCGAAGTGATGGGACTTGCCATTCTGCCAGGTCGTTTGAAAGAAGAACTGGACAGTATCGCGGATATCCTCGCTGGAGATGCCAAACTTGCTGAAGCGGCCAAAGCTTCCGATCATGTGTTGAACAAACATCTGGGCTGGGCGGAAGAATTGATTGAACGGTTTGGTCCTAAGCTGGACAAAGAACAAGCGGTTGCCATTGTACAGCAGGAAGTCGGCTTGAAATTCGCCGAGATTCTGGAGCATGCAGGTGTCTACAAATATGATGAAGCAGGACGCCAGGCTTTCCGTCGTTTTGTAAGCAGCATGGGATACACTGAATAATCAACATAATCAACAAATCAAGAACACCCGCCCATTCAGGAGCGGGTGTTTCTTGTCATGAGCACGCATTGGAATGAACCTCCGAGGCAGTTATAATGGGGAGAAGTCCTAGAGTACCATGATGAATTGAGGAAATGGGGTTAATGATTTGGAAAAGAAGGCGCTGAATATTCCGTTGATTACAGATGCTGAGGAACTGCAAGGCATGGTGGGTGAACCGCATGAACATGTGCGTAACAAGGCAATTTCATTTGTGGATTCACATGTTCAGAACTTTATATCCATGTCACCATTATTTTTCCTCTCCACCTCCGATCGTGATGGAAAAAGTGATGTGTCACCTCGGGGTGATGGAGCGGGATTTGTGAAAGTGTATGATACATACCGGCTCGTTTATCCCGAGCGCCCAGGCAATCGGCGGATAGACTCGTTGTTGAACATGTTGTCGAACCCTGGTATTGGCATGCTCTTTTTGATTCCGGGTATGAATGAAGTGCTGCGTATTAATGGTACAGCATCCATTACCAAGGATGAGGAATTCATCGCCAGTATGGGGTGGAGTGGTAAAACCATAGGTGCGGCTGTCATTGTGGATGTGGAAGAGTGCTTTATCCATTGTCCGCGGGCATTCAAACAGGCTGGATTATGGGCCTCAGAAACATGGGTAGACGCTGAGGATTTGCCTTCAACGAGCGAGATGTTTCGAGCCCATTTGGAGATTAACGGGTTGTTATAAAGTGAGTGACTATGGATTTGTTTTTCTATAAACAGGGTACTATAATTGGAGTTGCACTAAAAATACTAAACTCCATTGGAGGCGACAATAGATATGAGATCTTTCCAATTCTATAATCCAACCCGGCTGATTTTCGGCAAAGGACAACTGGAAGCATTAAAGACAGAAGTGCCGAAATACGGTAAACGGGTTCTGCTTGTATATGGTGGCGGCAGTATCAAACGTAGTGGTCTGTACGATCAAGTGATCGGTTTGCTTAAGGAAGCCGGAGCAGAAGTGACTGAACTGGCTGGTGTGGAACCTAACCCGCGTCTTTCTACGGTGCATAAAGGGGTAGACCTCTGTAAAACAAATAACATCGACCTGATCCTGGCTGTAGGTGGCGGTAGTGTACTAGACTGCTCCAAAGCCATTGCGGTAGGTGCCAAATATGATGGCGATATGTGGGATTTTGCTCAGCGCAAAGCCGTTGCACAGGACGCTCTTCCACTCGGTACCGTATTGACGATGGCAGCAACCGGTTCGGAGATGAACTCGGGTTCGGTTATTACGAATCAGGATACACAAGAAAAATTGGGTTGGGGTAGCGCATACTCATTCCCTGCATTCTCTATCCTGGATCCGGTGAATACATACACTGTTCCGCTGGACCAAACGGTATACGGCATGGTGGATATGATGTCCCACGTACTGGAGCATTACTTCCATCTGGATGCCAATACACCGGTTCAACTCGGTTTCTGTGAGACGATTCTGCGTACTGTCATGGAAGCAGCGCCTCGTCTGGTTGAAGACCTGGAGAACTATGAACTGCGCGAAACGATTCTGTATTGCGGAACAATGGCACTGAATGGCGTGCTGAATATGGGTCTCGCAGGAGATTGGGCAACACATAATATTGAACATGCGGTTTCCGCAGTGTATGATATCCCACACGGTGGTGGACTTGCGATCTTGTTCCCACACTGGATGAAACATAACCTGGATGTGAATGTGGATCGATTCAAACGTCTGGCAATTAATGTATTCGAAGTGAACCCTGAGGGCAAGTCGGACAGACAGATTGCTGAAGAAGGTATCGATGCGCTCAGCAAATTCTGGACATCCATTGGTGCACCTAACCGTTTGGCAGATTACGATATCGATGACAGCCAGATCGACGTAATGGCTGACAAAGCGATGTTGTTTGGTCCATTCGGTAACTTCAAGAAACTGCAACGGGAAGATGTTGTATCCATCTACAAGGCTTCTCTGTAATTCTATAATCACTGCAAAGTGAAGGACACATTCTGTCGTCCAATAACCGCAAGTCTCCTTCATGGGGGCTTGCGGTTTTTTCGTGTATTCGGATCTGCACGAGAATGATGGAGGAACATGAAGCAAGGAGAACAGAATGTTGTGATAATACCCATTATCGGCTCCAGAATACATTTGAGGAAAGATTTTGAAACATTTTGATGGTAGCTACGTATTTATTTACATGTGGAATGCTCAGTTAGGATGAATTTGCGGCAGAGAGAGGAGGAACAGGGGATGGAAACAATGTATTGGGGGTGTCTAATCGGAGGGGCGATATTTGCGGTTGTCAGCCTTGTGCTGGGTGACTTGATTGATGGCTTGCTGGACGGAGCTTTTGAAATGCCAGGCCTTGATTTTTTCAAACCCGTTGTGTTAGCTGGTTCCATTACAACCTTTGGTGGTGCAGGCATAATGCTGACACGTTATAGTTCATTAAGTGCGATGTCCGGTCTAATACTATCCCTGCTTATAGGTATTGCTGCAGCCATGCTGGTATTCTTCGCATACATCAAACCGATGCGTAACAGCGATGTCTCTATTGCATTTTCAATGAAAGAGTTATCTGGGAAAATTGGGGAAATCACCATTCCGGTGCCGGAAAAAGGTTTTGGCGAAGTGATGATCCGCTTTGCATCCGGTAGTACGATTCAAACGGCATCCAGTTTTGAACACCTCCCCATTGCGGCGGGAGCACGTGTTGTTGTGGTGGATGTTGTAGATGGCGTACTGCGTGTGTCGGAATGGGATGAAAATGTACTTAAAGATTTATAAAGTATTCTAATCACCTAATTAGTTTAAGCACTCATCATGAATGAATAAGGGGAGAGATGTGGAATGGATTTAAATTTGAACTGGGATGTTTTGTTGATTCCTATAGTTGTAGTCGGAGTCATTCTAATTTTGGGTCTGGCTTTCTGGGCGAGGTACAAAACGGTTGGACCGGATGAAGCGATGATCGTTACGGGGTCATTCCTGGGTAGCAAAAATATCTCCGATGATGATTCTGGCCGAAAAATCAAAATTGTTCGTGGTGGCGGTGCATTTATCCTGCCGGTATTCCAGCAGTCCGAGTTTATCTCCTTGTTGTCCCACAAGCTGGATGTCTCCACACCTGAAGTGTACACGGAGCAAGGGGTTCCGGTTATTGCTGACGGTGTAGCTATTATCAAGGTTGGAGGCGCTGTAGAAGACGTTGCTACGGCAGCTGAGCAATTCATCGGTAAACCTGTAGAAGCGCTGAGAAGCGAAGCACAGGAGGTACTGGAGGGGCACTTGCGGGCCATCCTCGGTACAATGACGGTGGAAGAAGTATATCGGAACCGGGATCGTTTTGCCCAAGAGGTTCAAGGCGTAGCAGCTAGAGATCTGAAGAAAATGGGACTGCAAATTGTTTCATTTACCATCAAGGATGTTCGTGATAAACAGGGTTACCTGGATGCTCTCGGTAAACCGAGAATTGCCGCAGTGAAGCGTGATGCCGAGATTGCTGAAGCAGAAGCAATGCGTGATGCACGTATTCAGAAGGCTAATGCGGAGGAACAGGGGCAAAAAGCAGAGTTGCTGCGGGATACCAATATCGCCGAGGCAGCCAAAGAGAAAGAACTGAAAGTAGCCACGTTTAAGCGGGATCAGGATACAGCCAAAGCAGAAGCCGATCAGGCTTACCATATCCATGAAGCTCGCGCCAGACAGACTGTGGTGGAGGAAGAAATGAAGGTTGAACTTGTTCGTAAAGAACGTGAGATTGACCTCCAGGAAAAAGAAATCGTTGTACGTGAGAAGCAATACGATGCTGAAGTGAAGAAAAAGGCAGAAGCGGACCGTTATGCGGTGGAGCAGGCAGCCGAAGCGGATAAAGCCAAGAGAATGCGTGAAGCCGATGCGGTACAGTACTCCATCGAAACACATGCCAAAGCAACAGCTGAACAGAAGCGACTTGAAGGTCAGGCCATGGCGGATGCGGAACTTGCCAAAGGTACAGCAGATGCAGAAGTTATTCGTTTGCGTGGTCTTGCTGAAGCAGAAGCAAAAGAAAAACTGGCCGAAGCGTTCCAGAAGTTTGGCGAAGCAGCTGTACTCGATATCATTGTCAAAATGCTGCCTGAACTGGCTGGTAAAATTGCAGAACCAATTGCATCCATTGATAAATTGACGGTGGTAGATACAGGTAAAGGTGAAGGTGCAGCGCGAGTGAGCAACTATGTTACTGAACTTATGGCGACCGCTCCAGAGATGCTCAAAAGTGTATCCGGCATCGATGTAGAGCAGCTGATCAAAGGCCTTACGAAGTCTAAAACACCTGCGCCAGTTGCCATTCAACAGAGCGAGGCTGTTACAACTCCTTCTATAATCGACAAGATTGTGGAAAGAGCTGGCGTTGACGAGTAAGAAACACTTCGAATCTTGCATGGTTGCTCTATTGACCTTAAGACGAATTTTTGTTACTTTTTAAGCGAGACGTCCGGCGCGGTTTGCCCGCTCCGGGTGTCTTTTCGTTCGTAAACAGGGTGTGACTTAATCACACCTAAGATGGTGTGAAAAAGAGGTGCAAACAATGAGCAGCCTGCATGTAGATAAAGCGCTAAATAATAATGTAATCATTGCACAGCATCCAGAACACGGGGAAGTCGTTGTTATTGGTAAAGGCATTGGCTTTAACCGAAAACCGAGTGATCACATTCCATTGATGGCTGTGGAGAAAATGTTTATTTTGAAAAACCAGCAGGAGCAAGAGCAGTACAAACAGCTTCTTCCACAGGTGGATGAAGCACTGATCGAGATTATTAACGAAGTTATTACGTATATTGCAGAGCGTACGGACGTTCCTCTGAATGAACATATCCATATTGCATTAACCGATCACATTTCTTTCGCGTTAAAACGCAAGGAGCAGGGCATTATCATACAAAATCCATTTTTATATGAAACCCGCGAGATTTATCCTGAAGAATATCGAATGGGAGAATACGCTGTTCGTTTGATCAAAGAGAGAATGGGCGTAGATTTGGGGATGGACGAGATTGGTTTTGTTGCCCTCCACATCTATAGCGCAATGACCAATCAAAATATATCTCAGGTACGTGAACATTCACAATTGATCACTGATTTGGTGAACCTGGTGTCTGATCAACTCGATTATTCGTTTGAAACAGAATCGCTTGATTACTCTCGTTTGCTGACTCATCTTCGTTTCGCTCTTGAGCGTGTTCGGCGTGGAGACAAAGTGGAGGAGCTTCATAAGTTGGATTCCCTGCTCAAGTTGGAGTATCCCGAAATGTACTCGCTTGCATGGAAACTGACCAAAGTGATGGAGAAAAGACTGAAACTGCCAGTTTATCCTGCGGAGGTAGGTTATCTGACCATTCATCTGCAAAGGCTGAATCAGCGGAAGGAAGAAGAGAATAAGTGAGATCATTCCAGTGATGGAATGCGGGATTTATTTTTTGGGTGTAAAGGCTTGCAATGGATTAGAACTGGTGCTACAATGGTTTCCGTAATCAAGCAACTGAATAAACATAAGCGACGTGTTACTGACTCGATCAGGCATGAGTTAATTAAAGTGTGATTGTTCTTTCCTTGTACAGGGTATGCTATACCCCAAGGTTGGCACATTTCACTTTGTTAATTCATGCCTTTTTTGTGTTCCCTTGCTTGTATCACAACATATAACTTAGACGAAAGGGAGAAACGACGCGATGTTCAAAAAGCTTTTTGGTGTATTGCAAAGAGTAGGTAAAGCTCTTATGTTGCCTGTAGCCATTCTACCTGCGGCAGGTTTGCTGCTCGGAATTGGTAACATGCTGGTTAATCCAGATTTCTTGCAATATGTAACGGCGCTCGACACCCCTTGGGTGAACTCGATCGCAACAATTATGATGAACGCAGGTCAGATCGTATTTGATAATCTGGCATTGTTGTTCGCCGTCGGTGTAGCCGTCGGATTGGCCGGTGGCGAAGGGGTTGCAGGTCTCGCAGCGATCATCGGTTATCTGGTCATGAACGTCACATTAGGATCTGCAGTAGGTGTTACTCCGGCAATGATCGGTGAAGTACCGGGTTATGCCAGCATCTTGGGTATCCCAACATTAAGTACAGGCGTGTTCGGAGGTATTATCATAGGTATTGCCGCCGCGCTGTGTTACAATCGATTTTTCAAAATCGAACTGCCGTCTTACCTCGGTTTCTTTGCAGGTAAACGTTTCGTTCCGATTATCACTTCGGTTGTATCCCTCTTAATCGGGTTGCTTCTGGTGATTATCTGGCCACCGATTCAAAATGGATTGAATGCTGTATCTCACTTCATGGTAGATACAAGCCCGACATTGTCGGCATTCATCTTCGGAGTTGTGGAACGGTCATTAATTCCGTTTGGTCTTCACCACATTTTCTACTCCCCATTCTGGTTTGAGTTCGGTGAGTATGTGAATAAAGCCGGAGATGTTATTCGTGGGGATCAGAAGATTTTCTTCAGCCAGTTACGTGATGGCGTTGCTCTCACAGCAGGAACATTCCAAGTTGGTAAATTCCCGTTCATGATGTTTGGTTTGCCAGCAGCGGCACTTGCGATGTACCATGAAGCAAGACCGGAGCACAAAAAGTATGTTGCAGGTATCATGGGTTCAGCTGCACTGACCTCGTTCCTGACAGGTATCACAGAACCACTTGAATTCTCGTTCTTGTTTGTAGCACCAATCCTGTTTGCAGTACACTGTATCTTTGCAGGTTTGTCTTTCATGACCATGCAAATTCTGGGTGTAAAGATCGGTATGACCTTCTCCGGTGGGTTCATTGACTTCCTGATTTTCGGGATTATTCCGAACCGTACACCTTGGTGGGACGTTATTATTGTCGGATTGATTCTTGCGGTGATCTATTACTTCGGTTTCCGGTTTATCATTCGCAAATTTAATCTCAAGACACCTGGACGAGAGGATGCAACGCCTGAAACCGAATCTGGCGGAGGATCTGGTTCAACGGATGATCTGCCCCATAACATTCTCGAAGCTTTCGGTGGCAAAGAGAATATCAAACATCTGGACGCTTGTATTACTCGTTTGCGGATTGAAGTTAATGAGAAATCCAATGTGAAAAAAGATCGTTTGAAACAATTGGGTGCATCTGGTGTACTTGAAGTGGGTAATAATGTTCAAGCCATCTTCGGAACACGTTCTGACACGATCAAATCTCAGATGCAGGATATTATTGCAGGAAGAACACCAGCACCAACGCCAGCAGCTGCCAAACCAACTCCTGAAGAGGAGAAGGCACAAGGTGAGCAAGGCGAGCGCATCGTTGCTGAGGATATCGTCATGCCAGTCAATGGTGAATTGCTGGACATTACAAATGTACCTGATCCGGTCTTTGCTGAGAAAATGACAGGTGATGGGTTCGCAATTTTGCCACATGATGGTACGATTACTTCTCCTGTGTATGGTAAAGTGTTTAATGTATTTCCAAGCAAACATGCCGTGGGCATCATGTCCGATGGAGGCAAAGAAGTGCTTGTTCATATAGGTGTTAATACGGTGAAGCTGAAAGGTCAAGGCTTTAACGTACTGGTACAGGAAGGTGATCTGGTATCGGCAGGTCAGCCGATTATGGAAGTGGATCTGGAGTATGTCAAAGCAAACGCTCCTTCGATCATTTCACCAGTTATTTTCACCAATCTGCCAGAGGGCTCCACAGTAACTCTGAAGAAGAGCGGAGTGCTGAAAGTTGGCGAACAGCCAATCATTGAGATAAAATAAGAAGTGTTACGACAATGGCAAGCAAGTGTAAATATATGCAATGCCTAAACCAAACTACTGAAAGTGAGATGATTGTAATGCAACAAACATTCAGAATTACAGACGAAGATGGTATCCACGCACGTCCGGCGACAGCCCTGGTAAATACAGCAAACAAATTCAAAGGTGCAGAATCCTTTGCAGAAGCTAACGGTAAAAAAGTAACTTTGAAGTCCATTCTGGGTGTTCTTTCCCTCGGATTGGAACAAGGCGACACCATCAGCATTATCGTTGAAGGCGAAGGCGAAGCTGAAGCTCTTCAAGCTTTGACTGACGTTATGGTTAACGAAGGGTTGGGCGAAATTAATGCTTAATGTCTCCGGGATCGCGGCTTCGGCGGGTATTGCTATCGCCAAGGCGTTTATCTTGGAGCATCCTGACTACTCTGTAGAAAAACGCCAAATTAACGACGTTGACGCAGAGATCGCGAAACTCGACTCAGCTCTGGGTAAATCCCAGGCTGAGCTTGAGGCGATCAAAGAGCGCACTTTACAAGAGCTTGGCGAGAAAAAAGCAGAGATTTTTGCTTCGCATTTGCTCATTCTGAATGACCCGGAACTAATTGATCCGGTTAAAGCTAGAATTGCGGATGACATGATCAATGCAGAATTTGCTTTGAACGAAACAGCATCGCAATTTATCTCCATGTTTGAGAACATGAAGAGTGCATACCTGCAGGAACGTGCAGCAGATATGCGTGACGTTACCAAACGTGTGCTAAATCACTTGCTTGGTATCGACTTCATGAGTCCGGCTGAGATCAATGAAGAAGTGATCGTGCTTGCGGAGGATCTAACACCTTCTGACACGGCTCAATTGAACCGCCAATTTGTTAAAGGTTTTGCAACCAACATTGGTGGACGTACTTCTCACTCGGCGATCATGGCGCGCTCACTTGAAATTCCAGCTGTTGTTGGAACCAAGGACATCTTGGCTCAAGCGAAACAAGGCGATATGATCATTGTTGACGGTCTGGATGGTCACGTACTGGTTAACCCTACTGATGAAGTTATTGCTGAATACCGTGCCAAACAGGAACAGTATGATGCACAACGTGCAGAGTGGAGAAAACTTCGTGATGAGCCAACGGTAACGGTGGACAACGTTCATGTTGAACTTGCAGCCAACATCGGTACACCAAATGATGTAACGGGTGTTCTGGAGAACGGTGGCGAGGCTGTAGGCCTGTACCGTACCGAGTTCTTGTACATGGGCAGAGACAAGCTCCCTTCCGAAGACATTCAGTATAATGCTTACAAAGCGGTACTGGAAAAAATGGAAGGTAAACCTGTTGTTGTTCGTACACTCGACATCGGTGGAGACAAAGAGCTTCCATACCTGGATCTGCCAAAAGAAATGAATCCATTCCTCGGCTTCCGCGCAGTTCGTCTGTGTCTGGACCGTCTGGATATCTTCCGTACACAATTGCGTGCATTGCTGCGTGCAAGCGTACATGGAAACCTGCGTGTCATGTTCCCGATGATCGCAACACTCGGTGAATTCCGTGAAGCAAAAGCTGTCTTGCTCGAAGAGAAAGAGAAGCTGGTTGCTGAAGGCATTGCTGTTTCTGACAGCATTCAACTCGGAATCATGGTCGAAATTCCTTCGACTGCAGTTCTGGCGGATCAGTTTGCCAAAGAAGTGGATTTCTTCAGTATCGGAACGAACGATCTGATTCAATACACAATGGCTGCTGACCGTATGAACGAAAGAGTAGCGTATCTGTACCAACCTTACAACCCAGCCATTTTGCGTTTGGTTAAAATGGTTATCGATGCAGCGCATCGTGAAGGCAAATGGGTTGGCATGTGTGGTGAGATGGCAGGAGACGAAACAGCAATTCCATTGTTGCTTGGTCTTGGATTGGATGAGTTCAGCATGAGCGCAACCTCCATTCTGCCAGCTCGTAGTCAGATCACCAAATTGTCCCGTGCGGATATGCAGGAACTGGCTGCTAAAGCTCTGGATATGCAAACGGCTGAACAAGTTGTTGAATTGGTTCAAAGCATTCAAGCGTAATTTTGCCGGGGTTTCCTCCGGATTTGAGGTTTTTTCTTTTTCCGATAATAAGCTGCATTGATGTAGCGATTTTGCCGATATCCGCGATTCATTGTGGATACCGGCTTTTTTTGTTGCGTAGATGTATAGGAATTAGAAGGGGAGTACGAGGAGAAAGGTCCTGTAATGTCTAACCAAAAAAATGCTCTTACTGGTGTAGTTAACATCAGCAAGAGCATGATTAGTAATACACTTAGTGCTTAACTGCAAGCGCAGTTCAGTACAGGTTTGCGAGCGGCGGTGGTTTCATCCAGACGAGTGACCGGTGTTCCGTAAGGTGCGTTGAGTACCAATTCTGGTGTCTCTTCGGCTTCTTTGGCAATCCGTATCATCGTATCAATGAACCCATCCAGCGTTTCTTTACTTTCGGTTTCTGTCGGCTCGATCATGATGCATTCTTCGACGTTGAGCGGGAAGTACACGGTTGGTGGATGATATCCAAAATCAAGCAATCGTTTGGCAACGTCAAGTGTGCGTACACCATATTGCTTCAACCCCCGTCCAGACATGACAAATTCATGTTTGCATACACCCGGATACGGAATCTCGTAGTAAGGTGCGAGACGGGCCATCATATAGTTAGCATTGAGTACCGCACATTCAGATACACGGCGCAATCCTTCCGGTCCATAGGTACGAATGTAGGCATAGGCACGTACCAATATACCGAAGTTACCATAGTAGGCTTTCACTCGGCCAATGGATTGATCGCCTTCACGATCGAATGCATACATACCGTCATCATTTTTGATCACCATGGGTTTAGGCAGGAACGGAATCAGACGGCTCTTCACCCCGACTGGTCCGGCGCCAGGTCCACCACCGCCATGAGGTGTACTCATCGTTTTGTGCAAGTTCAGATGCACCACGTCAAAGCCCATATCACCCGGACGGGTAATGCCCATAATGGCATTGGAGTTCGCGCCATCGTAGTATAGCAAACCACCAGCCTGGTGTACGATGGATGCAATCTCCTGAATGTCTTTCTCGAACAAACCAAGTGTATTCGGATTTGTCAGCATCAATGCCGCCGTATCCGAACCGACGGCTGCACGGAATGCATCCAGATCAACTAGTCCGTCTGCCCGGGATGGAATCGTCACAGTTTCAAATCCTGCAACGGTAGCACTTGCCGGGTTGGTCCCGTGAGATGAATCGGGCACGATGACTTTGGTACGTTGTTCGCCACGACCTTCGTGGTAGGCACGAATCATCATAAGTCCAGTCCATTCTCCATGGGCACCAGCGGCTGGTTGCAGAGTCACAGCGTCCATACCTGTCAGACCTGCAAGGTCGTTTTGCAACGTATATAACAGTTCAAGAGCACCTTGAATGCTGGATTCATGCTGGTACGGATGGATTTTGGCGAAACCGTTATAACGTGCAACATCCTCATTAATCTTTGGATTGTATTTCATCGTACAAGAGCCCAGTGGGTAGAATCCGTTATCTACACCGAAGTTGCGACGGGATAGCGCAGTATAATGTCGAATAACATCTATCTCGAACACTTCCGGCAGTGCCGCTGCTTCCGAACGGAGCATTTCCCGGGGAATCAACGTATTGGCGGCCTGACGAGGAACGTCACATTCTGGCAAGGAATAAGCGACACGCCCCGGGCTGCTGAGTTCAAAAATCAATGATTGTTCCGGAGCAGGAGATAAGGTCTGTGCACTAAATGTTGTATCCGTCTCAGGTTGAACCGAAGTGGAGACAGAGGTACCTGTTTCCGATTGTCCCTGTACCGATGTTGTCGTTGTCGTCGTTTCCTGAGTCACAGCGATCCCTCCAATGCTCGTGCGAATTCGTCAATCTCTTCCTTACTGCGTCGTTCGGTAACAGCAATCAGCATATGTCCGGCAAGCTCTGGATAATCACGTCCAAGTTCGTAACCACCAATAAAGCCCGCATCCAGCAGTTTCAGTTGAAGGGCATCCACATCGGTTCCTTCAGGAAGTTTAATCACAAACTCATTGAATGTTGGTGCATTAAACGTCAGGCTAACGCCTGAAATCGCAGTTAATGTATTCAGGGTGTAATGACTCTTTTGCAGATTCAGATCCGCGACATCGATCATGCCCTGTTTACCCATGATGGACATATATACAGATGCGCTGAGTGCAAGTAAAGCCTGATTGGAACAGATATTGGATGTCGCCTTTTCGCGACGGATATGCTGTTCACGCGCTTGCAGCGTGAGTACAAAACCACGTTTGCCGTTACGATCGGTGGTCTGACCTACGATTCGACCAGGAATGCGGCGCATATGAGGCTGGGATACGGCGAAATATCCGCATGTCGGACCGCCGAGTGAAGCGGCGATGCCGAGGGGCTGCGCATCACCTACAACGATGTCGGCACCCAGCTTGCCTGGGGCTTCCAGCAGACCCAGCGATAGCGGGTTGGCACTTACAACGAGCAGGCCCTTGTGCGCATGCACCAGATCGGCAGCCTGCTTTACATTTTCCACGGCACCAAAGAAGTTTGGACTCTGGATCATGACAGCAGCGGTATCGTCGGATATGGCTGCTTGCAGGGCATCCCAATCAGTGACGCCATCCTTATAACCAATCTCGACAATCTCCAGACGGAGTCCGTGCGCATATGCCTGCAATACCTGACGGGCTTCCGGATGAACGGTACGGGATACGATGAGCTGTTTGCGACGAGTTGCTGCTGCGGCGAGATTACCGGCTTCCGCAAAAGCTGTTGCGCCGTCATACATGCTGGCATTGGCTACAGCCATACCGGTTAATTCACAGATGTAGGATTGAAATTCGAAAATGGCCTGTAGTTCACCTTGGCTGATCTCAGGCTGATAAGGTGTGTAGGCAGTGTAAAACTCGGAACGGGAAATGACATGATTGATGACGGAAGGAACATGATGATCATATATGCCAGCGCCGAGGAAGCTGGCGTGTGTTTCGAAATTGGCGTTGGCGCCGGCTTGTTTGGACATGTGACGTGTCAGCGCATATTCATCAAGTTTGGAGGATACGGGCAGCTCGCCCTGATAACGAATCTCCTGCGGAATGTCCTGAAACAGATCCTCCAGCGTACCCACACCAATGGTTGCGAGCATGGCGTTCTGATCTTGCTCAGTCATGGGAATGTAACGGTGCTTGCTCATGCTTGATCAGCTCCTTGAGTAGGTGTCTTCGACGTACGTGTCCGTTTAAGAAAAGGGGTCTTCACGACCTCGGCTTTTAATTTCTTGCCGCGAATCTCAATCTCAAGCGGGGTTCCCAGCGCAGCGTATTTGCTGTCGATGAGGGCAAGCCCCAGATTACGCTTCAATGTAGGTGATTGCGTGCCTGTTGTCACTTCACCGATCTGTACGCCTTCGGCGTAAATCGGATAGTGGGGACGGGGAATACCGCGCTCCAACACTTCGATGCCGACCAGTTTGCGGGCAGGCCCGTCAGTTTTTTGCTGTAACAAGGCTTCGTGTCCGATAAAAGGTCCGGCGTGCAGCTTCACAAACATGCCAACACCAGCTTCAAGCGGAGAGATGGTTGCCGACAATTCCTGTCCATACAGTGGTAACCTTGCTTCAAAGCGCAGTGTATCCCGGGCACCAAGTCCGGTTGGTACGAGTCCGTGACCTTTACCCGCTTGCATTAACCCATTCCAGACCGCAGCGGCTTGGTCCGCAGATACATATAGTTCAAATCCATCTTCACCTGTATAACCGGTACGTGACAACAGTAATTTTACTCCACAGACTTCGGCATCCTGTACAAAACGGAACGGTTCAATCGTGGATACATCCGTATCTGTAACTTTTTCAATAATGTCTGTAGCCAGTGGACCTTGCAGGGCGAGCAACGCCGTCTGCTCCGAATCGTTGGTCATGCTTACGCCAGGGATCAAGTGCTCTTGCAGCCACGCCCAATCCTTGTCGATGTTAGAGGCGTTAACCACAAGCATATAATGCTGATCTTTCAGCTTATACACGAGCAGATCATCCACCACACCGCCATCTGGATAACACATCAGGGTGTACTGGGCTTGATCGGGAACCAGCGTGGTCACATCATTGGTCATCATTTGTTGCAAAAACGCTTCAGCCTGCTCACCCTGTACCGTGAATTCGCCCATATGGGATACATCGAACAGTCCCGCGCGCTCGCGTACCGCTTCATGTTCTTTCTGGATTCCGCTAAATTGTACCGGAAGCTCCCAGCCTCCAAAATCAATGCACCGTACGCCTTCGTATTGCTGATACAGTGGGAAGAGTGGTGTTCTAAGCAAATCGGACATCAAATCACCTCGTCATGGGCCGTGAGCCGGCCGGATATACAATCGTGGATCAATGAACCAGGGTATTTTTAAATTTTCAGCTAGATAATTTCATCACATAAGTATGGTAAGGCAGCTATGGCAGCGCCGTTCTACATCCTGTTTTTCGTTTTTTGGGAAAAAGGAAAAGGACAGGCCAAAGAATCGGCATGCCAAGTAGCACGCTGTATTCTAAGGCTCTGTCCCTTGTACCTGAGAGTTACCCCACTACGTTGTGCAGCAGGTTTCCCCTTGGGTGATCATAACGCCCGCACAGGGCGAATAGATGCTCTCCAGAGTTGCGTCCCGTAAAAGTCCTTTTGCCTGAGAGATTCACCCCCGCTTATCGGTGGTTTACTCCTTCGGCGTTACCTCATGTGCATCCCGAATCGGGTGTCACGGGTAATCTCTCCCTTTACATTCATCCGCGGGTATAACATAGTCCAATAAACACATTTACTCCTCTCATTAAAACGTGAATCCACTGCTGATGTCAAGAACGATGTCATAGATAATAATTAAAAACCGAATGTTTAATTTGTATTCACTATTATTGTTCGTGTATCCAAAAAGACTACGCTTACTATTCTAATATTCACCAATATATGAAGAAAGAGTGTAATCCGGTTACAGGATTTAGAGGTGTTCAGTAAATAAATTGTGAGGTATCTTGACATTTGATTCATAAATATCATACGCTATGTTCTGGGAAAAAGGTTAAGGTCAAAGAACGCATGCACTCATTTAATGAAAAGCGAGGCGGATATCGATGAGCGAATTGAAAAGTGATTTCCTGTACAGTGAAGAGCATGAATGGGTGCAAACCGTAGGGGAGGATACTGTACGTATTGGCATTACCGAGTTCGCACAGCATCAGCTGGGTGACATTGTGTTTGTGGAACTGCCTGACCTTGAAACCAATGTAAAAGCAGAAGATAGCATTGGAACGATCGAATCGGTCAAAACGGTTTCGGACTTGTTCTCTCCCGTCACAGGTTCAATTATTGCAGTCAATGATTCGTTGCAGGATTCCCCTGAACTTGTGAACAGCTCTCCTTACGAGGAAGGCTGGATGATTGAGATCCGTGTTGAGGGAGATCTGACAGCAGCATTGTCTACATTGATGAATGCAGACGCGTATCGGAAACATACGGAAGAATAGTATCAACGAACTTGTACTTATTAACATATATTTTATATTTAAATGATATGAGCTTCATATTGTTTCGACCTGTGTGAGCCTGATGCTTGCACAGGTTTTTTGTGCTTTCCAAGAATGGTTTTGAATGTGGATTGAATCAGATTGTGGATGTAAATCACCTGATTGGACCAAGCTATAGGTTAGAAAATGATTCTGGAAATGATAAAAGTCATAGGCGGAAAAAGCCTTGTGTATCAAGGGGTTGAGTCATTATGCATCGATTAAAACGATTACATAACCTAATGTTGTCATCATTGTTCATGACGAAAGTACGCTTTCATTTCATTGAACAGGAGAGCATTCTCGCTTAGGATTACAACAGGGGAGAAATGATACCCCTTTCATAAATCATAATCACTTGATCCAAGGAGGATAATACAATGAGTAATTTGGACCAATCGTCCAATTCCAAAGGTGGGCTACGGGTAGGGGTTCAGCGCTTCGGCCGATTCCTGAGTGGTATGGTCATGCCGAATATGGGCGCATTTATCGCCTGGGGATTAATTACGGCTCTGTTCATTCCAACAGGCTGGTTCCCTAACGAGACGCTTGCCCAGCTAGTCGATCCGATGATCAAATATTTGCTGCCACTGTTAATTGGTTACACCGGGGGTACGATGGTGCATGGTCAGCGCGGTGGTGTCGTGGGTGCCATTATGACCATCGGGGTCATCGTGGGTAGTGATATTCCAATGTTCCTCGGTGCCATGATTGCCGGACCACTGGCAGCATGGATCATTAAAAAGTTTGATAAATCCATTGAAGGTAAAGTTAGAGCCGGATTTGAAATGCTGGTTAACAACTTCTCAGCCGGTATTATTGGCGGGATCTTGGGGATTTTTGCGCTACTGGGCATCGGGCCTGCTGTAGAAGCGATTAGCAAAGTATTGTCTGCCGGGGTACAAGGCTTAATGAATCTGGGCTTGTTACCGCTGGTCAATCTAATCATTGAACCAGGTAAAGTATTGTTCCTGAACAATGCAATCAACCACGGGATTCTGACACCGATTGCAACAGATCAGGCAAGAGAATTAGGGCAATCCGTTTTATACATGCTTGAATCGAACCCGGGTCCGGGACTTGGTATCTTGCTTGCTTACTGTTTCTTCGGACGCGGAATGGCCAAATCTTCTGCACCGGGTGCTGTTATCATTCATTTCTTCGGGGGAATTCATGAGATCTACTTCCCTTACATTTTGATGAGACCGATTCTGATTCTTGCCGCAATTGCGGGTGGCGTCGCAGGTACATTAACATTCATGCTCACTGGAGCAGGACTTGTTTCGGCACCATCACCGGGTAGTATTATCGCGTATTTCCTCTTAACACCAAAAGGTGGATACCTGCCGATGCTCGCAGGGGTGCTTGTAGCAGCAGTTGTATCCTTCCTGGTTGCAGCAGTGTTGCTGAAAACGGGTAAACAAAAGGACGAAGATCTGGAGTCCGCATCCAGTCGGATGAAAGACATGAAGAGTCAAGGAACCGTGCCAAACGCTGGTATTACGGCTAATCAACGTGAAGCAGACAGAGTCGCAGATATGGCTTCTTCTACAGTGAAAACAGATGTGAAGAAAATTGTCTTCTCCTGTGATGCAGGCATGGGGTCGAGTGCCATGGGCGCTTCCATTCTACGCAAGAAGATGAAGGCAGAGGGGATTGACGTTACGGTGACCAATACGGCTATCAGTGATATCCCGCCGGATGCAGATGTGGTAATTACACAACAAGTATTAACCGATCGTGCCCGCTCCGTAGCGCCGAACGCAGAACATATATCCATCGACAACTTCCTAAAAAGCCCGGAATACGATGCGCTCGTTGAACGTCTAAAGTAATTGCACGCATTCGTTTTCCCTGAGCCGGAGGC
The DNA here is from genome assembly GCF_045040685.1 of Paenibacillus sp. FSL H8-0317. Classification (NCBI taxonomy): domain Bacteria; kingdom Bacillati; phylum Bacillota; class Bacilli; order Caryophanales; family Paenibacillaceae; genus Paenibacillus; species Paenibacillus sp. FSL H8-0317. The sequence goes on along the minus strand of NZ_CP150294.1, from coordinate 5,629,400 downwards.
TGAGATATGAGTATTACCAAAAGACAACGTGAAATCGTGGAGTTTCTGCTGGAGCATCCACATGAAGTCACTGCCGGCGAAATCGCCGTTGAAGTAAAGGTCAGTACCCGAACGGTTCACCGGGAGCTGCAAATGATTGAACAATGGCTTGAACCTTTGGGCATGAGGCTGGAAAAAAAATCAGGAACCGGTATCCGAATCGATGCCAGTTCCGATGATCTGGCTGTATTGCGCAAGCAACTAGAGGGTAAAGAATATGTAGAGTTTACGCCAGAAGAGCGTAAGCTCTTCATGCTTTGCATCTTGCTGGATGAACCGGAGCCTGTAAAGTTACTCGCCTTGGCTTCGGATCTGAAAGTGACCGTATCCACCGTAACCACGGATCTGGACGATCTGGAGTCACGGATCCGTCAGGCGGGACTAAAGCTGGTTCGCAGACGTGGATATGGCGTCAAGATTAACGGAAGTGAGACGATTCATCGCACAGCCATAGCTGCACTTGCTCTCGAATTTTTGGATGAGTCCGACCTGTTCGGAAGACAGCCAGAACAAGGGGGCTCCGTCGTAAACCAAAAACTGTTGGATATGATTGGACACGGTGATGTGCTTACGGTCGAAAATGCGTTATGGCAACCAGACATCGAATGGCTGGAGAACATCCCGGAACGCCAATACATGAAGCTGCTGATTCAATTATCCGTAGCGGTTGTACGTATTCGTAAAGGCTTTGGCATTGGCCGTATGTCTCCACAAGAGAACACGGGAGATAAAGTTGCAGAGCAAGATGAGATGAAGGTTCCACCTTATATGGCTTCCCGCTTGTGTGGTGTGTTATCCACCCAACTGGGACTGACATTCTCCCAAGATGAGCAAGCTTATTTTCACAGACTATTAATTGAGACAGAGCAGCGGATTCACTCTTCACGGCTGTTGCCAATAGACGACTTGATATTACTGGACAGGGTACATTCACTGATTGATCAGATGCAGGCGAGAACACATTATGCCTTTCATGAGGATCGGTTGCTTCGTGAAGGTCTGCTTGGTCATATGCAACCTGTAATGGAGCGAATTGAAGGGCAACAGATGATTCGTAATCCGCTACTGCAGCAGATTCGCAAGGATTATGATTCACTCTTCGAAGAAGTCAAACAATCCGTGCATCAAGCTTGGCCAGGTACTGACGTTCCGGATGAGGAAATTGGTTTCTTAGTCATGCACTTTGGCGCTTCCATCGAGAGGTTACGTGCATTGAAACGGGAGATCAGGGCCATCATCGTGTGTACAAGCGGAATCGGATCATCACGCATGCTTTCCAGCCGATTATCCAAGGAGATTCCCGAAATTCGGATCATGGACAGCGTGTCCTGGTATGAAGCTGCCCGGATGCCTACAGATCAATATGATCTGGTCTTATCCACTGTCGATCTGCCGATGGATGAGCATCAGTATTACAAAGTGAGTCCACTACTTACGGCGGAAGAGAGCGAGCGTCTGCGTCATTTTATCCGAACAACAACATTACAACAACAGCATAATAACCCTTGTGAAATAGAGGTTCAGACGACAAGTCGTTATTCTGACCCTGACGGAATGGAAGCTATTTTAGTTGAGATCGTCCGAATTATTGGAAAGTTTCAGGTGTATCCGCTGGATAACCAAGATATCGGATTCTATAAAACGGTGTATGCGATGTGCAACGTACTCCATGGATCTGGTGTGTTGAGGGAACCGGAGGAGGTCGCAAAACGGTTGGAGGCACGTGAGGCAGTGGGGAGTCAGAAGATTCCCGGCACAAGACTTGCGCTGTTTCATACACGCAGTGAGGGGATCTACAGGCCGTCCATTAGCTTGTTTCAGCTCACTGAGCCACTCCTTCGTACGCCGGATGATCCGGCAGGAGTTACCCATGTCCTCTTGATGCTCGGTCCCAGAGAATTATCCAAGGAAAGCCTGGAGGTTCTCAGTGAGATCAGCGCCCTGTTATTACAGGAAGAAATGATTACATTGCTGGAAAAGGGAATCAGGGATGAACTCATTCATTACCTGTCCCAGGAACTCGTTGGATTTTATCGCAGTAAAACCGAAATTGGAGGTCAACCATTATGAGTATGTTAACAACAGATAAAGTCATCATGAATGCGACGGCTCAGGATAAATACGAAGCGATTCGCATGGCAGGACAGATTCTGAAGGATGCGGGACATATTACCGCTGATTACATTGAGAAGATGATTGAACGTGAAGAGATTGTCTCAACCTATGTAGGGAACGGCCTTGCGATCCCACACGGTACAAAGGAATCCAAAGCTTTCATTTTATCCACAGGTATCTCTGTCATTCAGTATCCACAAGGTGTTGATTTTGGCGAAGAAAAGGCTTATATGGTCATTGGTATCGCGGCTCAAGGCGGGGAACATATGGAGATCTTGACTAGCATTGCGGTGATCTGTGCTGAGGATGAGAATATGGAGGCCCTGCGTCTGGCGAAAACAGCCGAAGAAGTTATCGCTATTCTGGAAAGTGAAATGGAACTATGAAGGCTCTACACTTTGGCGCAGGTAACATTGGACGTGGGTTCATTGGATTGATTCTCTCCCGTGCAGGGTATGAGGTGATTTTCTCCGACGTGAATCAGGACTTGGTAGCAGCTCTCCAGCAACGGGGGCAGTATACAGTGGAACTGGCTAACGAGAGCAAGGATCAGGAGACCGTTACAGGTGTAAACGCAATCGATGGGACTCAGCTAGAAACGGTTGCCCAAACCGTGGTGGAAACTGATCTGATTACAACCGCAGTGGGCGTAGGCGTGCTGAAACATATTGCACCAGGTATAGCGAAGGGACTGGAGAAAAGATTGAATTCCGGTCCGGTTCAAAACCCACTTCACATTATTGCTTGCGAGAACGCCATTGGAGCCAGTACGCAATTAAAAGAGCATGTATATGCTCTGCTTGATGAAAAAGTACGTTCCCTTGCAGATCAGTATGTTTATTTTCCAGATTCAGCCGTAGACCGGATAGTGCCTATTCAGCATCATGAAGATCCGTTGCATGTACAGGTTGAGCCTTTTTACGAGTGGGTAGTTGATCGTTCCCAGATGGCTCCTGCATTCAAACCGGTTGAGGGCATTGTATATGTCGATGATCTGGAGCCGTATATCGAACGGAAACTGTTCACTGTTAATACAGGACACTGCGTTGCAGCATATATCGGTAATGTGCACGGGTATGACACGATTCAGAAGGCTATTGCCGACGAGAAGGTGAAATCGATTGTCTACGGTGCTTTGCAGGAAACTGGAAAAGTTCTAGTGAAGCGTTTTGCATTCAACCCGGAAGAACATGAGCAGTATATTGTCAAAATATTGGGACGGTTTGTCAACCCGTATCTCACCGATGAGGTTACTCGTGTTGGTCGTTCCCCGCTGCGCAAGTTGTCTCCGAATGATCGTCTGGTTCGCCCGGCCCTCCAGGCATATGCGGATGGAAGCGAAACGACCTATCTGGCTTTGGGCATGGCAGCAGCCTGCAAGTTCGATGTCTCCGATGATCCGGAAGCGGTTGAACTGCAGGACATGATCCGCCAGAAGGGGGTTTCGGCTGCACTGCATCATTATACGTCCATAGATGAGCATCATCCGGTGCTTCAACAGGCTGTTGCCCAGTATAACCAAATGTAAGAGCAGTGGTAGCGAGGCTAACAGTCTAGATAATGCATAATAGAAGAGGAGCCATACAGTTGTTGTTAACTGTGTGGCTCTTCTTTTGGTTGGAGTTTATCGGCATAGTCATCCAAACAGCGTTGACATATGCACGATTTTCGGCGCTGCTCTGGCGGAATGCGGTCAAACACACCCTCGGGGAAAGTAGCCCGGTTACACCAGCATTCCGAATGAGGATGTCCTGCGGCATAGGAACAGCGATTAGCTTCCCCGCATAATGGGCAGACAAGAACATCGATATGGATGTGCTCTTGATCGTCTTGTTCTGCAGACATAGAGTTCTTCCCTCCCTGTGGAATAGCTACGAGCTGAAGTAAACATACTGGTCCCAGTATAACAGAAATGTGCTTGTGATTATGGATTTCACTGTGTATATATGACTTCCAGTTCACTACATCTGTTTCTCCCATCGGCTATTCTTCAGGCGGTAATTCGATTTGGAGGCCTTCCACATGTTTGCGTCCCATCAACTTACGTTTCTTTCGATTTTCCTTTGTTTCTAGCACAATGTCCAAGTCATAATCATCACCTGGATAAAGCTCATCGGCAGATATATGCAGGGTCAGGCGTTTCTTATGGATTTTGACTTTGCGTCCCCGCAGCATGACCCCGATATTTCCACGGCTATCCTCCATATCACAGACGATGCCCGACTGATTAAGATAGGCCGCGTACACCCGATCTCCTTTGCGAAAAGTTTTGGAAGGAGCAGGAGAATCCGACTCTCTGGTTGTTGTCTTTTTGTGGTGACCGACTGGATCCTTTGACTGTTTCGACTGGTTTCTCCTGGATAACTCTGCTGGGCCGTCTGATTCTGGTACAGAACGATCAGGCGTCAGGACCGGAGTTTCCGAAGGAGGTGACGTGAACCCTAATGTACGTTCTTTCGAAATACTTTGATCGGACAGGGACTTGGATCGCTCGATAATTCGCTGTGGCATGCCCAGCTTTAATGCGATGGAGTAAGCATAACTCTCACCAGCTTCTCCGATACGCAATCGATACAGTGGCTGGAGAGAAACGGTGTCAAATTCCATGCGGGCATTTTCAAATCCTGGGGTGGCAGCAGCAAAATGTTTGATTTCACCAAAATGTGTTGTCGCCACAACGGTTGCTCCGCGGCTATGAAGTTCCTCCAGCATGGCGATGGACAGTCCAACACCTTCACCGGGATCTGTGCCGGAAGCCATCTCATCAATGAGCACAAGAGTTGATGTATCAGCCTGTTCCAGTATGCCAATCATATTGCGAATATGTGCGGAAAATGTACTGAGCGCTTGTTCCAAACTCTGCCCGTCACCAATATCAACTGCTACCTCGTTATAAACAGCCATCTTGCCACCTTCCTCGACCGGAATAAGCAAACCTGATTGCATCATCAAGGTTAACAAACCAAGTGTTTTGAGTGCGACCGTTTTACCCCCGGTATTGGGGCCAGTAATAATGAGCGACGAGTACGTTTTGCCAATGGCAAAATCAAGGGGAACCATGGAAGAACCCATGAACGGATGACGTGCACGTTGAAGGCTGATGTGGCCCTGAGTATTGACTCGAACGGTACGTCCATCCATGGTGGCCGCATATTTGGCTTTGGCAAACAGGAAGTCCAATACACCTACCGTTTCGGTGTTCAGGGCGATTTCACGGTTATATGATTCGGCCAGGGAGGTTAAATCACCGAGAATCCTCATCTCCTCTCGGGACTCCTCCGCTTGCAGAGCGACCAATTCCATCTGCAGAGTTACTAACTCAACAGGTTCAATATATACGGTTTGCCCGCTCCCGGATTCATCCAGCACACTGCCTTTCACCTGTTTACGGAACTCTTTCTTAATGGGCAGAACCGTTCTTCCTCCCCGTTGGCTGATGACATGTTCCTGCATAATGGAGCGATGTTTACTCACCAGAGAATCAAGCTTTCGTTTCATGCGTTCCGCATTAACCGTTATTTTTTTACGAATTCGAATCAGTTCCTTACTCGCCTGATCCTGAATGCGTCCACTATGGATGCAACGCTCAATCTCACTCAGCAAAGGTTCGATCAGAATCATGGATGCTGCATAACGACTGACGGTGGGAGCGGCCCCGGATTTGCCCTCCATGTATTTCATAAGTTGTGCACAGCTCCGCAGGAACTGAGCTAGATGACTGAAGTCGCGTTCACTGAATAGATAACCCGTGCCAAGCAGATCCATAATGGTTTCCATTCCGTCGAGTGAAGGGAGGGGGATACTGGCCCCAAAGCGAATCAACGCAGCTGCTTCTGCTGTTTCTTCCAGGCGAATCTGAATCAGGTGAGCATCTGCCATCGGTTTTAGTTCTCTGGCATAACGTTTGCCCAGATAAGATAGGGCGCAGTCTGCAACGTTTTTTTGAATTTGTGGATAGCCCAAACTGTTTAATGTGTTCTCATTCATGCGTAATCTCTCCTTGAATTTGAATTGGGATTTCAGTTGACGCGCTGAAACATATTCCTGGAAAACGCAAAAAGGGCGGAGAATGAACAAACGTCATTCTCCGCCCTAAACGTATGGGAAAGCAAAGTCCACTACAGGTCTATATTAAAAAATCCGCGCTGAACACAGCGCGGAAATAGACCCGGACAATTACAATCCCGGAGGCGATTTATGATATCCGCTGTTCTTAACTAAGTGCAGGGATCTGGCGCATCATGAAATACACGTATGCCATATGGGCACAAGCGCAATGAAAGGCCAAACTCCTGAATATGAAACTTGGTTAGTTAAGAACATTCACCGACATTAAAAATCTCTCCTTTGATTGAGGAATATGCAACCAATATAAACTGGAAATTGGTTTGAAGTCAACCTTTAGAATAAATGAGTGGACTTGAATAAGAATGGGTTTTAAAATAACAATAGTAAATTAATCCAATGAAAGCGATTTATTTTAATAAACATACGTATAAAGGAGGATGCTCTTCTTGCCTAAGTATTTACTGCGTTTGCTCTGTTTTACCCTGATCCTCGGAGCCCTTCCGGTCATTGTTATTGGTTCGGTCTCGTATACGATTGCATCACGTGACATTGAACAGAAAGTGCGTGAGAGCAATCTTCAGATATTGCATCAGACCCAAATGAGGGTAGAACAAGTTCTGCGCAGCCTGCAATTATCATCCATCCAGTATGTTAATTCGCCCTTGGTACTACAGGCGATGAAGAAACCACTAGACAGCAGCGAGTTTCAGGAGATTCGTGATCTGACATCCGGTTTTAACAACTTGCAAGCGGTTACGAACATTGACCAAGCCTATCTGGTTAATCTGGATGAAGATTGGGTCGTGTCGATGCGTTCTTTTGGCAAATTGGATGATTTCAGCATTCGAGACCGAATTGGCTCCTACCTAAGTTATACCAACAGCCTGTTCTGGGTCACTCAGAATGCCAGTTCAGCCAAAGAAAGTGTACCTGTGTCAGCAGGTATGGGTGAACTAACACCCGAACAGGCACCTGCCCTTATATCATCGGATAATGTGGTCAGTATGGTATTCAAAATCCCGATGATACCAACCAATGTGAAACCAAAGGGATTTCTTGTGATTGATATCGCCGATACGGAACTGAGCACCTACTTGAGCCGAAATACGAATTCTGGAGATATGTACGTTCTGGATCGGGAGCAGAAGTATTTTCTGAACGACATGCAGCAAGGCGGGAAATATGACGCGCTGAATAAGGAAATTCAGGAAATGGTGCAAACGACGGGCCAGCCAGAGGGTTTCTTCAGTGCGGAGGTGGAAGGTAATCAAGTGGCGGTTAGTTACAGGCAATCTCCGCTCAATGGCTGGTTATACGTGTCCGTTGTATCTCTTGGACAGATTACGGCCCAGTCGCAGAAAATTGCATTGGTTACCGGTATCGCTACACTTGTCATGTTATGTGTAACGGGATTGTTCGCCATATACGGCAGTCGGCGGATGTACTCACCGATCTCCAGACTGCTGCAATTTACGAAGGGGTTGGATTCCCCAGTTGCTCCGTCAGGACGCCGACAGGATGAATTTATCTATATTGAGGAGCAATTGTCAACCTTGTTCAGCTCGGAGAAAACGATGCGTGAGCAGATGAAGGGGCAGCATGTGCACCTCCAGGAGTTTTTTATGACCAAATTGCTGACAGGCAAAATCTCGGAAGAAGATTTCAGATATCAGGGAGAATTGTACGACTTCCCGACAGGGTGGGCAAGTCTTGGCGTACTCATGCTCCAGATCGATACCTTGGAAGGGACCCGATATGAGGAACAGGATCGCGATCTGCTGCTGTTTGCTGTCAACAATATGGTAGGTGAGCTACTCCCTTCGGCAGTTCGGTTCACCCCGGTCATGCTGGATGATGCTCAGGTCACCGTTCTTGCCTCCGAACTCACGGATGAGGTGAAGCTGAAGGAATGGATGCATACTCAGGCAGACTGGATTCGTGAACGTGTCGTGACTTATCTGAATCTGCCCGTAAGTATCGGCATCAGTCGTTCTTACACTTGTATCGGAGATACGCCAAGAGCGGTTCAGGAGAGCCGCGAGGCTCTGCAAGGCCGGGTAAGTCTGGGCAGCCGTATTATTTTGCATTACGAGGATATTCAGCCACGTGGTCAGATGGAGGCCGCATTGTATACCCAACTACGCATGATTGAGGATCAGCTCGCTTCTGCGCTCAAGCAAGGAGATGAAGAAAAGACTGACGCCTATTTTAAGCAATATTTGGGATTACTTGCAGACAAAAAGCTTCATTTCAGTGAATACCCCGTCATTATGGTTCAGTTATTGTCTCGTGTATATCAGCTTGTGCAGGAGCAAGGTGGGGATGTAGCCGAAGTACTGGGTGAAAAAGCATCCATGTCACATTTGCTGAAGTTGTCCACATTGGACGAAATGACCAATTGGTTCCGCAAGCGGCTGTTCCTGCCCGTCATTCGTTTCTGGCGAGAGCAGGAAGAATCCCAATACATGAATATTGCGAGACGTATGATTCGTTTGATCGAGGAACGTTATGATCGTGAATTGTCGCTGGAAGCCTGTGCCGCTGAGCTTAATTTTCACCCTGTCTACCTTAGTCGGGTATTCAAGAAGGAAGCTGGAGTCAATTTTACGGAATATCTCGCAGAGTATCGTATGGAAAAAGCAAAGACATGGCTGCAAACAACAAATCTTAAAATATCGGAGATTGCCGAGAAATTAAACTATACCAACCCAACCGCTTTTATCCGTACATTTCGCAAAATCACAGGAACAACCCCCGGCAAGTACCGGGAGCAGCAGCGGTAAAACAAACCTGCTCTGCCCGCCATGGCGGGCAGGCTTTTTTATGTTCGGCTGAAGGAAAAAGACCACTTTCCTCCATGAAGTTAAGACAGGAATATGGAGGTTGAAAGCAGTTCATTATGCCTTTAGATTCTGTGAGGGGAATGAGCTAAACCCTTGCTACATAAGGAAAAATAAAAGGCTAAAACGAGAGGATAGCCAGTCATTCGTTTATCCTCCACAATGAAGACATGAATTCAGGAAGTGATATTTTGTAATCGTTTCCAATGTGGGGAGGAAGACAATATGAAAGCCGAAACGGCGGCTCGAACACGGCCCGCTACCCGCAGTGACAAAAACCTGCTGTGGAGGGACATTATCAAAAACCGGTGGCTGTATATCATGTTAATACCGGGTGTGCTTTACTTTGTTATTTTCAAATACATACCCATGTATGGCATCACGATGGCTTTTCAGGATTACACCCCTTACAAGGGTATCTTGGGGAGTGAATGGGTAGGCTTCAAACATTTCCAGCGTTTCTTCGGAGAACCGCAGTTCTGGACATTATTTCGGAATACGTTTTTACTAGCCATTTATAACATTGTGTTCTTTTTCCCACTGCCGATTGTACTGGCACTCATGATGAATGAAGTTCGCCGTGAACGTTTCAAACGATTTGTACAAACTCTTGTTTATGTTCCACACTTTGTTTCCTGGGTTGTTGTTGTTGGTGTGTTCTACATGTTGTTCACAACCGAGGGTGGTGCGATTAATGAATTGCTCTATAACCTGACAGGACAAAAAGTGGCATTCCTGCTTGAACCTGGTTGGTTCCGAACGATGATTGTCGGACAATCCATCTGGAAAGAAGTCGGTTGGGGCACAATTATCTTCCTGGCTGCGCTTTCCGGTGTGGATACACAGCTCTATGAAGCTGCACGGATTGATGGTGCCAATCGCTGGCGCCAAACATGGCACATTACGCTGCCGGCCATTCGCAGTACAATCGTCATTTTGCTCATTCTGCGTCTGGGCAATTTCCTGGATACAGGTTTTGAACAGATCTTCCTGATGCTGACTCCGACGAACCGGGATGTGGGCGAGGTATTTGATACCTACGTGTACACGAAGGGTCTTACACAGGCACAGTACAGTTATAGTGCTGCTGTCGGGTTGTTCAAATCGGTTGTCGGGCTGGCGCTTGTCCTTGGTGCCAATACGATGGCCAAAAAATTCGGGGAGGAAGGCGTCTACTAACCTTTGGGTGCAGACGTTCTTCACCAGACAGGAGTGAACATTAAGATGCAACAGGATAAAACGTGGGGCAACCGGATCTTTGATATTCTCAATCATGGCTTGCTGCTGTTGATTGGAATCGTGACGGTCATCCCGTTCATTTATATTTTGGCCGTCTCGTTTACCAGTCCGCATGAAGTGGCTAAGGGAGGATTTATTCTTTTTCCCAAAGAGTTCTCTCTGGCTGCGTACCGTTACATTTTCTCTACAGATACCTTGATTCGCAGTCTGGGCGTATCGATCTATATTACGGTGATTGGTACCTTCATTAACCTGCTGTTTACGTCACTTATGGCTTATCCGCTCTCCAGAAGATATTTGCGTGGACGTCAGCCCATTTTGCTCGGTGTATTGTTCACGATGCTCTTCAGTGGCGGGATGATTCCAACATACTTTGTCGTAAAATCCTTGCACCTGACGGATACGTTGTGGTCGCTGATGCTACCGACCGCTATTAGTGCATTTAACTTGATTGTACTGAAAAACTTCTTCCAAGCCATTCCCGATGAACTGGAGGATGCAGCCAAAATTGATGGATGTAACGATGTCAGCGTATTGTTCCGGATTGTCCTGCCGTTGTCCATGCCAGCCATGGCGACATTTTCACTCTTTTACGCGGTGGCCCACTGGAACAGTTTCTTCAGCGCTGTTATCTATATCAACGATAGTGAGAAGTGGCCTGTCCAAGTCTGGCTACGTGAGATTGTCATTCTGGCACAGAGCCGAATCGGCGATACAAGTATCGAAGAGACCGAGATCCAGCCGCTTACCATTCGCATGGCAGTTATCGTATTCTCCACGATTCCGATTATGCTGGTATACCCATTCCTGCAAAAGCACTTTGCCAAAGGAGTGATGCTGGGTTCGGTGAAAGGTTGAGTCGTCAGATGGTTCAAAGTCAGTTCACTATGACTGCATAAAAAAAGGGAGGTTTTCATGTTATGAAAGCAACAAAAAAGAAAGCCGTAGCTGTCTTGAGCACACTAGCACTGGTGACAGGTTTGCTGGCAGGATGCGGATCAGACGAGGGTCAGGCTGCCGAGGGCGGCGTACAAAATGTGTCCATAGCCATTGCACAGGTAGGTGATGTGCCAAGCAAAGGCAATGAAGTTCAGCAAAAGATTGAAGCGTATACCAATACCAAACTGGATATCCAGTGGATTCCGGCTTCGGCCTACAATGACAAAATTAACGTAATGATCGCTTCAAGTGATATGCCGAAAATTGTGAAGGTGCAATATAATCCAACGGTGACCAGTGCAATGCGTAATGACGTGTTCTGGGAAGTGGGGCCTTTGCTGAAAGATTACAAAAATCTGTCGGCACAGAACGAGCGTTTCTTTGACAACATCAAGGTAGAGGGCAAAATCTATGGTGTTCCCGTATTCTCGGATATTGCGCGGGCTACAGTGATCTATCGCAAGGACTGGTTCGAGAAGCTGAATCTGAAGGTGCCAACGACACCGGATGAATGGTATGAAACGATTAAAACACTGGCTACCTCCGATCCGGATGGAGATGGTCAGGATAATACATTTGGACTGATGCTTTTCAAAAAATACAATGAGGACCAATATTCCTTCACGACTCGCCTTGGCGTAAGCTTTGGTGCACCTAACAAATGGAAAGTCGAGGATGATGGCAGCTTCACGCCGGAATTCATGACACCGGAATATATGCAGGTGTTGGATCTGCTGAAACGTTTGTACGATGAGAAACTGCTGAACCAGGACTTTGCCGTATTCGACTCTACAGAAGCGGAGAAAAAGTATGATTCCGGTGTTGTCGGTATTCGTGTTGGTGTTGCTCAGAACGGAAAAAGTCAGCAAGAGCGTCTGTCCAAAAACAATCCGGATGGTGTGGTAGACATCGCTGGTTTGCTTGGACCGAACGGAGATCGTGTTGCAGGACAGACGGGTAACTCCGGAATTCTGGCATTCCCTAAATCAACGGTGAAATCGGAAGAAGAACTCAAGGATTTGCTCTCCTTCCTCGATAAATTGATGGACCCTGAGATGGCTACCCTGTTGATGCGTGGTATGGAAGACAAACATCACACCAAAGTGGGCGAAAATCAAGTGGAGATGAGTGACTTCGATGCATTCCAGCGTGAAGTGAAACCTTACCGTGACAACCTTCCTTATGTGGAAGGATATAACGTACCGAAATTGAAGGATACCGAACTGGGGGAAAAAGGTACGACACTTGCCAAGGAACTGGCGGAGCACGCTGTGCCAAACCCTGCGCTGACGTTATATTCTCCAACGTATGGTGACCGTGGGGCGGATCTGGATCAGGTGATTGCCGATGCACAAACCAAATACATTATGGGCAAGATCGATCAAAGTGGCTGGGAAAAGGAAATCGAGAATTGGGGCAATGCTGGTGGAAACAAGATTCGTGAGGAATATGCCGAAGATTACAAAAAACAGGCTCAATAAAGAGCCGGAAGCGGAGGCTTGATCATGAAGGAAACACTGCAATTCACATCGGTGCGCATGGCACAGCAATTCATGGAGAGTTATCGCAACCATGAGCTGTACGCCACTTGGCATTACGAGAACGGCTGCTTTTTGAAAGCACTGGAGGAGCTTTATACACACACGGGGGAGCAAAAGTATTTTGACTACATCCGTGAGCTGATGGATCATTTCGTTCAGGAAGATGGCTCCATTCGCTCCTATGCGATCGAGGAATATAATCTGGATCAGATCAATCAGGGAAAATCACTGTTCCTGCTGCATGAGAAAACGGGAGAAGAGAAGTATCGCAAAGCTGCGGAGTTGCTTATGACTCAGCTTAAGGGACAGCCACATACGAGTGAAGGCGGGTTTTGGCACAAAAAGATTTACCCTTTCCAGATGTGGCTGGATGGATTGTACATGGCTACTCCGTATCTGACCCAGTATGGCGCAGTGACGGGTGAAGAGAAGTGGTTTGACAAAGCGGCTCTGCAGCTCTTGCTGGTGGAGCAACGCACACGTGATCCGCGTAGTGGTCTCTTGTACCATGCCTGGGATGAGAGCAAAGAGCAGCGCTGGAGTTCGGGAGAGACCGGATGTTCTCCACATGTCTGGAGCCGGGCAATGGGCTGGTATGTGATGGCGGTTGTGGACACCTTGGATTACCTGCCAGTAGATCATCCGCAGCGCGGGCAGATTGTGGGTATCTTCGAACGGATAGCAAACGCACTAGTGCATGTGCAGGATCAGCAGACCGGACTATGGCCACATCTGTTAGATCAGCCGGGACGTGAGCGGAACTATCTGGAAGCTTCCGGTACTTCAATGTTTGTCTATGCATTGGCCAAAGGTGTGCGTAAAGGATATCTGAGTGGCAAGTTCAAAGCGGTTGCGGAAAAAGGATATCAGGGTCTGCTGCAGCATCTGCTGCAAACGGATCGTGAAGGCGTACTGTCCCTGACGCAGTGTAACGGCGGAGCCGGCCTCGGAGGAAGCCCGTATCGTGATGGGTCATACGAGTATTATGTTACCGAGTCCATTCGAATCAATGATCCGAAATCGGTTGCTCCGTTCATTTTGGCAGGAGTGGAGATTGAACTTTACAAGTCCAACTAACATGTACATGAGAACGTAGAGGACAGAAATAACTTGAGGAAGCGAAGCGTTCGCCTAAAAGCTTTCTGAAAGAAAGCTGCATCGGAAGCATAGGCTTATCCCCGGATTTTCCCCTTGTTTAGAAGGGAATCAAAAAAATCTGGGGATAACAGCGATCTGAAGGTTGTTCTGTCATCGGAGTGGTCTGTGTACATAACCTTATCCAAAAGGAGAGATGGTTCATGAGTCCAAAAGGTCCAATGTCCCGTTTAGGCGGAATCGTTGTAATTGGTGCAATGTCCGCTGGATTGCTTGCAGGTTGCGGGGGAGAAAAAGCACCTGCTGCAGGGGAAGGTAAACTTCCCATTTCCATCTCTTTAATGCAGGTAGGAGACATACCGGCCAAGGAGAACGGGATTGAAAAGAAGATTGAGGAATATACAAATACGGATGTCAATGTACAGTGGATTCCGCAGTCTGCTTTTGATGATAAGGTGAATGTTATGGTTGCTTCAGGCGAGATGCCGACCATTATGCGTGTGAATTATGTGCCGACCACATTTAATGCCGCCAAAACGGGACTGTTCTGGGAACTGGGGCCTTACTTGAAGGATTATAAAAACCTGTCTGCGCAATCCGAAGCTTATTTTAACAATATCAAAATTGAAGGCAAGGTCTACGGTATTCCGAACTTCCGGGATATTGGACGGACTGCGATCGTATATCGCAAGGACTGGTTTGATACATTAAAGCTGGATATACCCAAAACGCTGGATGATTGGTATGAAGTGATGCGCTCCATTCGTAAGGACGACCCTGACGGGAATGGTAAAGAGGATACGTATGGTGCGCTGCTGTTCAAAAAATATAATGAAGGTGTCTCGTCCCCTCTGACGCGGATCGCTGTAAGTATCGGTGGCGTTAATAAATGGGGAGTGGATGATGCCGGGAAATTGACCCCGGAGTTCCTGACCACTGAATATGTGGATACGATGAAACTCTTCAAGCGACTGTTCAGCGAGGGACTGATTAATAGTGATTTCCCTGCCCTGGACCCTTCCGATGCGGACAAAAAAATGGATTCCGGCCTGGTTGGCATGAAGCTTAACGGTGTGGCCCAAAACGGAAAGTCCTCTCAGCAGCGACTTACACCTAATGCTCCGGATGGGGAGATTGACGTGGCTCCTTTCCAGGGAACCGATGGTATTCGTATCGCCGGGGAGCCAGGAAACTACGGAATGCTGGTCATCCCGAAGGCATCCGTTACGGATGAGGAGCAATTGAAGCAGGTTCTTACGTTCCTGGACCAGTTGATGGATGAGGAATTGAGTACGTTGCAGCTCCGTGGATTGCTCGATGTGCACTACAGCAAGACTGCGGATGGGAAAACCGAACTTAAAGATTTTGACGCTTATCAGCGTGAAGTGAAGCCATATCGGGATAATCTGTTAAGTATTGAAGGTTATAATGTGCCTGAACTGGTTGATGTTCCGATTGGTATGAAAGGTACAAAGATGGCGCGTGAGAATGAGCAGTACGCCATCGCCAATCCGGCACTCACCTTGTCTTCGGCAATCTATACCGAGCGTGGTCAGGAGTTGGATCAGATGATCTGGGATGCGCAGACCAAGTACATTATGGGCAAAATCGATGATGCAGGTTGGGAGCAGGAAATCGCAAGCTGGAGAAAAGCCGGTGGTGATCAATTGATTACGGAACTCGAAGCATCCTATAAGGAATTAAACGGGAAATAAAGCTGGCTGAAATAAAAAAAGGGTTGATCAAATGGAATGATATGGTTTATTCTATGAATGAGTTCATTTTTCCAATATCATAAGAAAAACCACACCCTTAAAGCATAAGGCTATGAATCTGCGGATTCATGGCCTTTTTTTGTGTTTTAGGCGAATGAAGTGGGTCTATGGAAGGAGGGGTGCACACCTTGAAGTAATGGGGATGGACGAAAAATAATACCAATAGCCTAGTACAACATGGTAGAATATTGATTATTATGGCAAATTTAGGTTTTGGTTATGGAGAGAGTGACTAGGTTGACCAAGTAAAGCATCCCCATACTAAGGTACATAGGAGCGTGAGTAGATTGAAGAAGCAGATCAAAGGACACGAGAAGAAGAAAAAACGGAACGTGTGGATCGTCGGGTTATTAACGACAGCTGTATTGGCAGGAACACTATTGAACGTTGGACCTGTACATCTGACCTCAACAGCGAATGCTGCATCGGGGATAAGTGATACTGCTCTTAGCAAGTTCAAGGATATCAAGGGCCACTGGGCTCAAGCGACTATTGCCAAAGCTTATGAAAAAAATCTTATCTCTGGTTACCAGGACGGAACGTTTCGTCCTAATGGCAAAATCACGCGTGGGGAATATGCGACAATACTCGCCCGTGCGACTGAACTGGAGAAGGTAGAGGGGCAGAATCCCTTTGCTGATCTCAAGGGACATTGGTCTGAAGCGGCGGTTAGCCAACTTGTTGGACAAGGATTCATTAACGCTGGCGATTACGCCAAAGGGTTCAATCCGAATGCGGAACTGACACGTTACGAGATGATGAAATGGATTGCCAATGGACTGATCAAGTCCGGAGCCAGCTTCCAGGATGCTTTTAACGATACAAAAAATACGCTTCTCCCCACACCGGAAGTGAACCGCGGCACCATTCGTGCCGAGCAGATTCCGTATCTTGCTCTCGTTCGTGGGACGGGCATTGTCGGTGGATTCCAGGATGGCACATTGAAACCAGCGGATTCCACCACTCGTGCAGAAGTATCGGCCATTTTGCTGCGTTATATGGATGTGGAGGGCACGGATGCCGGGAAGTACAGTGACCTGAATGAGATGAGAGAGGTCGGCACGACGGGGACAAATTTAACGACAATTAGTAATTATAGGTACACTAAGAATTCAGTCAAAGTTAGTGATATATCAAAAGAAGAAATTAATTTATCCAATAAATCTGGTGTAGTTACACTCCATAGATATATCGTAGTGGATGTTACCCAAGGTAAAGCAAAAGGTATCTATGCACCATTATTTATTGGTACAGAAACACATCTTTTCAAAGGTAATTATATGGCTTTTGCAGATATATCTTTTACATCAAAAATTGAGAAATCCAATTTAATCACCTTTAATGGCGGCTTATATAGTGGTTTTTTACAGTTTAATCGATTGGATCTTGAACAAACCTCTAAGAATGGCTTGGTTACTATCCCTGAGAGTTCGAGTGAATTGATTAAGAAAGATGTAAAGAAGAGATTTTGGATCACATCCGTTTTGGATGGAAAAAGGGGGGCATATATCTTTAATGAAAAAAGTAAAAATGTCCTACAAATCCAAAATATGTGATTAGTATTAAATGGTGGTGAAGTATTATTGTGGGTCCATGGTGAGAAAAAATCCTTAATTGTTATCTTAATTTTTCTTTTTATTATACTATGTTTGAATTTATCATCGCCTATAGAAGCTGCAGGCTCGGATCCGTATGGGCCTAAGAAACAAGAAATATCTAATACAATAGAGTCGTTAGAAAGGGTAGCAAATCCAGGTGTTTATTGGTATCAGCTTGATAATGGTAGCTTCAGGGCAGATCACACTAACGGACCAACTTTCTCGGATAACCTTAATAGTAATTCGTGTTCTAGACCATTCCCAGTTGAGAAAGAAATACCTAACGAAGTCGATTTTTCCAGGTGGCCTGCTGAACATTGGCCAGAGTTCCAATCCCAAAGAATTACACAGCGAATGGTAGAAAACATTCGGATTAAGAGCGTAGATTATCAAACAAGCAATAAGCAGTTATTCTATACTGGGGTTGGTACTACGGTGATAAGAGAAGGTAGTACTATAGTAAAAATCATTACCAAAACAGGAGGTTCACACCAAGTAACTGAGTGGGATGATTATGAGAATGGTGGTAGAACAAATCAAGGTTGTCTCAAGCAAGTGGTAGCCTACCATACACCAATGGACATCATTTGGGAAGGCGATCTGGTTGAAGAAAAAGAAATCGATGTAACTCCAAATAAAACCCTTACCCTAGGTCAAACTCAGCAGATGGAAGCCAAGGTGAAGACGAAGGGCTATGGTGCGAGAGCCTTTGGTGAGGGCATCGACGTATCGCGAAGGGAAGCAGAGATCAAATGGTTTTCTTCTGACGAGACGATTGCGAGTATAGAGTTGAAAACAGGGATGCTAACGGCCGAAAGTCCGGGCACGGTCACTGTGCGTGCGATCTGGAACAATGGTACATATCTAATCTCGGATACTGCCACCATAACTGTCACGTCTGAGCCAGGACTCGTTGTGAATTTGCCGAACGCTTGTAAAGCCAATACGACACCTCTACAGGCAGAAGCCGTTCTAACCAAACCGGATCGCTCTGTTCATAAACTGACGGCTCATCCCAAATTGACGTGGCAGAGCTCGAATCCGGCTGTGGCAACGATCGGTGCTGATGGCAAAATCACGACAAAAGGGATCGTGGGTAGCACGACCATAAAAGCTCATTTTCTTGATTCTGCTCAGCAACTGAATGAACAAGGGACTCAGGTGCTTGAGGTGAAGGACTGCACAGATAATGGAGAAGGTGGTAATGATGGTGATCCGGGGGGCGACCCTGTGAACGCTTGCCCTGTGACCATCAGCCCACCGAGTAGAGGCACGGTTATTGAAGCATCAGTTATGGACCCGTCTGTTGGAGGTGTGTTGAAGGCAGACGATCGGGGATCTGAGAAGTTTGATGTTACCCGTGGTATTCCAACTTCGGAAGATCTTTATGCCAATGTTTTGGCCAAGGAATATCTGTTTCAGCACCGTTGGGTTAACATGACAGGAACGGTGACTTACACTGTTAAAGTGAAAAGGGTGTATCATAAAACCTGGACGATCCCGGGAAGAGCGTCTAGTGGTGAGGGGGATCCAGGAACACCTCCTGAGCCAAAAGAACTTGATGTGCCCGGGGATAAAACCATGCAAGTAACACGGACATATAGCTATTGGCAGATCGATAACCTGGAGGTTTACAAGTTAAATGAGGCCAAGGTATCTAACTATGCGTTAGGCGGTTATGGTGACACCGTGACCCTGATGCCCAATGCATATACACCACCGACTTTGCAATCGGCTATGGATACTGCGATTACCAATCATGTGAAACCTGCGCCATGTCGAGAAATTGATCTTGGTATCAAAGGGGTTCCGGGTGGTTCGGCTGAACCGCCTACGCCAGATGAAACGTCATTGTTTCAATCTGAAGCTGAAGCGGAGGTTAGAGAGAACACCGTTAATAACGACAAGGTAAACTTTAATGGAGCGACAATTATGGATCCTGCCCCGGTGGAGAAAACAACTCCAAGACCTGGGACAATCCCGCAGCCTGGCGTGATTGGAGAAGATGTTCTGTACCAGAACCGTCTGACAATCAAGAACACATTGATGAACAAAGCTAACCAGCCAACCACGGGTGAGATTACGTATGGACTGCTCCCTGGCAATGTTAACGGAGGTCAGGATCAGAAGTTCCCCATTCTGGGCATTAACACGGTGACAGTACATACTCCAGTTGTGAACTATGCCTGGGTGTCTGATGATCAGCCTCATAATCAGAAGACTACGCCTGATCCGACCAGAGCTGCACTTATTTTAGAGCGTCCATTCATTGTGCGGATACCGACCTCAGGTCAACATTTGGATGTAGCAAGTTACCCAGGTTATGGAAACCATGATTATGCGAAATATTTCCGGATCAAACAGGTTCGTTTCCCATTCGATGTCTATAACGGTGCCAGAAGTCAGTTTATTCCGGCTATGACATGGGTGGATATTCCGGTAAATCAGTTGGACACTCCTTTTTATCTTCCTGTATGGGTAGATGAAGGGAATTACCAGGTCGAGTTTCGTAATATCGCCGAAAATGCACCTGCAAACTTCACAGGACAGCAGGATGCCAATACGAATCTGACTCATCATGTCGCAGCAGATACCGTTGCTGTAGAGGTTATCGGACGATTGTATGATTTTCACATCACCGATATTTCAGACTACAACTGGGAGATTGTGTTCCGTAAGCGGATAGGCAGCCCCGAACCAACGGGTGTAAGCTACTGGACCGGAGGAAACAGTATAGACGGAGATCCCCGAGGTAATTTGGCTCCCTATGTCCTGCCTATTCGTCCCGGCAGTCATCCGATACAGGGTTTCCGAAATGCTGCAGTGAAGACGGGTTACCATTTCAAGTTTGATCTGAAAACCAAGGGTAATATGTTTGGGAAACAGGACGGTATCCGAATCACGCCGACGTTCTCTTTTGTGAGTAAAGATGGCACCACCCGGCAAGGAGTGGATTTATACTACCATCGAGGACAGGAACGACTCATTCGTATTGGATCGGCACAAGATTTAGAAAAACGCTTTGTTGTCCTGAACTCACGTTTGCGAAATGTCCCCGGTACGGAGTTAGGTGATACAGCGCGTTATCAGTATACCTATGAACTGTCGGAGGAGGAACGCAATCAGGGTACAATGGCGGAACATATGGTTCGTTTCGTGGATCAGACCTCTCATCATAAAACGTGGGTAGGTCGTTATGACTGGATGATTCTTCCTTCACAGATCCGTACACTCATTGGCCCAAAAGCAGATATTCCCTCCAGTGTTAATGTAGATCGGGCGAATGCAGCGATTCAGCGCTGGTATGGGGAATATAGCTTGCCAGCAGATGTATATGCAGTACCCAAAGGAACCGATTTAGAGCCACTTGCCAAACAAAACCAGTTGGATGAGAAGGCAATGGTATTTCTGAGGGATGGTTACATTGTGGTTAACTTCAATATCGAAACATTGCGCAGTGGCAATACGAGTGCGCCACATCTGCAATATATTCACGCACCGTTGATGAATCAATGGCATATGGAAGGTTTTGATAACAGCCCGGTAGATGGTCAGGGGAGAAGCTGGCCGATGCAAGATGGGGACGTGGTTTTGTACCACGCCGATCAATCCAGCCGGAATGATTTCCAATCCCAGGTACCGCATTAGAGAGAATCGTTTTACCCATAAAGAAGGCAGGCGTCATGTGAATCTACATGACGTTTGTCTTCTTTTGTGTAATTGGGATTATGGTTGGGCAGCAGAACGGGTATAAAGGGTAAGGAGCACTCGTATCATCCATGTTCATCAATTTTCTCAACGAGAGGGGAAGAACACACATGATTGAAGAGGATAAGCAGGAACTATTGATTTCAGAAGATACATACCAAGGAAGAGATTTAGGTGTCACATTAGAAGCACAAACCTGTCACTTTAAAGTCTGGTCACCGTTAGCCGTTCAGATGGAACTACTTCTGTACCCACCTTTGACAGGGGGGAGCCCGGAGGAAGAGCCCAATCAACGGAAACAGCAGGCGTTACCTATGCAAAAGAAAGAACAAGGCATCTGGGTTCTGGAACTGGAGGGTGATTTAAACAGCTACCGTTACATGTACAAGCCTACTTTCGAAGATGGACATTCGACCCATGCTGTAGATCCCTACGCACGAGCAGTGACCATGAATGGAGAAATGGGTGTAATTGTGAGACTGGAGCAAACACATCCGAAGGGATGGAGTGAGGATATTCGCCCGCAATTGACCAGTCCTGTAGATGCAATCTTGTACGAACTGCATGTACGTGATTTTTCCATTCACCCATCATCTGGCATAACGAATAAAGGCAAATACATGGCTTTCACCGAGACGGGTCTGCGTGATTCGGAGGGCAACACACTGGGGATCGATCATTTGGTTGAACTCGGGATTACACATGTGCATCTGCTGCCTGTATTTGATTTTGCGACGGTGGATGAATCCAGAGTAGATGGTGATACGTCTGATGGCTCCAACTATAACTGGGGATATGATCCGCTTCATTACAATGTCCCGGAAGGTTCCTATACATCACGTGCAGATGATCCGGAGACACGAATTCGTGAGTTCAAATCCATGGTGCTTGCCCTTCATAACAAGGGGATAGGTGTCATTATGGATGTGGTATATAATCATACCTTTAACACAGCAGGCAGCTCTTTTGAAAAACTTGTACCAGGGTACTACTATCGTCAAAACGCCGATGGGACCTACAGCAATGGTTCAGGTACGGGCAATGAGGTGGCTACTGAACGCACCATGGTTCGCAAGTTTATCATCGACTCGGTCCGTTACTGGGCAGAGGAGTATCATGTGGATGGTTTTCGATTTGACCTGATGGGTCTGATCGACACAACTACGATGAAACAGCTTGCAGCGGAGGTGCACACCGAAGTGTCACCTTCCATATTGTTATATGGTGAACCATGGGGTGCACTGGATTCGCCGCTTGGAGATGATATGACCCTAAAAGGAGCGCAGCGCGGGGCGGGTTTTGCTGTGTTTAACGATAATTACCGCGGAGTGATCAAGGGAGACAGCGATGGTGTGGGTACGGGATTTGCGACAGGTGCGGACGGGAAAGAAGACGAATTGTGGACTGGCGTCCGGGGAGCCATTGAGGATTTTACGGATGGTCCATCCGAGACGATTAACTATGTAACCGTGCATGATAATCTCAATCTGTGGGATAAAGTCGCGCGTACACAAGGACTCCACGATACCCTGAATTTCCTCAGCTATAACGAGGATGGAAGTATTTGTGGTTGCGAGAGCGTGGAAGAGGCTGTAGAGAAGGCTAAGCCTTACCTGCAGATTGATCCGGAACACATTCTGGAGAATGAGACCGTTAGGCGTAGTTTGCTTGCCAATGGTATCGTTCTAACCTCCCAGGGTGTACCCCTGATCGCGGCTGGAGATGAGCTGCTTCGAAGTAAATATGGGGACGCCAACAGCCACCAGAGTGGAGACATGGTCAATGCCATACACTGGGAGCAGAAGAAGCTGTTCAAGCCGGTATTTGATTATTATCGTGGGCTGATCCGTCTTCGGCGAGAACATCCAGTATTTCGACTTCGTACACGGGAAGAGATCGAGAAGCATGTTCGTCTAATAGAAAAAGGAAATGGGCTGCTAGCCTATGAACTGAACGGTACAGCAGCCAGCGATTCATGGGAACGCATTGTTGTTATCTATAACGCGGCAAAAGAAAACCGTGACATCGCTGTTCCCACAGGGACATGGAATGTGATTGTAGAAAAAGGACAAGCAGGCGTTGATACGATACGTACCATACAGGACGGACAGGTACATGTGAATGCGATTTCCCTAACGGTAATGTATTCCAATTCCTGATGAACGCAATGCTTGCCAAGAATTGAAGGGTACCAACAAACCATTAGTAAAATCGCTACTAAGGCCCGTTCTAGATATCCAATCCAATCTAATCAAATAAATTGAGATAAAACAAATCCCCCTTTTCTGTATGAAAGGGGGATTTGTTGATGCGTCAGAAACCATTGCCTTGGTCGCAAGGCTATACCTTGTCATGTCTGACCTTCTTTATGCTGTGCACCTGTTGGTGCATTTTAATCTCAACCAAATGACATCCTGCAATTTATTCTTGTATATTCCAAATTTTTTTTGTCGGGACAGGTACAAATGCTGTCAATCTATGGCGCTTGTTTTCATATCCTATATTTTGAAAGCGATTGCTAATTGAATACGCAAATTGGACCGATATGATGAGTACAGACAACCCCGGGTTGACAAACAACGTCCCGCTCCGTAACATCGGGACAACACGAAATCAATGGATATAAAGGCGGTGGGAACGATGCCGGAATGGACTTCTTTTTGTTACGAAGGCAACGATCTTGGCTTAACATATACTCGTGCGGCAAGTACTTTTAAATTGTGGGCACCTACGGCACAACAGGTTTATATATTGATTTTTGACGATGAAGGGCATTACAACGATAGTGGTAAAGTACAAGATCATGAAAATGGGCAGGAACATACTCTGACACGTGATGCGGACGGAATATGGAGTCTGAAGCTCAGCGGCGATTGGGCAGGACATTATTATATGTACCGAATTATCCATGATGATCAGCGGATTGAAGTCGTTGTTGATCCTTATGCCAGAGCGGTAACGGCTAATGGGCAACGAACGGCTATTATAGATCTGGAGACAACCAATCCGATCGATTGGGACCTGGATGTCAAACCTGCTTTTCTGCGTCCTGTTGATGCCGTGTTATATGAGTTGCATGTCCGTGATTTCTCCTCAGACCCACATGCAGATATTCCGTATAAGGGAAAATATCTGGCATTCACAGCATCCGGTCTGACGGATAGAGCAGGCAATAGTATTGGCGTAGACCATCTTGCCGAACTGGGAGTTACTCATGTACATCTTCTGCCTGTGGCGGATTATCAGACGGTGAATGAACTTGCTACGGCAGATGTGGGTTCAAACGTCAGAGCACCATACAACTGGGGGTATGATCCCCAGCATTATAACGTTCCCGAAGGTTCGTATGCGACAGATCCTCGTGATCCTGCAGTTCGCATCCGGGAGCTCAAATCACTCGTTCAATCCTTGCACAGACAAGGCATTCGCGTTGTACTCGATGTTGTCTATAATCATACGTATAGCGTGGAAGAGGGACCTTTTGAACGGATTGTACCAGGCTATTATTACCGTTATCGGGAGGATGGCACCCTCAGCAATGGTTCTGGTGTAGGCAATGAATTGGCGACAGAACGTCCAATGGTGCGAAAATATATTTTGGATTCTCTCCGATATTGGGCAGAAGAATATCATGTGGACGGATTTCGATTTGACCTTATGGCCCTGATTGATACGGAAACGATGAATGAATTGACACGTGAATTGAAGGAACAGATCGATCCGGCGTTTCTGATCTATGGGGAACCCTGGATGGGTGGAGATTCACCTTTGGACCGCAAAACATTAAAAGGAACCCAGCGAGGTCAGGGGTTTGCAGTATTTAATGATCATTTTCGCAGTGCAATCAAGGGCGATAGTGATGGCAGTGGCAGAGGGTTTGTCACGGGTGCCGGAGGGCAGGAATATGAGCTTATTAGGGGATTAGCGGGAGCACTGGATGATTTCACATCTTCACCTGTGGAAGTTGTTAATTATGTAACTGCTCATGATAATCTCAATCTGTGGGATAAAATTGCGACAACAATGAACCTTAGACATGAATTAGGATTTCCCGTATGGAAGGACGGACAGCCCGTGGGTGGTGGGAGTGCTGAGTCCGCTGTAAAAGCAGCAGATCCTTATCGGTATGTGGATGCAGATGATGTTTTGAATCATGAGATGGTTCGTCGCTCTTTACTGTCTTCCGGCATTCTGCTTACTTCTCAGGGAATTCCGTTTCTGCATTCAGGGGATGAGATGCTCAGATCCAAAGCCGGTGATCATAACAGTTATCGGAGCGGGGATGCGGTGAACGCCATCACATGGGCCAACAAATCACGGTTCAGACCGGTGTTCGACTACTATCGTGGTCTTATTCATTTGCGGCGAACCCATCCCGCTTTTCGTATGATTGATGCTGAACAGGTACGAAATCACCTTCGTGTTATTCGTGCGGATGGCAATGTAGTTGCCTTTATACTTCAGAATGGTGCGAATCAGGACACCTGGAATCAGATTATGGTCATTTACAACGGAATGGAACATGAGCAGCATGTCGACCTGGGGGAAGGGGACTGGCATGTTGTAGTCAATGATCGTCAGGCAGGCACAGACCTGATCGAGACTGTTCGTGGTACTGTTCAGGTAGAACGATGGTCCTTAATGGTACTGTATGACACAGAGCATGCTGGAGGCGCTGAACCATCAACAGTGGAGATTAGTTTTCCTCGCCAGGTATATAGTCCGAAGGAGACCACTCAACTGCGAGCGATCGTACGGGACAGTATTGGCAATGTGGTGGAAAAAGCTCCAGTTACCTGGACTTCTTCTGATCCGGATATCATTCAGATCCAGCCTGATGGAACAATCCATGCACTGGAACGAGGGGAAGCTTCGATTACAGTCCATTGTGGGGACATAACGGCAAGCTGTATGTTACAAGTGGATTATCGTCATGCTGAACGAATCGAAATTGTGGGCGAACCTGTCATGTATATGACTCGAATTAGTCGCTTCCGTGCCTTGGTTCTGGATCAATTTGGTCAGCCGCTTCAGGATTCAAATATACGCTGGAGCTCTACTCATCCAGAACTTGCAGCGGTGAGTGCAGCAGGGATCGTACGTGCGATGACACCTGGAGTAACCCATATTATTGCTGAAGCTGGAGGAATCCGGGCAACGCTTGGCGTAACGATTCATAAACAAATTTCGCGAACCGTCACGCTTCGATACGAACGGGAAGACCAGCACTATGAAGGTTGGGATGTCTGGGTATGGGGCACAGGTATGGAGGACGGAGCAGTACGGCTGGAACAAGTCGGAAATGCCGCCGAAGCCCGCTTCCGCGTTGCTCCGGGTCTGCATCACCTGGGATTGATCATTCGATTAAACGAATGGGAAGCTAAAGATACGTGCGGAGACCGTTACGTGGACATTGTACCTGAAGACGGTGATGTGCACATTATTGTCCGTAGCGGATCAGACGAGATGCAGATCATTCGTGAAATCGAAAAAACAGAGGATCGTAATAGCGCATAATTTTCTTTATTTATAACGTCGAATGTAATTCGTCAAAACCTTGTTAAATCAGCAGTTGGAAGAGATTCCGACTGCTTTTTTGGTCTGATTATGAGCCGCATAACTTGCCGGAAAATAATTAATTGTCCTCTTGCGTGTTTGAGATCCTCTATCATTGGGGTAAATATAGATATGGCCCACGATTCGGCCAAAGGAAAAAAGACCATCATGGTCTATGAGATAAGCCTCAGCGCTTTCCAACAAATATAATGTAGTGATCCCTTGAAGGAGGATGTTCAATCATGAAATCCAACGGAAAAATGGCTCAACTTACAGCAACGCCAAGAACGGAAAAGAAAGGTGCAGCACTGCGCCTGTTAAGACAAGGCGGACGAGTTCCTGCAGTCGTTTACGGCCCGGGACTTGAAGGTGCTTCAATACATGTAGATGAAAAAGAAATGCTGAAAGTGGCACGCACAGGCCGCTCCGAAATGTTCAACCTGAATGTTGAGGGCGGTAAAACGGTTCCGGTGCTGATCAAGGATCAGCAAGAGCGTAACGGACGTTTGCTGCACGTAGACTTTTTGCAAATTTCCAAGAACAAGCCGATCAGTGTAAGTGTATCGATCGACTTCCAGGGTACAGCGGCCGGCTCGAAAGCTGGCGGTGTATTCCAGACACAGGAGACACAGCTGGAAGTAGAAGGATTGCCTGCGGATCTGCCAACGTCCATTGAAGTGGATGTTAGCGGATTGGATATTGGTGATCGCTTGACTGCTGCGGATATCAAGCTGGACAAAGGTTTGACACTTATAACATCACCTGAGTCCATCATCGCTTCCGTCATGCCGCCACAAGCCGCTGAGGAAGAGCCAACGGCTTCTGCTGAGGAAGCTGAACCGGCAGCTGAAGAAAAAGCTACAGAAGAATAAGCAAAGCTCAGGGATCTTATCAGATCGCATGTTTAGCCGAAGCCCAGTCCTGGTGACTGGGCTTTTTATACTTTCAGGACAATGGATTGGGCTAGTCGCATGAAAATTGAGAATGTACTACAATACATGTTAAAGGGTTAGAAAGTAGGTTTATTTCAATGTTTGATCCAACGGTGTATGACAATCTGAAAGTCGGGTTTGAGAATTATCTCTATGATATGGATAACCTGGATGAACGTATTCAGATTACGGGGCGTAAAGATCGGCTGGAGATGGCAGTGATGTCCAGAGAGTTCACATTACAATTCTGTCTCAGGGATCGCCCGGAAGTAACAGGGGAAGTTGTATTAAGCAGCTCCCTTGAGGAGCTTGCAGCGGAGATCCTGGAGACGCCTGGTGCGAATCCGGGTTGCCGTTTGGAACTACGGTTTAGCATGGTTGTGAAGGAGCCTGAGAAGCAGTGTCCGGTTATTCGTCCAATATTACAGAAGAGCTGGCCTGAGCAGAGGATGTGCCAGAACATCCGGTATATTTTTGATGAACAGCCAATCATGTATAACGTCACGGCTCACGTTTATTTTGACCGCAGTGTGAATGAAGACCAGATGGGAGACATTGCTGAACTCTGTGAGCATATGGAAAATGTGATGGATCAATTATTACAGTTGCATAACCAGTAATTTCGAGAAAAGCCTTGTCTCTTTATAGAGATCAGGGCTTTTTTTGTATTATTTTTAGAAAATTGTATAGGCTTTCAGACTTAGGTTTAAGGTCTTTCGGGTTAATGTTTTACGCAAGCAAGTAAGAGAATGTATATTAAAAGGGGGTAAAAGTGCAATTGGACTATACAAAAATGGTGAAATTGCGAAAATAAAATTGGGACTAAAGATTTAGTCCTGTACTAAAGGAACTAGTTTTCCTTGCCGATAAAATATCGAAGGGGAGAAACTACATGACAGAGAAATTAATTCGTCTGCTGCGTATACTTCAGGCTATACAAGCAAATCCTGGAATTTCGGCCAAGGAATTGGCGCTGAAATGCGGTACGACTGTACGCACGATTTATCGTGATCTCCGGATTTTGGATAGGGTCGCCCCGATTATGAATGAAGGATACGGCAAAGGTTACCGATTTATTGGTGAGTTTGCGATGTATCCATTAGATTTTACTGAACAGGAAGCAATGGTCTTCTCCTTGCTGCCGTCCGTAGTTGATACCTCCAAGTTACCTGCTGAGTTCGATTCAGCTTTTGACAAGGTCATGTCGGCTCATACCAAATTAAAATCAAGAAACAGTGATATTGTAGAGAATATTGCGGGAATTATTCGGATGGGCACGCCAGCTTATCGTGAGGAAGGAAAAGACCCTAATTTGCTGATTCCCATTATCGAATCTATTCTAAGCCAGCAAACCATTCGTACTCAATATCATACGCTGACAAGAAATGAGATTACAGTCCGGGATATCGATCCTTATTATCTCATTCCACGTGATCAACGTTTTTATTTGATTGGATACTGCCATTTGCTGCAAAAAGTTCGATTGTTTCGAATTAGTCGTTTTTTGGATGTGACACGAACAAATGCCGGTTTCGACAAGGGTGATTTCAACATAACGCAGTACATGAAGAACACATGGTCTATTGACCGTGGCGACGAAAATATCCATTTCAAGGTAAGATTCTCTGAGAAAGTGGCCCCCTACATAAAAGAAGAAGAGATGTTTGTTCGCCCGCGAATGACGAATATGTCGGATGGGGGATTGTTATTTGAAGTGACACTGAATAGCAGCAGAGAATTTTTGAAATGGTTGTATCAATTTGGGCCCGAGGCAGAGGTACTTGAACCTCGTGAGTTTCGTAGAGAGATACGCAGGCAACTTGTCGAGTGGTTGGAACATTATGAAACCGATGTATCTTTGTGAAAATTTTAATCATGGAGAAATACAGGAAAAGGAGCAGGTAATATGAGCACCAAATTATTCGCAGCTATGTATGGGATGGACCACTACCATGGCGTACAAGCTTTACATGTGGGGGATACCGTGTATCTCGTCAAAGATCCAGATAATCGGTTGGATCATCAAGCGATTAAGGTTGTTATTCCCCCGATTGGAGCCGTAGGTTATATCGTTAATGATCCGCTGGTCGTACCACATGGATGTTGGACCGGGACGGCATTCTACGATGTATTTCATCAACTAACGTGTGCTAAAGTACGATTCATGATGAGAGATATGGTTATTATGGAGTTAATTGAGATGAGTCACATTCCTGTTCCGCAGATGGATTCTTTGATTAAGGGATGGCAATTTCGTGAGAAAGCTTGATCATCGCAACAGAAGAAGGCTCATTTACGGATGAGCCTGGTATAGGTCGCTTCCAGATGCATGGCTGTTCTTGCCCAACTGAAATGTGCCCTTGCGCTGTCTCGGCCAGCCTTCCCTAACTTCTCCGCAAAAGTGGGATTGCTTGCAAGTGTGTACAGGTAAGAGGCGAAACGTTGGGGACGCTTATAAGCGGTGACAAGGTATCCATTGATACCTGGTTCAATAATTTCACGAATACCTCCGTTATCCGAAGCAATGACAGGTAATCCTGAAGCCATCGCCTCAACATTAACCAGGCCAAAAGCTTCATGTTCTTGAGACGGACAGACCAGACAATCGACTGCCCGATACAACTGATCGATATGCTCATGGTTTATCTGACCACGGAAGGAAACATGGACTTTTTGTTTTTGGGCAAGTTCGCGAAGTTTACGCATGTAATACGGAGGTCCTTTGCCTGCAACAACCAGTTGAACAGGCATCTGTTGCTGAAGGAGGGCAGTTGCACGAATTAATACGTCTACCCCTTTTCCAGGGATCAGTCTGCCGACATAGAGAATAGAGAATGGTTTAGTTACTCCGAATTGTGTACGCAGATGAATCTGTTCTTCGCTGGATTCAACAGGTCTGAACTGGCTTAGATCTGCACCCAATGGAACAACACTCATCCGGTGTTTTACCAAGGGAAATCTGCGGCCTAACCTTTGTCTTAGAGATTGACTATTGACGGCAATCCAATCGGCTTTTTTCATTAGTGTGAGTGTGGAAGGTCCGGGCTGAGCAAACGTTAACGAGTGAAGATAGAGTACAACTGGTGTGCGTGGAAAAGCCCGTTTGATGGTAGCCATGCTTCGTGGCCTGTTATCCACTTGAATTACATCAAAGGGGTGTTGGGATAACAGACGTATGACTGCTTTGGTGTAGCTGACAGAACTCGATGCAGGGACACGTTGAATGGTGATCCCGTCGATCTGTTCTGTGGCGGCGAGACCTTGCATTTGACGACTTATAATGGTCACCTGATGGCGGTGTGCAAGTTCACGAGCGATGCCCAGGATACAGATTTCCACGGAACCATTACCAGGCAAAGGCAATTTCTCGGGTGCAACCATAGCTATTTTCATGATCCGGCTCCTCCTTGTCCGACATCTGTAACAATCTTCGTCATATATCTTATGAGAAGTTAAAGCATTTGGCTCCTGCAAAATGGTAGATGAACCACCTATATAAGCGTGCAGGAATAATCTGCTACATGGCATTAAGCGAGATATTCAGCTTTTGTGATATACTGTACGGGAACAATTGAATTCGTTACATGTATAAAAGCAGGAGGAAAATAATGTTACATTCTACGCTGGGGCGCTTCCGGCTGATGTTGTGGTTGCAGGGCATTTCGTACGTGTTGCTACTGTTTGTTGCTTTTCCGTTGAGAGATGCCGGGATTATGCCGCAAGCTGTCACATGGTTTGGAAATCTGTACGGTTTTTTGTTTTTAATGTACTTGTTATTTATGGTGAGTATGTACACCTCACAGAAGTGGCGTCTGCGCCGTCCAATTGCTCTGTTTTTTGTTTCTTTCATTCCACTGGGGAATATGATCTACGATGTTGTCGTATTCCGTAAGCTGTATCGTCAACTAAATAAAGCTTGACTTTATTTAACGTTATGAAATATGATGAGTACAGGTTAAACAACCCGTTCCAACTAAAACTACATATTCCTGTTAAAGGGGAGTAGCTTTTACAGTAAAGTCGTCAATTCGGGATCATATCCCCGGCTTTATTGGCAGCAATTTTGTTGTTAGCGAGACCTTTACCAAGTTTTCATGCTCGGTAAAGGTCTCTTTTTGTGGATATAAAAGGACCTTACCAGTGATGGTAAAGGTCCTTTTTTTTGTACATCATAAGAATATTAAGGAGGAGTCAATGTTGGATGTTTCATTATTATTAGAATATGGGTGGGTGCTTGCTGTCTTAGTGGTCCTTGAAGGATTACTCGCAGCAGATAATGCATTGGTACTCGCAATCATGGTTAAACACTTGCCTGAAGATAAGCGCAAAAAAGCGTTGTTCTATGGTTTGATGGGTGCATTTGTTTTCCGTTTAGGTTCGTTGTTCCTGATCTCTTTCCTCGTCGATGTATGGCAGGTGCAAGCGATCGGTGCCCTGTATCTCCTGTATATTTCGATTAACCATATCGTTAAAAAGATACTGGGTAGTCGCAATAAGACAGATGAAGCAGCTGATTCCACGCCTAAGAAACCGAAAAAACAATCCGGTTTCTGGATGACCGTTTTCAAGGTCGAAGTAGCGGATATCGCATTTGCAGTTGATTCCATTCTGGCTGCTGTTGCTTTGGCCGTGGCGTTGCCACCAAGTGGATTGCCTGCAATCGGCGGACTTGACGGTGGACAGTTTATCGTTATCTTCCTCGGTGGATTCATTGGGCTTGTGATCATGCGTTTTGCAGCTTCATACTTTGTGAAATTGCTTCATTCCCGTCCAGGGCTTGAAGTTGCAGCCTTTGTGATCGTAGGTTGGGTAGGGGTTAAGCTGGCAGTTATTACACTCGCACACCCTTCATTGGGTGTTCTGGATGAGCATTTCCCGGAAAATAAAATTTGGAAATTCGGATTCTATATTGTACTGATCACCATTGCGGTATGTGGTTGGTTCCTGTCTTCCAAAGTTCCTGAAAAAGAAGACGAAAATCCGGTTGAAGAGTTGGAAAAACAAGCAGGTCTGTAATAATCATGTTACGCTAACAACATCATTATTATTTGGAAAACAGGAGATTGTCCTCGGACAATCTCCTGTTTTTGTATACATATGAAAAATGCAACATGCTCCAATTTCCAAGAAAAGGGTTGACACATGAATTCTAGTCCCCTTAATATAAGACTAACATTAACGAAGGGAGGCCGAGAGACATGATGCTTGGTTATGAGTTGATTCAAACAGGGCGCAACGTAGACACAATAGCATATCCGGCTCATCGTTTCATTGGCCTCATACGGTCGACATAGGGGATAGGCATATCGTTTAGCGGGTTTTATAATCGATATGCGTTCTTCGCTTATATTATAGCGATGGATGACAGACACACAGCATGTTTATGCGGATCTGTTCTCCGTTATTGTCATTCAGTAGAAGTCATGGGCGATTAGCCTATGGCTTTTTTTATTTTACAGATGAGTCAGCAAACCGAATTTGCTGAACGTACAGGAAGGAATAATACACTTTTATGAATACAGAATTTAATTTATTTACTAATCCAGATGAAATCGCAGGCGACTACCGGCATGAAGTAAAATTGCCTGCCGGCGACCTAACCGTATATGCGGCGCAACAGCTCTTCTCCTCGCTCGATTACAAGGTATTCGAGATGGCAAACAATAATCTGCAGATTCCGGGGATCTCTTATATGAGTTACACGCCAGACGTGCACGTCGGGGTAGGTACATGCATTGGAACGACAGCCGTGTGGGATGCGCAGAGCGGATACGTTTCTCCCTCCATCGTCGGCAGTGACATCGGCTGTGGCATGCGAGTGCATATGACAAACTTGCACAAGGACGAATTAAAAGACATCAAGCTCCGCCGCAAACTCGTCAAGGCGATTGAGAAAGTATTGCCGATGGAGGCGAACCAGCGAGGTCATTACTCGGATATAAGACTGGAGCATATTGTTCGTAAAGGACTGCATGGTTTACCCAAAAAGTATATTCCAGACAGCTATACACCGAAAAAATCAACAGCGATGACACATGTGGAAAGCAGCAAGTTCAGTTACGATGAGGATGTGTTAAACCACGTTCCTGATATGACATGGCATCGTTCGCATCGTCAGCTCGGAACACTGGGTGGGGGGAATCATTTTGCCGAGATCCAGGCGATTGAGATTGCTGAAGAGAATCGTGAAATCGCCGAAGCTTGGGGATTGTATGATGGACAGGTCGTGGTCATGATTCATTCCGGCTCTCGTGCATGGGGTGGTTATGTAAGTCAGACGAGTTCCTCAGCGATTGCCAAAGTCATGCAGCGGCTCAACCTGGGTACATCCGATCCCAGACTGGTATTTGCTCCACTTGAGCATGCGGAAGGTCGTCATTATGTGAACATGATGTATTCTGCATTGAATTACGCTGTTGTCAATCGTCACCTAATTGCGTATGCTATTCGCGAAGCATTCCGGGATGTATTTGGCTCCAAATGTGAATTCCGTACGTTATACGATCTGATGCACAACTATGCCTGGGAGGAATCTCACGTAGAAAAAGGTTCCGTTTTTGTACATCGCAAAGGGGCGACACGTGCGTTGCCTGCAGGTCACCCGGACAATCCAAAGCCTTATCTGGCAACAGGGCATCCGGCGCTTATTCCCGGTTCCATGGGAACTGCTTCATATATCATGGTAGGTCAGCCGCAGGGTGCTGATAATTATTATTCAATATGTCACGGTGCGGGTCGCATCCGTTCACGGACGGCAACAAAACGATTGATTAGCGTGGAAGATTTTGCTACGGCACTGGGTGTGGGTACAGAAGATGAGATCGTGGTAAACCAACGCTCACTTGAATCCATTATTGATGAATCACCTCAGGCTTATAAAAATGTAGATGAAATTATAGACAGTGTTACCGGCGCAGGCCTGGCTCAAGTTGTAGCCAAATGCAAACCGCTTGTAGCGGTAAAGGGAGCGAAATAATGACAATAAGCGAAAAACAAACATATCCAACTCAAGCGATCTATACCTATGACGAACAACATGATACCCGAATTCGAGTGGAAGGGTACGCCATCTATTCAAGGCTGATTCGTGGAATCAGTGAGGCGCTCCATAAGCGCTATGGAGTTGAGTACAAGCTTTATGCAAGTTCTGACCCGAACAATGAATACTGGGAGTTACTCCGGGAAGACTTGCAAAATGGCAGTGACGAAGTGGAATTGGTAGCCCGTATATTCGAGGATCTGGAACTTCAGACGTTGCATTACGACGATGATGGAGATGTACCCACTTATGGTGTGCACTACTCCATTCGCAATAACGTATTTGCTTATCCGAAATGGGGCGTAGCACTTGTGCGGGTTCCATTTTTCCGAGATAACGGGATCTACAGTGAAGACTTTGTCTTTGCCATCGGTGATGAGGAGATGAAGCAATTTCTGGGAAGTGTCCGGGAACGGGAACGTCAGCAAAATATGAAAAAAGTAACGGTCTACACCGATGCCCGGAATGGCAGCGATCGTCATGTGGAATCCATCACTCGCTCCGTGGGACGAGAGGATGTTGTTCTCTCGGCACAGATCAAGCAGGATATTTTCCGCTCGCTGGATCAATTTTTCGAAGCGGATCGTTCTTTTTACAGGGATTATGATATCCCGTACAAAAGAGGCATTTTATTGTATGGGCATCCGGGGAATGGCAAGACCACATTGGTAAAATCCATTGCGGGAAGTATCCCGGGCCCGGCTGCGTATTGGCAGATTACGGAGTATACCAACAGTGAATCGGTGCGTGAAGTGTTCGAGGCTGCCAAGCGGTTGGCACCCATGGTACTGATCATTGAGGACATCGATTCGATGCCGGATGAAGTCCGTTCCTTTTTCCTGAATACACTGGATGGTGCTACGTCGAAAGAAGGCATTTTCCTGATTGGGACAACGAATTATCCGGAGAAAATAGATCCTGGTCTCATGAACCGTGCTGGACGGTTCGACCGGGCTTATGAAATTCCGTTGCCAGATGAAGCGTTGCGCCTGCAATATTTGCGCCAACGAGGCTTCACCGTATTTGCGGGTGAAGAAGGCACGATAGAAGCAGCCCGCCTGACCGACACGTTTTCTCTTGCACAGCTAGGTGAGTTGTATGTGAGCGCTGCGCTGGAATGGCATCAGAATGGACAGACAGACATAGTGAAAGTCATTCAGTCGATGCGTGGCGAGCTGGACAAGAGCCATAAACATACTTGGCTGGCGCAGCCAGGTAAGGGCCGTGCAGGCTTTTATTGATCAGACCTAACCCATCCATCCTATAATATGACGCACTTTTATAAATAATCCTACCTCAATTGGTGATACTAACCTTGTCTGCTCTAACATACAATGACTTTCGGGAGGTACATAACGCAGCCCTGAGCTGGTGAGATGCCGGAAAGTAACGCGATCTGTTCCATACCTGACTAAGGCTTGTTTTGCAGATGGAGATGCATGGGGACAAAAGGTAATATGCAAAAATTTTTATGCCAATTGTTTAAATGCTTCTGTAGCGGTTAATAGTAGACAGACAACAACAAAAACTTTAATTAGAGGTGAATGATATGGGTTGGTTATGGTCATTAATTATCGGTGGTATCATTGGATGGTTGGCAGGTTTGATCGTTGGTCGTGACATTCCAGGTGGTGTTATTGGTAATATCATTGCCGGTTTCATCGGTGGATGGTTAGGTGGAGTAATCTTGGGC
Source organism: Paenibacillus sp. FSL H8-0317 (assembly GCF_045040685.1). Classification (NCBI taxonomy): domain Bacteria; kingdom Bacillati; phylum Bacillota; class Bacilli; order Caryophanales; family Paenibacillaceae; genus Paenibacillus; species Paenibacillus sp. FSL H8-0317. Next base: position 5,593,223 of record NZ_CP150294.1, on the reverse strand, counting down.
GATATGGGTCCTGAGATGGGCGGATTCCACATTGTACCTGCATTGATTGGTGCGATCGTTCTTGTAGCCATCGTAAGCTTGATCTTCCGTTCGATGGGACGTAGTCGCGGGTAACTTAATCAAGATAATTTCTTGCATTAGTTGTCAGCTAAATGTTTTGCCAATGAAGAGGTTGATTGAGAGCCATAACCATGGCTTTCAATCAACCTCTTGTTGTTTTAAAATATATAAAGATATGCGTGATAGCTATCTATATAAATTGGACTAAACATTTACACGAGAACGTAGAGGACAGAAATAACCTGAAGAAGCGGAGCTAAAAGCTTTCTGTAAGAAAGCTGCTTCGAAAGCATACACTCGCCTTTATCACCAGATTTTCTCCTTGTAAAGCCAAATATAAAAAATCTGGGGATAACAGCGATCAGAAGGTTGTTCTGTCATCGGAGTGGTAAGTGTAAAAGGTAGTTTAGATAAGAGGGGATGAACGGAATGGAAAAAGCTACATTCGCCGGCGGATGTTTCTGGTGTATGGTTACACCGTTTGAAGAACAACCGGGCATTCATGGCATTATATCAGGTTATGCTGGCGGCCACGTCGAGAATCCAACATATGAGCAGGTCAAAACCGGGGAGACCGGTCATGTCGAAGTGGTTGAAATTACATTTGATCCAGATGTATTCCCTTATGAACGACTGCTGGAGCTATATTGGCCGCAGATTGATCCGACGGATGACGGAGGTCAGTTTCAGGATCGGGGGACACAGTATCGTACCGCAATCTTTGTGCATAATGAACGTCAACGTGTGCTTGCTGAACAGTCCAAACAGGAACTGGCAGCCAGCGGACGATTCACTCAACCCATTGTTACGGAAATTCGGGATGCAGCTATATTCTATCCGGCTGAAGACTATCATCAGGATTACCACAAGAAAAACGAAAAACATTATAAGGAAGACCGTGCGTTATCCGGACGGGACGAATTTATCGAGCAGAACTGGAAATAATGCATCAGATCACATGAAAAGCCGGGAAAGTTCCAGTTGGAACTTTCCCGGCTTTTTGGCTGTATGGCGGCTAAAATCAGCCATAATGGTTATCTGATTGTTCCCACCAGTATTTCTACGTCAACGGTAATCTTCGACAAGGAAGCTTGAATGCTCACCAGGGATGATCCCGACCGATGCCAGGAAAGTGGTGTCATATGAACGAGTGAATTCAGCATGTTTTCGGTGACGGGCAGCGTGTAGGTCAGCGGAATGCTGGCGATGAGATGATGATGTTTGCGGAATCGGTCCAGCGTAAGTTCCCGGCCGTCTGCTCGATCAGGTCGATTCAGGAACAGCATTTCTCTCAGTTCAATTAAATATCGTTCACGGGGGATGACTTTGATGATCCATCCCCCATCCTTCAGAATTCGTCCAAATTCTTCATAGTTGGAAGGAGAAAATATATTCAGGATGATGTCCAGTTGACCTTCTGCAAACGGACTGCATGCCAGATCGCCGACAAACCAAATTTGCTGGTTGTAGGCAGAGGAAGCCATGGCAATGCCTTCTTTGGCAATGTCGATGCCCCAGCCAACGGCTGGAGTATTCTGCGTAATCTGCTGGAGAAATGTTCCCTCTCCTGTGCCTGCATCCAGAATATGCACGGGATAGTTGATGTCAACGGAATAACGTGCGATCCACCTGCGTAGTACTTCGGTCAGAGGAGCATAAATACCGGTTTCCGATAAGATATTCCTTTTGGCTGTAAATAAACGTTTGTCATAGTTGCCCTTGAAAAAACGTGTCATGAAATTGATATAGCCTTGTCTTGCAAAATCAAAGCTATGCCTGGACACACATTGAATGCTCCCTGAGTTAATGGTTGCCATAGGGCTATGACAGATGGGACAGTTCAACATATGGATGTATGGATTAATAAGCGCAGCGCTGCGTTCTCTGCGATGGACTGACATGGAATAACACCCCATTCATTCAGATTTGGATAACTGAAGAAAAGGGCATAACAAATAAACCTCTGCACGAAATTCAAAAAAAGAGGTTTATGGCTATGCCCCAAGTTATCTGTATCGAATGAACTGAATAATCATAGGAAGGTTAAGCTCCTTTGCCTATCAAGATTAGGGTGAAGCAAGAGAACGTTAATAGTATAACAGGATGAGAAGAAATGACAAGTAAGGGGAGCCAGGGGAATTTGAAATAAAAGAGCGCCCTGTCAACCGTTTAGGCGGTCATACAGAAGCGCTCTGTTCATTATTTTGCAGCAGCCTTTAATACATATTTGGACAATGTCTCATTGTTCATGGAATAGATGACATCATCGACATAGGTAGAGACACCTTCTAATGAAGGAACCGAGGCACTGGTAGTGTAGATATGCACGTCTTCCAGCTTCTGTGGATCAAGAATGTATCCTGTTTTGGCAAAATCAAGCTGGTACTGTCCATCCTGCGTCTGGTCCACACGCATAAGTGCAGGCTGTGCGTCCTTGAATGTACGCTCAGTCACTTTGCCTTTCATCGTGTACAATTCCAGCTTCTGCCCTGTAAAGACTGTATAACCGTTGCCAGCCGTCTGAATGTAGGCATCACCAGCAATGGCACGTCCCCAAGCAAGCTTGCCATCGACGCCAAAGCCCATCAGTCGGTTACCTGTGTTCTCAAAATTGGCACGCATAATGATGGAACCATCGTCCAGAATGGCCAGGGATTCACCGCCGCCATCTCCTAATGTATTTGCATTGGCAGGGAATTGGTAGAAGGACAGACGATTCAACGTACGATCATAGATCTCCACTTTGGGATTTTCAGCTTGCTGCCAGAAGTTGCCTACCTTGGTTTGTTTACTGGCATCCACCACAATTCGACCATGATCAGCCTTAAGCACGCTACCGTTAATGGTCTTCTCGGTAATCAGCTTGCCCTTTTTGTCATATAACGAGATGGCTGAGCGAACTGAACCATTCGATTGTACGCCCTGACTTGAAGCAACCATCAGCGTATCGTTATCCAATAGGGATATGCTTGCAGGTGAATTCACCGTTTTGATCCAGTTGGTTTTACCGGATGTATTGAATGAGTACAATTTTTTGGTTTTGTCCGAATATTCCATATACACATAAACCGTACCGTTGCTGGCATATACCGAATCGGAGTAGGTGGTATAAGGACCACTTTTCTCATGGAATATTGTATTCCACTTCAATTGTCCAGTCGTAACATCGAATGCTTGGAGAGAGTCCAGTTGCCAGTCGAGTGTTGTTTTGCTGCTTGTTTTGGTCACGGGCTGCGAGGCATGCACATATACAAGATTTTTGGATGGCACGGCATGGATTCCCTTGATCATGACATCTTTCTCTGTATTAGCCTCAGATAACATCAGGGAAGATGACGTCCACGCAGGTTTCGGCATGGATTCGGTTGACGCAGCGGCGTAACCAGTTGTATTCATGGTGAAGAGGAGCATGCTACTCAGAATGAGGGCAGCCCATGTTTTGGACTTGTGTTTGGTCAATGTATGCAAGTGATAAACCACCTTTCTTCTTCGGTTCAAATAGAACCGATTGTTGAATTTTACCATTAAAGTCAAGCTGAATTCAACCGAACGTACTGTAACCTTTTATCATTGGTTTGTCGAAATCACTATGTTTCGTGAAGTATAAGGGTTACAGGGAATTCATCTTCTTTCGATGAAGGTGGAAGTCTGATATATTTAGTGCGGTGACAAGCCGTATCTGCGTAAGACGTTGGATAGAATATAGGAAATGACACAAGGAGAAGAATTTATGAACTGGAGTGAAAATGTGACCCTATGGGTCATAGGAATTATTGTCATATTACTACTGCTGGCCTGGATTATTCGGCGGGTTATCGGGCGCGGGCAGCGGATCCGAAGTGAAGCCAATCCTCGTAAGATCACAATAAAGGACATCGACAAAATGGAGGATGGTTCGGAATTTGAATTATATCTCTATCATTTATTCGAAGAGCTCGGGTACGATGAAGTTCATAAGACGACGAGCAGCCGGGATTTCGGGGCAGATCTGGTGTTTGTTGATAGACTTGGCAGACGAAGTGTTATACAAGCGAAGCGATATGGTGCGAACCATCCCGTAGGGTTGAGTGCTGTGCAGGAGATATATACATCGATGCGTTATTATGAAGCCGACCGGTCGATTGTATTAACGTCCGCCCGTTACACCGAAGCCTGTCGTACGCTTGCAGCGGTTAATGGAGTGAAGCTGCTGGACCGGGAAGACCTGATAGAGTTAATTTTGTTGTTCAAAGCCAGAAGAGTAGACGAAGCATTGGAACTGATCGAAGAAGATGATCATGAGCCAATCGAGACGTGGCAGTCCCGGCGAAAGCGACAATCCCGCTAAGGTACTCGGTGGAAGTCTTCTTAATTATGTATATGCCCATTCCAGTAGGAAGCACCTTCACTTGTGTAGCTGCACATGATATATTGAGTGTATATCAACCAAAGGAGTGTGTGATCCATTATGGCACGTACACAAACACAAAAAGCATTACGCAAAGCAGAGCGGTCAGGTCAATGGTGCTTGGAACAGAGCCGAAGAGTTAACGGAGATTATGGTGCGTTATCCCAGCATGTACGGCTCATGCCTACGAAGCAGGAAAAATTGCAAAAGGTCAAACACAAGAAGCAGATCATCCAGGATGGTGGTGCTTCTTTTTATTTTGTCCATAAGGAACGGATTGCTGGATAAGTAAGACATTGAATTCTTTCTTTGGTTGGAAAGTAATCATGTGGACTGTTAAAATCAATGTATCTTGATAAATTGGACTATAAAGCCTTGTATATATGAATGAAGGGAAGAACCTATACATATGACAACAGCGCTGCGCATGAATAAAAAAATCGTTCGGCGTTTTTTGCTGCAAACGCAAGCTTTACTGGGACGTTGGCCCGCAGTTTCCTTACCTTCAGGACCGGACCAAGTTTTGAGTATGATTCGCTCCCTTGGTTGCGTGCAGATCGATCCTGTGGCTGCTGTAACCGGAAACCAGCATTTGGTGTTGGGGGCTCGTGACCCTGGTTATACTGCTGACAGCTTAAATACACTGCTGAGTGATCACAAGGTGTTTGAATATTTTGCAAATGCTGCCTGTGTCATTCCAATCGAGGACTATGCTCTCTTTGAACCTGTGCGTGCTCGATTAAAGGAGCGTCTGGCTCCCTCCTTGCAAGGTTTAGAGAAAACAGTGCAGCATGTGTTACAGCGTTTGAAGGAAGAAGGACCTTTACCTTCCAGAGCCTTCCGTGCTGTTGAAAGGGTAAGTGGTTATTGGGACAGTGCAGATGTGCCAAAGACAAAGGATACCACACTTGCTCTGAATTTACTGTTGGACTCCGCTGTCATTCGTGTGGTGGCGAGGCAGGGGAATGAACGTTATTTTCATATTACCGAATCCGGATTGCAGCAACAGGGACTTACGATAAAAGAAGACATCGATGTGTTGGCCCAGAGACAGGCTCTGCTGGATAAATACATTTATGCGTATCGTGTCGTAGATGCCCGTGATCCCCGTCTGGGTTGGTTAAAATCTACAGCGGCTGAACGACGCGCCGATATTGCTGCCCGTGTGTCAGATGGGCGAATGATCCCGCTTAAGGTGGAGGACGTGGCCACGCCTTATTATATTCGTGCTGAAGATGAGGAATTGCTGCTGCACATGGAAAGGGAAGAGCCACACTATGATCCGTCCGGTCCGGTCCGTTTCTTGCCGCCGCTGGACAACCTGTTATGGAGAAGAGAGCGTATTGTGGATTTATTCGATTTTCATTATAAATGGGAGATTTATACGCCAGAGGTGAAAAGAACCTACGGTTATTATGCCATGCCTATTCTTCACGGTGATCGGTTGATTGGACGTATGGACCCAAGACTTGATCGCAAAACGGGAGTACTTACCGTTCGTTTGTTATCGATGGAAGAGACTGCTCCACCTGTGGAGGAATGGATCACGGATTTTCGGGAGGGGCTTCAATTCTTTGCGTCCATGCATGGAGCACGTTCTATTACTATCGAGAAGACGATACCAAAAGAGCTGAAAAAGCTGCTTAAATCGATTTGATTCGGGGAAATACGAAAGAATGTATGGATAAGGAAATTGGAATTGATGAGTGATTTTAAAAGGGCAAAAAAAAGAGGAGCCAGATGGCTCCTCCTTCATTGATTTTAAAATCCGATCTTTAACATGATATCCGCAAGTTAGCTAACGAAAATCTAAGCTCACGTCCACGCCCAAACTTCTTTAGTTCACCAGATGAGGCATTTCAACGTTTGGATCAACGTCTGCTTCATAATCCACACCATCGGTTTCAAAACCAAACAGCTGGAAGAATTCACGACGGTAACCTTCCAAATCGGACAGATCGTAGATGTTCTCTGTGGTCAACTCATTCCAGAGCTTCGCCACTTCTTCCTGAACGTCAGCTCTCATCTCCCAATCGTCAATGCGAATGCGACCTTCTGCATCGGTTGGAACTTCTCCTCCCGCATACAGGCGATCAGCGAACAGACGTTGCAATTGCTCGATGCATCCTTCATGCAAGCCTTTTTCTTTCATGACTTTGTACAATGCTGAGATGTACAGCGGCACGACTGGAATTGCCGAACTGGATTGAGTCACCAGCGCCTTGGCTACAGTTAAGTACGCACGTCCACCTTTTTCACTTAAACGATCATTCAGCTTGTGTGCAGTCGCTTCCAGATGATTCTTGGCTTGACCGATGGAACCATCACGATAAATAGCATGGGTAAGTTCAGGACCGATGTAAGAGAAAGCGATCGTTGTTGCATCGTCAGCAAGCACGCCGCCTTGTTGCAGGGCATCCATCCATAGTTCCCAATCGTCTCCGCCCATAACGGTTACCGTCTGACGAATTTCCTCTTCGTTTGCCGGTTCAAGGGTAACGGAGCTAATTTCGCCTGTGTGGAAGTTCACCGTTTTGTTCGTGTAGGATTGTCCGATAGGCTTCAGCACAGAGTTGAATACTTCACCCGTGTTCGGATCGGTACGGCGTGCCGAGGCTACGCTGTATACGACCAGATCGACTTGACCGAGTTCACTGCGAATCAGTTCAACGGCTTTGTCTCGTGTTTCGTTTGCGAATGCATCACCTGTAACGCTGTACGATTTCAGGCCTGCTTCTTCAGCGGCTTTTTCGAATGCAGCGGAGTTGTACCAGCCTGCAGAAGCCGTACGTTTCTCTGTGGAACTGCTTGGACGATAAATGCCGACTGTATTCGCTCCAGCTCCAAAGGCAGAAACAACACGTGACGCGAGACCGTATCCGGTGGAAGCACCGATCACGAGCACATTACGCGGTCCTTTCAGCTCAGGCTGGGATTTCACATAATCAATCTGTTCCTGCACTTGCGCAGCGCAACCTACAGGATGGGAAGTGGTACAAATAAAACCACGTGTTCTTGGTTTAATAATCATTTATTTGCATCCTTTCATATTCAGCTCATGTTTCAGCATTTCGATAAAATGCTCTTACACATACTTTCTTATTGTAAAACAATTACCTCGGAAACGGAAACCGTTTCGTTTGATTTCGCTGGAAGGGTGGCGTGATATCTCTAATTTTGCGATGATGTGAATAGAATGTACTCGCTTGTTAGGATAGAAAGGACAGGGATACCATGCTGAAGGAACGCATTGAACTGCTAAGCAAAAGAAAACAAATCTCCCGTAAAGACCTTGTGGAAGGTCTGGTCACGCAGGCCCACTTTGCCAATATCCTGGCGGATCGTTATCCTCTACCTGAGGACTTGGCAGAAGCCATCGCTGGGCGTCTTGGGGTATCCCCTTCCTATATTCTAAAAGCTGCGGCTCAGGACGAGGAAACAATTGAACGGGCAGAGGTCGTTTTCGAACAAATGTCTGTTCCAGCGTCGGCGATATCCGAAGATACGGTGCATGCACTGGCAGATCGGGATGACACGTTGACCGTTGAGCTGACAACGGCCTTGATGAAGGCGGTTTATTATCAGCAATTAAACGATGCAACAGCTCATGAATATATACATACGTCCTACCTCAATTTTTACCTGGAGAAATACGATCGTCCAGACGATATTGATTTGCCACGTCCGTTAGTCAAGGCACTTTTATTCTATAAAATACAATATTATCGTTCCAAAATGGCTTTTGTGGATGTATTAACTCATGCAACCAGGCTCAGTGAGCTGGCGCTTCCTGGTAGTGAATTCTGGTTGTCTGTGCAAAATATCAAGATGGAAGCCTACATCCAGGTCAAACAGTATGAAGAGGCAAAACAGGTATTTGAGCTTACGATGCATCATGTCTATGATCAGCGGATGTTTCATCGGTTGTCTGGATTATATGTGGCATATAGTGGTTATTGCTTCGCAATGGGGCTGGTTCAGGAGGCACTTTCGGCATTAACCATGGCGGAGGCAAACCTCGTGTATGCTGGCAACCAGGGAGATCTGGTGACGGCGATTGCCAACAATCGGATTGTCATGCTGACGATGACAGGTGAACTGGATCAGGCACAGGCGGAGATTGAACGATTTGAATCGTTATTGCAGCAGGAAACGGAAGAAACACAGATCGCCATGCAGCCGCTCGTCAGTGTGTATCGATGCGAAGTGGCTCTGGCACGGAAGAACTGGGGCGTGCTCGCGCAGAGTGTAGATCAACTCTTGAAATGTGCCACAACACAGGACCAGCAGATGAGCGCAACCTTCTACCAAAGCCATCTGGCTCTTGCGCATGGAGATCGCGAAGTTTTCATGGAGCGTGCACTTGCGTGTCTGCCTTATTTTGAATCCGCGCAGCATGTCATGCGGCTTGAACCGTTATATGAGGGGATGGCCGTAGTATCCGAGGATCAGCGGAAATACAAAGAAGCGGCGATGTATTATCGGAAGCTTGTCTATCTGTTACGCAAAAAATAGAGCGGAAATCAGCTTGGATTTATCCATAAGAGTATATTCATGCTGGCAATGGACCACGCTTAAGGTTAAATATTATCTTATGCGGGAGGTCATCGCTTCTTGAAATTTGAACTAGGACGTTGCTTACTGAGTGAACGATTGATGGAATCCGGAAAGTCAGCAGAATGGTTGGCAAAAGACTTACTTTTTAAACCGGAACGAGTTTACGACTTTATTGAAAACAAAAGAGTGATGCCACTCAAAATTGCCATATCGATCGCCGATTCCATCGGTTGTGATGTTCGTACCTTGTATGAATTAATACCGAACGACAATGAAATAAAAGGAGATTAATGGAGTAAGTGGCAGGTTGCATTAAGGCTACCACTAGTCCGTCTGGAGGTTCGGGAAAGCTTAAAGTTATGTTTTTGGCATGATTTTGTGCATTGCCGATGGATTTGGCACAAAATATGGCTACCAATCGTGAAATGAAGATCGGATCAGTAGATCTTTTTTTGTGAAATTAGCATCATTCCTTACTAAAGAGGCGATCATTCCGTCATTCAATGACCGGATTTTTCGTTTTTTTTGTATGCCGCCAGAAGGGTATTCAAGGACAAGTCACGGTGTTTATAATTTAACTATAAATACGTGTTCAAAAAGTCTGGTTTTCAGTACCGAGAAGATGGAATGAAGATAGAAATGGAGTAGCGGAGCGTAGGAGACCTACGTGAGCAACGGACATTTCGGCTGAATTTCATATTCGATGCTGATGATGCCGCTAGGCATGATTCGTAATCAAAAGTGGACTTTTTGAACAACTTCTAAAAACAAATAAAACAAATGAGGTGTTTGATATGGGATGGTTCGGTAAAAAGAACAAACAGGAAGATGCGATTGCTAAAGCGGATAAAATGATGAATAAAGGACTCACTGGCATGATGATGAAAGGTTTTGTATCAAAGGAACATCGGGAGGCGATCAACCAAAGTCTGGATTCGGCAAAGCAGGCACAGTTGGCTGCGAGTGGTTCTCTGCCTTTAACGGCAACAGCAACGGTGGTGACAATCACCGATACAGGCAAACTGATCAACTTTGATCCGATTGTTGTGCTTGTATTGGATGTGACCGAAACGAATGGTAACCAGTATCAGCGGACATTGGAGACACTGGTGTCCAAAATGCAGATTCCACGAGTAGGCGATCGGGTGGGATTAGGTCAGAATCCAGCAAATCCGTCCGAGCTGATCTACATGGGGCTATTGTCCAGCTAGAAGGTATTTGGTTATAAGACGTCATAATCTATTTAGATAATGCTTATAACAACGTTGAATAGAGATATTAAGAAAAGGATTAAGAGAGGGTGGATCATATGGTGGGATTTCTGAGATTCATTGGCGTATTAACTGTATTCGGGGTGGGGTTCTCCCCATTTCTGGCACAGCAGCTGTGGAATGATCCGTTTATGATTATGCAGGCATGGTGGTACACTCCGGCGATCTTTGCCGGGTTTGCACTGATCTTTGTTCCTGCGATTTTGAGCAATATTTTTGGCGTAGGTCGAGTAAGGACAGGTTTACCAGCAGTGGGAGTCATTAAGACAATACAACTGACGGGGACGTATATTAATGAACAACCTGAGGTTCGATTGGGTCTGACGGTGTCGCGTAAAGGGCGAGAGAAATACGATACCGAGATGAAAAGCGTCATTCCACTGACCTCCATGGCACAGTTTCAGCCGGGCAGTTTTATTCCGTTAGTTGTCTCCGTAAAGGATGAGCGCAAGGTAGGGCTTGATATGAAGGGGCAATTATCACAGGAGGATATGCAGCAATTGCTGGATGAAAAGATGGTACAGCAAGGGGTATCACCTGAAATGATGGATATTGCAAGAACAGGGGAAAAAGCGATGGCCAAGATCCTTGATGTCACTCCACTTGGGAGTGGAGGCACTAATAAGATCAAGCTTCAGCTCAAACTCAGCATAACGAAAACGAACGGTGAAACCTTCATTGTGACAACGCAAAAAGAAATTTTATCATCTGCGCTGCCCCAGGTGCAGCAAGGTCATATCATTAACGTCATTTATTCAAGACAAGATCCAACAAAATTGGTGTTGGCATTGAATGTACAGGAGCGACAATTAAGTGACTTATTCTCTTCCTGAGGATGTAGACAAAAGGAGGTCCTACAGATCATGTTTATGACGTGTAGGACCTCCTTTTTCATTTGGTATGTATAGAGATACAAGGAACGGACGGTTTTCAAACAATACCAAGGCGCATGCGATAAGAAAAGAGTACTTTTCTGGATTCTCCATCAAATACACGATTAGCCAGCGCTCTGAACTCGTCAGCAGCTGTTAATAGATCATCCGCTCCGAGCTTCAACGCCGTTTGCAGGCCGCCTTGGCTCAGGGCGAGATTGACATATCGATCGGCTGTGAATGTCTCGTGGTGATGAAATACGATTTCCCGAACATATCGGAACAGCCCGGACTGCTGAATCTGCTGCAAATGCCCATCCTTGCTCCATTTGTGTGCCTGACTATCCTGGGGAGCCAGACTGGCTGCTCGTTGATCTGCTTCCTTATTCAGCTGCAGATAGGCTTGTTCTAACTGCCAGTCTAACATTGGCGGCCAGTCACAATCGTAGGCTGCAAATATGCCCCCTGTACGAAGTACACGTGCAAACTCGCGTAGTGTGGGTTGCGGCTCCATCCAGTGAAACGATTGCGAGCAGGTCAGCACATCCACACTGCCATCTGGTAGTCCAAGGTCGTGAGACAAGCCGGACACAAACCGCAGGTTATCCGGCTTCCCGGCAGATTCCCACTTGGATTCAGCTACAGACCTCATGTCATCGCTGGGTTCAAAGCCGATGATACGTTCAGCTTCATTAAGCCAGATCCACGAGGATAAGCCGGTGCCACAACCAATATCTGCGACCATACGCGGTGTGCTGCCAAGATATGTCGTTAGAATATCCACCACTTCAGTGGGAGCAGCTGGTCGGTTCTGATCGTATAACGTACCAAAACCTTTGAAACGTTCCACATTGTTGCGTCTAATGTCTTGCATGAATAAACCTCCTTCGGTCAGATGGATGACGGAGAGTCAGCTGTGATCAAAAGTTGTATAGGCCTATATTATATCATTCATGGTTGGGAAGTTTGTTCATGACGTTCTGCAAATGTTCAACGGCTTTGATATGACGTCTGAGCAATTCCTGTCCAACATGAACAGGCTCAATTACGGTCAGCTCGGAACCAAATGACAGCAGGAAGGAGTAGAGCCATTCCCCTACATTCAGTTCGAGAGAAACACGGAGCCTGCCATCAGGCTCTTTTTTAATGAGGGAGGGTTCGAAAAAATCATACACTCGGTATGCAATATTGCTGGAGAACGAGAGTGTAAGAGGAGTCAGGACAGGAGCTGCTTCTGATTCAGGGTCGTTTGATCCGGCAGTAACAGAGTGATCGTGTTTTCTCGTTAGAAAACTCAATTGGGTGATCCGTTTCATTTTGAATGTCTCGAATTCTTTCCGCTCAGGATCATCATGAATATAGCCTTTGAAGTACCATGTACTGTTTTTGAATATAAGTTTCTGTGGCTCCACGGTCGGAATGCTCTTCTCACCATCCGAATTAACATAATGAAACGTAATCAGTTGATTCGTTAATATAGCCTGCTTCACCTGATTGAACAGTTCTCTCTCCTGCAGAGGGATGCTGCCCCATGGTGAGAAATTGAATTCGATCCAATCCAGCTTGTGATCAAAAAGGGCGGTTAACCGTTGGAGCATATGGGCACTGTTAAGATGGGGGATCGCACTGATGCTGTATAGTCCCATCAAAATTTCATTCTGGTCTTCTTCTGACAACAGGGACTTGTCCATGACATAGTTGTCCATCAGATGGATACCGCCATGCTTGCCGGTCGTTGTATAGACGGGAATGCCCGCAGCACTCAACCGATCGATATCACGATACACCGTGCGTACAGAAATCTCGAACATACGGGCGAGTTCGGGTGCGGTGGCTTTCTTTTTCTCCAATAACAAAAGCAACATTCGAAATAGTCGGTTATTTTCCATGCTCTTATTATACCATGACAATAGGTGTCAGGGTATGGGTGGTACACTGGTGTAAAAGTCTTACCAAGACATTTTGACTCAGTCTTATAATTTGTTCTTCATTTATTGCGAAGTAGTGAAGGGGACGATATCGATTCTGAAGAAACGAAGTGTTCGCATTTATCATGGGATTTTTCCATTTAGAAATGGGAATAAAAGAAATCCGAGGATAACAGCGATCAGAAGAACGATTCGTGACCGGAACGGCTACTCGCATAATATCAAGCACTTTATATCGAAATGAGTTAAATATGAAGGAGGAACTGGTCATGACAATGAAAGAAGGATTTTACTGGGGTGGCGCAACGGCTGCCAATCAATTCGAGGGTGGATGGAACCAGGGTGGCAAAGGGCCAAGCACGTCGGACATGATGACAGGGGGAACTCACACGATTCCACGCCGGATTACGCCTGTATTGGAAGAGGGCACGTATTATCCGAGCCATGAAGCGGTTGATTTTTACGGACATTACAAAGAAGATATTGCCATGATGGCAGAGATGGGCTTCAAAATGTTCCGCATGTCCATCAACTGGTCCCGGATCTATCCGAACGGTTACGATCTGGAGCCAAACGAAGAGGGATTGCAGTTCTACGATAACGTCTTTGCCGAGTTGAAAAAATACAATATTGAGCCGCTCGTAACAATCTCCCATTATGAAACGCCATTTGGTCTGACACAGAAGTATAATGGCTGGGCTTCCCGTGAAGTCATCGACTGTTATATCCGCTATTGTACAACCCTCTTTAATCGATACAAGGATCAGGTCAAATACTGGCTAACGTTCAACGAAATCAACTGTCTGACGATGCCGATGGGTGCTTATATGGCTGCAGGTATTCTGTTTGAAGGTAAAGAGACACTGGTCGACGGAGTGGATGATCCACAGACTCGTTTCCAGGCATTACATCATCAATTCATTGCCAGTGCCAAAGCGGTGAAGCTGGGACATGAAATCAACCCTGATTTTCAGATCGGCTGTATGGTCGCTTTCATGACAACCTATCCAAACACATGTAACCCGGACGACATGTTGCTCGCACAGAAGAAAGACCAAATCTCCAACATGATCTGCGGTGATGTTCAGGTTCGTGGAGCGTATCCTGGATTCGCCAAACGTTTCTTCGCCGAAGAAGGCATCCAGATCGAGATGCAACCAGATGATGAACAGACCCTGCGTGACGGCTGCGTAGACTTCTACTCCTTCAGTTATTACATGTCTTTGGTTGAAAGTGCAGACGAGTCCCTCGAGAGAGCAGAAGGTAATCTGCTTGGCGGTATCAAAAATCCATATCTCGAAGCCTCCGACTGGGGTTGGCAGATTGATCCAAAAGGACTGCGTTACACGCTGAATCATCTGTATGATCGTTATCAGATTCCACTGATGGTGGTTGAGAACGGTCTGGGCGCTGTTGATGTGGTAGAGGAAGATGGCACCATTCAAGATGACTATCGCATTGATTATTTGAAAGGTCACATTGAGCAGATGAAAGAAGCGGTAGCTGACGGCGTAGATCTGATTGCCTACACCATGTGGGGATGTATCGACCTGGTTAGTGCATCCACTGGAGAGATGAAGAAGCGTTATGGCTTCATTCATGTCAATAAAGACAACGACGGTAACGGAGACTTGAGCAGAACACCGAAGAAGAGTTTCCACTGGTACAAAAAAGTTATCGAATCCAATGGTGAAGAGTTATAATTTGGTGTAAAAAAAAACAGATCCGTCTGTTCGCTTAAATGGGACAAGCGGATTCATGTATCTGAACGAGTTCAGGACTACTATAATGAATATAGAAATACCCGGCTATCCTTCAGTTAAGGAAAGCCGGGTATTTCTTTGTGTAGTACAACAGCGGGCCGCCTAGGCCAGTCTTCTGCTTTGCAGTTGGGACATGCGTTCCAAATGCCGCCGATAAAACCATATGCATGTGGAGAGCCAGCAACCACTTAAGAAGTATCCGCCGACAATATCACTTGGATAATGTACCCCCAAGTAGATACGACTTATCCCAATGGTCAGTATAAATACGGCGCTGGCAATAATCATCAGTACACGTCCAGTGACGGTGGGTACATGTTTCCAGATTAGAAAGGCCAGTCCACCATACAGGCTAAATGCTGCCATAGAATGCCCACTGGGGAAGCTATAACCGCTCACTTCAATGATTCGGTTAATGGTAGGTCTGGCACGCTGGAATACCAGCTTGAGCAATGCATTTAACAGGGTTGAACCTGCGATCACACAAGCCAGGAAGAGCAGTTCGCGTTTGTGTCGCAGGAAAATGTATAACACAATCATGGCGATGATGGTAATGAAGACCACTGGCATTTCGCTGCCGATCCAGGTGAAAAGGTGCATGAATTGTGTCATACCAGGGGATTCCAACCCCTGAATCCATCCGATTAAGGTATCATCAAATCGATGAATCTGGTTGTCGCTGATGGACAGGGCGATGCTTACAAAAGCGATCATGCATAACGCTGCAACGAGCAACGGGAATGAGACGTTTCTTTTCCAGTTTTGCATCAAATGTTCAGTTCCTCCGCGATGTTTGATTTTGTAGATTGTGTCTGCGAATGCGATCATAGCCATATTGGTATTGTGCTATAATTTTACAATAATTATTGCAGCAATAAAAATATGTAACCTTAACACGGTTGTTTGAGCAGAGAATCTAATAGGGGAGTGGGCGGAATGAAACGACGGTTGGTGATGTGCATGTTGGTCTTACTGTTGGTTACGTCTGGGTTAGCTCTATTTCCCGGAGAGAAAGTGTATGCTTGCAGTTGTGTCGAGAGTAATGTTCAAGAGAGATTGAAGACAAACACAACTGTATTTACAGGAGAAGTGGTGAAGAAGGGACGTTCTCAACAGTCGAAGCATGATGGCATCTTAAGAGAGTATACCTTTGATGTAGATACTGCATGGAAGGGGGTTAATGCCAAAAAGATGAAAATTCTCGCGAGTGACGGTGGTTCTGAGTCCTGTGGCATTCAATTTGAAAAGAATCAATCCTACCTGATCTATGCTTATCAATATGAAGTGGATCATAAGCTTCATACGAATCTGTGCAGTCGCAATGTTCCAATTGAACAAGCCGGAGACGATCTGAAATTGCTGGGTGCGGGCAAGCTTGTAAGTAAAGAAGATTTTGGAGAAACCACCGATGGGAGAAGTGAATATATCCAACTCATATTATATGGTGGAGTCATTTTATTGGCAGCGTTGGCAGTCGTGTGGATATGGAGACGAAAGAAAAGAATCTGAGTGCCCAACGAAAAAAGAAGCCAATCCCCGTAAGAACGTTGAGGTACATCCGCGTTCCATACGGGGATTTTCAGGAGTGGCGTCAAAATTGTATCCAATTGGAGCTGGAACTATCGATCCGATGAAACTATATAAATTAAACTAAACATTTACACAAAACGGAGAGGACAGAAAGAACCAGAAGAAGCGTAGCGTTCGCCTAAAAGCTTTCTGAAAGAAAGCTACATCGGAAGCATACGCTATCCCCGGATTTTCCCTTTATAAAAAGGGATCAAAAAAATCTGGGGATAACAGCGATCAGAAGGTTATTCTGTCATCGGAGTGGCCAGTGTATATTCTTTAGTTCATCTTTTATAGTTTAACTGCAACATGTATTCATAAGCTGTGACACCAAATACCCGTTTGAAATGACGATTCAGATGGGTCAGATCAACAAATCCGCAATCGGCAACAGCAGTATATACGTCCTTCTGCTTTTCGATGGATTGACGGGCACGCTCCACCTTGCAGTTTAAGAAAAACTGGTAGGGGGATATACCTGCATGTGCCTTGAATTCACGGATAAATTGAAACTTGGACATGCCAAATTCGGAACTTAGGTTGTCCAGCTTGAGCACATCTTCGGTGCTGCAAAACATGATTTCCTTGGCTTTTCGAACCAGACTGTCCTGAGGCAACCAGAGCTTGGTGTCCATTTCCTTCTGAGCCAGAAGGTGAACCAGATCGAAGACCCGTTCGCTGCACTCGGCTTCGTCCTGTCTGAGTTGAACGGCGTCGTTCAGCATCAGGATCTTACGGGCAAGCTCGGGATCATAGACGATGGGACTTCCAAAACACAATTCCTTTTTGCCTATAATCTCCTCTACCAATTCCGGCTTCAAATACAGCATCACATAGTCAATGCCAGCCTTATCATAGGAACTTCCATCATGGGACTGTTCACGGTTGAACAACATGACACCATTTTGGTGAGACGCCTGATATTGTCCGTCCAGGTTGTATTGTTGAATGCCACGCAGGGTTACGCCAACCGCATACTCTTCATGGCAATGTTTTTTGTATGCAAAATCAGTAAAGCTGGCGGATAGTGCCAGCACGTCTTGCGACTTTTTATAGTTAAATCGTTCCATGCAGCACACCTCCCAAGCTTTAGATTAATCCGGATACTATAATGGCTGAGTATAACAAAAAAAGGGCCATGAGAATACTTAGTATTTTCTGGTGGCGATTCAGCAACGTTTTGAAAACCGTGCCAAAAACAACCCAACTGGAATAGGCCAGGAATCCAATGAAGGTAATTAACACCACGAACAGGAACGAAGAAAATGAACTTTGATAAAAGGGCAATACATAACTTGGAATGACAGTGAAAGTAAACAAGACTACCTTTGGATTCACAAATTGCATGATGAAACCGTTCCAAAATCCGGTAACTTGTTTTGGTGCATCCTCCGTGGTACCCATCTTGTAGATCTGGTACGCCAGATACACCATGTACAGGCCGCCGACAATCTGCATCACCTTCAGAATTCCGGGCAACACTCCCGCAAGAAGCTGATTAAGAAAAGCTGAAGCGGTAAGCAGCAGACCAAATGCCAGCGTAGCTCCCCACACATATTGCATCGTTTGACGTGCCCCAACATGTTGTACGGAAGAAAGAATTACGATATTGCTGGGGCCGGGGGTGAATGTAACGACGATGCAGTAGATTAAAAAAGATGCAAGATTCATAGTGATGATGCTCTCCTCAGGTTGTAGTTTAGTTCCATGATCATACGTCTAGAGGGAGAAACCATATAGTACATTATTGCAGCAGGTACACCGTTAGCAACAGGAGCTTCCTTTTAAAAGATAAGGGGGAGTTTTCTTTTTGAATGATTGCGTTTACAATTTAAACGAAGTACAAGGTGATCAGACAACTTGAGGAAGTGAACGGAATGAAAAAAATGTTGCTTGTTTACATTTTGCTAATCTCAGCATTTGCGTTGTATGTGTTGAGATTCGAATACACCAGTCAGGTAAACAGTTCTTGGGAGGACCGGGGGCTGCGCGGTGATATCGGAGAGACGTATATCATGATTACATTCCAGTCCGGGCTGGAGTATTGGAAGAGCCCGCTCAAAGGCTTCGAGGATGCCGCGGATGCGCTTGGCGTGACCGTAGAATATCGCGGGGCTACCCGGTATGATGCGAAGGAGCAGACCATGGTAATCGAGCAGGCTATCGCTCGTAAACCCGCAGGCATTGCTATATCTGCAATCGATCCTCAATCGTTAGTTCCAGCGATTAACAAGGCAATCGACGCAGATATCCCTGTTGTATTATTTGACGCGGATGCACCCGATAGCCAGGCCTATTCTTTTCTTGGGACAGATAATTACAAGTCGGGTGTAATGGCTGCCGATAAAATGGCTGAACTGCTGGGTCGTGAGGGAGAGGTCGCGGTATTAACCTTGCCCGGACAACAAAATCATGAAGAGCGCACGAAGGGCTTCCGCGATACGATCAAGGAGAGATACCCTTCCATGCAGATTGTTGAAGTTGCAGACGGACACGGCGATGCGATGGTATCCAGAGACGAAACACAGAGAATGATGAAGGAACATCCCGAGCTGGCGGGTATTTTTGTGACTGAAGCTACCGGAGGGGCAGGAGCGGGGGAAGCCGTTCAAACTGCCGGGGACAGACATCCGTTGCAGATTATTTCGTTTGATACAAATAAGGCTACATTGGATATGATCAAGAACGGTACGATCTCAGCTACAATTGCACAGGGAACCTGGAATATGGGATATTGGTCACTCCAATATCTGTTCCATCTACATCACCAGTTAACGGTTCCTGCCCCATCTTCATCCGGTGAAAATGCACCGCTTCCCGTGATGGTGGACACAGGCATCTCTGTGGTGACACGCTCGGATGTGGATGATTACTATGCCAAATAACAAGGAGGATTTTAAGAGTCCAGGGCATTGGAGCAGGAGAGCGATTCTCTCAACTTTCAGGAACGGGATTCGGCGTTTACGCTTGCGTAATATGCCCCTTCGCTACCAGCTGATGCTGCTTTTTCTGTTATTCGCCATTGTACCTTCCGTAGGACTTGGGTTGCTTGTGAACTGGACGGTGGAGCGGGTAGTTGAGCGACAGGTTGAAGGGCATACCATGCAACTGATTGGCAAAGTGAATGAAGCTCTGAACAGCAAAATGGAGAATTTGCAAAATATGACCTATCTGATTGCATTTGACCCGGATATTGATGGTTTTATGAACGACAAAATGCCACCGAATGATGATGCAGGCATCGAATCGATGGACATGGACACAATTACCGAAACACAGCAAAATCGGTTATATGGCATCAAACAAACCTTGCAGGGGTTCACAACATTGTATCCTGAAATCGCCGGGATCGTTCTCGTCAATGCAAGTGGTGACTATATTAGCAACGAGATGTATCCCCGAGCGGAACAGAGCCTGATCCAGGAAAATTGGTACCAAAAAGCTTCGGCCAATCCGGGCATCTTCATGGTATTGGGTCAGCCGAAAGACCGTAATCTCACGACACATGTACGGTACAAGGATGATGAGATTGTATCGGTTGCACGCTCCATAACGGATGAAGCGTCAGGACGTGTGCGGGGCGTTATTATGATTGATCTTAAACTAAGGTCCGTCTCTCAGGCTGCCCGTAATGTAACCTTGGGGAAATCCGGTTATGTGATGGTGACGGATGCAGAAGGTCAAAGTGTATACAAGCCGGAGCACCCGCTAATAGAACACATTCCCACAGACTGGTTCCCCTCCGGTGAGAGTGGAACATTTACCGCCGATACAGAAGGTGGAACGTTATTATTCATGTATCAGTCGTCTACCTTTACGGGTTGGAGAACGGTAGGGGTATTTCCCACAAGAGACTCGATATCCGAAGTACGCCAAATCCAGTTTTACGTGGTTAGCTTTGTATTTGTGGTGTGTTTGTTTGGCCTGAGCGCCTCTTTATGGTTCTCCCGTTCCATTGCTCAGCCCATTTTTCGGCTCATGTCCTACATGCGCAGGGCGGAGACCGGCAATCTCAGACCAGGCCGCTGGAGTGATCGCGCTGACGAGATTGGCATGCTTGGCAACAGTTATAACCGAATGCTGGCACAGATTCGAGAACTGATATCACTTAATGAATTGCGGGAGCGGCAGAAGCGTGACGCTGAGATGCGAAGTTTGCAGGAGCATATCAAACCACACTTTTTGTACAATACCCTGGATACGATTCATTGGATGGCACGCAAAGAGGGTGCAGAAGATGTATCCGGCATGGTAGGCGCGTTATCTCGATTATTTCGCATAGGGCTTAGTAAAGGACAGGATTACATTCCGCTGCATTCCGAGATTGAGCATATGACCAGCTATCTGCAAATTCAGCAGACACGATACCGCGATCGTCTTCAGTATACATTGAATATTCCAGAGGATCTGCGGAACCTTTTTGTGTTAAAGCTGCTGCTTCAGCCCCTAATAGAGAATGCAATCTATCATGGAATCAAGGGCAGACGTGGGCCGGGACACATTCGGGTGGAGGCCAGATTGGAACATAACAGACTGCTGCTGACCGTTCAGGATAATGGAGCAGGAATGTCCAACGAACGGCTTGCCGAGATGCAACAGCTGCTCGAAGCTCCTTTGGCCAGTTTGGAAGCGTCTTCGCCTGGGATGACAGGCAAAAGTTATGGAATGTTGAATGTGCAGGCCCGTCTCCGGCTGTCCTTTGGTGACGAGTACGGTATTGTGCTGGAGAGCCAGGAAGGTGAAGGAACGAGTGTGACCATCATTCATCCGTTGATGCGGGAGCTCCCACCAACCAAGCAAATCAATAACGAAGAGAGGCAGGAGAGTGAATGGGAAAATTCATGAAGTCGACCGTGACAACTTCCACTGAAACAGATGAGACACCCGCTTCAGCCACGGTAATGGAGATTACGCAGGATAGCGATGTGGCGAAGAAATACCGCGTGCTCATCGCTGATGATGAACCGATCATTCGTGAGGGGATTCGAGATGCCATTGACTGGGCAACGCTTGGGATGGAGGTTGTTGGTGAAGCGGAAGATGGCGAGGAAGCGCTGGAACGGGCGGCTGACTTGGGTGTGGATATTGTTCTCGTTGATATGAATATGCCATTCCTGAACGGTATCGAACTAATCCGTGCCCTTCAGCAGAAGTGCCCGGGCTGTCGTTACCTGATCATCTCGGGACATGATGAATTTGCATATGCGCAGGAGGCGGTTCGTCTTGGCGTAGAGGATTACATCTTGAAGCCTGTGCAAGCAGAACAATTATATGCTGCACTTGAGCGATTGCATCAGCGACTTACTGAAGAGCACCAGAGGACGGCATATGTACAACAGGCAGCTCATCAGATTGAACGTAATATCCCGTTGCTTCGCCAGCGATTTATGCTGGAGTGGCTGGAGGGGCAGGCTGAAGGAAGGGATCTGACGGAGCAGCTTGTGTTTTTACGGCTGCCCGCCGTCCCACCTGTGCAGATCGGGGTCGTACGCTGGCCTGCCGCTGAAGCTCGTCAGACGATACTGAGAGAGAATGATCGTCAGTTGTTTCTGTTTGCAGTGGAAAATATAATTAGTGAACTGCTGGGGGACGTGCCACATGTCCTGTTTCGGGACGTAAGCGGCTTGATCGGCATGTGTCTGTGGCAGGAAGCTCCTGAAGAAATAGAGTCTCTATTGGAACAACAGATCAGTTCTTGCCTGAATATTGCCATTCATGCTCATGTGGCGACACATGCAGGGACACTGGAAGAAACGCCCGATACGTACCGTCATTGCCGTGAACGGGTTTACGGGGAAGTGCAGTTGTCGCCTCTGGTGCGCAGGGCAAGACAACTTATTCACGAAGAGTATGCCGATCGGGAACTGACGCTGGAATCGCTCGCTTCCCGTCTACAAGTATCTGCTGTATATCTTAGTCGTGTGCTGAAGAAAGAGCTGAATGATTCCTTTGTCACGCTTGTCACGCATGCTCGCATTCGCAAGGCTATACAGCTGTTGGACTCAACAACACTGCCGATCCACACCATAGCTGAGCGTGTAGGTTATGATACCCAGCATTATTTCAGCACTGCGTTTAAGAAAACAATGGGCATTTCACCAGTGCAGTATCGAAAGAACGGGGGGACAGCTTATCATCCTTCCGCGAATTAAATATCGCATTACAGTTGTTCATTCAGACGTGTGATAAATGAGATGGATATGTTCTACTTCGTGTGAAGCGAAGTGGAGCATGTCTTTTTTTGATTCTGGTATGGTTTCTCATGGGTCACACTTGTATTTTAAGCGTTTCCATCAAAAGTTGAATTTTTATAAAAAAGGTTCAAAACGTGCAAAGACCTTGCGGCATCTCGAATGCTACCATTAGTCTCAGACAGGAACAGCAAGCAACAGGATGCACTACATGTATTGTAAGCGTTATCTTATAACTCATTCAGAACCGTATGACGTGAGGAAAGGGGAACTTCATATGAAAAAAGGAGCAATGCTCATCTGGCTTCTGGTGATGACCTTGATGCTCTCGGCCTGCAATCTGGCAGAGAGTGGCCCAGGCAGCAAAGAAAAGGGATATGTCGGTATATCGATGCCAACCAAATCATCAGAACGATGGGTGGGAGACGGGGAGAACATGGTCCGTCTGTTTCAGGAGCAGGGGTACAAAACTGATCTTCAGTATGCTGAGGATGTGGTCGAGAATCAGATTTCACAGATTGAAAACATGATCACCAAAGGTGTGGATGTGATGGTGATTGCGTCCGTGGATGGCAACACATTAACGGATGTTATCAAGAAAGCGCATGACGAAGGGATACAAGTGATCTCGTATGATCGGCTCATTCGCAATACGCCCTATCTAACCTATTACGCCACGTTCGACAATTTTAAGGTGGGTGTGCTTCAAGCCTCCTACATCGAACAAAAGCTTGGACTCAAGGATGGAAAAGGACCGTATAACATTGAGCTGTTTGGTGGCTCTCCTGATGATAATAACGCCTATTTCTTCTTCGACGGTGCGATGTCTGTGCTGAAGCCGTACATCGATTCCGGCAAACTGGTGGTACGGAGCAAGCAGATGACGATGGCTCAGATTGCGACCTTGCGCTGGGACGGAGCACTGGCCCAGTCACGGATGGATAACCTGCTGAGTGCGTATTACTCGGGTGATAATCTGGATGCAGTATTATCTCCTTATGATGGAATCAGTATTGGTATCATCTCATCCTTGAAAGGGATTGGTTACGGTACTTCGAACAAACCGCTGCCCGTTATTACAGGACAGGATGCCGAACTTGCCTCGATCAAGTCAATTGTGGCCGGGGAACAGACGCAGACGGTGTTCAAGGATACACGGAAGCTAGCGGAGAAGACGGTAGAGATGGCCAATAGTATTTTGCAAGGAAAACAGGCGGAAGTTAATGATACAACATCATATAACAACGGAATTGAGGTTGTTCCGGCGTATCTCTTGGATCCCATCTCGGTGGACCGTACAAATGTGGAGCAGGATATCGTTGGTACACAGTATTACACGAAGGAAGAAATCGGACTGAAATAATAGATGAAAGGAGCACATCCCATGGCCGGAATCATTCTGGAAATGAAAAACATCACCAAAACCTTTCCTGGCGTCAAAGCGCTGGAAAATGTCAATCTAAAAGTCCGGGAAGGCGAAATTCATTCCATATGCGGTGAAAATGGTGCAGGTAAATCTACGTTGATGAAGGTACTGAGTGGTGTATATCCACATGGCACGTATGAAGGCGACATTTTATTTCAGGGCAAAAAGTGTGAGTTCAAGGATATTAAGCAGAGCGAGGATCTGGGGATCGTCATTATCCATCAGGAGTTGGCCCTGATTCCCTACCTTTCGATTGCGGAAAATATATATCTGGGCAATGAGCGTGCCAGCAGAGGAATTGTCAACTGGAAGGAAACTTTTGTAGGTACACGGGAACTGCTCTCGAAGGTGGGGCTGAGCGAAAATCCAAACACGCTGGTATCCAGCATCGGGGTAGGCAAGCAGCAACTGGTCGAAATTGCGAAAGCGCTCTCCAAAAAAGTGCGGCTGCTTATTCTGGATGAGCCAACCGCTGCGTTGAACGAGGACGACAGTGAAAACCTGCTGCAATTGATGCTGGAATTCAAGAAACAAGGCATCGCCTGTATCCTGATCTCACACAAGCTGAATGAGGTATCCAAGGTATCCGATTCCGTGACCATTTTACGGGATGGCAAGACAATTGAGACATTGGATATGAAGAAGGAAAAAGTGACGGAGGACCGGATTATTAGCGGAATGGTAGGACGTGATCTCACCAGCCGTTATCCGGAGCGTCATGCCACCATAGGGGAAGTCATCCTTGAGGTAAAGGACTGGACGGTATATCACGAACATCATGCCGAGCGGAAAGTACTGGATCAGATCCATATGAATATCAGACGTGGTGAGATTGTAGGTATTGCCGGGCTGATGGGCGCTGGGCGTACGGAGCTTGCCATGAGTATCTTTGGCAAATCCTATGGCCGGAATATTTCGGGTCAACTCATTAAGAATGGTAAACCGATCCACAACAATACTGTCACAGAGGCTATTCAGAACGGTTTTGCTTATGTGACAGAAGACCGCAAGGAATACGGACTCATTCTGATGGATGACATCAAGCGCAATATTTCCTTGACGGGTCTGAGCAAGCTGACGCGAAACGCAGTAGTGAACGAGCGTGAAGAAGTACTGGTAGCAGAAAAGATGAAGAAAAGCATGAACATCAAAGCACCAAGTATTTTGCAGAAGACCGGTAATCTGAGTGGAGGCAACCAGCAAAAAGTGGTGCTCAGCAAATGGATTTTTGCCGGACCAGATATTCTTATCCTGGATGAACCTACCCGCGGTATTGATGTGGGAGCAAAATTCGAAATCTATACGATCATTCATCGGCTTGCTGCTGAAGGCAAGGGTGTACTGGTAATCTCATCCGAGCTTCCGGAGGTTCTTGGCCTGTGTGACCGGATCTATGTGATGAATGCCGGACGAATCACCGGTGAAGTCAGCCGGGAGCAAGCATCGCAGGAAACGTTGATGAGATATATGACCAAGTCTGGAGGCGGCAAGCATGGAAATGATAACAAAACTGTTCAAAAATAATATCCGTCAATACGGCATGATTATTGCCTTGGTAGTGATTATGCTTTTGTTCGAGGTACTTACAGGCGGGCTGTTGCTCAAGCCGATTAATATTACAAATTTGATTTTGCAGAACAGTTACATTTTGGTGCTGGCGATCGGAATGGTGCTGGTCATCATTACCGGGCATATTGACCTGTCTGTTGGTTCCATTGCAGCCTTTGTTGGTGCCGTTGCTGCGATTATGATGGTTGATTGGCAGCTTCCGGCTTGGCTTGCAGTCATCGCTTCCTTGCTGGTTGGAGCTTTGATCGGTGCATGGCAAGGCTTCTGGATCGCCTATGTGCGGATTCCGGCATTTATCGTGACGCTGGCAGGGATGTTACTGTTCCGCGGCTTGACGATGATCGTGCTGGAGGGGCAATCGATCTCTCCTTTCCCGGGTGGTTTCCAGAAAATAAGCTCTGGCTTCCTGGCGGACATTCAGTTCTCAGGTTTCGGTCTGGTATCTATCATTGTGGGTCTTGTGCTCACCGTCTGGTACATTGTCAATGAACTGCGGGAACGCCGTTCCCAGCGAAAATATGGATTCGAGGTCGTGTCACAGGGACTGTTTTTGCTCAAGTTGATTGTGGTGGCAGTTGTGACAAATCTGTTTACGTTTGTACTCGCAAGTTATGCAGGTATTCCGAATATCCTGGTCCTGCTGTTTGTCCTGATCGTTGTGTACTCCTTCGTAATGAATCGAACTGTCATGGGACGGCATGTGTATGCGCTTGGAGGTAATGAGAAGGCCGCAGGTCTGTCTGGGGTCAAAACAAAAAAGGTAACCTTCTGGGTTTTCGTAAACATGGGTACACTTGCCGCGGTATCCGGGTTGATCTTCGCCGCACGTCTGAATGCAGCTACGCCAAGAGCGGGTACCAACTTCGAGCTGGATGCCATTGCGGCCTGCTTCATCGGTGGTGCTTCCGCTTCAGGGGGCATAGGTACGGTATTTGGTGCCATCATCGGTGGTTTGGTTATGGGTGTGCTGAATAACGGGATGTCCTTGATTGGTCTCGGTATTGACTGGCAACAGGGAATTAAGGGATTGGTACTACTGCTCGCTGTAGCGTTTGATATCTATAATAAAAATAAAAGATCAGCGTAACACTTGGTAAAATGAAAAAACAGACCTTGATCTCAGGATCAGGTCTGTTTTGCTGTATGCCCAACTTAGTTACATCAAGGCATCGAGGAAACGTGTGGCGATTCCAAAATAGATAAACAGGGACAAGATATCATTCAATGTGGTGATTAACGGGCCAGAGGCAACAGCCGGGTCGACTTTGAAACGGCTAAGCAGAAGCGGGATGCATGTACCGGTCAGTGTACCAATGACAAGAGTGAGGAACAGAGATACCCCAATAATGGCGCCCAGCAGCCAGTCCCCTTGCCAGAAATAAGCGATGACAGTAATCAGCAATCCACATACCAAGCCAATCATTATGCCTACCTTGATCTCCCGACCAATCAGTGCGAGTACGGTGGCTTTGTCGAGTTTGCGTCCGATCAGTCCGCGTACCACAACAGCCAGAGACTGCGTTCCTGTGTTACCGGTCATACCTGCGATCATCGGCATGAAGAATGCCAATGCCACAACCTGATTGAGTGTATCTTCGAAAAAATCCACGATACTTCCCGAGATTAATCCAATCAAGAGAAGCAATATGAGCCAGGGAAGCCTGCGTCTGACGGCCACAAGTGGTTTGGTATCAAAGTCGATATCCTTGCTGCCGCCCCCCATCTTGGCCAAATCTTCACTGGCTTCATCCATAATAATATCGATGACATCATCCATCTGAATGATACCGCATAACCTGTGATTTTCATCCACCACCGGAAGTGCAATAAACTCATAACGCTGTAGAAGCTGTGCTGCTTCTTCCTGGTCCATATCTACCGTTGCATGGATCACCCGCCGGGTCATCAGTTCTTCAACCTGGGTCTTATCGTCAGCCAAGGCAAGAGATCGATAACTCACAACACCGACCAGTTTGCCTTCATCATCGGTCACATAGAGGTAACTGGAGGGGGAGATATGCATGGTGCCTTGCGATTGCCGTAGGGCTTCCTTTGCTGTCTCGTGGGAGAGCAGGGTCCGGTACCGATCTGTCATGATGCGTCCTGCCGTCTCCGGCGGGTAATTAAGCACGGATCGGATAATGGCAGAGTGATCCAGGTTCATGTTGGACAGCAATTCTTCTCTGCGTTTGGCAGGCAAATCGTGCATGAACCGGATCAGATCACTTTTGTCCATCTGCTGCATGACTTCAAGTGTTCGTTCCGGCCCAAGTCGTTCAAACAGTTGAATCTGTTCGTGCAGCTTCAAGGTCTCGGCGAGATCCGCCAGAGCATCGGGTTTGAACAGGAGCAGAAACCGATTGGTTTCTTCTTCAGGGAACTTTTTATATACAAGTGAGAGGTCGTAGGGATGCAGTTCTTTCACCAATTTATAGAAATCGGGAAGGTTCTGGGATTGTACATGTTGCACGAGTTGTTCGGTGATCTCCTCCACAGAGAAATCTTTTTTGGTATGAGGTCCGTTCATATCGACACTCCTTTCTAAACGGTCAGCTTCATATTTTTAAACGAAATGGGTTGGCGGTTAAACAAAATCGAGAAAAAGAGAATATCCAAAATGGATATTGTAATCTTGCTCAAACATTCGATATGGGCTTACAAACAGCCGCTGCAAGGATATACTTGTTGTACAGCAACAGACGAGGAGGACATGCGCTAGTGGAAGTAGATATCAGAACACAATTGCTCAGCATGGTTGAGCCGGAGTATCAGAAATTCTCGGCTGCACTTATTCCCAACATCACAAATGTACTTGGTGTAAGGTTGCCAGCCTTACGAAAAATTGCCAAGCAGCTTGCCGCCGGGGACTGGCGCACGTATCTGGAAACGGCAGAGGATGAATATTTTGAAGAAGTGATGTTGCAAGCAATGGTCATTGGACATGTACAGGCTGATCTGGACGAACTGTTAAAGGCTATTGAAACATTTGTACCGAAGATTGACAACTGGTCGGTGTGTGACAGCTTCTGTGCGGGACTGAAATATACGAAGGTCCATTCGGAGCCCATGTGGGCGTTCTTGCAGCCGTATCTAAGATCAGATCAGGAATATGAAATCCGGTTTGGTGTGGTAATGCTGTTGAATTTTTATCTGAATGAGCGATATATCGATCAGGTTCTATCCGCATTGGATCAGATTAGACACGAGGCGTATTATGTGAAAATGGCAGTTGCTTGGGCCATCTCAATGGCTTATGTGAAACAACCTGAGGTGACTATGCGTTATCTAAAGGATAATACCTTGGACGATTTTACGTATAATAAGGCACTTCAGAAAATCACGGAATCTTATCGCGTTGATCCGGAGAGCAAGCAGATCATCCGCAGTATGAAACGTAAGGTGAAGAGGCAGGTTACCTCTTAGTCCTAACTTGAAGCATTCCACCGGGGAGAGGGCGATAAACGAATGAGAAATAAGTTGATGTACACCACGATGCAGTTGGACGGTCGTCCATGGGTGCTGCTCGCTACGGAACAGGGATTGTGCCGAGTGGTTATGCCCAACGAAACATTGGAAGATTGGAACGGCTGGATACAAAAAGTTGCACCTGGCGTGGAACTGGAAGAGAACGAGGATGCTCTGAAACAAACAGGTATGATGAACTGGTTGCAGTCCTATTTTGCAGGAGAGCCCATGACTTATACAGAAGCGATCCCACTGGACTTGATCGGAACGAACTTCCAGCAGGAGGTATGGAGAGAGTTAGGGCGTGTGCCTTACGGTGAAATTCGGACCTATGGTGACATTGCCGCTGCGATTGGAAGACCTTCGGCTGTGCGAGCGGTTGGTGCTGCAAATGGAGCCAATCCAATTCCGGTTCTGCTACCGTGCCACCGCATTATTGGGGCTAATCGCAAGCTGACCGGGTTCCGGGGAGGCCTGGAGATGAAGCGCAGACTGCTGGATATCGAACAGATTGAAGGCGTGACCGATGGAGGGCATGCGCGGTTTCATTTTTAATAGACTCGCGTAATCAAGAAGATTAAGGTGAGTGGACGGGGCAGGCACGTATTGTGCCTGTTTTTTGCATGTATATAATGTAGCGTAATACAAACGTTCCGCATATGGAACACCAACGTTTTACGTATTTTTGCCCGGTGAAACCGTATGGTACCATGGATCATAGATCAATCGGTATCCGGGGGACGTAATGCCGGGTAAGAAAAGAGGGAGACATGATGAAACAGGCTTATTGGTTAACAAACGTGACTGTGGAGCGGAGTTATATTCGGGAGGGGGAACAGGTGACGGGGACACGGACAAGCTCCGCTCATCTGCGGATTAAAGATGGAGTGATCGCGGAGATTGTGGAAGGAAACAAACCGTTGTCTAGCGATCTACCACAAGTAGATGGCAAGGGACTTCTGCTGTTACCTTCGTTCGAGGAGGCACATATTCATCTGGATAAAACCTACTACGATGGGCCGTGGAGAGCCGTTAAGCGTATCTCCAGTATTTTCGAACGTATCGAAGAAGAAAAGGTTCTGTTGCCCAAACTGCTACCAGATGCCCAGCGTCAAGCGGAGAGTATTCTGACCTTGATCCAGGGGTACGGCTCCACTCATGTACGTAGTCATTGCAATATTGAACCTGTCAGTGGCTTGAAAAGACTGGAAGCGACGCGGCAGGCTCTGGAATCATTCTCGGGCAAAATCTCTTCCGAGATCGTGGCTTTCCCGCAGCATGGACTTCTTCGCTCCCATTCAGTGGAGCTTATGGGCCAAGCGATGAAGGAAGGGGCAACACATGTGGGCGGACTTGATCCCCATACGGTGGACGAACAGATTGAGAAATCACTGAACGCCATGGTTGAACTGGCTGTTCAGCACCAGGCGGGCATCGATATTCATTTGCATGATGGCGGGCAGGCCGGCAAACAAACGCTGCTGGAACTCGCGAATCTGACCGAAGCCGCAGGGCTTCAGGGTAAAGTTACGGTAAGTCATGCGTTCTGGTTCGGCGGCGCAGACCAGCAGGAAGCAGAAGATATGGCGCAGCGAATGGCCTCGCTTGGGATGAGCATTGCTTCCACGGTGCCCATTGGCAGAACGATGATGCCTCTTCCAATGCTCCGCCGTATGGGTGTGAACGTGAAGCTGGCCACAGACAGCTTGACGGATCATTGGTCTCCTTTTGGCAATGGGGATATGCTTGAGAAAGCGGGACGATTCGCAGAACTGTACGGATATAGTGACGAACTGTCCTTGTCTCAATCTTTGGCATGGGTAACAGGAGGGATTACACCACTGGATTCACAAGGGGAGCAAGTCTGGCCGAAGGTAGGCGACACCGCGAGTTTTGTATTGGTGCATGCGAGTTGTTCGGCGCAAGCCGTTGCGCGGCGATCTGCGCGGCAAGCTGTATGGTACATGGGGCAATTAGTCAGCGGATCAACAACGGATTGAGGAAAATAGAACAGGTGTAGCCACGGGAAACCGTGGTTTTTTGGCATGGGAGAAAAAGAGGAAGGAACTGTTCGCATATACCACATTTTGGGTTATGATGGACGTAGTTAATGAAGGGGGCAATTCCAATGAAGATTGAATATGCAACGGAAGCCGACTATGACTATATCATTGAAAGAGATCGGCATATCCATCAGCCACTTGTGAAAACGAAGATTAGTGAGAAAGAAATATTCATCCTATGGGACGAGGACGAGGGATCAAGAGTTGGATGGATGAGGTACGGTTACTTTTGGGACAACCTTCCCTTCATGAATATGATCTGGATTGATGAACCCTATCGAAACGGCGGATATGGCAAAAAAGTGGTGCATCACTGGGAAAATTTAATGAAGCAACAAGGCTTTGATACGGTGATGACTTCAACGCAATCAGACGAACATGCCCAACATTTCTATCGAAAGCTGGGGTATGTTGATGCTGGGGCTCTGTTGCTCGATACACAACCTTTGGAGATTATATTGACCAAGAAAATTTAGTGGATAAACCTCAAGGAGGGGGAGTTTGATGATAAGAGAAGCGGAAGCTAGAGATGCAGCAGTTATCGAAAGGTTGTATAAAGAATTATTGCCAAACAACTTAAACACGAAGGTACTGGCAGAACGGATTGAAGAGGTTCGGAATAATCCAAACAGTTTTTTGTTTGTGTATCAAATAGGTGATCAGGTGATCGGCACTGCTCATTTACATATTTGTCTGGATGCTTTGGTGGAAAATAGACCATTCGGCGTAGTTGAGCGGGTTATCATTACGGAACATGTGCAGAGCAAGGGATATGGGTCTGAATTGATGAAACATATAGAGCATGTATGTGAGCAGAAAAATTGTGTGAAGGTGTTTCTTACGAGCGGATCATCCAGAAACGAAGCACATCACTTTTATACAAAATTGGGGTACAACGGAGAATCCAGCAAGGCATTTAAAAAGTATTTATAACTTATAACATTCATCAACGAAAAGGAAGTAGAAGCAAAGAAATGAAAGATAACAAACATCCGGTTCAAGATGTCCGACTCATCGTTACTTTGCTCGTGGCTACTTTATGTTGTCTAGGTGTTGTGATGTATTTACGTGCTCAAACAGATACGAATATGTATCGATTTTTAAGTTGGGATATGTTCCTGGCATGGGTACCATTCATCATCTCATCCTGCATTAGATACATGTTTAATAAGAAATTAACCACAACGAGCATGATATGTATGGGGCTGATGTATGGAGTATGGCTCTTTTTTCTGCCCAATGCGGCCTACCTTTTTACGGAGATTCTGCATTCATTCAGATATTTTGATGCTCAAGGGGAAGTTAGATTTTGGGTTAATATTGATTTTTGGTATGGACTCACCCTGACGTTTGCCGTAGCGATCATCGGATTGCTGCTCTCGACTTGTTCGATCATTCAGATCCACGAAATGTTAAACAAATTAATAAATAAGTACATTAGTATGATGGTTGTCGGTGTTATTTTGCTATTGAGCAGTATAGGGGTCTACATTGGTAGATTTAATCGGTGGAATTCGTGGGATGTATTATCCCGACCTGGGAAGATCTTTGTGGATCTTGTGAATGATTTTAATGCAGCGAACAGCATAATGGTTGAGTTTGTCGCCATTGTATTTACGGTTCAACTTTTTGGATACGTTATTATATCCTTGCTAACCGCAAGGTCTGGCAGTTCATCTTCATTGGAAAGGGCAAAGGATCTGAAATTATGAAGGCGATAACGCAGGAAATTACGGAAGAATTGTTGGCTGTGATGGATATGTACCAAAAAAATCGCGCGGCAATTGATCGACCAACTGATACTGGAAACCGATCAGCCTGATCGGGCGGAAATCCTCGCAGGTGCGTACCATCTGCTGACCAATGCGGATGTAATCCACGGAGAAGAAGAATTAACGGGAAATTGGTATTTTGATGTTCACGGCGAGCACTGTATGTTCAAGAATACAGAAACAGGGCAGACATTAGAGGTTTTCCTTGGTAGTCTTCGTATTTCGAGAATCCGTTTAAGGACATGTTGGATTTCTTCGAACGTATGGAAGCACAGCAGGTGTTAATTCATGTTCACGGGGTGGCGTATAGAAAAATGATTTGATTGTTTTTCATTTAATTAGAATTAAGGAGGAATGACGTATGGGGTTAACTGAGTGGTCTACAGATATTCTTCAATATGATCTGTCGGATGAATATTCGATTCGCAAAGCTGATTTTGCCGAATGGGGATTATATTGCACGGTTTATTATGATATGCGTTATGTCGGATTTTTCAGAGAAGAAGAGTTCAGTTCTTCCAAGATCAGTGCGTACTGGATTTACAAAGGTGAAAGCAAAATAGGTGGCGTGAGAATGGAGCCTAACCGGATGTATCATTTATTTTTTGTCCCGCCATTCCAGCAGTGCTTTGAGGTATTGAAGCTTCTGAAGCATAAATTATTACAGTGGTCGGATCGCAGCAAACGTATTCTGACCTTTGAGATTCTTCCAGACCAAGTCGATCTATATGCAAGAGCTGGATTCTGGCCAGTGGAGTTCAGATGTCGCTGGATGCAGCGGCCTACAGATCATTTTGAGATCGAGTGGGACAGCAGGGTAACCGTGAAGAGTCCAGAGATTATTGAAAGTGAAACCGGAAATAGAAAATATGCGAATGAAGATGAGATTGCTCAATGTGACCTGGAGAGTTTTGCAGGAAGTCTTGAAGCTACACGAAGAAAACATACCACGTACGCAGATTTTATTCCAAATGATGACCCTAATTATACGAATGAGATTCTAACTCAGGCATCTACACTTTTATACGATAAGGAAACGGGGCAGCTTATTGCCAACTGTCGTCTTTGTCTGCAGGATAATCAGGCTGCCGTATACAGCATAGGGGTTCGGCCGGCCTATAGAGGAAGAGGGCTTGCTACACTGATGTTACAGAGAGCATTAAATGAACTTAAGGGTAAGTATCCCGTTCTACGATTGTATGTGATGCAAGGAAATGATGCGGAGTCCGTGTATCTGAATCTGGGCTTTATTCCCGGCGTACAGGAGATTCAGACGATGTATATTCCTGAGGAGGAATCACAATGAAGGTTGCCATTTTAACCGATATTCATGGGAATGTTCCTGCGCTTCAAGCGGTATTGGCTGATATTGATTCCAGAGAAGACATTGAGCATACGTTTTGTTTGGGGGATATGATCGGTATTGGCCCTTACTCCAATGAAGTGATCGAGATGTTGTACAGCCGCGAAAATATGATAGCGATTTCGGGAAATCACGAAGAGGCCGTATTGAGTTTGCTTCAAAATAAGGGTCCATTAGAAGGGCACAAAGGCATGACCGAGCATCACGAATGGATTGGTCGGCATTTGAGTGCAGAATCGATCAAGAAAATTCAAGCTCTACCGAAATTCGTTGAAAAAGAGGTAGAAGGACATCGGTTCCTTTTAACTCACTATCATATGAACAACGACAAGTTGGATGTCATCGATAAAGAACCATCCGGAACCAAATTGGATGCAAGATATCAGGGGACGGCCCTTGATTTGGTTTGTTTTGGTCATTATCATATTCTTCATTATTATAAGACAGATCAAAGAGTATATCTGAATCCGGGAGCTTTAGGCTGTAACGACCTTGCCATTGCCAGATATGGGATCGTGGATCTCCAAGAGGGCAAAGTGGATGTGAAATTCATTGGCGTTCCATATGACAACAGGGAGTATCTGAAATCGTATGAACGGTTGAACGTTCCAGATCGGGCTTTTATTTTGAAGGCATTCCATGGCAATCAGTTGGAGAGAGAGGATAGTAAACGTTCGTAGCAATGTGCTGCTACTTTGGAAAGGAGAGATATACATGGGAATGATCATTATGTTGGTGGTGTATCTGTTCCTCGGTATTTATGTTGTGAAAGTTGGAATAGATAACTCAAAAAATAGCCAGCACACCAAAGAAATATTATCAGAGTTAAGGGAGATTAAGGACCTGTTAAAAGAACGAGGGTAAAGAGGAGGGATGTACTTGTGTCTCGAGCACCATTTCAAATATTAGTTTTTCCTTATACCAGGTTGAAAGATTCAAATGACTATGCATACGCTATCTTTCGAAGATCAAGAGAAGGTTACTGGCAGGGCATAGCTGGGGGAGGGGAAGATGAAGAAAAACCATTAGAAGCAGCTATGAGAGAAGCATTTGAAGAGGCGGGTATCCCTTTAAATAGTAAATACAGGAGTCTTAATTCAAGATCGACTCACTCCGTGGTAGATGTGGTTGGTTATTTTATGTGGGGACCTGATACATTTGTTATTCCTGAGTATTGCTTTGGAGTAGAACTGGATGAAATGGATCTGTCTTTATCCAATGAGCACTCAGAATATAAATGGGTGGCTTATGAAGAAGCTCGTGAAATACTTAAATGGGATAGTAATAGAGTAGCAATCTGGGAATTAAATCAAAGACTGAACAGAGAGTCAGCGAAATAGACATGTATTCAAGCGAGGAGGGATGCTATGATTTACGATTTACAAGGTGAAGCAAATATGGAACCTATTGTTGGAATGTTATTTTCGGCAGTAAGAGAGAATAGTGAGCGACTTAAATCGATTACTGAGGGGATGTCGCAAGAAGAGGTAGATTACAAAGGTGAACAGAACCAGTTTAATAGTACAGCTCAATTAATACGACATATTACGTTTGTTGATATGAATTGGGTTTATAGAATAAAGGGAGTTGCCCTTCCGCAGCCATTAATAGAGGAATATGGTCCCATGATTGATGAAAATAATAGACTTCCGCTGGTTCAAGGTGTGTCACGTGACATACTTATCTCTCAATATGAGGGTATATTAACCCTTCTGAAAAAAACCTGCACACAAGTAGCAGATGCTGACCTAAATCGAGTAGTTACTTTTGGACATCAGAACGAAAAGCAAGCTACGGTACGTTGGGGATTATGGCATATGGCTGACCATAACCGTTATCATCAAGCTCATATGAATCAGCTAAGAAAGTGGTTCCAGACACAAAATGATTGCTAACACATAGACAGGTTATTTTTCTAATGCCAGATCTGATGATATCACCACCTCCCCTCAGTGGTTACTTCAGATCTGAAGTACACGAATAACAATATCCTGATCATGGTTACCAAAACCGGCACCATAGATCGTTAAT
Source organism: Paenibacillus sp. FSL H8-0317 (assembly GCF_045040685.1). NCBI lineage: Bacteria > Bacillati > Bacillota > Bacilli > Caryophanales > Paenibacillaceae > Paenibacillus > Paenibacillus sp. FSL H8-0317. The sequence continues at coordinate 5,556,936 of NZ_CP150294.1, read as the reverse complement.
CCTCCTACGTTGGGGCTTTCCTCGTCAACTGTGAAGCGAAGCGTCCAGAACGGTTCGCTAAGCTTAATATCCGCGAGAGTAACGTCTGACATCCGCTCACCATCCATATACGTACCGGAGGCATCAATGCGGATGGTCTTGAATAATCCATACTGATTCACATTGCGATGCCACCATTCCGGCGTATATTTGCCGCGTGCTGCTCTGCCAAAGTCGGCAGGGCTTGTCCACGTTCCAAGTGAAATGCCATTGAAGGTGAAACGAATATCCGAAGGCCAATGATCTCGCAATCCCGGAGCTTCAGACGCCAGTTCCATCGAAATTTCAATAGCATCAGTTGTCTGATCCGGTAGTACAAAGTTAGGTGTTTTATATTCAACATAGCCCTTCCCAAACCACAAGATAGCGGCGTGAACACGTTCAGGATCAAGGAAGTAACGTGGATCGTCCCATACGCCGATTTCTTTCTCAAGTGTTCCTAGCCCACAGGTAGGGTGAATATCAAAAGCAGTGTAGTGTCCCACGGCTATCGTCTGTTCTCTGGTTCGTGAAGTTTGGCTTGGGGATGGCAGCTCGATCTCAATCTGATTTTGCTTGAGGTAACATAATTTGTGCGTCCCTCCGTTTATCCGAACTCGTCTGCTCCCAATTAGACCCGCATCCTCCAGTTTGCGAATATGCATCGTGACAATGGAGGGGCTAAGCTCTAGGGCTGCCGCAATATCCTTCACATTCATTTCGCGATCTGCAATCATATCCATGATTCTCCATCTGACTTCGCTTGCCAGCGCCTCATATAAAGGAAGGAACTGGGGCTCCCCATTTGCTTTGATCATCTGTACAACTCCCTACCCTCTAAAATCACATATATATTAATTTAATAAAATTAACACCAAGCTGCAATTCAGATTCATTGCAAGTTTATGCCCGATGGTGTTTAATTTTTGTAGTTGTTACAAAGTTAAATTCTTATATATGTGAATTTTATAATAAGAGATGGAGTGGAGTAATGAAATACAATAACCCTGTTGTAAAAGGTTTTTATCCAGACCCTAGTGTGATTAAGGTGTACGATACCTACTATATGGTGTGTAGTTCTTTTCAATATTTTCCGTGCGTACCGCTCTTTGAAAGCAAGGATCTGCTGAATTGGAAGCAGATTGGTCACTGCCTGACTCGTAAAAGCCAGATTCAGCTAGAGACGGTGAACAGCTCTGGGGGTGTATTTGCCCCAACCATCAGGCACAATGACGGGCGTTTTTATATGGTCACAACCAATGATACAACGCATCAGAATTTCTATGTCTGGACGGATAATATCTACGGAGAATGGTCTGAGCCTATCTATGTGGATCAAGGCGGGATTGATCCCGATTTGTATTTTGAAGATGGAATAACCTTGTTTATGAGTAACGGGGTGGATGATGAAGGCGTTGGCGGAATTGTTCAGTGTGAGCTTGAGATTGAAACTGGCCGCAAACTGACCCCGAGTCGTTCGATATGGAACGGAACAGGTGGACGATATCTGGAAAGTCCGCATCTCTATAAAATGAACGGTTATTATTACCTGCTTGCAGCTGAAGGCGGCACGGAGTATGGTCACATGGTAACGTATGCCCGGGGAACTTCATCCTCAGGACCGTTCGAGGCCTACGCGCACAATCCAGTTCTAACCAACCGTAATCTGGGCGGGTATGAGCTCCAGGGTGTGGGTCATGGTGACCTGGTTGAGGATGATCGGGGAAACTGGTGGCTCTTTCACCTGGGATTCCGACAGATCGGCAGATGGGCTACGTACCATCATCTGGGCCGAGAAGTATTTCTGACTCCAATTACGTTTGGTGAAGACGGATGGTTTACAGCCGGGCATGAAGGAACAACGCTGACGAGTTTTGAGACCAATCGTATCCTAGATACGGTGATCCAGCAGGATAAGAAGCATTATACGTTTGAAAATACAGACTGGAACCTCGACTGGTGTTACCTTCGTCATCCAAATACAGAGCATTATCAGCTTGAATCAGACAAGCTTACGCTAACAGGAACCGATGTAACGCTGAACGCTCCGGCATCCCCAACGTTCATCGGGCTACGTCAAAAAGACTTTAATGCAACAATTTCAGTTGATATTAGTCTGACGATTGGAGAAGCCGGCATCACGATCTACATGGATGAGAATCATCATTATGAAGTGGCTATTCGTCAGGAGCAGGACGGTTATAAGGTGGTCGAGCGTCTAAATATCGGTGATATCAAATCGATAGAACATGAAGTGGATCTGGGAAATAAACAGCATGCAACGCTGGTGATCCGCTCAAGTCAGGAACGCTACAGTTTCCTGATTCAAACAGATGGTGAAGAGATTCTGCTGGGCACGGCACAGACGAGATACCTTTCTTCGGAGGTGGCAGGAGGTTTTACAGGTGTACTTATTGGGTTATACGCGAGCGGGCAAGATGCTTCAGCTGAGTTTACAAATTTCAAGTGTGATTATCACTGAGAAGTTAAGGGAAGGGCCTAAGTAATCTGGCCCCCGTGTCAAGGACACTAAAAAAAGAGTGGCATTAAAGATTTACGAGGCGAATAATAGATGATTCCTGTATTGAACAGGGGTCATCTTTTTTAATCCCCATTGATATCTGTGGTTGTTGTAATAGCGAATGTAACGATCGATTTCTTGCTTTAACTCTTGAAGGGAACGGCAACTACGATGATCGACATGGTCCTTCATGTGGCCGAAGAACGATTCTTGGGGAGCATTGTCCCAACAGTTCCCGCGTCTGGACATCGACTGGCCTAACCCATTCTTCTTTAACAACTCCTGATAGATGGGACTGGTATAATGGCTGCCCTGATCTGAGTGGATGAAAGCATCCTTTTGGAGCTTTAGACGTTTCTGTTTCTTGAGAGCGTCAACAGTATCCGTGGCAATGTCTAATGTCAGCCGATGGGATATATTGTGAGAGAGGACCTCACTTGTTGAGGCATCCAGTATGGTCGACAAATAGGCCATCCCGGATCGGCCGTATGGAAGGTACGTGATATCCGTAAGCAAGGCCAGACCCGGTATGCCCTTCTTGAAGTCCCTCTGCAGAGTATTGGGTAAGGTTCGGTGTTCCAGCGTAGCTTTGGCCATGCGTTTATAAGGGTTGATTTTTCTGTGCGGACATACGATGTTAAATTTCTTCATCAATCTACGGATTTTCTTTAGGTTATAGATGACACCAAACTCGTGCTCAAGAATCATCTTGATGGAGCGTGAGCCCTTCTTGTAACCCCTTCGTTCGAAAGCCTTCTTAATCAGCTTCCCTGCCTCAGCATCCGAACGGACCCGCTCTAAACGTAAATCTGCAGCTTGTAAGTAGCTGTAATACCCCGAACGAGATACGTTAAGCAATGAGCAGAGGTATCCCGTCATACGTTCCAAGCCTTGATCCACGGCTTCCTTTATGAGCTCGAACAACTTAATCTTGCTTAGGTTCATTCCCTTTGCTACCAGCAACCTTTCTTTCGTATCTAGCTTTTTTAGCAGTTCTACTTGAGATTCGAGTAGATGAATCCGTGCTTCTTGTTTTGCAATGATTTCTTCCTGCGATAACTCTCTATGTAAAGGGCGACCCGAGGCTTCTTTTCGGGAGTCAGACAACCCAATAATCCCTCCAAGGTCATAGGCTTTTTTCCAACGTCCGGCAGATTGTTCTACTCGTTTCATTCCAATTACGGTAACATCAAACCCATGAGTTTCAAAGATCTCTCTAGGTGTCTTTCCCATCATATATTCGTCAATGAATAACTGCTTAAATTCATCTGCATAGGTTATCGCTTTGTCGCTAACATTCCTTACATATCTGTTCTTTGATATCTGTTCACGTTCTTCTTCTGTGAATCGCTTCTTGCTCACGATGTAATCCCCTCCATTGCTTCTTCAGTATACAAAAAGGTACCCACAGTCCGCACACCTTTTTTCAAAGTGTCCAGTCTATGGGTACCAGTGTAAAGGGTCCTTCTCTTTTTTTTAATTTGTGTCAAAATATAGATATATTAATACATGCCAATAGAAGAGAGGTATGCAAACGTGGAAGTACATTATAAAATGCCAAAATCCTTAGTAGACATCGTTCGAATAGATAAGGAATTACGTAAACAACAGGATGCGACCCTTCATGACTATGTGGGGTTTTATATTAGTTTTAACAATGATGATGATAGATACTATTGTACGCCAGATGATGCCATCATATATGGAAGAACGGGGGCAGATGGTGACCATTTTGCTTTTTTTACATTTAACAGATCCATTAGTGATTTGGAAGAAGCTCCGGTTATCTTTATCCAACCTACGGCGTTTGGTAATCAAGTAACTTTAGTGGCCAGAAACTTTAAGGATTTTGTAGCATTATTTATTAATCTTAAGGAAGTATATGTTTTGGAGAGATTTCGATTTTATAAGAACAAATTAGATTTTATGAATGACTATAACGATAACTATATGGAAGATATAAGGATGAGAGAGAGTGATTATAATTTAATTATTGAACTGTTAAAAGAGAATATTAAAGGGATAACAGAAATTGATGATGTGTACGAATACATGATCGAATCCCAAAAACAAATAGAACTAGGGATAAACAATGATGATTTTGCATGATATCTATATGGCATCACTAAATAATCTACATGTAACAAAAGGGTAAAAGAACGTGTTGTTTAATTATATAGCTTGATTGGATATCTAAGGAGGAGTTGTATGGAGGATCAATGGAGAATCGTAAAGTATGATCCGAAATGGCGTGATTTGTTTCTCGAAACGGGTTCGAAATTAAGAGAAGCGTTAGGAGAAAAGGCTCTACGAATTGATCATGTTGGCTCCACTTCAATTGTGGGAATAGACGCCAAACCCATCATAGATATACAAATATCTGTTCCCCATCCTGATAATTTATTGGACTACAAACATGAGATCGAAACAGTCGGATTTGTATTCAGAGCAGAAAATCCAGATAAGACTAAACGTTACTTTCGGGAAGTGCCCGGAAGCAGAAGGATACATATACACGTTAGACAGGCAGGCAGTTTCTCCGAGCAGATGACCTTGCTGTTCAGAGAATACTTAAGGGAGCATCCAGAAGATTGTTTGAACTATGCGGAAGAAAAGCACAGACTCATGTCATTGTATAAAGATCAACGTCCCAAATATGTTGAAGGAAAAGGACCAATAGTGTGGAGCATATTACAGAGAGCGCATAGTTGGTCTCAAGATATCGGATGGCAACCGGCAAAATCTGACGCATGAGCACATCCAATGAATAGAGATAACTGTATTGGAGTGATGAGATGAACATGGGAAGAAAGCTGATAACAACCGTTCTAACCATCATTTGTTTTACTTTGGCTGCAAGTCTCATATCGATGAATGAATCCTACAGTTTTGATTTTTATATTCTTATTTATCTGGTATACGCGACTCCCTTGATCGTATTGATCGGGCTACCTTTATCAATACTGCTGGACTATCTGCTCAGCCGAATACAATTCGACAATCATGTATTGTATCTAAGTACTAGGATATTGAGTTATGCATGTGCTGGAGTTTTGGGCATGTACATCTATTATCTGGTCATGGGCGCAGGAGAAGCAATCTTGGATTTCAAAGAGACGTTAGTTCTGACCTTATTTGGCGTTCTTGCCGCTATCCTATTTGTACTGATTGATATGGGATTGGAAGTTTTGTTAAAGGTAGGAAGAAAAAAGAGTTGAATTAAATTGATTTGTCAGGAGGAAAGAAAGATGACAACGCATTGTACACTTCTAATTATTGACGTACAGGTAGCGATGTTTGATGAAGCAGATCCCGTATATCAGGGGGAACGATTGCTTCAGAAGATCCAGGTGTTAATTGCCAGGGCCCGTGAAGCAGGGCATTCCATCATATATATCCAGCACTGCGAAGGGGCAGGCAGTCCACTGGAACGAGGAACTCCGGGATGGGTCATTCATCCGTCCATTACACCTAGTGCTGGTGACCTTGTGATCGAAAAAGAGACACCGGATTCATTTCACGAAACCAATCTGCATCTGAAATTGCAAGAAAACGGCTTGACGGAGTTGATACTCGCGGGAATGCAGACCGAGGTATGTGTAGACACGACTTGCCGCAGAGCCTACAGTCTGGGATACACGGTCAATCTGGTTCAAGATGCGCACAGCACATGGAATTCAAAGACGCTTCAAGCGGAGCAGATTATTGAACATCACAATACGGTACTGAGACTGTTTGCCAACGTGGTGGATACGAAGAATGCGCTGTAATGCTAGGAAAACGTAGGCGATTCTGGTTTTTCATAGGTGCGGCAATCATGTTTTTGTATTTTCTAATCACGAGTAACCCTGATCCAAATAAGCCGATTTCGAGAAATCAAGTGATAAGCACAGAGATGAGCATAGTCGTGTACACCAGGACAGGCGACGGTGGAGGACACGTTAGTATTGATAATGTTACGTTAAGTAAAGAAGACATTAGCCGTATAGTCGGCTGGCTGAATGCAGCCCCGGAATCGGCCAAAATACCAGTAGATGATGTCACAGGAAGCATTAGTGCAGGAATTGCTTTGAGATTAAAGCATAATGCTGAAATTACAATTCAATACAATCGGAAACAGATTATTGTATACACAAAAAGCAGATTTAATAGAGATTCGAAATATATACTTGATCAAAAGGACTTAAGAGACTTTATGGATCAAAAGCTGAAGGGAACGTACTTTGGAAAAGATCCCGTCAGGGAGGAGTAGGGGGAAGAGGTATTGACGATTAACAAAAGAATAATGAATCTATCAGCCTCCCGGAGTTTACCATTATAAAATGAATCAAAAAAATCTGGGGATAACAGCGATCGGAAGGTTGTTCTGTCATCGGAGTGGTAAGTGTAAATATTCAATAGTTTAATTTATTTAGAATATCAAGATGGAGTGATTACGATGAAACAACTTCCAGTAGAATGGAAGTCAGACCGACTTATTGTCTCGAATGTGGAAGAATCTGATATTCCTGAACTTGAGTCCATATATGAGACCAGTCGGTACTTGCATCAATGGGATGGACAAGAGCATGATCGGAACTATGTGAAAGAATGTTTTGAAGAAGGCCACCTTCCGCCAGGAGGCAGGCTGGAGAATTATCGAATTCAATCCATTCGCACGAATGAGGATGACCGCTATATTGGTTTGTTAAGTGTGTACCATGGGTATCCCTCCGAGGATTCGATCTATCTCGAATTTTATATATCCATAGCGAGATCCAGAAGCAGGGATATGGACAAGAATTAATTCAGGCGTTGACGCGTCAATTTTCCGAACTTGGTTACAAGGAAATTCGAATCAACGTAGCGCTGAAAAATTGGCCTGCATTACGCTTCTGGATCAAATCCGGATTCAATCAGGTCAGCGGAATTTATGGTGATCTTGAACATTCTGATGAAACCTTTGCCAATACAGAATTGATCAAAGCTCTCTGAAAAACATAGCCGATAAAGGGGAATATACCAATGGAAACATTCTTTCGTTATAACTGGATGGTACGTGAGCAATGGTATGCGTGGTGTGAAGATGTATCGCTTGAAGAATTGATTCGGCCTCGCACAGGCGGAGTAGGCAACATATTAGAAACATTATTTCATATCATTGATGTAGAGTGGAGCTGGCTTCAGTTGCTTCAGGGCAAACCGGATGATGCAGAAGATTTTGCAAACTACCAGAATCTTGAGGCAGTAAGGCAACTCGATCGCAAGTTACGTCCTGATGTGGAGGCATTTGTTACAGCCTGGGATTCGAGTATGGAAAAAAGCGCTTATATCGATCATCGCTCAGCTGGCAAGGCCAGTACAGATTCATGGGGAGAAGTTATGCGACATGTGATTGCCCATGAGATTCACCATATGGGACAGTTATCCGTATGGGCGAGAGAATTGGGCAAGCAGCCGGTATCCGCTAATGTCATTGGCAAAGGCCTGATTATATCTGACTAACCAGGAGAGGCGTTCATAACACGGAAGAAGGGGAAACGATGACAATTCAACTTAGCCAGATGAATTGGATAGAACTGGATGAACATATCCAGCAGGTGATTGAACAGGAGTATCAGATCATTTCCTTGCCACCTGGACTGGAAGCCAGTGTGATGAGAATTGAAACGGAAGATCAGCGGTACGTATTGAAAGTCTGGGACAAGGATTCCAAACCGGATATCGCCAGACAATATCGATTATTGTCCAAGCTTTATCAAAGTGGAATTCGTGTTTCCAAACCCTACGGTTGGGGATTAGACGAGCAAGATAATCAAGTGCTGTTAACGAGCTATGATGGAAAGCCCGTTACCCAATTAACACAAACCAAACTGACACATTTGGCTGAGCGATTAATGGAGGTCCATCGTTATCCGGTGAATGAAGTGGGTACTGGTGAAGATGAAGAATACATATTCAGGTACGATTTTGTTCAATACTTTTTTCCTCAAATTGAATTACATGACGATATAAATGATCTTCTGGCAAACTTGATTCAGCAGGTCCAGATCAGACAGGACCGCTTGATTCATGGCGATTATAATCTGGGAAACATTCTTGAGATGGACGACCATTACACCATCATTGATTGGACTAATGGGCAGTATGGTGATCCAAGGTACGATATGGCATGGTCTGTATTTCTGATCACCGTCTATAATGGGGAAAGTTACGGCGAGATGTATCACGCTCAATTTGCACGTTCTGCCAGTTATACGTACACGCTGGAAGAGGAACAGATTTTTGGAGCAATAGCTTGCCTGCGCTGGATTCTGTTGAGGCGTGTTGGGGATGTACCCATGGGGCCAGATGTAATGGAAAGGGTTCACAGTATGGCTGTCCATAATCCATATTTAAATGAACACCTGCTGCAATCGTAATACGGGGATACACAATGAGATAGTATACGATTAAGTAATAGAAAGACCACTTTTTTTAATTAAAATAAACAGCCAGTCCTAAACTAGCGATCCTCGCATACCTATGATAGTAGGGAGCGTGATCGATATGGAGCAGAAAGTACAAACTTACTTTGACCTGAAGCAGCAGCAAAAAGATATTGAGCAGCAGCTGTCTGTACTACGAGATGAGATTGTCGCGTATTGTGTAGAACAAGGGGTGTATGAGACGCAGGTTGGTGGTTACACCGTGAAAACAGTGCTTCAGAACCGGAAGGAATACGATGATCAGAAGCTGTATGCTTCTCTTCCAGACCCGGACATCTGGCGATTGTTATCCAAGGTAGACAGCCATAAGCTGAAAAGCCTCATCAAGCTGAACATTCTGTCCGAGGAGCAAATTAACCCGGCATGCACAGTGAAACAGGTGACCTTGTTACAGGTGGACAAGCTGTAACGCTTCATACCCTCTTTGGTACATGAGTTGAATTTAACTGAACATCCGATCACAAAACACCTTCCGAGAAATGTTCTGTTGCGATGAGCAGTGGAACATACGTGGAGGTGTTTTTGTTGTGCGAACAGGGCCGAGGATCATAAATAGTTAAATATGAGGGGGAAGAAGTATAATTTGTTCATTGTAAGCGTATTCAACAAACGATATGATGGATAAAAAATGGCAGGGAGGAATTGTAAATGCCAACCGAAATTCCATCACTACATGCTGCTTATGCCAATACGTTCAAAATAGGTGCTGCTGTACATACCAGAATGTTGCAGTCCGAAGGGGATTTCATCGCCAAACATTTCAATAGCATCACGGCTGAAAATCAGATGAAATTTGAAGAAATTCACCCGGAAGAGGATCGTTATAATTTTGAGGCGGCGGATAAAATTGTTGATTTTGCTGTTGCCCAAGGGATTGCGGTTCGCGGACATACCTTGGTCTGGCATAATCAAACATCGAAATGGGTCTTTGAGGATAACTCAGGTGCTTCTGCTTCCAGAGAGCTATTATTATCTCGCTTGAAGCAACATATTGATACGGTAGTAGGTCGGTATAAGGGGCAAATATATGCGTGGGATGTCGTCAATGAAGCTGTTGAAGATAAGACCGACCTGTTCATGCGGGATACGAAGTGGTTAGAGCTGGTGGGGGAAGATTATCTGCTGCAAGCGTTCAGTATGGCTCATGAAGCTGATCCAAATGCGCTTCTTTTCTATAATGACTACAATGAGACAGATCCGGTCAAACGGGAGAAGATCTACAATCTGGTTCGGTCTTTGCTTGACAAGGGAGCGCCTGTACACGGGATTGGGTTGCAGGGGCATTGGAATATTCATGGTCCTTCGATTGAGGAGATCCGAATGGCTATTGAGCGTTATGCTTCACTGGATGTACAGTTGCATGTTACGGAGCTGGATATGTCGGTGTTTCGTTATGAGGATCGTCGAACGGACCTCACCGCGCCAACTTCGGAGATGGCTGAGCTACAGGAGCGTCGATATGAAGAAATCTTTAATTTGTTCCGTGAGTATAAATCATCCATTACCTCTGTGACATTCTGGGGAGTAGCGGACAATTATACCTGGTTAGACCATTTCCCGGTACGCGGACGCAAAAACTGGCCCTTTGTTTTTGATCAGCAGTTGCAGCCTAAGGAATCATTTTGGCGTATCATTAACCCTATGTCCTGAACATCAGGGAAGTGGAGAGAATCGGTCACGATGTGGCCGGTTTTTTGCTGTACTCCATATAGATTGTACAGTACGGCTATCTCGTGCATGATTGAGGCGTTTGTTTTTGTGGATGATAAAAATATGGTTTTAAATGGAAGTGTGTGATAGGGTTGAAGAAATGGTGAACCAAATTCTTTCCTGAAATGAGATGAGAAGATGGATTACATCCGAAACTATTTAATTACTTTTGCCGGAAATTTTACATTTAGTTATTATATTTTTGAAGAAGGTACTTTTGCCAAACCGCTGATGTTTGCTACATTGATGCTGTTGCTGATCATGACAATTGATTACATGAAAAGTAGAAACAAATATACATTGGATTAGGACATGTCCATGTTTTTAAACGATTCTGGAACACAGGGTCGTTTTTTTATTGGATATAGAACAGCTTCCATTTACATCAAGACCATTGTTCATTACACTTGATGAGTAACACCTCATTAACTCAGTTTTCGTTACTCAATTCAGATCATCAGGAGGATATCATTATGCATCAATCCGCACATATTCAGGAAGCAAGAGATTACATATTAAACCGAATCCATACCAAACCTGCCGTAGGCATGATCCTGGGTTCCGGACTGGGAGCGCTCGCGGACGAGATTGAAAATGCGACCGTTATTCCGTATACAGATATTCCGTATTTCGCCCAATCGGAGGCTATTGGTCATGCCAATGAATTGGTTATTGGTGAACTGATGGGCAAAACGGTTGTAGCGATGAAAGGCCGCCTTCATTATTATGAAGGTTTTACACTAGACGAAGTGACTTTCCCCGTTCGGATCATGAAGGCGCTGGGTGTCGAGCAATTGCTTATCACCAATGCCTGCGGAGCCATCAACACAAGCTTTGAGCCGGGTCAACTGATGCTCATTACAGATCATATTAACCTGGTAGGCAATAACCCGTTGATGGGACCGAATAACGCCGAACTGGGTGTTCGTTTCCCAGACGTATCACAGGTATACAATCGCGAACTGCGCAGCATTGCCCTTAAGGTTGCAGAAGAGCAGAATGTTGGCCTGCAACAAGGTGTCTATGCATGGTGGAGTGGCCCGGCATATGAGACACCAGCGGAGATTCGCATGATTCGTACGATGGGTGCGGATGCAGTGGGGATGTCGACGGTACCTGAAGCCATTGTTGCCATTCATGGCGGTATGAAGGTACTAGGCATTTCCTGTCTGACCAATATGGCCTGTGGTATTCTGAATCAGCCGTTAAGTCATGATGAAGTTATTGAAGTGGCTGCGCAAGTGAAAACAACCTTTATCGGACTTGTAAAAGGCATCTTGAAAGAGATCTAATCGCGAGATGATTTTTTTTCTAGGCCGCGATGGATAGGATGGAATTCTCATCCAACCCAATCAAAACCACCAAAAAACGTATGCTTCACGAGCTGTTACTCGTGAGACATACGTTTTTTTTTATTTTGCAGAACTATGAACCATCTGAGAATGATCGGCCATGATTGCTGGTGTGGACTCCCTGATGATGGGTTTGGTCACAATGTGGGAGACCTGATACGGCTGTGTCGGGCTATTAATCCGGGATAACAGCATCTCCGCAGCCTTAATGCCCATCTCATTGCTATAAATATGAACCGTCGTTAATGCTGGCTCAATAATTCGAGATTGGGGTGCATTATCGAATCCGCATATCACAATATCCTGTGGCACAGCGACATTTCTATCTTTTAACGCCCTGATCAGATCAACTGCTATAAAGTCATTAGCGCATACGTAAGCAGAAGGTAGGGATGCCAGCTCGGCCACTCGGTGGTTCAACCATCCTGGCTTGGAGAAACACAGGCGATCATTGTCCAGGATGCAATGGGACGGGTCGACCTGCAACCCCGCCTCCAGCATAGCACGGTGATATCCAACCCATCGTTCATTAAAGCTCTTGCAGTGATTGTAATCTCCAACGAATCCAATACTTGTGTAGCCGCTCTCAATTAATTTTGTGGTTAACTGGTAGATGCTATGTTCATTCTCCATGAGTAGCAAATCTGCTTGGAATTCGGGATAACATATGTTGGAAGCGCAATCGATAAAGATGGTGGGGATGCCCAGATCGGTAATCAGCTGTGTATATTCCAGATCAAATAATTCAATGCAAATAATGCCGTCTACTTTGGCTATATCAAAATTGTTGGGAAGTGTAAGTGTATCTTGATCGTCTTCACGCACGATATGAATCGAGAGATTGTATCCCTCCGCACTGATTCTTTTCTCCAGACCGCTGATTAACAACGAACCAAAGTGAGATGTATTAGGCAGGTTTTCAGTTAACAGGGCGATATTTCCCGGAGCCTTGCTTAGAACATGCTCATTGTCCATATAGGCAAACTGTTTATATTTAAGTTCAATTGCTTTTTTAATTACACGATTTCGGGTCTCATCCGGGATGTTTCCGCTATCATTTAATGCTTTGGAAGCTGTATTCCTGGAGATCCCCAAAGCATCAGCGATGTCTTGTATCGTGACTTTTTCCTTTGCCATCTAATGCTTCACCTCTAATCATCAATAGTCATCCATATTCTTCTCTAAGTCAAATGTATAATAGAACGGGACAAATAGCAATCTCTGTTTTACAAATGCACAATTACATTTACATTTAGATAGGTGAATTCTATTTTCATAATTGTTCCAGAAGTTTCGTTAACTAGTGTAACAATGATGATCTATTACAGTAATGATATAGAAATATCTAGGCTGGTATTAACGATCCAGTGCTGTATACATGCAAATTCAATCCTCTTTAGTTACATTAATGCAAAGATGAAATGATCAAATGCACAAATATTTTTTTACAAAACGTATTGACTAAATCCGTTGAAACCTGATAAATTGTAAATTATTAAATAGGCAATTGTAAATATTGAAAGCCCTTACTGAAAACAATTGTCAACTTCTAGAATGAACGGAGGTATCGTGTTGGATAACATAGCCGACAGCAAAAAGGGCGAAGGAAGGGTACTGAAAGTGAGGACGACAAGCGGTCACAGGTTGCAGCAGCTCAAAAAAAATTACTTTTTATATATGTTGCTTGCACCTGCCTTAATTTTGACTCTTATCTTCAAGTACATTCCGATGTACGGAGCCATCATTGCGTTTAAGGATTTCAGTCCGATCAAAGGCATCATGGGTAGTGATTGGGTAGGCCTGAAGCATTTTGAGAAATTTATAGCTTCACCCAATTTCGATATCATTTTAATGAATACGCTTAAACTCAGCTTTTTGGGATTAATATTCAGTTTCCCGGTGCCCATTTTACTGGCACTCATGCTGAATCAGGTACGCAAAGCTGGCATCAAGAAAAATATCCAATTGTTTCTATACGCACCCAATTTCATCTCGGTTGTCGTTGTTGTGGGTATGCTATTCATCTTCCTCTCACCGACAGGGCCAATTAATCAATTAGCCACATGGATTACAGGTCAGCCAATCATGTTCATGTCTGAACCGGAATATTTCCGCTGGATCTACATTTTGTCCGATATCTGGACTGGAGCGGGTTGGGCTTCCATCATATACGTCGCGGCTTTGGCCAATGTTGATCCAGAGCTTCACAATGCGGCTAATCTGGATGGAGCCAATCTCCTTCAGCGTATTCGCCACATTGATCTTCCAACGATTCGTCCGATTATGGCCATCGTCTTTATCCTTGCAGCTGGCGGGATTATGTCCATTGGATTTGAGAAGGCCTATCTGATGCAGACGTCCATGAACCTGCCGTCCTCCGAGATTATTGCCACATATGTCTACAAGGTGGGGTTACAGTCTGGAGATTATGCTTATTCAGCGGCAGTTGGATTGTTCAACTCGGTTATCAATGTGATTTTGCTGGTGACGGTGAATCTGATTGTGAAGAAATTGAATGAAGGCGAAGGCCTCTATTAGGAAAGGAGTATTATCCATGGTTGTTAAACACACGGGAATGGATCGGTTGATCCTCACACTCAATGCCATCTTTCTCACCTGTGCTGTACTGGTTGTGGTTGTTCCCCTGATTTATATTGTTATCGCCTCATTCATGGACCCCACGGTGCTACTGAATCGTGGACTGTCCTTTAATGTATCGGACTGGAGTCTGGACGGATATCAGATGATTTTGTCCAATCCAGCCATGATCCGGGGGTTTGCAAATGCGGTATTGTACTCGGTTTCTTTTGCACTGATCACCGTGACCGTATCCATATTTGCAGGTTATGCATTGTCGGATGATAGACTCGCGGGACGTGGATTTTTTATGATTATCTTTATCATTACGATGTTCTTCGGTGGGGGATTAATCCCTACGTATCTACTCATACGTAATCTCGGCATGCTTGATACGGTGTGGGCGATCATCATCCCTGGAGCGGTTAACGTCTGGAACATCATTCTCTCCAGAACCTTTTTCAAAGGAGTCCCTCGAGAACTGAAAGAAGCTGCTAACGTGGATGGCGCTTCTGAGATGAAGATTTTCTTCCAGATCGTCATTCCGTTGTCGAAACCGATCATTTTTGTACTTGCACTCTATGCGTTCGTTGGGCAATGGAATTCCTATTTTGATGCAATGATCTATCTCGATAATCCGAACCTGCATCCGTTACAGCTCGTTCTGCGTTCCATTCTGATTCAGAATCAGGCTGCACCGGGCATGATCAGTGATCAGCTCGCGATGGCGGAACTGAAACGGCTCTCCGAGATGATTAAATACTCAGCGATTGTCATTTCGAGTCTGCCACTCATCATCATGTATCCGTTCTTCCAGAAGTATTTCGAAAAAGGTGTCATGGTCGGTTCCCTCAAATAGTGAACAGCCTGCGATACAGTAAGTTGATCCAATCCAACACATGGAGGTCATTATTATGAAAAAAGTAAACAAGTCCAGAAAAGCCGTTACAACGGCGTCCATTTCCATGTTATCTGCAATGCTCTTTCTAACCGCTTGTGGCGGAGGTGGAGGCGGCGCGGCAAGTGAGGCGCAATCCCCTGATGGCAAGGTGACATTGAATTTTATAACACAGAGCTCTCCGCTGGCTCCTGCTGATCCGAACGACAAGCTGATTAACAAACGACTCGAAGAGAAAACCAATGTGCATATCAACTGGAAGAACTATACGAGTGATGTGTTTGCGGAAAAAAGAAATCTGGCGGTCGCCAGCGGTGATTTGCCGGATGCCATTTTTGATGCAGGTTACGGGGATTATGATCTCCTGAAACTGGCGAAGGACGGGGCGATCATTCCACTAGAGGACATGATTGAACAACACATGCCCAATCTGAAAAAGGTGCTGGAGGAAGCTCCCGAATACAAGAGCATGATCACGGCTCCAGACGGACATATCTATTCATTCCCATGGATTGAAGAACTCGGAAGTGGCAAACAACGGATTCAGTCAGTGGATAACTTGCCCTGGATTAATGTGGAATGGTTGAACAAGCTTGGACTGAAGATGCCAACGACAACCGAAGAACTGAAAGAAGTATTGATCGCGTTCAAAACTCAAGATCCAAACGGCAACGGCAAGGCTGACGAAATTCCGTTATCTTTCATTAACAAACCGGGCGGAGAAGATCTGACATTTCTCTTTGCGGCATTTGGACTCGGAGAGAACTGGGATCATACCGTGGTAACCAATGATGGGAAAGTGGTCTTCACGGCAGCTGATGAAGGTTACAAGGAAGCGGTTAAATACATTCATGAGCTGGTTAAGGAAGGCCTCGTGGATGTCGAATCGTACCAACAGGATTGGAACACGTACCTGGCGAAAGGCAAGGATAACAAGTACGGCATGTACTTCACATGGGATAAGGCTAACATTACAGGCATGAATGATACGTATGATGTTCTGCCTCCGGTTGCCGGGCCTAACGGAGAGGTCAATGTCACAAGAACAAACGGAATAGGACTTGATCGTGGTCGCATGGTCATTACCAGCAGCAATAAAAACCTCGAATCCACAGCCAAGTGGGTAGACCAATTGTACGATCCGCTCCAATCTGTGCAGAACAACTGGGGTACCTATGGAGACGAGAGTCAGCAAAATATCTTTGAATTCGATGAAGCCAAAGGGATGCTGAAGCATCTTCCACTGGAAGGATCTGCACCCGTGGAACTCAGACAAAAAACCAGTATTGCAGGACCATTGGCCATTCTCGACAGTTATTATGACAAATACACAACCAAACCGGAAGATGCGGCTTGGCGGATGGAACTTCTCGACAAGGTTATGGTTCCGCATATGAAAGCGGAGAACGTATATCCAAGTGTGTTCTTCTCCATTGATGAACTGGATCGATTGTCCACGATTGAGACCGATCTCTTCGCCTACGTGTTACGTCTGCGTACAGAATGGTATCAGAACGGGAAAATAGATCAGGAATGGGATGCTTACTTGAAAGAGTTGGATCGCCTTGGATTGCAAGAATGGCTGCAGATTAAACAAGCGGGATATGACCGTAACAACAAATAAAGAAAAGTACGGAGGAGAAACCATAATGTCGACAATTCTTAAACAAGATTACAGAAATGAATACCATTTCTCACCGAAAGAGAAGTGGATGAACGACCCAAACGGCATGGTGTTTTTCAATGGGGAGTATCACTTGTTCTATCAGCATCACCCACATGGAACCACATGGGGCCCCATGCACTGGGGCCATGCAGTGAGCAGGGACCTGATCTCCTGGGAGGAACTTCCGATAGCCTTACTCCCCGATGAGAATGGCACTATATTCTCGGGAAGTGCCGTAGTGGATTGGAATAACACGACCGGATTCTTTGAGGGTGAGCCAGGATTGGTTGCTATTTTCACCCATCATCTTGAAGTTAAAAACCAAGATGCCATACAAACCCAGAGTCTGGCGTATAGCAAAGACAACGGCAGAACCTGGACTAAGTACGAGGGGAATCCGGTATTAAAGCATGAGTCCTTTGTTGATTTCCGTGATCCCAAAGTGTTCTGGCATGAGCAGACCAAAGAGTGGATTATGATTATCGCTTGTGGTCAAACGGTATGTCTGTATCGTTCTCCCAATCTGAAAGATTGGACGTTAGGAAGTGAATTCGGCGCCGGGATTGGTTCACACGACGGTGTGTGGGAATGCCCCGACCTGTTCCCGCTTGCAGTGGATGGAGATTCAGGGCAGGAGAAATGGGTGATGCTTGTTAGCATCGGTGCAGATCCTGCTTTTATTGAAGGCTCCAGAACACAATATTTTACCGGAGAATTTGATGGAACTACATTTGTCCCAGACGAGGCATCCCATACGGTTCGCTGGATTGATCATGGTCGGGATAACTACGCAGGAGTTAGTTGGTCTGACGTTCCTGAGGAAGATGGAAGACGCCTCATTATCGGCTGGATGAGCAACTGGATGTATGCCAACCAGACGCCAACCAATGATTACCGTGGAGCAATGACCATTGCCCGGGAGTTGACACTGGAGACAAGAGCGGGAGAAGTTATATTGATTCAACGTCCTGCACGTGAACTTGAGCAAGCCCGTACACCAGTATTGTCCCTACAGGATGCTTCGATTCAGCAAGTGAGTGAGCAGTTGAACGCTTTGCAACTCGTGAACTATGAGATCCATGCAGAGTGGGCTCAGGATCAGTCGTTCCATTTTGCGCTAAGAAGCGGCGCAGATCACGAGACGGTCATTGGTGTAGACTCGATCCGAAGTGAAGTGTACGTTGATCGTAGTCGATCAGGCATCGGCAATTTTCATGAACTTTTCCTGAGCCGTCATACAGCTGAGTTAAAAGAAGTGAATGGAAATCAAAGTTTGCGTATCTTTGTAGATCATTCATCTGTGGAGGTATTTGCAAATGATGGTCAGGCCGTTATTACGGATCTAATCTATCCTGATGCGGATTGCCAAGGCCTCTCTGCTCATGCAGAAAATACAGATCTGGTCTTCTCTTCACTTCATATCTATGAGATATCACCGACCAAGGCTAACAAGGCTTAAGGTTAATTGTAATGAAGGAAAGGAGCCCAGAACGATGCGTATTGGAGCCATAGAAGCGGGCGGAACAAAGTTTGTATGTGGTGTAGGCAATGAGCATGGACAGATTGAAGATCGGATCAGTTTTCCAACAGAACATCCTGAGACAACACTTGCCAAGGTTATCGACTATTTCAAGGATAAAGACGTGGAAGCAATCGGGATAGGCTCTTTTGGTCCGATTGATCTGCAAGCGGATAGTCCCACGTATGGCTATATTACGACCACGCCTAAGCCTGGGTGGGGAAATTGTAATGTCATTGGAACCTTGAAGCATGAATTTCCGGTTCCCTTTGGATGGGATACGGATGTGAATGCTGCCGCGCTCGGTGAAGTGACGTGGGGAGCAGCGCAAGGACTGGACAACTGTGTATATTACACGATTGGCACAGGCGTTGGTGTCGGACTCGTGGCAGGGGGCCAACGCGTCCACGGATTGTTACATCCCGAGGGTGGACATATTCGCACAAGACGCCATCGAGACGATCACTTTAATGGATTATGCCCATATCATGGCGATTGCCTGGAGGGAATGGCAGCAGGTCCAGCCATTGAAGCTCGCTGGCAGATCCCTGGCAGTGAACTGCCGGCAGATCATCCGGCGTGGGAGATCGAATCCTTTTACATTGCGGAGTCGATTACTACGGTCATCTTGCTTCATTCGCCGCAGAAGATCATCCTGGGTGGTGGTGTGATGCAGCAAGATCATCTGTTTCCTATGATCCGGGAGCAGGTAGTGCGGAATCTCAATGGTTATGTGAATGCAGCCCCAATCACGCAACATATCGACCAATATATTGTGCAGCCCGGATTGGGCCAGCATGCGGGCTTGTGTGGTGCGCTAGCATTGGGTCTGGAAGCATTACAACATGCGGCACAAGCTTCACATGTTTCATAGTTTTCTATAATAATCTACAATCTACATCCCAGAAGGGATGGCTGCGGGTTCGCTTATTTGTATAAGCCAATGATGCACCGTCCTTTTTGGGCTTTTTTATTTTTTTGGAGTTCAATAGGTTTGAAAAAAAATAGTACGTTCTAAAATCCGATGTTGCTCAAGTGAGCTGCCAAAGGTATGATTTTTAGTGTTCTATAGTGCGATAAGACATTCAAAAATTAACGTGTCTCTAATGGAAAGGAATTCAACAAATGAACCCAATAACAATGCGTCAAGCTGTACAGGCAGACCAAGAGCAACTCGCTGATTTGCGAGCCTTGGTACTGTACGATGATCTAACCAGACTGGGAAGGTACGATGATGTGAAGGTACGTGAACGTTTCCGGAATACTTTTGACCCTGCCGATACACATATTATTGAAGTGGAGGGTTCAATGGTAGGTTGTGTCGCCTTGAAGCCCAAGTCTGAGGCATTTCTATTGGAACATTTCTACATACATCCCGATTATCAGGGACAGAAAATAGGAACTCAGGTACTAAAATTGCTGCTGGAAAAGGATCAAATTCAGGGGAAAAGGGTTATTTTAAATGTGTTGCAGGGAAGTCCTGCTCGCCGATTGTATGAACGATTTGGATTTATATTGGACAGTGAAGATGAGGTCGATGTGTTTATGTCGGTCCAATTGAAGGAATAGTATGATCGCGATGTGTAGTGTAAAGTTGATTTCATACTTACACGATAATGGAGAGTATAGAAAAATCTTTAGAAGCGAAAATTTGGCTTTTATCTCCGGATTACCTATGTCAGGATACCGATCCCGTATGTTTGGGAAGTGGGGGACAGATGTTGTATTCTGGCATGTTTGAGGTAAACTGCTATCGTTGTCACACGTCAAAAGCGTCGTTCCTATAAAAAGGGACGGCGCTTTTAGTATTATTAACTGCTTGTAATACGAACTTTATTGGATGACTTATGTAGTAGAGTATCGAGGTCGCCATTCAAATCTTTCAGGTTCGGGAGAAATGAAGCAGCTATCGAACAGATGAAAGGAAGAAGACCTAAAGACAGAAAGAGGAAGGGAAGGCCATAGACTTCTGCAACCGCTGAACCTGCAAAAGCGCCTACGGGCTGTAATCCTCCACCAATCAGGAATCGGATCGAATTAACCCGGCCTTGTAGAGAACTGGGCACAAGCGTACCATGTAACGAAGAGCTTAGAGAACCGAAGAAAGGTCCGGCTGCTCCTGCAGCACATAAGGCAATAAGTGCAAATGGGTAACTCGGAAATAGTCCCAATAAAGCGTTGAAAAGCCCAATCACAGCTAAGCTGCACAGCATGACCGTGCGTCTTCTCTTGATTTCACCCATCCACGAGATAATAGCTAGTCCTGCTAGTGTGCCAAATGCCGAAGCTGTGGTCAGAGTGCCCATGGCGGCGGCATCCCGGTGCAGCACTTCGCGGACAAAAGGAATCATCATGGTCCAGATAGCTACAGAGGACATATTGCTGATCGAAACCATTATCATAATCGAGAGCATGGCTGGGAATCGCCGATAAAAAGAGAAGCCCTCTCCAATATCTCGGATATAAGCTTTAAGAGAAAAAGAAGTTTGTGCTACTGGTTTCTGCATTGTGGGCAGATAGAGCAGTGCGATGACGGCTGCAATGTAACAAATAGCATTTATTCCAAGTGTTGGTAACGCTCCGGATGCAGCCGTTAGAGCTCCGGCAAAGGCAGGTCCCAGCAAAGCAGCGGCATTCCGACAACCATCAATCACTGCGAATGCCCGCAGAAGTTTATGTTTGCCAGCTACGCCTGGTACAACAGCCATGGCCGTTGGCATGAAGAGGGCTGAGCAGGCTCCGCTGAGTGCTGCGGCGAGAAATAGGTGCCAAAGCTGTAATTGGCCCGCGATACCCATACTCAGTGGCAACAAAAGAGCCAGCAGTCGTACTGCAGCCAGTCCGGTCATGAACCGTCCACGATGCAGTCGGTCGGACAGCGGTGATCCAAGTAGGCGGAAGGCTACTTCGGGAATGCTGAAGCTTAGTGCCATAGCACCCATGGCTAGCTTAGAGGTAGTTAATTCATAAACAAGCCATTCCATGGCCAAAAGACCAAACACATCACCGAGAGAACTAAGAGTAACAGTAGCCAATAAACCGTAGTAACTTCGCTTCAGCATTAAGGTTCCTCCGTATGTTTGAATAGTGCACTTTGTGGAGAAGCGAATGCTTGAACTCAACCCTCAATATAAGCTCCAATCTGCCGTGGAAAGTTGTTCAGAGCTTCCAAGCGCAGGCTATATTCGGTGTTTTTGTAATCATAATGCACGATAATCAGCCCGGCTGCTCGCAAGGCTATTAGATGGTAATGCACCGTGCTCTTGGACAGTCCAACCTCACGGACAATTTCAGTGAAGGTCAGCTGTTTACCAGCCAGTAGTCGTAAGATGAACAGTCTGGTTTCATCGGAGAGTGCCCGCGTTAGACGCAGTAATCCAGGGTCTGGTCGTCCCGGTTCTGTTGGAAGAATATCGCAAGAGTAATTAGTGAAAATCATCTCGTCGAAGATTGCTGAGGTGACAAATGGACGTGCATGATATTGAGGGATGAGGATTATTTGTTTTAACGTATTGTTGGGATATATCCTCATGCCCTGTGTAGCTTGTTCGTAGACTTCTTGGTCATTCATCCCGTTCAGACTGGAACGTCTCGATTCAGCTTCCAAAAAGAGTCCCTCAATAATTGTCGGATCGATCTGCCCAAAATACTGAGTATCCCATTCTCGTAGCACTTCGGATGTCCGACTGCGCAATTCGGGCAGATTGGAGGGGACGGTTAACTTAAAGCGCGCGGCGATGTCATACAATTGGCCCGAGGACAATTCTTCAAGCCAATTCAAAAAGCCATTCACCGAACGTTCCCCTGAACAGCTCCATATATATGGCGCAAGGCTGAAGTTGTCTGTGGCTTTCATCGTATCTCGCATTTGTTGAAGTTTGGCTGGTGAGAATCGATCCTGTACATCACGAACCCACCGTTTCCCGGCATCCAGGTTAGTATGATTTTGTTTACTCAAAAAAGCGTTCAGGGTGCTTACACATTCATAAATTGGCGCAAAATCAACTTCTACTGTGTAGCTCATAAGAGTATAGTTCCTTTCTAAATTAGTTCTATATTTATAGAACAAGTAATTGATTTTATATTATACGAACTTATTTGTTGTTTCAACATAAATTTTCCATGTTGGTACCAAACATCCTAATTCCACAAAAAATGTTTCACCAGAAGGAAAGTGAAAAACGTACCACTTAACAGAGGATTTTTGTCTATGCACCAATCATATCGAATACCCACATGAAACAAAGTCATAGACCCATTCATTTAATTCTTGAATGGGTCTATTGAACTTTTCTATTATACTTTCCAGTGGTCGTACCCTAATATGGGTAATAACCTACTTTTTATATAGGAATTATATAGTATGGAGAAGCCAAGATGCCACAATGGAAACGAAATCTGTATATTCTGTGGTTCGGTCTGTTTTTCAATCATATGGCGTACTCGCTATCCGTTCCGTTCTTTCCTCTATTCCTGCAAAATGATCTCGGGATCGATACCGGTCTGGAAGCCTGGTCCGGTATCTCCATCTCCATCAGCTTTCTGATCAGTGGATTATGCGCACCCTTCTGGGGATCGCTGGCTGATCGATATGGAAGCAAATTGATGCTGGTGCGTTCAGGCGTTGGGCTAGGCATTGCGCATCTGGCTAATTTCTTTGTTTACGATCCGTATACGTTTATCGCGGTAAGGGTCTTTCAGGGACTCATGGCTGGTTTTCATCCCGCCTCAATTACACTGATCGGCACCAATACTCCGGAGAAACATGTGGGTTATGCACTTGGCGTGATCTCCACGGCCAGCGCTGCGGGCGGAATACTGGGTCCTCTTGCCGGAGGGGTATTAAGTCACTGGATTGGACTGAGGGGATGCTTCATTGCATCGGCTGTGATTACGTTGCTTGCGGCTCTGATGGTTCTGGGTGTGAAGGAGTCACGGCTAACTCGTACGGTGGTTCCAACAAGGATCATGGGGGATTTGAAGAGAGCCGCTTCTACTCCCGGGTTGATGCGCATCTACGTTTTGATTTTGCTGGTTTCAACGTCAGTGCTCATTATCGAACCGGTGCTGACGCTCTATGTCGTACAGATTGGCGGAGATATCGGCAGTGCAACACTTAGTGCTGGTATCGTCTTCTCAGCCATTGGTGTGGCAACAGTTATTATGGGGCCCCGGTGGGGGAAGATTGGTGGCAGGATCGGATACGAGAAAACATTGTTTATTGGACTGATTGGTGGTGGAATTGGCAGTCTGCTGCAGATGACAGCAAATCTGATTTATTTTGGCAGCCTGCGATTTGTCTATGGTCTGTTCTTTGCCGCGGTCTATCCGGCGCTCAATGCGCTGATCATCAAGTATGCTGATCACGATTTTCGTGGAAGGGCTGTCAGTTTGAGTCAGACGGCGAGTCAGTTCGGTATTGTACTAGGACCGTTAATCGGTGGTTTGCTCGGTGGATGGGTCGGCATTCCGTTTATTTTTCTCTTCACAGGCATTGTATTGCTTGGAGCGGCTTGGGCAGTGTCATTACCACAACATAGGGAGGAATATATATGTCACAACGACAATTGAAGTTGGGAGCTAATCTGAACGGAGTGGGTAACAGCATTTCCTTTTGGCGTCACCCCGACATTCCCGTTAACGCGAGCGTTAGTCTGGAATTCTACCAGAAGCAGGCACGTATCGCGGAGAAAGGGAAGTTCGATCTGCTTTTTATTGCAGATGGTCTCTTCATTAACGAGAAGTCCAATCCTCATTTTCTCAATCGCTTCGAACCTCTGACGCTTCTGTCCGCACTCGCCGGGGCAACTTCTCACATTGGGTTGGTTGCTACATTGTCTACTTCATATAGTGAACCCTTCACGGTTGCGCGGCAATTTGCCTCACTGGATCAATTAAGCGGTGGGAGGGCCGGGTGGAATGTGGTCACTTCACCTCTGGAAGGCTCGGCACTGAACTTCGGCAAAGGCGAACATCCGAACCATGCTCTGCGCTACGAAATTGCGGAAGAACATCTGAATGTGGTCAAAGGCCTGTGGGATTCCTGGGAGGACGATGCCTTTATCGGAGATAAGGAGCAGGGCGTATTCTTCGATCCTGCGAAGATGCATACGCTGAATCACAAGGGGGAGCACTTCTCCGTACAGGGTCCGCTTAATGTGGGACGTTCGAAGCAGGGTCATCCGGTGATTTTTCAGGCGGGTTCATCCGAATCTGGTAAAGATCTGGCTGCCCGATCGGCGGATGCCGTATATACAGGACATGAGACGCTGGAGGAAGCAAGGGAGTTCTACCGGGATGTGAAGGCAAGAGCAGTGGCATATGGACGTCAGGCAGAGGACATTCTGATCTTCCCAGGCATCGGTCCCATTGTGGGTAGAACAGCGGAAGAGGCTGAGCGGAAGTATCAGGAGATTGCTGAATTGGTCAGCATTGACCAAGCGCTGAATTATCTGGGACGTTACTTCGACCATTATGACTTCTCCCAGTTCCCGCTGGACGAACCTTTTCCCGAGATAGGGGAGATCGGCAGCAACAGCTTCCGCAGTACAACAGATAAAATTAAGCAGCAGGCACGGGAACAGGGGCTGACCCTGCGCCAAGTGGCGTTGCTGGCATCGACTCCACGCACATCGTTTATTGGTACACCGGATCAGATCGCAGATCAGATTCAGGAATGGTATGAAGGCGAAGCGGCAGACGGATTCAATGTTCGTACCGTGGTGCCCAATGGACTGGAAGATTTCGTGGAACTGGTTGTCCCGGTTCTGCAAGAACGAGGGCTGTTCCGGACTGAATATGAACAGGATACGCTCCGTGGTAATCTGGGTCTTGAAATTCCGCGTAATCGATATACGTTAGAGCGTGTGAGATAGATATATTTTAATTGTGAGCCTTATAAAATAAAACAAAACGGTAATCACATCATCCATGGATTGGACGTGATTACCGTTGTTCTGATGCAGAGCATTTCTGAGCACACTCCACTCAGAAGAAAATATCTTAAAATGCTTGAAACGCGGCCCATATGGCTACGATCATGCAAGCTATACCGCCAATTTTGCTCATGACGTAATAAAATTCGCTAGGTTCGGGATCTTTTAACCATATCCAGCGGAGAGAGAGCAAGAATTGAAACTTCTGAAACTTTGGATAATAGAAGCTGCACCATCCATAGATGAGTCCGGCAAGCGCGATGAACAGGAGAACGGGTGTACCTGGCGTGTGATGATATTCCGGATAGGCAGCAGTCACGAGCATAGCAGGTGTATACTGCTCTTCGTCATCCTCCATGACTCGTTGGCTGTCTACATACATGTTGACCGGAGAAAGCATCTTCCCGGTTTCATCGTAGCTTAATAATTGCTCGGATTGTTGTTCAACTGTATATTGGTGGTCGTTAGGGTATACCACGTTATACGTTGCAATAGGGGTGGAGGCGATTTGGGTAATGACATAGTTCTGCTGATCGATGCTGACCGTACGCTTCTGCTGATTGACGGTGACCTGAATGGGGTCTGCTGTACTGCTCTCATACGTAATTTGATAGCCTTGCTCGTGATCGTAAGTGTACTTATGCTGATCTACATAGAATATGGGCTCAGTAAAATAGGGTCTGGATAATATCCCAACAAGTAAGGACACGACGACAACGCATACCAGAAAGATTAGGGTAGGGACATGTTTTTTGGGTATGGAGTTCATTTTTAAGATTACCAATCCCTTCCTTAATTAGATGTTCATTTTAATACGTGAAAGTTGGATATAAGTTGCAGCTGCTTGCACTACTCTTTTCAAGAATGGGATATGATGGTTTCTTTTTGAGAGAGTACTGTTATTATAAAAATATGCCCTGTTCAAACCAGAGTGTTGGTTAAGGGGACAAGAAAGTGGTTGGACAATCTGTAATTCCAGACGAGTCACAGGAGGAGATTGGGATGATTAGAGGGTTAACAAATGCGGGATTGGGGAACATCGAGTCTGATGAACAATATATCACAGATGCGGCCAAGCACGGATTCGGATCTGTAGATTTGAATCCGCTCTCATTGATTGAAACGTATGGCAAAGAACAAGCGCAACATCTGTTGGAAAGCAATCAGGTGATCATCGGTTCATCGGGCCTGACAGTGGAGTGGCGGGCGACAGATGAACAGTTCCGTGAGGGGTTGCAATCGTTGGTCGCTATGGCAGAAGCTTCTGCTTCGCTGGACTGTTACAGCTGTTGCACGTATATTTTACCCTCAACGGATCAACCGGCAGCGCAATTTATGGCCGCGGCTACGAAACGCTTGAGACTCTGTGCAGATATCTTGGATGCTTACGGGATTAAGTTGGGTCTGGAGTTTGTGGGCTGCCACCATTTGCGGACGCAATGGAAGAATCCGTTTATCTGGCGTGTGGAAGATACGCTGGACTGGATTGAGACGATCCATGCGCCTAACGTAGGTTTATTGGTAGATTCCTATCACTGGCATACGAATGGTTTACCGATGGAAGATCTGTTGAAGCTGAAGAAAGAACAGGTTGTTCATGTTCACATTAATGATGCCTATGATCTGCCCGTTGAAGAATTGCTGGATTATGAGCGTTTGTATCCCGGGGAAGGGGTCATTGATCTGGGTGGGTTTCTGAGAAATCTGCAGGCGATTGGTTACAATGGCGTGGTGGCTCAGGAAGTACTGGCACCGGCATCGAAACTAAGTTTGAGTGAAATATTGGCTAAGTCGAAAGCGGGTTTTGACAAGGTATTTGCAGCAATCTAAGTACTGAAAAAAGGAGGGGGTGTTACTAGCTGTGTTTATGGCTTTTGGAACACCCCTGTTCTTTTTTTGATTAATCCAGCACGCCGTGATCGTTCATCAGTTGTGTCGTAACGATCCACAGTCTGTTTTGCATGGCCTCATCTCCGCCAGGATGTATAGGAACAATAGATGCCCCAGTTCCCACATTGAAATATCCTCCCGAAACCTCGCCATACTTCGGTTCCACAGCCAACCGAGTAATGATATCCGCACCCCGGCGCGGGTCGCCGATGTGCAAAAAGGTTAACATGCGTTCAAGCACACTTGCAAACCATAGCTCTCGTCCAAGACCCGTAACATTAAAGCCAGGGTTCAAGGCATTTACGCGAATTCCGGTTCTGCGCCATTGTCTGGCGAGTTCACCAGTAAACATAATATTGAGCAGTTTGGTTTTGCCATAGATTGGAGATGAACCGCGTGCAGTAAAAGGAGTGATATCCGTTAAGTCATCTGGCAATACTAGTGTGCCGTGATTTCGCGAAGCTTCAGATGCAACATTGACGACTCGAGCATGGCCGGATTGAATCAGGGAAGACTGCAAGGTGTGCGTTAACAGCCAAGGTGCCAAATAGTTGACGGCTATCATCTCGGCATATCCTTCGGACGTGACTCTCTGTTCAAAAGCATGAAGTCCGGCATTATTCAAAAGTACGTCTATACGCGGATAAGCGGCAACAATCTCTAACCCAATACGTTTTACATCACTCAGTAAAGACAAATCTCCATAGAAAAATTCGATTTTGGCAGAAGGCATGATTTCCTTGATTTTGTACCTGGTAGCCTCTGCACGTTCCTTACTTCGGGCTGTGAGTATAAGATGTGCCCCGCGTTTGGCGAGTTCCATGGCAGCAAGCTGCCCTAAACCGCTTGTTGCTCCGGTAATTACAATAATGGGATGTTGAGTTTGCATAAGAAGATCTCCTTTTGACACGAATAGATTCGAAAATATATAATGGACATAAATCAACTATAAATATTAATTGATATTTGTCAACTATATTTCTGGAAGCCTACTTTCATGTATCGAGGAGAGGGAGTTAACAATAATGAGTGAAAATCCAGTCCAAACCAAAGATAGAGCAACCCTGGAGCTAGCGCTGGGTGAGCAGATTCATGCACTGATCAGTGCTTCGCATGCGCTTAACGTTCGCTCTGCCGAGCGTTTTGATGCGAACCTGCAACCTGCCGCTTTTCACCTGGTTCGATGGCTGTACTCCTATGGCCCAACAAGCGCCGCAGCTTTGGCAGAAGCGACTGCAATGGACCGCAGCTCGGTCAGCCGATTAATCAAACACCTCGAAAAGTCGGGATATGTTAGCAAAGAGCCAGACCCCGAAGATCGGCGCGGGGTGTTACTATCTCTTACGGAACTTGGTCAACAATCGACGATCGCTGCCCTCAAGGAGAAGGAGTCAGCTTTTTATGACCGTATATCCAGATGGGATGATAAGGAACTGGGGCGTTTCACCGCCATGCTCAGGCAGTTTAATGGATTGGAAGAAAAGTGAGAGGAACAATAGTGTGGATTGTATTTGATACCTGAACCATAGGACATGTCACCATTGAGCGAGTGAGACTATAAATTCATAGCAAAAGCGGACATCTGGTGATGTCCGCTCGTGAAGTTCCCAGATCATTTTATAGTTTCCAGGGAAGCTGTGGGATTTTATATCGGAAACCCTGATGGTTTCCTGTTCTCACATATATCCAAGGTGGTGGGACAGGGGTGCCTAGTGCTTTATACAAGACCGTTCCTTCATCGCTTGCGGAATATTCTTCGATACTACTTTGGATATCCTCCCAATGAACCTTACCTTGGTAAGACAGTGTCTGCCCTTGAACGATAACATGAGGTGCACCTGAAATGACTCTCTGCGTTATGTTGAGAACGCCAACCTTTCCTGAGGACAACATCATCAATTCGCTCATGAAAAGTATGATAATCAAAATGACTATGCTCACAATCCATCGCTTTTTTCTCATTTTGTGACCTCCACTACCTAGGGAATCATTTCCTCGTAGTTAATGTCTTTTAATGACATAATCTCGTCAGAGATGGTATTGATTTTGACTGAATAGGGCCTAATAGCTTGCAGGAATTCATGAATGATTTTCTTGCGATCCTTATCAAAGACGGCAGATGTTATGTGATTCTCTTTTAATACGTTATTGTTCATTATGACTTGTTTAGAATAACTAACTGAATCACTATAATCGATTAGATGCGTAACCCCCGTGAATTTGCCACTAGTTAATGTACCTTTGGAGAATTCGGATGGTTTAATCCCAATATATTTTCATTAATCCATGATCCGGTGTAGGTTTTTGTAGTGAATTCACCTGTGCCATGGCCCATATTAGATTCATTGTAATCCTCAAAGGGGACACCTCCACCTTCAACTAATGTATATGTATACTTGCCTTTTCCTTGCCGCTTACCACTCACCCAATCTCCAGAGTAAACTTCGGTTTCTCCCCATCTTGCTGTTCCTTTACCATGAGGTTTCCCGTTTAAAACTTCACCATAGTACGTCGCTCCATCTGACAATTTTAAGGTTACTTTCTTCGATGCTGCTTCTGTTGGAGTAGAGCTTGATAATAGTCAAATGATAATAGTGATCGTTAATCCAAAACCTAGATAGAATCTTTTCAAAAGTGTACAACTCCTTCAATGAATAATGATTGTTGCGTTGTTAGCTATCTTCAACATTATCGGTTTATGTATCGTATTTTTCCAGTATGAATATAAAGTGGAGATAGGTCTGATTTCACAAACAACTCGCTCTAAGTCCACATAAGATTTTCTTCTGGTGATATGTAAGACGTTCCATTGATCTAATCCACGAAACGAAAGGGCAAGTTACTGTGATAGAATGAGTTAGGTTTGAACGATGAAACGGTGGGGGCTTGGAAAATGAACAAAACGGAGCGGCAACTTGCGATTACGCTTGAATTGCAGCGAAGAAAGATGTTAAGAGCAGAAGATTTAGCTGCTCAATTTGAGACAAGTGTACGTACGATATATCGAGATATTCAGGCATTAAGTGAGGCTGGTGTTCCGATCATGGGTGCTCCGGGTCATGGGTATTCCCTCATGGAAGGATATTTTCTGCCCCCGGTAAGCTTCACAGCAGAAGAAGCCGTATCCCTGCTCATGGGAGCTGATTTTATCGAACAGAGAATGGATACAGAATACGCGATGGAGGCTAAGTCGGCTCAACGCAAAATTGAAGCGATTTTACCTGAATCCGTTCGTGACGAATCAATACGTGTTCGGGAAACGATGCGACTGCTTCATACGGTTGAACCTTTAACCCGAGCGCGGGTGAAAACATACCTTAACCAGATACGTAATGCCATTCTGGATCAACGTAAGATCAGCTTTATGTACCTGAAAAAAATGCCAGGAACGGATGGCAATCGCTATAATATGCGTGAGGTTTCACCTTACGGACTCTCACTGGTTCAGGAGAATTGGATGTTAATTGCACGTTGTGATATGCGACAAGACATCCGTCATTTTCGTTTGTCACGCATGACTGAACTTTCCGTGCTGGAGGATCAATTCCTTTTGCCACCGGATTTTGATCTAAACAGTTATCGACCTCCTGAGGACCGTAACGAACAAGTATTAATTCGGGCTAAACCTGAAATTGCTGACAAAATTATGGAGGCCCTTCATTTTTATATGGATGCATTTGAAGAGCAAGAGGAAGGTGTTGTTTTTCATTTTCGTGTCCGCTATCCGGAGGAAATATTGCATTATTTACTTGGTTGGGGTGGAGATATCGAGGTCTTGGAGCCAGAGTCTTTACGCTTCCGCATGCAGGAAGTAGCCAAAAATATCTTAAAACACTACTGACATACACCTGTCAGTAGTGTTTTTTTATACTTTGATATATCACAGATCAAGAGGAGTGGGTTGAAGGATGAGAAGTACAACGGAAGTATTGAAATCATTTGAAACGGCAGTAGAACGATATTTGGCAGAACTGAACAAATTGGATATGGGGAGCTTACATAAAAAACAGAGTGAAGAGGAATGGTCCATTGGACAGACGTATGTACATTTGATTCAATCAGCGCTTTTCTTGCATCTGCATAATATTGAGCAGTGTTTGAGCAGTGAGGATTCAACGTTAAACTTGGGGGAGGAAAAAACAGAACTGGGTAGGCAAGTGTTTGAATTAGGACAATTCCCTCCCGTGCCTGTTAAAGTCCCTGCTTCCCCGCAGTACACCCCGCAACCACCCGAGAGCATGGAGTCCTTGATTGATGGGCTTCACATGGTCATGGAACGGATGAGGAGTACAGAACCTCTTGTATACCAAGCATCGGTAAATAACAAAATACATCATCCAAGGCTTGGCGCTCTAAACGCTCAGGAGTGGTTTTTGTTGATAGACATGCACTACAGACATCATTTTTTTGCAATTAGATCGATTGATATCGAATCTGGAAATGTATACGAGAAAAGAGGATGGGATGTATCTATGAAACCAAATCAGGACAGCAGATATTGGATTGGCGTTGTATCTGCTTCTCATGTGAATGTAGCCGTAGAGGGAGGATTTGCGCAGCTGTGCCATGGCAAGTCAGCACTGTTGCGACAGATGTCCGCGGGTGATTGGCTGATATACTATTCTCCACGCACAGACATATCAACAGGCAAGCCACTTCAGGCTTTTACCGCTATTGGCCAAATTACCGACAATAGGATATACCAATACCAGATGTCGGAATCCTTTGTACCCTTTCGCCGAGATCTCCGTTATCTTCCGTGTCGAGAAGTGAAGATCGCAACGTTGTTAGACCAACTTAGTTTTACACGCGGAAATCGCAATTGGGGGTTTCCATTTCGTAAAGGTCACTTTGAAATTGGGGTTGATGACTTCATGATGATAGCTTCCTCCATGTTGGAAGATGAGACACAGTCACTACTGGATATTAGCTTAAGCCAGAAATGTTAACCAAACCAAAAGGCCCATAGACAGTCTATGGACCTTTTTGCTTTATGGATAATCATATCCTCCACCGTTGATATTACATTTGCGAAGACGATGAATGCCAAGGAAAGACCTTTAATTGCCCCGTATTTCTCAATAGCTTGAATCATATACACGAACAGCTATGATTGCAAAATGGGGGTATACAAGTAAAAGTGGGTTGTATACATGTGGAGTCATATCTTCTTGTGAAAGAACCCGGTCCGTGCTTTCCAAATCCGGATGGAGGTCTGTATATGAACCATCAACTGTCACGGTTGTCTGTTATGACTGACGAGCAACTCAATGGAAATATTGCACGCTGCCTAGGGTACATCTAATAAGGATCAAACCCGCTTGCTGAAGGGGAATTTCGGAAATATTTAGAAAAATGAGTGAGAATCTAGTTTTCAAATTCAGCAAGAAATAGATTTGATAGATATGTATCAGTCAGCACGTACAAACCGATAGTTAACATTACACTGAAGCTCCATGAACAAGAGCGGGCATAAGATTATTTTTGAAGTGCAATCTCGTATTTAGTATCCATTCGATAAGCTACCCTGAAATTAGGAGGATGGCTTTCTTTATATCTTATGGATTATTGTGGTGTATAAGCAAAATAGTTAGCCGTTGTTTACAAATTGTAACAATTAAATGTAAAATACTAGAATCAATGTATTTAATAAATATTTTTATGTAATATATATGTTTAATCTAGATTATGTATAAATACATATATTAGCGGTAATTTATCTTAACTTCTTTACCAGAGTTGAATTGATTGTCTACTCCAAAATAGGAGTTAACAATAGTATCTTTAGCTGTTTATTCAAAGCCTCATATGTAGAAAGGAGGATAGTAACTTCGTCTAACTTTTTAATTTGAAGGGAGTTATTCTAAATGAATACTATAAATCACAAATCACTGAAGTACGTACTGGGAACGATCTTAGCAATAGCGCTATTCATGAGTTTCAATCTCTCTGCAAAAGCTGCAGACTCTGAAGTAATAGAGGTCGCTCAAGTCCAACAATTACATGAAAAAGCTAAAGATCTTAACCTTATTAAAGTTGTAAGAGGTCTGATCAACATCAATGAAATTGAAGTCAATAAAGAGAAGCTTGGAGTTACAGATGAAAACGTATACCAAGACTATATTAATAGTCTTCAATCAACAAATGTTCTGATTAGAGCGGGCTACTCATATATTGACGATAATAATGACCCTCAGATGGTATCTGATGAAAAAATCGCTAAGTTATCAAGAGAAGAACCAAGCAATTTAATTACTGTTGAACCTTCTAATCCTTCTGATGATATAGTTACACCATATAGCGAAATTCTGGATCTTAAAGGAATGGTTACAGCAAATAGAAACCAACTGACGAGTTACTATTGGAATGTTTTTTATTCTTCCGCTACGACGGGCCAACCCGCATTAGTAGCAACAGCGTCCACAGCAATATGGTTTAAAGCAAAAGTAAATATACGTGGACCTTGGGATTATAAAACCCAACCAGGTTGGGGTGGTGCTCAGAAACAATGGTTGGCCGATACACACACAGGACGTCGAACAGTAACTACTGAATATATTGGAAATTACAATTATGGGTTCACTGGACAATTTTTATTTCCTTTGCAAATTTTGTTTTATGGTGGTCAGTATGCTAACGGTGATATCTGGACTCCAGAAGATAAAAATGATAGAGCCGCTATACAACAAGGATTCAATGACGCTACAAGATAATTAACAATGGACATAATCTTCGACTAAACTTTATATATTGAGGGATATGTGTCATCTCATTAAGCAGGAAAGATGTATTAACCGCGAATTTTTATCTATTTAAGGAAAAGGGGGTTCATTTTTAGTGAAAAAAATAAGCTGGTTAGCTTTGTTTTTAGTACTTTTTTTGTCCATTATTTCGATGTATTCACTGTATTCTAATATGAATAATAAATGGTTAGTTATACCACCAAACTACGTGATTCTACTATTTTCAGTTATAGGCTTGGTCCTAAGTTTAATAAGTTTCAAAGATAAATCGAGCAAGTCAGCTAAGGTAAGAAGTTGGATATCCACGCTTCTTTCGGTAGTACTGATCGTTTTACTTTTTGGTGTTTTATCATTTACATCCATGTTTTCGGGTTCAAAAGAATTACTTACGACTACGCATTCACCAGACAAGAACTATACATTAAATTTCTTTAAAACTGACGCTGGTGCCATGGGGTCTTCTGGAGTTATAGGAGAACTAAAAGGACCTCTATGGTTTAAACGAGTATTTTACTATGAGCGAAAGACAGATCAAGTTAAGTTGGAATGGGTTGATAACCACACAATCTCAATTAATGATCAAACTGTAAATTTATTGAATGGAGAAACTGTACGCCGTAACCTTAATTGATTTGTTTAAGCTCAACTTCCAAAATATTGTATAATACGTGAAGATGCTGATTTCATAATAAACTTAAAGCGAGATTCCCTCAGGAGTATCGCTTTTTTTAGTGTTAGAAAGTAGTATCAACACTTTGAATGTTTTAGAGATTAAATGCGAACGTAATACACTGAGTTCCATATTGGATAGTATGGTTAATTCCTCACTAAGTGGATTGTTAAGTACAAAACGGATAATTATATAGAGGATATGAAATGTTAGGCACGTAAAAATCAGAATAAAGCAATAAGAATATATACTGACTAAATAAGAGGAGGGCCAACCTGTGAAGAAAAAAACATTGGTTACACTACTCACCATTCCACTGGTAGCTGCATCTGTGAGTGGCTACATGTACTTGAATGAACCGTCTGTAGTTAGTGCTCAAAGCGATGTTGAAAACGCAGCACTTAAGGCGACCCAGGGTAAGATTGATTACATTAAAGAATCGTTTGAAGACGGATCATATATCGTTCGCTACCGGGACCGTGTGAATTTGACAGAAATCACTGAGGAATACCGTGATAACCAGCTTCATAATAAATTGATTATTGAAGATGGTGGTAAGAAAATCACTTCGTATGGTCGAGATTTCGAGACAGGAAAATTGGTTGGGAATACTTGGACCATGCCGGACAACATAGCTGCTGAAAATGAGAAGTTGCTACAGATCTCGCTGTTGGAGAATGCTAAAGAAGAATTACAGAGTCAGGATTGGACAGTACTGGAAGCAGCGGGCACACAATCCCGTTCTGCTACACAGAGTAACGAGCAAAAAGCTGTTTCGGAGGATAACCTCCACAAGGAAGTTGTAACCATTGATGTAAATACGGGTTTACCGACAAAACGTGTGATTTATCAGAAAGACAAAAACGGTGAAATTGTAACTAGCTC
Source organism: Paenibacillus sp. FSL H8-0317 (assembly GCF_045040685.1). NCBI lineage: Bacteria > Bacillati > Bacillota > Bacilli > Caryophanales > Paenibacillaceae > Paenibacillus > Paenibacillus sp. FSL H8-0317. The sequence continues at coordinate 5,521,085 of NZ_CP150294.1, read as the reverse complement.
TACCAAGACCGAAGAGTACAAGTACCTGGATTCTATGCCGATGAAGATCCAGAGCTTTGCTCCGGAAGAATCCGTAGAGATTAAAGAAATACCGGCGCCTGTAATTGAAGATAAGGTGCTTGAAGGTTCATAAGACTTTCTGTTCCATCAACAACTACAATTAAATAAGACAGCCAGCCCCCGTACTTGGGAGCTGGCTGTCTTATTTCTTATCCGTAGCCGGAATTAACTTGATGGGGTTTCAGATTGTTCTACGAGTTTATCAAACAGTTGTGGGTCCGTCTTTTTAAAGAATTGAAGTTGTTCTTCAGTTAGTTTGCACATAGTTCCTTTTTGCTGAGTCATTATAAACATTGAAAAGGATAGTTGTTTAGTTGGGAAAAAGGATTTTAGAATCAGGTCCGTTGCTCTCCATAAATAATTAACTGCCATAAAAGAGTACAACAGATTATACTCTACGTCCATATTGACTTCTTTAGCCATTTATTTAATAGAACTCGCCCCAAATAATTCAAACCAATTAATACGTCTTCTTAAATCACTTTCTTTAATTATAGGCCATCTAACAGGATGGTCTTTGTTGCTATTCAGGTTTAAATTCAAGTGGAAAAGTCAATAAAGGCTCTGTAAGCAACGCTGTACAATCCACTGAAAACCAGTACAATTGAATCTATAAAACCATGAGATAAAGAGAGGTATTTCTCCATGACCGATACAAGTGGGAATCGCAAAGTTGACGGCTATCTAAAGAAACTCAAAACGTGGAAGGAAGAGTCCACAAAGCTGAGAGAGATTATTCGGGATTTTGAACTGACAGAGGATATGAAGTGGATGCATCCTTGTTACATGCTCGATGGGAAAAACATCGTACTAATTCATGGATTCAAAGAATACGTGGCCATTCTGTTCTTCAAAGGTGCTCTGCTGAAGGATACACACGGCATTTTGGTCCAGCAAACGGAGAATGTACAGGCAGAACGCCAGCTTCGCTTCACCAGTCTGGAGCAAATTGAGGAGCAGGAGGCTATGATCAAAGCCTATATCCAGCAAGCGATTGAAGTGGAACAGGCCGGACTGCAAGTGGAAATGAAAAAGACTACCGAATATAGCGTTCCTGAGGAACTTCAACAGCAATTCGATGAGAATCCTGCTTTCCGAGATGCATTTGAAGCACTGACACCCGGACGGCAGCGGGCATATCTCTATTATTTCTCACAACCGAAGCAATCCAAAACAAAAGTGTCACGAATCGAGAAGTACATGCAGCCGATCCTGGAGGGCAAAGGATTGAATGATTAATCTTATAACAATATATTTGAGGGAAATTAAGAGTAAAAGCGAGTTGAGAGCCTTTCAGATATAATCCGAAAGGCTTTTTGCTGTTTTTGCTAAAAGTATAGATAACAGGAGAGTGTCCCATATGATTCGAACTTACCAATACTACGCAATTTTTAATTTTGCTGAGGATGGAATTAATGTTACATTTCCTGATCTGCCTGGGTGTATCACCTGTGGCGATTCAGTTGAAGAAGCATTATTGATGGCGAAAGAAGCACTTGAATTATTTTTGGATGGAGAACCTGTTGAAGATATTCCGCCACCTCAAAGAATAATGCCTGAATTATTGAATCCTAAAGATAAAGCATATTTAATTGAAGCAAGTATTAAGTATGATTGATGAACTCTATATTTACATATCTGAAGCTACAGCATAAAGATAGGAATAAATAAGGCAGGCAACAGATTCAACACTTTGATCTTCGTAATCTTCAAGATGTTTAACCCCGTACAAAGCGCCAGGATACCACCTATCAGAGTGATTTCGTTCATGATGTTTGTCGTCATGAAGACGGATAAGAAATCAGCCGAGAAGAAGACCAGTACTTCGATAATCAATAGAATGAACGCTGAGAAGATGATGCCGATCCCAAAGGTGGATGCCAGAATCAATGACGTAATACCTGAGAAAATCGTATTGATTTGTAAAAAGGTATTATCCCCCTGTAATGCACTTTATAGTGGCCCCAGAATCGGGATCGATCCCACGCACAACAATGAGATGGCAACCGTTAATCCTTCATTTAAGCCATTGGACGAGAATTTGGTCCTGATGTTGGACAAGATGTTCTCGAAATCAATGAGTTGCCCAATTATCCCGCCTATCGTCAGGAAGAAGAACGACGTTAGGTTTATTTTGGTACCAACGAATGATTTCGTCGCCCATTTCGGAACCGTACCCAATGGTATCCACACCACCTTGTAAAGCGACCCTTATTCTTCATGCTTCCCATGGGAAGTTGCTCACCAGTGCCAGATAAGGAGCCCCATTTCCATCCGTACATTTAGGAAAAAACCGGAGACGAGCAGATTGGGTCTGACAAATCATCGTTGTTAATCTCATCCCGCAGCTGCACGTCAGTGTAAAAGAATTCTCCCACACGACGCCTCGTCGTCACACCTGCATGGAGTACGGTCAGTGCGTTTCACTCTTTTTTTTTCCGAACTTGGTATCCAATATCCGATCATAGGCATACTGCAACAAGCCTCAAATGGTGGATATGCTTTGCGCTACTTTTTTTGAACTTAGATTAAAGTATTTTTAAAAAAAGGAAACATTTATGATGAATTACTAGTTATATACAGCGTGGGTGACATGAATATGGAAGGTTTGGATTGGAGGGAACAAAAAAGATTGAGGTAGATAAGCGCAGTTTAACAAATTTATTCAAATCTAATGAAATGAGGGGGCAGGTTTAAAATGAAATCTCGAAGAACTTTTTTATTCTCCGTATTTGCACTAATATTCACACTCTCTTTTGTGTCACAAGCATATGCTGCTTCTACTGATTTGCCATCATATCCTATTGCAAAGCAAGAGAAGAGTGAATGGTGTTGGGCAGCAGTTAGTTCAAGTGTTCTTAAATTCACGGCTAACAAAAATGTCTATCAATGCGATTTCGTTAAGAAAGTGAAGTCAACCAGTTCTTGTGCTAATATATCGGCATCCACAGTAGAAGCCCAAAGTGGAATGCATGACTATGGAGTATCTTCTAATTATTACTCAGGTAATCTAAATGTTGCCCAAGTAAAAAGTCAGATTGATGGAGGGCGCCCCGTATATGTGAGTTGGAAATGGAATAGTCCTACGGCTCTTATTGGTCATGCAGTTGCTATTTATGGCTATAGTAATACTCCTACCTATACTTATTATATGCATTATCTGGATCCTTGGGATGGTGTGAAAACTTCAATGGAATTCTCGAAATTTAACGGAGGTACGGGAGCAGAAAGAACGTGGAGATGGGGACTTAAAGACTTTTGGCATTATCAATAAGGATTAGCTGAGGAGGTCTATAATCATGAAATATATTAGAATTTTAATGATGATAGGGATAGGTCTAATGGTCAGTTACATTATGGCTCCAAGTAGTTATGCCAGCAATGTACCTGAAGATGTACAGACCTTTGCCAAAGGACAAGGATTGGATGAATTCAAAAAAATGGTATTAGACGATCCTGTGGGATATGGCTATGAGAATGAAGAAGAAGTTAAGTCTGTCACTTTAGGCCCTGGCTTCGAAGTATACTTATTTGACTCTGAGAAATTTGAAAAAGTATCTGACAGTCTGATTGATGTGTCTAAGCCGACAGGACAGTATGACTTTATTGTGCAATCGGGCGGTGTTGGAAAGTCATTTCTTAGTATAGAACAATTCGAAGGTGAGTTCAGATTGGTTCTTGCAGGAGGAGATGCCTCCAGGTTGGATGCGTCCTTAAATACGATGACAAAATCCTTATCTACTGACGTAGATACGCTTAATCCGGTATTAATCAAGGACGGAAATATCCGTTATTTGGCCGTGAAGATCAATGGTAAAGAAGTAAATATACCAGATGTACCTACTGAGAAAAAATCACTTATGGGAGGTATGGATAATAATCAGCTATGGGATTCCTCCAAGACGATTGATTTCTTAAAAGATGTGCAATCCCAAGGAGTTGATCCAGAAGTAGACGGTGCGGGTGGCTATCCGGTCATTAACTCCGGTACATCTCCGAATAATTATATGAGTATAACAATAATGAGTTTGGTCATTGCTTTAGTAGGTTCAATAGTAGTGTACATGTGGGTAAGAAAAAGACAGAGCTTGAAATGATTTAAACACCACAGACACTCCATTCAACGAAGAACTCTCCTTCCGTTCACAAAAGTAAGCATGTTGAGGGTTAAATTGAAGTTTTGTTTAACCAAAAGCACCTACGGTTTCAGGGTATCCTCCCTTCGTAGTTGCTTTTTTATACTGGGTTTTACATGTTTTTGAAGAGGGTGGTGGAATGATTTTGTTCATTAATATTCACTCCTGAATTCACCAAACTGAGTTTAGAACATCGTCGACTTCTTTGATTCTTGTGACAGATGGTGTTTGAATTAGATTTCCTTTGACCATGACCATAGAGATGTCTGACAAGGCCTCGATATGTTCGAGCGGATTTTGCTCCATGATAATCAGATCGGCATGTTTCCCGATATCCACCGTCCCTGTAACATCGTCAACGCCTAAGATCTTCGCATTGGTTCGGGTCACCATGTCGATGACCTGTTTGTTGTTCAGGTTGGCCTGTCTCATGTAGTGGTCCATCTCTCTCCACATATCATAGTGAGTCACGTAAGGCATGGCGGCATCAGTACCTATACCGATGGTGATGTCGTTTTCGATCGCCTGTTTTACGCCTTTGAGCATGGAATCGTAGACGAGTCGGGAATTCTCTTTTACCGTTGCACTTACCTTCGTTACGCCAGTATCCAGTGAATCGGAGGGATAAGCGGCTTGCAGAGTGGGGATGAGTGCGGTGTAACCATTCAGGGCATTGGATTATTTTTGTACAAACGAATGATTTCGTCGTCCATCTCCGAACCGTGCTCGATGGTATCGACGCCACCTTGTAACGCAACCCGTACGCCTTCCGTGCTCTCCACATGTGCTTCCACCCGCAAGCCAATCTTATGCGCTTCATCGCAGATCGCTGCAACTTCGTCCACCGTCATCTGTAATCGGCCAGCTTCGCCCACCATTTTCGCATCCGTCACGCCACCCGTCACACAGATTTTGATCAGATCCACGCCGTGTTTCACATTGATGCGCACATTCTTTCTGGCTTCCCACGGAGAGTCGCCCACAAGAGCCAGAAATGGAGCACCATGTCCGCCCGTGACACTTAGGAAAAACCCAGAGACAAGCAGATTAGGGCCGACAAAGTCGCCGTTATTAATCTCATCCCGTAGCTGGACATCGGTGTAAAAGAATTCCCCCACACTGCGCATTGTCGTCACACCCGCATGGAGTGCGGTCAGCGCGTTGCGTTTCATGCGTTTTTTCAAAACGTTTCTGCCAAACTTGGTGTTCAATATCCGATCATAGGCAAACTGCAACAAACCTTCACTGACCGAGAGACTGAACGGTTTACCATCTGCAAAGAGGTGTACGTGTGCATTAATTAATCCAGGCATCACGTATTTCCCTGAGAGGTCGATGGTTGTGTAGTGACTTGGGATATGCAACTCATGATCTCGGCCGATATCCTGGATAAGTCCTTGTTCATTGACGAGAATCGTCATGTTTTTTTGCAGATTGCGGCTTGAGTCGCCGTGGATCAGATTGACCTTTTCCAATGCGTAAGCGGTGTTCATATTGTGTTCCTCCTTGGAATGTAGGTGAGGTGAGTAGTTAAGGTAATGAAGATACATGTTTCAATAATGAATAAATAATTCATTTTTAGGTTAAAAAAATAGCCAGATCTATGATGTAGTTTTTTTTCGTGCAAACCAAGTGAAGTTGATCTGATCGGCACGCTTTGTCTAACCGGCATAAATGATGAGATGGAGCGTTATTCGTTGAGACTCTTCATACCGTACAGTCTGTATACATATAACGCTTCGAATATTTGCTTCCGGCTGTCCTCACTCATATCCCGTTTCAATAGATCCAGGTTCATGTCGATCACGTTGTGTGCGAGGATGTTCAGTAAGATCAAGTTCTCCTCAGTGCCAATCTCATACCGTTTATATTGATTTTTGAGATATGCCTTCTTGGTTTCGATCATCAGCTCAACAAGTTCATTCTTGGCGTTGGTGTAGATGGTGCCTTTATTCTTTTCGAAGATGATAACAATCTGATTCCGGTATTTCCGTAATACGTCTACCTGTTCCTGCAACAGCGCCGACTTTCGCTTGCTATCCGTTTCCTCGAACAAGGTCTGGTTATCAAAGTGAATCGTCTCCACCAGCACATTTTTCAGATAATCCACCAGATCCGGCGGCACGACGGCGTAAAATAGTTCTTTCTTGTTCTTAAAATAAGTATAGATATTGCCCACGGAAATATTGATTTCATTCGCGATATCGCTCATCTTGGCATCCACATAGCCCTTTTCAAAAAAGACTTTGAGTGCCGCGTATTCAATCTCTTTCCTGACTTCGTCTTTCTTGGCTTGCACCATCGGGAACGACTCCTTAATAGTGAATGATTGGTTCGTTATTAGGATAGAGTCTTTTTTGGGGGTTGTCAATGAGGTGAGGAAGGGGACTTTATGTGAGAAATACTCTAACACAATAAATATTCTTCCAATTTCTTGATAATATTTCGGAATAGCAAATATCAGTATAAAGAAAGAGAACACTAGTTTGGAAGGTATTGGGTAACATTATAGCGAAATCTGTAGAACCAATACCATGAATGTTGTGTTGCTTTATGATGGAAAAATTAAATTATACATGGAGGTAAGATGAATACTGAAATAATGGCGCTACCTGCGTTGGATGGAGACTGTTTTTTGATAAAATTTGGGGAAAAAAAAGATATAAAAAATATCTTAGTTGATGGAGGAAGAGGGCCTATTGGTTTTCAAAAATTAAAAAAAGAAATACATAATATGATTTTAAAAAATGAATTCATTGATCTATTAGTTCTTACACACGTGGATCGTGATCATATTCAAGGAATATTATCACTATTTAAAGACAAAAGTATACCCAAAAATATATTTAGGAAAATTTGGTTTAATTCAGGAAGGGTTTTATATGAATATTTTAGTAACGAAATACAACAAAATAGGGATATCTACCTAACAGACACCGAATCATCAAGAGTTAGTATTGCTCAAGGCATTCAATTTGAATCTATTATTGAAACTTTAGGTATTTCAAATAAAGATATAATTAAATCACTTGATTACTTTCAAATTGAGGGTGCAACATTTACTATATTATCTCCAAACATAGAAACTTTAACTAAATTACACGAAAATTGGGAAACCGAGTTGGGTGAAGAGACCTCTAAAATCAGTTTTTCTACACATTCCAAAGATAGATTTGATATAGATCAGTTGATAAATGATAAATTTATTGAGGACAAAAGCTTACCCAATAAAACAAGTATAGCTTTTATATTTGAGTATAGAAACAAAAAAATAATGATGTTAGGCGACTCTCATCCATCCATTATTGTAAATAGTTTAGAGGCATTAGGATATTCAAAAAGAAATAAGTTGAAAATTGATTTAATGAAAGTATCTCATCATGGAAGTAAGTATAATACTAGTGATGAGCTTCTTCAAATTATTGAATGTAGAAAATTTTTGATTAGCACTAACGGAGTAAAACATGGTGTTCCTGATAAGGAATGTTTGGCGCGTATCATTAATTCTAATAAAGATAAGACATATTTATATTTCAACTATAAACAACGAAGTGATATTTTCACAAAAAAAGATATGGAAAACTATGATTTTGAATGCATTTTGCTAAATTCAAATCAGTACAACTATCATTTGGAGGTCTAATAGATTGTTTAGCGATAATTATTCTCAGATGGCTGTTAGAATTCAAGTGGGTGGTACTAAACCTTCTCTAGGTAGTGGTTGTTTGTTTCAGCCACATTCAGATGAATATTCATATGTCTTAACAGCAAAGCATTGTCTAATAGGTAAAGATTTTGATAACCCAAATGTTTTGGAACTATCTGATATTAGTATATTCAGAGATTCAGATTTTGGAGGAGAAAAATTGAATGTGATATCTTATAAGATACATGAAGATGACTCTTATGATATTGCTTGTATTATTGTGAAAAAAGTTAATGATCTCCCCAATCTATTAATGGGTGAGCCACATAGGAACTGTGAAATTATCTCTTATGGATACCCGTATATCTTGAATGATCGAAACATTTGTGGGCAATTATTTGAAGCTAAAATTATGCATATTCAAAGAAATGAGCAAAAGCAGTTTACAGCGAAGGTAGATGTGGGATTTTTAACATATGAGAATGATGCTTTGACAAATATTGAAGGATACTCTGGATCGGCCGTATATATTCAAGAGAATGAAGGTTTACTTATAGTTGGTGTAATAATAGAACTTAAACATCCATCAGGTGTTTTTTCTGAGTTTATTGTTGAAAATATATCAAGCTTCAACGAGTTCTTGTTGGCAAATTCGTTGAAGCCATTGGAGCCAAGTTGTTTATCAACATTTGATTATTATTTCCATCATGCATTTTTAGGATATAGTGAATTCGAAAGGTCTTGGTTGAAACAAAAACTGCAAAGTTCGGTTAGTGCGGAAGTTACTCCAGCAAAAATTAAAGATGTTCTTAGAGAGAAATTATTGGTTCCTTATTCGGATTATAGTGAATCGGTATCTATTCATGATGATTTATGGAGGGGATGGGTATTATTATTAGTTGCGCTAAGTCATGATAGTAATTTTAAATTAGAGTCAAAAGACCTATCATCCCCTATTCTTTTATATAAAACTAATTCTGAAGCCAGAAAAGATCCAATTCATCACTTTTTCGTTAAAAGATTTTATAACTTCCATGACTTTATTGAACACATTGTTACTAAAGATAATATTTATGATGATATTCGCCAAGACGGAATAATCATTGTAAATAACTCTGGATCATTCAAAGCAGCGGCTCTAAATAAGTCTCAGATAAAAAATATAATAACCGATATTTCACAAACTAAACCACTAAATGGAGTAATTAATATTGATGACCCAGAGATCGACAAAAACATTTCTGTATTTCATTTGAAGAAATTTGAAAATATTTTCGAATCGGTAGACTGGAATAAGGATCTTAATACAATCGATCAAGAATTAAAAATAGAGTTAGAAAGGGTATTTGAAAAATGATAGAACAGAATAATATTATAATCCCTAAATTAGAACTAGATAGTCAACAAAGTTTAGAGCACTTGCTATGTTGGGAAAAAAAAGATCCTAACTTCTCATTTTATATATTCAGTATTCAATTTCATAGCAATGTTCAGTTGGAAGAAATGTGGAAGAAAATCAATAACATCATAGCTACATATTTTCAAAGTAATCTAAATAAAAATGTTGAAAAATGGAATATTTATTTATTTTTCTTTGTTGTAGATAAAGTATCAAGAGATGTTAAATATAAGATTGAACAAGATAAATACTGTTCAAGGAAAATAATAATTGATAGTAATGAAGAATGGTTAGATGAAAATAAGATAATGAATTATATACAAATGCAACTATTTACCTTGAAAATTGAGAAAAAAATTGATGGATTGAATGATATTGCATTGGCAAGTAAATTATTCAACTCAGATAATGCTGAATTAGCTAATCTATTCCTAGAATTCACACAACTGAATAACAAAAAATTAAAAAAAGAAAAAATACAAAATTACTTAAATGAAAGGAGAAAAAGAAATGAAATTTAAATCGATTGAGATTGAAGCATTCCGGGGTTATAACAAAAGTCAGATTTTTGATTTTACAGTAGAAGAAGAAATTATGAATTTGATAGTTATCTATGCCCCTAATGGTTTCGGGAAAACTTCTTTTTTTGATGCGGTTGAGTGGGGCTTCTCTGGAAATATAAAGAGGATATATGGCAATAATCGAGTAAAAGAAATTGCTAATCATGATAAAGGTTACATATTGAAGAACAAAAATAGTTTGAATAGATATGGAAGAGTAGAGTTTATATTAGAAAATAATGAAAAAATTGTTTTAGGAACACCTGTATTAAATGGTAAAAGACAACGTGATGATGATAAGCCAGTTATCTTTCAGTCTAGTGAATTCTTCAAAGAACATCGGAATAAATTGTTTATAAATCAGAATGTATTAACACATGATAAGATAGATTCTTTTTTAAGGTTTTCAACTTCTACTGAAAGATTCAATGCATTAAAAGAATTTTGGGATCACAGTGATGATACTCTGGTGTACAGTAACTTAATCCAAATGAACAAAGACGTTCAAAAAAAATGGGAGGATACCTCTAATAAGATAAGTGCTCAGAGGACTGAACTCAATGCCAGTAAACCTAATGAATTAGTAATTTTGAATGTGCATAAATTGGTAACTGAGGTTTTCAGAAATGATCCGGATAACATGCCAATTATTATGGATGAATCTTCAGATTATGACCAGGCTATGCAAAGTCTTAACAAAAAGTTGTCTGTTTTTGAGACAATAGCGACTCAGAGTAAGAATGAAATTGAAAGGGCAACTAACTTAAGTGTAAGACTTAAGAAGGACTATATTAACTCCAAGAGTTCAATTGCAGAAAATTTTAGTCAGAAAAATGAGTTGAATAAAATTTTAAATACTTTCAACAATTTGAACGTAGAACAACAGAATTTCAAGCAGTATGAAGCAAAGATAGCAGAATTAAATTTAAAAATTAGAGGTGTCACATACTTAATAAATCAATACGGTTTTTATGAAATGATGAACAGTAAAATTGCTGGATTAAGTGCGAGTAAATCTGAGTTAGATAGAAGAATATATAATATTAATGAAGAGATGTTTCTTATTGAAAAAGAGCATATAAATGAAAATCAAGAATATGAATTTCTTATAGAGAAACGAAAAAAGATAAAAAACGACCTATCTTTATTAGAAGATTGCTATAGCAAAATTTCGTCTTTAGAAAAGAAAATATTCTATGAAAATAGAATAAGGAGAATTGAACACTGTTTAATCGAGCAAGGGAAGAAAGAACAACAATTAGAATTTATTATCAATAAGTATAAAGAATATAGAGCTGCAGATAATAATACTTTATGGGGAAAAGTATCAATGGAACATCCATCAGATGATATTGAAGTTCTATATGATCAATGTGTAAAACTGTTCAATAGAAATGTTGAGCTTAGTAATTTAATTGACGAAAAAAACAGTTTATATTCTAAATACAATGGATTAAATGGTGATTTGTTAGAATTAATTGAGTTAGGGACTAAACTCGTTACAGAAACAAAAAATTCTTCTTGTCCCTTGTGTAAACATCAATATAACGATTTCAATGAACTCTTAAAAAAAATAAACAATGACACGAAGTATCTCTCAGAAATAGATATCCTTACTAATCATATAAATATGTTAGAAGAAGAGAAAAATAATAATACTAACAAGCTAATAATACTTAGAGAAGCTTATAACGAAAGTATTAGTACTGCCATAGAAAGTCTCCAAAGTAAATACGTGAGGTATATTGATAAAGAGAAGTATTTAATTGGAAAGTTAAAAAATTCAAAAGAGCTATTCAATAAACATCAAGATAATATAACTTTAATCTATGATTTTCTTATAGGCTAGACAGATTGTCAAACCAAGTGCGACAGTTCCTCTGTGAAAGATTCGTGAGCGGTTCTCCAGCCCAAGCATTTTCGGGGTCTGTGGTTAATCAGATCCAGTGAGTGGCCGAGATCTTCATCCTCTACTTGAGCGAAGTCGGTACCCTTGGGATGAAACTCCCGCAGTAGTCCATTCCCATTTTCGTTGGAACCGCGTTGCCAGGAAGAATACGGGTCAGCAAAATAGACGTGAAAGCCATGTGTGTCTTCCAGGTTTGCATAGCAAGCAAATTCCTTGCCTCTGTCAGCCGTGGCTGTAAGGAAGGTGCCTTTAGGGTACTGGGAGATGGCTACACCAAGCGCAATTTCCATGGACAAAGCGGTACGATCCGGCATGAGAATGGCGGTATACAGCCGGGTTTTGCGTTCAATGAGCGTGGCTACGCATCCTTTACTTTTCCCACGACCTGATACGACGGTATCCAGTTCCCAGTGCCCAAACGTTTCTCGGGAACGAACCTCATTGGGGCGATCCGAAATGGATCTGCCGATAGCGAATTTACCGCGAGTTTCTGTGGGTTTCTGACGCTTCCCTTTGTGTCGAAGGACCTGTAACACGCCTCGAACTAGACGTCCGGCATAGAGCCAACGATAGATGGTTTTAAAGGAGACCGACGGCAGGCCTTGGATGCGGAAACGTTCCGTGATCTGTTCCGGAGACCACGTGGCTTGCAGTTTTTCCTCCAAGGAAATAGCTAAGACTTCGGACCATTTACCAGGTGAGACAGAAGCCTTACGACGCTCCTCATACGCGCTCTGAGCCTGTTCTGCCTGATAGGCTTGCGATGAAGTAGCACGATTCAATTCACGACAAATCGTCGAAGGATGTCTTCCTAATTCTTTTGCGATGCCTCTTGAACTTTGACCTTGCCGATGGAGGATTTCTAGCTTGCTGCGCTCGATTATGCTAAGATGTCTGTAGCTCATGGTGGATTCTCCTTGTGTGAATGGTTGTTGTGGTGACTTCATTCTACACGAATCCGGCCATGGGCCATTATTTATTTATTTCCAGCGGGTGTCGCACTTCATATTACAATCTGTCGCTATAATAAATCAAACTATTTCGAGGAGACTCGTCAAAAGCTTAATTTAGTTTCACATGAAATAAATTTAAATCTTGAGCGAATGAAAGAGACAATAGGTGGAATTGAAAATTCTATAGAAATTACGAAAAATATAATAATAAGTAAGAAACATGAATTAACTAAATTGAAAAGTAACTTTGAATTTATTAACAATCAAATCTCTGATCTTTTAAATAATAAAGAGTTTAATGAATACAGAAGAATTTTATTACAGGAGTATGAATTGTTAGAAAATGAGAATTTCATTGAGACACTAACACAAATGAAAGATTCTTTTAATGCTTTACTAGTTACCGAAACTTTAGGTTTAAATGAAACAATTAAAAATTACAATAATTTTTTAAAGGAGTTAGAAGGTAAGAATTATGAAAATATTGTTAACAGTGTTAATCAAATTGATGTATTAAACCATGAATTAAATAATATCAAAAACCAATTTTTCACTGAATACAAACTGCTCCTTGATGTAGATGATGTCTCTCTGAATCATTTAGAGCAATTTATATCACAAAAAAATGAAACTAAATCCCAAAATGATAAATTAATACAGGTGTGTAAAGAAGCTATTAACAATCTCGATGTTCTAGAAAAAAATGAGTTATGGATAAGGAAAAAAAATATCTTAAATGATTTATTGGCTGAACAAGAATATGTTGATCAGTTATTAAGAGATACAAATTCATTAGTTTTAACTGGCAAAGAGCATATTCAAAAACAAATAGAAACAAAATTTAATTTAGCAACAATCAACAAAATATATCAAATGATAGAGCCTCACCCCGACTTCACCAATATTGAATTTAGAATAATACAACAAGAGGATAGTCAATTAGGCTTAATGGTTTCAGCCTTGAATAAAGAAAAAACAAAAGAAGAGTCTCCAATACTATTCTTTAGTTCTGCCCAAGTAAATATACTTTCTTTAAGTATATTTTTAGCTAAAGCTCTTGAAAGTAATAATGGTTATAACACTATTTTTATGGACGACCCGATCCAACATTTAGATAGTATAAATTTACTTTCATTTATAGACCTGTTAAGAATAATCACAACAGAACTGGACAAGCAGGTTATAATTGCTACCCATGATGATAGATTTTTTAATTTAGTGAAAAGGAAATTAGATCCAAATTTTTTTAAGTCTAAATTTGTACAACTAGAGTCTTTTGGGAGAATTAAATCTGAAGATCATTATTGATTTTGAAGAAGAATTAATATAGCGCTCTAACTGTTAATGCGCTTTTGTACAAAATTATTAATTTCAATTGTACGTCTTCGCGTACCACTTTCGCCTTTAGTCTATGTTAATCTCTTTTTAACAAAGGAGAGATTAACATGACAAGTACCAACAGCGAAGACCTGTCTTCGCAGTATGCACAACTCGTCCAACAAGAAGACGATTACGTTGATCAACTCGTCACATGCAATAAACTCATCCTAGACGCCATGGAGATAATTTCGAAGCAGGCAGGTGTGCTAGACATGGATACGGTGAAACAAGCAGCATATCACCTTCATGCCATGGAACAGGATCTGAACCGAAAGTTATTTGAAGTTCGACTGGAGAAGAGCATCTTGGCCAATCACATAAGCCAGTCTACATAAACTACCTTAACTAAAAGGACAGTGCAGGATGATATTAGATGATCTTGAACTGTCTTTTTGCTTTCCCGTCCATACGTTTATCGCTCTCAATTTAGCATTGACTTTCCTCCCAAATCCCCCTACACTTCAATTATTAAAACACTTTTAAAAACATTCATTGAATGGTTCGAAATGAACGAAAGGAGGCATATAACTAACTATGCTACCCACATCACACAACACCCAGCAGGTGAAGCGCATTAACGTTGAATTGGTGAAGAACACGCTCCGATCAATGGGCGTAGGCACGAAGGCTTCCATTGCGAACCTGACAAAACTAAGCGTAGCGACATGCGGCACAATCCTTAACGAATTACTCCAAACGGGTGAGATTATCGATCTGGGTCCAGACGAATCGAGTGGGGGAAGACCGGCGAGTCGATATCAATTCAATGCGGACTACGCCAGTGTGCTGTGCCTAATTATTCGAACAGAGGGCGGTATTCACTCCATTACACATACATATGCCAATCTGAACGGAGAGATGGCGGACGAACAGACGCTCATTTTGGAAGAAATTAATGTAACGGTGGTAGAGGATCTAATTGCGAACCTGATCGAACAACACCACAATGTTCAGGCGATTGGGATCGGCATACCTGGGGTGGCGCACAACGGCGTTATTGGGATTTGCGACGTACCGAAGCTGATGTATCAGCCACTCGGGCCAAGGCTTAAGGAGCAGTATGAAGACGTGGAAGTGGTCATTGGCAACGACATGAACCTGACGGTCTACGGACTGTATAACCAGCAGCAGTTTGAGGAAGAGAAAAACTTCGCGGTGGTGACGTTTCCGGAGAACCATTTTCCGGGTGCAGGCTTTATCATTGATGGTCGCCCGCTGACCGGGAATACGCAATTTGGGGGCGAAGTGTCCTTTTTACCTTTTGGCGTATCACGGGAAGAGCAGCTGCGAATGTTGAAAACGACGGAAGGGTTGCAGGAACTGGTGGTACAGACGCTGGTATCCATCATCGCGATCATTAACCCGGCTACGATTGTGGTTACAGGGGATACGATGGACCCGGCGATGCGTGATGACCTGACGCAAGGTTGTTTGGATCGAATGATTCCACTGGAGCATATGCCGGAGTTGATTATTCAAAGAGACACTCGGCGCGAATATGTTACGGGGCTAGTCGCGGTGACGCTGGAGAGCCTGACCTACCGCATCCAGGTGATTGAGAAGCAGTGGTAAAGGAACTGAACGTTGATCAGAAGGATGATCTTTCATCTGATCGAATAAAATTGTAGTAATCCTTTTATATAAGATGAACTATTTCATTAAACAGTAACGGAGAGGACAGAAAAAACCTGAAAAAGCGGAGCGTTCGCCTTTATCACCGGATTTTCCCTTAACAAAAGGGAATGAAAAAAATCTGGGGATAACAGCGATTGGAAGGTTGTTCTGTCATTGGAGTGTCCAGTTTATGACCCTTGTTTCAACTTATATAGACACAATGGAGGAACTTATTTTGAATCAGCAAGCAGGTACACAAGGGAACAAACGAAAGTTCAACAAGCTGTACGCCATGCAACTGGCAACAATCTTTCTGGGATTTATCGTATTCGGGATATCGGAAAATATTAAGGGGCCGGCCATTCCGCGTATTCAATTCGACTTCAATCTGGATGAGAAACAGCTCGGGACGTTATTGTCTCTGAACGCACTGGGGTACCTGATCGCCTGCTCGTTCACGGCTATTCTGGTTCGCAAATGGGGTATCAAGGCCGTCAGCATCATATCTTTTGCATCGATGATCTTATCGGGTGTGTTCATTTACATGTCTCATAACTATCCTCTCTTTGCTTCATCGTACTTCTTCATGTACATCGGTAACGGCATGCTGGAGATTGCTTTGGCGATTCTGGGTGCGCGGATCTTTGTGAAGAACACAGGTACGATGATGAACCTGTCCCATTTCTTCTATGGGCTGAGTTCAACGGTGGCGCCTTTGCTGGCGACAGGGGTGATGTCGTTGAGTGTGTTCGGACACGTACTGGACTGGCGCGGCATGTATCTGGTGATGTTGTCACTCTGTCTGCTGCCGATCATTGCGGCACTGCGCAGCAAGTTTCCGGGGGATGATCTTCCTCATGAAGATCGGACCTCGCTCAAGACGTTAACACGTGATCCAGCCATCTGGCTGATGGTGCTTATTCTTTCTTTTGGCGTGGTATCAGAATTGGCGGTTGGGGGTTGGCTGGTTAACTTCCTGGAGAAAGCCTACACGTGGGACACCGTGAAAGCTTCGGGGTTACTGTCCGCATTCTTCCTCACGTTCTCGCTTGGACGTTTGCTGCTGGGTCCTCTAACGGATCGGATCGGATTTGTACTGTCACTGATTCTGTTCTCGGCTTTCTCGGGAGTGTGTACGTTCGTGGCACTTGCAGGGGGAGAGCGTCTTGCGATTTTCTTTGCAATATCTGGCGCGGGCATAGCGATGATCTATCCAACAGTTATGGCGTTTATCGCACGCAGATATCCGAATGGCAGTGACACCGCGATTACGTTCACGGTTACCTTGATGGGGGTTGGTAGTGTCATTGGTAACTATGTGATTGGCTGGGTGATTGAGGGCGTGAAGAATCTGTACGGTTCAACGACTCAGTTGGGACTGCTGCGCGGACTTCAAGCGGGATATGGATTCATCGGTTTATGTGCTGTGATCTGTGCGGCATCTGGCGTAGTGTTGTACGTGTATTTGAAAAGAAGGCAGGAACTGATATAGATAATATGATAAGTGAAGTTTCTTTGATAACTCTTTCTCATCCAATTATGGAGTGGGAAGGAGTTTTTTTATGCTTCATGACAGATTTTCATGTGTAGACAGGGAACAACGGAGTAATTGCTACGATATATAGCTTGGGTTCAACTATTCTCAAATGATACAAAATAGTACTATTTTCCTTAACGATCAGAATATTTTGGTAATTAATTATTGTTATAAGCTAAATTACATATTATGATGTATAGGTCTTTTGGTTCAATATTATACAAAAATCAGGAGAAAAGACTTAATCATTAGGAGGCAATATGGATATTTCGAAAAAACTGGGTGTAGCAGCTATGGCAACGATAGCTCTTACGCTAAGCACGGCAATTCACTCCAACGTGTCGGCAGCATCCGATCCGTTCAAAGATGTTGCACAGGCATCGCCTTGGGCAAAGGGACTTATTCAAGAAGCTCAAGAGAAGATGTTCATGAATGGAGATCGTGAGGGTTATTTCCACCCCTTACAGGAGGTAACTCGCCAAGAAGCGGCAGTCGCGCTTGCCAAATTAATGGGCCTTCAATTAAGCAACAATGTGGTTTCTTCATTTACAGATGTTGCTCCTGGTTCATGGAGTGAAAGTGCGATTAATGCGGTACAAAAAGCAGGATGGATGAATGGAGATCGTAACGGAACATTTCGTCCTAAAGCAGTAATTACAAGAGAAGAATTAGCTTCCATTTTGGCCAGAGCTACACAAGTAGATGCAGTGGCAGTTCAAGAAGATGAGCTTCCAGGTATTAAGGATAATCAGAAAATATCCGCTTGGGCTAAAAACTCAGTTTCATCCATTGTTTCATCAGGTTTGATGACAGGAAGTAATGGAAGCTTTCATCCACAGAAACCAGTACTTCGGCAGGAATTGGCAGCTATTTTAGTAAGAATGGATTCTAAGACTACAATCAATAAACTTCAAACGATCAAGAAAATAGAAAATGGAATGGTGACGATTGGAAATACCAATTATAGTGTGACGGAAGCATTAAAACCGCTTTTCTCGGAAAATAATGTAGCTGCACTTGCTAACGCGGGAGTTCGTGTTGAAACCGTAGATGGTCGTATCACCAAGGTATTTGAACTAAAACTTCTTACGCCAGGTCAGGGAGCAGAATCGGGTAAAAAAGAGTTCTCAGGTAATACCGTACTAGATGGCGGACAAGCAGTCATTGAAGGCAATGTAAAAGTTGCAGCTGACTACATAACGATTAAGAATATCAACGTTAGTGGCGATTTGGAAATTACGAAGGAACTCGAAAATGACTTTTACGCAGAGAAAATTACGGTAAAAGGTACAACATACGTTAAGGGCGGAGACAATAATACGGTCGTATTCGACCATTCGTCACTCCAAGGAATGAATGTTACCAAGGAAGATGTTCGGGTTGAAGCAGTAAATAAAACGGTCGTTAAAGAAGTCCATATTGAGTCCAAGCTCTCTGGATTGTGGGGGGATGAATCCGTCACATATGAGAGTGTAACTGTAGGAGAAGGTGTTCAAAATACTTCATTGTATGCCCACATCCAGAACTTGGAGATCAATACAGGTAATAAAGAAACAACAATTTCTGGAACAGGTCATATCGAATCGGTGACCATTAAAGGTTCTGGCACAATTGCACTACAAGGTACCGGGGTAATAGGGTCCGTAACGATTACAGATAGTGCCAGCCAAGTGTCACTCCCAGCTAACGGTTCCATTCAACGTCTAGTGCTTCCAGACGGAATAGCACCAGAGAGAGTGATTGCAAACTACGATAAAGTAAAAACACAGATCGCTACGATTAACGGAGCATCGAATCCAGCTTACGTACTCCCAAGTTCAGGAGGCGGTAATTCTTCCAATAGCGGAGGTAATGCGGGGAACTCCGGAGGAGGAACGCCTTCTAATCCGGATACAACACCAACACCAACGAATCCGGACCCAATAGCATGGTATCCGTACACTTACAAGAGTTATCAAAACCGTACAGAAACTTCGGCTGATGGTTTGATGACCACGAACAAAACGGGTACGGTCTATTACATGGCTGTTCGTTCAGGTGATAATGTACGTCCTACAACTGAACAAGTGAAGAGTGGAATACTTCCTAATAACCTGCCTTCAACACATGGTATGTTTTCTATAACAGCTAACCAACCTGTAACCTATAAAATAGAAGGCCTGGAACCGACCAAAGCATACAGCATGTATGCCATTTTCAAAAATGGAGAAACGGGTCAGGAAACGCAACCGATGCTTATCCATTCCGTTATGAATTATCTTGCGAATGACATTAGTGTTCTTCCTTATGAGAATTCAAACTTAAGTCAGATTAGAATTCAGTTCACTGGCTTACTTACTCCTCCGGCTACAAGTACAACTAACCCGTCTGCCATAGTTAAAAATGGTCATCTTCGAAATTATGGATATGGATTTATTGAGATTAATTCAATTGACTGGGATCTAACCATTCCCAATATGCCTATTATGAATCTGAATTTTGACCCGGTAACATTGGGAGATGGAACGTCTTATAGATTAGACTGGACCTACGTAAAAGATGCTCTAAAGATTAAATTTACAGAACAAAATGGTTCTCCAAGTGCCCATTCATTTGGCGGACATGGAAGTTACTCAGGTCCCGAAGTGGTCTCATTGATCACCAAACAGTTATCCATAGAAACGGGTAACACGATCGATCCGTTAAAGGGAGAAGCAGTCATGCACATTCTTGGTGTGTATCCTTCTCCGTTGAAACAGGAATTGGGGTTGGTGGAGTTCAATGGACAACATTATCAGAAAGCTCTTGTGGAAGCAGGCACATATTCAACATTTGCTGATGTGAAAGAAATCATCTCTGCAGTGAATACACAATATCCTGCACCATCAGCGAATGAATCAAATGCGATTAAAACTATGAATAACGCTGTAAATGCAGCAAATATAGAGTCAACTCTAAAAAGATACGCAGCCATTTTAAATATTGATGTTAGTGCGTTTGATAGGCTCAATAGCTTGGCGCGTAAAGAGATTGCTCAATCCATTCTTAACCAAAGAAATGTACTTCCTGAAAGTGAATTCTCTAGTATTCAAGAGATCAAGTCAGCATATGAAGAAGCGTTTTTGGCAGCTTCTAATATCCCTCTGAACTTAAATTTTGTGGATACTGATGCCACACCCGGATCTGTTGGAGGCGATATTACATGGACTCCAGCTACAGACGAGAACTCGGTAGTATCTTATGAAATTCTTTGGGGAAGCAACGGACGAAGTACATCATCGATTGCAACCGTAGACAAGAATGCAGGTAACCGATATAGATTGCAATCAGGAACGTTTTTAACTACTGACACCACCCAACTGTTTATTCGAGCTCTACTAAAAGATGGAACGTACACCCCATCAATTTTTATCGATGTAAAAGATACATTGCCTTCAGCTCCTGAGAAACCAGTCTTGACTGAGGATGAAACTAAAAATATCATCATTGGCGCTGATGCTTCAATGGAATTTTCGGTAGACAATGGAACGACATGGATTCCATATGATGAGCAGGATCCACCGGTTTTCCCAGGTAAAGCAAGAGTACAGGTTCGTTTACAAGCCGATCCAGTAAATCAAATACCTGCTGGAAAAACAGCATCTCTCTCCTTTTCGGATCAGGTAGGAATACTTATTTATCATAATGATAGTACCAACAAATTCGATACCATGTATATATCATCAGTTATGGAGTATTCATCCGATGAAGGAGGAAGTTGGACCTCGTACGATGAGGTGAATCCACCTGAATTTCCAGGGGATCTCACCATATTGCTTCGTGAGAAAGGTGGCAAGTATCTTCCAGCAGGAACTGCTAAAAGTTTTGTATTCACCTCTAATGTAAATGTGAAAAGAACGGGTAATTCACTTGCACCACTCACGTCAACTCTTGAGTATTCCATGGATGGAGTAGATTGGATTGAGTTTAGTCGGGATTTAGTTGTCTCCCTTCAAGCCGGAGAATCGGTTCAGGTTCGGGAAGCAGCACGTAATCTTTTGCCAGCTGGCGCAGCAACGACATATAATTTCGAATAAATAGAAATATCAAAGGGAGAATCTCTAAACGATTCTATACCCAACAATCACAATAAAGCCCCGCTGATTTTTTAAATCAGCGGGGCTTTACATAACATATAAATTAGATGAGTTTTTTCATAAGACTATTTCAAAGAATCAACATCAAACTTCCCATCTCTTTTCCCCTAACTCAACAAGACTATGACTTGTTCAAAGCCGTTCTTCTTTTCCAACGTTTCAAAAGCACGTACAATCCAAAAGCACCTAAGAAAACAACCGCTGCCGGAACGATATAAGGTTTAACAATCTCGTCCACGTGCTCCCATTGAGAGCCTAATTTGAAGCCTAAGTAAATGTACAATGAGGTGATCGGAAGCATGGCCAAGAAGGTAAAGATACTGAACTTAAACACATTCATCTTAGCCATTCCACATGGGATCGAGATCACGGTCCGAATACCGGGTACAAAACGTCCATAGAAAGCTACCCCGCTGCCATATTTCTCGAAGAACTTATCGGAAGCGTCCAGATGGTGGGGGCGAATCAAGAAATACTTGCCAAATTTTTCGACCATCGGTCTGCCACCGTATCGTCCCAGGGCATATAACGTCAGAGGTCCAAACGTACCACCTACGGTACCAGCGAGTATAGCCAGCCAAAGCTTCATATCCCCAAGATACACCCAATATCCCGCCATGGGCAGTACAAGTTCAGCAGGTACGAATTCAAACGACAAGGCAATAACCAGACCTGCGTATGACAAATCTTTAAAAAAGAGTATAAATTGCGTGATCCATTCTGTCATGCTTTCCCTCCATGAATCTATCTTTTTTTATATATAAAAGAAACACTCCTGTACAAAGAGTAACAATAGCGAATAGAGCTTGTCAAAGTTCACATGAATATCCATTTCAGGACATACTGCGGCAATATGTTTGCCCGTACATAAGGGTTGCATGGATTCATTGACACTTCATACAGAAGTGGATACCGAGGCAATGATATAATGCTCTGAAAATGCTTCCAATTATAGTATGATAAGACTATCACTAGCTTCTTCACCATCCTGTACATAAAGAGAAGGAGATCAGAACATGACCGAAACTTCGATTATCGACCAGATCCATACTATTGAATACGCCCCCTCTTACGCTGCTGTGCGCAAGACCGTGGAGGCCGGATGGCCGACGGGAGTGTGGTTTTGATTTCTTTGACTATACGTGGAAAAAGGGAGATGTCTCCCTGCGGGCTGCATTTGAAAAGTCGGGTCGAGGGCTGACTGCCCTCGAAACACCGGATTACGAAATCTCTACAGAGGTCGATGATCATGATCTGGTTTTCGGTTCCAGCTATAAGGTTCGCTATCGCATTAAGAACACTTCTGCGTCCGAACTGGCAGTCGAGATCAAGGCACATAATACAAGGGTAAGTTACCGAAGGACTATAGCTCCATAAAACAGGGGCAGTCTGGACTTCATTTTTTTCGTCTAAGGCTTACAGCTGTTTTTCATTGTTGGGGATGATCTGACTGCGAAACCTCGTTTCGACCAAATGAGGTTTTTTTATATGCTTATTTTGCTTTATACCAATGGTATATCTATTCATAATCATAGGCTGTACAATCATTATTTTATGGTTGAATACAATGTATCCTTTTATTGTTTCATGTATATCATATAGATATACAACTGTAGGGAGGTGAGGTATAATTGGAGCATCAATCAAACGAAAGGCGTGGGATTGCCATGACTACAGCCACACTTAGCAAATGGGGAAATAGCAGTGCAATTCGCATTCCTAACCAATTGCTTAAGCGTCTTAATCTGGAAGAAGGCTCGGAAATCGAGATTTTGGTGACAGAAGATAATGAATTGTTGTTGCGTCCAAAAACCAAGCCTGTAGAGTCCAATGAGGAACTACGTAACCATCTAAAGACTTTGCTCTCTAAAGTGAAACAGGATACAAGACATGAAGAAATAGACTTTGGTACTGAAGGGAACGAGTTACTTTGATTATTCCCAAACGAGGCGATCTGATATGGCTTGACTTTGATCCTCAAGCGGGTCACGAGCAAGCCGGGAGACGACCGGCTATTGTTCTATCGGAACTTGAATTCAATGAAATAACGGGTTTTGCCGTTGTATGTCCCATAACGAGCCAAGCCAAGGATTATCCTTTTGAAGTTACATTACCAGAAGAGCTGCCATTTTCAGGTGTTGTTTTGACGGATCAGTTGAAGAGTCTTGATGTGCGGCAACGACGTGTCCAAATTGCGGGGCATGCCGAACCAACCTCTGAATTTATGAAATCAGTTCTACGCAATGTCCGTTCTATATTGGCATAATTGAAAATTAGTAGCTGATCATATTCCTAAATCCACGTCTAACTAAAAGACGTGGATTTTTTCTTTCATGTCTAAATAGATTCGTCCATCCTTGACGCTTCTAACAAGAGCTTCCGAAAGGCACATATAAGTTGGAAAGAAAGATTTTTAATTCTCTGAAAATGCTTCCAATTATAGTATGATAAGACTATCACTAGCTTCTTCACCATCCTGTACATAAAGAGAAGGAGATCAGAACATGACCGTAACTTCGATTATCGACCAAATCCATATTATTGAATACGATCCCTCTTACGCTGCCGCACTTGCGGATATGTGGAACCGCAGTAACGAAAGCTGGGGAGGTGGCACCAACCTTAGAACAGAGGAAACAGTTCGCCGTGAGATGGAGAGTTCGTCCAATCTTTATGCATTTCTAGCCGTTCATGAGGAAGAGGTTGTTGGCTTCTGCAGTTTTGCTCATTACCGCTATGACGAGAGAGCGTTATATGTACCGCTGCTTAACGTACGCCCCGACTATCACGGGTATAAGGTCGGACGTAACCTGATCCTGAATGCTGTGCGCAAGACCGTGGAGGCCGGATGGCCCCGCCTGGATCTGTTCACATGGGCAGGCAACACGAAGGCTGTACCGATGTACAAGAAATGTGGATTCTTCTGGGAGAAAAAAGATGATAATGTGCATCTGATGAATTTCATCCCTACCATTTTGCAGACCGAAGCACTTGCTCCATATTTCGAGGAGTTGGATTGGTATGCAGACAGCACGCGTGAACTCGTGGTCGAGCCGGATGGCCGACGGGAACGTGGTTTTGATTTCTTTGACTACACGTGGAAAAAGGGAGATGTCTCCCTGCGGGCTGCATTTGAAAAGTCGGGTCGCGGGCTGACTGCCCTCGAAACACCGGATTACGAAATCTCCACAGAGGTTGACGATCATGATCTGGTATTTGGTTCCAGCTATAAGGTTCGCTATCGCATTAAGAACACTTCTGCGTCCGAACTGGCGGTTGAGATCAAGGGTGAGGATAACAAAAACATTCGATTTGCGCTGGACGTTGCACGAGCAGTGGCTCCGGGAGAAACCATCATCGTGGAAGGTGAGTTTCACCTTGATCCGATTTCAGAGGAACAGAATAACAATAAAACGCATCCTGTGGTTGCCAGCACATGGTTGATCGGCGGTAAGAAAGCGGAGTTCAGGTTGGGTATTGCCCCGAAATTTCCGGCCAAGATCAAGACCGTCTTGCCTGTGAAGGAACTCTATCCAGGCATCCCGGCTGAGTTGGTTCTGAACGTGGAAAATAATGTGGATGCAGAAACGGAGTTCAGCTTGGACCTGCCTGAGGATGAATTCCTTGAATGGGCGGAGCGTTCGGTGCGCTTTACGGTGCCTGCCAAAGGTAAGATGTCTGTGCCAGTGCCTTTCACCTTGCGTTCGTATGGTCTCTATTCCCAAGAAGTAGAAGTGACGGCTGTCCCAGCGGGGAACCATGCGATCTCTTTTACAAGCAAAATTTCTGTACTGATGAAGGGAATCGAAGGGAAATATGGCGGGCAGATTGAGGATCAATGGGTGGCTGTGAATGGCGCATTCTCCCTTCATATGAGCAAACAAGATAATAACATGTGGATTGAATACCCGGGCTCCCGTCATTCATTCTGGTGGACTTATCCGAAGCTGGGTAAGCCGTTTGCCGAAGAGTTATCCAAGAAACAAGCAAAAGAAGTGAATATTTATCCCGAAGGTGAACGTCAGGTTCTTGAAGCACTGTATGACTCAGAGGATTTCCCTGGCTTGCAGATCAAGTCCGTGGTCAAGCTGTCTGCGAATGGAATCGCCGAATTCCACCACGAGGTTGAAAATACACGAGGTACCGCTTGGGAAGAAGACCTGTTTCTAATGAACAACTTCGGGTTTTACGGAAACCGGTTAATTCTCCCGTATCAAGATCGTTTTGTGGATATGGGGGATTCTTACGCTGGCGATCCGAGCCATTGGGACAGCGCCCAAATCACGGAGAACTGGCTGTTCTGTAAGGAGGAGTATGGTGCCAGCGGTATCTATTGGGACCCTTCTCTGAAGTTGCTTCGCCCGGAATACACGCTGGGGTTTCAGCATGAGCTTGGCCGTATTCCCGCAGGAGCCGTTGTGCGGACAAAAGCAACTGTATATGCTTTGAACACGTTTGCCAAATGGTCGGATTTCCGTGCGTTTGCACAGAAGCAGCGTAACCCGATCATTCCGTTGCTGGACAGTCATCTGGATCTCACATTGAGTGAGGGGAATCCATTTGCCCCGGAAGTGCTACAAGCAACGTTGACTGAACACAAACTGGTTCCGCTTGCGGGCAAGCTGGAGCTGTATGTACAGCAGGGTGGTGAACAGGAGGTTATGGCCAATGCTGAGGAATTCAGTCCGGAGCAGAACCTAAACTCCGCCAAGCTGACATTTTCACCAGACGAAGCGGACCGAGACCAGCACGTGAGTGGTTGGAAAGTTCGTGGGCTATACCGGGGCGAAGATCGGATTCAGGAGCGAACTGCCCTTTGGTTCCCGCAGAGCGGAACAGAGGTGAAGCAGAAGATTGAAGAAGGTTCATCTGGACCTTTGTATACCGTAGACAATGGAGTATTGTCGATCGCCGTTGCTCCTGAATTCGGGAGTGTAGTACACTCTCTGAAATATGCAGGAGAAGAATGGTTGGATAGCTCGTATCCTGAACCGGCTCCACGCTCGTGGTGGAATCCGTGGTACGGCGGACTGGGTGTGGGGATTCCGGGCATGAATGGTTTCAGCCGGCAGTTGGAACAAAGAGTCGCTTCCTGGACAGAGCAGAAGGATCAATACGGCAACGTCTGGAAAGGCATAAAGCTGACTACCCGGATTGAGAAGCATGAAGCGAATCGGGGAATCACGATCCACCAGCATTATCTGATGCTCCCTGGTGTTCCTGTGCTATGTACGCTGCTTGCCGTGACAAACGAAAGCGGCCTGACGCTGACGGATTACTCGCTTGCGGAGGAACGTTTCCTCCAGCCTTCATCTGTATTTGCGGAAGGTTGGATAGAACAACCGGGTAAAGATCGATTCCCGCTGGGCAAGGTGGATTTGGGCCTGCCACTTGAAGACCTTTTGCGAGTAGGTTCGGTTTCGCGTGAGAACATGCTGCATGCGGTCCATCGTTACCCGAATCAGAGTGCGTGGGGGTTTGCCAATAATCAGGTGACGGGTCTGAACGTGAATCATCATCTGACACTCCAGCAGGGGGAGACGGTCTGGACGGAGCCGACATATTTGGTTCTGGGACAGATCCCGCTGAGTTCAGCGGATGTGCATGACCTTCTCAAACTGAATTTTGTATCTTCTACCGATGAAAAGGAGGCTTCACATGCCGATCATTGATATTCATATTCATCTGTCGGACATCGACAGCTTTCACCGAACAGCAATCGATCTGTCGAAAGTGGATTACTCTGCCGCTGGTCTTAAAGCGGAGTTTGATAAAAACGACGTCATTCTGGGTATCGGAATGGGGGTTACGGAGCAGACGAAGGGAGCGTTCCCGGATTCCAGTTCCCCTAACCCGATGGGACTTGACCTGGAAGAGGAGGTTCCGTCATTCCTCATGGAATGCGTGGGCATCAACCCTAATGCGCTAGACGGTAAAAACGCTCAGGACGAGCTGGACCGGATTGAAGCTAGACTGCAATCCCCCGAGGTAGCCGGAATCAAACTCTATGCCGGATACTATCATCACTATGTGTATGACAAAATCTATACTCCGGTCTATGAACTCGCAGCCAAGTACAACTTGCCTGTTGTGATTCATACTGGAGACACGTACTCGATGAATGGGTTGCTCAAGTATTCGCATCCATTAACGGTGGATGAATTAGCCTTGCAGCAGCGCGGTGTGAACTTCATGATCTGTCATCTGGGTGATCCTTGGGTAATGGATGCAGCTGAAGTGGTGGCGAAGAATCCTAACGTGTACGCGGATTTGTCCGGTCTTGTGGTGGGGGATCGGCCTCATTTTGAACGGTTCATGAACGAACCTTTATTCATGGATCATTTCCGCCGGGCCTTGGTCTATTCGGATCATTACGAGAAAATGCTGTTTGGCACCGACTGGCCGCTTGCGCCAATCGATCTGTATGCCGAATTTGTCCGCCGACTTGTACCGGAACAGCATCATGATAAAGTCTTCTACGAGAATGCCTTTGGGCTGTTTCCACGTATTGGACAGCGGATTGCCGATCTGGGGTAGAACCTAAGTGCCGAATTCTTAATATCTGAGGGGATGTAGACCATGCATGTTATGGAAGCATGCGATGGTTATATTGAATCCCTGTGATGTAAGCTCCTGCCGCTTTGCTGGCAGGAGCTTTTTTGTCCAGGAAAACAGTGTTTAGCCATGACAGACTCCATACTCATCGGTTATCTCCTTCTTGCCTGTATTTGTTTTTACGAATAAAGAGAACTATAATGGTGGATGCACAAAATTTCAGACTTCTTTGGAGGAACATACGTTATGAGATCTTTTCAGTTTTATAATCCGACCCGGCTGATTTTTGGCAAAGGGCAACTTCAAGCACTACAAACCGAAGTTCCAAAATACGGAAAACGTATTTTGCTTGTATATGGTGGTGGAAGCATCAAACGTAGCGGGCTGTACGATCAGGTAATCAGCCAGTTGAATGAGATCGGAGCAGAGGTTACGGAACTGGCTGGTGTGGAACCGAACCCTCGTCTGTCTACGGTTCATAAGGGTGTAGAACTATGCAGAACACATAACATTGATCTGGTTCTTGCGGTTGGCGGCGGCAGTGTACTTGACTGTGGGAAAGCCATTGCAGTAGGAGCCAATTACGATGGAGACATGTGGGATGTTGTTGTGCGTGAAGCAACCCCGGAAGGCGGACTTCCGCTGGGGACAATTCTAACGATGGCAGCGACAGGCTCCGAGATGAACAACGGTTCAGTAATAACCAATCAGGACACGCAGGAAAAATGGGCATGGTTCAGCGAGTATTCTTTCCCAGCGTTCTCCATTCTCGATCCGGAGTACACATACACCGTACCACTGGATCAGACTGTATACGGCATGGTAGACATGATGTCTCATGTGTTTGAACATTATTTCCATCTGGATACGAATACACCGGTTCAGCTTGGATTCTGTGAGACGATTCTTCGTACCGTTATCGATACAGCCCCTCGTCTGATTAAAGATCCGGAAAACTATGAACTGCGTGAAACCATTCTCTATTGTGGAACAATGGCGCTTAACGATGTCCTGAATATGGGTCTTGCCGGAGATTGGGCTTCTCACAATATAGAACATGCCGTTTCGGCCGTGTACGACATTCCGCATGGGGGTGGCCTTGCAATCCTCTTCCCACACTGGATGAAACATAATCTGGATGTGGATGTAGATCGATTCAAACGTATGGCTGTTAATGTATTTGATATTAATCCTACTGGAAAGTCGGACAAACAAGTGGCTGAAGAAGGCATTGAAGCGCTGCGTACATTCTGGACTTCAATTGGTGCCCCTAGCCGTTTGGCTGACTATGACATCGACGACAGTCAGATTGATGTGATGGCTGATAAAGCGATGCGATTCGGTCCGTTCGGATTCTTCAAAAACTTGCAGCGTGAAGATGTAGTACAAATTTATCAAGCTGCACTGTAATTGTAAATCTCACAATCACTTTGTATAGTGAGTGACATTAAACAAGGACCTTCCTTTAATACTAAGGAACGCCCTTGTTTTTTATTATGACATCATATCTTGTGCGCTCTACCTTTTTTTCTGGACTTCAATGTCATGTGATCCCCTTTTTGAATTAATTCTTCGGTTCAACTACGGCTTCATTGACAGGGGTATCCTTTCGTTTCAGATACATCTTGCTTGGACGATGCAAAAGCACGATGAGCAGGGCGAAGAGATGAATCAGGGTGAACAGGTTACTCTCATTCGGAATGGAAACGAATAGCGCCAGACTCAGAAACGTCACGGTGAGCTTGAACTTTCTTTTGGTGATGAATATAACAGCGAGCAGACTGGGACCGATGATAAACAACATTCTGGCTAAGATTACGCCAGAGGCGTAAGCCAGATCATCTCCTTTGCGTAAGAAACCCAGATAGGCCTCCATGTTCTGGTTGAAGTCAATGAGGAACACGATAAAGGACACGATCACATAGATCAGTTTTACACTTAATAAAATGCGCACGACATTTAATAGCGTGGGTAATGCTGTTTTTACCATATCACTTCTCCTATTCGACATTTAATATAGTAGGCATTTTCGGATTCAATGCGTTGTCCCTCTTCCTGCACGATATGTATTTCATATATTATACGATGTCGATGTCATATTTTGTATTAACCCAAAGTCTTCATTTTCCAATCGTTTGCAGTGGCCTTTGACCTAGTATAACTGGCGAAACAGCTTACAGATTATTTGATATCGACCGATATAAAGTAGATACATAGAATTTGGACTTCATAATGATGAAAATGAAAATGGATGGTGAATGTAATCATGGTATTTAGCAAGGCAAGAGAACGCATGCGCAACATGTCGTTCAGAGTCAAACTACCACTTATGATCAGTCTGCTGGTGTGTATCGTACTGGCGGTAACTGCGGTAGTGTGTTACAGCGTAGCGGCAGTTATTACACTCGACAAAAGTAAAGATGAAATTAAGGCAACCTCGGATCGGGTGGGGGCAGGGTTGTATGCTTCACTAAGTTTGGAAGAACAATCCACCTTTCTGATCACAACACATCGTACCTTCCAGGATCTGCTGGAGATTCGGAATACGGATGGGCAGGAAGGTGAGAACTTTTTCTCGGAAAACAATGAACTGCTGGATAAGGCAAGTGGTATTCTCGCGGACAGTCTGGCAGGTATGGAAGGTAACAACAGTCTGATTTTGTTGGATCGGAATGGCATTATTATTGCAGCGAATGATCCGGCAGTTATCAAGGCGGAACGCGGAGATCGGGCATATTTCCAAGAAGCAATTCAGGGTAAAAACGTGATTAGTGAAGGGATTGTAGCCAAGTCCTCAGGACAACTTGGTACGGCTTTTGCCATGCCAATCTACAATGAGAATCAAGAAGTACAGGGAGTGCTCGTATCTGCGGCATCCACCTCGTTCTTCGTTAATCAGCTACAAAATATCAATATTAATGATGAGGGAAAAGTGATCATTTTGGACCGTGTAGGTACGGTCATCTACGATTCAGCGGATGAGAAATTGGCAGGCCAGAAGATGGAGTCCGGCGAATACCAATCATTGATTGATCTTGCTCCAAACGCTGAACTACAGCAAGGGGAGATTAGCACAGATGAGAAAGTGGCGTATTACTCCAAAATTCCAAGATCCGACTGGACCGTCGTTGTTGAAGATAAAATGAGTGATGTGCAGAAGCCTTTGCGTGCGATGGCAAAACAGATGTATATTGTTCTGTTTAGTGCGATTGCGGTTTCCGTCGTAGCCGGTATCCTGATCTCTTTGCTGGTAACCAGACCAATTACAAGACTAACTGTGTTGTTCAGACAGCTTGCGGGCGGCGACCTGACGGTGCAGGCTCAAGGTAAATATAGCGGAGAATTCAAACAATTGGTGGACAGCTTCAATACCATGGCAGCAGGCAATAAACAGCTGATCTCCAGCATGAACCATTCCATCGGTATCCTGAAAACAAGTACATCCGAGCTGGAACAGTCCACTCAGCAAACTTCGACCACGATTGCCGAAACAACGACAACAGCATTTGAGATTTCACGAGCTATGGAGTCCCAGGCGAACGATACGGGAGCCATTGTGGACAAATTCATGAATGTGGGTAACAAGATTGCGAACGTGAATGGAATGTCGCAGGCAGTGAAGTTCAAGGCAGATGAAATTACGGATGCTTTCCAAAATAATCATGAAGTTATTGATGCACTCATTGCGGTGAACGGGCAGAACGAGATTGAAGTTGGCAACATCTCCAAAATTACAGTGCAACTCGCCGAAAGTTCCTCGGGCATTCACCAGATTACAGGAACGATTGCCGAGATCGCAAATCAGACGAAATTACTTGCGTTGAATGCTTCAATCGAGGCGGCGAGAGCTGGTGATCAGGGACGTGGCTTCGCCGTCGTTGCTTCTGAGATTCGCAAGCTGGCAGAGCAGACGACAGCTCAATCGGAGGATATCAACCGAATCGTAATGCAGACCATTGATCACGTGGAGCAGAATAACCGAAGTGTTCAGGCTATTGAAGCGATTGCGGAACAGCATAAGAGCAGCGTTAGCCAGACGAAGGAGACATTCAATTTTGTCACCGAGAATATGAATGAGATGATGAGCCAGGTTCAGGCTATTGCCACGGAGATCGAATCGATTGAACGTGATAAGGATGACGTCATTGGAGCTGCACAGAACTTGTCTGCTTCCGGTGAAGAGGTGTCGGCTTCTGTTGAGGAAGTCACAGCAACCATGCAGGAACAGTCCGGCATGACTGAACATTTGACAGATATGGTGCAGAGAATTGATGAACTGACCAAACAACTTGCCGAGGAATCATCTCGCTTCAAAACAACATAGGAATACGAAAAGAAACCCGTTTTTCTAAAGAGAACCGCGTTTCTAGACAAAGAGAGCACCTGTACCCATCTATGGCTACAGGTGCTCTTTGGTGATGTGTTACTCTCCTCGAATGGAAGGCGCATACGCCAACACTTCCATCTCGATTAAATAAGGGCCTAACCCGCTAAATACGGTAATGCGGGCGGGATAGGGCTGCTTAATCATTCGCGCATACACTTCGTTGTATTCGGACTGATCCTCGACTCGGGCCAGATGAGTGGTTACCTTCACAATATGATCAAGTGTAAGTCCGGCTTCTTGCAGGATCACCTTAATATTACGAATACACTGCTCAGTCTGCTCCTTAATGCCGCCGATAGGCTCAAGCGTCTGTGGATCGACACCTACTTGACCTGCGACGTAGACTAAATCTCCTGCGCGGACAGCATGGGAGAAAGGAAGTGGGAACTTGGGTGCTGCACTTGCATGTATGATGGTAGACATCGTAGCGGTCATTCCTTTCCTAATGAGTGTGTATGATTGGTGTTAACTGATGCCAGTTCGTAGCCTGCTGATAATGATGAGCAATGGACAACAAGCGGTCTTCTCGCATAAGTGGACCAGCAAGCTGCATGCCGATAGGTAATGGCTTCCCTGAGGTGGTATCAAACCCGATGGGTACGGTGATGGACGGTAGACCCGTATTGGTGAACGGTCCGTTGAAAATCGGGCTGCCCGTCTTGTAGCCATATGGGGCCACATAGGGTGTTGATGGAGTCAATAACACATCCACTTCATCGAACAACAACATCATCTCGCTCCGGAATATCGTTCGGATACGTTGTGCCTGTAAATAATCAACGGCACGCGTCTGGTAACCGAGCTCAAGCTGCTCCCGCATCGTGTGGCCGTAACGATCAGAGGCTTCCGCGAAGCGTTCCTGATGGAAGGCGGCAGCTTCTGCCCGCATAACCGTACGATGAGCAGCAATGGTCTCTTCCATATAAGAAGGCAGGTCAACTTTCTTCCATTGCATGCCCAGCTTCTCAAGCACAGCGATTGCCGACTCTACCGCTAACAAGATCGCTGGTTCATCGGTTTGGAAGAAGTTGCTCGGGAGACCGATCACCATTTCTGAAATAGGATGCTCAAGAGCATTTTTTAAGTCTGGCTTGCCATAAGGAAGCGTGAAGGAGTCCAGCTCATCTTGCCCGGCCATTGATTCCAGAACGATTGCGTTATCTTGTGCGGATCGAGTGAAGGCGCCAATATGATCCAGGCTCCAACTGGCTGTAATGACACCATTACGGCTAACCCTGCCGTAAGTGGGTTTCATACAGGTTAATCCGTTGTAAGCTGCGGGTCTAAGCAGAGATCCAAAGGTCTGTGTTCCGAGTGTGAAGGAAGCCATGCCTGCCGCTACTGCAGCGGCAGAGCCGGAGCTGGAACCGCCTGGGGTATGTTCTAGATTCCATGGGTTGCGGGTTGGCGGTTCTCCTCCCTGAAAGGCATATTCCGTCGTTGTTGTCTTGCCGAGCAGGATAGCGCCTGCAGCTTGCAACTTATTAATCACAGTTGCATTCGTTCCAGGTACGAAGTCTGGAAAGGTACTTGATCCGGCCGAGGTGCGTATGCCAGCGGTATGGATAATGTCTTTGGCTCCATAGGGAATGCCGTGCAGAGGACCGAGATATTCGTCATTCATCAGTTTTTGTTCAGACTCTCTTGCGGCCTGCAAAGCCTGTTCGGCGGTGACCGTAACGAAGGCTTGCACAGCAGGCTCTACTTTCTCAATGCGATTCAAATAGGATTTTGTAAGCTCGACAGGAGATATCAACTTATTTTTAATCAGTGTTGCGGCTTCAGCAATCGTCAGCTCGTTAAGTGGTTTCGTAATCATCGCAGAGGCACGCTCCTATGTGGGGGATTGGGCCCTACTTCTTCTGGCAACTTGAAGTTTCGAATCAGCTCCAAGTCTGCTGTAAATAGGGCAAGCTCCTCGCTTGTAATAACTCCGTCTGCATATTTGGTGCTTTCTGTACGGCGGTGTGTGAGATAGTCGTCCTGGTTCAGAGTAATCACCCTTTCTCTCTCTATTTGGTGGTGAAGCTTGAATCGATAATCTCCTCGTAAGCGAGGTCTTCCTTCAGATTGCCGATGAAGCGTTGCATATCGATTGCGGTCTCGAAGGCCGATTCATTGATGAGTCCTTCCGCAGGATATACCTTGCTGTCGATCATGCGTTGTACCGCTTGCTCCACGACGTTTTTGTCCAGATTCGGGAATTCCTTCACGGCAACTGCTTTTGCGCCTTCAGGATTCGATTGAATGTAGTCCAGGGCTTGCTCAATAGAGGTAACGAAGCGCTGGGTGAGATCAGGATTCTTTTCAATGAAACTTGCGGTTGTATTCATCGTTGCAAAGGCGAAGTCAGGATAATCCTTCGTGAAATCATGGACAATATGCAGTCCCTCAGCAATGCCTTGATCCAGCTGCGGCTCGTAAACGATAGCAATGTCAGCTTTGCCTGCTAATACAGCACCAAGCTCGGAACCATTCTGAACCTCAGTAATCGTCACGTCCTTGTCAATATCGATGTTGTTGTCAGCGAATAACTTCCGCAGTAAGCTGTTGGAACTTGTAGGTGCCAAGCCCACAACGATGGTTTTACCTTTGAAATCTGCTGTCGAGTTCACGGTTACGCCTTCTCGCGCAACTGCCCATACTGGAGCGCTACCCGATAGAAGAACCAGTGAGCGAGCATCTCCGCCCTTTGCATTAGCAAATGCGACATGCTCAGGACCGTGGAAGGAGAACGCAGACTCGCCTGAGATCACCGAAGACAATGCCGTTGGACCACTTCCGGCAGCACGGATGGAAGATAGCTCAATACGATTCTCCTTTAGAAAACCTTGGTTGTTCGCTACATACAAGGGAAGGTAGAGCAGGTTGTGATAAACTTCGGACACCATAATTTTGTCTACCTGCGTATTTGCTTGCCCCCCGCTATCAGATGCACCTGCGCCACTCGCAGGTGTTGTGGCATTGCTGCCGCATGCACTGAGCAGTGAAGTCAATATAACCGTCATGGTTGCTAGAAAAGCTATCTTTTTGAATGTACGCATTAGTCATCAGTCCCCTTTAATCGTTGTAGGTCAGCTATACAGATGTGGATTTGCTGCTGGTCTTGTTGTCATTCCATGGAAGGAGACGGGATTCAATATAACCGACACAGGTGTAGAGGAGCATGGCGACCAGCATAAGCATGAACACGCCGACCCATACGGCCGGAAGGTTGAACAGGTTACCTTCGACGAATACCATGTGTCCAAGTCCTTTATCTGAAGAGATGAATTCTCCACCTACGACAGATACCAATGCCAAACCGATATTGATCCGGAAGGCTGAGATGATCCATGGCAGAGAGGAAGGAACGATAATTTTGCGGAAAATTTGTGATTTCTTTGCACCGAAGGATTTCATCAGATTAATCTGGGATTCGTCGATTTGATGAGTCGCTTGGTAGGCGGATAATAGCGCTACGATAAATGTTGCTACGGAGGCCAGAGCAATCTTGGAGAAGATGCCTGAACCAAACCAGATGATAATCATAGGAGCTAGGGCAATCTTCGGGATGCCGTTCATGGCTACAATGAATGGATCGAGCACACGGGCAACGGACTTGGAATACCACATGAGCAGTCCTGCCAATGAGCCGATTAAGCTTCCGGCTACGAATCCGATAACGGTGGCATTCACCGTTGCAAACGCGTCTGTAAGCAGTTGCCCTGAGCTGGCCATCGTGATGGCGGCATCAAGAATGGCGCTTGGTGATCCCATGAGGAAACCGTTAACCATTTCCAAGCGAACGGCGGATTCCCATATCACTAGGATGACCGCAACAATAATGAACCGCCACAGCATCGTCATCAGCCATTCTTTGGAGAAGGTAGACTGTCTGCGTTTGCTCTTGCTCTTCGTAACTCCAGCAGGCTTTCCGGCAAGGGTAACTTCAGGTGATGTGCTCTTCATTAGCTGATCCTCCCCATTTGGATATCAAGCTCTGACCAGATCGATTCAAAATACTGCTTGAACTTGTGGTCGGAGCGGGCTTTCAGTGCTGAGCCATATTGCGAGGCGAGACCAATGTCATACACCTGCTTCACGGTTGTTGGTCTTTTACTCATAACGGCAATGCGGTCGGAGATGGCAATCGCTTCCTCGATGTCATGTGTGATCAGGACGCCTGTCTTGCCCTCGGATTTCAGGATAGACAAGATCTCATCTTCCAGAATGAGTCTGGTCTGATAATCAAGTGCGGAGAAGGGTTCGTCCAGTAATATAATATCGGGCTGGGTAACGAGGGTACGAATGAGGGCTACACGTTGGCGCATACCGCCTGATAGTGTAGAGGGATAGGCTCCTGCGAATGAAGCTAGGCCATAACGATCCAGATAATCCATGGCAATATCGCCGCGATCCTTTTTGGACATGCCCTTCACTTCCAAGCCTAGCGTGACATTGTCCAGGATGCTTCTCCAAGGAAGTAACAGGTCCTTCTGCATCATATAACCGACATGACCGGTGGTCTGATCGATCTCTTCGCCACAGACGATAACCTTGCCATTTGTTGGCTTAAGCAGACCTGCGATAATGTTGAAAATCGTACTTTTGCCGCAACCGCTCGGTCCCACGATACTGAAGAATTCCTGTTTCTTGATTTGCATCGAAACCTCAGCCAGGACCTGAATATCTTCTCCGGTTGCACTGACAAATGATTTGGATACGCCTTGTATCTGTATAGCCATGATAGGTAGCCCCTTTCCTACAGCCTGATGTTTTTTCGTTTCTTGATGTGATTTGATGTTAATTAACATGACATTAATGAATATATTCCTAATCATATAGACTGTTTGCATCATTGTCATTAGTTACTCTGAACATAAAAATAGAATTAAATCAGTTAAAATGCACAAATGAAGATTGAACATGAATTGAATATGAAAAGGAAACAAAAGAACGTGTCATTATACATGACACATTCTCGGTTTAAGACGTATGATTAGCTTCACTAGGAGCTGGATTAACATTCAGAAGGGACTCAAGTGCGAAGGCAAGTCGGAAGCGAAGGCTCTCCATCGGGTCCTTAATGTTCCTGCCGGTTAGTTTCTCGCATTTCTCCAATCTATAGATCACGGTATTGCGATGTACGAACAGCTCTTTCGCCGTATCGACGATCTGGCAGTGATTCTCATAGAAGGAGGACAAGGTTTTCATAAGCTCGTTACGCTCGTTTGGATCTCGGTCGTTGAAGGGCTTAAAGGTTTCGTGATGGAACTGCAGCATCTCATCGTGGGGAATCATACGCAAAAGACGGCTTATATCCATGGTTTGATAGGAATGAGCGAAGCGGGTCTTTCGCATCTGATAGCCGGACTGGAGCGCCTTGACTGCTTCTTTGTAGGAGAGTCCAATATCCAATACATTCGTGTAGGAATTACCTATGCCGAAGGATAGGCTGAGCTGCGACTCTGTATACAGATTGCTCGCCATCCGCTCAAGCTGCTGAACCACGGTGTGTTCGTCCCAAGACGATTCGGCCAAAAAGACAAGTATGCCGAACTGGTCGTTCTTTGTGAACATGACAAAGGAGAGATCCAATCGGGCAAATTCCTGTTTAATCAGCTCATAATTAGCATCTCGTTCCGAGATGAACCGCTCTTCCCCGGAGGATGTAGAGTTTTGCTTAGATATGCCCGCTAAGGATTCATCCTTTTTGGCGATGATGAGAACGGAACTGCCTTTGGTTTGCAGCCCATATTTCTTGCCGCGATGCAGCGCTTCTTGTTCCGAACGAATGAAGCCTTGAATGAGATCGGAGAAATATTCATTTTTGTACCGGCGGGAGCGCTCCTTGACGGCTTGCTTCTTGGTTAACTCCAGACCGATCACATTGACGGCTTGTTCCAGTGCCAGAGTGGAGAGCTTAGAGCTTGCGGAACTGTCGTATAGTGAGATCAAATAACCCTCGTGCCGATCCGTGAAGATGGGATGAAGTTCAGCATGTCGATATTTATCAGCAGTAAGTAGACAGATCGAGATTGCGGTGTGGAAGGAAGGGTGCTCATCAATAAATGTCAGTAAGGGCGCGGCGAGAGACTGGTGATCCATCTGTTGTGCATAATGGGAGCTTGCCGTAATCTGCTTCTTCGAACCAAGCAGAAGTACAGGTGAGGATAGCAACTGAGACAACGTATCTACGATGGATGGTATGCCTTTTCCCTGCATCACCATCGTGGAAAATTGCTTGTGAATAGATAAGGCGTAGTGCAACTCATGGGTTTTGTTCTGAAGGATGGCACTGATCGAATGTTGAAATATCTCACCGAGTGTATTGTCTATCTCCGACAGCTCAATGATTGGGAAGCCCAGTCTGTTGGCTGTCTCAAGCAGTTGCGGAGATAATTCAAGAGAGAAACGCTGTGTCTTGACAGCAAGCGCTGCACAACCAATTGCATGCATGTCTGTAATGAATGCAAGATGCGCATCGGGGCGGTCCTTCAGGATATAACCGTTGGTCAGCAGCATATCTCCCGGCTTCAGGAATTGGACAATATCTGGTGCGTCCATAATATTAATCGATTGCACCAAGCGATCAAGGCCGCGATGTCCGGCGATAACCTTTGCGCTGGAGAGAATGGGGATAGTCAATAACTGTTGCAGATCCATCTTCAACCCACTCGCTTTCATAATAATATGTTATAAAATCTAACATTAAGTGAGGTGGGCGTAAAGAAGAGTTTGAATAAAGAGGCTAAAGGATATCGTATTTTAAGCATGTTGCAAAGTGCCGAGGATGTTCTTTTGTAAATATAGTATACGGTCCCAGATTGAAAATACACTTGTAGTATAACTATTTGAAATGTGATGATGACAGATATCTAATGTACTACACTGCGCTTTAGTTGTTCAATTATGAAAGCCTTTTCATTATAGGGTAAATTCTGATATGATAGAAAAAAATTGGTCTAAATTAAATATTTAGTAATAAATCTAGCGGATTAAGAAAGGAAGATAAGGATGCCAACAGAAAAAGGGTTACCGATTAAATATCCAATGATTACTTCACTTCCTGCGTTTGCAAACATGACTGCTATTCTTAGCACTCAAGAAGACGTTTTTTTTCCGTGGTTTTGTCATAATCATGTCCAGCTAGTAGCCTGGGAGACTCCAGAGGTTTACATACAATTTTATACGCCTGTTTTTAGAGAATACTATCGATTGTTTGAATTACACCACTACCATAAGAAGGTTTTAGTAAAGTGGTGTGACGATATAACACAGTTTATTATTGATGCAATTGATGAAGACAATTATGTATATTTAAGCATAGATCAATACTACATTGCTGCCTATGATAATTTTGGAAAAGTGCATGCCCCGCATGATATGTTGATCTATGGATATAACAAAGAAAAACAAATGTTTTACGTAGCTGATTTTTTTAATTCCAAATATTCGTTCTCAGAAGCAAATTTTGATAGCATTAACGAAGCATTTGTAAGTCCTCATTCTGAGGGAGAATGGTTCAGAGGAGTTCAGCTTTTGCAATTTAATGAACGAAAAAGTGAGTTCAAGTTTGATCTGGGTTATCTGATTAAACAGTTGCATGACTATATAAATGAAACAAAATCCTCTAACGATTATAAGTTGGTTGAAGAACCTGGAAAAGATACAGATGCTTGGGGAATAGGAGTTTATCGTTTTTTAAGAGAACATATTACAAAGACTGCTTTATTTGAATTTAGTCTGATTAGATCTCTTCATTTGCTCTTTGACCATAAAGAAGTGATGTTGAGAAGTTTGGTTTATCTCGATGAGAAAAAGTATATTACTAGATTTGATATTCATGAGAAGGCTTACAGAGAGATTAAACAGATGTGCTTAATTCTTAGAAATTTATGTATAAAGCACAGAATTTCAGAAAAAACAATTCATATAAAAAAAATAATTGAATTAATTGAGAAGATTGAGAAGGAGGAACGGATGGCAGTTCAGGAACTGTTATCAGATCTTGAGGAAGTGAGATTAACCTATCTAAAGTAGATTGAATTAAATATCTTTGATAAATACAAGAAAGGTGAACTCTCTCGTGCAGAGATCACCTTTTTTATTTTCTTAATAACCAAACTCATTTTAACTTCAATTGAATGATGTTAAGTATGTTATACTCTCCCTTCGTTACAGTTCCTACGGATGAATCGCCGATATTCGGCTGGAGTACAAGAAAAGTGCTTCTTAAAAATACTCGTAAACTGAGAATTTGAAATATACCCGATGGCAGTCGTGAGGTGTTGATCTTCAGGGGCAGTCCCAGGTACGCTCTGTCTTTGGTAATACAGTAAGGTATTCCTCTGTTCATCACTCATGGATAAGGAGATGACCCAATGTTGACGAAGAAGGAAGAGGGGATAGGAATAGGAGCAGGAAAGTCCAATGGTTTCAAGGCCGGAATGATTCTGCTGCTTGGAACATTACTGCTATTAACCATGTTATTCCCTAATACAGCCAGAGCAGCGACAAGTGTATATACGATATCAGCCTTTACGAACACAAGTGAGTCCAATATGTATATCTATGAATCCTATAATGCGACCCACTATGGTTTGCTAAAAGGGCCAGCCTATACACCTCCGGCCGATCTGATCCGCGATCCCAGCATCATGAAGCACACAGATGGTCTATATTACGTTGTCTACACCACGAACTGGTCGGGTAACACCATCGGCATCGCCTCCAGCCCGGATAAAGTAAACTGGACATTTGTCCGTAATATTACATTATCCACACCTACCACAATTGCACACACCTGGGCACCAGAAATGGTTCAAAGACAGCAACGGCAGTCTGAACATTATCGTGTCCCTCTCACCAGGCAACTATCAGAATTTCAAACCTTATGTACTCACAGCTTCAGGTAGCAATCTAACATCTACCTCATGGTCTGCACCTACTGAACTGGCAGGCATTGCTCCCAATTATATCGACACTTTTATCGTGAAGACAGGCTCAACCTATCATGCTTTTACCAAGAACGAGACCACCAAATACATTGAATATGCGACATCCACCTCGCTAACGGGTCCTTATACCTTTAAAGGCGCAGGGGATTGGGCAGGTTGGGGTTCTTGGGTGGAAGGCCCGGCGCTTGTTCAGCTGGATAATGGCTCCTGGCGAATCTACTTTGACGGCTATGCAACACAAAAATATTATTACAGCGACTCTGCTGACAACTTCCAGACTTGGGGTGCCAAACAAGAGATTGCAGGTCTTACCGGACTCGTCCGGCATATGACCGTATTGAAAGAGTCTGGACAACCGGGTGATATCTGCAAGCTGGGGTCATTCAATGTGCCGGGCAGCTTCATTCGTCATTACAACTATCAGGCACGGATTGATGCGAGTGTCAGTCCGGCGGAGGATGCACAATTCCGTATCGTACCCGGGCTGTCGAATGTAACAGGCATTTCGTTTGAGTCCATGAATTATCCAGGTTATTTCCTGCGCAATAATAATGGCAGCATCACACTTGTGAAAAATGACGGCAGCCCTTCGTTCGGAAATGACGCCACGTTCAAACGTATAAATGGACTTGCTAACGCCAGTTGGACATCGTATACCTCGTTCAGTAACCCGAACCTGTACCTGAGACATTATAATAATGTGCTGAAACTGGAATCTGTCGTTACCGCACTCGATAAGTCAGACGCGACCTTCCGAGAGGTTGCACAATAATAGGTGTTCGTGTTCCGAAAAATTCTAAGGAGTGAAGCGGATGAAGTGGTTAAAACGAATGAGCTCGCTGCTGCTGGCAGGAAGTCTGCTAACAGGCAGTTTGGGACTGGGGACAGAGGTATCTGCTGCGGGAGCTTACACGGCTGTTGCCGATCCATCGAAGCAATACCAGACGATGGAAGGATGGGGAACATCGCTCGCGTGGTGGGGCAAAGTGGTAGGAGAATACTCCAACCGGGATGAGTATGTGGAGAAAATATTCAACGCAAATACCGGACTGGGTTTGAACATCCTGCGGTATAACATTGGAGGCGGGGATAATCCATCGTCCAATATTCTCGAATATCGCAAAGCCGTTCCTGGTTACCAGCCTTCTCCCGGCGTGTATGACTGGAATGCAGATGCAAACCAACGATATATGCTGCAAGCTGCCAAAGCTCAAGGCGTGGATGTCATCGAAGCTTTTGCGAATTCCGCACCTTACTGGATGACCATCAGTGGCAATGTGTCGGGTGCAGCGAATGGAGGGAATAACCTCAAGCCTGAGTATGTTGATGATTTTGCCGATTATCTGACTGAGGTCGTGAAGCATTTCCGGGATAACTGGGGGATCACATTCGATAGCGTAACTCCGCTCAATGAACCGATCTCGACGTGGTGGAAGCAGGGCAATGATCAGGAGGGCATGCACTTTGACCGGGCGGATCAGAACACGATTCTGAGTCAATTACAAGCTTCGTTGAATGCAAAGGGCCTGTCCACAAAGTTGAGCGCACCGGAAGAATATAGTATCGATGATACCAATGTATCATTCAACAGCTACAGCACCGCGGTGAAATCAGCAATCAGTCAGATCAACACCCATACGTATGGCGGAAGCAATCGTACTGCTTTGCGCAACACCGCGACGTCTGCGGGCAAACATCTGTGGACCTCGGAATATGGAGACGGAGATGCAAGCGGAC
Organism: Paenibacillus sp. FSL H8-0317; assembly: GCF_045040685.1. Taxonomy (NCBI): domain Bacteria; kingdom Bacillati; phylum Bacillota; class Bacilli; order Caryophanales; family Paenibacillaceae; genus Paenibacillus; species Paenibacillus sp. FSL H8-0317. The sequence continues at coordinate 5,478,155 of NZ_CP150294.1, read as the reverse complement.
TTACCATGTCACGTACCATCCTCAAGGATATTCGCAATATGGGCGCAAGTGGATGGGTGTATTGGCAAGCCGTCGATAGTGCAGAAGGATGGGGATTCTTCAAGAACGTGTTGAACAATACGCAAACGACCAGTTACACGGTGAACCAAAAATATTATGTCATGGGCAATTACAGCAAATTTATTCGTCCTGGATACAAGATTATCGGCATGAGTGATGCCAATACCCTTGCAGCCTATGATGCAGCTTCCGGCAAAGTTGTACTGGTTACAACCAATTCGGAATCGACGGATACAACGGTAACCTATGATCTAAGTCGTTTTACTAACACAGGCACGTCTGCTCAAGTATACCGGACTTCTTCAACAGAGAAGTTGCAGCAACTGACTAATATTTCGGTGCAAAACAAAACCTTTACCGCTACGGCCAAGGCCAATTCGGTCACAACCTACGTCATTTCCGGTGCAACTTATAATGGTGGTACAGGATATGAAGCTGGGGCCATCTACAAATTAATCAACCGCAACAGTGGACTTGCACTCGATGTTAACGGTGCTTCTTCTACGGGTGGGGCAACAATCATTCAGTGGAATGATAATGGAGCAGCGAACCAGCAGTGGAAGCTGGAGTCGGCAGGTAACGGATATTACAACATCCGCAATGTGGGTAGTGGGCTTTTACTGGATGTGAATTCAAGTTCTACACAAGGCGGAGCCGCTCTGATTCAGTGGCAGGATAACGGGGGCAACAATCAGCAATGGCTGCCCATTGATGTGGGAGGAGATGTGGTACTTGCGAATCGAAACAGTGGCCTGACGGTTGACATCAATCAAGGGTCTCTGACCGCGGGTGCCTCGACGATTCAGTGGGCCGACAATGGCGGAGCCAATCAGCAATGGAGCCTAATCAAAGTTAATTAGTGTGAGTTGGCATGAGCTAACGTTCGTACGTGTCCTTCTTTCTTGGAGGAGGCGCAGTGCTCTAAGCAACACTGCACCCTCTAAGAAAGTAGCTATTTTAGACATACATATATTCATCCACCCAGCTGGTACTTAACGAAAACGGGATAGGGTGAACCTGCTAATATCCTGATCCGTGTGCCCCGTTTGCACCAAGTCGGATAGAATCTGCCCAATGGCACTTGCGAATTTGAAGCCATGACCGGAGAAACCGCCAGCCAGCCACACACGCTCATGGGCAGGGTGTCGGTCGATAATAAAATCTTCATCCGAAGTGAATTCATACTTGCACACACTACCACGTTTCAATTCTCCAGCTGCCTGAGGCATATGAAGTTCGAGCAGCCTGCGCAGATCACCCTCGTCCGTTTCTTCCGTACCAAAAGGAGCCATCGTACTTCCTGGTGTCCACACCTGGCCCGTATCATGACGACCCATCTTCAGACCTGATCCGCCAATGCTTGGAAATCCATAATATGTACCTTCCTTTCCTGCCAGTGTAAAACCGGGGAAGTGTTCCTCGCCGTACAAAGCTTCTGGTGCATCAAACCATCCAACCGTTTTACGCACTGCCTGGATCGGGAGATCCACGAAAGGTTTCAATGTCTGAAACCAGGCACCAGCGCTCAGGATGATTTGATTCGCGTGGTAGGTCTCACCACCTGAAGTTTGAACTGCGACGGAATGTGGTCCGTATTCAATATGCTCTACCCGAGTGTGAGTTAACAAGGTGGCACCATGAGTCTCGGCTGCTTTGCGGTAGGCACGAATACAGGGTTCACTATACAGATAACCCGCATCCGGTTCATACATGCCCTCGTAGTGTTCAGGTACGGTAATACCTGGCCAGCGTTTCATCACCTCGGCTGCGTGCAACGTTTCATACCGAATGCCTGCATCATCTGCATGGCTCAATCGGTTGTGGAAGGAATGAATCTCTGGATCAACCACATTTATTACACCGGAAGGAACAAATAGTTGATCGTCCACCGTTTCCTCCAGCTCGTGCCATAACTTCTGTGCGAGTAATGCCATGGCAATATAGTCAGCTCCGCCACTGTACACATGGCGCATCAGTCTGGTATCCCCGTGATGACTTCCTTCCGTGTGTGGAGGATCAAAGGCATCAATTAATAAAGTTTTACATCCACTGCGCGATAGATAATAACCTGCACTCATACCCATGGAGCCGGCTCCAACGATAATAACGTCATATGATTGTGTGGTCATGGTTCCGCCTCCCAGTCTATTTCCAATGTTAGTCTTCTAAAGCATAATGTAGTCTCCCTAATTTTAATAGTCAATAGAACAGCTTATAGAGAAGAGAGAGATGTTAATAGAACATATTAATAGTAAAATGGACTTCTACAATGAATGTTGCAAAGGAGACCTCGCATGAGTGAGCAATTTAGGTTTGATCTATTTCCATTAATTCAGACAGAACGATTCATCCTCCGGTCAGCCGAGACTGGAGACAGCCATGATCTGTTGGAGTTATATTCCGATGAAGCTGTGGTTCAATATATGCCATTCACTCCTTTTGAATCCGTGGAGGATGCACAGGGTGAGATGAGCTGGTATACGAAGATTTTCAAGGAACACACAGGATTACGCTGGATGATTGAAGACCGTGAAACTAGTAAAGTGATCGGAACCTGTGGGTTCCTGAACTATGAAGATGTACATAACCGTGCAGAGATCGGATACGACCTGCGTTCCTCTTTCTGGGGCCGCGGTGTTATGACTGAAGTGGCCCGTGCTGTGTTACATTTTGGATTCACAAGCATGCAGCTCAACAAGATTGAAGCAAAGGTTGAACCGGAGAACGAGGCGTCGATTCGCCTGTTACACAAGCTTGATTTTCAACAGGAAGGTGTACTGCGGCAGCATGAGTATGAGAAAGGCAGATATATTGACCTTGCGGTGTTCTCGAAGTTACGAAGCGAAAAATAGGCAAGCTAGCCTCATAAGGATTCCAATAACTCCATCTCAGCCCAAATCCGTAAGGCTTGTCCCCCGGAATGGGCCCATGCTATATTGGAGAGATGTGAGGAGATGAGGATATGAAGCTGGTGTCCTGGAATGTGAATGGCTTAAGGGCATGTGTGACCAAAGGATTCATGGATTATTATCAGGAGAGTCAGGCGGACATTTTCTGCCTTCAGGAGACCAAATTGCAAGCCGGGCAGATTGAGATGGAGCTGGGGGAAGATGTTTATCAATATTGGAATTATGCGATCAAAAAAGGATATTCCGGCACGGCTGTATTTAGCCGAATCAAGCCTTTATCCGTTCGTTACGGGATGGAGGAGGACAGCGAGCCGGAAGGACGTATGATTACACTGGAGTATGATGAGTTTTATCTGGTGAACGTCTATACCCCTAACGCGAAGCGGGATCTGACCCGGCTGCCTTACCGTCTGGAATGGGAGGATCGATTCCGGGGATACATTCTGCAACTGGAGCAGACCAAGCCGGTTATCGTCTGTGGTGACCTGAATGTGGCTCATCAGGAGATCGATCTGAAGAATCCGAAGCCCAATCTGGGTAATTCCGGATTTACCCTTGAAGAGCGCGGCAAAATGACCGATTTGCTTGCTTCTGGATATGTGGACAGCTTCCGCCATCTGTATCCGGATCGTACGGATGTATACAGCTGGTGGTCTTATATGCCGAAGGTTAGAGAACGGAACGTGGGCTGGCGCATTGATTATTTTCTCGTATCTAATCAATTGGCACCTAAGGTGGCAGATGCGCATATCGACTGCCATGTGATGGGCAGTGATCATTGCCCGGTGGGTCTTACATTGGAACTGTAGGTACAAGGATTATCGTGAGATGGACAGAGGCATGAATTATAAAATATAGGCATAGATGAACTGCAAGTTTCCTAAATGGGAGATTTGCAGTTTTTTTGCGTCACAAGTAGGGGAGGGATACTGGACTTTGGTTGGGGAAAGGACTGGACTCGGGATTGTTTCAATCCCGCTATTTCTTGGGTACGATTGAAGCATACATATATAGATGAACCTTTGGGATAAGGGGTAGAGAAGATGAAGAAGGGGTTACGGAGAGGGTTAAAAGTGCTGGGAGGCATAATGCTTGCCACAGGACTTTTGTTGCTGGCAGGTACAGCGTATGAAGCGTATCAATCCACGCAGGATATGAAGTCCTATCCCCCGCCAGGCAAGTATTATGAAGTGAGTGGTCGCAACATGCACCTCTACACCGCTGGCAAAGGAGAGGTAACCGTGGTGTTTGCCTCAGGCTGGGGTACACCCAATCCGTATGTGGATTTCAGTCCGCTATATGACAAGTTGAAATCACAGGTAAAAATTGCGGTATATGATCGGTTCGGGTATGGATACAGCGACTATACGGATGAACCTCGTGATGTTGATACCATCTCGGAAGAGATCCACCAATTGCTGCGAACATCCGGTCAACGTCCACCTTACATCATGGTCGGTCACTCCCTGGGTGCGCTGGAGACACTTCGTTTTGCGCAAAGGTATCCTGATGAGGTGGCTGGCATGGTCATGATCGATGGTGGAAGCCCGGAGTATTACAGTACGGTGGAAATGGATACGCCCGAATGGTATTTTACTTCAGTCCGATTCCTAGTTAAAACAGGGATTGCGCGTACATTGTTGCATTCGGATCAGATAATGGCAACACTGGTCATTGACCCGGAGTTGGTTTCTGCGCCGATGAAAAAGGCTGCCACCATTTCTACCCTGAAGCATGCATACAATGACAACGTGATGGATGAGATTCGTCATTCCAAGACCAACGCATTACGTGTGCTGGAGAACAAAAAGGAGTTTCCTTTCCCTCTGACGATCCTGACAGCCGGATCAGATCAACCCAGTGAGGGGAGTCGGGCATGGCAGGCAGATCAAGTGAAATTTGCTTCATGGTCCAGACAAGGAACCCAGCAGATTGTCCCTCACGCCGAGCATTACATCCACAACAGTCAACCGGATATTGTCGCTGCCGAGATCATGAAATTAGTGACACCGTCCAGTGACCTATGAGTAACATGACCCCACAAACACATGATGAACAGGATGAGGAGGAGGGATGGATGAAAAAGTTTAAAGTAATCACCCGCTTCCTGTCCATTCTGGTAGCCAGTTGTCTATTGTCTTTAAGTGTATTATCTGTATCTGTGATATGGGTTAAGAATAACGTTCATGCGGTGCCTGTGATCCAGCCGTTTGAACGTGATTAGCACATAAAATGAAGATGAAGGAGTGGTAACGGATGGTGAAGAGAAGGAAATATGTATTGGCCTGTGCAGCACTGGCGATGATGGTTGCCTTGAGTGCTTGCAGTAGCGCGGCAGACGAACCGAGTGATACGGAGAAGGTGGACACTGAAGTTTCCTCCGGAACCGGTGAACAAGCGACTGATGAAGGTGCAAGCAAAGCAACTACAAGTACAGTGACCGAAACGGAAGGTACGACTGCACCAGCAGACTCCGATTCAGAAAGCGGTGAGGAAGCAGCTGCTGGAACCAATGAGTTGCCGGAGAACTTGCCAAGTGATTTCCCATTGCCGGAAGATGCAACAATACGTTTAGCCAATTCTGGTGAGAATGAAGGCAAGCAATCGGCCATGGTGATTTTCTCCACTGAACAAGATATGAAAACCGTATCCCAGCTGTATAAAGATTACTTCAACGCCAAAAAGTTGACGGATGCAGGTCAGACGATCGATGCCAAAAATATTATCATTCAGGGAACCGACCCGGAGACACAGGATGTCTGGTCCTTGATTGGAGGAACATTGGCGGGACAGGAAGGCGTCATTGAACTGACGTTGACCTGGACAGAATCATAAGCAGAAGATAAGGGGGAATTTTTCTTTCCTGCTTTCTGCCTTCCTAAAATAACGAATGAACGCCATAATACCTTGCATACGGAGCCGCATTATTGCTGCACCGCTGCAAGGTATTTTTATTTCGAACTGGAAACCTGACAGGTTACATGGTATGTTATATCATTATAAACAGAGTAATAGACAACTATAGAAGAAGACAGGAGAGGATTGAACATGATTAGAGTGGGTATTGTTGGTTACGGTAACTTGGGTAAAGGTGTAGAGAAGGCCATTTCCCAGAACGAGGATCTGGAACTGATTGCAGTGTTTACACGTCGTAATCCGGAGCAGATGGTCGCTGAAAGCACAGAAGTACGTTTTGAGCATATCTCTGCAGCGGAGCAATACATAGGCAAGATTGATGTTATGATCCTCTGTGGTGGTTCTGCAACCGACCTTCCAGAGCAGACACCAGCCATCGCCAAGTTGTTCAATACGGTAGATAGCTTCGATACACATGCGAAGATTCCTGAATTCTACAAAGAAGTTAATGCTGCGGCAGAGCAAGGCGGTCACGTAAGTGTCATTTCCACAGGTTGGGACCCAGGCTTGTTCTCCATGAACCGTCTGCTTGCACAGTCCATCCTGCCAGAAGGAAAAGAGTACACGTTCTGGGGCAAAGGTGTGAGCCAAGGCCACTCGGATGCTATTCGTCGTGTTCCAGGCGTTAAGGCGGGTGTACAGTATACTGTACCTGTTGAAGAGGTGATCAACCGCATTCGTGCAGGGGAGACACCAGAGTTGTCTACACGTGAGAAACATCTGCGTCAATGTTATGTGGTAGCAGAAGATGGTGCCAACCAGGATGAGATCCGTGAGACGATTGTATCGATGCCTAACTATTTTGCAGATTACGATACAACGGTAACGTTCATTAGCGAAGAAGAATTGAAATCCGAGCATGAAGGTATGCCGCATGGTGGATTTGTTATTCGCAGTGGGGTTACAGGTGCCGGTCAAAAGCAAATTATTGAATTTGGTCTGAAACTCGACAGCAATCCTGAATTTACAGCAAGCGTACTTGTGGCGTATGCAAGAGCTGCACAACGCTTGAGCGTGGAAGGACATAAGGGAGCGAAAACGGTATTTGATATTCCGCTCGGTCACTTGTCTCCGAAATCGGCTGAAGATCTTCGCCGCGACTTGTTATAATTCTGATTCGTTCCAGTGATTTGTATAAAAAACAGCTCGTCCTTGGATGTACAGGACGAGCTGTTTTTTTTGGCTGTTGCTGTACACGATTCATACATTCATATGAATTAGCAGGTATAATCCTGCCTGTATCCCTGCTCGTGCTCTTGTGGAAATGGCGCCCTACACCCAGTGTGAGGGAATGTTAAGATGATCCGGCAACTTGGTATTCACATTACCTTTGGCTGCATTAATCTGGGATTGCGTCAGGAAGATGCCACCTCTCAGGTCTGCATCGCCCAGATCCGTATCCCGCAAGTCCGCGCCAATCCAATCCGCATTTCGTGTATCTGCATTTCGGAGATCGGCTGCGATCATTAAAGCTCCTCGGAAGCTTGCGCCCCGCAGGTCAGCCCCTTTTAAATTGGCACCAAAAAAGTCACTTCCGGTACGTTTTTTACTCTTCTTCGACTTCCCTTGTCCATGAGCGGTGGGGGGGACATTCGCGCGTACCATCTCACTTGCCTGGACCAAGAGTTGATTCACACTGAATCGATAATTGGCGATGTCCAGACGGAGGAGTGCCGCGGGCTCCAGATTGCTCAAGTGCTCAATCTCCTCATATAACTCACCAAATGCCGAGTGAAGGGATGACGTCTCCGGTCTCATCATCATTTCCTTCATATAACTGAGTAACTCGTGAAGTTGTCGCAAGGCAGGCAGACACTCGAACATCTCGTTAGCAGACTCTGGATGATCACGCCAATCTTTGCCCGCGTAGGTCACTTGGGACAGCTTCTGTCCAGCTCCGAAACAGTCGTATACCGTGCAACCTTTGAACCCTTTCTGCCGAAGCTGGGTATGGATACCGCAGCGATTGTCCGTGCGCAGATTGGGACAGGGTGTGCCGCTGGCCTTGTCAAAAGCAAAGTCCGATGACTTGCCATAGGGCAAGGCAACACAGCACAGGCCAAAACACTGCTCGCAATCTGCGCTTAGATGCGGACTCGCAGTGCTGGCAAATGGTTGGTTAGACAATGTAAACACTTCCTTATAATAGTACAAATAGATGGAATTACGTCAGTACCACTTTACCATTGCCTTGCGATTAGAGCAATTGAAGACAAGGAAAAAAGGGCAGTTACCCAAATGGATGGGAACGCCCTTTGATCGTGGAGAATCACGTATATAAATTAAACTACACCTTGAGCGATCATGGAATCCGCTACCTTGAGGAAACCGGCGATATTCGCTCCGGCTACGAGGTTGCCTTCACAGCCATACTCTTCAGCAGCTTCTACACAGCTGGTGTAGATGTTCTTCATGATGTCATGCAGCTTGGCGTCTACTTCTTCAAATGACCAGGACAACCGCATGCTGTTCTGTGACATTTCAAGAGCAGACACGGCTACACCGCCGGCATTAGCCGCTTTGGCTGGACCGAACAGCACGCCTGCACCGTGGAAGACGTCAATGGCGGCCAGGGTGGAAGGCATATTTGCGCCTTCGCCAATGGCCTTCACGCCACCTTTGATTAGAAGGGCCGCAGCTTCTTCATCGATCTCATTTTGCGTTGCACATGGAAGAGCAATATCACAAGGGATGGACCAGATGCCTTCACAGCCTTCGGTATATGTAGCATGCGGATGTTCTTTGATGTATTCGCTGATGCGAAGACGATCAACCTCTTTCAGACGTTTCACGGTATCCAGGTTGATGCCTTGTGGATCGTGTATGTAGCCACCTGAGTCACTACACGCAACGACTGTAGCTCCAAGCTCCTGTGCCTTCTGAATGGCATAGATGGACACATTACCAGAGCCAGAGACAACGACTGTGCTGTCTTGGAAGCTGAGTCCCTTGGATTGCAGCATCTCCTTCACGAAGTACACACAGCCGAAGCCAGTCGCTTCCTTACGTGCCAAGCTTCCTCCGTACAGCAGTCCTTTACCTGTCAATACGCCTGCCACATGTCCGCCATGGATACGTTTGTATTGGCCGAACATATAACCGATTTCCCTTGCGCCTACACCAATGTCACCTGCCGGTACATCGGTATCGGAACCAATATATTTGTACAGTTCAGTCATGAAGCTTTGCGTGAAACGCATGACTTCCAGATCCGATTTTCCTTTGGGATCGAAGTCAGAACCACCTTTACCACCGCCAATAGGCAGACCGGTCAAAGCATTTTTGAAGATCTGTTCGAAGCCAAGGAACTTGATGATGCCCGAGTATACAGAAGGATGGAAGCGAAGTCCGCCTTTGTAAGGGCCAATGGCACTGTTGAATTGCACCCGGAATCCACGGTTAACCTGAACTTTGCCCTGATCATCTACCCATGGGACACGGAATGTGATTACACGTTCGGGTTCAACAAGCTGTTCCAGCAGACTATGGTTCCTATACTTGGGGTGTGCTTCAATAACAGGAATAAGGGAATCCAGAATTTCTTTGACAGCTTGATGGAACTCATCTTCGTGCGGATTTCTGGCGACAACCGACTCATAAACGGAATGAACATATTCTGCGGCAGTAACTTGAACGGACTCTGTAGTTTCTTTTGTTATCGTGGACACTTTTTCGATGCACTCCTTTATTGTGTTAAAGTCTGTAGAGGCTTATTTGCATAAATTGAATAAAAGTTTGTAGTTAAATATACAGGAAAGCAAATAAAAATACGAGATGAAAATTCATAAAATGTTTTTTATGCAGTAATTAAAATGTTCTATGGATCTACCATATGATGTGAAGAATTAAGTTATTAAATGGAAGATATGACCACAAATGATAATAAAAAAGCAAGTTAGACGAATATACTGGATTAAAATATTAGTTTTGGTAAGATGGTAAGAAGGTCTCGTATCCCGGGGTCTTTTTATAATAAAAAGGAGGAAAACAAGATGATGAAGAGAAACATGCCAATCAACATGGAGAATAAGGCTTGTATAGGGGGTGAAATCTACTATGAACCATAGGACTTCCCGCCATAATTGCAGAGAGAAGCTGGTGAGCCAGCTATTTACATTCGGTGAAGAGAAAAGAACATTTCTCGACGCCTATTTCGACGTGCGTGATCCAGAGCGGATACAGTTGGAAAAACAACTGTCGGCATATACGGAGTATGTGGAAAAACTACTCCTGGGCCCTGATGAAGATTTGGACTCAGCTGTATTGATCGGCAGTCATATTGATTTTGAATATCTCGATTTTCATACGTCAGATTCGTTCATGATTGTTATGCCAGAAGATACCGATCCTGATGAGGGTCGTATTTCCTTCCTCTCTCCAGTAGGGAGTCAATTACTGCTTGGCAGTATAGGGGAAGTTAGGCCTGTTCATACACCATCAGGTTCCATGAGAATTCGCATCACGGGGATTGAGCTGAGGAGCGAAACCTTGAACGAGCCGGCCCTAGGGGGTGCAGATCATGCACTTTAAAGAGACAGACTTACCAGGGATTGGACGTAAATACTGGTTGCATACCCGTAGTGGTGAGCACTTGGTCATTGTGATTCATAACGACGAGCGACGTGACTTGTTCCATATGGAGTCAGGGGGTACGCCTGAAGAAGTGGGTGATATGGTATCTCTTGTCACCCTGGACGATGATGAAGCCCGGGCAGTAGCCGCCATCGTTGGTGGTATGACCTATAAACCGAAGTTTCAGGATGAGCGTGAAGTGATGCTTGAAGGGCTGTTAATCGAATGGCTGCGAATTGAACCTCACGCCGCAAGCGTTGGCATGACGATTGGTGAACTGGATATCCGTCAGGCCACGGGCGCCGTAATTCTCGCTGTTGTAACCAAGGATAAGGAGAAGCATTTTAATCCAGGCCCGGATTATGCTTTTACCGCTGGAGCTACAATTGTAGTTGCCGGTGAACGGAATCAGATCAAACATCTCAAACAATTGTTGACTGATGGACGGACTTAGCCTATGGATATGCTCATATTCGAAGTGGGAATTGCCGTTGCGCTGATTACACTTACTGGGCTGATATCTTCAAAATTACGATTTTCGGTCATTCCTTTCTATATCCTCATTGGTATGGCTGTTGGACCACATGCACCACAGATTGGCATAGTGGATTTACGTTTTATCGAAAGTTCGACCTTTATTGAATTTATGGGCAGGCTTGGCATTCTGTTTTTGTTATTTTATCTGGGTTTGGAGTTCTCGGTCTCCCGTTTATTAAAGTCTGGTAAAGCCATTCTGACCGGGGGCATGTTCTATGTAGGCCTAAATTTTGTCTCTGGATTGCTGTTGGGGTGGTTCATGGATCTGCCCCTTCAGGAGACACTTGTTGTCTGCGGGATCATGACCAGCTCTTCTACAGCCATTGTAGCTAAAGTGCTCGTTGATCTGAAACGCACGGCAAACCCTGAAACAGAGATTATCATGGGCATGATCATGTTTGATGACTTGTTCATCGCGATTCATATCTCCATCCTGACTGGGCTTGTGCTCAGCGGGGCAACTTCATTCTTAAGTGTTCTGCTGGTATCGCTGTCTGCCCTGCTGTTTATTGTGCTGTTCCTGATTATTGGCAGGAAAAGCATCAAATATATTGATAAGGCACTGAATATCAAGTCATCAGAGTTGTTCCTGCTTACCGTCATGACACTGCTCTTCCTGGTGGCTGGTTTCTCGGAGACACTGCATGTAGCGGAAGCTATTGGAGCGTTGATGATGGGGCTTGTGCTGGGCGAATCAAGACATGTGAGTCGGATTGAACATCAGATCATGCCTTTCAAAGATTTTTTTGGTGCAATTTTCTTCTTCAGTTTTGGCCTGACCATCGAGCCGGCTTCACTTGGCGGAGCTGTTGGGATGACGATTATTGCCGTTATTCTGACGATTGCCAGTAACTATGGTGCAGGTATGATCGCTGGCAGACTGGCTGGAATGAGCCCTAAAGCATCATTGAATGTGGGCTTTACCCTGGTCTCGCGGGGTGAATTCTCCATTATCATGGCGAACATCGGCAAGGCCGGAGGGCTGATGGCATCCATCCAATCGTTTGCCGTGTTGTATGTGTTAATTCTGGCTGTGCTGGGGCCTATCCTGACAAAAGAATCTCCGCGGATTTACGCATCGTATGAGCGACTAAGGAAGCGGATGAAACGAAGGGAAACGGGTTGAGTCTAACGCTGGCTGTCCTTGGACAGACCGGATATTCGAACCGTAGTGTTTAATAGGCGTCACACCATTTGGAGAGAGAAATTCCTCCGGGGTGTGGCGCTTTTTTTATTATTGGGAATCGACCAAATATCGGCTTGTAATCATGCTCATTCCACCAAATTATGGTATGTATCCATATCTTGTGCGTGGTCGTGAATGTTTAAGTCTAGAGGCAGGACTATCGATGTCATTTGGTAGAGAGGGATTGAAAATAAGAAGTTATTATGTAAAATAATGTTATATTCAAATCTAGCAGTTGAACCAACCATTTACACGAGAACGTAGAGGACAGAAGAAACCTGAAGAAGCGGAGCGTTCGCCTTTATCAACAGATTTTCACCTTTGTAAAATTGAATCAAAAAATCTGGGGATAACAGTGATCGGAAGGTTATTCTGTCATCGGAGTGGCAAGTGTAAATATTCTTTAGTTCAACTTATGTTTCAATGTAACAGAAGGTAGAATGACGAGGAGGAATAGCTCATGAACAAGAAAAGTAGATTTCAACGGTTAAAATGGGCCGGTACAGGGATGTTGCTCAGTCTCGTATTATTTGCTCTACCTGCATCTGCTGCATGGAACGATACATATCAGGGTTACGCGACGTATACAGGCTCAGGTTACTCGGGAGGTGCAGTGTTGCTTGATCCCATCCCGGCGGACATGAAAATTACTGCACTTAATCCGTTCCAACTCAATTATAACGGTGTCAAAGCCGCTTTAGCGGGAGCCTATCTCGAGGTGCAGGGTCCTAAAGGCAAAACAACCGTCTATGTAACAGACCTTTATCCAGAAGGCGCCAGCGGAGCGCTGGATCTCTCACCGAATGCCTTTAACCTGATCGGTGACCCAAAGGCAGGCAAAATCAATATCAGCTGGAAAGTGGTCAAAGCTCCAATTCAAGGCAACGTCTCCTATCGGATTAAGGAAGGCAGCAGTCAGTGGTGGGCAGCCATTCAGGTTCGTAATCACAAATATCCGGTGCTAAAGTTCGAAGTGAAACAGAAGGATGGTACGTGGCTCAATCTTGAAAAGCAAGACTATAATCATTTCCTCGGAACTGGACTGGGCAAAGAAAAACTAAACGTGCGTATTACCGATATTCGCGGTCAGGTATTAAATGACACGATCCCGGCTCTGCCTAATGATGGGTCAGGCGGTGCATATATCGTACCGGGCAATGTACAGTTTCCCGATTGACAGATATACGAAGGTGTTATAAAAAGAAGTATGGTCATAGACGTATTCTTAACGAAAAGTCGTACACTGTACGGCTTTTTTTGTATACGAAAAGAGGAGAATGTACCATATGAAAAAAAGTTTGCCTTCATATCAGACAACACATCCCTATTGGAAACAGTATCAGGCCTTTTTCCCGGAAGAAGTCAGGCTAGGGGAGCATACAGTTCCTGAGGAAGAATGGTGGGAGTCAAATGGGGTTCATCTGCATATCGACCGCTTGCCTGCGCCGGAGTCTTCAATCAAAATCCTGTTCATTCATGGGGCGGGAGGCAATGGCAGGTTGCTCGCTCCGTATGCCCGTATGTTGCAGCGGCATGGATACGAGGTGGTATCGCCAGATCTTCCGCCGTATGGGTTAAGTTATGCAATGTCTGGTACACGTATCAACTACGAACTATGGATAGAGCTGCTTGTCTCACTCATCGAACGGGAATACAAGAAAGACGGCAAGCCAATCGTTGTATTGGGAAGTAGCATCGGAGGTATGCTTGCCTATCACACCAGTGCACGCAGCAAGCGTGTTAAGGGTTTGATCGCAACTACATTTGTAGACACGAGTAATCAGGAAATGCGTGATCAACTTGCACCGAATCGTCTGGTGAGCCGGGTGGGAAAACGGATGATGGATATGTTCCCTGGTCTGCTGGATCATGTACGTATTTCGGTCAAACAGGTATCCCGTATGCAACTGATTACTAATAACAAGGAATTAACCCGGCTTATTATGAATGATCCACAAGCGGCAGCTACACGTATTCCGTTGGAATTATTAAGAACATTCCTTAATAGAAAACCGGAGGTAAGCCCGGAACAGTTCAGCCAGTGTCCGGTCCTGTTGGTTCACCCTGAACTGGATCCCATGACACCGATCAGGTTTAGCCAATCTTTTTTTGATCGTCTGGTGGTAGACAAGGAATGTGTGATCTTGGAAGGGGCAGGCCATTTTCCTATAGAGCAGCCAGGACTGAACCAGTTGGAGGTAGCGGTACTACGATTTTTACAACAAATTCAATGATTTAAGATCATGATATTGCTTCAAGTACATAATTCTAAAATCCTAAGTACGTAAAACCCCTCCCATTAAGGGAGGGGTATTTTAATGTTCTTGATATGAACTGCACTACCGCCAACCTGAATCTGTGTGATTTCATTAGAGCTGCCCAGCGTTAATCTGGCTCGGATCTCGGAGGGGCGGTTCATGGTATACCCTTGTCTGATCGTGTACGTGTGAAGATGAGGATCTGTAAGCTGGTTGTACTGGGATAAATAACAGAGCATTGCACCATTGGATGTGCCCGTTGCGCTCTCTTCCGGTATATCATAAAGCGGTGCAAAATTACGGCATTCTGCGAGAACGTTCATATCATCTGATTCGAGTGTAAACACGTGATAACCTATGGCATGATGAGCCCTACTTATTTCAGTGATACGCTGGAAGTCAGGATCGATTTTGGTTAGAACATCAATATCTTTAACGGCTATCATGATATCGGGTAGCCCGGTAGACACAATCTGTACAGGTAGTTCAGCATGCAAATCCTCCATAGAAATACGTAACGAATCGGCAATCTGCTGTCGATCCACGATCTCCCCAAACTCCGGCAACGTCTGAGACAGATAGACTTCTCCATTGACTTCGATATCAACTTTAAGAATTCCGGCCAGTGTCTCCAGTGTATATGTACCAACATTAACGAGCAGCTGTGTCTTCATTAGATAAAACAAAGCAATTGTGGCATGTCCACATAGATCGACTTCATCACTTGGGGTAAAGTAACGCACTTTGAAATCTGCCTGATCCGACGGCATAACAAATGCAGTCTCTGAAAAACCGACTTGTCTGGCAATCTCCTGCATCTGGGTTTCAGACAAATGTGCTGCTTGTAAAACAACACCTGCGGGGTTTCCTCCATGAGCCTGATCCGAAAATGCATGTAATGTACTTACTTCTACTTCCATCGTGTTACCTCGCTTGTTCAGTTATTGGGTTAAGATTTAACTTCATCACTAATCGACATTATATCACGAGTGTTGAATTGGCTTGTGAATCTCAGATTGTTGTGAATTTTGAATGAATAGGTCAAGTGATTGCTGGGAAAGGGTAATGATGGAGGAGAGCATAACGATAATCCAATGGAAAGGCTGGTATCTCTAATGAAAGCAATTGTGATTGAGGAATTTGGTGGAGCGGAACAATTGAAGGAACAGGAAGTAGCCAAGCCAAGATGTGGAGTGAATCAGGTGTTAATCCGAACGCATGCCACGTCGGTGAATCCGGTAGACTTCAAAATCAGACAAGGTGATATGAAAGAAGCAGCGGAGAATTTTCCGTTGATTCTGGGCGGCGATGTTGCGGGTATTGTGGCTGAAGCAGGTTCCAATGTCACGCGGTTCAGAGAAGGTGATCGGGTATTTGCGCGTCCGCGTCAATTCGGGACCTATGCAGAATATGTTGCTGTCGATGCAGACATTATAGCCCGTATACCGGAGCAACTGAGTTTCGAGGAAGCGGCAGCGATCCCGCTGGCTGCGATGACGGCTTGGCAAGCCCTTGTGGATCATGGACGTTTAGGCAAAGGGCAGAAGGTACTCATTCATGCTGGTGCAGGTGGTGTGGGAACATATGCAATTCAGATCGCCAAGTCCCTAGGCGCTGAAGTGGCTTCCACAGCAAGTGAATCAAACGAAGCGTTGCTTCGCTCGTTGGGTGTGGATCATTTTATCAACTATAAAAAAGAAGATTTCTCGGAGATTCTCTCCGGTTATGATGTTGTACTGGACACCATGGGCGGTGATATTCAGCGCGACAGCTTCAAAGTGTTAAAGTCTGGCGGACATCTCGTGTCCTTGGTGGAACAACCGGATGAGAAGCTTGCCAAGGAAGCCGGAGTAACGGCCAACGTCTTCATGATGGAGCCCAAAGGGGATCAACTGGATCAGCTGGCTGAACTGGCTGCGGAAGGCAAGCTCAAATCGATTATTGATGGAACGTACCCGCTAACTCAACAGGGAGTAAGGGAAGCACATGAGAAGAGTGAAACCCATCATACCCGAGGGAAACTGGTTATTCAGGTGCAATAGAATTCATTAACTGGTAGAAGTATTTGGACTCATGAGTCTGATACAGATTGAACCAGGCCTGTAATGTTTCTGGTGCAAAGACATTCAACAGCTTCAACACATGCATCGTAAATTCTAACGGAGCTATTCCAGATGCAGTAACTAGATTTCCATCGGTTACTGCTGGCTCCGTTTGATAATATGTTTCCCCAGTATATTCTGGGCATATCATCTTCAGGTATTCTAAATCATTGCTTGTATGTTGTCTGGAATCCAGTATCCCTATTTTTGCAAGTGCAACAGTCGCACCGCAAATCGCCGCAATAACCGTACCCTCTTCTATAGAGGCAGCAACTTTTTTCAATAGGGGATCATGGATGGTGTCCATCCAGGTGTTTCCTCCTGGAAGAATGATGACGTCGTCACCTTTCAATGAACATTCATCAATAGAAATATGAGGAAGGATGTTCAATCCGCCCATGGTAGTTACCGGATGTTTATCCACGCCTACGGTTACGACCTGTAAAGGCTTGATCTCTTTCCTGAAATACCTTCCCGAGTTCAATTCAGCAGTTAGATATCCTATCTCCCAGTCTGACATCGTATCAAATACATATAGATATACGTTCTTCGTTTGCATCATACACGCTCCTTTTGTTATTCATGATTGAATGGATTACTCTCCTATTATAAAAAAACTTCACTGACATCTACGGTCAATGAAGTTTTTAAATTTGAAAATTAACTGCCCTGCCAACCAATATAGGTATTCTCCCCAATTGTAGTGGAATAAGATATAATAGGAGAAATTTATTCCATTTTGTGCATGAGGTGATTAGGATGTCCAACGAACTCATTCAAGCCATTCAATTGTTAAAAGAAAAGAAATGGGTGGATCTGACTCATACGTTTGGTCCAGGCTCTCCACATTTTTCAGCTTTCGAAGCAGCGCAATTCGATACACTGTTTGATCACGATCAAGGCTTCTTTGCCCAGAGCTTCAAGTTCCCGGGTCAATACGGGACACATCTTGATGCGCCGATCCACTTCGTTCGGGATACCCGGTATCTGGATGAACTAGGTTTGAAGGAGCTTGTGCTCCCGCTTGTGGTCATTGACCAGTCCGCTGAAGTGCAGAATAATCCGGACTTTACACTGGATGTGGAGCATATTCTTGCATTTGAAAGAGAGCATGGCGTGATTGAAGCTGGAAGCTTTGTAGCCTTACGTACCGATTGGAGCAAACGTTGGCCTAATCATGAAACATTTGATAACAAGGATGACGAGGGCAACAGTCATGCACCCGGATGGTCGGTTAGTGCGCTCATGTTTTTATTTGAGGAGAGAAAAGTACAAGCCATTGGGCATGAAACCTTTGACACGGATTCAGCGGTGGATTATCAGAAGAATGGAGCACTTCTGGCAGAATATTATGTACTTGCTCAGGATACATACCAGGTCGAGCTGTTAACAAACCTGGATCAGGTGCCGGCTAAAGGCGCTGTTATTTTCAATATTGTACCCAAAGCGGAGAAAGCATCTGGCTTTCCAGTCCGGTCTTTTGCCATTTTGCCGTAAAACTAGCTAGATCAAAAGCTGAAATAGATAAATCAGGCACAGAACTCAGAATACTCAAGTAGACAGCCGGCTAAATAGTCGGCTGTTTTTCAGTTAAGATAACTGGCAGGTTAGCGTAGCCGTACAAGAAAAATTAGCATTATGGGAGAAGGAGTAGCAGTATATTTCTGGAATATATTATTATTGGGAATTACTGAGATGGGGTGTGTATAAGATGGACAAGCATTACGAAAACCTTCTGTTAGCTTTTGAAGAAGCAGAAAAGGCTAGAGATGAAGGTACTTTTCCTATCGGTGCAATTATTGTTGATGCAGATGGTTCAGTTGTAAGCCGAGGTAGGAACAGAGTTTTTTTAAGCTGTGATTCTACAGCTCACGCCGAAGTGGACGCTATAAGAAAAGCCGGAAATGTGATACTTCATCTTGAGAGCAAGAAATTTATTCCAAAGAACGAACTTACCTTATATACTACCTGTGAGCCTTGTCCCATGTGCACAGGTACAATCGTGTTGTCTTTGATTAAAAAAGTGGTTTGGGCTGCAAATGATAGGGATATAGGTGCATTTAAAAAATTCAAGGAATTAAATAGCGAATTACCTATTTATAATGATCTGTTCCACGACATCGTGTTTGTTGCAGCCCCTTACAGAGATTTAGAGTTGAGACAAAGAAAAATGTTAGCAGAATGGAACAACAGCCGTGGGTATAGCGATAATCATTGGAATGATGAATTAGTAAATGAAACTGTTCAATAATAAATGAAACTTTGCACCTGATGTATTAAGCTAACGGGCAGGTTAGCTTAAATGAACAGTAAGCATAAAATAGATTATTCTACTATATTCCAGTAAGATGAGTGGTAATATACCTGAACGAAGAGGAGGAATCAATGGAACACGGAAAATTATAATAGGGTTATGTCAATTTGTTTCTGGAGGGACGACTTTAAAATTAAGGTAATAAGGACATTATTGGACGCCGATAAGTTCGCAAGCACCAGGACCTACTTCTAATTTAGAAAGGCGTGGAAATCGAGATTATCTGATTATTTGGATTTATGATTCATGTTATAAACGTTAACAAGTTTTAATTCGAGTTTTTGAGGTGATTTTCATCGAAATTTTCATCGAAGTTATAGACCATACAGAAGAAGAGGAGATCCGCATCAGGTGTCACCAGGTAGACGAAGAAATATATGAGCTCGTTAATAAAATAAAAACCGAAACGCTCATTATACTTGGTTACCATGAGGATAAGATCAGCCGTATCAAACTTAGTGATATTTATTATTTTGAAGCTGTTGACGGCAGAGTGTTTGCGTATGGTAAGAACAACGTTCATGAAGTCAAACAAAAGCTTTATGAACTTGAGGAACTATGCAGAGAGAAGCATTGTTTTCGCGCCTCCAAATCCACCATCCTAAATATAGCTAAGATTACTAGTATTCATCCGTCGATTAGCGGCCGTTTTCAGGCATTATTGGATAACGGGGAAAAGGTAGTCATATCACGGCAGTATGTGCCCATGCTTAAGCACATGCTTGGATTATAAAGGGGGACCTACATGAAGTATTTTGGCCTCATCAAAGAAATGATCAGAGATTTCTTAATTATATTCGCCTCCATCATGATAATCATCGCTATATTACGGCAAATCTATACTCCTGATTCTAGTTTTGAGTTAAACACGATTTTCACAATTATGGCGTTCTCTTTTCTGGGTGCTTTAACTGGAATCATATTATATATGCCGCATTCGATTAGCGAGAATAAAATGCGCTTGTGGGTAGTTTTTCATTTTCTCTTTCTGGAATCTGTTTTAATTTCTCTCGCTGTCATATTGAATCTCGTATACACCACTTCCGGTATATTATTATTGGCTTTGCAAATTGCCGTAGTATATGCGATCGTTCGCCTGCTGGCCTATAGGAGCGACAAAAAGGAAGCTCAAATGATTAATAAAAGATTAAAAACATTTAAAAACGAGAATTAGAAGGTATACACAACGCAGAGTAAGTACACTTCATTGCGTTGTTTTTTACAACTTAGTGGCCTTCAGCTACAGCTTATCGTTTATGCGTATACACATCCTCTACCATTTCTTATGATGAACTCATAAAAAGTTGGAGGAGGAGAGAAGACTTATGGAAATTTTAATACTTATTGTTATGTTGGTTTTTGAGCTTGCAATTGCCGTTTATTCCATTGCAACCAAGCAAAGCCACAGCAAGATAAAGAGTTTGATGAGAATCACAACATTTATAGTATTCATAATGCTGATCTTAGGGAACATCGTCGTATGGGAGTACACTTGGGGGCTGTTTGCAGGCTTGCTCTTTATATTAGCTTTCAAAGAAATGGTTGCACTCCTGCGCAAACAAACACATACTCCGGGTTACAAAGTTTTTTCTACGATTTTGAAATTCCTTTTGCTAGCACTGACTATCGTTGTCACTCTTGTTCCGGTTTTACTTTTTCCACAGTATAAATTGCCACAAGTGACAGGTCCGTATGCAGTGGCCACCGCCACTTACAGCTATGTGGACATGAATCGTATTGAAGAATTTACGGATCGAGAAAACAATCGGTTTGTTAATGTAGAATTTTGGTATCCTGAAAATGCAGACGCAACCTATCCTTTACTTATGTTCTCCCATGGAGCATTCGGTATTAAAGCAAGCAACACTTCTACCTTTACAGAACTTGCGAGCCACGGTTATGTCGTCGTTTCCATTGATCATCCTTATCATTCTTTTTATACCATTTCCGAGGCTGGAAAGATTGTGACAGTTAACCCCGAGTATATGCAAGAAGTCAACAATGCAAATAAAGCAGGTTTTTATTCGCTTGGTGAGTATTTCGAGCTTACTCAAAAATGGATAACAATGCGAACTGATGATATGGATTTTGTCATGGATACTATTTTAGAACAAGCAGGGCAAAATAAAGATCCTGTATATGAGCGAATCGATATACAAAAAATAGGCGTGTTCGGTCATTCTATGGGTGGAGCGGCAAGCGTAGCACTGGGCAGAGAACGCGATGACATTGACGCAGTGGTAAATATAGATTCTCCGTTCTTTAGCGAGCTTTCGTATGATGAAGCTACGAACGAACTATCTGTAAAATCCGAAGCTTACACAATCCCGCTTCTTAACATTTATTCGGATGATGTATGGGTACAGCTGGACAGCAGCTCTTCTTATATCGCGAATAAAATTTCAAATGAAAATTTTAAAGGAGCATACACCGTTCATTTTAAAGGCGCAAAACATTTAAGTTTGACTGATCTACCTTTATTCTCTCCTATATTGGCAGACCTGTTGCAGGGTGGAAAAGCAGATATCGATAAGTATTATGCGATTGAAACTCAAAATGAACTTATCCTTCGTTTTTTTGACTCTGTGCTAAAGAATCAAGGTCAGTTTGCTCCAAAAGCGACGTATTAAGTATCTGTCGAGTTAATGAATTTAAGTAATGTGGGCAAGTAAAACAATTGTGAACACAAGATAAATTATGCCAATGACAAAGATGGAGCGATAGGAAGCAGTATAATCTTTATATACTAGATTATTAAACTAACGGGAAACGTTAATTCAATAAAACTAAGAAAGCAGCCGACCATTGTGATTGGATGCTTTTATTCAACTAGCGGGCAGGTTAGTTTAACAAGGTACTTAGATTGGTCGAACTGGGAGGTTTTGTACAGTGCAAAGAAGTGATCAGCTAGTGGAGTTGGCAATGAGTTCAAGCTCGGTTACAACTTCATCAAGCGGCTTCCTGGTGTCGATCTCAACAGTAGCTCCAGCACGTAAGAGCGGCTCAACACTAGCGACGTTTTGTATAATTTCTTCACGTTGTTCAACAGTTTTTCCATAATCGTTCGTCTTACGGGAAGCTATACGTTCAAGGATTACTTCGAGGGGAGCACTTAACAACACTATTGCATCAAACATCGGGTAAAACTTCCCCTGATTAGATACACAACCCGAAATGAATAAAGTACCTTCTCTATGTTCAGTGAGCATCTCATCAATTCGATTCTCGTTCCATAACCACCCAGAACCATCCACATTCTCACTCCAACCATCATAATCGGTATCGATAATTCTATGCCCCCTATGAGCAAGTTCGCCTAGAACCGTTGATTTACCTGTACCCGACATTCCTGTCACCAGAATTATCACCTTCTTTATTGATATTGAGTCCGAAGTATTTGTCATATTTTCACTCCCTTTATAAGAAAGTCCCTTGGACTAGATTAACACATAAAGGCAATAAACTGGCAACAGGTAAGAAACTTATCAGGAACCAAGTCTAGCTAGGATTTGACCTATTGAAACAAAAAATTGTATTTTGGCAAACTTATGGGTTAAGTCACAACTAACAAAGCTAAATAATTCACATATGTAAATAGCAAGGGAGGCGTATTCTGCCTCCTTTTTATGTTGTTACTTTTGATCCGAGTGAGGATCTTGATTAAATCTTTGTGAGATTTTTTTCTCTGTTTTCTTACGCCGTATCCAGCGCTTGAGTAAGCCTTCTTCTTTGCGTTCTTGCAGTGTTTCCTTCAAACCTTGAATCATAAATTCCGATCTTCGTCTGTCATCCCGACTAATCTCGCGTAATTCCTTAATAAATTTGTCGTCCATATCTGCCTCTCGCTTGTTCAGGATAATTCCATTATACCGAACGTACGTTCTTTTATCAAGTTTTACCATGTTGAATAATTTTCGAAGCCTATGTAGTGAAAAGAAGCACAGGAACATAACGTGCTGTGTGTGAGAATGATACGAGATGGTTTGAGAATAATCCTCCATGAATGTATAAAGTACGAGAGAACGGAAGGAGCAATTCATGATGAAACGGAGTATGGGCAGGTCGTGGTTACTTATAGTGATGCATGGATTTCTGGGAATGGGGGCGATCGTTGGAGGAAGCATTTTAATCATGGACCCAACGGGAAGTATGGTGAATCTGCCCGATTCTGTATTGGAGCATTCACCTTTTACCAGTTTTTTGTTTCCGGGAATCATCCTATTGCTGGTTCTTGGCGTGATGCCTCTAGTGATTGGTATATCGCTCATGCGCTACGTTCATTGGGAGCTGGGTGAGACACTTAATCTCTATCCTGACCGCTACTGGGCTTGGACATTTTCTTTGTACACGGGTTTTGCTCTCATCATCTGGATTATGGTGCAGGTGTACTGGATTCAGGATGTCTCCATCATTCACTTGGTCTATTTTGCATGGGGAGTGGGTATTCAGGTTGTGACCTTATGGCCCGGGGTACAGCAAAAATACTCGAAATAAACTGCTCGCATGTTGAACAAAAGGCTGCCGTCAGATTCTTGAATGATTGTGGTGGCAGC
The DNA here is from genome assembly GCF_045040685.1 of Paenibacillus sp. FSL H8-0317. Taxonomy (NCBI): domain Bacteria; kingdom Bacillati; phylum Bacillota; class Bacilli; order Caryophanales; family Paenibacillaceae; genus Paenibacillus; species Paenibacillus sp. FSL H8-0317. The sequence continues at coordinate 5,454,748 of NZ_CP150294.1, read as the reverse complement.
TATTTACATTGGTATCCCAGATGATAGGTGTGGTGGTCATGCTTCCCTCTTGTTTTCTAGGATTAAAAAGGACTCGGACAGATCATATTGACAAAAATACATCATCCTCGCATACTTACGATATACACTTTATAAAGTTTATTTATTAATCATACCTAAAGAAATGGACTCAAGCTCATGAGCTATCAGATAGTCGCTGCTTCTGCAACCGCATTGCTTCCCCACTGGCTTGCAGAAGCGACCAACCGAAAAATCATAATCCGCAGGAAACAGGGAGGTAAGTAGGGATGGTATACGTTATTATGGCAGTTATAATATGGGCAGGTACCTATGCCAATATGGCCTTGTCAAAGCAGCCGATGGAAGTGAAGCCTGTGAAGTCAATGGATGATTTGTTTGAGTGAACAAAATAACTCTGCCGATTTCGATCCATTGCCAGCACGATGGAACTCATGTGTTCGAGTAAGGCATTATGGTATGATATGGTGTGAAATGACATCCATACCATTGCTTTGGCTCAATTGAACCAGAGTAGAAACGAGAGGGTTATGAAAAAAGCCAACGCTACAATGATGAAATACATCAATTTGAATAATGTGCGTGAAGTCATGCAGCAGATTGAGACGGCGACCAAACCGCAATTAGCTTTATTAACCAATCTTAGTGTTGTTACCATTAATGCGCTGATTCAGGAGTTATGTGATGGCGGAGAGTTGTTCCAGGATAAAGTGGTTCCCTCTAACGGCGGTCGTCCTGCACAGGCATATCGATATAATTATAACTTCAAGCTTGCTTTGGTTCTTTACATCAAAGAGATGAAAGGCCAGGAGTTGATTTCGGCAACGGTCATGAATCTGGAGAATAAGGTTGTGTTGAAGGAAGAGCGCATTTTGCCTGCTTTTGATAAACAGCATATGCTGCAACTTATCGCGCGTTTCATTACGGAGTATCCCTCCATTGATATGATCGGCATCGGTATTCCGGGGCAAGCCGTGGATGGGGACATCACGGTGAGCAGTCATGAAGAGCTTATCCATTCACATCTGATACGGGAGATCGAGAGCGAGTTCCAACTGAACGTTCTCGTGGAGAATGATGTTAATGCAGCGATTAGCGGATACTGTACACAGCATGCGGATATGAAGGAACAGAGTGTAGCAGGAATTTATTTTCCAAACCGATACCCGCCGGGTATGGGCATGATGTTGAATGGACAGATGATCCGTGGGAAAAACGGGATGTTTGGTGAGATCAAGTATCTTCCTTATTCACCTGATTGGCACCGTGACATAAGCAAAGATGATTTTGTACTGAACGTATGTCATATCCTGCAAACGATTAATGCCGTCGTTGCCCCGCACCAGATTGTCATTTATCAGGAACGGGTGGAGAGAGAAGAGCTGGATTTGGCGTGGAAACAGTACGGGAAGGATCACCCCATGCCGTCGTTGCCCGAGATTGTACATCAGGATTCGTTCCAACATGATTTTGATGCTGGGTTACGAGGAATGGTACTTCAGGCGTTGAAGTCAGGCATTCTATCAGAAGCCTTATAACCTACAGTTCATGTCTGTGGCTTTTATTTTATAAGCTAACTCTTGTAGAGGAGGATTCATGATGCGTGAAGAAGAGAGAATCATGAAAGGCGTATTGTTCAGTCCAAGTGATCCGGAATTAAAGGCCATCAAAAGGCAAGCCCATAATCTCAGTCAGCGTTACAGTCAGACCTTTGAAGAACAGACTGAGGAGAGGAATCAAATATTGCAACAGTTACTGGGAGAGGTTGGAGAAGGCGGATTCATGCAAGGCCCCATCTTTTTTCATTATGGTGTGCATACCCGAATAGGCGATCACTTCTTCGGTAATTACAATCTGACGATACAAGACGACGCGCTAGTGACGATCGGGGACTATACCAGTTTTGGACCCAACGTCACGATTGTTACCCCCATTCACCCCATGATTGCCAGCGAGCGGAGACAGATGGTGGATCAGAACGGTGATGTGAAGTCACTATGTTATGCCAAACCGGTCACAATTGGAAACGATGTATGGATCTCGGCAAACGTCACAGTGTGCGGGGGCGTAACGATTGGAGACGGCTGTGTGATCGGAGCAGGTAGCGTGGTGACTCGTGATATTCCACCGCATTCTTTTGCAGCAGGCGTACCGTGTAAAGTTATTCGCAAAATTACTGATGCGGACAGCATGCGAAACTATCCCGATGTTCTGGCAGATTGCCGTGTGCTGGAAGAATAAAAAAAGGTTGTCACCAGGATCTGTAGATGATCCGGTGACAGCCTTTTGTTGTTGTACGTTTACTTGGAGGCGTTGTAGTTACTCAAGAATTCTTTTACTTTTGCAGGATCAGCTTTCAATTCATTCCCGGTCTGAACGAGCGGGCTTACTGTAGAGTATGCTTTGAGTTTGTTGTTCTTGTAGAAACTCAAAATCTCATCCTGATTAATGGAGTACAGCACGGCTTTTCTCAGGTCACTGCTCTTGGCAACTTCACGATTGGCCGTGTTGAACAACAGATAGGAGACAGCGTTACTTGGCAGACTTTGCAGTTTCAGCTTGCTGTCATTTTCGATGATGTCATACTTGGTTTCAGGTACACCGTAGTATAAGTGAATTTCACTGCTGCGAAGAGCAGAGAGGGCGCTGTCTGCATCCGCGATGAATCGGACGTTAACCTGAGCAATTTTTGGCTCATCTTCCGTGCCTTTACGGTAAGCCGGATTTTTTAAGAATACACCTTCATAGTCATTTTTATAAGACAAAATATAAGGTCCGCTAGTATAAAGGGTGTTATTGTATGCTGCGCCTTCAGTCACCGTGTTCTGATCACCGTAAGGAATATCTTTGTTGACGTCAAAGGAAGCTACATCATATGTGTTGATGCTCTCCACCTGTTTTTTGGACACGATACCCGCAGATTGGTGAGCCAGGTAGTTCAGAACTTGCGGGAAAGGTTCAGTTGTGGTCAGTTTAACGACCTGATATTTACCTGCGCTATTATCTGCTTTGATTTTGTCAGTCACGAGTTCTGTAATTTTGCTGCCCAATCCTTGTTCCAATGCTTCGAGGATTGTGCCGTTGCCGCTGGATTGTTTGATGGATTGTAATGCACTCAGATCCGTTACAACCTCAGCTTCTTTGATGTGTTCATGCAGACTGTACGTCCGGTGATCCGGAACGGAATCTTTATTTTTAGCACGATCCAGGGAGAAGATCACATCATCTGCACCGACACGTTCTCCTGTATCTACAGCTTTTTTGTTATCAATCTTCGCAAAGTTGATATCGTCTCTGAGAATGAAGTAGTAGTCCGAATTACCTTCAGCAATACTAAAGTTATGGGACAGTGCTCCATCTGCTGTCAGCTGATCGTCATCCGTCAAGTTAACGAGACGTACGTACATATTGGTGTTCAACTGGTTGATGGAGCCGTCGTTTCCTTTGATTGGATCAAGGGAAGTCAGTACGGATGCACTTTGCGTCAGAATCAACGGATCTTTGGCATTTTTGGAGCTGTCCTTGAATTCAATCGGTTCCCAAGCCATGGCGCGGGATTTGGAGAGACGAACGGTGTCTACATTCAGAATGTCTTTGTTCACAGCCTGACTTTTCAGGGAAATGTACAAAGGAGCGATATATGCCTGATCCGTTACCAAGCGATCTTCCAATTGTTTGTACGTGTCTTTGTACTCATCTGGAGTTTGAGTAGCTGCCTGATCGATGAGCTTATCAAGTTCCCCATCGGCAAGGATACTGTAATCTCCACCTGTTTTGAAAAGGGAACGCACCGCATAATCGGGATTTCCCGTTACCGTTGTCCAGCTGGACAAGGCAATGTCATAATTCCCTGCATCCTGTTGGGATTTGAAGCTGCCGTAATCCGGCTGCAGGTTCAGTTTCACATTGAAGCCGTTTTTGGTCAGCTGGTCGCGGACAATGTTTACATCATTTTCGGAAGAACTCATGGCGAGCAGTTCAATGTCAGCCGGTTTTTGTGCAGTTTCTGTTGTGTCCGCTGGTGCGGTCTCCGCCTGGGATTCGGTTTTCGTTTTTACACTGCAGCCAGAAATCACAATGACGAGAATTAATAACAATGAGATCAGTGTACGTTTTTTCATGGGATTACCCTCCATATCTTGATTGTGTGATGTGTGTTTTCTTTTTTTCTATATCATTCATTTCAACCAATCAATTAGGCCTTTTCCAGCTTGGGATCAAGCGCATCACGCAGACCGTCACCGAGAAAGTTAAACGAAAGAACCAGCAGAATAATAGCCAAGCCTGGATAAATCGCCAGATAAGAGTGGGTCTCCAGGTATGTACTGCCGAGCTTCAGAATGTTACCCCATTCTGGAATATGCGGCTCCACGCCGAGTCCCAGATAACTCAAACTGCTGGTAGCAATAACGGCTCCACCAATCGTGAGTGTGGATTTGATAATCATGGGCGCAAGGGAGTTGGGAATAATGTGTTTGAAAATAATCGTACGATTGTTGTACCCCAGTGCACGTGCAGCTTCCACAAATTCAAAAGTAGATACATAGAGCACACTGGCTCTCATGGTACGAGCGTAAGTTGGAATCGAACCCAGACTCAGCGCCAGAATGAGATTGACCGTATTGGCTCCAAACGCCGCAATAATAGCAATGGCGAGCAGAATTCCCGGAATCGCATAGAGAATATCCAGCAGCCGCATGATGATGTTATCCGTATGCCTTCCGTAGAAACCGGAGAATGCTCCGAGGACTCCACCGATCAACACAGGAATGATGGTCGACATGCAACCTACGATCAAGGAAATCCGGGCACCAAATACAATCCGGGAAAATAAACATCGTCCGAAGTCGTCCGTTCCCAACGGATACGCAAGGGAAGGCGGTTGAAGCAGCGCCGAGTAGTTATTTTCCACAGCCATGCTGTAGTCAAAGGTAAAGAAGCTGCAGATCGATATCGAGAACAGAAAAATGATAAAAAACAAACCGGACATGGCAGTCATATTTGGAGCAAGTCGCTCCCACAGATCATTCCAGAAGTTTGATTTTTGTTTCCCCTGTCTGCGAATGCGCCCAATAATGGAGATGCCGAGCAATAGGGCAAATACATTACCTGTGATTGAGGTCAGAATCAGTACTACACTGACACCGATCATCCAGCGAGGGAGGATAGAGGTCGCGTTATATCGGGATACGATAATCAGTACGACCAGGTCGATGACCAGAATAAATATGAGCACCGCCATGGCTGGCAGAAAGTTGTCAGCCACATAGGGTTTGAAAACATTTAACGCCGATACACCGATGACGAACAGCTGAGTTAACAGCATATACACCGCAAAGGTGTACTCCACATTCCTGGCTTTTCGAATCAGATGAAAGGCTGCCGTTACGATAAATATATTGCCAGAAATGATGGCAAGCAGTTGAACCCAGGCAATCCTGCGTGTCAGAGTAGAGATCGTACCTGTACGGATCAAGTCTTTTCGAATTCGAAGGGTGATGACACTTTGGACCAGTGTGAAGAATACATAGATCCCAAGTATCGTTAGCAGATATGGTTTGAACGTCTGCCCGCTCCAGTCATAACTATTGAACAGCAATAATGCAGTCAAGAGAAGGGACGTGATCCAGGCAAAGCTTGCCTGACTGTATTCTCGAGAAGACTTAAGCCGGAAACGCATTTCTTGTGTTAAGGATGAATTTGTCATAATACACCTGCTTTAAGAGGTAGTTCAACACACACGTTAATATTGTTTCATCTTGGAGCGCACTCTTGGATCAATAAAAGCGTAGAGCAGATCAACCGCTACATTGATAATGGAGATCGTAATTGCTGTGTAGATTACTCCGCCCATGATACTCGGAATATCGGGGATGAATTGTTTATCCACAATATAGCTGCCGAGACCGCTGATATTAAACACTTTCTCCGTCACTGCTGCCCCGCCGAGCATGGCTCCGAATTGAAGTCCAACCACAGTAACGATTGGAATCAATGCATTACGTACAGCGTGTTTCAGCATGACCTGACGTTCGCTTAACCCCTTGGCGCGGGCGGTCATCACATAGTCCTCATGAATGACTTCCAGTGTGGAAGATCGAGTCATCCGTGCCACCGCAGCCGTAAGTCCCGTGCCCAGCACAATGGTTGGCATAATGATCGAGAGCCAGCTCTGCGGGTTGAAGGTGGCAGGAAGCCACTGCAATTTGATTGAAAAATTCAGAATGAAAATAAGTCCTTGCCAGAAATTCGGGATCGATAATCCAATCAGAGCGATAAACATAAACGTATAATCGAACCATGAATTAGGCTTAATCGCTGAGATGATACCGATAGGTAATGCAATGATAAGTGCTAATAGCAGAGAAATGACCGCGAGGGTCAAGGTAATTGGAAACTTCCTTGCAATCGTTGCTGTGACATCTTCATTTCCAGCAAAAGATTTGCCAAGATCGAAGAGAGCAACTCCCTTAATATTGTTCCAAAGCTGTGTAAGATAAGGCTGATCCAAGCCATACACCTGATTGAATGCTGCAATCTGTTCCTGCGTTGCTGTCTCTCCGAGAATGTTAGCTGCCGGGTTGAACGGAGACAGATACAAAATCGTAAATACGAGTGTGGCTACGCCCAGAATGACAAATACCGTCATCAGTATTCTTTCAAATATGTACTTTAGATAAGGATTTCCATACAAAAAGAGGATGCCATACATCAGACAGCCGGGAATAATCGATATCGCGAAAAACCACGGTTTTTCAAAAAGCGAACGGAACGTATCGGCCATCGTTAGACGGTGATTTCCCTGTTCCTGAAGTATGCGAGAAGTCCGCTCCTTCAACTCTTTCTGAACCGTCTCTTCCAACCATTCCTCGGTCTGACGTGTGAATTCTTCCTCACTGACCTGTTGCTGGAAAAAACGATGTTTGCGTCGCAACTGATCTTCGACTTCCAACTTCAGCTTGTTCCGATAGGAAGAAGCGAGCAGTTCTTGCTCAGCCGTCTGCCTGGCAGCTACCCAGCCGTCATTTTTTCGATTTGAACGCCATATTAGAAACACGACCAGATTGATCGGTAATCCAAGAATGAACAGAACATATCGGTAGGAAGGATGAAGCAGCATTTTGCCATAAATAAAACTTAAATTGTGCACCAACCGCGAGAGTCTGCTGCCTTCTGCAAGATTCAAACCAAGCGTGCCTCCTCTCATTCAGGTTTAAATTGCATTATTCCGATTGATATAGTATATATTATTTAGGGTCTAAACAATTGTCAAGGATTTAAATGGTATACATATGAGATGAGTGAATGTGAAAAACGGATGAGAGCTGGTGATGATATGGAACCTTTACTGAAAGTGAATGATCTATCGGTCTCTTTTCATTCTGGAGAGAGTGAGTTTCAGGCAGTGCGAGGAGTGAGTTTTGAAGTGTGCAAAGGCGAGACGCTGGGCATTGTAGGCGAATCGGGCAGTGGAAAGAGTGTGACCGCACGTTCCATTATGAGGCTGCTTGCTTCCCCGCCTTCGCAGATGAAAAAGGGAGAGATTCTATTTAAAGGGGGCGACCTGGCCAATAAAACGCAGAAAGAGATGGAGAGCATCCGCGGGCGTGATATTGGTATGATCTTTCAGGACCCGATGAGTTCTCTTAATCCGACCATTAAAGTAGGGAAACAGATCTCCGAGAGTCTGATCAAACATCAGAAGGTGTCCAAAAGGGAAGCCAAGAAACAGGCAATTGCCATGATGGAGCGGGTGGGGATAACTCGTAGTGAAATACGCTACAACCAATATCCACACGAATTCTCCGGAGGCATGCGTCAGCGGGTCATGATTGGTATTGCACTTGCTTGTCGTCCTGAATTGCTCATTGCCGATGAGCCGACAACCGCACTGGACGTTACCATTCAGGCCCAGATTCTGAATTTGATGAAAGATATGCAGGACCAACTGGGCACATCGATTATTCTGATCACGCATGATTTGGGCGTAGTAGCAGGCATGTGTGATCGGGTTGTTGTTATGAAAGAAGGACAGATTGTGGAAACCGGGACAACAACAGAGATTTTTGCTAATCCCAAACATCCGTATACGATCAGACTTCTGAATGCATTACCACGTCTGGATCAGAAGAAAAAGCCAAAACCGGTATCATTGGTCCCGAGAGATCTGGAAGATGATCAGCCGTTGCTTGAGGTGAAATCGCTCAGACAACATTTTAATCTGGGGAAAGGCAATACCTTAAAGGCAGTGAATGATATCAGCTTCCATATTCGGCAAGGAGAGACACTTGGCGTTGTAGGGGAATCTGGCAGCGGAAAATCAACCACGGGGCGTGCGATACTGCGGTTGCATGAGCCAACAGGTGGAGATGTACTCTTTAAAGGAGTCCCTCTCAATCGCTTGTCAGCTTCGGAGATGAAAACGATGCGCAGACATATGCAGATCATCTTCCAAGACCCCTACGCATCTCTGAATCCCAAAATGAGGATTATGGATATCATTGGAGAAGCGCTTGATATCCATCAACTTGCAGGTACTGCATCTCAGCGGGAGAAGCGGGTGGAGGAGTTACTGGAGATGGTCGGTCTCGATCCCACCCATGCGCAGCGTTATCCACATGAATTCTCGGGTGGACAGAGACAGCGGATCGGTATTGCACGAGCTCTGGCTGTGGAACCTGAATTCATCGTATGTGATGAGCCGTTGTCTGCACTGGATGTATCGATACAGGCTCAGATCGTACAGCTGCTTGAAGAGTTGCAGCAGCGACTCGGATTGACGTATCTCTTCATCGCGCATGACTTGTCTATGGTTAAACATATCAGTGATCGAGTGGCGGTGATGTATAACGGGAAGATTGTGGAGCTGGCTGAGAGTGAAGAACTCTATTCCAACCCGCAACATGCCTATACCAAGGCGTTGCTGTCTGCTATTCCTGTGCCTGACCCAGCGGTAGAAGCGAAGAAAAAGAGACATGTTGTCAAAGAAACAACAAAAGAAAATATTGAAGTAGAGGACCGTTATAATCTCGAACATTCCAAGTGGGTAGAGATCACGGAAGGGCACTGGGTAGCCATATCTAGCTAGTGCAAGAGCAAGACATCTTTTTTTAGTAAAAAAAGAACCCCGACAATGATCTCCATAGATCGTTATCGGGGTTGTGTTATATGTGCTTTGAATAATGGCAGTAATCGAAAGCGATTATTTGAATTGAACCGATTTTTTGATGGTATCAATCTCGGCTTTGGTCTTATCATCCATGTAAGTGAAGATGAAGTTGAAAGCATAACCTTCAATGATTGTACTATAGTAATCTTGAGTAATGGTTGAACCGTCACCTGCATCCATCGTGATTTGCATCAGATCCATCTCTTTACCACCGATGGTTTCCGTTGTCATTTCCTTATAATCGTAAGGGAACTGGCTATCCACCATGAATTTTTTGGTTGCTTCCAGGTAGTCTTTACCTGTACGAATGCCTTGCAACAAGCTTACTTTCTCAGCAATGGCCATAGCGGAAGGGCCAACTTGACCCCCGTCCAGTGGATACTTTGAAGCCATAAGCAGATTCAATGTTTTGGTCTGAGACAGTTCGATTTGTTTTTTCTTTGTTTCATCATCACCAGCAATCGCTTCGGATGAAGCACTTGTCAGCTCATTCATGCCTGCAGCATCCTGGAACTCCCATGCTTCCGGGAATTTCAGAGATACGCCGAAATAATCATTGTTGTAAGAACCTTTTTCCGTCGTCCCCAGCTCAACGTCTTGGGAATTATCAGTTTCCTTGGACTCTTCGCTTGCTGGTTCTGTTTTCTCTGTTTCTTCTGTATTCGCTGTATCTGAATCAGTACCAGTCGTTGTTTCTGTCGGGGTAGGCTCTTCTGTTGCGGCTGTGTTATCTGCTTTGTCACCGCAAGCGGCTGCAACCAGCATAATCATAATAAGCATGGCGAATAAAGAAGCTTTTTTTGGAATTGTCATATTACCCTCCTGAAATGTGTGTGTGTGTTTCTCTCTCTACATGTTGCCTGCTTTCTAAATTGTAGCACAAACGTTCTCATATACTACCTATAGGAATCTATAGGGGTCTTCTATACATAAGACATTCGGCTGGCAATTGAAACAGCTTCTGTGCTGGATTGCACACCTAATTTGTTAAAAATCACTTTTTTGTGATGATTCACGGTGCATTCCTTGATCTTTAATTTCAAAGCAATGGCTTTTACAGTGAGGCCACCGGCTATCATCTCAAGAATGGTTAACTGACGCTCGGTGAACTCCACCGTCGGTTTGTCGCACAGTTCAGCAGTCTGTTGACTCTGGTAACAGTTCTGCATGTAAGCTGGAATTAGCTTGGCAATGGCGATTAGTTCACCTTGCATATCTGCATTAATGGTGGACACATCCAGATAACCAACATGTTGTGATCCCATGAACAGAGGTGCGGCATAACAATGCCAGCTTTGAAAATAAGGACTTTCATGCTGTTCCGGCAGCAACAGTGCAGGTTTATTGTTATCCATCGATTCTGATATGGCGTTAACTCCACAGCTCTTTGCGGTGAAGATCATACCCGGACATATAGGGGAATGTTTCACCACAGCTTCAAGATCTGAACTGTAATCCATGGAGAGTAACACACCGTCCGTATCTGTGAGTAGAAAAAGATAGGTGCCCGTTAAATTCTCTTTGATATCCGAGATACTGTTCTGGAATGCATGAATCAGAAAGTGATTGATTTTGCGAAGCCTGTCCAGACTGGATTTTGGTAAATAGTCGAACGGAGCCGTTCCTGCTGCATCCGAGCAAGTCGGGGACTCTTCGTGTAGTGTGGCAAATGTAATGGCAGGCATGTTGTTTCCTCCTTGCTGTACAGTTCTCATCCAATCGTTTGAATGACATGTCCTTCCTGGTCCTTAATCTCTGTTCTAACAATCTGAACGAGAAGATGATCTAACGAAACCACCTCGAATGTCCCTTCAACCGGATGAAGGTTCTCTGCCAGCTCCTCAACAATTTGTTTGTTTACCGTCAGGGTAACTTGTCTGTCCGATTCCAATACGGCTGGTTGTTCTCCTGCTTCGAACAGAATATTCGTATCCGGTCCAATCAAGGATAGGGAGGCACCTTTCAAAATTCGGCTGCGAAGGATGGTGCCAACTAATACGGCTTGTTTGGCTCCAAGCTGGAGTTTGGCCGGGACCGATTTTTGCAGCAATCTTTTGCGAGGAGACTCCCAAGCCAGTTGTTGTATGAATAAAAACGCTGTACTGGACCCGTCCTTCTCCATTCCATCCTCAACCGCTTGTATAACCGAAGGAATATCTGCGTACGAATTTCTCATCAGATCCGTCACATATTTGGGCATGAACATGGAGGAGACAGACAGGAATCCACGAGCATTCCAGCTTTGAACCATTTCCAATTCCCGACCTGTAATGCCAACCATCTGAATAAATTGCACTGAACCATTAGGCGTAGAGATTGCGGGTAGATCCGGGTCTTCAATAAACGAGAGAGCAGTCAGCAAAGTATCGGATTCCAGACAGATGGGGCCATTGGCGTCCATGTAATCTCCTGGCTGAAAGATATTTCCGCTGTTGAACACGTAACGTCCTACATTCTGTAGCAGATTCAGCGCCCAGGCTGGCGGATCAGTCTCTGCTTCACTGCGTGTAAGACGAAAGGTGAGCTCGAATCCATATCCGCTCTTGGATGCATCCTGCATCTCTTTTTCATATAATTCAGAGAAACCATATGTGACAAAATGCCAGTGAGGCATAGGTGTGTTCACCGCATAGACGCTGATACCATCAAGTGGATCAGGCCCACCGAGCATATACGGAAGGGCAGTGCCGTAGTGTTTTGGTTCCTGTTCCCCATACAATTCACGCATGGATTGATCAATCGCATCCCAACCGGATGTGTTTTCTTCCTGAGTCATTATTGAATCCTCCTTGACTGTTCTTTCCCCCGAAAAACATTTAAAATTAAGTCTACCTGTTACAGAAACGGATTCAAGCGGCTTAAGGATGAATTGTGTCAGATAGGACTTCGGAGTTATTAATTGCAATCCAGGGAGTGAAATTACATGAGTATGAAAGGTATCTATTTAAAGGAGTTTAATCAGGCAAGCTGGGACTCATTTTCCGAATTGTTCGAAGAACTTGGACAAAAGATGGATCCTGCATGGGTAGAACGTGCGCGATTACAAGGGATTCCGGCAGATATAAGTCGGGTGCTTTTGTGTGAAATGGGGGAGTACGCTTTTGAATGGATGGCGAAAGATATCCCGGCTTTAGGGGACCAAAGTCCCGCTGTTTACCTGGAAACGGAGGAAGGAGCGCAGGCATTAAGGGCAGCGATTATGCGTATGCCGCGTTAATTTTTTCGATGGTGAGAGTGTGTGAACGATCAGTTGATCCAGTGAAGTTGATTTTGCAAAATAGATATGTTACGCTTACATTACAAGAGCAAACACAACAGAATACGCAATAACATCTTTTGATGGATTGTAACTGTGAAGACAGGCAAAACCTAAACTGATGGTGAAATGAAAGCTCCTTTTTTTGGTGCTATTTTACCTTGAGTTTAGGTTTTTCTTGTTTTCTGCTCTAAATTGCAGTTTTTTACCTGGAAAAACCAAAATAAATTTCGAAAAGAGGTTGTTGTTCATGACCACGGCAAAAAAAGGATTCCCCGAAAACTTCCTATGGGGCGGCGCTACAGCTGCCAATCAATTGGAGGGTGCATTCGATAAGGACGGCAAAGGCCTCTCCACAGCGGACATGATCGCTCATGTTCCCAAAGAGAAGCGTACAGGCGGACATGCCATGGAAATCTCCTCTTCCCGAATCGAAGAGATCCTCTCCGGCAAAATCGAAGAACGTTTCCCGAAACGTTTTGGTATCGATTTCTACCATCACTTTAGAGAAGATATTGCATTGTTTGCTGAAATGGGCTTTAAAGTATTCCGTTTGTCCATTCACTGGGCACGTATTTTCCCGAACGGTTATGATCAAGAGCCGAATGAAGCAGGCTTGAAATTTTATGATGAAGTATTCGACGAATTGTTGAAATATGGCATCGAGCCGCTCGTTACATTGTCTCATTATGAGACACCGCTTGGCTTGACGCAAAAATATAACGGTTGGGCAGGCCGTGAAGTGATCCAGCACTATGTTCGATATGCAGAAACGGTGTTCAACCGTTATAAAAATAAAGTGAAATACTGGCTGACGTTTAATGAAATTAACGTCATGCTGTTCAGCCCGTACACTGGCGGCGGCATTCTGATCGATAAAGTGGACAACAAACTGCAAACCACTTATCAAGCGCTGCATCACCAATTTGTAGCAAGTGCATTGGTAACAAAGCTTGCTCACGAGATTATGCCTGGTTCCCAAGTAGGTTGTATGCTTGCTCGTATGGAAACTTATGCAGCAACATGTAATCCAGTAGATGTTCGTCTGGCTCAACACGAGAATCAGATTAACCTCTTCTTCACAGACATGCATGCTCGTGGTAAATATCCGAACTACATGGCTCGTTATTTTGAAGAAAACGACATCGTGATTCAAAAAGAAGCAGGCGATGATGAGATCTTGCTGAACAATACCGTTGATTTCATCTCCTTCAGCTACTACATGTCCGTAACCAAATCTGCATCTGCAGACAAGGAAGAAACATCGGGTAACCTGACTGGCGGCGTGAAAAACCCTTATCTGGAAGCATCCGACTGGGGCTGGGAGATCGATCCGATCGGTCTGCGCGTAACCCTGAACAACTTCTGGGATCGTTATCAGAAACCATTGTTCATCGTAGAAAATGGTCTGGGTGCATATGACCGTGTTGAAGAAGACGGTTCGATCCATGACTCCTATCGAGTGGATTACCTGAAAAAACACATTGAACAAATGAAAGAAGCCATCAAAGACGGTGTGGATCTGATTGGATTCACAGCATGGGGCCCAATTGACCTTGTGAGTATGTCCACTTCCGAAATGTCCAAACGTTATGGTTTTATCTACGTGGATCTGGATGACGAAGGTAACGGAACACTCAAACGTTCCAAAAAGGATTCATTCGACTGGTACAAAAACGTAATCTCCAGTAATGGTGAGCAACTGTAGTTCTCACGTTTTCTGAGCGGGCAAACCTGATATAACAGTTAGTGTTTAATGGAATTTAATGTTCCTGAGGGCCTGCTGATTAGCGTTTGTCCGTTTTTTTATGTGCTGCAAACATTACATATGGAGGGATATCTTTTGAAAAGATGGAGTATGAACACAAAAAGTATGGGATGGATGCTTGCCCTGACACTAAGTCTGAGTGTGATCTGGCCAACCACCGTTGGTGCGGAAAGCACCCAGGTTACTCGAATCCAGGCCAATACCTATGTTGGTGATCCTGGAGAGATGGTAGAGTCCTTTGACATTACTGTAGCGAATCCGGAGAAATATCAGAATCTGAAAGCTTCAGACTTCGAAATTACTGGCAATTATGATGGCTATCCTTTAAATGAAGCGGAAGAGATCATACAGAATGAGTATGAAGATGACGGAATAAAATTGACAATTACGGATCATACCATCCATATGGCGGTAAAGCCTTTTAAATATCCAGGTGGATTTAAGTCGGCATTTGCAGTCACAAGCAAGGCGTATCCTGAACTTTCTTTTGACGATAAAAATGTAAATGTAGTCAAAACGCGTACGGTCGATGAGTTTGAAAACGGACAATTTACAGGCAGTAATGGTGCGAACTTGTCCTATCAACTGAAACGAAGCACGTCCGAAGAACCAAAGCCGCTCATGGTATGGCTCCATGGTGGTGGCGAAGTTGGTACGGACGGGCGCAGCCATCTTACTGCAAATCGTGGAGCTGTAGTCTGGACGGAATCGGGGTATGATACTTCCGTACTGGCCGTACAGTATCCTGAGAATTACAGCTTCAAAATCTATGATAACCCGGAGCAACTGGCCCAGATGCAGGCGTACTTCGTGGCGCAGTATGAGTTGATTCAAAAGCTGGTTGCTGAAGGTGAAGTTGATCCGAATCGGATCTATCTGTCTGGTGTTTCCAGTGGCGGTGGTGGTGCCTTCCGTTTCTTGACACAATATCCCGATCTGTTTGCTGGAGCGATTATTGTAGCGGCCAAGGATACGGTAGCGGATTACACCGGATCTGTTGAAGCATTCAAAAAAGAACTGAAAGATATTGTGGATGTCCCAGTATGGATTATGCATGCCAAAAATGATCCAACCACTGACAGCCGGACAAGCTCTTTGGCTTATCAGGCTTTGACTGAGCTTGGAGCCAAGCATGTCAAAATGACGCTGTATGAAGATGCATACATGGATAGCCAAAGACTGTACGGTGGCATGAAGCATTGGTCATGGGTACCGGCTTTTGACAACAAAGAAGTACTTGCCGACCTGTTCCAACTAAGCAAAGGGACTTCAGGGGAACAGGATGGGGGCAACATAGAGCATGGAACAAAACCAACTGAGCCTGTGACAAGAGCGCAGATCGCCCTCGTGCTTGCCGACAAGTTAAATCTTCCTGAAGTATCCGAATCTGCTTACCCGTACACAGATTCTGCTCCTGAATGGGCTCGTCAGGCCATTGCAACAGTGACCAAGGCAGGATTGATGAAAGGTGTCAGCAATCAGATGTTTGCCTCGGGAGAGGAAGTAACACGTGCACAGATGGCAGTGATCGTAGACCATATTTTGACGAGTCGCGGTTGGAATGCTGCAGGCGAGTCAACTGTAGTATTGTTCAAGGATTTGAATGATAAGCATTGGGCTTATGAAGCCGTTCAGAATAGTGCCAAAGCCGGTATTATGTCCGGTATGTCCAAAGATCAATTTGAGTCATCGAAGTCGGTTACAGGTACTCAGCTGGAGCTGATTCTACAACGATTGGAACAATTGCCAACCAACTAAGTTCAATAACCAACTTTATAATGATAAATAATGAGAGGAATGATTGATATGACTACACCATTTCCGAAGGATTTCCTATGGGGCGGCGCTGTAGCAGCCAACCAACTTGAAGGAGCTTATAATACAGATGGCAAAGGTCTTTCTGTTCAAGATGTCATGCCTCACGGGATTACAACCCCTAGAACGGAAGGTCCTACAGAGGATAACCTGAAACTGATCGGGATTGATTTTTACAACCGTTACAAAGAGGATGTTAAACTGTTTGCTGAAATGGGCTTCAAAGTGTTCCGTACATCTATCGCTTGGTCCCGTATCTTCCCTAAAGGTGATGAATTGGAGCCAAATGAGAAAGGTCTGCAATTCTATGATGACCTGTTCGATGAGTGTCACAAATACGGGATTGAACCACTCGTAACGATCTCTCACTATGAGACACCGCTGCATTTGTCCAAAACGTATGATGGCTGGGTTAACCGTAAAATGATCGATTTCTACGAGCGTTATGTAACAGTGCTGTTCAACCGTTTCAAAGGCAAAGTTAAATACTGGCTGACGTTTAATGAAATCAACTCCATCCTGGAGGAACCATTCATGAGTGGTGGGATCTACACGCCAAAAGCAGAACTGTCCAAACAGGATCTGTACCAAGCGATCCATCATGAACTGGTAGCCAGTGCCTTGGCTGTGAAACTGGGTCATGAAATTATGCCTGAAGCGAAAATCGGCTGTATGGTACTGAGCATGCCTACGTATCCGTTAACTCCGAACCCGGATGATGTGGTTGCAGCGATGCATGCGGAACAGCGCAATGATATCTTTGCTGATATCCATGCACGTGGTTACTATCCGAAATACATTAATCGTTATTTCAAAGCGAATAATATCAATATCAAGTTTGAAGATGGCGATGCTGAAATTCTGAAGCATACTGTAGACTTTATCTCGTTCAGTTATTATGTAAGTATCTGTGAGACAGGTGATCCGGAGAAACGGGTTGAAGGAAAAGGAAACCTGTTCGCAGGTGTGCAAAACCCTTATCTCAAAGCGAGTGAGTGGGGCTGGCAGATTGATCCGCAAGGACTACGCGTAACGCTGAACAAATACTGGGACCGTTATCAAAAACCATTGTTTATTGTCGAAAATGGTCTGGGTGCAGTCGATGAGCTGATCACGGACGAAAATGGCAATAAAACGGTGAACGATGATTACCGTATTCAATACTTGAATGACCATCTGGTACAGGTGGGCGAAGCTCTTGAGGATGGCGTAGAAGTGATGGGTTATACGTCATGGGGCTGTATTGACCTGGTAAGTGCTTCAACAGCAGAGATGAAGAAACGTTATGGTTTCATCTATGTAGATCGCAACAATGATGGTTCAGGAACACTGGATCGTTACAAGAAAAAATCATTCCACTGGTACAAAGAAGTTATTGGTACGAATGGCGCAAGTCTTAAGAACAACAACGTGTAAATATTAGTTCTTAAAGCATGGTTGTACACGCACCTTCTTATGTCACATTAATGCACATTAACCGCTTTCACAAAAACATTGTCATATGGATAATTATATGGTAAGATGGGCCTAAGGCTAATGAATACTGGATTGTTACTGTTCAATCAGGCAAAACCAGAAGCAGGGCATATCTCGTGACCTGCTTTGGTTTTGCCTTTTACTACTTTGACGGTGCAAGGTGATGTGAAGAAATGAAAATTGAGAAGGTGCTGAACAACAACGTAGTTACCGTAATTGATCCGGGAGGAAACGAACTGGTCGTTATGGGACGTGGAATTGCCTTCAAAAAGCATACTGGTGAATCGATTGACGAGAGTCTCGTCGAAAAAATATTCTCGCTTGAAAGTAAGGAAGTATCACAGAAACTCAAAACACTTCTGTCTGATATCCCGGTTGAATATGTCGAGTGCTCGGATGAGATTATCCGTTATGCCGAGACGGTGTTAGGTGAGAAGTTGCATGAAAGCATCTACATTTCACTGACGGATCATATTCATTTTGCCATTGATCGACATCGTCAAGGATTGCAGATCCGTAACGCATTGTTCTGGGAGATCAAGCGCATGTACCGGAAGGAATATGCCATTGGACTCAAGGCGCTACAGATTATTGAGGAAACGTTAGGTGTCCTGTTGCCCGAAGACGAATGCGCATTCATTGCAATGCATCTGGTTAATGCCCAGATGAACGGTGAGATGAGGGAAACGATCAGTATTACAAACATTGTTAAGGACATACTTAACATTGTAAGACGTAGTTTTGTGATTGAACTTGATGAAGATTCATTGAGTTATTATCGATTTTTAACTCATCTGAAGTTCTTTGCCCAACGTGTGTTGCAAGGAACGGCGATTGAAGATAAAGAAGAAGATAATCCCCTTCATGACTTGGTGAGCAAGCAGTATCCGGAAGCACATGCATGTGCAGTAAGGATCAGTGACTATACGCGTAAGATCTATAATCGGGTGTTGTCCAAGGAAGAAATACTGTATCTGACCATTCATATTGAACGAGTTGTCAGAAATGAACAAACAATTGAATAAAGTTGGGATTGTTACTGCTAAAAAGGCAAAACCTAAACGTTGAATAATGATAAGCTTTTCTGCTTTGTCATTATTCAGTGTTTAGGTTTTTTTTTAACCTTCATTACACATAAAAGGAGCAAAACACAATGGATAAACAACAATTGTCCAAGGATATTTTGAAGCTTGTTGGTGGCGAAGAGAATATCGATCAAGTCACACACTGTATGACAAGACTCAGATTCAACCTCAATGACAACAAAAAAGCGGACAAAGCGACGCTAAAAAATACACCAGGCGTTATGGGTGTTATGGAGAACGGTGGACAGTTCCAGGTCATCATTGGTAACGATGTACCTATCGTGTATAACGCACTTGTTGGCAACATGTCCAAATCTCCAAACGCAGATAATGCAACATCAAGTGCTTCAACTGGGGAAAAGAAAAAGAGAAATCCAATAAGTGCGCTGTTCGATTTCATCTCAGGTATGTTTACACCAATCCTGCCTGCGATTACGGGTGCAGGTATGATCAAAGGGATCGTGGCGATCCTGGTCGCACTTGGATGGTTGTCCGATACCAGCTCAACCTACATCATTTTGTCAGCAATCGGCGACGGTGCATTCTACTTCCTGCCAATCATTCTGGCGATCAGTGCTGCACGTAAGCTGGGTAGTAATATGTATATTGCTGCGGCGCTTGCTGCGGGCATTATGCACCCGACCATTACAGCATTACTGGCAGATGGTCACAACTCATCCTTTATGGGGATTACAGTCATAGCGGCAACGTATTCTTCTACAGTTATTCCGATTGTTCTGGCAGTTTGGATTGCTTCATATGTAGAGAAAGCCGTTGATCGTGTTATACATGCTTCACTTAAGTTACTCATTGTTCCAACAGTTACCCTTTTAATTATGGTTCCTCTGACGTTGATGACTGTAGGACCACTCGGTACTGTTCTTGGTAATGGTTTGTCTGGTGGTATTTCATGGTTGTTCGATAACATGTCCATCTTCGCAAGTATCCTGATTGGTGGTACGATGTCACTGCTGATCATTACGGGTATGCACTATGCGTTGTTGCCAATCGTTGTAGGTTCAATGACAACACTGGGTTACGACTTTATTATTCCACTGATGTTTGCAGCTAACCTTGCACAAGGTGGCGCAGCATTTGGGGTGGGACTCAGATCGAGAAATAGCAAAACCAAATCCCTTGCCTATTCCACAGGTCTTACGGCTATTATGGGGATCACGGAACCAGCGATGTATGGTATCAACATGAAGTTCAAAAAACCATTTATCGCAGCTCTCAGCGGGGGTGCTATTGCTGGTGCATTTATGGGAATCTTCAATGTTAAATCTTATGTTATTACAGGACTTGCAGGTCTGCCGAGTATTGCGGCATTTGTCAGTCCAGCAATTAGCACTTTGATTTATGCTCTGGTTGGTGGTTTGATTGCCATCGTAGCTGCAGCAATCATTACGTATATCCTGGGCTTCCAAGAAGAAAATGCAACTGAGCCAGCAGCACCAGCAGCTGAGCCTGCAAAATCAGCAGTAACGACTTCTGTTGTAACTGAAGAAGCAAAAGCACAAGATGAGCAAGTATTCAGCCCGATCACAGGTGAAGTTAAACCGCTGAGCGAAGTTCCAGACCCTGCATTCTCTGAAGAGATTATGGGTAAAGGATTCGCGATTCAACCATCTGAGGGACGTGTTGTATCTCCGATCAACGGTACAGTATTCTCGTTATCGAAGAGTGGACATGCCATTGGTCTGGTAAGTGATACAGGCGCAGAGATGTTGATTCATATCGGGATTGATACCGTGAAGCTGAAAGGTCAATTCTTCTCTCCTAAAGTTCAAGCAGGTGCGAAGGTTACCGTAGGTGATGTATTGATGGAGTTTGACCGGGAAGAGATCGAAAAAGCCGGTTACACGACGATTACACCTGTTATTATTACAAATATGCATCAGTATGAGTCCATTGAATCTGCTGGTCGCACTACGATCAAAGAAAAAGACTTGTTGTTTACAGCTAAAGCTTAACCATAAAAAATGAAACAGCAGCTTCACCGGAGTGTAATCCGGTAAAGCTGCTGTTTTTTTTGCTTATAGCTTTTACACGGGAAGCATATCCTGCACCAATTGCACAAAATGTTGTGCAGGCTTGGACAGATAGCGGTTTTGTAGCCAGACCAGCGCCGAGCCAACCGTGGAATGCTGATCCTGAATGCAATATACGTGGAAAGGGTGCTCTTGGTATAGCTGCAGTACCGTATGAGGCACGATGGAACTGGCGAAGCCGAGTCGGACCAGCTCGAGCAACATATTAATGTCTGAGCACTCACCCATGATGGAGGGGGTAACCTGATGCTCCCGGAACTTGTCCAGAATCAACTCGAACATGCCGAGTCCCTCTGTACTTGGAAGCAGTAGAGGGATACCTGTAAGCTGTTCAAAATAAGTCCCCATCTCCACTCCTGGTCCCATCTCTGTCGGACTATCAAGTGGTGTCGAAGAAATATAGAAAAGGGGCTCCTGTGGCAGATGCAGCACCTCATAACGTTCAGTCTGGACAGGCATGCGTACACAGGCAAGTTCAACTTTGCCATCTTCCAGCAATCGGCATAATTGCGCAGATTCATTTTGTTGAATTTTATAGGTAACCTGTGGGTGGGTGGTGCGAAACTGTTGCAGTGCTTGCGGGATCAGGCGATCCGATATGGTATTGATGCCGATCGCAAGTTTGCCCCGGATGCCATGACGGAAACTTTGCATCTCCATTACAGCTTCCTCCATATATTTGGTCAAGGTAACCGCATAATCATAGAAGCTGCGACCCGCCTGCGTTAGCTCCATCATACGTCCTTTGCGTTCAAACAACATTACACCAAGCTCTTCCTCCATTAACTTAAGCTGCTGGCTTAAGGGTGGCTGAGCCATGTGAAGTCTTCGGGCTGCTGCTGTAATCTGTTTCTCCTCAGCAATGGCAATGAAATAGCGACATTGTTTGATATCCAAGTGGTTGTTCTCCTTCGCTTGCAATGTATATGTAATTCGTATGGAAAGCCAACAAAACATGTATTTTTAATATACTACGATCTTATGTTACCATACATTAGATTTGCATACCTGACTAACAGGGTTTGGTTTCTATATCAATATTACTGCATGAGAAAGACCTTGAATTGGAGGATAAAACAACGTGGTTAAAACAATACATGATGCTGCTCAAGCGGGCCATACCGATGAGGTCATTCGATTTATCACACAACAGGGTAACCGGTTGAACGAACGGGATGCATTGGGGCGGACACCTCTGATGGCTGCGGTGCACGGTAACAAGATAGACACGGCAAGGATGCTAGTGGACGCCGGAGCCGACATTAACCTTCAGGATGCACGATTGGACAACCTGCTGTTATACGCGAGTGCTGAGGGTATGTATAACATGGTCGAATTGGCGATTACAGCAGGTGCAGATATGAAGTTAACGAATCGTTTTGGCGGCACAGCTCTTATCCCGGCAGCGGATCGGGGCCATGTGGACATTGTGGAGCTTCTGCTTACACGCAGTGATGTGGATGTGAACCATATCAACAACCTGGGGTGGACAGCCTTGCTGGAAGCGGTCATTTTGGGAGATGGTGGGCCGCGTCACCAACAGATTGTTGCCTTGCTTTTGCAATATGGTGCAGATCCAAAGATTGCGGATCGGGACGGGATTACACCGCTTGCACATGCGAGCCGACATCGGTATGCCGTGATGGAACGACTATTAACCCAAGTCTGAAGAGACTTATACATTTATGATACAGAACAGTGAAAGGATATTCCAAACGAATGAACAGACATCAAGAGCATTTTTCACAAAAGAATATGAAGGACGTATCTTCACTGATTTTGGCAGGTATACAGTGGTTTTTCTTCCTGTTTACCAATACAGTTGTTGTTCCGCTATCCATTGGACATAATTTTCATCTGTCTCCGGATGCCATCGCTGCCTCCATGCAGCACGCATTTATCCTTACCGGAGCAGTGTGTATTCTTCAAGCTGTATTCGGTCATCGATATGCGATTATGGATGGTCCGTCAGGGTTATGGTGGGGATTGACGCTAAGTTTGACGGTATCTGCTTCATCGGCCGGTATGAGTCTGGAGCGTATTGGCGGTGGGTTGGCTGCAGGTTTTCTATTAGCGGGACTAACGATGGTGATTCTGGGTTGGCTGGGAGCAGCGCAAGTGCTGCAAAAGCTGTTCACACCTATGGTGAAGAGTGCCATGTTGTTTCTAATGACGATTCAATTAACCATGAATTTTTTCAAAGGTATGATTGGATATACGGAGTTTGGTCGCTTCGATCTGCCTGTTGCCGCATTGTCCGTTGTCATTGCATTTTTGGTGGCATGGATTCAATTAAAGGGCAGGGGGAAACTGGGGAACTACGCGATCCTGATTGGGATTGTGGCAGGCTGGATCGCTTATAGTCTATTGTTTCCTGGACAACATGGCGGACAGCCTAATCAGGCCCCGGCTGGTCTCGAACTGTTTCCGTGGGGAGCACCCAGATGGGAACCGGGTATTGTCATTACTGCATTTTTCGTGGGACTGGTGAACATGACGAATTCGATCACCACATTAAGCACAGTTGAGAAACTATACCGGACAGAAACAACAAGTCGTCAGTATAGGCATTCCTATGCGCTAACGGGTCTGTTCACGATGTTGTCAGCCTGTGTAGGTGTGCTGCCCTTTGGTTTATTTGCATCATCGATCGGGTTTCTGGAGAGTACTCGCATTCTGCGTCGTGCTGCCTTGATTATTGGAGCGGGGATGTTATGTATGATGGGGCTTACACCTTCAGTGACAGCATTTTTTGCACAAATACCACCAAGCGTTGGCAGTGCTGTTTTGTTCGTGGCTTATCTTCAGATGTTCGGCACGGCACTAAGAACGCTTGAAGGTACAACGTTTAATTCTAAAACGATCTATCGTGTAGCGCTGCCGGTCCTCACGGGAGTTGCGGTCATGAATATTCCTGCTGAGGCCTTTCAAACTTTGCCCATGTACCTCATTCCGATCATAAGTAATGGTCTCGTCATTGGGGTATTGGTTTCACTGGTTCTTGAAAAAACTGTGAACTGGTCCAAAATGGAACAACCAGCGACAGTTAGTAAAGCGGCATAAAGAGTTTCATCTTGCGACAGTCCAATTTGATTGGGCTGTTTTTTTGTTTTTTTGTTATCAGGCTATATGGCATCTAACTATTTCACAATAATTTTGCCTTGTCCTGCAAGCATTCGCATCTCTCTAGAGAGACGGTCCTGGTTCCCATCCTGCATTTCGAGTTGAACCCCATAGTGCCATGAGGTATTTTTTTCTTGACCCCAGCGGAGAGTGCCTTCCATATATAGAGGGTCTTCAAAAAGCAGCATATTCATTCCAATCCGAATATCGTTATTCTCTACAGGAAGGGATAGCGGAAATGACAGCTGACAGCCGGAACGACTGATGTCACAGAGTTCAGCCTGAATGGGCTTGGCTGGTGCGTTAACCCCGTTGATGCTGAGAATATAGATCTCAAAGTGGATCGGTTCCTTCAATGTGTATCGAAAGGGTTCTTTTCTATTGTTAATTGACATGGCTTGGCTTCCTCCATCAGGTTCAAAAAAAGTCAGTTATGCTTATATCGACCATTTGGAGCAAGAAATGAAGAGTTGCGCAAGCAGAGATGGTCCATGGGTTCCTTTTACACGTGTATCAGGCTTGATATAATGATGGAATATATTTCTGAGGTCAGACCTGGATCTGGCAGAAGGGACGGGTGAATATGAGAGGAACATTTCAAATGGTTACAGATACGGCAACATTGTGCCTGTATGATCTGGCAGCGTTAAAACATCGACTTGAGGACACTTCGGACTGGTGGTCCATTCCAGTGGATGAGCTGGCTGAGGTGAATGCAGGGCATTGTCTGTTCTTGAATCTGGGTGCGGATGGAGTGTATAAGGTGGAATGGAGCCTGGAGGATGTAGAGGAGGATTCAGATCCAGATCACGCAGCGGAACGGGAAAAGGTGTATCATCTGCAAGTTCCGTCTGGGCACGTCTATCTGGGAGCGGCGGATGATGTCACTGGCGGTGAATTGGAGCCGGATGAGACGTGTGAAGGGGTTCTGTTTCAGTTAAAGCCCGGAAATTATGCGTGTATCGTCTCCAGAGAAGCCAGTCGGATCACCATTGTCATGACACCAAGTATTCAGGGAAATAACACGCTGGATGAATTAATCCGGATATAGTGTACATATACGAACAGGAGGGATTCATATGCAGGATTGGAACGAGACAACGATGATGAATGCAGATGCCCTACGTAAACGGATGAGAATACTCGCTGCTTTGGATATCATTTTTTCGGAGGAAGAATGGTTACGCGTTCATCATTATGATGATAAACTTCAGCCAGGTCTGGCATGGGGAAACATCAATAACGGCGCAGGTGATCATCTGCATGTCTTGTTTACGAACTCAGGCACGTTGATCAAAGGATTCGATCATGAGTCACCCTTGAGCCCACATGCTCGTGAGGACGGAGAAATCTATCCGGGCATGTACGATGAAGTGCCAGAGGCCTTGATGGCTGTACTGCGAGTTCATGAGGAAACGTTGGATATGGAGGATGTGACCTTTTGCCTATGGCAGGAAGGTAATGACTTGCCATGGAAGTTTGGTAACTGGATTCAGCTGGCGATGGCCGAGGAAGACAAAGCGGACGCCAGAGGTGGCGCAGAATTTTTGCTGGGATATTTGGAGAAGAACCCGGAAGATTACGCTGATTGGGCTAAAGGATACTATGACTTGCCGGATCTGCCGTTGGAAGCCGTAGCTGAAGTATATGAAGGAAAACCGGTGACCGCCAGACTGATTAAGCAGTTGTGTCCTGAGCGAGATGTGGCAGCCACACTAGGTGAGTTGCAGCAACGCGGGTACGCCGTGGAACAAACGTAATAGAGTAGCAAAGGAGGGAAGTAAGCCATGTACAATGTACAACTGGAACGTATGCGTGAAAAGTTGATCACTCTCCGAAGTCTGGACCCGGATCTGGAGCTGTTTGGCGCAGAAAACCATGAATATGAAATGGCACCTGTATGGACCCCGGAGGATATTACGCAATTTGAACAGAAATGGCGAATTGAGTTGCCGGAGGACTATAAGGTATGGCTTCTTCATATGGGAACGGGTGGTACAGGACCTTATTATGGTCTGGAAAACCCGGATGACGGCGTATACGCTGTTCTGGGTTATAACGATGAGCTGAACGCGGTCTCGGACCCTTTCCAATTCACGGAAGCATGGAACTGGAACTATGACTGGTTCGATGACAGCAAGGAAGAAGAGGAATGGGAAGCGCTGGAACATGAATATTTTGATCCAAAATGGTCGGCAGGCATGCTGCGTATCAGTGATTTTGGCTGTGGTATCTCCATGAATCTGATTGTTAAGGGAGCCTCCTACGGAGAGATCTGGGTTGATGACCGGGCTAACCGCAATGGAATCTATCCTGATCAGTATTGGGGCAATACGAATCGATTACATTTTCTGGACTGGTACGAGTTGTGGTTGAATCGTTCGATCCATCAAATGCATGAACAAAAGCAACAATCTGGAGCGAACGAAGTCTGAAGGAGGTTGTACATATGGGCTGGGAATATGGGATTAGAACAACGGAGCCTGCGATTTTACCTGAAGTCGTGGAGCGTTTGGCAAGTTCATTAAAATTTACCGAAGTGTATAGTTTGGAACACCAAGCCAACGGCTTTGTATTGAAACGTGAAGATCCTTCCTGGCCTAGAGCACTTGAAGTGTGGATAGAAGAGGCTTCCGGGTTTGAAGAGATTGTGGATGGGGATTCGTATATCTACTGTTTGTTTCATATCTGGGGTGAAGAGGCGCGGAGCTGGATGCATCAGATGGAGCGAGAAACCAGGCAGGTTGATGGTGGTTTAATCTGGTTTGAACTCTGATCGGTAGAAGATTTGCCTGAAACAGGAGGAACATATATGGCTAAAAAATCAAAGAGAACAATTCCTGCGCTCATATATCAGTATCAAGGTCCACAGCGGAATGTGGGTTTTGTTTTATCCCCTTTATACATAGAAGAAGCGGTTGAAGTAGAGATGGAAGACATGCTGTTCATATATAATGAAGACTTTGACTATATTCGTCCTGCATTGGATCGCGCATTTCCCTTAACTGACCCGCGAACTGGAGAAGAGATGAAGGCTCTTGATCCCTGCTGGGAGAATCCGATTACGAAGGAAGTGTGGGTGGGGATTTTATCAGAGCTGGATCAACAGGTGGTTGCAGAGCCAGAATTACGGATGTTTTTGAATCAGTTCACCACTTGGGTGAGAAATCATCTGCAATTGGCTGACGGGATCGAAGTCACCGGGAACCTATAAGTTAGTTGATCTTGGATTGTTCATGCTTGTGTGTAATTCAGTATATCGGCGGCCGATTTGCTAGGTAATCAAGCTCCCTCATGATGATGGCGGGGCTTTTTATAATGAACAAATATTAAAAACCGTTTGCTTCACTCACCCGTCTTATACCACAGAAAGAGAGAGAAGGAGGGATGCGGGGTGGAAACAAAAGCAGAGATGAACCAGAGGATCTATGTACAGACCGAAGACGAGACGGAATTTGTGCAATCCATTATGGAACATCAAGATACGCTCATTTCCATTGCCTATAGCTACCTGCGTAACCGGCAAGATGCGCTGGAAGCTGTGCAGGAGATGACATGCCGTGCTTGGATCAAACGTCGTACGCTGAACAATGAGAAGGCGTTCAAGTCGTGGATCATTCGGATTCTGATCTATGTCTGCATCGATGAACAGAGACGCCGCAAGCGGGCGACACCTCTGGCGAAGGAGGATATGGAGGACAGCATTCCGGCGTCTTGGATGATTAGCGTTGATGATAATCGAATAGCTATGGAATCTCTTTTGCAAAAGGTGAAACCAAAATACCGCCATGTATTATTGCTGAAATATTATAACGACATGACGCTGACGGATATTGCCTCGATCCTCGGCAAACCGGAAGGTACGATCAAGACCTGGCAGCACAAGGGGCTCCAGCAGTTGCGCAAGTTGATGAAGAACAGGAGGGATTGGCATGACCACTAACCCTGAGGAGAAAGCACTTCTTGCAGACGCATATCAGGTGAAAAGAGAGAAACAGCACTGGAATCCGGCGGACACGACTGCGGCAATTCAACGTGGTCTCGCGAAGGGCAGAACAAGACGATCAGGTAGGACCGTTCATATCAAATGGATTACGGCAGTGCTGGTCACGGCCCTGGCCGCGGGTTGGTTTCTCTTAGGTCCGCTTGGGAGTTATGGTCAAGAGCAGGCAACATATACTGAGCCTGTAACCCATTGGGGAGTGCTAGAGCCCTTTCGTGGCCTGCTAACTTCGGATATGGACCGTGCTACGATTACTTCAACGCTCAATCATGGTTATGTGCAACTTGTGGATCGGACGGTTACATCGGGCATATATCAGTTTACCGTGAATGCGGTTATGGCAGATGAGAACAGGATAACCGTATTGTATACCGCCAAGACGGATGCTTCGCAAGAGATTTATTCGATAGTCAATACCAAGATGACGGATGCAAGAACAGGTTATGTCCTTGATAACGGAAATATAGGAGGTATACATTTTTCGAAGGATAAGCATACCATTTATGGCCGGAATACAATTGAGCGTAATCGAAATAAACCGCTGCCTGAGCAAGTGAATCTTCAGTTCCAGCTTTCTTCCGTTGTTCCAGATGTGGTGGAATATTCAGAAAACGGGGAAAAGGAACGGAAATATAAATATTCCAAAAAAATGAATCTTTCTTTTGCGCTGGATCCTAAGTTTTCTATCCCCAAAACGGAAGTCATTAACGTTAATCGGACTTTTACTCTTGGAGGCTATGAGGTCTTATTGTCGGAGGTGGAGATGTCTCCGCTAGTAACTCGGGTCAAATTTGTCCATGCACCTGATCAAGAGATGGATTACAAAACGAAGTTGTCGCTCAACGAGATCGTTTGGCCTATCGAGATCATTTCGATCTCCAGGAATGGGAAGCAGACCAAGTTATCCATGGTAGGCGGGAGCGGAACGGAAGACGGAATGATGTATTCTTTCAGCAGCAATCTGCTGGACAATCCGGAGTCAATGATATTAATAATTCGTGGCAAACCAGATAAGGTCTATGATGATTTACAAGAAGCCAAGCAAGATGAACTGAAAATCAAAATCAAATAAGAAAACTAACTGGCAATACTCTTATTCAGATTAGGTGGACGTTAGTGAAATAAGAGAAGGGATGTCCCTCAAGGTCGTAAGCCTTGTGAGACATCCCTTCTTAAATATGAAAACGGCGGATCTTATACAGTTAAAATATCTACTCCCAGAGCTGGAAGAGTCAAATTTTGATCCAACCTCTCGCTGGTCAACAAGCTCTGATACGGAACGTCCAGCGTAATCTCTCGTTGCTCATTCGTCAAATTGATCAGGAAGAGAAATTTTTGCTCCCCCTTTGTTCGAATCGACAGCTCGACACCTTCCGGCAGCTGGAATTTGGGCGCCAATTCCTTTTTCTTCAAAATGCCTTCAAACAACTGATAGAAATACGATGGCTCCGGCCAAGTGCCGACATAATACACTTCACCTTCACCAAACTTATTGACAGTAACCGCTGGTATACCTTCGTAAAAGTCGTTATCATACCAGGCGATCGGCTCTGCCCCTCGCAGTTCCAGTAGATCACACCATTGCTTCGCAGCGAATGTCTTGCCTTCCGCGTTCCGTATCCGATGCTCACTGTTGCCGATTGCATCATATTCACTTACGACAACACCCGCCGCTTGGGCCAGTAGCCCAGGCAGAGGAAGCATCTCACACACATTTCTCATGTTCTTCACACCAGTCCGATTGGTGAGGACAACCGTTCCACCCTTGGCTGCGAATCGCTCCAGTCGTTGTGCTACTTCTTCACTTAACAGGAAGAGGGAAGGGACAACGACCAGCTTGTACCCGTCGAGCTCCTCGGTCCAATTGATAACGTCTGTACCTACGCCCATTTTCAGAAATGCATTATGCATGGAGGACAAGTTGTCTATATAGTGTATTCCTCCTTCCGCCTGCGGCTGAAGGGAAAGCGCTGTATGCTGATCATGCGAATGCAGAATCGCAACCTGGGTAACAATGGTCGAGTCGGCAAGCAACTCTCCTACCTGGTTCACCTCGCGAGTAAGCTCGGCAAACTCCCTGAACCTGCGTCCAGGAACATTGCTGTGGTCGATCAGCCCATGCCAGAATTGTTCGGCTCCGACGGTTGCACTCCGCCAGCGGAAATGGACGACCATATCTGCACCGCGGGCGATTGTCTGCCAGGAGCGAGCACGGATCAGGCCAGGATAGGGGGTGCGCTGAATCGGCATCCAGGCGCCCTGTGCTCCGCTGAGTTGTTCCATTACCCAGAAATTCCGGCGTTTGATGCCGCGAACCAAGTCCAGCGTAAGCGCTCCGTTCCTCGGAAACCGATCGCCATAATCGCGATACAGCTCATTTGGATAATAATCAACAGAGACGAAGTCCAATTCGTTGTGCATATCATAATAGTCCAGGCTATTCGGATATTGCCACATGTTATGCGTCACGAATTGGCCTGGACAGTTACGGCGTAAAATCTCAAGCTGCCATCCCAGCAGATAACCTACGCTGTCGGAACAAAACCGCTTGTATTCCAGAAGATAGGAAGGATTCATCGGTTTGCTGGCACCGAGCGGTGTTGTTACCTCAGCCCAGCTGCTGTACTCACCACTCCAGACGACCGTACCCCACTCCCGGTTCAACTCCTCCAGATTGGAATAACGCTTTTGCAGCCAAGCGACAAATGCACGATTACATGTATCACAATGGCACTCCTGGTAGTGCATCTCGTTATCGATTTGCCAGCCAATGACGGCTGGATGCTTACCATAACGCTGTGATATCGCTTCCACAAATTTGGAACCCAGCATTCTCAAGGAAGGGCTGTTGTTGCAGCGATGTCCACGCACACCTGGCCGAATAATGTGGCGTTGTTCATCCATGGGTAGCACATCCGGATAACGGGTTGTCATCCAGTTTGGCGGGGTATTGGTGGGAGTGCATAACACAATTTCCATACCACGCGAAGCGAATACTTCTATGGCCGCATCCAGCCATTCAAACTGATAATTACCCTCAGTCGGTTCCATTCGGCTCCAGGCGAACTCCGCCATTCGCACAACTGCAACCCCTGTCTGTTGCATAAGTATGGCATCTTTCTCCCATAACTCCGGGGTCCATTGCTCTGGATAATAATCAATTCCGATCTTAATTTTCATCCTGTGATCTCCTTTATTTATCAATATATTGCGATTATATGTTATATTAATTCGAGTGAATATCTTAAATAATTAATATGATATAACAATATTAAGATTAGGAGAGTTAGCCGTATGCCTCATCCCAATCGTAATTTTCCGGTGTTATCTTCCCGAGACAAGCTGCTCCCTTTTTATTTACTTGGCATCGGCCTGCATTATGAACAGGAGCATATACGCCGAGACCAAGGCATTGAGGATTATCAGTGGATACAATGCCGCAGCGGTGTGGGTAAGCTCAAGCTCAGTGAAACGGAACATATTGTCAAGCCAGGTATGGGCATGCTGTTATTCCCTGGACAGAAGCACGAATACTATGCGCTATCCGGCAGTTGGGAAGTCGACTGGATCATTTTCGATGGCAACGGGACAGCAAGCTTGTTTGAAACCGTTGGCATTGTTGACACATGCGTATACACGCTTGCACAGCCTGAATACCTTCTATCCCGAATGCGGGAGCTGCTGCAAGCTGCCTTAACACCACAAGAGCAGACATTAAGCAATTACGCTTGCTCCGCCATTCTCTACACCTTATTGACAGAGATTATTCAACGCGTATCTGTCGAGGGAAGTGATACGGTCGGGCAGCAGTATGAGCGATTAAAACCGGTTCTGGACTATATTGAACAGCATTATGCTGAAGAGATTACTTTGCCAATGCTGGCTGGATTGATCTGTGTCACACCAGAATATTTCTGTCATTTGTTTAAGAAGACGACAGGCATTCGTCCCATCAGTTATGTTAATCAGGTAAGAGTCAACAAGAGCAAGGAACTGCTGCTCGATAATGTGCAACGCGGGATGGAGGATATTGCTCGTCAAGTCGGCTTCGAATCGACCAGCTATTATGGAGCCATCTTCAAGAAGCTGGAACGAATCACACCCGGTACCTTCCGCCGCAGCTATCAGAAGTCGTAACATATTATTATCCCCAAGTTAATGGTTTTCGTCAGAGGCTTTAGGAACTGACCCGAGGGCGGATCAGTTCCGAGTTGTATCACATAGTACTCGTGAATAGAGCCGCTAATTAGCGGCTCTATTTTGTATGAAAGAATGGCCTGGTTTTGTTTTTCACGATATCTGATCTGCTGTTGCGAAAAAGATAATATTGTTGTCTTTTTGCAATTATTGTATTGTCACAGCCAAAGTTACACGATATAATCGAGTTGTCATAGAGGATAATATTATAAAGGATGGTGAAATTTTGAAGAAATTTTCGATGCTTTTACTGGCTGTAACTCTATTGTTGCTAACTGTCTCCACAGCCCCGTCTACATATGGTGCGGCCAGTTATCCAAACACAGGTACGAACGGGTTGACTGGTTTTGCAGGCAGTGCCAAGAATGAAAATGGTGTATCCAAGTCAGCTACGACAGGTGGCAAGAACGGTCAGGTGGTTTACGTTAGTAATCTCAATGACTTGAGAACACATATGGCGGGCTCTACAGCCAAGATTGTCGTCGTTGAACAGAATATTTCTTCCTCTACGCTGCAAAAGGTTGAATTCGGAGCGAACAAGACACTTGTAGGTTCCTTTGGCAAACATACATTAACGAATATTCATTTCAGATCCACGAGCAGTTCAAGCAATGTGATTTTTCAGAATCTGACTTTTGAACACGCTTCCAATATTAATGCCAATGACGATATCCAGATGTATATCACTTCAGGCTCCAATTACTGGATTGATCATGTGACGTTTGCTGGTCATAGCTACAGCTCTGGCGGTAGTGATCTGGACAAACTTCTGTATATTGGCGATCGCGCGGACTATATTACGATTAGCAATTCCAAATTTGCGAACCATAAGTATGGCGTCATCCTCGGTCATCCGAATGATGGGAACAGCAGTTACAATGGTGTGCCTCATGTGACGATGTCCAACAATTACTTCGAAAATTTGTATGTGCGTGGTCCTGGACTTTTAAGATATGGTTACTTCCATCTCAAAAACAACTATGCAAACAACTTTAATCAGGCCATCACAATTGGTGAAAAAGCACGGATTTATTCCGAAAACAACTACTTTGGTGCTGGTGCTGAAAAGGGTGGCATCCTGGATGACAAAGGAAAAGGTGAGTTTACGGATACGGGAAGTACACCGGCGCTTAATAGTCCGACTTCTCCTAAAACGAACTGGAGACCAAGTTCCAATTACAGTTATCAGGTAGAGAGTGCCAGCTACGCGCGTGAGTTCGTCACCAAGTATGCAGGCTCTTCCAATACGACACTTGTATTCGGAAAGTAAGAGCTGCTGCACATCCATTCACGACCAAAAGGCCTGTCTTGTGCGCCATAACGCATAAGACAGACCTTTTTTGTTTGTAAAATGATATGCTTGCATATCATTTTACAGTTCATATAAATTTTTAATTAACAATACCGATATACATAAAGTAGCGCTGATTTCATACTTGTGAAGTTAATATGTACTATGTTAAGGCGCTGCGTATTTGCGATTTGTGCATAAGCAGGACCAAAGACTAGTAGATGTAGTACAGAAAGGCCCTACAGTTCACATTTAACCTACATAAAAGGACGGGGTATGCATGGATCGTATGGACGAAATTATTTGGAAAAGGAACAAATTAATCGGTATCATTTTGTGGATTATTATTGCCATTGGTATGGGTCTGGCCTTTATGATGCCGAAGTTACTTGTGTCCAATGGAGTAGCTCTGATCTTTGTAGTTTGGATTACATACGCTAATGTGAAAAAGAAACATATTCATCTCATTCCATGGCTGATTACCGTATTACTAACAATATGTGGAGTCTATGTCGGTTGGGGAACGGTCAATTTTGCGTTAAGTTTGGTGATAACCGCAGTTCTACTGTTATTTCCTAACAAGAAATTTTTTGTGGTTGGATTTTCGGTATTACTAGTCAACAGTGTTCTTCAGTTATTTGTTATGCATACCGTTGACTCTGCTGAGCTAATGGGTAATATCGTCAATGTGGGATTATTTGCTCTCACAGGAGCCGTCTTGATGCTGGTCTCACAATTGAATCAAAGGCTCTTCCATGAAAGTGAAGTACGCCAGAATGAGGTGGAGCACTCTAAACAAAGAGTGGAAACCATGCTGGAACGTGTGAAGGAATCGGTCGAAGGTTTATCACGTTATACGGATCAATTGAAGCAAAAAGTGAATGCGACTGGCTCCATTACCAATGAGGTGACGCTTGGGTTCAGTGAGGTTGCAAAAGGTGTTGAGTTCCAGGCGACCAGTGTGGCCGAGATTTCGGAATCCTTGTCTGTGTCGGATCAGCATATCAAGGACGTTGCTTCGTATTCCCAGCAGATGAAAGAGTTGTCCGCAAGTATGGCAACAAGCACGCAAACTGGAAGTACACAGATGGACCAGCTAAACATCCAAATGCAAGATCTATATGAAACGATCAATACAACTGCAAATGACATGCGAAAGTTCAACGAGGAAAGTGAATCCATGACGCTTATGTTGAACAGCATAGTGGATATTGCGAGTCAGACCAACCTGCTTGCACTCAATGCAGCCATTGAAGCCGCTCGTGCGGGTGAGCATGGACGCGGGTTTGCTGTTGTATCAGAGGAAGTTCGCAAGTTGGCAGAGAACTCGGGTCAGTCCGCAAGTGATATCGGAACCATCCTGTCTCGATTAAAAGGGCAGACGCAGGCACTGACGGATCGATTCGAACGCATTCGTCAATCGTTACAACAAGGAAGAGATAGCGTCCATACGGCAGAGGAAGTATTCCGTACGATCAACAGCAACTCTCAGCATGTGTTGAATCAAGCGACAGATATCGAGACTAGTTCGGCGACCATGAAGGAATCTTCCACCAGAGTTGTGAATGAAGTTTCCGAGATTTCGAGTGTAACGGAGCAATCCAGTGCAGCGACAGAAGAGATTCTGGCAAGCATGGAAGAACAACGTAACCTGACACAGAAGATGGTAGAGAGCTTTGGAGAATTGGAGCAACTGATTGTGAACCTGAATGAGTTAGTCTCGGATCATCAGGCTTCTTCCGTTGGGAATAAACTTTAATATTAATAGTTGAGGGCCTGTCGGTGCGTATTTAGCGTACTGGACAGGCTTTTTTTTATCTGCAAAACAGCTTGATGCCGACATTTTTTTCCTATACAGTGTGTTGTGTAGAGTATGAAGAGTGTAGAACTAAAAATGTAATGGTAGTTAAAAGTAGATGTTACCTCATGGGGGAGTAAAAGCTTATGAAAGACAGCTCGGCCTACGATGACCGTACATATGAGGTTAGGAATGATAATTGCGCTGCAAGCGTACGTTTGTATGATCAGCATTCGTACAAAGACATGGACTGGCCCGATACAGAGGATGGCAGATATGCCAGAGCTTATCTAGAACCTATGATGCTGGACGGGACCCAAAGTTTTATGTCCAACGTGGAAACGACATTGTTGCTCGCCCGGATTGATGATCTCGTTATTCCGCTGACGGTGAATGATACAGAGTATGATAATGCTTACGTTTGTTCGCCATATACGCATTATGTGAGTTACGCCAAGCAGGAATTGACCATGTTGCAGAAGCCTGTGTTAGAAAAAGGTCTTTCTGTGCTGCTCGGTCTAATAGGTTGGGGAATGAAGCAATCGCAGATCAACAAAGTTGTGCATGTTAACAACTGGTTGTTGTCCACCAATCTGTATCCAGCCATGTCCGGTGAACAGGCGGAATGTCTGCTTGCATCGGTACAAGAGCGATACCCTGAGCATGTCATTGTATTTCGCTCCTTGTGTCCGGGACTTCATCCCGATCTGACGGCGAGGTTAACAGAAGCAGGGTGTAGACTGATTCCGAGCCGACAAATCTACCTGTATCAAGCGCATGATCCGAACTTTGGCAACTCCAAGTCGCGCTGGCTGTTGAAGCGGGATTACGAATTATTGGGCAAGCATGGATACGAATTCGTTTCCGAATCAGATATGACGGATGCAGATATTCCGCGAATTGTGGAATTGTACAAGCTGTTATACCTTGAAAAATACTCCTATCACAATCCCCAGTTTACGGAACGGTTCATTGCTGCTGCGATGGCATCTGGAACACTCAGACTGTATGGACTGCGGAAGGAAGGACGACTGGATGCGGTCATGGGTTATTTCTGCCGAAATGGAATCATGACAACACCGCTCTTCGGTTACGATACAGCGGTGCCCCAGTCCGTCGGACTATACCGCATGTTATCGGCATGCCTGATCGGACAGGCTCGCGAGAACGGCCATCTGTTACATGAGAGCGCCGGGGCTGCGCAGTTCAAACGCAATCGTGGTGCTGTGGCGGATTTTGAGTATTCGGCTGTGTATGAGCGCCACCTTCCATGGGGCAGACGCTGGTGCTGGCTGCTGCTTGATCGGTTGTTGAATCGTATAGGTGTGCCGCTCATGCGCCGAATGAAGCTGTAGACAGACACAAAAACGTGCTTACGCTGCCCGATGCAGGTGTGAGCTTGCATCTGGTTTGACTGCACACATGCACAACCAACTGGTCATCGAATACGCACACTTGTGCGCAGTCGTTTAATTAGACATGCTCTGCGAGTTGCACCTCGAAGCCATCTGGATCTGTAATGTAAATAAACCGCAGATGCGGATTGGGCTGGATCGGGCCGCGCACAATCGGAATATTCAGTTCTGCCAGTCGTTCCATGGCTTCATCCAGCGAGTTCACCTCATAACCGATCGACACGCCAGCCTCTGGTTTAAGAATCGATTCACTGCCCTCAATTAGTTCCAGCTGGGCTTCATTCTCCATGCCCAGCATGGCAATTTGCCGTCCACGACTTTCGAATCTGCGCTGAATTGGAAGTCCGAGCATATCGTGGTAGAACCCGAGTGAAGCTTCCAAATTACTGACCCTCAGCGTGATCCAGTTTAATTTGACTAACATAGGTGAATCTCTCCTTTTTCTTGGATCATATGTATTTTTGTTACGTTCATTATACGATAGGCGCTAGCAGGAACCTACTGCTTATCAGAAAACAATAAAATAGCTGCCGAAATATTCGGCAGCCAAATGTTGTAATCTCCTGTAGTCCCAGTAGTTCTAACGAATTATTGAATCAGATCAACGGCTGTCTGGGGTACAAATGCCTCTACACCGTTATAAACAATGACACCTTCCAAAGTTGTCTTTTTGCCGTTTACCAGTGCAATATTTTTGTAGATTTGCAGTTCCAGCTTGGTGTTACCTTTTGTTACGAGGATCTTCGGATTTTTGGCGTCCGTCAGATACAGTTTGTACGTCGCGCCTTTGGCTGTAAATGCCTGTTTGGCAGGTACAAACAATTGTTTGCTCACGCTGTCGAGATCCAGATCCAGTACACGAGCCATATATTTGGCGACATCCGTGTTATCAATCACACCGAATGGACGGTCATTGTTCGGAGCATACGTGTACAGCACAACATCTCCACCAGTATGACCACCGGTTGTCCAGCCAATCCCTGCACGTTTGCTGATCATTGGACCGATTGCATAGTTAAGACTGCCCGGCTCGGCCGCTTTAATGGTGGCAATCTCCTCGGAAGTCAGGTCCGTAATGCCATAGTACTGTTTCATCACTGCTTTGATGTTTGTGCGCTTGGCATTCAGCTTCGCTTCAACGCCCTCGCCTGTCAGCTTGGCCTTTTTCAAAGGTCCGATAAATGTGGACAATGGCTCTTTGTCATAAGTGCCGGAAGTTGCGTTGTTACCAATGGTGAGTCCACCATTACCGTGGTCCGTAACAGCCACAACGGCCGTCTCTCCATCGGCTTTGGCAAAATCCATGGCTACTTTTACGGCATCGTCAAAAGCCAGCACGTCACTGATAATACCAATCGGATCATTGGCATGAGCTGCCCAGTCCACTTTACTGCCTTCGACCATCAGGAAAAAGCCGTCTTTGTCTTTGGACAGAACTTCAATGGCTTTGGATGTCATCTCGGCAAGGCTTGGCTGTTTTGCAGGATCACGGTCCATATTATAAGCCATGCCCGCTGGTGCGAACATACCCCACAGCTTGTTCGAATCGGATGTTTTCATTGCAGCTGGTGTAGTGACGTAATCGTAACCCAGTGCTTTAATGGACGAAATCAGATTCTCGCCGTCTTTACGTCCGGCCGGCTCAAGATATTTGCTACCTCCGCCCAACACAACATCCATGCCATTGTAGACTTGTTGTTTGCTGAGTGCATCATAGTTTTTACGGTCCGGATAGTGAGAGGAAAAGTCCGCTGGTGTGGCGTGCATAATCTCGGATGTAGCGATAATGCCAGTTGCTTTACCCGCCAGTTTGGATGCTTCCAGCACGGAAGCAACAGGTTTTCTTTCGTCTCCAGGCGCAATAGCCTTTTGCCCAGGCATGGTAGCCTTGTCCGGTAGTACACCGACAAATCCGGTATGAGATTTATAACCTGTAGCAAAAGCGGTTCCGGCAGGGGCTGAGTCCGCAATCGGCGCATCGGCGGAGTGTGTCCGAACCATGCCGCTTGCCATGGAGTCCAGTGTCAAGGATGAGCCCTTATACCAACGAGCCAGAGCGGTAGCATCGTTAGCCATACCGTCAGGAATCAGAATAATCACATTTTTAATCGGTGATGCAGATGTCGTTGAGGTGGTGTCTTCCACAGCCCACGCTGCACTGCTACCTCCGAGTGTAGCCGTAACAATTGTTGTCACCGCGAGCATCATTTTGGCTGCACGGACATTAAACCGGTTTAACATGAATGCATCCTCCTAGAATATATGTATAGTTGGTATCTCAAACCAAGTGTATACAACAATTGCTAAACTAACGTACGAAATGGGTTAACTATGTGTAAAATTTACGATTAGTGAAGGATGCTAGAATTCAGGTGAACTGGACAAAGTGAGGAGTAGACGATTTAAGAGACAGTATTTTAGATCATCATGTTGTAAGTTGAGTTTAAACACGCATGAGAAAGCAGTTTTTTATGTTGCCCTGTCAGAAGTCCTGTGAAGACGATTAGAAATAAGATGTTGCGAACGCTTACATTATGTGCTAACATCACCATAACAACAGGATTGTAACCGTGTTTAGGGCAATACCTGTGTCAGTTCATTCGTTGGTTCTTTGTTCATCAAACGATTGATTGCGTTTACATTTTCATATGGAATGAACCTCATTCCTCAGGGTTGTTACTGATTGCAGGCAAAACCTGAATTGAGGGCAGTAGACCACGCTAAAGCGATGTCTGTTTGCCTTCGGTTCAGGTTTTTTTATATAAAAAAATGCCTGATGGCATGACCGCAAGCGCCGTAGCGGATATTTCGAGCAGAAAGGAGCGCAGCAGATTTAATTTTTCATAAATAGAGATATAGACTCATCCAGACATTGGAATACTGATTCTTAGATACGCATTTCAACTGAACATTTCCAATGAAATTATCCCATCACACACTATTCGACAGCGAGGAGATTTATGACATGAAAACCATTAAACGTTCGATTGCTGTAGCAACAATTCTGGGGTTATGTGTATCCGCTCTACCAGCTTATGCAGCAGGCAATACAGGACCTCCTTCTTCAGCAGCGATGGACAAGCTGATCCAATCCGAGCTTATTCGCGGCAGCGGTCAAGGTGTTAATGCAGCTTATCTGAACCAAAAGGCTACACGCATTCAGGCCGCAGTACTTTACTTGCGTTTGTCCGGATTGGAGAAAGAAGCACTCGCTTATCAGGGATCGGAAACGTACGACGATGCGGCTCAGGCAGGCAAAGTATTGCAACCGGTCGTTGGTTACTTGAAGCAGCATCCGTATGTGTCTGAGATTGTAACAGGAACGGAGAAGTTTGAACCTAATGCACCCCTTACAGCGGAAGGTTATGCCGAAATGCTGCTGAAGGTGCTTGGATATGAAGCAGGTACGGATTATGAGCAGGGAGCGGCTTCCACCTATGCGGCTGGGAAAGGAATCAAGGCACTTCAAGGGAAGGGCGCGAGTCAACTTACCAATCGCCTGATGGCAGAGGCAACCGCACAGGCTTTGCAGATACAGCTCAAGAATGGCAGTGGAACCTTGGAACAGAACTGGTTGAAACATAAAGAAGCTGGAGCGTTCCAACCTCAAACGGTACAACAGACCAAGTATGGCGCGATTAATGGCAAAACCTATGAGCAATATGGGACACTCGGTTGGCTTGGTGTTCCTTACGCGGCACCTCCGGTAGGGGAACTGCGCTGGAAAGCCCCGCAAGAACCGGAATCATGGACAGGAACGAGATCCGCTAAGGAATTTGCAGCGAACAGCTTGCAGATCTCCGGCAAGACTACAGCGGGAAGCGAAGATTCGTTGTATCTTAATATCTGGCGTCCCGACACAACCAGTTCGAAACTTCCGGTTATGGTGTTCCTGCACGGCGGCGGGAATATGACCGGATCAGGTAAAGATTTTCAAGGTGAACAGCTTGCACGGAGCACCAACAGCATTATCATCTCAGTGAATTACCGTTTGGGAGCCCTTGGATTCTTCGAGAATGCAGCGCTGAAAACAGGCAATGCCCTGGATGACTCAGGTAACTATGGTCTGCTTGACGCATTCCGTGCATTGGAGTGGGTGCAGGATAATATCGAAGGGTTTGGCGGAGATACAGGCAATGTTACATTAGCCGGACAATCTGCTGGTGCACGTGATGTGCTGGCAACTCTGATCTCTCCACTTAGCAAAGGATTGTATCAAAAAGCAGTTGCTTTCAGCGGAGGATTGACGACAGGATCACCGGAAGAAGGCGAGCAAAAATCCGAGGATGTGCTTGTGAAGCTACTCGTGCAAGAGGGGAAAGCGGCTAATGCAGAAGAAGCAAAAGTATGGATTGGCAAGCAATCTCAGGCACAGCTGGAGAGTTACCTGCGTGCACTGCCTGCGGACAAGTTGGTCACTGCGTTTGGCGCAACGGCAATCCGTATGGACCCATTCCCGCATCTGTTCCGGGATGGCACAGTGATTCCAAAAGAAGGATTTGACGCCATCAATAATGGCAATTATAAGAAAGTTCCTGTATTGCTCGGCAGCCTGGAAACAGAGTTCTCCGGATTTGCCTTCGGTGATCCAAACTTCTCTCCATCCATCACGGATGAGACTCTGTTTACCGATAAAACCAAGGCGGAACAATATGCTGCTGCGTTGAAATATGGTAGCGAAGCTTATGCAGGCTTTAATGCAGAGCGTGTAGCGGAGCAATTGACAAATGAAGCAGGTCAACCACCGGTATATGCGTATCGTTTTGCATGGGGCACACAACCTGGGGTCATCTCTGAGCGTTTGCTCACACTACTGGGCGCACCACATGGTGCGGATATGGACTTCTATACAGGACACGCAGACGGAATTGCTGCCTACTTCCCTGATGGGTACTTTAGCGATACAAACAAACCAGGACGTGATCAGTTATCCGCCGCGATGGCAGCATATCTGAAGCAGTTCCTGTACACAGGCAATCCAGGTACGGGTGGATCACCTGATCTGGCGGCATGGACACCTTGGACGAAAGATGCTCAAGCCCCAATCATGCGTCTGGATGCTAGCAATACAACGGCAGAGATTGGCATGTCCACACAATATAACCAAGGCAAAGAAGCCGTTATGGCAAAGATGAAAAAAGAATTGCCTGAAGAAACGTATAAACTGTTGACGGAAAAAGTGTTCGGAGGTCGTTTCTTCTGGGAATAAGGATCACCGGATAGGGAGGTATATATAGATAAATTAAAAGCCAAGGGGGCATGCTCTCTTGGCTTTTTATACTGTTCGTTATGCTTAATTATGGTATTGTTGTAAATATAAATTAATAAGATATGGGAAAGGGGAAAACGTACATTATGAATGGAGTTAGTAATTTTGGTATTGCTGGGATTATAACGCTATTAATTTTCTTTATTATGATTGGTCTTGTATTATATCTGGTTTTCTATCTTGTGATGAAGAGGTCTGGCGTCAAAGAGGAAGTATCCGCATTAAGGATGGAAGTACGAGTGTTACAAGAGGAAGTAGAGCGGAACAGGCGGGAATTGGAAAATATGAAGCGTCGATAACCTCTACACCACTAGTTTTGGATACGCGGAATGGTGTGGGGACAACAGTAGGAGAGACAGGGGCTCTACGCCCCCACCTACTCAATAGAGTGTGAAACGTTCAATTCAGCCTTTGCATACTAAGGACACTTGATCTATTTCTTGGCAAAAAAACTAAGGGTTCCCGTGCTTTCATCTGCACTCACAAACAGGTTACGTCCATTTACCCGATGAATTCCCTCTGGTGATTCTCCGGCTGTAGGAATCAGACCCAGATAGTCCGGATTGACCGGATCAGCAAGATCAAAGAACAAAATGGCATCTGCCCGTTCAGAAGCTACGGCTGCATACGTAGTGTCGTCTACAGTAGCAACGGTCAGGTTCTCGACTTCGCTGCCCTTGTTGGGACTGCGATCATCCGGATACAAGCCGACCCTAGCGGTTGCCTCGTCAATGAGATTCTGGCTATCGTACATCCGCTTGCCTTGCAGATCCCAGACAGCAATATTACGTCCGCCTGCTTTTACACCATCCTCAAATTCATTCTTGCCTAAGTCCCCTTCGTTAGCTGTCAGCAGGTATTTTCCATCTGCCGAGAAAGCAATCCCATCCGGTTCATAACGAGCGGTCAACGCCTCTTTAAACTGAACGATACCATCATCTTTCAGATCTGCTTGATGTGAAGTGGTACCCAGAGCGAAGATTGAGCTGATTTTTTTTGTCTCCAGATCTACGATGGCAACGACATTGTTTTCCTGTAACGTGATGGCTGCTGTTTTGTTATCTGGACTAATGGCAACATACTCCGGTTGTGGATCATGCGGATAGATGGCACCCTCTACATTGTCCAGAGATACCGGCAAGTTGGTGATTTCACCCTCCAATACGTTCCCGCCAGCAAAAGATACAACCATAATGCTACCCGGACGTTTGGTGTTGGCATAGTCAATTTCATCGGCAGCTTTATTTAGCTCCTCATCCTCTATCGCGATCACCGCATGCAGACCGTCAGTTGACAGTGCAATCGAGTCAGGACCAATGCCCAGTTCATACGTTTTGATGGTTTTGTAGGTTGTCAGATCCACAATGGCAAGCAATCCTTTGTTTGCTTCACTGTCTGTATCCCCTGTACGAATAACAGCAAGACCGTATTTACCATCTTTGGACACGGTTACGCTTGTGACTTCAGCTTTGGCGGAAAGGTCATGGAAGCTGACTGTCTTTAATATGTTAATGTTTTTCAAGTCAGCAATATCCAGTATGGCAATGCTACCATTGTCCGCTTCGGTTACGAGCAGGCGCTGTCCATCTGGCGTGGAGGCTGATATTTCTGCTTTGCCACCGGGCATCTGAAACGATGCGGTCTGTTCAAAACCGGTTTTATTTTGTTTCAGGATCAATTGATCCGTAATTAATTTTAGTGTTTGTGAAGATATATACGTTGTACCTTTGGTGATGTAGCTTTTACTGTCCAAAGGGGTTTTCACACCGTTGATGGTGGCTGAAGACGTCCCTACAGGAAGTTGTACGTTAGTATCTGCGATCTGGATATCAACACTGCGACTGCTTCCGTTCCATGTGACCGTACCCTGCATATTTTGGATGGCTGTGCGCAGTACGACATGATCGTTAGCAGATTTAGTTGCGTCAGCGGCATGAATCATGGATGTGTAACTGGTTGTTCCTGCGCTAAGAATGGCTGTCATCGACAGAACGGCGAGCCATTGATTTCTCTTTTTCAATGTTCCAGATCCCCTTTATCGTTTCGTGTGTAATGAGTTGTACAATTGTTTTAGTATAGGGAGCTTATGTTAAGGAGAGGTAAGAGAAGTCTGCGATTTGTGTAAAACATGTTACCTTTCCAACTAGCCGAAAAGAAGAAATTGCTGTAGAATTAATTGAGAATCATTATCAATTAATTCGGATTTTCTTTACTGACAAGTCTGATCAAGATATAGGCGAGGTGAATACCCATGCGCACGGATGATGCATTAGGCGTAGTATATCAGCATTACCTGACCCAGGAACCTTACAGTCAGCAAGATGAACATACGTATCTGCTCTCTCCCAAGGCGGGCAGTGGTAATATTAAAAGAGTAACGACATACAGTGGCATTGAGATTTTATATTCCCAGGTTGAATATCATCAGCCGTATCCAACATATTTTGCGTCCGAGACACCCATTGTGGAATTGCAATTTGCCTTGTCAGGAGAGCGAAATGTGGATATATCCGGTCAGGATTATTCATTATCGATA
This sequence comes from Paenibacillus sp. FSL H8-0317, assembly GCF_045040685.1. NCBI lineage: Bacteria > Bacillati > Bacillota > Bacilli > Caryophanales > Paenibacillaceae > Paenibacillus > Paenibacillus sp. FSL H8-0317. The sequence goes on along the minus strand of NZ_CP150294.1, from coordinate 5,410,478 downwards.
GGGCAAGGGGCCCTTATTTTTATGCATGATTTCAAAGCGTGGTTTCATCCTCCGGCAAGGGAGCTGTATACGTCCTTTTCGCTGGGGATTCCGGTTTCTCTGTTTAATTATGCTGCGGCGCAACTGGGCAGTTTCAAGTCGATTGCGTTTAATCAGGTGTTAGGGCGAAAAGTGTTTAAGCCGATTGTATTTCAATTGGATAATCGGATACGAACGATGATCGACAGTCTGATTGTAGAATTAAACAACAGTTATCGATCATCCTTAATGATGGAAGCAACAGCGTTGGAAATCTTGAATCGATTTATGATCCAATTGTTTGATCTGGCGCCAATTCCCGCGGGATTCTCCAGAGAGGACATCCGGAAGTTACATACGGCACGGGAGATTATGGAGGCCTGTATGGTAGATCCTCCATCTTTGCTAGCATTGTCCAGACAAGTAGGTCTTAACGATTTTAAATTAAAAAAAGGATTCAAGGCACTTTTCGGAAGCACGGTCTTCGAATATTTGCGTCAGGTTCGTCTCGACAACGCCATGAAGTTGCTGCGCAATCAGGATAACAACGTCACCGAGGCCGCGATTGCGGTCGGTTACAGCAATGTCAGTGCCTTTTCACAGCAATTTTATCGCAAATTCGGCGTGAAGCCCTCAGAGATGAAAAAGATTTATTAATAAATCCGTCTTGCCGTGAATTGTTCCGTATAGAGGCAGTGGGGATTCTCTCAGCCTTGTATACTCCAGGTACAGTGGATACTGTACTGAAATATAGAGGAGTGTATGAGCATGAACCGAATCAGAGGAAGTATTTTTTTTAGCGTATTTGCAGCCATGTTGGGTCTGATGCTGATTGCACCCATTATGCCACCGCTTATTCGCGAGTTGGGCATGAAAGAAAGCCATTCCGGTCTTATTATCTCGCTAGGGTCCATTATGATGGCTGTTATGGCTCCGGTATGGGGCAGATGGAGTGATATAAGAGGAAGAAAACCCATCATATTGATTGGATTCATAGGCATGTCTGTGAGCTGTGCATTATTTGCACTGGCATTGTACGGGGGATTGAATGCATGGATCGGAGGGGGCGTATTGTTAACCCTTCTGATTGTGACGCGCAGTCTGATCGGTATGTTTATTCCGGCTGTACTTTCTTCTGCCCAGGCCTATATGGGTGATGTGACAGAAGGGGAAGAGCGGGGAAGCGGGATGGCGATTATCAGTGCTGCGAATGGACTTGGCCTTGTATTTGGACCTGCGATTGCAGGAGCTTTTACCCTTATCGGTCTGCTCTGGCCGCTTTATTTTGGCATTTTTATAGCGATAGCTGCGTTTATTATTGCCTTGTTGTTAATCCCGGCAGCCAAACCGGTCATTCAGGCAAAACCGCCTAAAGTCAACCCGTTCCAACGTGGATTACGAATGTACCTTGCTGCAGGCTTGGTTACGATGATGGGCATCATGACACTACAGGTTGTCGGGGGATTTTATTTTCAGGATCAACTGACTCTATCCCCAGCGGCGACGGCCCAAATGGTTTCGTTTGGACTTATGTTCTCTGGAGTAGCGATGTTGATCATGCAGGTCATTCAGATGAAATGGTTGAAATGGCAACCACGCCCGATGATTTTGCTCGGTTCCCTTTTTCTGATCGCAAGCATGATCCTTTTTTTGGTTTTCAATGTGTTATCCATGTATTATTTCTCGTTTTTCCTGTTTGGCATGGGTTCAGGTCTGATGATGCCCGGGTTCATGGCAGGTGCTTCGCTGGCAGTTAGCAAAGAACAGCAGGGGAGTGCAGCGGGGTTGGTAGCAGCGATTCAGGGGATATCCGCCGTCATTACGCCTTTACTTACAACGACTCTCTATCAGGTGGACAAACATGTTCCATTTATGCTCGTAGCTGTTCTGGTTGTCTTGCTGGCAATCATGATGCTGGGAATGCGAAAGAATCAATCCCATAACGTAGTGGACCCCACTCATTCGTTATAGTCAGACAAAGTCAGAAGATCAAATAAGGTCAAAATAAAAGTAAAAAGGATTTAATTAAAAATAGTGAACCATGATGAAAGAAAATCGGTTTTTTTCGTCTTTTACGGACTTTGAGCCTTATTTGCACGGGTATTATAATAATTAATGTAAGCAACACCAATAAACCAACCACACAAAAGGAGCTGATTTTCATGTTTGATCTGATACCGTTTCGTAAACGAAATGAAGACCCGTTCGGACACATGTTGAAATCCTTCAATGACATGGTTGAGAACTCATTCCTCTCCCCTTTTGGAACTGGCTCCCAGCCATTTCGGACCGACATTCGTGAGGAAGAAGACAAATATTCGGTAGAAGCCGAGCTTCCGGGCATCGCCAAAGAGGATATAGACATTCAGGTTCAAGGTAATGAATTGATTATTCGTGCCAAACGCCATGACATGGTTGAACAGAAGGATGAATCCAATCGAATCATTCGGCAGGAGCGTCGTTCAGGTGAATTTATCCGGCGTTTCTATGTGGATCATATTGATGAGGAGCACATTAAGGCCAAATTGGAAGAAGGTGTGCTGAAGCTCGAGATTCCGAAACGTCCTGGTGATGATCAATCTCGCAGACGCATTCAAATTGACTAATACACAGTGGAAAAAATAGTTTCCTAACACGGCAAAAAGCATGCAGGAGACATCCATAAGGATGTTTTCTGCATGCTTTATTTTTCATATGAACTGGACGATACATAACTGACTATCCATTGTGCTGGTTCCGAGTTATTTCTCTGCTGCTGCTTGCATCAGGGCATAGATCTTACGTGTGGTATTCACATTTCTAACCGTCATGTAGGCATATACTTTGGATCCCACAAGCTTGTTCATGCCACTTTTGGACGCATCTTCTCTGCTGACTGAATATAAAATCGCTCCGGGAACATAGATTAGTGTACCAATTTCCGGTTTGATGGGCAGTTGGTCCAGCACGGAGGGCTCATTGATCTCATCCCAGAGGAACATCACATCACTTTTGGCGGTGTCATCATTAACCCATTCTTCTGGAAGCACCTGAATAACGCTATGGATTTCATCCATATTCCGCACCATTACCCTGATCTGTAAGCCAAAATCGGCGGCGATGACCTGTTCTAACACATGGGATATCTCCACATTCGCATTGGCACGTTCCTGATGAGCGGCAAAAATAATATTGCCAGAATTGATGTAGGTAACAACATCCAGCATGCCTGCTTGTTCAAATGTTTCTTTCAGCTGCTTCATATTGATTTTATTGTTCCCGCCTACATTAATGCCTCGTAGCAAAGCCACATAGATCATATGGGCGCCCCTCCAATTCCTTCAATTCACCGTTTTAACAAAAGGACAGATACTCGAAAAGATGAGCAGTATACTCTTCTCCCAACAGATCTTGCAATAAAGGCTCCACTTGCTCCAGATACTCGGGCTTGGTTTCATAGGTTTCTTCATCTTTTACTTCTCCGGCATAGGTGCGCGCCGCTTCAATCAGGATGGCTAGTGCACTGAAAAAGTCTGACAGCGAATCAGCAACACGGTTTGGTTCTCCACCTGTAAAAGCAGCGTATACGGGAGAGTTTGGTGCTTCCACATCTACAATTAACGGATCATCATTAAAGTTTGCGATGACGACGTGATTTTTTGGCCAAGTGGAGGATTCCTCATAAGGTTCATTCATGCCAATCCAGCGGAACCCCAATTGCTGACGAAGCAGATGTTCAGGTGCAACAAAGGAAATCAGTGCGGCATCACCGATTTCGACGGCGGCATTTTTCATTTTGAGTGTACCTTCAGCTTCGGAATCCACCATTTCATAGTGGCTGTAGAGGTACTGAAGTTCCGGTGAAAGAGGTATTCGTGCGTCCACTTCCGGCTGATGATGATGTTCGCGAGGACGCAGATCATGATTTTGGAAAAGTCCATAAGCTTCATTATATAAATCCTGCTGTTCCACAAAACGGCTCAAGGCCGCATCCAGTTGTTGCATGGTGTCTGATTCCTCCCGATGAATTGGTTTAGTACTACGCCGATCATTTGATTCTTGGCTATAAGCATTATACTATATCGAAGATGAATTCAAAAAAAAATTGAATACGTTTACATTCCTGAGTGGACATGGTATACTTTCACTCAAATAAGGATTGTTACTGCTTCGGGCAGGCAAAACCTGAGTATCATTATGCGTGGACTTGGTCCCATTCATAGTGATGTTCGGGTTTTTTTGCATTGATTCCAACACCAACATCACGCTGTACAGAAGAAAGGGGAGCATTATGAACAAGAAAAAATGGTTAAACGGTTTTGCCGCAGGTTGTCTCAGTATAATCCTGGTGATTAGTGGATGCGTATCCAAAGCGCCACAAACCGCGAGTGACACACCCAATCAGGCGACAGAACAGGCAGGAAATGAAACTCAGGAACCAGCAGCCAACCAAGCCGCCAAAGGTAGAACGGTGATTACAACCGACGGTGAAGTGGATGATATGAACTCGGTCATTCGTTTTCTCTTGTATTCGAATGAGATGGACCTCGCCGGAATTGTACTAACCAGTTCGGTGTATCATTATGCTGGAGACGAGGAAGCGGGGATCAAACCGTTCCGGTGGACAGGCACACAGTGGGTATACGACATGATCGATGCCTATGGCGAGATATATCCCAACTTGTCCAAACATGCGGAGGGCTATCCGGAGCCAGAACAGCTTCGAGCGATGACCAAGATCGGTAATATTTCCGATAAAGGGGAGATGGAGAAGGAAACCGAAGGTTCCGAGTTCCTCGAAACTCTTTTCCTCGACGATGACTCCCGTGATCTGATTGTTCAGACATGGGGTGGCACCAATACCACGGCCAGAGCGCTAAAATCGATTGAGGAACAATACAAGGATACGGCCGAGTGGGATGCGATTCGCAAAAAAGTCAGCGACAAACTGGTCCTGTACATCATCCTCGATCAGGATGACAGCTACAACGAATACATTGCGAAGAATTGGCCGGATATCCGCATTCTCAACGACCAATCAAACTTCTGGCATTTTGCCTATGCATGGAAGATGCATGCCGAAGAAGTGAACAGTAAGCTTCATGGCGACTGGATGGTCAAGAATATTCTGAACGGACATGGCAAACTGATGGATATGTATGCATCGATGGGTGATGGTAAAATGATCGAAGGCGAACTAGCCGAAGAACAACGGGGAAGTGCTGAGTATCTTAAGAACAATCCACAATATGACAAGTACGATTTTATATCTGAGGGTGACTCTCCTTCCTTCTTTTATCTGATTGATAATGGGCTGCGCAGTATGGAAGACCCTTCCTACGGCGGTTGGGGTGGACGCTTTGGAGTTGTGAACGACAAGCTGTTTAGAAACAATGTGCTTGATTACGATCCGTACACCAAACGCTATGAAGCCGAATACTCTCTGATGAGATGGTTTGACGATGTGCAGGATGATTTTGCAGCACGTGCAGACTGGGCAGTTGCAGACACTTACGAAGGTGCCAACCATAATCCGTCTTTAACGATTAAGGAAGGGGTGGATCTAAGTGTTAGTCCTGGGGAGCAGGTTACTCTTCACGCGGAGGGTAAAGACCCGGATGGAGATCAACTGACCTATACGTGGTGGAGATATTTCGAAGCGGACACGTATGAAGATTCCAAAGTAACACCGAACAAAGTTCAGCCTGAAATGGCGGGTGATCTGCAGCTTGGATTACATCGTGAACTTGCCAAGGATGAGCAGGTGGATACGATAAAATTGCAGGGCAGTGACACCGAAGCGGTGACATTTACCGTTCCTGACGATGCCAAATCGGGTGATACCCTTCATATCGTTGCCGAAGTACAAGATGATGGAGAGCATCAGTTGAAGCATTATCAACGTGTGATCCTAACTGTGAAATAAAGAAATAGAGGGGTTGTCCCAAAAGTCATCAACATGGCTGGTGGGACGCCCCTCTTATTTGTGTAATCTCATCGTAATCGATTCATTAACGCTGGATGCCTGACCAGAAGACATTCCAGGTGATCGCCAAAGCTTGTTCATAGGATTGCCGTGTCTCATACACGAGCTGTACATCCAATCCATCCATCACGGTGACAAAAGCTAAGGTGGCTTCTTCCGGACTCAGGCGTATATCGGAATGTCTGGTAAATACGGCTGCCAGCTCTTCCTTCAGTGTCCCGAGGTACGTTCGATACTGGGCCAGTACAAAATCATGCACCTCCAGCGGTGTGATAAAGGACAGGATATACATAAAAGCAACGTTTGGATGAGTCAGAAAGCGATTTTTGTGTTCATGCAAAAAGGCATATAGCTGCTGATCCAGCGTTTGGGTAACAGACTCGCTGAAAAATTGGCGTACAAACTGTTGTTCCTCCTGCACAACTTCCTCATATAACTCCAGCAATAACGCTTTTTTGGATGAATAATGATAAGCCAGAGATTGCTTGCGGATGCCTGCCTCTTCGGCAATCTGCGCCATCTTGGTCCCCTCGTAACCCAGACGATTAAAATGTTGAATGGCAATTTCCTTGATTCGTTTTTTACTCAATGTCTACCTCCAGTTGGCGAGCTGTATACCTCTGCTGTTTTTGGGAGTATACCAAATATAACAAGATATATACCACAAAAATGCCTATAGAGATAGCATACACCACCGTATAGGAAAATGCAGAAGCCACCACGCCCAGAATCAACGAACCACCACCAATTCCGAGGTCAAAGAAGTTAAAGAAGGAAGCCATCGCACTTTCGTGCTCATGTTCTTCTACAAGATTCACACACCAGGTCTGAATCGCCGGGAATATGGCACCAAAACCAAAGCCGTATAACGCACCGGCGATCAGGAATTGCACATCACTCTGGGCGATAATCAGAACCAGTAGCCCCGCGATTGCAAACACGGCAGAAGGTAACAACACGGAACCTGGTCCCCATCGATCAAACATTTTCCCCGAGAACAGTCGAACGGCGAAGCTGGCAATAGCGACGATGAAGAAAAACCAGGCTATATTCTCAAACCCTCTTTCCGCGGCGAATAAAGCCACAAAGGACATGATCGAACCCGCTGCAATACCAACGAGCATAATGAGAAGGGAAGGGAAGAGTACCTTCTTTTCAATCAGTTTCACCGAAGGGACATGAGTTTGCAGGGACTCGCTACTACCTCCTGTTTTCGGCTTTCTGGATACAAACACTGTCATCAGGAGAGCTAACAGCAAAATGCACATACCTCCCATAAACAGGCTCTGGTAGTCGTACCTAAACAACAAGCTTGTTCCAATCAAAGGACCGATGGATATAGCGACCGTCTCCCCTACGCCGAAATACCCCATACCTTCTCCCCGGCGATCTCTTGGTATGTTTTCAGTGGCAATCGTTGCAAAATATGTCGTTGCCAAACCAAATCCGAATCCATGGATCACTCGGAATACAAGAATCATCCAAATACCTGACGACAGGTAGTATGCACCTGTCATTAATGCACAGATAGTGATGCCGATAATTAACAGAACCTTTTTATCTATTCGAGCTGCCAAAACCGAAGTGAAGGGTCGAATCAAGATGGCGGAAAACATAAATACGCCGGTAACAAGCCCGATTTGGGAGGCTTCGCCACCAAGACTTGAGACAAACAAAGGCAAGGTGGGAAGCAACATTTCAAAGGCCATAAACAATAATGCGTTGGCTAACATGATAAATAGGAATGATCTACCCCAGAGTTGCTGAGGAGTTGGGCTGTGTGTTGAAATAATCATGGTTTTCCTCCGTAATGTTGATCTCTGTCGCGCGACATGTTGAACCGATTTTACCTGACTATCGTCAGATTGTAAAGCGCGTATTCAGAGCAGGGTTCATGATTTTTTGGTAGGTGAGAGAAGTTATTAAACATTTTTAATTCATATCCTAACATTTTCCGGTATAATAACCAGATAAAATGATTCAAGTGAATACTACCTCGGAGAGGTGATATGTAATGACGGTTGATATACTTGTAAGAAATAATGTTAAGGTACTTGGCTCGGGTAGCCAAACGATTGTATTTGCTCATGGTTTTGGATGTGATCAGGATATGTGGCGTTACATTATTCCAGGTTTTATGGAGAACTACCGTGTGGTGTTATTTGATTATGTTGGATCTGGCGAATCTCAAATTAACTATTATGATGCTATCAAATATAGCAACCTTCAAGGATACGCCCAGGATGTGCTGGAAGTTATGGAAGCGCTCGAACTAAAGGACACCATATTTGTCGGGCATTCCGTCAGTAGTATGATTGGTATGCTGGCATCCATTCAGAACCCCAAATATTTCAAAAAAATTATAATGTTAGGGCCCTCCCCACGTTACGTGAATGATCTGCCGAATTATTATGGAGGTTTTGATCGGAATGATATCGATGAATTACTTGAGATGATGCAGATGAATTTTATTGGCTGGGCGAGTTATCTGGCACCCATTGTGATGAACAATCCGGAACGGAAAGAGCTGACGGAAGAGTTGGAGAAAAGCTTCTGTTCCAGAGATCCGCATATTGCGAGACAATTTGCCGAAGTGACGTTTTTATCTGACTGTCGTATTGATCTGGATCAGGCAACTGTACCAACGTTGATTCTTCAGTGTTCCGAGGACAGTATTGCCCCGGTTGAAGTAGGGGATTATTTACACGCTCATCTGAAGAATAGCAGGTTGCAACAGATGACGGCCAAGGGACATTATCCGCATCTAAGTCAACCGGAAGAAACGATCCGAATGATTAAGGATTATTTGACGAGCGCATAAAACGCGGAAGAAAGGCTGTTATTGATGGATACCCAACTAGATTCAGCGCCCTGTGGATACTTCTCTATCTCTGATTCGGGCGTCGTACAGTCGATGAATCAAACTTTGCTTACGATGCTTGGATATGAACGCGATGAGCTCATAGGGCAACATATTGAATCCACCATGTCGGTAAGCAACAAGGTGTTTTTCCATACGTATTTCTATCCCTACATCCAGTTATATGGACATGTGGACGAGATGTACTTTAGTTTCCGTACCCGTGATCAGCAGGCTGTTCCTGTTCTGCTTAACGGTGTTCGCCAGACCCGTAACGGGGAAAACGTGGTAGATTGTGTCGTTGTAGTCATGCGTAAGCGAATCGAACATGAGAAGGATATTTTGCATACCAAGACGAAGCTACAGGAGCTATATCAAGCGACGCAAGAAGCGAACAAGGAGCTTGAACGACTGCATGAGGAATATAAAATTAAAGAGCAGGCGCTAATCAAAGTGAATGATCAGTTGGAGACACTGGCCTCCACCGATTTGTTGACAGGATTGAAGAACCGCAGGTTTTTCCAGGAGAAAATGGCTGAGAAACTATTGCTATTCCAGGAGAAGCAACGTCATTTCTCTCTTCTGGTTGTGGACATTGATCATTTCAAAAGCGTTAATGATACGTACGGACATCCGATCGGAGATCTGGTGCTCGGTAATCTCGCGGGGCTGCTGCAAACGGTATCGCGAAGTATGGATGTGGTTGCACGTTACGGTGGAGAGGAATTTGTTATCATTCTTCCGGATTGTGAAGAGGAGCAGGCGATCGGTATCGCAGAACGATATCGTTCACAGGTTGCTTCAGCCGACTGGGGTGAATATAAAATTACTGTGAGTATCGGTGCGGCCACTGTAGTAGAGGAAGATACGGAAAAGTCCTTGTTCCAAAGAGCGGACAACGCCCTGTATGCCTCCAAAACCGGAGGACGAAACCGGGTGACACATGCAGCTCAGATGGTAAAAAGTTAAGGATTGGATTGCATCAAAAGAAAGCAAAAAGGAGCCTGTGCATGATGAGGGAGATGATCCCACATGCACAGGCTCCTTTTATTTGCGTGAAACAGAATGAATAAGTTGAGATGGCGGACTCAGGGTTAATCTATCGCGGAGCAAGGTAACCATACGCCTTAACCGGAGAGTTCGCCTGAGGACGAAAATCTTCGCTCGGTTCATCCATAAATGCCGGGTTCACATATATGGAGTGTGCATCATTGCCAGATCCCTTGATGTAGGCGGCGATGCCGGAGTAGGCTTTATTTTTCCAGACCCACAGGGCATCTTCCTGCTCACCTGGTGAGTAATAGACATTATGGTCAAACACATTGCCGGTATTGCTAGTATATTCGTTGTATATCAGTACTTCCGAGCTGCCCGATACGAGAATGTTACGCACGAACGTATTGTTCTTTGTCCGTGACTGCATGAATAACTGTCCATTGCCAGCATTCAGGGTATCATTTCCCACAAGCGTATTGTACATAATTTTGCTATCCTCGGTAGCTCCTCGTTCCTTGTCATAACCTCCCATGGCAATACCCGTCAATCTGTTGGAATAAATCAGGTTATCACGCACGGTAATGTTGCTGGTTGAACGTCCGGCATGCTCTGAGGCAATCTCAATTCCGATGTCGCTCCGGTATACCCGGTTCTGGTCGATGATATGATCTTTCCCGCCATCTACATAGATGCCGCCCGCCGAGTTGGTATCATTGGGCAGGTCTGTACCGTAGGAGGGGTTGTTATTGGACGTAATATCGTATACTTCGTTGCCTCGTACAATGCCGTTCCGAGCCTGATCGTATGTATCATCCTCGGACGTACCCTCGTACCCGATCAGATCAATACCAATATTATCGGAATCATGGATGATATTGTCCTGTATGGCAAAGGTATCAACATTACCGTTAACTGCGAGTGACTCGCTTGAACCAAGTGTAAGATCATACAATTCATTATCCTTGATGATGATATCGCGTAAAGCTTGAGGGTGCTCTGTGCCATAAATGGCAATACCGTGGGCATCCCTGCCCCGCAAATCGGGACCTTCAGGAGTTGCATAACTAGCAATCGCGTGTATGGTGTTGCCTAACAGCTGAATATGCTCACCTGCTCCGTGGACATAGATCCCGGTTGGAACTTGGCCCCCGAGTGTGGTCGTGAAGTTACGAATTTCGAGATTCTGAATCGTGATATAACTGGCATTTTCAATTTCAATCAACCCTTCAATGCCCCGAACAGATAAACCTTTACCATCAATGATAACCTGCTCCTGAGGATAACTTGAAAATAGGGTTGGATTAGCGGAAGAATTACCGCTCTTGGTGATTTTGACTTTCTGATGATAGACACCTTCACGCAAATAGATCGTGCTTCCTGGCGAAGCGTGGTCGGCTGCGTGTTGCAACGTTTTCCAAGGAGATTGAATCGTTCCTTTATTCGAGTCGTTTCCTTGGGGTGATATGTAATGGATGACCTGGGGATCAGACTTTTGAACAGAAACGGGGTCCTTCATGGAAGATGTATGATTCTGACAACCGGATACGAGCAACATCAGAATCGGAATCATAAGTATAACTACGCGAATCAAATCGTTTCCCCCTTGAATTTAGCTTTGAAGATAGATTATAGCAGATTTGAACGGGTTAATAACCCATGATATGCTCTTATAAAATCAGCGAGGAGACTGCTCATGAATACATTAACGATAGCTGAATTAGTAGATCGGGAGAATCATGCATGGGAAGAACTCAAGGAACTCCTAGATAGCGGGCAAAATACATATGTGTATGTTCCAGCAAAACAAGAGGCTGGAGAGGATACCCTCTATCGTCTGCAAATAAGCACCAAATCCTATTTGGGGGCTGTTGCTTATGAGACAGAAGGTATTGTACTGGACCATGGCTGGATCACGCTGCTTGGTGCGGGTGGTGACAGTACATCGGGGAGTCTCACCAGTTGGAATGGTGTGAGTGAGCAACCTTGGGTAGATGTGCTTGAAGGTATGATGGTCGTTGCATATGATGCGGCAGGTGGTTTCTTCGGACTGGATACAGGCAAGTATGGCCGCACGGGACACATATATTATTTTGCACCGGATACACTCGAATGGGAATCTACAGAACTGGCATATTCAGGTTTCATCAACTGGCTGGCGAATGGCGATCTGGAGCAGTTCTATCAGACCTTTCGCTGGAAAGGCTGGCAAGAGGATATGTCTCAGCTCCAGACAGGACAAGTATTCGCGTATTATCCACCACTTTGGACGCAGGAAGGTGACGGCGAGAGCAGCAGTAAAGCCCCAATTAGCATAATGGAGGCCTGGAAGTTCGCACTGGACGGGAAATAGTTGGCATGCTGCTGTAGGACGAAATCAGGAAATTAACCGGTAAGTTCAAGTTCATTGAGTGATCTACTTTAAAAAAACGGCATTTCTGTTCCAAACTAAAAAAGGCTCGCGCTTGGAGCGGGCCTTTTTGTTCTGAACTTTAAACTTCAATTATCAATTGTCCAATGTAACAGGTTTAATGCCTGAGCGTGAAGCTCTGCTATGCCAGACGGTCAAGCCGAGTGAAACAACGCAGACAAACAACAGACATGCATAGACAACTTGATAAGCTTCCTCGACCGAGACTCCCGGAATGCTGTGTAGCAGCAGCCCACACACGGCTACAGACACCGAACCACCGAAGAACTGAATCAATTGTAACATGCCCATACCGGAACCGATTTGCGCTTTGGGCAGCACACGTGACGCTTCATTATTCAGTGAAGCCATGGAGGCTGATAGTGCCGGTGAGAAAAAGAGATAACCACTGGTAATGATCAGGGCGGATTGATCCAGTCCGAGCATGAATAAAGCAAGTACCGCTGCGAGCAGGGTGTGTCCAATGATCATAAATCGCATATTGCCATAACGGTCGATCCAGCGTCCAACGAAACGGGTGCAGAATGCTGAAACAATAGCTCCAGGAGCAATCAGCAAACCAATGGCGAGCGAAGAGCGCCCATATAGATCAGCAAGCACAAGCGGCATCAAAAACAGATTGCCCAGATTCACCACCAGCACGCAGAATCCGATAAGGATTAACCGGGTGTATCCTGGCGTTCGGAATATTTGTGGATTCACAAACGGAAGACTTGCTTTCCGAATATACAGGAGATGTGCAACAAGTGAAATAACGCCAATGGCAAACCACAACCAGGACTGCTGGGTGATCGCGACCAGAAGTGTAGTGGCGTTAATGACGGTTAATATGGCACCAATAACATCGAACGGCTGATCTGTTTTGACCGTTTCACGGGGGAGAAAGTAGAGCAATACAGGCAGGGCGAGCAGGACTAGCACGGTTATGGCAAAAAGTCCGTTCCAGCCCCAGTACTCGCTAATGAGTCCGCCGACAATGGGACCAAGTCCAAAAGCCATGGCGCTACCTGATGAGATGAGTGCGATGGCAGCTCCGCGCCGTTCCACCGGGATGTAACGACTTGCAATGACGAGACCCAGACCTGCCATAACTCCTGCACCCGCAGATTGCAGAATGCGTGTCAGTAACAAGATAGCGAAGTTATGCGCGAACAACCCCAGCAATGAAGATAACCCCAGGATCAGAAGCCCGACCGTTAACAGTTTGCGTACCGGGATACGGTCTGACAATCGGCTGTAGATCACCGTCGACAGGGCGTAACCAATCGAATAACTTGAGATGACCCAAGACCCCAGGTCTGAGGTGATTTGAAGATCATGAATAATGACTGGCAAAGAAACATTGAACATGGTGGTATTCATCACAACGATGAACAGACAGCATGTCCAGAGTGGCATGACAATTTTATCTTTCACGGTACCATTCCTGTCTTGGGTATGAATATGAATTCGGATTGAGCTTTGATGAAAATGTGATGAAAAGCAATATATCATTTTACACCCAAATTTATAATATGGCAATAATGTCATAATAATTCGTTCGGATGTGATGAGCATAGAAAGATATTAATAATAAACAATAGACGGATTTCCTGAATTTAACTAAAATGATCATTGAAGCATACATAAGCAGATGGATCAGCGGTTAGGTAACTAGATATATAAGTAATTAGCATGTTGAAAATGAAGGAGATTATACCCATGACTCATGCATTATTAATGTCCCACAGCGTATTTCCGACGCTTGATATGAAGCGAACCGCGCAGTTTTATGAAGAGAAGATGGGCTTTCGGGTGGCCGAATATCTTGATGCCGCAGAACCTCATATCTGCCTGTATCGTGATCTTACCGAAATTATTTTGACCCAAAGCAATGGACAGAAGGTCATTCCCAACAGAGAATTATATGGCTATGGATATGATGCATATTTTATTACCCAGAACCAGGAAGAGCTTCAACAGGAATTGATCAACGCAAATGTGAAAATCGTACGTGCCCTCAATCATACAGACTATAATAACAAGGAGTTTGTGATCGAGGATATTGATGGACGCTGGATCGCTTTTGGCATCAAACAGGGGTAATTAGATACAGAAATCGGATTTATGAATCACTAATGCTGTTTTATAGCGAAATATGTGAGGGTGTCATCTACATGGTAGAAGGAATTTTGTTGTTGTTTGCCCAGATCGGTTTAATTATTGGAGTAGCTTTAATAGCATCCGGATTAACAAAGGGTTCAAACGGGAAAGAAAAGTTTAACTGGTCGGCGACCATGCCCTCGGTATCCCGGGGATTATGTATCCTTATCCTGTCCATCTGTTGGTTGGTATATAGATATCAACTTAATGCTTAAATTTTTTGCGAAGATACCCTAGAAATCATCAGTATGGCTGAGAAGTGTACGCTTTGTCTGTGTAAAAAAACTGTAAACAAACAGGCGCTCCGAAATGGGGCGCCTGTTTGTGCATATGATATCCGCTGATTTTATGCCGCAGTAACTTGTTTACCGCGATTGCGAATCCACTTGATGACATCCATCAGAATGACGGCAGCAAGAGCAAGTCCGCCTGCAATCAGGAACTCATTCCAGCCGAATGTATCCGGGATAGCGAAGACGCCGCGAACACCTGGAATCAGTGTGATTGCATAGAGACAGAGACATACCAGAATGGAGCCAAGCACGAATTTATTGGTCATGAAGCCCACCTGGAAGATCGTTTGTGTGTTGGAACGTGCTGCAAATGTTTGCAGACTGCGTGCGAGAATCAAGGTTGTGAAGGCCATAGCCACACTGATTTCCTCTGAGATGCCAAGTCCGATATATTGGGACACAATAACAGCCGCACCAATCAGGACACCACGTGTAATCACAGCCTGCAGGGTTCCACCTGCGAAGATACCCTCGTTAATGTCACGTGGTTTACGCCGCATGACATCTGGCTCGGGTTTCTCTGTACCCAAAGCAATGGCAGGCAGGGAGTCGTTCACCAGATTAATGAACAGCAGCTGAAGGGCCGTAAATGGATTAACCCAGCCGACGATCAGGGCAAACAAAATGGCAATAATGGCGCCGAGGTTACCGGCAAACAGGTATGCGATGGCTTTTTTGATATTATCAAATACCATCCGCCCAACACTGACCGCATTCACGATGGAGACAAAGTTATCATCCGTCAGAATCATGGCAGCCGCATCCTTGGCAACATCTGTTCCGCTACCCATCGCTACGCCGATGTCGGCTTGTTTCAGCGCAGGTGCGTCATTAACTCCATCTCCGGTCATGGCTGCCACTTTGCCTTTACGCTGCCATGCACGCACAATCCGGATTTTGTTCTCAGGTGATACTCTGGCGTATACCGAGATGTGTTCGAGTTGTTGATCCAGCTCTTCATCAGACATTTTGTCCAGTTCGGCTCCGGTAATGGCGAGGTCATCCGGTTCGGCAAGGCCGATATCCACACCGATCGCCTGAGCCGTCGTTTTGTGATCTCCAGTGATCATGATGGTGCGGATACCCGCTTTTTTGGACTCTTCAATAGAGCCGTATACCGCTTCACGCGGTGGGTCAATCATCGCTGTCAGACCAACAAGTGTCAGATCATGCTCGTCATCAATAGTGACCTGGTTTTTATCATCGAATTTTTTGTACGCGTAGGCCAGCACACGGAAGGCTCGTTTGGAGAAGGCCTCATTTTTTTCTTCAAATTGTGTGCGAATCTCAGGTGTGAGGGGCTGAACCTCACCGTTGATAAACACATGACTACAGCGACTGAACAGCACATCCGGTCCACCTTTGGTCAGCAAAGCCGTCTGTCCCTCGAAGGTATGCACCGTACTCATGAGTTTTCGATCCGAGTCAAAAGGAAGCTCAGCTTCACGCGGGAACTGGTCACGGATTTCATTGTAATCCTTGTTCACCCGGTTGCTGAAGGCAATGAGGGCCACTTCGGTAGGATCACCCAGTTCCTTGCCTTCCTGATTAATATTCGAATCATTGCAGAGCACTGCAATATGTAACAGACGTCGTTCCTCTTCTGACCACTGATCGGGATCATCAGGGAATTCATCCTTGGTACCATGGGGAATGTAATAATCCACAACGGTCATCTTGTTCTGCGTTAGTGTACCTGTTTTATCGGTACAGATGATACTGGCAGAACCGAGAGCTTCCACGGCAGGCAGTCTGCGAATGATCGCATGTTGTTTGGCCATCTTATTTGTTCCGAGTGACAATACAATGGTCACAATGGAGGATAACGCCTCAGGAATGGCAGCAACCGCGACAGCTACGGCAAACATCAATGCATTCACGATGGAAGGCCCGATATTCTCCGTGCCTTCGGTCAACCATACACGACCGGCTTCAATGCCAAAGATGAGAATCGACAAGCCCAGGATGAAAAAGCCCAGTTTTTTGCTGAATGATTCCAACTTGCGCTGTAATGGCGTGTTCTTGGCTTCGGCATTTTCAATCAATTCGGCAATTTTGCCGATTTCGGTTTTGAGAGCTGTTCCTGTAATGACAAGCATGCCTCGTCCATATACGACGAGTGAGCCACTGAAGGCCATATTGCGACGATCTCCGATTGGAGCTTCATCCGGGATGGTATCGGCGTGTTTCTCCGCAGCTTCGGATTCTCCGGTCAACATGCCTTCGTTGATTCTCAGACTTCCTGATTCCAGGATACGTCCGTCTGCCGGGACATAATCACCTGCATCCAGCATAACAATATCACCGGGAACAAGTTCCCTCGCTGGAATGGTCTTTTTCTGCCCGTCACGAATGACTTTGGCTTCGGGTGCAGACATTTGTTTCAGCGCGTCAAGCGAACTCTCGGCTTTTTTGGTCTGCACTACACTGATCACCGCGTTGAGCAAAATAACCAGGAAAATGATCAACGATTCAATCAGGTGTCCAAGAACAACCTGTACCGCGGCTGCAATCAGCAGCACGATGACCATCGGATCTTTGAAATTTTCGAGAAACAATTTCCAGACTGGTGTTGCATCTTTACCTTTTAACTCGTTATATCCTTCCGTTTCAATTCTCTTGGCAGCTTCGGAGGTCGTAAGTCCCTTGGAGGAACTCTGTACATCCTGAAGGGTTTCCTCCGCACTGTGTCTGTAATGTTGCAATTGACCAGCTCCTTGAATATTAGATTTCTCTGTGTATTACCCTTACGGGCAAAATCTAGAATCGTTTCATTTTCGTATTTTTTTAAGATTATGGATTTATACGTTTTTTAGCTGTACACAGTATTTTTCATAATGATCCGAGATATGCCTTTTTACGAATGTTATTATTTCCAGTTTGGATGAAAGTCTGGAGAACCATATATAGATATTGGATCAGAAACTGTGTGCACCATCACACTAGCTCATATCAGGGTCTGTTACGCTAATCCATAACGAACAACGTTTAATCTAAGTTTGGAGGGGAAACCATATGTTTTGTTATCAGTGCGAACAGACGCCGAGTGGCGGGTGTACCGTGGTAGGGGTATGCGGCAAAAACGAAACAATCGCAAGTTTGCAGGATACGATGATTTTTGCGTTAAAAGGCATCGCTGCTTATGCGACACATGCGCGCCAGTTGGGATATTCTGATCCTGAGGTGGATCGGATTACACATGAGGCATTATATATGACATTAACGAACTCGAATTTTAATGTACAGGAACATCTGGAGATGGCGATGAAGGTAGGTAATGCAGCAATCCGCATTATGGACGTGCTGGATCGTGCGCACACGGACCGCTTTGGTGTACCGCAACCGATTACGGTTAGCCAGAATCAGATCGAAGGACAGTGCATCGTGGTAACAGGGCATAATCTGTATGCATTGGAGGAGTTGCTTCGTCAAACTGAAGGGAAAGGAATCAACATCTATACGCACTCGGAAATGTTGCCCGCGCACGGTTATCCGGCGCTGAAGAAATACGCCCATCTCAAGGGAAATATCGGCAAAGCCTGGTACGATCAAAGAAGACTTTTCGAACAATTCCCGGGTGCTATTCTTGCAACAACCAACTGTGTCATGCCAATCAAAGGCACATATGCAGACCGCTTTTTCTCGTACGAAGTGGCGGGTCTGGAGGGGGTTGCCAAGATTATGGATGATGACTTCTCACCGCTGATTGAACGTGCATTGTCACTGCCTGCGGCTAATATACAGTCCGAGCAAGTCCTAACAACAGGATACCATCATGAGACCGTGATTGGGCTTGCACCCGAGATTATTCAAGCGGTAAAAGACGGCCATATCCGTCGATTCTTCGTTATTGCAGGTTGTGATGCGCCAGGCAAAGGTGGCAACTACTATCGTGAACTCGCGACATCCTTACCGAATGATACTGTAATTCTGACGACATCCTGTGGTAAGTTCCGCTTCAATGATGTGGATTATGGTACGGTTGGAGACACGGGGATACCGCGTTATATCGATCTGGGTCAATGCAACAATTCCGGTTCTACGGTGAAAATTGCAATGGCTTTAGCTGATGCTTTTGGCTGTACCGTGAACGAGTTGCCTGTCAGCATTGTCCTGTCCTGGTTTGAGCAAAAAGCAGTTGCGATCCTGCTCGGCCTGTTCAGCCTTGGCATTCAGGACATTCGCATTGGACCAAAACCGCCTGAGTTCATATCGGAAGGTGTCTTGGATGTACTCGTGGATATGTTTGGTCTGAAGTTAATTACAACAGCAGAAGAAGATATGAACGCGATGTTGGCACTGTCATAGGATGAGGATGTATATTTACGTGCAACGCCATCTGATGACTGCGAAGTCGGTTGTGAGTATGAAGAGTATGACTCATAAGTAAAGATGGATAAGAGCCTACATAAGAGTAGGCTTTTTTGCTACGTAAACAATGTCATAGGTCCATATACCTTGTATAAATGAACATGCAATGTAAGGGAAATTAGTTTTTTTATCCTATTGAAGTTTTTTCATGGAAATGTGTATATAGATAGAGGCATATTAGATCATAACACATCACAAAACACGGGTTTACCGTAACATGAGGAGATTGTACATAATGCATGACACACAGATTGAAGATTGGTTGAAACTCGCAGGTGGCAAGGAGAACATCAGGTTCGTAGAACACGATAAGGGCACAACGACGCTGGTACTGAAGGACAGTACACAATTGAACATGTCGGCTCTTGCCTTCGCAGATGTTGTAGCAGATATTCGGGTAACAGGTGAGCAGTGCCATCTGACAATAAGAGATGAATCTTCACTTATCTACAATACGTTACTGGGTATGGACGCTTGGGAATCTACAGGGACAGGGTTGCAGGAAGAAGGACACACGAAGAAGAACAGATTCTCGATCTTACATTTTGTATCCGATGTATTCAGGCCCTTGATGCCTGCGATTCTGGGAGCCGCTGTTATTAAAATTATAGTCGCCATTATTGCGTTAATGGATACGTACAGTTCTGCGGACTCTTCTGCGTTGATGGACAGCCAGACCTTTACGATCTTCAGGATCATTGGAGACGGTTTATTTTATGTACTGCCTGTATTGGTAGCAATCAGCACAGCGTATCGGTTGAAGAGCAATATCTATGTTGCAGCATCTATTGGCGGACTCATGTTTTATCCGGAGATGACCATGCTGATGTCGGGGGAAAAAGAGGTGCATTTCCTGGGTTTGCCACTTGTGTCCCAGCCAGCTTTTTACTCTACGCCCATCTGGGTCATTCTCACGATCTGTGCAGCGGCCTACCTGGAAAGAGTCGTTGAACGATGGAGTCCAAAATTCTCCAAAGGGATGGTTGCTCCATTCCTGACGTTACTGGTTCTTGTTCCGTTAGTATTGATGATTCTTGGTCCAGTCGGCACCTGGATTGATGAATATCTGCCGGAGGCATTGGATTCACTAGTAGCTAATGCTCCAGTGTTGTCGGTGATGTTACTGGGAGCTGTCTTCTCACTGATGTTAATTATGGGATTACACTACTGGCTGATTGCCATCATCATTAATGAAATGGTTATGAATGGTGGTTCTATGGTGATTGCTGCCATGTTAGTGGCGATTGTAGGACAAGCAGGGGCTGCGCTTGCAAACGGTATCCGCTCGAAAGAGCCAGCATCCAGAAGACTTGCTTTCTGGGCAACAGGAACAGCGCTCCTTGGAGTGGTAGAGCCTGCATTGTATGCAGTCAACATGAGAAAAAGATCCTCTTTCTACGCGGCATTGCTGGGTGGAGCTGCGGGTGGACTGTATTTTGGATTATTATCTGTCAAGGCATTTGCTATGGTGGGGAATCCGAGCTTGGTCAGCCTCCCGCTCTTCATCGAAAAGGGTAGCCTGAATCTGTTACACACATGCATTGGTGTGGTTATTGCGTTTGGTGTCTCGTGTGGACTAACGTATTGGATGGCAGGAAAAGGACAGAAACGGGGACAGGGGTGACCGAAACCCAGCATTGAGTAATACGTAGAACGTACTAATTGAAAAAGTAGTATTAAAGTTGTAAGAAAGAGCCTGTGCCTGATGGTACGGGCCTTTTGTTGTTTTTGCATCTGAATAATACAAGTATGAAATGCTCAGTAGCTGTCCACCATTTTATTCAAGCCATAGCTTGTTGGTTATGGAGTTGTCATGTATTTTGATATAGTGAAACCTATAAATCTGGATTACTAATCCCTTTGAAAGGATAACCTATGTCTGACAACATGGAATGGATTGCGCAATGGAAGTCAACGGACGCACTAAGCAACGCATGGATAACAAAAGGCGAGCTGCATCACTTTTTCAGTCACACCTTGATATTTATCATTGATGGAAAAGCGATCTGGAATATAAATGGACACCGAGCTCACGTCTCCTATGGAGAATTAATTGCGCTTGAAGAGAACTCCGTAATGGAGGTCATTGAAGGTGGCAACCTGGATCTGGCAGGCTGGCATGTTCAGTTCGATACATATTCGGTGCTGCATGATAGACGGGAGGCTGAGAAGTTCGAATGGCATTTACCATCAGGAGAGGCGTATCAGAAAGTGCAACTGTCCGGTGGAGGCTTGGCAAGTATCATTCAGCATTGGAGTGAAGCACATTCACAGGAACAGAGTGCAGAAAGGATTGGCAATCACCATTTGTTATATGAGTTGTTAAGTAATCTATATCGGAAACAGCCGGATAACGAGTTGAAGCCAGAACACGGTATACTTCGCTCCATTGACTACATGCAGCAGCATTATGATCAGGTCATTACACGTACACAGTTAGCACAGATCGCTGGTATTAGTCCATGGCATTATTCCCGCAAATTTAGTGAACGATATGGTAAGCCACCTCTGGATTATCTGGCCCACTACCGGATCTATCGTGCGCAGGAAGAACTGTTATTAACCGATGCAACCTCCCAGGATATTGCCAAAAAATCTGGATTTGAAGATGCTCATTATTTTAGCCGACGCTTCAAACAACTGACTGGCGTATCACCTAAGATATTTAGACAGACGATGACGCAGCGCAAGATCGTATCACTTTCTCCAATCTGTGCAGAAATTATGATTCATCTGGGTGTTATCCCCCATGCCGTATTGGTTACCCCGATCCTGTTGTCGCCACATCACCATGAACAATTTATAGCGCATGGAGTGCAGATGCTGGAGGTTACACAGTATGAGGTGGAGATAGAACTTGTTCGACAAGTTCAACCGGAGATGCTGATAGGAAACGTATTGACGGAAGAGGTCAAAAGGGAGCTGCGCACAATTGCACCGATTCTAACCGGACTTCATCAAGATGTAGAACCCATGCTCGATCAATTGGCAGCCTGGTTTCTCAAAGAAGAAGAGGTTTATAGACTGCATCAGCAGATGAAACATGAAGTCAGCTTAGCTAAGCGAAAGTTGCAACCCATCATCCAATCCGCGTCCACTGTCATGCTGCTGAGGGTGGAAGCGTTTGGTTATCGATATCTGGGTGGGCATTCACACGGGGTATCACACTTGTTATATGAACAGCTTGGATTAACACTGCCGCAAGCACTGGATTCAGGTACAGCATGGTTTAACCCTTGTTCGCTGGACCTGCTCACACAAGCCAATCCCGATTATCTGTTTGTGGAAAAGCGGATTATGCAGCACTTCAGTGCTGAAGAAAATATGAGGAAACTATGGGAGAGTCCGCAATGGAATGACCTGAAGGCTGTAAAAAATAATCGGGTATTTTACGTAGATACTCACCTGTGGGTAGACGGTCACGGAATTACGGGACACACTCTGATTCTCAATCAGATCGTTCGCCATCTTACGGAACCTCTTCATGAGAGAGCACAATAATCCAACGGAATACGCACGATATGCTATGGAAGCAACACTTCTTATTTGATACTATTTGATAATAATTATCATTATCAATATACATAAGGGGCGAAGTATATCATGTCACGAAGATTTAAAGGGTTTGGTATCATGCTGTTGGTGGTTAGTGTAATGCTGGCGGCATGTTCCGGTGGAACCAAGGAAGAGAACGCAACAGCTGGAACAGCAGTTGCTCCAACTGAAGGAGCAGCGAGTACTGCAGAAGAAACAGCGACTGAAAGTGGGACTAAGGTGGTGAAGGATCAGTTTGGAGAAGTAACGATTCCAACTCATCCTCAAAATCTGGTTGTGTTTGATTCGATCTATGCCGAGTATCTGATTGAAATGAGTATTACACCCCAAATCGTTTTGTTAACTCCGGAGGTTGAAGCGGAATACCGCCCTGATTATTTGAAAGAACATGGAGTCCAGATCATTGAAGTCGAGCAATATCAATATAATTATGAGCAGTTGCTTGCGTTGTCACCGGATATGATCCTTACAGCTGGCGAAGGTATGGAGCAAGGCGTATATGACGAGTTGTCCAAAATCGCTCCAACGGTGGCACTGGAAGCCAACAGTGAAATGAAACGTGCTATGCCAAAGCTGGCTGCCATATTTGACAAGACCGAAGAATCTGCCAAAATACTGGCTGAATTCGACCAGAAAGCCTCCCAAGCGAAAGAGAAAATTGCGGCAGCCCTGGGAGACAAGACCGTATTGGTTCTCCGGGTGGAGCACAATCGTTACCGTTTCATGGGTCCAAAAGGAGGAAGCAGCAGTGTTTTCTTCTATGATATCCTGGGTCTGAATAGTCCTGAAGCGATCAAAGACTCTACAGATTGGTTTAGCCAGTTCTCACTGGAATTCTTGCCTGAGATGAATCCGGATTATATTTTCCTGGAAGACAGGACCCTCGTAGGTTATGACACGAAGAAATCTATGGAAGATCTAAAAGCAAGCCAAGTGTGGTCGAATCTGGAGGCTGTGAAGAATGATCATGTCTTCCCGTTGAAGACAAGCCAATTCGTATCGGGTGTGGGTCCGATTGGCTCTGTAAAATTGATGGACTATGTTGTTGAAAAGTTGGTGCCTTAAATGACAACCGAGACACAATTGGATATCTACGATATTACGATTATAGGTGGTGGGCCTGCTGGCATGTATGCCTCATTTTATAGTGGTATGAGAGCCATGCGTACCAAGATCATCGAAGCCAAACAGGAACTGGGTGGATTCATGCGTACGTACCCGGAGAAGCTGATCTGGGATGTGGGCGGGGTTGATCCGATTCGCTGTGAGAAGCTGATTGAATCGCTGGAGAGACAAGCGAGAACGTTCGATCCAACGATTGTGTTTGGGCAGGAAATTGCTGAGCTTGAACGACGTGAAGATGGTGTATTTGTACTCATGTCTAAAACAGGGGAGCGCCATTACACACGTACCATCCTGTTATGTGCGGGTAGAGGCATGACTCAGGTGCAAAAACTGGCTATTGAAGGTGCCAACCGATATGAGCTGACAAATCTGCACTATACGATAACCGACCTGTCCCGATTTGCCGGGAAGCGTGTTCTGATCTCGGGTGGTGGTGATTCCGCAGTCGACTGGGCGAATGAAATGGGCAAGATAGCAAGTGAAGTTACAGTAGCACACAGACGTCATGAATTCACCGGACATGAGTCGCCTGTTGCTCAGATGAAAGCTCAAGCCAACGTCATGACGCCATATACTATCTCTCGCTTATACGGTACAGGTGACAAAATAGATCGTGTCGAGCTTGCCCATATAGAAACCGGTGAGATCACATATGTTGAAGTGGATGAAGTTGTCGTAAGCCATGGGTATGATCGTGATTTTGGTAACCTTGTGCAATGGGGACTGGCGCGGGAAGATTACGGCGTATCCGTAGATCAGCGCATGCGCACCAACATTCCGGGTATATTCGGAGCAGGTGATTTCATTACCTATGGAAGCAAAGTTCGACTGATTGCAGGTGCTTTTAACGATGCGGTGCTCGCAGTCAACAGTGCCAAGACGTATCTAGAACCTGCTGCTTCCGATATGGCGGGTGTATCTTCTCACAATGCCCGGTTCTATGAGAAAAACAAAGCACTTTGTCATGAAAAGAATCCTATGTAGAATGTAAACAAGCAAAACCCGTCTAACCACGAGATATTCTCGTATGTTAGACGGGCTTTTTCCGATTTAATGAAATTGATTAAAATGCATCAATTTCCCATAATAGGCACTATGATTTTATGAATTATAGTTAATTGTCTATGCACTCCGTGAAAGGTTCTCCAGGGATTCCTGGCCCACTAGGACCGATAGGTCCAAAAGGGGCAACTGGCGCTCAAGGGATACCCGGGCCACAAGGACCGATCGGTGCTCAAGGGATACCGGGACCACAAGGTCTGCAAGGGGTTCCGGGTATACAAGGTCCAGTCGGGCCAGCAGGCGCGCTCGGAGCAGTGGGTCCAGTAGGTCCAGTAGGTCCAGCAGGCCCAGTAGGCCCAGCAGGAGCAACAGGTCCGGCTGGTCCAGTTGGGGCTGGAATATCCGATTTCCTAAGTGTTTTCCGGGCAGATCCCGGCACAGGCACAGACACAGTACCTGGCAACTCACCAATAACTTTAACCGGGGTTTTGGCTAATGTTGGAGGTGCATTCACTTTCGTGCCGCAGTCCTCAACGATAACAATCAATGAAACAGGAAGTTACTTGATCTCTTTTAGCATTCATAATCAGGGCGATGCGGCTTTCAACCTCACGGTAAATGGAACACCCATAACACCTGTGCCATTCACAGGTAATGGAGGTGGACCTATATCTGCTGAAGTTATTGTTACGGTTACAACGGTTCCGACGACGATCCAGCTGGTAAATGCGAATGCAACTCCTGCACAGTTGCATAACAATCTAAATACCACTGTGACCATTCTAAAACTGACTCCTTAATTCCGATTCTCAATATAGTGTATGTCAGCATAAAAATAAAAGTTTATGTCTTTTATCCAGTCAATAAGTCTATTTATTCAGCAAAATAGTCTGAACTAGTAGGCTCTGGAGAGTGGCGGGACGATGAAGCTCATAGACTTCAACGCTGCTCTCTGCGTTTCCATAGCCCAGCCTACCATTCGAACCAATCAACTATGATGCAAAGAGATTCGTACCAATAATGTGATAATCTGGTGAATTGTTTGTTGTATAAGTCCATATTGCTTCGTTCTCCATTATACTTGATGAAAACGGACGAGGAGATGGACTCCAAATGAAAAAACAAATGTGGATCATTGCAAGTGTTGCAATTGTAATTGTGATCGGAACCTATCTGTTTGCAAGCAATACGGGTAAGGATGAGGCGGGTACAGCCAATGCGCCCAACATCCGAAAATTGGTGGAAGATATCAGCACAGGAAAAGAGACACCGGAATCTGCCTCCATTAATGCCAAACAGTTAATCGTCGCCGACCGAGATAAAAAGACCATTACTTACGATTTGCCTGAAAATGAATTTTTCCTTTCCATTGCACCCTATGTTGATCAGACCCATCCCTGTGCAATTCATAGCTTGACCGGTTGTCAGGGGGAAATGAGCAATAAGGAATTCAGTGTTACCATTCACGATTCTCAAGGCAACACTTTTATGAAAGATGAAGTGATGAAGTCTGGTGCAAACGGATTTATGGATTTTTGGGTGCCTAGAGACAGAACCTATCTGATTCGTATTGTTCGAGATGGAAAGGTTGCAGAAACGCAATTGTCTACATACGAAAATGATAATACATGCATCACTACGATGCAGTTGAGTTAATGTAAACAGCAATCAATAGAAGGGAAGGATGGATTTTGAGCTATCCCTTTCCTTTTTTTATCTCATAAAAGAATTGGAATAAGGTACTTTGCATTGACAAAAATCAATTCCTACGGCATAATCCAATAGTGATAATGATAATTGTTATCATATAAATACATACAAACAGGGGAGAAAAGAGATATGAAAAAAGGGTTGAACGGATTGTTGATCATGCTGGCCTTTGTGCTGGTTTTGGCGGGTTGTGGTAAAACCACGACTACAACAGATACAAGTCAAGGTAGTGACTCCGGTAGTGCTCCGGCTGAAGAGACAGCAGGTCCTGTTACCGTGAAGCATAAACGTGGAGAGCTTAAGCTGGACAAGCCAGCAGAACGTGTCGTTACGCTTGAATGGACATATACGGAAGATGTTGTTGCCTTGGGTGTTCAACCAGTAGGTAACGCAGATAACGCTAACTATAAAGTATGGGTAACATCCGAAGCAGCACTGGATGACAGTGTAACGGATATCGGAACACGCAGTGAACCCAATCTGGAAGCTATTGCTGCATTGAAGCCAGATCTGATCATTGCCAATGCGGATAATAATACAGCGGTCTACGATCAGCTGAATGCAATTGCACCAACGATTGAATATGATCCGTATGATGGTGACGGCTATGATTATGACAAGATGACAGAGATCTTTAATAACATTGCAACAGCTCTCGGTAAAGAAGACAAAGCAAAAGAAGTTTTGAGTAATCTCGATCAACACTATGTAGAAGCCAAAGAAAAACTGGCTGCTGCGGGGAAAGAAAACTTCAACTTTGCACTGACACAAGCGTTCACATATCAAAATGCAGTCAGCCTGCGTATGTTTACCGATAACTCGGTTGTCATTGGTACATTGGACAAAATCGGACTGGTTAACGATTGGCAGCCGGACAAAGTTGAAAACTATGGCTTCTCTACAGTAGGCATTGAATCCTTAACCGATGTGAAGGACAGTAACTTCATTTATATTACACAACCAGACGATGACGTCTTTGGCACAGCCATGAAAGACAACTCGGTATGGAACGGACTGAACTTTGTGAAAGAAAAACGCACATATCAACTCGATAGCACAACATGGACATTTGGTGGACCGATCTCCTCCAAAGTATTGGTTGATGGGGTAGTCGAGGCGATTACCAAATGAGTTCGGTTCAAGGATCTAAGCCAGCTATGAATTGGCGTACAATAAGCATATATGGGGGCGGTCTAACCGCTCTCATCGTGCTTTTTTTTGTAAGTCTGTGTTATGGAGAAGCTTCCATTCCTTTGCATGTTGTTTGGGACGCTCTTACAGGCAGACAGGATTCATTAGAGCACAATATGGTCTGGGACTTGCGCATGCCGCGTACAGTAATCGGTATTCTTGCGGGTGGCGCACTGGCTGTTGCGGGCGCTTTGCTGCAAACGATTACTCGTAATCCATTGGCTGCTTCAGATACCCTGGGCATTAATGCAGGAGCATACTTTGTGGTGGTGCTGGGAGCTATCGCTTTTCCAGGTCTATTAAGTCAGTCGCCTTTTCTTTTCGCAGCCCTAGGTGGTTTGCTGGCAGCATTTGCGGCTTATTTTATGGGCGGCGGACGAACATCAAGCCCGGTTCGACTTGCGTTGTCCGGTATGATTGTATCGATGGTGCTTGGTTCATTTACAAGTGCCTTACATATTTTTTTCTCCATGGAGACACAAGGGTTGTTCCTTTGGGGCTCCGGAACACTTGTCCAGAATGACTGGAGTGGTGTGTTTTATGCTTTGCCTTGGGTGGTTGGTATTACCCTTCTCTCGTTAATCCTGTCCAGACAGTGGGATATGCTGGAGTTGGATGAATCGACGGCTTCTTCCTTGGGACAAAAGGTTACATTGGCTCGTGCAGTAGGGTTAATTCTTGCTGTATTGCTGGCCGCTGTGATTGTAAGTGTAATTGGGCCGATTGGCTTCGTGGGACTGGTCGCACCACATTTGGTTCGATTGAGTGGTGTACGTTCTAACCGATTACTTTTACCCGGTGTGTTCATATGGGGCGCAGCGCTCCTGGTTGGAGCAGATGTCCTCGCCAAGATGGTGCATAACTCCAGCATGGAACTGCCAACAGGTGCCGTTATGGCAATCATTGGTGCACCGTGGCTCATCTGGCTTGTTCTTACACGCATGAAGGCTACGAACGGTTCAGGCATGTCTACTTCAATGAGCACAGGAGGAGCTGCGCGTCGCTTTGCATTTGGCCCGATGGCTGTATTATTCTCAGTCATAACGGTCGTGCTTATCTTGCTCAGTACGATGTTTGGTGGTATGCGAATTCCCCTGGCCGATTGGTTACCAAGTCTGTTCCAATCGGATGGACTGTTCTCCGCGCTGATTCAGCTTCGGATTCCGCGTACACTTGTTGCCGCAGGTGCAGGAGCTGCACTGGCAATCAGTGGTGTACTCATTCAGATGGCGGTACGTAACCCGCTGGCTGATGCTTCAATTGTTGGTGTGTCCTCAGGTGCAGGGCTTGGAGCGATGATGGTCATCATCTTATGGCCGGGTCTTCCGATATACTTGCTGCCAATTGCGGCAATCATCGGTGCAGCCAGTGCTGCAGTGGTGGTGTTCTCCCTCGCCTGGAAGAAAGGACTGAACCCTTCGGCGGTTGTGTTGCTGGGGATCGCGATGTCTGCCATTGCTGGAGCAGGTATTCAGATTCTGATTGTCCGTGGTGCGGTATACGGTAGCAGCGGATATATCTGGCTGACAGGAAGTACCTATGCTCGTACCTGGGAACAGGTGAGGGTTATCGGATTATTTTTAGTTATTCTGGTACCGGTGGCTTGGTGGCTGGCACGCAGATTCGAACTGCTGGTATTTGACGACAATAGTGCATCCGGGCTTGGTCTCGGAGTACGTCGTACACGATTATTAGCCATGACAGTTGGTGTATTACTTGCAGCAGGTGCTGTTGCTTGTGTAGGAACCGTTGGTTTTATCGGCCTGATTGCACCACATATGGTTCGGCTATTGACGGGGAATAAGTTAAGACGATCCATGTTCCTATCCGCATTAGCGGGTGCAGTTATGCTGGTGCTCGCCGATACAATCGGCAGAACCGTCATGGCGCCGACAGAGATTCCATCAGGCATACTCATTGCGATTATCGGTACACCGTACTTCCTGTATCTGATGTATCGTTCTAACTGGCGCAAGTCTGTATAAAAGTCCAAACCAGAAGCCTGCTCTCCGAGCAGGCTTTTTACTGTAACTTGGCACCATTTAGCCGACGATCTTACGATCTTGTTTACGTGTTTGCACAGATCATGATTTGTATCCCCCCTAGCTGGCACAACACACACCATCACCTCATGAATGTTTAGTCCTCTGAAAATGATAAAAATCCCCTCACGTCTACAAGAAGTGGAGATCACGTTATCAAACGTGAAACTCTTACTTCCTGTGGACCTTGAGGGGATATTTGCTTGAGCACATTCGAATTGTGCTCCCGTTAGCTGGATTTCAGAATCCCGCTGTCATCGACGGATTGTACCGCCTGTTGCAATATTTCATTATCCTGAACGAGGGCGAAGCGCACATACCCTTCACCCGAAGGACCAAAGGCACTACCTGGGGTTGCGATGACCCCTGCATGTGTAACCAGATCCATGGCAAATTGCTCCGAGCTGTCGTAGTGCGCCGGAATCCGGCTCCAGACGAACATTGTTGCATCAGGTTTGGCAATCGGCCAACCGAGATTGCTGAATCCATCACAGAGGATGTCTCTGCGCTGTTCATAAATAGCTCTGACCCGTTCAACCTCGGATTGATCACCGGTAATGGCGGCAATTGCTGCTTTTTGGATCGGTAGGAACATCCCGTAATCCATATTGGATTTCAGCTTTTTCAGCATGGAGACCATGGTTGTATTGCCCACACAGAAGCCGATTCGAGCTCCGGCCAGTCCGTACGTTTTTGACAGGGAATTGAATTCCACACCGACGTCCATGGCGCCAGGGAATGCGAGGAAGCTTCCACATGACTTTCCGTCAAACACGAGCTCACTGTACGCATTATCATGGAGCACGATAATATCATACTTCTTCGCAAAGGCAATCAGGTCGAGATAGAACTGATCTGGTGCCATCGCAGTTGTTGGATTGTTGGGATAGGAGACCAGCATGAATTTTGCTCGATGAGCGATATCTTCCGGTATATCCTGAAGTTGAATAACATACCCGTTTTCTTCTTTTTGCGGCATATAATACAGTTCTGCACCTGCCAGTAACGGTCCATCCGCGAAGACGGGATAGCAGGGGTCAGGGACCAGCACCAGATCACCTTCATCGACAATGGAGAGGGATATATGTGCCAGCCCTTCCTGTGAACCGAGTAAGGAACAGATCTGTGTTGCAGGGTCTAACTCGACCTGATAGCGCTGCTTGTACCAATTGCTCGTAGCTTGTAACAACTCACTCTGATCATTCACAGCATATATATAATTAGCCGGATCAGCTGCGGCCTCGCATAGTGCAGTTATAATATGCTGCGCAGGTGGGATATTTGGCGTACCCACACTGAGATCAATAACGGGCTGCCCGTTCTCCAGTCTGCGGCGTTTGATCTCCAGTAACCGGGTGAAAATTCCTTCGTTGAAATGATCCATTCGTTTGGCAAAGTTCATGATGATGATTCAGCCTCCAATCCTCTTCGTACGCATATTCATTAATAATAAATGGACAGCGACTAAAAGAGAAGAGCAGGGGAAAGCTTGTGGATCATGACTTTACTTTAAACTGGCTTAGTTCGTCTTGCAGTTTGCCAGATAGCTGGTTCAACTGTTTCGACAGATCTGCTACTTGTTCGATACTATCCAGCTGATCCTGCGTGCTGGCGCTTACTTCTTCCGTCGATGCCGAGTTCTCCTCTGTGGTGGATGAGATAATCTCCAGTGCCTGGAATATCTCATCTTTGTGTTTGTGTACATTGGCGGTATTAGTGGTAATCTGCATCATACGTTGCTGTAGATCTTTCAGGTCTTTGTTAATACTGAAGAATACATGTTTGGTATCTTCTACGGATTTGGCATTCTCCTCCGCAATCTTCATACCGCGCATGGTATGCTCAACCGACAGGGTTGTTTTCTCTTCAATAACATTCACCTTTTTGTTGATTTCCTCTGTTGCCTGAGCCGTCTGTTCTGCAAGTTTGCGGACCTCTTCGGCAACGACGGCAAATCCTCTTCCATGTTCGCCAGCACGTGCAGCCTCGATGGAGGCATTCAGGGCGAGCAGGTTCGTTTGAGAGGCAATCTGTTTGACTGTATCCACAAAACTGGATATTTCATTCCGACTCAGGTCAATCTCCTGGATAATAGAGGACATTGCTTGGGTGGACTGATGGTTTTCCTCGGACCATTTCGATAATTGTTCCACGACCGCAAGTCCTTGGCTGCTTTGATCAGCAGATGTCTGCACGACCGTTCCCATAGCCTGCGCATCGGTAGCAATTTCATCAATTTGGCTGGATAATGAGCCTGTTTTGCGTAAGATATTTTCCGTTTCGATGGACTGATAATTCGTTGCATTGGCAATCTCGTTGATGGCTGTTGATGTGTCATTCATGGTCACAGCCGTTCGTGAGGAGATGGCTTGCAGATCATTCGACGACTGGTTCAGGATTTGCGCCGAGCTGCCGACCATTTGCAGCATGCCCTGAATTTTCTGCACCATGGAATTCAAGCCTGTGGCGATCTGGCCAATTTCATTATTAGATTTGATATCCAGTTTGACAGTCAGGTCACCTTGTTCAATCTGTTTAATCTTGGCCAGCAGCTGTGGTATGGAGCGTAACAGACGGCGAAGGGTAATGTAACAGATAATCACAAGCAGAAGGGTGGCTGCAGCAAAACCGCCAAGCGTAATCCACGTGAATGTTTTTAATTCCGCAAGAACTTCTTCTTCGGATATGGTCAGACCAACGGACCATCCCGTATCTTTGCTGGTAGCGTAGCCGATATATCGACGTTCCCCATTGTCGTTCATAAGTTGTACGCCGTTTTCACCGGCAAGCATTTTCTTGCCGATGTCTCCCATGTCCCCCGTACTGTTCAGGATGTTCTCCTTCAATACCTTCTCTTGATCCGGATGGTACAGAATTTCCCCGCTCTTGGATAGCAACATAGAATAACCTGTGCTTCCAAGGGAATAACTCTCCATAATCGCCGGGATATCCTTGAATGCAATATCCGCTGCGGCAAAGCCGATCGTGTTGTTGTTTTCGTCTTTGATCGGATAAAAGATACCCATGAGTACATCGCCTGCTGCAATATCAATGTACGGATCGGAGAAATAAAGTCCGTCTGCGTCGGTAACCGGCTTGTAGTATGGACGTGACTGGATATCAAAGTCCGGTGCAGATACGACACCATCATTTTGAATCCAAAAGCCTTTTCCATCCAGACCCGCGACCCAGGCATCGGCAAACGAAGGCTCTGCCTTAACGATAGCGGCGAGTGTCGCCTGTGTTTCCGCAGCGTAGGTTGAACTTTTCGCATCCGCAGCAGATGCTGTTGTTTCTATGTATTGCTGAAATAATGTGTTGGTGGACATTTGCTTGACCAGTGCACCTTTTTCCTTGAATAGTGCATCAAATTCACTAACAATGGCTTGTGTCTTGGTCTGGAGCATGGATTCCTGCTGTTTCACCAGAATGTTTCGTGTGCTTGCAAACATAAATGTTCCCAGCACGGCAAAGACAACTACGATAATGATCAGCAGCACAATGGACAACGTATTTGCCATACTGGATGTCCGTGCTCCCGTTTTCCCCCGCTTGTTTAACATGTTCGACATATTCCATCTCCCCAGATGATTAATAAAAAGCTCAAAACGCCTAAGTTATATGTCGGTATGATCTCTAATTTTATGTAGATTTCTGTCGAATAATCCTGAAAGTAACGGAAAGGAAAGGCATGAGTATGAGAAGGGTGAAAGGGGAGGGATGAAAAAAGAGGAAAGGAATGAAAAAATGGGATCGGTGGTGGTTCATTCAGGTGATCTTGTTTATAATGGAATGAATTGGAACTATGGATGGAAAAGGGGGATTATCTGTGAGTGAGTTATGGCATGCTTCAATACAGGGGCTTCCATGGAATGCCGAAAAGATGCACCAGGCGGTGCATCTGTTGCGCCGCAGAGCAACGGTTCATTTTCGCGTTGACGCGGATACATACGAGGACCTTGCCGAGCTCGATGCCAAAGTATTCTTTGCCCGGCCGGATCTGATCCTACACATATCACATATGGACCCTAAAGGGGTATATTCATCCGGATTTTTGGGGCGACTGGCACAGTTGAAACATGTGTCTGCCTTGCAGCTTGATCTTTCGCAGGCACAGGATTTGACGATCCTGGGTGCGATGGAGCAACTGCAGTTTCTAAGATTGAATTCACCTGCAAAGGCGACCGTGCTCGATTTTATTAAACACTACAAACGATTGACCTTTCTTGAACTGCGTGGCAAATTCAACGGATTTGCTTCCCTTTCAGCATGCCTCCAACTGCATACGCTCATTCTGAACTGCACGGTCGAAAGTGTTGATGTGTTGGCGGAACTGCCCATGCTTCAGTATCTGTCCCTGGATCACTGTGAGTTAAAAGGGGGACTGGATGCATTGACACAGTCGACCATCTCAATGTTGAAGCTAAGCTCTGTTCGCAAACTGACGAGTATTCAGGGACTCGAACAGATGCGCGGGCTGGAATATCTGCATCTGTCGTTGCCCAAGCTGGAGCATTTATGCGACTTCTCCCATATGACCTCTCTCAGACAGCTCGAACTGGACTATATGAAATCGTTGCGGGATACCAAACATCTATGGACAGCACGTGCTTTGGAGTCTATTGAACTGAAAGAGATTAATACGGCGCTCAAGGCGGATTCGTTTGCTGGACTGACCGGGCTGGAGCATTTGCGCCAAATCGATTTTCGTTTTATTGATGTTAACAAGGGACGGATTGCAGCTATGCGTGATCACCTGGAAAAGGCCGGAAAATCCCATTTGTTATATGAAAATATCCCTGAGCATGAACGCCTGAATTCCATAGGTATTGCGCACTTGTCGCATGTATTAATGTAAACGGGTTTCTATCTAGGTGTTCGTATCCGTTAAGGCGGGCATGTTGATCTCTTTTACACAGGCCGCTTTGGACAAGCTGATGATACATCGAACGATGGCGACCATATCCTGCAGGGGAATGCGGGTCCCATCATACTCGGCCAATGCACGTTCCATCCCGTCTTCATACGGAATTTCTGCCGCCAGTTCTCCCGGGTTGATGCATGTCACCGCGATGCGGTCATTCCTCGTATGTTCTCTTAGAGCTTCCGTAATACCCCGTATGGCAAATTTGGAGGCGACAAAAGAAACCTGGCTGCTGCCTGCATTGCTCAAACCGGCTGTTGAACCGATCAGGATGATCTTCCCTGCTTCAGACTGGCGGAGCTGAGGCAGTAACGCCTGTATACATACAATTGTAGAAGTCACATTCACATGGATCAGCTGACTGATATCTGCCGGTTCATCCTTATCAAACGTATAGTGCTCTTCAAATCCTTCCTTTTCCCAGATCCCCACGTTATAAATAAGCACATCCAACGTCTCGCCTTGAAGTTGGCTGGCAACTTGATTTGCGGCCTGAAGCTCGGAAAGATCAGCCTGAATCCATATTCGCTCGACGCCATCCTCCACGGAGAGACTTTCCGGCTTGCTGCGAGAGACCACCCAAACCTTATCACCGGATTGCGGCACACCTCGGACAAATGCATCGCCTAATCCCTTGCTTGCACCAAAGACAATTATATTTTTCAAATAAAACCCTCCTTATCGATTAGAAATTAATAATGTTTACATTAATCTATATCTTACTATAGAGGTGATATATGGAACATGAAGTTTACATGAGGTATGCTTCATCCTTGTCAAGATTCGGGATTTTTGAAGTTAAAAGGTGAATCTCTTCATATAAAAATATACTGAAAAGGACCTTGCTCCACACAAGGTGAAGTCCAGGTCCTGATCATAAGCGAAAAATTAATAACCGAATAAAACTACATTTATTCTACGCGGAAGTAATCAAAATCTGCATATCCTCCGGTAGACTTCGTTGCATAATTGAATAGTGCAAACCGATATCCCATAAAGTGTGGCAGTGTGTAAGACATTTGAAGTGTATTACCAATGGTTGTCCAGTTACTTCCATTCAGGCTATAAGCAAAGTAGGCTTTGTCGGTCTGGTTCGTAAAATCACAGATGACGCGGAGATAGATTCTGTTCTGGTTTAATGGCACAGTTGCTACTTCAGTCATGGTGCCGGAACTGGCATTAGCCATAACGATGGATTTGGTGCTGCCCTTCATTTTTACGCCGACAAAACCATATTTGGCCTGAAAAGCAGCGAGTCCAGCATAATCACCATCCTTCATGCCTGCTGTATCCAAAGCAGTCATCCCTGTGCTTTTTGGACCAAAGGTTCGTTGTGTCAGCGTGTTGCGGGCTTCTAACAGGTTTTTGCTGATTTTGCCTGCGGTTAACCGCATGAAACCGGGCCGCTGGAGCAGGGACCAGTTGGCAGCATCAGGGTTATGATTCCACTGCCAGAAAGTAGCGAGACTGGTTGTACCAGAAGATGAGTTGCTTGTCAGGGAGACGTCATCCACATAGAACGCCATCAGATCATTGGTCGGGTCCGGATTCGGGTTATACGGTGTTTCCACAAAAATAAAGCTTTGGGACAGGTCTGCATTTGACGGAACGGTATACGTACCTTGAATGGTACCCCACTGTCCGCGGGTTAACGTTGCACCGCCCATAATGGTAATTCCGGTATAACTTGCACCGTTCTGGATGCTAAGATTGAACGTTTTGGTTGCAGGACCAGTAGTGTATTTGATCTTTGCCGAAAAAGAGTAAGTTCCTCCGGGTACCAGCTTGCCTGTAACCATCTGTTTGGCTCCGCCTGCTGTCTGCTGTCTGCCGCTGACGAGCAGGCTTTTTGTACCGCTGAATGCTTCGGCATTTGTTACGGTGATGTTCGCCGTATTGTTGCTGGTCCACGGCTGAACGTTGCTTTCCTCAAAGCCGCCGTTCACTAACAGTTGCGTTACTGAGGGTGTGCCTGATGTGGTTGCATTGAACTCATCGGACCCGTGGATTTTGGCAGCAGGCTGACCTTCAACGGGCATATTCATGTTAAGGGGAACCTTGCCGTTTACCCCAAACACAGGCCAGTTATCCGACCACGTCACAGGAACGAGATAGGGGATGCGTCCAATGGCCCCGCTATCACGAAACAGCAAGCCGTACCAAGCGCCGGATGAGGTATCCACGATGCCTCCTTGGGCGATTCCCGAGTCTCTGAGTACAACTTTACCTGTGTATGGACCTGTCAATGTTTTTGCACGATAGGCAAGCTGAATGCGACCATCACCCGAAGGCCAGGCAATCAGGAATACATAGTACATGCCATTGATCTTCTGGATGTGTGCTCCTTCTGCCTTTACAATCATGTTGGAGCCGGCTACACTGCTCGCGTTTGGAATCAGGACCTGATTGAGCCCGCCGGATTTAACGGCCTTGGCATCAGGTGTCAGCTCAACGATACTGATGTTATCACTGCCATGAACAAGAAAGGTTCGATTCCCGTCAAACAAAAGGGAGGGGTCATGGTAATAACTGTTCAATGTGTAAGGTGTCCATGGCCCTGTTTCAATATTGCTGGTTTGGTAAATATACGTCTTGCCCGTGGAAAGCGATCCAAAGGCCACATAATATATACCGTTGTTGTGCCGCAAGCTGCTCGCCCAGGAACCACGCCCATACTCGTTTTGTCCATTGTTCAGATTCTGTATATCCCCGTTTCCAAGCGTATCGTATACATAGTTTACGATGCTCCAGTTGACCAGATCATAAGACTTCATGACCGGGACTCCCGGATTCATATGCATCGTTGTGCTTGTCATATAAAATGCATTGCCTACCCGAATGACGTCACTGTCAGGAACATCCGCGTAAATAACCGGATTGATGAACGTTGCGGCTGAAGCTGCCGGTCTTGTCAAAGGGAATGATGTTATAAGCAAAGGAAGAGCGAGTAGAAGAGCACTGATTTTTTTCCACATATTCTATCCTCCCAATTGATCATGTCCTATGAATTAAAGCGAGTACTCCAGATAATCAATGTAAGCATCCCAAGTGCCATTATCCGTTGTTACGACCAGCTTGATTTCCTGATTACCTGTAGCGTGTGTGATGCCGCTGAGGGTTTGAACGGTCGGCTCCGTTCCCGTGAAGTAGAAAGAACCAGCGGTTACACCCCCGATGACCAGATCAACACGGGCTGTATTATTATTGTTGGAAGCGCCGCGGACAGAGAATTGATGGGTTGGGAATGCAAAATATTGATTGTATGCTGCATAATCATTGTTCCCGTAAAGAGCGACTCCATTAAAAGGGGAACTGATTACGCCAGCGTATTGGCCGCCAAGCGTCATATTCTCGGCTTCGTAACGCGTAACGTTTGGATTGGGATTAGGATTTGGGTTTGGGTTAGGGTTGCCGCCCGAACCGGATGTGAACTGCCAGTAGTCCAGTTTGAACAGATTTCCATTGCCCGAGCCTGTAAACACCAGATACAAACGATGTACCCCTGTAGCATTGATAACATTGGTCTCCATCTCGCGCCAAGTTTGCGAACCGCCAGTTGAACTTACGTTAAGTGTTCCAACTAGTGGGCCTGTCGGACTGTCCAGTCGAACCTCGATGTTGCCATTTCCGGTAGAAGCGACATTGGCCTTGAACTTGGAGGCTCCAGCTGAGCCAAAATCAACATTGCCGACCGCGATCCAATCCCCGTTATGAATATTAGTGACATTCTGATTGGCTACAGGTCCACCGCTCGCTTGACTCGGTTCAGTGTTAATTCCTGCTTGCCAGCCAATGGTTTCTGCTTCCACCCGGACATACGGGTTGAGGTTAGTGGTCTGAGGTACACCTGTCATATTCCCCTGAACTTCCTGGATTGTTCCATCCGCATTATGTGTCAGTTTGTTGATATGTGTGGAACGGTACCCTTTACCATCACCGAGGAATGCCTTGCTTACCGTTTGCGCATGGTACGCCACATACCATTCGTTGTTGAATTGGAACACCGCATGGTGGTTATTGCCGCCTACACCGAAGAACGTGCCGGGATTTTTCAGAAAGTGTCCTTTATACGTGAAGGGCCCCATCGGGCTGTCGCTGACCATGTATCCGATCTCACCTTTTGGATAGGCAGTGGGGTGTGTTCCCGCGAAGTTGATGCAGTAGGAGTAATAATATTTGCCGTTATACTTGTGAATGCCGGAATCTTCGAACATATAAGGAGAATCAATAGTCACAGCACTGCCCACCACGCTGGTCATGTCGGCACCGAGACGAATGACCCGAGCTGTTTTGGGGTTGGCAATGGAAGCAGCGTTGGTATCGTTCGGAATGCCGCCTCCAGCATACAAGTAAGCAGAGCCATCATCATCGACAAGTACAGCCGGATCAAAGAGCCAGGTTACGCCGGACATACCCGGTGTACCGTGAGTCAGGAGGGCACGACCAATTGGATCGGACCACGGTCCAATGGGGGAATCCGCCGTGAGTACGCCAATACCTCCACCCGAGTTGGCAAAGTACAGGAAAAACTTTTCTTTGCCAGCAATGGTTTTCTTCGCCATCGAAGGAGCCCAGGACTGGGTAGCCCATTTGGCAATTCCTTGTCCATTATTGGCATTATTCGCACCCGCTACCGGGATGGAACCATGGTCTGTCCAGTTCACCATATCAGCTGATGAGATGACGTTAATTTTCCCGATCGTGCTGTACTGGTTCTCTCTGACAGAGCCGTCACTGTTGTACAGATATGCATCACCTGTCATGTAGACATAGACCCGATTGTTATGGACGAGCACATAAGGATCGGCTCCCAGTTTATGATCGATGAGGGGATTAGAGTTTCCAGGAAGTTTGGCAACGGCTGCATTGGCTGCATGGCTCGATTCAACGGGCAGGGTGACAAAGATTAGCAGACACGACAACAACAAAACTAGCGGTTTACGGATCATACATTTCGCCTCCATGAGATTGGATTGGTTGGTGAGCTGAAATTCAGAATAGCAGTGATGATGAAATACCGAAAAAACGAAGAGATTTTCCTCATGTCACCCCCTTCTTGAAATAATGGTTAGGTTGGCTGTTAGGTTAAGTCTTCATGTTGTCATATATGGTTTAAGCCAGACGACCTGTGCACCGGGTACGTGGTCACGGCAGCAAGGGGAGTGGCTATAACCCGAAGTAAGCCTGCATCTGTGGGTGTGATTAGAAAAGCTATAATCTGTCAGGTTTCTTTTTGTAATCGCTTTCAATAAAATGGATTAGAACACTGAAATTTGGCGAAGAAAGAGGTTTGGTCCCATTTAAATGTAATTATTTTTCATATTTTCTTTTAAATGTTTATTAACTTGACGATATCATATCACAATTTTAAGATAATACAATCTTTTTCTATTTTTTAGTAGAGGATGAAGAAGACCATTATTATTCTATGTGTTTAACATTGGGCTTGATGGTAAAATTCGATCTCGTATTCTATAAAACTTAGATGCGAGAAAAAGATGTCTTAAGCTGCGACCGTTTCCCTGGAATCTACCGGGGGAACGGTCATTTCGTTTTTTTCTGGAATTAATCCTGGTTATATAACAAAATCTACTCTTACTTGCTGACCAACTTTGACATTGCATAATTTTTTCTCTTTGTTGTACATATCCCAGTTTTTGTATAGCTAAAGCCCTGAGCGTAAAAGGTTGTTAAGTGATAATGGTGGATTGCCCCCTGTGTGTTGTCCACACCGTTGGTTGAGTGTTTGAATATTACTATCTAGTGAGCTTATGCCAAATACTGCTAGAGTCAGAGGTTCATAAAGGTGGGATGGGAAAATGGCTATTTTGTCAACTGGGCCGATTGAAAACAATCCGGTCTCCGGGGTTAGACCGACTCAACAGGTAACGATTAGATTGGTAAGTCGAGCTGAGGTGGATTCTGTAACAGTGTCCATTCAGGGTTATGTATTAAGCACAACAAGAACGCTGTATGTGAGTGAAGTAATCAATATTGCCCCCAATGAAGCAGTGACCAGAAATTATTTTGCAGATTTAGATGCTTTTGAGTTTGTTTTTGGAACAGATGTGGAAGGTGTGGAGGAAGTAGGGATTTCAGTGTGGGGCAAACAAGCGTCCGGACAATTGGTTGATGCACATCGTGTTGTAGAGCACGAAAAAACAGTCAAGAACAGCTAAAAGATAAAATCTACTCAAAAAAGGAGATGTAGCGATGAGTTTTTTATCAACAGGGCCGATTGAAAATAATGCTGTTAGCGGTGTAAGACCGACTCAGACAGTTACTGTCAGAGTTGATAACCGCAGTAATGTCACAGCCTCAACCGTACAAATACAAGGGTATTACATGGAAAGTGGAATAAGAGTACTGTATGTCAGTGAGTCTTTTGACATCGCACCCAATCAAGTAATAACCAACAACTATTATGCTAATTTTGATGCCTTCGAGTTTACTTTTTCAACACCAGCGGTGGTTAATGATCCTGTTCAAGTATCCGTATGGGGTAAGAGCAGCACAGGCGCTTTGGTAACAGCCCATCGCTTGGTTTCTTCCGAATTGCTGGGTGAAATCCCAAGTATCACGGGAGTCACAGGTGCAACCGGGGCTACGGGAGCAACAGGTACAGCAGGTGCAGCGGGAACAACAGGAGCAACCGGAGCAACAGGCACAGCAGGGACAACGGGTGTAACAGGAGCGACAGGCACAGCAGGTACAACCGGAGTAACGGGAGCAACAGGCACAGCAGGTACAACGGGTGTAACCGGAGCGACAGGCGCACCAGGTACAACGGGAGTAACGGGAGCGACAGGCACAGCAGGTGCAGCGGGAACAACAGGAGCAACCGGAGCAACAGGCACAGCAGGTACAACCGGAGTAACGGGAGCAACAGGCACAGCAGGTACAACCGGAGTAACGGGAGCAACAGGCACAGCAGGTACAACCGGAGTGACCGGAGCAACAGGCACAGCAGGTACAACGGGAGTAACGGGAGCAACAGGTACAGTAGGTACAACCGGAGCAACGGGAGCAACAGGCACGGCAGGGACAACCGGAGCAACGGGAGCTACAGGCACGGCAGGTACAACCGGAGTAACGGGAGCAACAGGCGCATCAGGTACAACTGGAGTAACGGGAGCAACAGGCGCATCAGGTACAACCGGAGCAACAGGCACGGCAGGGACAACGGGAGTAACGGGAGCAACAGGTACGGCAGGAACAACCGGAGTAACGGGAGCGACAGGTACAGCAGGTACAACCGGGGCTACGGGTGCGACAGGTTCCGGAACAATTATTCCTTATGCATCAGGACTTCCGGTTGCGTTGACTACAGTTTTGGGTGGACTTTTGAATACTTCCAGTTTAGTTGGTTTTGGCAACAGTGCTACCGGAGTAAGTGTTAACGGAGGAATTATTGATCTCACAGGGGCTGCAGGCACATTGCTTAACTTTGCTTTCTCGGCATCACGTGCAGGAACAATTACTTCACTGGCCGCTTATTTCAGCACGACAGCCGGACTTAGCTTGGTTGGATCTACAGTAACCATAACTGCACAATTATTCCGTTCCACTACACCTAATAACTCCTTTACAGCTGTTCCGGGTGCATTGGTAACCTTAGCTCCTCCACTAACCGGCGTTTTGGCACTGGGTACAATATCCAGCGGAGTGACTACAGGACTGAGTATTCCGGTATCTGCCGGTGACCGCCTGCTTATGGTGTTCTCAGCATCAGTAACAGCCGGAATTGATGTGGCTACATCCATAGCCGGATATGCAAGCGGAGGCCTTACCATCACTTAACGGAAAATGGGCTATATAACAAGTTTAAAGACAGGGACCCTTGCCAACATGGTGAGAGGTCCCTGTTTATGTGTGTGCTTTTGTTTTCAAACTCTCTTCAAATGAAAGGTAAGAACTACACAAAAAAATAAAAGGGCGAGGATTGCTCCTCGCCTCGTACATACCGTGGTCTACTCAATTTCACTCTGTTTTGGTTAGGCTGTCTACGACAAATTTAAGCTGTGCTTCCAACGAAATCGGGTCACTAAACACGAAGCCACGGCTTTCCTCGCGATAAACGTGATTATTCTGGACAGCAGTGAGGTTATTCCAGATAGGACCTTCAAAAACGGAATCCCCACTCTCATCCCCTGTCCATCCACTAATAAAGATATAATCTCCTGCATATTGTGGTAACAATTCAAGTGATAACTTGGCCCAACCTTTGCCGCTATCGATGGCTTCCTTCTGAATGATCGGCGGTGCCTTCAGGCCGAACTCGCCATAAATAATATCTCCACCTCTACCAAAGCTCCCGTAGGCATAAAATTCTTTGGCACTTCCCGTATCAAAAATCGAAACCGTGTGATTACCTACTGCTTGCTCCACGAGTGGTTTATATTCAGCGATTTTAGCGTCCCACTCTGCGATCCAGGCCTTCGCTTGCTCTTCTCTACCAGTCATCTTGCCAAAATCCATCAATTGCTGCCGCAGAGGTACTCCATATTCAACAGCGACGGTCGGTGCAATTTTGGACAGCTTTTCGATCGTTTCAGGGTCATTCCAAACGACAATTAAATCCGGCTGCAACTCCATGATTTTCTCGTAGGGTACATCGTTACCGATGTTGACAACGTCATCGAGCTTTCCTTCTGTATAACTGTTAAAGGACTCATCACCAGTTCCAACAGGCTTAAGGTCAAGAGCTAGCAAATGACCAGTAAAGGCTCCTGCAACCATTACGACCCTTTGAGGTTTTTTGGGGATTTGTACTTCACCGTTAACCGCAGAATAGGTCACCATCTCCGAGCTTCCGTTTGTGGTGTTACTGATATTACTCTCTGCACCTACAGTTGGACTTTGCGTACTGCCAGTGCTTCCATTCGTGTTTGCTGGCCTGGAACATGCGCTAACCAATAGAGTTAGGCACAACAGTAGGGTAATTCCTACAGGTAGTTTGCTTCTATACATCCGTAAATCTCCTTTTTCGCTATGTTGATAATGATTATCATCTCTGATATCAATATAACGACGGAGTTTACGCGGAGCAATGGATGATCGAAGCCTAAGGATAGGACGATAAGAACCTCTCGTCACTTGTCCGGACTCATCCTTGAATTGCTTTGGTGTCACTCCCGTATGCTTTTTAAACATTCTTATAAAATAGGATACATCAGCATATCCGACGCTTGCAGCGACTTCTTGCAGAGATAACTTAGTCTTTTGCAGCAGTGTTACTGCTTTGTTCATCCTAATACCGATTAAGTAATCGATTAGACTTGCGCCAGTTTCACGTCGGAAGTACTTGGACAGATAAGGGACGCTGTAATGGAATGTACGAGCGAGGGTTTCCCGCGTCAGCGGCTGGGCGTAGTGCTCCTGCATATAGCGAATAAGCTGAGAAGCAAGGTTAGGCCTAACAATGCTTACCTGCTGTTGATCCAGTTGTCTGAGCGATTCATATACAAATTGATAGAATAGTGTTTTGGTATAGAGTCGCTCCAAGCGTCCCGGTCTATTCCACTCGCCTAGCATTCGCTCAGTGATTTCGTAGAGGATGGCAGGATGGTATGGAATAAAACCGTACTGGAGGTGGAATGGCAATGGTTGATCCGGTTGTTGAAGTGTATGCTGATTGCCAGGCAGCGGTAAGGAGGCTTTATAGAGAATCAGGTAATAATGAAAGGATTCGTCCGTTGGGATGATTTCCAGACGGGTGTTTTTGCCCCCATGAAGCATATAAAATGGTTTGGTAGCATGCTCATTTCCGTCTAAGATCACGGTTGCATTGCCATCCGTTACGTACAGAAAGGCGCTGGCAGGGAACAGGTAAGGACGTACGCACTCATCGGCCTGTATGACAATATGTCGTACATCCATGATTTTGAGCGATGCACAATTCCAGATGAGTATGTGCTCTTGTACATTCAAGGTTGCTTTCAATAGAGAGTTGACTTCCTTCCATGAGCTGTTGAAGCCAGCCTTTTATGTGGTGAGCTTATTATATAATAATATTAGTGCCTTTTTGTCACTTTCCAAAACGTTCCCCGTTTCCTT
Source organism: Paenibacillus sp. FSL H8-0317 (assembly GCF_045040685.1). NCBI lineage: Bacteria > Bacillati > Bacillota > Bacilli > Caryophanales > Paenibacillaceae > Paenibacillus > Paenibacillus sp. FSL H8-0317. The sequence continues at coordinate 5,365,800 of NZ_CP150294.1, read as the reverse complement.
TATAGTCTTCCAAAGGCTATGATCAATGCGAGAACTATAAAAAAGATATTCACGCCAAGCTCCCGGTACTCTTTACGCCGAATATGAAACAGCATTCCAAGCAGTGTGACAACACAGCCAAAGCGATTGCGGCGATCGGCGTAAGCACTGGAGCGATGTTCAGTGCCCAAGGCAAAACAAGGCCCAGCGCTCCGAGTAGCTCCGCGATACCGATCAGAACAACTAGACTTTTCGGCACATCATTGACCCAGGCCCAGGTCTTTTTTGACGACTCGATAAGAATGGTTTTCATCCATCCTGAATATACGAAACCTAGCGCCAATATGATTTGTACGATCCATAACGTTACATTCATCTTTTCTGATCCCCTCACTTGCTCGATATTAATATCTGCCTCTATACTAAAGTGAGAAGGCCCAATCTGGAAGTAGGCACTTAAACCTAACCAGGTAACCAAAAGTATACCCGGGTATGGTCAGAAAGTGAGGAATAAGAATGACGGTATATTGCAAATTCGGAACGGCCTTGGATATCCTTACGGGTAAATGGAAATCTCTGATTCTTCTACGCCTGCTGAGCAACGGTACAATGCGGTTCAGCGAATTACAAAAAGCCATTCCAGATATTTCGAAAAAGATGCTGACCCAGCAGTTAAAAGAACTGGAGTATCACGATATTGTGCATCGGGAAGTGTATCCTCAAATTCCGCCTAAGGTCGAATACTCAATTACGGAGTACGGACAGCTCATGAAACCTGTGCTCCAGACAATGAGCGACTGGGGAGCCGGCCATATGCAGCATATGGAGAAGCTGTACAGCGAAGAAGACGAAAAAGGAGCACACCCATCCGAACCTCGGAAAATCGATTCCTTGGGGGGATAGGGTGACAAGGGAGAGTTAGTTTTGAATAAACAAAAAATTGTGATTATTGGTGCAGGGATTGTTGGGGCGTGTATGGCCTATCATCTAGCCAAACGAAATCAAGATGTAACTGTTATTGAACGGCACTCAGCCGCGGCGCGTGAAGTCACGGAAAAATCATTTGCCTGGATACATACGACGCATAGAGTGGCTCCTGAATACTGGCATTTGTACGATGCGGCTGTGGAAGAATATCACACACTTCAGCAAGAGTTGTCCGAACTGAACATTCATTGGCATGGTGCGCTAACTTGGGACACCCCGCCTCTAAGGGAGCAACACTTTCAAAAATTAAACCGGGAGCAGCTTGAGGCATTGGAGCCCAATCTGAAGGAATATCCGGATGAAGCCATGTTTGTCAGCAAAGAAGGTGCGGTGGACCCTATAGCGGTAACGGAGCTGTTGTTGAGCAAAGCGCAAGAGTACGGAGCAAAGATTCAGTTCGACACCAACGTTACACAGCTGAAGCAAGAGGGTTCCCGTCTGGTTGGTGTTCATACATCCAAGGGTTTTGTGGAGTCGGATGTTGTGGTATTGGCTGCAGGAACAGGTACACCCGAACTTTGTAACCCGTTAGGTTGTCACGTGCCGGTAACTTCGTCACCTTCGATTCTGATTCGGATGAAAACTGCTAATAAACTGATACACACATTAATCTCCAATGCGCAATTTGAAGCGCGTCAACTGACAGATTATACGCTGCTGGCTGCGGAAGATTATATCGACGAGTCGGATGAAAACGGACCACAGGCGGTCGGTAAGCGAGCTTACGACACATTGCGTCGCAGTCTCAAGCACGGTAATCAACTGGAACTGGAGAGCATAAAAGTTGGATGGAGACCCATGCCTGAAGACGGTTATCCGATTGTGGGCTTCCATGATCACATGAATGGACTTTATCTGACGCTAATGCATTCTGCAATTACGCTGGCGCCGCTGATTGCGAATCTGGCTGCAAGTGAAATTATTGATGGCAAATCAAGAAATGAATTAGACCCTTGTCGCCTCTCACGGTTCTAGGGTCACTCCACAACGAAAAGTACATCGCTCAAGTGGCGATGTACTTTTCGTTGTGGATATTTGTTGGAGTCTTCTTCACTTTCCCAGTAGTCACCGGATTCTCCTCATAACTGTATTCGCAGCCACAGGCGATTGGAAATTCCATGCTAGCCATTCATCTACATGTGAATCTCGCTAGCGGATTTGGCACCTTGACTTTCAAGCCACGGGATCAGTTCAGCTGAAAAATTGCGTTTTGCTGTGTCCAGTGGAGTCATTCCATCCCAGCTGGCAATCCAGTTCAGTTCGGCGCCTTGGTCAAGTAGGTACTCTGCTGTTTCTCTTTGACCTCCATGGCAAGCACACCAGAAGGCAACGGTTACTGCATCGGGAGGAGAAGGGGAGGTGTTTGTTCCCCAAGGATAACGTCCCGGGAGCTGGACCCCTTTAAAATGTTCTTGTATGGCGTGAATATCTCCAAGGGCGGCCGCATGCCAAAGGGCAAAGATTGCACCGCGCTCAACCAAGCGCCGTGCTGCATCCCATTGTGCAAAAGCAATAGCATCATCCAGCGGCGTTCCACCGGCGATCACCGCGCCAGACGCTTCAATGTCTGCGCCAGCATCTAGAAGGGCATCAAGCACTTGAACATCATTGGAGCTTGCAGCCCAATGCAAAGGTGTCTCAATATGTGGACCGACAAAAGGAGCGTTCACTTCCGCACCAAACTTGGTCAATACTCGCACGGTATCCGCACCATTAGGGAAGTGCCCCGGCCAATCCGTCACCACGTGCAGCAGTGTTCGTGAGATCCTAGAGTCTGCATCTACGTCGTCAGGCTTTCTTTCCAATATTCTTATCTTTGCCAATCCCGGATTCTCTGCCAGCAGTTGCTCTAACGTTGGAATATCTCCAGTGTGGATGGCTTGAATAACGCTCACTGCAAGTTTTTCATCTTCGTGAATAAATTCCATGCTCAAATCTCCTTCCAGCCTTATATCCATATTCATGAAAGCATCTGAACTGCACATCTGGCATGATACTCCGAGAGACCCCTAGCGAATTGCTGATCGGGGAATTGTCTGTGAAGCAGTTTCAATCCTCCTGATATCAAGGACAAATGATGGCAAAATCGATAAAATGTCATCCGCTCCGGGTCGAGATCGTTATTTTTTAAGTAGTGATAAAAATCTCCAAATCGAAACTCCAGAAAGCTATGCTCATGTTCGAGATCGAAGAATCCTGCGCCATCAATATCAATAAGGCATGGTTGCATAGCATGATCTATCCATATATGATCCGGACCTAACTCTCCATGAATAAAACTATAGAGATCTCTCGGTTGAATGGCTGCTTCCAATTCGTAAAGTTTCTCAAGCAACCTTTCGTCATTTTTCCGTATATCTGTCATGTGCTTGGATGCATAGGATAAGGCTGTTTCGGCATCCAACCGCTGAACTTGGTAGCAAGGCCCAGCCTTTTTACTGTTATCGTTGGCGTTTCCATAAACGTTTCTTTGGATTCCATGCATATTAGACAACATATCCCTGATCCGTTGAAACAACTGATCCCGATCTTTGTGATTTTTATGCTGGAAATACGCTTCGGCTTTCTGTCCATCCACATACTCAACAAGAGCAAAATCATAAGAGTTCCGGTCTCTATCATTATTCAGATCATACAAAGTTGGCGTTCGAATTCCATGTTGAGCGAGAAAGCGAGTATTCAAAGAGAAAAGTTCACTGCCATAGGAACTGTGGAAAGTGGGTTCATTCAAGATCTCTTCCTGAAAATAGTTGCTGGAAATATCCCAAACGTACAACATACAAGTGAAACCATTCTTGCAGTCAATTTTGTAAATGACTTTTTGTGCACCGCCATGTATTCTTGTGCACTGCGTTATGAAGTAACTGGCACCAAATACATTGTGCACATAATCCTGTAATTCCTCACGAGTAAGATGGTTGTTGGACATTATTGATGTATGCTCCGTTTCAACTGTATTTTGCCGGCCAGCAACCTAAATATATAGAACATTTTCCCAAAAATATAGACTGTTTCTTTTTGATCTGTTAAAGTGTTGATTAAGGTCTGTATATTCATATGTACATCAAAGCAAGGGGTTGGGTACTCACGTTAGTGGGTGATCCGGCCCCTATTTTGCATGCAAGTTGACTCTCTGTTGACTAATATATGAGCAATGATTTTAAGGAGCTAGGAAGCCATCTTACATTTCAATGAACATCTGCTACTATGGAACAAGGCATCTATTAAAATAATGGATATTCGCCATATAACTATGCAAAGCCAGGAGGGACTTCACTCCTATCGATTCCCCCTCGTTTCAAGCGTTAACAAATCTAGCGCATCTTAAATGGTGGATTATGAAAGACTACAAGGTTTAACGAACCTCAGTAACGCTATTCATTAAAACAATATAACCCTAACGAAGGTCCGCATCGTTCGATGTGGGCCTCTATGTAGTCTATCAAAAATGATAAAGTTCACCAAGATAAGAGAAATCTAACTTGTCTTGGTGTTTTATTTATCGTTATTTGACCCGTATAATTGATTGAAAAGCACTTTATTCGGAAAGGAGACATTATTCTTTGAACTATTATTTTCTGGAATCTCAATATCCACGTAGAGGGTTTATTAGTGGCGGAACAACCTTCACTCCCCAATTAGATATGAATTATTTGGCGATAGAGAATCCGTTGCCAGAGGGGACAACGGCAGAGGTTGAGTTACTGTCTACGGTGCGGAATCTGAATGTAGATTATTTTGAGACGATCACAGGAACGAGACACGTATCAGATCGTTTTAAAACGCTGTTGGAGGAAACGAAAACAAATACACAGTTTATACCGACAACCGTGTGTTACCACGACGGTCGTTCGGTTGAAAAAACCTATTGGACTGCACATCAGCTTGATCGTTTGGATGTTTTCGATTATGAACGTTCGGAATATGGGCGCAAAGCGGTCATTGCTGCATCTGTACAACAGCCTCCACGTAAGATCGTCAAAGTTGTATCTCGAATCTGCCTTCATGAAGAGCGAATTGGCGAGCATGAATTTTTTATGCTGGATTATATCAATATCTTCAAACCCGTTGTTTCAAAAGATTTTTACGAAGTATGCCGAAAACATAAGCTAAACCTGAACGTGACAGAAGTCGGAAATGTAAGCAGCTAAATGCTACATGATTATAATGAAAGCACAGAGAAGCCCGTGCAAAACGTGGGCTCTTTAGCTTTATTTTCCCCCGTTGCCACCGGATTCCCCTCATAACTAATCCAGTCACTCCAGCTCCCGCAATACAACTTCACATTCGTATATCCCGTTTTTTCCAGCGCAATCACGTGCGGAGAGGTGACTATCCCTGAACCGGAGTGCAGTAGTATTCCTGAAATTAATTTCGTTTGTTCAAGTCTCTGAAGGAGGATCCTCAAGTTTACTAAATGTATTTAAGTTTTACATGACTTATTTATGTTAAGTATATTGACATTTAGTTTATAGTTATTAGTTTATTCTTGACACGCAGATTTTGGTGTTAAGTTTATTGACAGAAAAATATTGTTGTAAATATTTTTATATGTTAGTGTATATTTGTGTTAGAAAATATTACATAGTAAAGAGGGGGAGCGTAATGTTTATTAACCGAACGATTAGGAAATTTGGGGTTTCAGTAGGGATTATAAGTATGTTTACATTTGCTCTACCTTCAGTGGGCTTTAGTATGCCACTGCAACCAACAACCCTTGAAAAGGTAGAAGGTGATTATTATGTAACGTCTGCGATTGAGAACATTCGCTGGGGATCACTGCCTAATCGAGACAGCTCTCCGATTCTTACTGTACCATCAGGAAGTGCTGTAACATTTGATGCGGTATCGCATGAGGGACTGATAGAGGATCAAGGGAGAAATCCAGTGGAGTACTTCGGCAAATTCGGTATCTCACCCGATGGGGTGTTGGATGATGCGAAGGTGATTGCGGCTTCTGAGATTAAGCATGATTATGTAAAAGACGGACCTCATATTATCACTGGGCCAGTAGCGGTTGAGGGAGCGGAGCCAGGAGATGTTCTTAAAGTGGAAGTCCTTTCGTTGCAGACTCGAGTTCCGTATGGTGTCATTTCTAACCGCCATGGTAAAGGTGCCCTTCCTAACGAATTTCCAGAAAATACAGGCCCACAAGAGGGAGCTAGCGCAACAAAACCGGAATTATATAATAATGTATCTATATTTACGCCTATTGAAGAAATCAACGGCAATTGGTATGGGGTATTACCAACAAAAGCTGGCAAGAATGTACGTTTCCCAATTAACCCGTTTCTAGGTGTTATGGGAGTTGCACCAAATACCAGTGAAGTTGTGAGTTCTATCCCACCTATTGAAACAGGAGGGAATATGGATATTAATGAGTTGGGTGTTGGTGCAACTATTTATTATCCGATTCAAGTTAAAGGTGGGCTATTCTATACTGGAGATCCACACTTTGCTCAAGGAGATGGAGAAGTAGCGTTAACTGCATTGGAAGCCTCCTTAAGGGGGACAGTTCGGTTAACGGTATTAAAGAAAGGTGATCCATCACTACCATACAGTGGAGAATTCACGCAACCCTTTGCTGAAACAGAGGATTATTGGATTCCAATTGGACTGGACCCTGATTTGGATGAAGCCATGAAAGAATCAGTACGTGAATCGATTCAATTCTTATCTGATAAGCTTGATATGGATAGAAGTGTAGCTTATGCGTACCTATCGGCCGCAACGGATTATGAAGTATCTCAGGTCGTAGACCGAACTAAAGGGGTTCATGGACTCATTCGAAAGACTGACTTCCTTGAATATGTTGACGTTGCAATGAATGTAGGTGGTACGGTAATCAAACCGGTGGTTCATAACAATGAGTTCTACGTACCGATTCGAACAATTTCGGAGCTATTGGGCGGTACAGTAGTGTGGGATAATAAGACACGTACAACGCAAATCAAATTAGGCACGAAAAATATAAGTGCTCAAATTGGTTCAGATGTGTATTCAATTAACGATAAACTGGTGTTCAACAATAACGTACCAAAGCTTTTAAATGGCGAAACTGTAGTTCCGGTTTCTGTTATTAATGAAATACTAGGTGCTTATGTCAACTGGACGACGATCGACAAGATGTTAACAGCAAATGTATCGTTAAGTAAAAAGCAATAATAGATTTCATTATTCAACCGTGGTGGGCGGATGTCCATCACGGTTTTTTCGGTTATCATGAATCCAAAAAAATGCTACTTGATGTCTACTTCTGTGTGCTTGTAAATACTTACAGGGTGGTGTTGTTAACTCGATGTTGACTCCGAACATAGAAAAATACATCGCCGGGGCAGATAAGCCACCTGGCGATGTATTCAACATCGATACACTGTTATACGTCTTTGTGCTCTTCCGCATTACCTGTAGCCACCGGATTCTCATCATAACTAATCCAGTCGCTCCAACTTCCGGAATACAACTTCACATTCGTATACCCCGCTTCTTCCAGCGCAATCACGTTCGGGCAAGCAGAGACGCCGGAGCCGCAATACACGATGATCGCACCATCCTTGTCCAGTTTACTGAAACGCTCTTCTAACACCCCAGTATCTGTCCAACGTCCATCCCAATCCAACACATCTTTCCAAAAATAATTCACCGCACCTGGAATATGTCCGGCCTTGGCATCAATCGGTTCCTCCAGACCCGCATAATGGCGAGCATCGCGAGAATCGATCAACACAGCGCTGCCAGTTACCGAGGCTTGTTGCACATCTTGCACACTTGCCAGCAACTGCGGCTGTACGTTCACCTCAAAGGAAGCCGGAATCTGAACGGGCACATCCTGAGTCACCGGAAACTTGGCATTTTGCCAAGCGGAGAAGCCTTAGCCTATGACATACACCTGCTCATGACCGATGTAGCGAAGCAACCACCACAATCGTGAGGCATTCATACCGCCTTGATCGTCATAGGCGATGATGCGTGCATTGGAGCCGATGCCAGCTTTGGATAGGCGACTTGCGAGAACAGCCGGATCAGGAAGCGGGTGACGCCCGCCATGTTGGTGACGGGAACGGATAGGTTTTTTTCGAGATCAAGGAAGACTGCACCTGGAATAATGTCCGGCTTCGTAAGATTCACGCCCGGCATCAGGCTGACCAAGCAGGAAGCGACAGTCTGCGATGACAACGTTCGGCTCGTAAATTCTGGCGAGCAGCCAGCGCATGGATACAATATTTTTCATAAAACAAACACTGCCTTCTTATGTAATGAGTTTTTTACACCGTCTTGGGTTCAACTGGAACTGTGGCAGCGATGGGCGCATCAGCAGGAATCGACTGTGGTTTGGTTTTGCCATATCGAATGAAAATCTGCATCCTGAACAGGATCACGACACCTGCCAACATTTGAAGTGTACTCAGTGCTTCATCCAGCAGTACCCACGCCAGCAAGAATGAGAATACTGGCTCCACGAGAACACCCATAGGGTTGAAACGATAAATACAAAAGTCATGAGTAACTGTAAAAGTCGTTAACTATTTGCTGAACTATATACAAAAATTCAATAGGCTTGAAATGTTTTCACCTTCTGGTCTTTTTAGAGAATATAAAGCGAAGTGATGTAATGTGTTTTGTGAATAAATGTTAAGCAACCTTCGCTCGCTTTTTAGGGGGTAGAGACGAAATGAAATGAGAAATGTTGAGCTGGCTGAGAATAATCCCTGTATTTATTGATCGTGTGTAAGAATATGGTGCTTAAAAATGATGAGATATTGAAGTGTTTTAAATTAAAATATTTTCCAAAGTATCGGGGAAATGTATTATTAAATACTGAAATCAGTTTAAAAATTACGTGTAATACTGTAATATGGCATAAAGGAGTGAAGAAAATGGATATTCAAAAAGCTACAGAAGAAAAGCTTGAACGTGCAATACAAATGGGAGTTCCGATTGATGAAGCTATTCTTGAAGGTCTTATACAAAAAAAATTACTTACTGAAGATGCATCTCAGCGTCTACTTGCTCAAAAAAATTATCAAAATAAAGAAATCAGAAAAAATGTCGTTTCAGTTCGTATTTCAGATGATGTTATGAATATTATCGATGATTTAATAACAAGTGGGCATGTAAACAGCCGTTCTGAAGGAGCTTCATATTTAATAATGTTGGGAGTAAAAAGCCATTATTCTTTTTTCAATGAACTTTCAAAAGAGGTAATAGTTATCGAAGAACAGCAGAAAAAAATTAAAAATCTCATCGAAAGCTCATTAATCTTCCCGGGTATTTCTCAAAATGGGCAACATACGGATTTATAGTAATTTTTTCAAATGTGAAGCATCAAGAGTCATCATTAGAAATGAGGAAGTAATCAGCTTATAATACTTTGAAATTCAATTAAAACTGCAGGTTTATTTTGCGAATAGACATGCTGAGTAGCGATTCAATGCTTTCCTTATGTGTTACGGGCAACTGTAACTTAGATTCAATAGCTTGGATTTTTCGTCGTTTAACAAATATAGAAAAAGATTTCAGACCAATAGACTGTTTTCGGAACTATACCGAAGACAGTTTATTTAGTTTTCATTGTGCTCTGTATGTTGTTTATTCGAGTCAAATTATCTTTTTTACTCATCCATATTTATTAAGGATTTTCAATTTACTTTTGGCTGAATTATAGAGATTTCAGTAACAAAGGTTCAATTAGCAAGTAACTTGATTGTAATTATCTATAAATTGTCAGGTTTTTTAGAACTGATTTGTATGTTAATGTTTCAACAAGTAAGGAGAACGTTTTTTAGTCGTCTTTCATTAATTATTCGCTAGAATAGTTTTTATAAGACGTATCTCTTTTAGGTGTTTATATATTTGAAGTAGTCATATATTATACCTTTTCAAGAGATTTGACGTACATATTTAAGTTCTCAATTCATTCTTACATTGATTTAGAAAGTTCTTGTATTTAAGGGTTTTTGATTACGCACTTAACTGGGGTAGAAATCTGGAAAAAAACTATTTTAAGATAGGGGACACAGATATGAAAGTCACAGGAGATGAAAATAAATTTACTAAAGAAATCAAAAAGAAAGAGGGATTCAAAGCCTCCAGATACAACATCATATCAGAAGACGGAATCGGAAATTTACTTTTGGTAAATACATTTGCCGGATCATTCACCAAATTTGGGTTTTCGATGAACGGTGAAGTTAGGAATATTCTAAAAAGGCCCGACGAATATTCAAAACTGGGTGGGTTATTCACAGAGCTAGTAACTCGAGGATATATTATTAATTCTAACGTTGATGAGTTTAGAAAAGCTGAATTGTTACATCAAAATACACTATCTATTAACTCGGGGCTAGAATTAATTTTAATGCCAAATGAAGATTGTAATTTTAGATGTAAATATTGCTATGAATCTTTTGCAAAGAACTTCATGACAGAATCTGTTCAACAAGGAATAATTAAATTTCTTGAAAGAAATATACATAGATATAGTTCACTTCATGTCAGCTGGTTTGGAGGCGAACCATTAACGGCCATTCCCATTATTGAACGTTTGTCGAAAAAAATGATTGAAATATGTAAAGAAAAAAGAGTTCCTTATTCTTCAAGTATGACAACAAACGGGTATAATCTTACACTAGATGTTTTTGAGAAAATGTTAGAATGCAGAGTCAGAAAATATCAAATAACACTGGATGGCATTGAGTGTACACATGACAAACAAAGAGTACAAGTTGATGGTAAAGGCTCTTTTAAGAGGATTTTAGAAAATTTATTGAACATCAAAGAAAATATTAATTCAAAGACATTTCATATTATGATTCGTAGCAATATTACTAAAAATATATTGGATAATATAGATGAATTTATTAATTTTCTAAAAGATAATTTTGAAGATGATTATAGATTTAGCTCCTTTTGGCAAGCAGCGGGTGACTGGGGGGGGGATTCAGTTAGAGAAATTGAAGAAACCTTTTGTAGCTCTAAAGATTATATTCAGTCCCTGAAAGATGCTAGTAAATTGGGCATAAAATTTAATATGTATCGCGATATGATGAAGCCTGGTGGTAGCGTTTGTTATGCATCAAAGAGAAACAGTTATGTGATTGGATCTGATGGTATTATCTACAAATGTACAGTTGCTTTTGATTTAGATGAAAATCAAGTCGGTGTTTTAACAGAAAATGGTGTTATGCAGTTAGATTATGACAAGTATGCTTTATGGGTTTCAGGACACGAATCATCAGATTTATCATGTCAGAAATGTTACTTTAGACCATCGTGTCAGGGCGCTAGTTGTCCATTAGAACGTTTAAAAAATAATATAGCTCCATGCCCAGATGTAAAGAGAAGTATAAAAGATTATATGAAAATAATTTCTGAGAGCGAATACAGCTATGAATATATTGAATCCTGACGCCTATGAAGATTTAGATAATAAAAAAGGTAGGTATAAGATGGAGAATTTGCAGGAGAAATTAGAAGATTGTTTATTCCGAGTAGGCATAGATATAGAACATAATGAAGAGTTTGATTTACGTGAAGCCATTATAGATTCATTCTTTTTTATTACGGTTATTCTTGAAATCGAACAAGAATTTAATATCGAAATTCCTGATGAATATTTAACCATTAATTTATTTTCTTCAATTGAACACTTGGCAGATATTATTAGCTCACAAAAAGAAAATATTTAATCAGACTAGCACATTTCTTACAACATGACAAAAGGAGGTGAGAATTTTGAAGAGAAAACTAGTAAAACCAGTGATAAAACATCAATATTATTCGATTGTCCAAGCTTATAACGTAGAGTGTAGCAACACATGTGCAAACCCGGGTTGTTCAAATTCAACATGTACTAACCATTGTTAAGATTTCGACATGGTTTGGAATTGTTCCGAACCATGTTGATTTTTTACTACAATGAATATGCGGAAAGGGTGAATATATTGAGGGGCTTTTCTCATATTAAAGGTGAAAATGTAAAAATAGGTATAATTGATAGTGGTGTGATTTTATCCCACCCAAAAGTAAGATGTACTAAAGAATGCGAAGGTTTAAGAATTGTAATAGAGAAGGGGGAGGTTTCATTTGATAATTTTATTGAAGATCAAATTGGTCATGGTACTGCAGTTACGTCAATAATTACTAGATTTGCTCCGAACTCTTCGTATTTTTTCTTCAAAATTTTTGATCAAGAATTAGTCTGTGACTATAAAAAGTTGCTGTTAACACTCTATAAAATAAAAGAAAGTTTCCAACTGGATATTTTACATTTAAGTCTTGGAATTGTTTCATCAGATATCGTACCTGAGTTAAAAAAAATAATTGATGAAATAGATCGAAGTGGCACGATTATAGTTGCAGCATTTGATAACAGTGGATCAATCTCATACCCTGCGGCTTTTGAAAATGTTATAGGTGTGGACACTAGTGCAAATGTTACAGCAGACTATGACTATGAATATATTGAATCTTCAGAAGTTAACATTCGAGCCAAAGGTTGTAATCAGAAAGTTGCTTGGAAAGATCCCTCGCAATTAATTTTACAAGGTGCTAGTTTCGCAGCGGCTTATGTCACCGGCTTTATTGCAAAAATAATAGAAACAGGAGCGGAAAATAGGCTCCAAGTGCTAGAAACTCTTAAGGAACATGCCAAATTAATTGTCAACCATGGAGTTGAAAACAGTTACATTAAAGATTTTAAACAAACTATGCCCGAAATAAAAACTGCTGTAACCTTTCCGTTCAATAAAGAGATTCACAGTATTGTTTGTTTTTCGAAATTACTTTCCTTTGAACTAGTTGATGTTTATTGTTCAAAATATTTAGGGAATATAGGTCGAAAGACTTCAGCTTTGTTGAAAGCTAGTTGCAATAAAGATTACATTGTTAAGAATATAGAATCTATTAATTGGGACAGTTTTGATACCCTAATCTTAGGCCATACAGATTCTATTTCAAATAGATTAGGCTACGATATTTCTAAGGAATTAATACATCATTGTATTGAAAAGAAAAAAAATATATATGCATTTGATGATATATCAAGGCATTTGAACTTTTCAAAACAAATCGAAACTTCTATTACTTTCCCGCAAATAAATAAAGATATGATTCCATTAAACCGATTTGGGAAATTGTTCGAAATAAGCAAACCGGTTCTAGGGATTTTTGGAACAAGTTCTAAACAAGGGAAGTTCACTGTACAACTTACATTAAGAGAACAATTGCTAAAAGACGGGTATCATGTAGGTCAGCTTGGTACTGAACCATCGTCATTGTTATTTGGCTTTGATGAAGTTTACCCTATGGGCTACAACTCGACAGTAAACGTTAGTGGTTACGACGCTGTACAAGTTATTAATCAATTACTTAGAAATATTGAGATTACGAATCCGGAAATTATTTTAGTGGGTTCTCAATCAGGCACTGTCCCGTATGCTACTAACAATCTATCATTTTACACTACACCACAATTAGAATTCTTACTTGGTACATGTCCCGATGCAGTTATCTTATGTGTTAATCATAATGATGAAATAGGCTACATTAAAAGAACAATTCAAACTATTGAAAGCCTAATTTCATGCAACGTCATAGCTATAGTTGTCTTCCCTAAAGAGTTGTCACAAGATTACACCTTAATTGAAAAAAAAACTCGTGTACGATCAGAAGACTTTGTGGAATTGATAAAAACTCAATTAAACAAGAAAGTTTTTCGATTAGATAATGCAATTGAAATGAATCAAGTATATGAAGAAGTACTAAATTATTTTGAGGAAGGTTGAGCGATGTTTAAAATAACAACTTTATCTGCAATTCTATTTTCATATAAGAAATTAATAAAAATAAATCCTGTTACTACGATTACATACTTTTTATCTACAGTTCTGATAGGGACATTTCCAGGGATACAAGCATTTTTAATTACTGATCTAATTTACTCTTTATTGAAAAAAAATACAGAAAGTAGTTTAAATCTTTTTCTCTTCTTAAGTGTAATTTCCTTTATACAAATTATTGCTGTGAGCTTGCAGAATCTCACAGCAAATACTCTTTTCAATAGATTGCAAACACTGCAGGCGCTAGATTTAATAAACATCACACGTAGAATTCCTATCATTGATTTAGAGACTGAAGATACTCAATTTTTGATTTCAAGGGCGAAAGCGAACGGAAGTTCGATATTTTATTTAATTGAAGGATTTCAAGGATTACTTCAGACAATCATAGCGTTCACAGGATTCGTAATATATACATTCTCTCTAAACATTTTTCTTTGTATTATTTTTCTTGTTAGTATTTTGATCTATTCTGTAAGTTCGTTTATTCAAAGTAATCGCGAATATGAGAGCCAAAAAAATTTAACTTTTGAAGAACGTCAAGCGAGTTACCTGACCAACATTTTAACCAATGTGGATTTCTCTAAAGAAGTAAGAATCTACAATTTTATAGACTTTATCCTTAGCAAGTGGGAAGAGAAAGTCACAAAAATAAAAAATGTAACAATAAGTTTGCAGAAAAAACATTACAAACAAAATATTTTAATAAATGGGACTGGTTTTCTCATGGTAGGTGTTTTTTTTGTATCAACTTCTATAAGTATCTATTACGGTCAGGCGAATATTGGAGCTTTCGCTGGGTTAGTTTCTTTTATTTCACAGCTAACACCAATGATTAATAATGTCGGTTCCACACTGAAGACTTTCAATATCAATAAAAATAATATAACGGAATTGTTAAGTTTTTATCGAACTTTTGAGAATGATCTGAAACCTGTTTCAAAAGGGGTCATTGGGAGGACATCTAATAATAGAATCATTCGATTAGAGAATGTTTCATTTAAATATCCGAATAGCGAAAAATATATATTGAAAAATATTAATCTGGAAATCAAGTCTGGCCAAACGTTAGCAATTGTAGGATTGAATGGAGCGGGCAAAACAACATTAGCTAATATTATTGCAGGCATTTATGAACCGACTAATGGACAGGTTTTCATAAATGATACAGATTATTCAGATGTTGATAAAAAATTAATATACAACCAGATAGGATATATTTTTCAAAATTATTTAAAAATCGAAGGGACTTTATTGCAGAATATATCGTTAAGTGATGAATCTATCGGTTCTATGAATTCAAGACAATTGGATTTTATCTTTAAGTGTGGCTTTAGACAGGATGAACTCGAGAAAGTTTTGGGAAAACAGTTTGAAAATGTTCAGCTTTCGGGAGGGGAATGGCAAAAAGCCGCATTTGCAAGAACATTTTTTCATGGAAAATTATTATATATACTTGACGAACCGACAGCTGCACTTGATCCAAAAACTGAAGTTGAAATTTTTAATTTATTTAATGAATTGGCCCTTAATAAAGCCAATATATTGATAACCCATAGGCTAGGTTCAATTACTCATGCAGATAAAATTATTGTAATAAATGATGGAGAAATTATCGAAGTAGGTACTCATCACTCATTGATTAATTTGGAAGGGCAATATAAAAGAATGTTTGATACTCAAGCTCAATGGTACCGAAACGGAGATGTGGTTAATGTTTAAGACGGGATGGCTAACACTAAAATTCATTTATTCAAATAATAAATCAAAATTTTATTTGTTACTTACTGGTAATCTGATCATTGCTCTTTTACCTTCAAGTGCGTTAATAATTTTAAGCTATCTTGTTGATTCATCTACCTCCATACTTTTGAAAGAAAGTAATGCTTCAATTCAATTCGTGATTACCATTTCGGTATGTTACATTCTTTCTGCTTTAATCTTGCCGAACGTATTAACACAAGCGACTTCATACTTGCACAACGTTATACAGTATAGTATTCAGATTTCTTTATCCAAAAAGTTGATGATGAAATCTGCTTCAGTTCATCAAGAAGTAATCGAAAGGCCTGCCTATCAGGATTTACTTCAAAGTATAAGAAGCATTGATGGAAATAAGCTTGTAGCTTACTTCACAAAAAATTTAGGTTTAGTGACTTCGACTATTCAGTTAATCACTACATTAACTGTATTATTCTCTTTTTATTGGATGCTTCCTATTCAATGGATCATTGTAATCCTACCAGATATTATTCTTAAATTTCGAGCAACAAGAAGAAATCTGAAAATTTACGATGATATTAATCATCTAAATAGAAGAATGACTTATTTCTCAGATCTTTTAACCGGATCGAAGTATGAGAAAGAGATTAGATTATTAAATGGTTATGATTTTTTGTTGAAAAAGTTTATTGAATATGCTGATAAATTTCTTGCAAAGACAAAGAGCGTAAATATAAAAAATCAACTTGATGGATCAACGGGGCAGTTTCTTTTTTTTGTATTGCATAGGGGATCAATACTATTCGCCATTTTTGCTGTAATTGATAATAAAATAAGTATCGGTGAGTTTACAACATTCTTTTTCGCTGGCAACACAATTTTCAATGCGATAAATACTTTTAATAATAATCTGTCCAATATGAAATTTGATTCGTCATTAATTCAAAGATTATTTAACTTCCTTGATGAAATTAGTGTATCACCCCCTCAGAATATTCATACTGATAAAATAGTCGAAATAGAATTTAAAAACGTATCATTCTCATATAAAAATGACAATGTATTTGCCTTGAAGAATATAAATATTATTTTTAAATCAAATGAGAAAGTTGCTATTGTTGGTGAGAATGGCGCAGGAAAAACAACATTTATACGGCTACTACTTGGCCTATCAAAGCCGACAACAGGCGATATCTATGTAAATGGTCAGAATATAAAAGAGCTTCATCCTAGATATATACTTAGTCAGGCAGTGGCGGTATTTCAAGATTACAATACATTTTTACTTACTATTGGCGAAAATATTCTATTAGGAGATACAAATTTAAAATATGATTCTGACATATTTATTGAGGCGATTGAGAAGTCTAACTGTAAGCAGGTGATACTCAAACATTCACTGGGTTTAGATCAACCAATTGGAGATTTATACAATAAAGGAATAGACCTTTCTGGAGGAGAGAAACAAAAACTTGCATTAGCTCGTTCCTATCTAAAAGAAGCTTCTATAGCAGTTTTGGATGAACCTACGGCTTCAATGGATTCTTTTGCGGAAATGAAGTTGTATAAACAATTTCAAAATTATGCAAAAGACCAAATTGCGGTCATCATTTCTCACCGTCTAGGTTCAGCGACACTTGCGGATAAGATTATATTTCTTGATAAAGGAGAAATACTTGAGGTTGGAAATCACAAACAACTCTTGCGTGAGAATGGAGCATATCATAAATTATTTCATTTACAATCATCGCTGTACGGCAACGATGTCCTATCTAATATCTGATTTCAAAAGGAGGGTAAAATATGAAAAAGGAAATTATCTTTTATTCTGACGCTTCTTTATTAATGGCAATAGGCTTTCAGTCGGAAGCGCACTTTCTTACTATGCTAAGAGAAGCTATAAACAATAAATATCCAAGTTACTCTATTAAATATATTTCTTCCAAAGCTGGATCTGTATCTTCTTTGCTTGAAAGAGGAAAATCAATTGACATTGTAGTAGATTCAACTGGCGAGTTGATACCGAAGGGAAAAACGAATAGATTTGAAATGAACCTATTAGAGTACTACCCGCATCTTAAGAATGATCAAACGAGATTATATAAAATTCCATTCACAAAATGTGTGTATGGTTTTTATTATTCAGTTAATTTCCAGAAGGAGACAGACTTATCAATTAAAAGTTTAGAATCTTGGAGTGATTTGATAAATAATTTAAAAGACTGCTCAAGCCGTTTCAGTTCAAAAAAGTATCTGTTAAATACAGGGCACTTATCTCATACTCTGAGACAATTATCTTTGAGCTATCTTGATGATGACGGAGAAACTATGAGTTATTTAGATAGTTGGAAAGAATTGACTGAATTTCTGAAAAGAGCATATTCTTTACCTGGAAATAAACCAATCAATAAACTAGCACTGGTTTTCGGTGGAGTAGGAAATTTTGAAATGTTTCCATCAATGGGTCATCAAGTTATGCGTAAATTTATTGAAAACAACATCGAATATCAATGTACTGCGATACCAACATTTGAAAACAAAATTGGATATCCAGAAAATGGTCTCAATATCTATGTGAATTCAACTTCTCGTTCCATTGACATCATCATAGATTGTATCAATATTATCATTTCAAAAGAATTTCAGTTGCAACTCTTTTATCAAGGAGTGGCCCCATTAGAGAGACAGGATGACTCAAAGAAATTTGGCGAACATATTGACTATCTCAGGGAAGTTGATACTTCTGTCTTCTTTAGTAGAACTCCATTTAATAGGAATAGCTTGGCTGCTCTTGAGAATGAGTTTGAATACCTTTTTTGGGGTCCTACTAGAAACGCATATATAAACCATCTGTTTAACCAATTATCTGAGGAGGCTTCTTTAACACAACTTAAGCAGGCTGTTGAGGATAAACTAACTTATGTGAAGCAGTACCAGAATAATTAACCAGAGCATATACTCTAAATTTTAAAAGTGAAGGTGGAAAAATGAAAAAAACTCTAGCCTTAAGTAAGAAAAGTTTCCTTACATCGTACCCACATTATGCAAACATATCTTCAATTCTCCTCGATGACGATTCTGATAATGCTTATAACGTTGAGTTTTCAGATCTTAAAACAATACCTGAATATTATTTTAAAAATGATTGGTTTGAAAAAAGTATATCTGATTATGGTGACGAAAAAAATCTTGAACCCAATCATAAGATTTGTATAAAAGAACTTAAAGGCGCATGTTGCAACGAAGGAGACGTTACTGGACAAAATGATTCATTTAAATTTATTTATTCCATACTAGAAGGAAATGGGGGAATGGAATTTAAAATAGATTATCAAAAAAATACTAGTGTATGGGCAAAAGCTGGTCTAATGTTTCGTGAAAACCTAACATCCGATTCAAGGTATATTTCTATATTTGCTACACCATCAGTTAACGGGATAGTAGTACAAATGAGAGAAAGTACAAATGAGGTTTCAACATATGAATATTTATGTGATTCTGAATTTCCAGCCCGAATGAAAATTGAACGGAACGATAGTTATGTAAAATTGTACTGTGGAGATTCATTAGGCGAATGGATACATAGTAGAACAATTCCCTTTAGTTTTGATACAGCAGTTTACATGGGAATTGCATTATGTACACCTAGAGATAATGCATATAAACCTTGGTTTGTCTCGAATTTCATTCAAATGTATTGTTATAAAGACTTTAGTATACATGCAAATCCTATAAATTTTAATACAGGTATATACTTAAATGATGATTTTTACTCATTTTGTCCGTATTTAAGAGTACAGAACATTAAGTATTCCCTATTGAAAAAAAATAATGTTAGTATTGTTCAGTTTATAATAGAAGCTATTGATGATAATAACTACGTAGACGTGCTACTTGATGAGTTTTATGTTCCTCAAGGTAAGGGATATAAAGAATATACATATTACCATGGAAATATGATTTATGGTTATGACTTACAAAATGGAATTTTTGAATTAATTGGATATAATGAGAATAATGTCATCAGGCGTAGTAAGTTGACTTTTCGAGAATTCGAAAGTGCGTTTGTGGAGGGAGGAAGGGAAGGGTGGTATAGAGAAGGTTTAATTTCAATATTTAAAATACACCCGTATTCAACATATGATTTTAATATAAATATTATGTTACAACAGCTATCAGATTATGTGAATTCTATTGACTCACTGTACTCCCTATCTATTATGCAAAATTGCGATACAAGGATAGTGCATGGAATATCTGTATATGATTATTTGATTCGTAATATTTCTAGCTATAAAGATGATATGAGACCTTTGCATATAATATGGGAACACAAAAAAATAATGCTTTTTCGGCTCAAATATCTAAAAGATTACAATATCATTAACATGACAGATTTCGATCAGCTTTACTCTGAGTATTCATTAATTGAACAATTAGCACTGAAAACAAGAAACTTGCAATTAAAGAATAAGGTTAGACCCAATGACAAGAATATTTCGAAAATAAAAAATAATATTGAAAAGATAAAAATAGGAGAATTGAATTTGATTCCTCTTCTTATCAAATCATGTATAAAATAATAAAGTTTTGATATCTAAAATGAATATATTCCTTTTTTAAGCGCAACTCATTGTTGTGGTTCTCATTAGAGATTATGTATGCCTGCATTCAAATGGGCCAGCTCTTTGAAGCTTCGCATCTTAATTTTGAAAATTGAATGACTTTTGATTTAGTTAAATTTAACTGTCCTCTTGATAAACATTAAGAAGAGGAGTTGTTACGATGAATCAAACACTGGCTATTGAATTACAGCTTTAATTTCGTATACCCGGCTTCTCCAGCCCGTTGTGAAAATGAGCTGGAAAAGCCGGCCAATTCAGTCCGCTAGCGGAATCTTGGTACCTTTCGCAGAATATGAAATAGCATTCTGAGCAGTAGGAGTGCAGTAAGAACATCTGAGGTGATATTGGGGTACCAAAGAGATATGTTCCTAGCAACCCGAACAAGGCTCAACGATCCCAATAGCCCCATGATTCTGGATAACGATTAGTTCTCTTCCCCCGTTGCCACCGGATTCTCATCATAGCTAATCCAGTCGCTCCAGCTTCCGGAATACAATTTCACATTCGAGAATCCCGCTTCTTCCAGTGCAATCACGTTCGGGCAAGCTGATACGCCGGAGCCGCAATACACGATAATCGCACCATCCTTGTCCAGCTTACTAAAACGCTCTTCTAACACCCCAGTATCTGTCCAACGTCCATCCCAATCCAACACATCTTTCCAAAAATAATTCACCGCACCCGGAATATGTCCGGCCTTGGCATCAATCGGTTCCTCCAGACCCGCATAGCGGCGAGCATCACGGGAGTCGATTAACACGGAGCTGCCACTTGCCGAAGCCTGCTGAACATCCTGGGCACTTGCCAGCATGGCTGGCTGCACATTCACCTCAAAAGATGCCGGGATCTGAACGGGCACATCCGTGGTCACGGGGAATTTGGCGTTTTTCCAAGCGGAGAAACCTTCGTCCATGATATACACCTGTTCATGACCGATGTAGCGCAGCAGCCACCATAGCCGAGATGCATTCATCCCGCCTTGATCGTCATAAGCAACAATACGACTATTCGAGCCGATGCCAGCTTTGGAGAGACGACTTGCGAGAACAGCCGGATCAGGAAGCGGGTGACGCCCTCCGTGTGCAGACACAGGAGAAGACAGATCTTTTTCCAAATCGAGAAAGACAGCTCCTGGAATATGTCCAGCTTCATAGGCTTGTCTTCCAGCCTCCGGCTGACCGAGCAAGAATCGGCAATCTGCAATGACCAAATCCGGTTCATACATTCTGGCGAGCAGCCAGCGCATGGATACAATGTTTTTCATCAAAATACACCGCCTTATGAGAGTGGTAGAGTCGTTTATAACTATGCATTACGAAAAAAATCGTTATACCGTGGTAGGTTCAACAGGCCCTTTGCCAGCGATAGGAGCATCAGCAGGAATAGGTTGAGGTTTGGTTTTGCCATATCGAATGAAGATCCATACCCCGAATATAATGACAACCCCGGCAGACATCTGTAATGCACTGAGGGATTCGCCGAGCAGCATCCAGGCCAGCAACGAAGAGAATACGGGTTCCCCAAGTACGCCCATGGATACCGTTGTGGCATTCATATATTGAAGCAGCCAGTTGAAGAGATAATGTCCAAAGATCGTTGGCACAATGGCGAGCAGCAGGAAGATTCCCCACTCTGACGCAGCGTAACCTCCGAACGGATGGCCCATGATCAGATTATATACCGCCAGCGTGCAGGCAGCCACGAAGAATACCCAGAAGTTATACGAAAATGCACTAAGTCCCGCTCGCAAAAATTGACCCAGCAGCATATGGACAGCAACTGCAATTGTGCCAAGTAAAGACAGGATATCACCTTGCAGAGCAGTACCTGCCAACTGGAAATCTCCTGCGCCAATGACGATTGATCCAAACAGGGCGATGCCCATGCCAATGATCATCATGCGGTTAATTTTGGCTTTGAACAGCCATACCGAACCGGCAAGAATCAGTATAGGCTCCAGCGCGAGAATAACTGTGGAACTGGCAACACTGGTGAGCCGCAGCGAACCCATCCAGAGCAGGAAATGAAGGGCCAGCATCACACCGGATGCAAGCAGCAAGCCCCACTGCCGTAAGTGTAGACGCGTCATCTCATGTCTGTATTTCCAGACAAAAGGCAGCATTAGCAGATTGGTCAGAAATAGACGGTACATGGCAATGACCGCAACATCTGCGGTGGACCAGCGTACAAAGATCGAAGAAAAAGAAATGGCGATAATGCCGACAAAGAATAACAGATAGATGGATCTGCCGGCATGGTTCAAGCTTGTCATGGGTGTAGCTCCTTCTTGAAGTCTGATGGCGTAAATCACTTCATTATACAGGAGAAGGTAACCGCAGGAAAGATAAAGAGAACGAAGAGATAAGTAGATTGTAACCGGGCTTGTAACTATTCTGTCATTCTCCCGATCCATTTTTCTATTAATCTTCTATATAGAGACATGAAACGAGATAATATACCAATAATCGGGAAAAAATGAAAGTAAGGAAGTGGCATGACAGTGAGAGTTCAACAAGAGAGAGCGGGAGAACGTGGCAGTATTCCGCCTAGCACAAGTCGCACGAAAACACATAAACGAAGAAAAATCCGGTATGGAAGGGTAAGCATAGCTCTAATGCTCCTGGTACTGTTCGTTACCGGTATTACATATGTATTCCTTGGCATGACGCATTGGATCAAAAGCGTTGTGGCGCCGCCTCCGATTACTGTAATAGAACAGCCCGCCAAGCTTGGCATGATACAAGTTACTCCGGATGCGAAGGAGGAGCCGGCCCGGTTCCAGGGCCAGGTTCGCAAATTGGCATACATAACGTTTGATGATGGGCCAACTGAATATACGGAACAACTGCTGGATATTTTGAAGCAGCATGAGGCAAAGGCTACCTTTTTCATGATCGGACGTCAGTTGAATCAGCATCCGGAAGCAGTGAAACGGCTGTTGAAGGAAGGCAGTTACCCTGGACTCCACAGCATGACGCATAACTATAAAAAGCTGTATAAGAGCGGCAGTTCTGCGAACTTTGTGAAAGAGTTCAAGAAAGAGCAGAAGATGGTGCAGGACCTGATTGGTTTTACACCTCATCTGATTCGTGCACCTTATGGCAGCAGTCCACAGATCGGTGAAAAGTTCAGAGGTGACATTGCTGCGGCCGGGTTCAAATTGTGGGACTGGACGACAGATTCACTCGATTGGAATCTTCCCGGTCAGCCGGACAAGATTGTGGCCCGGGTGAGCAAAAGTGTACATCGGGATAAGGAAGTGATTCTGATGCACGAGCGCGAGCAGACCGTTCAGGCTTTACCGCGTATTCTGAAGCTACTTGAGGATCGGGGTTACGAGTTCGAAGTATACGATCCGGATGCACACTGGGTAGCTAATTTTAGCGCAGATAGCCGTTTGTAATATAACAACAAGATGATGATGCAAGAGAGGAAGAACTTGGGTGCTAACGAGTAAAAAAGTGGCGCTTGCGGCAGTCAGCGTATTGCTAATTCTGCTGGTAAGTGGTTGTGGAGATCCGCAGGAGCCTGCGGCAAATCAGGTGAACCAATTGGTGCTCAGTGGTCAGGAGATCGATCAGAGTCTGAAGACGCTGGTCAGTCATGAGCAGGAGGATATGAAGTTATACAAATCTATTTTAGACAAGGGCAAGAACAAAAATAGTGATCTCGAAGCACTGCTGGATCAGGCAGCAGATCATATTCATGAACGAAGAACGTTGTTGAAACAGGCGGAAGAGGCCATGAAACAGACCAACGAGAAGGCGGTGGCCCTGCGCAGTTCATTGAAAGAACTATCATTTGAAAAAGAAGATACGTTGGCACAGGCGGAAAAGGTGCTGGATCAATATGAAGCAAGAGCACGTGCATTGGAAAATTTTATTGCCTCGTATCAGTTGAGTCTAAGTGCCGATGAGCAGCTGTATGATCTAATGAGAGAAAGTGCAGAACCTAATCTGGTTAAGATTAAGCGAGCCATTCGGGTACGGAATAGCGAATATGCGAAGCTTGCTGAATTCCGAAAGCAATTTAACCTCCAGACCAAAGCATTTAACGGAGCCAATGCCAAACTGGTACAGATGGATCAAGCCAGTTAGGTAGAGGATTACAATAATCGTTCAGACATTTTTCATGATTGAGCTGCCTGTCTCCCGTGTAAGTACTAGTATACAGCCAAGCCAATGGATGAGAAGCAACATGGACAAGCATCATTGCGTATAAGCTAACGGAGGTGTTCATATGCGAAAAGGAAATACAATGAAAGTCAGTGCATCACTCCTGGTTTTACTTATGGGATTCTCGCTTGTGGCATGTGGGAACAGTAATCCTGCTGCACAGCCAACAGTGAATAATACGGAAGAACAGTCACCAGCACCGGAGCAACAACCAAATGAAAGTGCTGCAATTGAAGCAGAAGGTATTCTGACTGGATGGGCTGATCCGCATACCGTGGAGATTCGAGTGAATGAGAAGCCGATGTCATTCCAGGTGAGCGAAGATCTGCAGAAGTCTCTGGATGATATCGATGACGAAGATTCCGTGCGTTTCAAATATGTAGAGAAAACGATTGATGCAACAACGAAACAGTTGGTACTTACAGAGATTGCAAAGATTGAATCGAGTAATGACAATAACGGTTCCAATGCAGGCGGTACAGTAACGTCCGATCGTCCGAAGACATCAGAGCTGGAAGTGACGGTAGAAGGAATAACCGAGAAACGTCCAGTGACATTGGCACAAGCAAAAGGTTATTCACTTTATGTGTTTGAACCGATGGCTTTTGACGCGGAAGACCATGAATTAACAATGAAGATTGATCCGGATTATGAGGTAGAGATTGAGAAGCTGCCGGCGAATTACAATCTGGATGCGCTGAAGATGGATGCCAAGGAAGAGTTGTCCGAGACCGGAGAAGTGAAGCAGTTAACGGCTGAACAACTCAGCAACGGTCCGATGAAGGATGCAAGATTATATATGATGTCCCAGAATGATAAGAAGACAGAGTATTTTATTGTGAAAGAACTGGACGGCAATGGTTTCATTTTCCACATCCAAGCACCTATTGGTGAACCTTCGGAAGGTTTCCTGCTCATGGCATATGCATCCCTTAATTCCATTATGAATGAGTAGAAAAGGGATGAGCCACATGGTTAAGCAGGACGGCTAAGTAAAATTAAAACGATTCCCTACACAGCGTGTTTCCTTGAGAGAGGAGATGCGCTGTTTTGTTAACGTTACTACAATATAGATACAATGTACCGTGCCGTGCATAGACAAATAGCCAGAAGGACCGATGCTGCAGCATAGGTTCCTCCCGGCTTCTTGGCCGTGCTTCTATTCAGTTTGCAGGACCGAACCCATGCCCTGATCCGTTACTCAGGTTAGTATAGTCGATTCCTTGTGTCCTCTGAGTTCTTGATAACGGGCGATTACATTCTGATGAACGGGATGTTCGTCGGGAATTCCCATGCGTTCACGGATGAAGGCGGAGACGCCATCTTCGCGAATCATGTGTTGTAGCTTCATGGCTTCCTCGTCGTGTTTGTCATTAAAAAGCATTGCGGCCGCCATAGCAGAAGTTAAATGAGGAATTTCAATTCCGAATTCACTGGCCTGCAGCGCTGGGCGAACAAGCCGATCATGAGGCGAAAGCTTGCGAAGGGGGGAACGTCCAACCCGGGTGACCTGATCCGTCAGGTTGGGATTGGCGAAGCGTTCCAGTATGGTGTCGATATATTTGTTATGCTTCTGTGCGTTGAATCCGTGCTTCTGGATGAGCATCTGACCTGTCTCTTCCATAACATGGCGGACCGTGGCCCGAAGGGTAGAGTTACTCATGACCTGTCGAATGGTCTCGAATCCTTCGAGATAGCCGAAGTATGCGGCGACACAGTGGCCTGTATTTACCGTAAACATTTTACGCTCAATATAAGGTTCAAGCGAATCCACATAGTGGACGCCATCTATTTTCTTGAATCCATCCAGAAGTGCTGGACGATGAACGACCCATTCGTAAAAAGGTTCAACAGTGACCTGCAGCGGGTCTTTGTGGTTTTGAGCCGGAACAATCCGGTCCACAGCTGCATTGGGGAAAGAAACATAACGTTCAGCTTTTTTGCGAGTTTGTTCATCCAGAAATGGATAGATGCGTTTCTTCAGCCTGGTGCTACCACCGATGGCATTTTCGCAAGCGATAATATGCAATGGAGCCTGATTATTGTTTTTCATGCGGAGTTGAATGCCTTTGGCGATAGGTTCGGCGATATCTCCGAGTGCAGATACCCCCACCGCGGTTGTGATCACATCGGCTGAAGCGATCTCTTCAGCAACCAGATTCTGCTCACTCACATTGATCGCCGTCACGTTGTTGACAATCGTAGTGTCCCGATCGCTATTGGCAAGTGTAATCGGATATTCCTGTCTTTCTTGAAGCATGGAGATTTTCTTCGGGTTACGTGCGACAAAGCAGACTTCGTAGTTGGAAGCGGACAACATATGACCGATAAAACCGCGGCCTATATTGCCCGCACCAAAATGTACAGCTTTCATGTATGAACTCCCCCTTTAAGGATTGAATCGCGAAATTCGTGCAGACCTTAGACGGTAGTGACGAGTGGCTTCGAAATCAAATCGTTAAATGTAAGGTCAGTCAAGCAAGACAGCCGTTGGTGAGGCATATCGAATTCCAATGTTCCTGTAATGGTATTCGAGATGACTACGCAGTGCATACCAGCCGCAGCAGCTGCACGCGCGCCGTTAGGTGAATCCTCAATCGCTACGGCTTCGTCTGCAGTTACTCCAAGGGCTTCAAGCGCTTGATTGTAGAGTTCCGGATCAGGCTTCACATGTGCAACATCATCTGCCGTACGGATAACTTCAAAATAGTCTTTCAGTTTCAATTGTTCCAGATGCTGTTCAACCCACTCCCGTTTGGAGCTGGAGGCTACAGCGAGTTTTAGTCCAGCTTTACGCGCTTCATCAAGGTAGCTCTGAATGCCCGGACGAACCACCTCTTTGTTCATCAATGCAGCGTGCTGCAACTGAACAGATTCCCTGAACGCTTCCCGATCGATCGGAAGATTCAAATCTGTGATGAGGTACTCATATGGATTAAATGTTTTCAGACTGGTACCGATGCATTGTGAATACATCTCCAGGGTTAAATCTACGCCGTGTTCCTTGTAAGCATCGCGAAAAGCAATATACCATGCTGTCTCTGTATCAATAATCGTTCCGTCGAAATCAAACACCAGTGCCTTAATCATAAATTTGTTCCTCCTGTTTCAGAATTAGTTTGGGGATAAAAAATGAAAATTTTCTGCAAATTCATTCCCTGTATTCATTAACATACGGGATATTAGTTGACACAATAAACCGAAAATGAATATTAATTTGGGAAAAAATATGCGTTTGAAGCTAATAAAACCGTAACATAGGACAAACCAAAGGGTCAAGTGCGTCATGATTGTTTACATTGAAAATTTTCACAGGTATGATTTGTTCTCAGAAAAAGGTGAACGTTGCAAACCGTTAACTCTTTTGCATGTAAGCGGTGTACTGAATAAACTGTTTTTACAGCTCAAAAAAATAAAACTTTTTTTATGAAAATTAGATAGTCTGGCCGTTCAACAGCTTTCGACACTTTTATAATAGAAGAAATGGAGCTGAATGTATTGGATTTTATTAGCTTTACGCCAGATCAGGCCCTGTGGGAGAATGGAAGAAAGATTCTGAAAGTATATGGAGTAAGGGAGGAAGACAAGCATGCTGCAAAAGGACCGTTTTAATGGCTGCTTCATCGGGCTTGCAGCGGGTGATGCGTTGGGAACTACGGTGGAATTCAGTAGCCCGGGCACATTTGAACCCGTAACGGATATCGTGGGTGGCGGCGTATTCGGGCTGGAGGCAGGGCAGTGGACAGATGATACATCCATGGCTCTATGTTTGGCAGAAAGTCTGGTACGCAATGAAAACTTTGATCCTGCGGATCAGATGCGCAGATACACCAATTGGTACAAGGTCGGGTATATGAGCAGTACAGGCGATTGCTTTGATATCGGCGGGGCCACGCGAAGTGCCTTGGAGAGGTTTGAGATAACTGGAGAAGCTTACAGCGGATCAACTGACCCGATGACGGCGGGCAATGGCTCTATTATGAGGCTTGCGCCTGTCGCGATGGCTTACGCTAATCAACCAAACGAGGCGGTTCGTTATGCCGGGCTGAGCTCCCGGACAACACATGCTGCAACAGAAAGCGTGGAAGCATGTGAAGTGCTGGTCGCCATAATTGTTGCCGGTCTGCGCGGAGCGGACAAGAGCGTCATGCTGATGCCGGAGACATGCAGACAGTGGAGGGAAGAACCTACTTTTTCGCCTGCAATTGAAGAGGTTGTTTTGGGTTCTTATCAGAGAAAAGAACCTCCCGAAATTAAGGGCAGTGGTTATGTGGTTCGTTCACTTGAGGCAGCACTATGGGCGTTCCATAAGTCGTCAAGCTTTGAAGAAGGCGCGTTGTTAGCTGTTAATCTGGGTGATGATGCGGATACCACGGGTGCGGTGTACGGACAAATCGCAGGTGCTTATTACGGGCTAAGCGGCATTCCGGCACATTGGCGGGACAAGCTGGCCATGTGTGGAATGTTCGAACAACTAACAGATGCCTTGTGGTTGAAGGCGACAGAAAATCGTTGATTAGAGACAGGAGAAGAGAACATCTATGAGCACCACAGGACACACAACAGAACCACAGGCTTCGCAGTCAGGTAAACGAGGGGCGTTTCCATTATCCCTGTTATGCCTGACGATAGGGGCTTTTGCGATTGGTATGACTGAATTTATTATTATGGGCCTGCTGCCCAATGTGGCAACAGATCTGAATGTAAGTATTCCGCAGGCTGGACAACTCATTACGGGATATGCGCTTGGTGTAGCGGTAGGTGCGCCGATATTGACCGTATTGACACACAAGATTCCGCAGAAAAAACTGCTGGTACTGCTGATGTGCATTTTCATTATCGGGAACGCATTGTCCGTTATTGCTCCCACCTATGGGTTGTTAATCTCAGCACGGATATTAACGGCATTTGCCCATGGTACGTTCCTTGGTGTAGGTTCAATCATGGCGACACGGCTTGTTGCGCCCGAGAGAAGGGCAGGAGCGGTATCGGTTGTTCTTGCGGGCCTTACGATTGCCAACATCATTGGCGTTCCGTTTGGTACGTTTATCGGGCAACAGCTTGGATGGCGGTCATCTTTCGGGGCAATTACGATCTTGGGCATCATTTCGTTGATTGGTATCATTCGTTTCATTCCCGTCCTCCCGCAAGGAGCACCAGCCAACCTGGGACAGCAATTCCGGAATCTGGTTCGTCCCCAAGTGTTGCTGGTTCTGCTTATTGGGGCGTTAGGGTGCGGAAGTTTGTTTACAGTCTTCACCTATATTACGCCGATGCTTGTGGATATTAGCGGCTTTGCGGAGCAAAGTGTGACCTGGATTCTGGTGTTGTTTGGCTTCGGTGTAACCTTGGGCAATTTGGTTGGCGGCCGTCTGGCAGACTGGAAGCTGATGCCTTCGTTAATCGTCAACTTTGGTATCCTTGCTGTTCTTCTGGCAGTGCTCACGCTGACGCTGGAGAATCAATATCTGGCAGTGCTCACGATATTTTTCTGGGGGGTTGCCGCTTTTGGTATTATGCCGGGACTTCAGATTCGGATTATGAATATGACTCGTGAAGCACCGCTGCTTGCGACAACCTCAAGTCATTCGGCATTTAACCTGGGAAATGCCGCTGGTGCCTATATGGGTGGGTATGCAATTACGCATACGGGACTTATCTCAGTGCCTTTGTATGCCGCAGTAATTGCTGCACTGGGTTTGCTGGGTTTGTTCATCAGTCTGTTGATGAAAGACAGACAGACTTCACCCGAGGGTGCAGAGGTAGTTAATCCAGTATCCGTACACTAAACAGATGTCAAGAAAGCCTCAGCCATCCTGTGTAACCAGGGGCTGAGGCTTTTTGGGTATGTTGTTTTAATAGATTTCAAGCTCATTGATTCGCACATAGGTTGGCTGATGGGAAGGACCTTTACTCGCTACGACACGGATCTTGGAGGTACTGACTGCTGAAAATGTGTGTGAACGCGTTAACTCTTGATTGCCTGTAATCTGTACAAGATTCACCCAATTTGAGCCATTCCAGTATTGCAGATCATAATTGGCAAGCGGGTATCCCTGGGTGGTATACAGATCAATTCGCTGGATTGAACTCGATGTCGGCAAATCAATGATGACATATTGGGGAAGTGAGGAATTACGGTTATTGGCCCAGCTATAACTTTCCCCCAAGGCCGTGTTACGATCCCCGTCATTGATTCGGGCTGCAGAATACCCGGGATAGGTGGAAGTTACCGTTATGGCAGCATTTCGTGCCAGGTTCTGTCCGGTTCCCGGATTGGTAGGGGTTTTCACCAGATTCACCAAATTCCAGCGC
Organism: Paenibacillus sp. FSL H8-0317; assembly: GCF_045040685.1. Taxonomy (NCBI): domain Bacteria; kingdom Bacillati; phylum Bacillota; class Bacilli; order Caryophanales; family Paenibacillaceae; genus Paenibacillus; species Paenibacillus sp. FSL H8-0317. The sequence continues at coordinate 5,335,158 of NZ_CP150294.1, read as the reverse complement.
AGCTCGAAGAGTTTGAAGGACTTATTAAATACAGCTCCTTCTCCTTTGACGAGAGCATCAATCTTTAGAGACATAGTACTGGGCACATTATTGCTGCTTATCCATTTCCCTGTGCCTTCAATGCCGGCAAAAACACTTACCTCAAGTATTTTTTTGCCGGCAATTTTCAGACCGACTTCAGCTTTGGCTCCTGCCCAAGCTGTGATCTGTCCCTCAATTTTATGAGTAACCGTAAGGTATCTGTTTACACTACTGTAAGGCTGGATTTTGACAGGGATGAAGACACGTGTTTTTCCTTTAACTCCTGCAGTGACCGTGTATCCCTGATCGACCTGGAATTCAAAGGTGACGTTGCCGTCAATACCAATGACCAGAAAAACGCCGACTGATACGGCTCCGAGATTGCCAGCACCAATGTTGAAGCCCATGATTGGAACTTTGACCTCTTTTTTGAACTTGGCATCACCTTTGATATAGATGTTGGCTTTCTCACCAGCAGTGAATTTCAGATCATATTTTCCCCAAAATCCGTATTTCCCCGTAACTTTGGGTGCAATCAAGCTGAGCTTGCCACCTGCTTCAACGAACACTTTGTTACCGTTTGCATTTTGTTGATTTACAAGTACCTTCTTGAAATCACAGACAAACTCATTGCCGGATTTTTTGCAATTGGCAAAATCACCTGCTCCAGCAGCACGAATCACATCATTCATGTCCGTTGAATGAATATCAGTTAATTCTGTGGAATTTATTTCATTCAGATCCATATCATTTGTATCATTCATGTCCATGGGTGCGATATCCGTGGAAGCGATATCCATTCTTTCTGCATCCGCAATCATGTCCATATTTGCATCCAAATCATTTTGAATCGTGTTGTCGATGTTGAACTGTCGCATTTCAGCATCGTCAGTTATATCGGTCTCTAACAAGGAAGGGGTTTCCTGAACAAGCCATTCCTTGCTATCCAATACCATCTCAGGATCAGGCATGACGATATTACGCTCTTCGAACGAGACCTCCTGCTCGGGAATATCATAGTAATCGAACAATTCCTCCACACCCGGAGTGATGTAATCTACCCGCATACCACCAGAGCTTCTATTGACGCTTGTAACTTTGATAGCCCGGGCAGAGGACTGATCGAGAAAGATCTGACCAGGAGCTAGGTTATTACCGATTTGGGCAGCCTCTTGGGTGCTAAGTTCTATTGAACCTTTCTCTTCCACCGTTTCAAAGACGGCATTTACCACGGGAAGTCTCTTGACCATGGAAGCAGGCATGGGTTGGGTCGGTTTTAACTGATAATCGACTTGCTCGAATTGACCTGAAGAAGAAATGGGATTGCTAATAGCCAGTCCATCTTCAGAGACGTTAAATGAGATTCGAAAATATGCTTCTGAAACTGGAGCATTCACATTGGTCTTGCCTGCCCAGATCCAGCGTGCACTGGTCTCCTCAGGCATGCCACTAATCTGTTTCCAAGGATCACTGCCATACCGTCCGAAGTCAGTAGCACGTGACCATGACGAATCATCGAATTTGGGTTGCTCCCAACCTTCAATATATCGTTCAGATACTTTCCAGTTGAAATCCGTAACCAGATTCTCATCTCCGTAGCTAAGGTCTGCCAGCAGTCCCGCATAGAGGCCTATATCCTTCGCTTGAACTGCAATCACATTGATGCCAGATTGAATCGGCACAGGGAACGTATAGGCTTTGGCCCAGTCGGTGCCTTTTCCCGTCTGTCTGCCGTTTATAAAAAGTGTGAACTCATCATCTGCGGTTATGGATATTTTTCCTTCATTGTTAGATGCAGCATAGACATTGGATGGCCATAACCCGACAAGTAAAGGCAGCAATAATGTAATAACCAGAAATGAAGCCCATGCTTTTTTGATCGAAAAGCGTACATTGAACATCATCATTTTCCTCCCAGAAAATAAAGTAGTTGCAAAAGATATTGGCGAACGAGACGTTGAAACTTTTGCGAAAGCATCTCTCAGAAGAAAACTATTATGAATCTATTGAAATTGTTCATAGACACCCCCCTATGGAAGTTATAATAAGGTAAAATATTCAATTTAACAACAGTATTTTACAATTTTTGATTATGATTCGAGAACAAAGAACAAAGAAGAAAGAAAAAAGAAGAAAGAAGAAAGAAGAAAAACTCTGATGCTATAAGATCATTGAATTGAATCGCTAGAAATGAAAATATTGTTGCGAAAAATGGATAAATAAGTTTAAATATACTATATAAGTAATTCCATGTCGGAAAAACAGAGTGAAATCTACAGGTTCAGTTTTTTCTGAAGGGAAGGGAGGTGATCTAACCTGTTTATTGTAAGGGCTTTCAATTTTGGTTTGAGAGGAAGCTTGCTTCACCGCGTTAGAAAAAAGTTGAACTTCAGCATCAAGCGTAATCCAGTGAAACTTCGAGAAACGCATACTTAAGTTTGACAAAATTGAGAGGAGAAATTGAGATGAAAAAACGTATTACAATCCTTTTAAGTCTTTCGATGATCGTTGCCATGATTGCCCCAACAATGGCTTTTGCTACGGATTCCAGCGAGGTTGGTGCTCAGAACACAGCGTATGAATCTATGAATGTATCCGGCAATGACGCAAACAATGCGCTTGCTAATACTCCGGTGGTGCCGGCACCACCGGGTTTTGATGGCTATCGAAACAATATTCCGCACGGAAATACCAATCTGATATCCTATTACTCCACAACGGTGGGCAATACACGGAAAGCGACCGTGTATACACCGCCAGGATATTCTCCGAATAAAAAGTATAACGTCTTGTATCTCCTGCACGGTATCGGCGGGGATGAGCATGAGTGGGTCAATGCAATGAAACCCAAGAACATTTTGGACAACCTGTATTCGGAAGGCAAGCTGTCCCAGATGATCGTTGTCATGCCGAATGGCCGTGCCATGAAGGACGACCGTCCAGTCGGTGACATTTTTGCTCCGGACAAAGTGGCTGCGTTTGAACGGTTTGAGCAAGACCTGCTCAAGGATCTGATTCCTCATATCGAGGCCAATTATCCAGTGTACAAAGACAAGAATAGTCGTGCGCTAGCCGGACTGTCCATGGGTGGTGGGCAGTCGCTTAACTTCGGATTGAAAAATCTGAATACCTTCGCCTGGGTAGGGGCCTTCTCGGCCGCACCGAATACGCAATCTGTATCGCAGCTGGTTTCCAACCCGGGACAAGTCGCTAGCCAACTCAAATTGTTGTGGATCTCCTGTGGATCAAGTGACGGTCTGTTATGGGTCAGCCAGAACTTCAAAAACGGCTTGAGCAGCATGAACATTCCGCATACCTGGTATCAGGATGTAGGTGGACACGAACCATCTGTCTGGAACAGCGGCCTGTATCAGTTCTCTCAACGCATTTTCAAGTGATTAACCGGTATGCACGGGAATTTAAGGGTTCACGAATATTTACGGGGATTCCCATAGGGTGAGTAAAGGCCTCAGTTCTGTTTTGTACAGGGCTGGGGTTTTTGTTTTGGATCAAGTTATCTGAATGGAGCACATGGATATTTTTAATTTTGGGATGGTGTTAATGAGATTGTAAGTAGTGGTTTAATTTATTACATAGGTAGTGTTATGAAGGAGAGGGATCTGATGTTTTATTACAAAGGTGCGTTTCGGGAAACGGACAATGTGATCTATTTTAAAAGCGATGTTTCATTAGCTCAGAATGATGTTGTCCTATTTGGTGAAAAGAAGTATTTTATCGAAAGTGTGGAAAAAGAATTTCTCCTGCTTCAGCGAGTGGGATCCATCGTTTCTGTGAGTCTGTGAAATCTTCGCAAGATCATCCCCTTTTTCAAGTGTACGTGCACTTCTGGGCCACTGCCTACATACAATAGATCGACCCTGTTCCCACATGTGCTCAGGCCAGATCGTTGTAAAACTGCAGGAGGTGTCATCTGTGCCCGGATTGTTTACCGCAATTGCTCTATTCATTAAAGAGTTAACGTTACTCGTCTCATATGTCAAAAATAATGCGTTCCCCCAGCCACTGGCTGAGGATGATGAAGCCAAACATTTACGCCTTATGGCTGAAGGCAATGCTCACTCTCGCAATCTGCTCATTGAACACAATCTGCGCCTTGTCGCGCATATCGTCAACATGATGTACACGCAAAACAAGGTAAGACTGAAGATGGATCAACTCTTATTCTTAAAGGAAAACTCACTCTTGAGAAGTTGGTTAGAGGATCAACTAAAACACGAAAAGCAATTAAGAAAACATCTACTGTACATATAGTGTAGGACTAAACTCTATATGTAGTAAGTGGAATAGTGGGATTGGAAGCCGTTGGTGATTTGCAAGCGTGTAGTAGTCACATGGTATAATATCCCTATTAAAAAGGGAGGTTGTACATGAGATCATTATCGTTAAAGGACAAACTTATACTTGTTGGTGGCTCTGCATTTCTCATCTTGTTTTACATTGCTTACAAGACAGATTATAGCTATCAAGGTGTGGGTGATCTTATTGGATACTCATTTGAACATTTATCAGGCTTTATAACATCAGTTCTTACGCCGCTTAAACCAGAAATACCTCAAATAAACTTCTAGACAGCCCTCACACGGCTGTTTTTTTGTTTCCCGATAAGTTGTCAACCGACTCATAAAACTCCAACACAGCTAATCCTCGCCATCTGAAATCGTGTCACCAAGTGACATGTACACATCGAAAAAAATGTCCCGCTTATTATCTTTGTGTTTTTGTGATACCATACTATATGTATGGAAGGAGTTAATGTACATGAAAATAGACAGGTCTAATATTGAGAAATTGATCAGCATTCAACTTGAAATAATAAGTGCTTCCAAGAAGCTCAAGTATCATTTTAAGTATCAACTCATTGAACTGAATATTCCTGTAGAGGTAATTGACTCACTCCTGAAAAATGAAGAGTACGTTGCACAGTACATTCCACAAATCGATACTTCGATATTGTACGGTGTATGCCAAGCTTTATTCACTGTAACGGGAAATGAGCAATTAGAACCCAATCAACTGTTCGGCAAACGTGAGATTAGAGATGCTCAGGACAACCTTAGATCCATTGTTCAGAAGAGAATGGAATTACCTATTTCATTTTCAGACACTACAAAGCTTAAATATGACAGCTACATAACCAAGATTGCAATTACAGATTTAGTGAAGATGTCTGAGAGCCAATTAATTGTGTATGATTATGAAACTCAACGTGGTGCTAAGTATGAACTGAACCAAAGTGGAGGAGTAGTCAAAACGCCAATCGTTAATAAGGCTAGTGTTAAGAGGATCGCATCCAAAATGGCTGATAATCAATACTTTGAGGATATGATTACCCTGAACGTATGTTCTACAGAAGTCGATCCTCTGACGTACTACGAGGACTTTAGAACGCTAATTATTAACGATGGGGCAGTAATATCTATACTTGATGGTTTCCACCGATTACAGGGTGCTATAGCAGCTCTACAGAGCAATCCTAATTTAGACTTGGATATGATACTCTCCATTAGGTCATATGACCATGAGACAGCTCAAAAGTATTTTGGACAGATCAATACAATCAACGTGTTGAAGAAAGAAAGAAGAGATGAACTGTCACAGGAAAGAATGTCTGATAAGGTAGTAGCTAATCTACAAAGGAAGTCAGAGATAGGGAAGCAAATTGCTTCATCAACAACTGTTAATGAATTAGCTGGAGAGTTGACCACCTTTGATATCATGAGTTACTCAATTGATCGCATGTATCATTTTGAAAGACAGTTAGACGTTATTAAAACTTCAAATTATCTCAATGATTTCTTTACTTACTTGGTCGGTAGTTATCCAGATGAGTTTTCAATTAATGCAAATAAGCGCAAAAATCTAATTATGAGTCATCCATTGATGTTTATTGGATACATTGTACTCTCAAAGTTCATGAAAGATCATGATATAGGTTTAGACCAGATAGAAAAGTATGTGAACAGTATTATCTTTGATGTTGATAAACTTGAGCCGCTTCTTAATGCAAAGAAATCACTGACAGGAAACAAACGTCTCAGAAATCAATTAATTGATTACTTTGAATCTAAGCTAGAGGGGAATAATAGTGAATAAGATATATGAGGATAGTCTCTATAATGAGTCACAGAAAGAGCGATTTCTGCAAAGACAGAATGAGAACACAAAGGATGCATACTCCAGAGTACTTCGTAGAGCATCTGCTATTGAAAAACGGTTAGAAATGGATTTATATGATTTTAATCTAAGTGAAATCAAACAAGTATTGCTTCTGTTAGAGTCCACTAAACTTGCTACAGTTAAAAGTACGGGGAGCATTATACAAAACTATATCCGGTGGGCTATAGAGCAAGACTTACGTAAGGACAATATAAATCCACTTGATGCTGTTTCATCTACTGACTTTTATATTCAATTCGTGGACGATAGTAAGCCAACGCTATTCAGTGAAGAAGATATCGAGAATATCGTGAGTGATTGCCTTAACTTTCAGGATAAAGTAATTGTCCAAGCATTGTTTGAGGGGATAATGGGTAGAGGGAACAGTGAGTTGCTTAATATGAAAATGGAACACGTATCTGAGACAGATGAGATAGACAAATATAAAATAACCCTCTACAATGATACTCGCAATGGTCAAGAGTGCAGAGAAATAACTATATCGAGCTATCTATACAATATTCTCAGGATCGCAAATAAAGAAGACAAGTACATTAAGAACAACGGAAATTTAATGCCCACCACAAAAGTTACTCACAATAATTTGATAGATAACGATTATATTATTAGATCGGCTGTGAACGCAGGGATTAAGCAGAGTGTTGATGACCCAGCATCTATTTATTTAGTTACAATGAGAGTAGCTAAGATATCAGAGTGGCACAATCTACCTTTGTTAACTCCTACCAACATCAGAAATAGTGGAATGCTTAAGATGGCAAGAGACCTGTATATCAAGCATGGAAAACTGGAGAGAGAAGAATACTATACAATTTGTGAACATTACAACGTGGCGAAGCAGCGTGATGGATCATATGCCTATTCAAAATATAAAGTTGGCTTTCTGAATATGGACAATTTAGGGTTGATATACGGTATAGGATAGTCTACTGGGTTGACATTGCGTCAACCTTTTTGCTTTGTAAGGAGGGTTAAATTTCGCCCCCCTTAAAGTTATAGTTATTCGTGACTTCACGAAAAAGCCTATGAAAAACGCATAACCTTTTCACTACCCATAATTGGGGAATGATACTTGTTAACATGGTGATTCACCATATTAGAATTGGAGTAGGGGTGCTTGAAATTTCAAGCAGAGGGAGTATTTCTCGGTTTCGAGAATAAGTATGTGATGTACTCATAGACTTTCAGACATTCCGATTCAGAATGACTGGATTGAATTATCGTTATACCGAATGTCGACATTCGATTTGAGTCCTAACCAAGTTGATTAACACTGATCAAAGGAGGTTAAATTCAACCCTCTCCACAAATATACGCGACACGTCAATATGACGTTTTGACTGTGCAAAGCTGCACAGTGACTTATAGCAATACAGAATATCCGTATCAGTCAATGTTCCCCGAAATTTCCGTGGAAGCTTCTCGTCAATTTGACGATCACCTATTTTACATAGTTTTTCGGGATTCCCCGAATAAGTCCATATATATCAACCACTTTACATACTACCCATATGATCAATCTGACAAGTTTAACTGTGTACTCAGTGTACTCATACCTGATCCTCAAAATTGAGGGAAAGCTTCAACGAAAATGTACTACATACGAGTTTGAATTGTTGTTGGTGTGTCCACGACAAAACTGCTCAGAGAAAATAAAAAACCCACATCATTTTGATGTAGGCTCATCCTTATCTGTATCGGGTACTTCTTCAAACTGAATTAACTCAGATATATCTGTGATATCTAGTGCAGCAGCTATTTTCTCAAGGAGACCTAAATTGATTTCTTGTCTGCCCGGCTTACAGAGTTGAGATATCCTAGCCTGATTAACTCCAGACATGCTTTCTAATTGTCTTTGAGTAACGTTTCGTTGTTTTAGCACATCTTTAAGTTTAATTTTCAAAACGTGCAACTAAAGATTCCCCCTATAAAACAGTTGACATGATTCGCATAAGCGAATATTATGTAGAAGTGAACAATATTCGTATATGCGAATCAAATTATGAGTATCAAACGTTAACATCTGTATACACATTGTACACCAAATAAGCGCAACATTGTACCGGAACTTGAATTCCGATTTCGAAAAGCGAATCAAATAATCAACAATGTACTGTAACTATTATCCGTGTAACAACTATAAATAAAGATGTGCAAAATTTTGCACAGCAGAAGGGAGCGATACAGATGTACAAACATGGCAAGCTGATCAATCGTCAATTATGTATACGTACTCGTAACGGTGCGTGGATATCACTGAAATCTGTTGCATCTTTAGGTTAGCAAATTCCCAACATGTTGAGAAAGGAGTTCCCACAATGATAATTTACTATTTTGATCAAAAACAGAATTGGACACTGGATGAGATATATATTGCTTGCGAAGTTCCTAAAAAGGCATCGAATATTATTCATGGGATTGAGGCGCTTCTCACAACTCAGGAATTGCGTCAACAGTTTATGGCAAGGGTTCCGATTTATCCAACATCTATTCAGGTGTTTAGCCTATTGAATCAGTTCAGACGTGAACAGCTTGAATTGAACCCTATGAGCGATGAGGATTTCAAAGATATGTTCTTACTCAATCCTGTAAAGGCGCTCACGCAATACTTTAAGGAACAGGTTTCACCTATATGTGTTGAACGTATGAGGACATGTGGTGTAACCATTAAACATCTAATCGAACAACGAAAGTTGAACAGACACATTCATGTAGTCAGGGCTATCAGCAATGCATCTCATAATTGATTCTATACATAAACAATGTACTGTAACTATGGTTAACAAATTCCTATAACAACTTAAAATAAACACAATAATCTCTATGAAATCCTAGTTTTATTTCATTTGGATGGACAGAAGAGAATGGAGGTAACAGAATACATGGATGTAAACGAATTGTATAAGCAGGACTATGACAATTTACCACCCGATGAAAAGGCGGCCTGGACGTATGATAGCTACCAGCAAACTCGCTTAGCCATCGACAAATACTTTATCTCATACGGCCTAGATATTGCCATGATCATAGAAATGATGGAGAGAGCAAAAGAGTATGATATTAAGTATCAAACGATAATTGATATTATTGATGCAAAACTATTACCTCCATACAGCCGAGAACTAGATAATCTTCAAATGATGATTTCCATTTTGTTTGATAAAGTATTGCGACCTTTACCGCCAGAGTTTTCAATAGAAACGAAGAATAGGAGGGTTGGATATGTTGGACACTATTAAAACTATATTCGTAAATGTGCACGCAACATACACAGAGAGTAGAACGAAATCCAATGCACAGTAATGAGACACTGTTTGAAACGATAATGAGCCTGAATCATACGGAAATTCCGTATCAGTCGCCTAGTAGTAAACGCAGAGCCAATCGTATTAAGCCAAAGAAACAACGTAAAACTAAGCCTATAACACTTGAATCAAGGTATAACTATCTGGTTAAAGAAGGATCGAAATTAGACATAACAATTGAACAGAGAATAGAGATACGTGAAGAGTTAACTTCGATCAGGAAACAGAAACGAATGATGAAAAGTGGATATGATGTATGAGGATGGTGCAAAATTAAACTGGACCTTAGACATCATCAGAAAGAACAGTTGATGAAGAGTCTCATGTGCACGTTAGCCGAGTTTTCCATTATACTTGGACTTGGTTGATCATTTAAATAAATTAATTATAACGGAAACAACAAAATATGTAATAATACCTAACAAAAAAATAAACAATAGTTTTTTCATTTTTTTTCCTCCATTTTTTAAAAAAAGGTGCTCATCCTCCTAATTACTTATATAAATCAGTTGAAAATGAGCCACTAGACCCTGAATGACAGATAGGCTTCGAAGTTGCTTTACTAAAGTATATATTAGTACATGTAGGGACTTCTTTCTGATAACTTAGAGCTTTTGCTACCCATTCTCCCCCTGAATGTCCGGTTGCGTGGATAAGAACTCCGTCAACAATCCACGCAACTACTATCCCAGCTATGAAAACAACAACCCCTACGACCACTCCCTGAGGTTGAATTTCATCTCCGCCATATTTTGAAGCATATTCCTCATAGGTAAGAATTTCTATATCCTCTTGTGTTACTTCCTGTATTTTTATTTCATTTGCCGACACACTAGAAGTTATCAATAAAGTGTTAAGAGCCAATACCAATGCTAACATAAACGATATTTTCTTAATATACCCAACCAACATCCATATCACTACCTTATATGTTTTTTTTTAGGAGTGAGCACCTTTATTATCTATACTAAACGATAATTCCATCAAAGTATACCAAATAATAGAAAAATATATATAAATTTAGGAATTGTTTAATGCGTAATTAAATGACGGGAAACCTTTCTGTTTCTTTAACCAGTCAATAATATTAGAAACTCAACTTTCGCAATATATTGAATCCATCTCTTGCAAATGTAAGACAATTCACTATATTTACTAGGATACACGACAATAAACACACGTAAGCATCAAGTTGATTAATGAATCTAAAAAGATGTCCCTTGTACAATACAAAAAGCACCTTTTTCAAGCCATGTAGGTAATTTTTTTAGGAATGTCCTCTACGTTGGGGCAGATTAAATTGCACTGTACTATTGTTATCTTTCGAATTCTCAATATAGACAATTTTGTCTACATTGGATTATGTATCATTAAGACGTATGAATAGGTAAATACACGAAGAATACTCCTCCACGAAATCGCGGTAAACTAAGTTACCCTCAGTTTAAGGGGCACTCAGTCTCCGTCAGATTGACGGTAACTAAGCAAGGACCATTGGTCATGTTGAACCTACATCCTTTTGTTGTACGCAGCGTACAACAATTTAACGCCGTGTTAAACTAACTGAGGGAATAATCTTATCTCCCTTAGGTAGAAAACCATATCGAGTACGCCCTCGTTGATACCAGTAGGCCAGGTTGGTTGGCCCTGTGCTAACCTTTAAGCTAATCATCGGAAATATTCCGCAAGTTCACTATTTTCGGATGTCGCAGTTCACGACAACTAATCCAACCTGCACGAAAATCGGATAGGTTGTAAATTCCAAAGTAACAAACGGTAAATATGATGGTTCGTCCCATCAGAATATATCATTACCAGTTTGGACACCAGTTAGTGGTACAATATTCCTATCATACATAAGGAGTGATATAGATGAATGAAGAAATGCTATCTAGCTTAATTGATATGAGTCAGGACATGAGAACGAAGGAGAAGAAGGTTGAGGATGCTCTTGGCGTGACTTGGAGTGTTTATGACTCATATATCAATGACATTCAAGAAATCATCTTAGACTCTGTTGGCATGCCTAGAGATAACACAGTTGAAATGACTAAGCTACACGGTGATCCAGAAGGATATGAACATGAAGATATGTTCTGTAGAGATACTGCTTCTGAGTGGTTTTACGCTCATGGTAAAGGCGAGCTGAGCAAAGAACAGCTAATCCAGAATGTAGTGACTTGGAGAAAGTTCTATTCTAAGTATAAAGAGGACAATGAAAGAATTGATGGCGTGGTTGAGATAACATTCTTAGATGGATCTAAAATTACAATTGAAAATGAAACTGTGATAAATGGATATATGAATGATTCAGATGTTACTAAAGGCACTGAAAACGAAGATACTGAACCTAAAATTCCTGAAAAAGAATTCTATATACGCCAATTTTATTCTAATTCAATCGACGGGAGCGAGGGAAAAGAAGCTTCTTTACTAGCTACATCTGATTTTAAAATCGGCATTATGGGATTCGTCCTTTCAGTGGATTGTTTTTCCATTGGGAGAGATACGAGAAATGCTACGCTTTATCGTTCATCATCCGTAAGATCAGTAGATAATTTGGAATTCATATTTTGAATAATATGAAGCATCCTTCCGGGTGCTTTTTTATTGTTGACTGAGTAGTAGTTGAATTGCTCACTATAGCTACATTTGTTTCAGAAAACATAGGTAGACTGACACTTGTTGTTGTATAATTGTGGTAGCGAAGTAAGTGTATTGATAGGGACAAACCTATTATCTACTGATAATAAAATTTAATTTTCGAGGTTATCTTAGTGAAATAATACTTTTACGAGGAGGGTAATACTAATGTTGAACCAAAGCATTTATCCGAAGGACATTGAATTTTTCTTTATGCTAGACAGTGGGACATGTTTTAAGCATAAGTTTGGAACGTGTTCTCTCCTATTGGATGAATCAGAAGTTAATCAATTTCCTGACGACTATAAGAAATCTTCTGCTAATTATTGCAGAAAAATTTCTAAATCCATAATTGAACGAGGACAAGAAGAAGTTGTAAAATTATTTAAATTTGATTGTGGGCATTTAGGCTTTACTGATGGACAGCACAGGACATGTATTGCTAAGCATCTAAGTTTATCAATCGATGCAATTATTGACGATGCTGGAATGACTTGTCCAATTTGCGATGGTCGACAATGCGATGCATATTTAGGATAAACAATCCTTTTACTAGGGGGTTCTTTGTTGATCACTGATGAAGAAACTTTTGAGTTGCAGGTTGAAAGGAATTCAAGAGGTAAGAATTACGAAAAAGAAGGTCAGACTGACAAAGCAATTAAATTATATGAGACAAATGTAAATGAGGGTTTTGAGGGCAACTTTCCGTACGATCGCTTATGCATTATATATAATAAAATGGAGCGATATGCTGATGTTATACGAGTCTTAGAAAGAGCAGTTTATATTTTTGAAAATGAAGTCTACAAAGATAGAGGTGATAGATTGCCAAAACTAGAAAAGTTCAAGAAGCAATTAGAAAAATCGAACAAGAAGATAAAATGAGACACTTATAAGGAGTGAATAATAATGTTGACCGAAAAGGCAAAAGGTCTCATACATATCATTGATGAATTGGTAAATACGAAAGCGGACATTCTTGTAAATGGTGAAGTTACTTATAACCTTTCTAAACAATTGGAATATGAAGAAGTTTTGATACTGCAATCAATTATGTACATTGGGCAACAAGAGCAGAAGCCAGATCCTAAAGATTTCAGTAATTATTATGCCTTTGAAGAAGAATTAAAGAGGTATAGACCTGAAAGGTTGCTAGAAGACTACATGAAAAACCTAGGGGCTCATTATGAGGCTCCGTCAGTAAGGCTTTATAGCATGTTATCAAAAAGACCACTTAGAGAATATCTTCAAAACGGCCTCAATATTTTGGGGATTCGACATGAAATAAACAGATAAGATAAAATCAGCCTTTCATATTAAACGGAGGAAGGTTTTTAAATATGTTTTACACGGATAAAAGGAGCATAGAATCTGTTGCTGTTATGTCCAATAACAATGAATATAGGTACAGACTAACAAGAACTTGGGATAGTAATAAAGAGATTGTTGCTGTAGTTATGCTTAATCCGAGTAAGGCAAATTCATTGAAAACAGATGACACGATAATGAACCTTACTAATTATTTGATTGATAACAACTATGGTGGCGTAGATATTGTTAACATGTACGCATATATGGCAACAAATCCGTCTGAACTTCAACACAGAGATCAAGGATATGAGGATTATAATGATAGCTACATCACTGAAGCAGCAGCCAAAAGAGATGTCCTTATTGTCGCGTGGGGATCTGACATAAAGAAATATGTGAAACGAAAAAGAGAGGTTGAGACCTTATTGGTTCCATATGCTCACAAAATAAAATGCTTAGAAGACCTTCAAGGTAGGAGCCCAAGACACCCACTACTTTTAACAACAGGATGGAAACTAGTGTCATATAGCTTTAGATACATCTGATCAAACAAATTCTTATATAAGGAGGGTCTCGTTAATGGCAGCTAGAGGAAAGAATAATCCATACTACAGAACAAGGGAACAGTTAGCAGATGATGTTTATAATGTACTTAATTCTGACAAGTTGTCTCTTGGAGCAAAACATGCTGTGATTTTTGAGACAACTTGGTTGTGGACAGAGATTGAGGGGAAATACACTGGTTGTCAATATTGGTCTAAGAAGGCGTGTGCTCACCTACATGAATCAGAGACGATAAAGGCGAAGATATTAAGACATGATCATGTTGTTCCTAGAAATTATATTGTTAAAAGGTTTCTTTATGGAGATATGATGAATTCCGAAGAGGTATATAGTTTCTTGAAAACTAACTTAGTGGGTTGCATTTTATTAAAAAGCGAGGATGATTACTTAAATGAGATAGGATACCAAAGGAAAATGCCGAGTAAATGGAATTTTGGTGACAACATTTGGTCTAGGTATACTGAAGCTGAAATTGATGTGTGTGAAATTATATGGGAAAAAAAGAAAGGCAGTGTTCTTGAAAATACGTAATTTAGTTGACTAGTTCAAGTGATACATTTGATGAGAAAGTGAGGTAAGAGAATTGAAGTATTATTCGATGCTTGAAAATGTTAAAGAACAAAGCAAGAATGCTCGATACTCATATACAGTTGTGGTTAATCTATATGCTAGTCAGGATGACGCGGAAGAATACATAAACAGGAACGTGAGAGTTAATTCTGATGAGAAGCTGGATAAAGAGGAACTAGCACAACGAGCAGCAAATGTAGTGCATGGATTAATTGAGTCTCGTGAAGAGTTTCAGAGTTATGATCAAGTTCAGGTTGTGGGAATTACTTTTGCAAATGCTTACGACAGTGAGTTGAAATGAGATTTTTGAATGAGAAATGGTAATTGTAGGTCTATTTTATAAGGAATGAGGGGTCACTTTGTCTGAACAAAATGAATACATCAATACTTTGTCTGAATTAAACAATCTGAGAATCGGTCAATCAATTGAGGCAAGAGGATATTTCTCATGTAGAGGGGTGGATGGATTAAGTGTAAGAACACTCCAGCTTACTGTTAAATCTATAGATGACTACACTAAAGACCGCCTGTTTGTTGATCAGGAAGGAGAGAACTGGACATCCGTAGGCATATATAACATTGTCGATGGAGACTCATCAGGTTATATCAAGTATTAAAAAACTATTGGAGTGGGAGTTGGTAGCGTATGAATACAAGAAATGAAGCCAGCGAAGGAATAGTTAGCTTTCTGGAGTCTGATAAAAAAGTGCTGTTAATCACTGGGACTCACCAGTATGAGAAACATAAACTTGTTTTACAAACCATTTCTGAATACTGTTCTCACAAATCTAGGATATTATTTCGTGGTAACAGCATGCAAAATTTCGGGACATTTTTTGAGAATAATACAGCTAGTTTCAAAACGGGGGAAGGGTATAAGATTGCCAATCATACTATGTACCTGGATACTATTAATAGAACAAGTTGGAAGAAGACTAGATACGATTATGACTTTGGAATTCTTTATCCCTTAGATTCTGCCTATAAAGATGCTAAAAGAGATGAACTATTACAGGATTTGATTAATAGATGCAATAAAGTCCTTTTGGTGTCTTGGACTGATAACACTTCTTTTGATTATTCAAAGATCAATCATTTTCTTGATAGTCATGTTATTTTTGATGCACTTGAAGAACGTCCAAACTATCATCAAAGAATACTTGATTCTCTATGAGTATCCTAGAGGGATTTGATTAGTCGCTAATAAATTGAATGTTTTATCTCACAACTAGGAGGAAACTAAGAAGAATCATCTTGAACAATTATCAGCGCGCGCCCAAGTTTGACACATTATGTGGATCAGTTTGTACGAAATGATCTTGGATATATTTATTCCAAACACAGCGGTGAAGATGTCAACAAAATTATTAAGAAGGTGTATAACAAATTTCTACATCTAGGAAATGAACAAGAAAAATATAAGGAAATTAATGACGCATTTCTTTCTTCGCCTCTGTTTATTGAGGACTTGAAATCGTATATTGTTGATTTTCTAGAAATTAGACCAACTCTAGAGAGAGTAGAGTATTATCAGTCTTTAATCGCAACTCAAAATCTATTGGACAAAAAAAATATTAATAGAGATAAACTTGAACAGAGAATTTCTGTATTGGAGTCTACACAAGGTGTTTCACAAGACATCTGATCTAATGGCTATTTCAATGAGAAGGGGATAGTGGATAATGGCATTAGATATTTCTATAGATTGGGGAACTGTTGTAATCTCCGCTTCTGCTGTGCTTTTTTCAATTATTAAGGGTGCGCAATACTTTTCTAAAAAATATGTAGACCAACGCTTTTTAGAAAAGCTTGAACAACATAAACATGAACTACAGGGTATAATGGAATATAATAAGTTTGATCTTCAGAGAAAAATGCAAGATTTTAATTTATTCACAACAAAAAGACACGAGGCTTACACCACTTTATATAAATTGTTTCTTGAAGCTGATGGTTACGCTGGGAGTTTAATGGGATACAGAGAAGTAACGGATTACAAAAAGTATTCATACGATGAGGTTTCAAGGCTCTTTGATGAATACAATATTGGAGATACAGACAAGAATCCTATACTAGATAATTGGGATAAAAGACACAATGACGATTCTGTAATAAGCAATTTAAAATACGTAATGAACAGGACTCATGTGAATGTAGCAAAAGACTATCAAAGAAAAGCACAAAATGAATTTTACTATTCTAAACTTTATTTATCTGAAAAAGTTGATGAGATTTGTTACGAACTTTCTAATTGCCTTAGATTCGTAATCACAGACATTGAGGTGTATCACTGTGGTACTAAGGATTCTCGTGTTTTATCTGAAGCAATGAGAAATATAAATTCTAATAACCAAAGAATAAGTGTTCTTTTTAGAGATCTGAAATTAACTATGCAAGAAGAGTTGAGCATCGGTTATTATAAAAATCAAACGTAAAAGATGTGTATCACGAAGAAAGAAGGAAGGATGTGCGACCATGACAGATAAGATCAACCTATACGTTGACGGCCTCAGAGACTGTCCAGACGGCTACGTGGTCGCTTGTATTTACTAGAACTATTTACCTATGTTGGAAGACGGTATACAATGTACTAAATACATATTAAAAGGAGAAAAAATGAAGAAAGTAATATTTTCTGTATTAGCAGCTAGTACATTATTATCAAGTTCAGTTTATGCCACTCCTCAATCCGAAATGATAAATATTAAATCAAGTAGTACTAGCAGTTCCAAAAAAGAAAGCAACAAAATTAAGTATGCAATATATCACTTATCTGATCAGCAGATTAAAAATGCAATCGCATTAGGAAAAAAGGGATATGATTCTCTTCAAGCTTTCACGCTGAAGCAGAACTTACCTATTAGTAACGATAAAATGAAAATATGGCAGCCTGAGGTTCAACTCGACACTCCATATAGTTTTGTGGCTCTGGCTTCTTTTCTAGCTTCGAATAAGTACGAAAACTACACATTAAAAGAAGCTAAGTATTATGCTAATTATTACAGAACAGCAGACAGAATAAGTTTTAACTTGAAAGCTTATGGCAACAATATAGATTTCGCTGACAACATCAATGTAGTTTTTAAACAAGGAAACAAAATTTATCAGCCAGTAGAAATCAGAGGAGCAGATGATGTGTCAAGATCTTTGAGTTGGCCCGATGCTCCAGCCTACAGAGCTAACATATTTGCATACTTTGATATGAAAAATGTAGATTTCAGCAAGAATGCTGAGTTGATATATTTATATGCGGGAAAAGAACTTTCAGTAACATACAAAGTAGACTTTTCAAAAATAAAATAGATTTTAACTTCTGACCCTTTTAAGAGGGTCTTTTTCTTTCAATAATAGTTAACGTACTTTTTGTTTTTGTCACAGGAATATTGTCATTGCTCATTGCGGCTTTTAATCTTTGTGTATCGTCATTTTCTGTAGCATCAAAGAAGCTTGAAATGATTATTGCAAAGTTTGCCTCTATCATAGCAATAGCTCTAGAAATTTTTTTATATGCTATATTCCATACGATTTTTACGGAATTGTTCAATACCTAAAAGAAGACGAGTTTTCAAGAGAGATAGATATTTTAACTTTTGCATCTATGATTATACTATTTCTACATAAAGCAATGGAAAAGAGAATTAAAAGCAATCAAATGTGACTAATAAGTAGTCTGTATAACCCAACTCCTTTTTTCGGTAAGGTTTACTTGCTTTCTCTTGCTCTTATTTATCAACGTATTAGTAAGTATGAATAAACGTGAAATATTGCTTAAATATGTCATCATTTTAAATAATCCTGTTACTATACGATTGAACTTTTGGAAAACGCTGAAATTCCTTGTCCTGCCTACGTTATTTGATATTTCAATCGTAAAATTTACAAAATTTTCTAATGTGTTAAAATCGTTGCTACGACTAGCTTTTTAGGGTGTTGTTGATCATTCTACGATTGCGCTTACGATATAGGATAAATTGACCTGATAAAGAAGCTAAAACGTTGATTTAACTGCATAAATGGATAGTTATTGTATCGTACACGATTGGAACCATGATCTATGTGATTGTAATCTGTCGATTCAATCAGGTTACAGAGACGAATTTCTAAGACAGGCTCACACTGTCCCAAGAGACTTCGTAATTGTCCGATATTGTTCCAGTACCACATTGGTACGTGCCTACGATTGAAAAGGTGTGTCTAAAAGTATACTTTTTGAAAGACCCTTTCAATGTATGTCAAAAGTATATATGATACATTGCAAATACTGTAAAAACATAAATGAAACATTTCATAAATGCCTATATATATTTTGAAACAATTTTGCTATAATAACTTTAACGACATAGCAGAAGGTGGTTGAATTATGGGAGAGATTAGACATCATGGTTACATAAGAGTTTCGACTAAGGATCAGAACGAAGCAAGACAATTAGAAGCAATGAAGGATTTAGGAATATCGGAGCGGGATTTCTACATAGATAAGCAAAGTGGAAAGAATTTCGACAGACCACAGTATCAAGTAATGAAAAATGCTATTCGTAAAGACGACATACTGTTTGTGAAGGAACTGGATCGTTTGGGACGAAATGCACAGGAGATTAAAAAGGAATGGGAAGATATTACCCAGAACATTGGAGCTCACATTGTTGTGTTGGACATGCCTATCTTGGACACAAGACAGTATAAGAATGGATTAGAGAAAGTCATATCAAGTATCGTCCTTGAGTTGTTGTCCTACATGGCTGAACGTGAACGTGAGAAGATTAACGGTAGACAAGCTGAAGGTATCGCGGCTGCTAAGAATAATAATGTAGTGTTTGGCAGACCAAAGCAAGCAATTAACGAGGAGTTTAAGCAAGCATACACAGAATGGAAACAAGGCGGTATCACAGCCGTTGAAGCTATGAGAAGGGCAGAGATGAAGCCTAACAGCTGGTATCGTAGAGTTAAGGAATATGAGCAATCATTAGCCTAGAGTTATAGTTTTGTTATTTTACTAGTGTTAGAACTTTAATATATGAAGATTCTTATAATATGTACTATATAATAGGACATTAATGTGTCCTATTATATTTCATTTATCTTTTAGGTGCGTTTTCTAACTCTAGGCTAAGCTGCTCACCAAATTGATTAAGAGCATCGCTCGTAACTTTAATTGCATGTAGAGTGCCAACATCACTGAGAATTAACATATAATTACCGGTATTGTATTCCTTAATCCATTGAAATTCAAAGTGTTTTTCAAAATGCCCAAAGGAATCAGTGTCCGTAACATTTGGGAAACGGGATAAATGATCAAAGAAATCTTGTATAATCATATTTGTCCAGCCGATCCGCTGTTCCCTAACAAGCTTATTATTTCTAAAGTATTTAAGATTAAAGGCACTACCTTCATATTCACCAGGTATAGTGTAAAGAAATGAGATTTCAATGTAATTACTGTTATCATCGCATTCAAATAACTTAGCCATTTATGCCTCCGAGTCATGATATCTTTAAATGAATTTGATTTACTGTATTTATATTGCTTACTAGAGCAGGAAAATCTTTTTCATATCTTTTTTCATGCTCTAGTAAGTTCTACTTTACTTTTTATTGAATTTCCAATCCGAGGGCTTCCAAACATCATCGTTAGGACGATTTATGATTGAACTACCGGAATCTTTATAGATTGTTAGGATTGTATTTGAATCTCTCGCTAATATTACTACAACTTTATTATTTGGATCAACTGCAATACGAGATAATCCTTTCCCTTTTCTAATATCATCAAAGTGTGCAATAGCCCACATTCCAGATGACTTTCCTGATAATACATTATCTACCATGAGCGATGTTATTCCATCTTTCACTGCTTCTTCCATAGCGTGTTTTGTTAGATTGGCACCAATGTTTTTAGATGTTGCAAGAACTTTAGTTGCGCCCCCTGGTCTTTTAAAGACTACTTCAATTAATCTTCTTATAATTGCATTTTGTGTTGTAACTTGATCTTCTTGTTCTTTTAGTTCTTTATAATATTCAATATAAGCCCTGTCGATTCGTTGTGAAAGTTCATCATTATAAACAACTGGTGATTCAATGTTGATTTCAGTGCTGTTATCTAAGACAGCGCTTCTGTCGTCCTCCATTGCGTATGTACTAGTGATTACAGATGTGCTTACAATGGCAACAGCAGAGAGTGAGGCTAGAAATTTCTTCAATATTTCTTTCAAAGTATATTTCCTCCTAATATTTTCTTGTTTACAAGAAGTGATATTACACTATTGTCTTTGGGAATGGAAGAAAAATTTTCCATATATAATTTTTTGTATGTAATTAGTGATACAAGTTAGATATAAAGTTAAAATCCATTCATATTGCTTAGGAAAGAAATCAAACTAGTTTTTTGATGTTATACTGTCTTTAAATGTATATGTTTAAAATTTGAAGGTACAAAAGAAGTAAGCTCAACCGTTATGGTTAGGCTTTATATGCATATAATTTTATGTTTGTTTAGGATTAAGTTGCATGTAGGGGTACATATACACCTGAAATTGAGGTGAAATTTCCAGATATTCCGCTAACACTTATCCTTACACCGCAATGTTGGATTCAGTAACGATACACACTGACATGCCAGACTGATCATGAGATAGTATGGGGGGCTATTTTAAATTTTAAATAGTATTCATTTTACAGAATATGCCCCTAGCACATCTGATTCGACACGAGAGTTGAATTTTAACGAGTGAAATTCTATTGAATAAACCGAAACCATAATGCCATCCCATCTACACAAAATAGCCCTCCATAGAGGAGGGGGGAATACACTATTCATTCCAGAGGACACAGAGGGGTAATTTTTTTAATTTATTATCTTGTTCATATTTTCTTCAAGTACCTGTCTACAATATGGTGGACTTAATTCATAATCTTTATAAATCTTTGTAAGGGACAACCCTTCAACATAGTGTAGATTATAAATCTTCTCAAAGTCACGAGCTCGTCTTTTCATGCCCCTTTCTTTTGTTGAAAGTAGCTCTGCCCCCTTAGCTTTAAACATTTGCTTTATCGTCCACCAATCAGTTTCAGTAGCTTCAGCAATCTGTTCAAAGCTAAGTAAGTCTTCATTGTACATTTTCAACATGCGGGGATACATGTGTTCAATCTCCTTCCATTTAGGAGCTGATGATTCAAGTACCCACTTAAGCTTATCGAAGTTGATTGAATCATAAACGTCGTTATAACTCAGAATCAAATCACTTTCAGCGGTGAATTTGTAGAATATCTCAATACGTTTATTATCATGTAAGACTATTTTATCGACGAGGATACTCATTAATTTTCTTGCATCTTTCATCTGTAATTCGTTATTAATGATATTTTGATATTTTTTTAGCAATGGCCCCCCTGGTGAAGTATTCTTATTTTGTCTTTTGTTCAGCTCTAAATTGTCTGTGATTAAGCTCAGCTCTTTGTTTAGTTCGCTAATTTCAGTATCTGCTCGTTCCAATTTAATAGAAAGATCTTCTTTGGATTTAATGATACATTCAGCGTATAGGTCAATGTATCTTGCCTTAGAAGATTCCTTATCTTTAATCAATTTTCCAATGTCATCTCTGTTTCTCTCCAGTTCTTTTACTTTGGATACATCAGAAATTCTTTCTAGCATCTTATCGATTAACGTTTTAGGGTTGTCTATCAACCTCAATACTTCACTCCAGATTAAAGAGTCTACCATATCTACTCGCCAATTTTCTCCCAAGCAAATCTTGTTTGGCTCTCCTGTTTCAACGCTGTAGGATTTTCTTGTTTTTCTTGTGCAACTATAATATTTCAACAATCCATTTTGTGTCCTAGATGTAATACCCGATGAAACTGCTGCTCCACATCTTCCGCATCTAGCAATCCCTTTTAACAGGTAATCTTCAGATGGACGACCACCATTTTTTATATTACCGTCTAAGCACTTCTGTAAGCGTCCAAATGTAATCTCATCAATATAAGCAGGTATAGTTATCTTTTGCCATCGATCTCTAGGACGTGGTACTTGTCTTCTTTTCCCGTTCTGTTGTTCTACCTCAGTTTTACCATAGTAGTACGTTCCCATATAAGACTCATTTCTGAGTATTCTACTGATGGTCGCTTGATACCAATTATCTCCTTTTGGTGCAGGATGTTTCTTTTTAGCTAAGTATGCGGCAACTTCAGAACCAGTCGAACCTTCCAGTACCATATTTACCATAGTCAAATAACGTTCTTTTTCATACTCGTTCTCAACAAGGGTGTTCAGGTCTTTATCATAAGTGTACCCGTATATTCTGTTCATACCGGGTATCTTATTATTTGACACCATAGTCTGTCTTCCACGCTTTGTGTTCGCGAGAATCTTTGCCTTGTTGTACTGAGCAATAGAGCCTTGTATATTGTAATTGAGCATTGATTCTGCATTTCCTTTTTGTAAATCAAACTCAACGAAATGTAGATCACAGCCCAACTCCCAAATCCTATGTGTAATCTGTTGTTGTAAGTGGAGATGTCTACTTAATCTATCAGGATGCAAAAAGATAACTTTGTTCCCTAAACCTTTTTCAAGCAGAAACAAGATGTAGTTCAGCATTGGACGGTTAGGGTTATCTCCAGACTCTGCCTCTTCTCTTAGCACAACAATCTCTTCCTCATTAATATCAAACTTCGCTTTCGCTTCCTTTACACATATATCAATCTGCGACTCTAGTGAATAGTTATCAATTTGGATATCAGATGATACACGAGTATAAACAATAGCCCTGATCTTACCGATCAAGGCTGTAATTTCACTTTTATCTAACTGTTCATGATCTTTGAGTACTCTCATCGAAAATCACTCCTCCGAATTTTGTATGTTTTCTATCTTGTTCTCAACGGAATAATTCAGAAGAGCAAATTCCATCCAATTGAGGATTTGAGTCTCTATAGTTTCTTCTGGAACTGCAAGGTCGTTGTCTGAATAACGAGAAATAATCTTATATTCATACCTTTTCTTATATCTCATAGTGACCTCCTTATAGATGATCAATTACTATTTGGTTATATTATCGCCCAATTATTACATTCTATTCTTTTGAATGAATTGAAAGAGTGAGGGAAGTAAAAGACTGAGCATGTAAAATATGATGAAAAGTGAATTCAAGCGAATATTATTTCGTTTTATTCGGGCATATTGGAGGAACGGGTTGCTAAAAGATATGTAGTTTCTAGAAAAGTAGTTATTTTTACGAAGATCGAAGGTGAGTGAGAGATGAGGAAAATAATTGAAAAGAAGAATGTGCTGGATGTGAATTGGGACAAAGAACGTATTTAGTGTCACAAAGTTGAGTGAGACAAGAGTCATCGGAGATGACTAGCTGCTAATGGATGAGGATGAAAACAAAACATTTTACAATGAAAATAGGAGGAAAACACCCTGAGATGGGTGTTTTTCTTATTTGCATAAATACCCTAATATGGTAGAATGGTGTGTTTGATAAAATACATATAAGGGAGCATCAAAAATGTTTAAAGGTAAATTTCTAATTGTGTCATTGCTTATCTTTTTACTGACTGGTTGTGGCGGTGAGAAAGTGTCGACCGACGAAGATTACTTCAATCAGACTAATGAAATCATTAGTGAGTTGAAACCAGCTGTAGCCGTTCTAATGGGAGCCATTGAAATTTATACTGATGATCATTCAAGATATGCTGAGATGGGAGAGCCTGGGCAAAAAGCATACGATATATTTACCAAGGAATATGAAGCATTAACTAATATCACAGCTGTTGCGGGCTGGGAAAGTAGACACAATGAACTAACTGATGATGTAAAATACTTTCAAGATTTTGCCCGAGAAGTAGTTCGAACCTCTAAGAGTGGGGATCCAATTGATTTGGGTAGCCCAGCATCTAATTTTCCTTCTAGATATACAAGCGTTAATAGCCTTACTGAGCTTTATCAAGCCAAAAAGTAGCTTGTTCTTTTTTAGTTTTACACCGAGGGATTTTAATTGTTTGAAGCCTACATGCTCTTGTCTAGATGAACTCCCTTATTTCAAGTGGAAGGACAATAACATGACCTTTTGAAAGTCTGATATTATTTAATGTTCGCGCCCAACGTGATAAAATATTGATGTGACATAAAGGAGGTGAAATACATGCTGATGGTAACGAAAACTACGTTTAACAACGCTAAAGTTGAAACTTCTATAATGGAGTTGGACGGTCGTACATATATTGTCCATTTACATTCGATTGGTGGATTCACTTGCTATTTGGAGGACTTCGAAACTCGCAAAAGGTCTAAATCTGAAAAATGCAATGAAGCAGATGAAGCAATTGAAGACGCTTGGAACAAAATCATCAAAGAGTAGCCTTCGGGCTGCTTTTTATTTTTCTAAGAAAGATTAATTTTACCCAGATGTTGCTTTAGCGCGCCTAGCTACACAGTAAACCTAGATTCAGTGACGATACATACTGACACGCTACATTGATCATAGGAGAAGGTGGGGGGCATATAAAAATCTAAAAAGTTGACTGCTTTACAAAATATACCCCTAGCTGTTCCACTCCGACACCATGATCCAAACTTTGACGATTAAATTTCTGCTGGTCATAATGCCGCCAACAATACAAATAACCCTCCATATGTAGGAGTGGGATAATTAGCATTCGATTATGTATTCTACGTATGCTCATGTGCTACCTTGATAATTTTGAACAATATTAAAAAGAGGATACCTCAATAAGAAGTATCCTCTCACCAATTAGTATATTAATATTGTCGAGCACTGATAGTCATATCGATTTTATGTCCTGTTTTACTAACTACTTCAACTTTAAAACTTGTTGTGACCCCTGCAACTAGTTGTATTGTTTTTTGAGCCCCTTTATCAATCGGAACCTCTAGCGGTGAGTTACCATTCATAGATATTTTTAAGTATATAGTGTCTGTGCTGGTATTTCTAACCCAAAGGTTAGCATCTTCACCGTTTCTCGGATCCATTGTAAAGCTTTTTTCAAAACTTGCATAACTACTATGATTTGTTGAAATGATAAGTTGTACATCCATTGGAGTAATAATCGGATCATCTGGGTTCTCCACAGTGATTGGAGGGTTGGTATAAGTATCTTTTACTCTATCCTCTAATGCACCAGCACTAGCTGAACTTGCAGAAAGTAATACAGACAAAGCTACACCAGCACCAAAAATTTTATTGAATGACAATGTAATTCCTCCTCTTAGACTAGTAGTATGTAATCTTGTTCCAATTACTTCCATAATTGTATTACCGAAACATAGGATAGTATATAGGTCGAAAGTATAAATGTTAATTACTAACATATATAACAATTATAAATATTTAATGCATGGTCCTAACTAGGAAAATGTAACAAATTAAGGTTAAAGTTATGGCTGGATTAACATATATGGCGTAATTGTCGGATTAAAGATAGCCTACAAATTTTGGAGAAAAATATTTTTCAATAGTGCTTTCGATGTATATCTACCTTATTATACCATAAAAATTAAATTAAAGAACTAAAGGATTGTTCAATAAAGTAAACCAAATGACAGACACAACGGTTTATGTTGTGGATGAAGGTGAGCGACAGCCATGGAGTGAAACGGAATGGATCTCGCCACCTATTATTGTTGATGTGTTCAGTGATAGTAATCAGGAACGATACCATCCTAATTAAATCACTTCGCTACGCTCGTAAACGAATTAATCAGCCTATCGCGTTCCTCTTGGCTACGCCAATTCACCTTCCGATTCAATTTGGTACATTCAAATCCCAAATAAATAATCAATCATTAGTCATAAATGCAGTCGTATCAAGGATTTTGAGCAATTGTTTACCTAAACAAATCCTTATTATAAGGGTTTACTCCATGAAAAATATGCAAAATCATCAAAAAACCTATGTAAACACTGACTTTTTTTAATTTTAGCCGTTTTCATCTTTGCACTATTTCAAATTATCAATTGTGTTTCGCCAGTGACCAATACGTCTTAGTGTAGTTTGGATTAGGCTCATTATTATCAAGTTTCCGTTTGTTATTCTTCATCTTGTCTTTCACACTATATGGAAAGTTATTCTCTATAAAGTATTCGTTAATAATTCGACATCCACGTTGTAACCTATTTCTACTGTCTCGAATATTGACCTTCTTAATTAACTCTTCTTGTTCCTCTTTATAAAGTTGCTTGCCTACAATACTATCTAAGTAATCTGAAAGTGTAGCTTTTTCATATGTATCGTCCAATATCGTGTAACTATTTTGTTGAAGCTTAGTTTGTAGATGTTTCATGTATCCATTTTCCTCCTGTAGTATATCTTCGTAAAATTTCTTGTCATAGCTTTCCTTAAAATATCGTAATTCGTTGATTACCTTTTCAACCTTGTCATTGTCTACGGTCACAGTGTCATAGATAACTGGACTACTATATTTCCTGTATTTCTTAACATATTCTAGCGATCCATTATCCATTAGATACTTTGCAGGATCAATTATGCGTTCACAGTCTTCAAGTTTCTTATTGATCATCTTGTCTGAAATATTCTTGATTATTACGGTTACCTTATCACTATTATCAGCAATCCTTTTTCTACCCAAGCACTGTATGAGTATATCTATGTCTTCAATATCGACAATTACATACTTGATTTGTTTGTCTTTGAGGTTGACACCGTTATCCAGTGTGGAAGTTGTGAATAGGAACTTTTCTTCAAATCTCTCTTTTAAAAGCATTTGGCTGATTTTTTCTTTGTCGAGATACTTCTTTTCTCTAGATGTCCCAGATGCAGAACAGACAAAAAGTGAATCCTTGAATATATTATGTAGGGTAAATGCCTTCTTCGCACTCTTGCTGAAACAAACAGCCTTTTGATTCTTAGGAATCGTATGTAGAAACTTTTCTAGCACCTTGTCGTTTCTATAGAAAATTAATTCCTTGATATGACTGTAATCATGAGGGACGTTGTAACTACGATGCTTAATACCTTTAAAGCGGAAATATTCTATTGCCCCATCTGATGTTGCGGACATGAATATCCTGGTCTTTTCTGATTCGGAGATAATCAGATTGAATGAATCTTCTGTGTTGTTGTTAAACTTTGATTCGGTGAGGAAGTAATGGAACTCATCTGACACTATGTACTGGTATTCATTGCTTATTACTACATTTCGTTTCCGTACAACATCCTCGACATTCTGATACAACAGAATCTTTATTACATCTGTCTTATTGTCTTGTTCAATCTCTCGTTGAAATTGTTCACTGAGTCGTGTTCGGTTAAGGAGAAACAGTATCTTAGTTCCTTCACGCTTAGCCTTCTCGTACAGAGTATTCTTGATGAAGTATGATTTACCCACTCCTGTGCCAGCTTCTATTGTTATTGTTTCTCCTTGCTTCCATTGTTCGAACTCGTTTCCTATGATGTCTGTTACTGTGCGTCTCTTTTTGCGAGCAATAGTGGTTGTCCTCCTTATAGTGATAATATGTGTAAGAGTGTTCTTTGAAATATAGAACACAAATATAATACCTGAACTCATGTTATCATAGGTCGTTGACTGTGGCAAGTTCCAGTTGAGATTGTGGATGTTGACGAATGGCAAGCTGAATACATGCTGATTGCTGAGAATACGGAGCGCAGAGGGGAAGCGGAAAGTGACCCAGTTAAGAAGGGAAGGCAAGCAGCATTCTTAAAGGAATATAGGAAGGCAGGACATGGAGGGGATCGCTCAACGGGACAATACGGCCTGTTGAAAAATGTTGCCGATGCTATAGGAGAATCAGAAAGGACGACTAAAAGATTGATCAAATACAATGGAAATAAGAGGTGACTCTGTTAGGGTCACTTTATACCAGTTGGGATAGTTGTGCTCTCATTTCCTATTAATTAATGAAGGATATGAGGAAGAGAATCGAAACTGAGATGTCACTATAGTAGAAGAGAAAAGAAATATTTTAAAACACAAAGATAATGCTTTACAAATTAACTTAGTTTGAATTATATTAAGAGAGTAAGGTTAACGAATTCCAAGACGAACCCTTGGAGCCTATGAATACAGTTGAACGGGGGAGGGATGAGATACGCGCAGGATTCCATATGTGTGGTACAGGTTGATGCAGCGGATAGGCTGGAAGTGATCCAAGGAGAACATTAGGTAACAGGGATGAAGACGAGGAATAGGGAAGAGTTCGGATATAGATTGACAGTAGATAGTGAGAGTCGAAAATAATACATATAGAATGGGGAATTGTGAATATGAAAGTGAAGATTCTATTGAAGGATGGAAGAAGTATCGTAAGTAGAACAAGTGACTATGAGAGAGAGCAAATTGACGGAATGCTGATGTCCATTCAGAGTAATTTTGATATGTATGTAGAAGGAAGCTACATCTGTAAAGGTAACGAGGTGAAAAAGCTCACCGTTGAGTTTTAAATCATAGATACAGGGAGAGATATATTTTTGAAAATACCTAATTATCATATACCATGGTTGGGGAAGTATATCCTTAACCTTAAGATGAATGCTCAAGGCGAAAGAATGAAAAAGCGTTTCCTAGATGATATACTTTCTCCATTGAATGACACATGGAATAAGGAAATTGAGAGTCTTACAATGCTATATGCGGAGAGAGACGAATATGGGGATTTAATCATTCTTGAATCAAATGAAGTTGGAGATAGGCTTGCTATGAAAGACAAGGAAGCATTCATTAAGGATTACAATGATCTTGCCCTAGAGAATGCGTACATTCCTACTGAGGGAGAAAACGAAGACATTGTTATTCATATTGTGAAAATGTTCCTTGAAATGGACTGTCTTGCTCAAACACCAGAAGCCTATGAGATATATGAGTTCTATCGAAATAAATTCACTGAATTTCTAAAAGATAAAAAGGGAGATGTCTAATTGAGTTATTGTCAGGTTATGTTCAACAAAGATTTTTTGTATATGGGGGCTGATTCAGCCATATCTACTGAAGTTAATGGTGTGAACTTCCGACTTAGTAATGATGGTAAAAAGATTTGGAGAATTGATGATATGATCATTTTCTCGGCTGGTGATGTTGATCTTGCAAAGATAATTATGGAAGAGTTCGAGAAATCACAACATAGAGACATGAAAGCTTTGAAGAAAATCATCAAATTTTGGTTTGAGCGATATTACAAAAGACGGCCTGGTATTAAAGAAAGGGTTGATAAAGGTAAATTAATTGCTCATACATTAGTAGCCAAATTTGAAGATGGGAGCCCTGTTTTATATGAATTTAGTCAGGAGAATGAGTTTGAAATAAACAAAATTAGAGCTCATGATAAAACGGCTTTTTATACATCTGGCGTCAATGTTGATCGGGATCGTGACTTTTTCATCGAACAGGCAGAAACAGCAAATGATGTTTTCGAAGCCTACAGAAATACATACAGTTTTGCATCAAACTCACAAATTGGAGGGAATATAGAATTGTACGTCCTTGCTAAACAGGGAATTCGTAAGATTCTAGATGAGAAAATTGAAGAAAATCCATTTGAGTGGTTTCTAGGAGATAGAAGATTCACGAATCACACAGAGAGAATTAAGAAGTACATTTTGGCTGAAGCTGATCTAGTAGGCAACAGGCTTACACTTAGAGATGGTGAAGGTATTATGAAAATGTTCCCGAAGATTGGATTTTGGAGTGGGTCAGAAGATTTTGATGATGCAGCATTTTCCGTGGATCTATACGGCAACCTTAAAGCTCACAAAGCTAAGTTTTACGGTAAAGCTGGCGATGTTCTGCTGGATACAGATGCAGGAATCCTAGACATGGATAAGTTTGATATCATTAATGTGGGAAAATTGGTTGCTGAAATGCTTGAGGTTAACACAATCCTTGCTGACGAGGGCTACATCAACAACCTTACCGTAAACCGAGTAAAAACAATTGGAAAAGACGCAGATGTTGGGCAGTTCATTGACTACATTGACATCCAAGACAATTACCAACGTTGGATTACTGCACAAGTTCAGTCAAAAACACAGGCAAAGGATTCACGTGATCGACTGTTGTTCTGGCAGGATAGTGAAAAGCGGATACTTACAACTGATGGTACAGGTATTATTGCGTATTCCTATAAGTTGACTAATGAGAAGATTAAACGAGAGATTAGTTTTGATGGTTCAGGTGATGCAGCACAACCTACAGATATTATTGGTACAGGTGATGGTGGGGCAGATAATCGGGCTAAGATGGTAAACACGAAGTACAACGGTGGTTATAAGCAACTTTATAAAGCAAGCAATACTGGAAAAGAGCGTAGTGTTGAATTCAGGGATGACGGATTATATCTAGACTCTCAAGACGAGAAGGTAGTAATCACCGCTAAGGAGTTAACAGCAATGGCTGATGGAGGGCCAATGAAGATCGGTAACACGAATGGTTATATTGAGATTACAGCAGACGGTACGTTTGAATTCCATGGTAAAGCATTCAATTTTCACACAAACTAATCAATAAAGGGGAACATACATATGAGTAAAAACTATGATCTAGAAAAAGCATTAATGACGGAACTAATTGAAACGAGAGATTTGTACGAAACGACCATGAACGAAAATGATATGTCATGGAGCACAATCTTACAAAGATGCTAGATAACTACATCTATGAACAAATTAAAGAATACACTGAGCCAGACATGTTAAATAGTTACATAAGCCTGATCACACATGAACCAGAAGAGACTAAGGAGCCAAACCTTAATATTGGTAAAGAGGTTTACATCAATGGAGTAAGAGTGAAGTAGTTAAGTAACAAAATTCATTCGTGTGACCGATATATGGATATACTGTATCTAGATTTTACTAGGTATATCCCATATTAAATTGGAGGTACATAAGATGAAAAAGATGTTTAAAAAACTACCAACATTTCTACTTGGAGCAATTGTTGGTGTTACTCTTACAGGAGCAACGGCGGTAGGGGCAGCTACATACCTTAAAGCGACACAATCTAGTGTTAAGCTAGTGGTTGACGGTACTCAAGCTAAATTGTCTGATTCACCATTAAACGTAAATGGTCGCTTATATTTGCCTGTGCGTGATACCGCAAATGCTATGGGTTATTCAGTTGAATCTGTTACAAAGTCGCAAGTTTCATTGAAAGAAGGCGTGTCATCCAGTGACACGACAAACAACTCTAGTTCAACAGGCAGTAAAACTGGTTCGGCAGAATCGCCTAGCCAAAATACAAATACGACAACAAGTAAAAAGGTGAATAATTTGAAAGAGACTTATTCGACAGACGGAAAGCTAGATGCTGATAAGATTCGCACAGCATTAAACGCTGGTACATTGGATGTAAATGCTCAGGACTCATCTAATGGTGGAAATACACTGCTAATGTACGTTATTGAAGAAAATAATTACGAAGCTTACAAAGCAATCAAGAGAAATGCCCTCGATGTTAATGTTCAACGTGATGACGGAAAAACGGCGCTAATGTTGACCGTGATTACTAAGAATGTGTTTTATTTTGGGGAAATGACAAATTTGAAAGCAGATGCAAAAATCAAAGATAGTTCTCAAAAGCAAGCAATAGATTACGCTGACGATAACTCAACTGAACAGAGGTATCTTAAAATTTATATGATGTAAGAAAGGAAGATTATTATCGCTAAAGTAGCACTTGTAGGATCAACTATACAAGAATCAAACAAAAGTGGTCACGTGTCATATGTTGAAAGATATCAAAGTGGAACGGAATGTTCATCTTGGGATCAATTCGGCAACTGTACGGGATATAGTCCTACATACACCACCACAACTCACACAACTGGAGCTAAGGTTACGGGCACTTTAGCATCCAACAGCAACAAGTTTACAGTCAATGGTGTCCCCATTGCGTGTGTGGGTGACCAGACCAACGAGAACTGGACTGCTGATCCATCTCCTTCCCCCAAGCTTGGCGGTACAATTATTTCAATCAGTCCCGGCACATCTGGTAGTGGTCAGGGACGAATTACAACAGGTAATGGAGCACATGTGACATTGAACGATAAATTGATTGCTGTAGAATCTTCAACGGTTGCAACACATCTAGGAACGTCTACAACGATTAATGAAGGCAACAGTCTAATTAACATGTAACATCATCACAATAAAGGATTGGGCAAATAAGCCTGATCCTATTTCTTCTATATAAAACACAAAAATAATACTTGTAAAATAGTGTAGTCTGAATTATAATTCAAATATAAAGAAAACGACAAACGGAGTGATGAAAGTTGACTGCTGAAACTAAAGAATATCGTCGGTACGAATTATGGTTCGCAAATTTGACAAATGCCAACAACGGTAGCGTGCAGAGAGGGAAACGTCCAGTTTTAATTACGCAGAATGACATGGCAAATCGTTATAGCCCCACTGTTCAAATTGCATCCGTGACCACCTCAAAAAAGAAGGACTTGCCAACTCATGTCAATCTGAATGCAACGGAATGTGGCTTACGTAATGACTCAATTGTAATGTTTGAAACGATAACCACCGTTCAAAAGGATCAGCTTCTTTGGAGGATCGGGGCTGTGCCTGAAGAGTATATATCTATGTTGGATCGAGCTGGTCAGGTGCAAATGGGATATATCAGTGCATGGGATTAATTAACTACATACAGCTTAAGCAGTGTTTTATATAGATAGACACCGTTGATTTACTATAAGGGTGGTGATGCCATTGACTTGATTTTGCTTTAAATTAACCTGTCAATTGTGTTTATCAAATATAAAAACACGGAGGAAAGTATATGCAGCCTGAATTAAAACAAATTGCAGACATAAACGAAGCAGATTTTATTGAACTTCTAAGTGGGGAAACAGATGATTTTTCTAAGGGAAAAATATATGAGGTTGAAGTCGATACACAGGGTTTGATATTCACAGAAGATGAGCACTTTGTGTACGATGATTTACATATACCCAATACCGAGTTTTTTTACAATCCACAACTAGAAATTCGGAGTTACAAGAAAATTAGTGAGTAGAGATTATACAATTACAGAGTCGGGCTTAATGTCCGACTTCTGAATTCTCAATAACACAAAAATAATATTTTATAAAGGGGTTAATGATTTGGCAAAACGTCTCATTGCAGATGAAGTATTAGAAGAGTGGATTAGTACATATGGTGATCAAAATTACGTTGACTATAAGTTGCGCGCACTAGCATTTGCAGAAAAATGTTCCGAAGAAGGCATAATTACACATGATGAAAAATTCAGCGCATTTCTACTCCATGGGAGCATCTACAGCCGAATAACCAATTGTAAGTACAACACTGGAATGTATAAACACGTAGAGTGTGAATGGGAGAATGAAGAGGAAACTTTTTTAGCTGTCCTACATAAAAAGCAAGCATTCTGGTTATTGTGGAAAGAAGTTACGGAAGAATACATGAAAAATGATTTTAAGCATTCATTCAGACCAACGATTGACAGATTGAATGAAAAAGAAGGTTATAGCTTGGATAACATACAAGTATTAACAAATGCAAAGAATTGCGCCAAAGCAACTAGCTTTCCTCACTATCTATTTACTGTAGTAAATACTACTGATCCAACGAAACAGCAAACTTTTCGACGATTTGATTCTAAGGGCGCGGCATTTAAACATATAGGCTTACCCTATTCAAAGTCTGACACTGGAAGATTCCATCAGGTAGGTAACTGTCTTTATTTACTCCAGTCGGAAGACGTAACTTTAGGAAGGGTAGAAATGGAAGAATATGAAAACCCTGAAGACGTAAGTTATACGGGATCTTTCTCAATAACTACAGAGCATCCGCATGGTGGAACAATAACGATCAATAGAAATTTCACTTATGAAAGAATGGCAATTATTTTAAAGCAAGACCAACTAATATAAATCATATTAGAAGCTATTGTGTTCGTTAAATTGAGAGAGTTAGTTACATTGGACATGTACATTTAGAATCTTAGAAGTGATTTAGGTAGTGTGAATAGGCTGAAGTGAAGCAAATTGTCAACCGTGAAGTTATACAGACAAATTAGGAATAGGACGATCTCTCCTTTGAATAAAGTTTCTCAAGAGGGGGAGGGATACAAAATAGCCATTAAAAAAGAAGTTGAGATTGTGTATGTTCCAAATGAAGAAATCATGCAAAATACATACTATAACGATGAACCACTACATCAAGTAATTGACTATATTATCGACAAAATGTTTCAAGATCAACAAAGTGATGAGGGTGGCGAATAGCCACCTTTTGTCATTCTAATTTACTCTATATGGAGGTGAGTCAGCATTGAGACAGGTCGCAGTCTATCCACGTGTGTCCACCGGAATGCAAGCATCTGAAGGAACGAGTTTGGAGGGACAACTTGAGCTATGTTACAAGAAAGCCAGAAGCTTAAACATCTCAAAAGAAGAAATAAGAGAATATATTGAGTCTGGATTTACAGGGGAGGA
Source organism: Paenibacillus sp. FSL H8-0317 (assembly GCF_045040685.1). Classification (NCBI taxonomy): domain Bacteria; kingdom Bacillati; phylum Bacillota; class Bacilli; order Caryophanales; family Paenibacillaceae; genus Paenibacillus; species Paenibacillus sp. FSL H8-0317. Next base: position 5,300,081 of record NZ_CP150294.1, on the reverse strand, counting down.
CATAGACAGGCCAGCATTAAATGCTTTGATGCAAGACGTAAAGGACAAAAAAATAGGGAAATTGATTGTTACACACCCTGACAGGCTTACAAGGGATTTAACTGATAAGCTGATAATATGTCGTGAACTTGAAAAGAATGATGTAGAACTAATATTTGTAGATACTGAATACCTTACGACGCCCGAAGGTCAACTGTTCTTCAATATGATGTCATCTATTGCTCAATATGAGTTGCAGTTAATCAAAAAAAGAACAGTAAGGGGAAGAATCAGGGCAGTGGAGAAAGACGGAAAGATAATGCCAATGAGGGTAGCGCCATATGGATACAACCTTGCTGGTGGAGAACTAACTATAAACCAAGAAGAAGCAAAGTTTGTTCATCTGATATATCAGTGGTATGTACATGATGGGAAAACTCTAAGAGAGATAGGAGAAGAACTTTCTAAGCTTGGGGCTATCCCAAAGAGAGCAGAAAGTAAAGCTTGGAATGCAAGTTCGATATCTAGAATACTTACATCTCAAATCTATATTGGTAAATATTTTTACAATAAGCGTGAAACCAGAAAATTAAAAGGGCAAAAGACTGCCAAGGGAAAAACGAAAAAAACATACAAGATTAGAGATGAAACGGAATGGATTCAGGTTAATGTCCCATTAATAATTAATGAAGAATTGTTTAATTTAGCTCAAATCCAAAGAGGTAAAAATTTGACGCGCAAAGGTGGAAATGTCAAACACACATATCTTCTCAAATCCCTTATGCGATGTGGTCACTGTGGTAGAAGATGGGAGTCAACAACATACAACTCAAAAAAACAAGGCGAAAAAGTGACTTACCCCATATATCGCTGTTCGGGAAAATATCCAAGAAAGTTTGGAGAATCAGTCCATAAATGTCCCGTTCCAACTTTGCGTACAGATATACTTGATGATTTTGTATGGAATATTATAATCAAACTCTTGAACAATCCAGATGAAATCATATCTAGACTTAAGTCTACATCTAATTCACCAGATGATAATTTAAAAGATCTTGTTGCCGAATATTCCCGACAATTAAAAAGCAAAGAAGATGAACGTACTAAAATTAAACTTATGTTTCGCAAGGGAATTATAAACGAAGAAGAACTGGATATGGATATTAGCCAATTAGATAAGGAGAAGACCAAAATACAGTGCGAACATGACAAAATCCAATCTAAACTGAATGCAAGAAATAAACATGAAGTAACGCAAGAGCAACTGATAAATTTGGCTAAAGAATATAAGAAATTTATGAAATTGAACTTATCCAGTGAAGATAAGAGGTTTATTGTTGACAAGTTAATTGATGAAATTATCATAACTCATGAAAAGGATAAGAATCGCTTCTCCATATCATGCACTGGCTACTTAGGCAATAAATTTACATTGCACAATGATTCATATGTTAACCTTGTTTCGAGTACACAACGTCAAGAAGTTCGACAATACGGGTGAAGATCAGGAAGACCTGATTTCCATCGGAACCATTGGTTTGATCAAAGCCATCGAAAGTTTTCAACAAGGCAAAGGTACGAAGCTTGCCACATTTGCGGCGAGATGTATTGAAAACGAGATACTTATGCATTTGCGTTCCCTGAAGAAAACACGCAAAGACGTATCCCTGCATGACCCCATTGGTACGGACAAAGAAGGCAACGAAATCACACTGATCGATATCCTCGGAACAGAAGCCGACGACGTTGTAGATAAAGTGCAGCTCAAGATTGAAAAAAGCAAAATCTATCGCAATCTCGACATCCTGGATGATCGGGAGAAGGAAGTTGTAATCGGTCGATTTGGCCTGGAAGCAGGCGGGGAGGAACGAACTCAACGCGAAATTGCGAAGGAACTGGGCATCTCACGTTCTTATGTATCACGGATTGAGAAGCGGGCGTTAATGAAGCTGTACCACGAGTTTTATAAGCAAAAGTAGTTGCTGAACAGACCAGAGGGCGCCTTGTACAAAAGGTGGCCTCTTTGCTGTTTGAACGGATGTGTAGATTTCTCTTTTTTTAAATTTGGTCTCCTGAATCTGGTTAGATTAAAGAGGTCGACTTGTCGGCTTTGGTGGGGAGTGTAGTGTATACTGTAAATACACATTATTTTAGTTGCGACACAATTTAAAAATATTAATGATTGGAGCGTTTTTCATGGGAAAGTTGAATTTATCGGCAGCGTTGATTGAGAGAATTGCAAATAGGAACGACGAGATTGTATGAAACAGATACATATATTGGTTGAGTCCCAACAGACAGTCAAAGATTTGATATCCTTTGAAAAGTCATTTCAAATTTATCACTTTTATGTTGAATCCATTCATTTATTTGAGATGCATTGCCTATGAATATCAAGCAAACGATAAAAGAGAAACTTAGTCTTTTCAAAAAAGTGACAATTACCCTTGAAGAGTTGGAAATGCTGTTTGGCAGCATTGAATCCAATCCTAGTGAGTTTGTAGAGTTGGTATTAGAATTGGAGCAAGATGGAGTGCTCGAACCGGTGAAGTCTGCTGGTCGTACAATGAAACAGAAGTCACTTGCTTACCGTTATCGTGTCAACAGACCAGCCATTGTGAAGCAGCACAATCAGCATCTCCAACAGTATCGTCTTAAGATTCATTCAACAATACTGTTGGATAGCTATTTTGGAATGTCGGAACAGCAATTTATTGAGGATCGACCGTGGATTGACCGTATCGATTATTTCCTGAAAACCAAGGGTTTTCCATTATCGATGGTTCCGGCTCCGGAACGAAGCTATCAGCTCACCGGAAATGAGAAGTGGATTACTGATCTAGGTGGAGCTGCACTGCTAAAGCGGCTTGGAGTGTGGGACTTGCTTCGTATTCATCCGGTATCCGATCCGTTAATGTTGGCTGTAAATCCATACCAGACAACAGAATCTCTTTTTTTAAGGTGTACACATTTAATCGTAGAGAATAAAACGACATTTCAAGCACTGCTCCCTGTTTTGCCGTCAAGTTCTTTCAATACGTTAATTTACGGCTGTGGCAATAAAATTACTGGGAATTTGGACATGTTTTCGTTGCAGTATCCCATAACAAATCGTGAGCACCGTTTCTTTTACTTTGGGGATCTTGATTATGAGGGGATACGTATCTGGCATGAGGCAAACAAGCAACAGATGATGATCCCGGCGCTTCCATTCTATGAAGCTTGTTTGGAGCAACCCTATGTACTAGGAAAAAACAATCAGCGAAGAGTAGATCATGCTGTAGAGGAATTTTCCTCGTTTTTCAGCCAGCGGCAGCAGTCTCAGATCAAAAACTGCCTTCATTCAGGAGGATACTACCCGCAAGAAACGTTGTCATCGCAACAATTGCAGCACATATGGAGGAGTGAAGCATGGAATCAATGGATCGATTTGAATTAGAAGACACGCTGTCTGGTTTTCAGGAACGTATGTCGAAGGTGGCTCTGTTTGATCCTTTATTTGAGTTGCAACGGAAAAAGAAAAACGACGAGCTCGGACAGCCCATTGAGATGATGGAGCTTGGTTTGCTGGCCTTGTTGTTTTTCTTTGAACATAAGCTTATGAGAAATACGAAGGTGGGGGTCAAGGATCTAGCTCTATATTTACTGCGTATTACGGAAGGGCAGTTGAAGGTAGACATCTCGCAATGCGAGGATTTGGCACGGGACATTATTCAAGTTTTTCGTCCAGCTTCGGGTAAAAAGCGTGAATTTACGTTTTTCAATTGGGAAACCCGAGAACGGCAGACGATATATACATCTATTCTGAGGGCGAATGCTTTTGATTCAAAGAACAATACACAATTTTATGCGCTGGATGAGGATGGGCTTGAACTGGTGTTTGCAACGAAGGAGTTTTATTCAGAATTTCAGCTGTCCATTCATCAACTAGTCCTCCGCAAGCAACTCGAAAAAGGTGAGTTCCAAGGAGCGCTGCGACAAATCAATGAAATGCGGGTAGACGTCGAGTCATTGCAGGAGCGAATGGTAAAACTTGAGCATGAAATTAAACGCAGTATTGTATCAGAAGAGACACTAAAACGGTACAGTGTACTGTTGGAGGATATTTATGCTCGATTACAACGGGAAAATGAAGAGTTTGAAGAGCTAAGACAATTCGTGAAAGAAACGCTGACGCGTTTGTATGCGGATACGAACTTGGAGAAGCAGGAACGCGCTTATGAGTATATTTTGCGCATTTCCAATGAGTTAGAGAGAGTTCACGCCGAGCATTCGGGCTTATTACAGCAATGTATGAATCTAAAGAATCATGCTCTGCATTCGGCCAAGGAGTCGCTGTATTACACGGGACTTAGTTCTTTCAATTTTGAACAGGATGTTGCAGGTATCGTATTCGGGCTACCGCTGCCTCTTGAGTCGATGAAAGGGGTAATATCTCCTTTTATGAGGCTGGGGCAGATACGAAGTTGGTCGCTGTTGACGTTGTTTGCTGAACAAAATATGACCGGCATGGATGAGCAAGCACCACGGGTAGATAGCTTCCTGGAGGTTTCTGGTGAAGACAACGATCTACAGTTTGCATTGCATCGGGGAGCTTTCTTTATGGAGATCATGAAATTGCTCATTCGGGAGCTTAATGAAAAAACGGAGATTGAATTGTATCAATTTATAGAACGATTGGAAAAGTATGGACGAAGACATTGGTTAGACAGGCGCAGCTTTTATGACTTTTGGCTGATTCTACATCAACGAAGCCCAGTCCAGGCATTGTCCATGGATCGAAGAGATGATAACAATACTGGACTGGAGGAAGTATTTGGTCTGCTGGGACATCAGATGCTGGTTGTCTCTGAGTGTCCAGGTATGGTCGAGACGGGTACGCGCTATCAAATCCAAAATATGAAGTTAAAGTGGGGGAACGAGCAAGGTGACCTATAGCTATAATAATGAAACGGTAATGAAGGCGTTCAAGCTGTATTCGCAACTGGCCCTGAGCGGGGAAGTAGAGAAAGAGAGTATGCAGGAATATATGGCGGATGACGAAGTTCGAGGACTTGTCGATCAGTTTGCGGCTGAGGTGGATTGCGCTGTGATTGTAACAGGCGATGGGTTGTATCTGATTCCACTCGTTCGTTTGTCGCCGTTTCATGTGAGCAATGACTATATGAAGAAAACCTATCTACGGTCTTCTGCGGTAAATGCAGACTTGTACCTTATGTACATGGCCATCATTGTGTTTATTGGTGCTTTCTATGACAGTTATCAGAGTCTGGAGCCAACCAGGAATTTTATTCCTCTGGATGAATGGGCCGTGTTGTTACAGGAGAGAGTTGAACTGCTCAAGGAGTTTGAAGAGGAGCAATTAAAAAGTTACGAGGTCGAGTTCTCTTATCATTGGTCGGCTGTCATTGAGAAATGGGATACGATGGATGATATAAAAGAAACAGCAAAGCGGCAAACAGGGAATACGATCAGCCGTCTCAGCTTTCTGGATACGGTCAAGCGTTTTTTGCTGGAACAGCAGCTGGCTGAAGAGGTTGGTGCAGGTGAGTTAGCTTTGACCGAGAAGGCCAAAATGATTGTACAGCGATATTTTATGGAGCTGGAGTATAATCGGGGGATTCTGAATTTTCTTTACAGTCTGGATGAGCGAAAAAAAATTGCTGGAGAGGATGAAATTCATGCCGTCGATCTCTAAAATCAGGTTTACCCATGTGCTCTATGAAGGTGGGAACAAAAGATATAATGATGAGATATTTCAGTTTGATGGCCATAACGGTGCGATTCTCCTGGAGAACGGCGGCGGAAAAACGGTGTTTATTCAAACGGCGCTGCAGGCAATGTTGCCGCACTCGGAATTGGCCGGGAGAAAGCTCAAAGATACGCTTCTTTTGGAGAATGGCCCGGCTCATGTTGCGATAGAGTGGATTTTGAACGACAAGCCGCGTCGCAGATATGCGATGACGTGCGTTAGCCTTTTCCTTAACACCAGCGGTGTTGATTCTTATCGTTATACCTATGAATATGGTGAACATGATGGGAACGGACTGGAGTCTATCCCGTTCGTCAAAGAGCATATGGGGAAGACAAGGCCGGCAGACAAAGGTGAAATGCAAGAGTATTATTCCTCGATGGCACAGCGCTTTCCACTGACGGCTCAAACTTTTGGTACGCTTAAGGAGTATAAGGCCTATATTGAAGAGAATTTCCATATTATAGCGTCAGAGTGGGAGGCTGTAGCGAAAATAAATAGTACGGAGGGCGGGATAGAGAACTTTTTTGATGATTGCAAATCAACATCACAGCTGTTTGACAGACTGCTGATCCCTACGGTTGAAGAAGCAATGGAAGGCTTTGAGAAGGGCAGCTTCGTAGACATATTTAATACACATCGTGAAGGTTTCAAGCGCTATAAGGAATTAAAAGAACAAATCGAGGAAAATAAGCTGATTTTGCAGGAGTTAAGCCACTATGTGCAATTATATGAAGGACTGCATCAAGCCGGGGAACGTTACAATGAAGCACGCGCAGAGGGGAAAGCGTATCAGAAGTTAGCATGGCAGCAGCAAGGGGAGCAACAGATGGAGAAGGCCGGGCTTGTCGAGCGTTTACAGCTTTGGACAAAACAGCAAGAGGAGCTCCAGTTGCAGCTTAAATCCCTGGAACTTGCGGAAGCTGAGCAGGAACACTCCGTGCTGGTGAACAGCTTAAATCGAGTTCAGGAAGAGACGGATATGCTGTACAAGCGGCTTCAGCACGCAGCAAGAACTTTTTATTCACTGAAATACTCAGAGCATCGAGTAAGTATGGAAGTGGCCGAGGCACGTTTGCAACAGGTGGAGCAGCAGCTTGAAAGGCTTGAACAAAATGAGGACGAGCAGCAGCTGCAAGAGCGCTGGGAACAAAACGGTGGAGAATTGCGAACGGCTTTTGCCCTGGACGACGAAGAGATATCTCTGTCTCTGACAGAACAGGCTTCTATTCTTGAGGGTCTGAAAATCGAAGAGATTGAAATGAAAAAAACCATTGATCGGCTTCTTGCTGAGACCCGGTCATGGGACCTGAAACTACATGAGAAACAGACCAAATTTGATGAAAAAAAAGAACAGCAGCACAAAATTGCTCGCGCTATTCTGGCTAATCCTTCACTGGAAAAGGTTGAGGAGCAGATTCCGGTTTGGTCTGCACGACAGCAAAAGTTGGAGGACAAACGGATCGATCATATGCGTCAGCTCAAGCAGATGAATGAAGAACAGGAAATCATTCGGACCCGTCGACGAGTAATGGAGGAGGAACTCCGCGAGAAGGAACGAGAAAAGGCAAGACTGGAACAGCAACAGAAGCAGCTAAATGAAGAGCATGACACTGTGGTTCGTGAGTTGGGTATGCTGCGTCCGAATTGGGAACGGCTCACCTCTGTATACGATAAAGAAGCTTCCGTCAAGGAGCGGCTCAAGGAAGGGATGCTAAAAAGACAGGAACAAAAAAAGACATTTTTGCACAAAGAACGGCTCGCTTACCGCTATGTAGATGACTACAATGAACAGGAGATATTTTTCGCTGACACTGTCATTGAACGATTCGTCAAGACTTGGAAAAGACAACTCAGTTTGCTGCAAACGGGCACTGAATATGCTCGTGCACTGAATCTGGGGGATGATGCTTGGGAACGGTGCGAAGATAGTCTGTGGTCCGTGACCCTGGTCACAACAGAAGGGGAAAAGAAACTGCTTATGCAGAAGCTCGCGGCTGTAAAAGATGAATTTGCTTATCCCATCCGTGTGCTCAGTACGGCAGAAGCGGCGGCGATGATACAAGGAACTGGGAAGCAAGAGTCCAAAGAGCATTGGATCGTTCCTGCACATTGGCAGGGAAATGAAGAGGAAGCCGGCTTTCAGCAGTGGAAGGCAGGATTGCTGGAGCGGGCCGAGCAGATCAGGCGGGAGCGTGAGAATAGAGAAGAGGAACTGATGAAATGGCAAACTGCCGAACATCTTTTTCGGCAGTTTCTACACAAATACCCGTTGTCGTATTCCCAGGCGTTGGAGCAGCAACTTTATGCAAGCCGCCAACGGGTGATCCGCTTTACACAAGAAATCCAGCAGAATGAACAGCGATCCAGGCAGCTTGAAGAGTCGATGGACAAATACCGTACGGAACTTATTGAAATGCAAGATGTGATTCATCAACTGGGAGTCTGGCTGAAGGATGGGCAAAGTTATGTAGTACTTGGTGTGGAGCGAGGCAAGCTGGAGAAGGAGCTTGCGCCGATCAGTGAGCAACTGTCTGGTATGCAAAAACAGCTTAGGATGAAGAAATATGGGTTGACCAGAGTTCTGGAGGAACAATCTGTTGTGCAGCAGGAGTACCATGACGCGAATACGAGGCTGCAATTGTTGCGCAATGATGAGTTATACCGGAAAGTGCAGGGATTTGTTTATGTTGATGCAATCCGCTCGATGACGGAGCTTAAGGAAGAGCATAAAGTCTTGGAGCAGGAGCGCTCCGGTATCATGAAAGAACGCAATCAACTTGAAATGGAGCAGGGGCACGAACGGGAAAAGAGGTCTTTGGCGGAAAAGGGAATGAGCGATTTGCTCCGTGAGCATTCTGATTTGGATTTGGATACAGAGCTGTACCTGCCGGTCGAGCTGGAGAGGCAGAAGCAGTCGGCATGGCAGCGAATCGAACGATACCGCGATGAATTTGAACAGCTGACAGAACAGCTACAAAAACAAAAGGCTGAGATACAAAATAATGAAGGACGCATGACAATTTTACGACAGCAGTTTAGCATTCAATTTCCGGAGAAGCAGCCAGCCCGGTTTGACGATGACCTGAAGGCAGTTAAGCTGAATCTGCAACAGGAAAATATAAAGCTAAAGCTAGAGAAGAAGGAATGGCAACAGCGAAGCGATGCCGTAGAACATCAGATTAATGAACTGAATGGTGTGCTGCAGCTATGGGATAAGCATACCCTCGTGCATCGTATGAATGACGAACGGATACATCCTGCACATTTGGAGGAACGTCGTGTACTGGATTTTACTTATGCTCGCATGGAGCTTAGCGAGCGCTCTGTCACTGAGCTCAAATCCTGTTTGCAAAAGAAGGAGCGGGAGCAGAGTATCGTTGGCAAAGGTAGGGACAGCTTTAAAAATTTCTGTATTTCCAAAGTCAAGGAAGTGAAACTTCGGCAAATGGCCATCCAGGGGATCGAATTGAAAGATTCCTATGCAGAAGTTATTGAATTCAGACAGACGATGGAGTCGAGAATTCAGAAGGCAATTCACATCATGGAAGAAACGATTCAGACCTATGATCGTGATCTGCAAGAGTTTATTCAGAGGATTCACACGCATTTGAAGCGAATTGTACAGGAATTGAAAGAGCTGCCGAAGAAGACGCGGATTAAATCCGTTGAAGGTTGGCGGGAAATCTTCAGTTTTTCTATCCCGGAATGGGAAGAGCAAGACGGTAAGGATCGCATTCGCAGCTATATGGAGTGGATTCTGTCTCAGTTAGAGGGGATTCAATATACCATCGATGAGTCTGGTAATACACAGCAGGGCGATCTGCGTAAAAGTCTGGAAAAATGGCTCGATTCAAGACAACTTCTTCAGGTTGTATTGAAGGGTGAAGCGATGAAGGTCACCTGCCGTAAAGTGACGAATGACCACCAGGTGACGAGAGCTTCATATTCTTGGGAGCAATCGAACCGCTGGTCGGGTGGAGAAAAATGGAGTAAGAATATGACATTATTCCTCGGATTATTGAACTACGTTGCTGAACGTCGTCAGTATATCAAAGCCAATATGAAGCTACACCGTACAGTTATTCTGGACAACCCATTTGGAAAGGCTTCGAGTGATCATGTGCTCAGTCCTGTATTCTTTATTGCGGAACAGCTGGGATTTCAGATCATTTCCTTGACTGCACATGCAGAGGGCAAGTTTTTGCAGGACTATTTTCCAATTGTATACAGCTGCCGTCTTCGGAGTACGAACGATGCATCCAAGCAAATTATTGATTCGACCCATCGAGTACAACATGCTTATTTCCGGGATCATGCCCCTGAAACGCTGGCAAGAATTGACTTGAGGGTGGATCAGATGGAGCTGTTTTAAGGTTGGGATGAGGATACATTAAGGGTTAAATTAAAGGAAAATGGCCGTTACTAGAATAGGAATTTATTCTATATAGCTTGAACTAACTGTTTATGTGAAGCATAGGCTTCACATATATCCCCAGAGTTTCACCTTTATAAAAGAAAATCAAAATAGTTTGAAGATAACAGCGATTGGAAGGTTGATCTATCATCGGAGTGGCAAGTGTAAATATTCTTTAGTTCAATTTATATAGTCACGCCCATTTTATAAATTATGAATTATCAAAAATGGCTTGTGAGGGCACCTTTTACAAAAGGGCCCTATTTGCCGTGAAAAAATATATAAGGGAGGGATATGTATTCTGGGCAGATTATTATATGATGAGTAATAATATTTTGCATCGTAGAGAGCATTTGCAGAAAGAGAGTGGTGGTTGATCATGCAGCAAGAAACGTTAACAAGGGGATTAAAGAACCGACATGTGCAGTTGATGGCGATCGGAGGTGCGATCGGTACAGGGCTGTTTCTCGGAGCAGGCAAAACGATCCAGCTAACAGGACCATCCATCTTGCTGGCCTACATTATTACGGGTGTTGTGTTGTTCCTGATCATGCGTGCATTGGGGGAGCTGCTGTTAAGCAACTTGCAGTATCATTCCTTTGTCGATTTTGTGCGTGATTACCTGGGAAATATGGCGGCATTTATTACAGGCTGGACCTATTGGTTCTGTTGGATCTCCATTGCCATGGCTGATATTACGGCCGTTGGATTGTATACACAGTTTTGGTTTCCAAATGTACCTCAGTGGATGCCAGGGTTAATTGCGTTAGTCATTTTGCTAATCATGAACTTGGCAACGGTCAAGTTGTTTGGGGAGATGGAATTCTGGTTTGCCCTGATTAAAGTCGTGGCTATTCTGGCACTCATTATTGTTGGTTTATATATGATATTCAAAGGTTTTACCACGGATCAGGGTCCAGCGAGCTTCACCAATCTGTGGAGTCATGGGGGATGGTTCCCGAATGGACTGCATGGGTTCATCATATCGTTCCAGATGGTGGTGTTCGCCTTTGTAGGCATGGAACTGGTGGGACTCACAGCAGGGGAAACGGAGAACCCGGAGAAGGTTATTCCAAGAGCCATTAACCAGATTCCGATCCGGGTACTGCTCTTCTATGTTGGCGCACTGCTGATTATTATGAGCATCTACCCGTGGAACGCCATTGTGCCTACGGAAAGTCCGTTTGTACAAGTGTTTGCCGCTGTGGGTATTGCGGCTGCCGCCGGCATTGTGAATTTCGTTGTGTTAACATCAGCGGCTTCGGCGTGTAACAGTGCCATTTTCAGTACAAGCCGGATGGTGTTCTCCATGGCAAAAGATCACAACGCACCCGAGTCGTTTGCACGATTGAACAACAGGAAAGTGCCTTCCAACGCGCTGTTTTTCTCCACAATTGTTATTTTGATTGCGATTGTTCTGAACTATATCATGCCAGAAGGCGTATTTACACTGATCACGAGCGTGTCGACCGTGTGCTTCATCTTTGTCTGGGGTATCATGGTCATCTGTCATCTCAGATATCGTCGTACTCAGCCGGAACTGGCGAGTCGCAGCCGCTTCAAACTGCCACTATATCCGTTCTCGAACTACTTGATCCTGGCGTTTCTGGCGTTTGTGCTAGTGGTATTGGCATTGGCCGAGGATACGCGTGTTGCACTGTTTGTCACGCCGGTGTGGTTCATCCTTGTTGCGGGGATCTATCTTTTCAAAAAGAGAAATTTGAGCAATAACAGACAGTAAAACTTACCTTTGTTAATAAATATACCCGCCCAATCAGACTGGGCGGGTATTTATGTTTTTTAAATTCTTGCAGCCTCTTTGCCTTCACGAATGCTCGCGTAGATGGCATCACAGATATCGGTTGTATACTGGCCCGACATCCCTTCAAGTGCCGTGTTGGTGAATGCTGCAACACTAAGTTCTTCTTTTGGATCAACAAACCAGGAATGACCGTAAGTTCCACCCATTCGCCACGTACCCGCTGATTCCGGTGTACCGGCTGCGACAGGATCTTTAAGTATTGTAAAACCAAGGCCAAACCCTCTGCCCGGCCAGTATGGCATCACGAGATCACCGATTTGATTGGTAGACATCTCAGCCGCAACGGCTTCTGTAAGAAGAGGCTGTCCTCCTTGTCGCAATGCTTCAAGTAAAGTAAGAAAATCTCCGGTACTTCCAACCATACCCGCTCCGCCCGATAAGTAAGCAGAAGTACGATTCGCACGATTGGGTGACAGTCGGAAGCCAGCAGTACCCTCAATAAAAGGAATCAACTCCAACTCATTATGAAGGAGACGCGGTTCTTCAGAACCATTAGCATATGCGGCTGTCAATCGTTCCGAATCCACCGCAACAAAGTCAGTGTCGGTCATGTGGAGTGGATGAGTAACCAGCGTTTGAACAGCTTCTCGTAGTGACATCCCAGTTACTTTTTCGATAACGGCACCAAGTACATCTGTCGCAATGGAATATCTCCACATGTTTCCTGGCTCATACAGAAGAGGAGCAGAAGCCAGCCTCTGCAGATTCTCCTCCAGACTAATTTCAGACCAATCCATTCCGTCCGATACTCCTGCAAGCTCATAGGTTCCCTGATCTTCTTGGAAGAAACGATATGTCAAGCCTGCGGTGTGCGTCATCAACTGATGTACTGTGATTAAAGCATCCTGACCATTAGCAAGTTTGGGCCTGAATGCAGGAAGCCAGCGGGTCACCGGATCATGCAGACTCAGCTTTCCTTGTGAGATTAATGCCAGAGCTGCTGTCGAGACAATAGGTTTGGTTACGGAAGCAAGTCGAAACAGAGCGTTTTCCGACATGGTACGCTTTTGCTCCCTGTCTGCGAAACCAGCTGCCCGGCTATATACCAGTTCCCCTCCTAATGCAACCTGTACAACTGTTCCTACGATTCTTTTTTCGCTTATAGCTCTGTCAATGGCTTCATCCACATAATTATGCAATGGCGTCATGTCTTTTTTTCTCATGCTTATCTTCCTCTCACCAACTGATGTATTTGATTTCTCGTGATAACTGTGTTTATTATATAAATGATTGATCTTGTATTACATGGTTTGTTAAAGGCATTATAATGAATTGACGAATATACTTAAGGTTATTTTTGAATATATCTTATGTATTTAAAGGAGTGGATCACATGGACGAAATAGATCAGCATATTCTGTATCACTTGGAGAATCAGGCGAGATTATCCATGACCGAACTAGGTAAATTGGTGGGGTTATCTCAGCCCGCTGTTACTGAACGAGTCAAACGAATGGAAGAAAAGGGAATCATCGAGGAATATCGAACCGTGATCTCCCCCTCCAAATTGGGCAAGCAAAGCACAGCCTATGTTCTTTTTCGTACGCGGGATTGTTATCCTTTCCTGGATTTCTGTCGTGCGTCACCTGAAGTTGTGGAATGTTATCGGATAAGCGGGGAGTACAATTACTTGCTGAAAATCCTCACAGACACCATTCAGGGACTCGAGGAGTTTGAGAACAAGTGTGATCCGTACGGTACTTACATGACTTTAATCACCATGTCTTCTCCAATTGCACATAAGAATCTCGTGGAAGGACCAAATCTGTTGGCACAGGCAGAATAAGATTCTAGTCTATAAAACTTTGAAATGTAATGCAGAAGAGGAGTCCACATCAAGTGAACTCCTCTTTTGTCTTACGTTTAACTCATGCAAAATGCCTTCCTGTTATTTTACTTACTTGGGAAATCCATATTTATAAGCACGCATAGCTACAAGCAACGCAGGAATGAGCAAGATAAACAGCACCCCAGAAAGGTATCCTGCTCCAAATAATTCAAGAAGGATGCCCCCGATGATGCCTCCTCCGCCAATCGCCAGATTCCATGCTGTAACCAGCATCGATTGGGCGACATCTGTGCTTTTGCCTCCGGCTTGAGCGATGGCAGTTTGTAACAGTGTCGCGGCCCCGCCAAACGTAAGTCCCCAGATCATGACGCCAAGAATAATAATCACAGGTTGATGAGTAGCGATTCCCATCACGACAGAGGCCAGAGCGAATGATGCCAAGCTAATGATAACCAATCTCCTCAAAAACCGGTCAATAAGCATTCCGGTTAACCAAATTCCAACAATGGAAGTAATACCGAAAATGAGCAAAATCAAGTCTACTCTGTTAGCAAATACGGTCTGGGCAAGGTAGGGAGAAATATAGGTATATAGGATATTATGGGCAAGCATCCAGGCCAGAACAACAAACAGAATAGGCCTAACTCCCGGAATTAAAAACACCTTGTGCAGCGGAAGACGTTCCCCAGCGGGCTCTCCGGCAAAGTCCGGCATTTTCCAGAGAACCCATACGATTAGAGCTACGGTCAGAAGAGATACTATCCCGAAGATGAGGCGCCAGCCGATATAAGAACTGAGAAAACTACCGATTGGAACACCAAGGGCTAGTGCCACGGGTGTGCCGACCATAGCCACAGCCATGGCTTTACCTTTTAACGAATCCGGGACCATCCGACGAGCATAACCTGCTGTCATTCCCCATAACACACCCGCAGAGACTCCCGCCATAAAACGAGCAGTAAGTGTCAGGATATAATCTGAGGATAAGGCGGTAACGGTGTTAAAGACAAGAAAACCGCTAATGCATGCCAGCAGAAGAGGTCGGCGTCTCCATCCGCGTGTAGCAGCAGTCAAGGGAATGGCAGCAACAAGTGATCCAATGGCATAAAGAGTCACCAACTGTCCGGTAAGAGCCTCTGTGATCCCCAAGTCTTTTGCAATTTGCGGCAGCAGTCCCGCAGGCAGACTTTCAGTGAGGATGCAAATGAATCCCGCCATGGCTAAAGCAAGTAGCCCAGCCCACGGAAGGCGTTCTGAAGATATGGAAAGCAGCTCCCTTTGTTTTGGGAGGGGTGTGTTAATGGCCATGAATAAAACCTCATTTCTTATATTTTAATCCTATCCAGAACTATGCATATAAGCTTATCTGAAAAAATCAAACTTTTGCATACAGGATTAAAGGTAAAAAGGAGGTCTTAACATGGTATTTATTTTAATTTGTGAGTTTTTCCGTTAATTCAAAGGGGAACTGTCTGTTCATCCAATTAAGGATGATATCGACAGGTTCCATGTACCGTTGGCCTACCAGTAAACCCGTATGGGTCGTATCCCACAGTCCGGCATATGCAGCATGCAGCTGCTTGGCGGTTAATTTGCCTCTCTGATCTTCGTCTTCACTGGAGACAGCCTTGATCACCAAGCTGGGGCAATGGATAAGGTCACCATTAATGGATACTCCATCGGCTCCACAAAGAACTGAAAAGGTAGCAAATGCCTTCGCGGACTCCGATTGCAGATATTTAAGCTGAAAAGCAATGTCTTCTGCCGTCTCATCTATACTGGTTAGTTCATCACGGACAGGTGCAGGCATGATAATTCCAGGTGTGATACGATTACTTTCAGGGTAGGGGATTAGCTCATGGACTTCCTTGCTCAGACTGGCGTCGATCACAACCAGGCCTGCCAGAGTAACGGTTTCTGCAATCTTTTGACTGAGAATCCCACCCATGCTAAAGCCAATGAGAACGGGAGGCTCGTTGAACTCGGCTAACACTTCACGAATATCCTCCAAATAATCGTCAAACGTAATCTTTGTCATATCCATGACCCGACTCTTGTAGTGACTTCTCAGGTTCATGACATAACAGGTCCAACCGTGCTGGACAAAGTGGGGAATATATTTGCTCCACATCCAGCTGCCTGTGTATGCACCGTGTACGAACAGCAGTGGGGGCTTCTTGGTCGTTGTTTTTTCGTCATGAAGCGGGGTTCCTGCGAATATCTCCAAGTGTAAATCATGTTCTCCGATCTTCTTTACCTCATGTTCCGGTAAAAATTGTGTGTAGTCCGTCATACCAAAAACCTCCTCTAAACTATTAGTTTGATATCAAACTATTTCTCCAAAAAAAATTAGAAGTTGCTATGAATTTTCATTAAAATTCGCAGCAGTTCTTTTTTCTCCGCTTCCGTAACGTCCGCATAAAACACGTCCAGTATGCGCTGTGATATCTCTTCGAAGACTGGCTTTAATTCTTCGCCTTTTGCAGTCAAAGCCACATGAACAACTCGTGAATCTGTTGCATCACGCTCCTTAACGACGTATCCTGTCCGCACCAATTTGTCCACAAGTGCAGTCACCGTGGATTTATCCTTGCCAATTTTTTTGGAGATTTCAGCCATATTCATCCTGTGATTATTGTACAGGGCATAGATAATATCCCCATGGGACGTAGCGAGATCCTGGATTCCCTGCTCAGCCATCTCGCCCAGGATAAAGCGGTTGACCTTCTCTTTAATTTTGGATATGAGTGAAATAGCGTCTCTTGTTTTCATACGTGTAATATAGTTTGTTATCAAACTAATGTCAAGCTTTGTTCCGTGAAGATCTGCCCAAGTTGTGCAATATCACTATATAGGCTATCGAGTGAGCCTTTATGATTCGTCGTTTGCACGAACGTACGGATATTCATGACATTCAATCCGTCGACGGTACCTACGCCCCAGTCTGCATCAGCGAACAGGTCGCCCCGAACGAGTACCAGATCCGGGCTTGCACCTACAACCAGCTCTTTACCTACATGAAATTCTCAATTGTGAGCGGATACGTCGTTTTATTTGTATTCTCAACATGCTTCCGGATGTGAATTTCATTAAATGATGAACCCCGTTTCTATGTGTTTTAAATTGACAAAGATAATCATTCTCAATTATAATCCGAGAAAACACGTTGTAAATAGCTAAATTTATGATGTTCTACATTTTATATGAATTGACGGGGGAAGAGATGGCACAGACGGTTCAGGTTCAGACACAGCGTATGGGGAAAAGAGAGTCTCTGATTCATAGTAAATCCGGGTTTGCTATACTGATTGCAGCTTTAATCATGATTACGATTATATCTGTAGGGATCGCGGTTTCCATTGGACAGGTTCGTATTCCGCTGGCGGAGTCATATCGTATTCTTTTAACCAAATTAACAGGATTTCAGTGGGGGGCAACACCCATTGAGGCAGGCTCCTTTACCGATATTATCTGGCAGATTCGTTTTCCACGTGTGCTGATGGCGATGTTTATCGGTGCAGGATTGGCCTTGTGCGGTGCTGTTATGCAGGCTGCTGTTCAGAATCCGCTAGCTGATCCTTACATACTGGGTATATCCTCAGGCGCTTCACTTGGAGCAACTTTTGCAATTCTCATTGGATTCGGTGCGATTGGGTGGTTAGGTCAGACGGGGGTGGCTTTCTGGGCCTTTGCCGGTGCGATGGGTGCGTCCTTACTGGTCCTGACTTTGGCAGGGATTCGGGGGAAAATGACGTCGGTTAAGCTGGTGCTTGCCGGAATGGTGATTAACGCGTTATGCAGCGCTTTTTCGAACTTTATTATTTATTTTGCCAACAATGCTGAAGGCATCAAAACGGTGACATTCTGGACCATGGGCAGCCTGGCGGTTTCAGGATGGAACAAGCTTCCACTCGTGGGTATCGTCGTGCTGGTGGCGATTCTATTTTTCCTTTTACAGTCCAGAGTTCTTAATACGATGTTGTTGGGGGATGAAGCAGCGGTTACGCTGGGCATTAATCTGAGTGTGTATCGCAGACTGTACATGCTGTTAACCGCTTTGGTGACAGGTGTTATGGTGGCGAGCTGTGGCATGATTGGTTTTGTCGGACTCATTATTCCACATATCGTCAGAGGTCTAGTGGGTTCCGACCATCGTAAGGTGATGCCTGTATCTGTGCTGTTTGGAGCCATTTTCCTCATCTGGACGGATGTTATTGCACGATCCCTCATATCCAGCGTGGAGTTGCCAATCGGTATTATTACGGCCATGATTGGCGCACCAATGTTTATGTATATGCTGGTCAAAAAAGGCTACGGTTTTGGAGGAAATTAAACATGAAGCTGAACGTAGAAAATGTATCCATCTCTGTGCTGAACACGGACATCATCAAAGATATTTCATTACAGGTGAACGGTAAACAGTTCGTCGGACTGATCGGACCCAATGGTTGTGGCAAGTCAACGCTGCTCAAGAGCATTTATAAAGTGATCAAACCGCAGCAAGGTAAGGTTTTTCTGGACAATACCGATATTCTCAAGTCCAGTCCAAAGCTTGTATCCAGACACATGGGCGTTGTTGGCCAGTTTAATGAATTGAGTTTTGATTTTACAGTACGCGAGATGGTCATGATGGGCCGTACCCCACACAAAAAAATGCTGGAGACGGATAATGAACGGGATCACGAAATCGTCGAGCAGGCTTTGGAAAAAGTACATCTGACTGGACATGCAGACCGCAATTACGTGTCTCTGTCTGGTGGAGAGAAACAGCGTGTGGTCCTGGCGCGTGTCCTGGCACAGCAACCTGAATTCCTCATCCTGGACGAGCCGACGAACCATCTGGACATCAAATACCAACTTCAGATTCTAAATATTGTCCGTGGACTCGGCATTGGTATACTTGCAGCGCTGCATGATCTCGAACTCGCCGCAGAATATTGCGATTATCTCTATGTGGTGAAAAAGGGCCATATTGTGGTCCATGGCAAACCGGCAGATATTCTGACTCGTGAGATGATTGGTGAGGTATTCGATGTCGATTGTGAAATCTATAAGAACCCGGTTACGGGTGGTTTGGGCATCGCTTATCTGAGTACACGTTGATTAGGACTATATCTTTCGTCTGGATGACGTGGAGAAATCTTCGCAATAATCAAATGAAGTGAACATAGACCGTACCTGTTGGAGCGATGTTGTTGAGTGCTCACAGGGCCGGTCTTTTGTTTTTTTAGGTGGGGGTAGGGATCAATTATTGAAGCTTAGGATCAACGGGATGAGCATGAGCACCTTTGCTGACTTCTTGAAAAATATCTGAGGAGTTATCACTATGCGTTGAAGAATTGTTGCTGTTGTCTTGTTGAGAGTGTTCTCCCGTTGCTGGGCTATTACGTGTAATTGCATAACTTCGTAGGATCTCTTCCAGATCTCCAATCGTCACGGGACGAGCATGTCGTTTCAGAACATAACCGAGTTGACCATTGGGTTCCACCGTTGCCGTCTCCAGATCGTCCACACTCGTAATACCTTCCTTCCTCAGGTGCATCTCGAGCTGATCCATCGTGTAACGCATACGTTTCAGATTCGGGATAATGACCTTCCCGTCCTCTACCACGATTTTGGAAGTGCCACTCATGAGCCGTTCAAAAAAATTAAATTTCAATTGCAGTTGTTCCACTACAAGCAATGTCACAATGAATACCGATGCTGATCCAATCGCTTTGCCTAGCTCATGATTTGCGATGGGCTGCACAATCGTTGTTCCAATGGAGATCATGATGACCGTTGTAACCACACTCATCTGGGAGATTGACTTGCGTCCTGCAATTCGCAGCAGGATCATGCCGACAAGTACAAGTAAAACGGATTTCCATATCCAGTCCATACGTATATTCCTTTCTATTCCAGTTTGCTCTTTGCTTCTTAGGCTGTTCTGGAGATGAGGGAATTATGCAGTTGGCTAAATCCGTAGCTTTCATTCCGCCCACCGGATCGTTTACAATAGGGTATTGATGAAGTGAACAAAGGAGCGGGTCACAGTGGCAAAACAGAAATACTATGTTGTCTGGGAAGGCAAGAAGCCTGGTGTGTATAACACATGGGCAGATTGCAAAGCGCAGACGGATCATTATACCGGAGCAAAATATAAATCATATGAGTCCAAAGCAGCCGCAGAAGAAGCGTATCGTGCTGGATGGAAAGGGAACTGGGGTTCAAGTGCAGGCGGAGCGTCGAAGACGAAGTCGGCTGGGAGCGGAAGAAGCGCAGGCATGGAAACGTCGGAGGAAGTGGATTATGACAGCGTCTCCGTTGATGTGGGTACACGCGGTAATCCTGGACCTGTAGAATACAAAGGGGTGGACACCCGCACTGGTGAGATTATTTTCTCTGTTGGACCGATCTCCAAAGGCACGAACAATCTGGGCGAATTTTTGGCCATTGTACATGCCCTCGCACATCTGAAGAAAGAAGGCAGTACCAAAACGGTGTATACCGACTCGGTCAATGCCATGAAATGGCTAAAGCAGAAAAAAGTAGCCACGACGTTAGCACGGGACAACTCCACGGAAGAGATCTGGCTGATGATTGATCGTGCGGAGCAGTGGCTCCAGACGAATACGTACAGCAATAAAGTGCTAAAATGGCAGACCAAGCAGTGGGGCGAAATCAAGGCAGATTACGGACGAAAGTAGGAATTTTTCCAAAGGATGCCTCCTTTATTTCTTGTCTATTATAATCGATATTTACAATTTCCAGTTTCCGCTCTATAATCATCTGAATATGATTAGTTAAACATATGGAGGAGCCTGTCATCTGCAGGCCCTCTTTATCTTTTTGGTCCATTGATTAGCAAGTCCATTCACTAGAATGGGTTATTTGAGTATATATTGCAGGAGGCAGACATGAGTTCCATTTATAGAAGTGAAGAAGGCAAGAGCAGCATACTTGAAGAGTATGAGATTTATTTGAACGAGTTGGGTGAGAAATTTACTCGGGAGTATGTAGAGACGCGTTTTGGCAAGACGCATGTTTTATTGACGGGTCCTCTAGATGGCAAGCCGTTATTTATTCTCCAAGGCGGTAATTGTGTGAATCCGATGACGTTGTCTTGGTTCTCTTCCTTATTTAAGGAATACCGGATTATTGCTCCTGATACGATTGGTCATCCTGGTTATAGTGAGGAAGCGAGTATCTCCACACGGTTTGATAGTTTGGCTTTATGGGTGTCGGATCTGCTGGATTACTATGATATTGAAAAGAGTGCGTTTATCGGCCCATCGTTTGGAGGAGGCATTATTCTCAGACTGGCTACCTATATTCCGGAACGCATCTCGTGTGCCGTATTGGTTGCTCCTGCGGGTCTTGCGGTCAACTCCAAAATTAAAACAGCTCAGGATATCACGCTGCCGCTCGTCAAGTACCGCATGACGTCTTCACCATCTTCTTTGCAAAAAATTACGGACAACATGTCGTGCAACTGCATGAAAGAAATGGATAAAAACATTATCGGCAAACTTTTTAAATACGTCAGCATAGATCAGGATCTGCCCAAGCTCACGGAGCGAGAAGAACTGGTGAATTATACGTCACCAACCTTGTTGTTGGTAGGGGAGAAGGATGTCTTTTTCCCTGCGGATAAGTGCATTGAACGGGCTCAAAAGATTATTCAAAATGTTCAAGCCATCAAGTATGATACAGGACATTTTCCTTCACAGGACGTTTTGGTTCAGATGAATGAGGAAATACAGCAGTTTTTACAAAAGAATTATTAATAAAAGCTGCAAATGAAGGATGAGAAATGTTTTTCTCCAGTTTAATAAAGTAATTCGCTTTATCTGTCGATACTCTATATAAGAGAATGCTTTTCTTCTATAGAATAGTGTGGATAGGGATTAGCAGTAGATCGTAGAAGGCCTGATATCATTAATATTTAAATATTTCGCGTTAAGCTGTTTCAAATTGCATCATTTGGTTTATATGTATAGTTGGCGATGAATGGCTGACTGGTTGAACCAAATGATGCATTTACGCGGAAAGTCTTCCGATCGACAAGGTTGAAAAGAGGTCTGTTATGAGAAAAGACAATTGTAAAATGACATTGCAGCGCAATGTGATTATAAATGATACATATCAGGTAAGACAGGTATTAGCCAGCAGTGAGTTGGCTATTGTATATGCAGGACGAGATCGTAACACGGGTGCCAAGGTAGCCATTAAGGAATTTTTCCCACAGAGACTGGCTGAACGTCAGGCAGACAAGCGGAGAGTGTTCTGTTCTTCACGAGGATACGGTGGGCAATATCAGGAGCTACTGGCTGCATTTCTGCTTGAAGGTGAACTGTTATCGAAACTGGACCATCCTCATATTGTTTCGTATTTGGATCATTTTGAAGCAAATGATACGGGGTATCTGGTTACGGAATACTGCACGGGAATCACATTGACCGAGTATCTGAATGAACACAATCATGCTCTTGATGCTGCCTTCATAACGGAGACGCTGCTTCCACTGGTGGATACATTGGATTACATACATAAGCAAGGCATTCTTCACCGGGACGTGAAACCTTCCAACATTATGGTTATGGAGGACGGTACACCCAAACTTCTGGACTTTGGCTCAGCCACCCGTTGGCCTATGCAATCCGGAGAGAAACAGGTGATATTTACATCGGCAGGTTATTCCCCGCTGGAGTTCTATTCCGAGAAATCCAGTCAAGGACCGATGTCGGACATCTATAGTTTGGCAGCTCTGCTCCATTATTGGGCATGCGGGCAACCCCCTATGGACGTGAAACAGCGGTTGTTCCAGGATGAATTGCCATCTGTTCGCTCACATAATGAGTATGTGAATCCTTGGCTCGCTCGTGTTATTCATTGGGGGTTGACGGTTCGTTCCGAGAAACGCTGTGCCTCCCTAGCCTGGGTCAGAAGCTCGTTGCGAGTTCAAGCCTGGGTGTGGAAAGTGCGTAAACCTGGAACGGTGGAATGGTCTTTGGCCGAGAATGAACATACACAGGTCTATGAAGTGGAGACCAAAAAGCAACATGAGATGGCATAAGCATGCGTGACCTATGTTCATAAAGTGGATGCACTTAAATGAGCATAGCAGTTGAATATATGAACAACATAAACAAGCCAGTTCTTACCATTGAAGGGGACGAACTGGCTTGTTTTCTTTTATATTTTGATAGAAGGCATGCATCAGTGTGCTTCATTTCCACGTAGTTATCACACGGTGTTTACTGTGAATCTCTCTTTTGTCCTACATAGATGTTGGTACTTGGTTTGATGGCTTTGTAACGAATTTCGATCTCCGTAACGCCATCCTCAAACGTAATGTACAACTTTTCGTTGTACTCCATAGCTTCCGTATGTCTGCGCTTCACTGGAGTTCGGCCTCGGACAACCGTACAATTTGTATCGTGCCGTACCAATAATGTTTCTTTTTTACCGGCTTCCAGCCAGATTCGTCCCGACTCCGGTACTTTGACCCCGATATCCATTCGATCAAACAGCTCACGGAGACTTACTTTTCGGTGGTCCAATGAAGTCAGCGGCCAATTTGTCACCGGTATATCCTCTCCGTTCGCTGTAGCTAGAAAGTATCCTTCCAGTCTTCCGCGGAATACGGGTTTTGGTTTCAATACGAACCAATACAGTGCGAAAATTCCACCAGCAAGAAGCAGGCCCAACCCTGTATATAGGAGTACCTTTTCACGTAAAGAATGAATTTGCAACGAAATATCTGTTGTTATACTGGCTCCCTCAGAATCCGTTGCTGTCACCTTAATGGTCGAACTTCCAGTGTGAAGAGAGGACCATCGCAACAGGTTACCTTCAATGATGGCCTCCCCGAGCTTGCGTTCATTTCCACCTTCAGCAAGGACATACGTTAATGGATCATTATTGGCATCCTTAAAGTAGTTGTTCAGGTCGACATCTGTATTGCTGTCATCTTTGGATAACACCATGGATTCGCCGGTGGCTACGGGTGCTTGATTCGTAATGTCTACTTCAACCGGAGTAATTTCCCGATAAAAGTCTGGACCATCGATCCGTAGTCCCCATGTGTACAGATCTGACTTGGGAAAAGTGTATTTTCCCGTAAACCCGCTGCCTGTATTGGTCAAAGGGATACGTTCTGTTTTTCCGCTAGATGGCGTTATAATGAGTTCCGCTTCCAGTCCCTTGTACACATCCAAGTCCTGAATGGGTTTAGGGTCCACAGCCTGATCGTAGAGTGATGCCTCAAATGTGATGCTCTTCCCCTTGACTGGCTGCTCCGTTGCCATATTTGCGACCGCAGAGACGTTGTAATTCCCTAATAGGTTAATCTTCACCAGATCACCGCTACGGCCTTTGAATTTCAGTTTGAACTGTCCTTTGACCGGACGAATGATCTTCATCAGAGCATATTTATCAGACCGAATGAAGCTGACATTGCTCGATTGATAATAGAGCTGAGCTTCCGAGACAGCATGATCAGAGAGCATGATAATGTTGGCATCCGCCATGCTGGAGTTAGGAATATCCACGATTACTTCCTGCATTGCTCCGGTTGCAGTCACAGCCGCTACAGATACAAGAACAGATTGAATCTGATCTGCAAAAATACGATTGAAGATTTCAGGCAGATCGTCCGCACTTCCGGTGATAAAGGAAGAACCACCCGTTTCTTTGGCGATGCGCTCCAGTTCTGCCGGGTTAACCGTACCGTCGCGGTTTAATCCTACAGTATAGATGGGATAACCAGCTTGTTGTGCCATCTCAATAACCTTGTCCACATCTTTGGATGAGTCGGCAGGTGTTCTGCTCGTCGATCCTCGTAAATCGGTTTCTCCGTCAGAGAGCAAAATCATAAATGGTTTACGCTTGTCCGTCTGGGATTGTTCAAGCAGGCTAGCACCTCGGCGTAAGCCAAGTCCGAGATCTGTATATCCTGAACGATTTAAGCCATCCACACGACTACGAAGATTATTGCGAGCTCCAGAGGATGAAATATCCATCAGTGGTACGGATGAAGTGATCTTGTCATTGTAGGCTACGAATCCCAATCGGGTCTTAGGTCCACTACTCATATCCATAAACATATGTATAACTTCTTCGGCAATGCGATCTTTGTCGGTCTCATTCATGGAGTAGCTAACATCCAGGACAAACATGGCATCGAGACCTTCGTACGCGTGGGTCTTGACAGATGATTCTGCGTGTATTTCCCCAATGTCCCATGCTGGAATTAAAAAGCTGATGAACAAGAGAGTGAAAATTGCTTTTTTGAATTTTATTAATATCATATGATGCTTTGAATCTCCTTTCTGTTTTGGGTACTGCAAATGTTTTTGATATCAAACTAATTTTTGTTGAAAAAAAATTTTTTTCTACACGATATAACCCCGTTATGCGTAGTTTCAATAAGTTAAAAATATTGCAACACCGCATACGTTAAGGCGATTTCCTCTTGATTAGGAGTAAAACTCTACTAATTTTAAATCATTGAACATCATCCAGATTATAGGATATTCTTTATCATCGGCATGATTCGAAGGGAAGTGAAGCGAAAATCGGAAATTAGTTCTATAGGTATATCGAAGTCACATAAATGAGCTTTTAGACCTATATAGGGGAATATTGACAAAACATATCGCTGATGATTAAGATGAATTCCATAAATCTCCAAAGCAAACGGCATAATCTGGTACATAAGTTCCAGTCATATGTTGACAGCTCGTTCTATTGGACTTGTGAGCGCCTGAGAAGATGATTCTCTTAGATCATGACCAAAGACTGATAGAGCGTGCGGAGTGTCAAAAATTGATGGAGGGGGGGAAGCATTCGCCCGAATGAACCATCATTAGGGGGATGTTGCCTGAATGGATATTATTAATCAAACGAACCGAACGATGCTTTTTGAAGAGATCAATCCTGAGAAAATGGATTTGATTACGATTGTCGGTGACGTAAAAGGGATCGACAGTCTGAATGACGACAAGATCAAGGAGATCAATGAACACCTGCTTGTACGAAGCTTCGATGAGTTTTTGGACAAGTTTTCTCCCAGTGTGTATTCCTTTTTCAATGCGGTAAACCAGAAAGTCATGTATACGCTCAAAAAGCCCGAAGGGATTCCGGATGAAGCAATCTCTGAGATCAAAATTGATCATAGCAATGACTTCCTGAGAATGTTGTTTACCCTGATCGATACCAAACGTAGTCAGGGGATTACGAATGTAGATTTTAAGTTTGAGAATTTGCTGGATATGATCTCACCGAAAAAGGTTATGGATGACATTCGGCAGGTACGGAAAGAAATTCATTACATGTACGGCCAGCATGAGAAGCTGGATGACGGGGACCCGAAGAAGTTGGATATCGGGGATAAACTTAATGTCATGTTTGAAGATGCGAGCCGGAACTATAACAATGTCATGGCGATGCTGCCACTGGCCATCGAAGATATCAAAACCCGCTTGTTGCTGGGCCGTGCTCAAGAAGAAACTTCTTCCGAAGCGATTCAGGTAGGACAACTCACGATTGGTGAGAGCGGAGAATTGAAAATTATCGAAGCTCCAAAGAGTGATAACAACGAGTTGATGCTCCTGGATGAGTCGACAAGCACAGATTTGACTCAGGTGTTTGCCGAAGATTATGATTCACTCTCCGAGGCACCTTCACCGTATGTACAGGATCTGGTCGTTCGTACATTCTGCCCACTGCCTGCGGTTCAGACGGATGTCGATACGGCAGTTGAAGTACAGAATTACAATACATACCTGGAATTTTACAAGAACGCCAAGGATGACTTTGTAAAAACCGTAAAACCGCTGGTAGAGAAAATTTTGGGTGTCAAAATGTTCTTTGATCAATATGCGACCAAAAACAAAGGCATGCTGCCTTCCATGCTGATTGCCAATGCCAAGCTGGATATGCTGGTTAAGAGCAGTAACATTCCGCGGCTGGAGACCTATCTCAACACAGTCAATGCCAAGAATGATTTTACCGACACCATTTGGTTCGGTATTGTTCCTTCCGTTGAACTGGAGAATACGGGACAAGTTCAAGTCAGCCGAGCCCGTTTCCGTGGTAACGAGAAAGTGGTTAAACAAGATGGAAACAGTATGGAATCCCTGTCCATGCTCCTGCAAGTCGTTAAAGACTACAAAGTACAAGTATTCTTCAGCTTTGAATCCGGAGAAGAGACTACATTCAGCAGCATGGCTACTGCGGGCATCGATAAATATATTGATAAATGCGCGGTATTAACTCGCAAGGACTACAGCGAATTCGCCATTCCAAGTGCTCCGAATTTCACCATCATTCCGAAAGAGAAATCGGGTGTCGTTATCGACAGCCGTATGCTTCAGACAGAGAATGGTGTGGAACTTTCCAAGGAGAAAGAAGACATTCTGAAGCTGTGGATTGAAGGTGTGTATGTCGGTGCGTCTTATGTATCTGCCGGAATTGTGGCTGCATATCAGTGCCCCGAGTATCTACGAGGCGCATTCAAAACCGTGAACCGGGATTATCCAGGTGTGCGTTTTGATATTGAGGCAGGGGATAACAGTCTGCGTGTAGTGACTACGATGACCAAAGAAATCTCCGGATTCACGAACACCATCAAGGATTCGATTAACCGGAAAAACTTTGGATTTATTTTCTCATCGGAGAATGCCCAAATCCAGGATAGCGACATCAAGCGGATCACGGTATACAAAGCGAGAAGCATGGCGATGTCCGAAGATGGCTTTGATTCCTTGTATAAAACACTCGTAAGTACTTACATTGAGCGCTTGCTCCGTTTCCAGACGGGTGATTTCAAGCATGAAAATATCGTCAAATTCTTCAGCAACAATCCGAGCAGTCAGAAGAGTCGGTGGCTGGGAACCCGAGGGTCGATCAATTCGATCATTCAGGAAGGTGACGATATGAGCTTTATCATCGATGAGAAGAGCAATATGTGCCACATTGACCTGGTATTTAACGGCAACGTGAAGAACCTGGAGGTCATGATTACCAAAGGCACCAGCGCGATGAAGGTGTAAGAAACTGGAGTGGGTACAAGTTTTAGAAATGGAATATGATTCTTTAAACAACGAATTATAGACATTCATTTTGGTGTTAGAGGCGGCCTTTACTGGCTGACCTTATACATATATTTCGGTACCTCTCCCCAGATGGAGAGCATGCCGGGCACATTGTTTTCTAATCTTAAGGAGGTTTTTATTAATGGGTTTTGTATTGAAAGTAGAAGGCGCAGAAACAATCGAATTGGGAATGGATAATATCCGCACAGTAGTGTATGACACAGATACACCGGATGATTCCAACGCTAGATCCACAGATGTAGGTGCAACACTTCGCATCAGTGGCAAAATTATTACAGCAACAGACGGTGACAATGCAGATGACACGATGAAACTTGCTCTGTGGTCACTCGTTCCAGCTGAAAAAGCAGATTGCTACCGTAAAGTAACCCTTGAAGTGGTTGCGGCGGATCAAGTGGTACGCAAAATTTACATGCCTAACGCGTTCGTTGTGGATTACACAGAACGTTTCGGAGATACCGAAGGCGTGGGTGAATTCAGTCTGTTCATCAAACAGAAAAAAGACAAAACGGAATTCACTAAAATTGAAGGCGGCTTCCCGGTATAAAAGGGAGCAGCTGATGTTCCGGGTCAGTTATGGCTGGCCCAGAATAATTCTGTCATGTTAAGGGGCCTTGGTGCCCCTTAATCTTTATTTACGCCCGAATACGGCAGGGAGGCAGGGACGAATACCATGAATGATTATTATGCCGTGCTTGGTGTGGAACGTGAAGCTTCTCCGGAGCAGATCAAGAAGGCTTATCGTCAATTGGCGAAGAAATTCCACCCGGATGTTAATGGGGGAGATCCGCAGGCAGAGATGCGTTTCAAGCAAGTCCATGAGGCCTACAGCACACTCGGAAATCCCGAGTTAAGGGCTGCATACAATCAGCAACCTCGATCTACAGGGAACCCAGGAGGACCAAATGGAGCAACATCCAGTACTGCACGAGAAAA
Source organism: Paenibacillus sp. FSL H8-0317 (assembly GCF_045040685.1). Classification (NCBI taxonomy): domain Bacteria; kingdom Bacillati; phylum Bacillota; class Bacilli; order Caryophanales; family Paenibacillaceae; genus Paenibacillus; species Paenibacillus sp. FSL H8-0317. The sequence goes on along the minus strand of NZ_CP150294.1, from coordinate 5,271,284 downwards.
GAGTGGACAAGCCCAAAATGGACCTATGAATACCGATAAGGTATGGTCGGATCCATCACGAATGCAGGAACAGTTTGAACAATTTTTTGGCTATCGCCCCAAAGGCAAGGGAAGCTCAAACAGTGGCAAAGCCGATCCCAACAAAGGAATGGATATGTCCGCCATGTTTGACCGATATTTCGGAGTTCGAAAAAAGTAAGCCGGTGGCCTGTAATGGATCGTGCCGGTTCAGGCGGAGGTTATGGAAGTGAAACGAGGAAGGTCGGTAATGACGATAGGGGTTGACGCATGCGTCGCCATGATTTCGTTAGCCGTGCTGTATTACATATTCATCATTAACCGGGACATGAGTGCCCAGTGGATAACTGGAATTATTGTGGTCCTCTCCGGGGGAGCATACCTGTTTTTTAAATACTTACCTGCCAGCAAGAGGGAAAAGAAGAAGTTGTCTTCACGGGTTGTGAAACTCGTACTGTTGGACGATGACGGTACAAGTGTGAAGGAATGGTACATTCAGGGTGAGACAAGTGTATTGATCGGAAAAAGTTCGAAGAACAGTGAGGCGGACATTGATCTGTCCGATACTCCATATGCTTCCCTCATCAGTCCGCAACATGCTGTGCTGAACAAAGCTTCGGGCCAATGGTTTATCGAGGATATTGACTCCGCCAGCGGCGTGGGCGTACGTAAGGGAAATCAAAGCAGATCATCCAAATTGGAAATCGAAGAACCCAGCCTGATTGAGGCAGGAGACTTAATTTATATTGCCAATACCCGCATTTTGGTGAAATAACGTTGGCGTACCATCATACAAACTTACGGGGGAATGAAAAGAAATGAGTCTGACAAGATGTGGAAACGGACATATGTTCAGCACGAGACGGCACGGAAACACCTGTCCATATTGCAATCTGGCCGTCGAGTCACCGCCTTCCGGCAATAGTGAAGCAGGGGGAGCAATCCCACGCGCGCCTCGCACGGCAGAGGATGACAGAACGATGCCATACCTGGGAGAAACGACAGGAATTGAACCGGTAACGGGATGGATGGTGTGCATCGAAGGTCCACAGATGGGCCAGGATTATCGAATTATGGCTGAAAAGAACTTTATTGGGCGTTCGGAAGAGATGCATGTTCGAATCCTTGGGGATAACACGATTTCAAGGCGTAATCATGCGGTGATTGTATATGATCCCAAAAAACGCAATTTCTATCTGCTGCCCGGTGATGCTTCCGGCCTTGCCTACCATAACAACGAAGCGGTCTATTCTCCGGTGGAACTGGCTGCGTACGACGTCATTCAATTGGGACGCAGCAAATTCATTTTCATCCCATTATGTGGTGTGCATTTTGAATGGGAGCAACAGTGAATACCTTCATGATCTTGTGGAACGACAAGGAGCTAACGCCTTATTGGGTTCTTGCAGCAGGCTGTTTGTCGATCTGGTTGTTGTTATTCGTCCGAAGCCGGATTCCGGTAAGGCAACGTGACGATAGGCCAGTAGGTGTTCAGATCGGGAATGGACAGACCATTGGTGCTCGCAGTGAGCAGGATGATTATTTTGCCTGTGCCGTGGAGCCATATGGTGTGCTCGCGGTACTTGCCGATGGAATTAGCGGCTTATCTGGTGGGAAAGTAGCCAGTACAACTGCTGTAGAAATATTTATCCGTGAGTTCGAAGAGTTGGAGCGGTTTCCTGATCCAGAGGAGTTTTGGGATGCATCTTCCCATGCAGCAAATCAGGCGATTCTTCGCAATTTACTTGGCGTTCCTGGAGGAACGACGTTGGTATCAGCCATGATCAAGGGCAGGGAGCTGTATTGGGGCGCAGTAGGGGACAGCATTTTGGCCGTGTTTCGCAAAGGTGAGCTACTTGCTATCAATCATAAACATACACTGGAAACTCAACTCGAAGAACAGTATATGTCTGGAGAGATATCGGAGCAGGAGGCGTTGGATAATCCGCAGCGCAAAAGGCTGGTCAACTATTTGGGGTACGACCATTTTAAACAAATGGAAATCGCGGACGAGCCGTTTGCACTGCAACCGGCGGACAAGATTGTGTTATGCAGTGACGGGGTGTACAACTCCCTTACTGAGATGGAACTGGAGACTATACTGGCGAAAGACATGGCGCCATTTGATGCAGCCCAGACCATCATTGATTTGATTGAAGAAAAACAGCTCGTGCATCAGGATAATGCCACGATTATCATTTTGGAGCAAGGATGGTAGCGGATCAGGCAACGCACAGGGAAGGGAAATGGGGAGACGGATGAGGAAGGAGAACAGTGAATTCAAGACGGCTTTTGTCTCGGAAGCAGGATCTTTCCTGAAGAATCGGGATTTCTACGGCTGCGTTGAGCTGGAAGATTGGGCCTGTTATGTCATTGCAGATGGCCTGGATACAGATACGGAAGTGAATAGCGCACAGATCACAGTGCAGACCATTCTGGAATCCTTTTTGGAAAAGCCAACCATGTCCAAACGCAGACTAACAGAGTATATCAAGATTGCCCATGAATGGTTGCAGTATGAAAGCCGCCGAGTCAGGCTCAAAGCGGGATTCGTCATTGTTGTGACAGATTATACACGTATGGTGTGGGCATCTGCCGGACACAGCCGGTTGTATCATTTTCGTGGAAATCGGCTTGCACTAAAAAGCAAAGATCATAGCGTTGCTGTCCAGTTGGCAGCCGAAGGCCAGATTGCAGAGGATCGCGTGGATCAGCACGATGAACGCGGCAATCTGAACGAATACGCGGGCAAACCTGGCATGATCAGGCCGTATGTATCGGATAAGATCAAGCTGGCCGATGGCGATGTACTTGTGCTCTGCACCCCTGGATTATGGGAAGGGGTTCAGGATGCCGAGATGATCGATGCGGTTGAAGGTGCCAATGACCCGCAGACACTGGCGGATACGCTTGAAGAAGTAATGCTTAGCAAGCAGCGTGCCCGTATCGAGAATTATAGTGCGGCAGCCATATATGTGAACAAGATTTTTCATGAAGAGCCCAAGAACCGTAAGAAATGGATTAAGCGGATTGCCATCATGCTGGTCATGCTCCTGATTTTTGGTGGAGCCGGCATATTCTACGCGGTGAAAAGTGCAGCCAAAAAAGCTGAATTGGTCGTAGATATGCTGCAATATGAACAGACCGCAGACCAGTACGTCAAGGAACAAGAGTATGCCAAGGCGGTCTCGGACTACAGCCTTGCACGCAATAATTCCATCAAAATCAAGGACCCGATACATAAAAAGCTGTTGACCGCGAAGATGTCTGCTGCCCAGACGCTGGTTGATGGGGAAGCTCACCTGAAAGAAGGCGACATTACCAAAGCAACCGCGAGTTACACCAAAGCATTGGAATTGTCTGAATCCTATAGCATGTTCAACCGGGAAGTTATTCAGGAGCGCCTGGAGCAGATGACCACCTTCCAGCAAGTGCAAGACTGGATCACCGAGGGCGATCTGAAACTCCAGAACGGAGATTACAGTGGAGCAATCATTTTGTATAAACGGGCCAGAACGGCCGCTACGGAGACAGCTTACAAAGATGCGCTGAAGGAAATTGCTACGCAACTGGAGACGGCCGAGACCAAACGTGCAGATATCAAACGGCAATCCCGGCAGCTTCAGGCAGATACGCTGGAACAGAAGGGTGACCGCTTCAATGAAGCCGGAGACTACAGCGGAGCCATGGATGCCTATGCTTCGGCACAGGGAATTTATCAGGAGATCGATATGCTGGAACGTGTGCTGGCCATGGAGCGGAAAATAAACAAACTGGATGAGAAATTGAACCCACCGATACCGGCGGCTGATCTTACGCAGGATACGGCAGGATTAGATTCACCAAATACATCGGGCGTAACCTCGGATATGACCGGGAGTACAGGAAGTGTGAGTACAGGCAATACAGTGGGGAACGGTTCTTCCGCTGGTAATGGCACCTCGGCTGGAAATGGCAATGCGGATGCTTCTGGCTCAGGTGCTTCTTCTGGAAAAACGACAAGTAATGCTGGCAGCAATTCTGCCTCCAAGGCTGACGGAAGCACCGATACCACGGAGGCTGACGTGAACGAACAGGAATCATCGGAAGGAGGAGATTCATGATGAAAGACATGATTCGTGACCGTCTTAACAAGATGGAGGATCTCGAACAACGCCGCATGCTCAAAGATCTCATGACAGGCGTTTTTCTTAATCTTGTGGAGTATCAGGAGACGCTGAACAAGCAGATTGAGCAACGGGTTTTCGATGAGGTATTGCCGCAGGAGGAACGACATGATGTATATGTCACGTTATGCGCGCGGGAAGATCTGGACCCCATTCACGAATTTCTGTACCCGATCATTCCTGAGGATGTTGAACCACAGACCGTCTATTTGAGTGAGGCTTCAGAGGCACTGGCGCGTAAGGAAGAGATGAAATTATTCACGTTCTACATGGAATGTGGGCAACAGGAACTCCAATCTCTGCTGAACAGTAATCGGACATTTCGCGGGGAGATAGTAACCAATGAAGGCAGGCATGCCATAACGGTTCGGTTGAAATCAAGTGCAGCGTATATCTCCAAAGTTGAAGAATTGTACCGGGTCTTTCGTAAGAACAGCCTGCCATGGAAATCGATCAATGCACCCTATGTGTTCAAATTCGTTGATTGTGTTCTGGTCAGTTCGGACGATGGAGAAGCATGGGACAAACAACATACTGTCAAGGAACTTTCCATCCATCTGGAAGAGTTTGAGCCTTATAAAAGAACCAATATGATTCCGCTGTGGAACATTCAGAAGCTGGATATGAAAACGGGTGGATTCCCTGTTCCGGCTTCGGACCGAATCAATTATGAACATGTGTTGCCACTCCGCAAAACCGGAACGGAACACGGATATCTGGTGGATGGAGACGAATCGCATATTCGGTATATCAAAAGATCGGAAGAAGATATCACCATCGTATCACCACTGGAAAAATCCGATTCATGGACGGTGCTGAAAATAGCGGGTCCCGTCGCAACCCGCATTGGCAGGATGGACTATCCGCTGTTTTCCAATAACAAGCGGGAAGGGTTTGCCGGTAAATATGCGCGCCAGGAAGGGCGTTCTGTACGATCCAAAGGAGAGATTGCCCGCATGGTTCACGCTTTTCAGGCAGCAGAGGGGTTGGAACTGGAAGATGTGCAAGTAGTGGCGCCAGGACCCGCTTTGGGCATTACGTATCCACTTAATACATTTGTTAGCGATCATGTCCGTGTTGAAACAGATAAACATCGAATGATTTTAAGGTTCAGCAGACACGGGAAGCAGCCGGGACAGGCCATTTTTCTGGATGATCTGCTGAGCTTTCTGGTATCCGAAATCCAGCTGGCTTTCCCGGAATACTGCTGCGAAGGGGAATGGGTGTGAGTACAGCATGAATTACATCTGGGATCTGATTATTCGGGCCAAGCGTAATGGAACCGATCTGCGCGACGTAACCTTTGTGCCAGCACGTGTGTACTCGCCTTACATGGAACTTAGCCAGACAAACCTGAATGCTTCAGGCGTGGAAGGCACGGTTGAAGTCAATCCGTATTATCGCTTTTTTGATATTTTCCGGGACCTCTTCGATATCAATAATGAAGAGCAGGTGGAGTTGCGGGAAGCGCTCTTTGATCTGGTCATTCATTTTCTAGCGGATATGGATTTGATGCAGGGGATGAACAAGAGGGAGTATTATATTCGCTTCATTCTGAAGGATATGCATTCGGGTGTATACGGGGATCGGGTTCGGCGGCGACTGGAGCTGTTCGGACAGGAGAAGCAGGAAGTGATCGCCTGCAATATGCTCCGTTTGTATGATACGGGTGAGGCGGTTCATCTGCTGAGGGATACCCTTGTTCGAATGTTCCCGCGTTCAACCCTATATGCCAATTGTGAGGAAAAGGATGAATTGCTTTTGTACATTGGTCAGGTAGAACGTACGGAAGCGAAGGAGAAGCTGGAACTGATTCTTGAACTCTTTCTGCCGGTTCGTTTCGACACGGAAATATACTGGGGGCATCATTTTGGCATTCTGGATGTGGACTATACGATGATACAGGACGGGATTGCTCTATATTAAGCAGCACCAGCAGTTGTAAGGAGGAAGTATAGATGAACGGCTATTCATACCGATTGTATCCTGACGCCACGAGCAGGGAACGTTCCAGAGGAACCATGCGTTATACGCGTGAAGAATTGATGGACATGACCACATTCCAATTACGGAACATTTGCTACAAGGAACGGTTAATCGAGGGATTGGGCCCTCGGACGGAGCGGGAAGAACTGATTCGGATTATTTTAAAATTTCTGGGAGCGGACGATATATTGTGGATCAATCAGTCTGTTGAAGGTGGATTCGAGCGGATACAAAAGGCTATTTCTCGTCATATGACGGCGCCCATGAGCAGTGATGGAGGCATTAGTGTGCCTGCACGACTGATTCTGTACGAAGGATTGAACGTGGACAAGCTGGATCGATATGTGGTTACGGCACCGGGTGGACTAACCGAATCCAACGTACTTTTAGTCAATGAGAGCATGGAGCTGTGTGGCATCTTCAACCTGGTTAAGGACGACTCCGTATCGGGAACCTTTTATTTGACGGCAGGAGGTGGGTCGACCTGGAAGAAATCGGGCAACAGACAGTACAGTCTTCTCTTTTTCCGTAAACGCGACTCGGAGTATCTCTATCAGACCTATTACTCCAGCAGACCGCTTCCACCCGTTCATATTCAGTATACCCAAATCCCACTGGCAGATCTGGACATCCGGGAGCTTGAACCGACAGAAGCGGTGCTTGCGATTGATTTTGGCACCTCCAATACGACGGCAGGCGCCTATTTGCATAACGGTTATATTCAGGCACCAAGCAGCCAGGATGTGCTGAATGGACGAGTCCGTATGGATGCCATCAACTACGTTTCTTTTCCCGATCCTACATACAAAGATACGGATTGGATCGAAGTCTTGCCTACGGCCATTGGGGTGGCGGAGTGTTCGGATCCAGCGAACATTCGTTACGAGTTCGGCTATGAAGCGCTGCGAAGTATGCGTCGGGGAGGGTACAGCAGCCGGGCGAGTGTCTTCCGCAGCATGAAGCGATGGGTGAACAATTACAACAAAATGGAAGAAATCGTCGATGTTCATGGCAATGCGGCCATGGTGTCTCGTATGGATCTGCTGCGTGCGTACATGAATTACATCATCCGAACGGCAGAGCATCAGTTCAAGTGCAAGTTTCGCCATGTGCATTTTACGAGTCCCGTGAAGATGAAAACACAGTTTTTGCAGATGTTCGGAGAGATGCTTCCGGATTATCGGATTGAGCAGACGTATGCGCTGGATGAGGGAATGGCTGTGCTCTATAACACCCTTGCTGACGGCATGGAACGTGGTGCTTTCATGGAAGGGCAGACGTATCATGCGCTCGTGATTGATTGTGGCGGTGGAACGACGGATTTGTCTTCCTGTGCCTTTACGATCGAGGATGGACATATGGCGTACAAGCTCGATATCCATACTACCTACGAAAATGGGGATACGAACTTCGGAGGTCACAACATTACCTATCGTATTATGCAATTCATGAAAATTGTATTCGCCGACTACTATAGCGGACGCCGTCAGGTGACGGATATTGATAGCCTGATTGAGGCACCTGGTGCGGATGTGTTCCGTCAGGTGGACGAAGAGGGTGTGAAGTCCGTTTATCAGAAGCTGGAGCAGCGATATGAGGAGGCAGAACACATCATCCCTACCGCGTTTGCGCGCCGAGAGAATCGTTCACGGGACGAGTATTTGCGGGTAAGAGGCAACTTCTACTTTCTATGGGAAATCGCAGAAGAGATGAAGCAGCAATTTTTCCGCAAAACCGGCATCTTGCGTAACCGATTCCACTCGGAGATGGATGGCGACGGGGACAGTGATCTGCAGATCACCACCATGGAGCGTTGGTTCCTCTCGGTAGAACGGAATGGGGAGTTGAAGGATGAATATGAGTTCCCCGATGTGGTGTTCAATATCAAGGAAATTACCCAGCTGATTAAGGCTGATATCTATGAGGTGGTTCGCAAGTTTTTGGATGATTTCTATCGGCAAGGGCGGATGAACCAGTACTCGATTATCAAGTTGACAGGTCAGTCCTGCCGCATTGATGTATTTCGGGAAGCATTGAAAGAGTTCGTTCCAGGCAGAAGCATTGAGTTTCGTCAAAAACCTGCGGAAGGGCGTGTGCCTGATCTTAAACTTGCCTGCCTTCGAGGGGCGATTCGTTATCTGAGTGCCCGCAAAACAGGAAGCGTTCAAGCCGATATCACGCATGATGCCGCTGTAATTCCGTATACCGTAAGTGCCTACACGCATAATGGACGTGAAAAAATGCTGATCAGCAGTCTGGATCGGAGTGATGGCATTCCAGGTAGCATTTCCCGTCCATTCGAGACGGCAGAAGTGGAGTTGTATCTTAGCGGAAGTGATGGCCAGCTGAGACAAAAATTCGTATATGCGAACCGCCCGGATTTCTATAAAGAGGTGCTCTACGAAGACATTCGAGATCGATATGGAGATAAAATTCCGCAAGATGATACGGATTCCATCGTGAATGGAGAGACAAAGTTTTTTGTCTTTCCGGATGATCGTCATTGGGGCTTCCATGTGTTGCCTGTAGCTCGTAGAAATGAACGGCTGTATCTGGGATCGCAGAAGCTGCTTCCGTTTGAAACGGACTTGTCGGAACTGGACTTCTTTGACGGAATGAAGTGAGGACCACGAGCAGAAAGGGGGAACACCGCTCATGTTCACATATTCGTATCCGCATTTTAACAAGGGAAGAATTCTGAAAACATCCATGTTGGAGGGACTACGTGATTTCCCCAGAGACTTCATCGAACTGTACTATCGCGGTTATGCAGATGGCATTCTTGCAGGTGCAGAGGTAGAAGTGTTCCCGGACAAATTGTTCGTCGCCCCTGGGATGGTGCTGCATAAAGGAAGGCTTTATATGCTGACAGAGCCTATGGAACTGGCATACCAAGCTACGGGACGGGTCAATGTGCTGAAGCTTCGGTTTACCGCGGAGGAGACCGTGAGTGACATGACGATAAGCCATTCAGAGCTGCTCTTGGATGAAGAGACAACGTGCACATCGAGAGAGTTGGAGCTGGCTCGATTCAAGCTGAAGGAAGGGGCCCGGCTGCGGCGTGACTACCAGACCTTTGCCGACTTGGCAACGGAGTTCAACACCCTGCATGTCATTCATGTCCCTTATGCAGCCGAGGGGGCAAGCACCTTATCTCCTGTTGTCATGAAGGATTATGCCGAGAGGTTGCTTCGAACGGGGACCTCTGATCCCCAGGATCTGGTCTTTGCCATGATGTGTCTCAATGAAGGAACGGTTGCGCGTAGCGTCATTTTGCATCACATTGCTAGTCGATTAGGGCTGGAGTACAGAGAATATGATAATGCGCAGATTCATCGATATCTGGATCGCATACTGGCGAATGCAGGTCGGGGAACGGGACGTTCGGGTATGCCGGTGGGCGGACCACATCGTATGATTGTGGATTGAAATTTTCAAGTGAATGGGAGGATGGAATTCGTTTATGGAACATATGGATCGCAAAATCATCCCGATGTTATATGGCAAAACATTGAACGGTGAACCTCATCAGGGAACAGAGACTAGAGATGTTGAAGTCTCTCCTGAATCAAGAGAAATTAAACCATTCGAGCCAATAACCATGATACGTCTTGAACAGGAAACGATACATCTGAGAAGAACGGAGCTATACGAGGGCAAGGTTACGGTGTCTCTTCCCCGCACATTTCGTTTGGTGACAGAAAGAGAAGCTCAGTTAAAATATCCGTCGTCCCATCGTCCTGAATGGATCTATACCAATGATTCGGGAACGATCAACTTTACGTTCAAGACATTGGATCATCGTCTTGCTCCGGAAGAGTTGAATTCCTTTACGGAATCGATGGCTGATGTGATTCGTGCAACTCAACCTGTACGAGAATGGAAAAAACACGGTGTTCGAGTGACGGATGCTGGTCTTTCCACGGGTTACTGCCAATTCGCTGTTCAGGGGTTGAATGATCAAATTTATAACCATATGGTGTTCACCATTTTAGATCAGAAAGTTCTTGTTTATGGCTTTAACTGTACGGACGATGAGAAGAAAAATTGGATGGAACCCGGTGGTACACTTCTGGATACACTCATTGTCGAAATGAATTAGAGAGGAGCTGAGTCCATGAGCCTGACGTATGAAAATCTGATTATTGAACCTTATGAACTAGTACATCTGCAAGAATTGACAATCCGCAAAAAGATGAATGAGCACACCCGCCTTGTTTTCAAAGGCATGGTATCTGAGGAATGGAAAGATCGTTATGTGGATGTTACGGATAAGAATACCCCGATTGAAGTGTGGCAAAAGGACGAGGAGGGGAACAAAAGTCCGCTATTCAAAGGCATTCCTTTATCTGTAGAAGTGCAAGTTGTGAGGGGCGTATATACGCTCCAGGTTGAAGCAATCTCACATACGTACCTGATGGATGTCAAAAAGCGAACGCGTACGTTTCAAAACATCCAGATGACGCTCCCTGAATTGTTAAAGGAGCTGGATCAGGATTATCCGGGACTGGACGTGATCGATGAGGGGACCGGGGGAGCCAAGATTGGCAAGGTGGCCGTGCAATATCAGGAAACAGACTGGGCATTTCTCAGAAGACTGGCTTCCCGGTTTCATACGAGTCTGATGCCTGCGGCTCAATTCGACAGCCCCAAATTTTATTTCGGCGTATATGAGCATGGGAACTCGATCGAACTGGATAATACGCGTTATACCGTCCACAAAAACATGACTCCGTTCATGTACTTCACGGAGAACGAGACTGTAAATGTGAATGAAAGTGACTTCATTGTATACGAAGTGGAGACAGATCAAGTTATGGAACTGGGACACCATATCTCATTCCGTGGCAGAAGTCTGTATCTTACGGAAGCCTATACGGAACTCGCAGGAGGTATTCTAAAGCATAAATATGTGCTGAGTCTTCACAAAGGATTGCGGCAAAAGACGTACTACAATCCGCTGATTGCTGGAAGCTCATTAATGGGGCGCATATTTGCGGTACATGGCGGACATGTCAGAGTGCAACTGAATTGTGATAAAGAACAGGAAGCGGAGAATGGACTATGGCTAATGTATCAGTCTCCCTATATTGCTGAGGGGCAGACCGGATGGTATGTGATGCCAGAGATTGGTGATCCGGTGGCGGTTTATTTTCCAACCCAGCATGAAGAAGAGGCATATGCTACGCCAGCGCCCAGACTAGATACACAGGTGACGGGAACGAACCAATTGAACAATCCGGATCACAAAATTTTTCGCACACCCCATGGCAAGGAGATTAGACTGACACCAGACTCCATTGTTATCACTGGAAAAGAAGGAGAAGTGTTTATCCGATTGAGTGGTGATGAGGGCATTCAAATCAAGGGCAACCAGCAAGTCACAATGTCTGCAGGGGGCAGCCTTTCCCTGAAAGCAGGAAAGAAAATGATATTGTCTGCCGGTTCTCAGTTACTTCTTGAAGGTGGAGGGGGGACATTCCGATTGGATGGGCAGGCACAGATGAGTGGTTCTGAGGTGAAATCCAACTAAACATATGTATTTGTAGTCGAGGGAGGGGGGAGCAAATGAACCGAAAGGATTCGTTGAAGCACTTTTATGCCGATCAGGTGGAGCCAGAGCGAGTCAGGCTGATGGAGGATTTAAGGCGTACCTTAGAGAGCAGATCAACCGAATTGACGGCAGAATATATGGAACATTTCAGAGAGTTTATTAAAGAAGTTGCGCTTGCTCAAGAGGTTAGGACAAAAGGGGAAATCGCCTACATCCAGTACTCTATATTGCGAACGGAAGTACTGGGTGGGGCGATGAATGTGCTGGTTGAGGCTTGTGATTCGTCGTGGTTGCTGGACCGCAGGCCAGTTCGAGCGTTCTATTCTGCACAATGGGCCTACGAATGTGTAGAACGGATGATCGAAAGATTGAAACAGACTTTAGCTTCTTATCAAGGTGCCGTGACGGTTGTGGAACTGGAAGGTATTCGGTTGCAGCAGGTACCTTTGGTGAACCGGTATCTCGTCTATTTCATCCGACGATGCGGCTATTTGCTAGAAGACATGGAATTGCATTTGCAAATGAAACTTGAACAGAACTTCGAAGTACGTGTTGGGGAGTATCTTGATGCGAGCGAATGCGTATTCCGATTGGATCAGAGAGAGCGAAGCATTGAAGAAATTGGCGAGGAACTGGAGGAAAGCAATGGTATTGCTGTTATGTATGCGCATTTTCAAGGACTGAGTATGGCGGAAATGGAGTGCAGCGATTTGGACTTTCGTTTCAGCAGATTTGAGAATATAGATTTGAAATTGACGGATTTTCAACGTTGCATGCTTGTGGGCACACGCTGGCGGAATTGCGAAATGGAAGGAGTGAACTTCTCAAATAGTCTTATTTATGGAGCGGATTTCAGTGGTTGCTCCCTACAAGGGGCTGTATTTAGAGGTGTAGTTGGAGATATAGGACACCCAGAGGGGCTTGTACAGGGACCTGGGTATGATGCAGTTAACTTCAAGAATTCAAACCTGAAAGGAGCAGATTTTAGAGGGGCTGACCTTCGAGGTGCCAACTTCAGCGGAGCTAATCTGGTAGATACACTGTGGAATAATGCCAATATTGAAGGGGCGATTTTTGACAATGCCGAAGGGAGGACAGGGTTATCCAATACTTTCGCTTAATGGCAGATTCGAGATGGATTCATCGCGCTGAGACTGAGCCCGTAGGTGAACTTCAGCGAAGGGTATGGAGTCAGGCTTTTCAAGATTCCAACATCGATCTTACGGCGATCAGCTTGAATGTCCGCGGTGGAGTTCATGTGGATTATACAGATTATATGGAACATCCAATTCCGCTCGTATCAGATCGTTTACTTGAAGTGTTAACACTATATCAGCCCAGTCTGAAGCGCAGGGCGGCTGTCCTTACGGACAGGGAGCGTATGACCCAGGAAACATATTGGGCGATTCATCCGCCAGAACTTGCAAATGTGCTGTCACCTCATACAAAGCGGCGCATGGACGGCAGTTTGGAACAGCTCGTCCTTAGACGAGAAATGGTGGAGGTTCCTTTGTTCCAATTAGTGGACCTGCGCGAAACGGTCATGATCGTGAATCTTGCATTGGCAGAGAGTATTCTGCGGCGGGATATCACAGGCGTACGACTGGTGAAGCTGGAACAGGAGCTAACAGCTTAGAAGGGAGATAATCGGATGGCGCAAAAACAAGAATTAGACACGCAGATTCAAAGTGCTGGAGATGCACCTAAAAGCTATGTCGTTGCTGGCGCAATCTTGAAATGCAACTGTGGTACACAACGAACACGTTTGAAAATTCCATTTAGTCATGGGGTTTACATTAAAGGTAAGGCACAAATGACGGTCGAGGATTACATTCCCGGCATACATATCGGTTCTTTCGGCAACTGCTCCAATCCACTGAATCCTGCTGTAGAGACCAGTACCATGGTCGATATTTATGGAGTCAAGAAAGCCCCATGTATGCCCGTTTTGACCATGTCCTGGCTACATGGCAAGGGAGATACCGAGGTAGAAGGGAAAGCAGCCCTGCTCAGCCAATGTACACATAAGTGTCTGTATGGTGGAGATATCGTGATTGAAGATGACGGGCAGCAATTGGATTTCTAGCCATGGACGAATTGACAAAGGTTCTACAAGATCGTATTGGATACGAACAACTTCGTCTGTATTGGCCATATAAGGCCCAATGGTTGGAAGAAGTACGCATTACACGCCAAGTGAACGAGCACGCGAAGTTGTACGTTAGTGGAGTCGTTCCTGAAGAGGATGGCCCGGGTATCCTTCGAATTCAGGCTGAAGGGGAACCGATTGTGCTCAGGCAAGTTGATGAAGCAGGAAAGTCTGTAAGACGTCTCTTCCATGGTGTCATGACGTCTCTTAAGGTTCATCTCTCTGGAGGAATATATCGATTTGAGATCGAAGCGTTATCTAATACATATCAGATGGATATTCATATTGCAGAACGCGCGTTCCAAAACAGAGGTTGGACATTTGGAGATCTTGTTCGATTCATCATGAAACCATACCGATATTCTGACGTCATAGATCAGGTAACGGGGAATACCCAATTAAGCGGACTTGTTTTACAATATAAAGAAACCGACTGGATGTTTCTGCGAAGGCTCGCATCCCGGTTTGGCACGTTCTTGGTTCCTGAAGTAACGGCTGCCTCACCCAAGATCTTTTTTGGTCTACCCACAGGAAGGTTATGGAAATGGCCGCAAGATCAATCCTATCGTGTCCGGAAAGAACTGGGAGAAATGCGATGGTATGGTCCGGAGGTTGAGGAGAAATATGTGATTCGAAGTCCCAAGGGTAATCAGGGTATTCTACAGTACACGATGGACAGTGCCGAAACCTATGCGCTGGGTGACAAGGTTGAATTTCCTGACGGCAGGGAGCTCACGGTCGTTGAAGCTATATCGCGCCTCGAATCTGGTCTACTGATGACCTCCTACCGTATGATGTTGGAAGAGCAGATGCGTACACCGAGATGCGAGCTTTCAGATCTGATCGGTCTGTCCCTGTACGGAGAAGTTGTCCGGGTGATACAGGATCACGTACAAATCCAATTGTCTATGGACGATGGCCCAATGATTCAAGGTGCCTCATGCCCATATCCAGTAGTACCAATCTATGCAGCGGAAGGACATAGCGGGCTGTACATGATGCCAGAGATCGGGGACACCGTAGAACTGTATTTCCCCGAGAGTCTGGAATCCGGAGCGTATATTCGCCATTCCGTTCCGGAAAGCAAACGTTCTGTTGGAGGTGGCACGGAGCATAAGGTTATGGGTCATCCAGCTGGGCCTTCGGTCGGCATGTCGCCTGAGGAGGTGAAGGTGCAGGCAGGATCAGGTCTGACGATCACCCTTAACGATCAGGGCGTAGTATTGTCCAGTCCTGGTAACCTTTCGATTCAGGGAGGCAACATTGCGCTGGACGCTGGACAGATTCAGGGTTCTTCGCCAGAAGCGATCTGGCTGATGGGCGGAGGGAGCAGCTTCATACTGGATGGACAGGCCGATGTACGCGCAGCCCAGATTCAACAGGAGGGTAGCAACAAGGCGCCTGTGCACGTTGCTGATTTACCTCCAGAGCCAGAGCCGCCACTGATCCCACTGGAGCAATACGAAGCGGCTCAGGCTGCGGCGCTGGCTGCCAAGACAGAAGCCACCGTGCAGGCATCCACAACGAGCATGAAGGAAGCGTCTTTATTTGGCGCAGCGTTAGCCATTACGGCTATGATTCCCATCGTGGGTACCTTGGGCGGAGCCCCTGCTGCAATAGCTCAAGGCGTAGGTATTGCTTCTGTAGCAGCAGGTGTGATCTCAAGTGTACCGAAAGTGGGATCATTCAAGCCTTCGGCTCGTAGCTTATGGGATCAAATGAAAGCCGGGTTCATCCAATTCGTCCAAGATGAGCAGGATGCCAAGCGCAACTTACTCGGCAAGGTGCTGACAGCAGCTCGCGAATTATCTACGGCAACGTCGTTTCCTGACTTTATTAAGAAACTGCATCAGCAACATCAGGAGATTAGTACATTCGTCCATCAGATTTCTGAACCGGTTAAGAAAAAGTGGGTGTATCAACAACAGCAGGCGAACATGGAAAAGGGCTACCGTATGGCATATGATTACGAATGGAAAATATGGAAGCCCGTGGGCGAAAATGGGGATAGCGACCATGCCGCCATGCAAGCGTATGAGAAGGATAAAGGTAGCCTGGATTATGCCACGCTGAAACAGGACCCACATCCCGTGGAACCTGTGCAGGATATATACCAACTGCAGATTAAGGCGTTTGAGTTGGGGATTCACCCCTTTACAGGTGAACCCGTTTCAGATTCCTATGCCCAGATGATGATCACTATGCTCAAATGGAATCAAGTCGGTATGGGCGTGCAAATGGTCGTGGGCAGCATGTACAGTGGCAAGAGTATGTCTAAGAGCCCAGCGATGAACTCGGCAACCAGCCAGATGATGAGAAACATCCAGAATGCGGAAGCGGCGAGTAAGAAGACGAGTGTAGGTAACGGGTTAGCCACAGCGAAGTCATTTATTCAGAAAAAATGGGAAGAGAGTCAGCGGGTCGGTATTGTCCCGGGGGGCTTCTTATCGAATCATGATTCGAAAAAACCAAGTTCAGGCACCTTATGGAAAACCAGCGGTGAAGATGGAGTTGGTTCCGATGCCGGGAAACCGCCCAAGACAGCACCCGAAACTCCGAAGCCGACGGTGAAACCCGGCTCAACCGCCGGGCCTGAGAAACCAGGAGGCTCAAAACCAAACTCTTCGAATAAGGACAAAGACGGTTCAAGTGCGAAGCCGAAAGATGCAACACCGAAGCCAGAAAGTTCGAAATCGAATCCGGTTAACAATAAAACACCGAATGAAGTGAATACCTGGAAGCCGTCTTCAACGAAGGATAAAGATGTGTCTAAGCCAAAAGACGACACTAAGCCTTTACAGCCAAAGGAAAATGATGCTAAACCTAAGGAAAATCAAGAAGGTCCTGAGGGGACGGGTAAAGAATATTCAATAAGTAACGATAAAACATTAGTAGGTGAAAACGAACAGTATACAAACGGAAGAAAAAACAAGTTAAAGCCTAATATTAGCTATAAAACTGGCGAGTATGATTATTTTTATGAAACAGATGGGAATAGTAGAATTACTAAGTTTGAAACGGACAGCTTACAATTAACTAAGAGAACTGGCAGATTATCTCACAGCAGAAATACACCAGGAAAAATAAAAGGAAAAGATGAGGCAGGTCACTTAGCAGGTGATAGGTTTGGAGGATCACCTAAAGTCGATAATTTAGTTTCGCAATTATCAGAGGTAAATCAGAAAAAATTTAAGAAACTTGAAAATAAATGGGCTGTTGCTCTGAAAGAGAAACCTCCTAAAAAGGTAACTGTTGAAATTGAAATAGTTTATTCAGGTAATAATATGCGCCCAGACAAATTTATAGTGAAATACACTATTGATGGTAAGCCAGGAAGTGCAGAATTTAAGAATTTTTAAGGGAGTGAAATGTAGTTATGAAAGATTTCGAAGGAAGATTTAGTGAATTGCAAGCAGATATGGTATCTATATGTATGGAGTATGTTGAAGATCGAACCGATAAAGTATATATTTATGCTTCATGTGAAGACGATATGATATCGAGCAGTTTCTTTTATTTAATTAATAATAAGTATTTAGAGTCTCATAAGGTAAATGATGCATTGGAAGATGCGGACGAAAGTTATGATGTGTCCACGGAAAGACAGTTTATGGTATTGAAAATTATCAATGATAATATCGGGAAAATTGAAGAATTGTGCAATGAATATGAAAAAGACATGCCAACGGAGATGAAATTAATTTATGATGCTACTAGTGGGAAATTTCAGGCTGAATACAAATATGATTTAGTGCACACAAATGATGAAATAAAATCGGCTGATGATTTTGCCGATGAATGGTTTGAAGAGGTACAACGTAAAAATCTATAAAATGAGAATTATTGCGTTACGATGATTGGATGCTACAGTTGATTGAATTAGGGTCTTTCACTTTTTTTTGAGATAGTAGATAACTAAACAACGAACAATACCGCAATACAAGCTATCGGCCTGTATTGCGGTATTGTTCGTTGTTATATCAAATAATATATAATCCTGTTTTAACGCAGCTCAAGGCGTGTGAGCTGGGGATTCACCCCTTTACAGGAGAGCCTGTTCCAGATTCCTATGCCAAGATGATGATCACTATGCTCAAATGGAATCAAGTCGGTATGGGCGTGCAAATGGTCGTGGGCAGCATGTACAGTGGCAAGAGTATGTCTAAGAGCCCAGCGATGAACTCGGCAACCAGCCAGATGATGAGAAACATCCAGAATGCGGAAGCGGCGAGTAAGAAGACGAGTGTAGGTAACGGGTTAGCCACAGCGAAGTCATTTATTCAGAAAAAATGGGAAGAGAGTCAGAGAGTTGGTATTGTCCCGGGGGGCTTCTTATCGAATCATGATTCGAAAAAACCAAGTTCAGGCACCTTATGGAAAACCAGCGGTAAAGATGGAGTTGGTTCCAATGCCGGGAAACCGCCCAAGACAGCACCCGAAACTCCGAAGCCGACGGTGAAACCCGGCTCAACCGCCGGGCCTGAGAAACCAGGAGGCTCAAAACCAAACTCTTCGAATAAGGACAAAGACGGTTCAAGTGCGAAGCCGAAAGATGCAACACCGAAGCCAGAAAGTTCGAAATCTAATCCGGTTAACAATAAAACACCGAATGAAGTGAATACCTGGAAGCCGTCTTCAACGAAGGATAAAGATGATCCTAAACCGAAGGATAATCAAGAAGGTCCTGAGGGGACTGTTAAACCTGAGAAAGTCTCCTTAGATAATATTAATGACTTTGTTCTAGGTAAAAAGAAGTTTGAAGAGATTATAGATGATTATGCTAAACTTTATGTTGAAGTTATAAATATTAAAAACTGGTCTTGGAAAAAAAACATACCAGGTGGAACAAAATTGACAGCTACTCAAAGAGCTCTAATAAAACAAAAAGCAGAGATTCTTGGATTAATACCAAAAATAACTGTAACTAAAGTTCCAGGATTAAAATATGGTTTTGCTGATTTTGAGGGAGCTGGAGTAGTTGTACATGTTGATGAATTACCAAAAAGTCTTTGGTTGAAAAAGGATGGGCCTCAGTTTGAATGGCTAGACGCAAGGCTTCCTGATAATGTAAGGGAGCTGGTGGAAAATGGGACGTATACCTGGCATCACACTGAAACACCTGGTAAAATGCAATTAGTACCGTTTGGAATTCATAATATCACTTTACACAATGGGGGAAGAACAACTGGATTATGGGCAGATGCCCCTAGATAGTGCAGTAATAGGAGGAGAATGAAATGAAAATAAAGTCCAATTCGATTATTTTACCATTGCCACCTCAAAAATTAATCTCTGAAAATGAAATAGCATGGAGAGTTACGTTACCTGTTGATTATAAAAAGTTTATCGAATTAAATAATGGAGGTATTCCGGAAGAATCAGTTTTCGAATGTAATAACCACTCTTATAAGTTAACTAGATTTCTTTGCATTCTAGAAGATCCAGAAGAAACAGAATTAGGAATGTTCGATATAGATGTAACTTGGACGCAATTAGATGAAAGACTTACAGATGATGGTGATCTAATTGGAGTGGCTTTATTACCAATTGCAGTTTTATTTGCTGGTGATTTTCTTTGTTTAGATTTTCGGAATTCAAGAGAAAATCCGATAGTTTGTGTATGGGATCATTCGAATTCAGGTGAGTTTGATCCAGTATGCTATCATGTTGCAGATAGTTTTGAAGAGTTTACAAGCCTGCTTCAATAGTTATTCTTCAAGTCTATAAAACAGTTTTTAGAATTTGAAGTAGATCCATATGTATAAACAACCACGCCACAATGCGAGCTTCACCGCCGTGTTGTGGATTCTTTATTCGCGGCAATAAGTAAATAATGCAATAGGCAGCTATTCAAAAATCCCCCACCCAGTGCCGAATAAGTAGGACGGCTGATTTCAAGTATACTTAACCCACGTAATACCCGTATGACGTCCGAATCGGATAAAGGGTTCACCTTCCAGTTGCTCAGAATTCAGGTCTTAGTATTGATCCAGACCGCCGGTTTAGATTTAAATAGACAAGGAGAATAACTATGGCGAATATGGATCGAACTAATGAGAAAATAACTATAAATGAAATTCTTGAATTTGAAGGTCAATATGTTCTTAGGCTTCCTGAGCAGTATATTAATTTCTTACTTAAATATAATGGAGGGTATCCTGAAGCATCAACTTTTAAGATTGACAGATTGTCAAACCAAGTGCGACAGTTCCTCTGTGAAAGATTCGTGAGCGGTTCTCCAACCCAAGCATTTTCGTGGTCTGTGGTTTATTAGATCTAGTGAACTGGCAAGATCTTCATCCTCGACTTGAGCGAGATCGGTGCCTTTCGGGAAAAACTCTCGAAGCAATCCATTCGCATTCTCATTGGAACCGCGTTGCCAAGACGAATATGGATCAGCAAAATAAACGTGCAGGTCATGGCTTGTTTCCAGATTGGCATAGCATGCAAACTCCTTTCCCCGGTCAGCCGTGGCTGTGAGGAAAGTGCCTGTGGGATACTGTGAGATGGCTACACCAAGCGCAATTTCCATGGACAAAGCGGTGCGATCAGGCATGAGAATGGCGGTATATAGACGGGTTTTGCGTTCAATGAGTGTGGCTATGTATCCTTTACTTTTCCCACGACCCGATACGACAGTATCCAGTTCCCAATGCCCAAATGCTTCACGAGAAAGAACCTCTTGGGGACGATCCGAAATGGATCTACCAATGGGAAATTTACCGCGAGTTTCTGCGGGTTTCTGACGCTTTCCTTTGTGTCGGAGAACCTGTAACGTGCCTTGAACCAATCGACCTGCATAGATCCAGCGATAGATCGTTTTTAAGGATACTGCTGGCAAGCCTTCGGTACGGAAGCGTTGATTGATCTGTTCCGGAGACCACGTTGCCTTCAGTTTTTCCTCCAGTGAAGCAGCTAAAGTGTCTGACCATTTACCTGAAGAGACAGAGGATTTACGACGCTTCTCATAAGCGTTCTGAGCGTGTTCTGCCTGATAAGGATACGATGAATTAGCCCGATATAATTCACGGCAAATCGTGGAATAATGCCTCCCCAGTTCTTTTGCAATAGCTCTTGAGCTTTTGCCTTGTCTGTGGAGGATTTCTAGCTTGCTACGTTCGATTATGCTAAGATGTGAATAACTCATGGACTGATTCTCCTTGTGTGAATGCTGGTGTGGTAACTTTCATTCTACACGAATCAGGCTATGAGCCATTTTTTTATTTAAGTAAGGGTGTCGCACTTCATATTACAATCCGTCCTGGTGTGAAATTCATTGGACTAAACAGAAATAAATACAATCAATATCACTTGTGTTGGAGAGAAGAACTATGAGTTATAACGTAAAGTGGTCAGATCAAACAAATCTAGATATCCAAAAAATAATTGAGCTAGAGAGAAAATGGAATATCCAATTTCCCAAGAAATATGTCGATATTGTATTAAATCATGACGGTTCAGTGCCTTATGTTATGAATGAACAGGGGGAGTGGGATGCTGGAATTGTAGAAGTACCAGGGAAATTAGCTTGGAATATTCAATTACTTTCACTAATAGAAAAAGAAGTGCTTGGGGAAATTATTTCTCCTATCGAACTAGCATATAGTACTTTGAGTGAGGCATTGCCTCCAAGAGTGTTTCCTTTTGCGATTAATGGAGCTGGTGATAAATTTCTATTTGATTATCGAGAAGATGAGAATATACCTAAAATCGTTTACCAGAATCATGAGGATGTTATCTTAGAATCTGAAATTACAGAGGAAGAATTAGAAGAGAAATCACTTAATGATTGGCAGAGTGAAACATTAGACTTCGTGTGTGAATCTTTTGAAGTTTTTCTTAGTGTAATTTCACCAGGAAACTAAAATATCTTTCAAGCGTGTTTTATAAACTACATTTACACACCTAACTGAACATTGAAAAATCCCCCCAGCATAAGAAGAGGCTACTGAAAAAGTCTCTTTCAAAAAAACGAGCCTATAGAATCGCTTCTTAGGCTCGTTTCGCGTTCCTCGAATCATACTTTGACCCCTATCTTCTCGTCGAACCATAATTCGAGAAAACCAAGTTTAAGCACCTTATGGAGAGCCAGCAGTGAGGATGAAGTCGTTTCCAATGCCGGGAAACCTCCAAAGACTGCAGCCGAAACTCCGAAGCCGACGGTAAAACCGGGTTCAACCGCCGGGCCTGAGAAACACCTTCTTCGAAAACGAATGAACCTAATGTACCGACAACGCCGAAAAACAGCACGACATCGAAGACGAAACCAGAAAAAAATGAAACGCCGAATGAAGTGAATACGTGGAAGCCATCTCCATCTAAGAAAAAGGACGAAGGTAAACCGCAAGCCGATACGAAACCGCCTAAATCATCCGAACCGGAGAAATCGCAGGAGAGTCCGAATATAAACAAACCGAAGGATAATCCGGAAGGCACTGAGGGGACGGGTAAAGATTTACTGTCTTCCAATGGAAAGTTTAAAGATTCTAAGTTAGAATCGGATTATCAAAAGTATCTTGCTCGTAAATCTAAAGAGGGGAAACCACCACGAGATCGGTTGGAGTGGAAAAAGGCCAGAGATTACTGGTTGAATGATTCGCCAATGGCTAGAGGCAATGCATTCAATAAAAAGTCAGTTGTGGAAGAATGGTATCCATGTAATGAAGTACATTTGAGTAATGGAAAACGTTTGGATTCATACGATCCTATAAAAGGCGAGATAGTATCAAGAAAAGCGACTGATTTAGCAGATATTGAGTTATCTACATTTGAGAGTTATTTAAAGGAAATGAAGGTGAAGTACGAGCCGGGAACAATAATTAGAACAGATAAATACGCTGATTTTAAACCTCCAATTGACGGTCAACCACTTAAGGGAAAACAAATACTTGAGATTCCTGCGTCTAATAAGAACTTTTCAGGGATACAAGATTACATTGATTTGGCAAAGAATAAATATGGGATCGAAATCAGATTTAGGGAGGAGTAAATATGATAGATAAACATACTAAATACACTTTTGAGAAGATAAAATTTATTGAAAGGTATAAGAATCTAGCCACAAAGTATCAATTTAATGTTAGTGAAAGTTTCGAAGACTATGAAAGTAACCAAGTAGTAAAAATTATTAGTGAATTAGGGTACGAGTCCTCGTTTAATAAGAAGGAAAAGTTTTTTAAGATTACAGAAACGCAGAATAATTATAAGTTTCAATATGTTATTTCTTTAAAATATGGTGTAGCTGAATTTATATGGTCTCTATGGGAAAATTCCGAACTTAAGATTGGTGGGACATGGGGAATATTAAAAGAACAACTAGATGGTCTGGAAAATGATAAAGTAAGGAAGCCGATATTCCGTAATTACGAAGAATTGAAAGAATTATTAGCTGATGCATTTTTAATTTATGAAGACTTTAAACGAGAGTATATGCACTAATGAAAAACGATTGAGAGGTTTGTATCATGGCGATTTCAATATATTACTCAGCAAAACGAAAGGAATCATTAACAGATGTCGAAAGAGACCTTATAAAGAAATTGATTTCCGAGTATTCGGTACAACAAGAAATTGAAAAATTCAACAATACAGGAGAAGGATACAATTGGACTGGTTTTGATGTATATGATCTGAAAGATTCGTCTGATCCGGAGATTATTTTTGAAGGTTCTACACAGTTACCTGATAACATGGATGATGCAATCTGGGAAGGTGTTCAGCATTGGACTGCTTTACTGTCACAAATACGATGTACTGTTTTGAATACTGAATGGTATGTGGCGGTAGAAGATCATGTTCTCAAATGGGATGAGGAATATTTAGAATACGATTTATCCCCACCCAGTGCCGAATAAGTCGGGCGGCTGACTTCAAGTAGACTTAACCAATGTAATACCTGTATAAAGATTTCTACATTCCGTTGGTACGCACATCAAATGCTTTAATTTTATAACCTAAATAACGCTATTCCGTTACATTGAACAGGTCGATTATGGTCAGATACCACCATAATTGATCTGTTTTTTTTGTTATGTTCTTGGAAAAAGAATGAAGGAAAAGGAAATTTAACGACAACGTCGAAACCAAGTACGACACCAAAGACGAATCCAGAAAAAAAGAAACACCTAATGAAGTGAATACCTGGAAACCGCCAACGAAGAAAAAGGACGAAGGCAAACCGCAAGCCGATACGAAACCACCTAAATCATCCGAATCGGAGAAACCGCAGGAGAATCCGAATAAACCGAAGGAGAGTCTGAAAGGTACAGAGGGAACGGGTAATAGTGGCAGTGTTGACAGGACAGCTAACCTTGAAAACATAAAAGATTTTGCAAAAGGTAATAAAAAATTTAATGAGGTTCTTGATGATTATGCTTTTATATATGGGGATATTGTAAAATCAAATAAAGTGTGGTCATGGCAAGATGACTTTGTTGGTAAATTAAATTCAGACCAAAGAAGTATGATTAAACAGAGAGCCTTAGAATTACATTCTGATATTCCTACGATTCAAGTGAAGAAGATTCCAAGATTGAAATTTGGATATGCAGACTTTAAAGGGGCAGGTGCAGTATTGCATGAAGATGTATTACCAAAGGACCTTTGGAAGGCAACAGAGGTTGTACAATTCAAGTGGCTGAACGCTAGATTACCAAATAAAGTACAACCAGAAGAACAATTTGTCACCATAATGAGGAAGGCGGATTGATGCAACTTGTACCTTTTGGTATTCATAATATTACAAAGCATAATGGAGGAAGAACAAAGGGACATTGAGCAGACGCCCCAAGACATTAATTTGAGAGGTGAAATATGTTAAAAATAAAAAATAACAGTATAATTTATCCGCTTCCAGGTAGTAATTTAATTAAGCGTGTAGAAGAGAATTTTGAAATCGAGTTTCCTAAAGATTTTATAGATTTTATATCGGAAAGCAATGGATCTATTCCAATAACTAGATTTTTTGAATTTAAATCGAATAGATATGTGGTTGATCGTTTTCTTTGTTTATTGGACAAGCCAAGCGAGCATGATAAAGGTATGTATGATATTAAGGTTGTTTTCAGTCAATTGGATGAAATGATACTCTCTGATG
Organism: Paenibacillus sp. FSL H8-0317; assembly: GCF_045040685.1. NCBI lineage: Bacteria > Bacillati > Bacillota > Bacilli > Caryophanales > Paenibacillaceae > Paenibacillus > Paenibacillus sp. FSL H8-0317. The sequence continues at coordinate 5,246,316 of NZ_CP150294.1, read as the reverse complement.
GAGATATGACAGGTGCTGAATTAGTACCAATTGCAGCTCTATTTGCAGGAGATTTCGTTTGTTTAGACTATACTGAAAGTAAAATCGATCCAGTTGTTTGTATATGGTATAATGAGGAATCAGATGAGTATGACCCAGTTACAGAAAAGATTGCAGATAATGTTAATCGTTTTCTTGATATGCTAGAAGAATAGGTTCTTCTTATAATGCAATCATATGACAAAAATAATTAAAAGGCTTATTCCTACTCAAACAATGAGTCAGGAGTGAGTTTTTTTAATGTTTATGAAATGGATATATCGAAGACAGCACCCGAAACTCTGAAGCCTATGGTAAAACCTGGTTCTACCGCCGGACCTCAGAAACCAGCAGGCTCAAAACAAAGCTCTGGCGGTGAATATGGAGTCTAAATGGGCGGATGCGTTGAGAGAGATACCTCCGAAAAAAGTTACTGTAAAAATTGAACCAGTTTATTCAGGTACTTCAATGAGACCAGATTCCTTTGAAGTAACTTATCAAATTGAAGGAAATAGGCCAGTACAAAAAACTATTAAAAATCAAGCTGGAGGTTGATTTCGTTGAGCATGGAAAAAGAGATGAATCAAATATATAATCAAATAGCTGAAACAGTTAATGAAATGATCCCGGAAGAATGGGGGAAATTTCATTACTATGCACAAATTTCTGAAACCGGGGGCGGGACATACTTTTTTTATAACACACCTGAGGATGTGGAAAATTTTAAATATAGTTTAGAAATCCCTCTTTATTATCATGATTATAGAGCTCAATATAAAATCAAAGGCAGAGTGCTGCTTGAACTGAGTGAAAAACTAAGAAAGAATTTTCTAGATAATGAACAAGAACCTTGGTATTCCTTCACATTATCTATTGATAGGAATGGGAAATTCAAGATTCATTATGACTATACAAATTGGTTTGATACGAAATATAGCTTTAATGACCAGCTACTTATTTGGGAATATAAATATTTGGGTAACATACCAGGGAATGAAAAAAGCAGACAACTAATAGATAGGTATCTAGAAGAGTATCCCAATAATCCGATATAAACCCATTATAATGAGTGGGAGTATGAGCTTTAAAGATACTGTCAAATGAGTCAGATGATTGACTCTAATTTTATATTCTGAAAGCTACTTTTTAGTTACATTAAACAGGTTGATTATGGTCTGATACCACCGTAATTGACCTGTTTTTTTGTTTCTTAGTTTTCTTGCGTTTCAAATTTACTCACAACTGTAGATGAGCTTAATTTTGCATATTCCGTAGTAGACATAACAGGAATAGACAAAAAGAAATTTTAAGCACATTGTAGTTCGAATGGAGATAACAAGGCAAAAGACTATGCTGATTTCTCGTTAAAGCTACCTAAACCAAAGTATGAGGCCACTCTTGCACCTGATAGGGGTGGAAATATAAGAAAAAGAGATAACACTTTCTTCGAAAACGAATGAATCTAATGCAACGAGAACACCGAAAAGAAGCATGACATCGAAGACGAATCCAAAAAAAATGCTGCTCATGGAGGAAATATATGCCAAATATGGATGGTAATTCGGAAGAGATACAAAACCACCCAAGCCACCAAAACCAAAGGTAGAATAGGATACAAACAATCCGAAGGAAAAAACGGAAGGCACTGAGGAGACGGGTAAAGGTAAGAAGTTAGAACTGTCGGATTTGACATAAGAAGTAATGGAAACGAAGCCAATGAATTTCCTATCCCTAAAAAAGGTAGGATAAAGGTGGACATATTTCAATTGATGGGAATGGAACATGGACATATACTAACAAAAATGGAATATCGGTTAGTTATCCTAATGGGTGTCCTGACTTTTCAGCATTTTACCATCTAACTATTAAACCAGCAGTAACAATAGAAATTACTATTCCTAAAAACCCTCAGGCGGACTCCAAGAAGGCGAACTTAGAAGCAGGACTAAATAAGGATTCTGATCCACCAGTTACTGAACTAAATCAACCTCCAACTGGGTACACTTGGCATCATCAAGAAGATGGAAAGACAATGGTTCTTGTTCAGAAGGATATCCATAGGGACTTTAGACATATAGGTGGTCAGTCTACAGTTAACGGAAAAAATGATTATAAAGGAGAATTACCATGGCAACGATTTATAACACAAATAAAAAAATTAAATTAAAAAATATTGAGGAATTTGAAGCAAAATATGCTGTCTTGCTTCCGGTTCAATATCGCGATTTTTTGCTTGAGTATAACGGTGGTAATGTAAAGCCAAATGTTTTCAAAATTTCAGATGATGAAGGAGAGACTGCTCTCAACACACTTTATGGGCTAGATATCAATGAATCCTACGATGAGTTATCAAGTGTGTTTGACTCATTATATGGCGAAATCCCAAACGAATTTATATCTATAGGTGATGATTCTGGAGGAAATCAAATTTGTCTGGGAACTAGCGAAGAGTATGCGGGGAAAATATATATTTTACTTCATGATATAGAACCTACTGAGAAGATGAGCAATATGTTTCTTATATCTGATTCTTTTGATAGCTTTTTAGATAGTTTATATGAAGTTTAATCTTTAGAAAATGACGGATGCAGAAATGCTAATTTCAACTTGAATTATAAGTCGAAATCGGCTTTTTATTTGTCTGATCCCTGATCTTTCACCAGTAGCTAAAGCAGAAGTGCAAATTGAGTATATGTTAGGTGGAAAAGGCACATACGGAGGAGCAGCGAGAAGAGCTAATTTTGCTCAATCAGATCAAAGGTTAGCTGAACAACTTAATAATTCTCCTGAAATAGCACGCCAATTTGGTATGGAGTCTGGTAAAATTACTGCTAAAGATATAAAGATTTATCGAGATGGAAATAAACTAACATGGCACGAATTAAATGATGTTAAAACAATGCAGCTAGTACCTACAAAGATGAATAGTACTTTTGGGCATCTTGGAGGTGTGGGAGAAATGAATGCAGGAGCGTTTGAACCTGGGGGATTCTCTAATAAACAATAAAGAGGGGAGTACACAATGATAAAAAATGATCCTGTTTTTGGAGTGCTCGAATATAACTATGGTTGGACTAGGAAGACTATGTTTCAATTATTCGGAGGAGAACTTGGAATTACATTGATGATTGATGGAGATGAAGATGGAAGATTTGATGAAAAACAATATTCGGCATATCAATCATTGATACAAGATTGGAAACAAGTGCAATTTAACTTATTACAACCTATTTTGGATTATTACATACAAAAAAGAAGTGAATTGGGTTATGATGTTGCGTTTAATGAGAATTATCCATTAGTTGAAACAACAACTCAATTGATGAAGATGATTACTTTAGAGGGGATTGTTGTTCCGTATGGAGACATTAATGAAGAACGTGACATTGGAGTTCTTTTTAGTTGTACATGGGATTCAGAGAATGGTTTAGGGTTGCGTTTATTAGACGAAGAAATAGCTGATGTAGGATACCAAGATGTTGCAATTTGATACCAGGCTAATTAAATCGTATAGCACAACCATATCCAACGAACCCAACATTAGATGATTCAAACATTTGATTAACATTCAAAAGCTCTTTCTTACTTGATTTATGAGTTGGAGAGAGCTTTTTGCGTGTCGAAAATAACTAATGGCTGCTTGGCGGGGGTGGTAGCTTCATTTTGGACGGGGAGGCCAACGTACGAGCAGGTCTATTGCAACAGGAGGGCAGCAACAAAGCGACTGTTCATGTGGCGGATCTGCCTCCGGAGCCGGAGCCACCGCTGATGCCGATTGAGGAGTACGAAGCGGCTCAGGCCGCAGCAGCCGCAGAGGCTGCTGCAGTGACGCAGGCATCAACGACGAACCCGAAAGATGGATCGTTGGCTGGAGCTGCATTGGCCATCACTGCTATGATTCCGATCCTGGGAGCTCTAGGGGGGATTGCTGCTCAGACAGCCATCGGCGTAGGCATTGCTGCCGTTGCCACGGGTCTCATCGCGAGCGTGCCGAAGATAGGCTCCTTCAAGCCTTCGGCTCTGAATTTGCTGGACCGATTTACGAATGGATTTGCTGAACTGCAACAGCAGGAGAACGAAGCGAAATGGACGATGCTGGGTAAAATGTTGACGGCCGCCAAAGAGTTGACTACAGCGACTTCCCCCATTGATCTACTCAAGAAGTTGCATCAGCAGCATCAGGAAATTAGTGCCACATACTATGATATTCCAGCTTATATTCGAGAGAAATGGACGAAACAACAGGCGGATCAGGAACTGAAAAGTTCGCTGGATTTTTTCAAGAAAGTGATGAAAAACCCGGAGCAGTATGATGTCCTTTTCGTAAATCCTTATTTTGCAAATATTACCTTCGACATAGGCAGGCCTCATATCACGGTAGAGGAACTGGGCAGTTATGACTATTGGGAGACTCAAGAGCTAAGTCTCGAAGAAAAGAAGTTTTTATCCTGGAGAATCAAGCGTACGACAATGAGCAATGAAGAATTAGCTGAACTTGATGGATATAACCAACTAGACGCCATGCAAAAAGGGATGGATACGCAATTTGGTATGAATCGCAGAGGAGGTTCAGCAGGTGGTTCTGCAGGCCTCGTACGGTCCATCCCGCAGGCAAACGGAACAATGTCGCCCAAAACTAGCAACAATGCATTTAAGACTATGATGCCCAAAGTGAAGAGTTTTTTCAAAAAACAATGGAAAAAAAGCCAGATGATGCATGCTGTTTCTTGCGGAGGAAGTCGTTGGAGCAATAATAAGACGAACAAAACAGGTGAGACGGCTTCGGGGAATGGAAAGACAGCAAACAGTGGGGGAGGATCAACCTCTAAGCCTGTAGAGAACCCGCCGAAGTCGAAAACAGGTTCGGGTAGTTCACCTTCTTCGAAAACGAAAGAACCTAATGTACCGACAATGCCGAAAGATAGCACGACATCGAAGACGAAACCAGAAAAAAATGAAACGCCGAATGAAGTGAATACGTGGAAGCCATCTCCGTCTAAGAAAAAGGACGAAAGTAAACCGCAAGCCGATACGAAACCGCCTAAATCATCCGAACCGGAGAAATCGCAGGAGAATCCGAATACAAACAAACCGAAGGATAATCCGGAAGGCACTGAGGGGACGGGAGATTCTAGGACACCGCCTCGTTATGGAGATAGACAAATTACTGATAAAGAATATAAAATATTGAGAGATGAGACGCCAACACCAGAGCTAAGAGACAAGGTTAACGAGGGACACAACAAAATGTGGAGACAAAGGACGAAGCAATACCCGGAAAAACTTTTATAGGTTCTTTAGAAGCAGACCATATCGTACCAATGAATAATATAACTAAAATGGACGGTTTCGGGAAATTAACAAAATCACAACAGCTTGAAGTTCTTAATAATCCAGATAACTTTATTGGATTAAGCAAGTCAGCCAATACTTCAAAACAGTCAAAAATTTGAAGAATGGACTCATTATAAAAAAGGAAAGAAAGGTGAAATTGAAATCGATCCTGAATTCAGACAAAGAATGATGATTATTGAAAGAGAAATAGAAAGGAAGCTACAAAAGCAAATAGATGATTTGAATAATTTGAATAACAAGTAGGGAGTTGAAAATTTCAATGGATGATAAACTGAAGCATTTAAGAAAATATAACCAAGAGATAAGATTGCTTACTCATGAAGACATCAGTAGTATTGCAATTAACCAACTTCCAGATGATTGGTATGATATTTTTAAAGAACAAGATAGCACAGTCAGAATAAAAAGAATTCTAGGAATTTGGAAAGAATATTTACGGATAGAATTACGCAACACAATATCTTATTTAAGCGAATTTCTTGTAGATGTTGAATTAATGCAATCAGGTGAGGATTTTTCGGTTCTATATACAATCAAAAATTCTAAGGGAAACATACTATATTACGAGGGACGTAATCCACAGGATCAATTTAACAATAATGAATTACGTGAAGTTTGGGAAAAAATGCCCAACTTAATTCAAAAATTCTATGAAGAAGTTCACAATGGTTTTTATTACTATGCTAGTGAATCTATGGGGCTAGTTCCTATCAAGTCTGTAACGTTTCTAGGAGACGAAGATTTAGAATGGGGGATAATTGATGAATTAGAAGAACCCATCGGGATTAATTTAGAATCATCTTTTGGTTTTTTCACAAATGGTATGGGAACGTATATAGTAATAGACTATCAAAATTGTAATAATAATAATGCGACTTTTTGGTCATCAAAAAGACAACCGAATTATAATATAAATTTTTGGAGCTATGTAGATGAATGGATTGTAATTGGTTTTGAATAGTTGTTTAATATATATGAGCAGTTACTAAATTTGTAAATAATTTTTACAATAATAACTTATTTTTGGAGTTACTATTCTGATTTATAAATTGCCGCAATGGGAGTTAACTGCCCAAGTCTGTAAAATAGATTGTGTACACTCTTTAACAGATTCAAGCTTGGAGCAGCTACCAAGTGCCGAATGACTCCATCATACAACCAATAACACATATAACCCATGTAATACCCGTATAAAAGATTTCGCTATTTTGTTTGTACGCACGGAAAAAGAGCGTCATATCCAGTTGTATATTTAGTTCAAAGATAAGTCAGACAGGCTCCAGTTATTTGACTGGGGCTTATTTGTTTTGAGGTTTTTTAGAAAGGGTTAATCTTGCGTTTTAAAATTCAAAACTTTGATCAACCATATAATGCATAAAGTTTTTAAGATTTATATTCAGTGAAAAAATATGAAAAATGACAAAAGATTTGGATAAACAGCATGGAGTCCGGGTTGCTCATGACTGCACATCGTATGATGCTAGAAAATCAAATGACGAAATGTAAAAAAGGCCTGGATGCGGAATTTAATTTTAAGGGCAGAGGAGGTTAGGCAGCTGGTTTTTTAGGCCAAGGCCGACATCCACAGGCAAGTGAGACAACGCCGCCTAAAGTGAACATGAGCCCATCTTCGTCCATCGTGCCCAAAGTGAAGACATTTGTCCGAAAGTATTGGGAAGACAGTCAGAAGATGGGGATCGTGTCGGGTGGAGGAAGTCACTGGAGCAATAACAAGAAGAACAAAACGGGCGAGGCTGCTTCTGGAGGCAGTAAGACAGCAAACAGTGAAACAGGATCGACCTCCAAACCTGTAGGGAACCCGTCGAAACCGAAACAAAATTCGGATAGCATACCTTCTTCGAAAATGAATGAACCTAATGTACCGACAACGCCGAAAAATAGCACGACATCGAAGACGAAACCAGAAAAAAATGAAACGCCGAATGAAGTGAATACGTGGAAGCCATCTCCATCTAAGAAAAAGGGCGAAGGTAAACCGCAAGCCGATACGAAACCGCCTAAATCATCCGAAACGAAAAAACCAGAGGAGAATACAAATAAACCGAAGGATAAACTTGAAGGCACTGAGGGGACGGGAAAAGGTGAAGATACTCCGCCTGCTTTCAAGCAAACTGAATTTGCCAGTTCTTATGAAGCAAGACTTAATCAGACACCTGCACCTGGGAATCCAAGAGTTGGTTTTGAAGGAACTAGGGGCGAAACTAAGTGTACTCTTAAGCCACCACCTGATCCTGAATTGAAGAAAATATTAGACGAAGCAGGGATTGATGGTATAGATTATAAGAATGCTGTACCTGATCTTTCACCTGTAGCAAAAGCGCAAGTAGAAATCGAATATATGCTAGGTGGCAAAGGAACTTATGGAGGAAAAGCCAGAACGTATAATTTTGCACAGTCAGATAAGAAGCTAGCTGATCAGCTTAATAATTCTCCAGAATTAGCAAGTCAATTTGGCATGAAGCCTGGTGGAATTACAGCAAGAGATATAGAAAAATACAGAGATAAAAATAAATTAACATGGCATGAGTTAAATGATGTTAATACAATGCAACTTGTCCCAACAAAGATAAACAGTACATTTGGACATCTTGGCGGTGTTGGGGAAATAAATGCGGGTGCGTTTGAACCTGGAGGATTTGCGAAAAAATAATAGGGGGAGATTTTAAAATGAAAATTAATGATTCAGTTTTTGGCGAACTCGAATTTGATTATGTTTGGACTAAGGGCACTACTATTAATTTTCTTGGAAATGAAACCGAAATATCACTCATTGTTAAAGGGGATGAGGACGGTAGATTTGATGAAGAACAGTATTTGGCATATCAAGCATTAATGAAAAATTGGGATCAATTGCAGCAAAGCTTCTTGCAACCAATTTTAGAATATTATCAACAAAAGCGTTATGAACTAGGTTATGATATTGCTCTTAATGAGAATTATCCTTTAGTTGATACAACCGACCAAATTCTTCAGATGATTGCTCTAGATGGAATTGTGGTCCCATATGGCGATATAAGAGAAGGTCGAGATATTGGAATACTTTTTAATTGCACATGGGATTCAGAGAATGGTTTAGGGTTGCGTTTATTAGATGAAGAAATAGCTGATGTAGGATACCAAGATGTTGCAATTTGATACCAGGCTAATTAAATCGTATAGCACAACCATATCCAACGAACCCAACATTAAATGATTCAAACATTTGATTAACATTCAAAAGCTCTTTCTTACTTGATTTATGAGTTGGAGAGAGCTTTTTGCGTGTCGAAAATAACTAATGGCTGCTTGACGGGGGTGGTAGCTTCATTTTGGACGGGGAGGCCAACGTACGAGCAGGTCTATTGCAACAGGAGGGCAGCAACAAAGCGCCTGTTCATGTGGCGGATCTGCCTCCGGAGCCGGAGCCACCGCTGATGCCGATTGAGGAGTACGAAGCGGCTCAGGCCGCAGCAGCCGCAGAGGCTGCTGCAGTGACGCAGGCATCAACGACGAATCCGAAAGATGGATCGTTGGCTGGAGCTGCGTTGGCCATCACTGCTATGATTCCGATCCTGGGAGCTCTAGGGGGGATTGCTGCCCAGACAGCCATCGGCGTAGGTATTGCTGCCGTTGCCACGGGTCTCATCGCGAGCGTGCCGAAGATAGGTTCCTTCAAGCCTTCGGCTCTGAATTTGCTGGACCGATTTACGAATGGTTTTGCTGAGCTCCAACAGCAGGAGAACGAAGCGAAATGGACGATGCTGGGTAAAATGCTGACGGCCGCCAAAGAGCTGACCACATCGACTTCGGTGACCGATTTCTTTAAGAAGTTGGAACAACAGAACAAGGAGATTAGCCTTGCTTATGAGCAGATTCCGAGTTACTTCCGTGAGAAGTGGGCGCGTGAAAAAATCCAACGTGACTTGCAGAAGTCGCTGGAATTTTTCAAGAGTGTGGAGAAAGACGATGTTCAACATCAAACCTTCTTTTCGCCCTATTACCAAGAAATTTCATGGGCATTAGACAGGGCGGGCATATATCATAATATTACCGTCGAGGAAGTAAAACATTATGATTTTTGGTTGCGTCAGGACCTGACATTGGAACAGATGAAATATCTGACACAGTTGATTTACAATCCGATTAGCGATGAGAAGTTCGTAGAGATGATCTACGATTATGAAATGCATCGCGATTTAATAGAGAACGGAACGATGACTGGTGGTAATCTAAGGGTCAGGACGCCAGACATTGAAGGAAAGGTCATGCAAGTTGTTGGTAACGGATTTAAAAAAGCAGCGACATTTGTAAAGAAGAAATGGACAGACGGCCAGAAAATGAGGATCGTTTCTGGGGGAGGAAGCGATTGGAGCGGGGATAAGTCGAAAAAAACGGGACAAGCAAGTTCTGGTGGTAAAACAGAAGGTGAACCTGAAACTAAACCTAACCAAGCGGGTAGTGATCAGAAGCCACCAAAACAGAAACCAAAAGATACCGAAACTAAGACGAATCCAGAAAAAAATGCTACTCCAAATGAAGTGAATTCATGGAAGAAATCTCTGCCAAATAAGGTTGAGGGTAATTCTGAAGCGGATACTAAACCACCCAAGCCACCAAAACCAGAGGGAGAACAGGATACAAATAAACCGAAGGGAAATACGGAAGGCACTGAGGGGACGGGTAAAGATTCAGTTAATATTCCAAAGATTGATTGGAGTAAGTACAACCGTGTAGATAATTATAAACCGACTTTTGAAACTATACCTGATGAAGCAAATCATAGGCTTGCATCAAAGCACTATGATGAGATCAGAAGTGTGGGTATGGAAGATATTGAACAGGTTGCAAAAAATACTGGTTTATCAGTAGAAGAAATAAGGGCAGTGAAGCAACACATTTTTCTTGATTCACATAAAATACCATTGAGTGATAAAAGCTATCGAGTAGGTCACTTTACTCCAGATGCTGATTTTGGTTACGCATGGAAGCAAGCACAAAAAGAGAAAGCGTTAACACTTTCACAAAAAGAGTGGTTACAACAAATGATTAAACATGAACTTACGGAAATTAAACTTATGAAGCAAGGATATCCATATAAAAACCCTAATGCATACAATTCTGACTCGAATACCTTTGGTTCTGATCCTCCAGGAGCACACGATGCAGCTGAGCCTCAACCTAGAGGTGAGTTTGATGGGGCGTTTAGCTATAATCTTAAAGAACAAGGTAAAATAGAAAAACAATTAGAAAGAGAAAAAGGAGAATGAATGTGGGATATTTAAGTCAGGCAATTAAACGTATTTCCTTAATAGATTGGGGTTGTCTTGGAGAAAAGGAATTCGTGTCACAGAGTTATTTGTGTAGAGAATATTTAAGAAGAGCAACCAAATTTTTAAAGAATTATCCAGGTACTTGTATACCTCCTTTTATTATGATTTCAAATTCGATCATTGAGCCACAAGAAAACATTGAAATGATTGAAATACTGAATGAAATAAATAATTCTTACCACAAAGCTCTCGTTACGAGTTACCTTGAATTATGCGCTCTTATTGATGAAAAAAATCCAATAGCTATGGATAATAAGGATTTGTTTGAGCCAGCAATAAAGCTATATGAAAGGGGTGGCTTTTTTTATAGAAGGGAAGGATATTTATATATAAATGGTAATTCTATTATAATTGCAGATGTTGCTTGGGATGAAAAGGAACCATTAGATATTAGTGATGAAATCTTGGATGCGCTAGATAATCGGTCTGCCGAGTGAACTATTTTTACATTTTAAATATTAGTTAGTGGAATTATATCATCATTCAACCAATATCAAATATAACCCATGTACAGATTCCTCCATTCGGTTGTAAGAAAATTAGATGCTTTAATTTCATAGCTATTTCGTTACACTGAATAGGTTGATTATGGTCAGTTATTACCGTAATTGACCTCTTTTTTGTTATCTTCTTTTTCTCACAGATTTTAAATAAGCTGATGATCAGTCAAGACAACGGAGCAAGGTATCCAATCAATCAACTAAATACTCCAGATGATATAAGTAGTAAATTTGATTTATCCGGTGTAGAAGGGTATGAGCGAAAAATCGATAATACAGAATATTATGATCATGATAAGGGTGACTTTGGAGAGGAAGTTGCGAAAAAAATCGCAATAAACAACAATCTGGGTAAGGATATTTCCGATCAATTTCAAGTTGGTAGGAACGGAATAGATGGAGCCTTTTTGTCCAAAGGTCCGCCTCCTAAATTAACCATGATTGAGGCTAAGACTTCCGAGTGGGGAAATTTCAACTATTCAACAGAGCAAAAACTCGGTGGTCCAAAATATTTTGAAGTGATGTCAAGCCGTAAAAATAAAAGTTTTGCGGATTTTAAAGCAAAGTACAAGAAACTTTTAAAAGATAACCCAGGGTTGGAGTTTGAATATATCAGAGTAGAAGTTGATATTTCGAAAACTTCGGTTGGTTTTGGAGTAGATGTTGTAAAAGTAAAAGATTGGAGTAAAGAGATAAAATAAAACATAAGGAGAACACAATGGTTAATTCAAAAAAAATGCATTTGGCCTACAAAAAGTATGTCAAAAACTTTGTTGATAGTAATGCCGTAATTGAATACGAAGAAGGTAAAAATGAGATTGTTGAAATCATCGATATTAATGATACAGAGAGAGATCATATTCTATTAATTGATATGGATAATATATCTTCCTTTTGGTTAGAGGTGTGGAAAAATGACGTATTGATTAAAAACGGTCGAAATGTAAGTGCGCTAAAAAAAATTCAACAAATAAAATTTTATCAGTGCATGGGTAGGCATATTTATAGAGAGCGTTATCCGAGCATGAAATTGATTGATTATTCTTTTGAGTATAGCATCATCGCATTAATACACTTCAATTTATATGGATGGATAAAAGAGGAAAAGGTATTTTTTGATTTTATAGTCAAATATCTTGGAGATAATTTAATGGAAGCAAATGATTGGAATCAACATATTTGGTTTTTACTAGAGTTATACCTCCAACATACCAAGCAAGAAATTGAGGGAACTAATGAATATGTTCACTTGGCTGTGAAATCCGCATTAACAGATCGGGAACAGCCATGTGGCTTGATTCCAGAAGAACTTGGAATCTACAGAGAAGTATTGGAACACTGGAATACGCCTGATTTGGATGGAATTACGCGTTTAATTGGAAGAATGTCCGAACATCATTCCATGCTTGCATCGGAGTTAGGGAAATCGCTTGAATTTGGTAATTATGATTACGCTTTTTATCCTTATGAAATTTTGTATTTGCTTCATGTGAGAAAAAAACAAGGTCTGCCCAATCCAAGTCATTTTGATGATTTCCTGATGAACTCACCGGAGGCTAAAATGAACATTCAAGATCCTGAACCGTATCCAGAGTGGGATCCCGTTCTACGAATGATTGACGACTTTTATCGGAAAAACTATCCAGAGTATATCCCGAACCACCATGGAGTTCTGTTTGAGTAGGAGAGGAGGAAGACTGCATGGCAGATGAAGATTTGGTGCCGTTAATTTTCGATGATGCAGAGGATATCGACATGATTTTGAATGATCCGGATGAATCACTGGCGTATTATAGTATGCTGAATCATGGCTTAGCGACCAAACGGTTTTTATTTCTGGACTACAAAGGAGAAGTGGATCAGGAAATCGTCAATTACATTTTAGACTATGAGTATGCCTATGATATCGAATTGGGAACTGCAGATCAGCTAGAAGAGTTGGGAGAGTTTGACTACAAATATCTACCAGAGAAAATTAGGGAGGTGAACAAGCTGATTTCTCGAAAAGGTTACGGTTTATTTTCTTATCCGACAGCAGGAGACTTCTATGCATTGTTCATCGCTGAACTTAAGCATGAGGGTGCGCTAAATCAAGTGGATTTATTAGAAGATGAAGATATTCCTGAAAAAGAGCGTCATATCCAGTTGTATATTTAGTTCAAAGATAAATCAGACAGGCTCCAGTTATTTGACTGGAGCTTATTTGTTTTGAGGTTTAGAAAGGGTTAATCTTGCGTTTTAAAAGTCAAAACTTTGATCAACCATATGATACATAAAGTCATTAAGATTTATATTCAGTGAAACAAAATATGAAAAATGACAAAAGATTTGGATAAACAGCATGGAGTCCGGGTTGCTCATGACTGCACATCGTATGATGCTAGAAGATCATCATATGCGAAAACCACGATCTATCTGCTCTTGATGCCAGAGATTGGTGACACGGTGGAACTGTACATTCCTGGAAGTCGCGAGTCCAAGGCTTATATTCGTCATGCAGTACCCGAAAGCAAGCGTTCGGTTTCCGGTGGAACGCAACACAAAATGTGGGGCCACCCTGACGGACCATCTATTGGTATGTCATCGGATGAGGTGACCGTACAGGCTGGAGCTGGATTGGTCATCACACTGAATGACCAGGGTGTAACGATGCAGAGTGCAGGTAACATCTCGATTCAGGGTGGTAGTCTATCACTTAAAGCAGGTCAGATTAAAGCAACCGCCCCTGAAGCTATTTGGCTTCTTGGCGGAGGAAGCAGCTTTATATTGGATGGACAAGCTGATGTTCGTGCTGGACTGCTCCAACAGGAAGGCAGCCATAAGGCACCGGTAGTGGTAGCTGATTTGCCGCTGGAGCCGGAGCCGCCCCTTATTCCGCTTGAACAATATGAGGCAGCTCAAGCAGCAGCTGCAGCCGAAGCAGCTGCTATGCAGCCTTCCGTGGTTAACATGAAGGAGGTTTCCCTGTTTGGTGCAGCGGTCGCCATGGCGGGCATGATCCCCGTTTTGGGTATGCTTGGAGGTGCACCAGCCATTGCGGCACAGGCCGTTGTCGTTGGCGCTGCAGCAATCGGCTTGATCGGGAACATCCCAAGTGTAGGATCCTTTAAGCCTTCGGCCCTACAACTTCTGAATCATCTGAATGGTGATTTCGTGGGCAAGATGCAGCAAGAAGAGGCTTATAAGCACCAATTATTTGGTAAAGTTGTCTCAGCAGCACGAGAGTTAAGCACGGCTACTTCCTTTATGGATTTTGTGAAGAAACTGCATCAGCAGGAAAAGGAAATTAGCCAGATGTATTATCAGATTCCAGGCAATACGAGGGAGCATTGGGCTCATCAACAGGTTGACCAAGAGTTGAAGGAAGCACTCGTGTATTATGGGGATGTGAAGCAGAATGACATTAAATATGAACTCTTTTTTGGCCCTTATCATAACGGCATTGCTCGAGATATCGGAAGAATAGACATCACCGCCGAGGAAATGGGTGACTATAATTACTGGCAGAAACAGAATCTGACGGTCGAACAGAAGAAGTATCTTGCCCGGCGAATTATGGCTCCCATGAGTAAAGAAGAATTATCTACCCTGATGGGTGAATTCGAGCAACATGAGATGACTATGAAAGGGTTGGACGGGGAGTTCAATGGATTTACGGGCAGAGTAAGCACGAAAAAGGGTTCTTCAGGTGTACCAGAGCCCTCAGACCCTCCAGGAACAACGGGTTCTCCAAGTGCTGCTTCTAAAGGAACAACGACGACGACAGACAAACCGGCTACAAGCAAAACAAAGACATTTGTGAAAAAGTCAAAAGATGTGATTGTTAAAGCCTTCAGCGATTATTATAAAGAGAGCCAGGTCATCCGGTTTCAGCCTTGGGGCAACTTGGGAAAGAACAAGCCCAAAGAGTCGGGGAATGCCGGGGAAGTGGGTTCTGGAGGGAAAACAAGCTCGAACGCTGGGAATAAGTCAAGCGACGGGGCAGGAACAAGTTCCTCCAGCAATGGCAAGAAACCGAATCAGACCCCGAGCAGTAGTAAGAAGTCGCAATCGTCAGGTGAAACGGATGCTACTGCATCGAGTCCAGGTACAGGGAAGAAGTCTGGCGATGGTGAAGAAACAGGACCATCAAGTAGTGGAAAGATAGAGGATCCAACTCCGAATACCAGTAAGAAGACCCAAACATCCGGAGAACCTGATACTACAGGATCAAATACAGGTACAGGAAAAAAGTCGAGCGAGGGTGAAGGAACAAATTCATCTAGCACTAACAAGAAAAATAATCAGATTCCCAACAGTCATAATCAGTGGAAACAAGATTCATCGAAGAAAAAAGGAAAAGGTAAAAATGATAAAAAGAAAAAAGAGGAGGAACAACGTAAAAGGGAAGAGGAAGAAAGACAAAAAAGTGAATCAGAGGCTGAGGGGACGGGTGGAATTGGTAAGGTTGATAGCCCGGCTGATGATGTTTTACGTGATGGAAGTCATATAGTAGATGGGAAGCTAAAGCCAAATGTAACATATAAAACTGGTGAATATGAATATATCTATAAAACTGATAGTGAGGGAAGACTTGAAAAATTTACTGCTGACGATTTAAAATTAACTGAGAGGGGTAGCAGATTACCTCATGATCCAGTTACTCCAGGCAAAGAGCCAGGCGACCATGCGGGTCATTTGGCAGGGGATAGATTTGGTGGCTCACCAGAAATTGATAACCTTGTTTCTCAACTAAGTAATGTGAATTTAAACCAATATAAGAAAATCGAGAATCAATGGGCTAATGCGATTAAAGAAGGGAAACAAGTAAAAGTAAATGTTGAAGTGAAATATGACGGAGATAGTGTGCGCCCATCTAAATTTAATGTGCAATATGAAATTGATGGGGAAGTTTTTTCAAAGAGTATATTAAATTAAAAAAGGCAGGTTACTATGAGCAAAGTATTTGAAGATATTTTTAGTGAACTTCAAGCGGATATGGTCTCCATTTGTTTAGAGTATGTTCACAAAAGAGCGGAAAAAATATATATCTATTGTTCATTTGAAGAAAGAGTTATTTCCAGTGATTTCTTCTGTTTTATTAACGGTAAGCTTGTAAAGAAACACAAACTTAACGATGCATTAGATGATAGTTATGGTTTTCTATATGACATATCAGTCGAAAGACAAAAAGGCGTTTTGAATATTATTAATGATGATATTGAAAAGATATATAGATCATGCGACGAACACAAAAGAGAAATGCCAACTGAAATAAAATTGGTATATGATGTTACAAAAAATAGCCTTAAAGCAGAATATAAATATGAACGGGTTTATTCAAATGATCCTGTAAAAACTGCAGACGACATTGCAAAGGAATGGTTCGAGCAAATTCAAAAAGAACATAGCGCTTAAGATGATTTCTCATCTACTTTATATCACGCAAAGCTATGAGCATCTTTTAAAATATTGAGAATTAGTAGTGCCGAATGAACCCATCGTTCAACCAATAACACATATAACTCATGTAATACCTGTATAAAGATTGATTTCTTCATTTCGGTTGTACGCATATCAAATGCTTTAATTTTATAACCTAAATAACGCTATTCCTATACATCAAACAGGTTGATTATGGTCAGACACCACCTTAATTGATCTGTTTTTTGTTATCTTCGTTTTCTTGCGTTTTTTTCGAAACTTTAGAATAAGCCGCCACGATAGGGAGGCTGAAATAGCGGTAAATCGCATCTTTTAGGATAGATACCACCACAATTAAGAGCAAGGCGGCTAAAACGAAGGTTTTTTCATATCGTCCGCAACTCAATTAAACCGTTCAGCGATTGTTAAAGCGAAGAAAGAACTCTGCTGATGAACAGTTGATATAGAATAAGGTGGATACAGACTTGTGGAATAAACTTAAAATGTCAATTCCTCTGTGAAAGAGCGCCGTTTCTTGGCATAGGGATTCACTAGATGCTACGGTCTATGATTCCGTCTGAGATTTTACATGGAGATGAACCGGCCGTCGCAGCACAGGCAGTGTTTTAATCAAAAAAATAGCGGAGTCAGATGGGGAAATATAAAAACAATATACAATTAAAATGTTTTATTAGTAAGGAGAATATCTATGAAGCCTGAGTTATTTTCGATTATAATGTACCCGACAGTTGATTTAAACCAGAGAGAAGTACTAGGCCATATACTGGATGCGTTTGAGGCAACCGAGAAATTTACTCCTACCCATTGGGGAAGTAATGAGATGGTTAAAACCGGATATAACCGCAATGAAATTTTTGAAAAAGTATTCTCAGTTTGTGGTATTTCTGAAGTTCATCTATATCGCAATAAAGCTGTGAAATTTTCTGGCAGTTTTGAATTGAATATGAGTTCACGTTCTTTTTTGAAGTTTGATTTTCATAAGTCAATGCCAAGAATATTGTGGCCAACGTTTTTTGAATTATCTGATAAAATTGCAGAAATTGTAAAACCTAGCTATGGAGTTACACATATTTTTGGAGAATCTTATTACCCTTGGAGTAATGAACATCAGAAACAGCATATCTGGATGGATGCATGCTCTTATCCTGTACCTGTCCAATTTCTTCAAAATGGACCTTTAGGGGTGGGATCGCGAACATATTTTGGCTCTTATATATTAGATATGATTGATCGGGAAGTTTTACTTAATAGTCCAGGTGTAGTTTCTAAACTTAACTGGGGTGGCATCGGTATTGATATATTCAATGGGTCATTTGAAACTGAAGAAGATAGGTTAATTGATAACTGGTTACGTGTAATGAAATACTTGGAACCATCCCAAGTTTTCGCTATCCCATGTTTTGATGAAGATCGGATGGGGGTGTCGTTCCATCCGAATATGGTTTGGAAGGAATATCTAAGAAGATGAATATGATATTTGAGAGGTGGAAGTGAATGGTTCAAAATAGAGATGAAAGAACAAGGATTATAGAAGTTTTCAATAGATCAAAATCCAATGATGAGGTCATTGATGGATTAGATATTAGCGATATGGATCTAACTTTCTTGGATTTATCACATGTTATGGCGGATGGAGTTATTGCAAAAAGGGTTTTATTAAAAGCATCTTCATTAAATGAAGCCTCTTTCTTGGATTGTGATTTTGAACAAGCTGACTTTAATAACTCCAGTTTAGAGGGAACGGATATTGCAGATTGTTCCTTTAGTAGAGCGAACTTCTATAAGGCAAATATGAAATATGCAAAAATAAACATAAGCATGTCTTCAGAAGCATGTTTTGGCGAAGTGAATTTATCTCAAGGAGAATTAATTGGATCAACTTTCATTAATTCGGATTTTCGTAATGCAAATTTATCTGATATCAACGCTAGTCAGGTGAGTTTTTCTGGTACGGATTTAAGTAAATCTAATCTATCAAATGGAAACTTTGAAAATGGGACATTCTTGAATGCAAACTTGTCTGAAGTCAATGCTTGTAATGCTAATTTTATCGAGGGGGACTTCTCTGGAGCGACACTTTGTAATGGGAATTTTACAGACGCTAATTTTATAGGTGCGAATCTTGAAAATGTAGTTTGGAAAGGGGCTATTGTGGAGGGGGCTCTATTTGACGAAAATGTTAAGGATAAAATAATTAAAATGTTATAACGATAAATTCTAAGTGGTAGAAGAAGACTAGTTGTCTAAAAGTCAAATTAAAATAAATCAAACTAAGTATGAATTCGAAGGATTTTGATTTCAAAGGCTTATTCCAACCTAATCAACGAGGGGGATGAGTCTTTTTTTTATTGAATAATTGTTCTAAGTAATAGAGACGATAAGATTCTGATTAACCTTAAAACTAAGTAAGAATGGAGCGCTGGGAATAAGTCAAGCGACGGGCAGGAACCAGTTCCTCCAGCAATGGCAATAAACCGAATCAGACCCCGAGCAGCAGTAAGAAGTCCAAATCATCGGGTGAAACGGATAGTACGGGTTCAAGTTCAGGTACAGGGAAGAAGCCTGGGAATGGTGAAGAAACAGGACCATCAAGAGTGGAAAGATAGAGGATCCAACTCCGAATACCAGTAAGAAGACCCAAACATCCGGAGAACCGGATACTACAGGATCACATACAGGTACAGGGAAAAGTCGAGCAAGGGTGAAGGAACAAATTCATCTAGCACTAACAAGAAAGATAATCAGATTCCCAACAGTCATAATCAGTGGAAACAAGATTCATCGAAGAAAAAAGGAAAAGGTAAAGATGATAAAAAGAAAAAAGAGGAAGAAAGGCAAAAAGGTGAATCAGAGGCTGAGGGGACGGATAAAGTTCCAAATGTAAGTCATGGAAAAGTATTCCTAACAAGAGTAATTGATTTAGAAACAGAAGGTTTTATTATTGATAAAGTTAAAGTGTTAAGAAGTAAGCTTTCTAATAGGATTAAAGGTGATCTAAATTTTGCGTATGCGAAGGTAGAAATTGAAGGAATTGACAAGAATTAATTTTATTCTCATAGTAGTTTGAACGGGGATAATAAGGAAAAGACCTATGCTGATTATTCATTAAAACCAACAAAACCAAAGTACGAGGCTAATGAAGCACCAGATAGGAGTGGTAATGTAAGATTAAGAGACAATGATACTGAGTATAAAATTCTCAATGATTTGGCCTCTAGACTTGATAAATTGCCAGATCCATCAAAAGCTCGTGGAAAAATTAAATTATTTACCGAATTAGATACATGTGGAAGTTGTAGTAGAATTATAGAAAAGTTTCACAAAGATTATCCCAATATTGATATTGAGGTAATCCATAATGGTGATAAGATAGTTGAGCCATAAGAAATTTATTGGGAGGACATAAAGTGAAACGAAACTATGAGGCTTTATTTGGAGCTTTTTATGAAAACTATTTTTATTTTAAAAGTGAGGGAATGAGTGGTCCTGAAGCTCTTGCTTGCACATGTGAGGCATACTTCGGTATGGATAAAAGAGGTGAAATGGAAAAAGCAGTATTGTCTATTGCGGAAGGGAGAATTCATTTAACACATTCGAAAATTTTTGTCAAATCGAAACAAAAGATAATTGATGCATTAAATTCTCTAGATTTAAATAAGTTACAACATGAAATAGCTCCAGATGACTATCAGGACATATTAGAACGAAGAGATATGGTGCTTGATGGAATTGAAAGTATACCTGTAGATTATAGTCCGAATACAAGATATTACTACTTTGAAATAGAAAAGGAAGTTAAAAATTACTTTGGGATTTTATTCAATGAGAAGAAAGATGCAATTGAGCTTGTTGAGGAAATAATGGAACGATTCGAGCGTGAATGTAGGAGTACATTAAGTGAAAAAATAGTTGTTAGAACAACACTTGCAGAACTACTTATCAGATATAGAATTAATGCTAAAGGGGAGTTTTTGAAAATAAAAAATGAATTAGAGCATTTTGATATGAATGATGTGGGGGAACAATTGTCAGAAAATGAAAAGTTGGATCTTTCTATGCGAATCAAGGAAGTCTTAACTAAACTTCAAAATTTATAGATAAATTTGTTTTTTCAACGATCTGTATTTAGAATGATACAAACAACAACGCCACAATGCGAGCTAAACGCTGTATTGTGGTTTTTTATCCCCCTTTATTATCCAAAAAATCCAAACTAAAGTGTACCTTATGAGATGGACACTTTAAAAAAAGTCCATCTCATAAGGTACATTTTAGAATAGAAAATATGCCAGACGACATTTATGATTCCTATAGTTTGTATACACATGGTTCAGGATCGCATGCTGAGGTGTATGCAGCTAATAAGGCATTATTGGATAATCCGAGTGCTACTATTGATGATATCTTAATATATGTGATAAAACCTGGAGGCTCATCAAAGCCAGTCATCGATATACCATTCCAAACATGTCCGCACTGTAATTATATTTTACGGGATTTTAAAATAGAATCTGATTTACCCAAATAATCTAAATGAGTGGATGATATTAAATGATTGATGTTAATATTTTGCGAATGGAAGATGTATTGTTAACAGGTATAGAATTTACTGATGATGTTTGTTTTTCTGGAAATAGTGGGCAAGAAGTTTTTGATAAACCGATAGAGGATGGAGGGAAACCTATATCTGGTCTTTTATATGAAAGATACGATAATGGGAATTTAGCATATTACTCTTACTATAAAATGGATTGGCTGATGGAGACTATGTGAACTATTATGAATCTGGCAGAATTTCAAGCTTCCAGAAAATGAGCAAAGGTGTAATAACAGGAGAATTTATCTCTTGGTTTGAGAATGGTAATCATAAATCAATCGCGAATTACAAATATGGATTTGCCATAACATATAGAGAGTGGGATATAGAAGGGGTACTAATTAATGAAAAATTAGAGCCAAGTGAATTTGAAAAGAAAATGATCGAAAAATATGATGCGCGTGCAAAATAAGTTAATGAATAAAATAATAGATGAATTTGATAAAATTCAGTATGATTTAACTCGGAAAATAAAATTAGAAAATGATTTCCACAAAGAAAATATTCTGCTGATTGCAGGTATTGACCTGGCATATTGGGAGGAAAATGAAACGACAATTGCAGTTTGTTGTATATGTGTCGTGGATTTTATGACGAAAAATGTTATAGAGACGAAATCTATGACAGATGAAATTGCGGTCCCGTATATACCAGGATATTTATCTTTCAGAGAATTACCATTAATTTTAAAAACATTTAACACCTTAATTAATGAACCAGATATCGTTATGTTTGATGGAAATGGGTACTTACACCCTAGGAATATGGGGATTGCAACGCATGCTTCCTTTTATTTAAATAAACCAACAATAGGTATTGCAAAAAGCTACTTGAAAATTGACGGGGTTGATTTTATTATGCCTGATGAAGAAGAAGGGGCTTTCTCTGATATTGTGATAAATAACAAAATCTATGGGAGAGCATTACGAACACATAAAAGTGTAAAGCCCATTTTCGTCTCCTGTGGTAATTGGATAAATATCGATACTGCTACAGACCTTACATTAGCGTTAATTAATAAGGAAAGTAGACTCCCTGTACCAATCAGACAAGCAGATTTAGAAACAAAAAAAATGAGGGGAATTGCAAGTAACATGACCAAAGAAGAAAGAGAATCAACCTTTCTAAATATTAAATTAAAGTACTGAGGTGACTTGTATGTCAGATAAGCCAACTGCGTTCCAGTTTTTTGTGTTAGAAGAGAAAGCATCGGATACAGTTATCGAAAATTATAAAGGATTAATTCCTACAGAAATTACCGATATTTGGAGTGAATACGGCTTTGGAAGTATCCTGAATGGTTATTTGAAAATAATAAATCCTGATGATTTCAAGGGAATATTAGTAGACCTGTACGTTAGACATGAGGATTCAATTCCATTGTTTACTACATCTATGGGAGATCTAATTGTTTGGGAAAAAGGAAGATACTTAAACCTACTTAATTATCGGAAAGGTACGGTAAATGTAATAGCTGCTGGATTTGATTTCTTCCTTGAAGATATAAACGATGAGAGTTTTTTAGAAGAAGAGCTAGATTGGTTACCTTTTACTGAAGCAATTGAAAAATATGGTGAAATAAAATTTGATGAATGTTTCGGATATGTTCCAATTCTTGGACTTGGTGGATATGAAAGAATTGAGAGTTTAAGCAAAGTTAAACTTATTGAGCATATTTATTTAATCACTCAATTTATGGGGCCTATCGAATAAATTGCAGTATGAACAATGAACGAAAATCATAGCCTGCCAGCCTATTCCAACTTGGACATTTCTACGGAGGAATAGGCTTAATTTATATCTGGTGTGAAATTCATTGGACCAAACAGAAATAAATAAAACAATATAAATTCACACGAACTTAGTGAAAATCCTGGTAAAAACTATACTTGTTGAAATACTAATTAAATATGAAATTAAGGAAAACGAACAGATTTTAGAATTTGAAAATGATTTGGAAGAATTTGATTTAAATGATGAGGTGAAAAATTAACAGAAGATGAGAAGAGAGATCTATCTATTCGAATTAAAGAAGTAATAAGTTAAATTTATCCTAGATTTTTCTGTACCTTACCTTAACCCTCAGACAAAGCAGGGCACTATCGCTGGGAGTCTACAAAACAGGTCATTCAAGCTGTTCATTATCAGAGCATAGAATTGTAGCTGTGAGCAGCTAGGGAAAGTTTTTAAGGAAACAGTATGAACATAAAGTAATGTTTCACAAAGTCAAAGTCGTGTAAGTGTTTTAACGTCCGTTTAGATGGTTCTGTACGAATGCTTGTAAGAAGCCCGGCAAGAAAATACCTAGTTTATCTTAATCATTAGACTGTTTCAATTCTAAGAGGAAAACAACCATACGGGAAAACATGGTATCACTTAGAAGTTGCAGCATAATGGGGTTTAATCCGTATGTTATACATATATTCCCTGAAAGACAAAGGTAGAAGAGCTTTAGATGGACGTTCTTTGCCAAGTCTGCTTTTTAGTTATGAAGTATTAGCAGTGAAAAAGAAGATTAATGGGAGAATTTATAAAATGAAGGATAATAATCTTTATAAAATTAAAATAAATGAGAAGTATGGTTTTATTAATAAACAAGGTGACATTATAATTGAGCCTTCTTATAAGGCTGTAAACAATTTTTGTGAAGGTTTAGCATATGTTTGGACGTTCGATGATAAGGAAGGATATATAAATACTGAAAACGAATGGGTAATTGAATTGAGTGCCGACTTTCTAGGGGACTTCGAACATGGCTTAGCATTGGTTTATTATAAAGGAAAGTATGGATGTATTAATAAGCAAGGAGAGTTTGTAATAGAACCAATCTTTGATAGAATACATGGAATAAATCCGGGGTTTTCAGTTATAGCGGAGAAAAACAAGAAAGTAGGTATTTTTGGGGTATCTGGTGAAATTATTATAGATCCAATTTTTGATGTTATGGGTACATTTTCAAATGGATTGGCTTTAGTAAAGCAAGGGACAAAATTTGGTTTTATAAATGATAGAGGTGAGCTGAAAATTGATTATCAATTTAATTCAGTATCCAATTTTTCAGAGGGATTAGCTGAAGCCTCAGTGGACGGTGAATTCTATGGCTTTATTAATCAACAAGGGGAGTTTCTTATACAACCTGAGTATTATCAAGTTTCAAGTTTTTCCGAAGGATTAGGAGGATTCAAATTAAAAGCAAATGGAAAATGGGGATTTATAGATCACTTGGGGAGTAGGGTTATCAAAGATAAATTTCAAAGTGTAGGTGAATTTCAAAATAATTTAGCACCAGTTGAAAGTAAGGATATGTATGGATACATTAACAAAAATGGAAATTATATTATTAAAAATATATTTACAACAGCTGATTCTTTTTACAATAACCTTGGCTGTGTTACATTTAATGGAGAATGGGGCTATGTGGATGAAGGAGGAAAATGGGTATTCAAACCCAGCAATTTTAATCTTTGGTAAACGGAGGTTTTGTTCAAAGTGGAAAATAGAAAACAAGTACTAGAATTGGTGTTAGAACGATCCCCATATTTTGAATATTTATGTAAATGTGTTTAATCAATGATAGTTTGATAGTAGAGTACTCGATAGATGGAGTAGGACAAAGAAAATTACAATAGAGAATTAAATTGGAGGTTAGAGGAATAATGGAGCAACAGATGGATCCTCTTTATCCCATGATAGCAGAGCATATTCTAAGTATGATACCTAGTGATAACTGGAATGAGATTTATTTGTACGCCGAAATACTAGATGGATCCAGAGAGGTATACTTTTATTTCAACACTTCTGAGAATGAGGAGTTTATATACTCTCATGATATTCCTGAAAAATATAGACTGATTGAAAAAACTTATGATAACTTATTATTAGAATTACAAACAAAATTTAAACAATTAAGACAAATTTTTATAGACAATGATCAAGAGACGTGGACAAATTTAACCTTAACTTTAAAGCATCCTGGTAAGTTGAAAATTTATTATGATTATGAAGATGTAATAGCTTCAACTGTAACCCCAACTCAAAGACAAATGATTTTTGAGTATAAATATTTAGGATTACTTCCTGAAAAAGAAAAGAATAAACAGTTCGTAAAGAATTATTTAAATAGTCAAAATAAATAGCTGTAGAAAAAAGCTAATGTAAAGTAATTGTGTTATACGTTATAGGTCCAATTTAGTTATTTAACAGCATAATTGAGCTGTTTTTTGTTTTCTTGCCTTTTTATTAAATTTAGTCGTAGATGTAACACCCTAAATCAATCGGAAGTATAAAAAAAGATGAATCACAAATTTTAATATGAAGGTAAATATTGAGTAAGGAAATCAAATAACAATTGAGGGGAATAAATTTAAATTCGAATAAAGTGAAAATGGTATTTAAACGATCCTCCTGGTGCACATGATGTAGCTCCTGATCAAACCTTCATTTAAATTCCCAGGAGCATACGAATATTATTCAAAAAAAGTTCTTGGACAATAAAAAATACAAAAGATGGAGCGAAATAATTGATGGGAAATTTTAATCAGGCAATTAAGCGTATTGCTGCAATAGATTGGGGTTGTATTGGAAATAAGCAAGCAAGATCACATGTTCACTTGAGTAAAGAATACTTAAGAAGAGCATCAATATTTTTTCAATATTATTCTGGTCCGTGTAGGTATCCTTTTATTATCATTTCAAATTCAATAACTAAGTCACAAGTAAGTGTTGATGAATTACAGATACTAAAGGAGATACATAATAGTTATGTTAGAGAAATTGTTACCAGTTATTTAGAGTTAAACGCACTCATTGATGAAGGAAATAAAATTGCTATTGATAATAAAGATTTGTTTGAGCCAGTAATAAAGCTATATGAAAGAGGTGGCCATTTCTTTATAAGGGCAGGTTATTTGAATGTAGCTGGTGCTACTGATTTTCTTTCGCTTGCAAATCGAGTTAAAAGGGAACCACTTGATATAAGTGATGAAACCTTGGATGCACTTGACAATGGGCATATTGATTAATTTATGGATTTATTCGGATTATTAAACAACTTACAATACTAATACAAGATCGTACAATACATGAACAAAAGGATAAGCTTCTCAGAAGATCTTTCTTACTTGAATTATGAGTAGGAATGAGCTTTTATTTGGTTTCATGAGAGTCGGAAGAGCATTCTCCTTTAACACAAATGTGGCACAAAACTTATCAGATTTTTTGATATGCTATGATTAAGCTCCCTCTAGTCATAGGTAGTAAGTTAGTAATTAATGTTGTACCTTGCCAATGGAGATGACAAAAACCAGTAAGGAAGTGACCTGATGGAATTTGAATATCATGTAACCATGCGTGATCTGAAGCGGAACAAGAAAGAGACCTTTATCAACATCTGTAATGAAGAGAACGTGAAGCCCGTGTTGATCGTATTGGACCAAGGTGAATATATTAATCAGCCAATGATTACAGGCATTGTACATAGCGCGAATTACGAAGAAGTGAAGAATGTTATTGAAGAGGTTGCCGCCAAGTTTCGGGATAACGGATTCACAGTTGTTCGGACGAAGGTGGAAATTCCGGCTAAGGAAGAAACGTATTTTGATCAGCCGATGCTGGCGCAGTCGAAGCCTTATTTTGAATGGCACGGTAAAGTATATGTTGATGATGTGGGCAGGTTGAAGCAGTTATGCGCCGACTCAGGCGGACATATCTCACGGAACTCGCTGAATGCGGATGGGAAAGTTAGATTCGTAACCGTCCGGGAATATGAGAGTGCAGAACATTTTTATCGTAGAGTGGGAGAAATTCATGACATTTTGCAAATGAACAAGATCGAACTGTTAAAACAGCAATATGAACTGTGCATCTATGACAGCCGGGAAGAACTGGATCGTGGATGGATCTAATTGGATGTTGAGTACGATGAATGGAGGAGGAGAACGAGTGTCAGAAAAAAATAAAAAAATGCACCTCCTAAATGAGGATGAGAGATTCATTGTTGTGTTAGAAGCTCTATTAAAACGCGCTTCTCTAGTGAATAGTCCATTTGTATTAAAAGGAAGCTTATTAACAAGACAGTATTTGGAGAATCCCAATATTCGTTATGTGGATGACATCGACTTTCTGTATACAGGTCGAATTGAGACTGAGGATCAGGCCAATGCAGTATTTACAGACTGGATGATCCGGGTAACGGAGATGGACCTGAATGACGGTATCATATTCCGAAGCTTTCGGGAGAATGCCTTCTGGAGAAGAATAGACTACGCGATGGCGGATGATTTTCCTACGGTGAACACGGAGCTTGCCTTTTATATTGATAGTGAACCAAGGAATGAAAATGAGTATGAGGATGAACTGCATCTTGATATATCTTTT
This sequence comes from Paenibacillus sp. FSL H8-0317, assembly GCF_045040685.1. Classification (NCBI taxonomy): domain Bacteria; kingdom Bacillati; phylum Bacillota; class Bacilli; order Caryophanales; family Paenibacillaceae; genus Paenibacillus; species Paenibacillus sp. FSL H8-0317. Next base: position 5,218,717 of record NZ_CP150294.1, on the reverse strand, counting down.
AACCTCGACTTGGATGAGAAGCCTGTTACTCTATCCTACCAACCCATGGTTGGTGAAGCTTTTGTCGTTCCTTACACTGTACCACTCTCCATCCAAATTGCATGGAAGCTGCATCAAACGATAGTGAGGCCCAGGTTTAAAGACTTGTATGATTTGCAGCATCTGTTGTCTAACCCGTTATACGATCAGCAGGCGCTCAAGGAGACAATGCAGACCCTGGCCAACGAGTGCAGCATGGACCCAGCTATTACGAGAGAGGATATGAAAAAGATACTGGTTGACGATCTGCATGATGTATTTTCGAGGTTAAAATACGATTATGACTTGCAGTATTATGCCGCAAGCCGTAGTCCTGAAGTGTATTTTATGGAGTTTGTATCGGAGCTGCGCCAAACGATGAATCACGTTGGTATTAACAGTGACGCATATGAACATTTACCAAGTTGCCCCACGCATACATAAAGATCTTCATGCACTGAAGAAGCAGACCTAGAAGCTTTCTGTAAGAAAACTGCTTCGGGAGCATTCACTTCGCCTTTATTCGTAGATGAATTTGAAACGTACACCCCAACTCCGATACAATGTTCTCATAGAGTCTGAGAGAATGGATCAAATACGGTGCAGAAATGGAGAAAAAAAATATGACTGAATTTATCAACGCTGACGATATTAATGACGTAATTCTGGCTGCGGCGGCAAATGAGCTGGAGCAGATGGTGGACAAAATATGTGAGCTGATGGGCACGCCATTGGAACAAACGACGGAACTGGAGCGTCAGGTGATGGCTGCTTTTGGGTTTGGTGCGGTGTATGGTATTACGAACAGGGATCAGCTGGCGGAGCCACAAGCGCATGCACTAAGTATCCGGATGCTGATTAAGCCGTTTAACTACAGTGAGCAGCAGGCCGTCGACTTTGCCGACGATCTGATTCGGGTAGCTTCCGATCGTGAGGTTCATCCGGTGATGAATACGATTATCCAACGTGGGATTGATGGACACCGCCAATTCAATCAGGAAGATGATGAAGGATTGGAACGTAACATTCAGGAGATTTTAACAGCGGTTCAATCGCAAAAATAGACGGTTTTATTAGATGTGGGAGATGATTGCATTGGATCTGATGAAATTAAGCAAGGAACTCTCATACGCTCTGCGACATGCACCATGGGAGTATGAACTGGATGAAGAGGGTTGGGTGGAAATCTCGCAATTGCTGGTGGCTTTACATGAAAGTCCGCAATGGAAGGAAGTCACGCAAGCCGATCTGGAGCAGATGATTCAAGCCTCGGACAAAAAGAGACATGAAATCCGTACAGGCCGCATCCGGGCATTGTATGGACATTCGACACCGCATAAGATATCGAAGATATCTGCTGAGCCACCGGAAACCCTGTACCATGGGACCCCGGCACGCGCAGTGCATTCTATTATGGAACATGGCTTACAGCCGCGACAAAGGCAATATGTACATCTGTCCGCAGATATCGATACGGCCAATCAGGTGGGACGAAGACGGGATGATCAGCCTGTCATTTTGAAAATCAATGCTGCTCAAGCGGCCATGGATGGCATCCTCTTTTATCATGGAAACGAAAATATCTGGCTGGCCGATCATATTCCCGCACGTTATATTCTTGAGCAATGAGTGATGAACGGTTGTGGAAAGCATAAACACCTATCTTGAATTACAGCAGTCGCAATCAACGGGGAGTGTACAGTCATCCGTTCAACGTGTATATCATTGTATTGATCTTTAACTACACCAAAAAGGGACGCATCCAACATTTGTTGGTGTGTCCCTTTCTCATATCCAAAACTTACTTGCCTACAATTAATTTAATACCTTCGCTAAGTGGTTGAGCCGGACGGCCAAGCAATTTCTCTAAAGTATCACTTTCTACAGCCAATGCGCCTTCACGGATGGCACTTTGCATATCAACAAGCATCGATACGACAAAGTCCGGTAGACCTGCGCCTTTCATGATTTCAGCGTAAGCGGCATCGTCCACGTTCTGCACGTTGATTTCTTGTCCAAGCACTTCACCAACAATGGCAGCCAGTTCAGCTTGCGTGCGTAGCTTGCCGGACAATTCATACACAGTATTCTCATGTCCTTCTCCTGCGAGTACAGCTGCTGCAGCATGGGCGTAGTCACTGCGGGTAGCCCAGCCTACTTGGCTGTTGTTGGTGGCATGAACCCAAGGCGCACCTTGCGTAGCTGCTTGCACACTGCCTGCTTCATTTTCCAGGTACCAGTTGTTACGCAGGAAGGAATACGGAATGCCGGATTCACGAATAGCTTTTTCTGTAGCGCGGTGAACTTCCGCCAGGGAAAGGGTATTTTTCTCTGCATTCACAACGCTTGTATAAGCGATGAATCCCACGCCTGCGTTCTTGGCAGCGTCAATGGCAGCCTGATGTTGGCGAATTCGCGTTTCATTGTCACCATCAGTCGAGATGAGCAACAGACGGTCTACACCAGCAAAAGCTTGCTCTAAAATCTCCGGTTGATCGAAATCACCGTGACGTACGTCAACGCCTTGAGTGCGGAGTCCTTCCGCTTTCTCTGGATTACGCACACTTACTGCCACATCCTTGGCAGAATTGTTTTTTAACAATGCCTCTACAACCAGTGAACCCAAATGACCTGTGGCGCCAGTAACCAAAATTTTCATTTTCTTTTCCTCCTATGATATGTGTTGTTGGTTGCATATGGATGTAATCAAATATGTTATAACAGGTGTGATTACAACGAAAGGGTTAAAAAAAGCTCATGATGAGCTTTTTTATTCAGAGACATGAATCTGATCCATCATCTGCTGTATGGTTACACGATTCAAGCGCTGTTCCATGGCTGTCTGAGCCTCAATGAGTTCGGCACGCAAGGTGTGTTCAATCATGTTGCCGACCGGACATTTCGGATTCGGATGTTTGTGAAAGTTAAACAATTCCCCATCTTCCACCACCTCAAGCGCTCGATATACATCAAGAAGGGTAATCTCAGCCGGATCTTTCAACAAGGAAGCACCGCCCACACCGGGTCTGACGTCAATCAGACCAGCCTGTTTCAGCTTGGACATAATCCGCCGAATAATCACGGGATTAGTATTCACACTCTGCGCGATCACATCTCCGGTACATTCATTGGGCATAACAGCGATCAGGGACAGGGTATGAACCGCAATGGAAAAGCGACTGCTGATTTGTCTCATGCGATAATCACCACCGTTGTAACTATAATAGTTACAAAGAGATCGAATGTCAATTCTTTTATATCATAGGTTAATTGATCGTTGCTGTTATCCTGTAATCGTAGATGATCAAACAGATGATAATTGAACTATCACCCATGTCAAATAAATGAGTTGTGGTTCTTTTGAAGCGTTAAAAAAGAAGTAGAATTCAAACCTTTTAATGTAATAATAGGGCTAAATTCCTATTATTTTCAAGTTAAATGGAACTATATGGTTTTCTTGTTTGCGTATAGAAGAATAAAAATGACAAAAGCTTCGACAAAATAGAAAATTATGTATGAATTGACAAAAGTAAAAGCGATTATATAATGTGTGTATCTACAAGATTGTACATTTAGTTACAAATGATTCCAAATAACAAACGGCGGGAGTGGGACAAGCATGTGGTTTTTGGTTCTATGGTTGTTAGGTCTAATTTCAGGGGGAGTACACCTATATGTGTTAGGTTTTCCCGGAGAAATGAGCGAGATTAGCAGAGTATTGCTGCTTCATCAGTTTGTGGTTACGTTTGGATTGGTTGGAGTGATTGGTTATGTTGTCAACATTGCCAGAGCGGATCAGACAGCCAAAATGTTAGGATGGCCTGGTGGACCATTTCAGGTTAAATACGGTTTTTCCCAGGTAGGGCTTGGAGTTATGGGGATTATGGCCATCTGGTTCCAGGGGAACTTTTGGGTTGGTGTATTGGTAACGATGTACATATACGGATTAAGTGGTCTTTGGTCACATACTTATGTCATGATTAAAAATCGCAAGGCAGATGGAGACAGTATCGGGAATCTCATTATGGATGTGGTGTATCAAACGTTTATCACGGTTCTCTCCGTATTGGCTGGCGGAATCTGGGTAATGCACTAAGCTGTAATTGATTTTTTGCCTTACACAGCTTGAATCTCAATTAAACGATGAGGTGTGGTCGTGATGGTACAAAAAACTGTTGAACTTTCCGAAACACAAAAGGGAATCTATTTTGATTGTCTGGTGAATGATCCCGCTTCGTATAACATCTCAGCTTCAATGCAATTTAATCATCTTCAAATGGAGATATTTCGCCGGGCCATCGAATTGCTTATGTATGAGCAAGTGGTGCTGCGTACTCGGATTGAGATTCAAAATGATGTACCCGTGTTATCCGTTCATGAAGATATGGATTATTCACTTGTCTTGTGGGACCTAAGTAGCGAGAACCAGGATAATCCAAAGGAACAACAGTTAGAAGCACTGGTGGATGAATGCATCGGGACACCTTTTGAGCTGGAGAAAGGTCCTCTGTTCCGTATAATGATTGTTCAGATGGATAAAAGCCGATATATTCTGACCTTATGTATTCATCATTTAATATGTGATGGCATATCGCTTGAACTGATGAGAAACAAACTTATCCAGTCATATACGTGTCTTCTTGAAGATCAGCCTGTGGATGTCAAGCTGGATGAAGGATTCATCTCTTATGTTGAGGCAGAGAACAAGAAACTGCACGAAAACAAGTACTCCAAAGAGCGGAAATACTGGTTAAACAAAATGAAGGGAGCGGAACCTCTTTCTCTAAAGCACGACTTTCCAGCAGGTTCTGTACAAGAAGGGATTGGTCATGAACTGCGATTTGATATTTCGGAATCGTTAATGGCTGATATTACACAGATGTCCAAAGATAATGAAGTAACCGTTTTTATGTTCTTTATGGGTGCCTTTGGCATTCTTATGAGTAAATATGTCGGTACAGACGATATCACCTTTGCCTCCCCATATTCTCATCGTCCCGGTATGGACTTGGAAGAAACGATTGGATGTTTTGTCCATATGTTGCCTATGCGATTCCATATTGACCTCGAATCAACTCTAAAACCTCTGCTGCAACAAGTAGCCACAACCTGGATGGATACGTACAGGAACATCGGATATCCCAATAACCTCATTGTCAGAGACAGCATGTTACAGGCTCAACCCGGATCACCATCGTTGTTTGATATCTCCTTTGTGTATGATTCCTATGAGGAAGATATGCTCGGAACTCGTATTCTGGATCAGGATAAGGTTACGTTTCCAGGAGATCTAATGGTGGTGTTGAGTCGTTTACCGCAAGGTGCTCAGTTGAAGCTGCAATATAAACCGAGCTTGTTTCGTGAAGATTCAATGGAGCGATTGGGCCAACGATTTCTATACTTGCTGAATCAACTAGTAACCAATTCTGATCAAAAAATCAGTGAGTTCAGTCTCCTGATGCAGGATGAGAAAGAAAACTTACTGTACCGATTCAATCAAACTTCTTATTTTCCCTACACTCCACAACATATTATGGATATATTTCACGATAAAGTAGCACGTTTCCCGGAGCGGGTAGCTCTAATGGAAGGCAAGCAGCATCAGACCTATGCGCAGGTCAACGCAAAAGCGAACCAATTGGCTAGGCAGATCGTTGCGAGTAAAAAAAGTGATAACGCGGCAGTTGGCGTGCAGATGCCACGTTCCTCGGATATGGTCATTGCCCTATTGGCTGTATTAAAAGCCGGATGTGCTTTTGTACCTGTAGACCCTTCCTATCCTTTGTCCAGAAAGGCCTATATTATATCGGATGCAGACATATCCATCGTGCTGGCTATGCAGCCCGAAAAAGATGACGAGACTCTGGATGTCCAGTACATCTACGTTGAGGGCGATCAGGCCTATACGGGGGATGTCTCAAACCTCGAAGAGGCGCTGAATCCGCATAGCCTTGCCTATATCATGTACACGTCCGGATCAACAGGCAAGCCAAAAGGAGTCATGGTTGAAAATCATAGCGTAGTCAATACACTGCTTGATCTGGAGCATCGTTTTCCAATGCAGGCGAAGGATGTTTACTTGCTGAAAACGGCATATACCTTTGATGTGTCGGCCACGGAACTTTTCGGCTGGTTCATGGGTGAAGGCGCACTAAGTATTCTTGAGCCTGGAGCAGAAAAAGACCCTGCTCGTATTGTGTCTACGGTGGCATCACATAAGGTTACGCACATCAATTTTGTTCCAACGTTATTCCGTCTTTTTCTGGAAACGATGGAGCTTCGCCCCGATCTGTCAGCATTGGAAACGCTGAAATGGATGTTTGTTGGCGGAGAGGCAGTCACACCAGACATCATTGAGAAATTTAACAGGTTAGGCATTAGAGCAAGTCTTGAAAATGTTTATGGTCCAACCGAATGCACCATATGGGTTTCTCATTATCCGTTAAGCCATTACGAAGGCTTGGGCAATGTACCGATTGGCTACCCGCTCAATGAGTCCAGATGGTATGTCGTCGGAAATCATGATGAGCTTCAGCCGTTAGGTATTCCAGGGGAGCTCTGTCTTAGCGGTGTTGGGCTTGCACGTGGATATCTGAATCTGGAACAGATGACCCGAGAGAAGTTTGTCCCTAATCCTTTCTTTCAGGAAGGACAGGACGCAGAGCATTTCAGGTACATGTACCGCACAGGTGATCTGGTACGTTCACTCCCAAGCGGTACGATCGAATATCTGGGACGTATTGATTTTCAGGTTAAAATTCAGGGAGCCAGACTGGAGACAGGCGAAATTGAGAATACCCTGTCATCCTATCCAGGTGTCATTCAGACCGTGGTAGTCATGAAATCATTTGAAGGTAGGTCCGGTTTGCTGTATGCCTACTATCTGTCAGAGCAGGAGCTGCCTTCTGTCGAATTGAGAGAGCATCTGTCTCGTTTGTTACCGGCATATATGATACCATCCGTTTTTGTACATAAATCCGAATTTCCATTGAATAGCAGTGGGAAGATTGACCGGAAGGCACTCATGGCAGATATCACGCATGCTCACGCTTCCAGTACGTTCTATACCGCCCCGTCTTCTGAGCTTGAGAAGGTTATAGCCGAAGTGTGGGCCGAAGTGCTCGGTGTTGAGAGAGTAGGGCGCGATGACCATTTCTTCGAATTGGGCGGAAATTCATTTTCTGTCATTCAGGCTCACAATAAACTTAAGCATTATACCGATGTGGAGTTCCCTGTTCCTCGTTTTTTCGAGTGCCCGACATTGCGTCAATTTGCAGCGCTAGGACCAAAAGATGAGGGAGTTCGGATACCGACTGAAAGGGAACAATTGTTTCAACGAAAAGACGGCATTATGCGTGAGGACATTGCAATTGTGGGCATGGCGGTGAATGTGCCGGGTGCTGAGGATATAAGGGAGTTCTGGAGTAACCTTGTTGAACGGCGGGAAAGCATTCACTTTTATAGTGATGATGAATTGAGGGAGCTTGGCGTGGAGGAAGCGCTGCTGCGTTCACCTCGTTATGTCAAGGCAAAAGGACGTGCCAACGGCATCGATGAGTTTGACGCAGGGTTCTTTGATTATACTCCCGGTGAAGCCAAAATGATGTCTCCCCAATTCAGACTTTTGTATCAGGGAATATGGGAAGCGCTGGAGGATGCGGGCTGCAGAACGGATGAAGCGGGTAAGGTGGGGGTGTTCCTTGGCGGGTCCGATGACTTCGAATGGTACCGTCAAGTACTTTTTAACGATGCTAACTATAGCAGTAAATACGAAGCATTTACCCTCAGCACCAATCATTTTCTCGCTACCCGAATGGCTTATAAGCTGAACTTAAAAGGGCCGGCCTATACCGCTCTGACGGGATGTTCTACTTCATTGGTTACACCTCATCTGGCATGTCAATCTTTGATCGTTGGAGAATGTGATGTGGCCGTGGCTGGTGGAATTACCGTGGAGTTGCCCAATGAAGGGGGTTACATATTTGAGGATGGCATGATGTTCTCCACAGATGGACACTGTCGTCCATTTGACGCGGCAGCCAGTGGAACCGTCTTCTCCAATGGTATGGGAATTGTGGTGTTGAAGCGGGTAACCGATGCTCTGCGGGATGGAGATCATATCTACGGGGTCATCAAAGGCTCAGCAATTAACAATGACGGACAAGAGAAACTCAGTTTTCTTGCTCCAAGCGTAAGCGGACAGGCTGAAGTCATTCAGGATGCTTATAAGGTAGCCGGAGTAGACCCCGAAACGGTGAGTTATATCGAAGCACATGGTACGGGAACGTTGCTTGGCGATCCAATTGAAGTAAACTCGTTAACTCGGGCCTTTGCTTCCGACCAAAAGCAATTTTGTTATCTGGGTTCGGTCAAGGGCAATGTGGGACATATGGATACAGCCGCAGGTGTGGTTGGTTTAATCAAGGTAGCGCTCAGTCTTGGACAAGGTTATATCCCTGGAACAGCGAATTATGAGCAGCCTAATCCCAAAATTGATTTTTTGAATACGCCTTTTAAAGTTAATGCACAAGGTGTGGACTGGAAACAGGGCCATGTTGGAGTCATGCGCGCAGGGATCAATTCATTTGGTGTGGGGGGCACGAACGCTCACATGGTATTGGAGGAGGCTCCCGAGATGGAGAAGTGCAGTCCGGATGATGACGTAAATATATTGCTTTTTTCCGCCAAAACAGAGTACTCGCTGAACCGCACCGCTGAACGGATTATGGAACATCTGACCCAGCAGCCGGAGCTATCTGTGTCGAACGCAGCGTGGACCTTGCAATCAGGTAGATCTATTTTTGCGTATCGTAAGGCACTCATTCTGGATAAGACATGGAAGGATAATCCGGACAAGCTGTTACAGCAGCTGGGGAAAGCACGCGTATACCAATCAGCTCAAGAGACCCGTCCCGTATACTTTATGTTCCCCGGACAGGGCAGTCAGTATCAGGGAATGGGTGCAGAACTATACAGATCTACAGAGCAAGCCGGCCTGGCTCCAATCTTCAGAAGTTATATTCAGGACATATTGGACCTTCTGCCCGCTGAAGAACGAGAAGATATGCTTTCCGTTGTATACGGGGATCAGCAGCCTGAGCGAATAAACCAGACGGAGTACAGCCAATTCGCACTGTTCATGACAAGTTATGCGCTGGCCAAGTCGCTGCTGGATCTGGGCATCAAGCCAGATGGCATGATCGGGCATAGCATTGGTGAATTGGCTGCCGCGGCGGTAGCGGGTGTATTCGAACTTGGAGATGCTGTCAAGTTAGTTCGACTTCGCGGACGTCTGATGCAGCAACAACAACCCGGGGTCATGCTTGCCGTTATGGCGGATGCACAGCAGGTGAAGTCACAACTGGAGGAAGACATGTGGCTTGCCCTGGTGAATACTACAGGTTCCAGTGTGATTGGTGGGACAGCTGAAGCCATTTCACGGATGGAAGCCAAGGCTGAAGGACTGGGCTGGAAGTGCATTCGTGTGAAGACTTCCCATGCATTCCATACGCCAATGATGAATCAGGCCGCGGAGGAATTTAGACGTTATTTAGCAGAGCATTCACTTCATACGCCACAGATCCCATTACTGTCCAACACCAGTGGAACATGGGCGCTTGGAGATGAAATCACACAACCTGACTATTGGTCCCGTCATATTTTACAGCCGGTGTTGTTTGAATCAAACCTGGGTGAAGTGTTGAAGGATGAGCGGGCTGTATTAATTGAAGTAGGTGCAGGACGAACGCTAAGCTCCTTTGCCAGACAGCACAGTCAATCAAGAGATTCCCAGACGGTACTGAATATGCTACGTCACGTAAGGGAGACGGAGCAGGACAGTATCTATGTGAACCGCAGACTTGCGGAGTTATGGTGCGAAGGCATTGAACCGGACTGGAAGGTGCTCAAAGGGCAGACGGTACGACGCAAATGCTCTCTGCCTACTTATGTTTTCAACAAACAATCCTATCCTGTCAGTGTTTCTCTTTCTGGCTCATCAGCAGTGGAAGGAATGGGTACCGGGGATGATAGGCAGCATGCAGAGCAGGGTAAGGGAAGTGGCTCTACTCTAGTAAAAGGGACAGTTTATACTGGTGGTTCAGACCAACTGAAACAGATTGTCCTGGACGCATATCGAACGATTTTTGGCATCGATGATCTAGATGAAGAGGTTAATTTCTTTGCGGTTGGAGGAGATTCTCTCAAAGCAGTCAGCTTGACTGCATGGATCCGGTCTCATTTAGGAATTCAGCCTGAGGTAGCAGATGTTTTTAATCATTCAACGCCTATTCAACTGGCGGAGCATCTCTATGTCATGGCGAAACCCAAAGTGGACCAACAGACAATTCAATCTGCACCCACTATGGATGCGTATCCAATCTCTTCTGCACAGATGCGTATGTTCACACAAGCGATGCTTGATCCAGGCAATACGGCCTACAACCTACCGTCTGCAACCATTATTGAAGGTGAATTGGACCGTATAAGAGTTGAGGCTGCTTTGCAGAAGTTGATGCAGCATCATGAGGCGCTCAGAACATCGTTTGAGATACGGGGTGGTCAGATCGTTCAGATCATCCAACCTTCGGTTCGCTTAAGTATGGGCTATGCAGAGCAGCATGTGGCAGATGAGCAAGAGTTGCCTGCGATGATCGAGACATTGATTCGTCCTTTTGATCTGGGGAGTGCTCCGCTTATGCGGGTTGAACTGATTAAAATAGACGAGCGCAAGCACCTGTTATTCTTTGATATTCACCATATTATCGCAGATGGTACATCTGTCGAAATCATCACTCGTGACTTCAATGATTTATATTTTGGCAAAGAGCATGCAGTTCGATTGCAGTACAAAGATTACGCGGTATGGCAGCAGCAGCGTCTCGCTTCAAATGAATACAATTCACATCAAACGTACTGGCTGGACCATCTTGGCCCTTCTTTACCTGTGCTGCAGCTTCCGCTTGACCATGAGCGTCCATCACAGAGATCCATGCAAGGGGGGCGTCTCCATTTCACATTGAATCGTTCGTTAACACAACACTTGCACGAGCTGGCTTCCTCATCGGAAGCATCCATGTATATGGTAATGCTAAGTGTGTGGAATCTTCTTCTCGCACACCGCTCAGGTCAGCAGGACATTGTGGTAGGAACGCCTGTTGCAGGAAGGATGCAAGAGGAGTGGAAAGAGACGGTAGGCATGTTTGTCAATATGATTGCGATGCGGAATTTTCCAACGTTTGATCGTACGTACACTGATTTTTTAAGCGAACTTAAACAACATACACTGGATGCTTTTGCGTATCAGGAGTATCCGTTTAATGAGCTTGTGGCACAACTGGGCGTGGCACGTGGGTTGAACCGAAGTCCGGTATTTGATGTTTGTTTTGATTATCAGAACATGGATTTGCATGGACTTGAACTTAATGGTTTGCAATTCAGTTCTTTTCCGGTGGAGACGGGTACCTCTACTTATGATCTGTTATTGACCTGTCAAGAAAACAGGGAGAAGCAGGTGATTGAAGGATATATCGAATACTCGCTGGATCTGTTCCGCCGGGACACAGTTGAAGGGATGATGCAGGAGTTTATCGGACTCTGCCAAGAGGTTGTACAACAGCCCAATCTGTATCTGAGCGAACTGTTTGAGAGAAACGAACGTTCTCAAGAGCACCCAGTCCATCGTCTTGTTGGTCCACGTCTGGATTACAATCCTGCGGTGGGTCTGCATCGGCTGTTCGAGCTGCAGGCAGAACTCACACCAGACAAGAAAGCTCTCCTTGTATCATCCGGAGCCGCTTTTACCTACAGGGAGCTTAATAAAAAAGCTAATACGCTGGCTTGGAAGCTGATTGATCAAGGTGTGCGCCGGGATGAACCTATAGGCATATTATCCAGACGAGATGAATCGTTGATCATTATGCTATTGGCGGTGCTGAAAGCTGGGGCGGCTTATGTGCCTCTGGACCCTGCTTTTCCGCCGCAGCGCATCGTGAATATGATCGAAGACAGCCGAATGAACGTATTGCTGTGTACGCCTGATGAAGAAGGCACAGTGACTTTTAGCGGAGAGCGATTTGTGTATGATCCAACTGCCCAGGATGTGCGCTCATCCGTTAACCCGGACGTAAACCTCCTGTCTTCGGATCTGTCCTGTGTGATTTTCACCTCAGGATCAACCGGTCGTCCCAAAGGGGTCATGATTACTCATGAGGCAATGGTCAATTTTGTTGAGGACATCAGGCACCGACATATTTTTGCACATGAGACAGATCGCATCATCAGTGTGACGACCATATCTTTTGATATTTTCGGATTTGAAGTGTGGACACCATTATGCACCGGATATTCGTTGTATCTGGCCAATGAGCAGGAACAGCTTGACCCGGCTCTTGCTTCCCGTCGAATACGTGAACATGGTGTTACACACATTCTTAGCACGGTCTCACGCATTAAGGCATTTGTCGAAAATCCGGAATTCGCTCAGACGCTGGGCAATCTGCGGTGTGTTCTTACCGGAGGGGAAAATGTCCCTGTGGGACTTCTCACCGATCTGAAGCGGCTTACACCTGCTCGAGTCTTTAATATGTATGGACCAACGGAAACTACGATCTGGTCAACAACCAAAGAATTGAACGACACAGCCGCGATTACCATTGGCAAGCCCATTACCAATACAGAGATTTATATTCTGAATGATGAAGGTGAAATACTGCCACCTGGCAGTTATGGAGAGCTGTGCATTGCAGGAAAAGGATTATCCCGCGGTTATCTGCACAATGCAGCTGAGACCGATGCCCGATTCATGGCAAACTCCAATGTTTTGGAAGGCCGTTTGTACCGAACTGGAGATCTGGCCCGTATACTGCCGGATGGGGATGTTGAGTTAATGGGACGGTTGGATCAGCAGGTGAAAATTCGTGGCTACCGGATTGAACTGAACGAGATTGAGCAGGCAGCAATGAATTATGAACGGGTAAGAGAAGCTGTCGTTAAGGTAGAAGGGGCCGAGCCACATTCATTGCAATTAATCCTTTTCTACAGTCTGAAGCCTGGGAGTGGGCCTTCCGTTATGGAAGATGAAGACGTACAGCTTCGGAGCTGGTTAAAGCAGCGGCTTCCACAGTACATGATGCCTTCTCGCTTGATTCGTCTGGAAAATCTGCCCGTGCTGCCTAATGGCAAACTGAATCGCAATGCTCTTCGTCTGGCTGATTTTGAGCCGGGAGAGAGAACTAATCCGGCTTTGGTTTATGGCTCATCGATTCAAGGAATGGAGCGGGCAAAAGTTGATCTGGAGCAGATGCTCATTGCAACGTGGAAGGAAATATTGAATCTGGATACGCTTAATATCCATGATCACTTTTTTGACATCGGAGGCAACTCGCTGGGGCTTATTCTGATCAATAATCGGCTGAATGCCTATCTGGATAAAAGCGTTCCGCTGGTGCAATTGTTTGAGTATTCCTCCATTGCATCACTGGTCAGTCATCTGGTGGCTGAGCAGATGCTGCCGACAGTTACACAACAGGTACAAGAGGAGAGCGGGCATATCGCTTCGGCTGGATATCCTGTTACGAACCCGGAGCCGACAACAGCTCCAAAAGAGTATGTGATGAGCACAGTTGAACACAGCAAAGTGGAACAGAGCAGACCAGATCAGAGCAGACCGGAACAGAGTATCCAGTTTGCCTCAGAACACAGTAGCAGAATTCCTTCTTCGTCGGATATCGCAGTCATTGGCATGGCAGGGCATTTTCCCGGCTCAAGAAATATTGAGGAGTTCTGGGATAACCTAATGGCAGGTAAGGACGGTATCACCCGTCTGGATGAAGATGATCTAACCGCTGCGGGTGTACGACCGGAAGACTTCAAACATCCCGATTATGTACGGGCCAAAGGTGTACTGCAAGACACTGAGTATTTTGACTCCGGATTTTTCGAATATCCGCATCAGGAATCCAACATGATGGATCCGCAAATACGGCTGCTGCATCAGTGCTCATGGGAGGCGCTTGAGCATGCCGGATGTGATCCTTACAGTTATGAGGGAGCTATAGGATTGTTTGCCGGAAGTGGACTGAGCTTACCATGGATGGTGCAATTTCTAGGTCGTTCCGGTAATTTGCTACAGGCTTTTGAAGCCATGACTTTAAATGAAAAGGACTATATTACAACCCGAGTATCTCACAAATTAAATCTGAGAGGGCCAAGTATGGCCGTACAGACCGCATGTTCGACTTCTTTGGTCGCTATCCACCAAGCTGCTGAATCGCTGATTCGGGGGGAGTGTGATGTGGCACTTGCGGGAGGGGTCTCTATCTCCTATCCGCTCAAAGAAGGTTATCACTGGCATGAAGGCATGATTTATTCCAAGGATGGTCATTGCAGACCGTTTGATGAGCAGGCTTCTGGTACTGTGTCTGGTAATGGATGCGGAATGGTTGTGCTCAAGTCACTCCGCGACGCACAGAGAGATGGAGATCATATCTATGCAGTCATTAAAGGTTCAGCGATTAATAATGATGGCATGGACAAAATTGGATATACGGCACCGAGTGTGGCCGGGCAGGTCAAGGTTATTCAATCTGCCCTGCATCGTTCGGGAGTATCTCCAAAAGAGATCTCCTATCTGGAGGCGCATGGAACAGGAACCAAATTGGGTGACCCGATTGAAATCGAAGCGCTCAGGCAGTCATGGGGAACAGATCGTAGAAATTATTGTGCTCTAGGTTCTGTGAAAGCCAATATTGGACATCTTGATGCGGCAGCAGGTGTCGCCGGTTTTATTAAAACCGTACTGACGCTTTATCACCGGGTGGTTCCGCCACAGATTCACATGAATCGGACGAATCCGATGTTGGAGCTGGAGCATAGTCCCTTCTATATCAACAAGGAGCCACAGCCATTAGAAGAGGCGAAGGGTATCCTGCGAGCGGGTGTCAGTTCGTTTGGGATCGGGGGGACCAATGCTCACGTCATTCTGGAGCAACCACCCGTCCAAGAGAGCCAAGCCAATTATGAATCTTTGCTTCTGCTGCCCTTCTCGGCCAAGAGTGAATCTGCGCTGGAACGCACGTATGATTCGGTTCTACAGGCGATCCATGCATTGCCGGAGCAGTTGCCCAATGCTGCGTGGACGCTACAGAAGGGAAGAAGCAGATTCATTCATCGTAAAGCACTAATCGTTGTAGACGGTTATATTCCGCCAATCGAGCAATCTGTGGAGTTTGAGACACAGGCAAGTGTGATGAATGGGAAGCCTAAGGTCATGTTTTACCTTAGCGGGAATGCAAGTTGGGAAGCGCGCAAGATTCGGGAACTATATGCTTCTGTGTATCGCAGCCAGGTCTCAGAGATATTTAAACAGCACTTTGAAGAGATACTGAACCTCTTTGAGTCCAAGGAACAGTATGCCATTCGCCAAGGCATAGGGCGATCGTTAACCGATTCAAGGCTTGAGCGCATGCAGTGCTTTGTTGTGCAATATGCTCTTTATCAAACCGTGATGCAGCTTGGTATCAAGCCGGATGCTGTCTGTGGACAAGGCGTTGGCGAACTGGTGGGGTTGGTCATTAGTGATGCACTTGATCCAGTACATGCCGTGGGGCTTCTATACAATTGGGAGCATTGGTCACTAGAAGAAGGAGCATTGTCAGATGCTATGACAGGAAGGATGACAGATGCAACTGTAACAGACCTTGCGTCGAGCATTGCACCACTGTTATCTCCAAATTTCCTGTTTACGCTGCTAAATCGCAAGACGCTTTCTGAATCTGCTGGGCATACGCTGTGGATCGTTTCGAATCAGCAGCAGGATACAGACCAAATAGCCCCGGATTCATTATCAGAGCCAAACATCATTGCTCTTACTGGAGATCGTCAGAGCTTGCTTGAGGCAGACGTGTATTTAATGAAAGTACTTGCTTTTTGCTGGTGCTCTGGCATGGAACTGGATTGGGAACAGTTAAACGGAACGGGGCGCAGGCAAAAAATGTCCCTGCCGACGTATTCCTTTGACCCCATTGTTCATCAACATGATGTTGCGTTATATCAGCTTGCAGGTATGTCACAGGTTGCAGCGGGTTCTATCACAGTATTAGAGCAATCTCCAGCTGGGAAAGTCAGGGTTCAACGGACTGATGATGAGATAAGGCATATATTGTCGCAATTGTGGCAGGAGTTGCTTGGTAATGGAGCAGTCAGCCTTGAAGATGATTTCTTTGAACTTGGAGGTCATTCTTTAAAAGCGATTTCCTTGGCGTCGAGGATTAAAGAAATGTTTGGATTAAATTTGGGGCTGGAAGAGGTTTTTGATCATTCTGTATTTGAACACATGGTTCAATGGATTGCTGAACATCAGGCTACAAGCGACTCTGATTCAGTGAATTCAATTTTGCCTGTTACTAAGAAAGAGAAATACAAGACCACTTCTGCACAGCGAAGAATGTATGTGGTACATGAGTGGATGAAAGGTGAGAGTACGGCGTACAATCTCGCCAGCTCTTATATGGTAAGAGGAAAACTTGACCCTGCCCAATTCAGATTAATAATGGATGCACTGGTAGAGAGACATGAAGCATTCCGTACCAGGTTCGAAATGATTGATGGTGAGCTTTTCCAGGTTGTTGAGGATCAGGTTCCAAGCGTTGTGGAGTTGCTGGAATTAGAAACGGCAGGGTTAGAGCAGGTCATGGAATGGATCAAGCCTTTTGATCTGACCTGCGCACCATTGGTTCGTGTTAAGCTGATTCGCCTTTCTCAAGAGGAACACATCTTATTCATCGACATGCATCATATCATTTCGGATCAGAGTTCCATTGCTATCCTGATGCAGGATTTCGCTCGTATGTACAGAGGAGAAACATTGCAATCTCTTGATATTCAGTATAAGGATTATGCGGAATGGCGTGATGAAGCTGCGTCACATGGACAATCTGTTGAAGACGCCGAGTTTTGGATACGGGAATTCAAGGACATGCCTGCACCTGTTGAATTGCTTACAGACTTCCCAAGACATGGGGCGTCATCCTACAGAGGAGACAGACGTTCCATTGAACTTGGTGAGTCGTTAAGTACACAGGTCAATGATTTCTGTACTCAACAAGGGCTTACACCCTACATGTTGTTCATGGCAACTTTGAATCTATTAATCTGGAAGTATACGGGTCAAGACGATCTGGTCGTTGGTACAGCGGTTGCGGGGCGTGAGAAGCCAGAACTCAATAACGTTATGGGTATGTTCGTGAACATGCTTGCCATTCGCACCAGCATGGACAGAGAATGGTCCACAGAGGCGTATTTGAATAAGATGCGTGGCAAGCTGTTATCCTGTTATGAGCATCAGCATTATCCTTATGAAGCACTGGTAGAACAACTTGGTCTATTCGGTGATTTAAGCCGCAACCCCCTATTTGATGTGGTTCTAAATTACATTAATATGGGGACCGATGATCCTGAAGCCGGGGAACTGATGCTTGAACCATGGGTCGAAGGTAAGGTGGATGCCAAATTTGATCTGACTTGGACACTGGTCGAGCATAAGCAATGTTACACGGTTGAACTTGACTATCGCTCGGATTTGTTTAAAGCGGAGTCCATGGAACGGATGCTGGATAAATTCCGGTATATCCTGTCTCAGATAATCACAACAGGGGATAATGAACGAATTGGACAGATTAAGCTCACTACACCGGAGGAAGAGGACTGGCTGCTGTACGGAGTCAACGATAATGCCGCCCAGTATCCGCGAGATGCGACCATCTCCCAATTATTCGAGGAACAAGTTCATATGCATCCACAGAAGACAGCATTGGTCTGGGAAGACGATGAGTGGAGCTATGCAGATCTGTATGAACGTGTTCAGTGGCTGGCGTCCAGGTTGCTTGGACAAGGGGTAAAATCAGGCTCCAGTATTGCTCTCATTCTGGACCGTGGACCGATCCAGATGATCAGTATTCTTGCTACACTCAAAGTGGGGTGCAGTTATGTTCCGATTGATCCGGCTTCGCCGCCATCGAGAATTGAATTTATTTTGCAAGATTGCGATGCGGCTGTGTTATTGACTGAAACGGCGTATGCCTCCACATGGCAATCTGTAGTTCCTTGTATCGTGCCGGCAGATGAACTGGCAGCATTTGATTCAGGAGATATGCAGGAGCCTGTTGAAAATATGAACAAGACCGCTCTTGACCCGGCTTATATCATTTATACATCAGGGTCAACAGGAACCCCAAAAGGGACTGTGATGAGTCATCGCAATGTGACCAAAGTCATGAAAAATAGCAATTTTGTCACCGTCGTGCCAGAGGATCGTATCCTGCAAATTTCTAACTATGCGTTTGACGGTTCCATTTTCGATATTTTTGCTTCATTAATAAACGGCGCTACTCTTGTATTAATCTCAAAAGAGACCATCTTGGATATGGCTCGTTTGGCGGATGTCATCCGACAGCAACGGATTTCAGTATTTTATATTCCGACATCCTTGTTTAATATGCTGGTGGATTGGGATGCTGATTGCTTGAGGAATGTGCGTAGAGTGATGTTTGGTGGTGAAGCTGCATCGGTGAGTCATGCCAACAAAGCGCTTGCATGCGTGGGGCCGGGCAGGCTGTTAAATGGATATGGGCCAACGGAAGCGACCTTTTTTGCCTCCTACCACTTATTACAGCAAATAGAGCCTTATACTGGCTCGCTGCCTATAGGTTATCCCCTGTCTAACACAGCCTTGTATGTTCTGGATGATGAGCTGAAGCCTGTGCCACCGAACGTTCCAGGTGAACTGTATATCAGTGGGGATGCGGTAGGTATTGGATATCTTAACCGTGAGGATCTTACCCGAAAACACTTTCTTGATGATCCCTTCCGCAAGGGAGAACGAATGTATCGGACAGGTGACATCGTCAAACGTCTGGCTGACGGCAGTCTGATTTTTATTGAACGTTCGGATTTCCAGGTCAAGATTAGAGGTTTCCGCATTGAGTTATCGGAGGTAGGCAATTGCATGGAGCGTCTTTCGGGAGTTCGTGATGCCTTTGTCATGACAGTTACAGAACCATCAGAAAGTCTATACATTGCCGCTTTTTATACAACCGATACTGGAGCAGATGTGGAGTATATTCGAAGAGAACTTCATCAGCAGCTGCCAGAGTACATGGTGCCTGCACGAATTATTCGAATGGATCATCTTCCGATTAATGCCAATGGCAAAGTGGACCGAAGAGCATTGTCCGAGCATTTGGTTGAAGAGCAGCAGAGGTCTCTGGAAGTGAGTTCACCTCGGGCAAAAACAGAGCGTGTCATTCTTGCCGCCATGCGACAGATCCTGGGGAATCCAGGCATTGGTGTGGAAGATCACTTCTTTCAAAATGGGGGGCATTCGCTCAAAGCGATTGCATTCACTCAAATTTTGGCAAAAGAAGGAATTGCCATCAATGTGAACGAATTATTCCAATATCCTACAGTTAGAGGGCTTGCCAAATTGGTAGACATTAATCCTCCGGCGTCAGTTGGGTCACAAGATAGCCTGCATATTCAGTCCCCGATAGTCATACCACAGGACATAACACTTCATGAGAAACAACTGGACAGCCTGGTCCTGCATGTCTTAAACAGCTGCAATCAGGTTTCATCTTTTATGGCGGGCATGACCCCTATGGGTCGATTCCCACTATCTCCAATTCAACAAGCACATGCTTCTACCACTTCACGAGCAAGCGGATTTACAACAACGCTGGAAGGCGAATTGAATGAACAAGCTGTAAAACACCTGATTCTTGGGGTGATATCCCGGCATCAGTTGCTGCACAGCATAATATATGAGGAAGAACAATTGTATTGGCATCCATGTGATATGTCGTTAGCGGCGGACATGCTGCAACAGCTTATCCCCTATCTTGATATTCGTCATTATGCTTCGGCTACCATGGAGCAGCTGGAGTACAAACTGGTTCAGTCTCTGTTACACAAAACGTATACGTTGAAGGAACTACCTTGGCGTCTGTGTATTTTGTGTACAGGAGCCACAGAGCATAAGCTGATTTGGAGTTTTGATCACCTTGCGTTTGATGGTATGAGTGCCCAGATCATCAAGCAGCAACTTGAGTCGAAGGCATTATATAGACGGCAAGGTGTAGGGACAGAGAATGATCTTCTGTACCAAGTACGAAATTATGAGGATTATGTAAGTTTTCTGTCTCAAGGCCCCGTAGGGGTATCAGAAGATGAAATGGAGAAACAATTTTCGCTTCAGGCATGGAATAGATGTAACACCATCGTCATGAACAAGTTGAAGGAAACAGAAACATTGTCGCCTTCAGCGATGACTGTCGAGTTGTCTCTTGCAGGGAAGGAGCCTGCAGAGGTTTGGTGGACATGCTTTGAAACTTTTGCCAACATCATTGCGGCTTATCTGAACATAAGCCAATTGCCAATAGCCCTAGTGCACTACGGAAGGGAGTATGGCGAAGAATCCTACTATGATTATGTGGGAGAATTCCTTGATCTGATTCCGGTGCTGGTAGACAGTGAATTCACACAGGAAGATCTGTTGGAACGTCTGGAATTTACGAAGCGACACAGCATTAACTTTATGGCACTTACACATGATTCTTCCCTCTCGGCACAATATGATGGCATACAGGAACAATTGGGAACTGCCTACAGGCAAGCAGAACAGGAGCCGCGTCAGATGATTCTGTTTAATTATCAAGGCTTCATCTCCAGCAGCGAAGCGATCCCAATGTCGTCTCAGTCGTCGGATGACCAAGATTCGAATTCGGGACTCGCCCAATTTGAATGGGTTATTCGCTACGACGAAGAGTGTCTGTATGTACATCTTTCCTGTCAGACTGGTCTGGACATCAAACGTATGAAACAGCTGATTGACGACAGGCTTGGTAGCGATGTGAAAGTGGTAGTTCACAATGAGGCAATGGAGGTGCAACATGTCCAGTAAATCCATACAGCGAGGACCCGAGCTGATTGTGCCAGAACATTATTCAACAGTGGCTGAGATGCTAATCTACATTGCAGATATTCATCCAGAAAAGGGAATGACCTATATCAGCTCTTCAGGTGACGAACAGTTTGAATCATATCCTGAATTACTGATGCAGGCGCGCAAGTACCTGCAGTCTCTTCAGGAGCAAGGCATTCAACAAGGACAGGTCGTTATTTTGGAAATTGACCAGTCACAGGAATTTTACCGTACATTTTGGGCTTGTATGCTGGGGGGCATTATTGTCGCCCCGGTTAGTCCTCCGGCTGCCTGGGAACCAGGCTCAGCCGGTCTGGAGAAATTCACGAAAGTGTGGGAGGTGCTCGGGCGTCCGGTCGTTATCGTCGAGGAAGCCTACATGCCCAAGTATAAGCAACTTGCGGAAAGTCCGGTATTCAAAGGTCTTATGTTGATTAGCGTGAACAAGCTTCACGCAGGCCAGCAGATGGCTGATCTATGCCCAACCTCTCCTGATGACATTGTGTTCCTGCAATTCTCATCAGGAAGCACGGGAATTCCCAAAGGTGTGCAGTTAACAAATCACAATATTATCGCCAACAGTATTGCATGTAAGACTTTTCTTGGAGCCGAAGAAGGAGATAATGTGTTTACCTGGTTGCCGCATACGCATGATATGGGGATATTTGGACAGCATCTGACACCTGTCCTGAGTGGAGCCAACATCATGGTGATGTCACCTTATACCTTCGTACGGTCCCCTTATCTGTTCTTGCGCAAGATTACGGAGCATCAGGGAAAATGGTTTTGCTGCACCAATTTCGGTTTCGAATGGATGGTTCAGAAGATCCCGGATTCCAAGCTCTCAACGCTGGATCTATCTTCACTGCGTATGACCTTGAATGGTGCAGAGCCTATATCAACGTCTGTTATCGAGCGATTTGTCAAAAAATTCAGCTCTTGTGGCTATCGTCCCAATATGATGTTTCCTGCGTATGGCATGGCAGAAGCGACAGTAGGTGTATGTACCTCCAGACTGGGGGAAGAGCCGCGAATTGAACGTATCTCGCGTTCGCGGCTGGTGCAGGAAGGACTGGCTGTGCCAGTCCAGCTACCTAGCAATGAAAGTCATACTTCGGATGTGATCGAATTTGTTCATGAAGGATATCCCATGACAGGGATTCAAATCCGGATTGCGGATGAACAGGGTGAAGTGCTGGATGAGCGGGTCGTTGGCGAAATCCAGATTCGTGGGGAATCGGTAACCTCCGGATATTACAGTCTCCCAGAGATCAATCGTGAAATGTATGTGGATGGGTGGCTTCGCACTGGAGACTTGGGTTATATGGCTGATGGCTCCCTGGTTGTAAGCGGACGGATCAAGGACATTGTGTTTATCCGGGGACAGAACCATTATGCGCATGATCTTGAAGAAATTTTGTACCAGAATAGCAGCATTCCGAGAGGCAATCTGACGGTAGTCGGGCACTTTAACAGCCTCAAACAAGTAGAGGAGCTGCTTGTATTTGTTAAATACAAATCGGGAACTCCACAGTTTCTGGATGTACGACAGGATCTGATCCAACGTATGAGGGCTGGATTGGGTATTGAGATCACCCATGTTCTCCCAATCAAGGTTATTCCCAAAACCACGAGTGGCAAGGTCCAGCGCTTCATGCTGAGAAACGAATATGAGCGTGGAGTATTTACCAAGGACATCGAGGCCATTGAAGAGCTGATTCGCGAAAACACTCAACAACAACACGAGACGGTTTCCGCATCGTCTTTGGAGTATACCGTACGTAAAGCCTGGGCCGAAATTCTTCAATTGCCCGCAGGAAAGATTGAGATGGATACTTCTTTTCTCGCACTTGGAGGCAATTCCATCCTCTCCTATCAACTACTTGACAAGCTGTCTGCACATATGGGGCGTGAATTAGGACAAGAACTGCTTGTTTTTTGCAGTACCGTACGTGAGATGGTGGAATATCTGCAGGAACTTCCAGCAGATACGAAGGACTTTGAACAAGCTGAAAAAACAGATAATCACCTGAATGTGCATCGTGCTATTGCTATTACCGGGCTGTCTCTGCGTCTGCCTGATGCTGACACCCAAGAGCAGTTCTGGAGCAATCTAGTTAACGGGGTAGATAGTGTTGACCGGGTTAGCTTAGAGCGTGCAACACGTTCCAAGCAACCTGGTTGGGATGACTGGATTGGAGAGCTGAAGCAACCGGATACGTTTGATCATGAGTTCTTTGAAATCCCGTCTGAACAAGCTGCATTTATGGATCCGCAGCATCGCAAGCTGCTGGAAGTTGCTCATGAGGCGCTGGAGGATGCGGGTATGCTCGTGGACCATGAGGATAAGCGTGATGTGGGTGTGTATGTAGGGATTAATCCAAGCACATACTTCGATCTGGTTGTTGATTATATGAACCGGAGTCTTGGCAAGGCTGTTCATTCTCACGCTATGGTAGGCAATATGTCCAATATTGCAGCAGCCTCCATTTCACACATGTACAATTTTACAGGGCCGGCACTGTCCATAGATACAGCATGTTCTTCTTTTCTGGTAGCACTGACGCAAGCTGTGGCGGCCATTCAGGACAAGCGTATCTCTGGGGCAGTTGTAGGTGGAGCGAACATTTTGGCTACACCGCATGTTCATCAACTATCACGCAATGCTGGAATCTGTTCTTCCACTCAACATACGAAGGTATTTGACCGGGAAGCAGATGGTTCAGTCTTGGGAGAAGGTGCTGTTGTTGTATATCTGGAGCCGCTAACAGAGTCAATTCGCAACAATAAGCATGTTTATGGTGTGATTCGCGGGACAGCGGTGAATAACGACGGATATTCACTTGGCATTATGGCACCCAACCCTCAGGGTCAATATGAGGTACTCCGTGCCGCTTATCGCGATGCCAACCTAAACCCGAGCGAGGTCTCTTATATTGAAGCACATGGATCGGGGACAAGAATTGGAGATCCAATTGAGGTGAATGCCTTGCTCCGACTGTTCCGGGAAAAGGGATATCCAAGCGATAATTCGATTGGATTAGGTTCAGTCAAAACCAATATTGGACATTTATTTGCAGCCTCCAGTGGGGCCAGTCTTGCCAAGGTTCTGCTCAGTATGCAGCATGGTGAACTGGCACCAAGTCTGCATATGGATAATCCGAATCCGGCCCTCCGACTGGACCAATCGCCGTTCCATATCGTTAGCGAGCATAGATCGTGGGATGTACCTGAAGGGAAAACGCGGAAGGCAGGCATCAGTTCATTTGGCCTGGGAGGTACGAATGCCCACATTGTGCTGGAAGAGTGGAAAGCCCCTGTCCGTGCAGCTGCCCCGGCACGCGGTCAATTGTTAACGTTCTCTGCGAAATCAGAGCAGGCTCTAAAAAAGTTGATTGATAACACGGAGCAATATGTGAAGAAACATGTGGACCTGGCACTAGAGGATCTTTGTTTTACCCGGAACAGATATAGAAAACATTATCGGTATCGTGCGGCAGTAACTGTCAGCTCAACCGGAGAGTGGAACATCGAAGAGATGGAATTTGGCTTCAAGCCTAGAAACCGAGCTGCTCGTGTCAGTATTGTGGTTGGGGGGCATGAGATTGGCGGAGAAGATGAAGCTCATGCACGTCAAGTAATCAGGCCAGACGATTCTAATGAAGATACGGTATCAACCTTGAACTACTGGGTGACCTTGCTTGAGACACTTGTACGTCTGGTCCCTTCCATTCAGGAGATTCGAGGAATAGCTGCAGGAGAGAAGCTTGTATCCAGTTTACATCTGGATGGCGAGGAACATCACAGCGCTCATACAAGCCAATCCATTCCAGTGAACAACAGAGTGACGTTAGAGAGTCTGCAAGACACACCTGGCAAGATGGCAAACGCCGACATTGTACTTATGATTGCTGCAGATCAGACAGTGCAGCAGCTTGAATACAGTGGCAAGGAGAGCTTCATCCGCCTGTCTGCCGAGCCGAAACTCACCATGGAGGATCAGCTTGCATTATTGTTGGGACAGCTTTATGTACGTGGTGCTGCGCTGGATTGGGAACAGTTACATCCGAATGGCTCTGGCCAGATTGTACATCTGCCAGCACATCCATTCGAGCCGTATGTACATTGGATAGATGTGAATCAGGGAACGGAGGTCATGATATGACAAAAGAAGAAATTGAGCTTTTTCTCAAAAGCGAGATTGCTGCAGCGTTGAATCAGGAGCCAGAGGACATCGATGAAGAGATGAATTTTTTGAAAATTGGTGTCTCCTCTGTGCAGGCGCTCAAGATCATTAACCGTGCGCGTAAGCATCTTCAAGTTGACATCAGTCCGGTTGCGTTGTTTGAATACAAAACAATTGCCGAGTTCGCTGCCTATCTCAATGAATCTCTTCTTCAAGAGGGGGTTGCCGAATGATTGAAGCGGATGTAGAGCAAGAGATTATTCATGAAGCTGAATTGTTTGCTGCCCGTGAGATTCGTCCTTATGCTCAACAGATTCAGGAGCAGCAAGCCATTCCCAGAACATTGATCCGTGCCATGGCTGAAAAAGGTTACTTGGCTGCCTCGATCCCGGCTGAATATGGCGGCATGGGTCTCGGTCCTAGGGCGTACGGGCTGTTGACTGAAGTATTTGGCAAGGCTCTTCCAGCCGTTCGCAGCTTGTTAACGGTACATACTTCACTTGTAAGTGAAACTTTGGTGCGTTTCGGAACGCCTGAGCAAAAATCGTCCTGGCTGCCCAAGTTGGTGAAGGGAGAATGGATTGCTGCCTTTGGCCTGACTGAACCGGAAGTTGGTTCGGATGCCAAAAGTGTAAAGACCGAGTGGAGAGAAGAATCGGACTGTTATGTTTTGAATGGGAAAAAGAAGTGGATTACGTTTGGACATCTGGCAGATGTATTTATCATTATTGCCTCGAATCAGGGACGAAGCACTGCTTTTTGGGTCGAACGGCAGTTTGAGGGTGTACAGACCAAACCTATTGAAGGTGTCATGGTTGCCGGAGAGACAGGTATAGCTGAGATTGATCTCCATGAGGTGCGTGTACCAAAGAATCACATTATTGGACGTCTGAATGAAGGTTTTGAGTACATCGTAACCGGGGCGCTGGACCAAGGCAGATATAGCATTGCCTGGGCAGGGCTGGCGATTGCGCAGGAAGCGCTGGATGCCATGGTGACTTACTCAAGGAAGCGGAAGCAATTTGACCAGAAGCTGAGTCATTTTCAACTGATTCGCGGCATGATTGGAGATGCGGTGACAAAAGTCCATGCAGCACGAGCATTATGTTTACGGGCAGCCGAGCTGAGAGAAGCCAAGGACCCGCAAGCCGCCATGGAGACAACGATCGCCAAATATTTTACGTCCAAAGTTGCTGTTGAAGTTGCAAGTGATGCGCTACAGGTTCATGGTGCGAATGGAATTAGTAACCAATATCCTGTTGCCAGGCTGTATAAGGAAGCCAAAATTCTGGAGATTATTGAAGGTTCTTCTCAGATGCAGCAGGAGATGATCTCGCATTACGGATTAAAAGCCTATTACAAGCGTGGCGGTAGCGTATGACGTTCTGTGCGCTATTTCCCGGCCAGGGAAGCCAGTATATCGGAATGTGCAGTGAGTTGTTGGACAGTGAGCCGGAGGCGAATCAGATCTTTGCGGAAGCGAGCGAGGTGATCGGATTTGATTTGAAGGCACTGGTTATGGAAGGGACCCTGGATCAATTGACGGTCTCTGAATATGCTCAACCTGCTGTACTGACAGCAAGCTACGTTCTATTTGACTCATTTGTTCGCCGGACAGGAATGACTCCAGATTATGCAGTAGGTCACAGTTTGGGGGAGATTTCGGCTTTAGTAGCGGCGGGAGCATTGCGATTTGCTGATGGAATCCGTTTTACAGCTCAGCGTGGTGCGTTGATGCATCGCTCCATTCAGGAGCAAAAAGGAAGAGCGGGCATTGCTGTTGATATAACCCAAGAAGCGCTTGAAGAATTAGTCGAGAATATTCGTCAGAACGAGTATGTGACGATCTCCGGTTATAATTCACCAGGACAGTTTGTCGTCGCAGGTACTGCGAAGGGTCTTCAACTGCTGGATGATCAGGTGGATGGCTACGGTGGGGAGTTCATTCCTTTTCGCATGATGCCAATGAAGGCAGATGCACCTTATCATAGCGAGTTGATGCAGTTCATTCAGCCTGAGCTTGAAGAGATGCTTGCAGGGATTTCCTTCTCTGCACCGGTGTTTCCCATCTGCTCAACAGTACATGGTGAGTTCATTCGCGGAGCCGAGGACATTCCTAAGCTGCTGAGCAGCCAGCTTTTGCAACCCATTCACTGGAATCAGGCATTGGCACGCATTCAAAATCTGGGAGCGACGGTATGGATCGATATCGGTCCAGGCCAGAGCGTAAGAAATATGCTGGCTGAGAATAACACCTTGCCTGCAGCCTATTCGCTGGATGATCCGCAAGATCGGTCCAGGTTACTGGAGCGATATGAAGCAGTAAACCAGACAAGTGGGGGAGGCGATAAGGGATGATCACGGAGATGATGCAGTACAATCAGCGGGTGAAACAATGGCTGCCTGGCGGTGTGCACTATAATTTCCACCTTCCTTGGGAAGAGACACCGCTCCATTTCAAGCATGCTTCCCGCAGCAGAGTGACGGACATGAACGGCAACGAGTATTTGGATCTATATGCCCGCTTTGGTGCCCTCATCGTTGGCCACGGCAACGATGAGTATAACGAGTGTCTGAAGGATACCATTGACCGTGTTCTTTCCGTAAGTCATTGCGATCTGGATGCAGAGGCTCTGGAACTGATCCATCAATATGTACCTTCAGCAGAGATGATTCGTTTTGGGTTATCAGGCACGGAGATTGTCCAGAATGCACTTCGTCTTGCCCGGGCGTGGACAGGTAAAAATCGCTTTGTACGTTTTGAAGGCCATTATCATGGCAATGCGGACAATATTATGGGTGGCAAGACTGCACGTACAGGTCTGCCTGTACCTTCAGACTATCCTGGTGACATGAAAGGAACAAAGGGGAGGGCAAGGGATGCCATGGAATCTCAATCCTACCTCTTGCCATGGAATGACGCACCCCGTCTGGAGGAACTATTTCGCCAACATGGAGACGACATTGCAGCAGTAATCATGGAGCCGGTTTGTGTAAATGGAGGCGGAGTCATGCCTGCTCCGGGTTATCTGCAAAAAGTCAGACATTTATGTGATCAGTACCAGGTCGTGCTCATTTTTGATGAGATTATAACAGGATTCCGTATGGGTCTCGGTGGTGCCCAACAGTTATTCGGTGTAACGCCTGATCTGACTACACTTGGGAAGGCAATCGCGGGTGGCGGAGTTCCGGTGTCAGCCCTGGTTGGCCGAGCGGATATCATGAAGTTGCTTGTAGACAAAAAAGTAATTCATGCGGGTACGTTTAATGGCTATCCATTAGGTACAGCTGCTGTAAAAGCTACGCTGGAAATGTTGGGACGCAATGGAGGACAGGCGATGCACAGCATGAACCGCCACGCTGAGATGATGCATGACATACTCTGCCAGGAAGCAGTGAAGGTAGGTCTGCCTTTAATTGTTCAAGGGCCGTCTGGCTGTGCTTCTTATCACTGCTGCACGGAGCCGCTTACGGATACGGCTGATTATACGTTTGAATTGATGTCTTTTGATATTTTGTTAAATAGCAAGCTTGCTGAGCACGGTATTCTGGTATCTACGCTCTCGCGGATGTATCCGAATATCTTGCTTGATATGCAGGATGTTGCCTGGTTCGGTGAGCGTGTCCCTGCAGCACTTGCAGAAATGAAAGAGATCTACGACGAGCTGATCTAATGGTAGCTCAATAAGGAGGTGATTAGGCATGCATAATCGACTCATTGCAATCATTGGCGCAGGGGTGATGGGATGCGCCACAGCACTGGATGTCGCGAGGGCTGGTTATCGTGTAATTTTGCAGGATATTTCGGCGTCGGTCATCGAACATGCCCCTGATGTTATACGTCGTGAATATCGCTCAGCTTGCTTTCTGAAGCAAGGGTACGGTCAGGTGCCCCTGGATCAGATCATGGAACGAATCTCGTTCCAGATACAAGATGAAGGTGTGGAAGAGGCAAGTATCATTATTGAAAATGTAACCGAGAATCTGGAGTTGAAAAAGGAAGTTTACGCACGACTATCCCACAGGGCTCGTCCGGATGCTTTATTTGCGCTAAATACAAGCTGTATTTCCGTAACAAAGCTCGCTTCATTTTTGCCTGACCCAGGTCGAGTCATTGGGGTGCATCTGATGAATCCAGTTCCCGTTAAATCCATGGTGGAGGTGATCAAAGGACATCATACAACACAGGGTACGGAACATGAGATGGTAGCGTTTTTGGAAACTCTTGATAAAAGTCCAGTTGTCATAGAGGATCTGCCCGGGTTTGTCTCTAATCGCCTCTCGCACTTATTAATGAATGAAGCGGCGTACATTGTACAGGATGGAATCGCTACACCCGAGCAGGTGGACGCCATTATGAAGAAGGGTTTCAATTATCAGATGGGGCCGCTGGAGACGGCGGATCTGATTGGTCTGGATACGGTCGTGCATTCATTGAAAGTATTGTACGACAGCTATCAGGACCCCAAATTCCGATGCTGTCCGATGTTGCAGAAAATGGTTGATGCAGGACAGTGGGGGCGGAAGACGGGTCAAGGATTCTATGCCTACTAAGATGAAGGGTGGCATGACCAAGGAAAAGCTCAAGGATATCAAATGTATCGTTTGGGATCTGGACCACACCATATGGGATGGGGGTTTGCTTGAATCTTCAGATGTGCAACTGAAGCCGGGCTTAAAGGAGGTGATTGAAAAACTGGACCAGCGAGGTATTTTGCATCCTGTTGCCAGTAAAAATGATGCAGAGCTGGCTTGGGCGAAACTGAACGAACTGGGCATCGCCGAATATTTTCTGTATCCCGAGATCCATTGGGATGCGAAGTCCGTCTCTGTTCAGCGGATTCAGCAGAACATTAATATCGGTATGGATGCCATTTGTCCAGGGGAGCAGGGAGTGTACTGCTAACGTATATCATGCGTGAAGCTCAGAAGCAGGGCAAACAGATGCTTGCGGACTTCAGGGATACCGGAAGGAACCGGATGATGAATATCAGCTACCGCTTTGCCGGTTTCAAGCAGCAATCTGCAGATCAGGAAGGAAGAGTACTGTTTTATCATGATTTGCAACAGGCTGTAGAGTTTCCAGATTACATTGAGGTTTTGGTGCCCGAGGGGCAACATCAATAACAAGGGGGAAGGGCAGTGGATTATCGTCAGGAAATTCGGGAGTTTATCGGGAACAACCTCACCATGGATCATGAAGACACTCAAATTAATGATAATGACAATTATTTTGAGCAGCGGTTCGTCAATTCGCTCTTTGCGATGCGTTTGGTGGACTTTGTAGAGCGTAGATTCCAGATTGAGATAGCAAATGAAGATCTGGATTTGGCTAATTTCTGCACGATTAACCGTTTGCATGATCTTATTGAGAGAAAGTTGACTGAGAAGGAGGCGGCACTATGATTACAGCTAATCAGGCATCCATTCGTCCAGTCACAAGTCCGGCAACCAGCCCGTCCAACAAATATATGTATTTGTTTTTGGGAATTTCCTTTGGCACATGTTATGGAATCGCAAGTTTGTTCTTGTTCTTTGCGGATTTTATTGTACCCATAACAGGTGAGTTAACCTTGATGCATCCACTTGCGATCGTTGCTCTGTATTCACCTTCCATTGCCGGATTAATTACATGTTA
Source organism: Paenibacillus sp. FSL H8-0317 (assembly GCF_045040685.1). Classification (NCBI taxonomy): domain Bacteria; kingdom Bacillati; phylum Bacillota; class Bacilli; order Caryophanales; family Paenibacillaceae; genus Paenibacillus; species Paenibacillus sp. FSL H8-0317. Next base: position 5,187,898 of record NZ_CP150294.1, on the reverse strand, counting down.
TGTGATGGGCGGAACGGAAGCATTAAAAGGAATGTTTATGAAGCTGGTTCCGCGCAGACAGGACCTGTTCTGGATACCGCTCATTATTGGCATTTCCATCATCTTTGCATCAACAATGCACTTTGGTTCCTTGTTATTCGGCATACCGGTCCCTGAGTTGACATATAGTGTACCTGAAATGATCTGGTTGGGGATTGTGAATCTGATCAAGGAGACGGGGCTGATTGGTGGGCTGTTTGGCTGGATCGGATTTTTGCTTCCATTCTTGCAAGGGAAGTTAAAAAATAATATAACAAGTGGTCTGATTACCGGCCTGTTGTTCGGATTATGGGTGCTTCCGGGATACTTGATTTCCTCTTTTGGCACCTCAACCACTTACATATACTATGTTGTTCAGCTTATGGCATTTATCGTGTTCCAAAGTTATATCTTCAATGCAACCAAAGGTACACTTCTGTTTTATCTGCTTGCATTCTGGCTTGTAGCCACAGGAAGTCAAATTGATTTGTACTACTTTAATCCGCAAGTTCAAATTATGCAATTCTTCTTTTTTGCAATATCGGCTATTGTCATACATGTCATCTTCAAGCGTAAAAATGTGGATACTTCACTTCAGACATTCCCTGCATATGTTCTGGAAAGAAAGTAAGCCTGGTTATGGTGGTGGATAAGTGATGGAACCGATCTACTTGGAGCAGCTACAAAAGGGGGAGGGAAACAGACAGATGGTCTGTTTTCCTTATCTCGGTGGCAACTCCAACAGTTTTCAGCCCCTAGTGCCGTACCTTCCTGACACGGAAATTTGGGCGTTTACGCCCCCGGGTCATGGTCTGAACACCGAAACACCCCTGGAGCATATGCAGCAACTCGTAGAACTTTATACCAGCAAGCTGCTCGATGTTATACAACCTGGCAGTCTGTTATTTGGACATAGTCTGGGAGGGATTACAGCCTACTTCGTTGCGCAGCGCTTATATCAGGAACATCCAGATGTAGCTAAAACGCTACGGCTTGTGTTATCAGCCTGCAACACGCCTGACGAATGCGGGATGCAGAATTATGATCGGATGTCAGACGAAAATCTGATTGATCATCTGTTTTCCTATGAAGCTCTTCCGCAAGAACTGATACATGAAAAAGAATTATTGAATTATTTTCTGCCCGTCATCCGGGCGGATTTCAGGATGCTGGAATCTGCAGCAACGCTTGAATATGAGCCGCTCTCATTGCCGGTATTGTATCTGTGGGGAGAACGGGATCGCACCGTTACCCTTCAATCCGCGTTGAGATGGGGCCGATATTTTGGCACATCCATGAAGCTTCAAATCATCAAAGAGGGTGCTCACATGTTTATGATGCATCAACCTTCAACGGTGGCGCATTGTCTGACAAGCTTTATGACTCCAGATAAATAGGAACAACTTGTAGATGAGAGGAGCCATGTTCGTTTATGCTGCTACGAATGCTGAGAAACGATATAACGAGAAAAAAAGGGATTACGGCTGCTTTATTTATTTTTGTACTGCTGGCCGCCTTGCTGGTATCTTCGGGGTCACGAATGATTATGGAACTGACGAGTTCCATCCAATATCTATTTTCTGAATCCAAAACACCACACTTTGTGCAAATGCATGCCGGAGAGATCGATCAGGCCAAAGTGAACACATGGGCTGAAGAAAATGCCATGGTCCAGCAACATCAGATTGTGGAAATGGTCAACATTGACGGCTCTAATCTGTTTCTCGGAGCAGAGTCCGAAAAGAACAGTGTTATGGACATTGACTTTGTTACACAGAATCAGGGTTTCGACTATTTGTTGAATCTGGATAGTGAGATTATTCAGGTTAACGATGGCGAGATCGCGGTTCCGGTATATTACATGCAGCAAAAAAAATTGAGCGTGGGCGACCAGGTTCGGATCGATAATGGTCAATTTGAGCGTTCTTACACCATCGTTGATTTTGTCCGTGATGCTCAGATGAATCCATCGGTTGTGCACTCCAAACGTTTTATTGTGAGTGATGGGAATTTACAGGAATTGAAGCAGGGCATCGGAGAGATGGAGTATCTCATCGAATTCCGGTTGACCGATCCCGGACTGACGAGTGAATTTACCCAGGCTTACCAAAATGCCGGACTTCCCAATGCGGGCCCAGTCGTAACCTATGGGCTATTCCAGGTACTGAATGCCATGACCGACGGAGTTATTGCAGCCGTTATTATTCTGGTCAGTCTTGTGCTGATTCTGATTGCGATGCTCTGCATCCGATTCACAATGCTTGCGACCATCGAAGAGGATTATCGTGAGATTAGTGTCATGAAAGCGATAGGGATCGCAGAGAAGGATATTAAGAGACTGTATCTGATGAAGTATGTATTTATGGCCGGATTTGCATCCGTGCTTGGTTACATTGCATCACTTGGCGTTAACAGACTATTTGTTTCCAACATCATGTTGTATATGGGAAAAGCACCCGCAACCCTGTTGCATTTCGCGATTCCGTTATTAGCCGCTGGAATAATATTTGCCATGGTTGTTCTGTTCTGTCGAACGGTATTGCGGCGTTTTCGTTCCATCTCCGCGGTGGATGCTCTCCGTACCGGGAGCCTGGGAGATACACAGATCATTCGAAACCGGCTTAGTTTGTCCCGCAATCGCTGGTCTTCCGTACCTGTCTTTCTTGGTCTGAAGGAAGTGATACAGCGAATCAAGATGTTCCGATTATTGTTGTTCGTCTTTGTAGTCAGTTCATTTATTATGATTGTGCCGGTCAACTTCCTGAACACTTTGCAGGCGCCAAGTTTTATCTCTTATATGGGTGTTGGACAAAGTGATATTCGCATTGACTTGAGGCACACAGACGATGTGGAGCAGCGTTACGATAATCTGGTTGCCCAGATCCAAAATGATAAAGACATCAAAACGTATTCCCCATTGGTAACAAGCCAGTTCAAGATTAAAAATGCGGAAGGAAGTTACGACAATCTGAGTGTGGAAACTGGGGATTTCAGTATTTTCCCATTGTCTTATGTTAGCGGTAATGCGCCAACAACCGAGAATGAAATTGCGTTATCTGATGCAAACAGTAGCGAGCTGCGCCTGAAGACTGGTGAGCAACTTACTTTGCTAGTTAATGGCAAGGACCAGATGATGACGGTCAGCGGAATATACCAGGATGTTACAAATGGTGGGAAAACGGCGAAGGCCTTATTGCCCTACAACAAGGATAGTGTGTTGTGGTACGTGGTTAGTCTGGATCTGAATAATCGTGGGGACATGGCTACCAAAATTGCTGAATATGAGACGGCTTTCTCGCCAGCCAAAGTAACCGATCTTCAAGGTTATTTGGATCAAACGTTAGGCGGAACCATCCAACAATTGAAATTGGTGACGATGCTGGCCTTGGTCATCGGTGTCTTCATATCTATTTTAATTACAGCACTGTTCCTTCAGATGTTAGTAGCCAAGGACAACAACGACATTGCTGTACTGAGAAGCCTTGGGTTTGCCTTGTCTAAAATCAAGTTCAAGTATGTCGTAATGTCACTTCTCATATTAATCTTAGGGGTTGTTACTGGAACGATATTGTCCAATACGTTGGGTCCATTGCTGGTTAGTGCCATTATGTCGACGTTTGGTGCTTCCAATATTGTTTTTGTTGTTAACCCGTTACAGGCATATATTGTGTGTCCATTGTTACTTGCGGGCACGATTGTACTGACAGCATGGATTAGCATCCAATCAATCAAGGAAACAAGCATATCCAAAATGATTGTCGAATAGGGAGGATCAACGATGACAACTATACTTGAGGCTAAAGACGTGAATAAATCCGTAGCGATCGGCGAGAATGAAGAACATAACATCTTGAAAGATATCAACCTTCAATTAAAAAAGGGAGAATTTGTATCCATCATGGGGCCATCTGGCTCAGGCAAGTCTACCTTACTGTACAACATAAGTGGTATGGATCAGATTAGTGCTGGAAGTGTCTATTTTAATGGCAAAAAAATATCGGCGTTTGAGGAGAGGGATCTGGCAAGTCTACGTTTGACCAAGATGGGATTCATCTTTCAAAATATTCATCTGCTCAAGAATCTGAATCTGTTAGACAATATTGTACTTTCCGCGTATCTGGCCAAGAATAGCAGCAGAGAAACGATTAATACACGGGCGATGTCATTGATGAAAAAAATGGGGATTGATGAGCTTGCTGGGCATAACATCACCCAAGCCTCAGGCGGACAGCTTCAACGGATTGCCATCTGCCGTGCGCTGATTAATAATCCAGATATTTTATTCGGCGATGAACCAACGGGGGCGCTGAATTCCAAATCAACGTATGAGATCATGGATATTCTGGGCGATATCAATGCAACGGGTACAACCATTCTGCTGGTGACCCATGATGTGAAAGTCGCTGCCAGATCGGAACGTGTACTGTTTATGATGGACGGTAAGCTGGTTGCAGACAGAAATATTGGGAAATATGCAAGAGAGCGTCAGGATCTAAAAACAAGGGAAAGCCATTTGGCGCAATGGTTGACTGAAATGGGGTTCTAAAAAAAGAACCTCATGACTACAATAGACCGACAGTCGGTCGAACGTATCGGAGGCCAGGATATGAGACTGATAAAAAACCCGGAAGAACGCAGGAATGAGATTTTGGATGCGGCCGAGATTCTGTTTGTGACAAAGGGATATACCAAAGCTACGGTTATGGACATCCTTCAGGCGTGCAACATTGCCAAGGGTACATTTTATTATTATTTTCAGTCCAAGGAAGAGGTTATGAACGCCATCGTGATGCGTTTTATTCTGAGCGGGGAGGCATCGGCCAGGCACGTGGTGTCCGATCCCAAACTGAATGCCCATGACAAAATTTTTCGCATCATGATGGCGCAGAATCAGCCTGACGGTAGAAAACATGATCTCATCGAGCAATTGCACAGTGTTCATAATGTGGAGATGCACCAAAAGAGTCTTGTAGAAACGGTAATTCGATTAAGTCCCATCTTGGCCGAGGTGGTAGAGCAGGGCATTCAGGAGGGGGTATTTCATACGCCTAACCCAAAGGAATCCATCGAATTCCTGCTCGTATCTTCACAATTTTTGCTGGATCGAGGCATCTTTCAATGGGAGGAGGAAGAACTCCAAAAAAAGGTTGAAGCATTCACACATATTATGGAACGTGTGCTGGGAGCAGAACAAGGAAGCTTCGCCTACGTCACTCGTCTTTATTTTCCGAATCAAGCTTAGCCGAGAAAGGAGTATCATCCATGGAACATACCGTTCAAAAATCATTTAAAAAGTTTCTGGTAGTATGGTTCGGTCAGCTCATCTCCATGATTGGGATTGGACTTACAGCCTTCTCCCTGGGGGTGTATGCCTTCGAAAAAACGAATACGGCAACAAGTGTTGCATTGATTACCTTATTCACGTTTCTGCCGAATATCCTGCTTCGACCTATTGGAGGGGTACTGGCAGACCGATTCGACCGTCGAACGATGATGATTATTGGCGACCTGGGGTCGGCAGCCGGTTTGATTTTCATTCTGTCCATTATGCTCACAGGTGATATCCAATTATGGCATATCTATGTGGGAGTGGCCTTTAGTTCGGTGTTTTCCGCGTTGCAGAGCCCGGCATATAAGGCCTCTGCTACGGACCTGCTGGATAAGGATCAATTCTCAAAAGGCAGCGGTCTTGTACAACTGGCTGAATCCTCGAAGTTCCTGTTTTCACCCATCATTGCGGGTATTCTGCTTAGTATAACAACCATTGAAGTCATTCTGGTCATTAATATTCTGACATTCCTGGTTGCCATTCTGGCTGTGCTGGTTATTCGGAAGAGCATGAAGGTGGAGCGAGAGGATCGAGAAGGAAAAAACTGGATCACCGATATTCAAGAGGGCTGGAGGGAAGTTGTAACCAACAAGGGAGTATTGTTGCTGGTGGTGATTATTTCTCTTGTCACCTTTTATCTGGGATTCCTGGAGACACTCATTGGTCCGATGCTTCTGTCATTCACGGATGCAAAGACACTTGGAACATTTCAGTCTGTTAGCGCCATCGGCATGCTGATTAGCAGCTTATGCATCGGCATATTTACAATAACAAAGAGATACGCAAGTGTGCTTGTGATGGGTCTGATTTTGTGCGGTTTGTCCTTCTCGCTTCTGGGGATATCCACCAACATTTATTTTATAATCTTCGCAGGTTTCCTGTTCCTGTCGTCGCTGCCGTTTGTCAACATGAGCGCAGATGTGCTGGTGCGAAACAATATCGCTAACGAAAAGCAGGGTAGGGTATGGGGAATCATTGGTATTCTGTCACAACTCGGGTTTATTATTGCGTACAGTTTGGCTGGATTTCTGGCCGACCATGTATTTAATCCATTGCTGATGGAGGGGGGAGCACTGGCTTCATCTGTTGGTCAAATTATTGGAACTGGGCCAGGCAGAGGTATTGCCTTTCTGTTTATCATCGCGGGTCTGTTTGTTATTCTGATCGCAATAATCACATCCCGTTTGAAAATGATCAAATCTCTGGAGCAGAGCCCAGATATAGCGGCTCCATCCGATGTTGGCGGGTTGGCGCACGATTAATTCGAATCCAACTGCGTAAGCCCTTGTCCGCAGCAGCGTGTGATACTTCTTCTGTACGAAGAAGTTATTCACACGATGAGCAGACAAGGGCTTTTTGTGCTGAGGAGTCGGCAGATGTACTTAAACAAGATGCGTTTGTGTATTTGGATTGTCGGTGGAGCTTACCCTTTAACCGCCCCTGAAGTTAGCCCTCCTACAATATACTTTTGCCCAATGAGGAACACAATCAACACAGGCAATGACGTGAGCACGATATCAGCACTGACCAGGTTCCACTGGGCACTGAATTGTCCAAAGAAGTTATATACAGCCAGCGTCATCGGCCACATCTCCACTGTATTCAGCATATAGAGTGGGGCAGTAAACTCATTCCAGACACTCAGGAAATTAAGAACAAATACCGTTACCAGCACCGAGGTTAACAAAGGTACAATGATTCCCAGGAACAGCTTGATCCCATTACACCCGTCCATGATCGCGGCTTCATCCAGCTCCTTCGGAATGTTAGACACGAATGCATATGTAATGAACAGCGAGATTGGAATCCCCATAGCCGTGTAGAGCAGAATCATGCCTACATGTGAATTGATCATACCCATGGACTTCATGACTTCCATCAGCGGAATGTAGTTAAGCGGTAGGGTGATACCAAGAATCAGGAAGAAGTACAGGAACTTGCTGAGCCTCGAATGGTTGCGTGATAACGTGAAGGCTGAGAAGGCCACAACAAATACCAGTAGCAGAGAAGAAGCCCCGGAATGCAGCAGACTGTTGAAAAAAGAACCGCCCAAGTGTCCCTGTTCATAGACGATTTTGTAATTTTCAAAAATAAACTTCTCGGGCAACGTCAGTTTAAGCACTTTGGCCTCGGCGTCCGACTTGAATGAATTCAGTACAATGACGACAAAAGGAATCAGAACCACCAGGCTGAGCAGCCAGGCGAGTACATTTAACCCGATCGAAGCCAATCTTTTTCTCAATTTCATGTCAGTATTCCACCTTTCGGTTCATCAAACGAATGATGAAAAAGGAGATGATCGCCATGATGACAAACAGAATGGTAGATAGCGCACTTCCGAGTCCCCAATATCCTTTGGCAAAAGAGGAATAGACAGCTGTATTAATGACATCTGTTGCGTTACCGGGGCCACCGTTGGTTAACACGTATACGGCATCGAATACTCTCAGCCCGTACGTAATATTAAGCACCGTGGCGATGGTAATGGTAGGCATCAGCATCGGAATGGTGATTCGGAACAGCTTCTGCCCAAACCCGGCACCGTCAATGGACGCTGCCTCGTAATAATCGCGGGGGATGGCGAGCAGTCCGGCGATGAACAGCACCATGATATACCCCATGCCTTTCCACGTATCAACTGCCATAATGGATGGCATGGCCCAGGTCAGGGAGCCCAGCCAATTCTGGGCGAGAACGTCCAGTCCCATGGAACGTAGGGTTACGTTAACGAACCCGTTGTTGGGGTCGAGCAGACTTTTGAACACAAGTCCAACAATCAGGAACGACAGCACCTGCGGGGAGAAGATGATCATCCGATGCAGATTGGCGGCCTTTACACCGCTGACCAGCAGCAGCGCCAGAAACAAGCCGAGAACCGTCTTGGCGATGGATGTCACGAGGGTGAACAGGACTGTGTTTTTGATAAAAAGAAGATAGGTCGGATCACCCGCCAATATGGTACGGAAATGCTCCAGACCGATAAAGTTCTTCTCCGAACTGTAACTGTTCCAGTCAGTGAAGGAATAATAGATGCCCAGCAGGGCGGGAGCAACGATGAACAGCAGATATAATACAATCGCTCCAGATGAGAAATACCAGGGATAGATTTTGTTTGCATTCATAACCGGTAACACCTTTCCTTCCTGCCAAAATACATGAGCGGGCAAACGCCCGCTGCATGTAACGCTGTTCAGCGTTTATATTTATCTGAGATATGCGATGTTACTGCCACTTCTCATCTTTCAGCACTTTGGCTTGTTCAGCACGACGTTTATCAATATTTTGCAAAATCTGATCCGGTGTCATTGCGCCAGCGAACATGCCTGACAAGTCCTTGCCAATATCCATCCATTGTGGATCAATGTATTTCACAGCGGCTTGCATGACCGTACCTTTTTCATGATTTTTCTCGTAATCAATGTAATCCTGTGTCAGCTTTGGTTCGATTTCCGGCCAGCAGATCGTCAGGTTACCTTCACCTTCATCGAACACACGCTGCAGATGATCATGCTCGGTAATCCAGCGGAAGAATTTCAGCACTTCTTCGGGATGTTTACTGTTTTTGTTACCAAACATCGCAGCTGAACCGCCCGGATTCACACCAATCGTCTGATTATCCCCCCACGGCATGACGAAAAACCCCATATTGTCTTTCATTGCGGGATACGCTTCGGAGACTTCCTTTTCCGTCCCTGGAACCCGCAGTAACATCGCTGCCTTCTCCTGACCAAACGCTTCAATTCCCGCTTCTACCGTATTGGACAAGAAGTCTTTGCCGAAATAACCGAGATCCGCAAATTCCTTCAATTGTTCAATGACCGTCTTGAGTTGCGTCATATCTGCGACTTTCATCTCATTGTTGTTTAATTTCTCGTAGGTTCCCGCTGTTGTTTGCTCATAGTTAGGCCCCGTTTCGAACAAAGGTAGGACCTGATACCACCCGCTGGCAGGTGCCTGATAGAATGGAATAATGTCTTTATCCTTAATTTTCTGGCTGATCGCCTTGAATTCGGCATAGGATGTAGGAGGCTCTATACCGAGCTCTTGGAAGATACGTTTGTTATAGTACACATACCAGATTTTCGTTGGCGCAAAAGAAACCCCGTAGACCTTGTCATTGTGACTGACGGTTGGCAAAATCTCTTCAGACATCCGACCTGTAAATTCCTCATTGGTCAGGTCAATGGCATTTTCCTCTGGTCTTACGTTAGCCGGCATGCTCAATGGGTCCACATCGACATTAAAAATGTCAGGTGCTTCGCCAGAGGCCAGCTTCACCTTGATCAGGTCCCGCCACTGTGCGTCAGGTACGACCTGGAAGTCAATTTTGACACCCGTCTCCTGCTCATATTCCTTGGCCATCGTCTGCATAATGCCCGTGCGAGGAATACCGGATTGACTCGTTCCAAAAGTGAGTGTCACCTTACCGGAACCTTCAGCACTTTTCCCTGAGTTGCACCCGGCAAGCAGCAGAGTGGAGAGCAGGAGCACACTTGCAAGCGAAAAAAGAAATCGTTTTCTCATCATTGAACCTCCCGGAATATAAAGAAAATTGTCACTTGCCGAAACGCTTAATGTAAGCGTATTCTTATGTGGATAACTTTACTGTGAACAAGGGATGTGCTCAATAGACAAAAGCGTTCTGTTGGGTGGACATTTTCGAATGGTGTGACAGATATCATCATAGGACGAGGTGTGTGGGGATTTGCGATATCGATTTGGAACGCTTCAGCAAAGTCTGTTTGCCTATTACTCTGCGGTATTCATTATTTTTTCGCTCATTGTGGCAGGACTCCTGTATGTTTTTCTCGCAAGTGACATCCGTCATCGAAGTGAAGAACAGCAGAGACAACTGGGGGTATCAATCGTCAGTAACCTGGATCAGGAAGTGGTGAAAATGAACAACTTCTCCATGAATATTGTGTATTCCAATCTGGTCAAAGAACACTTCAGTCACTACTTGGCACCAGCGGAGGATAGTGAGCAGACAATGACGAGTGATCCGGCATTGTATAAGGATACAACCACTCTGATTGATGTCATTCTTGCGATCATCAGCAGCTCCAACACAGCCAAACAGGCCAATATCTATGATGTGAATGGCAAGATGCTGGGAGCGGGTGCATTCAACGGTCAACTGTCGGTAGACCTGACTCAGCGACCGTGGTACAAGGAAACCTGGGAGCGGAGTGGATGGCGGGTGATCCGGTTGTTAGAGGGGGGAGCTTTGCCCATGCTGACGGGCGAGGGTAAAGCAGATCAACCTTACATTTCGCTTACCCGGGTATACAAAGATGGCAATTATGTCAGCCAGGGTGTCGTTGAGATTTTGCAGGATGCCGGAACCCTGTTCCAGCATTTGAATGAATTGCAGGCGAATAACAACGATCTTCGGATCTATGTAGTGGATGAACAAAATACACGGTTGTATCCACTTTCTTCGGATGCCGATGTTTCTCAAGCAGGCCATTTCGATGATGTGGAATTGATTCAAAATCTTTCATTTCCGCCTGATACGATGCAGGAGATTACTGATCCTTTGAGTCAGTCCAAACAAATGATGACGTACATGACGTCACAGGAGACGGGATGGACCGTTATTGTCATGCAGTCCAAACAATCCCTTTTCGCAAGTCTCAACCGGATGGCTGTGATGTTTATCGGTGCCACGTTAGCTACTCTCATGCTGATTCTGGTTCTCTCGTATCTGATTTCCAAAAGGGTTACTTTGCCGCTGCATCGTTTGCAGCGCATTATTCAGAAAACGGGTGAGAATGATCTGGTATCGGGTCAGGATTCCGGTCAGTTGTTCAAGCTGGAGCATCCCGGTTCTATTCGGGAGATGGATGAGCTGAATGATACGTTTATACGGCTGAATCAACAGCTTGTACAGTCTTTTCAGGACAGGCTGGCGATGAAATCTCAGGAGACAGAAGCGAGATTACTGGCGCTGCAATCCCAGATGAACCCGCATTTTCTCTATAACAACATCACCAATATCAGCATCATGGCGGAAGAAGGCATGAATAAGCAGATTGTCGCGTTCTGCGCCAATATTGCGTCTATGCTGCGTTATATTTCTACTCCGGGAAAGAATGGGGTTCCCCTGTCTCAAGAATTGGATTATTGTGAGCGATATCTGGAGTGTATGAAGATTAGGTTTGAGGATGATCTACACTATGAGTTTCATATTCCGGATGAGATGCAATATATTCAGGTTCCAATGTTAATGGTACAACCACTACTCGAAAATGCCATGAAATATGGACTGGGTGATACCCCTCCATGGAAACTGAATATTACTGGACAGTTGGATACGGTACAGCAGACCTGGCAGATCCACGTGGAAGACAACGGGCCTGGCATGGAACCCGAGGCACTTGCCAAGATCATGCATTATATCGAACAGTCACAGGAGTGGGAGCGTATGCCTGACTTCGAAATTAACGGCATGGGACTCAAGAATATAGGGGTCCGATTGAAATTATGGTATGGCACAGCAGCCCACATGCAGATTACGAACAAGCCTTCCGGCGGTGTCCAGATTACTATAGGTGGTTCCATTCGAAAGGAGCATGACTGAACCCATGACAATCAAATATAGAACGATTATTGTGGAAGATGAAGCCTTGATTCGCCGGAATGTCTCGCGCAAATTCAGAGAGCTGGATACCCGGTTCGAGGTGATTGGTGAAGCGAGGAACGGTCAGGAAGCGTTACAGCTTATTGAACATTCCGTACCTGATCTGGTTGTAACTGATATACAGATGCCGGTAATGAATGGATTGGAACTTGCCAAACATCTGTATTTTGCCTATCCGCATGTGAAAATTGTCATTCTGAGTGGTTACCATGAATTCGAATATGCACGGCAGGCGATCAGTTACAAGGTGGAGGATTATCTGCTCAAACCATTATCGGAAGAACAGCTTCGGACACTGCTGGATGCGATGGAATTGAAGCTTGGGAGCGCTGTGGATTCGCTTGCCCATGTCAGTGCCGTGCTGGATGAGCAGGTGAAGCCGGAGGATATCGCAGAGGCTGTTAAGTTGTATTTGAAGCAGAATTACATGCATGAGATTACACTCCAGGACATGGCGGGACAGATGCATTTTAGTGTGGACTATCTGGGAAAGTGCTTCAAGAAGGTGACGGGGGAGACTCCACTGAAATATATGACAGGTCTGCGGATTAATGAAGCGAAGCGCATGCTCGTCACTCACGAGAATATGGATATCAAGACCATTGGTGGAGCGGTAGGGTATAGTGATTCCCACTATTTCAGCCGGATCTTCAAAAACAAAACGGGCATGTACCCTAGCGAATACCGACTGCAATTGCAGGAACGAAAAAAAGCCCTGTCCATGGATGATGAGCACCATGTTGACTTGAGCTGATTACTGGGCCAGAGCTTCTTCGGTTATTTTGCGAATATCAAACGGGGAGCGGATACCTTCTTCGATCATGTCGGGGAGAATCTGCTCCAGGAAATACTGTACACAGTGGAGGTCGATATTTTTGATTTTGACCAAGGCATAACGGTACATAACGATAAATTCTTTCTCCGTATTGCCACGTTGGAGCTCAGCAAAGGCTTCATATACCTGATCCATCTTGTCTGCGACTTCGAGAATCAGTCCTTCAACCGATTGGTCTTTGCCCTCACGCAGCTGTCTGCGGAAAATAGGCTGGAACTCTTCAGGAATATTTTCATTAATAAAATGTTCAACCATGCCTTCTTCCACCTTTTGCAGCATCGAACGCAGCTCCAGTGAATAATGTTTGACTGGTGTTTTGATATCACCGATGAAGATTTCGCCATAATCATGACTGCTGGTAATCTCGTATAACTTCTTCCAATCAATGCTTACGCCTTGCTGTTCTTCAATATCGGCCAACGTTTTGGCGTACTGAACCACTTTCCAGGAATGGGCGGATACACAATGTTCTTCGAACTTGAATTTGCCAGGGGTCCGAATAATGCGTTCAAGATCATTCAGTGATCTGAAGTACGTATGAATTCCCATAAGAAGAGATCATCCTTTACAAGTTAGGTGGGCGTATACACTGACTATACTTCAGTTATATTAACCACGGATTAACGATGTATACATTGAATGTAAAATGAAGCCAGAAAGCCACGATGGGTGACTGAACGTGAGTCCGTCATCCATCGTGGCTTTATCTGTGCAAATGTTATGCTACCTAACGTAGATAAGTGCAATAGATCAACTATTATGCCTTTTTTCGTACCGGTGAAGTGTACCAGTACGCCATGCCGACAAAGAGGGCACCCCCGATAATATTACCAAGCGTTACCGGAATCATGTTGTGGAACCAGCCTGCCATCGTGATTGTATCCGGGTGGTTTGGCAGCAACCAGGATAAAGACAGCAAAGTCATATTGGCAACACTGTGCTCATAACCACTTGCGATAAATGCGTACAGACACCACCAGATAAGAACAAGTTTGGCGATATCTTCTTTGGAGCGAGCGGCCATCCAGATCGCCAGACAGACGAGCCAGTTACAGAGAATTCCTCGGAAAAATAACTCAGATACGGGCGCCGCCATCTTTTTGGCAGAGACGACAAACAGCAGATGTTCCGGTGTGGCCGTTTTAAACAGGCCGCTACCGACTATAAGTAGACTTAATAGAATTGCGCCGAGCAGGTTACCAACAAAGACGAGCCCCCAGTTCTTCAACGTTTCGTTCACTGTGGTTCGGCCAGCCAGTGTACTCATGGTAAAGAACATATTGTTACCTGTAAAAAGTTCCGATCCGGCAAAAATGACCAGCGTGAGCGCGAGTCCGAAGGACATGCCCATCAACATGGTTTGCAGTGGTGACTGCGCCGCAAGGAGCGGAGCACCGATACTGAAGATCAGAACGATGCCAAGTCCTACATAGGCACCAGCCATCAAGGCTGCAACCATATACCGTGGCAGGCTTGCGTTCATTTGATCCCGTTTTTTAACCGCAGCTTCAATAATTCCCTCAACACTTGGTGTATACATCACGGTTTCCCCCATTATTTTGCATCAATCTTTGAACGTTTCAATGGAGCTATATTTCAATCCAGACTTGGCCGTTCTCTACTTTCACCGGATACATCTGTACTTGACCGTTGTCCGGTGCTTGCACAAGACCGGTAGTCAGGTCGATTTTCCAATCATACAGTGGATCGTACAGATAATGCCCGGACACGATGCCTTCAGCCAGCGGCCCACCCTTAGGGTGGGGATTGTGATTATCCGCAGCGAAGATGGTTCCATCCGATGCACGAAAGACAGCAAGCTGTTGATCCTTAATTTCAACTACTCTTCCGATTCGTGGCAGGAATTCTTCAACTACTCCGGCAGGGAAGTAGGTGCCTGATTGTTTGGTCGTCATCTTAAACCACTCCTTATCTATATTTAACATTCCGGCAATATTAATCTTGCGAACTTACTTATGGACGAGCCGATACTTCGATACCATGGAACATTTTGCTTTGGCCTTCTTCATTGCGAATCGCTTTTTGCCAAGGTTCTTCAACATGCTCAAGTGCAAATTCAATCCGCTGCATCAACGCTTTACGTTCCTCAAGGTTATCCACAACCACCGAACGAATATGCTCCAGACCCATGCGTTCCACCCACTCGGACGTCCGTTCCAGATAGTTACCTGTCTCGCGGTAATATTGCATGATGGCTCCACACAGTTCAATCAACTCTTCATCCGTTTTCACTTTACATAGGGAATCAGCCAGTCTTGCTTTAATACCACCGTTACCACCGATGAAGATTTCCCAACCTCCGTCGTTACCAACGATACCGATATCTTTGGTACATGCCTCTGCACAGTTCCGCGGACAACCGTTGACAGCATATTTAAACTTGGCTGGCAGATCCAGACGTTCGAATTTACGTTCGATGCGAGCGCCCATGGCCATGGAATCCTGTGTACCGAATCGGCAGAATTGGGAGCCGACACATGTTTTGACCGTACGCAGCGATTTGGCGTAAGCATAACCTGAAGGCATATCCAGTTCAGCCCAGACTTTGGTCAGATCTTCTTTTTTAACACCAATCAAGTCGAGACGCTGACCCCCAGTCACTTTGACTGCTTTCACATCATATTTGACTGATACGTCAGCGATTCGTTTAAGGTCCGCTGGTGTAGTCACCCCGCCATACATCCGAGGTACAACCGTATACGTTCCATCCTTTTGAATATTCGCGTTCATACGTTCGTTAACAAAACGGGATTCTTTCTCATCTTCGTGTGTATCTGGTGCAATCATGCCAAGGTAGTAGTTGATCGCCGGACGACATTTGGAACAACCTTCAGGTTGACTCCAACCCAGTACATTCATGACCTCTTTGGTCGTTTGTAATCCCTTTGCACGAATCTCGGCTACAATCTCATCCCGTCCCATGGAAGTACATCCGCATATTCCCTGTTTGGCTCCACTGCTGAAACTGTCTCCAAGTACATATTGCAGAATCTGTTCCACAACCGGTTTACAACCACCGCAAGAGCGAGTTGCACCGGTACAGGCTTTGATTTCATCTACAGTAGTAAGGCCCTGGTTTGTAATGACATCAACAATGGTTCCTTTGGTTACCCCGTTACATCCACAGACGATCTCGTCCTCGGGCATCGTTTCAACAGAGGTTGCTTTCTTATGACCACCGCAGCCTGTACCCATGAGTGAACCATACAATTCTTCGGTCATTTCGGTCTGTTGTTTAATCAGCTTCTGCAATTCGGCAGAATCCGTAATGTCACCGAAGAGCACGGCGCCGACCATTTTATTATCACGGAGCAGAATTTTTTTGTAAGTCCGTTTCCAGTCATCTTTGTGCGAAATGACGGTGTGCTCCGGACTGTCGATGAATTCACCGGTTGAAAAGACGTCTACACCCGAAATTTTCAATTTCGTAGATACAACAGAACCTTCATAAGGAGCCGTTTCAACCCCGCAGATATGTTTCGCCAGAATCATACCTTGCTCGAACAATGGGGCAACGAGGCCGTAACATACCCCGCGGTGCTCTGTACATTCCCCGACCGAGTACACATTCTCAAGTGAAGTCTGCATATAGTCATCCACGACAATCCCCCGGTTGACTTCCATACCGCTTTCGCGGGCTACAGCCGTATTGGGTTTAATGCCTACAGCCATGACCACAAAATCAACATTCAGAACCGTATCATCTGCAAAACGTATCCCTTCAACCCGTTCGCCGCCCAGCAGTTCGGAAGTCTGCGCACCCATTTTGAACCGGATACCCTGACGTTCGAGTTCCGCCTTCAACATGGCTGAAGCTTGCGGATCAAGCTGACGCTCCATCAGATCCTGCATTAAGTGCACTACGGTAACTTCCATGCCAAGTTGTACCAACCCTTTGGCAGCTTCAAGGCCTAGCAGTCCGCCTCCGATAACGGCCGCTCGTTTATACTGCTTAGCAGCTTCCAGCATGACATTGCAATCGGCGATATCGCGGAAACCGACAACACCTTCTTTGTCATGTCCAGGTACGGGGAGAATAAAGGAGTTAGAGCCTGTCGCAATGATGATTTTGTCATAAGGGAAGCGAGTTCCATCCTCCGTCACAACCTCATGGGTATCCGAATCAATTCGGGTTACGGTTGTTCCTGTATGGAGGGTAATACCATAATCCTGATACCAGTGGAGATCATTCAGTACGATGTCATCCAGTGTTTTGCTTCCTTCCAATACATAGGACAACATAATGCGGTTGTAGTTAGGGTAGGGCTCTGTGCCAAAAACAGTAATATCAAATCGCGTAGTTAATTTCAAAATTTGTTCTACGGTACTGATTCCTGCCATTCCGTTACCTATGATAACGAGTTTCTCTTTTTTTCCGTTCATGTGTGTATGCCTCCTTGTTTAGACGCTGTACATTACCAACAATTTTAGTGGTTTATATTTGAAATTATACAAGTAGTTGACGACAGTTTATGTGATTTAATTCACTAATAAAGATAAAAGAGTCATAAATATAATGGTGTGAGCCCCATCACAGAAAGTGATATTTATTTTTATACAAATAAGAAATGCGAACTATTGTTCTTATTTTGTTTTCGTTGTAAAATCGGAAATGGGCCGTATTGTTCCCGATTTCTTCGAAAGGACGTTTTTGCATCATGATGGGAAGATCCCACCTTATTATCGGGACAGGCGTGTCACTTTCTGTTCTGCAGTTGGCCGGTATGCCGGTGACAGCGCCGGCAGTTACGGTTGCTCTGATTGGTTCGTTATTGCCTGACATTGATGAGCCGAATTCGCTGCTGGTATCCAGAGCCTTGCCTAACAGTCTGATCAGGCTGTTACAGACGATTCTGTTGCCCACAGCTGTATTTGTGTACTTCTATGTTCATGCCAAACCATGGAACCTGTTGCTTGCGATCCTCATTGCGCTTGTGTCATTCCTGCCTTCGCGTTCGCTTCGCAAAGTGTTGATGTTTGCGATTGGACTCGGGCTGGTCTTTTATGGTCACGCGTTCGCACCGTGGAACTTGATTGCAGGCAGTTTGTTAATGCTCTGCACCACACTGACTCATAGGGGACTGACACATACCCTGTACGGAACCGCAATATGGGCGGGCTTGTTGTACAGCACGACCCAGCAGCAGGGACCGGAGATCTGGGTAGCGGGAGGCACGGCATATGCGATGCATCTGTTGGCCGATTCACTAACCAATCGGGGTATTCGTCCGTTACCACCGCTCAAGTGGCGAATACGGGTGAATCTGATGAGTACAGGGACCAAGCGTGGGGCCGTTGTAGAGAATGTCTGCATTGTGCTTACTCTTATTTTGGCCTGGATTGCATTCTCACCGCTATTTCTATAGCCATCCAAAAACGCCAGCCCGCATATTGTGGGCTGGCGTTTACAGGAATGCATTTCATAATGAATGGATCGTAATAACCTAGCCAATTCAGGATTGAGAAGGAGAATCAGTCAGGTCGTCAATATCGGAAGAACCGAATACAAATAAAACAACAAGAATGACAATAATCAATAGCTCAGCGAAACCATTTCCGTCAAAGTCAGACATCACTTCAACCTCATTTCTTGGCGTTAAGAATTGATTCTTTGTTGGAAAGCCCGTATAACATCATTCAACGTCATGTCCCCACCAATCTCATCCAGGAATTGCACCAGTTTGTCTTGATTCGATGGTGTGATATTTTGTAACGTTTTATATTGTCCGACCAGTTCAACGACCAGTGTAGCTTCTCGAAACAACGTGACCGCATCCACTCTTAACTTCCCACTGACCAGTAATGCTGCAACGATAAGTTCCAGATTTCTTCCTTTAAGGTTGCCATTGAGAAGGGTGTTTGCGGCATTTGTTTTTTTGGAGCCTTTATTCGATTTTCCATTCCTTCTCACTGCCATAACAGGTCCCCCGCTGCTTGGTGTTTAATTCATCTTCCGTTATTGTATCTTATGTATAATTCCCTATAATGTTCGGCCTATTAATCTACGTGTCTAACTGATATCGTTGTGAATATAAAAAAAAGACCTCCCGATTGTTAGGAGGTCTCTTGTCAGCTATTACGCGTTATTAATTATGGTATTCATCGTTGTCCGATCAAGACCTTTGACCAGCTTCACGATCAGTTCTTTGGCTGCATCGTAGTCATCCGTGTGAATGATGGAAGATGAGGTATGGATATAACGTGCGCAGATACCAATAACTGTTGATGGTACACCAATGCCACTCAGGTGAACTTGACCTGCATCGGTACCACCTGGTGAGATGAAATACTGCATTTTGATCTGATTGGATGAAGCCGTATCTTGAACATATTCCACCATTCCGCGATGGGTGAACATACCCGGGTCAAAAATACGAAGCAATGCGCCTTCTCCGATATGTCCAAAGGACTGTTTGTCACATGTCATATCATTCGCCGCGCTACAGTCAAGTGCAAAGAAGATATCAGGCTGAATCAGATTGGCCGCCGTACGTGCACCGCGAAGCCCCAGTTCTTCCTGAACCGTTGCACCAGCATAGAGTGTGTTAGGCAGTTTTTCCTTGTGAAGCGCTTCAACCAGTTCAAGTGCAAGTCCTACGCCGTAACGATTATCCCACGCTTTAGCCATAATCTTCTTAGGATTGGCCATAGGTGTGAATTCACAGATTGGCACAATCTGCATACCTGGGTGGATGCCCCAAGATTCTGCTTCCGCACGGTTGTCCGCCCCAATGTCGAGATACATGGTATTCAGATCCACAGGTTTGTTCCGCTGCGACTCATCCAGCAAGTGTGTAGGGGTAGAACCTACCACTCCGGTAATCCGACGATCAGGTGTGATAATTTCCAATCGTTGAGACAGTACAGCCTGACTCCACCATCCACCCAGTGGGCGGAATTTGATCATGCCTGTTTCCGTAATGCCCGTAGTCATGAAACCTACTTCGTCAAAGTGTCCGGCTACCATAACTTTGGGACCGGATTCCTCCCCGCGTAATACACCAAATAGACTCCCCAGACGATCCTGGACGAACTCATCGGTATAAGCGGAAAGCTTATCTTTCATCCAGCCGCGAAGCTCACGTTCAAAACCGGATGCGGAAGGAAATTCCGTCAACGTACGAAACATATCCATCGTTTTTTCATTCATGTGTCAACAACTCCTCTGTTGGTATGTATTTCAGGTCACAGTAGAACGGCTACCCGCCTGTTGTTATTTAACCACTGGTCACATTACAGTATGAACCTTGCGCAAGTGATTGTCCATGTTTATGTCACGTTTTTAAGGCATGTTTTGGGCGCTTACCGTGTCCAAGTTTCATGACTTTATCCGCTTTAGACTTAGTCCTGATGACACTTCAATGAATATGAATATATGGAGGAAGTGTCATCATTTTGTGATGTTCTTTATGTTCGATATTTGTTTGTCTGTTTCAGGAAGGAGCTAAATATCCAATGAAACCTCCAGAAGAGGGCACGGAAAAAGTACTGTTTATCGTTCTTTTTATCTTGCTCGTGATTGTTCTTCTTTATTTATAGAACGTATCTAAAAGTCCTCAGAACCGGCATATTCGCATCCTGCTTCCACAACATGATCTTGTTGGAAACATATGCTGTCTGTCGCCGGATACATAACCTTCCGATTATTAACAAACAATGAATATAGGATTACACACATTGGCATTCAGCCGTAGCTTTGAACCATTTCACATAGAGGAGGTCTTGTATCTTGCCAGCTCAATCTGCATCCGGAAGCGAAAAAAAATCGTCGTCCCTGTCCATGGATGAAAAGGAATACAAAAAAGTCGCAAAAAAACATGAGCCGCCTCGTCCAATCCTGAAAAATTGCCTCAAAGCATTTCTGGTTGGGGGTACGGTCTGTTTGATTGGACAGGCCATTCAAGAGGCTTTTATGGCCGGTTTCGACATGACATCGAAGGAAGCTTCTAGTCCTACAGTGGCGGTCATGATTCTCATATCGGTTATTCTAACGTGTCTCGGCGTTTACGATAAAATGGCTCAATGGGCAGGGGCAGGAACTGCTGTGCCGGTTACCGGCTTTGCCAATTCCATGTGTTCTGCTGCACTGGAACATCGTGCTGAAGGACTGGTGCTCGGTGTAGGGGCCAACATGTTTAAACTTGCTGGTTCCGTTATCGTGTTTGGTGTCGTGGCAGCATTTGTCGTAGGGATTGTTTACGCCTTTTTGGGATTTGGAGGTGGGCACCTGTGAAACGATTGGGTCGCCAGACGTGGCAGTTTGAGAATCGTCCGCGGATCATCGGTAAAGCCGCAGTTGTAGGACCAGAAGAAGGCGAGGGTCCACTGTCATCTGATTTCGATTATGTCTATGACAATCTCGAGATCGGCGAGAAGACGTGGGAAAAGGGAGAACGCAAACTGCTCGAACAGGCCTCCCAACTGGCATTGGTTAATGCAAATATCACCAAGGAAGAGCTTCAATTTTTTGTGGGTGGAGATCTGATGAACCAGATTATCAGCAGTTCCTTTTCAGCGCGAAAACTGGGTGTGCCTTACCTGGGTGTCTTTGGAGCCTGTTCTACTTCCATGGAAACGTTAGCGTTAGCGTCCATGATAGTTGACTCCGGGGCTGGAGATTATGTCCTTGCAGGAACGGTGAGCCACAACTGTACGGTGGAAAAACAATTTCGGTATCCGACGGAGTATGGTTCCCAAAAGCCGCCTTATGCGCAATATACCGTCACAGGATCAGGGTGTGGTGTGGTCTCCCGTACTGGTGATGGTCCCGTTGTTACCAAAGCCACGATTGGACGCATTATGGATCTGGGCATCAAAGATCCCTTTAACATGGGTTCAGCCATGGCGCCAGCAGCAGCCGACACCATAATCTCTCATTTCAGGGATACGGGATTGGAACCCGGCTATTATGATCTCATTGTGACCGGGGATCTGGCTTCCGTTGGTCTCCCAATTACGAAAGAGCTTTTGCAAAAAGAAGGCATTCCCATGGAACAGACGGTTTTTAATGACTGTGGCCTGATGATCTATGATCGGGAGAAACAGCCTTATGTTGTTGCCGGTGGAAGTGGCTGCGGATGTTCTGCCACCGTCACCTATGGTCACATTTTGAACCGGATGCAGAAGGGTGATCTTAAACGGGTGCTCGTCGTTGCTACGGGTGCGCTGTTATCTCCGATTTCGTACCAGCAGGGTGAAAGTATTCCTTGTATTGCACATGCCGTAGCCATAGAAAAGGAGGGATAAAGGTAATGCAGTTCTTGTGGGCATTTATTGTTGGCGGTTTAATCTGTGTTATCGGACAGCTTCTAATGGATGGGGTTAAACTGACGCCAGCTCATACCATGAGTACACTTGTTGTGACAGGTGCGCTTGCGGATGCATTTGGTGTGTATGACCCCCTGGTTAAATTTGCAGGTGCGGGTGCAACCATCCCCATCACAAGTTTCGGTAATTCCTTGGTGCACGGGGCATTGACGGAGCTGGAAAAAGAGGGATGGCTGGGTGTGATTACAGGGATTTTCGATCTGACTGCGGCGGGAATTTCGTCAGCGATCATCTTTTCTTTTCTCGCGGCATTGGTCGTTAGACCAAAAGGCTAACATAGAATGAGAAATCTACTTGAACATATTGCGATTCAACAGAGGCTTCGGATAACTTCTATCCGGGCCTTTTTTGTCGTATTCATGCGAGAACTGCGGTGAATCTGACGGGCTGGAAACAAATTGTGAGTTCCTTCGAGTGTACTCGTGACTCTGGATCATGTACAATAAAAGGAAATCTGTATGCTTTTTTAGGAGGTTAGACCACATGCCTGTGCGCAAAGAGTCGATCCAAATCATATCCGCAGTTCGTTCAAATCTGGAATCCTGTATTATGGGGAAATCCTTTGAAATTCAACTTTTACTTACAGCTTTGCTTGCAGGCGGGCACGTTCTGATTGAAGACGTACCGGGAACTGGCAAAACGCAATTAATCAAGGCATTATCGAAATCCATGCGTGGTGAGTACCGACGCATTCAATGTAATCCTGATATTCTACCAAGTGATATTACGGGGGTATCTGTGTTTCATCCGAAGGATGAGCGGTTTTACTTCCGGCCAGGTCCTGTGATGACCAACATTTTGCTAGCTGATGAGATTAACCGGGCCACAACAAAAACCCAATCGGCTCTGCTCGAAGTGATGGAGGAGCGCAGTGTAACCGTTGATGGTGATACGTATGATCTGCCACATCCATTCATGCTCTGTGCAACTCAGAATCCGATTGATTTTGAAGGTACGTATACTTTGCCGGAAGCACAACTCGACCGGTTTATGTTGAAAATAAGTCTGGGTTATCCTGATAAGGAAATTGAGAAAATTCTATTGAAACAGCATCAGCTCGGTCAGCCTGTAGATCGCCTTGAATCCGTGACTCATATGGACCAGATCTCGGCAATCCAGCAGGAGATTAAAGAGGTCTTTATCGGTGATCCGGTTATGGACTATTTGTTGGATGTTGTTCGTCAAACTCGCTCCCACCCATCTGTATTGCTGGGTGCCAGCCCACGGGCAGCCATATCGTTCATGATGGCCGTAAAAGCCTTTGCTTTCTTGCAGGAACGTGATTATGTGCTTCCGGATGATGTGAAAACGATGGCCCCTTATGTGATCTCTCATCGTATTGTGCTTCGTCCCGAATCGAGACTGGACAGTATGAGTTCCGAGGCCGTTTTGAAAGCCGTACTCCAGCAAGTACGCGTGCCCGTCTCCATGGGGCAATAGTTCATGAAGCCGCTTTTTAGAACAGTCAATAGAGGGTTACGCCACCCACGCGTATGGAGCATCGCAATGGTGTGGATGTGCTGTCTGGCTTATGTTTTGTTTCAGGGCGGGAAGACATCCCTTATGTTGCTGTCGATGGTGACCCTGCTCTGTGTGTATCTTGCCATTGCTGGATTTAGCGGGGTAAGACGTGCTCAAGGAGTTCGTAGGTTATCTTCTGGTCCAGACCACGAAGAATTGCTGCATGCGGGTGACCAGGTTCAAGTACAGCTGAGTCTGACGATTCCGGGATTCCTCCCGCTTCCCTATGTTGTTGTACGTGAAATGCTGCATCGGCACAACGGAGAATCGTGGTCGTTCAAGGAAAGTTTGATTCCCAATATGCGAGGTAATGGCGAGTTGTCTTTTCAGACACCGCCACTTGAGCGGGGAAAGTATGTTTTTTCGGAAACTGAATGTGCCAGCGAGGACATATTTGGACTGATTGAACATCGAGGAAAGTTTAAGGCCAAAGGTGAGTTTCGCGTACTGCCAAGAACGGTATTTATTCCATATTGGCAGCTCTACGACCGCAAATCACGGTTATCCGGTCCTCAGACGGCGTTAACCCGTTCACGGAGAGAGACCACTCAGATCAATGGTGTACGTGACTACGTATACGGAGATCGACTTTCCCGCATTCACTGGAATGCCACGGCAAAGACAGGGAACTGGAAGTCCAAGGAGTTTGAACATGAGTCTGTGCCCAAAACCATTCTGGTTCTGGATGCGCTGGCATCAAGTTATGAACATGGGGATGCTTTCGAAATTGCCGTTTCCACGGCTGCCTCTCTGCTGGAGTATGGTGTCAGGGAACGAATGGGGATGGGTTTGTTGACATTGTCAGAACAGACATCCTTCATGGCCCCCAGTGAAAGTCTGATGGAACGACAGAAGATGATGCATCATCTGGTGGATATTCAATATAACGGTCAGGATACCCATCTGTTGCCCGGCGTGGAAAGAATCGCACGTCAACTGCCTCAGGGAGCCTACTTTGTCGTGATTTCTCCCCAGAAGGATGAAAAAATAATGGAACTGTTGCGCTGGGCCGATACGCGGGGCATGACTCCATGTCATATTCTGATCGATACCAGTGAATCCCGCCGGAGTGCCGAGTGGAATGCCATGTTGCGTGGAAGAGGCACGAGGTCATTCACTGTTTCTCACTTGCAGGAGCTTCCAACGGTGATGGGGGGAGGTTCTGTATGAGTACAAAAGGAAATGAAAGTGTTGCAGGCAAACGATCCTGGTATCATGCAGCGTCGTTGCTCTGGATTTTCCTGATTGGAATGCAGTGGATTTCATTTACGCAGGAATCGTGGTACACGGAGACCACTTCTCTGGTGTTATGGACACTTGCAGCGGTCAGTGTGCTGGAGGTCATTCTGCCCTTCAAAACGATGTATCGGGCGATCATCAAGGCGGTCGTTGTTGGTTACATTTTGCATAAAACGCTAATTGATTATACGGTGTACATCCCTTATGGCTCTTTAACGGACCGAGCGGAACAATTCATATTACACATGACGCCGTACATCTGGTTCTCCCTGTGTGCATGGGTGATGCTTGAAGCTGCGCTTCGACTCGTGACCACAACACGTCGCATTCTTGTTTTTCTGGGTGTTAACATCATTTCGATGGGGATTCTCGATTCTTTCACTCAGATCCCACTCTGGATTGAAATCGCGTGGGTGATGTTTGCGGGGATGGGATGGCTCGTATGTCAGCATTTCCGTAACTATCAGCTACAGTATCCACAAGGTTGGAAACGAATCATCCGTTATCCTTATAAGGTCCTGGCCAATATTGCCATTATCTTTTCTTTGATTATTGTAGCCAGCGTTAATATGCCGGAGATTCCACCCACCTTGACGGATCCATACACAGCTTGGCGTAACTATACCGGAACTTCTACCAATCAGGCTGGTAATGGAAACCTTGATATTCCGACGGCTACTGAATCGGGATACAGCAGGGAAGACAATCAGCTTGGTGGAGGATTCAACTTCGACTATACCCCTGTCATGTCTGTCACCACCAATGAGCGCAGTTATTGGCGCGGTGAAACACGTGCAGAGTACACAGGCACAGGCTGGGATGACCGTGGACGGGGTTCAACAGAGAATGTTGAAGCCGGACAGCCTCTGGAGAACCAGGAATCCGGTAATGTGAATACCAAACAAGTGACTCAGAATGTAACGATGCTGAATGATAATGTCTATCCGATTCTCTTCGGTGCTTATTCGATCGCTGAAGTTAGCTCGATTAATGGTGAAGACAGAACGGAACGGATGTTGTGGAATGCCGAACAGGCTGAACTTCATGTGGTGACAGACCGTCAGCAACCACAGTATCCCAAGACGTATACTATCGTATCGGAAGCCCCTGTGATTGTGGAAGATGAGCTTCGTACGAAGTCATTTGAAGATCTTTATAACAGTAATCCGGCAGATGATATGTACTTGCAATTACCATCCCGTTTCCCTGACCGGGTGTCAGATCTGGCAGCCGAGATAACGGCATCTGCGAATACTCCGTATGAAAAAGTGGCATTACTGCAAAACTATTTACAAACTAATTTTGAATACACGAACAATCCGGATTTATCTCGAAAAGTAAGCAGCGACTTTGTGGAAGGTTTCCTGTTCGATATTATGGAAGGCTACTGTGATTACTTCTCCACTGCGCTGGTGATGATGGCGCGCTCGGAGGGCATTCCTGCAAGGTGGGTTAAAGGTTATGCGCCTGGACAACTGTCCCTGAACTCGGACATGCAGGCTCCACGTCAACCTGGCGCGGAGATTGAGACGACCTACACCGTTACCAATGCAGATGCACACTCCTGGGCAGAGGTCTATTTTGGTGAGTATGGATGGATTCCTGTTGAAGCAACGCCGGGCTTTGATATGCCGCTGCTGACGGAACAGCCTGATGTACAACCTGTAGATGAGCCTGAAGAAGAGCCAGAAGAGGAGCCGGTACAAGAGGAAGAGCAGACCCCTGCACCTGAGCAGACATCGTCTGCCATCCCAACTTTTGTTATCTGGGCTGCAGGAGCCATTATTGTATTGTGGGTAGCATATATGTTCTGGCGTAATCGTTTCTCCATGCGATTCTTCCTGCTTCGTCTACGGACAGGTGGACCGCTCACCCCTGAACAGAAGGTAGTGGCAGAGACCGAGCGTTGGATTCAGTATGTGAAACGCAAAGGGTTGACCCGGAGCGGAGACGAGACACTTCGTGAATCGGTAACCCGCTGGAGCCAGGCAAAACCTGCTGCAGAAGCAACATTGCATGAGCTTCTCACGAAGTTTGAACAGACTCGTTACAGTCCGGCGTCCGTAACTGCCGACGACTGGAAGGGCGTCTATCAGACCGCCTTGAAGCTGCGGAAGGAACTGAAAGCGGAACGGGCATAGTTGTTGCCCGTCCCGTTTTTCCTTTTTTCCTATGCCATCAGGCGCTGTATGCATTTTCAGGAAAGACGGATTTGTGATATAGTGTGTCGTATGAAACTGAGGTGACTTCTTTGTTTAAAATGTTAATGCCCAAGCTGCGTGTAGACACGGTTTTTGACATTAATCTGGAAGAGCTGTACGCTCAAGGCTACCGTGGAATTATAACTGATCTGGATAACACACTCGTTGGAGCCAAAGCCGCTGACGCTACGCCCGAACTGATTGAATGGTTTGCACGTGTGAAAGAGGCGGGTTTCAAGCTGATGATTGTGTCCAATAACAATTTGAATCGTGTATCCCTGTTTGCGACCCCGCTGGATATCCAGTTTGTGCATAGTGCACGCAAACCATCGAATGTACCGTTTCGTAGAGCAATGAAAATGATGGAGTTATCTCCTGAAAACACGATTGTAGTAGGTGATCAGATGCTTACAGACGTTTATGGAGGGAACCGAATGGGGTTATATACCGTTCTGGTACTGCCAATCTCCATTGGGGACGAAGGTTTTATGACCCGCTTCAATCGACGCGTGGAACGGATTGCTCTAACGAGTTTACGCAGGAAAGGCTTATGGCTTGAGGAGGAAAAGAAGAAATGACAGAACCGCATAACGGCAATCTTGCCGTAAGGTGCAGCGGATGCGGCGTGCATCTGCAAACAGAAAATTCGGAATTACCAGGGTTTATCCCCGAGAAGGCATTGGATCGTGAACCGGTTATATGCCAGCGCTGTTTCCGCATCAAAAACTACAATGAGTCATCATCCGTTACGGTGGATCAGGACGAATTCCTGGCGCTGCTTAGCAAAATCGGGGATAAGGATGCACTTGTCATCCATATCGTTGATTTGTTTGACTTTGATGGCAGCATTATCTCCGGTCTGCAACGTTTTGTAGGCAACAATCCGGTATTGCTTGCTGTGAACAAAACGGACTTGCTTCCGAAAGTAACCAACTGGAACAAGGTTCGCAACTGGGTACAGAAGCAAGCCAAAGAACAGGGTTTGCGTACCGTGGATGTAGTCTTGTGCAGTGCAAAGCAAAATCAGGGCTTCGACCGACTGCTTGAGCTTGTAGGAACGTATCGCGAAGATCGTGACGTATACGTGGTTGGTGGTACCAATGTGGGTAAATCCACACTGATTAACCGTCTGATTCGTGATTACAGCGATCTGGAGCAGGAGCTGACCACCTCCCGTTATCCGGGAACAACGCTGGATATGGTGAACATTCCGCTGGATGATGGAAAATATATTATTGATACGCCTGGAATCGTGTATCCATGGCGTTTCAGCGAGATTGTTTCACGTAAGGATCTCGCTGCCATCATGCCGGAAAAACCGCTTAAACCGGCTGTGTATCAGTTGAATTCCGGTCAGACGCTGTTCTTCGGCGGCATGGCTCGATTTGACTTTGTGGAAGGTGATCGCCAGTCGTTTACTTGTTTTATCAGCACTGCGCTAGATATTCACCGGACGAAGCTGGAGCGTGCAGATGATCTGTACCGCGACCACCTGGGAGAATTGTTGTCTCCGCCAACCCGTGAGGATGCAGCAGAGATGGCTGAATGGACCAGACATGAATTCCGCATCAAACGCGGCAGTCAATCGGATGTATTCATCTCGGGTCTGGGCTGGATTAAGGTTAATGGCGATATTGGAGCACTTGTTGCTGTGCATGCTCCAAAGGGCATTCGTGTACAGATCCGTCCATCCTTAATCTAATGTAATCTCAGAACCTGTACATCAGAGCGGATTGGAGGCGGACCTATGTCTGAGCGGAACAAATTCAACCCTTCATTTCCCGTGTTGCTTGGCGTTATGGGTGATCCTATTGCTCATTCCAAATCACCGGCAATGCACAATGCGGCCCTGCAGGCTGCAGGAGTGAATGGAATGTATATGCCACTGCATGTTCATCCGGGTCAATTGGAAGCGGCAGTTCGGGGGATTGTGGCATTGGGCTATCGTGGTGTCAATGTCACGATCCCGCATAAAGAGCAGGTGATGCAGTACCTGGATGTAATCGATGAAAGTGCTCGCCTGATTGGTGCGGTGAATACCATCGTTAATGAAAGTGGAACACTGACAGGGTACAATACGGATGGTATTGGCTATGTCCGATCGCTGAAGGAAGAGGCTGTGCCTGAGCTTGCGGGTAAACGTATTGCTGTACTGGGAGCTGGTGGAGCGGCAAGAGGCGTTATATACGCACTTGCATTGGAGAAGCCTGAGCAGATTCACATTCTGAATCGTACAGCGGACAGGGCTGTTGCACTTGCTTCGGATTTACGGGGCCATGGCTTGGGAGAAATCTCAGGCAGTGGCATGGAAGACGCTGCGACGGTCTTGGCTACGGCTGATATTGTGATCAACACAACGGCTGCCGGAATGTATCCTCATGTTGATGACCTGCCGGTTGATCCCCCACTAATTCGTGAAGGCGCAGCTGTGAGTGATCTGATTTATAATCCGCTGGAGACCCGTCTGCTTCGGGAGTCGCGGTTACGTGGATGCACAGTGCACGGTGGTCTGGGGATGTTTGTATACCAGGGTGCAGTGGCCTTTGAACATTGGCTCGGCATTCCGGCTCCTGTGGAGACGATGAGACGTGCGGTACTAAACAGTTTTGAAGTGTGAAAATAATAATTGAATGGTCAGGTCCGGACAGTTTTGTGCTGTCGATCAGGTCCTGCTCAACATAAGGAGTATGGAGTATTCATGTTAAACGGTAAACAAAAGCGCTTTTTGCGGTCACAGGCACATCACCTGACCCCTGTATTTCAGATTGGTAAAGGTGGAACCAACGAGCACCTGTTCCGTCACATCGAAGATGCGATTGAGAAGCGCGAATTGATGAAAGTGCAAGTGTTGAACAACAATGACGAGGACAGAAAAGAGATGGCAGAAGAAGTTGCCCGTGAAACGGGAAGTGAGCTTGTACAACTCATCGGTAATACAATCATCCTGTACAAAGAATCTCGCGATAACAAACAAATCGAATTACCTAGATAAGGGAGCGTGACGCAGGTGAAGATCGGCATCATGGGTGGTACGTTTGATCCGATCCACATGGGACACCTCCTGGCAGCTGAAGCGGCAAGGGACTCGCATGCACTGGATGAGATCTGGTTCATGCCTTCCCATGTTCCACCTCACAAACGCGGAGCCGGAGCTTCGGGACAGCAACGTCTCGATATGACGGAAGCGGCTGTGAAGGGTGTGCAGCAATATGAGGTGCTGGATATCGAGATGGAATTGGGCGGAGTGTCTTATACCATTGATACGATGAAGGAACTGTGGCGTCGCCATCCTGAACATGAATTCTATTTCATTATCGGGGCGGATATGGTGAACTATCTTCCCAAATGGGAGCAGATTGAAGAGCTTGCAGAACGCTTAACCTTTATCGGTGTTGGTCGGCCGGGCTTCCAGTTACATCTGGATGATTTACCAGACGAGTTACAGGATCGGGTCCTGCTGGCCGAGATGCCCTTGGTCGATATTTCATCGACAGCCGTACGCAGACGTCTGGCCAAAGGACATTCGGTACGCTTCATGATTCCTGATGAAGTGCACCAATACATTGTAAGGAGCGGTTTATATGGCACTAAGCCGTGATGAACTGATTCAAGCCGTATCCGGACAAATGCCGGAAAAACGCTGGAAGCATACACTGGGTGTAATGGAATCGTCAGTGATGTTGGCTGAAAAATACGGTGCTGATCCTGTGAAAGCAGATCTGGCAGCGATATTGCATGATGTGGCGAAGTACTGGCCCATAGCGGAGATGGAAGCGGTCATCCGTGATAACGGATTAAACCAGGAACTTCTGCAGCATGACAAGCAGCTCTGGCATTCCGAAGTCGGTGCTTTTGTAGCCAAGCGTGATTACGGTGTAACGGATTCCGAAGTTATTAATGCCATCCGGTGGCATACCTCGGGTCGGGTAGGTATGAGCTTGCTGGACAAAGTGGTATGTCTTGCCGATTACATTGAACCGGGACGAGATTTCCCGGGAGTGGAACACATTCGCGAACAGGCCGAACGTAGTCTGGAGGAAGGTTTAATTGCCGGATTCGATTCGACGATCAGCTTGCTGATCTCGCAACGACGTGTCATTTATCCTTTGACCATGCTGTCGCGGAATGACTTAATTGCACAATTATAGAGGTTGTTCAAAAAGTCCACTTTTGATTACGAAGGATGCCTAGCGGCATCATCAGCATCGAATATGAAATTCAGCCGAAATGTCCGTTGCTCACGTAGTTATCCTACGCTCCGCTACTCCATTTCTAGCTTTATTCCATCTTCTCGGTACTGAAAACTGATCTTTTTGAACACACAATTATAGATTATGGAGGTTGGTTCATGACAGTATCATCGAAAGAACTTATGAATATGGCGGTTACTGCCGCTGACGACAAAAAGGCATCCAATATTGTAGCATTGGATCTGATTAATGTTTCTCTGGTGGCGGATTATTTTGTTATTTGCCACGGGAATTCCGATACACAGGTACAAGCCATTGCCACTGAAATTCGCAAACAGGCTCATGCAGCCGGAGCGACGATCAAAGGTATCGAAGGTATGGATTCTGCACGTTGGGTACTGATGGACATGGGCGATGTTGTTGTTCATATCTTCCACCGCGACGAGCGTGAATACTACAACATTGAACGACTCTGGTCTGATGCCAAAGTGGTGGAAACTGTATGAGTTTGATTGCTGGAACAGTCGTCTCTTTGCCGGTTTCACGTGAAGTGTCTCCGTTTGGCTTCTTTTTGACGACAGGATCGGAAGATGTACTTCTTCACTATACCGAGTTAACGCGGGATATTAAGATTGGTGAGACGCTTGAGGTATTTGTATTCTTTGATACGGAAGATCGTCTGGCCGTAACGATGAAAAAGCCTTATCTCATGCTCGGCGAAATGGCACGACTGGTTGTGGCAGATGTTCACCCACGACTGGGCTGTTTCCTGGAAATGGGCCTTGGACGGCAATTGCTGCTTCCTATTCGCGAACTGCCTGAACTGGAAGAACTGCGTCCTCAAGTGGGGGATGAAGTCTTTGTAATCATGGAACATGACAAGCAAGGACGTCTGCGTGCCAAATTGGCCGGAGAACGTGAACTTTCACCATTGTCTTTCCATGCTCCAACTTCATGGTTAAACGAGTGGGTTGAAGCGACGGTATACAAGCCACTGCAGATGGGTACTTTTGTACTTGTAGAGGGCGGTGTACTGGGCTTTGGCGCAATTGGCATGATTCATTCATCCGAACGTAGTCATATGCTGCGTCTTGGGGAAAAAGTGAAATGTCGGGTGACACTGGTACGTGAAGACGGACGTGTGAATCTGGCCATGACTCAACTCAAACAAGTTGGACGTAACGAAGATGCAGACAAGCTGCTCGCCTTTATGAAAGAGCGCCCTATGGGCGGCATGCCTTACTCGGATGCAACTCCGCCGGATATCATCAAGCAGCGCTTTGGCATCAGTAAGTCTGCGTTCAAGCGTGCCTTGGGCAAATTGATGAAGGATGGACTGGTGGTTCAAAAGGAAAGCTGGACGTATCTGTCCGAATCTGCTTCTGCGGATCAAAGTGAAGACAAGTAATCTTCTTGATTAAATAGTTGTAATATGGAACTCGGATAAGGCAGGGATAGGCTGGGTAAACACCGGATGCCCCTGCTTTTTCTTTTGTTAACAGGATTGGAAAATGAAATTGAAAGTGCGGTGCCTGACATGTCTTACCGGAAATTTGCCTATGTGTATGATGAATTAATGGAAGATATGCCTTATCCGGACTGGATAAGGTTTGCAAGAACAGCATGGGAAAAGCATGGAATGCCCAAAAGTGTCGCTGAACTTGGCTGTGGAACGGGCTCCATTACGATCCCGCTCGTGAACTCCGGTTTTGAAGTTACAGGCATTGACCTCTCAGCAGATATGCTGTCGGTTGCGCGCAGCAAGATGGAGGCTACACCTCAGGGTCATCGCTTGTATCGCGAGGGCAGTGTCCGTTGGGTGCAGCAGGATATGCGGGAATGGCGAGTTCCGGAACCTGTGGATTCGGTGATATCTTTCTGTGATTGTGTCAATTATTTGCTTGAACAAGAAGATGTCATTCGAACATTCCAGCGGACATATGAGATGCTGAAGCCTGGTGGAACGTTCCTGTTTGATGTGCATCATCCCAATACCCTTAT
The DNA here is from genome assembly GCF_045040685.1 of Paenibacillus sp. FSL H8-0317. NCBI lineage: Bacteria > Bacillati > Bacillota > Bacilli > Caryophanales > Paenibacillaceae > Paenibacillus > Paenibacillus sp. FSL H8-0317. The sequence goes on along the minus strand of NZ_CP150294.1, from coordinate 5,154,573 downwards.
TCGTTATGATGAGGAGCAGCCTTTTGTACTGGATGAGCGCTCCGTATCTTATATCTGGACTTGTGATCTGGACCAGGATCGCTGTGAGATTGAACATCATCTTAGTATTTTTTCGCGTGTGGATGACGGTAGCAAGGATATGTATCAGCGGTTTGAAGAAGTTCATGTCCAGCGTGCATATAATCCGGACTGGATGAAGCTGGAGTTGTCCAAGGCAGGTTTTAGAGACGTGAAGGTATATGCGGATTTTGAATGGAAAGAGGCCGGAGACAGCGCTCAGCGCTTGTTCTACGTGGCGGTGAAGTAAGAGCCAATAATGAGAACTGTCCTTATGTATGGTGCATAAGGGCAGTTTTTTGTTTGATTTTCCATGGAGAATGAATAGCAATAGTATTAAATAGGGTAAAGGAATGCAAGAAAAGACATAACGACGTGACAAAAAGTATTGCCAGTTAAAGTAAAGGAGGCGATAATAGTCGGATAGAAAGCGTTTTCTGAGGAAATAAATCAAATGTCAATGTGAGGTGTAGAAATGGAAAGTACATATAAAACAAGACTTACGTCAGAACAGTTGAATGCCATAATAGAGCAGCATTTCTCTGCAAGTATAGAGGACTACAAGGAAATGGTGGATGGCTGGGCCAATCATGCATATCTCATCACACTGAGTGACGCACAGCGAGTGGTACTGAAAATTGCACCGTCGGCTTCGACAAATCTGATGCGCTGTGAGCAGGATCTCATGATTGCCGAAGTTGAGGCACTGCGCCTCATCACGGAGCTACAGGATGTTCCTGTACCGCAAGTGTTGGCCTATGATGATTCGTTAACTATGGCTTCAGCGCATTATTTTATCATGGAGTACATGTCTGGAACACCCTATAATCAGGTCAAGGATCAATATTCTGCGGAAGAGCAGGAGGCCATTGAACACCAGCTCGGTTGGTACAATCGTCGGATTAATGAGATCAGAGGCGAGAAGTTTGGATATTTCTCGGAGGAAAAACAGCGATATTCCACATGGAAAGAAGCATTTATGAATCTGATGGATGATATTCTTACCGACGGGGAAGAAGCTGAAATCACATTTTCGATCGATTACCCTGAATTGAGACGTTTGATTGAAGAAAAATCGGATGTGCTGGACGATGTCAAAGAACCTGTGCTTGTCAGTTGGGATCTGTGGGATGGCAATGTTCTGGTAGACAAAAGTCGCATCACAGCGATTATTGATTTTGAACGTTCTCTGTGGGCAGATCCTCTGATGGAGCATTACTTTAGTCATTTTAACTATACTCCCGGATTCGTGAAGGGATATGGGCATGCGATTACCACTGAAAGTGAATTGAAAAGAAGAAGTCTCTATGACTTGTACTTTGATCTGGTGCTGCGCATTGAGTGCGCTTATCGTCAATATGATAATCAGGAACATGTGAATTGGACCATTCATAATCTGGAGGAAGGCATTGAGCGTTTTCGGATATCCTGAACAGCAACGAGTGTTATGAACGGTACGAACCATAAACTTCAAGATGGCGATTATAACGTGTAATATTGACTTTGGGCTTGCTTTTTTGTATAATGGTCCCGATATTGTATACATATTTCGATGATAAGGATCAGTAGTAATTCCTGTACATAACAGAGAGCCGGCGGTTGGTGCAAGCCGGTTGACAGTGATTTGCGAACTCGCCTTGGAGAAATGCGGTGATTACACCATTCTGTTTAACCTGCTTGTATAAAACTTGGGTTCAGGAATGGAAATCCGCATCGGTTAACCGCCGTTACAGGTCCAAAGGGAGTGGATGACGAAGCACGTTCGTCCGCTAACTAGGGTGGTACCACGGGAATTCAACCTCTCGTCCCTAGCGCTGCAAACGCTACGGGATGCTGAGGTTTTTTTGTTGCAATTAAAGCTAACGCGAATAACCTGAAGGAGGAACAATAGATGAGTGAAAATAACCAGCCGAAACACGGCTATCAGCCACAAGTCATGGAAAAAAGTTGGCAGCAATACTGGGATGCAAATAAAACGTTTAAAACGGGTGAGGACCCTGCTAAACCGAAATTTTATGCACTGGATATGTTCCCTTATCCATCCGGTTCAGGTCTGCACGTAGGTCACCCGGAAGGATATACGGCAACGGATATCGTTTCCCGCTACAAACGTATGCGCGGTTACAATGTATTACACCCAATGGGTTGGGATGCTTTCGGTCTGCCTGCTGAGCAGCATGCACTGGATACAGGTGAACATCCACGAGATATTACATTCCGTAATATTGACAATTTCCGTCGCCAGATCAAATCGCTTGGTTTCTCCTATGACTGGGATCGTGAGATCAGCACAACGGACCCTGAATACTATAAATGGACGCAATGGATCTTTATCCAACTGTATAATAAAGGCCTCGCTTATGTGGATGAAGTAGCAGTTAACTGGTGTGAAGCACTTGGAACGGTACTGGCTAATGAAGAGGTTATTGATGGCAAGAGTGAACGTGGTGGACACCCGGTTGTACGTAAACCGATGCGTCAGTGGGTCCTGAGAATTACCGAGTATGCAGAGCGTCTGTTGGAAGACCTGGAAGAGCTGGACTGGTCTGAAAGCATCAAGGATATGCAGCGCAACTGGATCGGTAAATCGACAGGTGCAGAAGTTGTATTTGCCATTGAGGGTCGCGAGGAAGTCATCAAGGTGTTCACTACCCGTGCGGACACATTGTTCGGTGCGAGCTTTGCAGTACTTGCTCCAGAACATGAATTGGTAGAAGCAATTACAACCGATGACCAACGTGAAGCGATTCAGGCTTATCAGGAGCAGGCTTCTCGTAAGAGTGATCTGGAACGTACAGATTTGGCCAAAGACAAAACAGGTGTATTCACTGGCGCTTATGCAATCAACCCTGTTAATGGTGCAAAACTGCCGATCTGGATTGCTGATTACGTTCTTGCAGGTTACGGTACAGGTGCGGTTATGGCAGTTCCGGGTCATGATGCACGTGACTGGGAATTTGCGAAGCAGTTCGGTCTAGATATCATTGAAGTTATTCAAGGTGGAGACGTTACACAAGAGGCATATTCGGGTGATGGCGCGCATGTGAATTCCGATTTCTTAAATGGACTGAATAATGAAGAAGCGGTTGCCAAGATGATTGCTTGGCTGGAAGAGAACGGTAAAGGACAAGGGAAAGTAACCTATCGTCTGCGCGATTGGCTGTTCAGCCGTCAGCGTTACTGGGGTGAGCCAATCCCGATTCTGCATCTGGAAGACGGAACGATGAAGACCGTACCGGAGGATCAACTTCCACTGCTGCTGCCTGATATCGACCAGATCAAACCTTCGGGTACAGGAGAATCACCACTGGCGAATGTTACGGAGTGGGTGAATACGGTAGATCCGGAAACGGGAATGAAGGCACGTCGTGAAACCAACACCATGCCACAATGGGCGGGTAGCTGCTGGTACTACCTGCGCTTTATCGATCCGCACAATGACAAGGAACTGATCTCCAAGGAGAAACAGCAGCAGTGGCTGCCAGTTGATCTGTACATTGGCGGAGCAGAGCACGCCGTACTTCACTTGCTGTACGCTCGTTTCTGGCACAAAGTGCTGTATGATCTGGGTGTTGTGGAGACCAAAGAGCCTTTCCACAAACTGGTCAACCAAGGTATGATCCTGGGTACCAATAATGAGAAAATGAGTAAATCCCGTGGTAATGTCATTAACCCGGATGAAATCGTGAATGAATTTGGTGCAGATACATTGCGTCTGTACGAGATGTTCATGGGACCATTGGAAGCGACAAAACCGTGGAATGCAAACGGGGTTGAAGGCATGCACCGCTTCCTGTCACGTGTATGGCGTCTCTTCATTAACGAAGACACAGGAGCCATCAATGACAAGATTACGGTGGACGGTGGAACGGATGAGTTCAAACGGACTGCTCACAAAACGATCAAAAAAGTTACGGAAGATCTGGAACATCTGCGCTTCAACACATCCATCAGCCAGCTGATGATTTTCATCAACGATGCATACAAAGCGGACACACTGCCTCGTGAAGCGATGGAGAAATTTGTACAGCTGTTGTCACCACTGGCACCGCATATGGCAGAGGAACTGTGGAGCCGTTTGGGTCATGAAGGTGGAATCTCTTACGTGGCTTGGCCTGAATATGATGAGTCCATGACAGTGGATGCGGAAGTAGAAATCGTTGTTCAGGTAAACGGTAAAATTGTAACTCGTGCTACAATCGCGAAGGATCTGGATGCACAGGGTATGCAGGACTTTACGATGGAGCTGGCACCTGTTAAGCAGGCGCTGGAAGGCAAGACCATTCGCAAGGTCATTGCCGTTCCAGGCAAACTCGTTAATATTGTTGCCGGTTAATCTCACCGGCTCGGAATAGTTCATCCAGCTTTAACAAATCTTCATCATATTTGTCATGTGTCGTGTGGATCAGGCTGTCGAAAACGCCGTCAAGACTAACCTTCAGCAGTGCAAGTGCCTGAGCGGTAATACCGCCAGGTACAGCGACACGAGCCTGAAGCTCTTGCGGGGTGTATCCTCCTTCGGTGAGCAGCTTGCCTGTTCCCAAGAGCATTTCGCCAGCCAGAGCGCAGGCATCTGCCCTTTTGATGCCGGTCAGCTTCACTGCACTTTCGATCCACTGTTCCAAAAAGAACGATATGAATGCAGGTCCGCAGCTGGAGAAGTCGGATGTGATTCGTGTACAGGCTTCATCCACTTGGTACGGCCTGCCTATATGACTGAGCAGACTTTCCAACACAGCGCGGTCTTCACTGGTCATTCGTTCGCCATGTATGCAGAGGGATGCTCCACTGCCGACTTGGTGTGTGACGCTGGGAATTACCTTGGAGACTTTGCAAGGAAGTGAAGATTCCAGATGTCGCAGCTGCACGGGACTGGTGATCGAGACAATTATATGATTGGGATTCACGACAGGCAGGATGTCGTCAATAACATGTTTGAATTCAAGCGGCTTCACGCACAGGAAGATGATATTACTTCGGATCACCGTTTCCCGATTGCTCTGGGATTCATGCAGACCGGGGTAACGGAGGGATAACTGACGTACTTTGGACGGGGTTCGATTGCTGGCCGCGATCTGCCGGGGCTCAAGTGCACCCGATTGGATCAGGGCATAGATTAGCAGGCTGCCCATGCTGCCAGTTCCGATAAATCCAACCTTCATTGTTTCAGGCCTCCTTTCATGCTTTACGGTACTGGCGCAGTTCATTCCCTCTATTCTATGCGTGAGGACCTGTTTCACATGACATGAAAAATGAACAACTTGTTTCATCAGGAAAGTTCAACGGTTCGGAAGCACCGCCCGTGTTCGAAATGAATGATTTTGAATTCAGGGAGAGGTGTGGAAGAATGAGATGGAACAAAGGGATGACCATTGCTGCTGCGGTGGTTGGAAGTATACTTATATTATGGTCGGGCAAAAGTGAACAACCACCTAGTGGCTGGGAACCCTTGCAGCTCGGCACCGAGAAGCCGACGATAGAGCAGGAACTCCCTGCTGTACTGTCGGCTACTTCGGTTCAGGGCAATACAGGAGCATCTTCGGGAACGGATTCAAGTGGGATGCAGACTGGGAACGATGCAAGGGCAGGAGAGTCTAAAGAGCTTGCGAGCGTTGGGGTTGCAGATGATTCGGGAGTTCAAACTCCAAATCAGATGAATGATAATCCTTCAGATACGGCTACTTCGATTGAACCAGTGGCGCAAAGTACGAATTCGAATCCTTCGGTTACCCCCGAGACGGGCTCGAACAGTAACCCACCTGTAGTTCGTGAGGAAGCTAGCGACAATGGGAAGATTGATGTGAATACTGCACCTGTCTCCAAACTTACGGAGCTTCCCGGAATTGGAGAGAAGAAAGCTCAGGCTATTGTGGACTATCGGAATGCACATGGTCCTTTTGCAAAAGTCAGTGATCTGACAAAGGTCAAAGGAATCGGTATGAAGATGCTGGAGAAGATGGCGCCGTATGTGCAGATCCGTTAATATTAAAATATAAATTGTGTTAAGCGGGAGGAAAGCAGCATGAGTACAGAGGTACGCAAGGACTGGGATACGTATTTTATGGACATCGCGTATATGGTTTCCACCCGTTCCCGCTGTTCGCGTCGTCATGTGGGTGCCGTTCTTGTTCAGGGAAAGAAACTGCTGGGAACAGCCTATAATGGTGCACCCACCGGCGTCCCGGATTGTTCTGAAGCAGGTTGCATGATATCGGAGGAGTATGAGTTGGTCGTGACCGATGGGCAAGAAGAAATGGTGAAAAAGCAACGATGCATTCGCACAATCCATGCGGAGCAAAATTTGCTTTTATTCACAGATCGAATCGACCGCGAAGGCTCGTCCGTGTACGTGACCGACGAGCCGTGCTGGACATGTGCCAATATGCTGGCGAATAGCGGGATTACAGAAATCGTGTTTCATCGTTCTTATCCTAAAGATACCGGCAAGGTTACCAATATGATGGACCAGAAGGGCATAACGTTCCGCAGGCTGGAGAATTACCAGCCCCCGCGGGAAACGATGATGACTGTGAGCAATTAATGTGAATATGGTCGAATACGTGAGGGAGAACCTCCGGCAAGCCTGAATTGGCTTTTCGGGGGTTTTTCTGCGTTCAACGGGTGAAATGAGGGAGGGGTAGAAATGAAAGGCAGACCGTTATTAAGTTTTACGATTTGTTGGTTGTGCGGGAGTGGGATAGCATGCGCGTTAACAGGCTGGACGTTAATCTGGGGGGTAATTGGAGCTCTGGCATGTCTGCCACTTTTACTTCATTTTATTAATGTGCGTGGATGGTCTGTTTTATTTTTACTTGTTGCCTTTATTGGAGGCGCTGCACATTGGGAGTGGAATGATGCACGCAATCATAGCAGTCTGTCCAAGACTACTCACATCTCTGCTAAAGAATTGGACGGTTTGGCAGCCGAAATTAAGGGTGAGCTGGTGTCAGGTGTACGTATTGATGGAGATCGGGCTGACTTTAAGATACAGATGTCTTCAATATTGCCAACATTGGATTCGTCAGCAGATACAGATCTCGCATCATCATCTGCATTCAATATAAATGAACAATTGATCGTACAAGTCAGACTGTTGGAGGAGGAAGAACAACAGGTAGCAGCGGGCTGGAAGAGGGGCGATGAAATCGCACTTAATGGCTCTTTTGCCCTTCCTGGCGAAGCAAGAAACTTTGGCGGATTTGATTATCGCAGTTATTTGCGAACCCTGCATATCCACTGGTTGTTCAAAGTGAAGGGAGCCAGTTCGGTAACAGCAGTTGCTCCTGAGGGACTTGGACAATATAACATACTACGGTGGACAGATTGGACTAGGCATAAGTTGGGCTCGGCGGTTGAGCAGTTATTTCCAGAGCCTCATGCAGGATATATGAAGGGGCTTATTATCGGGATGGCTACTGATATCGATCCTGGTACCTATGGTCAGTTTTCTCAACTGGGTCTAACGCATATCCTGGCAATATCCGGGACCCATGTCGCTGTATATGTAGCTTCTCTTCTCCTTATTTTATCCTGGCTAAGGCTTACCAGAGAGACGGCACTCACGATTGTTCTGATCCTGGTGCCAGCTTATGTACTGTTATCCGGAGGTTCACCTTCAGTGATTCGGGCAGGAATGATGTCCATGATTGGGTTGTACATGGCACGCCGTGGCCTCGCCAGAGATGGTCTTCAGATGATCAGTGCAGCAGCGTTGCTGATGATGTGGTGGGACCCGTACTTTTTGCTAAGCGTGAGCTTCCAGTTATCCTTTCTCGTGACCGCAGGTTTGATGATCTACATGCCATTGATTAACCGGCTGTTCAGCAGCTGGCCGAAATCTCTGGCTGCAACGGCATCCGTTACAGTGACCGCTCAGCTGATTTCGTTCCCAGTAACCATTCTGTATTTCAATCAGTTCTCATTACTCTCATTTGTGGCCAACTTTCTGCTGGTTTCTTTGATCAGTGCCATTGTATTACCTCTGGGGACGGTCGCCATGTTATTGTCGTTTATATGGGTTCCCTTGGCGAAACCCCTCGCATGGATCGCGATGCAACTGAATCAACTGACATTTGTAAGCGTGGAGTGGTTGAACAGCCTGCCAGGTTTTGTATTGATCTGGGCAACACCGCCCTTGTTATGGATTGCCGCATATTATGCTGTGTTGTATGCCTTACTCTACCTGTTGCATCGTGGCAATGGTGAGAAGCAAGAAACAGCGTTTGTTGAGGAAGAGACGGCTCCTCTTGTGAGGGGACAACCTTCAGTTTCAATGGCGAATATGGGCATTCGCTCTTGGATGTCTACCGTGGTACAGGATCAAGGTAAGAACCGTGTAGATGGAAAAGAAACTTCATTAACGACATTAGGAGCCAGCATTGCCTGGCCGGAGTATACAAGTGCATTTACCGCGCGAGGTGCAGGATATTATGCACATGAACGAATGAGTAAAGCTCAGCAATGGTTGTGCGGGTTGCTCGCAATCAGCTTTATTGCTGGATTGTGGTGGGCATATCAGACTCCCAAGCCTGCTGGAACCGGCATCGTGCAGTTTTTGGATATTGGACAAGGGGACAGCACATTGATTACAACCCCGGAAGGCAAACACATTCTGGTGGATGGCGGGGGAACAGTTAGTTTTGGGAACAACGAACAATCTTGGAAAACAAGGCGTGATCCGTATGAGGTGGGAGCCAAGGTCGTTGTTCCTCTATTGAAAAAGAGAGGTATCCATCAACTGGACGCTGTCATTGTAACGCATGCCGATCAGGATCATGCCGGAGGACTACAGGCTGTGCTGGAACAGATTCCGGTTAAACGTTTCATGTTTAATGGCACGACCAGCGGTAAAGAAAACTTTGATAAATTACTGGACACAGCCATGGAACGGAAAATTCCTCTGTACGCCATTCAGCAGGGCATGTCCTATAAGGCTGATAAAGAGACGAGTTTACATTTTATAGCTCCGGATCTGGCACATATGGATGTAAATGTATCGGGCAATTTACCTGTATCTGAACACCAGAATCATGATTCCGTTGTCTTTTTGCTGGAAATGGCGGGGGCTTCCATGTTGTTCACCGGAGATATGGATGCAGCAGCCGAGCAGGACCTGCTCTATATGATTCAGGATGGATCGCTAGCTGCCCAGTTTGAACAGAAAGGTGCAGATCTTGGAGTTACAGAGGGGGTCGTACAAAGGGTACTTACACGCCCGTTGCAGGTTGATTCAAATGATGCTTCAGCGGAGGCGTCTGTATCCATTGACGTTCTAAAGGTCGCTCATCATGGTAGTAAAACGTCGTCCACCGAAGCCTGGCTCCAATACTGGAACGCCAAAACCGCTGTGATATCTGCAGGAGTTAACAATACATATGGGCATCCCAATCCGGGAGTCATGGAACGTCTGGAAGCTACCGGGTCAGATATTTATCGGACAGATCAGATGGGTGAGGTCCAGATTAGAGTAAAGGATGGGAAGATTGATATTAGGTACAAGTTGTTTGGAGTTGAGTGACGGCACACGATCTATTTATCGGTGAGTAGAAGAGTGAAGAAAACTCCGATTTAATACCAACTGTAAGGTTAAAAAGACAAGAGAACATACCACAATGTGGATAGTTTGAGCAGAAAAAGTATTGAAGTTACGTGTAAATATCGAGTAGGTGACCCCACCTGTGAAGCCTAATAGAACATATGCGGCAATAGCAACGAGCAATCTCATATACGTATTATCTTTTTTTCTGCATAAAAGTAATCCATCCACCAATATAGAAAGGGGCGTAAGTAAGAAAAGTAAAATAGCGAGGTTAATCAATAATCCAACTGCAAATTTATACCCGAATGAATAATAGTAAGTATTCTCTAATCTTTCATCTATAGGGACATAGTGATATATCCCCATTGCAAGTGAAATGAACACTGCAGTTAATACAGCTGCAAGTATTTTTCCGCGGGGGATTTTAATTCTATGGTTTTTTGTCATTATGAGTATTAACCTCCATCTTGAATAACAATATTCAACAACTGATAGACTTAGGGATACTATATTTTAACATACACAGGCTGAGAAAGAATGAGTGAGCAACATTGAGAAAGTAGTACATGATTGACCACTAACAGAAAAAAAGTCGTTCCGCTGCGAACGACTTTTTTTGAATTGCATGATAATAACACATTTCAATCGTTATGCGCTATAAGGATACTTTGGCTGTCTCTTAGGGAAGTTGACTAGGAAGGAATTACTCTCTTGCTTTTGAGATACTAATCGGCAAGCTAATTATAGTTGCGCTGAATAAGTTGAGTATGTGATCAATTTGATCCCAACTTTTATGCCCTATTATCATATTAAATGCAATGAATAAAGCACTACTGAGTAGAAAGAATCCCAGGAAGTATTTGAAAAATATTTTTAGATTCATCTAGTCTCCCGCATATCCATTTAGATGTTTGTTACGGTTGCACGCCCTATTTCGTTTGTAATATGTTTTCTATTTTAGATTATTAAATGCAATCATTTGTATTTGGTTTGTTGGAGTTATGTAAATGTATGGTTTTAGTTGCGGTTTTATTATTGTTAGGTGATTTTTGTTGCAGGATTATGGTTGTTTTTACCGAATAATAGTTAGGCCCGCCTTGAGGAAGGGCTAGAGATACCAAAGTGACCATATCAGATATCAAAATTGAGAAGATTAAATACGGTGATCGAAGTTACTCTATTATCTTCCGTAATGCAAAAGGAAAAACCGTTTCTGCCTACGCAGGAGGTGCACCTTCCAGTGTGACGGAGATGCTTGCCGATTCCAACCAATTCTTCTCTTCTGATCCGTATAAGAAATACAATTGGTCCAAGTCCACTTGGAATAAAATCATTGCTGGAGAAGTAGCTTTAGGAATGAACATAACTCAGGTGCGCCTTGCATGGGGAGATCCATCGAGCATTACGTATGAAACGAGTTCAAAAGGCAAAATCGAGGTTTGGGTGTATGCCAGCTCCGCAGGCATAAGAGCTTTAGGGTTTCTCAATGGCAAACTGATGGCGATTTACTGATGAATATACCAATTAATCGCTTCATTTGATTGCAGGTTACAGCACAGCACAAAAAAAGCCCGCTTCCGTTACACTCCACGAGGGAGAATATCGGAAAACGGGCCATTTTTTCAAAATGTAGAAGAAATATAAGAACTATTCTACGCCATCCTTAAAGTGTTTGTTCCAGTGTTTATCGCCCTTGTGCAACAGATCTTCTACCGTTTTCTCAAGAGTCATCAACAGTTGTGCTCTCACATCAAGTACGGTTTCTCTGTACAAGCGTTCTTCCGTTCCAACGATTTTATCGCCGTATAATGCCTGTGCAGCTACGTACTTCCGATGTTCCTCAACCAGAGTATCAATGGAGTCCAATGCATGTTCCACAAAGTGGGAAATACTTTGATATTCTTTGGGCATTTGTTCTTTTAAAGCTTGAATTTTCGCAAGAGCTGGCATGCTCATCACCTCGTGTTTATGAATGTAAATTTACAATACACTATTTTCATGAAAATTGCATTAAAAACAGCTTAAATTTGGACAAATTTCGACTTTTTTTTATTTTAGGACCCAAAAAAGTGCTTATCTATAATGTATGCCATTGCATTTGAATTGAGTCGTGTAAGTAATGGAATCCCTTTTGGATACGTTTGGTGACTCGTTATGCAATTTCTGTTATTCTAAGAGAAGATTTCAGCGGCCCTAATACATACGCCGTTATTTTGTTATGGCAAATTAAAAAAAAACTTAACTTTGCAACAATTTTATTGATGATCACGTCTGTAAGGTTGCAGGGAGAGGGGGATCCTTTGTGGTAGAGCCGGAACTCATCAGAGCCGCTCAATCGGGCGATCGCGACGCTCTAATTACCCTATTGCGGGAGATTGAACAACATGTCTATCGGACCGCATATTACATTCTAAATAATGAACAGGACGCTTTGGATGCTGCGCAGGAAGCGTTGATCCGAATTTACACCAAAATCAATTCATACGAAGAAAAGGCCCAATTCAAAACATGGGTACAACGCATCGTCACAAACATCTGTATTGATAAATTCAGAAGAACCAAGCCGTCTGTCTCCATTGACGAACATGACATGGTTTTTCAGGATAATCAGGATGTGGAGTACGAGGTCATGTCTACATATGTGGCCCAAGACATTCAGGATGCGATCAACAAGCTTCCCGAGCATCATCGTATCGTTATTGTTCTAAGATATTTGCAGGACTTATCCTACAATGAAATTGCGGATTGTCTCGATCTTCCGTTGAATACGGTGAAATCTTATTTATTTAGAGCCAGACAGCAATTACAGAATCTACTACAGGAATATCAGAAAGGTGGTGTGACAGGATGAAATGCGAAGAGGTGGTGGAATGGATGCACCGCTATCTGGATCATGATCTGGGCGAGGCGGAAACCGCTCAGATGCTACAGCATGTGGCGAAGTGTCCGGAGTGCGCCGAGAATTTTAGTTTACTCAGAGCTCTTTCCAGAGAACTGGAAGAATTACCGCAAGTAAGCCCGAAATTTAGTCTGGTTGATGCGATTATGCCACAGCTTGATGCTATTGACGAAGCGTGGAAGGAACAAAGTAGCACCATACAGGAAATGAATCCTGTCCCCGCTGCATTTGAGAATCTACAACGTTCAAGTGAGCGGAAAACGAAGCAAAAATGGCTTAACTCGATGGCAGGACGTATGTCGGTGGGTGCAGCGGCTGCGGCAGTTGTATTGGGATTCGCCATCTGGGGATATCAGCCTGAACAGATTGAGAATGCCGATTCCATGTTGATGAGCTCTGGAGCTTCTCAAGAGAGCGGCAATGTGGATGAAAATCCATTAAGCAAGAATATTGAAAATTATGATCCTGCCACTTCGTCCCAACCAAGTAGCAACGATGTGTTTGTGGATCAATCGAATGTTTCACCAACTAAACCAGATAACCAAGACGTAGAAACAATGCCTGAAGAGAACGGTGGAGATGAGGTACAGGAGCCTGAAGTTCAGTCAGATCCGACACCTCAACAACCGGCTACTGAATCAACGCCTGCTCCGAATAAAGGACCGCAGGATAATTCGTCCAGAACTCCTTCGACCGATAATCAGAAGAATCCTGCTCAAAACCAAGATTCTGAGCAGAGAATTCAGGGATCAGGAGATTCTCCTAAATCTTCTGCAGATGGGGAAGAGAGTGGAGTAACAGAAACAGAAAATGGAGATGCGCAATCCTTCACTTCTCAGGATACAACACCTAATATGACTGAAGATGCTCCGGTTGAAGGTAACACTGTACCTGATTCCAGTGCAGGTGCAGACGCTTCTGGAGGAAACAAAGGATTCGCAGCAGGACCGGATCAGGGAATGGCTACAACAGCAGCACCGAAAGAATGGAAATCACCTGACGGCTCTTATGTAGTTATGCTTATTGGTGATCAAATCAGCATATACTCCAAACCTGCCGACGAACCGGATGTTCTAAATTTGGTTGAACAACGCAGCATAGAGGGGACACTGAAGTCAGCGAGTTGGTCGAAGGATGGTACCCTATTTAATTACGAAACGGACAAGGACGGAACAACAGCGAAGAACTCGTTTAATGTACCTGCTGTTTCAGGTGGAGCTCCTGCGAAATAATTAAAAATGGGGAGTGCGCTCCTCTAAACGAAAGAACATTTTCAGTATGACAAGCATATAGTGGAAGTAACAAAACGTCCTATCTCAGTTCAAACAACTGACGTCGTATGACCGCGCACCGGCTTTTTCTAGAACTGCTGGTGTCAGCGTTTATATAGATGTAGGACAGGGGACCTTCATCCATAACTGGATGTAAGGTCCCTTTGTTGTCTTGCGTTTTTTCTGGTAGGATAAGAGGGATAAGGAGGCGCCGTGAATGGATGTAAAAAGTGCAACAAAGGCAATACGTAATGGAGAAACGGCACCGATCTATGTGCTGTACGGAACGGAGAAGTACCAGATACAGCAATTTACGGATATGTTAAAAGAACAGGTTATTGAAGAAGAACATCGTGATTTTGCGATTATTCCATATGATTTGTCTGAAACGGCTGTGGAGGTCGTTATTGAAGAAGCAGAGACTGTACCTTTTCTGGTTCCACGCAAATTAATAATTGTAAGAGACGCGAGCTTGTTCACCGCAGGTAAAGAATCCAAGATTGAACATCAGGTTGATCGTCTGCTTACATATATGGAGAATCCGGCAGATTACAGTACGATTGTTTTCCTGGCCCAAGGGGATAAGCTGGATGAGCGTAAGAAACTGGTGAAAGCTGTCAAGAAACAGGCAGTAGTTCTTGCTTTTGCTCCACTCAGTGGAGAAGAGTTATTGAATTGGATAGTGAAACTTGCGAAGCAGCGGGATGTTTCCTTGGAGACGGGAGCGGCGGAAACGTTGATCAGCTATGCAGGAACAGGTCTTCAGACCCTGTCTGCTGAAGTAGACAAGTTATGTTTGTTTGCGGGTAATGGGGGGACAATCAAGCGTGCTGATATCGAGTCACTGGTTGCCCGTAGTACAGAGCAAAATGTATTTTCACTGGTGGAGGAACTTGCTAATTTGCGACTGGAGAAAGCGTTGGCTCTTTTCTATGAGTTGCTGAAGCAGCGGGAAGAACCGATTAAAATTGCGGCATTAATCGCACGCCAGTTTCGGATCATGATCCAGGTGAAAGAGTTGGGCCAACAAAGTTACTCCCAGCAGCAGATTGCCAGTCAGCTTGGGCTGCATCCGTATGCTGTTAAGATTGCGGGTGAGCAAGCCCGTAAATTTCAGCCGGAACGTCTAAGAATGATTCTGAGTCACCTCAGCGAATTGGATTACCAGATGAAAACAGGAGCGGTGGATAAAGTGCTTGGTCTGGAGCTGTTCTTATTGAGACTTGGTGCGTGAATGAATACGTAAACGTAATAGATTACTAGTGTGAATAACAAACAAAGCGACCTTTGCTCCATGATGGTTAAATCATCGGAATAAAGGTCGCTTTTGTTTGTGTCTTATACTTATCGAATCAGATACTAAAAAATCCTGAAAGCCTATGCTGTTCAGGATTTTTCCATTGGATCGTATAAGTAACGCTTCTTACGCTTGTGCGGAAAGAGCGTTCAGTTTTTTCGCCAAGCGAGACTTTTTGCGTGCTGCAGCATTTTTATGAACCAGACCTTTAGTTACAGCCTTGTCCAGCTTTTTGGAAGCAGCTTGAATCGCAGCTTTTGCAGTATCAACTTCGTTACTTACCAGAGCAGCATCAGCAGCTTTAACAGCTGTACGGAGTGCAGACTTCTGGGAAGCGTTGAGTGCGCGGCGCTTGTCGCTCGTTTTTACGCGTTTAACAGCGGATTTGATGTTTGGCATTACATTCACCTCCTGTAAGGCATTTGCATGAATACAAACGTTTCACAACTTAAAATATTCTATCACGCTAGCATGTAAAATGCAACAGATATTCCTACGATGTTCGACATGCTGTATAAAGAAACTCTTTTTCCCACACAATATGCTCAAATGCGGTAAGGGAGGCAGGGACAGAATGACACTGGATTTGCAAAACTATACAGTTCGTACCGATTTGGCAATCGACTCCAAGGAAATGGCGCAAGGTGGACAGAAACAGACGATTCCCGGACTACGGGAAGATGTAGAGAAAAAAGAGGGTATTACGATTACACGTATTGATGTCCTGAATGAAGAAGCAGCCAAAGCGATTGGACGGGTGAAAGGTCACTATGTCACCTTGGAAGTACCTTCACTACGGAATGGTGATACCGAGTTACAGGAGCGAGTTGCTGCCGAGTTCACCCGTGAAATGGAAGATTTTATGGTTAAGGCCGGAATCAACAAAACATCCAAGGTCTTGATTGTTGGCCTGGGTAACTTAAATGTCACCCCGGATTCACTCGGACCACTTGTTGTGGAAAATCTGATGGTAACCCGTCAGTATTTCGAATTGGTGCCAGATCAAGTTGCGCCAGGGTATCGGGAAGTCAGCGCGATTGCTCCCGGTGTATTAGGTACAACAGGCATTGAATCCAGTGACATCGTACAGGGGATTGTAGACCGGACCAAGCCGGATGCCATTATTGCGATTGATGCGCTGGCCTCCCGTTCCTTGGAACGTGTAAATACAACGATTCAGGTCGCGGACATTGGTATTCACCCGGGTTCCGGTATTGGAAACAAACGGCGTGGCCTGACTCGTGAGATATTAGGTGTGCCTTGCATCGCCATCGGAGTACCAACCGTATGTTATGCGTCCACCATCGTGAATAATGTGATTGAGATGATGAGCTCACACTTTCGCCAGGAAACGGATCAGACCAAACAGATCATGGGCATGCTGGACGACATCGGTGAACAAGATCGCTTGAGTCTGGTGAAAGAGGTACTGGAGCCACTAGGTCATGACCTCATTGTGACCCCAAAGGAAATCGATGAGTTTATTGAGGGAATTGCCAATGTTATCGCTTCAGGACTTAACGCCGCGCTCCATGATGCCGTGAATCCAGATAACGTAGCCGCTTATACACATTAAAACTTAAAACTGCTGAGAAGAAGGTCCGAATCTATCGGACTTTCTTTTTTTGTTTCTGGAATCTTTCATTTTCCTGTTCTATCAAATTGGACCGGCTCATAGAGTTGAAGTATAAGAGTTGTCCAGCAGGGAAGGAGACAGCAGAATGAACAAGATATTGGCCTGGAATATTGGGAAATGGAAAAAAAGATGTCTGCACGTGCTGGCCATGGGCCGTACGTTGTTGTTGCTTATGATCATATCTGCCTTGTTTTTTGTCGTACTGGGTCTGGGGGGCATGGCAGAGAAACGCTTGAATAATTCACCCGTTTCTTCCATGAAAGGATTTGCAAGTGCCGTGTCAAGCCGCTTTTTCGTCGATATGCTCGGTATGGAGATGCCTCATCTCACCCAGAAGGAACAGACCTCTGCCATATCTGGTGAGAATCTCACCTCTTTTGTTTTCCAATTACTAACAAATGTAAATCCACAAGATCCGAAGAGCCTGATTGCGAGAGAAATGCCGGGCATGGGTTCCAACCAACCTGTTCTGCTCCGTCCTGGATCGGGTAACGAAAAAGCCGAGGCTCCCGAAGATTATCAGCCCGGTCCCGGTCTTACGGATACAGCTTCCGCAGGTGGAGGGAAACCCGGTAGTGAGCTGCATGTTCCACCAGGCCAGGACAATACGGATCCACCTGAGTCGACTGAGCCTGGAGATGGAGAAGGTAAAGAAGATCCCCCAGCGAAGAATGGCGAGAAAGACAATTCAGGCTCACCGACAACAGGCAAAAAGTCAATTCTTATCTATCATTCCCATCCACGGGAAGGCTATAATCCACTGCTTGGTACGAAAAGTGATAATCCATCATCAGGCAAATCAACAGGTAATGTGTTTCAAGTGGGAACCTACCTCTCAGACAGTCTGGAGAAGCTGGGAATCGGCGTAGAACACGCCAAGGATGATTACCCCACCAAAGTAAAGGACTATAACTGGAACTATTCCTATAAATACTCCCGTCAAACGGTAAAAGCGGCACTCGCCCAAAATGATGATCTGACGTATCTCATAGACATTCATCGCGATTCACAGCGTCATGGCAAAACAACAACAACTATTAATGACTTGGGCTACGCCAAAGTATATTTCATTATTGGACATGAAAATCCAAATTGGCGGCAGAATGAAGCCTTTGCAGCGAAAATTCATAAGAAACTGGAAGCCAAGTATCCTGGGGTATCCCGTGGTGTGTGGGGCAAGGATGGCGGAGGAGCCAACAATGGAGAGTATAACCAAACCCTCTCACCTAACAGCATTTTGATTGAGATTGGTGGTATCGACAATACAGGAGCTGAGCTCCAACGGACATCAAAGATTCTCGCAGACATGATTTCTCAAGTGTATTGGGAAGATCAGAAGGTGGACAAAGCCAGTGTGGAAACCTCGTCGCAGGGTGGGTAGAAACCATATATGTTAGAAGGAAAAATAGTAGAGAGTGACAGGAGGCAATGCACATGTCCAGATTCGGTAAAAGACTGTTATCCATCGCTGTATTAATGTTGCTGGGTGTTCTGTTTGGAATGCAGCTGGCTGGCAGCAACTTTCATATGGGCAATCCCTCAGGAGGCACGTCAACCGTTGTGACAACTGAGCCAACTTCATCGGTGACCGAATCTGTTCCGACTGCTCCTGTCCAAAAGGAAATTAAAGAACCACCATTTGTACCTGTTCAGTCACCAAGCCAAGTGCTTGGGGCAGATCAAAATAAGGCTCCGGTTGATGTGTTGGCAGACAAAACGGCTGGACTATTGCAAAATCTCTCACACAGTGGAATCAAGTGGGTGGTCTCTCTTTTTAGCGGCGTCGCTGAATAAAATACCATAATTTTAAGGTACAATATAACCTCCGGGAGTGCATGATGACACTTTATTATAAAGTTGAGACATCACGGGATTGATGCACTGTGCTTCAACTGTTATAATGAAGTGATTGACACTAGGCTGTTTCTGGGGGTAAGGAATGACTGACATTCGGGCAAGACAACGTAAAATTCGTAACTTTTCTATTATTGCACATATAGATCACGGCAAATCAACACTTGCGGACCGGATCTTGGAGCACACAGGTGCGCTCACTTCACGTGAAATGCAGG
The DNA here is from genome assembly GCF_045040685.1 of Paenibacillus sp. FSL H8-0317. Lineage (NCBI taxonomy): Bacteria > Bacillati > Bacillota > Bacilli > Caryophanales > Paenibacillaceae > Paenibacillus > Paenibacillus sp. FSL H8-0317. The sequence goes on along the minus strand of NZ_CP150294.1, from coordinate 5,135,803 downwards.
AACAAGTTCTGGATAAGATGGACCTTGAACGTGAACGTGGAATAACGATCAAGCTACAAGCAGTAGCCTTGACTTACAAAGCGGATGATGGTGAAGAGTATTTATTGAATCTGATTGATACACCGGGACACGTAGACTTCACGTATGAAGTATCACGCAGTCTTGCTGCATGTGAAGGTGCTCTGCTGGTTGTGGATGCGGCTCAGGGAATTGAAGCCCAAACACTTGCCAACGTGTATCTGGCATTGGATAACAATCTTGAAATTTTACCGGTTATCAACAAAATTGACCTTCCGAGCGCTGATCCTGAACGGGTGAAGCAGGAAGTGGAAGATGTTATTGGTTTGGACACAAGTAATGCGGTTTTGGCTTCGGCCAAATCAGGAATCGGAATCAAAGAAATTTTGGAGCAAGTGGTGAAAAGTGTTCCGGCACCAACTGGTGATCCTGACCAGCCTTTGAAAGCGCTGATTTTTGACTCGCACTACGACCCGTACAAAGGTGTAATCGTATATGTGCGTGTTGTTGACGGCAAAATCAAATCCGGTTCCAAAATCAAAATGATGGCAACAGGGAAATCATTTGAAGTCATTGAAGTTGGAGCGTTCAAACCTCGTATGACCATCGTGGACGAGCTGAACGTCGGGGATGTTGGATTTATCGTTGCAGGTATCCGGCATGTTGGCGATACACAAGTCGGGGATACGGTAACGGATGCCAAAAATCCAACACCGGAACCTTTGCCGGGTTATCGTAAAATTAACCCAATGGTGTATTGTGGTCTCTATCCGATCGAAACATCGGACTATGTTGATCTGCGTGAAGCGTTGGAGAAATTGCAGTTGAACGATGCGTCTCTGAGCTTTGAACCGGAGACATCCAGTGCACTCGGTTTTGGATTCCGTTGCGGATTCCTTGGACTGCTTCACATGGACGTTATCCAGGAGCGGATTGAGCGGGAGTTTAACATTCCGTTGATCACAACGGCACCAAGTGTAATCTATCACGTCACCTTAACCAATGGTGAAGTGATGAAAATCGACAACCCATCCAACTATCCTGAGGTGGGCCGGATTGATTACGTCGAGGAACCATACGTCAAGGCAGATATTATCGTACCGAATGATTATGTAGGTACCATTATGGAGCTGTGTCAGACTAAACGCGGTGAATATGTGAATATGGAATATCTGGACACAACTCGGGTTACCATTACCTATGAGATTCCGCTGTCCGAGATTGTATATGACTTCTTCGACCAGTTGAAATCCGGTACCAAAGGATATGCATCCCTGGATTATGAGCTGTCCGGTTACCGTCAGTCCAATTTGGCGAAAATGGATATTGTACTCAATGGCGAACAGGTGGATGCTCTGTCCTTCATCGTTCACCGTGACCGTGCCTATAACCGCGGACGCATTGTCTGTGAGAAACTGCGTGAGCTGATTCCACGGCAAATGTTCGAGGTGCCAATCCAGGCATCTGTAGGTACCAAAGTCGTTGCTCGTGAAACGGTAAAAGCAATGCGTAAAAACGTACTTGCCAAGTGTTATGGTGGTGACATCTCGCGGAAACGGAAACTGCTTGAGAAGCAGAAGGAAGGTAAGAAGCGGATGAAGCAGGTTGGTAACGTTGAGGTGCCGCAAGAGGCATTCATGGCGGTACTGAAAATTGATGATTAAACAATCTATTTTGAGGTACAACACAGAATGTGTGTATTCAAATTAGATTAAGGAGAATTCAATTTCGGGTACATCACATAATGTGTGTATCGAAATTGAATTGTAGGACGTTTGCTTGCAAACGTGGGTACAACACAGAATATTAAATAACTAAGCTGAAAGGGAAGCCGGATGGCTTTCCTTTTTTCAAATAGAGGGGGACTTGCCATGACATTGGCAGCACACAGCCGGAAGACAGGTGCGCCCCAAGCGGTGTATCTTCACATTCCCTTTTGTACGAATAAATGTTTTTATTGCGACTTTAACTCCTACGTTCTGAAAGATCAGCCCGTGATGCAATATCTCGAAGCGCTGGAACGGGAGATGGAACATACAGTTAAGGCCAATCCACCGGGCGAGATCAAGACCATATTTGTAGGTGGGGGTACGCCAACAGCTCTGAAACCGGATGAGATGGCAGTATTTCTTCGTTCCGTGAAGACGTATTTCCCAAATTGGGCAGACGATATTGAATTTTCGATGGAAGCCAACCCGGGAACAACGGATGCGGAGAAACTCGCTGCGATGAAAGAAGGCGGCGTCAACCGTGTCAGCTTTGGCGTACAGGCTTTTCAGAATGATCTGCTGACAGGCATTGGCCGTATTCATAATACGGATGATGTATATCGCAGTTTGGAGAATGCTCGAAAAGCAGGCTTGAATAACCTGTCCATTGACCTGATGTTTGGGTTGCCAAACCAGACCGTAGAGATGTTGAATGAGAGTATCGACAAAGCGCTGGAACTGGATCTGCCACATTACTCCATCTACAGCCTGAAAGTGGAAGAGAATACACTCTTCCATACACTGTATCAAAAGAACCAGTTACCACTTCCTCATGAAGATGATGAGCTGGAGATGTATCTTCTATTAATGAGACGTATGAAAGAAGCAGGCTATGGACAATACGAGATCAGTAACTTTGCCAAGCCGGGCTTTGAGAGTCGTCACAATATTACCTACTGGCGTAATGAGGACTACTATGGTCTGGGTGCAGGTGCACATGGATATGTGGGCCGCGAACGGCATATGAATATTAAAGGTATAAATCCTTATGTTGAAGCTTCACGAGCAGGGCTGCCTCGTCTGGATCATTTTGAGATTGCTCTCCCGGAAGCCATGGAAGATTATCTGATGGTTGGACTGCGAATGTTGGAGGGAGCTTCGGCCTCACGTTTTAGCGAACAGTTCGGAGAGTCCATGGAAGAAGTGTTTGCGAAGCCTTTGGGCAAAATGTTGAACGCAGGGTTGCTTGAGCGGACGGCAGACGGCTTCCGACTGAGCGAGCAGGGTATCCTGTTCGGAAATGACGTTTTTGCGGAGTTTATCGGGTCCATATCGCTGAATTCATAGCTTGAAATTCTATACGCTCTGTTGTATATTTATTCATATTGATTTTACAGGGCGTGTTAATTTAACAACTACGAAGTCAGCTTTCCTCTGGAAAGCTTGGTAATAGGAGGAGAGCAGGATGTCGGTAATATGCAGAAAAGCCGTGCCGGAAGATGTTGAACCACTGTATGAAATGATTAAGGGCTATGCAGAGCGTGGGATCATGCTTCCGCGATCACGGGAAATACTGCACCGACAGCTGGAGCACTTTGTTGTAGCCGAAGTTGATGGTGAAGTGGTGGGCTGCGGCTCGCTTTGTCGTCTGGGGAATGATTTGGTGGAAGTCAGATCACTCGGTATCTCGGAAGGGCATAAAGGGCTCGGTATTGGCTCCCGATTGCTGGATCGACTGGTAGAAGAAGCGGAGAAACAACAGATTCCTAAAGTTATGGCGTTGACATATGAAGTATCCTTCTTCCTCAAAAACGGCTTTGCCGTAGTGGAAAAAGAGATTTTCCCTGAGAAAGTATGGACCGACTGTGTTCATTGCAGCAAGCAGGATTGTTGTGATGAGATCGCGGTATTAAAAGAGCTTAACGTTTCAGCCTAACAACTAAATGGACTGCATGGATCGAGCCGAGTCAGCCTCTGCCCTACATGCAGTCCTTTTTTACTTCAAAGTATGTTCATTAAAGTTGTTAGGACTTGTCGACATTGGTCTATACTATAAATAGATGAGCCCACTCATCAAACTCACTTGACAATGTTCACGTCAGTTTGGTATTTTTGTATTACCGCTTAGCACTCATCTAACTGGAGTGCTAACGACATGGGACAGTACAGTCAGAAGGAGGGAATACTCACCATGTTAACTGAGCGTCAACGAATGATTCTGAACGCTATAGTGGATGACTATATCCGTTCAGCTGAGCCCGTAGGGTCCCGGAGCATTTCCAAAAGGGGAGATGTTGGATATAGTCCGGCGACGATCCGTAATGAAATGGCGGACCTTGAAGATATGGGTTTCCTGGAACAGCCGCATACATCGGCAGGACGCATTCCTTCTCATAAAGGCTATCGATATTACGTCGATCATTTGGTTCCCTGGAATCAGGTGGAGCCTCAGGAATTGGACGATCTGAAGTCGTTCTTCGCCGAAAAGCTGAATGTCATGGAACAAGTTATTCAACATGCATCCAATATTTTGTCACATATGACGAATTATACTTCGATCCTGCTTGGACCGGAAGTATTCCATACGTCCCTTCGCCACTTCCAATTGCTTCCGCTGAACGAAAGTGAAGCTGTGGCAATCATTGTGACCAATACCGGTCAGGTGGAGAACAAGACGGTCCAGATTCCTCCAGAAATCTCGGTAGCCGAGATGGAGAAAGTGGTTCGACTGTTGAACACCAAGCTGGTTGGTGTGCCAATTTACAAATTGAAATCCCGTCTCTATACTGAACTTGGGCAAGAGATGGAACGGCATATTACACGTTACGAGGAAGTTATGCAAGTGCTGAACAGTGCCTTTGACAACGAACACGATAATCGTCTGTTCCTCAGTGGTGCCACCAATATGTTGACTCAACCGGAGTTTAAAGATATCGAAAAGGTCAAAGATATTCTTGACCTGCTGGAAGAGACACCAACACTCATGAAATTGATGATGCCCGTGCCGGGTGGATCTGGTATTCAAGTGCGAATCGGCACTGAGAATGATCATGAAGCCTTTGCCAACTGCAGCCTGATTACAGCCTCCTATTCATTGGACGGTGAGGCTTTGGGTTCGATCGGTATTCTAGGACCCACGCGGATGGATTACGCACGTGTCATTCATATTCTAAATACACTATCCCGTGACTTGACGGCGATGCTCACGCATCGTTTCAAATAAGATTCGGGAATGAACCATTTCATTCGTATAAGGAGGTGAACATCTTGAAAGAGGAGCAATCATTTACAGAAGAACAAGAGGTAACAGCAGCTGAGCAGGAGCCTATTAATGAAGCTGGCGCTGCAGAAGCACAAGCTGAAGAGATGGCTGATCAGGAGCAGGATGAGCTTGCACGTCTGAAGGCAGAAGCTGAGGAGCAACAGCAGCGTTATGTCCGTGCACAGGCTGATTTTGATAACTTCCGTCGTCGTACTCAGAAGGAAAAAGAAGAATTGGCTAAATACGCTTCGATGAAGCTGGTCACCGAACTGGTACCGGTTATTGATAACTTCGAGCGCGCCATGGCTACTGTACCGGAAGGAGCAGAGGTCGAATCTTTCTCCAAGGGCATCCAAATGATTTTCCGTCAATTGGAAACCGTAATGAATAACGAAGGCCTGACGGCAATGGAATCGGTAGGACAACCGTTCAATCCTGAATTCCACCAAGCAATTATGCAAGTGGAGAGCGACGAGTACGAAGAAGGTATCGTTGTTGAGGAAGTCCAAAAAGGCTACATGCTGAAAGATAAAGTGCTTCGTCCAGCTATGGTTAAAGTCAGCTCATAATTCCTTATAGGAAGGAATGAGTCGGCTCCATAGTTGAACAATGTGGGCGAAGTTTAATATAAAGGTTTGTACACATAGAGCACGATTAGCAACATGAACATCTAAATAAGGGTCAGATCAGACCCATTCATTTTAAATTGTTGAGGGAGGAAATTTTCGGATGAGCAAAGTAATTGGTATTGACTTAGGAACAACAAACTCATGCGTAGCAGTAATGGAAGGCGGCGAGGCTGTCGTAATTCCAAATCCGGAGGGCGCACGTACAACTCCATCCGTAGTTGGTTTCAAAAAAGATGGAGAGCGCGTTGTTGGTGAAACTGCAAAACGTCAAGCGATCACCAATCCGGATCGTACCATCATGTCGATCAAACGTCACATGGGTACTTCCCACAAGGAAACAATCGATAGCAAAGACTACTCCGCACAAGAGATCTCTGCAATCATTCTGCAAAAATTGAAAACTGATGCTGAAGCTTATCTGGGTCAAACGGTAACTCAAGCCGTTATCACTGTACCAGCGTACTTCAATGACAGTCAGCGTCAAGCGACTAAAGATGCGGGTAAAATTGCAGGTTTGGAAGTTCTGCGTATCGTCAACGAGCCTACAGCAGCAGCTTTGGCATACGGTATGGAGAAATCCGAAGACCAAACGATTCTCGTATATGACCTGGGTGGCGGTACGTTCGACGTATCCATTCTTGAACTGGGTGACGGCTTCTTCGAAGTTAAAGCAACGAGCGGGGATAACCAACTGGGCGGGGATGACTTTGACCAAGTAATCATTGATTATCTCGTAAGTGAATTCAAAAAAGATCAAGGCATTGACTTGAGTAAAGATAAAGCAGCGGTTCAACGTTTGAAAGATGCAGCGGAAAAAGCGAAAAAAGAACTTTCCGGTGTATTGACTACAACAATCTCCTTGCCGTTCATCACGGTTGCTGATGGCGTTCCACAGCATTTGGAGTTGAACCTGAGCCGTGCGAAATTTGAAGAAATCTCTGCAGGTCTGGTTGAGCGTACGCTTGAACCAACTCGTCGTGCATTGAGTGATGCGGGTATGACAGCTAACGATATTGACAAGATCGTATTGGTTGGTGGTTCCACACGTATTCCTGCAGTACAAGAAGCAATCAAAAAACTGACGGGTAAAGATCCACACAAAGGCGTTAACCCCGATGAAGTTGTAGCTTTGGGTGCTGCTGTACAAGCGGGCGTACTGACAGGTGATGTGAAAGACGTTGTATTGCTTGACGTAACTCCATTGTCCCTGGGTATCGAAACTGCGGGTGGCGTATTCACAAAAATGATCGAGCGTAACACAACGATCCCTACAAGCAAATCTCAAGTATTCTCCACATATGCAGACAATCAACCTAGCGTTGAGATTCATGTTCTGCAAGGTGAGCGTGAGATGGCAGCAGGTAACAAATCGCTTGGACGTTTCATGTTGGGTGATATTCCACCAGCTCCACGTGGCGTTCCACAGATCGAAGTTAGCTTCGATATTGATGCCAACGGTATCGTTAACGTATCTGCAACAGATAAAGGTACTAACAAAACTCAAAAAATCACAATCACTTCTTCCAGCGGTTTGAGCGATGCTGAAGTTGAGCAAATGATGAAAGATGCTGAGTTGCACGCTGAAGAAGATAAAAAACGCAGAGAACTCGTTGAAGCGAAAAACAGTGCAGATCAATTGATCTACTCTGTTGACAAAACGATCAAAGATCTTGGCGAAAAAGCAGATGCTGGCGAAGTTGAAAAAGCAAATGCTGCCAAAGAAAAACTGCAAGGCGTTCTGGCTTCCGACAACCTGGAAGATATCAAAGCTGCTACAGAAGAGCTGACAGAGATCGTTCAACAACTGTCCGTGAAACTGTATGAGCAAGCTCAGGCGCAAGAGCAAGAAGCACAAGGTGCTGAAGAGCAACAAGGTTCCGCTAAACGTGATAACGTCGTAGACGCTGATTACGAAGTTGTGGATGAAGATAAAAAACAAAACTAATTCGTAGTTCTACGCGAATTAAACATCGGTGACGTTCGAATTAGAGGGAAAGTCATAGCCGGGGCTCCCGCGCTTTGGCTTTCCTTTTGTCACGATGTGCGATAAGGTGAATGATATGGGGGTGGAAGAGTGGCTGAAAAGCGTGATTATTATGAGGTGCTTGGCGTTAGTAAAACGGCTAACGACGATGAGATTAAAAAGGCTTACCGTAAGCTTGCCCGTCAGTATCACCCTGACGTAAACAAGGCTGCTGATGCGGAAGCTAAATTTAAAGAAGTTAAAGAAGCTTACGACGTAGTGAGTGACGGTCAGAAGCGTGCACAATATGATCAATATGGTCATGTCGATCCGAATCAAGGTGGATTCGGTGGTGGCGGTGATTTTGGCGGCGGTGGATTTGGCGACATCTTCGACATGTTCTTTGGCGGCGGTGGCGGTGGACGGCGTGATCCAAATGCTCCGCAACGGGGGAATGATCTGCAGTACACGATGACGATTGAGTTCAAGGAAGCTGTATTCGGTAAAGAAACGGATATTACGATTCCGCGTACCGAAGGCTGTGATACCTGTCATGGCTCAGGTGCCAAACCTGGAACGAAACCGGAAACCTGCTCGGTCTGCCAAGGTAGCGGTCAGCAGGAAGTCGTGCAAAATACACCGTTTGGTCGTATGGTTAATCGTCGTGCATGTTCGAACTGTAGCGGTTCGGGCCAAATTATCAAAGAAAAATGTACAACGTGTAGTGGTAGCGGTAAAGTCCGCAAGCAACGCAAAATCCATGTCCGCATTCCAGCGGGTGTAGATGATGGCGCGCAACTGCGTATGACAGGTGAGGGCGAGGGAGGCCTGCGTGGCGGACCAGCGGGAGACCTGTATATTGTCATTCGCGTGAAATCACATGATTTCTTCGAGCGTGAAGGTGACGATATTTATTGCGAAATCCCACTTACCTTTGCTCAGGCAGCTCTGGGAGATGAAGTTGAAATCCCAACGTTGACCGAGAAAGTGAAGTTGAAAGTACCAGCTGGTACACAAACGGGAACGTATTTCCGACTCAAAGGCAAAGGCGTACCACGCCTACGCGGTATGGGGCAAGGAGATCAACATGTGAAAGTGGTTGTAGTTACACCTAGTAAGCTGAATGACGAGCAGAAGGATCTGCTTCGCCAAATTGCTGCGCTGGATGGAGAGCAAACACATGAGCATGAACAATCTTTCTTTGATAGAGTGAAACGCGCCTTCCGCGGCGACTGAGAATAAAATAAAGCAAATTCTTAAGGACACCACAGCGGTTTTTGCCGTATGGTGTCCTTTTTTGTACGCCTTTTTTTAGTGGTTCAGTGATTTTGGCAAAATTCATGGATCTATGCTACAAAGAACGACAGCAATTTGTGAGAGCATTCGGTATATTCTGAGCGAACTTGCGGAAAGATAGCATGGCGAGAATGATATGCATAGCTGATATGCGAGAAATTAGGGAAGCAGGTGAAGCGGATGACCGAGAAAAATATTTTGGCGTACTTTCACAGCCCGGAGCAGGCTCAAGGGGCAGCCAAAAAACTGGAGGCATTGCGAGTGGAGGACCTGTCAATTAATCGATTCAGCCGTTATGCGGGTGTAGGACCAAGTGGCGCTTCCTACAAGCCGGGCGTTTCCGGCAGTTTTTCATCATGGGTGCCCGATTCGATGCAAACAAATGCCAGTGCTGGAATCATGGCGGCGGCGGACCCTTCTGCAAGCGGCATGAGTGATGGTGGACAGGGTGGCCCTACAGGAAGAGATGTATTACTAACGGTCATCGTAGATGAATCGGTACATCACCGCGCTATGTCTATTATCGAACAAGCCGGTGGAATGATCTAGTTTCCCAATTTGAAGGAGGAGCATTACAATGGCAGAACATGAACGTCCAGGCAAGATTTTAACGAAAACGGAAAAGATGAAACGTATGCAATCCGCAAAAAATGAGGACGTGGAATTCAGCGCTGAAGCTGCGGATCATGAAGATGTTGAAGCACTACGCCGCAGTGAAGCGGCTGATCGACGACAGGGACGGGAGCTTAATGACTGAAGATCGCTCGGCAGTGACCCTCGAAGCTGTTTTTACAAGCTGGACTGAGGCCGAGTCTGCACGCAGAGCCCTCGAATTGTTGCACCCGAACCAATTGAGTATTGAGAGCCTTGGCAATGAAGCGTCTGCATTGGACTCAAACGATGTTAAGAGCTTCGATAATTCTCCTACGGCCGTTGTCGGAGGGTTTAGTGGCGAACTGAATGTACTTGCCCTGATTAGTGATGAAACGGAAATGTTGTCCAATGGTCAGGTGTATGATTCACCCAAAGAGGACTCGGCAAACAGGCTGAAACAAGAAATTTTGCTGACCGTGTCCGTATCCAACGATTCGCTCCCGCAAGCCGCAGAGATGATCACACAGAATGGTGGGCGTTTTTGCTAAGTGAGATTCGAATTATACAAAATGCTGAAGTAAATGAAACAGATATGTATGAATAGATGACAGGATATTCGAGCAGTCAGGCTGCGGATATCCTGTTTTGTTTTTCTTTTACTGGTGCGGCTTTGTGCTCCGGCTAGCTTGTGTAGTACAATAGTTGGGATGTTTGAAAAATGAGGAGGAAAAACCAAGTATGTTATGGCATGAACTAACAATACATACCACAGAAGAAGCTGTGGAGATGATTTCGAATTTTTTACATGAAGCGGGTGCTGGAGGGGTTTCGATTGAAGAGTCCGGTACTTTAAATAAAAAACGGGACACGACATATGGGGAGTTATACGACGTTCCTTTGAATGATATTCCGGAAGGCTTTGCGGTCATCAAAGGGTACTTCTCCGAAGGTACGGACATGGTTGCATTGCAGTCAGAAGTTAATCCAAGAATCGAAGAACTCACTGAATTCGGAATTGATACGGGTGAGGTTCGTTATGAGACACGTACAGTGGATGAAAATGACTGGGCAACGGCCTGGAAGCAATATTTCAAACCGGTACGTGTATCAGAACGTCTGACGATTAAACCAACGTGGGAAGAGTATACGCCAGAAAGTCCGGATGAGAAAATTATTGAACTTGACCCAGGTATGGCTTTTGGTACAGGAACTCATCCAACGACTTCCCTCTGCTTGCGCACACTGGAAACGGTTATTCAAGGCGGCGAGGAAATCATTGACGTAGGTACAGGTTCTGGCATTTTGGCAATTGGAGCGATAAAGCTTGGTGCTAAACATGTGTTGGCGCTTGATCTGGATCCAGTTGCGGTCATCAGTGCCAGAGAGAATGTGGAACTGAATGGGCTGGAGCAACAAATTACGGTTAAAGAGAGTGATCTGTTGTCCGTCCTCGGGAGTCAGGACCCTGCGCTAGGTGTGCAACTGCCAGTTAAGGTTGTCGTGGCGAACATTCTGGCTGAGATCATTTTGTTGTTCGTAGACGATGTCTATCATGCGCTTGAGTCTGGTGGTACCTATATTGTATCCGGCATTTGGAAGAACAAAGAGCAGGTTGTACATGACGCGCTGGTATCCTCCGGGTTTGAAGTTAGTGCGATCCACCGTGATGAGGATTGGCTGGCGTTTGTAGCCAGAAAGGGGTAACGTATGGACTTTTGGAATTCGTTCTTTCGTTATCCGATCGATCAGCTTCCTTTTTTCCTGCTGACCATCCTGATCGCATTTACGGTGCATGAATTCTCGCATGCGTATTTTGCCAACAAATTCGGTGATCCGACAGCCAAGCTGTTGGGTCGGGTCACGCTGAATCCGGTTGTACACTTTGACTTGTTTGGTGTGCTGTTGCTCATTATTGCCGGCTTTGGTTGGGCACGTCCAGTTCCGGTTAATCGTGCTAACTTCGACAAACCTAGATTGATGGGCATCATCGTATCCGCAGCAGGGCCTCTGAGCAATCTGTTGCTCGCGATCATCGGTACAATCATCTATGCTTCACTGGTTGGTTCGGGCGCACTCGGCGGCATTGATAATGAACGGTTGCTGACAGCAATCACAACGTTTTTCGCTATCTTTAACTTAACCAACTTTTTCCTGTTCCTGTTTAACTTGATTCCGTTGCCCCCACTGGATGGTTATCGGATTCTGGAAGATATAGTGCCACCTTCAATCAGCCGCAAGATGCAAGGGGTGGAGCAATGGTCCATTTTTATCTTCCTATTGATTCTTGTTATACCTCCGTTGCAAAATGTGACGATTCAACCTTTGTATGAGTTTGCGCAAACGATGTATGTGGATCTGGCAAAGCTGGTTATTGAATTATATCGCTAAAAGCGCATCGTGTTTTGGGCTGATATACTGGTCAGATACACGTAAAAGTTGTATGATCATCTGTGGCGATTGGATTCACGCTTGTCATCAGGCGGGGTGAATTCCAGTCATAACAGGACAGAATGGGTGGATTGACTAATGCAGCGATATTTTGTATCTGCAGAACAGTTTAATGAACACGCTGTGATCATCACAGGTGATGATGCACGCCATATCGGCAAGGTTATGCGTGGTAAACCTGGAGATAAACTGATTGTCAGTGACGGAAACTCCAGAGAAGCACTCGTGGAAATTGAGACCATTGAAGTTGGCCAAGTTACTGCAAATATTGTAGAGTCTTTGGCTATGGACCGTGAAGCACGGATTCGTGTAACCGTGGCACAAAGTTTGCCCAAGGGTGACAAGATGGAAACAGTCATCCAGAGGTGTACTGAGATTGGGGCGGTATCATTTGTACCCTTCCTATCAGAGCGTACGATTGTGCAATATGATGCCAAGAAAGAAGGCAAACGGTTGGAGCGGTGGCGGAAAATTGCCAAGGAAGCTGCAGAACAGAGTCACCGGAATCGTATTCCATCCGTTGAGCAGCCGCTTTCCTGGAAAGGGCTGTTATCTTCTTTTGAGGGCTATAGCCTGGTATGTTATTGTTATGAGAAAGAAAACGGTAAACAGCTGAGAGATGCACTGAAGCCGTTTATAGAGCAGCTTGCACCTGATGCAAGTGCAGAAGTTTTGATCGTGGTTGGACCGGAAGGTGGATTTTCTGAGAAGGAGACGGCAGAGGCAGATCAGGCAGGTGCTGTGTCTGTTGGACTGGGCAAACGCATTTTGCGTGCTGAGACAGCTGGAATGGCAGCACTAACTTGCGTGCTATATGAATCCGGAGAAATGGGAGGAATGTAATTATGCCATCCGTGGCGTTTTACACCTTAGGCTGCAAAGTTAATTTCTATGATACAGAGGCGATTTGGCAATTGTTCAAAAACGAAGGTTACAATCAAGTGGACTTTGATGAACAGACAGCGGATGTATACTTGATTAATACTTGTACAGTAACCAATACCGGCGACAAAAAGAGCCGTCAAATTATTCGTCGTGCCATTCGGCGCAACCCGGAGGCGATTGTGGCAGTTACAGGCTGCTACGCGCAGACTTCTCCGGCAGAGATTCTGGACATCCCAGGGGTGGATCTGGTTATCGGTACACAGGACCGTGACAAGATTTTGCCATATGTTAATGAAATTCAGGAGTCCCGTCAACCGGTTAATGCGGTGCGTAATATTATGAAAACCCGTGTGTTTGAAGAGATGGATGTACCTGATTTTGCTGATCGTACCCGAGCATTCCTGAAAATTCAGGATGGATGCAATAACTTTTGCACATTCTGCATCATTCCGTGGTCTCGTGGTCTCTCACGCAGCCGTGAGGCGAATAGCATTATTCAACAGGCGCATCAGCTCGTACACGCCGGATACAAGGAGATTGTTCTGACCGGTATTCATACAGGTGGGTATGGTGATGACATGGAGAATTATGATCTCACCGATCTGCTGTGGGACCTGGACAAGGTAGAGGGGCTGGAGCGTATTCGAATCAGCTCGATTGAAGCCAGTCAGATTGACGACCGTATGCTCGACGTGATCAAACGTTCGGACAAACTCGTTCGCCACTTCCATATTCCGCTGCAAGCGGGTGATGATACGGTATTGAAACGCATGCGCCGCAAATATACGACAGAAGAGTTTTACAACAAGATGCTTCGCATTCGGGAAGCAATGCCGGATGTAGCGATTACAACAGACATTATTGTTGGATTTCCAGGTGAGACGGATGAGATGTACCGTAATGGCTATGAGTTGATGCGGAAGATCGGTTTTTCCGAAATGCACGTATTCCCTTATTCCAAGCGTACGGGTACACCAGCAGCACGGATGGAAGATCAGGTGGACGAAGAGGTCAAAAATGCACGTGTGCATGAACTGATTGACTTGTCTGAGCAGATGCAACTGGAGTACGCTGGGCAGTTTGTCGGACAGGTACTGGATGTTATTCCCGAAGGTGAAGCCAAAGGCCGCGAGGGAAGTGGCAAGCTGCACGGTTATAGCGACAACTACATTCAACTGGTCTTTGACGGAACGATGGATATGGTCGGTAAAGTGTGCCGAGTCAAAGTGGTTGAAGCCGGCGTCAACGAGAGTCAGGCTACGCTGGTACGTGTGTTGGAAGAGAATCTTAAGTCCGCCGCGATGTGATCGAGGCGTCAGAAACAAGGATTTCATTTCCTTGGGGAGCTTACCCGGGGAGATGAGGTCCTTCTTTTGCAAAAAATAAGATAAAGATATCGAAGTTGATGGGGGAGAGCACGATGAACAAAAAAGAAATTTCAGCAGGCGGAGTTGTTTATAGAACAGGGGAAGACGGACGTCTTCAAATTCAGCTTATCGTAGATCGTTATGGTAAAACAACTCTCGCCAAGGGCAAGATGGAAGATGGAGAAACAATCGAACAGACGGCACTGCGCGAGATTTTGGAAGAGACAGGTATGGTGGGTCGCATTGTAGAGCCGGTCGATATCATTGCTTACACGTACCAACATGCAGATTTTGGCCCGGTGGACAAGGAAGTTCATTATTATCTCGTTGAAGCCGAGAGTGGTGATCTACAGCCTCAGATTGAAGAAATCAAGGGTGTGGATTGGTATGCTCCAGAAGAAGCATGGTCCTTACAGCAGCAGAGCGGATATGATAATAACGATGATATCTTGCGTGTAGCCCTGAACAAGTTAGGCTTTAACGTATAACGAGGTATAGTTCTAGTTCGAGTCAGTTAGCCGCGAGTTCTGTGGGTCTGCATAGGCAGACCATCAAGCCACGGGTGACTTCGCCGCGGGGGCGTGAACCGGTGGTTTTTTGTGCCAGATTGGCAAGTAACAGAATGGCAAAGCAAGCAGTGAACTGGTGATGTTAAAAAGGGTCTGGGCATGCGCAATCTGTGCCCCGTTATCCGCTGACAGCCAGGCCGAAGCTGCATGCAGCTGGCCGATCAGCGGCATAAACAGCAGCGCTCCCGCAATGTTTAATACAACATGGGAGGCTGCGACAAATTTGCCTGCGGATGCTCCACCCGCGGCAGCAATCACAGCGGTGATGCAGGTCCCCACATTGGACCCGATCACAATGGCGATGCCGATCTCCACAGGCAATACCCCTGTGGCAGCGAGCGTAATCGCCATGCTAATGACAGCTGCGCTGCTGTGAATGAGCGCTGTCAGACAGGCACCTGCCAGGAAGCCCCACCACAAGCTGTCGGCCGAGCGGTCGAGAAACCATTGAAATACGCCCATGCTCCGCAAGGGTAAGGCAATGGATTGCATCACCTGAATGCCTGTCATAACAAGTGCAAATCCCGCAGCTGCGAGGAAGCTGTACTGGATGTTAAACAGAGTCTGGCGCGTGCGTTCAGGAGCGGCCAGATTGCGTTCACCAAGAACAACAAACATGGCCCAGCCCGTTAGCGACAGGACGAGTAGCGGCAGGGAAGCGCGTCCGATCTGCAGTCCCACCAACTCCGTCGTCAGGCATGTCCCGATGTTGGTGCCGAGGATGATGCCGAGTGTGCGTCCATAGGTAATTAATCTGGCATTAGCCAGTCCAATGGTGAGTACGGTGACCGCAGTACTGCTCTGTAACAGGGCTGTTGCGCCCGCACTGAAGGCCATGCCTTTCCATGGAGCAGAGGTGGCGCGATTGAGCCAACCTGCCAACATGGGCCCTGCCATGCGCTGCAAGGCCGTCTCCATCAGCTTCATGCCACCAAAAAAGATAATAAGCCCATAGAGTAGGGGCAATATCACATCTCTAAACATAGAAATATCATTCCTTCCGTCCGGGTTCCTTAACTCATCCTATGAGTAAGAAAAGACAACCATGACAAGCCTAAAGGAATTCAGAGGGAAGTTACCTAAACTACCCCACCCCAATTCGAAAGATACGGTGATTCGTGCAAACGTAGCGAAGAAGACGAAATTGTTGCCGAAGAAGCGAAGCGCTCGCCTTTATCCCCGGGTTTTCCCTTTAAGAAAGGGAATCAAAAAAAATCTGGGGATAACAGCGATCAGAGGAACAATTCGTCGCTGTAGTGTCACTCATACAGCGCTTAAAGTAACAGCTTAGCGCCAACATGCTCTCAACTGCCCCACCCCAATTCGAAAGATACGGTGATTCGTGCAAACGCAGCGAAGAAGACGAAATTGTTACCGAAGAAGCGAAGCGCTCGCCTTTATCCCCGGATTTTCCCTTTGAGAAAAGGGAGTTCAAAAAAATCTGGGGATAACAGCGATCAGAGGAACAATTCGTCGCCGTAGCGTCTCCTTTGCACCAAACCTAGTTTTCAACTAACTATGAAAGAAGTGGATCTACCTTGCCATCAGTTACACTCGAACGCAGTCGCAAAAAGCGGCTTGAACATGCACATCCATGGATATTTAACAATGAAATTGCCTCTGTTGACGGAAACCCGGAACCGGGAGATCTGGTCAATGTATTGAATCATCAAGGTCGCTATCTGGCGACAGGATATTACAATCCCGCATCTCAGATCACTGTAAGAGTTGTAGCGTATCAACCGCTGGAGTCCGAACAGATGGACACCGCGTTTTTTGCAGCGCGTTTCCGCGATTGCTTGCGTCACCGTGAACGTTTTATCCAGGATGGAGAGGCATACCGTCTCGTTTACGGCGAAGCTGATTTTCTACCAGGCTTGATCGTTGACCGATTCGGCAGCATCCTCGTTGTACAGTTGCTTACACTTGGCATGGATCGTTGCCGTGAAGCCATCGTAAAGGCACTCATTGAAGTAATGCAGCCGGAAGGCATATATGAGCGCAGTGATGTCTCGATTCGTGAACTGGAAGGTTTGGAGCAGACCAAAGGTCCACTGTACGGAGATTGCCCAAGACATGTCACGGTTACAGAGAATGGACTACTCATTAAAGTGGATATCGTGGAAGGGCAGAAGACAGGTTACTTCTTCGACCAACGCGAGAATCGTGCAGCGATCGAACCGCTCATGAAGGGTTGGGGCTACAAGAGTGGAATCACACTACAAACGACCGAGCAGGATGGCACACAGCAGATGTTGCCTGTGAATAAAAGCGGTAAGGTAGTTACATTCCCTTATTGGGACGGTGCCACCGTACTGGAGTGTTTCTCACACACGGGAAGCTTTACGTTGAATGCTTGCAAGTATGGAGCCAAGAAAGTGACTTGTCTAGATATTTCGGAACATGCCATTGAGAGTGCACGAACAAATGTGGAGCTTAACGGTTTCACCGACCGGGTCGAATTCGTAGTTGCTGATGCATTCCAGTACTTGCGTGAACAAGTGAAAGGGCTGGATGAACGTACCGCACGTGCACGTGCAGGCGAACAGAAAGTGGATACATCCAAAGCGCTTGCAGCTGGCGGTAAAACATTTGATGTGGTCATCCTTGATCCTCCTGCATTTGCCAAAACGAAATCAGCAGTCAAAGGTGCATGCCGTGGATATAAGGATATCAACCTGCAAGGAATGAAACTGGTCAATGAGGGCGGATATTTGGTAACAGCCAGCTGTTCGTATCACATGCGTCCTGACCTTTTCCTGGATACGATTGCCGATGCAGCCGAAGATGCAGGCAAAGTGCTGCGTCTAATTGACTGGAAGGCAGCAGGTAAGGACCACCCGCAAATTTTGGGCGTGGATGAAGGACATTACCTGAAATTTGCTATTTTCGAAGTGCGCAGTAAAAAGAATTAGAAGAGTCTCGTTTCACTTTTTTTAATTTCTCGTGAGATAAAGTGAAGTTTAAATAAATGATACTTTTGGCAAAAAGTCCACAGTGTGATAGCTGCGGGCTTTTTGCTGTTTGGCTGTGTTAACGGAGATGATCTCCGTTTTTACCGGATAGTGGCAAACGTATGTTCCGAACAAAGTCAGATATGTTATACTGGGAATTAAAATCTTGTACGTGTAGTTTGGAGGATTAGACATGTCCGTTCGTTTTGTTATTGGCCGGGCAGGCAGCGGCAAAAGCTCGCTGATTACCCGGGAAATTACAACCTTGCTTCAACAAGAACCGCAAGGTAAACCTTTGATTTTACTCGTTCCAGAACAGAGTTCCTTTCGAACAGAGCAAGCGTTGGTGTCTTCTGGAGCAATTAAAGGTACGATGCGTGCAGAAGTGCTGGGCTTTCGCCGTCTAGCCTATCGCGTAATGCAGGAAGCAGGCGGTTCTGCTCGTATTCCGATCGGAGCCGAAGGCAAAAAGATGCTGCTCTACAAAGTTATCCAGCGCCGTAAGGAAGAATTGAAGCTGTTTGGTGCATCCGGCAGCCAGCTGGGTTTTATAGGCGAATTAAATGAGTTATATAGTGAATTTAAACGTTATGAAGTTGATCCATCATTGCTGGAAGACGGGCTGTCTGGAGGGAATACCTCATCCACTTCGCCGATTCTGGAGGACAAGTTGCATGACTTGAATCTGATATATCGTGACTATGAACAGGAACTGACCCATTTATATATTGATGATGAAGACACGTTGACTGAGCTGACAGATCGTTTGTCGGAAAGTGCATTGCTGCAGGATGCCCAGATCTGGATTGATGGTTTTCAGGGATTCACACCACAGGAGATGAGTGTGATTGGTCGACTGATGTTGCAGTCCTCTTCCGTGACGATTGCACTGACATTGGATCGTCCTTATGATCACGGCGCACTGCCTGGGGAACTGGAACTGTTCTATCCCACGGCAAGTGCCTATGCGCGCCTGAAAGGGATGGCTGACGAACTGGGTATACCGAGCGATATAACCGTGCTAGATTCGGAGATTCCACCGAGATACAAGGATCGTCCGGGACTTGCTCATCTGGAGGCTGGTTTCGACCGGCGAATTCGTTGGAAAAGTGAAGGCCTTGATTCCGGAATCCGACTGGTTGCAGCGGAGAACCGACGAGCTGAGATGGAGGGGGCACTGCGTGAGATGCGGCGTTTGGCGCAAAACGAAGGTGCGCGTTATCGGGATATGGCGGTACTTGTTCGTCAGTTGGATACCTACGCCGATATAGCTGAACCTCTATTCAGGGATTATGACGTACCCGTCTTTCTGGACCGCAGAAGAAATGAACTTCATCATCCATTATCCGAGTTTATCCGTTCCGCATTGGATATTGTTCGTCGCCACTGGCGTTACGAGGATGTATTTCGCTGTGTCAAAACGGATCTGCTGCTTCCGCGTGATGGTTCCATCACTCGTGAAGATATGGACCAGCTTGAGAATTATGTACTGGCTTGTGGTATTCACGGGTATCGCTGGACTGATGGCAAACCATGGAAGTATGTACCAAGCCTGTCGCTGGAAGACAACGGTCAGGATGGCCGTAGTCGAGGGCGGGACCAGATGCTTTCTCTAATTGAGAGCTGCCGAACGGTCATTACAGATTCCTTGGGTGTTTTTGAGAAACGAATGAAAAAGGCAAAGACAGCCAAAGCCCAGTGCGAGGCACTATACAGACTGCTGGAAGATGCTGAGATTCCATGGAAGCTGGAGAATATGTCTGCTGAAGCTAAAGCTCAGGGGGACCCCGAACGTTCGAGAGAACATCGGCAGATGTGGGGAGCTGTGCTGGATTTATTGGATCAGATGGTCGATATGATGGGGAATGAACGGCTGGATATCACGCTGTTTGCCGGGATGATCGAGACCGGATTGACGGAACTGAAGCTGGGTCTGGTACCACCGGCACTTGATCAGGTACTGGTTGGTTCCATGGACCGTACACGACTTCAGGACATCAAATACGTATTTATCCTTGGCGCCGTTGATGGTGAATTACCCGCCGTACCTCAGGATGATGGCTTATTAACGGAACTGGAGAGAGCGTTACTGACGGAACGTGGCATGGCGCTTGGACCAGGTGCAACAAGGCAGATGCTGGATGAACGTTTCCTGATCTATACGGCACTTACAGCCGCAAGCAGCCAGTTGTGGCTGAGTTACCCGGTTGCTGATGATGAGGGGAAAGCACTGTTTCCTTCCGAGATTGTCCGCCATGTACGGAAGATGTTTGGTTTACAAGAACAGCCATTACTCGCTCAACCACCGGTTGCGAACTCTGAAGAAGCGCATTGGTCCTATGTCACCCATCCAGGTCAGAGTCTGTCTGCACTCATTGGACAATTGCGCAAATGGCGCCGCGGAGAAGACATCCCTGAAATGTGGTGGGCGGTCTACAATTGGCATGTATCTCGAGAGACAAGCAGACCTCAGCTGGAGCGGTTGATGGGATCGATCTTTTATCGTAATCGGGCATTGCCACTACGTACAGCTACCAGTCGCAGATTGTATGGCACAGAGGTGAGGACGAGTGTTTCGCGAATGGAGCGTTTCGTCGCTTGTCCGTTCTCCCATTTTGCTTCGCACGGGTTGCGTCTCAAAGAACGGCAATTGTACCGCCTTCAGGCTCCTGATATCGGACAACTGTTTCATGCTGCACTTAGCCAACTGGCTATGCGGTTGCGTGAAGAAAATCGTAGTTGGGGCAGCTTGACTCCAGACCAATGTCGTCAGGAAGCCGAGCAAACCGTGGAGCAGATTGCACCACAGCTGCAAGGGGAGATTTTGCTAAGCACCAAGCGATACGGTTATATTTTCCGCAAATTGAAGGACATCGTGAGCCGGGCATCCGTTATTCTCGGTGAACAGTCCAGACGCGGAAGTTTTGAACCGATTGGATTGGAGCTTGATTTTGGACCGGATAAAACGTTGCCGCCACTACGTTTTGAACTGGAAAACGGCTGTGTGATGGAGATCGTGGGTCGGATTGACCGTGTGGATGTCGCAGAAGGAGAGAATGGTCTGCTCCTGCGTGTCATTGACTATAAATCAAGCCAAACGGACCTCAAGCTTCATGAAGTGTATTATGGTCTGTCATTGCAGATGCTCACCTATCTGGAGGTGCTGCTTAGTGCTGCCGAGGAATGGCTTGGAGAAACGGCGATGCCGGGAGGAACGTTGTATTTCCATGTGCATAACCCGCTGTTGCAATCTGCAAATGGCATGACATCGGAGCAGGCCGGACAAGAACTGTTGAAACGGTTCAAAATGAAAGGTTTGCTGCTCGCGGACCGGGATGCAATCGCACAAATGGACAACACCCTGGATAAGGGGTATTCAGCGATTATTCCAGTTGCTCTTAAGGCGGACGGAAGCTTTTATAGCAGCGCCGCTGTAGCTACGCCAGAGCAATGGGATACGCTGCTTGCTTCGGTTCGCAGTAATATCCGCGAGATTGGTACCCGGATTACGGATGGGGATGTGGCCATTGAGCCTTATCGTATTCAGCAGGAAGTGGCGTGCACGTTCTGTCCGTATAAACCTGTTTGTCAGTTTGATGAGAATATTGAAGGAAATGAATATAACCTGTTGTCCAAACCGGGCAAACAGCAAATCTGGGATATGTTATCTCACACCAAGGGAGGGGAAACATCATGACGAATATGCCAAAACCGGAAGGAAGCTTCTGGAGTGATGACCAGTGGAGTGCCATCTCGGAAAGCGGAGAAGACATCCTTGTTGCCGCAGCTGCGGGATCAGGCAAGACAGCCGTGCTGGTTGAACGAATTATTCGCAAGATCGCAGATCCCTCCCAAGGATTCAGTGTGGATCGTTTACTTGTAGCCACGTTTACCAAAGCGGCCGCCGCCGAGATGAAACAACGGATTCGGGAAGCGCTGGAACGTGCGCTTGAAGAACGGCCTGGAGAAGAGCATCTGCGTAAACAGCTGTCGCTGCTTGGACGGGCATCTATTACAACGCTGCATTCATTCTGTATGGAAGTCATTCGCCGTTATTATCAGCAAATTCCGTTGAACCCGGCTTTTCGTATATTGAATGAAAATGAAGCGGAAATCATGCGCCAGGAACTGCTTGAAGAACTATTTGAGGAAAAGTATGGCGAAGAAGATGAAGGTAGTACATTCCGCGAATTGGTCGACTGGTTCAGTGGAGAACGAAATGATGATGCGATGCATCGACTGGTGCAACGATTGTATGATTTCTCCCGCAGTCATTCCTGGCCGGATCATTGGCTCTCAGAGATGGCATCTGCTTTTCAGGTGGAAAGTGTGGAGGCACTTGGACATTCAGCATGGGTTCAGAGTATTTTGCGTGATGCGGCTCTTGCTTTGAGTGGTGCAGCAGGACTACTCCGTCAAGGCATTCATATTTCCATGCAGCCTGAAGGTCCGGCACCTTATGCAGATACGTTAAAAGAAGATCTGGTGATGGTGGAAGAGCTGCTGTCTGCGGTTGAGATTATGCCATGGGAGAGGTTGCCTGAAGTGTTTCAACCCGCTGCATTTGGCAAACTGAAACCCTGCAAAAAGGATCAAACGGACCCGGCTTTACAGGATCAGGTGAAAGAACTCCGTGAGGCTGCGAAAAAGGCAGTTACCGACCTGAAAGGTTCATTGTTTGGAAGAAGTGCTTTTTCGTTCTGGCAGGAGCTGGAGCAAGCGGCACCACTCATGCAGGAACTGTCGAGGCTGGTTAGTACATTTGGAGAACGTTATCGACAGGCCAAACAGGAACGGGGGCAAGTTGACTTCAGTGATCTGGAGCACTACTGCCTTCACATTTTGCGACATGAGGATTCAACGCCTGAACTGTCGATGCCTTCCGATGCGGCTATGGAGTACCGTTCGCGATTCGATGAAGTGTTGCTTGATGAATATCAGGACACCAATACGGTTCAGGAAGATATCGTGAAGCTCATCTCCAGAGAAAACCCGGGTAACCGATTCATGGTCGGTGATGTCAAGCAGAGTATTTATCGTTTCCGGTTGGCCGAGCCGGGATTATTTATGAACAAGTATCGCCAGTATGGAGCAAGCGCACGTGAGGATGGAATGGTGGAAGATCGTCTGTATCGTACAGGTCAACGTATTGATCTTGCACGGAATTTCCGCAGTCGTGCGGAAGTCGTGCATTCGGTCAATATGTTATTCCGGCAACTCATGAACGAAGGTGTGGCAGAGATTGCTTACGATGAACGAGCGCAACTGGCATATGGGGCTACGTTCCCGTCAGAGACGCTTGGCGATGAGGCGTATACACCTGAACTCATGCTGATCGATCGTCAGGGTGGTGGTCCTGATCTGACAGAGAGTACGGATGAGAATGGGGATGCATCGATCTCCGCAGAACTGGAGAGTGCCGAGCTTGAAACAGCCCAGTTGGAAGCGAGGGCGATCGCAAGGCGTATTCGTGAGATGGTTGGGGATACGGACAAACCTGCCCTCCATGTATATGACAAAGCCCTGCAAACGATGCGCCCGGCACGTTACGGTGACATGGTCATCTTGTTGCGTTCAACCTTGATGTGGGCTCCGCTCATGATTGAGGAATTCAGACAGCAGGGAATTCCTGCTGGAGGAGAACAGAGCAAGGGCTACTTCCAGGCTACAGAAGTGGAAATCATGATGTCTCTGCTTCAGCTTGTTGATAATCCAAGGCAGGATATTCCGCTTGCTTCCGTGCTTCGTTCTCCGATTGTCGGACTGGATGAAGAGGAACTGGCACAGATTCGGCTTGGTGACAAAAGACAGTCATTCTATGATGCGGTTGTATCTGCTGCTGGTGAATGGAACAATTCCTCCACTAATGCCGTACCGCAATCCCGTCAGGATAACGATCCTGATTCCAATATCGTCCAGTTACAGTGGCCGGAAGCCTGGTCAGAGATGGAACAGGGACAGCGGGAGACAGCAGCTTCAGTCGAGGCAGAGATCCTGGAGAATGGGTATGAATTCGATGTGCATACAGGGCATACAGATGGAATGCAGGATGCTGGTGTTACTGGACATGTAAGTGAGGATCTGGGCATAACGGAGATCTCAGGCTCGGAGTTACAGCAAAAATTAATTCGTTTTATGCGTCAATTGGAGCAGTGGAGACTTGAGGCAAGACAAGGCAGTCTAAGTGAACTGATCTGGCGTATGTATCGGGAAACCGGTTATTTGGACTGGGTTGGTGGTCTTCCAGGAGGACTGCAACGTCAAAGTAATCTTAAGGCATTGTACGATCGCGCACGACAATATGAGGAATCAACTGCGAATCGCGGCTTGTTCCGTTTCCTGACCTATGTTTCCAGACTGCGGGAAAACGGGGGAGACCTCGGGACTGTAACAAGTAGTTCTGGGGAGCAGGACAACGCCGTACGTATCATGACGATTCACCGGAGTAAGGGTTTGGAGTTTCCAATTGTCTTTGTCGGTGGCATATCCAAGATGTTCAATCAGCAGGACTTGAACGCACCGTTTCTAATGCATAAGGAACTGGGATTTGGTCCGAGGTTTGTGGATCGTGAGAACCGGGTTGCCTATCCTACATTAGCCAATCTGGCGATTCGTCGTCGTGCGCAATTTGAACTGCTTGCTGAAGAGATGCGTGTGCTGTATGTTGCGTTGACCCGTCCCAAAGAGAAAATGATTTTGCTGGGTACTGTAAAAGATGCCGCGAAAAAAGCGCTCGCGTGGTCTCAGGTCAAGGACAGCCCTGAACTGGCATTGCCAGACTATCTGCTTGCTGCTGGACGGAGTTACCTGGACTGGATTGGACCATCCCTGATGAGACATCCAGATGCGGTTGTGCTGCGTGAACTTGCTGGAAGCAATGATTCGTTCTCAGCTTGTCTTGCAGATGATCAATCACGATGGGCAATCTCTATTATTTCCGCCGATCAGGTGTCCCGTGACCATGTGGTGGATCAGACACTCGGAGAAGAAGACGGGATGACTGCGGTTCGGAAAGAGCGAATTGCTGCACTAAAAGCGGTTCAACCCGTGAAGTTGGTTACATCTTCAACGGTAGAAGAGCTGACGAAGAGTGCACAAGATACGGCTAACCAAAACATTGAAGATGAAGGTGCCGATACAGTAGCTCTTCAACTAGAGGAGACAGAACTGATCCACGAGGTTGATCAACGGCTTTCATGGACGTACCCCTACGAAGCAGCAACTCAAGTAGCAGCCAGTACATCTGTCACGGAGTTGAAAACGTTACTTGCGATGCAGGATATCCAGTCCGTAGAGGTGATGGAGGAACTGGGAGAACAGTCCGAGAAATTATTGGCTCACAACACCCCAGGAATCAATTACACCAAAGATGAAGCAGGCCATGTACTACGTGGCGTATCCGATGAATTTAACGAGCGCGAGACTGGATCAGGGTCAGATTCAAACCCTACGGTGAACGTTCCGGATGCGGGATCTGTGGGTACGTCTTTCAAACTGCACCTGCGTCGTCCGAAATTCATGGAGGCAACGCAGCTGACAGGGGCAGAACGGGGGAATGTGTATCATACGTTGATGCAGCATCTTCCTATAGATGGATCATCCGTTGATTCACAGCTTATTGAACAGACGATTGAGCGGTTGATTAAGCTTCAGATTTTGCTGCCCCATCATGCTGCGGCTATCGAACCTGAAGAACTGGCCGGATTTTTCAATACAGAACCAGGGAAAGAATTATTGCGTGCAAAGTGGGTGAAACGGGAAATTCCGTTTGTGTATGGACTTCCGGCACATCAGTCTCCAGTGGAATGGCTACATGAACGGGCGACGAACTCAGATATACAGATGTTAAAAGAAGATAGCAAAATGCAGGCAACGATTGAAAATGAAACCGTGCTTGTACAGGGGATTATCGATTGTCTGTATGAGGTGGACGGCGAGCTTGTCTTGCTTGATTACAAGACGGATCGGGTATTGGAGCATCGTGGTGGTTTGGGTGAACTCACCAAAAATTATCGCTTCCAGCTAGATCTGTATGGACGGGCCATTGAAGATATATTGGGACGGAAAGTTGATCGGAAATGGCTGTACTTTTTTGATGGTGGACATGCAGTGGAATTGTAAAAGAACTGGATCGGAATTGTAAACCATGGATTTCATATGGGAGAGGGGTGGAACGGACGATGCGTATTTTGCATACAGGGGACTGGCATTTGGGAAAAACGCTTGAAGGACGAAGCCGACTGCGTGAACAGGAAGATTTCGTTGATGAACTCGTCAGGTTGGCTGATGAGCAGCAGGCGGATGCCATATTAATGGCTGGAGATGTGTATGATTCGGTGAATCCTCCCGCAGCGGCGGAACAACTTTTTTATGAAGCGGCAGCGCGTCTGACGGAGCATGGAAGACCCCTCGTGGTGATTGCAGGAAATCATGATCAGCCAGAGCGGGTGGCTTCTGTGACTCCGCTTGTGAACAGACAGGGCATCACACTCGTAGGCATGCCTACTTCAGAAGCAGTAACCATCCATGCACAACGTACCGGAGAGATTGCACAGATTGCCGCATTGCCTTATCCTTCTGAAGCCAGATTGAATGAACTGCTGACAACAGATGGGGATGAAAATGTGCTTCGTCAGGCATATAGCCACCGGGTGGGCATGTTAATGCAGCGTCTGGCAGCTTCTTTCCGCCCGGATACCGTGAACTTGGCCATGAGTCATATCTATGTGCTCGGCGGTCTTGAGAGTGATTCGGAACGTCCGATTCAGATCGGTGGGGCCTACACGGTGGACCCTTCGTCTTTATCGACAGGTGCGCAATACACGGCACTCGGGCATCTTCATCGTGCACAGGCTGTCAAAGGAGACGGTGTGATTCGATACAGCGGTTCTCCTCTCGCTTACAGCTTCTCGGAAGCAGGGCAGAGCAAGTCTGTCACGATGGTTGATCTGGCACCGGGCGGAGCTGCACAGGTAGAGGAAGTTTTGTTAACATCCGGGCGTCCGCTTGTGCGTTGGCAGGCCCGTGGTGGTCTGGCAGAAGTATATCGCTGGCTGGATGAGGGACGTGATCCACAGGCTTTTATTGACATGGAAGTGTGGCTGGACGAGGCGATGTCCCTGAAGGAGATTCAGCAGCTGCGAAAATCACATGAAGGTATCATTCACATACGCCCCGTGTATCCCGAGATGGCTGCAGCAGGACTTTTGGAGCAACGATCGGAACTGCCGGTCCACGAACTGTTCCGTAAATTTTATCAGCGTCAGACCGGTGGTGCACAACCGGAAGACAGCCTGGTACAGCTTTTCCTAGAACTTGTGGATGAAGACGAGCCGGGAGTGCGTGAGGAGGTCGAGGAAAGATGAAGCCGATTCTATTAAAAGTTGCCGGACTGCAAAGTTATCGGGAGATGCAGGAGATTGATTTTACCGTGCTTACAGAGACGGGGCTATTCGGTATTTTCGGTCCAACGGGTAGTGGTAAATCTTCCTTGCTCGATGCCATCACACTCGCCATGTATGGAAAAGTGGAACGTGCTGTGAACGGGACGCAAGGCATTATGAATCATGCAGAGGATTCGTTGTCGGTTGCTTTTACATTTGAACTGATGTCGGCGGAAGGCACTCGGAGGTTCCGGGTAGAGCGACGTTTCAAACGAAATAATGAAGTGTCGGTGAGTAACACGATCAGCAAATTCATAGAGACGGTCAATGGCGAAGAACAGGTACTTGCCGACAAATTGGCAGATGTGAATCGCTGTGTTGAAGATGTGATCGGTTTGAAGATGGATGATTTTACACGGGCAGTGGTGCTTCCGCAAGGGAAGTTTGCCGAGTTTTTGTCACTCAAAGGCAGTGAACGTCGCCAGATGCTGCAACGCTTATTCCATCTGGAGAAGTATGGGGATCGGCTGGCCATCAAATTAAGCCGTCGGGTCAAGGATAATGATATGGTTCACCAATCTCTCGCTGCGGAGCAACAGGGACTGGGCAATGCCAGCAAGGAGACGCTGGAAGAAACGAAACGTCTTCTTCAAACCGCTGTTCAGCAGTCTGCATTATCCCGCAAAGCGCTGGATGAAGCTGCAAAGGAAGCTGAACAACTGGGCAAAATTCGTGAGTTAAGTAACGAACGGCATGCCCGTACGGATGAACAGCAGAAGCTTAAAGCGCTGGAACCGCAGGTCGAGGCAGGCGAACAACGGCTGAAACAATCCGTTGCGGCAGATGCAATACTGCCTGCATTGCAGACGGTTCGAGATGCCACGGCTACACAGAAACAGCGGCAGGACACTGCCGAGACAGCTCATCAGCAAGCACTGGAACATGAGCGTCTGGCTGTTCAGGAAGCGGAGAAGGCTGAGACGGCACGCAAGCAAATGACTGAGGAAGAACCGAAACTTTTGCTGCGCCTGGAGCAACTCGAACAAGCGAAAGAGCTGCAACGTGAACGGGACGGACTTCAGACCGATTGCTCGCGCCTCGCGCAGTTGCTGGAACAGGGGCAGAGCGAACAGACTGCGCTGGGACAGCAGCTTGAGAAAGAAAAGGAATTGCAACAGCGTGGACGCAAACGGCGTGAGGAACTACAGGAGAGCCTTAAGCCAAATGAAGTGAAGTCAGAGGAACGCAGGCAACTTCAAGCTGCACTTGAACTGAAACATCGTGTGGATACTGCCGCGGAGCAGTTGCAACAAAATAAGGCTGACATGCAGGCCTATAAGCAATCGGCAGAACAGGGAGCCGACAAGCTGAAGGCGGCGGCTGAGGAAGAAAAACGCCTGAGTGATCAGCGTCAGCATCTGGTAGAACAGGCGTCAGCAGGTCTTGAGGCCTTGCTTGCCTGTGAGCAGGACATCAGTCGCGAACAGAGCCTGCTGGCTCTAGCGGAGGAACAGCTGCGTGGCACAATGCGTGAGCAGGAGCTGCACCGGCTGTCCTCCGCCTTGCGCGCCGAGCTGCGTGACGGCGAGCCATGCCCGGTGTGCGGCTCGCCGCACCACCCGCTCCCGGCTGCGCCGCCGGGAGAAGGTCCGCACGCAGGCGATGCGGACCTGGAACTGCTGCGCAGCCTGCACGCGGAGCTGCAGGAGCTGCGCTTTGGGCTGCGCCAGCAGCTGCACGAACGTCGCAGCCTGCTGACGCAGCTTGGCGCTGCGGCCGGCGAAGCTCCTGCCGCAGCCGAGGCCGCGCCTGCGGCAGCGGAGCCCGAGCCCGCCGGGTCGCCCGAACACGGGCGCTCCCCGGCAGGCTGGGCATCGCGTGCCGCTGCGCTGCGCGAAGCCGCGCAGGCGCTGGCTGCCGCAGCAGCGCCGCTCCAGGCCGAAGCCGCCGCGTTGCAGCAGGCGGCTGTGGGCGCGCAGCAGCGCCGCATGGAAGCGGCAGCTGCGCAAGAGGCCGGCCGTGCCGGGCTCGCCCAGGCGGAGCGCAAGCTGGCCGAGAGCGAGGCCGCAGCGGCTGCCTTGCAGGGCCGCTGGGCCGCGGAACTGCCGGGCATCGCTCAGGAGGAGGCCAAGGCCCTCTATCAGGCGATGCAGGAGCGCGATGCGCGCGCCGAAGACATCAAGGAACGTCTGAACAAAAGCGTGACGTTCCTTGAGGAAAAAGACCAGATCATTCAATCTCTTCAGCAGAAGCTGGTCGAATTGGACAAACAACTGATTCAGTGGCAAACGCAGTGGCAGGGCAATAGCAAACAACTGGCCGAGAAGGAAGAACGCTTGCGTCAGTGGGTTGGGGAGCTGCGGGTAGAAGACCTGATTGCTGCGGCTCAGGCTCGTCTGGATGGACTGCGGAAAATAGCTTCGGACTCGGCACAACGCTTCAAAGAAGCGGACACGCTGAAGCAGGAATCAGCCAAAAGAGACGTTATGGCTCAACAGGCAGCCGCCTCGGCAACAGAGCATCTGCAACAGGCACAGGAGCGGTGGAAGCAATTGCTGGAACAATCCCCGTTTGACTCGGATGATGCTGTTGTATCCGCGGCAATTCCTTCCCAGGAAGCAGAACGACTGGCAGGAGAGATCCAGCAGCACCGTGAACGTGAGCGTGAACTGGCATCCCAATTGCGTGAACTGGAACAAAAGCTGGGTGGTGCTGCCGTATCGGAGGAACAGTGGTTAGCGTGCACCGAACGATTGCAGCAGGTCCGGACTCAGGATGAGGCTGCCCTTCGTGCCAAAGCACGTGCAGAACGTGATCTGGAGGATGTGGAGCAGCGACATGTTCGCTGGACCGAACTGGAGAACAAGCGGGTGGAGGTAAGCCGTCAAGGCGAACTGCTCAGCAAACTGCAATCCGCGTTCAGAGGCAATGCTTTTGTCGAGTATATTGCTGAAGAACAACTGATGCAGGTTAGTCATGCGGCATCTCAGCGTCTGCGCTTCCTGACCAAACAGCGTTATTCACTGGAGGTGGATTCCGGTGGTGGTTTTGTGATTTGTGATGATGCCAACGGGGGAGTCAAACGACCGGTATCAACGTTGTCAGGTGGCGAGACGTTTTTGACTTCGTTGTCACTGGCTTTGGCACTGTCAGCCCAGATTCAGTTGCGAGGTCAGTACCCACTTCAATTCTTCTTCCTGGATGAAGGGTTTGGTACACTTGACCCTGAGCTGTTGGATACCGTCATTACGTCTCTGGAAAAACTGCATGACGACCGATTGGCTGTTGGTGTAATCAGTCACGTACCTGAACTGCGTGCACGCTTGCCGCGCAAACTTGTGGTGATTCCGGCAGGTGAGGCCGGAAACGGCTCACGTGTGGTCTTGGAGACCCTGTAGAGGGCAATGTGTAAGCAATATAGATCATAGAAGCGCCTCTAATAGTCCAAGCAAAATGAATAATAGAGGTTGTTCAAAAAGTCCGCTTTTGATTACGAATGGTGCCTAGGGGGCATCATCAACATCGAATATGGAATTCAGCCGAAATAAGTAGGGGCTTACGAAGGTTGTTTCCTTCGGAAACATTGCGGTTCTCACGTAGCTCTATCTATGCTCCGCTACTCCATTTCTAGCTTTATCCCGTCTTTTTGGTACTGAAAACCGCCCTTTTTAAACACGCACTATTTCCGAATGTTATTTATTGTAAAAATATTTCTTTTCTTGCTTGTACAACATAGCGGAGTGAGTTACATCACAGATACAGGTTCATCTCGCTGTTATACTACAGTTAAGCCGACAAACTTTATTTAAGTACCCCGGCGGACATCTGATCAGGACGTTTCCTGAATAGATGTCCGCGCAGCAGACTTCCAAGGAAGCCGCTCACGGGGTGCTTCTTTTTTTGTGTTTCTCGTCAGTAGTGTCAATTCGCCCAGTTCTGAATACCATGAAAAGGTGATCAAGAGCAGAATCAGGGAGGCGTTGGCAAGTGGAAAAAGTGGAAGCAAAGAAAATATGCAAGGAACACATGCACCGTTATGTATGTGTACAGATGAGTGACGGTATGCACTACGATGGCATTATGGAAAATGTGGATGACGAAATGATCTACCTGGCTGTTCCCGTTGGACCGGAAGCCATGGTGAATCATGCGAACTGGGCTCCAAATGCAATGCCGGGAGCAAACTATCCGATAGGTCATACTCGCGGATTTTATCCAGGTTACGGCTACCCTACACCTTATCCGTATTATGGTTATGGCCGTAGACGTTTTAACCGACTGGTGCTCCCGTTATTTGCGCTTACAGCGTTAACCCTTTTACCGTACTATTGAAATTAGAAAAACAGTCATAACTGCAAGTGACACATTCTTATGTACCCTATGGGCATCCTATGAAAATCCTCGAAAATAACTAGCTGAGGATGGATGTTTCATTCATGGTACCGTACAGCATGAATTAGAGAGGTCTTATCACATACGGAGTCTCAGCCTGATGTATCGCAACAGTCTTTGCAATACAACTGGCAACATACCGAATATCCAAAAAGGTCATGTCTGTGCAGAAGCAAACTTCTGTAAGGCATGACCTTTTTTTGAATCTAATTAGTGTAAGGTCGATGATGAACGGATGGCAAATAGCTTCTATTTAAACCTGCTTAAATCAGAAGCGGGCCTTAACGTGTCCGTAGCAGCAAGCAGCTTACTGCATCCTGAATAAGCGAGAACGTGCCCATGTGCGAGCAACGATCAAGACAACGAAAAGCTTTAATTCTCTATTCCGATTAAAAGCTTCGCTTTGGGTGGGATCGATGTTGTTCTCTTGCCCAGGATTGGAGGAGCAAAGCATGATGTGTGAGTGCTGACGAATCTGAGGCATCTTATTCAAGGCTTTGAAGCGCCCTCAGAATTTTAAGGAATCTGATACACGTTATAACCGGATAAACAGCCGCTTTCAGCATTTTTTTGAGGTTATTTCGGGAAAAACGTGCCTGATGTTCCTTATAATTTCAAATTTGGCCTGAACGCCAAATAAGATGCCCTGTGTTCCTTGGAAAATCGTCCATCGTCCACTACTCCTTCTCCAAGATCAGCCAGCATGGACTTCAAAATGCCCTCAACTTAATGCAGATTTCAAATCCTCAAGTAAATCCTCAACATCCTCGATCCCAACGGAGATACGAATCAAACCATCCGTGATCCCCAATTCTTGCCGACGTTCATAAGGAATGGAGGCATGCGTCATTCGGGCAGGTACAGAGATTAAACTTTCCACCGCGCCCAGACTTTCAGCCAATGTGAAATAACGGACTTTGCTTAACACGTCATCTACTTTTTCAGCACTACCTACATCAAAGGAAACCATACCGCCGTATCCTCTCGCTTGCGTGGAAGCAAGCTTATGCTGTGGATGGTCGGGCAGTCCGGGATAATAAACTTTACTCACTGTTGGATGCTGATTCAGAAATGTCACAAGCTGCTCTGTATTGCGCTCTTGCGCTTCCATCCGCAATCCTAATGTTTTAAGACCTCGCATTAACAGCCAGGAATCCATAGGTCCCAGGACTGCGCCAATTGCATTTTGAATAAAATGCAGATCTTCACCAAGTTGCTCGCTGTTGACAACCGCAAGTCCTGCCACGACATCACTATGACCACCGATATATTTTGTTGCAGAATGCAGTACAATATCTGCCCCCAAAGCCAGCGGGGTTTGCCAATAAGGCGTACTAAACGTGTTGTCTACAATGAACAGCAATTCATGTTGTTTCGACCATTTCGCTACAGCAGCAATATCGGTGACCTTGAGTAACGGATTGGTAGGTGTTTCTACATAAATGGCCTTTGTATTGGATTGCAAAGCCTGTTCCAGTGCTTGTAGTGAGGTGGTATCTACAAAGGTAGATTCGATCCCCAGACGATTCAGCACCTTGGTGAAAATGCGATAGGTCCCGCCGTATACGTCATCCGTCAGAATGACGTGATCTCCAGTTTTTAACAGAGAAAGTACAGCGTGAATTGCAGCCATGCCCGAACTAAAAGCAAACCCTCGAACGCCATCCTCCAGCTCTTTAATGACTTCTTCCAACGCATGACGGGTAGGGTTGCCCGTACGTGAATACTCGTATCCTTTGTGTACGCCAACCGATTCTTGCTCATACGTGCTCACTTGATAGATCGGTACACTCACTGCTCCAGTGTGTGGATCACCAACAACACCTGCATGAATCAGCTTGGTTTTTGGTTTCATTTCATTGTCCTCCATTATAGATATTTTGGCTTAAATACCGTTCGCTGCTATCCGGGAAAATAACAACGATGTTACTTCCGGGAGCTGCGTGAACAGCTTCGTTTAATGCGGCTTGCATAGTTGCACCTGAGGAACTTCCTACCAGTAAGCCTTCCAACAAGGCCAGATCCTTGACCCGCTCAAAGGCATCTTCATCTGAGATCGTATGAATGGCATCAAAGTAACTCACATCCATAAAAGAAGATAATGTTTCGACCCCTATTCCTTCTGTACGATGTGGTCCCGATGGACCTCCTGCCAGAATGGAACCTTCGGGTTCTACGATACATGTTTTAATTAACGGGTTTTGCTCCTTCAAAAAGCGAGATACCCCCATGAAAGTTCCGCCAGACCCGGCTCCGGCGACATATACATCCACCTGCCCGTTCAGATCACGCCAAATCTCAGGGCCCAGATGTTCATAATGTGCGAGTGGGTTATCCGCATTGGAGAACTGACCTGGAATATACGAACCTGGTATTTCTTTCGCGAGCGATTCCGCCTTGCGTATGGCACCAGTGATTCCTTCGGATGTGGGTGTGTTGACGACCGTAGCACCAAGGGCTTTCATCAACAGTTGCTTCTCAACGCTGAACTTCTGAGGTACTGTGAAAATGACCTTTAAATTCAGGCCTACAGCCGCCATTGCAAGACCAATTCCTGTGTTGCCTGCGGTAGCTTCGATCACCGTTCCACCTGGCTTAACATCTCCTCGTGCCAAGGCCTTCTCCAATAAATACTTGCCGATCCTGTCTTTCACACTTCCTCCGGGATTCATGAATTCCAGTTTGGCGAACAGGCGGATTCCTTCCGGTAATGGATAACGAGTTAATTCAAGCAGTGGCGTATTACCGATAAGTTCCTGTACATGTTGATAAACGGTCAAATTAACCAATCTCCTTTTGTGTGTCATTAACCATACATATTTGTTTAATTGGGAAAAGTGCGTGATAAAACCATATTTCAATAAAATGGCTTGGTATACTTCCAATGTTGTAAAGTGTTTGGCTCGATGATAGATGGAGAGTTGACCTGGAATGCCTGGTTGTGTGTCTAGAGATTGGACGTGGGTTTTTACTTCTAGTATGATAGAAGGGAATACATACACTGGAATACAAAGGAGGGTATGAACTATGGATTGCTTATTTTGCAAAATTGTAGAGGGCAGCATTCCCTCCAATAAAGTACTGGAGAATGACCATGTTATCGTTTTTCATGACATCCAGCCCGCTGCACCGACACATGTTCTTGTCATTCCTAAGAAACATATTGCTTCCATGAATGAAGTTACTGCAGAAGATCTGCCATTGATCGGCGAGATTCATCTGGCTGCTCAAGAAGCGGCGAAGCGTCTTGGCGTGGAGGAAACGGGATATCGCTTAATCAATAATTGTGGTAAGGATGGAGAACAAACCGTTCATCATCTGCATTATCATTTGTTGGGTGGTACCAGACTTGGCGTGTTGACAAGTCTGTCCGATTCTCACAAATAAACGAGCTAATGGGTACTAATATTGAGGATTTAGTCATATGCATTAAATCCACGAATGTGTGACCAAATGCTTATATAATGAATTCATTTCATAATACCTTTGAGTTATAAAATGGATTCAAATAAGTGATCATTACATTGAGGTTGACACCTTTATTATCTTTCGCCTATAATGTAAGATGATGAACCGTGTTATTGCTCTTGGACGGTCTGGTCGGAGGGAGGGAAAACTGGTGTCTGAAACTAAAGTTCGCAAAAACGAGACTATTGATGCTGCACTTCGTCGTTTTAAACGCTCCATCGCTAAAGATGGCGTATTGGCTGAGGTGAAGAAACGTAAGCATTATGAGAAGCCAAGCGTAAAGCGCAAGAAAAAGTCCGAGGCTGCTCGTAAGAGAAAGTTTTAGGAGGATTTTAACTACATGAATCTTAGCGAACGATTGAACGAAGATATGAAGCAAGCGATGAAGAGTAAGGACAAGTTCAGACTCTCCAACATTCGGTTGATTCGTTCGACGATCAAGAATCTTGAAATAGATTTGAAAAGAGATTTGGATGACAACGAAGTGCTTGATATCCTGAGTCGTGAAATCAAACAGCGCAAAGATGCCCTCCAAGAATTTGACAAAGCGGGCCGTGAAGATCTCGCGGCAAATGCAAAAGCGGAAATTGAAGTACTCATCCAGTACCTTCCCACACAGCTTACCGAAGAAGAAATTAAAGTTATTGTACAGCAGACCATCCAGGAAACCGGTGCTTCTTCGAAAGCCGAGATGGGGAAAGTCATGGCGGCCCTTATGCCGAAAGTTAAAGGCAAAGCGGACGGCAAACTGGTAAATCAAGCAGTTCAACAATTTCTGCAATAAAGCAAATCAATAAACACCTTCTGACTTGTCAGGAGGTGTTTTTTCCATTTATCTGAAGGCATGATGTCTTTGGGATGACAGAATTCCTTTTTAATGGTTAATATATATTATTATGGTTTTTTATTCTTGCAATTGATTGAGTTTTCAAATATAATTTTAAGATTTTGAAACGAAATGTTGCATTGCACGTAATAAATACCATAAGCTGGACAGTATAACATTAATGGAAAAGGGGGGACTATTGTGAAGGGAAAGCGCCGGAAGAAGCTTACGGGGCCATTGATGCTCTTAATGCTGCTGACGCTGTTGCTTCCTGTCTGGATTGGATCACCGTCAGCGCATGCAGCTGAGAAGAGTGGCGCCGTATATATTATTCCGGTTGATAAACCAATCGAGCAGGGACTTGGCAAGTTCATGGAACGCGGGTTCAAACAAGCAGAAGAGATGAATGCTGGCCTGATCGTTCTTGATATCAATACGCCGGGAGGCCGTGTCGACACTGCAGAAGCATTGGGTACCCTGATCAAGGACAGTCCGATTGAGACTGTTGCATTTGTTCGTGGAGATGCTGCTTCAGCCGGGAGTTTTCTGGCTCTGAATGCAGATAAGATCGTAATGTCACCAGGCAGTATGATTGGTGCGGCAGCAATGGTGGACAGTACGGGTAAACATGTTGATGATCCAAAGCTTGTTGCATTCTGGAAAAGCAAAATGCAGGGAGCAGCTGAGATCAGTGGTCGTGATGGCAAGATTGCAGCTGGAATGACGGATGTTAACATGGTTGTGGAAATGCCAGAGATTAATAAAACCAAGCAAAAAGGTGAGATTATTGCTCTCTCTGCTGAAGAAGCGCTGAAAGTCGGTTATGCCGACCACATCAGCAACACACCGGAAGAAGCGGCAGCTTGGGCAGGTTACAGTCAGGATGACGTATTTAAGGTAGAACGGACGACAGCAGAGAACATCTCATCCTTTCTTACCAATCCGGTTGTCATGACCATATTGTTGTTCCTCGGAATCGCAGGTGTGGCCATTGAATTGATCGTTCCTGGGTTCGGAGTACCTGGTATTGTCGGTATCGTATGTTTTGTCCTGTATTTCTCAGGAAATTACGTTGCCGGTTTTGCAGGAGCAGAGACGTGGGTATTGTTCACTGTTGGACTCATCTTGATGATTCTGGAGATGTTCATACCAAGCATGGGTATTTTGGGTATTCTGGGATCAATTGCGCTTGTTGCAGGTGTTGTGAGGGCTGCTTATGATACGAGTGATGCATTCGTATCCTTGGGAATCGCTTTCGGAGCAGCATTGGTAGTGATTGCGATTATCGCAGTACTGTTTAAAGATCGAGGGATATGGAATCGATTCATACTGAGTGACAGTCTGTCCGCTGAGCGTGGATACTCATCCGCTACCGAGCGTAAAGAGTTGATTGGACTGCAAGGCATTAGTCTCACACCGCTTCGACCTTCTGGAACAGCGATGTTTGAAGGAGAACGAATTGATGTTGTGACAGATGGTGATTTCATTCCGGTTGACACCCCGATTATTGTGATTAAAGCGGAAGGTACCCGGATTGTGGTTCAGCAAGCATTACCGGTGTAACCCGCTCTGTTGTCGAAGCGGATTAACGCTTCGGCAATGTACATAACTACGTAGCTGAAGCTGCCAGCGAGGTGGTGCATTCTTTAATTTAGCAGCAGACTCGTGAATGTCTTCTCAAATGTTTTTATCAAATTCAAATTGCAAATGGAGGAAATTAAACAATGGAACCAACTATGATTACGGTTTTGCTCATTGCGGTAGTTGCCATCATCGTATTGAGCGTATTCTTCAGCTTTTTCCCGGTCATGCTCTGGATCTCGGCAATTGCATCCGGTGTGCGTGTTAGTATTATTACACTGGTTGCGATGAGACTCAGACGTGTAACACCTAGCCGAATCGTAAATCCGATGATCAAAGCCACTAAAGCAGGTATTCAATTGTCGATGAATCAACTGGAAAGTCACTTCCTGGCTGGTGGTAACGTTGACCGTGTGGTTAACGCTCTGATCGCTGCCCAGCGTGCAAACATTCCACTTGAATTCGAACGTGCTGCTGCGATTGACCTTGCTGGTCGTGACGTATTGCAGGCGGTTCAAATGAGTGTTAACCCGCGTGTTATCGAAACGCCTGTTGTATCTGCGGTGGCAAAAGATGGTATCGAAGTCAATGTTCGAGCAAGAATTACAGTTCGTGCAAATATCGATCGACTCGTTGGTGGTGCTGGTGAAGAAACAATCATTGCCCGTGTCGGTGAAGGGATCGTAAGTACCAACGGTTCAGCAGAAACGCATAAAGTGGTTTTGGAAAATCCGGATCTGATCTCTCGTACAGTCTTGTCCAAAGGGTTGGATTCTGGAACTGCCTTTGAGATCCTGTCCATTGATATTGCGGACGTGGATATCGGTAAAAATATTGGTGCTTTCTTGCAAACTGAGCAGGCGGAAGCTGACAAGCGAATTGCTCAAGCCAAAGCGGAAGAACGTCGTGCGATGGCTGTAGCACAAGAGCAAGAGATGAAAGCACGCGTTGTAGAGATGAGAGCGCGCGTTGTTGAGTCTGAATCCGCAGTACCACTTGCAATGGCAGAGGCTTTGCGTAGTGGGAAAATTGGTGTGATGGACTACATGAATCTCAAAAATATTGAAGCAGATACTCAAATGCGCAATACATTGGGAAAACCTGGTGAAGGTTCGAATTCCAACGATCAGGGTGATTCCAAAAACGGAAGATAGGCGGTGAGTGCATATGGGCCTATTCGAATGGATTTTTGATAACTTGTACATTGTAGCTGTTGTCGGTTTTGCGCTCTTCTCATTCTTGGGGAAAGCTGCCAAATCGGCTGATCCAAACAAAAAGCGTCCTGCCAGCGGGATGCCTACGTTTGGAGGCGGCGGTGATTCAGACCGGGAAGAACGCTCAAGAGACAATTCATCTCCGCAGCAGTCTTCCGGACATACTGATCCCCGTTATGATGAACAGTATGACGATCGGTACGAAGACGAACAATATGAGAATCAGTATGGTCAGCCATATTCGGAGCCTGCTGCTTCTTCTAGCACAGCCAGTAACCACAGAAGTGAGAGTTCCTCAAGAGAAACGGAAAGCTCGCTTGAGCAACAAATGAAAGAAGTGGAACGACAGGAGCGTTTGATTCAAGAGAGATTAAATCGCTTCTCTTCTGCAAATAAACCTGTTGTGTCTGATTCCAGTTGGGATATACCCAACACCGATGAATCGGGAGCATCTCCGCTTCGCCCTGCCGATATTCGTACAGGTGTGCTGTGGGCAGAAGTACTGGGTCCTCCTCGTTCCAAACAGCCGTTTGGTACAAGAGGGAAACTGTAAACAAGTCTTCATAATGAACAGAAAAATAGAGCCGTCTCTGGTGCGCAGAAAGCCGCCGGAGACGGCTTTTTCTGTGTTCCTTACTTTTTTCTCAACATTCGTCCCTAACACGCTCCGGAATTTTCATAAATTCATGAATCTGCGCATAAGTTGAACTGTAGAGGAAGGGGGAAGACCTTCGAATGACCCGGATCAGCCGCAAGCTGCGCAGATGGACCAGTGAAGTGTTGGATCTGCCGCAGGATGTGCTTTATGATATGCCACGGTTAACCCTGATTGGCAGTAAGCAACTGTATATAGAGAATCATCGCGGTGTCATCCATTTCACCCCGGATCGTATCGTGTTGGCTCTTTCCCAAGGCCAGTTGGAGATCAAAGGAACTGCCTTGGTGATACGTAACATTTTGCCGGATGAAGTAGCTGTTGAAGGAACGATTCTGGATATTCATATGAATGGAGTGGAGGGGAACGGATGAAGCAGCCCAGTCTGTATAAACTGCGGGGAGCAGTCCGAATCACGGTCACTGGGGGAGACATTGAAACATTAATCAACACGGTGGCAGAGCAGGGGCTGGAAGTTTGGAACCTGCGTGCTCACGATGGACGCGTGGCAGAGATGAACATTCTGCTGCCGCATTTTTTCAGGTTGCGTCCTGTGTTGAAACGGACAGGCTGTAGGGTGAAAGTAACCCATCGCAGTGGTTTCCCTTTTTTTGCGGCCCGATTATTGCGGAGGAAGTTCTTTCTTGGGGGGATGCTGTTTTTTGTGGCAGCTTTGTTTGCGTTGTCGTCCATGGTATGGGATGTGGAGGTCAAGGGTAACGTCACCATTCCTACCGACGAGGTGCTCGCAGCAGCGAAGAAAGAGGGCATATATCCTTTCCAATGGGGGTTCCGCTTGCAAAGCCAAGACAAGCTCTCCAGGCAGCTTGCACTCGCTCTGCCGGATGTAACCTGGATTGGCGTGAGCAAAGAGGGGACAACCATCACCATTCAGGTCGTGGAATCGGCACAACCAAAGCGCGAACCATTACTGAATCCCAGACATCTGATCAGTAAGTCAGATGCTGTTGTCACTCAAATCTATGCGGAGCAGGGACGCCCTGTTGTTCAGAAGGACATGCGTGTCAAAAAGGGTCAGGTATTGATCTCGGGGATTCTCGGGGATGAGGAGAACACCAAAACCATTGTTGCCAAAGGTGAAGTTCGTGGTCTGGTATGGCGTGAGTATCAGGTAGAGGTTCCGCTGGTGCAAAAACATAATACAATGACAGGTGAGAGCAAAGAACGTTTTTACATGGTGCTGGGGAAATGGGCAATCCAACTGTGGGGGTACGGAAGTACACCTTTCAGTTCATTTGATACCGAGAGTAATCATAAACCATTGACGTGGCGATCCTTTACACTTCCCATGGGTTGGCTGACAGAGAAAGATCTGGAGACACGAGAGCATGAGCAACAACAGACGATAGAATGGGCCAGAACGAAAGGATTGGAAGGGGCAAGGAATGATATTATGGCCAAAAACGGCAAAGGAACAAAAATTATAAGTGAAAAAATTTTGCATGAGAAGAAAGAGAATGGTAAAGTTTATATGAAAGTCTTATTTGAAGTAGAAGAAAGCATTGCGGAAGAACTTCCGCTAGTCCATAGTCAAGGAGAATGAGGATATTTGTCAGAGCAAACACGCAGCATACAAATCTCCCTCCAGAGTGCGGGAGAGGGCCAATCCCTTTTTGGACCCCAAGATACTTTTCTTAAACTGATTGAATCCGAGATTCCTGCCCAGATTGCATCCCGTGAAGCGGAGATTGTGATTTTTGGCAACGCACAGCAGGTGGAATCGCTTGAACAATTATTTGATGTGTTACTGCAATTGATACGCAATGGATATGTGTTAACCGAGAGAGATGTGAAGTATGCGATTGAACTTGCCAAGGATATGCGGGCAGACCAACTATTGGATCTGTTCAAAGGCGAGATTACGACGACATACCGAGGTAAACCAATCCGTGTTAAAACCATTGGACAGAAGCACTATGTAACTACAATTAAAAAACGTGATATTGTATTTGGCATTGGTCCTGCCGGTACGGGTAAAACCTACCTTGCTGTTGTACTGGCTGTTGCCGCAATTAAAGAAGGCAGCGTCAAACGCATTGTACTCACACGGCCTGCTGTTGAAGCGGGAGAGAGTCTTGGATTTTTGCCAGGTGATCTTCAGGAGAAGGTAGACCCTTATCTGAGACCACTGTACGATGCCCTGTATGACGTTATGGGACAGGAACAGACCGCGAAGGCACTAGAGCGAGGGTTAATCGAAATCGCGCCACTCGCCTACATGCGGGGGCGTACGCTGGATGACTCCTTCATCATTCTGGATGAAGCACAGAACACAACGCCGGAACAGATGAAGATGTTTCTGACCCGTCTTGGTTTTGGCTCCAAAATGGTCATCACTGGAGACGTTACACAGATTGATTTACCGCGTGGTAAGAAATCCGGGCTTGTGGAAGCGAATACGATCTTGAACGAAGTTAACGAGATTGGATTTGTCTATTTTGCCGAGCAAGATGTTGTGCGGCATTCTCTCGTCCAGAAAATTATCGTGGCTTACAACCACGCCGCAGAAAATCAAGCATAGAAAGGGATTGTCTAAAGTGACCTCGAAGGAACCGTCAAAAGGCAAATCTTTTCAGAATAAGGCTACAGGATGGAAGTATAGCGTGTGGGCACGCTATCTTCTGTTTTTGTTTCTGGTGATTCTTTTCTACGTAAGTCTGGCTTCCAAGCTGCTCCCTGAGCGGTATGATATTCAGGAAGGGACACGGAGTGAAGTGGATATTGCTGCGCCCATGCAGATTCCGAATAACAAGGCCACACTCAAAGCACAGGAAGAAGCTGCTGAACGGGTACAGCCGATATTTCAGATTGTCCAGTTGCGAAACGAAAATTTGATGACTACCCTGCTTGACCGTGTAGATCGATTAAATCAGGATGATCAGATTTCAAGTCAGGACAAGATTGATATTTATCGGGATGAAATTCCGCAGCGCCAGAAGGACTTTGTGACCAACTATATCAATAATAATCGGAAAGCCGGTACATACTCCGAGACTCTTTTGGAAGAGATCAGAAATGTGGTACAGGAGCAAAGCTACCGTATTCCCGAAGAAACTTACATCAAAATCTCACGTCTGACATCGGATGATATCCAGGAGATGAAACCGGTTGCGAGGGATATTGTTGCCCGGTTAATGACGGATCAGATCAGCGATGCAACCACTGCCCGTGCCAAAGTAGCTGAGATGGTGAGTGTCAGCTCTCTTGGTAAGCGTACGCAACGTGAGGTCGTGCAAGAGCTTGCTCGGCTCGTGGTGACCGCTAACCGCTTCTACGATGAAGAGGGAACCAAGGAAGCGAAAGTTCAGGCGCGTGAGAACACTCAAACTGTCTTTATCAAGCAAGGGGACACATTAGTTGCCAAGGGTGAGATGATCACCCCGGAGATGTATACTTTGCTGGATGAGAATGATTTGCTTAAAAATGAAGTGAACTACTGGCCACAGCTTGGTCTTCTTATGTTTTCCTGCCTGTTGTCAGCAGCAATTCTGATGTATATTCAGCAAGGCAGCGGAACGCACT
The DNA here is from genome assembly GCF_045040685.1 of Paenibacillus sp. FSL H8-0317. NCBI lineage: Bacteria > Bacillati > Bacillota > Bacilli > Caryophanales > Paenibacillaceae > Paenibacillus > Paenibacillus sp. FSL H8-0317. The sequence goes on along the minus strand of NZ_CP150294.1, from coordinate 5,093,047 downwards.
TTAAATATAATAATGCGCAGCTGTTGATGCTTGTTCTCATTTTTATTATTACGATTGTAGTTATGCATGTGACAGCGATTATCCAAACCAATGAGCGGTCTTATGTGGGCTTCCTTGCACCTGTTGCGGTAGGGGCGATGTTAATTGCCTTATTGCTGGATACGTCGCTTGCCTTTGTATGTTCGATATTGATCGGTATGTTATCCAGCATTATTTTGAATACGCATCAGGGTCAACTTTTTGACTTCGAACTGGGTTTCTTCGCTGTATTGGTTTCATTTGTTGCGATCTTCGCAACACATAAGGCTAGCCAGCGATCCACGATCCTGAAAGGGGCCATTATGGTCTGCTTGTTCGGGTCCATAGCCGTCTTCACCTTGGCTTTGATTGACTCGGGCGATTGGAATCGAACCACGACGCTGTATGGCGTTGGGTTTGCATTTGCTGGTGGCGTGCTGACTGCCATACTGGTCATTGGGTTGATGCCATTTTTTGAAACTTCATTTGGCATTTTGTCAGCGCTCAAACTGGTAGAACTGTCTAATCCGAACCATCCGCTTCTACGTAAGTTGCTGACGGAGACACCGGGTACCTATCATCACAGTGTTATGGTAGGCAATCTGTCCGAAGCAGCAGCAGAAGCCATAGGAGCTAACGGATTGCTCTGCCGAGTGGGTTCGTATTATCATGATATTGGCAAGACGAAGCGGCCCATCTATTTTATTGAGAATCAGAACAATATGGAGAATCCGCATGATTCAATTGATCCGAAACTGAGCAAATCCATTATCGTTGCCCATGCGCGCGATGGGGTGGAAATGCAGAAGGATTACAAGCTGCCCAGACCTATTCGGGATATTGCGGAACAGCATCACGGCACGACATTTCTTCACTATTTCTATCACAAAGCACTGCGCCAGGCGGAAGAAGCAGGCGTTGAGCCTGATTTCACGGAAGAAGATTTCCGTTACCCTGGCCCGAAGGCTCAGTCCAAGGAATCGGCTATTGTTGGCATTGCCGATAGTGTGGAGGCTGCTGTGAGATCTTTGCGCAAACCGACAGTGGAGCAAGTGGAGTCCATGATTGAGAAGATTATTAAAGGTCGATTGGACGATCATCAATTCAATGATTGTGACCTTACGATGCGTGAACTGGATATCGTCGCCAGAACATTGAAGGAAACGGTGATGGGTATCTTCCACTCCAGGATAGAATATCCGGAGGAGATTAAGAAACCAAAGCCGACTTCACCCGAAGCAGGCTAATTTAATAATAGTTCGTGTTCAAAAAGGTCGGTTCTCAGTACCGAGAAGATGGAATGAAGCTAGTAAGGCTTTTTGAACAACCTCTAATATGAGCAGACAGGAGTTATGAAAGAATGAGTCTTAATCTGGCATGGAATAATGAACAACAGGATAAAGAAATTACAGACCCAATGATTGCAATGCTGGAACAGTTGCTGAATCTCGCCGGAGAAGCGGAAGGTGTTGCAGACGGGGAAGTGGCTCTGACTTTTGTAAACGATGAGCAGATCCATGAGTTGAACCGTGATTATCGCGGTATTGATCGTCCTACGGATGTACTGTCTTTTGCGATGAACGAAACGGTGGATGAAGAGCTCGATATTATCTATGAGCTGGACGAAGATGAAGAAATGGAAGAAATGCCGGATGTTCTTGGAGACATCATCATTTCCGTACCACGGACCATCCTGCAAAGTGAAGAGTATGGACACTCATTTGAACGTGAACTTGGTTTTCTGTTTGTCCATGGTTTCTTGCACCTGCTCGGATACGACCATCAGGATGAAGCAAGTGAGGCTGAAATGATGGGCAAACAAGAAGCGGTATTGGCCCAGGCCGGGTTGACACGATAATGAAAAGGCGCTCCTGGGGTCTGGTATTCCGCAATGCTGCGGAAGGAATCGCATATGGGTTGCGGACTCAGCGTAATGTGAGAGTTCACACGGGAGTGGCTATTTTGATGTGTGTAGCCGGCTTTTTTTTCAGAATCTCAAGAACGGATTGGATGTTTGTGCTGACCGCTGTCTTTTTGGTCCTGGTGACTGAATTGATGAACACGGCTGTAGAGGCAGCGGTTGACTTGGCACACCCCCATATCCATCCGCTGGCAAAAGCGGCAAAGGATTCCGCGGCTGGGGCAGTTCTGCTGGCTGCGGTATTCGCCGTCATCATCGGTTGTATCGTTTTCATTAAGCCGGTGATGAGCTGGCTGGGTTTGTAATGATTTTGTTTTAACCTTGTTTTGATTTTAATACTACACAAATTTGTGAAGTTAGACCTTTTTTAAAAGTGGAACTTGTAGACATCACACGATAACGAAGAGGACAGAAATAAACCTGTAGAAGCGAAGCGTTCGCCTTTATCACCGGATTTTCACATTGAAAAAGTGAATCAAAAAATCTGGGGATAACAGCGATCGAAGGGTTATTCTGGACTCGGAGTGACTAGTGTGAATTTGGCTTTGGTTGAACTTAATTCGTAGGTACTAACTTTATATTGCACCCTAAGGGAGAGAATAATGATGGATAACGGTTTGTTAATGCAAGAGGCAATTAAGGCACGTACGAAGGCGTATACGCCATACTCCCATTTTGGTGTAGGCGCGGCTTTGCTTGACAGTGAAGGTCATGTGCATCATGGTTGTAATATTGAGAATGCTGCGTATACACCAGGTAACTGTGCTGAGCGTACGGCGATGTTCAGTGCCATTGCAGGTGGGCAGAAGCCTCGCAGCTTCAAAGCGATTGCCATTGTGGGCGACACGGATGGTCCGATTGCTCCATGTGGCGTATGTCGTCAGGTGATGTACGAACTGTGTGAACCGGATATGAAAGTTATCTTGGGGAACATGAAGGGTGATCTTCAAGAGACCACCGTTGCTGAACTGTTACCTTGGGCTTTTGGGCCTTCTGATCTGAATTCTGCCAAAAAATAAACCAATATTCCAGGCCTAGGCGCCTGAGGAGGAACATATGAAAAAACAAGCATTCAAATCCGGTTTTGTAGCTATTATTGGACGTCCAAACGTAGGTAAATCCACACTGATGAACCAGGTGATCGGACAGAAAATTGCGATCATGTCGGACAAGCCACAAACCACACGTAATAAAATTCATGGTGTGTATACATCCGAACATCAACAAATCGTATTTCTGGACACACCGGGTATTCACAAACGTCAATCCAAACTTGGCGATTACATGAACCAGACTGCTCTGAACACACTTGGAGAAGTAGAAGCAGCGTTGTTCCTGATTGATGCTTCGGAAGGCATGGGTGGCGGTGACCGTTATATTGCGGAACAGTTGAAAAATATTCGTACGCCTGTCATTCTTGTCATGAATAAAATTGACAAAATTGAGCCGGAAGCACTGCTTCCACTCATTGAGACGTATCGCAAGCTTCACGATTTCGCTGAAATCGTTCCTGTCTCTGCCATGCTTGGCAGCAACGTCAGCACGTTGTTGGAACAGCTCGGCAAGTATTTGCCTGAAGGTCCACAGTACTATCCTGATGACCAGGTTACTGACCATCCGGAGCAGTTTGTATGTGCCGAGTTGATTCGTGAGAAAATTCTGCAAATGACTCGTGAAGAAGTGCCTCACTCCATTGCAGTAACGATCGAAGATATGAAAGTGCAGGATAATGGTGTCGTTTATATCTCAGCCGTGATTTTTGTGGAACGGGATTCGCAAAAAGGCATCATTATCGGCAAGCAAGGTGCCCTTCTGAAAGAAGTGGGTAAACGAGCTCGACATGACATTCAGAATTTGCTTGGCTCCAAAATTTTCATGGACCTGTGGGTTAAAGTGAAAAAAGACTGGAGAAATCAGGATAGAGTTCTACGTGACCTTGGCTTTGGCCGCGACTAATCTTCGGAATTGTATCCAGTAATTGCAACACATAGTTTACCTTGCAAGACTCCATCCTATTTGGTAGATGCAGACGTCATTTCCGAAGAGAGGATGAAATTCCGATGCGAGATTTTTCGTGGAAGGTTTTTGCGATGACGGGGGATGTGGAGTCCTATTTGTTATATACCGAGGCGTGTAACTCGTTAGGACAGGAGTCGGATAATGCAAGGGAAGTGATTGAAGATGAAGAAGCCGAAGGATAATTGGCTGATTCGGGAATGGTTAGGTGACGAGGCATGCTATACAGGGTGGAAGGGATTGTCATCCGCAGCATGGACTACGGCGAAGGGAACAAAATCATTACGCTTTGCACCGAAAGCGGCGGGAAAGTAGGGGTACTCGTCCGCGGTGCCAAAAAGCCCAAGAGCCGACATGCTGCACTGGTGCAGCCGTTTACGTATGGTCAATATGTATATTTTCGCAATACAGGTCTAGGCACACTGAACGCTGGAGAAATTGTTGAATCTTATCATGATTTGCGTGAAGATCTGGTCAAGGCCTCATATGCTTCTTATGCGTGTGAACTATTGGATCGGGTGCTTCAGGATGAAGAGACAGGTACATTTTGGTTCAAACAGTTAAAGGCGTGTTTGCAGGCGTTGAAGGAAGAGAAAGATCCGGTTGTTATTACAAGTCTGTACGAAATGAAAATATTACAGGCATCCGGATATGGTCCGCAGTTCGATGAGTGCATCTCCTGTAACCAGGAGCGACCAGATGAGCAGTTGTTTATAAGCCCCAGACTTGGTGGAGTCTTGTGTCGAGCATGCAAACATTTCGATCCTCCAGCGATGTCAGTAAGTCCAAAGGCTCTGAAGTTGTTGCGTTTGTTCGCACAGTTGGATCTGCAGCGCTTGGGGAATATATCAGTGAGTGAGTCTACCCGTGATGAGATCAAAAAGTTGATGCGTGCCTTTATGGATCATCAGCTTGGTCTGAATCTTAAATCCCGTTCTTTCCTCGATCAGATGGAGAAGTACGGGATTTGAGGCGTTTTGGTGGAAGTGAAACTATATCTTGACTTCATACTAGATTTTATATATTATGAAATATAATTTCTCTTTATGAGACATGCATTGAACGAGAAAGTAAAGGACTAGATTTATTGCATTTATGGAGACAAGTCGTTGTATAACACTTGAGAATCATGAATGAGCGAGCCGGGGATGGTGGGAGCCTGGCTGAATCGGTCTTTGAAACGGCACTCGGGAGCATGAATGGACACGGAAAAGTGGGCTGGAACGAACAGGATCATCCTGTTTGATCTAAGCCAAGTAGGGTGGAACCGCGGGAATAGCTCTCGTCCCTACGTCTGTACAACAGGCGTAGGACGGGGGCTATTTATTGTTGTCTTCACCGTCCTAAGCTTGCTAACAAACCATTGAAAAGGAGCATGATTATGAATTTTCAGCAGATGATTCTAACGCTGCAACAATTCTGGGCCGAGCATAACTGTATTATTGTCCAGCCATACGATACGGAAAAAGGGGCAGGTACGATGAACCCGATGACCTTTTTGCGTTCGCTTGGACCCGAACCTTGGAAAGTAGCCTATGTGGAGCCTTCCCGTCGTCCTTCGGATGGACGTTATGGTGAGAACCCTAACCGGCTGTACCAGCATCATCAGTTCCAAGTAATCATCAAGCCTTCACCGGACAATATTCAGGAAATTTACCTGGAAAGTCTGAAACGTCTGGGCATTGATCCGCTCAAACACGATATTCGGTTTGTTGAAGATAACTGGGAGAATCCTTCCCTTGGTTGTGCAGGTCTTGGTTGGGAAGTATGGTTGGACGGAATGGAAATTACACAATTTACGTATTTCCAACAGGTTGGTGGAATCGAGACAAATCCGGTAGCTGTTGAAATTACGTATGGTATGGAGCGTTTGGCTTCTTACATTCAGGATAAAGAGAATGTGTTTGATCTGGAATGGGTGGAAGGTATCACTTATGGTGATGTATTCCGTCAGCCAGAATTCGAACACTCTAAATATACGTTTGAAGTATCTGATGTCAAAATGCTGTTTACACTCTTCAACATGCATGAAGAAGAAGCAAACAAGGCCATGGCGCAGCATCTGGTATTCCCTGCATATGACTATGTGCTGAAATGTTCCCACACGTTCAACCTGTTGGATGCACGTGGGGCCATCAGTGTAACGGAACGTACGGGTTACATCACACGTGTCCGTAATCTGGCTCGCCAAGTCGCTGCAACATATATGGAAGAGCGTGAGAAGCTAGGCTTCCCGCTGATCAAGAAAGGGGGAGCCGAGCATGTCTAAGGATCTGTTGTTTGAAATCGGGTTGGAAGAAGTACCTGCACGCTTTATGCGCGCAGCAATCGCACAGCTGCAAGAGCGTGTCGTGAAATGGCTTGACGCATCCCGCATTGCTTATGGTGAAGTGAACGCGTATGCCACACCGCGCCGTCTGGCTGTTTTGATTCAAAATGTGGCTGAGAAGCAGGAAGATATTGAGGAAGAAGTGAAAGGTCCTTCACGCAAAATTGCACTGGACAACAGTGGCAATTGGAGCAAGGCTGCACTCGGATTCGCCCGCAGTCAAGGTGTTGAACCCGACCAGTTCACGTTCAAGGAACTGAACGGTGTCGAATATATCTATGCAACAAAGAGCAGCAAAGGTGTAGAGACTGCTTCTGTGGTTGGCGAAGGATTACTTTCTGTATTACATGCCATGACGTTCCCGAAATTCATGCGTTGGGCTTCCTATGATTTCAAATTTGTACGTCCAATCCGCTGGATTGTGGCTATGCTCGGCAGTGAAGTTATCGATCTGGAAGTGACAGGTGTTAAGTCGGGTAATGTAACTCGCGGACATCGTTTCCTCGGTAAGGAGGCCGTGATCTCCAATCCGTCTTCATACGTGGAAGTGTTGCGTGCAGAACATGTCATTGCTGATATTCAGGAACGTGAACAGATGATTGTATCCCAGATTCAGGCACTGGCTGCTGAGAAAAAATGGGATATCGCGATTAAGGAAGACTTGCTGGAGGAAGTCCTGTTCCTGGTGGAAACACCTACCGTATTGTTCGGAACATTTGACTCTTCATTCTTGAATATTCCACAAGAAGTATTGATTACTTCCATGCGTGAGCATCAGCGTTATTTCCCTGTACTGGACAATGAAGGACAATTGTTGCCATTCTTCGTGACGGTACGTAACGGTGGAAGTGATTCATTGGACGTTATTGCCAAAGGAAATGAAAAAGTTTTGCGTGCACGTCTGTCTGATGCCAAGTTCTTCTATGAGGAAGATCAGAAGCTACAGATTAAGGATGCATTGTCGAAGCTGGAAAGTATCGTCTTCCAGGAAGAATTGGGAACGGTTGGAGATAAAGTACGCCGTATTCGCAAGATTGCCGATGGACTTGCTGCCAAACTGCAAGTATCCGGTGATGTTGCTGAATCCGTTAGCCGCTCAGCAGATATCTGCAAATTCGATCTGGTAACACTGATGGTGGGTGAATTCCCGGAACTGCAAGGTGTGATGGGTGAGGATTACGCTCGTAAAGCCGGCGAAAAAGATGAGGTGTCCAAAGCGGTATTTGAACACTATCAGCCACGTTTCGCTGGAGATCAATCCCCTGCTTCTCTTGTGGGTGCCATTGTGAGTGCTGCTGACAAAATGGATACAATCGTGGGTTGTTTCTCCATCAACATTATTCCAACGGGTTCACAGGATCCGTACGCGCTGCGCCGTCAGGCTGCAGGTATTGTACAGATTTTGCTGGATCACAAGCTTCCGCTGACATTGTCAGACGTGTTCGGAGTAGCACTTCAAGTGCATGCCCAGATGAACCTGTTGAAACGTGCAGATGAAGAGGTTCGTAAAGATCTGCAAGACTTCTTTGGTCTTCGTGTGAAAAAATTGTTGTCCGAAACCGTTCGCTACGACGTAGTGGATGCTGTAATTTCTTCCGGATTCGATGATATCAGCGCTGTGGTTCCAAAAGGTGAAGCGTTGATGGCGGCTGTTATGACAGGAGACGCATTCAAAACAACGGTTGAATCGTTCAACCGTGTGGGTAATCTGGCTGCCAAAGCATCCAATGCTTCCGTACATCCAGAACTGTTCACGGAAGATGGAGAACGTCAGCTACATGAGGCATGGAGCAAAACGAATGCAGAATATCGTCAGGCGTTGACTCAGCATCATGCTGCTGAAGCACTGGCTATTGCATCTGCCTGGAAGGATGGTATTACCTCATTCTTCGATTCGGTTATGGTTATGGCCGAAGATGAAGCTGTTCGGGCGAATCGACTTGCCTTGCTCGCGGCTATTGATCGTGACTTGAAAGGATTTGCTGATTTTTCCAAGTTGGTTTGGTAATTGGGCGTATTTCATGAGTCCTTTTCCACAGACTTGGCGCAAAGCTAAAATTCAGTATTAAAGAAGGATATATGAGGGTATAAATATACGGAACGGGTTGTGAAATGTATTTTTTACAACCGCTCCGTATTTTAGCCTTTGATTTCCCTTGTTGTGCCAGAAGGATTTTGCCTGGCCGGGGTCGTATATAACAATATGCAGCTATTTTATGAAACCGGGTGGTCTGGGTTTGAGTGAGTTAAATATACGTCACATTGTTGTGGATGGTGATGCTTGCCCGGTCAAAACCGAGATTGCGCAAACCGCTCGCCTTTTCAACATCCCCGTACTGTTAGTCTCTTCATTTGATCATTTGCTTCAAGGAGGAGAAGGGGTACGAACCGTGCAAGTGGATCGCAGTGATCAGAGCGCAGACCTGTATATTGCTAATCATATTAAGCCATATGATGTGGTTATCACTCAGGACTATGGACTTGCGGCACTTGCGCTCGGCAAACGTTGTTATGTTTTGTCTTTTCGTGGTCGTGAATTCAACGATCGTGACATTGATTTCATGTTGGATTCTCGTCATACTGCGGCAAAAGCACGAAAAAGAGGCCATTACGGGAAAGGCCCAAAGCCTTTCACAGAGCAGGATCGAGAAATGTTTCAACATAAACTGACAAAACTTTTAAAAGATTTGCAGGAGAATGTGTAAGTTTATCGAATTATATTTACGTGTTGAAGAGATGAAGGTGGCCAGAGATGAGTACCGGACAAGGCGGTATACCCGAAAGTATTATTGAATCGGTGTTACAGCAGAATGATATTGTCGATACGGTGAGCCGATTTGTGCATCTGACCAAACAGGGGAAGTATATGAAGGGCCTCTGTCCTTTTCATTCCGAGAAGACGCCTTCGTTCACCGTTACACCTGAGAAACAAATTTTCTACTGCTACGGTTGCGGCACGGGTGGAAATGCCATCAAATTCAGGATGGAAATCGAAGGGTTATCCTTTCCCGAGGCTGTCAAAACGATGGCGGAAGAAAGTCACATCTCTATGGGGGACTGGCAAGGGCGTGAATCTGCTCATGTGAATCCGGAGACTGAACGTCTGTTGGAGGCTTATGAGCTTACCGCGAAGCTGTATCATTTTTTGTTGAAAAATACAGAGCATGGCAAGTCAGCTATGGAGTATTTACGCTCAAGAGGTTTTGGCGACAAATTGATCGACCAGTTCCAGATTGGTTTCGCACCAAATCGTTGGGACACACTGGTACAATTTCTCGAGAAACGTAACTATCCGCTCGAAGAGATGGAAAAGGGTGGACTTCTGTCACCGCGAAATGAAGGTCAGGGATATGTGGACCGATTCCGAGACCGGATTATGTTCCCGATTAATGGCAGGAGCGGTAAGCCAATTGCATTTGCAGGACGCATATTGGGAGATGGGCAACCGAAGTATCTAAATTCACCGGAAACCCGGTTATTTAACAAAAGCCGTGTTCTCTATAATCTGCATCATGCCAAAAATGCAATTCGCAAACAAAGACAAGCCATTTTGTTTGAGGGATATGGTGATGTCATCTCCGCATGGGATCAGGATATCCAGAATGGTGTAGCGGCAATGGGTACTGCGTTAACCGAGAATCAGGCACTGATGCTTAAAGGCATGTGCGACGAAGTCATCATATGTTATGACGGCGACAGAGCAGGACAGGCTGCTGCACTCAAAAATTTCCCTATTCTTGAGGAAGCTGGATTGCAGGTCAAAGTGGCTCTCATTCCCGAGGGACTTGACCCGGATGATTTTATCCGGAAGCATGGTGGTGAACGGTTCCGAAACCAGATTGTGGACGGTGCCGTGACAACTACAAAATTTAAACTTATAAACTTAAAAAAAAGCCATATACTGCTAGAGGGTGGCGGACAAATCGCCTATTCGAAAGAAGCAGTAAAATTGATTGCACCCTTACCTTCTCCAACAGAGAGGGAAGTGTATCTCCGTGAACTGGCTGCAGAAGTGGACGTATCCTTCGAAACATTGAAGCAGGAGTGTAATGAAGAACGGGAGGCAATGAAAAATAACCTCCAGTACGGGGATAATAACCCGAAAAGGTGGAATAATGGTAGGCAACAAAATAGGCAGGTGCCTACACCGAATCTGTTGCCGGCTTATCACGCTGCCGAACGCAAACTGATTGCCTGGATGTTGCAGGATGATGAGGCTGCCCAGTACGTGAATGAACATCTTGGTGAAGCTTTTAACTTGGAGGATCATGCAGCTATTGCTGCTTATCTATATGCCTACTATGCGCAAGGCAAACCGTCGGATACAAGCCGTTTTATGTCTTCACTGCATGACGATCGCCTGGAAAAAACGGTCAGTTCAATCTCGATGATGGATGGTCCAGGTGAATGGAGTATTCAAATGCTCGATGATTGCATCAGGGAAGTGCTGAAGCATCCGCGTAAGAAAGAGTACGATTTGAAAAAAGAAGAAATGATTGCTGCAGAGCGGGCAGGTGATTCTGTACGCGCGGCACAGATTGCAATTGAAATGATTGCCCTAGAGAGACAGTGAACGTCTGATGATTAGATGTTTCTAGGGAGGAGGGAGTCGAGTTATGGCGAATGATCAGCATACTGAACTAGAAACAGAATTGACACTGGATCAGGTTAAAGATCAATTGATTGAATCAGGTAAAAAAAGAGCTTCGCTGAATTACAAGGAAATTATAGAGAAACTCTCTCCTTTTGAGCAGGATGCAGAGCAAATGGATGAGTTCTATGAGCAACTGAGCGATCTGGGTATCGATGTAGTGAATGAAAATAATGAAGAGGTTACACTTCGTCCTAGTGAAGATTCCGAGAACAACACCAGAGAGGGAGAGGACGAATTCCACTTTGATGATGATCTGAGCTTGCCGCCAGGTATCAAAATCAATGACCCTGTCCGTATGTACCTCAAGGAAATTGGTCGTGTGCCACTGCTGTCGGCAGATGATGAAGTGCAACTGGCTAAACGGATTGAGAACGGGGATGAAGAGGCCAAGCGTCGTTTGGCTGAAGCGAACCTTCGACTTGTAGTCAGTATCGCCAAGCGTTACGTTGGACGTGGAATGTTGTTCCTTGATTTGATTCAGGAAGGTAATATGGGTCTGATCAAAGCGGTTGAGAAGTTCGACCACAAAAAAGGATACAAGTTCAGTACGTATGCTACGTGGTGGATTCGCCAAGCGATCACTCGTGCTATTGCTGACCAGGCGCGTACCATTCGTATCCCTGTGCACATGGTGGAGACGATTAATAAGCTGATCCGGGTATCCCGTCAGCTGTTGCAGGAACTTGGGCGTGAACCGACACCAGAAGAAATCGCTGCTGAGATGGATCTGAGTGTAGAGAAAGTTCGTGAAATTACGAAGATTGCACAGGAACCGGTTTCTCTGGAAACTCCGATTGGTGAGGAAGATGATTCCCATCTGGGTGACTTCATTGAGGATCAGGAAGCACTTGCTCCGGCGGATGCTGCTGCGTATGAGTTGCTCAAAGAACAGCTCGAAGATGTATTGGATACACTGACTGAACGTGAAGAGAACGTGCTTCGTCTACGTTTTGGTCTGGACGATGGACGGACGAGAACGCTGGAGGAAGTTGGCAAGGTATTTGGTGTTACGCGTGAGCGTATTCGTCAGATCGAAGCCAAGGCTCTTCGTAAATTGCGTCACCCGAGTCGTAGTAAACGACTCAAGGATTTCCTCGAATAATCGAACTATGGGAGACTTTCCGTAAGACGCTTTAGCGGCGGCGGGGTCTCCTTTATTTTTAATTTAAACGTCTTGATTTCTTGGTTTTGGAAATTCATCCTTGAAATGTTTTATTGGATTTTATTTTATCGCTTTTCCTTGTTCAATGCAAATCAATAAATTAAATGAATGGTGTAGGTGCTTCATGAAACTTTCGAATCGATTACAGCGAATACATGATCAAATTCCCGATGGCAGCTGCATGGCTGATATCGGTTCAGACCACGCGTTGCTGCCAGTAGCCGCAATCCGCAGTGGGAAAGCTGCAAGTGCAGTAGCCGGGGAAGTCAATCCTGGCCCTTATGATGCTGCATGCAAACAAGTCAGCGATGCTGGCTTGAAAGAAAAAATAACGGTGCGTCGTGGAGACGGTCTTGATGTGATCACTGCGGGTGAAGTGGATGTCATCACCATTGCAGGCATGGGTGGTGCCCTGATTGCCTCTATTTTGGACCGAGGTTTATCCAAACTGGAAGGAGTCCAGTTACTTATTTTGCAACCAAATGTGGGAGAGGATATCCTCAGACGCTGGTTGTTGGAGCATCACTGGGTGGTTGTAGCAGAACAGTTGCTCGAAGAAGATGGCAAGATCTATGAGATTATAACGGCGATGCCACAATCCGTAAGCCCGATTGCCAATGTAGAGGTGTATCGTGCACGTCCGCTTCAAGGCGGGGCAGAATTAACGGAAGATTTGCTGCTGCGTATGGGACCTTATTTGGTGGATCGTCCATCGGATGTATTTTTTGCCAAATGGGAAAGTGAGATCATCAAGCTGCAAGGGGTTGTAAACTCGATCTCCAAATCCGATCAGGATTCTTCCCGGGACAAGGCGGCTGAGGTAGAGCGCCTTATCGCAAACTTGAAGGAGGTTTTGGCATGTTTGCCAAAGGTCAAACTGTAATTCAACTGATGGAGCAACTCGCTCCCAAACATCTGGCTGTACCGGATGACCGCATTGGTCTGCAGCTCGGCAGTTTGCAAAAAGAAATCAGTCACGTATTGGTTGCTTTGGATGTGACGGATGAAGTGGTGGACGAAGCGATTCGTATCGGTGCCAACCTGATTATCGCTCATCACGCGATCATTTTCCGTCCGGTTAAGTCACTGAGTACAGATACACCGATGGGTAAATTGTATGAAAAGCTGATTAAGCATGATATTGCTGTCTATATTAGTCATACAAACCTGGATGTGGCCGAGGGTGGTATGAACGACTGGATGGCCGAGGCACTTGGCATCGAGAGTAAAGAATCGTTGGAAGATGTACACACAGATCATCTGTACAAGCTGGCTGTGTTTGTGCCTCGTACCCATCATGAACAGGTTCTTCAGGCCATTCTGGAAGCCGGAGCGGGTAGTATCGGTCAATATAACAAGTGCAGCTTCAACACGGAAGGTACAGGAACGTTTGTACCTGGTGAAGGGACTCAACCGTTTATCGGTACCCAAGGGCAGATGGAACGTGTGGAAGAAATGCGGATTGAGACCATCGTACCCCAAAGTCTGCGCAGTAAGGTCGTTCAGGCGATGCTTAAGGCTCATCCGTATGAGGAAGTCGCCTATGACCTCTATGCAATGGATTTAAAGGGCCGTACGCTTGGTCTGGGACGTTTGGGACCCCTTAAGGAACCTAAGACATTAGGTGAGCTTGTGGAGGTTGTGAAGACCCAATTCAGTGTGCCTCATGTGCGTGTAGTAGGAGATCTGAACAAGCAGATCAAAAAAGCTGCGGTTCTTGGCGGCTCTGGCAGCCGTTATGCGCTCACTGCCCGCTTCAAAGGTGCGGATGTTATTGTGACTGGAGATATCGATTACCACACGGCTCATGATGCGTTAATGGCAGGTATGTGTATCATCGACCCGGGACATAATTCCGAGAAGATTATGAAACCAAAAACAGCGGATTGGCTTCGTTCCCGTTTGGAAGAAAAACGATATGATACGCAAGTTACAGCTTCAGAGGTAAATACGGAAGTATTCCAGTTTATCTAAAAAGACCGTTGATGTACGGCTTCCAGTAATATTAAGCTTGTCTGGGAACCTAAATGCCTGTATACTATGTAATGTTGTTCGGAAAGTTTGACAGACAATCGCTGGTGGCCTTTGTTGCCACGAGAGGAAAGTCCGGGCTCCACAGGGCAGGATGCTGGATAACGTCCAGTCAGCGCGAGTTGAAGGATAGTGCCACAGAAATGGACCGCCGATGGCCGGATTTTCCGGCACAGGCAAGGATGGAACCGAGGTGTAAGAGACCCCGAGGAACGCTGGTGACTTCGTTCCTGGTAAACCCCATCTGGAGCAAGACCTAATGGGACACAGCCGCCTTTTCGGAGGAGGCAACCTTAGCCCGAGGTGTGTCTAGGTTGGTCGCTTGAGCTGTGCAGCAATGTATGGCCTAGATAGATGATTGTCGCTTCTGGTGGGAGGGTAGTTCCCGTATGAACCACGAAGAGCACAGAACCCGGCTTACGGTAAGCTTTCCTAACTGCAACAACAACATTATAGCAACACAATGTAGTCCACCTATCAGTCGAGGACAACTCGTATGATTCATCCGATGGCCTGACTGATCAGAAGGACCCATGAACATCTGAACAAACATAACTCCTGTTGATAACAGGTTCTATAAAATAAGGCGGCATGCCCGAGATTCTCGGGCATGCCGCCTTATTTTTGTTTCTCATATCAAGTCATTAACCTTCATACGCTAGTGGACAGCAAAACGTTTATGACAGTTCATTACAGTGTAACAACACTGTCCGATGTCAAGGAAGCATGCCAGCGTTGGATGGCGCGATCCATTCTTTCCACCGCTTCCGGAAGAAGCTCAGGGTCCGTATGAGTAAAGTTGATTCGCATGCGGTTTAACTCTGGTGTACCTGCATAGAAGGAATCACCCGGGACAATGCACACTTTCTCCTGGATACCATATGTGAACAGATTGCTTGCTAGCATGCCTTCAGGCAGTTGCAGCCACAAGAACATGCCACCTTGTGGTGAATTCCACGAGATGCCTTCCCAGGCTTTGGCTGCCATGAGAGTCGTCAGTGTTTTCATGCGTTGTTCGTAATCCTCTGAAATATGGCGGATATGCGCATCCAGATCGAAAGATTCAAGCAGTGCATGAAGCGCTCTTTGGTCAATGCTGCTGGAGTGCAAGTCTGCACCTTGTTTGGCTCGTGCTGCCATTTTGACAATATCGGGAGCAGCCAGTATCCAGCCCGTACGAAGGCCAGGTGCTACCGTTTTGGAGAATGTACTGGTGTAGATAACGTTAGAAGGGCCGTCATAGGATACTGCATCCAGTTCTGCGAGAGCAGGGACATCCAATTGCTCCGGATTGAACCGAATTTCACCATAGGGATCATCTTCCAGAATGAGTACACCATACTTGCGGCACAGATCCACAGCCTGCTGTCTTCTTTCTCGTGACCACACTTTTCCCGTAGGATTGGAGAACGTGGGATTAATGTAGACAAGTTTTGGACGATGCGACTGGAGCTGTTCCTCCAGAGATTCAGGCAACATGCCGTGATCATCACAGGCTACTCCGTGAGATTCAGCCTGATAGGAATGAATGACTTGCAGAGCAGCGAGGTAGGTTGGTGATTCAACCAATACGCGGTCACCTGGGTCAAGAAGGATGCGGCAAACCAAGTCAATGGATTGCTGTGAACCCGTAGTGAGAAGCATGTGATCGGGTGAAGCGGGAATGCCCTTGGATTCAAGACGTTCGGCAATTTTGGCGCGAAGAGGACGGTAACCCTCAGTCTCCGCATATTGAAGAGCGGCTGCTCCGCTCATAAATACTTTTTCATATGCAACGCGGATAGCTTCCAGCGGGAATGAAGTCTGGGCTGGTAATCCACCGGCTAGTGAGATCATTCCAGGTGCCTGAGCGGCCTGGAGCATGTCGCGAACGACAGAGGACGGGGTGTTTTGTGCCATTTTGGACCAAGGGATACTCATGTTATTCTCATCTCCTGTTATTCACTGTTATACTGATATTATAAACTATAATAGACGGACTACACTATAACAGTAAAATGAAGATCATAACAGTTGGGGGAGCACACATGCATATTGAATTAAAGCGGGGAAGCAGTACCAAATTGTACGTGCAGATTGCGCTAACGATTGCCGATCGCATCAGATCAGGACTCATTGAACCCGGAACCCGGCTTCCTTCTGTTCGTAAAATGACCGCGGATTTGGGTGTCAGCCTGGTTACTGTATCCAAAGCGTATGCTGAACTTGAAGCGATTCAATTGATCACCTGCTCCCAGGGGAAAGGTTGTTATGTGAGAGGTACATTGAACGTGGATCAGATGGAGGATGTGGACCGAGCGCAGCGAAACCATGCCAACAGTGAATCTAGTACGTCATGGAATTGGCAGATGGCACTGGTGGATTATTTACCGCGAGCCCAGCTCTGGAGACATTTTGATACGTCACCACAAGTACGGTATGAACTTCATATGTCAGCGATTCAGCCTGAACTGTTGCCTACACGCGAGATTATCGACAGCGCCTACCGACTCTCCTCTGATCATACAGAGCGTATGGCAGCTTACGGATCTTTTCAGGGGGATCGGGAACTTAGACAGATCTTTGCCGAACATTTTGCCGAGCGTGGACTACAGGCTGCACCTGAACGCATGTTAATTACAAGTGGTGCTCAGCAGGGGATCGATCTTGTGGCACGAACTTTTGTCGGACCTGGGGATGTTGTGTACATGGAGGCACCAAGCTATACCGGAGCTATTGATGTATTTACGAGTAGAGGCGCGAAGATCATTACGGTCCCGATGGATGACGAAGGCATGCGTATTGATCTGTTGACCCGATTATGTGATACCTATCCGCCCAAACTGATCTATACGATCCCGACCTATCACAATCCAACAGGGATCACGATGAGTGCAAGAAGACGGGCACAGCTTCTTAATCTCGCGCAAAGCTACCACTGCCTCATTCTGGAGGATGATCCTTTTGCCGATCTTTATTTTCGTGAGCCTCCTCCGGCGTCCATTAAATCGATGGATGGGACAGGTCATGTCGTATATATCAAAAGCTTCAGTAAGGTGCTCTCTCCCGGTTGCCGTATAGCCTGCGCCATCGCAGACGGAAGTGTATTGACCCGGCTTGTGGCCGCGAAATCTACGGCCGATTTGGGGAGTCCGCTGCTTACACAAAAGGCGCTGCAATCTTTCATTCAGAATCAGTACGGTGCCTATGTATCCCGATTGAGGGATGAATTGTATTCTCGCTTGTGCGCAGCATCCGAAGTGCTGGAACAGCATGCTACTACGGGTATGCAATGGCGCTTGCCAGAGGGAGGACTCAATCTGTGGCTTCAACTTCCGAGTAACCTGGATATGCGTGAGTTGCATCATCAGTCACTTGCTGCAGGGGTTTCTTTCCTGCCAGGTTCCGCCTGTTATGTAGGGGAGATGGATACACCAAGTCTGCGTATCTGCTTCACTGTAACAAACGTTGAGCTTTTGTGTGAAGGACTCCGTGTACTGTGCCAAGTCATTGATAGAGTAACACCTGGGCAGGGTGGGACAGTGGCGGACAGGCTACCGCTTATATAATTTTTCGGACTATGGACATACATCCAATCCACTTTCGACCTGCTGCAATAGGTTATAGTATCACCAGAAAGGGAGTTGGTTTTGAAATGAACCATTACTGTCCACCGCTTTGCCCGATTGTCTGTGACCCGATCCAGGTTGTTGAGGATTATTACATCCCACAAATCGTGCCTGTAATCCACCCGATTGAAGTGATCAAAAAACATCACTGTGTTCCGATTCATCACCACATGTATCCTGTTGTTGTCAAAGAAGAAGACCCTTGTTATGTATCCAGCCATAATCCGAAGAAAAAATCCGTAAAAAAATCAAGTAAAGCCCGCACATCTTCTCGCAAGCGCTAAGCGCAGCGGGTGCCCCGGGGAATTGGATATAAACCAAAAGAGCAGCGTACGCCCCGGGGCGCAGCTGCTTTTGTATTTTTACTGAGTAGAGTTATTACGATTAAGGAGTATACTTTTTCATCGTATTATCCATTTGTTGTCTGACATGTTGCGGCCAGAACTGCAAAGGAGCGCTGTTGCCTGATGCGGCTTGCAGTGCCTTATAGACATCGATTTGGCCATAGCCGAAATACTTGTCGTGACCCGGATCACCGAGGTCAATAACACTTTGGCGCATCAAATCCATCACTTCCGTGTTGGTCAAGTCCGGGTTCAACGAACGGATCAAACCTGCAAGTGCGGCTACATGAGGGCTAGCCATGGACGTTCCAGACAAGGCCGCATACTGATTATTTGGATAGGTACTGGCGATACTGGACCCTGGAGCCATCACATCTACATAATCCCCATAGTTGGAATAGGAAGCTTTGCTCATATCCGGGTCCGTAGCAGATACGGCAAATACTTCCGGATAAGCAGCAGGGTATCCTGGACGCTCGGTATTATCGTTCCCTGTGGCTGCAATCAGGACGATATCCCGGTCAAAAGCGTATTTAATGGCATCATGAAGAAATTGTGCATCAGCATAATTGCCCAGACTCATATTGATAACTTTGGCTCCATGATCGGCTGCCCAGATGATGCCTTCGGCAACGGCATACGTGGTACCAGAACCCGAGTTGTCGAGTACTTTAACCGGTAGTACCTTGTTATACCAGCTCATGCCTGCCACGCCTTCATTATTGTTGACAGTAGCGCCGATAATGCCTGCGACATGTGTTCCATGTCCCACATCATCCATCGGTTGGCTTCCCGGCTCGACCACATTATAACCCTCAAGGAGCTTGCCCTTCAGGTCAGGATGATTCATATCAACCCCCGTATCAACCACTGCAACGATGACATCTTTGTTTCCTTTGGTAATATTCCAACCTCTGTTTGTCTCAATCGCAGGCAGGTTCCACTGATAATCGGAGAACAAAATGTCATTGGGTATCGTTACATCTGTTTGTTCAGTTACAGTATCATTGGTTAAATACATATAGTGGGGCTCCATATAGAGTGGATTCCATTTGCTTTCAAAATAACTATGCAATTGTTTGTAACTCATGTGTTCTGACCGAAAAACATACGTGTATCCCAGCTTGCGCGCAGATTGCGCTCTCAGATCAGATTTAATGATACGCATGTCCCGTTCACCGGGATCCTGGCGAAAACGGATGACGATTTCATTTTCATAAAAATGACTGGCATTGGCATTATCATGTCCGGTCTTCACTGTGATTTCGTTAAGCGTATCCGGGTGAACAGATTCAATTTTGAATTTACCCTCACGCGGATAAGGGATCATGCGCAGATTTTTGCGCTGATGTTGTTCAACAGCATTTAATACGTTCTGGCTGAACAAGGCAATGACAGCTCTTTTGCCATCTTTGGAGGGTTGCCCCATAACAAAATATTTTTCTTTTCCCAAAGGAAAAGAAGAGGATTCAAAACTTTGGCGTTTGTTTACCGCTTTTTTGGCAAGATTGAGCGCATGTTGAAGTTTCTGTTGTTCCAACTTGCTTCCTTGTGTGGAGGCCTGATCAAAGGGTTTGTTAAAAGAGCCATTGGTATTCATGAGATGAATGGATCTGATATGTTCATGTGAACTTTGGAGATCCTTCACATATCGGCTAACCTGGGCACCATTCATTGTGGCGGTTTTCTCCAGCATGATACTGAGATGTTGCTTGGCATCCATACGGGTCAGAAGATCGGTTGCTTTGACATCCTGCACTTTCAGACGCTGCTTACTCGTGTGCTCTTCATGAGCAGAATTTGACAGGGCACTTGGCTTGGGTTCTTGACGATTTGATGTTGGAAGCAGAAGCGTCAGGGCGAGTGCTCCTGCACCAGCTGCAAGGGCCCAGTTAATCCATTTCGGTCTGGACATGGTGGATGGAACCTCCTTCGTTCATTTTGGACAATCATTAACAGTGCTTCATCGTTGTCACTGGTTATATCTATCGTTAGAAAAAGCGGATATTTTTATGCAGGCGAGTTCGAGTCTGACTGCGTATAATAGGCATGTTTAACGGCAGAAGCGGAAAGCATGATTAAGGGATACCGCTCGTCATCTTTTTATGGTAGGATTATAGCTGAGAATTCAAAGGTCAGGGGAAAACCACCGTTGGCCGACCTATATGTAAGGACTTATTTAAGGGGGAGCTACCTTTATGTCAGCAGCCAATGTACAGAAAACATGTGAGTCAACTAGGGAAAAGTTAAAACCGGCTATCGATCGGATTGAAAATTTTTTGAATGAGAATGCTTTGCCTGAACTGGATCAGAATCAGACGGAAGAATCAACAGCCTTCTACAAAGGATTTCTTTCAGATCTCCGTCATTTGCTCGTTTTTTCTGAAGTTTCTTACGAAAAACTTGGCGTTGTGCTGCGTCGTGCCAACTTTGATGTCGATTTTGCCGAAAAGGCTCTTTATAATACGTATCACCAATGCGTAAACAGCTTTTTCTATCCCAAAAATGAATGTTATTCTGAAGACGGAAGATACGCTTACACAGGACAAGATGCCATTCGTTTCCGTGACAAGCCAATCCGTGCAGTACGGGATGTCATTCTTGAGGTTTCCAAAACGTACGAAGAATTGCGCGATGATCTGGCATATTACGAAAGTGATTACCTGACTCAGCGCCGTATGCAAAATCAACGGAATCACGCCTAATGAACGTTTAAACCTGAATATGAAATTGGACGAAACCGCCCTTGTGGCGGTTTTTTTGTGTTTTCAGTAAGGATCAGACGAGGTTGATCATGTCATCATCTGGCATTTTGACGGGGGAATATCAGGTTTGTGGCGGGGAGACAATAGTAGTCGAGGTGATAAAAAATGAGCCAAGACAAACCAATTGTCAAATGCAGCGTCTCCAACTGCAACTTTTGGGGAGAGAACAACTTCTGCCAAGCTGATGCCATCATGATTGACATTGACCAACATGCCACCCGTCGTCTGCATGAGGAATTTGCCGGTGAGACATTTGACTCCGATCACCATGATCATGCACGCACATCCTCTGCAACATGCTGTCACACGTTCAAACCCAAGTGAGCAGTCATCCCTATTTCATAACGGAGGTGCTTCCAAATGGAAAATGACGATAATAAGTTTAATTTTAAAGATCGCCCTGAAACCAATGTTGACGGTGAAAAACAGCGTATGCGCGTCGATTATCCCAGAAAAACACATCGGGAAGAATACGGGGCAGAGGTTGCTCCTCCGACTGTCGTAAGAACTGGAGGTACCGAACGCTCAGAACCTGTACCTGAGAAACATGAGGCAGACCGTGTCATGGAGTCAACAGGCAAGGTCGCAGGTTATATGGGGCTGGCCTTCGGCATCGCGTCCTTGTTCATGTGGTCAATCGTACTTGGACCAGCGGCAGCCGTTCTGGGTTACTATGCTTATGTGAATGGTCGTAAGACAGCGGGAGCTTGGTCCATCGGACTCGGTATTGTAGCCACGCTGAGTTATTTTTTCATGATTCCATTTGCTCGCTAGAGTGTAAAATGTTCATTCAACAGCCTTCTGTTCTCACCCAAATGCGGTGATTTACAGAAGGTTTTTTTCGTATATGTGCAGGTTAGGTGGGAAGATTCATATATTTTTTTGAAAACAATGGAACCTTGCTGTAAAACCATGTAGAATAAGGTCATAATACGCTTAATTATACGGGAGTGGGTATAACTCATGCAGATTGATCCAAGCGGATCGCGGCAGTTATTGGAACTGCAATTGTCCAATGTGAATAACCAAACTAGTGGATCACAACCAAATGCTGGTTCAACTGTGGATTTCGCCAATGTGATGGACGGGCTGTTAGGTACGGGTACCAATTCGATGAGTAATACGGATTCCACCGCTACGGTCTCCAAAAGATCCAGTGACGGTTTGTTGTGGCTGCAACTCGGAAGCACGTACAATCCAGATATAAATACGGCAGGATCGTCCTCTGTCTCCAATAACATCGTTGGGTCTTTATTATCTTCATCCAATACAGGAATCGTGGATTCCGGTGCATCTGTACCTACGGATTATGAATCTTTGATTGCCGAGGCAAGTGCCAAATACGGTGTTCCTGAATCATTGATCAAGGCCGTCATTGACACAGAGTCCAATTTTAACCCAAATGTCGTGTCCTCCGCGGGTGCCAAAGGGCTTATGCAATTAATGGATGGTACGGCTGCAGGGCTGGGTGTGAGTAATTCATTTGATCCTGCCCAGAACATTGATGCGGGTACGAAGTATCTTTCCCTTCAGCTCCAGCGTTTCGGTGGAGAAGTGAAGATGGCACTTGCTGCATATAATGCAGGACCGGGCCGTGTTTCACGTCTGGGCGTGTCTAGTGATAGCGAACTGATGAGTGTACTTAACCGTTTGCCTTCCGAAACACAGAATTATATCTCCAAGGTGGAGAAGGCACAGTCGAAATATGTGATCTAAACTCACAGATAGACATTTGTGAAAACACATGATAGGCAGGATGAGATCAAATGTGGGAGCAGTAGCGCTTGAAACGCCTGTTCCCGGTTGGTCTTTTTGTGTTGTATGGGTATCGTGTTACAATGCTCACTGTAGGTTCATGAACGAAGAGATAAAGGGAGGTCTAACCTCATTTGAAATATTTTGATTATGCTGCAACCACACCTCCCCATCCCGATGTGATTCGTACGATGGCCGAAATTATGGAGACACAATTTGGTAACCCGTCCTCCATCCATGGGTATGGAGAGCGTGCTCATCAGTTGCTGCGTCGTGCACGATCTGGCTGTGCTGCGGCAATCGGCGTTAAGCCTGAGGAGATTGTATTTACTTCCGGTGCGACCGAGAGTAATAATCTTGCGATAAAAGGTGCGGCATTACGTTATCAGTCACGAGGCAGACACATCATCACTACGGCTACCGAGCATGCCTCGGTGTATGAAAGTTTTATGCAATTGCAGCAGTGGGGATGGGAAGTGACATTAGTTCCTGTGAATTCCGATGGAGTGGTCAACGCTCAGCAGGTTGTAGACGCGATCAGGCCCGACACGGTGCTTGTAAGTCTGATGCATGTAAATAATGAAACGGGAGCCATCCATCCGATTGCAGAAATCGGCAAACAGCTCAAAAAGGAAGCACCACGGGTGCTTTTCCATGTGGATGGTGTTCAAGGCTTTGGAAAAATGAAGGCAACGCCTGCCGCTTGGGGTGCAGATCTGTACAGTTTGTCTGCTCACAAGATTCGTGGACCGAAGGGAGCAGGTCTCCTGTATGTGCGAAGTGGAGTGGAGCTTACGCCACTAATGTCAGGGGGATCACAGGAACAAGGCCTAAGAGCAGGCACTGAAAACGTGGCCTTGCTGGTAGGCATGGCAAAGGCCATGCGAATGGCAGCAGAAGATCAGGTTGATTTTGCCCGGCGTACAACGGTGCTCCGTGATCGGTTGATGGACACGATACGTGACATTCCTGAATTTGAATTGAACAGTCGCACAGAGGGTGCACCTCATATTGTGCACTTCTCCTATCCCGGGATGAAGGCAGAAGTGGCGCTGCACACCTTGGAGCAACTGGGCGTAACGATATCCACCCAATCGGCCTGTTCTTCACGTTCGGCTGAACCGAGTCGGGCTCTGCTTGCGATGGGCAGAGATGCAGCTTGTGCTGGTGGCGGATTGCGTATTAGTCTTGGAGATGAACATACAGAAGAAGATGTAGCCTTGCTTGAGCGGGCTTTACATCAGATGGTGGCCCAGTTGCGGCCCCTCGAAAGGCGGATGTAATGGATATGAAATATGATATGCTGCTTCTCCGTTTCGGAGAGTTTATGTTAAAAGGGAAAAATCGTGCCCGATTTGAAAAAACGATTATTACACAGGTGAAAGCTTTGCTTAAACCTTATCCAGGAGCGAGCCTTCGCAAAGAGTATGGCCGTGTCTATGTGGATCTTGGCGGTGAATCACATACTGAACTGATTAAGGTGCTGAAGCGGGTATTCGGTGTGATGTCGATTAGTCCGGTTAAAGTTACTCCATCCGAGCTTGATGAGATTGTGAAAACAGCAGTTGCGTTTATGGACGAAAGGGAAGACGAATTCAAGGAAGGTACCACATTCAAGGTAAATGTAAGGCGGGTATGGAAGGAGTTCCCGAACTCTTCCCATGAAATGAACCATCTGGTTGGTTCCCCGATTCTTCGGAAGTTTCAGCAATTAAGTGTTGATGTTCGTCAACCTGATATCGAACTGCGAGTGGAAATTCGGGATCAGGGTACCTATATTTTCAATGAAACCATTCCGGCAGTAGGTGGCTTTCCACTGGGTACGAATGGCAAAGCGATGGTACTGTTATCAGGTGGAATAGACAGCCCGGTAGCAGCCTGGTCTTCCATGCGCCGTGGACTTGAAGTGGAATGTGTACATTTTTACAGTTACCCGTTCACAAGCCAGCGTGCCAAAGAGAAGGTCATTGATTTGGCGCGTGCCCTTGCTGATCATGCAGGAACAATCAAGCTGCATCTGGTTCCATTTACAGAGATTCAAACGGCATTTACCCAGCTGGGTCAGGACAATCTGATTATTACGCTGATGCGACGTTCAATGCTGCGAATTGCATCCAAACTTGCCGAGCGTGAGCGGGCATTAGCACTGATCACCGGGGATAGCCTGGGCCAAGTAGCGAGTCAGACTCTTCCGAGTATGAATGTCATTGGTCGTGCGACGGATCTGCCACTGTTGCGACCACTGGTTATGATGGATAAACAGGAGATCATTACCTTGTCCAAACAGATCGGAACGTATGACATATCTATTTTGCCATATGAGGATTGCTGTACTCTCTTTGTACCAAAGTCACCTTCAACCAATCCAAATCTTCGAATTGTGGATAAAATAGAATCAACAATGAGCCATTTGTCAGAATGGGTGGATCAGGCGGTGGAACAAACTGAAACGATCACTCTGCATGCCGGTGAAACTTCTGTGGTAACGAATCAGACAGAAGACAATGGCATGAAGGATAACTGGTTCTAAACTCAATAAAAATTAGCATGGCTGACATAATAAGGGCTATGTTAACTACAAAAAAGGACTGTCCGATGAAATATCGTTCAGTCCTTTGCTGTATTCAGATGAAATTTTTAGTTTAATTTAGCCTACGAATAGGAGTACTGCTGTTCCCCGTCAGATCCCTTGTGGCTGGAACTGCTGGAGCGTTTGCGATAACCTGCAAAGACTACACCTGCAATAACCACAACAATGAAGAGAATCCGCAATGCCGGATGTTCAGTAAAGTAAGGCAAGAGTCGCTGCTCCTCAGTGATCATATTGGAAGCCGTATACCCGAGAACGATGGCCCCGACATAGATGATCCAAGGGAAATGATTGATGAGCTTGATAAACAGGGTACTACCCCAGACGATGATCGGTACGCTGATCAAGAGTCCGAGAATGACAAGCACGAGATGCTGCTGCGCAGCTCCAGCGACTGCAATCACGTTATCTAATCCCATGGCTGCATCCGCGATCACAATGGTACGAATAGCGGTCCACAAGGAAGTTCCCGCCTGAATATCATTGTGTTCATCCCCCTGATCCGCCAATAATTTATAGGCAATCCAGATCAGAAGTATGCCCCCTACAAGCAAGAGCCAAGGAACCTTAAGCAACCATAACACGACAACCGTTGCCAAAATCCGAATCAGTAGTGCACCGCCAGTTCCGTATAAAATCGCCTTTTTCTGCACGGAAGGGTGCAAATTTCGAGCTGCCAGGCCAATGACGATAGCATTGTCTCCAGCCAGAATGAGATCAATAAAGACAACGTTCAACAAAGCCAGCCAGAATGTGGGACTAAATAGCTCCATGGGATATGTCACTCCTTATATACGGTTCAATCATTAAGAATAGCATGGACAACTCTGACATACAAGTTAATGTGGGGGGATGAGGACATGGATACGCTATGGCTGTTAACTGAGATTTTAATGATCAATCTGGTATTAAGTGGAGATAATGCGGTTGTGATTGCGCTTGCCAGCAAGGATCTGCCACCGATACAACGTAAAAAGGCGGTATGGTGGGGGGCTTTTGGTGCGGTAGTGCTACGCTGCGTATTAACCTTCGTAGCAGTATTATTGCTGGGAATTCCGTTTATCCAGGCCGCAGGTGGGCTGCTGTTACTGTGGATTGCAGTGAAGCTGTTGCTTCAAAATGATGATGAAGTACATATTAGAGAGGCTTCGACGACCTGGAAAGCCATCCAAACGATTCTGATTGCCGATTTTGTAATGAGTCTGGATAATGTCTTGGCCATAGCAGCATTGGCGGATGGAGATCTGGCTTTGATCGTGATCGGGATTGCGATCAGCATCCCTATTGTCGTATGGGGGAGCGGTCTAATCGTTGGTTTGTTGAAGCGATTTCCAATTCTGGTGTTCGTCGGCTCAGGCATTCTGGCCTTCACAGCAGGTGAAATGGTTATGAAAGATCCAAAGTTGGGAGAATGGCTGGGAGGAATGGCATCAGAGGTGCACACGCTACTACCCACAGCAATGGCTTGCCTTGTGGTCGCGGTTGGAGGCGCACATAAATTTGTGCGGAAGAACGCATAGTTTGATTTCGGGAAATTGCTTGGACAAAGGGCCGTCTGAACCATCCGGTTTAGGCGGTTTTGTGTAGAGAGAATTACGCTTGACGATGCAGTTCTCATTGGGCTAGTCATAAGTTGCAGATTTTAGGGTAATACAGGTAAAGGGAGCAAGCAAAGTACGACATAAAGTATAGTTTTTTGCCGAAACATCGGATACACTAGAAGCAGGATTACAGGTTAGGAAACCAAAAGTCATCATGGAATGCGCATCGATTATAAGAGTAAAAGTACATAGCCAATGGTATAAGAGGTGATTGCAGATGAGGATGAGAAATGAAAAAGCGATTGGATTATTTATTGTAGTTGCGGGAATTATTATTCTGCTTGGCAAGTTTGGCGTGTTTGGATTTATTGGTCGCAATTTCTGGCCTTTGCTGATCCTGCTGCCAGGCATCGCCCTTCATGCGTTATATTATGCGCGTATTTCACCATCGTGGTCACTCGTTCCTGCCGGCATACTAACGGTGTATGGTGTTTTATTCAGTATAACGAATACATGGGGCGCTGGACTTATGAGCAGGCTGTGGCCAGCATTTTTGCTTGGGATCGCCATAGGTTTGCTCGAATATGGAATGGCTGAGCGGCGAAGACCGGAATATGTGTTACCTGCAGCTTTGATCCTTGGTGCGGTGTCCATCATATTATTCGGATTTACCTTGCTGCAAACGGGAATAATCTATGTACTTGCTGTCCTTTTGATCTTGGGCGGAGTCTGGTTATTACTTGGACGAGGACGTCAAGGGAGAGGCTGGTAACATTCCCAGTGGTCTTCTCGTGCGAAATATCTTGATTTTTACCTATAATAAACTATAATATAAGGGATATAGACATGCGTCGGGATATCACCGACGCTTATTTTGTGAGTAACCTGCGAAATTGCGGGAAGTTTAAGTAGATATGATTTGAAATTGGAAAGGATATGGATACAAAACATGCATTCAAGAGAACACATTCGCAATATTGCGATTATTGCCCACGTCGACCACGGAAAAACAACACTCGTTGACAAGTTGCTCCAGCAATCCGGTACTTACCGAGATCACGAAACGGTACAGGAGCGCGTAATGGACTCCAACGATTTGGAGCGTGAACGCGGTATTACGATTTTGGCCAAAAACACGGCTATAACTTATAAAGATTACCTGATTAATATTGTGGATACACCAGGACACGCCGACTTCGGTGGTGAAGTTGAACGTATCATGAAAATGGTTGACGGTGTATTGCTCGTTGTTGATGCTTATGAAGGCTGTATGCCACAAACGAAGTTTGTACTTCGTAAAGCACTTGAGCATAACCTGACACCAATCGTTGTTGTAAACAAAATTGACCGTCCAGCGGCTCGTCCGACTGAGGTTATTGATGAAGTATTGGACCTGTTCATTGAACTGGGTGCCAACGATCAACAACTCGAATTCCCTGTTGTATATGCTTCCGCATTGAACGGAACATCCAGCATGGATAATGATCCTGCCAAACAAGATGACAACATGATGGCGATCTACAATACCATCGTTAGTCATATCCCACATCCTACCGAAAATGTTGAAGAACCGCTTCAATTCCTCGTTACTTTGATGGACTACAATGAATACCTTGGCCGTATTGCCATTGGTCGTGTTAACCGCGGTGTGATCCGTCAAGGACAATCGGTAACGGTTATTATGCGTGATGGTAAGAGCAAAACTGCACGTATCGAGAAACTGTTCGGTTTCCAGGGTCTCAAACGTATTGAGACGGAAGAAGCAGGAGCAGGCGACATCGTTGCCATTGCAGGGATCAAGGACATCAACATTGGTGAAACCATTGCCGACCCTAACAACCCGGAAGCTTTGCCAGTTCTGAAAATTGATGAGCCAACACTGCAAATGACGTTCCTCGTGAACAACAGTCCATTCGCAGGTCGTGAAGGTAAATGGGTAACTTCCCGTAAACTTCGTGAGCGTTTATTCAAAGAGTTAGAAACAGATGTTTCCCTTCGTGTTGACGAAACGGATAGCCCTGATGCATTTATCGTTTCCGGACGTGGTGAGCTTCACTTGGGTATCCTGATTGAAAATATGCGTCGTGAAGGATATGAGCTTCAAGTATCCAAACCAGAAGTTATCGTAAGAGAAGTTGACGGTAAGAAAATGGAACCTGTTGAGCGCTTGTTGATTGATATCCCTGAAGAGAGCATGGGTTCCGTAATGGAGAGCCTGGGCGCACGTAAAGCAGAGATGGTTAACATGGTTAACACAGGTAGTGGTCAAGTTCGTCTGGAGTTCCTGATTCCAGCACGTGGTTTGATCGGATATAGCACAAACTTCCTGACATTGACTCGTGGTTACGGTGTAATGAACCATGCATTTGACAGCTACGCTCCAGTAGTATCCGGTCAAGTGGGTGGACGTCACCAAGGCGTGTTGATCTCAACTGAAACGGGTACATCTACGTTCTATGGCATGATGGGCGTTGAGGATCGCGGTACGCTCTTCTTGGAGCCGGGAACTGAAATCTACGAAGGTATGATTGTTGGTGAACATACACGTGACAATGATATCGTTGTTAACATCTGCAAAGAAAAACAACTGACTAACGTTCGTTCTTCCGGTAAAGATGATACGGTTAAAATTAAAACTCCGATTATCTTCTCATTGGAACAGGCGCTTGAATATCTGAATGAAGATGAATATTGTGAGATTACACCAAAATCTATTCGTCTTCGTAAAAAGATCCTGAACAAATCCGAGCGTGAGCGTGCAGAAAAACAACGCAAAATGGCTTCTAAAGCCTAATAACAACAAAAAAATATATATAAGTTAGCATTTGATGGAATACAGAAGTTAACGATGTTGTGCACAGTGGAAGTAGTGAAGGGATCGGAATCGATTCTGTAGAAGCGAAGCGTTCGCCTTTATCCCCGGATTTTACCATTGAAAAATGGATCAAAAAAATCTGGGGATAACAGCGATCAAAAGAACGATCCGATACCGGAACGGTCACCTCCGATGTGTGTTTTACTCAGAGTTATCGAAAGGGTTTCACAATAGTTAACTTATATCCTAGCATGAACACGAAAGGAGCTGGCTGTGCATGCAAGCATGGTTCGCATCACACCCGATCGTAGCCTACATCGTCATCTTTGTATTGATTGCTTACGTATATAACAAGGTGTTTCGGGTACGTCAGAAATTGCCACTGGGTAAGGAAATCGTTCTCTATATTTTGATGGCGATGGGCACATTCATGCTTCTTATTTTTCAGATCGACAAGCTGCCCATCATTCAATGTTTGTTGGTCGCGGTTGGTTTGATGTTGTTAGTGAGAGTGCGTTATTTTATTGAAGGTCGTCAAAAGAAAAAAGCGGAAGCTGCCGCTCGAAACTCATAAATCCTGTCTTGTACAGACCATCCGTTTTCCTTAGGGAAAGCGGTTGTCTTTTATTTAGACAAAAACAGATGTGATAAAGGTGTTGAAGATATGAACTCAAATTCGAACGGACTGCCTCCACGGAGACAGGCACCAACGCAATCCGGTGCTTCTGGATCGAAGAATGGCAAGGGTAAGCAGCCTAAGAAGAAAAAGAGAATGAATGCTTTTGGCAGAATCCTTTTAAGTCTATTGGTTATTGCCATTGTGGTAGGCGGTGGATATGCGTACTGGGTATATAATCAAGTCGTGGATACAGGCATCGATAAACCGGTACCTCCCGGGATGTCAGCCACAACCAAACCGATCACGATGCTGTTATTAGGTACAGATAACCGTCCTGAAACTGGCACATATCTCTCGGATGTTGTTATGGTGGCTTCGTTAAATCCGGAGACCAAGACGGCAACCATTGTATCTTTGCCTCGAGACACGCGTATTCAATTGGATGGGTACAAATCCAACAAGCTGAATTCCTATTATCCAAGATTCAAAGCACAGGAAAAAACCACTGGCAAAAATGCAGAGGATCAGATGAAAGAAATGATGGGCAAGTATTTGGATATAGATATTAATTATACAACCGTCCTGAATTTCCAGGCATTCCGTGATGCTGTCAATGCCGTGGGTGGCGTGGACGTGACTGTGGATAAAAATATGTGTTATAGAGATACAGCCGATGGTACAGATATCAATCTGGTCGCAGGCGCACAACATCTCGATGGTAAAGCGGCACTGGATTTTGTTCGTTACCGCAAATCCAATTGTAATCCAAAGACGGATGAATCCAATGACTTTGATCGTAACAAACGTCAAAACCAAGTGCTGAACTCCATGCTGGATCAGATGAAATCTCTTGGGGGCATTACAAAGATCAGCAAAGTGATTGGTGCAGTTGACAAGAATATGACGACAGATGTGGAATCGGAACAAATGAAAAACTTTATCTCGACGTATTGGAACATTTCCACTTCGGATGTGCACTATACTCCGGTTACCGGAGAGTGGAGAAGTCCATATGTGTATATTAATGAGACGGAACTCGCCAATGCAAAGCAGGCTTTACAAGATACACTTTCAGGTAAAGTAACGGCTTCACCTTCAGGCGAATAACCTTCATTCTTTTGGGATTGGAAGCACGTTAATCGGTATGCTATAATAACATAAACCAAGTACAAGAATTGCATAAAGAAGGTTAGGGGGCTGGTTGAATGTCCGAAGCCGTCACACAATTAACTGAATCTCTTTTACAGCAATTCAAGAATGAGACCTTTGTGCTTCTTAGCACAGTGGATGTAGAATCCGGAGGTCCGACTTCAACAGCCATCTCCTGGATTTATGCGGAGAATGCTTCTACTTTTCGTTTAGCGATCGATCATCGTTCACGTTTAGTGAATAACATGATTACTAATCCGCTCATTACGGTGACTGTCTTTGGAGAAGAGACGGTGTACGCAGTGAACGGACGTGCTGCAGTACGACAAGATCCGCTGCAGGACGTTCCATTTAATATGTGCTGTTTCGACATTACAATTGAAGCGGTGAGGAATGCTCTGTTTTACGGCGCCCAATTGTCCTCTGTGCCTCAATACGTCAAAATATATGATCAGCGTGCTGCTGAGAAATTAGATGAGCAGGTTTTTGCTGCCATGAAAAAAGCCTAGTGAGAGATCACTGGGCTTTTTGTTGTCTTTTGTCAGATGAATGCAGCTGCTGCATTTGTTGTTTTTGATTCACGGGTTCATCCGGATTTTGACGGACTTTGACGTCTTTCGGGAGTTGAGGGATAATTCGTCCCACCATGTCAGCAAGTTCTGAAGCAAAACCGGAGATTGGATGCCCTTGACGAATATGTTCACCGATTTCTTTAATTCGTTCAGTGACATCTGCATCTGCGGTAACGATGGAATCTACACCTTCGGGGTCTTTGCGAAGTGCTTCGGCAACAGCGTACTTAATGGTACCAACCCGAGCACGTTCCAGTTCACCATCAACATCGATGCCAACTACGGCTGTATTACCGAGTATGACGCAGTTCGCATCTTCAACACCTTCCACTTGCTTGGCAAGGGCTTTAAGGTGATTGATTCGTTTTTCATTGGACATCCGGCCAATCTTTGCATCATCCGCAATGTTGGTATCATGGACTTCACCTGTATCCTCATTGAGGCGGTCCAAACGTGAAGGATTCATCCGATCTTCCTGTGCATTAAGCATGTGAGATCCTTTCCTTTGATCTTGCTGAGTTGTTATATTTCCTCCGTAACTTCTTGGATGCGAGGTATGTGGCTCCTGTGAAGCACTGCGTGTGGAACTGTTGCAACCTGTAAGTATAAAGATCAGAAGCAGCGTGCAAACCCATTTTTTCATAAATGTTCATCCTTTCTTGGAGTTTTTCAGAATGGTTGACAATTATTTTGCCCTAGTCGAATACATTTATGTATGGGATCATGATTGTCCATGCCGCTGCTGAAAGATCACACTATCCATGCCTTTAACGACGCCGCTTTGGAGGGGATTGAATGAAAAAGATTTTTGTATTGGATACCAACGTGCTTCTGCATGACCCCAATGCCATATTTGCCTTTGAGGAACATGAGGTAATCATTCCCGCGGTTGTACTGGAGGAGATTGACTCCAAAAAAAGAAATGCTGATGAAATTGGGCGTAATGCCCGTAATGTATCCAGACTGTTAGATGGATTACGAGAGCTGGGTCACTTGCACAGTGGGGTACCTTTGGCTAATGGAGGTAACCTGAAAGTAGAGCTGAATCATCGGAGTTTCGTGAAAGTTCAGGAGATGTTCGGTGAAGTGTCCAACGATAATCGCATTTTGGCTGTCGCACTGAATTATCAGATTGAGGAGAACGAAAAGGAAATAGTCGAACGTCAGGTCGTGCTTGTCAGTAAAGATGTACTTGTGCGTATCAAAGCGGATGTACTTGGTCTGTTTACACAGGATTACTTATCAGATCGGACGGCAGGACTCAGTGAGTTATATCCAGGTTATACGGCCCTAAAAGTTCATCCGTCAGTGATTGATGAGTTTTACACATATCGTTTTTTACCAATCAAACCGTTACAGTTGTCTTATTCGTTGTACCCGAATGAATTTGTCATTCTCAAGGATGAGATGGGAACCAATAAATCGGCTTTGCTTAAAGTGAACACAGAGGGAACAAAGCTGGAGCCGCTTTTCCTCAGTAATGATAATGTCTGGGGTATTAGTGCACGTAACGCACAACAACGCATGGCACTGGAACTGCTTTTGAATGATGACATCCCGCTTGTTACCATCACCGGTAAAGCTGGAACAGGGAAAACCTTGCTGGCACTTGCAGCAGGTCTGCTTAAGGTAGAAGATGATCATAAATACAAAAAACTGTTGATCGCTCGCCCTGTCGTTCCGATGGGGAAAGATATCGGTTACTTGCCTGGTGAGAAGGAAGAAAAACTACGTCCTTGGATGCAGCCGATATATGATAATCTGGAGTTTTTGTTTGATACCAAAAAAGCCGGAGATATCGATAAAATTCTAATGGGGCTTGGCAGTATTCAGGTGGAAGCCTTAACGTACATTCGTGGAAGATCGATACCTGGACAGTTTATCATTATTGATGAAGCCCAGAATCTGTCGCGCCACGAAGTGAAGACCATTGTATCAAGGGTCGGTGAAGGCAGTAAGATTATTTTGATGGGAGACCCCGAACAGATAGACCATCCGTATCTTGATTCTGCCAGTAACGGTCTGACCTATATCGTGGAACGGTTCAAACAAGAGGGAATCAGCGGACACATCATGCTCGAAAAAGGAGAACGGTCCAAGCTGGCACAACTTGCAGCTGATTTATTGTAATATTTAGGGGGTTTATTTCCCGGAAAATGTTGTTATTGAAGCCGGCTCCTGGAGCCGGCTTTTTGCTGAAAAAATAAGTAAGCGTTATTACACAGAACTCGATATGCTCGTATTATGCAAAAATCCGAAAAAGTGTTTTTCGGCAGGGTAGGACAAGAGTACTACTTATTTGTTACAATAATTGCTGCAGGAAAAAACTAGGTGGGCAGGGAGGGAAGTTAATGAAGCGTAGACATCAGGTTGTTTTGTTCGCGGTATTGCTGCTTTCGTTAACGATCTTGTCACCGAGTTTTGACTTTAGAGGTTCACAGCTTAATCAGGAACGCGATCAGGAGAAGGATGCTTTTCCTGGGTCTTCGTCCCGTAATGAAGATGCTCAAGCTCCGCTGGAGATTGTAGTGGCCATGTCGGATGAAGAGTTTCAAGCCTTTCAAAAAATAGCCAAAGAAGTTGCTGCTTCCCAGCTGGTAGAGATTAATCTTCGGAATGAGAAGCCGGATACATATAAACATGTTTTGGATCTTGAATTTTCACTGGGAGAGAACGGTGATGTTGTTCTGCTTGATAGTGAGGAAGTGCAATACTATGCCCAAAAAGGGTACTTGTATCCGTTAAATGGAACAACATTATCAAAGTCACTAGGAGATACGATAGTGGGGTTACGGGGAATGACAGAGTGGAATGGTTATCAGTGGGGAATGCCTTTTGATTTTGATCCGTACATTCTGGCTGCACAATCTTCATTTCTGAAGAGAGCTGGTCTGGAGTCATTACCTCGCAATAAAGATCAGTGGGTCAAACTTACTCAACAAGCCATTGCGGAAGGCATCCCTTTAATTACAATGAACATCAATGATATGTACGGAACGAATGCGTGGCTGAATCATTTGGAACCGAGGATGGCACCAGATCAAGTTAAACGAACGAAAATAGATTCGCAAACGGGGGATCTTCAGCAGGGGATTCAGTTGATGAATCAGATTCAGCCCCTTATTAGGCTTGATTCTACCAATTCGGGGTTCTCTCCGACTGCTGACCCGAACGACACACCGATGGTTGTATCATTGTTATCTCAATTATTAAGTGCGGATCAAGCGAGTACAGTTGATAAAGATTCTTTGGAGCGGATTTCTTTCGAAACCTTGGATACTGTTAAATCCAGAAGCCTTGTCATTACTGCGGGTTCCGTTGAGGCAGAGGAGGCAAGTAGATGGATTGAAGGAATGACGTCTGCTACGACACAGTTGAAATGGTACCAACAGGTTAACCGGTTGCCCGCAAAGCAGCAGGAACTGGATTTGGAGTCTGAGAAACTTGCTGGACGTTATGACATGACAAAGGGACAATCCTGGTTATTAACCACCCAAGATGTCCCCGCTGCAACGATCAAAAGTCATGCTCTAATAACTCGTTTTCATCAAAAAGTACAACAATTCTTAAAGGGAGAAATTACAGCGAATCAATACGTAGACAGTATTAGAACGACGAATTAACTTTAAGTTCGTGTTCAACCTCTTTAAAATGATATAGCTAGTTTCACTTCCAGTACGCCTTCACTTGTTGAAACATCGGTTGCTTTGACAAACGACAGGATTTTCTGCGGATAGAACCCAAGGTCAAATTCTCTTTCCAGCATTCGACGAGTCGTATCTGGTAATTCAAGCTGGTTGAATACAAGTTTGTCCACATGAAAACGAATGGAGTTTTGAGGTTCATTTTCTACCGTATAATGTCCTTCAATGCTTAATTGCAACTGATCCCGCTGACCGGAAGCTATAATCTTATCCTGGTTAAACTGAAAGGCAAAGTCTTCAAAGATTGAATTTTGGGAACGCAGAAATGCATTAAGCTCATCCTGCCCAATTCGAATCGTATAGGTTGTTCCAGTCGTGGATATACCTCCGTTTTGTTTTTGGATAAAATCGGGCAGGTTCTGCATGGCAGATGCCAAAGCTTTGAAATATCGTTTCACCTCATAGATGCCTATATTCTCCCAATAAAGGGTAAGTTCATCCATCAGTTTCTGAATCGCTGCCGCATCTCCGCTGGTGGCTATTTGGGCATCCATTTCTTTTTGCAAGGTGACTACACGTTCCCGCTGGTTCTGAAGATTAGTCTTCATTTCGGTTAATTCTGTTGTAGTCTGACGAATCTGAGTGGAAGTCTGTTGCAGGTTGTGATAACGGTCCTGATACTTGTCCAGCACAGCCTGGTCCCGTCCGATAATAATCTGGTAATAATCATACAGTACAAACAGGTCTTTGAATGACCTGGCTCCCAGGACCGTCATGAGGAGGCTGTCGCGTTCTCCTGTGTAGTAGGACCTTACTACAGCTCCGGCCCGATCTTGCTGAATATGTATCTGTTCTTCCTGTTCCTGAAGCTGGACGGATAATGTCTCGTATTGTTGAGCCAGCTGCTTCTGCCTTTCGGCGATGCGTTCGATTTCGTGATCGATTTCAACAATGGATAGACTTTTTTGCAAAATCTCACGTGTATCCTCAGGTGAAGATTCTCCATAGGCATGGGCTAAAGGTAGCTGGAGGAATAAAATGATGCATAATATAAAGGCGGAAATGCCGTATTGACGTTTCACCGATCCATTCTCCTTTCCACTTCTTAAATGACTATCGTACAGGCTGGTTGCCTTCCAGACAATATATGAAACAAATACGTGAAATATCCTTAGTGGTTACATAACACCACGAACATTCATTTAATCTGAACACAACAAAAAAGCAACCCGACAGATATCGGATCACTTTGATGCTGCAGGTGGATTAGAGCGGCAACCCCATTTCGAATACGGTCCAGTAGCTGAACCCCGTGAATGTTACGATCATATAACCCCAGAAGAGCAATATGTACGTTCGCTCGGTAAATTTCAAGTATCCCAAAATGACAAAAAACGCAGTCTGCAGGAAAAAAAGCAAAGCCATTTCGACCAGATCTCCCGCAAAAGCCATCAGGCCAATTGCAAGCGTGAAGAACCCGAGTACCCGAAACATGCGTGCCACGGTAAATCCTCCTCTCCTAAGTACGTTCATAGATTGTCTACACAACATTATACCGGGAAAGGAAAAACGTGTAAACAAATTTGGATATGAAAGCGAATTCTTTTTTTTGCTAAAAGTAAGTATAGAGGGATATGTTTTGCATATGTCACGTATGAGCAAGCCTGAATGTGGAAATACATTTTAGTATGAAATCAATTCTATGAACTCTATGAGAGGCATAAGAATGAATGAAGCAGCTTTTATACCTAATTCACATACCGGGCTTCCGGTAATGCGGACGGTTATTTTAGGATGTTGTTAGGAGGGTATTATAGCATGACTGCAGTGAGACAGGATGCTTGGAGTACAGAGGACGATTTGATATTGGCTGAGGTTACTTTGCGTCATATTCGGGAAGGCAGTACACAATTGGCCGCTTTTGAAGAGGTGGGCGAAAAAATTGGCAGAACATCTGCCGCATGCGGTTTTCGCTGGAACAGCTGTGTACGTAAAAAGTATGATTCAGCCATCAGTAACGCCAAGGCACAACGACAAAAACGAAGTTATCTCAGAAAGCAGCCAGCTATGCTCGGACCACAGGTTGCAGCATTGTCTACACTGGACACTGAAGAACATCTGTACAAATCAGATGGGATCTCAGACGATTCATTATCGATGGATGCAGTAATCCGCTTCCTGCGACAATGGAAGGGAACAGTGCAGGAGAGTAATCGTCAACTCAAGATGCTGGAGAAGGAGCTTCGGGAGAAAGAAGATGAATTGCTTGAACTACGTCTTGAGAATGACCGTCTCTCCAAGGAAGTGAATGAAGTACAGACGGATTACCGTGTGGTGAATGACGACTACAAAGCTTTGATTCAGATTATGGATCGGGCTCGCAGACTCGCATTTTTGTCCGAAGAAGAAGAGGAACTTAAGACACGTTTCAAGATGGATGCCAACGGGAATCTGGAACGAATTGAATAACGAGTTCAGACGTTTGTTTTGTGAAAGTCAGGTATGAACCCGCCACACCTCCGTTACACAACGGCAGGTATGACGGGTTTTTAGTTTGGTGTTTTTGTTCTATTATAGATATTAGAAGGCAACTACTGAAGCGGAGAGGAGTGCATCATATGATCATTGACATCGTAGGAGCGGGGGCACTTGGTCTTTTGTATGGCGGGAAACTGCTGGCATCAGGTAACCAGGTCAGATTTTGGACCAGAACAACAGCTCAGGCAGACCTCCTCAGTCATAATGAAGTAACCATTGTGGAACAAGACGAGGAGATACATATTCTACCGGATCAAATACAGGCGAAACCAGTAAGTGAGCTGACTGACACTTGGAAGAACACACCAGGAGAATGGTTACTGCTCATGGTTAAGCAGACAAGCATTGATGATTTCATTCATGAGATTAGTCCATTACAAGATCATGTGGTGAATATCGCTTGTTTTCAGAATGGGATGGGCCACCTGGCAAAACTTCACGCAGCTTTGCCAAAGTCGCTTCTGTGTAGTGCGGTTACAACAGAAGGTGCGAAGCGTACACAAAGTCAGGTGATTCGTGCAGGTACAGGTGAAACCAGGCTGGGAAGGTACAATATAGATATAGTAGCTTCAACCTCTATAGAGGAGAAGAGAACATTTACTCTGTCGGGATCGTTGCAGCAGGCAGGATTTGACTGTACAGTGTCGAATGAAATCGATAAGCTGATATACAGGAAACTATTGATTAATGCAGTCATTAACCCGCTTACAGCATTATGGCGAATCCCTAATGGAGAATTGATCGTCAAGGAAGAACGAAAGAGGCTAATGCGCCAGTTATATGATGAAGTATTGTTAATCTATTCTGCAAGTGGAATATGTTTGGATCAGGATATGTGGGATCAACTAATATCGGTCTGTCGTTCTACTGCCACGAATACTTCCTCCATGCTTGCAGATGTTCTCGCTGGACGTGGTACAGAAGTGAGGTCAATTAACGGTCATATTGTAAGAATGGCACAGAAGTTGGACCTTGTTGCACCTACACATGAAATACTGCTTCATCTGATTGAAGGAATGCAACCGGAAGGAGTGAATTAATGGGACTTTTTATTGTGTTGAGCATATTGCCCTTTTTTCCGTTCTTTCTTGTTTATTGGGGAATGTATGTGTGGAAAAAAGACAAACGCAAAGCATTGCGAATGGCAATGGATGTAACCACTTTTTTTCTTGTATTTTCAGTTTCAGCGTTATTCAACTTAACATTTGATTCGAATTTTGGTTTTTATCTGACATTAATACTCATACTAGTAGCACTTGGATTCATCGGGGGTGCGCAAAATCGACTAAAAGGGAAGGTTGATAGGGGTAGAATGTTCCGGGCCGTATGGCGCATGTCTTTCGTCATCATGAGTTTCGGGTATATTTTGTTTACTTTATTTGGATTATTTAGATACTTCATGCAACAGATGTAAGGATACATAACGCAAAAAGGCTAAAAAATGTGTCGATTTTGTCGAAAACTGAAAAAAACATTACTTTCTGAAAAAGTAATGTAGATTTTTTTGACCGGTGGTTGTATAATCTATAAACATATAAACCATATCAATTTAGGGGGAACGTGTTAGATGAAAAGGAAAAGTCTATTAGTCCTTTTGACGCTGATTTTGGCGTTCGGTACCGTACTTGCAGCGTGCGGATCGAAAAACGAAGGCACAGGTAACACCGATACTGGTTCTGCAAGCGAAGGAAATGGTCTTGCTAAAGATCAAATTCTGAAAATCAACCTGTCAGCTGAACCTCCTACGTTGGACCCGGCTCAAGCAAAAGACAGCCAAACCAACACAGTTCTGAAATTCTTGTATGAAGGTCTTGTACGCATCGATGCTGATGGCAAAGAACAAGCTGGCGTAGCTAAAGACTGGACAATCTCCGAAGATGGTTTGAAATATGTTTTCAACCTGAACCCGGATGCTAAATGGAGTAACGGTGATGCAATCACTGCCGAAGACTTTGTTCGTTCTTGGGAACGTGCTTTGAAACCGGAAACAGCTTCTCCATATGCATACCAATTGTACTATATTAAAGGCGCTGAAGGTTACAACCTCAGCAAAGATGAAACATACAAAGGTACTAAAGTCACAGATTTCTCACAAGTAGGCGTTAAAGCTACTGATGAGCACACATTGGAAGTAACATTGGAAAACCCAACACCTTACTTCTTGGGTCTGACAGCATTCTACACGTACTACCCAGTACATGCATCTGCTGACACCAATGACAAATTCTTCACAGACTACAAAAACATGATCGTTAACGGACCATTTGTAATGGATCAATACTCTAAAGGTCAAAAAATTGTTGTGAAGAAAAACGATGGTTACCATGCAGCTGCCGATATTAAATTGGCTCAAATCGATATGTCTCTGACAAACAGCAGTGCTTCCGAACTGCAAGCTTACAAATCAGGACAATTGGACTACACTGGTGCACCTAACGGTGAAATTCCATCCGACCAAATTCCTTCTGTAAAAGCGGAATTGCCGGACGAGTTCAAAGCTACTGGTATTGCAAGTACGTACTACTATCAGTTCAACGTAAACGAAGCACCATTTAACAACGTTAAAATCCGTAAAGCATTTGCAATGGCAATTCAGCGTCAGCTGATTGTTGACAAAGTTACACAAGGTGGACAAATTCCAGCATTCGGCTTTGTACCTCCAGGTATCCGTGGTGAAAACGGCGAATTCCGTGATGAGCACAAAGACGATTACTTCACAGAAAATGTGGAAGAAGCTAAAGCATTGCTTGCTGAAGGTATGAAAGAAGAAGGTTACACAACATTGCCAGCTGTTACGTTGATCTACAACACTAGTGATGGTCACGCGAAAATCGCTTTGGCGGTTGCTGACATGTGGAAACAAAATCTTGGTGTTGATGTGAAAACAGAAAACCAAGAGTGGGGCGTATTCCTTGAGAACCGTCAAAACCAAAACTTCCAAGTAGCTCGTGCAGGTTGGTCTGCTGACTACAACGATCCATACAACTTCTTGGAAATGTGGACTACTGGAAACACAAACAATGATTCCAAATTCAGCAACGAACAGTATGACAAAGATGTTAAAGAAACTGTAAAATCTGCTGATCCAGCTGCTCGTATGGCTGCATTTGCTGACGCTGAGAAAATCCTGATTCAAGATGAAATGGGCGTTATGCCAATCTATTATTACACTAACGTATCTTTGACTAAGCCTTACCTGAAAGGCGTACAACTTGATTTCAGTGGAGCTATTGACTACACTCGTGCATATCTGGAAGAGAAATAAGTTGTTCTGAAGTCTAATATGAATACTTCGGGATATATATGTGGAATTCCATATATATCCCGATTTTTTGTATGTGCACCGATTTTCCTTATAATTCTTGAAATTTCCGATAAATGGATTGGACTTTATTTCTGTCTAATTCTACAATCGATTTGTATACAAAATATTGTTTGTGGAGGTGTGCAAGGGTTGGTTAAGTATGTGTTGAAAAAACTATTATTTATGCTGCTATCGCTTTTCATACTCGCATCTGCAACCTTCTTCCTGATGAAGGCTATTCCGGGTGACCCTTTTACATCCGAGAAAAAAGTATCGCCTGAAATTCGGGTCTTGCTGGAACAGAAGTATGGATTGGACAAACCGATGTATGAACAATACCTGAAGTATATGGGTGGAATCCTTAAGGGAGATTTCGGAGTCTCAATGAAATATCTCAATCGAGATGTAGCCGGAATGATCGGCGAAACATTCACCGCTTCGTTGAAGCTTGGAGTGTTTGCAATTGTTATCTCCATTATCGTGGGTGTTCTGCTGGGGCTTATTGCTGCAGTTTACCATCGTAAACTCATTGATGATATCACGATGATCCTGGCTGTCATAGGTATAGCTGTTCCGAGCTTCTTGCTTGCGTCACTATTGCAGTATCTCTTTGCTACTAAATTAGGCTGGTTTAACGTTATGGGCTTTGATGGTCCATTGGATTACGTTCTTCCGGTTGCAGCGTTATCTGCATCTCCAATTGCTTTTATCGCTCGTTTGACGCGTTCGAGCATGCTTGAAGTCTTACATGCAGATTATATCAAAACAGCTAAAGCCAAAGGTCTGAAATGGCCTGCAATTATGTTTAAACACGTTGTAAGAAACGGTATTCTACCAGTAGTAACTTATGTTGGTCCAATGACAGCGAATATCATCACAGGTTCCGTTGTAATTGAACAGATCTTTAACATCGGGGGAATTGGTAAAGTATTCGTAGAGAGTATCACAAACCGTGATTACACTATGATCATGGGGATTACAATTTTCTATGGTATCCTCCTGATGTTGGCTCGTTTCTTTACGGATATCGCTTACGTGCTGATTGATCCTAGAATTAAGCTGGAAAGCCGGAAGGGGGCATAACGTTGTCTGGCACGAATAATAAAAAGAATGAAACGGCGAACACGAACCTGACTAGTCAGGCAGCGGTTAAACCGCAAGAAAGTGTATCCCTTTTTAAAGATGCCATGTACAGACTTGCAACCAATAAGGCTGCAATGATCAGTCTGAGCGTGTTGGTTCTTGTCGTGATTTTCTCTTTGATTGGTCCAACTTCTTTGTTTACAAGTTATAATTATTATTCCAATGATTTGTTGAATGCCAATGCAGCACCGAGTGCGGAGCACTGGTTCGGTACGGACGAGCTTGGTCGCGACGTGTGGGTAAGAACTTGGGTAGGAGCACGTGTATCCCTTACTGTAGGTTTGGCCGCAGCCTTGATTGACCTTGTTATCGGGGTTATTTATGGAGCGATCATGGGTTTCTACGGTGGACGTGTAGATGGAATTATGAACAAGTTTTCTGAAATCCTCTACTCCTTGCCGTACATGCTTGTTGTAATTTTGTTGCTGGTTGTACTGGAACCAAGTCTAACAACGATTATCATTGCCCTCACCATCACAGGCTGGATCAGCATGTCATGGATTGTGCGTGGTGAAATTATGCAACTCAAAAACAGAGACTTTATTCTTGCTGCAAGGTCCATGGGAGCAAGCACAGGGCGTCAATTGTTCCGTCATTTGTTGCCCAATGCAATAGGACCGATTCTTGTAACATTGACGTTGTCCATTCCAAATGCAATCTTTGCCGAAGCGTTCCTGAGCTTCCTTGGATTGGGTGTATCAGCACCAAGATCTTCACTAGGTTCTATGATCAATGATGCACTTACAGGCTGGACGCTATTCCCGTGGCGGATGTGGTTCCCAGCAGGTCTGATGGTTCTTACAATGCTTGCATTTAACTTGCTCGGAGACGGTCTGCGTGACGCACTCGATCCGAAATTACGTAAATAGAAACAGGAGGTGGGATTATGGAGCCGATTTTAACTGTCAAAGACCTGAGTGTGTCGTTCTCAACACGTTCTGGTGAATTTGATGCCGTTAAACATGTGAGTTTTGAACTTGGCAAAGGAGAGACGCTGGGGATCGTAGGTGAATCGGGTAGTGGTAAGAGTGTTACCGCCCAAACCATCATGAAATTGATTCCCTCCCCGCCTTCGAAGGTCAAAAGCGGAGAAATTACTTTTCACGGGCAAGACCTGCTGAATAAGACAGACAAACAAATGGAAGCGATTCGTGGTAAAGATATCGGTATGATCTTCCAAGATCCAATGACTTCATTGAATCCTACCATTAAAATTGGTAA
This sequence comes from Paenibacillus sp. FSL H8-0317, assembly GCF_045040685.1. NCBI lineage: Bacteria > Bacillati > Bacillota > Bacilli > Caryophanales > Paenibacillaceae > Paenibacillus > Paenibacillus sp. FSL H8-0317. Next base: position 5,049,308 of record NZ_CP150294.1, on the reverse strand, counting down.
ACAAATTACCGAAGTATTGCGCAAGCACCAGAACATGTCCAAACAAGCGGCGAATAAAGCGGCTTTGGAGATGCTTGAACTTGTAGGTATTAAAAATGCGGCTATTCGCATGAATCATTATCCACACCAATTCTCTGGTGGTATGCGTCAGCGTGCCATGATTGCGATCGCACTTGCATGTCGTCCATCCCTTCTGATAGCGGATGAACCGACAACTGCACTTGACGTTACAATTCAGGCTCAAATTCTGGATGTCATGAAAGACATGCAGCAAAAGCTGGGAACATCGATCATGCTGATTACGCATGACCTTGGTGTCGTAGCGGGTATGTGTGACCGTGTTGTTGTTATGAAGGAAGGCGAAGTTGTTGAAACAGGAACAACTGCTGAAATCTTTAGTAACCCTCAACATCCATACACCATTAAATTGCTGAATGCTTTGCCTCGTCTGGACGAGCCCAAAAAGGAAAAACCAGCTCCGGCTGGTATTATCAAAGGCAGCAATAAGCCTCTGGTACAAGTGAAAAACTTGAAACAGTACTTTAATTTGGGTAAAGGTAACATTCTCAAAGCGGTCAATGACGTAAGCTTTGATATCTTTGAAGGTGAAACACTTGGCGTTGTAGGCGAGTCTGGCTGTGGTAAATCCACAACAGGTCGTACGATTCTGCGTCTTTATGAGCCAACTGGCGGAAATGTTAACTTCAACGGAACGGATATCTACAAGTTGTCCCCGCGCAAAATGAAAGAAATGCGTAAAGATATGCAGATGATCTTCCAAGATCCATATGCATCTCTTAACCCGCGTTTCAATGTTATGGATATTATCGGGGAGTCCCTCGATATTCATGGTCTGGCTTCCAGCTCTAAAGAGCGCAAGAGACGAGTGGAGGAACTGCTTGATCTGGTAGGTTTGAATCCAAGTCATGCTCTTCGTTATCCACATGAATTCTCCGGTGGTCAAAGACAACGGATCGGGATTGCGCGTGCACTTGCTGTAGACCCTAAATTCATCATCTGTGATGAGCCATTGTCTGCACTGGATGTATCCATTCAGGCGCAGGTCGTGAAATTGCTTGAAGAACTTCAGCAACGTCTCGGCTTGACTTACCTGTTTATCGCGCATGACTTGTCGATGGTTAAACATATCAGTGACCGTGTCGCTGTAATGTACATGGGTAAAGTGGTTGAGCTCGCAGAAAGTGAAGAACTGTATGCGAACCCTATCCACCCTTATACCAAAACATTGCTCTCAGCAATCCCTGTACCTGATCCGGAAGTGGAAGCGAACAAACGTCGCATCTTGCTGCCGGAAGAGCATATGAGCCCGATTCAGAATGGATCTGGTGGTCCTGCAAATGACCCGTACAACCTGGAAAATGCTCAATTGATTGAGGTTTCCAAAGGTCACTGGGTTGCAGAACCTTACGTATAACAGGAACCTTAAAGCGATATGCTATTATTGATGTATTAAGAGCCGCCGACTTGTTCGGCGGTTTTTTTCGTATTTTAATCACTTTCTTTTGACGAAGCGGCCTTGAATTCGGTACAATCAAGAAAGGCTCTTTGAAGCAGAATAGGAGGCAGACCTCATGAACGGTATTACCGAGGCACTCCGCAGCGGATCAAGACTTGCAGAAGATTATATCTGTTCAAGAGATGCTGCGCGTGGCCTTTACGAGTATGACATTCGCTGGGAATCAGGACTTCAGGCGCGTGCCGAGTGGCTGGACCAATCGGAAAACACACGTATCGATCGTCGTGATCTGGCAGAGTATTTACGTATATATAATAAGCGGGTGAACGACCATGGAGAGGTTCATGCGTCCATCACACGTCTTGCAGAACAAGATGCACTAGTGGTTACAGGAGGACAGCAGAGCGGTCTGCTCACCGGACCACTGTTCGTCATATACAAAGCCGCCAGTGTAGTGGCAGCTGCGCGTGAAGCGGAAGAAAGACTTCAACGCCCGGTAGTCCCAGTATTTTGGATTGCCGGTGAAGACCATGACTGGGATGAGGTTAACCACACATATTTGCCTGATCATCAGGGAGACATGAAGAAGGTTAAGTTACAAGGGCGATTCGCAGGAAGGGATTCTGTGAGTAATGTTCATGTGGATACGCAGCAGTGGATGAATGTACTCGAACAGGTGGAACATCTTTTACCTGATACGATACATAAACCAGGACTGATGAAATGTATCACAGAGATCCATCAATCTAGTTCAAATCTGAGTGATGCATTTGCCCGCATGATATCTGCCTTGTTTGCCAGCAGTGGACTTGTTCTAATGGATGCATCGGATCCAGATTTACGCAGATTGGAACAGCCCGTGTTTGAGCGGTTGATACGAAAAAATGAAGTGCTGCGCAGCGCATACACACAAGGTGCTTCGCTGGTACAACAAGCTGGTTATGCTATGCCTGCCGAAGTAGCAGAGGATGGAGCCAATCTGTTCTACATTCATGAAGGTGCGCGTCTACTCTTGTTGTTGAAGGACGGGTTATATAGTGATCGCAAAGGTTTGGTTTCTTTCACAGAGGAACGTTTGCTTCAGGAACTGGGAGAACATCCGGAGCGCTTCAGTAACAACGTATTGACACGACCATTAATGCAAGATTCCGTGCTGCCTGTAGCCGCAGTTATTTTGGGGCAAGGTGAAATTGCATATTGGGGTTTGACTCGGGAAGCATTCCGTCAGTTCGGACTGCAAATGCCCATTTTGTTGCCGCGGTTGTCTTTCACCATTATGGAAGATATTCATCACAAACATATGAAACAATATGGACTTTCTTTTCAGGATGTTCAATATCATATGGAAGAAAAGAAAGAGCAGTGGCTCGCACAGCAGGAGACGTTCCAGGTAGATGAACAGTTTGACAAGGTTCAGGAAGCGTTTCTTGATCTGTATGGACCGTTGCTTGATGAGATCGCGGAGATTCATCCGGGGCTGGAACGAATTGGCGATACCAATTTGAGTAAAATCAACGAGCAAATGCAGTATCTGAAACAGCAGACTCACAAAGCTATCGAAGATAAACACAATGTGAGTCTAAGGCACTGGAACGGCATTCAGAACTCCTTATTCCCAACGGGCAAACCACAGGAACGAGTACATAATGCACTCTTTTACCTGAATCGTTATGGCACCGAGTGGATCGATGAACTGATTAAGGACTCAAGTGAATTCCTTGGAGAGCATAAGGTTATTGCACTGTAGAGCCCTTTATAATAGAAGAAACACATAAATGAGGAGGATATGAAATGACTACACCTGCATTGCAAAACAGTATTGTTAAAGATATGGGACTCGCTTCAGAGGGTCACCTGAAAATTGATTGGGTAGAAGCGCATATGCCGGTACTGAACCGCATTCGTCGCCAGTTCGAACAGGATCTGCCCTTCAAAGGTTTGAAGGTTGCGATTTGTCTTCATCTGGAAGCGAAAACAGCTTACTTGGCAAAAGTGATCCAAGCGGGTGGTGCAGAAGTAACAATTACGCATAGCAATCCATTGTCTACACAAGATGATGTTTGCGCAGCATTGGTGGAAGACGGCGTTACGGTGTATGCGAAGTACAATCCGGAGCCGGCGGAATTCAAATCATTGCAACTGCGTGCGCTTGAGGTGAAGCCTGATCTCATTATTGATGATGGTGGAGACTTTGCAACCATTATTGCATCCGAGCGCCCTGACCTCGCAGCAACAATTCGCGGAGGAGCAGAAGAAACGACAACGGGTATTATTCGTTTGAAAGCATTGGCGAAAGAAGGCCAATTGAAGTTTCCGATGGTTGCGGTTAATGACGCATACTGCAAGTATCTGTTTGACAATCGCTACGGTACGGGACAATCTGCATTCGACGGGATTATTCGTACAACCAACCTGGTTATCGCTGGTAAAAACGTAGTGGTAGCAGGTTATGGCTGGTGTGGTAAAGGTGTAGCGATGCGCGCCAAAGGTCTTGGTGCAAATGTGATCGTAACCGAGATCGATCCAATCAAAGCGGTAGAAGCACACATGGATGGGTTCCGGGTCATGACGATGGTGGAAGCCGCCAAATTGGGTGATTTCTTTATTGCAGTTACAGGCAATAAGGATGTTATCACAGGTGAGCATTACGATGTGATGAAGGACGGAGCGATCCTGAGTAATGCAGGTCACTTTGATGTTGAAGTGAATAAACCTGAATTGGCTAAACGTTCCGAATCGATTCGCACAGTTCGTCGCAACATTGAGGAATATCGTTTTAAAGACGGTCGTAAAATGTACCTTCTTGCAGAAGGTCGTCTTGTAAACCTGGGCGCAGCAGATGGTCACCCTGCCGAAATCATGGATACGACGTTTGCTCTGCAGGCACTTGGTCTGCGTTATGTAAGTGAGAATTATGAAAACTTGGGTAAAAACGTTGTTAATGTACCTTATGATATTGACCAGCAAGTTGCCAGCTATAAACTTGAAAGCCTGAATATTGGCATCGACTCCTTGTCAGCTGAGCAAGAGAAATACCTGGATAGCTGGAAATTTTAAGCTTTATCCAATAATTACAAGCTGATGAAATGGTTCAATAGGTATAGAATGGTTTATTGATGATATGGCTCATGTGCGGGTAGACATACGATTGCCCGTTTAAGGGAAGCGTCTTTGATCCTGAGTGACAGGATCAAGGGCGTTTTTTTATGCTGAAAAATTAAAAAATCAAGTCATGCAAGAAGGGTTTTGATTTTTTTGTGCGAATCTATTATGCTTAGGTGGTGGAAAGTGGGGCAAAGTGGGAGAAACGGGTGAGGAGTGAGTGGGCCAATGTTTATGGGGGAGTTCCAACATAGCATTGATGATAAGGGTCGGGTTATCATTCCGGCTAAATTCCGCGAATCTCTGGGACCGTCTTTCGTTGTCACACGGGGTTTGGACCAGTGTCTTTTCGTGTACCCCATGGAGGAGTGGGGGGTCATGGAACAGAAGCTCAAAGCACTGCCATTGATGAAATCTGATGCACGTGCGTTTACCCGTTTTTTTTTCTCGGGTGCAACCGAATGTGAACTGGACAAACAGGGCAGGGTAAATCTGCCGGGCAATTTAAGAGAGTATGCCAAGCTGGACAAGGATTGTGTTGTTCTTGGCGTGTCAAACCGGGTGGAGATTTGGAGCAAAGGCATATGGGAGAGTTATTTCAATCAATCCGAAGAAGCATTCAACGACATTGCCGAAAAGCTGGTCGATTTTAATTTTGATTTATAAAGTCAGGAGGGGTGCAGGTTGTTTCACCACATAACCGTACTCAAAGAAGAGGCAACAGAGGGATTAAACATCAAGCAGGACGGTATATACGTGGACTGCACTTTAGGCGGTGGCGGACATAGCTCCGTGATTGCTTCCAAGCTCGGTCCAGGGGGACGTCTGATCGCACTTGATCAGGATGATTGGGCTTTGGATAATGCTCGCGAGAAGCTCGCAGCTTATGGAGAACGTGTAACATTGGTGAAAACCAATTTTCGAGATCTGGAACAGGTACTCAAGGATCTGGATGTACCAATGAAGGATGGTGCACCACAGGTCGACGGTATTTTGTACGACTTGGGTGTGTCATCTCCGCAATTTGATGAAGGAGAACGTGGATTCAGCTACAATCACGATGCTCCGCTCGATATGCGAATGGACCAGGATGCAATGCTGACGGCCAAAGAGATTGTGAATGAGTGGCCAGAAGAAGAGATTGCTCGAATTTTGTATCGCTATGGTGAAGAGAAGTTTTCGAGAAGAATTGCCCGTGTTATCGTCGGAAAACGAGCGCAGTCTACCATTGAGACGACAGGTGAACTCGTGGAACTGATCAAGGAAGGCATCCCGGCGGCAGCTCGCCGTACGGGTGGACATCCTGCCAAACGTAGCTTCCAGGCATTACGCATTGCCGTCAACGATGAGTTGGGTGCTTTTGAAGAAGGCTTGCATCAGGCTGTTCGTTGTCTGGCACCAGGAGGACGTGTATCTGTTATTACCTTCCACTCCCTTGAGGATCGGATATGTAAACAGATTTTCAGCAGTTATCTGGAAAAATGTACATGTCCACCCGATTTTCCGTTGTGTGTATGCGGCGGCAAAGGGACCCTGCGTTTAGTTAACAGAAAACCGTTGATTCCAACGGAAACGGAATTGACCGAAAATTCACGTGCTCGTTCAGCCAAGCTGCGCGTAGCCGAGAAATTGTAGATCAAGAGTGGAGGAGAGAATCGGAGTATGGCATATACACGTGGTAATCTCGCTGTAAAAGAAAAAGCGTCCCAGGAACGTGTGACCCAGCAACGATACAAAGAAACCACCAAAGTGGTGACCCGTCGTACGGGTCTTCCGGCACGCGAGAAGATTCTGTATCTGATTACCTTATTTGCAGTTATCCTGGTTGGAGGAGCCTTGATGTCTCGTTATGCTCATATCTATGATCTGAACAAGCAGGCTCAGTCCACTATTTCGGATATCAAAGGGTATGAAAAGACGATTGCAGACCTGCAGGTGGAAAAAGAAACATTGAACAACCAGGTCATCGAAAATGCAAAACAACTTGGTTACGTTGAAGCATCCGGTAAGGATGTCATTTATGTACCTCGCTCAACAAGTACGAATTCAACTGGTACTGAGTCGTCCTCGAATACAGCAAGCAGTAAGTAAAGAGGTGTTCCGATGATAAAAAGAATAAAGATGCGCACGTTGCTTATAGGGGGATGTATTACCCTCTTTTTTCTTGTACTCGTAACCCGAATCTTTTTCATTCAAGTTGTGAATGGCGGTGTATGGCAGGAACGGGCAGCCGGTTTGGTAGAGCGGGAACAGACGATTAAGGCTGCACGTGGAACGATTACGGATCGAAACGGTAACATTTTGGCTACTGACGCGCCTGCGTATACGGTTTCCGTTAATCCGTTATTAATTAATGAACTCGGAATCCAGGATGTTGTTACGGAGAAACTCTCTGCCCTTCTTGGGAAAAATGAGAGTGAGATGCGTGCTTTGGTCACAGCGAAGAAAAAAGATGGTGAGTTTTTTCAACAGCGTGAAGTACGCAGTGAAGGATATAAAATAAGTCCTGAACTTGCGGCACAAGTCAACGAGTTGCGTGAAGAACTGCAAGATGAATATAAGGCGCGTAATGCAATTGTGATGGCTCAGGAGTCGAAGCGTTTTTACCCTGAAGAAACACTTGCTTCTCACCTCTTGGGATATATGAGCCGTGATGGGAAAGCTGTCAATGGACTTGAAGTCTCATATGATGAAGCACTGACAGGTACAGATGGATATCTGAATTATCAGAAAGATGCCAAAGGCATCAAACTTCCGGATTCACAGGATAACTATCTGCCACCTCAGAACGGTAAGAACCTTACGCTGACCATCGATGATACGATCCAGTTCTACATTGAGGATGCAATGAAAGAAGCCGTTGCCAAGTATAATCCATTGAGCATGACGGTCATTGCTGCGGACCCAAATACGATGGAGATTCTAGGGATGGCGAACTGGCCAACCTTTAACCCAAATACGTATGGAAGTACACCTGATCAAAGAAATTTTATTAACCATGCTACGCAATCCATCTATGAGCCAGGGAGTACATTCAAAATAGTTACGCTAGCAGGGGCTGTTGAAGAAAAACTTTTCGATCCCAATGCAAGTTTTGAATCCAAACGCATGTATATCGGTGGTTTCCCCATTAGTGATAATGGTCATGCCTATGGTTGGATCTCGTATCTAGAAGGTGTTAAACGGTCAAGTAACATTGCTTTTGTTAACTTGGGTTACAACATGCTTGGCGGTGAACGTCTGCGTCATTACATAGACGAATTCGGTTTCGGCAAAAAGACGGGTATTGATCTGCCGAACGAGGCAGCGTCCCCGATCAAGCCACTGGTTTACAAATCCGAGATTGCTACTGCTGCTTACGGACACGGTCTTGTACAGGTAACACCAATTCAACAGGTCGCAGCAATCTCTGCGATTGCCAACGGCGGCAAATTGCTGGAGCCACATCTGGTGAAGGAGATCAAGAACCCGAATGATGGGACAACGGAAGTGATCAAACCCAAAGTTGTTCGTCAGGTGATTTCCAAGGAATCTTCCAAACTGGTGAGTGGTTATCTGGAACAAGTCGTTGCAGACCAAACGATTGGTACGGGTCGTAACGCCTATATTGAAGGTTACCGTGTAGCTGGTAAGACAGGTACGGCAAGAAAAGTTGTTAACGGAGCATACAGCAAGTCGAAAGACGTTGTATCGTTTATTGGATTCGCGCCCGTGAATAATCCGAAGATTGCTATACTTGTTGTCATTGACCAACCGGATGGAACCAACATTGGGGGAGGAACCGCAGCTGCCCCGGTGTTCAAAAAGATTGTCAGCCAGACTCTTCAATACATGGGAATACCCAAAGATACAGCCAAAACTCCTGACAAAAAGTCAAAAGAAGTCTCTGTCGTGCAAGCCAAGGCGCCTGACTTGAGTGGCAAGACAGCCAAACAAGCCAGAAGCCAGCTTCTAAGCGCAGGAATTGCTTATGTGACTCTTGGTCAAGGTGATAATGTAATTCGGCAGTATCCGGTTGCTGGCGCCTCTATGAATCCAGGCCAACGAATCTATCTGCTAACGGAAGAAAGCAGCAAGATGAAGATTCCCGATCTAACAGGTGAATCTCTCCGTGATGCCCTTGAAGTACTTTCTCTCATGAAGGTGGGGGTTACGGTCAAGGGTGAGGGCTATGTGGTGAAGCAAACGGAGCAGGTCGCAGGTGAGCAGAGAACTGTACAGTTGAACTTGCAAACTGCCAAAGCTGCAGTGACAGGTATAGCCGATGAGGCTCCAATCTCTTCTGATCCGTCGTCAGAAGCTGAAGTGAAGGAACAAGAGGCTTCGGCCGGAGAAGCTAAAACCGACGAAACAGACGGAACAGAAGAAACAGATAACAACAAAGCTCCTGCCAATGAATCCGAATCCTCTGATGATCCAGCAACAAACGGAGCTTCGCTTCCTTAGAGAGCTCTGACAGCTTGTTCTAACCCCCGGTTGTCCTGAATATTCATGAATGGAACGAATGTCATGATTTTGGGACGAGTGGGGGGATCTTTTCGTGAAGGGATCAAGCGTAAATCTGCGACGCAGGTTGCTATGGAGTTTAATGATTTTAGTTTTGTTATTTTCGGCCCTGATGATCAGGCTTGCTTATGTACAGCTCGGGGAAGGCCCTGAATTGTCAGCAAAAGCAGAAGAATCCTGGCGGCGTAATATTCCTTACTCAGCCAAGCGGGGGGAGATCCTGGATCGAAATGGAACCTCTCTGGCCTATAATGTGACAACACCAACCATTATGGCCATTCCGGCTCAGGTTAAAGAAGCTGAATCGACAGCTAAAGCGCTGGCCCCATTGCTTGGGATGACGGAAGAAAAAGTGCTGGCAACCATCAAGAAACGAGAACTCATTGTACGACTACAACCCGGCGGCCGCAAAATTACGATGGAGAAAGCTCAGCGCATCCGTGATTTGAAGCTTCCGGGTATCGTTGTTGCTGAGGACAATAAACGTTTTTATCCTTATGACGATTTGGCTGCCCATATTCTTGGTTTTACGGGCATTGATAATCAGGGCTTAACGGGTGTTGAGAAGAAATATGATGATAAGCTGAATGGTTTGAATGGCAGTGTGTCCTACTTGTCCGATGCGGCCGGAAGGCTAATGCCGGGCTCATCCGAGAAGTATGTGGAACCGAAGGACGGCCTTAACCTCAAGCTGACCATTGATAAATCCATTCAGTCCATCATGGAGAGAGAACTGGATCAGGCCATGGTGAAGTTCCAGGCGAACTCAGCATTGGCCATAGCGATGAATCCCAAAACGGGTGAAATCTTGGGGATGTCCAGCAGGCCGGGATACGAACCTGCCGATTATCAGCAATATCCAGCCGAGATATACAATCGGAATTTGCCGATCTGGATGACCTACGAACCGGGTTCCACATTTAAGATCATTACCTTGGCGGCGGCGCTTGAAGAGAAAAAGGTCAATCTGCAACAGGATCAATTTTTTGATCCCGGATATGTTGAGGTGGGTGGAGCCCGTCTACGTTGCTGGAAAAAGGGCGGCCACGGAAGTCAAACTTTCCTGCAGGTGGTTGAGAACTCGTGTAACCCGGGCTTTGTGGCTTTGGGGCAGAGGCTCGGCAAAGAATCGTTGTTCTCCTACATTAAAGACTTCGGCTTTGGTACCAAAACAGGGATTGACCTCAGCGGAGAAGCCAGTGGAATTCTGTTCAAACTGTCCAGAGTGGGACCTGTCGAGCTTGCAACAACGGCTTTTGGTCAAGGCGTATCGGTAACGCCCATTCAGCAAGTAGCTGCTGTGTCAGCGGCCATCAATGGGGGTAAACTTTACAAGCCTTATGTTACAAAAGCGTGGGTCCATCCGGTCACGGGAGAAGTCATGGAAGAAGCCAAGCCGGAACTGGTTCGTCAGGTGATCTCGGAGAATACATCCAAACAAGTACGTGAAGCACTCGAGAGTGTTGTCGCAAAAGGTACCGGGCGTCCGGCATTCATTGATGGATACCGGGTCGGTGGCAAAACAGGTACAGCCCAGAAGGTTATCAACGGACGTTATTCCTCGACTGAGCATATTGTATCCTTTATCGGGTTTGCACCGGCAGATGACCCACAGATTGTCGTCTATACGGCAGTTGATAATCCCAAAGGAATTCAGTTCGGAGGTGTGGTTGCCGCCCCGATTGTGCAGAACATCCTTGAAGATGCTTTGCATTATATGAATGTCCCTGTTCGGAAGGATCAGGTCGCCAAAGAATACAAGTATGGTGAAACCAAAATCGTGACAGTCCCAGACCTGACAGGAGCTACTGTTGAAGATCTGTACGAAGACCTGAACATGAATTTTATGCTGGCGAAGTCTGGCAGTGGTAAATACGTGATTAATCAGGCACCCAAACCTGGGGCGAGGGTAGATCAGGGATCAACCATCCGCATATATATGGGGGATGTTCTGAACGATGCACATGATCACACAAAGGATGAATAACAGGGCTTAGGGGTAGTTTGAGCTTCAAGCGCAACAAAATTCATCCAAGTGCGTTTCATTATTGGGTTGTATTGACGATATTAATAAATACAGACATATGTTAAAACAGAAGTATAATTGGAAAAGTGAGGTTATTCATGTGCTTTTAAAACAATTTGCATCGATGCTGACCACCGCCCGCCTCGTGGGCGAATCAAATACAGAATGCCAAAACCTTCAGACAGATTCCCGGCAGGTAAAACCGGGTGATCTGTTTATCTGTCTTCCGGGACATACGGTAGATGGTCATGATTATGCAGAAAAAGCTGTAAATGCGGGTGCAGTCGCATTGGTGGTTGAACGGCTGCTGGATCTGCCTGTACCACAATTGCTGGTGAAGGACAGCCGGTTTGCGATGGCTGTTCTGGCAGATTTCTTTTTTGACTCGCCAAGCCAAAAAATGAATATGATTGGTGTAACGGGAACGAACGGAAAAACAACGACCACCTATTTGATTGAAAAAATCATGAGTGATTACGGACGCAAGACGGGATTGATCGGCACTATTCAAATGCGGTATGACGGTCGCACCTACCCGATGTCAGGAACAACACCAGAGGCGCTTGATCTGCAGCGTAGTCTGCATGATATGGTTCAGAAGGGTACGGACTGCTGTGTTATGGAAGTTTCTTCTCACGCATTGGAACAAGGGCGAGTAAAGGGAACAAATTTCCGTACTGCGGTATTCACTAACCTGACGCAGGATCATCTGGACTACCACCATTCCATGGAGGAATATCGCGGGGCCAAAGGATTGTTCTTTGCACGTCTGGGTAACGGTTATACAGAAGATGTTTCACAGCGCAAATTCGCTGTCATCAATGCAGATGATCCGGCTGCGGCTTATTTCATCTCTGTGACTGCGGCTGAAGTGATTACATATGGCATGGGTGAAAAGGCGGATGTACGCGCATCCCAAATCTCAATTACATCTCAGGGAACTTCTTTCCATGTGGATACATTTGCAGGCAACGCGGATATTCGATTGCGCATGGTAGGTAAATTCAATGTGTACAATGCAATGGCAGCCATCTCTGCAGCGCTGGTGGAAGGTATTCCGCTGGAAGAGATCAAGCGCAGTCTGGAGACGGTTCCGGGCGTGGATGGACGTGTTGAAGGAGTGGACGAAGGACAGCCATTTGCTGTTATTGTCGATTATGCCCATACACCGGATGGACTGGAGAATGTGCTGCGGACGGTGAAGGAATTTGCCGAAGGACGTGTGATCTGTGTGTTTGGCTGTGGTGGTGACAGGGACCGTACCAAACGCCCTCTCATGGGGAAAATTGCTGCGAATTATAGTGATTTTGTACTGGTTACTTCCGATAATCCACGGACAGAAGATCCGGATCTGATTCTCAAAGACATTGAACAGGGCCTGATTGAAGAATCCGTTCCTGCTGAACGTTATACGATGATTGTGGATCGGCGCCAGGCGATTCATGAAGCTATTGAAATGGCAAGCCCAGCCGATGTAGTATTGATTGCGGGCAAGGGTCACGAGACCTATCAGATTATCGGCACAACCAAAACCGATTTTGATGACCGAATCATAGCCAAAGAAGCGATAAGGGGCAAATCCAATTGATAAAAAGAACATTGGCACAATTGGCCGAGATGTGTGGAGGAACATTAAGTGACGTTGCTGCTCATGGCAATGTAATGGTGGAAGGAGTGTTTACCGATTCGCGTAAACCTCTGGAAGGCAGTTTGTTTATCCCGCTAGTGGGTGAAAGGTTTGACGGACACGAATTTGTGCAAGCCTGTCTGGAGAAGGGGGCTGCAGGCGCGATCTGGCAAAAGGATCATGGTATTCCGCCGCAAGGAGCTGTCATTGTTGTTGACGACACACTTGTTGCACTGCAAGCACTCGCATCTGCTTATCTAACGGAGAATAAAGCGGCTGTAGTCGGCATTACAGGCAGCAACGGCAAGACAACAACAAAGGACATCGTTGATGCCATTCTCTCAACGACGTTCAAAGTGCATAAGACGCAAGGCAACTTCAATAATCACATTGGTTTACCACTGACTGTACTAAGCATGGACCCGGATACCGAGATTATCATTTTGGAGATGGGTATGAGTGGTCGCGGGGAAATTAACGATTTGTCAGTTATTGCTCAGCCAGATGTAGCGATTATAACCAATATTGGTGAATCTCATCTGCTTCAGCTAGGGTCCAGATTGGAGATTGCCAGAGCCAAAGCTGAGATTGCCGCGGGATTGAAGCCTGGCGGGTTACTGATCTACAACGGAGACGAGCCTTTAATTGCACAAGTCCTTGAAGAGCCCGCAACGAAACAACCTGATGGATTGCAGCGGTTTACATTTGGTCTGCAAACCGATAATGATGACTATCCTACCGGACTTATGAATGCACAGAACGGCGTAGTTTTCACCACCAAACAGTCTGGAGAACATGCATTTACGCTACCTCTGCTAGGAACGCATAATGTCGTTAACTGTCTGGCTGCTTTGGCTGTAGCCCGTCATTTCAAAGTGACAACGGAGCAGATTGCCGCGGGATTGTCTCGCTTGAAACTGACAGGCATGCGTATTGAGGTTACTCAAGGCGTTAGTGGTCTAACCTTGCTGAATGATGCATACAATGCAAGTCCAACCTCCATGAAGGCCGCAATCGATGTACTAGAAGGTCTGAAAGGATACCGCATGAAAGTGGCTGTGCTTGGTGATATGCTTGAACTTGGTCCTCAGGAGCAGAATCTGCATCTTGGAATTGGGGAGTATATTACCTCTGCCAAAATGGACATGGTGCTCGTATATGGCCCGCTATCAGCACATATTGCTGAAGGAGCAAGAAAGCATATGCCGGCAGAGGCTGTGCATGCTTTTATAGATAAAGAAGAAATGACCCGTTATCTACTGGAGAAACTACATCCCAGAGACGTTGTCTTGTTCAAAGCCTCAAGAGGCATGAAGCTGGAGGACGTGGTCGAAGCACTACAAATAGCACCATTACAGAATCGAGTAGACTAGAGGGGTGAACCCATGGATTTTCAGGTATTACTGTTAACAATCGGTGTTTCATTTATTCTGGCGGTGATTGCCGCACCGCTCCTGATTCCGCTGTTACGTCGAATGAAATTCGGACAGCAAGTTAGGGAAGATGGGCCTCAGAGCCATTTGAAAAAAAGCGGAACACCTACAATGGGTGGAGTCGTCATTTTAGTTGCGTTCACATTGGCCTTTTTGAAATTTTCGGCAGTCAAGAATACAGACTTTTATGTCTTGCTCGTGGCTACGCTGGGATTTGGGCTGATTGGCTTCCTGGATGATTACATCAAAATTGTGTTCAAACGTTCGCTGGGACTGACGGCCAGACAAAAAATGCTGGGCCAATTGTTCTTCAGTGCAGTGATGTGTTTCTTGTTGATCCAGAATGGACACAGCACAGCCATCTCTATTCCGGGTACGTCATTCTCGTTTGACTGGACCGGATGGTTCTATTATCCGTTTGTTGTATTCATGATGCTTGCCATTACCAATGCGGTTAACTTTACCGACGGTCTGGATGGTTTGCTGTCAGGGGTAAGTGCCATTGCCTTTGGCGCGTTTGCCATTGTGGCGATGCAAGCCACGTCGATGCCGGCAGCAGTGTGTGCAGCAGCGATGATCGGAGCCGTACTCGGTTTTCTGGTATACAATGCACATCCGGCCAAAGTGTTTATGGGAGACACCGGTTCTCTGGGGATTGGCGGTGCGATTGGTGCGGTAGCGATTGTAACCAAGACGGAGCTTCTATTTGTCATCATTGGCGGTATTTTTGTTATCGAAATCCTGTCTGTCATCATTCAAGTGGTATCTTTCAAGACTCGTGGCAAGCGTGTATTCAAAATGAGCCCCATTCACCATCACTTTGAATTAAGTGGTTGGTCAGAATGGCGGGTTGTTATTACCTTTTGGGCGGTAGGCGCAATTTTGGCCGCTCTTGGACTTTATCTCAACAAGGGGTTGTAGATCATGAATCATCCTGAATCATATCGCGGACAACAAGTAGTCGTGCTCGGATTGGCCAAAAGCGGCGTACAGGTCGCCAAAGTGCTGGATCGCGCCGGAGCGAAGGTTACAGTAAATGACATAAAAGAGAGAGATCAATGTCCCGAAGCTTCCGAATTGGAGGCTTTGGGAATTTCTGTTGTATGCGGAGGACATCCGGATGATCTGATTCACAGTGGTGTGAAGCTGGTCGTTAAAAACCCGGGTATCCCATACCATGCAGCTCCTGTGCAGCAAGCTATGGCATTGGGCATTGAAGTGGTGACCGAAGTAGAGGTTGCTTATCATCTATGTGCTGCACCCATGATCGGGATTACGGGCTCCAACGGTAAAACAACAACCACCACGTGGGTGGGTAAAATGTTGGAGCATGCCGGCCTCAAACCGATTGTTGCCGGTAATATCGGAACACCTCTCTGTGAAGCGGCAGAGCAAGCTTCTCCAGATAACTGGATGGTTGTTGAGCTTAGCAGTTTCCAACTTAAAGGAACGGTTGATTTCCGTCCTCGGATTGCCAGCTTGCTTAACGTTGCAGAGACGCATCTGGACTATCACGGGAACATGGATGATTATGTGGCTTCCAAAGCGAAACTGTTCGCGAATCAGCAGCCTGACGACGTGGCCATTCTGAATTGGGATGATGCGGTATGTCGTGGTCTAGTTCCTTACATCAAAGGCAGATTGCTTCCCTTCTCAATGATTGAGAAGTTGGATGTAGGTGTGTATGCAGATCCTCCTTATGTGGATGGAGAAGAGGATGATGTGAAGCGTCAGATTATCTACGCGGATGAAAAGGGAAATCACCACACCATTATTGACATCGAGAACATTGGCATCGCTGGACGATTCAATGTGGAAAATGCAATGGCCGCTGTGGCCATTGCCGTAGCGGCAGGAGCTGATCCAGCAGTGCTGGCTGCTCCACTTGCAGATTTCAAGGCGGTTGAACACCGACTTGAATATGTTCTAGAGCATAATGGCTCTGCGTACTACAACAACTCCAAAGCGACCAATTCAAAGGCTACGGTCATGGCCCTGAATTCGTTCAAGGAACCGGTCGTATTGATTGCAGGAGGGCTGGATCGTGGATCAGACATGATGGAGTTGTTGCCCTTGTTCCAGGAACGGGTAAAAGCTGTCGTTGCAATTGGTGAGACACGGACAAAAATTGCCAAGGTCGCGGAACTTGCCGGATTAAAGCAAATTAAGGTCGTCGATAATGAGGAGGACGCTGCCCGGACGTTAACCGTTGCTGTGCAGGAAGCATCGAAGCTTGCCAGTGCCGGTGATGTCGTTTTGTTATCCCCGGCATGTGCAAGTTGGGACATGTTTGGTTCCTATGAAGAGCGGGGACGCATTTTTAAAGAGGCGGCGCATAACTTGTAAGTAGGGGGGTGGAAAAGCCCCTACTTCCATGCAAGGGGTGGCCTCCTGATGAAACAGACGCGACCGGCACCAGATATTTGGTTGCTGATTTGTATTTTGGCATTGCTTGCCATCGGCATTATTATGGTATATAGTGCGGGCTCGGTGCTTGCCTTTCATGACTATGGCGATTCATTTTATTTTGTAAAAAGACAGGCCCTGTTTGCGGTGCTTGGGCTTGCGGCCATGTTCGTAACTGCTAATGTAGACTACCGGGTGTGGAGGAAATATGCCAAGCCTATACTGATTGCCTGTTTTATTATGCTCATTGCGGTGCTCATTCCTGGAATTGGTGTGGTTCGCGGTGGCGCACGAAGTTGGCTGGGCATTGGTTCGTTCGGTATTCAGCCTTCAGAATTCATGAAGCTGGGCATGATTCTGTTTCTCGCTCACTGGCTGAGCAAGGAACCGGGTAAAATCAAAACCTTCACATCGGGGCTTCTGCCACCGCTGGGATTGATCGGGTTGGCTTTTGGGATTATTATGCTGCAACCTGATTTGGGGACTGGCACCGTGATGATGGGCGCATCGATGCTTATTATTTTCACAGCCGGAGCGCGAATGAAACATCTGAGCTTGCTTGCTCTTGGTGGCGTAGCGGGGTTTGCAGCTTTGATTGCAGCAGCACCCTATCGGTTGCAGCGTATCACAGCGTTTTTGGACCCGTGGTCCGATCCACTGGGTGCCGGATATCAGATCATTCAATCCTTATACGCGATTGGTCCTGGTGGACTGGCGGGATTGGGACTGGGTATGAGCCGGCAGAAGTACAGTTATGTACCAGAACCGCAAACGGACTTTATTTTTAGTATTTTGGCCGAAGAACTCGGCTTTATAGGTGGAATGATTGTATTATTTTTGTTTCTGGTGCTGGTGTGGAGAGGAATGCGTGTAGCCATGACCGTTCCGGATGCCTTCGGCAGTCTGCTTGGTGTTGGTATCGTAGGTATGGTCGCCGTACAGGTCATTATTAACATTGGTGTTGTCATTGGCATGATGCCTGTTACGGGGATTACATTGCCTCTGATCAGTTACGGTGGATCATCTTTGACCCTCATGCTCACAGCACTGGGCATTTTAGTGAATTTATCCCGTTATGCGAGGTGACTATGCGATGCGAGTCGTTCTTAGCGGTGGCGGTACGGGTGGACATATCTATCCGGCCGTTGCCATAGCAAGACAATGCGAGGCGGAGAACCCGGACTCGACATTTCTATACATCGGAGGAACCAGAGGGCTTGAAAGCAAGCTGGTTCCCCAAGAAAATATTCCTTTTAAATCCATTGATATTACGGGATTTCGGCGGAAATTGTCCATCGACAACCTGAAAACGGTCATGCGTTTCATTCAAGGTGTACGCAAGTCCAAAAAAATGCTGAAGGAATTCAAACCGGATGTTGTGATTGGTACAGGTGGATATGTATGTGGACCTGTGGTATACGCAGCAACAAAACTGGGAATTCCGAGTATAATTCATGAACAGAACGCCATTCCTGGTCTGACGAACAAATTTTTGATGCGTTATGTGGACACGGTTGCCGTTAGCTTTGAAGGTTCTGAAAAATCGTTTTCCGGCGCAAAAAAGGTGATCTACACCGGTAATCCGCGAGCGACTACGGTAGCCCAGGCTAGCCGTGATCGTGGTTTTGCCACGTTAGGTGTACCGATGAACAGCCGTGTTGTTCTTGTGGTTGGTGGCAGTCGCGGGGCAAAAGCAATCAATCAGGCTATGGTGGACATGGCTCCAATGCTGGATCAACTGGACGATGTACATGTCGTTTACGTGACAGGGGATACCTATTTTGATGAAACGCGTGAAGCCATTCGCAGCTCATTGGGTACGATGCCAAACCACCTGCATGTCCTGCCTTACGTGCATAATATGCCTGAGGTGCTTGCCTGCACATCCTTGATTGTAAACCGCGCAGGTGCATCATTCCTTGCGGAGATTACATCCCTGGGAATTCCTTCGATCCTGATTCCGTCACCTAACGTGACTAATAATCATCAGGAAGCCAATGCACGCACGCTTGAAGGTGGAGGCGCATCACTCACGATGCTGGAGAAGGAGCTTACAGGCAAAGTCCTGTATGAAGCCATTGCCAAGATTATGAATGATGAATCGGGACGCAAACGAATGGCTGAAGCCTCCCGGAAACTGGGGAAACCCGATGCAGCTGAAGTGCTTGTTCATGAAATTCAGCGTCTTGCTGCACGCCGATAAAGTGTGTTTGTGGGCGATTGTCACACACAAGACGGGGCTGACATAAGATACCGTATAAATCGTGACCATCGTTCCATGGCGCCAGAGCACGGTCTGTAACAACAGAATATACCGTGTTCATCGGTTTTGAAGCAAAGGAGGAAGCAAACATGCATCAGTGGATATCGTTACTATCCCAGAATAATGTTGGCAGAGTTCTTGAAAACGAATCGCTAGCCAAATACACCACATGGAAGATCGGCGGTCCTGCGGATGCACTGGTCATTCCCGAGAATAAAGAGCAGATGATGAATCTCGTTCAATTGCTTCACACGTATCAGATTCCGTGGATGCAACTTGGACGGGGCTCAAACATGCTGGTGTCAGACAAAGGAATACGCGGTATTGTGGTGAAACCAGGCGAGGGCTTTGATTATGCCGAATTTCACGAAGGCGGTGTAACCGCCGGAGCGGCGCATTCTTTTGTTAAACTCAGTGTGGTTGCTGCCAAAAAGGAATGGACCGGTCTGGAATTCGG
This sequence comes from Paenibacillus sp. FSL H8-0317, assembly GCF_045040685.1. NCBI lineage: Bacteria > Bacillati > Bacillota > Bacilli > Caryophanales > Paenibacillaceae > Paenibacillus > Paenibacillus sp. FSL H8-0317. The sequence continues at coordinate 5,030,011 of NZ_CP150294.1, read as the reverse complement.
CAGCGGTATCCCCGGCACTGTTGGTGGAGCTGTGTACATGAATGCAGGCGCGCATGGATCGGATGTGTCACGGATATTCAAATTCGCTGAGATTGTACTGGAGACAGGGGAATTGGTACGTTACAGCAAGGAGGACATGGATTTTGCCTATCGCCACTCTGTTCTGCATGATCGGAGAGGCATTGTGCTGGAAGCAACATTTGAACTCCAGCATGGAGAGCGCAACGTCATTTCGGAAACGATGGCGGCTTACAAAGATCGCCGGCGCCGCACACAGCCACTGCAGATGGCATGTGCAGGTAGTGTATTCCGAAATCCACCGGGTGATCATGCAGCCCGCCTGATTGAAGCAGCAGGGCTGAAAGGAATGACCCAGGGAGGCGCACAGGTATCCACCATGCATGCCAATTTCATTGTTAATACAGGCCAAGCAACAGCAGAGGACGTTATCACCCTAATGCAGCAGATACAGAGCACTATATCATCTCAAAACGGTATTAACCTGGTACCGGAAGTCTTCGTAGTGGGTGAGCGGTAAACCCCGGAGGTGATACATTGGACAAATTGGTGATTGAAGGCGGGAAACCCCTCTCAGGATCCATACGCATCCATGGAGCAAAAAATGCCGCTTTACCGATTATGGCCGCAAGTTTGTTGGCAGATGGAGAAGTTACACTGCATAACGTTCCACACTTGCTGGACATTGAAGTGATGCTGTATATCCTGGAACGGCTTGGATGCACGTGTCGGCATGAACAGGGAACAGTGACGATTAATACCTCGTCTATCCGGTCATATGATGTGCCAGAAGATCTAATGAAGCAGATGCGCTCTTCCATTTTTTTGATGGGACCATTGCTGGCTAAGTTTGGGCAAGTGTCAGTGTATCAGCCAGGTGGTTGTGCCATTGGAGAACGCAAAATTGATCTTCACCTCCGGGGCCTGGAAGCGCTCGGAGCCTTGATTGAAGAGCAGGACCAACAGATTATCTGTCATGGGCACAATCTGGTGGGTACAGATATTCATCTGGATTTCCCGAGTGTGGGAGCAACCGAGAATATCATGATGGCAGCCGTTCTGGCTAAAGGCACGACAACCATTTGCAACGCGGCAAGAGAACCTGAAATCCAGGACCTGCAACACTTTTTGAATGCTATGGGTGCAAGCATTATTGGTGCAGGAACGGATACAATTACGATCAATGGCGTTGAGGAACTGAAGCCTTGTTCCTATGAGATTATACCGGATCGAATCGTTGCCGGAACCGTAATGATTGCAGCAGCAGCAACACGAGGCAATGTTACGCTTACACACTGCAATCCTGCTCATCTTACTTCACTTATACATGTATTGAAGCGCACTGGTGTTCAAATCACAGTCTGCAATGATATAATGACGGTGAGCTGTATGAGCCGTCCCAAATCAGTAGACCGTATTGTGACTTCTCCGTATCCTTCGTTTCCGACAGATTTGCAATCGCAAATCATGGTGCTGCTCAGTCTGGCAGACGGATTCAGTGTGATGAAGGAAACGGTATTCGAGGGCCGGTTCAAACATGTGGATGAACTGAATGTGATGGGGGCTGATATTTCAGTCGATCTGAACGCAGCATTTATCCGTGGTGTTCCCCGTCTGTACGGGGCTACAGTAGAAGCAACCGATCTTCGTGCAGGTGCAGCTCTGGTCATTGCTGGTCTGGCTGCTCAAGGCAAAACGGTTGTGGAGCAAGTGCATCATATTGACCGGGGCTACGATCAGATCGAGAAGTTATTCCAAAGTCTTGGAGCATCGGTTGAGCGTCAGTCGCCCGTTTCGAAACAGTTGGATTTTGCCAATTAACGTCCTTGGAGTCCCCTTCTTGAAGGGAGGGGACCTGAGGCTTTGTGGAGCGCTACTTATGCCTAAAAGTCAAATTCCGGTTCTGAAGAAGAATCGGCCAAAAGGAAACACAAGCCGCAAAATTGTAATTATTCTCTTATTATTATTTATTGTTTTGCTCGCTGTACTATTCTTTCGTTCTTCCATGAGTCGGATTTCGGCAATTGAAATTACGGGTAATGTATATACAGCAACTTCAGAACTGCTGGAGAAAAGCGGGCTGAAAGAAGGCGAACAATTTTTTGGGACAAGTACTGCCGAGGTTATTGAGCGTCTCAAGACCATCAAGGCGATTTCCACCGTTACCGTGGACAAGCAATTTCCGGGTATTATTCATATCAAGGTTCAGGAATATGCCACGGTTGCTTATGAGCTTGGTTCTGACGGTACGTTAAAAGCGATATTAGCCAGTGGGACAAGCTTGACGGTTCCGGCAACAATTGGCGTTGCTGTGGAGAAGCCCATATTGACCCAATGGAAGGCTGATGATCCACTCAAAGCCAAACTGAGCCAGACACTGGCTAAAATTCCAAATGAATTGACGACGGATATTTCGGAAATTATTCCGAACCCAACGCCTTCATTTCCGGATCAGATTCGGATGTATACCAAATCGCAGTTTGAAGTGATTACAACCGTCTCTCTTTTATCGGATAAAGTGGAGTATCTGAATCAGGTGATTGAGACCGAACGGCCTGGGAAAATCACCATGCTTGAGGCAGATACCTATGTCCCTTTCATCCCGGATGATCCCGAAGATGATGCTGAACCAGGAGCAACCCCCTGATCTTTGCCATTATGAGGCTGGACTGAATATGAAAGCCTAGGCAGGTCGGGGTTTGGCCCCGTCAGAGCAATGAAACTTGTTCTTTCTGAGATGAAGAAAAAATGATACACTTGAACTTATGGCACCTGAGTTGCCTCCTTCTTTTTTCTTCAAGGTTTTATGTCTGGCAACCAGATTTTGACACCCAAAAACATTGTAGAAAAAAGAGGGAAAGCCTGAAGTGTGTTGAATATGTTTTAAGAGTGTTTAAATTCGAACGTAATTTACTATTGGAGTCAGGAGGTGCCACAGACTTGAGCAACAATGACATCATTGTTAGTTTGGACATCGGTACATCCAAAATTCGCGCTATTATTGGGGAAATGAATAATGGAACCTTTAATATTATAGGAGTTGGATCTGCCGACTCGGAGGGAATTCGCAAAGGTGTAATCGTAGATATCGATCAGACGGTGCAGTCGATTCGCAACGCAGTGGATCATGCAGAACGTATGGTAGGTATTCAAATATCCGAAGTGTATGTTGGAATCTCGGGAAATCATATCGGACTGATGAGCAGTCACGGCGTCGTGGCTGTGTCTAACGAGGATCGTGAAATCGGAGAAGAAGACATGGAACGGGTGTTGAAAGCAGCCGAAGTCATTGCAGTTCCTCCGGAACGGGAAATTATTGATGTTGTCGCCAAGCAATATGTTGTAGATGGCTTGGAGGGCATACAGGATCCCCGTGGTATGATTGGTGTTCGTCTGGAAGTTGAAGCAACGATCATAACGGGTGCAAAAACCGCGATACATAATCTTTTGCGCTGCGTGGAAAAAGCGGGTCTGAAAGTAAGCGATCTGGTTCTCATGTCGCTTGGAGCGGGTCAACTGGCTTTGTCCAAAGATGAAAAAACGATGGGTTCAGTGCTTGTTGATATTGGAGCAGGTGCGACAACCATCGCCATTTTTGAAGAAGACAGTCTTGTTGCAACATCAACGTTGCCTATAGGTGGGGAATTCGTAACAAATGATATCGCCTATGGCTTACGCACGTTAACGGATCAGGCGGAGAAGGTGAAACTGAAATATGGCTGCGCCTGGTTGGATGATGCTGCTGCGGATGTGATGTTCAAAGTCACCCGAATTGGCAGTAATGTAGACAAGGAGTTTTCACAGGAGGATCTGGCAGCAATTATTGAACCTAGGGTTCAAGAAATATTCCAGATGATATCCCAAGAAGTGAAACGTCTTGGTTACAACGAGCTTCCTGGAGGTTATATACTAACGGGAGGTACGGTCTCTATGCCGGGGGTTCTGCAGGTCGCTCAGCATGAGCTTGCTGCTTCGGTACGAGTTGCAGTTCCGGATTATATTGGTGTGCGTGACCCTGGGTTTACAAGCGGAGTCGGCATATTGCACAGTGTAATTCGCAGTTTGCGCATTCGTCCCTCGATCAATAACGGCGGTGGAAACAACAACAACAATAATAACAACAAGAAACCGACCAACCGTCCGAAGCCAAATACGGCACAGGAATCGGAGCAAAAACCCGGTCTGTTCGAGCGGCTGAAGAATATGTTCAGCGAATTTATATAACAGGTTGGATCCATTTCATACATTCTTGAAGCCGTCTGAATGCGCCGGTACTAAAATAAACGCTTTCGTTCGTCGATATATGAAATTGATTCGGTTCAAATCAAAAATTGGACGGGCCATCCATGCACATTGAGGGGGAGATGGAATAATATGTTGGAATTTGATTTCGAGATGGAGAGCTTGGCTCAAATTAAAGTCATCGGTGTAGGCGGCGGCGGAAGCAATGCAGTCAACCGTATGATTGAAAATGGTGTACAAGGTGTTGAATTTATTACGGTGAATACGGATGCTCAGGCGTTACACCTGGCGAAATCCGAGCATAAATTGCAAATCGGTGATAAATTGACTCGTGGTCTTGGTGCTGGCGCCAACCCGGATGTAGGTAAAAAAGCAGCGGAAGAGTCCCGCGATCTGATCATGAACACGTTGAAAGGTGCAGACATGGTATTTGTTACAGCCGGTATGGGCGGTGGTACAGGTACAGGTGCGGCTCCGGTTATTGCCGAAATCGCTAAAGAGTGTGGTGCACTTACCGTTGGTGTCGTAACTCGTCCATTTACATTTGAAGGACGCAAGCGTTCCAGCCATGCAGAGCAAGGTATTGAAGCTCTCAAGGAAAAAGTCGACACACTGATCGTGATTCCTAATGATCGTTTGCTCGAAATCGTAGACAAAAAGACTCCTATGCTTGAAGCATTCCGTCAAGCGGACAACGTACTTCGTCAAGCTGTACAAGGTATCTCTGATTTGATCGCTGTACCGGGTCTGATCAACCTTGACTTTGCTGACGTCAAAACGATTATGCACGAACGTGGTTCAGCCCTTATGGGGATTGGTGAATCAACTGGCGAGAATCGTGCCGCAGAAGCAGCACGCAAAGCCATTATGAGTCCTTTGCTGGAAACTTCTATTGAAGGTGCTCGCGGCGTAATCATGAATATTACAGGTGGCGTTAATCTGTCCCTGTATGAAGTGAACGAAGCGGCAGAGATCGTAACTTCTGCTTCCGACCCGGAAGTGAACATGATCTTTGGTGCCATCATTGACGAAGATCTGAAAGAGGAGATTAAGGTTACAGTTATTGCAACTGGTTTTGAAGATAAACCTGCTCCACCACCACCAGGACGTAAACCAGCTCCAGCAACAGCGGAGACGACGGATACACGTTCGCCGAACCTGCGTCCTTTCGGAAATCAGCCGAGCAATGATCAGCTGGACATTCCGACATTTTTACGCAATCGTTCACGCAATAATAACAACGATTAATACGCAAATCAATTTATTGGAAACCCGGTACTCCTTATGGAGCGACCGGGTTTTTTCTGTTTATTCAGATATCATAGCATACAGCAATGAACAAATTCTGAACAAAGGGCCTGAGCAATTCCGACAAAAAAAGTTGGAACCACACCCCCATGATTAGACAGACTTTGAACAGGGGGCTCCGTATACTTGTGAATATGCTCATGAATATCAGGATATCGGGTACCGGTATTTCGATATGTTGCGCGCAGGCAGGTGAAGACTTTGGTTGTTTATGTGGATCTGATTTTTTTGACAAACCTGTGTATTGACGGTGCACTCATCGGAATGACCGCCTGGATGCGCAAGACAAAGCTAGTTTGGTGGCGGTGGTTGCTGTCAGCCATTGTGGGCGCATTATACGTGGTCATGATGTTTGTACCGGAGTTTGATTTTATGTTCACCTTTCTGATCAAGTTCGGGTTCTCGCTGGTCATGCTTACGATTGCTTTTGGTTTTAAGGGTCTGCAGGCTTTTGCGAGGACGCTCGGTACCTTCTATGTGATTAATTTTGTCGCTGCCGGAGGTATTCTGGGTGTGCATTACATGCTTCAGAGCTCCGGTGAGTTGTTTAACGGCATCTGGTTTACGGCTTCTGGCGGTATGTCATTTGATCTGAAAATTGCTTTCTGGTTCACGTTTATCGTATTTTTTGCTGTTCTGTTTTTATTCAAAGCTGTGCAGAGCTCAAAACGGAAAACGGATCGCATGACGACCTATTTGGGTAAAGTTGAGGTCTGCATCGATGAGGTAGTCATTTCTTGTACAGGCCTTCTGGATACGGGCAATCAACTTACAGATCCCTTATCGCGCATGCCGGTCATGGTGATGGAAGTTTCGTTATGGCAAGACATGTTACCTGCTTCATGGAAGGATAGACTCAAGGACGAGGCGCCGGACAACCTTATTCTGGAGCTTGATCAGGAAAGTTTTCAGTGGCAGGATCGACTGCGGCTAGTGCCTTATCGGGGCATTAACAAAGGGACTGCGTTTATGCTGGCAATGAAGCCGGACCGGGTGAAGGTGACGATGGAGGAAACATGTTATGAGACGACAAGAGTACTTATTGGGCTGGATGGAGGTGTTTTGTCGTCGGATGGGAAATACCAGGCCGTGATTCATCCTGAACTTGTGCAAGACGCTGTTTCTGCGCAGTCTACGGCTCTCTCTGCGGGAGCAACAGAAAAGCCGCTGAATGTGGTATAGGAGGAACGTACATGCTTGTGAAATGGAAACTGGTGGCGCAGCTGCAATATTACCGTCTGTTATTTTTGTTGGGGCTCAAGAGTGAAGAGATCTATTACATTGGGGGAAGTGAGGCACTTCCGCCGCCATTGACAAGGGAAGAGGAAGAATTTTTGCTGCAAAAATTATCCTCGGGAGACTCGGCCATTCGCGCGATGCTCATTGAGCGCAATCTGCGCCTGGTGGTGTACATTGCACGAAAGTTTGAAAACACAGGAATCAATATTGAAGATTTGGTCTCCATTGGAGCCATCGGATTGATCAAGGCAGTTAATACATTTGACCCGGAAAAGAAAATCAAACTGGCAACCTATGCATCACGTTGTATCGAAAATGAAATTTTGATGTACCTGAGACGTAATAGTAAGATCCGAACTGAAGTTTCTTTTGATGAACCGCTCAACATTGATTGGGATGGAAATGAACTATTATTATCCGATGTATTGGGCACAGAAAACGATACAATCTATCGGAATATTGAAGAGCAGGTAGACCGGAAACTTTTGCACAAGGCACTGGAAAAATTAACGGAGCGCGAGCGAATGATTATGGAGCTTCGTTTTGGCCTGACGGATGGGGAAGAAAAGACACAAAAAGATGTAGCGGATCTCCTCGGAATCTCCCAATCCTACATCTCTCGACTCGAAAAAAGAATCATTAAAAGACTCCGCAAGGAGTTCAATAAAATGGTCTGAAATACATCTTTGGTCAGAATGGGTATTACTGGCAAGGGTGCCAAGTACGAATAAAAAAGCCTGCCCCGGAGATAATGTACATTAATGTTTCTCCTTGGGAGGTAAATCACGATGACCCGAAACAAAGTCGAGATTTGTGGCGTGGACACCGCAAAATTGCCTGTCCTCACCAACACTGAAATGCGGGAATTGTTTCATTCCCTTCAGCAACACCATGATCGCTCAGCAAGAGAGAAATTAGTGAATGGCAACCTGCGTCTGGTACTCAGTGTCATTCAGCGTTTTAACAATCGGGGGGAGTTTGTCGATGATCTGTTCCAGGTTGGTTGCATCGGCCTGATGAAAGCCATTGATAATTTTGATTTATCCCAGAATGTCAAATTTTCAACCTACGCGGTGCCGATGATTATCGGTGAAATCCGTCGATACCTGCGTGATAATAACCCAATTCGGGTATCTCGCTCCTTGAGGGACATTGCTTACAAAGCACTTCAGGTCCGTGACAGCCTGACGAATAAAAATTCCCGGGAACCGACGATATTTGAAATTGCGGAAGTACTGAATGTGCCGAAGGAAGATGTTGTTTTTGCATTGGACGCCATTCAGGACCCGGTCTCGCTCTTCGAACCGATTTATCATGATGGTGGAGATCCGATCTATGTTATGGATCAGATCAGCGATGACAGAAACAAGGATGTGTCATGGATCGAGGAAATTGCACTCCGTGAAGCGATGCATCGTCTTGGTCAGCGGGAAAAAATGATTCTGTCGATGCGGTTTTTCGAAGGGAAAACCCAGATGGAAGTGGCTGATGAAATTGGCATTTCCCAGGCTCAGGTATCACGTCTGGAGAAATCAGCGATACAGCAGATGCAAAAACATGTAAAGTCGTAACACGATGCAAGGGCAGAAGGACGATCAATCGGGGCAGTGTATACCGTTGGTCGTCTTTTTGTATTGGAACGTTGCCACTTTCGGTGAAAAACAGGACATTTTTCGCCCCTGAAACATATATTGTATAGAAGCGTGAAGAACGGGCAGAAGAGGAATAACAGGGGGCGGAAATGAATGAAAGTGAATACGAGCGAAGTAGCGGCACGAGGCATGAAAATCTCGGACTTTCAGACAAAGGATGTCATTAACATTACGGATGGTAAACGCCTCGGTCAGATCAGTGATTTGGAGTTGGATCTGAAGCAGGGACGAATTGAAGCGATTGTTGTGCCAGGGTACAGCCGTTTTATGGGTCTTTTTGGCGGGGGGACAGATCTGGTGATTCCTTGGAGAAATATCGTAAAAATTGGTTCAGATGTGATTTTGGTGAAGATGGATGAGGTGAAGGAAAATACGTATGATGAGCGTGATCGTGAAGCGCGCCTGTATGATGAACAGCAACATAACCGCACAGAGCGAGTGGAACGCATTGAACGGTCTGAACGTAATCAGCGTCGAACGATATAAATGAGACAGAATGTGGCTCATTTGGTACACTGGAAGTGGTGAGGTGAGATAATGGAACCCTTTGTATTAGATAAAGAATTACTTGAACGGACCAAGAACCCAAATTCAGATTTCGGTCCTGATCCGTTATTATTATATGTTGAGCCTTGGACACAGCAATTTGAACAGCTGTCAGTCGGGTTTACGACGAGACATGGTGGAGTTGGAAAAGTTCCGTATGCCACGCTCAATTGTGCTTATCATGTGGGGGATGACCCTGAAGTTGTACTTAACAACCGCAGGCTTGTAACCGAGAAGCTTGGTTTTGCAGCAGAAGCATGGACCTGTGGAGAGCAGGTGCATGGCAAACATGTAGCTGTAATTACCGTTGAAGATCGGAGCAGAGGATTACTTGATCGTCAATCTGCGTTGCAGGATACGGATGGATTGGTCACGAATGTGCCTGGTGTGCTGTTGACTTCTTTCTACGCAGACTGTGTTCCGCTTTATTTCTATGACCCTGTGCAGCAGGCGGTAGGTCTTGCTCATGCCGGCTGGAAAGGTACAGTCGCGGGTATTGCTGTATCCATGGTAGAGACGATGGAACGGGAGTATGGCAGCCGTAGGCAGGACATTCGAGCTGCAATCGGTCCGTCGATTGGGGATTGCTGTTATGAAGTGGATGAGGCGGTCATGCAGCATGTACGGGTTTGGTTTGATGATTCCCCGGTTAATGATGAATACAAGGATTCTGCTTCTAAACAAGCATATCGAGCCGTGAATAACGGTAAAACGATGTTAAACTTGAAAGAATGTAATCGACACATTATGATGAAAGCAGGAATAATGCCGGATCATATCGAATGTACAACATGGTGTACAAGTTGTCATCCCGAACTATTTTTCTCCTATCGGAAGGAAAATGGTGTTACAGGACGGATGGCGAGCTGGATTGGGCTGGAAGAGAGGTGACCCTCTGTGTCATTGGAGGAGCGTATACAACAGGTAAATCAGAAGATCGAGGATGCATGTCGGCGCAGTAACCGTCATCGTGATGATGTGAATGTGATTGCGGTCACGAAATATGTCTCACTTGAAACAACGGGATCGGTGCTGGATCATGGTCTTGAGCATATTGGAGAAAACCGGTGGCAGGATGCACAGGCCAAATGGGAAGCTTTTGGTCAGCAGGGTACCTGGCATTTTATCGGTCATTTGCAGACAAACAAGGTGAAAGACGTGATTGGCAAGTTTCGTTACATCCATTCACTGGATCGTTTGTCATTGGCGAAGGAGTTGGATAAAAAAGCAGCTTCACTTGGCATCCAAGTGGAAACGTTTTTGCAGGTGAATATTTCGGGTGAAGAGAGCAAGTATGGATTACAGCCTGAACAGGCAAGTTCTTTTTTGCGTGATATTCGTTCGTTCAACAATCTCAAGGTCGTCGGCCTGATGACCATGGCACCTCATGAGGAAGATCCGGAGCTGACGCGTCCCGTATTTCGTGGATTGCGTGAGCTGAGGGATCAATTGAATGGACAAGCCCTGACAGCAGAGCAATTGACTGATCTGTCGATGGGGATGTCCAATGATTTTGAAGTGGCCATTGAAGAAGGTGCAACCTGGGTACGGCTAGGATCGATTCTCGTAGGAAAAGAGGAGGGTTCACGATGGGCGTAATGAATAAATTTATGAATTTCCTCGGACTTCAGGAAGAGGAAGAGATTGTGGAACGTGAACGAATGGCTGCGCAGGAGGAAAATGAGGCTGAACATCAGGAAGCTGAAACCTCCAGTCTCGATAAACGTAGAAACCAAAGGGGGAATAATGTGGTGAGCATTCATTCCCAGAAAAATGTTAAAGTTGTCCTGTATGAACCGCGTTCTTATGACGAGGCTCAGGAAATTGCCGACCATCTGCGTTCGCATCGTACCGTTGTGGTGAACTTGCAACGTATTCGCCAGGACCAAGCGCTGCGCGTTATTGATTTTTTGAGTGGCACGGTATATGCACTGGGTGGCGGTATTTCGAAAATCGGCGGAAACATTTTTCTCTGTACGCCAGATACGGTTGAAATTCAGGGATCAATTACGGAAATACTGGCTGACAGCGAGCAAGATTATAACAGAATGAGGTGAGCCGTTTTTGGAGTCGTTAGTTAATATTTTGGGTTTTGCATATCAAATTTACTTTTACATGGTCATCGTCTACATATTGATGTCATGGCTTCCCAACGCACGGGAAAGCTTTATTGGTGAATGGCTGGGCAAATTAGTGGAACCATATCTAAGTCCGTTTCGCCGATTTATACCGCCTTTGTTCGGTGTGCTGGATATTTCCCCGATTGTGGCGCTGATTGTTCTGCAACTCGCGCTTAATGGGTTGATCTCCATACTTCGGTATTTTGCATATTAGAGGTTGTTCAAAAAGTCCGCTTTTGATTACGAAGGATGCCTAGTGGCATCGTCAGCATCGAATATGGAATTCAGCCGAAATGTCCGTTGCTCACGTAGTTTTTTCTACGCTCCGCTACTCCATTTCTAGCTTTATCCCATCTTCTCGGTACTGAAAACCGGTCTTTTTGAACACGGACTATTAGGGTAGGGTGACATAGATGAGCGGTGAAATTTACGAACATTTTAGCCATGATGAGCGGGATTTTGTAGATAAAGCTTCGGATTGGGTTGAGCGGGCAGGTAAGTATCATGACATGAAGCTAACTGACTTCCTTGATCCAAGACAGGTTTTTATATTACAGACTCTTGCCAATCGCCGTAACGACGTTCAGATTCGTCTGGATGGTGGTTACGAAGCTGCTGAACGCAAGCGTGCGCTGGTTGCACCTGATTATATGTATCTGGATGATGAGGATATGGGAATGCAGGTGCTCAGTATCACGTCTGATGATCAGAAAATCTCGGAGCTGGAGCATGGGGACTATATGGGTTCCCTGCTCGGGCTTGGGATGAAACGTGGAAAGATCGGGGATATCCAAGTGCTGGAGGACGGTTGCCATACAGTGGTGGCGGCGGAAACCGGCGCTTTTTTATCGCTTCAACTGAATCAGGTGCATCGGTTACATGTGTTCACAGAGTTACTTCCTTTGGATCAGATGCGATGGTCAGAGAGTAAACTGGAGACGATGGACATTACGGTCGCTTCTCTTCGTTTGGATGGAATCTGCGCAGATGTGTATCGGCTTAGTCGCAGTAAAGTGCTGGTGCCGATCAAAGCTGGTCGCTGCCGTGTGAACTGGAAGGTTGAGGAAGATCCCTCCAAATCGCTAAAAGCGGGTGATGTCGTATCCATTCAGGGATTTGGCCGTTTCAAGGTTATGGAACAGGATGGGATGACTAAAAAAGGGCGCTGCCGAGTGAAAATCGGCAAATTTGCCTGAGTCTGTTGCAGGAAAATCCGCTTTCTTGTCGAAATGGTTATCATAAAGGTGTAGAAAATACGCGGTGTATCCGATATACATTAAGTCAAAGCTTTACATGAACGTTGGAGGATGCAATTGGATCCTGCATTCCGTATACGTTGCCAAGGTTAGGCATCAACGATACGGCCCCTTGGGTGGTACCCATATGCTGCAACCTTCTCTAAACGGGAAGGAACTTTTACAGGAGGTGGACAGCATGCCATTAACGCCGCTGGACATACACAACAAGGAATTTTCCCGACGTTTGCGCGGGTATGACGAGGATGAAGTCAATGAATTCCTGGATCAAGTCATCAAAGATTACGAAGGCGTCATTCGCGAGAACAAAGAGCTGAGCAATCAGTTGCTGTCCGTTCAGGAGAAACTGGATCATTTTTCTACAATTGAAGAGACACTTAGCAAAACGATCATCATTGCGCAGGAAGCTGCTGATGATGTGAAGGGTAATGCGAAGAAAGAAGCGCAGTTGATCGTGAAGGAAGCAGAGAAAAATGCAGACCGGATCGTGAACGAATCGCTGGGCAAATCGCGTAAAATTGCTTTGGAAGTGGAAGAACTTAAAAAGCAGGCATCGATTTATCGAGCCCGTTTCCGCACGCTTGTTGAAGCGCAGCTTGAACTGTTGACTCAGGATGGTTGGGAAGTGCTGGAGAGCCGGGAGCAGGAAGTGCGTGACCGTGAGCGGGAGATGAAAGAAATTTATTAGTCTGTCGCCTGGTTGACTTTTGTCTGCAAAGAGGCTATAACTATATTCATAATGAATAGTGATTCCATGACGGGTTCAGTACGTTATGATCTCATCCCTCAGAGAGTTGGTGGTTGGTGCAAACCAATGGATGAGTTATAGCCGAATATCTCCCCGGAGAAGTGACGCTGAAGCGGTGATTATGATTGCCGTGTGTAAGCCGAACCGTAAGCCGTACGTTATAACGGCACCCTGCAGTAGTTTAGCGGGGCATAAGCGCTGTTGATGACAGAGCATACCCAGGCTTGCCTGGATGTGGTTTGTGATGAACAGAATTAGGGTGGTAACGCGAGTATAGTCTCGTCCCTTTCCAGGGATGGGGCTTTTTTGTGTTCAAAAAAGGGCGAACGTCTATGAGGCCCGAAGGACCTCAAGGAGAGAGCCGCCCGCCGGGGGAGCGAAGCGCCCGGCAACACCCGTCTCGCGGTAAGGCCATGCGGCGTTCACGCAGGGAACAGCCGCAAAATGGCCGCCACTACGCACATCCCCCCTCGCCCATAAGCGCCACCGATTCCACACCGACAACCATCTCGGGTGTCCAGAGGGCGGAGCGCCTATGGGGTCCCCCTTGGCAAGGGGGATTTAGGGGGATTGAAACGCTTTTTGTGGACGGTCCACAATCCAACCAAAGAAAGGGAAGATAATCATCATGCAACGAGTTGACGTCAAAGAGAAGGCACGTGCCAGAGAATTACGCGTGTTAGATAAATGGAAAACGGAGAACACATTCAAAAGATCCATCGAAAACCGGGAGGGCAAGCCAAACTTCGTATTTTATGAAGGGCCGCCTACAGCAAACGGTAAACCGCATATCGGTCACGTACTGGGACGCGTAATCAAGGATTTTGTTGGACGGTATAACACGATGAAGGGTTACCGTGTTGTTCGTAAAGCAGGCTGGGATACACATGGTCTGCCTGTAGAGCTGGGTGTACAGAAGAAGCTGGGTATCTCCCACAAGTGGGAAATCGAAGATTACGGCGTGGAAAAATTCATTAACGAATGTAAAGCGAGCGTATTCGAGTACGAGCAACAATGGCGTGATCTGACAGAAGGTATCGGATACTGGACGGATATGGATAACCCGTATATCACCCTTGATAACAACTACATCGAGAGTGTATGGAACATCCTGGCGACAATTCATGAGAAAGGCCTGTTGTATCGTGGTCACCGTGTGAGCCCGTATTGTCCTTCTTGTCAGACAACACTAAGTTCCCATGAAGTTGCACAAGGGTACAAAGACGTTAAAGATCTGAGTGCTACAGCGAAATTCAAACTGAATGACAGCGGAGAATTTGTACTGGCTTGGACGACAACACCTTGGACACTGCCTTCACACGTTGCACTTGCCGTGAATCCGGATATGGACTACTCCCGTGTTCGTCAAGGTGATGAAGTGTACATCATGGCAACCAATCTGGTTGAAAAAGTGATGAAAGATACCAAGGGTGAGTATGAGATCATCGGTGCACTGAAAGGTGCCGACCTGGTTGGCAAAACGTATGATCCTCCGTTCAACTACATTCAGGCTGAGAAAGCCAACATCATTCTGGGTGCAGGCTTTGTAACGGATGCAAGTGGTACGGGTATCGTACACATGGCTCCTGCCCATGGTGAAGATGACTACCGTGTATGCCGTGAGAATGGCATCAGCTTTGTGAACATGGTGGACTTGGAAGGTAAATTTGTCGCTGAAGTGACTGACTTTGCCGGACGTTTCGTGAAGGATTGTGATATTGATATCGTGCGATATCTGTCTGAGCATGGACGTTTGTTCAGCAAAGAAAAATATGAGCATAGCTATCCGTTCTGCTGGCGTTGTGATACACCGCTTCTGTACTATGCAATGGACAGCTGGTTTATCCAAACAACAGCCATCAAGGACCAATTGATTGCCAACAACAGTGAAGTGGATTGGTACCCGGGTCACGTTCGTGAAGGTCGCTTCGGGAAATTCCTCGAGGATCTGGTGGATTGGAACATCAGCCGTGATCGCTATTGGGGAACTCCGCTGAATATCTGGGTATGTGAGGAGACTGGCGAACAATTTGCTCCACACAGCATTGCAGAATTGCGTGCTCGTGCAGTAGGTGATGTGCCTGAGAATCTTGAATTGCATAAACCATATGTGGATGACGTTAAAGTCATGAGCTCTTGTGGCAAATATGAAATGAAACGTACACCGGAAGTGATCGATGTCTGGTTCGACAGCGGCTCCATGCCGTTTGCCCAGCAGCACTATCCATTTGAAAATAAAGAAGTATTCGAACAGCAGTATCCTGCTGATATGATCTGTGAAGGGATTGACCAGACACGTGGCTGGTTCTACAGCTTGCTGGCGGTTTCCACCCTTTTGACAGGCAAAGCGCCTTACAAAGCGGTTATGGCTACAGGACACGTTCTTGATGAGAACGGACAGAAGATGTCCAAATCCAAAGGTAACGTTATCGATCCTTGGGAAGTGATTGAAGAATACGGTACAGATGCATTCCGCTGGGCTTTGTTGTCTGACAGTGCACCGTGGAACAGCAAACGTTTCTCCAAAGGTATCGTAGGCGAAGCAAAATCCAAAATGGTGGATACGCTGGTCAACACCCATGCATTCCTGACGCTTTATGCTACCATTGATGGATTTGATCCACAGGAGCACCCGTTCCAACTGTCTGCACACAAGCTGGATCGCTGGATTCTGTCGAGACTGAACAGCCTGATCCTGGTTGTAGAAAAAGCGCTGTTGGTTAACGACTATCTGAACTCTTCCAAAGCGATTGAAGCATTTGTTGATGAGTTGAGTAACTGGTATATCCGTCGTTCCCGTGACCGGTTCTGGGGAAGTGGTCTGACAGAGGATAAACTGGACGCTTACCGTACATTGACTGAGGTACTGGTGACTACTGCGAAGTTGGTTGCTCCGTTTACACCGATGCTGGCAGAAGACATCTATCTGAACCTTGCAACAGGTGAGAGTGTACACATGGAAGACTATCCTGTAGCCAATGAAGCGCTGATTGATGCAGGACTGGAACAGGATATGGAGACGGCTCGCCGCGTGGTTGAACTTGCCCGTAACGTTCGTAACGAAACAGGTATCAAGACACGTCAACCGCTGTCCGAATTGATCGTTTCTCTTGATAAAGGGTTTGACCTGGCAAGTTATGAAGAAATCATCAAGGAAGAGATCAATGTAAAAGGAATCCGTACGGAGCATAATGATGCGGAATTCGTTGACTTTACATTGAAGCTGAACCTGAAAGTTGCAGGTAAGAAATACGGTAAAAACGTAGGATTCCTGCAAAACTTCTTCAAGGGAATGTCGGCCGATGAGACACGTAAAGTGGTTTCGGAGGGTATGCTGAACATCGTTTCACCGGAAGGCGAAGAGCTGCAAGTGACGAACGAAGAATTATTGGTTGATAAACAGGCCAAATCAGGTTTTGCATCAGCATCAGGTTACGGTCTGACGGTTGCGCTCAATACCGAAATCACGCCAGCATTGGAACAGGAAGGCTGGGTCCGTGAAGTGGTTCGTGCTGTGCAGGATACCCGGAAACGACTGGACCTGCCGATTGAGAAAAGAGTACGTTTGACGCTGGATGTGGATGCATCCCTTCAGGAAGCTATTCAGGCGTTTGATGATGTGTTGCGTGAAAATGTTCTCGTAACCGAAGTTACATTTGGCTCGAATGAGTCCATGGAACGTGTTGAAGCCGGAGGCAAATCGATCGGTATTTACATCGAAGCGTAATTCGGAGCATGTCCCATCCAATTAAGACAGAATATAGAGCATAAACAAACGAGCCGCAGAGGCAGGGACATATTCCCTGTATCTGGGCTCGTTTGTTTTTTAGGCAAAAAGGCAATGATTCTATAGTGCAGTCAATCTATATTGATCAAAGGAACTGACCAAAACATGAGCGAACATGACAAGCAAACCGCATCCACTTCACAACAATCAACATCAGATAATCTGAATTCCCATGACAAAATTGAAGAGTTACATACCCTGACGAACCGTCTGGCGAATGAACTGGAACGTTCACGAATAGCGCAATACACAGAATTGCTGAACAGACCATGGAAATTGATTGGACTTAACCTGTTGTCAGGAGCCGCCCGAGGTGTGGGGATCGCGATTGGGTTTACCTTTTTCGCAGCAACGATCATTTACGTTTTACAGCTACTTGGGGCGCTCAATCTTCCCATTGTTGGAGACTACATCGCTGATATTGTGCGCATTGTCCAGCGTCAGCTTGATATGAACACCTATTAAGCGATTAAAGGTGAAGGATATCAAAGTGCATTTAGTACATGTCATCCGTCTCCATATCCGGTTCTAACAGACCCTCGCCCTCACGGTTCTCCAGGTACTGGCGATATTGCCGATTGCGCACGATGGAGACGTCATGACCATAGATGTCTGTTGCAACAAAGCTTTCGTACGCTTCAACGCAGCCTTCCACTTCATCGGTGGCTTCAATCGCCATAACATCATAGCTGTCGATATCGCGTCCTTCAGCCATGGCTGGTGAGTTCGATGTGCCCCAGCTTTCAACAATCTGCCAAGTGTCTTCACCATCGAAGCCATTTTGATCATCGCGCTCGTCCAGACTGGTTCGACCAAATGCCGGGGCGAGGAATTCTTCCTCTACAGGACGGTTCTCAGAGACAACGGTTTCCGGTTGATGTTTTTTGCAGTATTTGGTGTAGGGAACAGCTTCCATGCGTTCATAAGGGATGGGTTGCTGGCAGACCGCACATGTACCGTAATGTCCTTCTTCGATGGAGTGCAGTGCAGAATCGATTCGTTCCAATTGGAATTCATCATGTTCCAGCAGGGAAATATCTTTCTCGCGTTCATACACCTCCGTAGCTATGTCGCCAGGATGGTTATCAATTGGGGATAATTCACCTGTCTGTAGTTTAAGGGAATCTCCAAGGCCATAATGCTCGTTTTCCGAAAGTCTATGTTCAATATCGCGCTTATCGGACATCAGTTGGGAACGTAGAAATTGTAGCTGTTTGTTAGTAAAATGTGACATGATTTTCCCCTTTCTGCTTTCATGCTGAAATCCGGATTTTGACTCTATTGTAGGATGTGCCATTGAGGGCAAGATTACAGAAGGGAAATGTTATCGTTTTTGCCATAAGCATTGCGATGTAGCGCGTCGTGGACGATTTCCAAACAGCTGTGCTACAATAAACAAGTCTGGCGTAAGCCTGGTATCGTTTGGAAAAGACAAGAACGGAGTGACAAACAAACGTGGTGTATTATATCCTCGCTTTTATCGTATTTTTATTGGATCAGGGAACCAAGTATCTGATTGCAACCCGGATGGAACTCAGAGAAGAAATTCCGGTCATTGGCAATTTCTTTGTCATCACATCACATCGTAATTCAGGTGCAGCATTTGGCATTCTGCAAGACCAGCGTTGGTTCTTTATCGTGGTTACGTTGATTGTGGTCGTTGCCTTGATTTGGTATTTGCAAAAGGTAAAAGATACCCCGCACAAATTGCTGCCTGTGGCGCTTAGTTTGGTGCTTGGTGGAGCAATTGGCAACTTCCTTGACCGGGCATTGACCGGAGAAGTTGTAGATTTTGTACAACTTAATTTTGGAAGTTATACGTTTCCCATTTTTAACATCGCCGATTCGGCAATCTGCATCGGTGTAGGGTTGATCATAGTGGAGACATTGCTTGAAGGACGGCGCGAAAAAGCAGCCGCGAAGATTGAAGGGAATGAACATCATGAGTAATCCGAATAAGGAACAGATTAACGACGAAGAACTAATGAATGGCAATGAACGTATGGAATGGACCGTTGCCGCTGAACATAAAAAAGAACGAATTGACAAATATATTACGGAAGCCGTCGATAACGTATCTCGCTCCCAAGTTCAATTGTGGATCGGAGACGGAATGGTCACGGTAAATGGTGCTGTAGTCAAAGCCAATGCCAAGTTATCCGAAGGAGATCTGGTTGAGTTACAGATTCCAGAACCAGCTGCTGTGGAGATCGTTGCCGAAGATATTCCGCTGGAAGTGGTATATGAGGACAGCGACCTGATTGTGATCAACAAACAGCGTGGTCTTGTGGTGCATCCGGCACCAGGACACACGTCGGGTACCCTCGTTAATGCACTTATGCATCACTGCAAAGACCTCTCGGGTATTAATGGGGAGTTGCGTCCTGGTATTGTGCATCGTATCGATAAGGATACATCTGGCCTGATTATGGCTGCCAAGAACGATCGTGCGCATGCATCACTGGCTGCTCAGTTGAAGGAACATACGGTGAATAGACGGTATATTGCGCTTGTTCATGGTCATCTTAACCATGATCAAGGGACCATTGATGCACCGATTGGACGCGATACCAATGACCGCAAAATGTATACGGTCACAGAACGTAACAGTAAACATGCCGTTACGCATTTTACCGTTACAGAGCGGATTAATGATTACACCTTGCTGGAATTGAAACTGGAGACAGGACGTACTCACCAGATTCGGGTTCACATGAAATTTATTGGTCACCCGCTTGTAGGAGATCCAACTTATGGACGGAATAAAGGCATCAAAATGCAAGGACAGGCTCTTCATGCGGCCATTCTTGGATTTGTGCATCCAACAACGGGAGAATACCTTGAATTTTCAGCTCCGATTCCGCAAGATATGGAAGACGTGCTCGCCTCGCTACGCAGTCGTTAACAGTTCCAAGAAAGTACAAATGTTCGGATACTTTGTCCATGGCTTTGATCACGCAAATGCTTCATATTAAAGTGTAGAAATTTGCGTCAAATGAGGAGATGAACAACGTTATGAGTATCGATAAATACCAAGAAACTTACATTCAGACTAATTTTGCCGACCGTATCGGTGGCTCCAACTATGGTAAAGACACGAACATTTATAAATTCGAGAAAATCAAACGTGCCAAAGCTTCGGCCAAAAAAGATTTTCCCGATGTGGAACTGATTGACCTTGGTGTAGGTGAACCGGACGAAATGGCTGATGCAGGCATTGTAGCTGCACTTGCAGAAGAAGCTTCCAGACCTGAGAACCGTGGTTATGCCGACAATGGTATTCCTGAATTCAAAGCTGCTGCTGCTTCCTACCTGAAAAACGTATTCAACGTAGAAGGTATCGATGCAGATACTGAGATTGTACACTCCATTGGTTCAAAACCGGCTTTGGCGATGATGCCTTCATGCTTCATCAATCCCGGTGATGTGACGATCATGACCGTTCCAGGTTACCCGGTTATGGGTACACATACGAAGTATCTGGGTGGAGAAGTGTTCAACATCCAATTGACGAAAGAGAACAACTTCTTGCCTGATCTGACGGCTATTCCGGAAGACATCGCAAAACGTGCGAAGTTGCTCTACCTGAACTATCCGAACAACCCAACAGGCGCAAGCGCGACGGTGGAGTTCTTCACTGAAGTCGTTGAATGGGCTAAGAAATACAATGTTGTGGTTGTACATGATGCTCCATACGCAGCATTGACGTATGATGGCAAAAAACCGTTCAGCTTTCTCTCGGTACCTGGTGCGAAGGATGTCGGCGTAGAGCTGCACTCTCTGTCCAAGTCCTACAACATGACAGGTTGGAGAATCGGATTTGTAGCGGGTAACCCGCTTGTAGTCAAAGCATTCAGTGACGTGAAGGACAACAATGACTCCGGTCAGTTCATCGCGATTCAAAAGGCTGCTGCGTATGGATTGAATCACCCTGAAATTACGGAAAAAATTGCAGAGAAATATTCTCGCCGTCATGACATGCTCGTTGCCGCATTGAACGATTTGGGCTTCCAGGCTGAAAAACCTAAAGGTTCATTCTTCCTGTATGTTGAAGCACCAAAAGGGGTGGTTGGCGGACGTCGCTTCGAATCCGGCGAAGATTTCTCCCAATTCCTGATTCGTGAGAAACTGATCTCATCCGTACCTTGGGATGATGCGGGTAACTTTGTTCGTTTCTCTGTAACCTTTGAAGCGAAGGGTGAAGAGGAAGAGAAACGTGTTATTGCTGAGATCAAACGTCGTCTGAGCGACGTACAATTTGAATTTTAATCGCATTACCCAATAGTTCAATCATGTACTAACGAAGAGACCGGAAACGGTCTCTTTTTTTATGCCCATATTATAATTTTTTCATTTACTCCCTTTACAAAATTATACAAGCAACATATGATTAGATCTTTACGTTATTTGTTATATACAGAAGTTGTTGTTGAAGGGAGTTATTACAATTGTTATCATCACGAACAAGTACGGTGTCCTCACCGGCTACAGGAACAGGCAGTACAGTGTCAGGATTAATCAGATTGTTAAGACCCAAACAGTGGACTAAAAATCTGCTGTTATTTGCTGCGTTACTATTCTCTTTTGAGGAGATTCGGACTGAAACCATTCTTGCGACGTTGCTTGGTTTTATTCTATTTAGCCTTGTTGCAGGCTGTGTTTATATTTTGAATGACTTTGTAGATCGGGACAGGGATCGACAGCATCCGGTGAAAAAGTATCGTCCTATGGCTTCTGGGCAGGTGAATCCGAGTCATGCTTTGTTGTTTGGCATTATTCTATTAATCCTTTCCGTAGGAACGGCCTTCATGATGAACCCTCTATTCGGGGTGTTATGTATCGTCTATTTCCTGTTGAATGTATCATATTCATTTGTGCTGAAACATCTCGTTATCCTGGATATGATGACCATTGCAGCCGGTTTTGTACTTCGTGCCATTGCAGGTGGTGTGCTGATCCATGTGCCATTTACGCCGTGGTTTTTGATCTGTACAATGCTGTTGTCGTTGTTTTTGGCTATTGGCAAACGCAGAAATGAACTTACGTTGCTTGAGGGAAATACGGGATCACATCGTAAGGTTTTGGATAACTACTCCATTACGTTACTGGATCAATTCAATACGATTGTGACGACAGCTACGATTATCAGTTATTCCCTGTTCACATTCACTTCAGATCGAACCATTCATCTCATGTGGACGATTCCATTGGTTATTTACGGCATGTTCCGTTACCTGTATCTGATCCACATGAAGGACCAGGGAGGTTCGCCCGATCGTGTGCTGTTTGAGGACAAGCCCATATTAATTACGGTTACGTTGTATGTGATAAGTGTTATTACAATCTTTGCAATCTTTGAATAAAAGCTGAGGGGGATCAGGGTGAAAAGCACGAAAGTTGCCATTTTTGATATTGATAAAACGATCATACGCAGTGATTCCATGTTTCAATTTGTGCATTACGGAGTTCGCCGTTACCCGTGGCAGGTATGGAGATTACCTGTTATTGCATTACATACCGTGTTATTCAAGGCAGGCTTCATGACGGTTGAACAAGTCAAACGATCCTACTTTCAAGAAATTGAGCGTATGTCTGAAAAAGATCTCGAACATTTCTTTGATACTCGTTTGCGTACGTCCATTTTTGCCGAGGCCAGTGTAGAGATGCAACATCGCAAAGAAGCAGGTTATCATGTCTTGCTGGTAACTGCATCTCCTCATGCCTATATGAAATACTTTAATAATTTTCCCTGGGTGGATCACGTAATTGGAACTGAACTTGTCCGCCATGCGAATGGTTACACATGCAGAGTTGATGGCAGCAATTGCAAAGGGGAAGAGAAAGTACGCCGAATTCAGGCTTATCTGAGTGAGAAGAATATGGTCATTGATTATGACCAGTCATGTTCCTACTCGGATTCTTTATCCGACCTTCCAGTCATGCAGCTTGTAAGTCAACGATACTTTATTAACAAGCGTGTACCAGACATGGAGGCATTAACGTGGGGGAAATAAAATCGCGTCATACTGGTAAATGGTTGATGCTCGTTTCCGCTTTTCTGACAGCAACGGGTCAATTGTTCTGGAAATGGGGACTAACCGAGTGGATCTACCTGGGTGTTGGTTTTCTGTGTTATGGACTTGGAGCGATTTTGATGATCAAAGCTTTTGCTCTGGAAAAACTCTCTGTTGCTTATCCTCTGATGTGTGCCAGCTACGTATTTGCCTTAATCTATGGGTATTTTTTGCTTGGGGAAGAAATTACGGTGCAAAAGCTGGCAGCAGTTGTGTTGCTTGGAATCGGGGTGACATTAACCAGTGTTGATCGATAGCTGGATGGTTGCCGTATTAATTGTCATGACGTTGTGTGGTGCACTGGGCGGGGCCGGACTGAAAGCTTATGCTTCCAGTCGCAATCGTCTGCATGTATCCATGGGACTTGGATTCTACGGAACGGGTGCGTTGCTGAATATTGTATTGCTGAAGTTTCTTCCATTAACTGTAGTGTTGCCTGCGAACGCATTAACATATGTGTGGACTCTTATCATAGCGCGACTGGTATTTAAAGAGACAGTGGGCCCTTTACGCTGGATCGGTGTGGCATGTATTATGGGTGGCTTACTATTACTGGTATTTTAGAACTTAATTAATCAGGATGTGAAAAGAAAGCATGAACTTTTTAGATTACTTATTTTATAATCGCAGAGCCAACTGGACAGCCTTTTACCTGTTTGCAGGATTTGCTCTGTTCTATGGTTTAATGAACGGCTCGTATGTTCTGTACATTGAAAATAATGCAGAGATGCTTGGGGCCTATAGCCCATTTAATACAACGCTGTTTCCAATCAATTTATTCAACTTTGATCCTTCAATGTATTATGGGGACAACAGTTCTTCCGTGATCCATCCGCTGATCTCCTTTCTCGCAGTCACCCTTGCGGCTGTAGCGAAGCTTCTGGGAGGCAACTGGTTCTTTCTAATCCTGCAATCGCTGGTGAATGCGGGTTCGGTGGTGCTGGCGTATCTGTTCCTGAGTCAAAAAGAAGATAAACAGACCATCGTACCGTTGCTGTTCGCCTTACTGTTTGGTTTCAGTTCCTACCTGATGTATACTGCGTTGATTCCGGACTCGTATCCGTATGTACAGTTCGTTATCTTTCTCTCTGTAGTTTACATGCAATATACTCGTGAGCGTCAGGACGTACGTTATGTACCCAACGCATTGCTTGCATCGATTAACTTTGGACTAACCTCGACCAATATCGTACCATTTGCTGCTGCCACATTCTTCAATATGCATGCATGGCGCAATAAGGCGAATTTGAAAAAATACATCGGCATCATGGCACTGGCGGTTCTGGTCATCGTCGTATTAACTGGCATTCAGTATGTTGCCTTTGGAGGTCGCAGCTGGGTTAGTAACTGGCTGTTGGGCATTCAAAATGGTGGAACAAGCTATGCAACACCATTCCAGTTCGCTGTTCATTGGAAAGCATTGAACATGTTAACCATTAATCCGATGCTGACACCGAAGATGCATTTACTGGACCCGGGCATGGCGGCCTTTGTTACGGATCTATCACGTTCCAATCCAATCTATGTGCAGATGACAGGTATCTTTGTTTTACTACTGGCATTCATGGGCTTCATTAAGGGTATTCGTGAACGTGAAGTGTGGACCCTGGTGCCATATATTCTGTTTGCCTTTTTTCTTCATGTCGTCGTGGGCTTTGGTCTGGCTGTATTTCAATATGATATGTACCTGTATGCGGGGCATTATCTGTTTGCGTTTTTCCTGTTGGGTGGAGGTTTCGTCATCAGCCTTCGTCCGGGATTGAGGAAAAAATTGGTTATAGGCTTGATCATGTTATGTGTCATCGTTACGGTAAGTAACAACATCTATCGCCATGTAGAAACATTAACAACAATCAAACAATCCTATAATCAGTTGGAACAGGAACGCTCAGTGAAATAGTCAAATAGTAAATGTATCGATTCATATAATGAAACGAGAAAAGGCCATTGGATGTAAATAAACTGTACCCCTTGTAAAGGACAATTTAAAAAAGGTTAGGCGACTTCAAGCTGCTGTCTGTATCGTACAGGCGGCAGTTTGTTTAAGTTCCATTGACCTCGATAATGATTGTAATAGATCATGTAGCTCTTCACTTCTTTCCTAACTTCTGCCAAGGTCATGCACGTTTTGAAATTCGTTTCATCTTTGAAATGCCCAAAGAATGACTCTTGTGGAGCGTTATCCCAACAATTTCCTCTACGGGACATGGATTGATTCAGCCCCATTTTCTTCACAAGCTTTTGGAACTTCGGATTGGTGTAGTGAAATCCTTGATCCGAATGAATCAAGGCATCCGGGGTGAGATGGCGATGTTTCTTGAGTTGTTTCAACGTGTCGATTGCAATGTCCAAACCAAGTGAAGCAGAGACTTCATAGGCCAAAATCTCATTCGTTTCGGCGTCTTTTATCGTTGATAAATAGGCACGCTTGTTTTTCCCATAGGTTAAATACGTGATGTCGGTTAAGAGAACTTTACCGGCGATCCCTTGCTTAAAAGCTCGCTTTAATATGTTGGGACAGGTTCGATGTTCTTGGGTCGCTTTAGCCAAACGACGCGCGGGATTTGCTTTTCGAATTGGACAAACGATGTTGTACTTTTGCATGACTCGACGGATGCGCTTGAGGTTGTATGTGACTCCATATTGATGCTCTAGCGTCATTTTGATTTGACGAGCCCCCTTCCTTCTTCCCCGGTAACGGTAGGCTTTCAGAAGAATCGCTTTGACTTTTTCATCGTTTTGTTCCTGTTTTTGACGATGTAATTGAGCATTTTCACTACGATATCGGTAATAGCCGGAACGTGAGACCCCTGCGATTTCACAAAGAACATGCACCTTTCTTTGGAAAGGGTATGTCTTCATCATCTGTTGGATCAGTTCGAACTTTTGTGACGTACATAGTTTGATTTCTTTTTTTTCATCTGCCTTTCGAGTTGATCGAGCTTTTTTAAGAATTCATTCTCCGCCTCAAGCCATTTCATTTTTGCTTCCAAACGGGTGTATTTTTCTTCGAGACTTAATTCACGGGTCAGAGGACGGCCTGAGGCGTGTGTTCTAGCGTCTGTTAATCCAGTCGGCCCTTGTTCTTGAAAAGCCGTGAGCCAACGATTGGAAGCCTTCCGAATCCGGGTTGCACCCAAAGCATCAATATCAAAACCCGCTTCCTGAAAAATCTCACTTGGAAGTTTACCTTGACCATACTCTTGAATAAATCGTTCTTTAAAAGCATCCATATATGTAATGGCTTTGGCACTGACATTTTTCACATAGGGATTTGTTCTTAACTGCGTTTGCTCTTGAGTTGTAAATAACTTTTTAGACATCTGCTTCGACCACCGCTCCGTTTTTTTATTAATTGTACACAAAAAAGACCCTGCAAGATGACCTTTTTTAAAGTGTCTATCTTGTAGGGTACAGTTTAAAAGTCCAATGGCCTTTTCTTAATTAGTGTTGAGCAAAATGAGTTAAGCAATAATTTTGGTCTTCTTGGCATTCTCGGCTGAACGTTTGGTGAGACTGCTGAGTGGACGTTTCAAAGCGAGAGCAACAATGAGACTCAGCGCGATGAACATACACAACCACAGAATATCCTTGATGGCAGTAGACCACAATATGCCGCCGACCGACTCACGCAGCAGACTGATCGCATACGTGAAGGGCATGAACGGATTCAATGCCTGGAAAAAGGGAGATGTCATGCTGATTGGGAACGTACCGCCGGAGCTGGAGAACTGGAACACCATGAAGATAATGGCGATCCCTTTTCCGATATTTCCAAATACGGACAGCAGGGTGTACGTTATGGTGACAAATACGGCACTCACCAGCATGGCAAACAGGACAAACCACAGTTTATCTGCAACATAGGTACCCAGGATTAAGATATCTCCCAGGGTGACACATATCGCCTGAAGTAACCCAATGGTCAGAAAAGTAGCGAGACGTCCAAGATACAACTCATATCCCCGGAACTTACCCCCAGGATTCTCAGCTTCGGCACGAAGCAGAGAAATCAACAGTGTTGAGCCAACCCACAGAGACAGCACGCCATAAAATGGTGACATAGCCGATCCATAATTCGGAATTGGGTAAAGCTGTTGTTCCTTAATTTGCACCGGACTTGCAAGAAAAGCACTTTCTTCTTCGATATCGCCGCGCAAAAGTTTGGCGATTTCGGCAAACTGGTTATTACCTTCGACCTCACGAAGTTTGTCAGCAGCCTTGCTGATGGCACTTTCCAATGCTGGCAGATCATCACGTACCAGCGTGGCAACTCTGTGAACTCCTTTTTCGACCTCCGGAAGCTGGTTCTGGACAAAATCCGATGCCTTGCCTATCTGTTTCTCGGCATTAGGCAGATCATTACGAACAAAGTCAGCGGCTTCGTTCAGTTTGTTTCCCAGCTTGGGCAGATCGTTTCGAATTAATGAAGACACTGTGTTCAGAGCTTGGATAAAACCTTCACTTTTGTTCGCGAGTGTCTCTGATATCTCATGGATCTTAGATTGTATTTGGGGCAGTTCGCTCTGGATTTTTGTCAACTCAGTCCGCCCAAACATAATTCCTTCTTTGGCAGACGCAAGAATGTCCGCAATATCCGGAATACGATCTTTTGCTCCTTGTAGAGTTTCTGCTGAAGTGGAGAGGATAGACCTAAGCTTGTCCGTACCAGCTGCAAGTGCAGGCGATATTTCACTTTCATAGGTGTTTAAGATATTGCCAATCCCGCTGCTGATGTCCTTTGAGAGAGTATTTAACTGAGCGATGACGTCTGTCGGTGGAGTTGTATTACGACGCATGGCATCACTGATGATGCTAGCCAAGCGGATTTGCAACTGAAGTTTATCTGAAATGGAGTTCAGTTGTGTAATTTTATCGGCAAGTGGTTGGCTTGGAAGCAAGTTATTGATGTTGCCCAGTAGTTCTGCCATACTGTCCACGAGTTTTACCGCAATCCCTAAACGCGAAGCAATCCGGTCGAGATCTTCTGCTGTAGGAAGGTTACTAAGATCCGAATGTTGCAATTGTGCAAATACGTCTCCTGCAGCGTTAGTAATCTGCTGCACCAGCAGCAGATTTTGGCGGATCGCCGGGCCAATTGTCTGAAACACTTCTTCACTGGAATCCACGAACTGATTTAATCCCTCAGCAAGCTCAATCCCGTTGCCAGCGATTTGTGATACTTTGTCCAAATCTTGCTCTGCTGCCGTTACGATAGACAGAGCTTTGTTGGTTTTATCCAACGCCGTTTGGATGACATCTGCTACCTGGCCAAAGTTTTCATCCACTTCTCGAATGCGTTCTACCGCTTTTTGTATATCCGGTATCCGCCCTTGAATAGCCAGCACTTCGGAAGCCGCATCATTAATTTGTGGCCAATACTCCTGCACCTTGAGCACATACTGTGCTGCTTCATTGATTTCAGGCAGTTTTTTCTCGATTTCAACGATCTTTTGAGCATCTTTTACAATCTCGGGCATGGCTTTTTCTACTTCCAGAACCTTTTGACCTGCAGCTCGAATAGCCGGAAGATTTTTCTCCAGTGTAAAAATGCCATTCTCCATCTTGCGCAAAGTTGGAAGCTGGGTGTTAATTTCAACCCCGGCTTCCTTCAACTTGGTTAGAACGGCCTCACTGACGGCTTCAGTGAAACTTTCATTGATTTGTGTTGTTATGGCAGATACACCGGAGCCTGTGATTTTAGGAGCAATGGCATTCACTTTCTCATTAACGGTATAGATTACCTCTGGGCGTTCCAGCTTTCCGTCAACGATACCTGTAATTTTGGACGAAAAGTCTCCGGGAATGAGCAGGCTTGCATAATATTCTCCTGTTTGTACCCCGCGACTAGACTCAGCTCGATCTACAAAAGTCCAGCCCAGCTTTTCGTTGTGTTTGAGGCTGGTTACCAGTTCGTCTCCGATATTAACATTGGTTCCTTCAACAGTCGCACCCTCGTCCTCGGTTGTCACTGCAATTTTGATCCCTTGAGTGTTACTGTATGGGTCCCAGACGGATTTCACATTGACCCAGTCATACACCCCAGGTAGTAGAATAATAGCCATAATTAGAAATATACCTGTGGGGACCTTCAGAATATGCAACCAGTCTGTTTTGTAAACGTACCAAATGTGACGCATGACTTCCTCCTAAATGTACATAAATGTAGGGCGTATCTTATTTCTATGTCGCATATTTGTGAATCTTATGTATATCGGCATTATTGCAGCATCTATGAATGGGTTCATGTTTATAAACTGTACCCATTTCACTCGGTACTAATTCGGAGTCTTCATATATTACTTAAATGAAACTCACCGTTTGTTCTAAAAAGAAGTGTTTTGTCTCTACTTGAGTATAGTCAGAGGTTTATTTTGGTTATATCAAATTTCTCATTTGCCTATGGATAAATATGCAGAAATGTTGTATAATTATGAATAACCAATGAGATGTATTGTGCATGGATGTTTTTCAGCCTAACTGCTGATTCTAAGAAGAACGTAGCAGAGGGTTTTCACCTGCGATGGTGAGGTGTTGACAGGGGGTTGTCTTTCTGTCATAATTCATGAAGACAAACGGACATATTGATTACAGAACCCTGTGAGGTCCTGCAATATGAACGACATGAATAGCACCTTTAAATCAGTCCCGTGAGACTGGCAAGGTAACGTGAACGATACATCGTTTTTTTGCTGCGGCAAATGAAGCGATGCATCCCCGAGAGTAAACTTTCTTCAGAGCGGTCTGAAGTTCGGAGACTCCTTGCCAATAAACACGGCAAGGAGTCTTTTTTTTTCTCCTCGTCACGGGGCCATGATGCTGAAGGGAAATCCTGAGGAGGCTGAACGCATGAGCACAGAGACACATGTCATTATGGATGAGACGGCGATCCGCCGCGCATTAACACGGATTGCCCATGAGATATTGGAGAAAAACAAAGGAATCGACGATTGTGTGTTGGTCGGTATCCGCACACGCGGGGTTTACCTCGCAGAACGGATTGCCGCCAAAATTGAAGAAATCGAGGGCGCCAAAGTCCCCTGGGGAGAACTGGATGTGACTCCTTATCGCGATGACCGCTTGGACGAAAATAAAGCAAATCGCAAGGAAATGTTGATTATGACACCTGAATCACTTTCGATCCACAACAAAAAAGTGATTTTGTTCGATGATGTGCTCTATACCGGACGGACGATTCGCGCAGCGATGGATGCCCTGATGGACTGTGGAAGACCGCAGAACATTCAGCTGGCTGTACTCGCAGACCGCGGACACCGGGAACTTCCGATTCGACCTGATTTTATCGGCAAGAATGTGCCGACTTCCAAATCAGAGGAGATCGAAGTTGCACTCATGGAAACGGACGGACAGGACGAAGTCAAAATCATTCAGAACCGGGGGGAGCAAGCATAATGATTACACAGACAGCATTGAGAGACCGAAGCTTGCTTGGACTGAAGGAACTTAGTCGAGGAGAAATCGAGTCCATTCTGAACAGAGCGGCTCACTGGGAAGCGCAGAAAGAGAAGTTGGTTCCTGTACTGGAATCACGCTTTGTTGCAAACATGTTCTTCGAGAACAGCACACGTACCCGTTTCTCCTTCGAAATGGCAGAGAAACGCCTGGGTGCACAAGTGCTGAACTTTACGGCAGCCGCATCCAGTGTGGAAAAAGGAGAGTCCATCTACGATACGGTACGAACACTTGAGTCGATGGGCATTGATGCAGGCGTGATCCGGTTGAAACCGGCAGGCGTTCTGCAACAACTGGCTCAGAAAGTGAATGTACCACTCGTGAACGCCGGAGACGGCAACAATGAGCATCCCACACAGGCCTTGCTGGACCTCTACACGATGAGGAAAGCATTTGGCGAACTGAAAGGCTTGCGTGTTTCCATCATTGGTGACATCCTGCATAGCCGTGTAGCTCGTTCCAACCTGTGGGCACTGCAAAAGTTTGGTGCAGATGTACGCTTCTGTGCACCACAAACGATGCAGGCACCGGAACTCGCAGAGCATGCTCCTTATGTCGGTCTTGAAGAAGCGCTGGATGCAGATGTAGTCATGATGCTCCGTGTTCAACTGGAACGTCATCAACATGGCTTAATTACTTCAGCTGAGGATTATCGCGAACACTACGGATTGACGGAAGAACGGGCATCACGTCTAAAACCAAGCACCATTATCATGCACCCTGCTCCTGTGAATCGCAATGTCGAGGTAGATGACGCGGTTGTGGAAAGTGAAGCATCGCGGATCTTCCCGCAGATGGCAAACGGCGTTCCAATCCGCATGGCGGTTATGGAACGTGCGATGAAACTGTAACAGGGTCTGGCTGTGGGTCATAGGCTGACGGTACGGTAGTTCTTATAGAGCAATAAGAGAGTACACGATAAAGAAAATCATTCGGCTTGCCTGGTAAGCCGGACAGAACCGAAGCGGAGGGCAATTATGCTACAGATTATAAAAAACGCGAACGTCTTGAACCAAAAAGGGGAACTTGAACGGAAAACCATCATTATAGATGAAGGTAAAATTAAAAAGATCGCTGCTCTGGAAGACCAAGCCGTACTGGATGCCGAAAAGTCAGCGCAAAGTGTGACAGACGCATCGGGCAAACTGGTCATTCCGGGATTGATCGATATGCACGTACATCTGCGTGAACCTGGATTCGAACACAAAGAGACGATCGAGACAGGTGCCCGTTCAGCAGCACAAGGTGGTTTTACAACGATCGCTTGCATGCCGAACACAAGACCAGTAACAGATACAGCGGAAGTTGTGAAACTGGTATTGGATAAAGCCAAAGAAGCTGATCTGGTTAAAGTATTGCCTTATGCAGCCATTACAAAAAACGAACTGGGTCGTGAACTTACCGATTTTGCCGCATTGAAAGAAGCAGGCGCTATTGGATTCACAGATGACGGTGTAGGCGTACAAAACGCTCAAATGATGAAAGATGCCATGAGCCTCGCGGCAAGTATGGATATGCCCGTGATCGCTCACTGTGAAGATGATTCGCTGGTTGTTGGTGGATATGTGACGGAAGGTGAGTTTTCTAAGCGCCACGGCATCAAAGGAATTCCAAATGAATCCGAAGCTATCCACGTTGGCCGTGATATCTTGCTCGCAGAAGCAACAGGAGTTCACTACCATGTCTGTCACGTAAGTACAGAGCAATCGGTTCGTCTGATTCGTCTAGCGAAGTCCATCGGCATTAAAGTAACTGCTGAGGTATGTCCACACCATCTGGTGTTGTCGGATGAAGATATCCCGGGCATGGACGCCAACTGGAAAATGAACCCGCCGCTGCGCTCACCACGTGATGTGCAGGCTTGTATCGAAGGTTTGCTAGACGGCACACTGGATATGATCGTAACTGATCACGCGCCACACAGTGAAGAAGAGAAAGCCAAAGGCATGGAGCTGGCACCTTTCGGAATCGTAGGATTCGAAACAGCCTTCCCGCTGCTGTACACCAAGTTTGTGGAAACAGGACTGTGGAGTTTGGAGTTCCTGGTGAAACGTATGACAGCTGATCCGGCGCGTGTATTCCGACTGGATACAGGCAAACTGGAAGAGGGAGCACCAGCCGATATCACGATGATTGACCTGAACGAAGAAAAAGCAGTAGATCCTGCAACGTTCGCAACCAAAGGAAGAAACACTCCATTCACAGGCTGGAAGCTGAAAGGCTGGGCAACACAAACATGGGTGGATGGCAAAAGCGTATGGAGCAACACTGTACAACAATAAAACGGTAATTTAGTAAATTGATAAATTAGTAACTCTATATCTTTAACTCTTTAAATCAGTAACAGTAATCCTTAACTTTTTTAAAACAACAAATCTTTTTAACTCTAAAACTTATCTATAACTTTTACAACAGTAACATCTTTTCAACTAACTCGAGGCAAATCATGCCGAGAGTCTAACATACGAAACAAGCAAAGTTGAATGTCATGATTTTGAACTTGGACACCAACGTAACTGCGGAGCGGACAGAAAAGACCCGAAGAAGCAAAGCGTTCGCCTTTATCACCGGATTACATCATTTGAAGAATGATAAAAAGTAATCCGGGGATAACAGCGATCAAAGGGTTTTCTGTACGCGGAGCCGCACAATCGTAACGTCCCCCATGTTCAACCCAATGCATTCAACGTTCATAAACACAGAGGAGTGAAATGGGATGCAGGCACAGGCAAGATTATTGTTGGAAGACGGCACACTGTTCACCGGGAAAGCATTTGGTGCTGAAGGTGAAACTACAGGTGAGGTCGTTTTTAATACGGGAATTACAGGCTATCAAGAGGTGCTTTCGGATCCTTCCTATTGCGGTCAAATCGTGACCATGACGTATCCGCTGATCGGAAACTACGGCATTACGCGTGATGACTTTGAGTCGATTCGTCCATACGTGCACGGTTTCGTTGTGCGTCGTCATGAGCCAACGCCAAGCAACTGGCGTGCGGAATATAGCGTAGACAATCTGCTCAAGGAATACGGCATCGTAGGAATCAGCGAAATTGATACACGCATGTTGACTCGCCGGATTCGTCACCACGGCACAATGAAGGGAATTCTCACAACAGGATCGAAGCCTGTGGAAGAACTGCTGGAGATGATGGGAGACACTACCATTGCCGAGCTGCGTAACCAAGTGCCAATGACTTCTACAGAGCATGTCTACAACAGCCCGGGAACGGCTGAGCGTATTGTGCTCGTGGATTATGGTGCTAAAACAGGAATCTTGCGCGAACTCAGCAAACGTAACTGTGACGTTGTTGTTGTTCCACACGATGTAACAGCAGACGAGATTCGTCGCCTGAACCCGGACGGCATTCAACTGTCCAACGGCCCTGGGGACCCGAAAGACGTACCTCACGCAGTTAACATGATCAGTGAACTGCTTGGCGAATACCCGATCTTCGGTATCTGCCTGGGTCACCAGTTGTTCGCACTTGCAGCAGGAGCAGACACCGAAAAGCTTAAGTTTGGACATCGCGGAGGAAACCACCCGGTGAAAGAACTGGAGAGCGGACGTTGCTTCATCACATCCCAGAACCATGGCTTTACCGTAAACGAAGAGTCTGTGAAGAGTACAGATCTGGAAGTTACACATATCAACAATAACGATAAGACCATTGAAGGTCTGAAACATAAATCATTCCCGGCATTCTCGGTTCAATATCACCCTGAAGCAGCCCCGGGTCCTTACGATAACAGCTACCTGTTCGACCGCTTCATCGAGATGATTCGTGAGCACAAGATCACTAACCCGCAAAAGCCGCGTCAAGCCGTATTGGCAGCCGCAGTGAAAGGAGCACAATAACATGCCGATTAACAAAGATCTCAAAAAAATCCTGGTGATTGGTTCCGGTCCAATCGTCATCGGTCAAGCGGCCGAGTTCGACTATGCCGGTACACAAGCTTGCCAGGCTCTGAAAGAAGAAGGCGTGGAAGTTGTACTTATCAACAGCAACCCGGCGACCATTATGACAGATACAAACATGGCTGACAAAGTATACATCGAGCCCATCACCCTGGATTTTGTGACCCAAATCATTCGTCAGGAGCGTCCAGATGGCTTGTTGCCAACACTGGGTGGTCAAACAGGTCTGAACATGGCTGTAGAACTGGCTCGTGCAGGCGTGCTGGAACGTGAAAATGTGAAATTGCTCGGAACGCAACTGACATCCATCGAAAAAGCGGAAGATCGCGATCTGTTCCGTGACCTGATGCGTGAATTGGAACAACCTGTACCAGAGAGTGTCATCGTAACGACACTTGAAGAATCACTTGAATTTGCGAATGAGATTGGTTATCCAATCATCGTGCGTCCAGCCTATACACTGGGTGGAACAGGCGGCGGAATCTGTGCGAACGAAGAAGAGCTGCGTGAGACGGTGGCAGCGGGAATTCGTTACAGCCCGATCGGGCAATGTCTGGTCGAGAAGAGCATTGCAGGCATGAAAGAAGTCGAGTATGAGGTTATGCGGGACAAAAACGATAACTGTATCGTTGTCTGCAACATGGAAAACTTTGACCCGGTAGGTGTTCACACAGGCGACAGTATCGTCGTAGCACCAAGCCAAACGTTGTCGGACCGTGAATATCAAATGCTGCGTTCAGCTTCCCTGAAAATCATCCGTGCCCTGAACATCGAGGGTGGATGTAACGTACAGTTTGCACTGGACCCACACAGCTTCCAATACTATGTTATCGAAGTAAATCCACGGGTAAGCCGTTCATCAGCTCTGGCTTCCAAAGCAACGGGTTATCCGATTGCAAAAATGGCTGCCAAAATTGCCATGGGTTATACCTTGGATGAAATCGTGAACCCGGTAACAGGCCAAACGTATGCTTGCTTCGAGCCTACACTGGATTATATCGTGAGCAAAATCCCACGCTGGCCGTTCGACAAGTTCATCTCGGCGAACCGTAAACTGGGAACGCAGATGAAAGCAACAGGCGAAGTCATGGCGATTGGCCGGACATTCGAAGAGTCGATCCACAAAGCGGTTCGTTCCCTGGAAATTGGCGTACATCGCCTCTACCTGAAGGATGCCGAAACGCTGGACGAAGCTACCCTGAACGAACGTCTGATCAAAGCAGATGATGAGCGTATCTTCCTGATTGCCGAAGCATTCCGCAGAGGGTATACGTTGCAACAACTGCAAGACCTGACCAAGATTGACTGGTGGTTCCTGGACAAAATCGAAGGTCTGATCGCATTCGAAGATCGCATTCGCGAAGAATCCGAATTGTCTTCCGACATTCTGTATCAAGCGAAACGCCTTGGATTCACAGACCGTGCCATTGCTGAACTGCGTGCGCAAGGTCAACCAGGAGGCACATTAACAACTGAAGCGGAAGTTAGAACTCGTCGGGAAGCAGAGAATCTGCGCCCAGTGTACAAAATGGTAGATACATGTGCGGCTGAGTTTGAAGCCACAACGCCATATTACTACTCCACTTACGAGACAGAAAATGAAGTAATCCCTTCTGACAAGAAAAAAGTTGTGGTACTAGGTTCAGGACCAATCCGGATCGGTCAAGGGATCGAGTTCGACTACTCTACTGTACACGCAGTATGGGCATTGCAAAAAGCAGGCTATGAAGCAGTCATTATCAACAATAACCCGGAGACGGTGTCTACGGACTTTAATACATCGGATCGCCTGTACTTTGAACCGCTCTTCTTCGAAGATGTCATGAACGTGATTGAACAGGAGAAACCAGTAGGAGTTATCGTACAATTTGGTGGTCAAACGGCCATCAACCTGGCAGCACCACTGCGTAATGCAGGTGTAACCATTCTTGGAACGGATCTGGAAAGCATCGATGAGGCGGAGGATCGCAAGAAGTTCGAGCGTCTGCTCTCCCGTCTGGAGATTGCACAGCCAAAAGGTAAAACGGTCATTTCCGTTGATGATGCAGTAGAAACAGCTCAAAGTCTGGGCTACCCGGTACTGGTTCGTCCTTCCTACGTACTCGGCGGTCGTGCGATGGAGATTGTATACTCCGATGCTGAATTGCTGACATACATGGAACAGGCGGTTAAAATCAATCCGGAGCATCCGGTCCTGATCGACCGTTACATGATGGGTAAAGAAGTTGAGGTTGACGCCATCTGTGATGGTGAAACGGTATTGATTCCGGGAATCATGGAACATATCGAGCGTGCAGGGGTTCACTCTGGTGACTCCATCGCGGTATATCCTCCTCAACATCTGTCCCAGGATTTGAAAGAGAAAATTGTAGAGATTACAATCAAAATTGCGAAAGAACTGAAAACGGTAGGTTTGGTCAACATCCAGTTTGTTATCCATGATGGTCAAGTGTACATTATCGAAGTGAACCCGCGTTCATCCCGTACCGTACCATTCCTGAGCAAAGTAACCAACATTCCGATGGCTAACTTGGCAACACAAGCTATTCTGGGTGTGAAACTGAAAGATCTTGGTTATGTCGATGGACTGTGGCCTGAATCGGATCATGTATCTGTTAAAGTTCCGGTCTTCTCCTTCGCGAAGCTGCGTCGTGTAGAACCAACCCTCGGACCTGAGATGAAGTCTACAGGTGAGGTTATGGGTCGTGACCCGAATTACGCTAAAGCGTTGTTCAAAGGTCTCATCGGCGCAGGAATGAAAATTCCGGCAACCGGAGCGATCGTAGTAACTGTAGCAGACAAAGACAAAGACGAAGCGGTTCCTTTGCTCGAAGGTTTCTACAGACTGGGTTACAAAATCATGGCTACCGGCGGAACAGCAGCTGCGCTTGAAGCAGCGAACATTCCAGTAACGACTGTGAACAAATTAAGTGAAGGTTCGCCGAACATTCTGGATATGATCCGCAGCGGCGAAGCAAACTTTGTCTTCAACACACTCACCAAAGGCAAAACACCGCAGCGTGATGGATTCCGTATCCGTCGTGAAGCGGTAGAAAACGGCATTGTATGTATGACTTCATTGGATACGATTCGTGCGCTACTGATCATGCTGCAAACGATCAACTTCTCTTCGGAAGCAATGCCTGTCTTTGTAAAATAAATAACTCTCTGATGAAGGACATCAGTCAGCCTGCGGGCTGGCGGGATGTCCTTTATATCGGGCAAAAACGGAAAAAATGAGCAAGTGGAGGGGAGCGCTGGTGATGAATCACACGAATTTCAATGAAATGGCTGGCCGTCTGATGGTGGCACTGGATTACCCTGGAGCGGAAGAAGCGAAAGCATTGGTACAAGCTCTTGAAGGCATTCCCTGTTATCTGAAGGTGGGCATGCAGCTGTTCTACGCAGCAGGACCGGACTTTATTCGGGAGCTGAAATCCAAAGGTTACTCCGTTTTTCTGGATGTGAAAATGCATGATATTCCTAATACCGTTCGTGGCGGTGCTGAGAGTATCACACGTCTGGGTGTAGACATGTTCAATGTACATGCAGCCGGTGGAACCCTCATGATGCGTGCTGCACGTGAAGGTGCTGAGGCAGCGATCGCTGCCGATCCTTCTTTACGCAAGCCCGAGATCATTGCGGTGACCCAATTGACCAGTACAAGCCTGGAAACGATGAATACCGAGATTGGTATTCCGGGAAGTGTGGAAGCTACTGTGGTTCGTTATGCTGGACTGGCCCAAGAGGCCGGACTGGATGGAGTTGTTGCTTCCCCGCTGGAAGTGCCTGCAATCCGAGCAGCGTGCGGAAGTGCTTTTCACACCGTTACACCGGGAATTCGTCCAGCAGGTAGTGGTCTGGGAGATCAGACACGCGTCTTGACGCCAGGTGAAGCCATCGCCAGAGGCAGTCATTACATTGTTGTAGGCAGACCCATTACAGGCGCCCCCAATCCGCGTGAAGCGGCAGAAACCATTTTGAAGGAGATGTTGAACGCATGATCGAACTGAATGAGATTCCGAATCATATTGCTTCCCAACTGCTGAAAATCAAAGCCGTGGCGTTACGTCCGCAGCAGCCATTTACATGGACATCCGGCATCAAATCACCAATATATTGCGATAACCGCTTAACGATGTCCTACCCCGAGATTCGCAATGATATCGCTGAAGCTTTTGCAACAATCATTCGTAACCAGTACCCGGATGCAGAAGTCATCGCAGGTACAGCAACCGCAGGTATTCCGCATGCCGCTTGGGTGGCTCAGAAGCTGAATCTGCCGATGGCCTACATTCGTGATAAAGCGAAAGGACACGGCAAGGAGAACCTCATCGAAGGTCTGATTACGGAAGGACAGAAAGTGGTTGTCATCGAAGATCTGATCTCTACAGGTGGCAGTTCGATCAAAGCAGCCGAAGCTGTACGTGTAGCAGGTGCAACACCGTTGGCCGTACTTGCCATTTTCAGCTACCAGCTGGATAAAGGTGTGAAAGCATTTGAAGATGCTGGAATTCCACTTCAGACGCTGTCCAATTATACGGCTTTGATGGATGTGGCTTTGGCTCAGGGAACGATTCAAGAGAGTGACTTTGAATTGCTTAAATCCTGGCGTGAAGATCCTTCTTCATTTGGTAAATAATATCATTGATACCCCAAAAAAATGTTCATGATTGAACGGTATCAAAATTGTAATGATTGCCGTCATAGCGGCAAAACCATCGAATATGCAAGAGGCATCCCGCACTTTGGGGTGCTTTTTTTGTTTGTTCATCAAAATATTAACTTTTTCCCTCTACCGTTGTAAAAAGCTTGTAACTTTTAGTTGGGATCGGTCGTTTATAATTCAGTGTAGGATGGAACAGATTTCTAATTTTAGGTTTTTTGAAGAAATGAACGGGATTTCAAGAAAGGATGAGCGTGATTGCTGGCATGAAGAATTTATTTCTCAGAAAAAGACCTGCCAAGAGCCAGTCAGGCGATGAACATCAACAGGGGGAAACACCGTTGGAGACATCGACGGAGTCGGGGGAAAATACATACAACAATGAACACGATTACCCGACGAATAAACCTCCGTTACCTGAAAGTGAAATCGCTTCAGATGAAGTGGCTGCAACGACTGTCACTACCGTTGATGAACCCCAGAAGAAGATCAAACCAAAGAAGGATATGCTGCCTCCATATGATGGACCTGTACTGGAGGTGCGTAACGTGCATCGCAGTTTCCAGACAGGCAGTCGCATTATCCATGTGCTCAAAGGCATTGATATGGAAGTGAATCCGCAACAACTGGTCATGCTGAAGGGGCGATCAGGCTCAGGCAAAACAACACTGCTGAATATGCTCGGTGGACTGGATCAGCCTTCAAGTGGAGACATTCTGTTCTCCGGTCAGCCTCTTCAGGATTGGGGAGACCGGCGGCGGACCGCTTTGCGGCGCAAAGAGATCGGTTTTATTTTTCAGGCATATGCACTCATGCCCTTATTATCTGCTTGGGAAAATGTAGAACTGTCGCTGCGTATGGCGGACGTTCCGCGAGCGGAATGGAAGGACAGGGTTGGTCACTGTCTGGATCTGGTTGGACTCTCCAAACGGGTGAAGCACCGACCTTTCGAGATGTCCGGGGGAGAGCAACAGCGGGTGGCTATAGCCAAGGCGATTGCCCATAGACCCAGATTGTTGCTTGCGGATGAGCCTACAGCGGAACTGGATTCCAAGATGGGCGCTCAGGTCATGGCCGTATTCCGCAATATTATTGAAGTAGAACAAGTAACAATATGTATGACTACACACGATCCTACAATTTTGGAGGTTGCGGACCATGTTTATGAAATGGCGGACGGCAGATTTATCACGTAAAGGGGCCGCTCCGAAGAGGGGGAAACGCGCAGCACTTGTTGTACTTGGTGCAATAATGGTTGCAACGATGTCCGGCTGCTCATTGCTGCCGTCAGAAACAGAGGAAGAAGTGCTTCCACCTATCACACCACCAACGATCTCCAAGAAACCGGAATATGAAGTCCGGACGGAAACGTTGGAGAAAAAAGTAAGTGGCAGCGGTAAGATGATGAGTCAGCGGGAAGAGAAGGTGTACTTCACGCTTGATGGCATGCATGTCAAAGAGTTAAATGTTAAACCAGGGGATAAAGTGAAAAAGGGTCAACTTCTTGCTGTCCTCGATGTGGAGAGTGTAGAGAAGGAGATCCGTGGCAAGAAACTTGCTATTCGCAAATCCGAAGTTCAAATGAAGGAAACACTCCGCAAGAAGGATGAGATGGACCCGGTAGAGTTCGAAGAATCAACGATTGCGTTTGAAGAACTGCGCCAGGAACTCGCTGATCTGGAGGAACAACTGGGCAAAGCCACGTTGACCGCTCCGTTTGGCGGCACCGTTATTGCTGTGCAGGTAGAGAAGGGTGCAGCCGTGAAAGCGTATGATCCGATTGCTACCATTGCGGATACATCCAATCTGGTAGTAGCAGCTACCTTTGCCAAGGAAGATCTGGAGAAGTTCTCGGCTGGTATGAAGGCAGAAGTAGATATTAATGGAGCTGGTAAAGTCGCTGGCAAAATTAAAGTCATGCCTATTGCGGAAGCATCGGGAAGCGGCAGTGGCGAAGGGACGGGTGAAGGCGGTACGCCTCCAACCAAGGAAACGCTGGATAAGTATGTTATCGTTACACTTGCAAAAATGCCAAAAGGCGTCGAACGTGGTACACCACTATCGGTCTCGATTGTAACGCAGCGTACCGAGAACGCAATTGTGATTCCTGTATCCGCTTTACGCTCCATCGGTTCAAGAACGTATGTACAAGTGGTGGAGAGTGATGGCAGCAAGCGTGAAGTGGACGTTGAAGTTGGACAGCAGACATCGACAGATGTCGAGATTCTGAAAGGTCTGACCGTAGGTCAGAAAGTAGTGGGACGCTAATGGGGCTTCCATTGCTTCGGCTGCTGTTCCGCAAAATGTGGAACACGCGCTGGATGACCTTCAGCACACTGATCGGATTGATTGTGGCGGTAGCGTTCACCGTCAGTATTCCAATGTATGCCGATGGTGCGTTGAAACGGGTCGTCGCGCAAACGCTGCAGGATAACAGTGAAGGGTTGCCAGCCGGTTCGTTGCTTATGAGTTATCAAGCACCTGGTGGCGTGAAGACAGACACACGGGGTCTGGATGAAGTCGATCGTTATATTCGTGAGGATGTCCCTCGCGATATTGGTTTTCCTTTTCATACGTATGTGAATTCAAGATCTATTCGCAGCACAGAGGTGAGCCCGGAAGATCCAACCAAAGTGGATGCCAGCAGGGCGCGCAGTATGAGTCTGGGTACGATGAGTGGGCTGGATGCACAGGTGAATTACTCTGCAGGTGTGAAACCTGGAAACCAGGTCAAAGATGACACGATCGAGGCAGTCATGTTGGAAGAGGGCATGTATCGTAACGATCTGCATATCGGTGACATTCTGGAATATCCGGTGTATAGCGGTCTTGATATCACGTTACGTGTGAAGATTACGGGTTCCTTCAAGGCAGATGATCCGAACAGCCCTTACTGGGTACAAGGATTTGACGGCATGATGAATGGACTTTATGTGGATGAATCGGTTTTTAATGATGTTTTACTGAAGGAAAAAGGGATTCCACTTCAAAATTCACGTTGGTATTATGCCTTTGATCTGAAAGAAATTCAAACCAGCCAGTTATCAGGTCTGACTTCCATGCTGGAAAGGCTGGATATCGATCTGTACCAGCGGCTGAAAGATACGAAAGTGGACATCACCTTTGGTGATCTGCTCAAGCAGTTCCGCAGTCAGAGTCTGCAATTGCAGACCATGTTGTTTACCTTGGCAGCACCGATGATTGCGATGGTCTTTTATTTTATTGCGATGAATGCCAGACAGTCATTACAGAAGCAAGAGAGTGATATTGCGGTATTGCGCAGCCGTGGAGCTTCAGCTCGGCAGATCTTCTCTCTCTACCTGCTTGAAGGCATATTTCTGGGGGCTATTGCGCTCGTTATTGGGCCGTTGCTTGGTTGGTTTATGGCCAAGAGTATCGGTTCAGCAAGTGGCTTTCTCTCATTCGTAGATCGGAAGTCTATTCCGATCGGTGTATCAAAAGAAGCCATTCTCCTGGGCGTAGCAGCGGTCCTTGTTGCGATCATCGCATCCCTTATCCCTGCGATAACCTATGCACGGGCAACCATTGTATCGGCCAAACGGCGGCAAGCACGGACAGACCGCGCTCCAGTATGGCAACGCTGGTTCCTGGACGTTGTGTTGCTGGGTCTGGCTGGATATGGATACTACCTGTTCTATGAACGTCAGATGTTGACCTTCCAGACGGGAATGACAACCGATCAGCTGCAGGTACAGCCGTTTCTGTTCTTTGTACCCGCACTCGCGATCTTTGCGCTTGGACTATTCTTCCTGCGCTTGTTCCCATGGATATTGAAGCTCATCCAGCTGATCGGTCGTAAGTTTCTCCCGGTCCCGCTGTATCTGACATTAACACAGTTGTCGCGTTCATCTTCTTCATATTACCCGCTGATGATCCTTCTTGTACTGACACTGGGACTTGGGGTATACAACTCGGCTGCTGCTCGGACGATTGATCTGAATTCCACTGAGCGTACCTTGTACCGTTATGGTTCTGATGTGATTATGCAGACTGTGTGGGAAGGAACACCTGAGGTTAAACCTGGTGGTTCGGGACAGAATGGCGGTACAGGTGGAGGTCAACAAGGTGGTGGCAATGGAGGAGGAGGTTCTGCTGGAGGGGGTTCCGGCGGAGGAAATGGCGGTGGAGGTGCTCCAGGTGGTGGCGGTGGCGGTTCTTCGCAGCCATCCAAAGTCATCTACTCCGAACCTCCATTCGAAGTGTTCCGCAGATTAGACGGGGTTGAACATGCAGCACGAGTGCTGCAGACCAAAGGCAATATTATCGTCTCTGGTAAATCGGGCGGACAGGGGCTGCTGGTCGGAATTGATAATGTGGACTTTGCTCAAGTGGCATGGTTCCGCAACGATCTGTTCCCGGCACATCCCTACAAGTACCTTGACTTGCTTGGTAAATATGAAGGGGCTGTGTTGATCTCTTCCAAATTTGCTGACAAATTCAAACTCAAAACTGGAGATCTTGTCTCCATGGGTGTACAGGGACAGGCGATTGAATTCGTCGTGTTTGGGATCATTCCTTACTGGCCAGCCCAGTATCCGGATCAGATGCCATTTTTCGTGGCGAATCTAGATTATATCTATGATCAGGTGCCTCTGATTCCTTATGAGGTATGGTTGAAAATGGAACCGGATGCCAAAGTGGCTCCGCTTATGGAGAAACTTGCAGCAGAGGGCATTGAGTTATCTTCTGTGCGTGACGTCCGCACCGAATTGGTATCTCAGGGTAAACATCCGTCACGAGGTGGCGTATTCGGGATTCTGAGCCTTGGTTTCCTGGTATCCGTTATTATCTCGTTGATTGGATATGTGCTGTACTGGTTCTTCAACCTGTCCGGCCGTGTTGTGCAGTTTGGTGTATTACGGGCCATGGGGTTATCCCGGGCACAACTGAGCGGTATGCTGCTGCTGGAGCAGGTGTTCACAGCGGGGCTGTCGATCCTGCTGGGTATTGGGATTGGTCAGGTATCCAGTCGTTTATTCCTGCCATTCCTGCAAACGACGGATAATGTATCTGCTCAGGTACCTCCGTTCCGGATTGTGTTTGAACAGCAAGATATGTTGCAACTGTATGGGGTCACTGTGGTGATGCTGGTCATTGGTGCAACGATGTTGCTCTGGCAGATTCGCAGATTGCGGGTTCACCAGGCAGTCAAAATGGGAGAGGAGAGGTAAACGTGATCCAATGCGAAGGACTTGTCAAAATTTTTAAATCCAGCGATGTGGAAGTCGTTGCCCTTCAGGGTCTCAACCTGACTGTCAATCAAGGTGAAATGATGGCGATCATCGGTAACAGCGGTAGCGGTAAGTCCACACTGCTGAATATTCTGGGCGGGCTTGATCGTCCTACGGCTGGTACGGCCGTTGTGGGAGACTGGGATTTGCTTAAGATGACAGATGCCCAATTGGTCGAATACAAACGTCATACGGTAGGTTTTATCTGGCAAAATAACGGTCGTAACTTGCTGCCTTATCTCACTGCACTGGAAAATGTGGAGACTCCCATGATTCTGGGAGGCAAGCGTGATCGTGCTTATGCAAAACAATTGCTCGAATGGGTAGGCCTTAAGGATCGGATGCATAACAAATTGCATCAATTGTCAGGAGGAGAGCAGCAACGGGTAGCGATTGCGATCTCATTATCCAATCGTCCCAAAATTCTGCTTGCAGATGAACCAACCGGTTCGGTCGATTCCG
Organism: Paenibacillus sp. FSL H8-0317; assembly: GCF_045040685.1. Classification (NCBI taxonomy): domain Bacteria; kingdom Bacillati; phylum Bacillota; class Bacilli; order Caryophanales; family Paenibacillaceae; genus Paenibacillus; species Paenibacillus sp. FSL H8-0317. The sequence goes on along the minus strand of NZ_CP150294.1, from coordinate 4,985,249 downwards.
AGACATGTGATACAATCATGGGCATTTTCCGAAGAATGAACAAGGAACTCGGCGTTACGATTGTCATCGTTACCCATGACTTGACGCTTGCTGGCAAGGTAGACCGGATCGTTGCGATTCGGGATGGCTTGACCAGTACCGAGTTTGTGAAACGCAACCCGAATCTGGATGATGAACATAACTTGTCCGAAACGGGTATGCCGGACATTCACGAAGCATTTGTCATTATTGACCGTGCAGGACGGCTTCAGGTGCCAAAAGAGTATCTGGAGGCCTTATCCATTGATAATCGGGCTACATTGGAATTTGACGGTGAACGTATTGTTATTACGCCACCAAGATAATTAATGAGGGGGAATTGGAAGATGAAGAACAGGTTGTGGGGAAAACGTGTGCTGGCTGTCATCGCTACTGCGACGCTGGCACTGCCGCTGATTGCCGGCTGTACGGCAAGTGAGGCCAAGGATACGGAACAGCGTGTATTACGTGTGGCAACGTTGTGGGGAGGACAGGATGACAGTTACTTCCGTCAGCAGTTCACCGATGCTTTTGAGTTGACACATCCCAATGTAACCATCGAAATTGTGGCTGCTGTTGATCAGAGCAGCATGTATGGGTATGGCAACACGGAAGAACAGCCGGAAGTTCCGGATACGATGGAGAGTCTGAAAAAGATTATGACTGGGGATAACCCGGTTGACGTTATCGTGGCCGATACCGCCACAGTGAAATCATTAATTCAGGAGAATCTGGTGAAACAGCTGGACCCACTGATGCAGGAAGATAAGTTTGATACCAGTGATATCGTGCCTAGTGTACTGGAGGGAATTAAGGACCTTGGGGATCAGAGCATTTATGCATTGACACCAACGTTCTCCTCATCCGCTTTGTTCTATAACAAGGGCATGTTTGCAAAAGCAGGCGTGGAACCGCCAACGGACAACATGACATGGGACGATATTTTCAATCTGGGTACCCGCCTAACGAAAGGTGAAGGTAAAGATCATGTATTTGGTTTCTCCTTCACGACATATCAGGGTGGTTCGCCTTACTACTCCATGCAGCAGTACTACAGCTCGTTGCAGCTTAAGACGTTTGATGACAAAGCAGAGAAGATGACCGTAGATTCTCCTCAATGGGAGAAAGTGTGGAGCACCATCAGCAAACTTGCGATTGATAAAGTTATTCCTAAAGGCGACGAACCACAGGATCAGAATCCGAGTGGGCGTTATGATCCAGTACAGGGTGACCTATTCCTGAGTGGCAAGTCAGCCATGGTTATTGGTGATTACAGCTATATTAATCAATTAATTGATGCCAATAAAAATGCGGATAAAATGAAAGACTTTACGAAAGTGGATTGGGATGTGGTAACACCTCCAGTTCACCCGGAAGCTCCTGAAATTGGAGGCAGCATCTATCTGAGCAACCTCATGGCGATTAATAGTGCGGCTCAGAACCCGGATGATGCGTGGGAACTGATCAAGTACATGAACAGTGAGGACTGGGCTAAGATCAAAGCACGTAGCAGCTACGAGATGGTATCACGGAAGAGCTTCATTAAGCCCAAAGACGGCCTGGATTATAACATTCAAGCATTCTATGCGCTGAAGCCGATTCCACCAACCAATACCAATCTGGATAAAATGTATCAAAAATCCCCAGGCTTATGGCAAGTCAATGAAAAAGGTATGGAATATTTCAACCAAGTACTAGAGAACAAAAAGACACCAAAAGAAGCGCTTGGTGAGTGGGCAGCTAAAGGAAACGAGATGCTGGAGAAATTGAAAAAGGATCCTAAAGCTACGTTTCAATAAGATTTGATGAAGTAGTCATATCATAAGTTAAGGATAGCCGCTGAAGATTTTAATCTTTGGCGGCTATTTTTATGAAAATGGGGCATTCTACAAAAAGCAGGAATAAATGACGACTCCGGAAAGGACGAGCGGTATGCACTGGGTATATTTCAGCAAGTTGTATGCAACCAAATTTCAGGCAGGATGTCTGGCCAAACGTATGGAGCAAGATGGGTGGATTTACGGTCATAATGAACCAGCGGAAGTGGAAGTTTATCGATCACGTAAAGGACGTTACGGTGTACGTTTTATTCCCTGACATTACCCCTTGACTTATATGGTGATGATAGTGTATATTAATTAAGTCGCTGTTTTAATATTTCTTACTGACGCGGGGTGGAGCAGCCCGGTAGCTCGTCGGGCTCATAACCCGAAGGCCGCAGGTTCAAATCCTGCCCCCGCAATTTAGTTTCACTTGGATGATTCACAGCCATCATCTGCACGTTATACATTATGTCTAGGGCCCTTAGCTCAGTTGGTTAGAGCGGTCGGCTCATAACCGATTGGTCACAGGTTCGAGTCCTGTAGGGCCCATACTCTTAAAACCCTTGCCTAGCAAGGGTTTTTTTCTGTCTGCATGTAAGGCTCTGGAGTAGAAAGTATCTTGTTAATGGTGTCTTTCTAGTATGCCCTTTTTTTCGAATCTCATTGTATGTCCATGCCGTACCCCAAATCTCGCATATACTATCCTATTCCAACCCATAGGAGGTAGATTTCATGAGTCAATTTATTGATGCAAGAACCTCGCAGAATGCGAGTTTGGCTAACTCTATTGCAATACCAATCCTGGTTATTAACACACCACAATTATTTGGCCAGATTGGTCTAGTGACAGGTGGCAGCATTGGAGCTAACCCACGGGTACAATTCAAAGGAACGGTGTCTGTGCAACTTCCTTTGGCACTCGTTGGTATAACCATTACAATTGTTAGGGGAACTTTGGCTACGGACCCTGTGATTTATTCCGCAACGTCTACGTTCAGCTTGAGTATCCTTGCACCTCAGATTATTACGTTCTCTGCAGATGACTTCAATCCGCCTATCACGCCTCAATTGACGTACACTGCATTTGTCAGTTCCAACTTGCTCGGTACGATCCGTGTAGGTCCTGAGAACTTTGACGGAGTGTTGTATTCCGACTAATATTGAGCGCCCATGCCTAAGTGAAACTAGATTAATAATCTTCTTAAATGAAGGAAATCACAGACCTGCCCTCAAAAGCAGGTTTTTTTCCTGTTGAAGGGGAAAACTGAACTTCATCGAGTAGGCAGGGTTCTATGATATAATGCATTACAGAGATTGAATGGATTGGACATAAAATAGTATGTGAACATCTGAGAAACGTATGAATTAGTTATAGAAAGCAGGTTTATATTTTAATGACGTCAAATGAAAGTCAACGTTTTCGTTACAGCGAAGCTCCGGTCTGGGATTGGCAAAGAGCTTATTATGAACAGAAGGGGTTACAAGCTTGGACAGAGAACCAAGTCCCGCAATATATTACCAGTAATCCGATGATTGCCACAGCGTATGCAGAGATGATCTTTGGCTTTCTACAGGACCTATCCAACAAAGGAAAGATCAGCGAGACCGTGACCATTCTTGAACTTGGAGCGGGTGTAGGGCGTTTGGCACATCAAATTCTCCTGAAACTGCTTGAGTTAAAGGAATTTGCCGGAATACAGTTACCACCTTTCAGATATGTGATGACGGATCTCGTAGCGGAGAATGTGCTGGGTTGGCAGGAGCATCCATCCATGCAATCCTTTATTCAACAAGGTATAGTGGATTTTGCACGTTTTGACGCTGTAGCGGATACGGAGTTGAATCTGGCCGTTGCAGGTACGGTTATTCGACCCGGTGATCTGAAACAACCGTTGTTGTTGATTGCTAATTACTTTTTTGACAGCATTCCACAGGAATTAATCTACATTGGCGATGGCGAGATCTATGAGTGCGATCTGCTTGTACAATCCCCGGATCATCGTCTTGATCTTGAGCCTGCTGAGATGCTGAAGAACATGACGCTGAGTTATGAATATCGCCGAGCACCGGAGTACAGTGCGGATAACTATCCGTATCAGGAGCTTATCACATTGTACAAAGAGGAACTGGAGGATTCGCATATTCTGTTCCCTGCAATCGGGTTGTCCTGTCTCGAACGGTTGAACAAGCTGTCACAGTCAGGTTATGTGTTGATTACCGCTGATAAAGGGGATCATCGCCTGGATAACTGGAAGTTCGCAGAGCCACCTGAATTCGTTCTTCACGGGAGTTTTTCTCTAACGGCTAACTACCATGCCATTCAATATGTCTTGGAACAACAGGGCGCCTATACACGATTCACAACACATCATTATAAAGATCTGAATGTTGGATGCATGTTGATGGTGGAGGAACCCATCAGTTATGTGAACACTCGTCTGGCCTACCATCGATTTGTTGAACGTTTTGGCCCGGATGACTTTTTCAGCATGAAACAATGGATAGACCAACGAATAGAGAGTATGGAGTTGAAGCATATTTTACCGTTTTGGCGTCTGGGCGGGTATGATGCTGAGTTCTTGATTCACAGTGCGACGCACATTTCCAGTCTTCTTCCTGATGCAAGTGATGAAGAAATGCTTGATATTCAGTCTGGTATTCATACGATGTGGTCGTCCTACTATGTGATGGAGCAGCAAGGGGGACTCGCATTTCTGGCAGGGCAGCTGTTATATGAGATGTATATGTATGAGGATGCGAAACGGTTTCTGGAGATATCGTTGGTTGCAGATTCGAGTAACCATAATCCAGCCGTCTTGTACGATTTGGCTGTGTGCTGTTATGAACTTGAACTGGAAGAAGAAACCCTGTCATATACCCATAAGGTACTAGCTCTGGAACCTGATCATGAAGAGGCAGCAGCGTTGCTCCAAAGTTTTGAGTTGATCTGAACGGAACAATTGTAGTTTGTCTCATGTATGTAGGATGTAATTGGTAATGTTTATATAGAAATTGAAACCTTTAATTGAACTTCATCGTATTAATGGGATATTAAACCAATTATTTCTATAGTACTTAAAGGAGACAGAGCTATGAAGAAAATGTTATCCATTGCATTATATCCACTTGCTTGGGTACTGGGGGCACTGAGTATTTTATCTGGAAATGCAAACAGTGTCGCAGACAGCGCTCTATTGGCTAAGGATATCGCGACAGATCGAAGCTATGATGGGCAGGCGATATATGATAGTATTGAACGTAGAAATGCCTAACTACATATCATTCAACTGTAAAGGTAATTGTTTCAGCGAGCAATAACATGAGAACCAATTACTCTTGAAGCGAAGTACGGTGAGCAGAAGTTCTGTCCGTACAACCTTTAAGCCGGTTTCGTACCTTATTCAGGTATGAACCGGCTTTTATTTATGAATGGGGGATGCCAGATGAAGATTATCATTGGACAACCGAGGCTCGAACAGGATTTGTTGCAGCTTGAAGCCGAACTCAAGCAACATCCTGATGCAGATGTATTATTTTTTCCTGAAGGTTATCTGAACCAGAATGTTGAGGAAGCTTGCAGGTTAGCGGCTGAATATGGGACCATGATTGTATCAGGTCATCGCAGACTGAACGAACGTCCAAAGGACCGATCCGTTATCATCAGTAAGGCTGGAGAGATTGTATTGGAGAAAGCAAAATATACACCTGCTGAGACGGTTGAGGAACAGGGTTGGGTAATAAGCACTTTGTTGTGTGATGAACTGGTCCTGCAAGGATTTTGCAACGAGAATATAGGAAGTGTGGACATTGTGATGCATTCCATTGGTGTGGGTATGTTCAGTGAAGAGCAGTACAGTGAGTGGGTCGAAGAGGCTCGGCAGATCGCCTTGCAGCATCAATGTATTGTCATGGGGACAAGCCATGCGGATGGTTCGTACCGTGATAGCGAGATCTCCATTCCAATCGCTTATTGTATAACTCCTGATGGAGAGGTTGTTCTGGCATCCCGAAGTGATACACGTACTCGTACAATCCTTCTGGACAGAGGAAATACAGACCCTTCACCTCAGGAGTCACAAGAAATACAACTGAGAATCTCCATCGATCCATCTGGTTAAGTTACCAGGCATGAATACCAGATGAATGGGCTGATGAACTTGCCGAATCGCCCGGTCAATTGCGCGGAATACGCATATGTTATGGCATACCTTGAAATTCAAAGGAGGCCAATCAAATGAGTCAAGTTGGATACGGTTGTGGTGGTAATGTTGGAGGATTTGGCGGTGGATGGACTTCTACAAGCGCAATTCTCGTACTGTTCATTCTGCTCGTAATCATCACAAAATCTTTCTGGCTGTAAGTCACGTGTAGAAACGTGCAAACAGTGGCTCCGCTGAGACTTCAGCGGGGCTTTTCCTATGTATAAGAAGCCACATATGCCATCCATGACATTTGACAACTGAAAACAATGTGCTTAAAATCACATAAGAGACTATTAACAGAGATTGAAGGGATAGCAATGCCGTTTATTCGCTTTAAAGGATTCACAGGTCCTCAGCTAGAGGAAGTTGTACCCCAAATTACAGAGCAGATGGCCCTAATTACTCATATTCCAAGGGAGAGAATGAAGGCAGAGCGTCATGATGTACAAGCGCTAACACCTTCTCCGGCTTCTATAGAGATTCTGATGTTTCAACGTGACCAGGAGATTCATAATCGGATTGCATCGTCGGTGCAAGCTATTTTGGAAGAAGCATACATGCCGGATGTGCATATTTTCTTCAATATATTGTCACCTAATTTGTATTATAAAAAAGGCAGGCCGCTGACAGATTATCGATTGGATTGAGATTGTGAGGGACGAGCAGAATGTTGCTCGTCTCTTTGATTTACATATTTTTCGTATGTTTAGTAATGGGATGGTTCCTGTGAACCCTGCTCAAGGATAATGAGCATATCGCAGACACAATAAACAAGGCTCCACCGATAAGGTATACCCATCGAACGCCCAGTTGATCTGCGACTAGACCCAAGATGACTATGGATACACTCATAACCGTGGATATCAGGACGCCATGAATGGTGTATACCTTGGTTAGGGATTCGACAGGTACACTGTTCTGAAGCGCTGTCTGCTGAGCCACATCACGAATCTGATTAACTGGACCCATGAGTATGCATAACACCAGAGCGAGCCAGGGCAGGTTGTTTAGACCATAAACGATGGTCAGCAGGCTGAAGAGAAGAGAACCCATGGTCATACTTGCGATTAGATGCTTCTGAATACGTTTGGCCAGTGCAAGAACCAGAATACCTCCAAGCATGGTTCCAACAGCGTAACTCGAGTTCATGAGTCCCCACCAACCTTCTCCTCGTCCCAGAGCTTCTTTTGCAAAGGCTAGCGTAACAGCTCCGATCCAGATGGAACCCGCCAGAGCCTGGGCAATGTCCATAAGCGTAATCAGTCGTAATGATGGATTGTTCCAAAGCATACTCCAGCCTTCTCTCAATACATTCCGCGATACAGCAGATTTCTGGGGTTGTTCTACATTCCGTGTGAGCGAGCCCATGGCAATCATGAAGATCAGAACGGCCCAGGACAGGCTTGTAGCTGCCCAGAATGTCTGTGACGCCCCCCAGTTCATCACGGCGAATCCCGTCATGGCATAACCGACAATGGTTACAGTCTGATTGGAGAAAGATAGCAGGCTATTTGCTTTTATAAGGTCTTCACCTTGAACCAATCGTGGCGTTAAAGTCTTCAGTAACGGAGTTTCCCATCCGTCCAAGAAGGATAGTATGACCACTCCGATCAATAGAAGCGGCAATTGTGAAATCAAGTGATTCAACGAAATGGCTATACAGGTCATGATTAATGTTTTGGCTATGGAAATGCTGATCAATAGTCTGGAGAATGGGAAACGGTTCACAAGTAATGGCAAAGTGAAACCTGCTATTATGCGTGTAATGATCTGAATAAGTGGAAACATTGCAGCAGAGAGTACCGATCCAGTGAGACCGTATATATACGTAGTAATGACCATGATATATATGACATTAATAAGCGAGAGCAGCGTTTTGGCGGCCCAGTACGGATAAAATGCGATGTTCATGCCAATGATGTCCTTTCCGAAACGATATATCTATATTACGGGCATTGTCATCTTCGCACCACAAACAAAGTTATCATTTTCCCGTCATTTCAGCACAAAAAAAGAAACTGCCCAATAGGACAGTTGTCTTCGGATTTCTATAGTTCATGCCATAGTCAGAGTGAAGGCGATAAGCAACATCAACAAGCTGGTCATTCTGACCATAGTCATATAAGGCCTGCTGGGCTCCGTTTCACCCCGGGAAATCCAGCCATATCGTAGATACCAGCCGAATTTTGGGAAACAGAAATTGATGATGCACAGGATCATGAATATAAAAAAGAGGGTTCTCATACCCATCTTCCTTTCTTGACTTACATAACAGATCTCATCTCAACGTTTGCGTCTGGTAAAAAAGACTACAATCAAAATGATAATGATGATAATTAACAAAAATTTCATGTATGTTCCTCCTGATGAGTTGTTTAGATTATTGTGGGATGTTAGTTATCAACTATTACCCAAGAACCACATGACTTGAATAACTGTGTTACAATTATAATATATTGGTTTTATATCAACACATACCATTCAGTTAGTTTTCTCTCCTTATAATGTACGATTGCAGAATATATAAACATTAATGTGTATGAGATGAAGGAGGAAGGCATGAGCCAACATAATCAACTCCCATTACAATGGGAATTTATCATCTCGAAAGTGAAATCCTCCGTGACGGTGGTCGATGCTACCTTGCCTGAGCTTCCGCTCATGTATGTAAACGAACACTTTACCCGGCTGACAGGATACACGTATGAAGAGTCTGTCGGACTCAATTGCCGATTTTTGCAAGGGCAGGATACAGACTCCGAAACGGTAATGCAGATCCGTGATGCATTAAAGAAACAACAATCCATTAAGATTGATATTTTAAATTATACAAAAAGTGGTCAGAAGTTCTGGAACGAACTGAATATTGATCCGATCTTTAATGAATCCGGAGAGTGCTTATATTTTGTAGGCATTCAATACGATATTTCAGAACGGAAGTATGCTGAACAGCAATTGAAGTTTGCCGCTTCCATGGCTGAGATGAACAGCAGAGGGCAATTGGAATTCATCGGCAAGTTGAATCACGAGCTTCGTACCCCGCTTAACGGCATTATGGGTATGATCGAACTTGTCGGTATGGGTGAAACTTCGGATGAGCAGAAAGAATATCTGGAGTTAGCACGTCAATCAGGTGAGGCGCTACTTAACATCATTAACAATAGCCTGGATATGGCGAAACTGGGCAGAGGCAAAATGGATGTTGAAAACATTGAGTTTCAACCTCTAAAGCTGATTCAACAGATTGTAAAGACACATGAGCCTGCGGCACGGAATAAACACGTACGTCTGCTCTGTCATGCTGATCTGAATGTTCCGGATGTGCTTATCGGTGATCCGCTAAGACTTCGGCAGGTACTGGATAATTTACTGAGTAATGCGATCAAGTTTACAGAACAAGGTGAAGTGCAGTTACAGGTGGATGTGAGGCAACAACTGATGGATACCGTTGTACTGATGTTCTCTGTGCGTGATACGGGGATTGGCATTCCCCAGCATCAGATCGAACAATTGTTTGATGCATTTACCCAGACCGACATCTCCCATGCGCGCCGCTTTGGCGGAAGTGGTCTTGGTCTGACCATCTGCAAAGAACTGCTGGAACTGATGAATGGCCAGATTTCGGTGGAGAGTACTGAGGGGAAAGGCACACAGTTTGAGGTGATACTGCCCTTGCTGCGCCATCAGGCCATTCCCAATGTAGGATAATCAAACAAGCTGGACAGCCGGGCGGTCTCGGCTGTTTTTTTATTTTATTGGATTGTTTTACGAACGGGCGTTCTGTTATAATGCAAGTGTTGAATGGGGGAGACACAGCATGAGTAAGAGACGCACAAGAAGAAAACGTAAAGGTAAGCAAGGTTTCAAAAAGCAGGTTCTGACGCTGGTAGCGATGCTGCTGGTAGCTCTTTATGCCTGGGCTGGGGGAGAATGGCCGGAGGAGATACCTAATCCATTTGTAGGGACTAACAAGAGTGTAGACCATACCATTACGTTCCCTTCAGAGCGTTATCCCGAAACGGCCAACCATATTAAAGCTGCTATCAAGGCAGGGCATTCGGATGTATGCACCATTGATCGTAATGGAGCGGAAGGCAATCGGGATTTATCACTTAAGGGTGTTCCGGTCAAAAAAGGTAAGGATCGTGACGAGTGGCCCATGGCGATGTGCGCTGAGGGAGGATCAGGTGCAGATATCCAGTACATTACCCCGAAAGATAATCGTGGTGCAGGTTCATGGGTAGGGAATCAGTTAAGTACATATCCGGATGGAACACGAGTGAAGTTTGTAGTGAAGTAACAACAGGATAGGTCGGGCAGAAACAAGGATAGTCAGGCCTGTGTTGTGAGGTCAGTGGTAGCGTGGTACAGGATAAGTAGAAGAGAAAAACCAGACGTGCATGCGTCTGGTTTTTTGGTATAAAGTGCTGGCATCAATAGATCTAGTTAACGTATTTATACGGGAACTGGAGTTTCAAGGATTACAGAGCCGACTAAACGAGTTGCATTCCGCTTAAATGATGAGATCGGATGCTCAACAGACGCGTAACATGTTCCACCTCATCAAACGGTATCCACAGACTTCCGTGAACCGTACGTAAGGAGAGAATGGATGTATCAGCGGTACGCTCGGGAAATCCGGTTACCGTCTGACCGCTTGTATTACGAACCATGATCTGTTGTTTGCGCCGGATGGCAATTTCTACCTCTTTTTTCATAAGTCATTGCTCCTGATTATGAGATGTTAAATCCGTATGTCAATGTTTTCAATGGTTAATTTGTCTTCTTTATCTAGTCTATCAGAACTAGGTATAGATTTCCAGAAGAGAAATCAACATTCTTCTAGGTGATTTGTCTTAGCTGTGGATGATCCGTTTTTGAATGGGGATTACGGGGTTATATTAGGGTAAAAGGAGGGGAACGGAATGACACAATTGATTATTGGGCTGGCCCGTACCGAGAACGAGGCTATATTGATGCTGAATCAGGTGAAAGAGGAAGGCATCAAGGATAAATATTTGGGAGCGGTGGCGAAGGAGCAGCTTAATCTGGAGCTGGTGAGCGAGAAGACAGGTCTGCCCAAACCGTTGAAGGGTGCCGGAACAGATGGTGCCTTCGGCGCTCTGAAAGGCATATTGGCTGGTCTGGGGAAGCGAATGGATCAGACGATGTCGATCGGAAATGCAGTACGCAGGCTCGCTGGCAATGAGATTGGGAGTGAGACCGATGATTTGGTGCTTACACTGACTGAAGCGGGAATCTCGGAGGAGGATGCGCGGTATTACGAAGATTGGCTGTTAAAGGACCATATCTTGGTTATCGTGGAGTGCAGTGAGGAAGAAGCGGCTCGTGTTCGACCTATTTTACTTTTTTAGTTTAATTTAAGGCTGATTTTAGGTTTCTTTAATGTTGGGGAGGTATTCTTATCTCACACCTCCCTTAATATAGATTGGTTTACCGGAAGTCCGGGACCGCAACTCGGACTTTCTAGGCACTGTGAGCTGACGCTTGCAGTGCCTGTTTCATTTTTTTATTATTTTTAATAAAAGTGTTGCAAAGTTAATTAGTTCATGGTAAGATATTTTTTGTCGCCAAGAAATAATATCCATGCCGGGGTGGCGGAATTGGCAGACGCACAGGACTTAAAATCCTGCGGTAGGTGACTACCGTACCGGTTCGATCCCGGTCCTCGGCATCTTAAAAAGAAGGGTTTCAGCTCATTTGAGTTGGAACCCTTTTTTTTAAGTGTTTTGCTAAACGAGTTCCTTATATTATTAATTTGAAAATTTCAAAACACCGGATTGTAATATGAAGTGCGACACCAACTGGAAATAAGAGCGGATTCGTGTAGAATGAAGTCACCACAACAACCATTCACACAAGGAAAATCCATCATGAGCTACACACATCTTAGCATAATCGAACGTAGCAGCTAGAAATCCTCCACCAGCAAGGCAAAAGCTCAGGAACGATCGCAAAGGAACTATGCAGACACTTTTCAACCATTTGCCGTGAATTAGAGCTTGTAGCTTCATCCGAAACCTACGAAGCAGAACAAGCCCCACATGCTTATCAGGAACGTCGTACAGCCTCGACATCCAACGGTAACTGTGGCTGCTTCGCTCGAGGCCACATGGTCTCCAGAACAGATTACCGAACGTTTCCACGCTGATGGTCTGCCTGTAGTCTCCTTAAAACCATCTATCGCTGGATCTTCGCAGAACGTTTGGTTCAGGTGCGCACTACAGGTCCTTCGTCACAAAGGGAAGCGTCGGAAATCCGCAGAAGCTCGCGGTAAATTCACCATTGACCGAAAGAAGTCCACTCCCGTGAAACGTTTGGGCACTGGGAAAAGTAAGGGTTGCGTAGCGGCGTTTATCGAACGCAAAACGCGTCTATACATCGCTGTTCTCATGCCGGATCGTACCGCATTGTCGATGGAGATTGCGCTTAGTGCAGCCATCTCACAGTACCCCAAGGGAACCTTCCTTACAGCTAACCTACTGAACTTGAGAAGGCCTGTGAGAGCTTTAAATTGTTAGCATATATAAGTGTAGCTGCTGAAGAGGTATGGATACCGCTTTCTCCTCTATGGTGAAGCTAGATTAGCAGAATTGCGGTATTGATAGGTGGGCTACTAAAGAGTCGCTAATAAGAAGCGAAACGATGCTTTTATTACTACAACGCCTGTAAGATAATGGAAATTATCTGTTATAAGAGATTAGTCGTTATATTGTATACTCGAAGTTAACTATTATATACAAATACTTGAAATAAATTAATGGAGAGAGAGAGCATTCGGTGCGGGAAGTATGTATAAGATTCTTAGAACCTAAAGCTACGGAATTGCTTTGTAGATGCATAAGAAGGATGAACGTTATGGCTTATAATACCTCGTCAAATAATGTGAACAAGGATATAACAGTTTGATGAATGAGGATTAACTCATGATAAGAGGGTGTCGAATTTGGTAAGATTAGAAGACATTAAAAAGGATGCAATAATAAATGGTCTATTACAAAATGAAACTGCAAAGATTATTTTAGCTGAGCTTGTTGGAGCTGATGCTCTTTCAGTTGTCTATAAATCAATGAGTGGGGATATTCAAGAACAACTGTTGTTTCGGAGTGATGAGACGAAGTTATCATTTGCAATGGCAGGTCGTCCGTGGTCGTTTGAAGCCGATGCTGATTCCTTCAAACTAGCCGCTGAGGCTTATCGGATAAACGTAGCCCATTTATTCGATCCTATGATGGCAGTACATACATCTAATGTTGAACCGTTGCCTCATCAGATTACAGCTGTCTATGAATCAATGTTACCCCGTCAACCGTTGAGATTCGTCCTTGCAGATGATCCTGGGGCAGGGAAAACGATTATGGCTGGTCTACTTATGCGCGAGCTCATGATTCGAGCAGATGCCAAGCGTATTCTAATCATTGCACCAGGAAGCCTCGTTGAACAGTGGCAAGATGAGTTATATGAAAAATTTGATCTGGAGTTTGAATTATTCACACGAGAACTTGAAAACGTCAGTCGATCAGGCAATCCATTCGAAGAACGTGACTTTCTGGTCGTTCGTCTTGACCAATTAAGTCGAAGCGATGACCTCCAAGAGAAGTTAAAGGTCACGAATTGGGATCTTATCGTTGTGGATGAAGCTCATAAAATGTCGGCGAACTGGTACGGGCAAAAAGTTAATGAGACAAAGCGATTCAAATTGGGGAAACTCGCTGGTAGCATAACCAGACATTTCCTGCTAATGACCGCAACACCCCACAACGGTAAAGAGGAAGATTTTCAGTTGTTTCTTTCCTTGCTGGACTCTGATCGGTTTTATGGGAAATTCAGAGATGGGGTACAGCAGGTTGAGGTCAGCGATCTGATGCGTCGAATGGTTAAGGAAGAGTTATACAAATTTGATGGTACAAAACTTTTTCCTGAACGACGCGCAATTACAATCAATTATAGACTATCCGATATGGAAGCAGATCTATATGGTAAGGTTACGAATTATGTTAAAGAAGAAATGGATAAGGCGGATAAACTGGAAGACAAGAAACGTAAGGGTACTGTCGGCTTTGCGTTAACCTCTCTTCAGCGTCGATTAGCCTCAAGCCCAGAAGCTATATACCAATCCTTGAAAAATCGGAAAGAACGTTTGGAACGCCGCATTGAAGAAATGAAAGCTCAGCAGCGGACTAGAGTCGGTTGGGATAATACTTTTGAGGTACCCGATGACATTTATGAATCAGATGAAGAGATGGCTGATGCACAATATGAGGAGTTTGAAGAAGAAGTTGTTTCTCAAGCTACTGCCGCACGGACGATCCAGGAGCTAGAAAGAGAAATTCAATCGCTTAAGCAACTGGAACAGGTTGCAAGAGAGGTCGTTCAATCCAACCAGGATACGAAATGGTCACAGCTTTCAAGTCTGTTGCTAGGTGAGCCGATGATGCGTGATGCCTCTGGTAGTCGGCGAAAGTTAATTATTTTTACGGAGCATCGTGATACGTTGAACTACTTGCATAATAAAATCAGCGGATTGCTTGGTAATGTTAAGGCAGTTGTAACAATTCATGGCGGAGTGAAGCGAGATGATCGGAGAAAAGTTCAGGAACTGTTTAGACATGATCATGATACACTTGTGTTAATTGCGACCGATGCTGCGGGTGAGGGTGTCAACTTGCAAAATGCCAATCTGATGGTGAATTATGATCTTCCATGGAATCCTAACAGACTGGAACAACGGTTTGGACGTATTCATCGTATTGGACAAATGGAAGTTTGTCACCTCTGGAATATGGTTGCTTCAGAGACTCGTGAGGGAGATGTATTTCAACACCTCCTGAATAAATTGGAAATAGAGCGTATGGCTCTTGGAGGCCGTGTGTTTGATATACTAGGTAAGGTGTTTGAGCATCGATCTCTCCGTGAATTACTTATAGATGCCATCCGATATGGTGATCGGCCAGATGTTAAAGCTCAATTACAGCAGCAAGTAGAAGGAGCTCTGAGCCAAGAGCATCTTCATGACATCTTAAAGCGAAGTGCGCTTACTGAAGAAGTAATGACGCTTGATCAAATGTATAAGGTTAAGGACGAAATGGAAAAAGCTGAAGCGAGGAGACTACAGCCCTATTTTATACGTGCCTTTTTTCGTGAGGCATTTCTCCGTCTGGGAGGCGATTTGAAAGAACGTGAGCAAGAACGATACGAAATATCTCATGTTCCCGCAGTAATTCGTGAGCGTGATCGGCAAATCAGTGGACGAACACGTAATCGAAAACCAGTCTTAACCAAATACGAACGAGTTTGCTTTGAGAAGCAATTGATTCGAATGAAAGATAAGCGCGAGGCAGCGTTAATTCATACAGGGCATCCTCTAATGCAATCTGTAACCGACTTGATCCTAGAGCAAGAACGTGGGAAGCTAAAACAAGGAACTGTACTAATTGATGAGAGTGATGATGGAAATACCCCTAAAATGCTTTTTATGGTAGAACATGCGGTCAGAGAGAATGATTTAGAAAATACTTCCCGTGAAGTATCTCGGAGGATTCAGTTCGTTTCCATTGATGAACAGGGAAATGCTACTTCAGCTGGTTACGCACCGCATTTAGATTTACGAAAAGCATCTATTGAGGAGCGCAACTTAGTTACCGATGTGCTTCATGGTCAATGGATTACAGGGGACTTAGAAGGATTTGCATCCCGATTTGCAGCTGGACATATTGGTATGCCGCACTACGAGGAAGTTAAACGACGTAGGGAGTTTGATGTTGAACGGACACTTAAAGCAGTTCATGAGCGCCTAATCGTTGAGATCAGTTACTGGCAAGATAGGTATTTGAAACTTCAAGAGGATATTGCAGCGGGTAAACAGCCTCGCGTTCAACTCGAAAACGTTCGGCGTACCATTGACGAATTAACCGCTCGGCTGGAACAACGTCACAGAGAGTTGGAAGCCAAGCGACATGTTGTATCGGCAACCCCTATTATCATTGGCGGTGCACTTGTTATTCCAGCAGGACTTCTATCTCTAAGAAGAGGTCAGCATTCCCCTGTGGATGTAGCAGCCCGTAGACGAATAGAACTGTTGGCTATGCAGGCAGTTATGGATGCAGAGAGACGGCTTGGACATGAGGTGATTGATGTATCTGCTGACAAGTGCGGTTGGGATGTTACCGCTCGTGTTCCCCTTGGTGACGGTAGGTACGGTGTGGACCGCCACATCGAAGTTAAAGGCCGTGCTAAAGGACAAGATACGATTACAGTAACACGCAATGAAATGCTTTATGGTTTAAATCAAGGGGATAAGTTTATCCTTGCCATAGTGATCATCAATGGTGACGCGGTAGATGGACCTTATTATATCCGCAACCCATTCCAAGAGAGACCCGATTGGGCTGAAGTTAGCAAAAATTTAGACATTAGCCTCCTTTTAAAAAGGGCTGAACGAGTAACTACTATAGACGAAGTGAGTGATTAACATACATGGCCAACATAAAAACGCCAAAAAAACTAATCGAAGTGGCATTACCACTTGATGACATAAATACTGAAGCATCTCGTGAAAAATCTATACGACATGGACATCCCTCGACCCTACACTTATGGTGGGCTAGACGTCCGCTTGCAGCAGCTCGTGCTGTGCTCTTTGCGCAGTTAGTCAATGATCCAGGATTCGAGCGCCATTTAGGAAGAGGAATGAATAAAGAAGCAGCTCAAAAAGAGCGTGAACGATTGTTCGGTATTATTCGTAGACTCGTCAAATGGGAGAACATCAACAATGAGGAAGTATTAAATGAAGCTAGGGAAGAAATACGTAAGAGCTGGCGCGAAACCTGCGAATTGAATAAAGGCATTCCAGGGTTTGACCCCGATCAGCTCCCTGCATTCCATGATCCTTTTGCTGGTGGTGGTGCTATTCCACTTGAAGCTCAAAGATTAGGGCTTGAATCTTACGCAACAGATCTTAATCCCGTTGCTGTTACGATCAATAAGGCTATGATTGAGATTCCTCCCAAATTTGCTGGTTTAAAGCCAGTAAACGCAGAATGTAACAGTGACCTGATTAGCATAAAAGATGATTGGAAAAATGCTCGTGGATTAGCAAAAGATGTCCAATATTATGGTGAATGGATTAAAAACGAAGCTTATAAACGATTAGGACACCTATATCCTGAAGTATATTTACCTAAGGAGGCGGGAGGAACTAAAGCTACTATAATTGCTTGGCTCTGGGCTCGAACGGTTAAAAGCCCAAACCCTGCTTACAGCAATGTAGAAGTTCCATTATTGTCTTCATACCTTCTCTCGTCTAAAAGCGGTAAAGAATCATATATTCAACCCATTATCGAAGGTAGTAATTATAGGTTTGAAATTATTAAAGGAGTACCTCAAGATTTAAATAAAGTGAAGTCGGGGACGAAGATTGGACGGGGAGGTAACTTTGTATGTCTTTTATCTAATACTCCTATAAGTGTAGAATATATTCGTCAAGAAGGAAAGGCGGGGCGGTTAGGGAGAAAACTGATTGCTATTGTGGCAGAAAGTAAAAATGGCAGAGTATATTTAGAAGCAACAAAGGAATTTCAGTCGCTTGAGGAGATCGCAGAACCAAATTGGAGACCAGATGTAGATATAAATTATAACCCTAGAGATATAAGAACTCAGCTGTATGGACTTTATAAATATTCAGACTTATTTTCAAACAGGCAGTTACTATCACTTAATACTTTCTCGGAATTAGTTAGGGAGGCGCGTCAGAAAATTTACATGGATGCCATTTCAGCTGGTATGGACTCTGATGAAAAAAGCCTACGAGATTCAGGAAAAGGTGCACTTGCTTACGCAGAGGCTGTTTCAGTATATCTTTCATTTGTAGTAGATAAGTGTACCGATTACTGGTCAACATTGTGTAGCTGGAATGCGCCTGGTGAAAAAATGAGAAATACATTTGGTAGGCAGGCTATTCCAATGGTTTGGGACTATGCAGAAGCTAATCCATTTTCAAATTCCACAGGAAATTGGATGGCAATGGTTGATTGGGTATGGAAGAGTATCAATAACCTTCCTGCAAATGTGACTTCATTTTCATTTCAAGCTGATGCTCAGAGCCAAGCTTTAAGTAATAATAAGATAGTATCAACTGATCCACCTTATTATGATAATATCGGATACGCAGATTTATCAGACTATTTTTATGTATGGATGCGTAAATCGTTAAAGGAAGTCTATCCTGATGTGTTTGCTACATTAACTGTACCGAAGCTTGAGGAATTAGTTGCAACCCCATATCGTCACGGTACTAAAGATAAGGCAGAAACTTTTTTTCTTAATGGAATGACACAAGTTATGAGTAATATCGTTGGGCAAGTACATCCAGCATATCCAGTAACAATATATTATGCATTTAAGCAGTCTGAAACAGAAGAAGATGGAACATCCTCGACAGGATGGATTACGTTTTTAGATGCTATTGTAAAATCAGGATTTTCAATAGTTGGAACCTGGCCTATGAGAACAGAAAAGTCTGGGAGAATGGTTAGTTTTGAATCAAATGCTTTAGCTTCAAGTATTATTCTTGTTTGTCGAAAGCGGGATTATAAAGCTGAAACCATAACTCGTCGTTCATTTATTCGAGAGCTTAATGATGTAATGCCAGAGAGCTTAGAAACAATGGTTGGGGGGAAAAGTGAATCATCTCCTGTGGCTGCGGTAGACCTTCAACAAGCTTCTATCGGTCCAGGAATGTCTGTTTTCTCAAAATATGCAGCTATCTTAGAGGCTGATGGTTCAACTATGACAGTACGTACAGCGTTACAATTAATTAATCGTGTAGTGGATTCTTACCTCAATGCTACTGATGGAGAATTGGATGCCGATACACTGTGTTGTCTCAACTGGCTTGATCAATATGGTTGGAATCAAGGAGATTATGGTCAGGCTGAGGTGTTAGCAACTGCAAAGGGAACAACGGTAGAGAGCATGAAAATAGCGGGAGTCTTGGAATCAGGTCAAGGCAAAGTACGCTTGTTAAAATGGCAAGAATACCCTGTTGGTTGGAAACCTGAACATGATAATAGAACCCCTGTTTGGGAAGCACTACATCATCTGATTCGAGCGCTCCAACAAGAAGGGGAACAAGCTTCAGGGAGTCTACTTGCATGTATGCCAGCGCGATCAGAAGCAGTACGTAACCTTGCTTACCGACTCTACACATTGTGCGAACGCAAGGGGTGGGCAGACGATGCACGAGCCTATAACGAGCTTATAACAAGCTGGGATGAAATCGATGCAGCGGCGCATGAAATCGGATACCACGGATCACAGTTGGAGTTATTTTAACTGAAGCACAGTTAAGGGAGATAGTTATTTATGAGTATAAAACCTTGGAGAGAGATCGCTATACCGCATCAAGATGTATTACAAGGAACGTTTCAACAATCAGAATTTGCAGCTGATTTGAGCCGAGTGCATCAAGGGTCAGCATCACCTGAGTACGGTGATCCTAAGCTATTCTATTCACGTACTTTCATTACGGAAGGTATGAAGCTACTGCTCGATTCTGTGATTAATCGATTGAGTGGACGCGGGGGAGACCCTGTTATCCAACTCCAGACAGCGTTCGGAGGAGGAAAGACACATACGATGCTTGCCGTGTATCATTTGGCTAGTGGTAAAGCACCTATTAGCGAATTGCAAGGGATAGCGTCAATAGTTGATGATGCTGGTATTATAGATGTGCCAAAAGCACATGTTGTGGTACTGGATGGGAATGAGATGTCACCGAACCAAACTCAGATTAGAGATGGAATTTTGGTTCATACTATGTGGGGTGAATTAGCATGGCAACTTGGACAAGAGGAAGCCTACAATATCGTCAAAGATGCTGATGTGAGTGGCACATCACCAGGTAAAACTGTTTTGGCAGAGTTGCTAGGAAAATACTCTCCATGTGTAATTCTTATTGACGAATTAGTTGCATATTTACGTCAGTTTGAAGAAGGTAGGACCTATGCAGGTGGTACATTTGATTCTAACTTATCCTTTATCCAAGCACTAACGGAGGCTCTTAAGGCTGTTCCTCAAGCCATGATGCTGGCATCTTTACCAGAATCACATGCTGAACTTGGTGGCATTCGCGGGCAACAAGCTCTTGACGCACTTGAGAAATATTTCGGTCGTGTTCAGGCTCTATGGAAGCCTGTAGCCACTGAGGAAGCCTTTGAAATTGTACGGCGCAGGTTGTTCACGAATATTACTGACGTGCATGGAGTAGAAGGAGTCTGCCGAGCCTATTCAGGTCTTTACGTTCAGAACAGTTCAGAATTTCCTACCGAGACGCAAGAGACTCGATATATGGATAGACTTAAGCAATCTTACCCTATTCATCCTGAAGTATTTGATCGGCTATATGAGGATTGGTCTTCACTCGATAAGTTTCAACGTACTCGTGGTGTGCTTAAGCTTATGGCCAAGGTTATACATAAACTTTGGACAGAAGGTAATGCCTCTCCAATGATTCAGTGCAGTGATCTTCCATTAAATGATCAAGATGTTCGGAACGAGATGGTTTATTATCTGCCGCAAGGATGGGACCCTGTTCTTGAACGCGATGTTGATGGGCACCGTTCAGAAACTGTAATTATTGATCGTGATTCTCGATTCGGTGCTTATCAAGCTGCACGGCGGGTAGCGAGAACTATCTTTTTGGGCAGTGCGCCAAGTGTTACGCTTCAATCGCAGAAAGGGATTGATCAAGCGAGGATACTACTTGGCTGTGTACAACCTGGACAAACCATTAGTGTTTATAAAGACGTACTGAGACGTATGAGCGACGTTCTTCACTATTTGAACAATGTAAACAATAGGTTTTATTATGATACTCGTCCTAACCTTCGCCGTGAGATGGAAGAGCGTAAGGTGCGATTTACCGATACGGATTCGGAAATTCGTACTCGTCTCGCTAAGCAACTGGATACAAGGAGAGAATTTACGGGGGTGCATATTTTCACCCCGTCAGCTGATGTACCTGATGATGAGGAACTGCGATTAGTAGTTCTCCCCACAAGTGGGGCATATAGCCGTTCGGAACATAATCAGGCGACAGTCATTGCTAACGAGATCTTAACTAAGAGAGGAAGTCAGCCTCGAAGCCATCAGAATCGTCTAATTTTCTTAACTGCAGATTACGAAGCGATACAGCGTCTTCGAGAGAGTATCCGTACAGTGCTATCTTGGCAGTCCATTGTGGGTGACATAAAAGACGCAAGACTCAATCTGGACCGTATACAACAGAAACAGGCCGAGGAACAACTCGGACGATCCCAAGACATTGTTACTAGAAGTATATCTGAAGCATACAAATGGCTTCTGGTGCCTTATCAGGAGGCGCGTCAAGGCCAAGGTGTTACAGAAGTAGCTTGGGAAGTCGTATCAATTCAGCCTAATGCTAATGGTGCAATGCTAGAAATTGTAAACAAGCTTAAGGAAAACGGAGTACTTATAACAACATGGGCTCCTATCCACCTTAATAATATGCTTAAGACTTGGTTCTGGAAAGATGAGTTAAATGATGCACAAGCTCTAGATGTCTGGAAAAAGACTTGCCAGTACTTATACTTACCTCGTCTGCACAATCAAAGTGTTTATCATCAAGCGATAGAGACAGGTGTCCAAAGTAAAGACTTCTTCGGCGTTGCATATGGTAGAGAAGGTCAAAATTATATAGGGTTTGCATTGGAACAAAACATAAGTATCATTCTAGACGGAACCACACTTTTAATTCATCCAACAATTGCTCAAGCTTATGATGCGGTTCAAATGCGATTGAAAGCTCAGAGAGAGGAGGAGCAAGGAGAAGGGAAAGAAATGCCACCTGGTGTGGGTTCCCTACCTGTTACTCCTCCTGGAGGGTCAACTGGAGGGCTGGGCAGACCTATTGGATCTGTTAGTCCCAAACCACCTGTTGTACTTCAGCCAGTGGAACAATTGAAACACCGATTTTATGGTAAGGTACAGATACCCAAAACAACTGCTAAGATGGACTTTGCCAACATTTATGATGAAGTGCTGAGCCACTTTGCTCTTAAATATGATGGAACTGTAACAATTACCATAGAGGTCGAGGCTACTTCTCAAGGTGGTTATGATGAGGCTTTTCAACGCATTATTCGAGAGAACGGCGGACAACTGCGGTTCAGCATGACAGAGTTTGAAGAGGAATAATAATTAATCAATTATCCATTCATCTGAAGAGGTTAGGTTAGTGCCTAGCCTCTTTTATCATTCTTTGAGTTGATGAGATGTTTGCCATTCATATTGCAATGTATGTAGGAGGGGGTTGTTTGACTACCTTAAGTTTAAAAGAAAACGACCGGGTCAGTGTAATATTAGTCCGATATTTAGCAGCATTCCGCGAAAACTGATACTTCCGCTTTTCACTACCAACCAGTTATCTTTTTTTGTGTTCTTTAACATCCATGTAATGTTATATAACAGACCACATCACCATGCAGTTCATAAACATAAACCCTGCATAATACATATCAGAAGGTACATTTATCTGACTTTTATGAAGAGACGGGACAATGGTGTATACTATCCGTAGGCATATATTACCTTTACCTTGCTGAACGATATAAGTTCAACCACACATGTACACGATAACGGGGAGGACAGCTGTTATTCTGTCATCGGAGTGCGAGTGTAAATAAACATATTTGAACTTATGTAGAGTCACAAAACCAATAAAACAATCTTATGGACGGAGGACTCAAGTTTATGTTGAAACAGCTTAAGCCATACAAGGTGTTACAGGAGCGCAGAATCGAAGAATTGAAATCGGATGCGTATCTGTTGGAGCACCAAAAATCCGGGGCCAAAATTGTACTTTTGTCCAATCAGGACGACAACAAAGTATTCAGTATCGGTTTCCGCACACCTCCGGAAGATGATACAGGGGTAGCCCATATCCTCGAACACTCCGTGCTCTGTGGGTCCAAGAAATTTCCGGCCAAGGATTCTTTTGTTGAGTTGCTGAAAGGTTCATTGAATACATTCCTTAACGCCATGACGTATCCCGATAAGACGATCTATCCGATCGCGAGTCGTAATGATCATGACTTCCATAACCTGATGGACATATATCTGGATGCGGTATTAAATACAAATATTTATGAGAATGAAAAGATATTTTTGCAGGAAGGCTGGAACTACAACCTGACCTCTGCTGACGATGAGTTAACCTACAACGGTGTTGTATATAACGAGATGAAGGGTGCTTTTTCTTCACCGGAACGAATGGTGCGCAGAGAAGTGCTGAACTCCCTTTTCCCGGATACCACATACTCCTCCGAGTCTGGTGGATTCCCGGAAGCTATTCTGGATCTAACGTATCAAGGGTTGCTGGATTTCCACACGAGATACTATCATCCTTCCAACAGTTACATCTATCTCTACGGCGATATGGATATGGAAGAGAAGCTGCAATGGCTCGATGAGAACTACCTGAGTGCATATGATCGAATCGAGATTGATTCGGCCATTCAACTTCAACCTGCTTTTGCAGAACGGGTAGACACAGTTAAGACTTACTCTGCGGGAAGTACGGAATCGGAAGTGGATAACAGCTTCTTGACCTACAATGCGGTGATCGGCACAAGTCTGGACAAGGAACTGAACATTTCGTTCCAAATTTTGTTATATGCACTGCTGAACGCTCCGGGAGCGGTATTGAAACAGGCTTTGCTGGATAAAGGAATTGCGAAGGACGTCTACGGTTCGTATGATGACAGCCTGTATCAGCCTGTGTTCACGGTGGGACTGAAGAAGAGCAATCTGGCGAGCAAAGAGGATTTCCTGGGAACGGTCAAAGAAGTGCTTGAGCGTGTGGTAAAAGAAGGCTTTGATCCTAAAGCGCTGCTTGCTGGAATTAATTCGTATGAGTTCAATCACAGAGAAGCGGACTATGGCAGAATGCCGAAAGGCCTGATCTACGGATTCTCCTCCCTGCAAAGCTGGTTGTACGATGAAGAAGCACCTTTCACCCATCTGGAAGCCAATGACGTATTTGCTGAACTGCGGACAAAAATGAACGAAGGTTACTTCGAGCAACTCATTGAGAAGTATATATTGCAAAACACACATACTTCCTTTGTGGCGCTTACCCCGGATAAGGGGCTGAACTCACGCAAGGAGGAAGCGTTGAAAGAACGTCTGAAAACCATTCAGGCCGGTCTTAGCGAGGAAGAAGTTCAGACGTTGATTCAGAAAACGGAAGCACTTGCCGAATATCAGAATACACCTTCAACCAAAGAGCAGCAGCAGGTCATTCCAACGTTATCGATTGAAGATATTGAACCTAAGGCCTCTACCTTGCATCAAACGGTGAACCAGGTCGATGGCACAACCATTCTTCATCATAACCTTTACACCAACGGAATTGGTTATCTGAGACTGCTGTTTGATATCAAAGAAGTACCACGTCATCTCCTGCCGTATGCAGGATTGCTCAAGAATGTATTGGGTTACGTGGACACTCAAAACTACTCGTTCAATGAACTGTCCAATGAGATCCATATCCATTCAGGCGGTATTCATAGTGGGATTGGATCTTATGCTAACGCGCATAAGCACAATGAATTCAAGGCGACCTATGAGTTCAACGCAAAAGTGTTGTATGACAAGCTTGGATTTGCCTTTGATATGATCAAAGAAATTGTGTTCACATCCCGATTCGACAATTCGAAGCGATTGTATGAGATCATCTCTCAGATGAAAGGTAATCTGCAACGTAATCTGATCAATAGCGGACACTCTGCGGGAATTGGCCGGTCTTCGTCCAAACATTCAGCGGTTGCGGATTTTAGGGAAGCGGTAAGTGGTATCGCGTTTTACCAGTGGCTTGAGGATCTTCAGGAGAACTTTGAGGCGAGAAAAGAAGAGTTATCTTCCAGTCTGCAAGAGTTGACGGGGTATATTTTCAGACCGGAGAACTTGCTTGTTAGTTATACTGCCGATGAACAGGGATATGAGGGACTGGAGCAACAGGTATCCGATCTGAAAGCGAAGCTGTTCACACATGAGGTTGCCAAGGAAGAGTTTACGTTCACACCTGCAACTCATAAGGAAGGATTCCGTTCCCCGTCAGAGGTGCAGTACGTGGTGCAAACGGGCAATTATATCGACAATGGATATCAATACACCGGTTCACTTCGGGTCTTGCAGGGAATCCTGTCTCTGGATTACTTGTGGACCAATATCCGCGCCAAAGGCGGAGCTTATGGCTGTATGTCAGGCTTCAGACGGAACGGAGACAGCTACGTTGCATCGTATCGTGATCCAAATCTCGATAAAACGTACAAAATATATGAAGAGATACCGCAATATTTGACCGATTTCCGGGCAGACGAGCGGGAAATGACGCGTTATATCATTGGTGCGATTCAGGATCTCGATACGCCGAGAACGCCTTATGGAGAAGGAGCTTTCTCCCTGGAGTGTTATCTGTCAAATGTGACTGAAGCGGATCTGCAACAGGAACGTGACGAAGTGTTAAGCACAAAGGAAAGCGACATTATCGGTTTTGCTGAGCTTTTATCGGCTATACTTGAACAGCAACAGCGCTGCGTGATCGGTAATGAGAACAAGATTGAGGAACAGAAGCAAATGTTTGACGAGACGCTGGATTTAATTAAAAACTAAGCGTTAGTCTCGTTTATTCCACGATCCAATAAGCGTCAAAGCAAAAGGCACTTTTATGAGAGCTGGTTTCAACAGCTTATAGAAGTGCCTTTTCTAATGGGGAGGAACTGTCTCCATCCCATATGATATGAGAATGTGTGACGCGCTGCGTTGTTCAAGTGACAGCGAGCATGTTGTATATTTTCAAGGTCCGCAGATCTTCCTTTGAGATTTTTAATTCATTATATAACTCCTGATTCTCGGGCAGCGGGGTTCTGGAGAATAACATTTTTAGCGCGATCGGCATGAAAGGTCTGAAGGAGACACCCGCCATCAGTCCCCACTTTTTCTCCGATTCCTGAAAAGACGCCAAAATATTAATATATAGGTTTTCCAGCGGCGTGGCCTGATTTTTCAAAATCAGGGTGGTGAGTGTGTCATAATGCTCGGTGTGGCCCCAATACATATTCTCGCACTCTTGATAGTTCTCAAAATCCTTCACATTCATATACATCACGGTGCGATAACGGTTGGCATCCGATTGAGCCATCATGTCAATGACACAACGAATGAGACTGTTGTTACGCCCATCATAGAAGTAGGAATAGAAACGGGTGGAGTTCTTGAAAAAGCTGGAAGGGACCGCATTCATCAGGGGAGAAGCATGTCTTGGCTCTTGGTACAAGAGTTGCTCCACCTGGATGTTGAGTGCGTTCGCAATGTGATGTAACGTCACCAGATCGAGTGTAATATCTCCGCTCTCATATTTGGACAGCGTGCCCTTGCTCTTGAAGATCTGATCCGCAAGCTGTTGAATGGTCATTCCCCGCCACTTCCGAAAGTTTCGTATTTTCTTGCCAACTTCCTGATTGATATTGTTCATAAACGGTTCTCCTTATGCAATGTTTCTTGAGAGTACGTGAAAATGATGAAAGTCATCATAAAAATGATGTTATATGAGAAATATATCACTTTTTCGTCGAAATACCTATTCTGGAGAAACAATTAACTTCATTTGTTTCGTCAGGATAGATTGTATTGCATTTGATGCAATTCCAGCGTCATGGAATAATGGATGTAATACGACATGAAACGACAATGAAATGTTGAGCAGACAGAGGAGCAGAAGCTATGAAATATAACTTTGATGAGATTATAGACCGCACAGGTACAAATGCTATGAATACGGATGGTTTCCGTCAATATATTTTTAAAGCCACAGAGGACATGACTTTTCCATTCAAGGATGAAGAATTTATTCGCATGTGGATTGCAGATATGGAATTTGCCACACCTCCCGAGATTCTGGATGCAGTTAAGGATCGTCTGGATCGTAGAATCATGGGTTACTCCCAAGTATTCGATCCCGCATACTACGAAGCTGTCTCCAATTGGATGAAAAGATACTATGACTGGTCCTTCGCGAAGGAGCATTTGGAGACCTCAAACGGGATCATTCCCGCTTTATATGAATTGGTGGAATATCTCTGTCAATCGGATGAGAAAGTACTGATCGTGACCCCGTCTTATGGTTTCTTCAAGTCAGCTGCGGAGCATAACAATCTTGAACTGGTCTGTTCGGATATGATCAATGAGCAGGGGCATTACTCGATTGATTTTGAGGATTTTGAAGCCAAAGCGAAGGATGAGAAGGTAAGGGTATGTATTTTCTGCAATCCCCATAATCCGTCTGGACGTGTCTGGACAACGGAGGAGCTGCAACGTGTGGGTGAAATCTGCCTGAGGAACAACGTATGGGTCATTTCGGATGAAATTCACTGTGATCTGCTGCGGACAGGCAAAAAACATACGCCACTCGCAAAGCTGTTCCCGGATACGGATCGAATCATTACATGTATGTCTCCGAGCAAAACATTCAACATGGCTGGTCTGATGTTCTCCAATGTCATCATTCCGAATAATGAACTTCGAGACATCTGGCAGGCACGCCATTATGGTTTCAAAAACCCACTGAGCATCGCTGCCACTCAAGCGGCTTACGAAACGGGTGATGAATGGCTGAAACAATTAAAAGGTTATCTAGACGCCAATTTCGCCTGTGTTGAACAGTATTTGAAGCAGCATCTGCCACGGGCTGTTTTTCACATCCCGGAAGCCACGTATCTGGCCTGGATTGATATCTCGGCATATGCTCCCCATAATGTAAGCTTACCATTATTCTTCGCTGAGCAAGCGGGTGTATTGCTCGAAGATGGTCATATGTTTGTAGCCAATGGTGAGGGTTGTATTCGGTTGAATCTGGCTTGTCCCCGTTCTGTCCTTCAGGAAGGGTTACGGAGAATTAGCAGTGTGCTTGTGAAAGAAGTCGAAGAGGTGCCCGTTCAAGTATAAATCATCAAGTCATCACGCAACAGCGAGGTGACTTTTTTGGATTGAGTATACTGAATGTAGCAAGAATACGATTTATTTCGAGGTGGACCTATACCTGATGCGCAATTCTGGTCTGCTGTCCCCGGTTATGTTAAAATGGTGGATAGTCTATGAGTTGCATGACATGCGGCTCTCAGAAGGAAGAGCCCAGTAGTTGGGCTGAACGAAACTGCATTCATCAGGGGAAAGGAGCCTATACATATGTTTGGAAACGATTGGGACAAGGTGCTTCAGGAAGAGACGGAAGCCGAATATTTTAACAAGATTCGTTACACTCTCGCCGCCGAGTACAAAACGCAGACGGTCTTTCCGCCCAAAGAAGACCTGTTCTCGGCACTGAAGCTGACGCCGTATCATCAGGTTAAGGCCGTTATTATTGGTCAGGACCCTTATCACGGAGCAGGACAGGCTCATGGATTAAGCTTTTCGGTTAGACCGGGAGTGCGTGTACCGCCTTCTCTGAAAAATATATATAAGGAACTTCATGCCGATCTGGACCTGCCGATTCCGAATCATGGATCTCTGGTTCATTGGGCACAACAGGGAGTCCTGCTATTAAATGCTGTTCTGACGGTTCGTGAAGGTCAGCCGAACTCCCATCAGGCACTGGGATGGCAGACGTTTACGGATGCGGTCATTCGCGCGTTGAATGAGCGTTCAGAGCCAATGGTATTTATGCTATGGGGCAGTCATGCCCAGAAGAAAGGTTCTTTTATTAACAGGGACAAGCACCTTGTACTGGAGTCTACACATCCCAGTCCGCTGGCTGCGCATCGTGGATTCCTCGGCAGTCGTCCCTTTTCCAAAGCCAATGACTTCTTGACCTCCAAAGGTATTGAACCGATCGATTGGAAGATACCTGAAAACTAGACAGATGGAGGTGAGAACATTGCGACATTGGATAGGACGAAAAGTAGCGGTATATCGTGCAACAGGCATACGGGAGCCATTGAAGGGAACGCTGGTCGAGTGGGATGAAGAAGCGGAATGTGTACGGATCGGACCGAAACGGATTAAGGTATCGTTTGACAATATCGCAATGATCAGACCTCTTCCCGAAGAGAGTCTTCCCTTAAAGAAAGCACGTTCTGAAGTACACAAGGTTGGATATGTGATGAAAAAGGCGATTCAGTTCGAAAATGCGATCTATTTCAAGTCACAGGTTATGATCTGGCGCCGGGCCAAAATTGTAGCGTTATCCACGACGATTCTGCGTCATGACGAGGATCAGGTTGAACTTGCAGATGGTCGGGTTCTTCGTAAAGACAAGCATATGTTTGTTGTACGTTCACGCCGTGGGATACGTTAGTTATACGAAGATTTAATATTCATTTCATGCAAAGATCATACGGATTTAATGTTCGGTCTGTATATTAGGTAATAACAACCCCTTCTAAATTGATGTGTATTGAAATGGGAGCCCGGCCGGCTGCAAACGGTCGGTTTTTTTTGTCCATTGATTCTGTTAACCTATTGTACATACCCATTACATTCATGTTGTATACTATTAAAATAGATCACGAGAAGGAGTGAAACCCAATGAAACGTATAGCTGTTTTTGCAGGCTCCAATCCGGGAAATCACCCCGAATATACAGAGAAGGCTGTTCAACTGGGCAAACAGATTGCTGATAGTGGTTATGCACTGGTCTATGGTGGTTCTTGCATGGGCTTGATGGGTGCAGTAGCCGATGCTGCTCTTGAGCGAGGGGGAGAGGTTATCGGGGTTATGCCTACCGGATTGTTCCGGGGCGAGGTTGTTCATGGAGGGCTCACACAACTGATTGAAGTGGGAACCATGCATGAACGGAAGGCTACGATGGCTGAATTATCCGATGGATTCATTGCACTTCCCGGAGGCATGGGTACATTTGAAGAACTATTCGAGGTACTGTGTTGGGCACAGATCGGTATTCATCGTAAGCCTGTTGGCTTATTAAATGTCAATGGATATTATGGACCGCTGATGAAGATGGTAGAACATAGCGTACAGGAAGGGTTCTCCAACAATTCGCATCTCAGTCTGTGGAGTCTGGAATCTGATCCGGCTGAACTGATCAAACAAATGTCATCCTATATTCCTGCAGAGCTGACTCAGAAGTGGTCACAACTCAACGGGAAATGAGTGTATAAGAAGACGGGCCTGTATCCAATCGTTCCTCGGGAGAATTTTCGATCTGCCCAAGCAAGTTGCGCTATTGGACATAGTCTATAGTGTACTTCGATGAAGAGGGGAGTGTCACTGATGAGCGAACTCAAAGGTACAGGTTACGGATATTGCGGAGGCTTCGGTGGTGGAGCATGGACATCAACAGGTGCAATTTTGGTATTGTTCATTCTGTTGGTTATTATCTCTCGCACATTCATTCTGTAATTCGGTCAGTATCCCGGGACGGGGATTAAGCTGCAGAGGCAGCGCCCCAATAACAAATGACCTTTCCAAAGAGACGCCGGTATATGCTGGCGTTTCAGGGGAACGGTTTTTTGACGTTTTCAGCATACGTTGAGTATTTGAAAAAGCAAAAACCTGCCCCTGAATAAGGTCAGAAGCAGGAGAGAGCCTCCTGAGCCATTAGCTGTGCAACAAGCAGCTTTACACCACAACAGCAGTTTGATCCGGATTACTTAACGATTTCCAGGCGATATATAGCCCGATGGCGGCTGCAATTAAGGAGAGTATTGCTGCAACAATAGCCAGCTGATCCAGTGTGTTGGGTGAACTGGAGTTAAGAGAACGCTGATTAGCCGTCTTGCCAGATTTGTTTTTGATATGGACAGATGCTCTAGAATGCCTGGAAGCCGACTGTAACTGGGATGTGTGAGGACGCGTAGGTATCGATTTTTTCTTTGAGGGATTCAATAGTCAACCTCCTTATAACGGAGTTCAGTGCTTCCATCGTTCATACTATGTTATGTCGATTTTCAGATTGAGTTCGCAAAAATGAGTGAATCCCCAGCCCGTTGATGTTCAACCCGGTCGCTAGTATTAGCGAAGCAGGTAACCCATTATACGCTCTGTTAATACAGGTCTAACAAACCGTGTTTATAGTAAGGATCATAGAACGAAGCTTGAACACAGGAGGCGCTGGAATGAGGAACATGGAGATTATTGCCCACCGCGGTGCATCTGCCGTATGCCCGGAGAATACGATGAGCGCTTTTGAACGAAGTCTGGAGCTTGGAGCGACAGGGATCGAAACCGATGTGCAGATGACGAGTGATGGCAGACTGGTACTGATTCATGATGAGACGTTAAGTCGAACTGGTGGCACAGAAGGCTGGGTTAAAGATACGACTTACGATCAATTGCGCACAAGGGATGCCGGCTCCTGGTTCCATGCTGATTTTACCGGGGAACGTATTCCTTCTCTGGAGGAGTTATTCAAGCTGGTACAGGGGAAAGGAACCCTGCTTAATCTGGAATTGAAAAATGGTATTG
Source organism: Paenibacillus sp. FSL H8-0317 (assembly GCF_045040685.1). NCBI lineage: Bacteria > Bacillati > Bacillota > Bacilli > Caryophanales > Paenibacillaceae > Paenibacillus > Paenibacillus sp. FSL H8-0317. Next base: position 4,953,685 of record NZ_CP150294.1, on the reverse strand, counting down.
TGAGCTATAAGGGGATGGAAGAGAAGGTTATACAAGCGATCCGGGACTGGAATCTGGAGCAACAGGTCGTGCTGTCCAGCTTCAATCATACTTCCCTCGTGAGATGTAAACGTCTTGCCCCGGAGATTCGTACAGCACTTCTATATATGGAAAAGTTGTACCGTCCTTATGATTATGCCGCCAAACTCGAAGCTTCCGGCCTTCATCCCTACAAGCTGGCGGTCACACAAGAAGATGTTGCTGCTGCACTGGCACATGGCGTTGTTACCTACCCATTTACGGTGAATGATCCTGCCGAGATGCAGGCCTTGATTGACATGGGTGTGCAAGGGATCATTACTGATGTTCCGGATGTCCTGGCATCCTTACTTACGGTACATGTCCGTTAAACGAGTCTATATTTTACATGTTCTACATATGCAATGATAAGGCTGTGTTCGAGCTTTTTGGCTCCTGCGCAGCCTTTTTGCGTGTAAAATTGTGTGCAAATCTTCATATATGCAATAAACATGTCCTATTTGTCCATTGCCAGAGCCCGTGGATTCACTTACAATGGTCTATGGGAATGAGAATCAATATCAATATCATTAAAGTTCGGTATTTATAGAGAGGTGATTGTTATGTACATAGGTTTGAGCAGCTCCACTCATAACGAGGGTGGGCGCGTATGAGTTCACAAGCTTCACCAGAAAAACATAATCCGGATTCACCCACAGCGAAGATACACACTCGTCCGTGGGCGGCGACACTTATTCTTACAGGGGGAGTTTTGCTACTCGCTCTGGGTATGGCGTTGTCCATTTCTTTTGGCGCTGCTGATATTAAGCTTAGTGTAGTCTGGAAGGCCATCTTTGACTTCAATCCTGAGCTGACTCCACATCAGATCATATGGGAGATTCGGTTGCCACGTATTCTTGGAGGAGCAATGGTAGGTGCATGTTTCGCTGTAGCTGGGGCGATCATGCAGGGCATGACTCGTAACCCGCTGGCCGATTCAGGTCTGCTTGGGTTGAATGCGGGAGCTGGATTTGCACTTGCAGTTTGTTTTGCCTTCTTCCCTGGCTTGCCATTTATGTATATCATCATGTATTCCTTCCTTGGTGCGGGGCTTGGTGTCCTGTTGGTGTATGGTTTTGGTGCAGCTTCCAAATCAGGCCTTACACCACTACGCCTTGTACTTGCAGGTGCGGCTGTATCAGCGATGTTGTCGGCACTCAGTGAAGGGATTGCATTATATTTCAGGATTGGACAAGATCTGGCTTTCTGGACGGCCGGTGGTGTAGCCGGAACGAAGTGGTCTCAACTTGAGGTCATGTTCCCATGGGTACTCGCAGCACTGATCGCAGGTCTTCTCATCTCCCGTTCCATTACTCTGCTTAGTCTCGGAGAAGATATTGCGGTGGGCTTGGGGCAACGTACTGGGCTGATCAAGCTCATAGGCCTGATTGTTGTACTAATCCTCGCAGGTACGGCCGTGTCCGTCGTGGGTGCGGTTGGTTTTGTTGGACTCATTATTCCCCATCTCACTCGGAAGCTGGTTGGGGTCGATTATCGCTGGATTATTCCATGTTCCGCAGTAATGGGCAGTCTGTTGCTTGTATTTGCGGATCTGGCTGCACGTATGATTAACCCGCCGTACGAGACGCCAATTGGCGCATTGGTTGCCCTCATCGGGGTACCATTCTTCCTGTATCTGGCGCGTAAAGAAAGGAGGACTCTGTAACGATGGAATCCTCAACAATAGTTGGAGCAGAGCGCAAGAAGAGAACCAAGAGTACGATTGTCCTCATTGTGCTTGCCCTATTAATTATTACGGCTTTTGTGGTGAGCATGAACACAGGTTTTACCAAGCTTTCGCCGCTTGAGGTGATGCGAACCCTGTTTGGTGGAGGCACGGCGAAACAGGAATTGATCCTGTTTGAATTCCGTCTGCCACGTATTGTGATTTCGGTGCTGGTCGGGGCCGGACTTGCATTATCTGGTTGTATTTTGCAGGGAGTATCTCGGAATGCGTTGGCAGATCCGGGGATCCTCGGGATTAACGCAGGTGCTGGTCTGGTCGTCATGTTATTTGTTTCCTTTTTCCCGACAACGACAGCAGCGCCGGTATTTCTTTTGCCAATTCTGGCCCTGATCGGTTCTGGTTTTGCTGCATTTCTGATCTACATTCTCTCTTACAAAAAAGGAGAGGGCATTCTGCCTACGCGTATGCTGCTTACAGGGATCGGGGTAGCGGCGGGAATCAGTTCTGCCATGATCGTGCTTACGTTACGGCTTAGTCCGGAAAAGTATCAATTTGTAGCTACCTGGATGGCAGGCAGCATCTGGGGCTCGAACTGGAAATTTGTAACGGCATTGCTACCGTTTCTTATTATTCTTGTCCCGCTTGTTCTGTATAAGGCACGTGTACTGAACGTGTTGAATCTGGGTGACCAGACTGCAAGTGGACTCGGGACTCCGGTTGAGCGTGAGCGACTGATTTTGCTTGCGGCTGCTGTAGGACTTGCCGGCTCATGCGTATCTGTGAGTGGGGGGATCGGTTTTGTAGGTCTGATCGGACCGCATTTGGCACGTCGTCTGGTGGGTCCAAAACATCAATTCCTGTTACCCGCATCTGCACTGATCGGTTCATTGCTTGTACTGGTTGCAGATACGCTGGGTCGTGTCATCCTGCAGCCTTCGGAGATTCCTGCGGGGATCCTGGTTGCCATTATTGGTGCGCCATACTTCCTGTACCTCTTAAGCAAGACGAAATAGAACGTAATCATTATTGTGTGATTGCATAAGGAGGACTTCAGTCCATGCTTCGCCGTTTCTTTGCCTATTACAGGCCTTACAAAAAGCTCTTTATTCTTGACTTCAGCTGTGCGATTCTGGTCGCTCTGCTGGAGCTGGCTTTTCCACTGGCGGTCAACCGGGTAGTCGATGATCTGCTGCCAGGCGGTCGCTGGGACTGGATTCTATGGGCATGTCTGGCATTGCTGGGCATCTACTTATTGAATTCATTTTTGAACTTCGTGGTTACCTATTGGGGACACAAGCTGGGTATTAACATTGAGACGGATATGCGTAAAAGTCTGTTTAATCATGTGCAGAAGCTATCGTTCCGTTTCTTCGATAATACGAAAACAGGACACCTCGTGTCCCGCATGACTAACGATCTAATGGATATCGGTGAGATTGCCCATCATGGTCCAGAGGATGTTTTTATCGCGGTGATGACGCTGATTGGTGCTTTCAGCATTATGATGAGCATTAATGGCAATCTGGCCGTGTTAACCTTTATCATTGTTCCGCTGATTATTTATCTGTCGCTCTACTTTGGCAGCAAAATGTCGAAGGCATTCAGCCGAATGTTCGGGGATATAGCGGACTTCAACGCTCGTGTTGAGAACAATATTACAGGTATTCGTGTTGTTCAGGCTTTTGCTAATGAAGAGCATGAAAAAGCACAATTCGCTGTGAACAACGGTCGTTTCCGTCAGACCAAACTAATCGCATACAAAATCATGGCCTGGAACTCCTCTGTCAGTTATATGCTGATGAAGCTGGTATCCCTCTTTGTCCTGGTATGTGGAACTTGGTTTGTGATTAACGGCAGTATGACTTACGGTCAGTTCATTGCATTTATTATGTTGTCCAATGTGTTCCTGACACCGATTCAGAAGATTAACTCGGTTATCGAGACGTATCCCAAAGGGATTGCGGGTTTCAAACGGTATACGGAGCTGCTCGATATGGAACCGGATGTGGAGGATCGTCCAGGAGCTGTTAAGGTATCACACTTGCGTGGGGATATTCGTTATGAACAAGTGACCTTCGGTTATTCGGATCAGGAGCCTGTTCTCAAGGGTATCGATCTAAACGTGCATGCAGGTGAAACGGTGGCCCTTGTCGGTCCATCGGGTGCAGGGAAAACAACGTTGTGCAGTCTGCTGCCAAGGTTCTATGATGTGCTGGAAGGTCGCATCACGATTGATGGTCAGGAAATACAGAACATGACGCTGGACTCCTTACGCAGTCATATCGGTATTGTACAACAGGATGTATTCCTCTTCGATGGAACCATTCGGGAGAATATTGCCTACGGCAAGCTGGATGCATCCGAAGAAGAAATCTGGATGGCCGCCAGACGTGCACAGATGGAACCTTTGATTCAATCGATGCCGGAAGGGTTGGATACGTTAATTGGTGAACGCGGCGTGAAGCTGTCCGGCGGACAGAAACAACGGTTGTCCATTGCCCGTATGTTCCTGAAAAACCCACCGATTCTGATCCTGGATGAAGCCACATCCGCTCTGGATACAGAAACGGAAGCGGCAATTCAGCAATCCCTTGCTGAGCTATCCGAGGGACGGACGACACTGGTCATTGCTCACCGATTGGCTACGATCAAAAATGCAGACCGCATTATTGTCGTTGCTGAACAAGGTATTACCGAGCAGGGGCGCCATGAAGAATTACTCGCAGCAGGTGGGGTGTACAGCCGCCTTCACTATGCGCAGTTTGGCGCGTAACGTATCCGATGTGGATATAATAACGTGGTTATAAGAAATGACGCCATCGTTCATGACTTGGAAGGAGTCATGAATGGTGGCGTTATTTTCTGTTTTATGAATATAGTATGGGTCGAGGGTGCTGAACCGTTGCCTGCCTGTGGTCATGGATATGGAAACGGGTAATATAGTAAAGAGAACGCTTAACGTGTAAGATATGTTCATCATATTGCAAGATGTAGGAGGTGCACGATATGCAGGTAAACGATATGCTGAAAATTCTTATAACCTGTCTATTATTTATTCTGATTTGGTGGCTTCTGACTCAAGGGATTCGCAAACTTTCCAGTACTCGTGCGGGGTCCGGTTTACAACGCTGGGGTGGATGGTCCATTGGACTTTTCATTGTTGGCGCCGTGCCACTCGGTTTTGCGCTATACACAGAGATCTTTGATAAGCGCCTGGATGCCAACATCGGATTGGGGCTTGCCATGTTTTTTGTATGGGCTTATTGTGTGATCTTGTTGTGTGCGGCGTTGGTGGTATGGGGAAGGTACGTGTACAAAAGGGATATGAAGAAGTGAATATTTGGGTTGATCGTGTTGAGCCCGTCAGGAAGTTAAGGTGAGCTAACAGCTGTATTTGTAACAATAAACTGATATGGAACGTTAAATTTAGAAAGAGGTGTTCTTAAAGGGGGATTTACATATGCCCAATCTTCGTCGAGTCCTCATATTGCTCTCAATCCTAATCGTATGCCTTACGGGATGTTCAGGACATATCGAGTGCAACTCTGTGCAGACTCAAGCGAATGCACCAAGTGAAGATGGATTCACTGGTTATGTGGTTGAACGCAAAGACAATTCCATTCTTGTGGTTGATCCTGCGTATGAGGATTTCAGTGCGAACGGAGGAAAAAATCGGTATTATCCGGCAAAATGGTTCTCCAATGCGCCTGATCCGCAGATCGGCTCCTATGTTGAAGTCTGGACGGATGGAGGCCCGGAAAATGAACCCTATCCTGGGCAGGCCAGAGCAGAAAAGATAGCGGTATCTTGTCCAGTGGCACCGGATGGCGCGCATATGACGGATGCCGATGCGATTCGTAGCGGACTTCTTTCACCTGATGCAGAGAACATCCGTGTTCCAATCATTGAGGACAAGCGGTTTGATGCAGATTCAGGGGCATGGACCCTTCTTATTCGAGATGCGATGACAGCGAATGAAGGGCAAGTAGTTCATGTGACCGTGAAGGACGAGAAGCAAGTTAAGATACAAGGCGAAGAATAAGGAGTTCATAGCTTTATGATGGTGGAGAAGCGTGCGTTGCACAAGATATGATTCAAATTGAAAGAAGTGACACGGATTGATTCATTGCACAATATCATGATTTTTGAACCGCCTGTAAGTTCACTTACTGTCCATCATGTATTATGATTCTATAAAAAGGGAAAGGACTCCCCTGCCCATGGAACTATCAAGGTCTCAGCAATTAGCTCAAGAGCATGTAACCCATTATGCAAGAAGCCGTAAAAATGAGGCGGAGCAAACTATTAGAGAAATCCTTCGTATGTCCAACATCGAGATGAAGACATTTGAAAAAGCTATCAATAAACTAAAATGCGCTACACTTTCACCCAGATCGATTAGATCCGAATATGAAAAGCGTGGCTGAAGCACTACTTGAGCAGGGAGTTTATAAAAGTCAGTTTGAGACTTTTTTATCAAATGGAAGTGTCTCCGCATTTTCAGGCGGTGAACGTGACGTTTGGGAGAATAAAATGTTTGGCGGAGCGTACCAAATAAATGGCTCAACCAATAGCGAACGGCCCAAGTATGGGGCACTCAATGTTATGTTACATCCCGATGGACCTGCTCCGCGTTTTGGATCATGTTACTTCCTTTTATCCACTGAGGTCTCTAAGCGTTGCACGTATACATATTTGGATTCTCATCAAGAACCTGAGGGAAAGGGAACGTATGAGGAATTTGACCTCATTTTGGCTGCTCTCATGAGGGATGTATTCTATAGTAATTTTGCCATTGGTGAAAGAAATCTAACGGTTCAAAAGTTAATCGATCATATGCTCGTCAATCTTGAGAAACCATTCCAAAATCCATCAAACCAAGAGCCAAACCGAAATCTGGACCATTATATCGAAGCTCAGGTTCATGGTGATATTTCCCTTGAAAAAGATGTAAAGATGCTTGTTGCCGAACCATCATTTAAAGGCACCCATACAGGAAGAATCTTAGAGCAGATATGTTTAAAGTATTCAATTGATCTCCACTGGCACATGGGCTTTACACTATTGGTTGATGAAGTTCCTATGGATTTTCGAGGTCCTTCGATGCCTTCACTAGCCAAGAGAATTGCAAAAAGTGATTTGATTGATGCAAATATCATTGGTTCTGCAGCTATGGACTTGAAACGAAACCCAAGCCATTGGAGCGATAGAGGAACCTACAAAGAAGTTCTACAAGAGTTAAAATTACTCTGGCATGTCTTAGTGAGATATGGAAAGCCAATGGAAGAGTGAAATAGTACTCTAACGACCTTGAGCGCCTAGCCGTTCAAGGTTGTTTTTTATCATTCAAACGGATTACAGACTATACATTTATCTATGAATCTGCTATCACAAAAACGAACGTATGTTTTATAATTATATTGACTTTTTGTCCTGACAATAATATATTGTTGTCAGGACGAAAAAAGAGGTGAAGCAATGTCCGCCAAAAAGATGGGGCGCCCTAAATCTGACAAACCCAAAAGCAGAACGATCGAGATACGTGTTGACGAGGACATTATGAACAAGCTCGATATTTCGGCTGAGAAGCTGAATACGAATCGATCAGACATCGTTCGCAAAGGGATTGAGAAGGTTTACGACGAACTCCAAAAATGAAAAAAGGAAGCAGCGCAAGTCCCACGAAGAACACGCTGCTTCCTATCACGCAATCACTTGAATGAGCGACTGCATAAATATCCTACCATGTGTAGAACGTTCATTCAAGCGAGGTGCGAATTGATATACAGGAGGATGCACATGAATTCGATATTAGAAGCATTATATAATGGACGACTTCGACCGGATGAGATGATGATGCCGACACATCCTGAATACCAAGCGTTAGGGCGGCAGATTGCAGCTCTGACAAAGCAGTGGAAGAATCGATTGAGCGATGAAGAATTCCGTGAGCTTGAACAGTTATTTGACTTGTGTGGCAGATGTGAGGGCATGCATACCGAAGCAGCGTTTGTACAAGGTTTTCGTCTGGGTGCCAACATGCTAATTGAAGTCATGAGTCAGCGGGAGGAATCGGTGTTGGAGTTTAACTAAGTTTAACGATGTGAGCAGAGATCCGGTTTACTTTTACAGCTAAATTCTCAGGAAATGACGTGCATACAACATACTCATTTTGCATCATAAAATTGTATCATAAATTGATTATAACAAAGCCCTCCAATCCTCTCTGCATTCAACAGCAGGGTTCGAGGGCTTCACTTAAACATAGAGTTAACAATTTATATATAGGGAAAGAGCCTGTTAAACAAATTGTTCCTTAATCCGCAATATTCCCTGCCATCTTCAGACGACGTGCAATTTCCTTAAAGTCTTCTTGCGATATGCCCGGTGCAAATTCTTCCTCGACCGCAGGAGCTTCTGGAATCGGGAATCCTTCAGGTATCCCTTGGATGACTTCAAGAGGTTGTCCATCTTCGGGGTGAGTTCCTTTCCAGATCTGGCCGATCGTGTTGAAATCTTTATCACTATAGGTGTACAGTTTGGTGTGTACCCCTTTTTCTTCATATTTGCGAGCCTCGTTGAAGGCTTTGTTGTTCAGTGAAGGGATAGGAACCAGCTTGGTCACATTTACGCCAGTTGCAATCTCAAGTGCTTTTGCATATGCCACGACATGCACACCGCCACGTACCAGCAGGAAACCAACCACTTCCCGGGCTGCCGGGTGATCCGTCATCTCATATACTTTCATCTTATGGGTACGAGCGCCACATTCTAGGAAGAAGTTATGCAGCAGATCCTCGACCAGATTGCCGCTGTTGAAGACGTTTGCTCCCGTCCATGGATTACCCATAGAGTCAAAAGGCATTGCGCCTTGTGCACCTGCCAGGTAGTGATACGACAGACGAGCATCTTTTACGGAACCTAGCGGTGTGTCGTCGGGTTCTTTGTACTCGGTTGAACCTCTGAGGCATTTGTTAATACCATGAGACACGAGTTCAACATGACCCAATTCTTCTGCCGTAATGCTCATGACGAGGTCATAGAAGGGCTTTAACTTTTCTTTGGATCGAAAATTAAACGATTGATAGAGGTAGTTGTTCAACGTTGACATTTCTCCGAATTTGCCGCCGAGTAATTCTTGTATGGCTGCCGCAGCATTCGGATCTGGCTTCTCGACATTGGGAATCTCAATCAGGATTTCATCCAGGCGTTTGAACATTCGGGTGTAACCTCCTCATATTGGTATTACAGATCGTGTAGGGTTTAAGATCGTGAAGTCACTCTGTCATGGCCTATTACACGTCTATTGGGTTTTTTAAACAAAAAAACAACCAAATGGGACTTAAGCATCGCATAACGCAAGCGCATATTTTCTACCACTTGTTATTTCCTACTATGGTAAAATTTTTGTATAATAAAACATTCAAACAAGTCTTCACGTAGAAGAGAACAGAGTCATGAATCCATAAAGGAGTATGAGATGAACAAGCGTTGGATACAAATAGTTTGGATTGTGATGTTTCTAGTGATTCAGATGTACATAAGCAACGAGCCTGCCACAGCATACGACGTTACGAACGAGGTTCAGGTGGATGAAGCAACGAGGCAGTTACTTGAAAAGAAATACGGGTTGGATCGTCCTCAGGAGCCGAAGACACAACAACACTTTTTCTCAGGTGACTGGGGAATGAGTTTCCGGACAGAGCCTCCTGATTCGTTTGACCGACTTGTTCATGTGATTCCTTTTTCCCTGCGGCCACTGGCCTGGATCTTTCGTTTATTCGTGTAAAATGAAACCCGGACGGGCAATATAACAGAAACATATTGTCCCAAGGAGTGAGTGAAATGAGAATGCTCATCGTTACCGTCATGTCGGTAGTCCTGAGTTTGGCTGGAATTACATCCGGATCAGGGGCCGCTATCCCTGATTATGCGAAGTGGGGAATTATTGCGGTCAAAGAAACACAGACCAAGTATAATGTGGATATTTTGGACTATAAGCATATCGGTCGCACCTCTCTAACAGCGGATCAATCACGGGAACAGTTCAAGTTATGGGTTCGTGCTAAAGACGGCAAGCAATTCGCAGTTTATGTGAATGTTGATTTTAATCCATCTACACAACAGTTAAAGAAAGTACAATTTTCAGAATCGGATCGACACTGATCCGTTATGAACCAGACTGCCTTAATGATTAAGGTGAAAGTCTGGTTTTTTTATTTTACAAAAACCCTTTTTTTACTATTGAATAAAGAACTTATGTTCGCATATAATATAAAATACAAACAAACGTTCTTATCGGAGGGATGATTATGCTAGGGAAATATATTGGCCAGATGGTGGAGCTTGTCTACATGGATCGTGCAGGGCAGATTACGCAGCGACAGATTCGAATTAACAGTGTACGTGGCGGGATGATTAGAGCATCAGCGGGAAAAGAAGGCTCACCCCGAACATTTCTGGAGCAAGGTATTCTGGCATGGCGTCCTGTTACCGATCTGAATGGGGAGGTAAAGTATGCTGAACGACTTTGAACGCAAGATTTTGCGTATTATGGTGAACTATGCAGGGCAACGGCGCAGGTTGCCACGTATGGATGAACTGGAGAACAAGACAGGACGAAGCAGAGCTTACATTCATGAGTCATTGCTGGAGCTTGAACGCACCGGGCACATCGCCTGGGAGAACCGGTCTACTCTGGAAGGGATACAGATTTTGCAGGCATGGGAACAAGTACAACAGCCGGTTCACAAAAGCCAGCCTTCCGGGGACTCCGTAAAATATTTTACGGACTATTAGGGTGTGCTTTCAAACTTAAGCAAGCTATACGACGATGATGGAGGTCAGCATCTAAACAGCCTGGCAGTCCAAGTTGGCTGATCCTGGTGAATGAGCAGATGATTTCTAAGGAACACAGGACGTCTTATTTGGCCTTCCGTTCCTCCTTTTTTAAAATTGTATGGAACATCAGACAAGTTACTTCCCGCAACCCCCTGACAAAAACGCTATAAAAGGCCAAAAATTCTGATATAGCGTGTCTCAGATTCCTTAGATCTCTAAGGTGGCTTCAAATCCTTGAATAAGACGCCTTAGATTCGTCGTGGGTCTGAGTTCGGCTTTCAGTAGGTTTGAAGGCACTTTCTAGGAACATAAGAAAACACCAACCCGGGTAACCGGATCGGTGCTTATTGTGTCATGTGCATCTATTTTAGAAATGGGGAAGTTGGTCCAGGTTGTTGGTTGGGTCACCGTCGGCATCGCCGCGAATGTACATTTCGCCATCCTTGCCTTTAAATACATTCACACCGGCAATAGCGCCAGCCTGTACTTCTGTAAGGGCCTGCTGATAATCCAGTACACGTCCTGCTGAAGTCTGAAAGGCTGTCAGGTCACCGTCACCATTTTTTTGCACGGCTGTGAAACTCTCGCGTGTTGTTTGATCCATGATGTCACACTCTCCTTATATGACCAGATAGGAATCTGCTTACCTGATTAGCCTATCCTAATTCATCGGAAGTATGCACCATATGCTAATAAAGACCTGCCAACGCGGAGGTTTTACAGGCTCTTTCTCATACGAACATGCAGAATATCTGCATCATAAAAAGGTTCTTCCGAAATCACTTCATAACCCAGTTTTTCATAGAATTTCTGTGCCTGACACTGCGCATCCAGTACAGAATAGGATAAGCCGAGTTCACGTGCCAGCTCCTCCATCGCGAGCAGAAGCACACGTCCATAACCAAATGAACGATGAGATTCAAGCACCGCAATCCGCTGCATTTTGGCCGTATCCTTGCTGTAATAGATCAGACGTCCTGTGGCTACAGCTTGCCCATCCGTACTTAACAATACATGATGCACATCTGGACTGATGACATCATATTGATCAATCTCAATCTCCGCAGGCACCTGTTGCTCGATCACAAAAACGTGATGGCGAATTCCCAGGGCTTGCTCCAGTTGTTCTTCTGTTGATACATAACTAATCTCAGCTGCCAATTCCATTCCTTCTTTCTGCTCTTGCGCGACATATCAGACTGAATTATACAAAAAAATGTTTTTCCTGTATAGTGAAGTCTGGAACATACTGGGAGAGGAGGGGGTAGTGATGGGCATGACAGGCATCATGGTAATTACATTGCTAATGTCGGCGGGAATGATTACTCTGTTGTATTACGTTACGAAGAAAGCATACTCACGCAGGTGGGATGAAGATGAGTAATTCACCTGTTAACCTTCACGGCAAGACTTCACTGCTTCCTCGCGGAGAATATACATCTTGAATTACAGAATTGGAGTACACGTCCAGCCAGACGGGCAGAGACTCACCATTTTCATTGGGCTGTTGTAATTGTTGGAATTGTACCGTATGTTCATCCCTCTCCAAGCCACAACCAGTAACGGTTGTAATGAGAATCACAAGCCCAACGCAGGGGAAGAAGCATTTGGTAAATGTATGTTTATTGGATCTTGACCGTTTTGTTATGTTTCTCATAGGGAATTCACCTCGTTGTAGAAATGGTAATCTTTCCTTTATTGTGTACCATTTCGGGTGAATTATAACCAAATAAATCATTGACAATGAACACGGTTACTTGATATGATACTGTTACTTGATTGGGAAACAATTATATACATGATCTGTTAGCTCAGCTGGGAGAGCACTATCTTGACAGGGTAGGGGTCAGTGGTTCGAGCCCACTACAGATCATACACGAGAAGCCTTACAATGTAAGGCTTCTTTTCTTTTTTTACATACAAATAGGAATGCGATTTGCGATAGTTTCAGTTTCTCTCCTCTTTTTAAACAAAACTTAAATAAAACATAAATTCAGCGTAAGGTTCGTCTTCTATACTTGGTTCTGAGGTCAACATAGAACAGGAGAAGGAGAGAACTTATGAATTATTCAAACCCATTTACATCAAAGTTAGCCAGAGTAGGGATCGCGGGTACACTGGCTTTAATACTGGCAACAAGCCCACTTGTCAACATGGGGGTTGTTGCCGCGGAAGCAGACCTAGCGCCTGTATCTACAAAGATACATAACACTCAGAAAGACTCTTTAGAGCAGACCCCGATTCAATACCAGATCCAGGCTCGGTTGAATGAGAAGGACATGACAATCCAGGGGAGCGAGATGGTAACGTATCGCAACACAAGCAAGGATGCACTCCAGCAGTTGGTCCTTCATACATATGCTGATGCAAACCTCTCCAAGTCTACACAGGCGAGCATGTACCAACAGCATAATGAGAAGATTAGTGAAGATCATCCGGAGAAGACAGCGGAGGACTTTCTGGGTGGCATCGATATTCAGGCTGTAACCGCAGATAGCCAATCACTAGGCTTCCATAAGGAAAACCAAGCGTTGACCGTGCAGTTGAAAGAGCCCGTTCAACCAGGCGAATCGGTATCATTCCAACTGGAGTTTCAGTTGAATATACCCTATGGCTCACAGCGAGTGTCCTACTACAAGGACATGATCAATGGTGCACACGGGTTCCCGGTGATGTCTGTATACGACGAGGTTAAGCATCAATGGAACAAGGCACCGTATAGTCGAACATTTGAGAGCGATTATTACACCTCATCGGACTTTAAAGTTCAATTAAATGTTCCTGATGAGTATCAGGTAGCCATGCCGGGCACGATCACCACTCAAAACAGTACAGAACATGGTCGTAAAGTTATTTCTGCTGTGGCCGAGAATACAAGGGAGTTTGTATTCTTTGCTAGCCCAAACCTTCAAGTGGAGAGTGTTACCCGTAACGGTCTGACGGTGGAATACTACTATTACAACGATGATCCATCCAAGAAAAAGATAGTTGACCGCTACATTAATCAGGCATTCAAGGTCATCGATTTTTATAGTGAGAAATATGGCAAGTATCCCTATCCAGAGTTCCGAATTGTCGAGACGTATGTACAAGGCGTTGCCGTGGAGTATGCGAGGCTCATTCAGATGGGACAGATTCAAAATGTTGCTGTTCCAGAAGAAGATACAACATTTGTTCATGAAATAGCGCATCAGTGGTTCCATGCATTGATCGGTAATAACTCGGAGACAGAATCCTTCCTGGATGAAGGCTTTGCTGATTTCTCCATGGTGTATTTTGCCGAGAAACAGGGAGACAAGCTAAATGGGTTCAGATCCATACAGTTTGATACTGCGCCCGTAGATATGGTCATTGCGTCAACAAACGATGAAGCTGGGGATTTGGCAAGTTTGGTATATTATCAGAAGGGGCGACAAGCGATCTATCAGCTTTACCGTTCCGTCGGTGAAGAGAAATTTGACGAGTTCATGAGGACATATTTCAAACGCTACGTGTACCAAAATGCAACGGTAGAGGGGCTGCTCCACACCATTGAAGATGTGCTTGGTAAGGAAGTACGTACAGAAATGCAAATGGCCCTATATCAGCCTAACTTTGTCTTAAAGCCGGAATACCAATTATCACAGGAAGAGACCGCCGCCTATGTACATGACATGTTACAACTACAGTATCAGGCTGTCATGAGAATGATCCCTAATCTGCCTTATGAAGTAATGAATCGATTGATGGACAAAGTCCTTCAAGGCGAGGAATTAACCATTGTACTCAGCGATCAGGTGAGTAAGCTTGCAACTAAACAGCAGGAAGATATGGTTAATCAGTTGATCGGATTCCTTGATATGACCGGTATGAAATACGACGTTATACGGGATCGCAAGGAACTGAAGCAAAAGATGAAAAAAGAGATCGGCAACAGCAACCTTATTGTCATTGGCAATGCCAAGTCAAACGGATTGGTGCAGGCTTTAAAATCCAGCATGATCGATCGGGCGAAACAGACAGGTTTTCCTTGGAAAAATACCATGAATGAACCTCTCGCTGCTGGTGCATATGTTATCAAACATCCCTATAACCAGAATCGATTGATGCTTCATTATTTTTGGAATGAGGATCATCTGAGTGATGCGGCATATGAACCTTTTAAGCTGAAAATACAAGAGTCTGTCGGATTCACTAACGATTTTTACCAATACTATCTATTGGATTACCAAGGCAAGGAGAAATCCAATAAAAAAATAGCGAATCCCATATCTTCATTTTTTGCGGAGTAATAAGTCATTGGTTTTAAAAAGTGAAGAAAGCATCCCTTGTAACACCACGAAATAATTGTTTAAGAGAACATCTATATTGCAGTTTCTTCCTCTAATCAGGTTAGCCAATTGTTATTGGTTAGCCTGTTTAGTCATTTTAACAAAAGCAAACCGATGGTTGCACAACTCACTCCCCTCCATAGAAAAAATATAACCTTCAAAAAGTCTAAAAGGAGATAAAATTTTATGTTGTTTTGCAAACCAGTCTTGGAATATTAGGCCTTAAAATGGGCATGATGCTTTAACAGAAAGGTAACTTCATGAATATACTTATGGTGAGAAAACAATAGGAGGGATTAATATGAAGGATCAACATTATCCTGGCATGCCATGGAAAGAGACAGTCACTGATCACAACGGTAAGGAAAGCAAAGGAATTAACAAAATGAAAGCGTATTCATATAATACAGGCATTCGCTCTATCATTCGTGTTATTCAGGGGCCGGCTGCGAATATGGGTAATGTTGTTGATCTCTCAAATCTACTAAAGGGCGCATCGGAATTAGTATACTTCTCTCCATTGGACATTGTCACCCTGCACGTTAAGGAGGTTGTGTAACATGTCAATGGTTGAAAAAAATATCCAGGCAGAACAGACTGCTAATGTCACAGCCAACAGTTTCACTTCACCTTATGATTATTGCGATGCAGAAACCAGACGGATGTACACGCCTCAATTTGATAAAAAAATGGACAATCCTATCTATACCGCTGCAATGGCGGGTCTGCAATCGATCTATTGGTTTCGGGCGATCAAGGTAAAAGGGCTTATCCCTGATGCAAAAGCAGATTATTATGCTACGTATTCTACCAACCATAATCAAATCGGAGGAATTGGACTAGCCTATTCGAACAGCCCGACAGGACCATGGACCAAACATGGACAAGTGTATCTCGATACCGTGGTTGGGAATTCGACGGAAACTCCATTTGTGATCTGGAACGATGAAGAACAATTGTTCTTTATGTATTATCAACAAAACGGTCTAGGGATCAATCAATCAACGGCACTTGCGACCTCTGTAGACATGATCAACTGGACAAGAGTGGGTTTGATTTTGGACAAACCTCCTGGGTTCCCTGGTGATGGTCATACCGGTTACTTCTCGTGTTTCAGAAATGGCGGCAAATGGATCGGTTTCTCGGTGATGGGCGGTGGTGACTTTGGTCGTAAATGTATCTGGCATTCACATGACGGACGTAGCTGGTTAGCTGATCCAAGGCCATTAATGGGTGGGAATGATGCCACTTTAAGTGCAGGAGAAAACATTTCGAGACCCAATGCTGGTGTATTTATGTACAAAGGGAGTATGTGGTGGCTGGGTATGTTATCAGCTTATGCTTCCGGTGGGGTTACGACAGTAGCTCGGCCTGCCATTGCCAAGATCAGCGCAGACTTTCGTCAACTGCTGGACAAACCTACAGATATATATTTTCCGGCATTGAATTGGGAAACGACCAATATGCAATCCTTGATGGTGTCCGTTATGGACGGCGTAGTGTACGTGTATTACAATACCGATCATAATATCGGTGTAGCCTATTCGGTGGGGGTGTAGAGATGGTTATACGTGATGCAGCGGGTCAGATCGTGCCCTTTGGAAAGGTTCACAAACAGCTTGTGGCCGATTTTCTTTACGGAACGTTACCGGATTGGGTGGAGGTGGTGGGCACCCCTACGTTTGAGCCTTTGCCCGACAGAGGGACCATAACCGTTACAACACCAACAACGGCAGGAGCCACAGCAGAGTTGAAAATGAAACATCTGATTGACAGCTCGAAAGTAACCGCAATTGCAATCACTTTGGAAGCGCTACAATTAAACGGGAACATTGGAATCTCAGTTCAGGTGGGCATTAAATCGAAGGATAGCAAGGCCGGAATCACCTTTTTTCAAAATGTAAATCAGAAGTATGGTATGGTCCGTGCCTATAAATCAGATGGAACGTACACAGATTTTAATCAAAACATGGTGTTCTTCACCACACATGGTGTAGCAGGAGATGAAGCACAGAACCGTAAGAATCTCACTGTGCTGCTCTGTACCGGATTACAGTTCTCACCGGGGTTCGAGAGACCGTCCGTATGGCTTGGTGCGGATGATCAATATGGCGGTGTTGCTGCTGACCTTAGCGGGGGGGTGTTCCAACATGGAGAATTGCAGTGTCTTTTGAAACTAACTACAAGTAAGGCAGAGGCCAAGTATTTCAAATGTGCACAGATGAAAGTGGATATCTGGAGTAACTGATTGGAATGACAAAGAGAATAAATAGATTATCTGCATGGATAGGTGAAAGATATACTTGAAGTAATGTGGTACCTAAACACGGACGCTTTGAAAATGAAGTGCAGTGTTTGGGTACCTTTTATATTTAGAGAAGGTTCATGATTGTACCGCCTGCTGCACCAGCAACGACAACGATCCACGGTGGTACTTTCCAAAAAACGAGCATTAGAAACAACATACATACCAGTGCAAAATCAACAGGAGTTAGGATCGCAGTTGTCCAAAGTGGATCGTACAACGATGCTAACAAAATACCTACAACAGCTGCATTAATTCCGATTAATGCTCCTTGGATTTTTGAACTTTTACATAAAGAATTCCAGAAGGGCAATGCGCCTACGATCAGAAGGAACGCTGGCAAAAAGATAGCAATCGTTGCAACCAAAGCACCGGGAATCCCACGCATCATCGCTCCTAAATAACTGGCAAAGGTGAACAATGGTCCGGGTACAGCTTGTGCTGCTCCATATCCCGCCAAAAAGTCGGACTTGTTCATCAGACCTGTAGGGACAAATTCACGTTCCAGTAACGGAAGTACAACATGCCCTCCACCAAATACAAGTGATCCTGAACGGTAGAAGCTATCAAAGAATAACAGCCATCCCGAATGATCAAATGGTGTGAGTAACGGGAGAAGAATCAGGATTCCAAAAAACATAGCCAAACAGACTATTGCCAAGTTACGACTTACCGGGACAGACAAGTCTGTTGTCTTAATACCTGTCATTTTTCTAAAATAAATCATGCCTATTATGCCTGCAATAACAATAAAAAGGATTGGAGTGAACGCAGTCTGCCACACAAGAGTTGCCGCTGCAGTAAAGATCGCGATGGTTGCCCTGTAACGGTCAGGAGTTAGTTTTTGCCCCATGCCCAATATCGCCTGAGCGACAATAGCTACAGCAACAATCTTAAGGCCGTGAATCCAGCCAGTACTGCTGATATCAAATCCTTGCAGAAGGAAAGCGAACAAAACTAAAACAATGACAGAAGGAAGTGTGAAACCAAGCCAAGCCACCAGTCCCCCCAACAAACCGCTGCGGATGATGCCAATTCCAATCCCGACTTGACTGCTGGCAGGCCCGGGCAAAAATTGACACAGCGCAACTAAATCTGCATAGTTTCGTTCATCCATCCACTTTCTACGGCGAACATATTCTTCATGAAAGTAGCCGAGATGAGCGATCGGTCCTCCAAATGAAGTCAGGCCAAGTTTGGTTGATACAGCCAACACCTCAGAAAGTGCTCTGACTGTATGTTTGGGCTTGTCCGGGGTTAGAAATGAATTATTCTCCAAACGTGTTATTCCTCCTTAACGGTTCGATGCAGGCTATCCAATAACTACATTATAATTCTCATCATCGCTATTCATTTAAACGCAGCATTAAACTATATTATTTTTTATATCAGCTATTTACATACGCAATTTAATTGTGTACAATGTAATTGTTAGCGATGAAATATAGATCAAAATTTAGTCAAAATAAATCTAATCAACTAAAGGAGTTTTCACAAATGAAAACATTATATGAAACAACAGTCATCAATACAGGCGGACGTCAAGGCATCGTACAATCCCCAGATAACGTGTTTATGCTGGATGTTGCTGCACCGCCTGAACTCGGAGGACAAGTGACGACAGCTACTAATCCGGAGCAGTTGTTTGCAGCAGGGTATAGTGCTTGTTTTAACTCCGCACTGGAGTTTCAATTGAAGAAACACAAAGTTGAGATTGAGAGAAGTACCGTAGCTGCAACCGTAATGTTGGTGACGGACTCTGAGGATAACGGCGTGAAGCTTCAAGTCGATTTGGAAGTTAAAATTCTTGGTCTGGACGAGGAGACAGCACAGAAGTTTGTGAAACTTGCCCATGACTACTGCCCATATTCCAAAGGAATTAAAGGAAACGTGAATGTTAACGTGGAACTGGCGTAATCATTGATACTAGTTGTTGTTGTTGATAAGAAACCTCCGAGAAATCGGAGGTTTTTTGGTGTTATTTTGTTCCGTTGTAAGATTTGCTTTGCCCTGAAAAAGCAATATTAATGATTGCGATATACCTATAGGGGGTATAATGATAGTATAAATAGAATTAAAGGAGTGCAGAACATGAAAAAGTACGTATTGACCATATCGACTATATTGATTACAAGCAGTTTGGTTTTGAGTGGATGTGGCAAGGAGACTCGGCAGACTATTAAAAGTAACGATGGCAGTCATACAGCTGCCGCAGGTGAGATGCACCATTCTGAATCGGGAGAGCTACCGGAAGGACTGCACGAAAAAAACAATCCTACCTTCCCAATAGGAAGCCAGGCGCTGATGAGTGCCGACCACATGTCGGGCATGAAGGGTGCGAAAGCAAAGATCGTTGGAGCATATGAGACTACGGTATATGCAGTTACGTATACGCCAACCACAGGCGGAGATCCCGTGCAAAACCATAAATGGGTTATCCATGAGGAAATTGAGGGCCATACGGATCAAGCGTATGCGGCAGGTTCTGAGGTAGTGTTGAGCGCTGATCACATGAAAGGAATGAAGGGCGCCAAGGCCACAATTGACTCTTCTGAACAGACAACGGTATATCTGGTTGATTACACCCCTACAACAGGGGGAGATTCGATAAAGAATCACAAATGGGTCACAGAAGAAGAATTATCTGCTATCGAATAGAACCATTTGTATGAAACAGCCTTTTTAAGCATAAAAGTCAATTTCACACTCAATTATGGGTTATAATGGTATTAAGTTTACACATAACTGCTGAAAGGGGAATGTACTTATGATGGATTTTAGCAAACCACCCCATGGCTCTGAGACCGATACTCACCGTCAGCGTCATCAGGAGAATGAACAGAAATACCTGTCCGGAGGCAAGAGCATTTGGTATGAGATCAGCAACTGGCTCATTCTCGGAGGTATACTCCTTGTCATATTTTTATTATTTAAATACGTTTTCTAAATAGACACACAACCGGGCGAATCCCCATATGATGGACTACATCAGTAAGCACTTGGGGAAATGGGGAATCCGGGATGGCAAAAGCAAAGGGCAAGAAAGCTCCCGCATTAAAGAGTGATAAAATACGTGTATCCATGAAGTTGGTCACTTCGGATGTATGTGAGAGATGTAAGACACCCTGTACACGAGGAATGGATTATGCTGCACGTATGAGAATTGAAGGGGCTTTAGGCAAGGGCGTTCCCTGTATATTGACCCGCCATACTTCTTCATAACTCTTCGTATAATCCCGTATATATAACAATTATAGATCAGGGGCATCCTTTAATGAGGATCGCCTCTTTTTGTGCATTCCAAGGGGTGGAAAAAATTCTGGATAAAAAATGAAAAATGATGAAAAACAGCGCAACTTTGTGGATGAATCTGCAGTATAAATGTACAACAGCTAGCAGCAGGGGAGGGAATATTGACGGGATGAAATGGAAACGAATATTGCTTTGTGTCACGGTATTCTCCTTGCTCGGCGGGTCTTTATTGTTTGCTGACTCAGTGAACGAGAAGATTCGTGTTCTCATTAACGGCAAGGAAGCAGCTGATGGAGGTTATCTCATTGATGGAACGACCTATGTACCTGTAAGAGAAGCCGGAGGCGTCGTCAAATGGGACAGCATTAACAAGAGAGTAACGGTGATCAAACCGAATGTACATATTTTTCTCTTCAAGGGAGACACTGTATTTGGCAACGTTAACGTAGGTAAGCTGAAATTCAATGTATTTTCACAAGTGGACAGTCTGACAGCAGATGTAGCTGCGGTGAAAGTAACGATTACCAATCCAAGCGGTCAGGTGAAGGATATCCAGTCACAGGAGCTTACGACACAGAAGGATAACTTCTGGTTCCGCACATATGATTTTACGTATGATTTCAGTCGTGCTGGCAAGTATCAGGTTGGCTTTCATATTAAAGAAAATGCAAACAGCAGCTACGTCCTGGTAGCGGAGAAAATCATTACAGCGCTGAACGATTGAAGCGAAAATAACCCTGTGAGTTAAATTGACCTGGGTCATTGAACATGTTACGATATGCAAGGTTACACAATTTCTATTTATAAAGCGAGGTATTTCAATGAGCGATCACACACATGAACACGGCGATGGCTGCGGATGCGGGCAAGACCACGACCACGACCACGAGCATGAAGAAGTCCTTCTCACATTAACAGACGAGAACGGCCAAGACGTGGAGATGGTTTTGGTGGAGACGTTTGACGTGGAGAAGCATGTTTATGCGCTCCTGCTGGAACGTAACAATCCTGAAGCTGACGGCATCATCCTGCGTATGGAAGAAGAAGACGAGGAAATGGTGCTCTACAATATTGAAGACGAAGAAGAGTGGAACCGCGTTGAAGCGGCTTACAACGAACTCGTTGCATCACAAGAATAGTCATTCTTTTGGAACATAACATGAAGGCTCCTTGATCTCAGGGGGCCTTTTGTTTGTTTTTAAGAGGTATACGAGCATGTACACCACCGGTTTGAACGACGAAATAGACGGGAAAATGCAAACTCGTTTGTCCCATAAAATAAAAAAAGGACCAAGCTTAAGGCTTGGTCCTTCAAGTTTATTCCATTCACAGGGTGATGGAGTTGTTTTAGAAAATGGCATCGGCTTCCACGATCACTTTAACGTTGGTTACGCTGCGATCTTCGGGTCCTTTGACGGGTAATCCAACTTCAACATGATCGATGATGTAGTCGATGTTTTCCTGGGTGATAACCTCACCCGGTAACAGGATTGGAATTCCTGGCGGATAGACATAGATGAATTCCGAGATAATACGTCCCGCGGATTCCTTGAACGGAATCACTTCGGTATCACCGTAGAATGCATCGCGTGGAGTCAGCATCAACTGTGGAATGTCCGGTACTTTTACGACCAGTTCATGGGCCGGGTTCACTTGATAATAGGTACGGGAGAGATCCTGCAAAGCGTTCAGCAAGATATCCACACTGTCATCCGTATCTCCTGGCGTGATGAGACACAGAATATTGTACATATCACTAAGTTCGACCTCGATGTTGTAATGTTCACGCAGCCAGTTCTCTGTCTCATATCCTGTAATACCCAGATGGCGAACATGGATCGTTACTTTGGTTGGATCATAGTTGAAGGTCGCTTCTGTACCCAGCAACTCTCTACCGAAGCAATACAGTCCATCCATATCGTTAATCGAACGTCTGGCAAACTCAGCCAGTTCAATCGCCTTCTGTGCAATCTCACGACCGTGGAGTGCCAGGTTACGTCTTGATGTATCGAGTGAAGCAAGCAAAATGTATGAAGTTGATGTTGAGGTGAGCAGACTCAGGATCGTCTGTACACGCTGCGGGTTCACGAACCCATTCTTCGTGTTCAGGTTGAGTACGGAACTCTGTGTCATGGAGCCACCAAGCTTGTGAACACTGGTTGCAGCCATATCGGCACCTGCTGCCATTGCAGACAACGGCAGATCCTCATGGAAATGAATGAGTACGCCATGTGCTTCATCAACAAGTACAGGGACTTGGTAGCTGTGTGCAAGCTCAACAATCTCTTTCAGATCGGTAACCACGCCGTAATAGGTCGGGTTAATTACAAGCAATGCCTTGGCATCTGGATGACGCTCAAGTGCGCGACGGATAGACTGTGTAGTCACTCCATGGTCAATGCCCAGATTGGCATCTTGTGAAGGAGAAACAAATACGGGTTTGGCGCCTGAGAAAATAATCGCGGACAAAACCGATTTATGCACATTACGGGGCACAATAATTTTGTCACCCGGTGAACATACAGACAGAATCATGGTCATAATGGCACTGCTTGTGCCTTGTACACTAAAATAGGTATAATCGGCTCCGAAGGCATCTGCTGCCAAAATCTGTGCTTCCTGAATGACACCGGTTGGCTGATGCAGGTCATCCAACGGTGCGATGTTAATCAAATCTATGGAGAAGGCATTATCGCCAATAAATTCACGGAATTCGGTATCCGCTCCCAATCCTTTTTTATGGCCCGGAATATGAAACTGTACCGGATTGAGTGCCGCATGATTTTTTAAAGCGGTAAACAGCGGCGTACGGTGGTGATTCATCAGTGCTGTCACAACCCTTCCTAATAAAATTGGTAAACAAAGATGAGTATAGCAAATTAAGAACCGAATGCAACAGTATAATCGACAATTTTTTAAATTGCCGAGATTTGGGCACATTCCCCACGGTTACACTAAGGATAGGGAATAGGCAAATGAACACCGAAAGGGGAAAAAGAATGCAAACCGACACAAAACCAGCCAAAATTTTGCGATCACCATTTTTTATCGCGATGTGGCTGACACTTTTTCTAGTTGAAATTATCAAAGGAGCCCTGTTGGTAGCTGTTTTGCCCGTGTATATGGACAATATACTGGGTCTGTCTGCAGGCGTCATTGGTGTGGCATTTGCTCTTCAATATCTGGGTGATAATCTGTTCCGGGCGCCTTCCGGCTGGGCAGCAGAACGGATCGGGTTCCGCGCAACGATGGTTACAGCACTAATCTGTACCTTAATCGCTGTTATTATGATCCTTTTTCTCAAAAGTGCCTTTGGACTGGCCATGGCCTGTCTCATTCTTGGCATTGGTACGTCACCACTATGGCCTTGCGCCATGACAGGGGTGACTGCGATGTCAGGCCCACAGAACAAGAATGGTACAGCAATGGGGGCGCTGGAGATGGCTGCTCTCGGGGGAACGGGGCTTGGACCTATAGGCATGAACTGGCTGCTGGAGCGCACGCATCATGATTATCGAACCATATTCCTTGTGCTGATGGGTTGTGCCATTCTCGTTATTCTGGTGGCCATGATTCTTCCTGGACGTGTCATTGTTGAAGGGGAGCATGCCGAGCAAGCAGCGAAGAATAGTGATATGAAATATCCAGCCAAACCGAATCTGCTCACGCCGTTCATCCGGCTGCAAAAGAGTGTGAAGGGCACACTGCAAAGGGTACGCAGCACGCTTAATGTTAATCCGCTCGTGTATCCTGCCTTGTTTATGCAATCGTTTGTCATTGGGCTGCTCAGTCCAGTAATCACGCTATATACACGCACAGACCTGCACATCTCACCGAACCTTTACAGTTTGTTGCTGATTGCGGGAGGCGGAATAACCGTTATTGCCTTGCTGCCTGTAGGTAAAATGGTAGACAGGTTTGGTACTAAACCATTCCTGAACGTTGGTTTTTTGATGGCGGCGGCGAGTCTGTTCGCATTCTCCTCCATAACATCCATTCCGGTGGTGTTTGGTGTTGTCATGCTGGTGGGCATCAGTTATGCCATGATTTTGCCCGCTTGGAATGCTTTTGTAGCCACACTGATTCCCAAAGGAGAGCGGGGAGCAATCTGGGGATTCTTCCTTACATTGCAGGGATCAGGCATGGTTGTAGGCCCCATTGTTTCCGGACTGCTGTGGGACCACGTGAGCCATCCGGCCCCATTCATTGGCAGTGCCATCGTCATGGCAGGACTTGCCGTTGTGCACTTTGTGTTATCCCGCAATCCGTTTCGCACCGCTCCAGCCAAATAAGCAAAAGAAAAGGGAGTTCCACCAACCGTCTTGGTTGTGGAGCTCCCTTTTTCGCGTCCATTATATCACGAGAATCGGGGGCTTGCCCCTGTGCGTCTGCGGAAAGCTGCAATCCTGCGGTCCTTTCGGTGAAAAATAGTCAAATAACCAAGTACCCTTACATAAAATGAAGTATAAAATAGGGTAAGCCGATTGAGTAGAAGCGATTGAAGACGAGGGCCGGAGTTGATCCGGTACAGATGGAGGGAGTGCCGTGAATAAGAGTTATGAAGTTGAATATTGCAATCTGGAGCTGCGGTTCAACCGTCGGCATATCCAAAATTTGATCAGAGACCTTATTCGTGAGGGATATTCACTATATTGGAGCGAGGACGAATCCTTTTTTATCCTGTCAGTCCGGACCGGCCGCAAGCTGGTAAAGCTCCGCTTTCAACAGACACGCACGGGGAACTACAAGATGACTGGGGATTACATCATTAAGGATGCAAAACTTGCAGAGTGGCTGGAGAAGCTGATTGGAGATACACGCGGGCATGCAGTTGTGAAGCGGTTCAAGGATCAACAGATGACCGTGGAGAACATTTTATTCGGTGAAGTCATTCGGCTCGTGGAAGTCTCTGGGTTCAAACAGCGTGTGATTTTTCAAAAGGAACCTGCGCCGACGGCGGAAGAGATGGAAGAAATGTTCCTCTCGCGTGAAGGCGAGGAAAGGCTCATGTTGCTGCGCATGGAAGTGGACGATGAACTGGAGCGCCTCTACATGGCCATGCAGATGGATAATATCGAAAAAGCAAATGCTTGCCGTGAAGTCTTAAAACAGTTGTCTGGACATCTGTTAATGTTGGAAGGATGACAAGATAAGGCCGTATTTATGAAAATACGATGAACACCTCAGCAGATTGGGGTGTTTTCTCGTTGCGTAGCTGTGCCACGGGGTTCACTTCTATACATAAAACCGTTAAAATGGGAGTATTGTTGATAATTTATTTCAATAAAATTACTTGGAGCAAAGGATGGAGGACCAGATGACAAAACAACAAATTGGCGTAATTGGCCTGGCTGTCATGGGCAAAAATTTGGCCCTTAACATTGAAAGCAAAGGTTTCTCAGTATCGGTATTTAACCGTTCCCCGGAGAAAACCAATGATCTTCTGAAAGAAGCTGAGGGTAAAAACCTGACAGGCTCATTCTCCATTGAAGAGTTCGTAGCATCCCTGGAATCCCCGCGCAAAATTTTGATCATGGTACAAGCTGGTAAAGCAACCGACGCTACCATTGAACAACTGCTTCCTCACCTGGATGAGGGCGACATCATCATTGACGGAGGGAACGCATACTTCCCTGACACGCAACGTCGCAGCAAAGAGTTGGAAGACAAAGGCATTCGTTTCATCGGTACAGGTGTATCCGGTGGTGAAGAAGGCGCACTGAAAGGCCCTTCCATCATGCCAGGTGGACAGGAAAGTGCTTATAAACTGGTTGAACCGATCCTGACGGCGATCTCGGCCAAAGTCGGTGACGATCCATGTTGTACATATATTGGACCTGATGGTGCCGGACACTATGTGAAAATGGTGCATAACGGTATCGAGTACGGAGATATGCAGTTGATTGGTGAAGCATACCACTTGCTCAAATCCGTATTGAACGTTTCTGTTGAAGAGCTTCACGCGATCTTTACAGAATGGAATCAAGGAGAGCTGGATAGTTACCTGATCGAAATCACAGCAGATATCTTCTCCAAATACGATCCAGAAACGGGCAAACCAATGGTTGACGTCATTCTGGACGCGGCTGGTCAAAAAGGAACAGGGAAATGGACAAGCCAAAGCGCGCTGGATCTCGGCGTACCATTGTCCATGATTACGGAATCCGTATTCTCCCGTTTCCTGTCTGCCATGAAGGACGAGCGTGTAGCAGCTAGCAAAATCCTGAATGGACCAGCGACTGAAGCATTCTCTGGCGACAAAAAAGCGTTCATTGAGAGCGTGCGTAAAGCCCTCTTCGCAAGTAAAATCGTATCCTACGCACAAGGATTTGCACAAATGCGTGCAGCTTCCGATGAGTATGGCTGGGATCTGAAATACGGCAACATTGCCATGATCTTCCGTGGCGGTTGCATCATCCGTTCGCAGTTCCTGCAAAACATCAAGGAAGCTTATGATAAAGACGCAGCTCTGAAAAACTTGCTCTTGGATCCGTACTTCCAAAACATCGTTGAGTCTTATCAAGACGCATGGCGTGAAGTTGTAGCGGCTGCTGTAAAACAAGGTGTTCCGGTACCTGGCTTCTCCAGCGCTCTTTCTTACTACGACAGCTACCGTACAGAGCGTCTGCCAGCCAACTTGCTGCAAGCACAACGTGACTACTTCGGTGCTCACACGTTCAAACGTGTGGACAAAGAAGGCAGCTTCCACCACAACTGGATGGAGTAGTACCACATATACAAGGTCTATTAGATTTGGCTAGTGCCCCTTTAAGTGGCAGGTTTGGCCTGCTAAGGGGCTCAAAAGAGGTTTGGCGTTCCGGTGATTGCCGGTCAACGCTGGGCCTCTTTTTTTACTGTGTTATACAGTAATAATGTTGATAAAGAAGATATGTAGCTGATTCTAGACCTAATGAACAGGAGACACTCTATTTTGGCAAAATGAGCCGGTTCTATTTTTTAACGAACTCAGAAGGCACTATTTCGATAATTCATAGCGAGATGTCGAGGTTTTGACGGTGATTTTTGGAAATAAGTTTACTCAGATTCTTAAGAAGTTTAACTGCGCCTATTTACCGTAAATAAGCTCATTGGAGTTCGTTAGGTTAATAGTTGGTCACTGATTGAGACGTTTGGGGGCTCAAAACTGCTTGAGGGTGATCTGACGTAGGCTTAGATGCCGGAAGTTACTTGATCTGTCTTGGAAGGTTGCGGAAGGTCGAAAAGAAGTCGGTCAGGAGATGGTCTTTCCCAGTCCGCAGGGCTGTGTTATGATAGGACAAAAGTGCTCACGAATTGCTTGAATTAAAGGAGTGTACACCTTGAGCAAGTCTAACAATATTATTCTCATCGGCATGATGGGAACCGGCAAATCAACCGTCGCTGACATGCTTGCACGTGAGCTTGGTTATCGATTGATTGATGTAGACGCCGCGGTGGAAAAAGAGGAAGGCTGTACGATTCCAGAATTGTTCACTGGCAAGGGAGAGACGTATTTCCGTGATGCCGAGAGCCGCATGTTGTGCTCGATGCTGGAGAAGAAGTCACAGGTCATAGCGACCGGAGGTGGCGTGGTGCTGCGTTCGGATAATTGTGACGTGATGCTGAAGAATGGTTGGGTTGTTGCCTTGACTGCTGATCCGGCAGTGATTGTAGAGCGTGTTAGTGGCTGTGACAACCGTCCACTTCTCGCAGGCAATGCAGAGGAACGCATTCAGGCAATTATGGAAGAACGGAAAGACGCATATCGGTTCGCACATTATACGGTGGATACAACCGAGTTATCCGCTGCCGAAGTGACTCGTTTAATTTTAGCGCATTACCGCGTCTAAGCTTGTTATCATCGAAGTTTGATGGTTGATAGGTGGTGGCAGATATAACAAAACGGGCCATATAGGCCCGTTTCTAGGAGTGGAGCAGAACAGAAGTCACAAGGTTACAAATGACTTCGCTTCTCTCCGGGTTTCTCTAGTCTTCCTGTTGCCACTGAAGCATACCGCCGACCATGTTTGTACAGCCTTCATATCCCAGTTGTTGCAGATATTCACAGGCACGCTCACTGCGGTAACCGCTACGACAGATAATCACGATCTCGCCTGATTTCTCAATCTCAGACAGTCGGTCCGGAATCTGTCCAAGCGGAATATGCTTGGCTCCTTCGATCATGCCTTGCGCGACTTCATCGTCCTCGCGGACGTCTATCATCTGCAGCTTCTCTCCCGCCTGTAAACGGCGGCGCAGCTCAGACGTTTCAATTTCAGCTATTTGTGTCATATTCAGGTCCTCTTTTCTGTATGGACTTAACGCTATAATGATACCCAAGCGATGCACGGAATGTCAATTTGGCCACAATATAATCAACGAAGGAGAATTTCATCCATGGACGTTATTGTTAAACCAACCCCCACTCTGAACGGGGAAATCGGGGCTCTGTCCTCCAAAAACTACACTACCCGCTATTTGCTGGCTGCTGCACTGGCAGAAGGCACAAGTACCATTCATTTCCCGGCACACAGTGAAGACAGTGACGCCATGCGCAGATGTATTCGCGATCTGGGGGCAGTACTTGAAGAAGACGACAGCAAGATTGTGATCCAGGGCTTTGGCAGTCATCCCCGTGATGTGCGTGAATTGAATGTTGGGAATGCGGGTGCTGTACTTCGTTTCCTGATGGGCGTTACAGCGCTCTGCCCTGAAGTTACTTTTGTGAATACGTACCCGGATTCACTGGGCAAACGCCCCCATGATGACCTGATCGATGCGCTTGGTCAATTGGGTGTAGAAGTACAACATGAACAAGGACGCCTGCCGATTACAATCAAGGGTGGCAATGCCAAGGGTGGACACATTCGTGTATCCGGCTCCGTCAGCTCCCAATATCTGAGTGCATTGTTGTTTGTAACTCCGTTGCTTGCAGAAGACAGCACCATTGAAGTACTGAATGACCTGAAGTCCAAGGTCGTTATCGGACAGACGCTGGAAGTGTTGGAGCAGGCAGGCATCGTTATCCATGCAAGTGATGATTACATGTCCTTCCGTGTACCAGGTGGACAGGCTTACCAGCCGACGACCTACACGGTTCAAGGGGACTACCCGGGCTCGGCAGCCGTTCTTGCCGCAGCTGCGGTTACACAGTCTGATGTGAAAATTCTGCGACTGATGGAGCAGAGCAAACAGGGTGAACGTGCCATCGTTGACGTTCTGCGCATGATGGAAGTGCCTTTGACACATGAGAACGATGTCGTACACGTTCAAGGTAATGGCAGACTGAAAGCGATTGAATTCGATGGGGATGCCGCGACGGATGCCGTTTTGGCTATGGTAGCCGCAGCTGTGTTTGCGGAAGGCACGTCACGGTTCTATAATGTAGAGAACCTGCGTTACAAGGAATGTGACCGAATCACCGATTACTTGAACGAACTGCGGAAGGCAGGAGCGAACGTTGAAGAGCGTCAAGCTGAGATTATTGTACACGGACGTCCGGAAGGCGTTGAAGGCGGCGTGGAGATTAATGCTCACTACGATCATCGTGTAATTATGGCGCTAACTGTCGTTGGTCTGCGTTCCAAGGAGCCGCTTCGTATTCGGGATGCACACCATGTAGCCAAGTCTTATCCGCAATATTTCGATCATTTGCAGGCGCTTGGCGCCTCGGTTCAATGGGTAAAAGAGTAAAATAACTGAAACCTGTCTTTTGAACACGCACTTTAATCAGAAAAGGATGGTGCTTGAACATGGAATTTAACAACCCTACTCGTGAAGAAATTGGGCAACTTTTGCGCAAGGCAGGCAACATCGCAGTCGTCGGCTTATCAGACAAATCAGATCGCACTTCCTATATGGTGGCAGAAGCCATGCAGAGCAGAGGTTATCGCATTATCCCGGTTAATCCACAGGCGCAAGGTGAAATCCTAGGCGAGACGGTATATGCCACACTCGCGGATATTCCAGAGCCGGTAGACATTGTCAATGTGTTTCGTCGCGAAGAGTTTTGCGCGGAAGTCGCTCGTGACGCCGCTGCCATCAAAGCTAATGTGCTGTGGCTGCAGCTTGGCATCCATAGTGATGAAGCGGTCCAGATTGCTGCAGAGAACGGCATGACAGCGGTAACGAATCGTTGTATCAAGGTAGAAGATTCCATCGTTCTGCGCGGCGCTGGACGCGGCTGAGAGGCTCGTTCACCTAAGATCGGTTGATCTCCTGATCTGACCCAATTGAATGAACATAGGATGAATCCCGTTAACTTGAAGTTGACGGGATTTTTTCTGTTCTATTTTTGCCATTATTAATTACCAATTGGTTACTGTTTTGCTTTGACAAAACGTTGCGTAAAGCTTACCATCTAGGATAGAAAGGAGAGGTCGCCATGAATTGGCTCGGATCCTTGCAGCAGCTCGGACGAGCGGTAATGCTGCCTACAATGGTCCTGCCCGCCGCCGCAATTTTGCTCAGTGTTGGCAGTCTGCCTTGGGACGCCTGGGGATTGGATATTGTCGGTGAAGTGTCTACCGTGGCCGGACACGGTATTTTTTATTTCTTACCGTATTTGTTCGCTGTCGGTGTAGCACTGGGACTCTCCAACCAGGCCGGACAAGCGGGACTTGCTGCTCTGGCTGGTATCGTGATATATGATCAGGTGACTCGGAACTTCGGGGATGGCACCGTTCAGCCCGCTTCCTTAATCGGAATCATACTCGGCGCGCTTGCCGGTGGGATGCATAATCGGTTTAAAAGCATTAAACTGCCTGAAATTTTACAGTTTTTTGGAGGTTCAAGGTTTGTTTTGCTCATCGTCGGACTTTGTTCGGCATTGTTTTCCTGTTTTATGTTATGGCTCGCTCCGATCCTACAGCATGGATTGAACGGCATTGCCACTTGGGAATACAGTCTCGGGGGTTTTGGACTGTTCATTTACGGGGTGTTATACAGGGTGCTGGTCGCTTTTGGGCTTCATCACCTGCTTAACAATGTGTTTTGGTTCCAGTTAGGGACGTTTGAAACGCCTGATGGTAACATTGTGCAAGGGGATTTGCCCCGATTTTTTGCAGGTGACCCAACAGCAGGATTCTTTATGGCAGGTTTGTTTCCCATCATGATGTTTGCCATTCCGGCGATAGCCTTTGCTATTATTCAGGAAGCCAGGGAAGATCTGAAACCGAAAATCAAGAAAACTTTTCTGACATCGGCACTCGTTTGTTTTCTAACCGGGGTATCGGAACAGATTGAGTTTGCTTTTTTGTTCGCGGCTCCTTATCTGTTCATCGTGCATGCAGTGATGTCCGGCGTTGCCATGTGGATTAGTTACTGGCTGGATATCCGGCATGGATTCTCTTACTCCGCAGGTATTATTGATTACATACTCAATTTCCATCTATCGGAGAATGCGTGGAAGCTCATTCCGATTGGCATACTATATGGGCTGCTTTACTACTTCCTGTTCCGATGGGCGATTCGTACGTTCAAGATTCCAACACCAGGACGTGAAGAGGGCTCCATGCTGGAAGATTGGGTAGGTAACATTCCTTATCAGGCACCTTTAATCCTCGAAGCATTGGGTGGGAAGAGTAACATTGTACAGGTTGAAGCATGTATTACACGTCTTCGCCTTACTGTGCATGATGACCGGCTGATCGACACGGGTGCCATGAAGAGTATGGGGTCCGCAGGACTGATCAAGCTGGGTGGCGGTAACGTACAGGTGGTATTCGGGACCTACTCGGAATTGATTCGGGAAGAAATCGCGAAGTTGCTGGAAAGAGATCTGCAACAGGTTCTGTTCTGTGCCCCCGTTCAGGGCAAAATGCTCCCGATTGAAGAGGTACCTGATCAGATTTTTGCAGCCAAGCTTGTCGGTGATGGTGTAGCCTTTGTTCCGGAAAAGGGAGAGCTGGTCTCACCCGTGTACGGAACGATTATGCACTTGTACCCGACCATGCATGCCTTGGGTATTTCTACCCGTGAGGGGCTTGAGGTATTACTGCATATCGGCATCGATACCTCTCAGTTGAAAGGCCATTTTGAAGCTTTTGTTCAGGAGGGCGATACGGTGGAGCCAGGGCAGTTGTTGATCAAGTTTGATCTGGCAGTACTCCGCGAGCAAGCGGCATCACTAACAACACCCATGGTAATTACGAATCCGGATCGTGTAAAATCATGGAGTTTTGCTCCATTTAAGCAAGTTAAGAAAGGTCAGGCATCCGTTATGTCCGTGGTGCTCTATGACAGGAACGTTGGAGGGGTAGAATGAAGATACAAGGCATCAACGGAGCTGCAGGCATAGCCATCGGCAAAGCATTTGTCCTGCCCAGTTGGGAATGGGATCTGCCGGATCAAAAGATGGATTCGGTGGATCTTGCCCAAGAGTTCGAACGGCTGTATGAGGGCATACGGACATCAAAGGATGAGATCGAATATATCAAAAATGAGTTCAAGGAAGTTGTTGGTCCAGAGGAGTCCAGTATCTTTGATGCACATCTGGCCATCTTGGAAGATCCGGTATTCATGAACGAAATTCGCGGCATTATCGAGCGTCAATATAAGGCAGCAGAAGTGGCGGTCAAAGAAGCCATTGACCACTTTGTCACGATGTTTGACTTGCTGGAAGACGAGTATATGAAGGAGCGGGCCATTGACATCAAGGATGTGGGTAACCGTCTGCTCAAGCATTTGCTCGGTGCACCGGAGATTACACTTCCTTCGGATACCCAGCCGTATGTGCTCGTTGCCAAAGAATTATCGCCATCCCAACTGGCACATCTGAATCCGACCCATGTGCTAGGCATTGTAACCTTGATTGGCGGGAAAACATCACATTCCGCGATTATGGCTCGTGCCCTTGGCATTCCTCTCGTTTCCGGTCTGGAAGCGAGTCTTGGCATGCCGGTAGAGACAGGAGATATGCTTGTCGTGGATGGTGACAATGGCTTGGTATTTACGGACCCGGATCGTAAGACGATTGAACGGTATACGATGCTTCGCAGCAAACAACTGAAGAAAAAGGAACAACTTCAAGTCCTTGCTACCGTGGATGCTGTAACCAAAGATGGGGCTGTTTTGCACTTGGCTTCCAATATCAGTTCGGTGAAAGAATTGGACCTTGCTTTGAAACAAGGAGCCAAAGGTGTGGGCTTGTTCCGAACAGAATTCTTGTACATGGACCGTGCGACTTTCCCGGGTGAGCAAGAACAGTATGAGGTATACCGTCTTGTGGCAGAGAAAACAGCAGGACAATCCGTTGTTATTCGTACACTGGATATCGGTGGTGACAAGCAACTCGATTACTTTGAACTGCCGGAGGAAGACAATCCGTTTCTGGGTTACCGAGCTATTCGGATTAGTCTCGATCGCAAGGATCTGTTCAAAACACAGCTTACAGCCATTCTCCGTGCCAGCGCTGCCGGAAATGTCAAAATCATGTACCCGATGATCTCTTCGGTGGAAGAACTTCAGCAGGCCAATGAGATTCTCCGTGAGGCGATGGCCGATCTGGACGAGCGCGGATTAGCATACGACCCTCACATTCAGGTGGGAATTATGATTGAAGTTCCTGCAGCGGTGATGATTGCTGATCTGCTCGCAGAGGAAGCTGATTTCTTCAGTATTGGTACGAACGACCTGGTTCAATATGTACTGGCAGTAGATCGAATGAATGAGCAGATTGCTCATATGTATCACCCCTATCATCCGGCTGTTCTGCGGATGCTTCGTGCGACAGCAGATGCGGCTCATACGGCTGGAATTGATGTCAGTGTGTGCGGAGAGATGGCAGGGGACGAACGTGCCATTCCGCTTTGGTTGGAGCTTGGCATTCGCCACTTGAGTATGTCTCCGCAATCCCTGTTACGTGTGAAGCACAGAGTGCTGAACACAACAGCATCGGCCGCCAAAGAAGAAGCGCGAAAGTGCTTCGCCTTACGGACCAGCGGAGATATTGAGGAGCGACTGCAAGTCTTTAATGACTCCACGGGAAGTCCAGATGAACAAAGTGGATCGAACGCATCATAATTGGGTGAAATGGATATAAATACCTTTAAGTTAATGTATTTACATTTGTGATAATTATGTATTGGACACCTTGTTATATAAAATAACCCCACTGTGCATGAGAGCACAATGGGGTTGTTTTTATTTGTCAGCGAGTGCATCACAGAATGCCTTGCCATAAGGGGGAAGGTCAGGCGGACGACGTGCTGAGATGATATGTCCATCAACAACAACGGCTTCATCTTTCCAGATCGCACCTGCATTTTCCATGTCATCGCGAATGCCTGGTGTAGAGGTTACTGTAACCCCGTCCAGAATTTTGGCAGAAATCAGCACCCAGCCCGCATGACAGATCTGTCCAATCGGTTTCCGGTCTGCATTCATTTCCTTCACAAGCTCCAGTACTTTCGGATAACGACGCAGCTTGTCTGGCGCCCAGCCGCCTGGCACGAGAATGCCATCGTAATCTGAACTGTCGAGTTCATCGAAACTGTATTCGGCTTCAGCAGGCACACCGTATTTGCCAATATAGGTTTTTCCTTTTTTCTCTCCAGCAAGATGCACTTCTGCACCTTCTTCACGAACCCGATGTACAGGGTACCACAATTCCAAATCCTCGAATTCTTCATCGACCAGAGCGATGACTTTTTTACCGGTTAATCTCATGTCCATCTCTCCTTTTTGCGGTGATTAGGTCTGTTGCGTCTTTAATTGTAACAGATTCTCCAAGGGACTTCATGGAAGTGCATATTCAGTTTGGAGGAAGCGATTACAAGTCAGTAACTGCCTGCATTCGACAACCTTCATCTGGTGGGAGTGGTAATTTGTGCAACCTTTCGTTTATAGCAGGATTTGAGCCGAAATAGGTCGAATGGTACTTATATAGAGTATAGAACGAATGAGGTGATGGTTGTGCGCAAGTCGTGCAGATGTGGACATGTAATGGAGTTGGAATTAAGAACAGTGGTATACGCCAAAAAAGTGGAGATTCGAAACGTACCCGTATTTGCGTGTACAGACTGTGTATCATACGAAGTGCTTCCGCCGGTCAAGCCGGACTTAACAGAATGCATAAGCACATTGGGTGAACAGCCCGTGAAGCAAGACGTATCTTTTGGTGAACGTAATGAACTGGCAGACGTGTTTCATGAGCTACTGCTGGCCTGGCCGGATGCGACCGATCGGGAGATGGAATATCGAATGCAGCAAGCAGTGGAGGAGCGTATCAATCTGCTGCTGGACATTATGGGTTACGCAACGAAGTCTGGTGATGCAGCGTGGATTGAGACCACGGAGCGCAGATTAAGTCAATTATCCGGATTTGTGTGGCAGGAGTACTTCTCAAATGCTGTCTAATTTTGACGTGTAAAATGCTTGTTTTCATGAAAATTGGCTTTTTCGCGCACTTTTTGTTAAGATATCGAAGAGTGAAAACGCTCAACATAGCGGTATTCCTGGTAAAGGGGGATGTATATCTAATGGCTGACATGACTAAAATGACAAGTATTGAACAGCTAAACTCCGCAGTGGAGGCTACCAAGGATCAACCCTTGCTTCTGTTTAAGCATAGTACGCGCTGTCCGATCAGCTCGAATGCTTATCAGGAGATGAACGATTATTTGCTTAACAATGCCAATGAACAAGTGAAATATGGCATCATCTATGTTGTGGAAGATCGCCCGGTATCGAATGAAGCAGCAGAAAAGCTGGGTGTTAAGCACGAATCTCCACAGGCAATCCTGATCAAAAAGGGAATTCCTGTATGGCATACTTCCCATTCAGATATTACTAGAACCACACTTGCGAATGTTTTGAGTGAGTCCTAAAGCCTATTTTAATTGATTAATGCAAAAATTTGTCGTAATATAAATCTTAATGAAAATGGTATGAAAATTTACTGGTAATGGAGAGAAGTACTGTGACGGTAACCATTTATGATGTGGCACGTGAAGCTGGAGTGTCTATGGCAACGGTATCACGGGTAGTTAATAATAACCCTAATGTCAAACCGCAAACGCGGAAAAAAGTATATGAAGCCATCGAACGGTTGGGATATCGTCCGAATGCGGTAGCCAGAGGTCTGGCAAGCAAGAAGACAACCACGGTCGGGGTTGTTATTCCAGATATTTCGAACTCCACCTTCGCGGAGATTGCCCGCGGAATTGAAGATATTGCGAATATGTATCACTACAATATTATTTTGTGTAATGCAGATAAGAAGAAAGAAAAAGAAATTCGTGTTATTAACACGTTGCTCGAAAAACAAGTAGACGGACTGCTCTTCATGGGTGGAACAGTAACGGACGAACACATTCAGGCGTTCCAGTCTGCGGCTGTGCCGATCGTACTTTGTGCAACGAGTGATGAGAAGGGCTCATTCCCTTCAGTGGATATTGATCATGAGGCTGCTGCGTTTGACGCGGTAAACACCCTGATTCGTCATGGACACAAGGAAATTGCGATGATCAGTGGTACGCTGCAAGATCCAGCGAATGGATATGCACGTTTCCAAGGTTACAAGAAAGCACTGGAAGCAGCAGGCATGGAATACCAGGAGGATCTGGTACGTATCGGTAACTATCGTTATGAATCCGGTGTGGAAGCGATGAAATATTTCCTCGGACTGAAGAAGAAGCCGTCGGCGATTTTTGCTGCAACAGATGAAATGGCGATTGGTGCCATTCACAGCATTCAGGATGAAGGCCTGAAAGTACCGGATGATTTCTCCATTATTAGTGTGGATAACATCCGTATGGCTTCCATGGTGCGTCCTCAGTTGACAACAGTGGCTCAGCCAATGTACGACCTTGGCGCAGTAGCGATGCGTTTGCTGACCAAGTTGATGAAAAAAGAAAATGTGGAGAACCCACGGGTTATTTTGCCGCATGAAACAATTCTTCGTCTGTCTGTAAGTCACGCAGATGTAGTTTAATCGGGATTATATACAGATATATTAAGGGAGAAGTCCTTATTCTCTCTACATAGTGGACATGCGAAAGCTCCGGAGACGGAGCTTTTGTGCTGAATGAGGCTAAAAGTGAAAATAGGAGGTATCAGAAGATGCGTGAAACGATTGGTATCATCGGAGCGATGGATGAGGAAGTTGAGCTTTTGCTGGCAGGTATGAAGCAGCTTGAGACGGTCAAACAAACCGGTATAACATACGTTGCCGGGGAGTGGCTGGGCAAGCAAATTGTCGTGTGCAAATCCGGCGTAGGTAAAGTAAATGCAGCGGTTACAACGCAGATCTTGATTGATCGTTTTCAGGTTAATCGGATTATCTTCACAGGTGTTGCGGGTGCAGTTAACCCCGAACTGAACATCGGAGATATGGTTATATCGTCTGTATGTGTTCAGCACGACATGGATGTAACGCCACTGGGGTTTGCACGCGGGGTTATTCCTTACCAGGAGACATCTGCATTCCCTGCCGAGGCTTCGCTTATTACACTGGCTGAAGAAGCATGTAAAGCTCAGGGAGCCAATTACCTGATCGGTAAAGTGTTATCTGGAGATCAATTTATTGCGAATAAAGATACGGTTAAGATGTTATATACTGAAATGGACGGTGCATGTGCCGAGATGGAAGGGGCAGCAGTTGCTCAGGTCTGTTACATGAATCGAGTACCATTTGTTGTCCTGCGTGGGATGTCAGATAAAGCGGATGGTTCAGCGCTTGTTAACTTTGCTGAATTTACCGTGGAATCTTCGCAGCGTTCACACCGTATTGTGGAGCACATGTTAGAAAATATGTAATGGCAGTAACTTGAAAACCGCCTTTCGATTAGCTGTTCCATGAAGTATGGAGCAACGCTGCGAGAGGCGGTTTTTATTATGTATATCGTTTGTCGAACAGATCATCAAATTAGTACATGAACCGATGGCGGAAGCGTACACGATCAAACTGTTCTTCTGATGTGATGGGCACCTTACTTCCGATACGTACCATCAAACAGTTCGCAGGATGTGAACAGATTTCGGGGTCGTCTGTTGCATACCAGGTCATGTCGATCGTTTCCATCAGCCTCTCCATCATTTTACGATAATCCCATACGTTTAGTCCGCTGCCCTTCAGATCCCAATGCCAATAATATTCTGTGGTGAAAATAATGTAGTTCTCCATGTATTTATCTTCCAGAGCAGTAAGCAACATCTCACGTCCAATGCCAAGCGAGCGATAGTCGTCCGCAACTTCGATTGCCCCAAGCTCAATCAGATCAGTCATGTTGCCCTCAGACCAGCGTTCACAATCATCCGCATAGTGAAAGGTTACATAACCGATAATCGTTTCATTTTCGTGTGCAATGATAATTCGACCTTCAGGCAATGATGCAATCTCTGCGAGAGCTTCCTGCTGCTCCGTTGGGCGCCGAAAGGCATCCAGATCCGGATGGAAGGCAAGACGGGTTATCTCCTCGGCCTGCACGGGACCTTCAACAGTAATTCGGTGGCCGGACTTGAAGATGGAACGCATATGATGTTCTTTGATATGTTCCATGGTTCATGCTCCTCTCTCTCCTACTTATAGAGGTTGTTCCAAAAGGAACGCTATAGCAAAAATCCAAAAAATTGAAAAGCCATAGACGACAATTGAAAAGATTTGCTATAATTGCGTAGACAAAAAATGTTCACAATTCAATACAGTATAGTTAACATCTGTTTGGCCGAGCAAGTACATGATGAGAAGTTCTCTCTACTAATGTAAGCGCTAACTGGAAGTTCAGTCAACACAAAGGCAATGAGGATTGACCCCTAACGGGAATCGAAATGTCGAGTTGAAGGAGGCTGGCAAGCATGAGTCAAGCACATGGTGAGATGCTGCAAACGGTTGTGTCCGAATCTAACCTGGGCGATTACACGGAGGCGAGAAGCCGGTTCGATTGGGAATCGGTGGAAAGGCACTTTACGTGGCACGCCAGCGGAAAAGTAAACATGGCGCATGAAGCGATTGATCGTCATGTGCTGGAAGGAAGAGGCGGGAAAACCGCTTTATTGTATAGCGATGCTTCACGTGAAGAGGCCTATACTTTTGCTGATCTGAGCGAACAGTCGAGTCGGTTCGGGAACGTTCTCCGCAAATATGGCATAGCCAAAGGGGAACGGGTGTTTATTTTTATGCCTCGAAGTCCTGAGCTGTATTTTAGTCTTCTGGGCATATTGAAAGCTGGAGCCATCGCGGGTCCGTTGTTCGAAGCTTTTATGGAAACGGCAGTGAAGGATCGGCTGGAGGATAGCGGAGCAGTAGCACTCGTCACCACTCCGGAATTGCTAAAACGCATCAAACGTTCCGAATTGCCCCAACTCAAACATATATTTATTGTGGGTGGGGGCGCGCAGACTGAGGAAGGACTCATCGATTTTGATGCAGAGATGTCTGCCGCTTCGGATGAGATGGAAGTAGAGTGGCTGAATCGTGAGGATGGTTTGCTTATTCATTATACCTCAGGCTCTACGGGTAAACCCAAAGGGGTGTACCATGTTCAAAATGCCATGATTCAGCACTATTATACAGGTAAGGTTGTTCTGGATTTACGTGAGGATGATGTGTACTGGTGTACTGCTGACCCTGGTTGGGTGACAGGCACCTCTTACGGTATCTTTGCTCCATGGCTCAACGGAGTAACCAATGTGATACGAGGCGGTCGTTTCAGTCCTCAAGATTGGTACAGCACCATCCAGAAGAACAAAGTCACGATCTGGTACAGTGCACCAACGGCCTTCCGTATGCTGATGGGAGCGGGAGAAGAGACCATAGCCCAGTTTGATCTGAGCAGTCTGCGTCATGTCATGTCTGTTGGTGAACCGCTCAATCCGGAGGTTGTTCGTTGGGGATGGAAAGCCTATGGTCAGCGAATTCATGATACATGGTGGATGACGGAAACAGGTGCACAGCTGATCTGTAACTATCCCGGAATGCCAATCAAGCCTGGCTCCATGGGACGTCCGTTGCCTGGAATCGAAGCAGCCATTATTGATGATCGCGGGCAGGAATTGCCGCCGTACAGTATGGGTAATCTGGCCATACGGACACCTTGGCCATCCATGATGGCGAAGATCTGGAATAACCCTGCGAAATACGAGGAGTATTTCAGGCTTACGGGTTGGTATGTATCCGGTGACTCCGCTTATATGGATGAAGAAGGGTATTTCTGGTTCCAGGGACGGATTGATGATGTGATTAATTCGTCAGGGGAGCGTATCGGCCCCTTTGAAGTGGAGAGCAAGCTCGTGGAGCATCCTGCGGTAGCAGAGGCGGGCGTAATTGGTAAGCCGGATGTGACACGTGGGGAGATCATCAAGGCCTTTGTGGCGCTTCGTGAAGGATATGAGGCGACACCGGAGCTAAAAGAAGAGATCTATCGTTTTGTCAAAGAGGGCCTGTCTGCCCACGCTGCTCCGCGTGAGATTGAGTTTAAGGATAAACTGCCCAAGACACGTTCCGGCAAGATCATGCGCCGTGTCCTGAAAGCCTGGGAGCTTGATCTGCCAACAGGAGATCTATCCACCATTGAAGACTAACGCGACAGTGCTAGGATCATCAATGTGGCGCTATCGATACCGATACATTGAGTAGTGGGGAAGAAGTTAATATTCTGCGGTTCCAAATACAGTGACTCTACCCATTAAAATGGATTATAAAAGCCTGTTTTATGCCAATGGCATGAAGCAGGCTTTTTGGCTTACTGTAAATACAAATAAAAAGCCGCACACTCAGATACAGTCTGAGGATGCGGCTTGTTTTGGAAAGCTATGCCTTAATTAGGGTTGAAAATGTATGGCTGCAGAAGGTTCGGATTCACCCGCACTATTGCTGGCAGATACCTTGAACCATCCACTGGTGGATGCGGGTACTCCATAATCCATGGTATTTCCCGCTGTTGTTCCAATTTTGGTGTAAGGAGCTGAGCCTGTTTCACTGTAATATACAGCATAACTATCTGCGTTTGGACTGGATGCCCATTGAATACGCAGTCCTTGAGAGAGGGCAGATACGCTGACTTGACCAGGTGTGCCTGGGGCTGTCGTTGTTGTATTATCGGTCTGCGTTTCTCCTGGTGTAATGACTGTACCTGGAACTTCAATTGGCTCATTAATCTCTTCTTCCACAGGAGGAGCTACACCAGCACTATTTACTGTAGCGCTAGGAGCAGACTCTCTACCGGCAACATCCACTGCCGTTACATAGAAGGCAAAGTTACCGCCTTGCGCAGCATATGCAGAGAATGATCTGGATTCACCGGCCAAGACAACCTGACCCTGGTTCTGGAATCCTCCACCGTTTACCGAACGGTACAGACGATAACCCACGACATCATTTTCAGGTGTGGCATTAAATGTAATGACTGCTCTGTCACCCGAGGTTGAGATCCGTACGTTGCCTGGTGCATCAGGAGCTTTGCCGTTATCTGTTCTTGGATCAATCTGTGTTGGCATGTCTGCATCCGCATCTTCAGGAAGATAATAAGCGAGTGATTCATGTCGACTCATACGTGAGAATGCATTTTGCAATTCTTTGATGAGATCCGAGATTGGCTTTTTGCGCTTGATTACTGTTTTTTCCTTCAACATGTCCGAAGGTGTTCCGTCACGCGGAATATAGTTTACGCCATTGTAAGTGATGTACCTGGCTTTGGCTACACCGTCATCGCTGTCCTTCGGAACAAACTTGCTGTTGAAAATATCCGTAACAAATTTATCAGTCATGGATGTTGGCAACTTGCCACTGTATGCAGACACCGTGCGCGTTTCGATGCCAGATGGTTTTTTGAACGAATCCGTGACGAACAGATCTTTTTGCGTATCGATCACTTCGTTCAGGATTTTCGACCACAGTTGCTGCGCACGTTTTCTCTGTGATTTACTTTCCAGCGTATTCACCGGCTGTTTGTATCCAACCCACACGCCAAGTGTGACATCTGGTGTATAACCTTCAAACCAGACATCTGCGTAGTTTTGAGTGGAACCCGTTTTACCTACGATTGGCACACTCTTTGAATATTTGTAATTTTCACGTACTTTATCTGCCGTTCCTTCTGTAATAACGGTCCGCAGCATATCGGTCATCAGGTATGCTGTCTGCTCCGAGAAGGCTTGGACAGGTTCAGTATCATGTTTATAAACGATGTTGCCTTTGGAATCTACAATTTTGCTAATCATGTAAGAATCATTATATACACCCTTATTGGCGATAGCACCATAGGCACTGGTTAATTCTTCAACGGTTACACCGTATTGGAGACCTCCGAGAACACCAGTCTGAGCCTGATAGTCTTCCTTCTGGATGGTGGTAATCCCCAGTTTCTTGGCGAAGGTCCAAGCTTTCTCGATCCCTACTTCTTCATTAAACAACTTCAGAGCTGGTATATTGAGAGAATAATTCAGTGCTCTGCGGGCAGTGACCAGTCCCTGATACCGATTGTTGGCATTCTTGGCGATGTGGTAGCCGCTCGGACCATTTTTGAGAATGATCGGTGAGTCATCAATAATAGAAGCAGGTTGGACAAGACCCTCATCCAGAGCTGGCAGATAAGCTGCAATAGGTTTCATCGTTGAACCTGGCTGACGTATCATCTGCGTTGCGTAGTTCATCTGTTCGTCCTGGAAATCCCGGCCCTCAATCATTCCAAGAATAGCACCGGTTTTGTGATTAATCAGCATGGCAGCAGTTTGTTCTTTTCCTTTGACAGGATCATCTGCTGAGAAATTGCTGTCATCTTCCGCAATGGTACGCATCGTTTTGTAGATACTTTTGTTGATGGTCGTGTATATACGATATCCACCTGTCCGCAGTTGCGTCTGAGCTTCCTCTAATAGTGCACTGCTTTCCTTCTGAGGTGTGGCTGCATCCGTAGCTTTGTCTGTAGATTCAGCTGTGTCGGAATTCAACTGTTTCATCAAAATCTGTGCAGCTTGTCGTTCCGTTTCCATCATAAGATATGGATAAGTGTTGTAAGCCTTGATGGTCTTCGGAGCGAGAGAGCTTTTGATATCAAAAGCAAGAGCTTTGTCATACTCGGACTGATTGATTTTGCCCAGTTCAAGCATACGGCGCAGTACCAGATGCTGACGGTTGATTGCGCGGTCAAAATTCTCCTCTACAAAATCACCTTTACCGTTAAAAGCGGAGTAAGAGGAGGGGAGTTGTGGCAATCCAGCAAGATAAGCAGCTTGAGCGATGTTGATTTTTTCTAGATCATTAATATTGAACAATCCTTTGGCGGCCGCTTTGATTCCGTAAACGTTGTATCCGCTGGAACCATTACCAAAAGGAACTTTGTTCAGATAGGCTGTCATGATCTCGTCTTTGGTCAGGAAACGTTCGAGTCGGAGTGAGAGCAAAATTTCTTTCACTTTCCGATCTTCCGTGCGATCCAGATTCAAAAACACACGACGCGCCAATTGCTGAGTCAGTGTACTACCGCCGGTTTGTACTGATTCTTTCAGCACTTTCTGTTTCACGGCACGTAGTGTTCCGCTCATGTCTACACCTTTATGTTCGTAAAAATGATTGTCTTCAATCGAAATGACAGCATCAATAACCTTCTGTGGGATCTGGTCCGTAGTGACCGGACGCCTGTCTTCTTCCGTACGTAATTGACCGATCGGACTGCCGTCGGCAAAGTAAGCAAAGCCTGTGATGGAGTTTTCGCTGACTTTTTGTTCAATCAGGGCCCTTGAACGGACAGGCTCGTCTTTCACAATGGAACTGACGTATCCCATCAAAGCACCGCCTACAAATAGTGCCCCCATAAATCCTAGGACAACCATCCATTTGACGAAACTTCCCAGTCTGCGGGCAAAGCTGCGTTTGCGTACAGG
Source organism: Paenibacillus sp. FSL H8-0317 (assembly GCF_045040685.1). Taxonomy (NCBI): domain Bacteria; kingdom Bacillati; phylum Bacillota; class Bacilli; order Caryophanales; family Paenibacillaceae; genus Paenibacillus; species Paenibacillus sp. FSL H8-0317. The sequence continues at coordinate 4,909,434 of NZ_CP150294.1, read as the reverse complement.
CTGTTCATCGGGCTTTTTCTTATTAACATCAACCATTCAGTGTCTTCCTCCTTTTAACAGCACTTATTATAGCATAAAAAGGCGGGTTTGCATGCCTGAGAAATACAAGTAATGGTCGAAATTTGCCATTCTGCCATGCATTATGCTATATATCATGCGATATTGAAGCACATTTCATGAGTTGTAAGCCAAAATAAGCAGGCCACCTCCATGCTGAGGTGCACAGGGTGACCTGAATGATGTGTCGTAATGGAGGTCTTCTACATTAGGTTTTGAATCGTTGAATCAGTTCTAATAGTTCCTGGGTAAGATTAGCCAGTGAGGCAGATGCCGCCGTAATCTCTTCCATGGATGCGAGTTGTTCCTCAGAGGCGGAGGCAACACGAGTTGCATGATCTGCCGTCTCATGACCAATGGTTTTGAGTTGCACTAACGTGGCATCCACCTGCTGTGATCCAGCTGACATCTGCTGCGCAATGGCTGATACATGCTCAATCTGCTCATTAACATCTGTGATCTGTGATGAAATGGAGAGGAATAGTTCACCACTTTCATTAATCACTTCCGCTATATGGCTAACCTCGGCATTCCCCTGTTCCATATTTTCAACGAGAGAAAGGACCTCTTGCTGAACACTATGAATTAACGCTGCAATCTGCGCTGCCGATATTCTGGATTGTTCAGCCAGATTACGAATCTCGGAAGCAACAACACCAAAGCCGCGCCCATGTTCACCTGCTCGTGATGCTTCAATGGAAGCGTTAAGGGCAAGAAGATTGGTTTGTCGGCTAACTTCTGTGATCATGCCTGTAATATGGCCAATCTCTTCCGAACGTTGACGGAAATTCTCCAGTGCGGTCATGGACGTCTGCACAGAAGAGGTGGCACTATCGACCATACGCATGGCGGACTGAATCTTATCGGTTCCGACAGTTGTTCGCTCAGCCACAGCTCGCGATGAATCCGATACATCGGAGGCGGCCTTTGCAATTCTTCCGATCCCTGCAGATATTGCATTCATGGAACGGGAGGACTCTTGCAGCTCCTGCACCTGTTTACCTGCTTTATCTGCAACTTCGACTCCTGTTAATGCAATCAGTTCGGCTGCTTTACCTGTTTCTTCGGCACCTGCGGTCAATTGTTGAGAAGTAGAGCCGACAGATAAAGCATGTTCGGATATAACCGATATGGTATGCCGCAGTGTATCCATCATCTGATTCATATGACCCGCCATGACGCCAAATTCATCTTTGGATCGTACAGGTAACTTTTGTGTCAAATCCCCGCCAGCCAGCTGTCCAGCGACGATATTAACTTGATTCAACTGCCTTACAATGGAGACGATAGTGTAGGTAACCACACTTGCAAGCAGAAGGACAGCCAGTGCGGCAATCAGAATGGACCAGTTCAAGCTGTCATAGAAGGGTTGAAGGATATGGCTCTTTGGCAGCGCCGATACAAGGTACCAGTTTGAATCCGTTCCTTGTAACCTGGCGGGCTCGGCAATAAATAGTTCTTCCCCTACTTCAGGGTCAGTGGCGTAAAACTGAGACTCGCCAGATTGTATACGCTGAATAATTGTCTTCATTTCAGATGGAATTACGGCTCCTTCATTAGCCAGTTCCGGTTTGGAGCCGTGTGCAGCAATCTGTCCTTCACTAGTAATCAGCATGGCATAACCCTGATCCGGATTAAGTGATGCTATATTTTGCTGAAAGCGATCAATGGTAAAGTCGGCCCCAACAATGCCCAGAAAAGTTTTGTTTTCATCTAATAGAGGGAGGACAATCGAAACGAGCAGTGTTTCTTTTCCGCCAACTGTATAGGTAACTGGCTCGGACCAATAGATGGATTTGGTTTTCTTCGGCTGTTGATAGTATGTACTAGTTTCACTGTTTCCCTCATAGGTAGTCAGAGGCTCAAAATGCAGGGAGTTACCGTCCCGTATGGCGTAGGGGATGAAGCGGCCTGTAGCATCATCATAGTCATTTTTATTCACGTGATCCGCATCGTTTCCATCAAAGGCATTTGGTTCCCAGCCCGTATAAAAGCCAAAAACTTTCTCGTCCTTTTTCAGATACTGTTCAAGGAGTCTAACGACTTCTTCGCGGTTGAGAGACCCGTTCTGAGCGGCATCCAATAACGTGGTGCTCATGGTGTCCAATGTGTTTTTGACCTGATTAATGTCTGTCATAAACTCATTCGTAGCCCGGTTTGCTGCTTGTCCAGCAACAGTTTCGCCGTACTGGAGGCTTTTGTCGTAAATGGATTTGGTATTAAATGCAATCAGGGCTCCAATACAACAGAGTAATACGATCCCGAGTAAAAGTCCAAGCTTAACAGCGAGCTTGCGATTGCGAAAAAAATGCATGTTTTAATCCCCCTCGATGTCATTCTTGTGATGTATATATGGATGTGTGCTTCTCCTGAAGGGAGTCTATATTTTATATCGTTATTTACGTTCCTATAATGAAGATAATTAAAAAAAAGCATAGAAAAACAGCTGCCGAGAAAATCTCGACAGCTGTTTGGATTGAAACTTTAATGTGATTGCAACGATTAACGGTTGTAGAACTCGACGATTTGTTTTTCATCGATGTCTTGGGACAATTCAGCACGCTCAGGCAAGCGGATGAATTTACCTTCTACAGCTGCTTCGTTGTATTCAACGTATGCTGGAAGATGCGAACGGCCTTCCAAAGCTTCTTTAACGGAAGAAAGAGCGCGGCTCTTCTCACGCAAGCCGATTACATCACCAGTGCTTACTTGGTAAGAAGCGATATCGACTTTTTTACCGTTTACAGTTACGTGACCGTGTGCTACCAACTGACGCGCTCCAGCGCGGGAGTTAGCGAACCCAAGGCGGTAAACGAGGTTGTCAAGGCGGCACTCAAGCAAGAACATGAAGTTCTCACCGGCAATACCTTGCATTTTTTGAGCTTTAGAGAACAGTGTGCGGAATTGCTTCTCGCCCAAACCGTACATGTGGCGCAATTTTTGTTTTTCTTGCAATTGCATACCGTAGTTGCTCATTTTTCTGCGTTGGTTAGCTCCGTGCTGACCTGGAGGGAAAGGGCGTTTCAATTCTTTGCCTGTTCCGCTAAGGGAAATGCCGAGGCGACGGCTCAATTTAAATTTAGGACCAGTGTAACGTGCCATGTTTAAAGTAGCTCCTTTTTAGTTAAAGTTCATATTAGGGCTCTGTTTGCGCTCCAATTTGTTGATGCGGGCTTGGCCTCGCATAGAACGATCAGGAAAGTTCAGCCGCTGTCCTGAAAGCAACAAAAAGAATGAGGGTGACACAACCGGTAATGCCCAAATTTAAAGACCCATTAGTAGTCTTCATCAACAATTTATATTACAGCTTAAGAGAAACAAAGTCAAGCATAGAATAAAAGCAAAAAAACGTCTAAATTTGTCGATAGGTCATTGGGCCTAAAATAATGGGACAATTTTCTGAAATATGGATGCAAAAAAGCTATAAACAGAGTAAAATAGATTGTATCTTAACTTTAAATCATCTTTATGTAACAAGGTTATCGCAACGAATTTGCAGGTTTGCGATAACGTCTGCAGATTAATGCATCCTGGTGGATGCAAAAACGGTGCAAAGGAGCGCCTGACATGTTAGAACATCTAAGAAGTTTACCTGCCAGCTTGAATTCACGAAGTTCGGGCGATTCCGCATCTTTTGCCGCTCCTCGTTCTCATGAAGAGCATGTGTTGTGGATGCAAAAAATGGATATCACACCTTTTGATTTTTCATATTTGGGCAGCTTGCTAGAGCAGGCATACAGTGACTGGAACTCCAGAGTGGGTTCAAGGCTGCCCAGAACATCAACCTTTTACAGCGTTTGGAACACGGAAGGTGATTGCATAGAATACGATAGCGATCATGAAGCTGATCCGGGTGTAAATGCACGCAGGCTGGTATTGGAATGTTTGGATAAGAGACAGGTCCTGTCCCTTAAAGGGACAAGCGAACACGGAGAGTATCTTATAATAACACATCCCTTATTCTCCAGAACAAACAAGGATATGTTTGCCGTATTCACTGCTGTGATCTATGAATCCAATGGATATGAAACGTCTGAAGCTGTGGTTCAATCTGAGGCATTGCATTATCGCACCTGCTTTTACCGAAGATTTGAATACATATTTATGACGGACCTGTTACATGCTCATGAACAAACAGCTCGTGAGGAACACCGGAGGTCCATCCTCTTTCAGATTGTTCAGCGAATGCATGACAAAATGGATGTCGAGGCCATATTGGATGAGGTATTTGACAGTATGGACTACTTGTACCCGGCCACTTATATCAAATTGTATATGTCTCAGGATCAGAGCAATTCTGATCCACGGATTAAACCGTTGCTTGTCCACGAGCGAGGAGAAGATATTTGTGTGCGTTCATTTATGGAAGGTAAGCTGATCGTTGCTCGCTCAGATGATGCAGAGAACCGCATTGTAGATATAGGGATTCCGCTCAAAGGCAAACAAGGCATATACGGTGTGTTCCATATCGAAATGAATGAAGAGATTATGGAAGAATCGGACTTGCAATTGATTACGATGATGGTAGACACTGCAGGAACGGCCTTTGAGAACGCCAAGCTGCATGAACAATCCAATATGTTAATTCAGGAACTTCGTTTAATTAATGATCTTACACAGCGGTTGAACAAAAGCCTGCATCTTTCGGAGATCTATCAATTATCCGAGCAAGAGTTAAAGGAAATATTCCAGGCTGAAACGTGTTGCATTCTTCAACTCAATGACAGTACAAATGACTTCGAAGTCATGTCATCTAACGTGAAAGATGTTTTTCACCAATCCTTTTCTGTAGACTACGGTATCGCAGGTTTGGTGTACCGAACAGAGGAACCACTTATTATAGTTAATTATGCACAGTATGATAAAGTGTCCTCCTTTTTCATGGAAGATACGGGATCCATGTCACTGATTGCATCACCGATCAGAGTCAATGGTGAAGTGAAGGGTGCCATTTTGCTGGGACACAGTAGAGAGCACTACTTTTCATATGATAACTATCGGCTTTTGCAGATGTTATCCATCCATATCGGACTTGCTCTGTCAAATGCCACGCTGCATGCCGAGGTTCGGCGCTTGGCTAATCTGGATATGTTGACAGGTCTGTATGTGAGGCATTATCTGGACAGTGTGATTCACGAGCGACAGGCTCATGAATTCTGTGGCTCCCTCATTGTGGTGGATATTGATCAGTTCAAACAGGTGAATGACACATTCGGACACCAGACGGGGGATCAAGTATTGAAGCAAGTGAGTGAGATCGTCACCAGCTCTGTTCGCTCAGAGGATGTCTGTGCCAGATGGGGTGGAGAAGAACTGGCGATCTATATGCCACAGGTGAGTGTAAGGCAGGCGTTAGATTATGCGGAAGTGATTCGAAAGAGAGTCCAAGAAGAGACCAGACCGCCCGTTACAGTATCCAGTGGCATCGCAGAGTGGAATTGGATGGATGAAAAGGTCAGTGTAGAGTCCTTGTTTTATCGGGCTGATATGGCTTTGTACAGCGCCAAGAATGGTGGTCGGAACAGAATCGTTGTAGAGGAACAGAATGTAACACGTTAAGAGAACAATTCCAATTGCGGAGTCGTTCTCTTTTTTTTGTGCATGGGAGAATCAAGTTGTGTATAGAAGGAAGTATAAGCATATACGGGCGGGGCAATCTATGGAGAAAGTTCACGGAAGGGTGAAGATAGACATGTTTAACCGCCATTCGGTACGTACATTATGGTTATTTGTGAGCATCGTGATTATTGGTGTTCCGGGTTGTGGATTAATCCAGCGAGATCAAACGCCTGAAGAGGTTTTTTCCTTGGCTTTATCGGGGATAGCGGGAAAAGAAACGTTGAGTTTTGAAGGAGAGGCAGGACTTCGACGGGAGAACAGTGGGCTGTTCGAAAATCAGTTCAAATTTGAAGGCAAGCTGGAGAATCATGATCGTCTGACCCTTCAGACCCGGTTACCTGGAGAAGTGACCGCTGTGGGTACAGGCATTCAAACAACTGCCGTAAAAAATAATGGACAGCCCAGTGGGTTTAGCGCCTCTTTCGAGCGGAAACAAGGGCAATGGATGGCATTGTCAGCGCAGCATGAGCCACTCCGTGGGTCTCTTTCTCGTTTTAATCCAATTGCCCAATTGGAGAAGATCGATGAGATGCACAAAACCATTCAATCCGAGTATGGTGCCGGTCGTCGAACCAGAACATTACGGATTGAACTTGCACCGGAAGACGCCAAATCATGGGCTGTAACCCAGCTAAACGACGAGATGAACGCCATTCGGGCAGAATATATGCATAAGGCAGCTACGGTGAAAGGGGCGCGTAAGGAGAAGCTTGAGAAGGATCTGGAGAAAGTTTGGAAACAGGGTGAAACAATGATGCAACAGATGATGAAACAAGCGAGCGTGCAGACGGTATATCATCTCACGGTAGATCGGAAGAGCAGTCTGCCTCTTCGCTTATCCTCTGAAAGTCAGATGAGTTATACGAACAACAACCGTAAAAGTAACAAAGAAGCCCTTGTCACCGATGTTAACTTCAAGTCATATCAATAAACGAAGTGAGGGACTGCCTGCTGACGGGATGACTGTTCGCGTGCTACAATAGTATCGTAATTTACCGTTGTTCAATTCAAGTATGGCAGATGACAGGAGGATTTTACCAAGATGAAAGACCCAAGAATTCAAAAGCTTGCAGCAAACCTGGTGGGCTATTCAGTAGATGTACAGCCTGGTGAAAATGTATTGGTTGAGATGATTGGATCGGAACGTGATCTGATTAACGCCATTATTGAAGAGGTAGGCAAAAAAGGTGGTAACGTCTTTGTACAGTTGACTGATAAAACCGTACAGCGTGCGATGCTAAAAAATGCCACAGAAGAAATGATGAAAACATGGGCAGAGATTGATCTGAACCGTATGAAACAGATGGATTGTTACATCGGTATTCGCGCGGGAGAAAATGTGAATGATCTGTCCGATGTGCCGGAAGAAAAAATGAAAATGTACAATTCATTGTACTCCCACCCGGTACATAGCGAACAACGTGTCAAACATACGAAATGGGTTGTACTTCGTTACCCTAACGCAAGTATGGCGCAACTTGCCAATACAAGTACAGAAGCGTTCGAAGATTTCTACTTCGACGTATGTAACCTGGATTACGCCAAAATGGACAAAGCGCAGGACTCGCTCGCTAACCTGATGAAGCGGACGGACAAAGTTCGTATCACCGGACCAGGAACAGAGCTGAGCTTCTCCATTAAAGATATCGGTGCAGAGAAATGTTCTGGCCAAAAAAATATCCCGGATGGCGAAGTGTACAGTGCCCCTGTGCGTAATTCCGTGAACGGAACGATTAGTTATAACACACCAACACTTTATAACGGAGTGACATTCGAAAATATCAAGTTCACGTTCGAGAATGGAAAAATCATTGAAGCGACAAGTAACGATACAGAGCGTTTGAATGAAATCCTGAATTCGGATGAGGGTGCTCGTCATATCGGTGAATTCGCGATTGGATTTAACCCGCATATTCTGCATCCAATGAAAGATATCCTGTTCGATGAGAAAATCGCAGGCAGCTTGCACTTTACACCGGGTCAGGCATACGAAGAAACGGACAATGGCAACCGCTCGTCCATCCACTGGGATCTGGTATTGATCCAGCGTCCGGATTACGGCGGCGGGGAGATTTATTTTGACGATGTGCTGATTCGCAAAGACGGTATCTTTGTTATTCCTGAGCTGGAATGCCTGAATCCGGACCGTTTGAAGTAGGAGCAGGATTTTGCTGTTGCTAGGAAAGCGGATTCACGGTATCATGTAGTGGTAATTAATAGATGATACCAATAGTAAAAAGACGGAGGGATTCCTATGTCGAGTAATAACGCGGCTGTAGTGGAAATTGCTCAAACAGCAGGCAAGTTTACTTCTTCAATCGTGCTTCATTCGGAGAACAAGTATATTGATGTAAAAAGTATTCTCGGATTGTTTACAACGCTGATCAGCACGCACAGCTATGAACTGCATGTTCATGGTCCAGATGCAGTTGAAGCAAAAGCAGCCATGTCAGAAGTATTTGCCAAGCATGGACTGAATGTAAGCATCGCATCTGAGTAATAGCTCTCAAGAAGCACCTTTGCCTTTTTAGGCAGGGGTGTTTTTTGGCATGAAATGATCTGAATACTCGTCTGGACGTGACTGGAACAGGTGGATTAAGCTTCAACAAAAGGCTTAACTTTGCGGGCTTATTTTGGTCAGGTTCTTGTATTAGCTCTTCATTTCGTCTAATATTAGAGGTAGAACGTCTTTACGCGATTTTTGGGACATAGGGGGGAAAAATGCATGACTTCATCTGATCTGCAGGACCAGCTGAATTTGAAAGCGATCAGTCTTCTTCAAGAAGATGCAGATAAAATACAGAAGCTTATTGAAGTACAGATGGAGAATCTGGCTACCCGCTACTGCCCTCTCTATGAGGAAGTATTGGATACACAGATGTATGGGTTCTCCAAGGAAGTTGATTTTGCTGTTCGTGCAGGGCTCCTTCCAGAAGGTGCAGGTAAGCAGCTGGTTAGCGCGCTTGAGCGGAATTTGGCAATTCTATATGAAGCCTTGAACAAGAAGAATGAGCAATAGCCTGCAAATGCGCGGGTCAGAATAGAAGGCATGCAGGCGTTTATGCATGCTTTTTTTGTGCGTCTGAACGGGGATGGAGATATAGCCAGGCGGAAGGCGTATACAAACAAAGAGACAGCACCGAATATATATTCGGGCTGCCTCTTATAGTTTAGATCGGAAGGTTGTTCTGTCATCGGAGTGTTCAGTGTAAATATTCTTTAGTTCAACTTATATCGCTACGTGAGGGCCTGGTTACACCAGGAAGAAGGATACACCGAGTATGATATATACCACGAGCAGGAGTAAACCTTCGTACCAATTCGTTGAACCATCTTGGGTAATGGACTTTGCAATAAATACGGATACGCCGATGGCGACCAACTCAATCGTTGTAAATACGATATCCATGGTTCTGCCTGTGAAGTAGCTGACAAAAATCAGAACAGGAGCAACGAAGAGTGCGATCTGCAAACTGCTTCCAACCGCAATCTCAACGGCGGCTCCAATTTTATTTTTCATGGCAAGCATGATGGCTGCACTGTGTTCGGCCGCATTACCGATGATGGCGACAAGGAATGCACCGACAAACAGTTCGCTAAGTCCAAATTCCGAAGTGAAGACTTCAAGCGTGCCCACCAGCCATTCACTGACGAAGGCAACCATGACTGTTGCGAGCACCAGGTAGAGAATAGATTTTTTCTTGGACCATGCCGGAGCATGCTCATGAGGTAGCTCTTCATCGCGATCCTCAGTGACGTCTGCAAGGTAGTTCTTATGCGTAACCATGGAGAATAGCAACCACGCAATATACGCGAGAATGAGCAATCCGGCCACGATGAGACTAAGTGTATTGGTGTCTTTCTGTGTAATGGAATGTGTATTGAGAAAGACTGCTGGAATAAACAGGGCAATGATGGCAACAATCATCAGAGAACCATTCAGACCTGCAAGTGAAACATTATAATTCTGAATTTTGAACTTGAGTCCCCCGGCAAAAATACTTAACCCGAGCACTAACAGCAGATTTCCGATGATGGAACCTGTCAGACTTGCTTTGACCATGTCGAACAGTCCCTCTTTGACGAGGAAAATGGCGATGATCAATTCGGCGGCATTGCCGAAGGTTGCATTCAAGAATCCACCCAGCCGCTGTCCGGCGTAGTGGGCCACATTTTCGGTGGCTTTGCCTAAAAAACCGGCCACAAAAATAACCGAAATGGCTGATATCACGAACTGTAGAATCGAATCCCATTTCAAGTAGTGGGCGATGGCACTGAGTGCAAAGAATGCAATCAGCAAAATGGATGAAATCCGGTTTCTCACAACAAACACCTCGGTTATAAATTATTTTGTTTTGAATTACACTGTAAATCGCTTATGAGATTATTTTCATATTTCAATATAACCAAATGGTGGTAGGTTGTAAACGCATCTTTTTGAGTTTAATTTGCTTTTTGGGGTGGAAAGGATTTAAAATACGAGTAACGAAGTGAAGGAGGATGTGGCATGGCAGAACAACTTCAACTGGAGAGCGGAAACATCCGGATTGCCGATGACGTGGTTGCAAAAATTGCCGGAATGGCTGCAATGGAAACGCCCGGAATTGCCGCAATGTCTGGAGGATTGTCAGAGGGCTGGGCGAAGCGACTCAGCGGTAAAAACGTACAGAAAGGCGTGAGCGTTGAGGTCGGCCAGCTGGAAGCAGCCATTGACCTGCGCATCATCGTCCTGTACGAAACCCCGATTCATGAAGTTTCCCGTATGCTTCAGCAGAATGTAAGAGAAGCGGTAGAGACCATGACCGGATTACGCGTGGTTGAAGTCAATGTAAAGGTAGAAGGCGTATCTTTCAAAGGCGACGATCTGTAGAATTCGCAATCCGCAATGGAGGACAGAGCGATATTGACCTGTTCTTCATCTTGATAGACAGAATTGTACCGAGTACACAGAAAAAGGCTGCGCATCCATTGGGTGCACAGCCTTTTTTGTGTTGTTTTTTTATCGAATCCGACGGATGGACTCCCGTGAACGAAGAGCAGGAGAGGTGCGAGTCTGCGTCTGTACAGTCACGGACTTGGTTTTCTCTTCCTTAATCACGTCCAGATTGTTGGTGCGTGAGATACTGAGCAGAATGCCCATGGCAACCATCATCACAAAGAGTGAGGTACCTCCATAACTTATAAACGGAAGCGTGACCCCCGTCACCGGAATGGTCTGAGTTACACCACCGATGTTGATAAATGCCTGAATCGCGATCAGTCCCATGATGCCTATGCCAACCAGTGTTCCGAATGGATCGGGACAGCGCAGAGAGACAATAATTCCTCGCCAGATGAAGTACAGGTAAACAAGCAGGAATAATGCACTTCCGATGAATCCGAGTTCTTCCCCAATTACGGAGAAAATAAAGTCATTATACGCATTTGGCAAATAGTGCAGCTTCATCGTACCTTGTCCAATCCCGGAACCTGTCATGCCGCCATCACCAATGGCAACAAGAGAACGGTAGAGGTTAAGACTTCCGCCATTAATATCGGATAATGGATTCAAGAAAGCCTGAATACGTCCGATCTTGTAGTTCTGCTCCGCAGTGACTGCTGTTGTAGCAGTTGTTGTGTCGGAAGGAGACATGGAAGAAAACAAGGAATTTGCTCCAAACGCCAGTGCCCCACCGAGCACAACCAGGAGAATCGAACCCAGGATATGTTTCATACTGGCTCCACCGGCATAGATCAAGAGACCACAGGTGGACACCAGGATGAAGGTGGTACCGAAGTCTGGCTGCAGCATAATCAGTCCTGCGATGAATCCAACGATGAACAGGACGGGAAAATACCCTGTCTTGAGAACTCTAAATTTCTCGCCTTTTTTGGTAATCAGAGCAGAGAGGTACAGAATAATAGCAATTTTGGCAAACTCGGCAGGCTGAAGACTGAAGCCGACAATTTCAATCCAGCTTCGGGCACCGTTTACCTTCTTACCTGCGACCAACACAATGAGAAGCAGTACCGTAGTGAACAGGAAAAAGGGTGCATAGAGCTTTTTGTACTTGTTGAAGCGGATATTCATGGCAAAAAACATGCCAAATAGACCGATAATCGCCCACATAAGTTGTTTTTTCGTGAAGTAAAGGGCATCATTGTTAAATCTTTCGCTTGCGATTGCAATGCTGGAACTGGAGCTGAATACCATCACCAGTCCAAAGCCCACCAACAATAAAGTGAGGATTAGCAGTTGAAAATCCGGCGTGCCTCTCTTCGTTTTCGTTTGGGCCGTTTGTTGTTTCATCGTTTGGCCCAGCCTATGCTTCCAGCAGTTCTTTGAGCTGCTGTAATTTTTCGGCTGCCAGCTTCACGACTGGTTGCGGAACGGAAGAGTCATAATCCAGGCCGTGAGGGAAAGTGGCTTTGCCAAGGTATACTGCTTCAACAGCAAGAACGGTATCCGGTTTTTCCAATTTGCCTTCCACAGCGCGGGTATTAATGCGTACAAAGTATTCTGAGTTGGTTTGTTCATCTTCAATTTTGTAGTCATATGTAGCACGGTAATATTCCCATTGCCACCGGACAAATCCGACTTTCTCGGCGCTCTCATCCAGGTATGCCAAGTCGCTCTTCAAGCCATCCAAGCCTGTATTCTCAAAAATCATAAGCGTTTGATCCTCCTCATAAGCTTCCGAGTATAATTTCTCGAGTATTTCTCTAGTTCATGATAGTATGTTTCCCCTTCCCGTGCAAGCTTTCCAAAGGCGTTTCGTATCGGTTTTCTTCCAATTCTGCTACAATATACAGCAATAGGTTTGAAGAGGAAGGTTCGGGCTTGATCCAAGTCCCGTTTAAGATTGAAAGGGTGGAGAGACATGACTAATAATATATGGTGGGAAGATCTGCAGATCCACATGGTGGAATGGCGGCGTCACCTTCATCGCAATCCAGAGGTTTCCTTTCATGAGGAGAAGACATCCTCTTTTGTAGCGGATATGTTGGAGAGCTTTGGCGTGGAAGTGAGGCGTCATGTTGGTGGTCACGGGGTCATCGGTACCATTCGTGGGGACAAGCCGGGTCCTGTCGTCATGCTGCGAGCTGACATGGACGCACTGCCAATTCAGGATGAGAAGAATATTGAGTATGCATCACAACAAGCAGGGGCGATGCATGCATGCGGCCACGATGGTCATATCTCAATCTTGCTCGGTACGGCATTGTATTTCAGCCGTCACAAGCAGGAGATCCAAGGCGAGATTCGTTTTTTGTTCCAGCCAGCAGAAGAACTGCTGCCGGGCGGTGCAGTTCAGGTCATTGCGGATGGTGCGCTTGAAGGCGTGGATGTCATATACGGAATTCATCTGTGGACCCCGCTGCCTGTAGGTGTTGTTGCCAGTAAAGCAGGACCGATGATGGCGGCGGCGGACGATTTTTACATTGAGATCAAAGGCAAAGGTGGACATGGCGGGATGCCACAATCCACGATAGATAGTCTTATCGCGGGTTCTGCGCTTGTGATGCAGCTTCAGACCGTTGTCAGTCGTTCGGTTGATCCATTGCAACCCGCGGTGCTGACCATTGGTACAATGCAGGCGGGCTCGGCTCAGAATGTAATTGCAGAGCAATGCAAAATGAGCGGTACGGTAAGAACGTTTGATGAAGAGACCCGAAACGGGATGAAAGAGCGTGTGCTTACCATGGTAGCCCAGACAGGGGCAGCTTATGGAGCAGAAACGCAAGTGAAATATATTATGGGATATCCGCCTGTGGTGAACGATGAACAGGAGACAGCACGTTTCTTCAGAGAAGCTACAGAATTATTTGGGGCAGAACGAGTGCAAGCTTCCCCAATGCTGATGCCAGCGGAAGATTTTGCTTATTATCTACAGAAGGTTCCAGGGTGCTTTATGTTTGTTGGAGCAGGTAACCCGGATAAAAATGCGATCTATCCGCATCATCATCCGATGTTTGATTTTGATGAAGACGCGATGCAGACAGCCGTGAGATTATTTATCGCCATGGCTAAGGGTTACACAGCCGAATGACTTTATAGCCAGTTGGGCATCCTGTTCATACCGAGGTATGGGCAGGATGTTTTTTTGTGGATTTTTATAGATGTTGTTCAAAAAGTCCATCTTCTCGGTACTGAAAACCAGACTTTTTGAACTCGCAATTATAGAGGTTCATTTTCGGAAGCTGCCGGAACTGGACTTTTTTTGTGATAGGAGGAAGGCTCCAAATGGAAGGAACAGAACATATGGTAAGGACAGATGCTTGTATCGTTCAGCGAGATTTTACAGTTTTGCTGGAAGTTGGCCACCCCGGATTCGAAAGAGCAAGAGAGCAGCTTGGGATGTATTCAGAACTGGTTAAGACACCGGCAGCGTTTCATACCTACCGAATCACTCCGTTATCGCTCTGGAATGCGGCTGCGCTGGGATGGAATGCAGATCAGGTCATCGCAAGTTTGGAGCTGGTATCCCGCTGGAACGTACCTGCTGCACTCATACAGGATGTTCGGAGAATCATGGATCAGTATGGCAAATTAAGGCTGCATTCCGAAGCAGATCACACCAGAATGCGTCTTTACAGTGAGGATGAGCGGTTGCTGGATGAATTAAGTGGATTGAAAACGATAGCTGCCTTTCGCATGGAACGCAAGGACGCTCATGAACTACTGCTTCCAGGAGAACAGCGAGGGTTATTAAAAAGGGAATTAACAAGGTTAGGTTACCCCGTACTTGATTACGTGGGGTATCGGGAGGGAACCAAGCTTTCATTCCAATGGCGAACCAATGGTCCGGGGGACCACTCTGAGCAATTTGCGCTGCGTTCTTACCAGAGAGAGGCTGTGGATGCATTCGAAGGTAGTGAGGGCATGGGAGGAAGTGGTTTACTCGTACTTCCTTGCGGGGCAGGCAAAACGGTCATTGGCATGGCCGTGCTGGAGCGGCTTCAATGTGAATGCTTGATTTTAACGTCCAATACAACGTCTGTGCGACAGTGGATTCAGGAAATTCAAGACAAAACCACGATTACCAGCGAACAGATTGGTGAGTATTCAGGTCAGAAAAAACAGGTAAAACCTGTGACTGTAGCTACATATCAGATTCTTACACACCGGAAATCAAAGGATGCTGATTTTACCCACATTAAACTGCTCAGTGAGCGGCAATGGGGGCTGATCATATATGATGAAGTACATTTGCTGCCAGCACCAGTGTTTCGTGCAACTGCGGATATTCAAGCTACGCGAAGACTGGGATTAACGGCTACATTGGTTCGAGAAGATGGCTGTGAACAGGATGTTTTCTCGCTGATTGGTCCAAAGCTCTATGATATGCCGTGGAAACAACTGGAGCAGCAAGGGTGGATTGCTGATGTACAATGTCAGGAGATACGTATCCCGTTTTCCCCGGAACTAAGATCGAATTATCTGCAAGCTGAGGTTAAGCACCAATTTCGATTGGCTGCCGAGAATCCGGCAAAAGTACGTGTAGTCAAGCGTTTGCTGGAACGTCATCGAGATTTACCTGCGTTAGTGATTGGACAATATCTGGATCAACTCGAGTTGATTGCCCGGGAAATTGAAGCACCTCTGATCTCGGGAACCATGTCACAGCAAGAGCGAATCAAATGGTTTGCCGCTTTTCGACGAGGGGAGATTAAAACGATTGTTGTATCCAAGGTTGCCAATTTTGCTGTGGATCTACCCGATGCTGCTGTTGCGCTTGAGATATCCGGAAGTTTCGGGTCAAGGCAGGAAGAGGCACAACGTTTGGGGAGAATTCTGAGACCGAAAGCTGGAGAAAACAAAGCATATTTCTATGCACTGGTATCAGAGGATAGTAAGGAACAGGAGTTTGCATTAAATCGTCAGATGTTCTTGGTGGAGCAAGGATATGAATATGCCATCGTGCATGAGAACGAATAGTTCATTTATACTCGCGAAAAGAGGAGGGATTGGGATATGTCTTCATTTGAACCAATAGATGAGCCTATGGTACTGAATCTTGATTCATGGTCAAAGCTTGCTTTGGTGGAGCAAAAAGTGCTTGGTGCAATTTTTCACAAACATGCCGGTCAGCCTTTTTCCTCCCTCCTGTCGCGAGAACAGTGGGCCATCGAAGGACTAAGTGTCGCAGAAGTCAAATCCTCATTCGTCAACCTTAGGCAGCAAAGATGGATTGAATCTGCATATAAGAGCTGGGGGGAGCAATTATTCTATATTCCTGCTTCACTGATGGAGACATTGACGAGTGCTTACGCACAAAGAGTGGGCATAACCGTTGAACAGATAACACAACATGCTCAAGTACTACAGGAGGGAAAGCCGGATATTGCTGCAGAGTTACTTCATTTGGTCGCGTGGATTGAAAGAGAAGGACTTCCTTTGACAGGTAAAGGCACTATACATAAAAAAAGTGTTCAAAAATTAAGTGTGATCACGGTATTATCTTCGACAGACTTTGAAGGTCTGGGTATCCAATATGAACATTCGGATTTGTATCCGACCCACGTAGCAATCCTTCTCGATCTACTGCTCAGTCTGAATCTCGTTCAGAAGTCAGATGGCCAAATTCAAATTGTAGATCATCGATTACAAAAATGGTTGAAGCTTTCGTGGAGACAGATGCATCGGGAAATATATCAAGCGTGTATGGAAAGATACGGTGAAGCTGAACCCGCGTTGCAGCATTTCCGTTATCAATTGGCAGTGCTTGCTCCAGAAAAAAACATATGGTGCCATATAGAGAATTCGGAATTGAAACCACGAGTCAGGGGCTGGCTCTGCGCACTGGCTGGCTGGGGTTATGGTGAAGTAGGAGAAGATCAGTCGGGAGAGCTGGCATTCCGCTGGTTGATCGAACCGCAGAGCCTGTTAAATCGGGAACAAGAGATGGTAAGTGAGACGGAGCCGTCTGGATTTTACATGCAGCCTGATTTTGAAATGTTGGTGCCGCCGGAAGCAGGGCCTGATGTGATCTGGATGCTTGAGCAATACGCAGAACGGGTGACACGTGATCAAATGTCCATCTACCGTTTGACAAGAGAACGATTCATTTCGGCCATTGCCAGAGGGTATGGACTACATGAAGTGATGGAGTTTCTGGATCAATATGCTCTGACAGGCATACCGGAGAATGTACGGATTGCGTTAGCAGATTGGGGAAAGGGGACGGGTGCTACACCGTTGACTGTAGATCGGAGTATGAAGGTAATGGAGGCAAGTACAGGCCCCACAGATGATCCGAAGTTATCAGAAAAAGATATGTTGAGCGGTGTATATTCTTCTTTCTACACACCCGATAATCAAGGTCTGGTTGATGTTCCTGCTTCTCTGCATGGGTTGGAGCGTGATCATTCTGTCATTGAGAAGAAGTTCTCTCTGTTGGGATTTGAGGAGATACCGGAGACCTGGTACAGGGGGTGGCGTCGATATCATAGTTCAACCGCACGACAGATTGCTGCCAAAGCCATTGAGTGGCAGACCAAGCTGGGTATACAACAGGAAAATCGTACGCAATACCTCATTCCACATCAGGTAGAGGGTCATGAACAATGGACTTTAAGCGGTTGGTGTATGCTGGATTCAAGTGAAAATACATCAGAGACGGAATGGCGTACATTCTCCCCGTCAGAGTGGGATACAATGCGTCTTATCCTGCCAGATGATGTCATAACCTGACTATTTCACGTGAATATCAGGTTGAAAGGCGAATTTTCGAGTTCCCCGTATTTCTAATTGCAGGAAAAACTCTTCTTAACTATTCATGGATATGCTATGATGAGGTAGTCTACGTTAAGTAGAACTTTATATATAGATAGGATGAATATTTCATGAGCGTAGCGGAAATGAACACGGTCGATATGGCCCAAGTGTTAACGGGCGCATATGAACTGGGCGACATGATTAACCAATCTGCCGAAGTATCGGATTATTTATATTGGAAGCAGCAAGTCGAGACTACCCCTGAGATTCAGATGGGGATTCGGAAGCTGAATGCCAAGAAGGAATTGTTTGAAGAAACACAACGTTTCGGTCATTTTCACCCGGATTATCATGCAGCAAAAGACCAGGTGAAGGCTCTGGAACAGGAGTTGGAAAATTTCGAGGCGGTAATCCGCTTCAAACAGGCAGAGAAGTCCCTGGATGATATGTTATTCCAGATGTCAGAGACCATTGCATTTGCAGTGTCAACGACCATTAAGGTACCGAGCAATGATCCGAATCCGAAGGGCGGCTGCGGTAGTGGCGGCAAGTGTGGTTGCAGTTAAGTAATCATTATAGAAGGGCGGGGAACGATGATGTTTGCGGAAAGGACAGGATTCATTATTTGGGTCAGTGATTTGAAGGCTGCCCGTAATCTCGAAAAATATGGCACCGTGCATTATATCTCCCGCCGTATGCATTATGTAGTCATGTATGTTAATGCAGAACGGGCTGATGATACGATGAAAAATGTGAAGCGACTTTCCTATGTGCGCAAGATCGAACGCTCGTATCGTAATGAGATCAAAACCGAGTATGCCAGCAAAACGATGGACAAAACGAGCTTTTACGGAATATAGACGAGAAACTGGAGGGACCCTTTGGGGTCGCTCTTTTCTTGAATTATACACAAATTGGCTATTGTGAAAAAAAGTTAAACTTACGCCTTGAGGTTGCGGGACTAATGTTGTAATATATTTGGTAATAAATAGATAGAAAGTCCTATCTGGTGGAGAGTGATTCCCATGCGTGATAAGGTGATGCAACGTTGGAGCACCTACGAGCCGTTTTTCGTGGCTCTTGGAGACAAGAAAGTGGCCGACATCGTCATTACCCATCATGCCAAGATGCGGTATGCAGACCGTATTGAGCCTGCACGTAGTGATGATGACCATATTGCGGCGTGGTTATGGGAGTGTCTGAAGCAGGACCGAATAACACCATACTACCGTAATGAACAGGACGTCTACCTGATTGATGAGGATCTGGTGGTGGTCGCCGAATTTTCCGAACTTGAAGGAGAATATGATATTGCGGGCAACCCGCTGCACAAAATGATTGTAGTTACGTTTCTGGGACGTATGTCGGAGACCATTGAATTAAGGGACCTGAAGTCATATTATTCATGGTTAAGACATTCAAGAAGAATGACGCTGGTCAAAAATAGCCGTAAGCATAAGTAAGTTGGAGTAGATTCAATATGTTGAACTCATAGATTCAAGTATTATCGCATGCAGACAAGCTGCATGCTTTTTTTGTTGCCAAGCGGGAAATCGGCTACAATGTAGAGAGTGTAATCGAAGAGGGGCGAAGATATGAATTTTCACCAATTGCATATTTTTTATACGGTAGCAGAGAAGGGGAGTTTCTCGGCTGCTGCACAAGCATTACATATGACTCAACCGGCAGTAACGATGCAGATTCAATCATTGGAAGACTATTTTGGCACCAAGTTACTGCATCGTTCCACCAAAAAAATAGAATTATCCGAGGCGGGCCGGACGTTATTACCTCATGCGAAACGGAGTGTAGAGCTGGTCAGACAGACGGACGAAGCGATGTCGGCGTTTACCCAGATGTTACAGGGCCGACTCCAGTTGGGAGCCAGTTTAACAATCGGGGAATATGTGCTTCCACGCATGCTCGGACCATTTGCACTTCAATATCCGGATATTTCCATCGTCATGAAAGTGATGAATACAACGCAAATTATGGATGATATATTGAAGCACCAGCTTAATTTTGGTCTGATTGAAGCGCCAGTGAACCACCCGGACATGATTGTAGAGCCTGTCATGCAGGACGAGCTGAAACTGATTGTACCTGCCGGGCATGATTTGGCTAAGCGCAGCAAAGTGAATATTGAGGATGTAATGAATTATCCTTTTGTGTTGCGTGAGAAGGGCTCGGGTACTCGTCAGGTGATGGAAGACCAATTGCAAAAGAAAAAGATTGATCCACAGGATATGAATGTTGTAATGGAACTTGGCAGTACAGGAGCGGTAAAATCGGCCGTAGAGGCAGGGGTAGGCATTACGATGTTATCTCCTTCTTCGGTGCAGCATGAACTGGCTCTGGGACTTGTTCATATTGTGGATATCCGCGGACTCGAATTCAAAAGGCAGTTCTATGCCATCCATCTAAAATCGTCCTTGTTGCCCCTGTCAGCAGTCGCTTTCCTGAATTATCTGCGTCAGCAGGAGCAGCCTAAGTCGGTACATAAGACGGGAAAGGCATAATCGTTGGCAACATCAATGATAGATAAGATTGAATCATAATCAATTTACACAAAGGAGCTGTTGTTCATGGATCAGCGCCAAGGACGCTGTGATCTTCATACGCATAGTCAGGCTTCAGATGGAATGCAGCCACCTGCTGATAATGTGAAGCTTGCCAAACAAAAAGGGCTATCTGCGGTTGCCCTAACAGACCATGATACAGTAGCCGGTGTAGCGGAAGCGCAACAAGCGGGAAAAGAGTACGATATTGATGTTGTTGCCGGAGTGGAGATCAGCACTCGGGCTGGTGGGAAAGATATTCATGTGCTTGGGTATTATGTGAATACAGAGGATGAGCAGTTCCTGCAACGGTTGCGCGGATTACGAGAAGCGCGAGATGAGCGCAATCATCTGATTATCGCCAAGCTCCAAGAACTTGGGCTTGATATAAGCTGGCAGGAGGTACTGAATGAGCTAGGACGACCGTTAGAGCCGGATGAGAGTATTGGCAGACCTCATATGGCCGATGTGCTGGTGAAGAAGGGATATGCGGTCGACATGCGGGATGCATTTGATCAGTATCTTGCTGAAGGCAAGCCAGGTTTTGTATCTGTACCCCGCGTTGCACCAGAGGATGCGTGCGAGTGGATCAGAGCCGCAGGTGGAGCCGCTGTAATTGCCCATCCGGGTCTATATAATGATGATGAATTGGTGCGACGTATCATCGAAGACTCTCGTCCAGATGGCATTGAGGTGTTTCATTCGGACCATGGCCCGGAAGAGGAACGCAGGTATGGTGAGCTGGCCAAGGAATACGAACTCATTGAAACAGGTGGATCTGATTATCATGGTAAACGGCAAGGTGTTGTTTTCCACGGGGATCTTGGTAGCAAGACCGTAACGGTCGATGTGTTGAAAAGATTGCAGGCGGCTGCAAACAGCAAGAGGTAGTCTAATCTAGACAGGTTAACACTTTATAGGGCTATGAGTTTTTTGTTGTTTATAGAGATACATTCTAAGGTAGGAAGAGCATAGGACATGGAAACATAGTAGGCTAAACCTACATGTATTCATGTCCTTTTTTTGTTAAAAAAAGTCTACGTGATCGAATAGTTTACCCAATCGCCACGTGTAGCCCCAAGACGTTCGAATAATTGCTGTGCCCGCTCATTGGTCACTGCTGTGATCCAAGACATATATGCACATCCATGGTCACGCGTATATTGCTGACAGTGTGCAAATAATTTGGCTTCCGCTTCGCCTTCTCTGAATGTTTCCGTAACGAATAGGTCATTCATGATGGCGAAACGCTCTGCTTTCATCGTGCTGTATGTAAAGAACAGGGTGGAAAATCCAATAAGCTTCCCGTCCTCTTCTGCCACGAATTGCGCACCGATCTGCTGATTAAGCAGGTTGTTGATCAAAAGCTGGATGGATTGATCACCAGGCCAGGGGTTGTTGTAGAATCCCACTACATAGTCATGCATTAATGCCATCAGGGGTTTCAGATCATCAGGTTGAGTTTCTCGAATATGTATGGTCATGGTACACTTCCTTTAACGACAAATTTTATTCATCAATTGAATTATTATACATATAAATGAATTAACATTCAAAAAGAAAGCTAAATAAGCTGAGCTTCACATATCATTCAAACAAGTACTGCAACCGCAAAAATCCCCTGAACCGTTAATGGTCAGGGGATTCTGTCTTTGTTACTTTTACATCTATATAAGTTGAACTAATCATTTACACGATAACGGAGGATAACAGCGATTGGAAGGTTGTTCTGTCATCGTAGTGTCAGTGTAAATAATCTTTAGTTCAATTTATATAGCCTTATCCATTTTTAATCGTGGATGGCAGACTTTTGATCAATTCATCATTTGGCGTAACAAATAAGGTCTTCTGATGATCATAGATGACAAAACCGGGCTTCGCACCACTTGGTTTGCGCACATGACGGATAAACGTGTAATCCACAGGTACACTGCTTGATTCTTTGGCTTGGCTGAAATAGGCAGCAAGCTGTGCTGCTTCTTCCAATGTAGCTTCACCAAAGTCCGTACTGCGAATAACAACATGTGAACCTGGAATGTCTTTGGTATGCAACCAGGTGTCGTTGGAAGAAGCGAGACGGTTGGTCACGTACTCATTCTGCAGGTTGTTTTTGCCCACAAGAATATCAATCCCCTCGGAGGAGGTGAACTGGTGTACGGTTGGACGGTCACTTTTCTTCTTCTTTTTACCCTTTTTATTGCGGTCACGAAGGTATCCTTGCTGCACAAGCTCGTCCCGTATTTCCTCAATGTCATTCATCGATGCAATAGAGAGCTGCTGTAACAGGTTATCGAGATAGTCAATCTCGTCTTTGGTTTTGCCAAGCTGCTCATGAATGACAGCCAGACTGTTCTTGTATTTGTTATACCGCTTGAAATAACGTTGTGCGTTGTCAGATGGTGTAAGCAGCGGATCAAGCTGAATGGTAATGTTGGCTTGGTCTTCATCGTAGAAGTTCACAAGCTCCACGCTCTTGTCCCCTTTGTGGACCTGATGCAGGGAGGCAAACAGCAACTCACCCCATAGTTTGAACTTGTCCGCATCATCCGCTTCCAGAAGGTCCTTGTTCAAGTTGTCCAGCTTTTTGATGTTCTTGCTTCGCTCATTCTGCAGAAAACGGAGCAGATCACTTACTCTTTGTTTTACCGTGTCCCGTTCAGCCTTGTCTCCGTAATAATCTTCCATGCACTTGCTCATCGTGTCATAGGTTTTCTCCACGTCCTGAATGCTCTGAAGATGAACGGCCGAGAAAATCATTTTGCCTTTGGCGTTCATTCCGGTTACAGGCGTGTAGATATGATCTCTGACAGGCCCCATCACGGCTTCAAAAGCGTTCCAGAGTGCACCAGCCTCAACTTGGCTCTCACCCTCCACCACAGCCTGAGTGCTCACTGGGCCTTCAGCAGCAATCCCACGTGCAGCAATCTCTCCCGCAATTAACGGGCTAAGACCGCTAAAGGAGTTCACAAGCCAGCGTGATGCCTCTTCTTCAGCGGCATGATAGCTGTCCTCGAATGCCGTACGACTTACTTCGAGCGGATTACTTTTATGTTGTTCGGGGGGAGCGGTATACGAGAATCCAGGCATGATTACCCGGTAGCTGCTGATGGACGGAGTCACATGATGAATACCATCCAGAATCGTTCCAGTTACAGGATCAAGCAAAATAATATTACTGTGACGCCCCATCAATTCAATGATGATCCGTTTAACCGATACATCCCCGAGTTCGTCGCGCTGGCGCACATTGATGTGAATAATACGCTCCATGCCAATCTGACGGATCTCCTCAATGATTGCACCTTCACAGTGCTTACGGAGCAACATGCAGAACATGGGTGCTTCCGTCGGGTTAAGGAAAGTCTTTTCTGTATAATGCACACGGGGATAGGTTGGGCTAGCCGAAACAAGCAATTTACTATTTCCGCGCTGAGCACGCAGGGTGAGAACTACGTCATGGCCATTCGGCTGATGGATTTTGCTGATACGTCCACCAATGCAGCCTTGCAGTTCATGAACAATGGCCCGTGTTACAATGCCGTCCAATGCCATTTTTTCCACTTCCTCTCTCTATCGAGCATCTGCATTTATCATGCCAAATGCTTCATCTATATAACTGAAACGTGCAACCAGGTATGTAAAAAAACAAGGACTGGCTACAGATTCTTCGTTGCTTGCCTGTTGAACGCTTGAATTGGTACTGCGCAGAACATCGCAGACTTTTATTTTAGCCTATTCTGTCCATCAGGGAAAGGATTCACCTTCCGGGTGCTAATCACAGACCTGTCCGAATACATATAGAGCAGGTAGTTTGTCCGGCATAGTGTACAGCCTGTCGACCAGCGCGCCGGTGAGTCATGTGAGCTTATTTTGCAGATGAAATACAGACTGGGAGGGAAACTTGAAGCATGGAACATACCAAGTGGCATCAACTTAGTGATGAAGAGCTTCGTAACACTCTTGGCGTCAGCCCGCAGGAAGGATTGACGGATGAAGCTGTAGCAGAGAAGAGGAAAGTGGTCGGTTCGAATGAACTGAGCGAGGGGAAACGCATTTCTCCAATTACATTGCTCTTGAATCAGTTCAAGGATTTTATGGTGCTGGTGTTGATGGGAGCAACGTTGGTATCCGGATTACTGGGTGAGTATCTGGATGCAGTAACGATTGTGGCTATTATCGTACTGAATGCAATTCTGGGGTTTGTACAGGAATTCCGGGCTGAACGATCTCTTCGTGCATTGAAACAGTTGTCTGCACCTCTTGCCAAAGTGCTTCGTTCAGGCCAGGAAGTACACCTTGCCGCCAAACAACTTGTCCCCGGGGATATTGTCATGGTGGAGAGTGGGGACCGTATACCCGCGGATGTGCGCTGGCTGCAAACGAACAGTCTGGATGTCGAGGAGTCGGCACTTACCGGGGAATCGGTTCCTGTAAGCAAACATTGCTTGCCGATTGCGGACGAGGACGTTCCGCTGGGTGATCAGAAGAATATTGGTTTTATGGGTACCATGGTCACTCGTGGCACAGCCAAAGGTGTGGTCATTCGTACAGGGATGGAGACGGAGATGGGGAAAATCGCCGATCTGATCCAAAATACGGAGGAGCAAGAAACACCTTTGCAGCACAGGCTGGAGCAATTGGGCAAAATTCTGATTTTTGTCGCATTGGGATTAACCATAATGGTTGTCGTCGCAGGGATATTGCACGGACAACCAGCCGTTGGCATGTTTCTGGCTGGGGTCAGCCTCGCGGTGGCTGCCATACCGGAGGGTCTGCCGGCCATTGTAACCATTGCACTCGCACTAGGCGTACAGCGTATGATCAAACGTAAGGCCATTGTACGCAAACTGCCTTCCGTCGAAACTCTGGGCTGTGCATCTGTAATCTGTTCGGATAAGACAGGTACGCTCACCCAGAACAAGATGACAGTAACGGATGTGTGGCTGGAGGGACGTAACATCAAGGTTACCGGGGATGGTTACACACCTGAAGGACAGATGCTGGAGAACGGTCGCATGGTGGAACTGAAGAGTGACCAGTCCCTGCGCAGAATGCTTCAGATTAGTGCGCTTTGCAACAATGCGAGTATTGTGGAAAGTGTTGCAAGCGAGGTGGGGAGCAAGAAAAAGGGCAAGGATAACAAAAAGGACAGCAAGAAAAACACGAAAAAAGGTGATCTTCAAGAAGAAACCGTTCAACGAGATAATGTACTCTGGGAGCTGAAAGGTGATCCGACGGAAGGGGCACTCGTCACACTGGCCTCCAAAATGGGGCTTACTCCTGCCGGACTCAAAGAGTTGTATGCCCGCCAGCAGGAATTCCCGTTTGATTCGGAGCGAAAACGCATGTCGGTCCTGGTTCATCATCAGGGAGGCCGAATGATCTATACCAAAGGTGCCCCGGATGTGTTGATCGGACACTGCAGTTATATTTTGTGGGAAGGCAAGGTCGTACCTTTCACTGGAACGCTGCGACAGAAAGTGATGGCAGCTAACGAGAGCATGGCCGGAGCGGCACTGCGTGTCCTCGGAATGGCCTATCGTGAAGTGCGACCGGAAGAAAAAGTGGCTGACGAACACGCCGCCGAGAGTCAGCTTGTCTTCGTAGGACTTGCAGGTATGATAGATCCACCGCGTCGTGAAGTGCGAGATGCAATTGCAACATGCCGCAAAGCAGGCATTCGTACCGTCATGATCACAGGTGATCATGGAACAACGGCAGAAGCCATTGCGCATCAGTTGGGGATTCTTCCACGCGGAGGCGCATCGTTAAGTGGTCAGCAACTTGCAGGCATGACAGACGAGCAACTGGATAAACAGGTAGAGGGCATATATGTGTTCTCAAGAGTGTCTCCTGAACACAAACTTCGCATCGTGAAATCGTTACAGCGCAAAGGGCATGTCGTCGCGATGACGGGTGATGGAGTGAACGATGCTCCGGCGATTAAAGCGGCTGACATCGGGATTGCGATGGGCATCACAGGCACAGATGTGACGAAGGAAGCTTCGGCGCTCATTCTGAGTGATGATAACTTCTCAACGATTGTGGCTGCGATTGAAGAAGGCCGTAATATTTATGAGAACATTCGCAAGTTTATCCGTTATTTGCTGGCGTCGAACGTGGGCGAAATATTGACAATGTTCTTTGCAATGATGATGGGCTTGCCGCTGCCACTCGTGCCTATTCAGATTCTGTGGGTTAACCTGGTGACGGATGGTTTGCCTGCAATGGCGCTGGGGGTAGATCAGCCTGAAAAAGATCTGATGGAACACAAACCCCGTGGAGCAAAGGAAAACATTTTTGCCCGCAGACTGGGTTGGAAAATCGTCAGCCGGGGTGTGTTGATTGGATTATGCACACTCGGAGCGTTCTGGCTTACCTTACAGGCTGCACCGGAGAATCCGGGTCAACTCATCAAGGCACAGTCTGTAGCTTTTGCTACACTCGTTTTGGCGCAACTTATCCATGTTTTTGATTGCCGTAGTTCACGGTCCATCTTCCACCGGAATCCTTTACAGAACAAATATCTGGTTCTTGCGGTGATTTCATCGGTTGTACTGATGCTGGTTGTCATGTACGTTGAACCATTGCAGCCAATCTTCAAAACCGTACCTCTGGGATTGCGTGAATGGGCGCTCTGTATCGTTGCTGCGGGCATTCCAACGTTCCTTATGGGCGCAGGCAGCGTGTGGGGTGGTCGTCGTAACCGCCGCCGTATGGGTGGTTCTGGCCGCTTCGTACCGAAAAGTACAAAGTTTTCAGCATAAAATCAATACCTTTTCCTTACCCATTTCGTTATGCTATCCTCAAAATGATTCAAAGCGGCAGCTTTGGCATTTTGCAGGATAGCTTTTTTTGTGTAAATATTGAATATGAATTTCTATGGTAATCCTGTAGAAGAGCAAGAATATAGCTTTGGCAGCAGACTGCCAAAAGGAGTGGGCAAGATTATGGAATTTACGAAAATGCATGGACTTGGTAACGATTTTATCGTTGTATTTGGTGAAAAGGAGCTTCCGGCAGATGCAGCAGAATTGGCTGTGAAATGGTGCAGCCGTTTCTTTGGCATTGGTGCGGACGGCCTGGTTTATATACTGCCTTCGGAGAAGGCGGACTTTCAGATGCGTATCATGAATTCGGACGGTTCGGAAGCAGAGCAGTGCGGTAATGCCATTCGCTGTGTATCCAAATATGTATACGATCATGGTCACGTGAACCAGGAGCAGATCACCATTGAAACGATTGGTGCAGGGGTACAACCTGTGAGTCTCAACATTCGTGATGGTAAAGTGGAAACGGTACGTGTCGACATGGGTGAGCCGATCCTGAATGGTCTTCAAGTGCCTACAACGGTGGATGCCAACCCAGTGGTTGATCACTACATTGAAGCGAATGGACATGCGTTCAAATTCACTGCCGTATCCATGGGTAACCCACATGCGGTTATCTATGTAGATGACGCTGTGAATTTTGACCTCACAACTTGGGGACCACTTCTTGAAGTGCATCCGATGTTTCCAAAAAAAATCAATGTGGAATTCGCCACAGTTCGTGACCGTGGATATGTGGACATGCGTGTATGGGAACGCGGAGCGGGTCCAACACTCGCTTGTGGAACCGGAGCTTGTGCGACACTGGTATCCTCTGTCCTGAACGGACATACAGATCGTACAGCTGTTATCAGCCTCAAGGGTGGGGATCTGCACATTGAGTGGAATGAAGCTGACAATCATGTGTACATGACTGGACCTGCTGAAGTTGTTTTTAAAGGAATCACTTCATAAAAAAGTGAAAGGTTTAACCAAAGGGGCCTGTGGGCCTCTTTTTTTGTCAAAAAGGATAGGTCGTGTCTCCTGTACAGAGACATATTGGGGGCTGTATGGCAAGAAAGTCCATATGAGCTGGATACTCATTAAAAACCTGTGTTTTTCTTCGTTTTTTAGCGTTTTTTGTGTTACATTAGTATGTAAATGATCACAGCTAGGCGGGGGGAAATGGGATGAAGGCGGATTTGCGCAAAGTTATGCAGGAACGGGTTCTCGTTGGAGATGGGGCCATGGGAACATTTCTGTACCAAATGGGGTTCCCGGTAGGGATTTCATATGAAGAATTAAACTTGATTTCACCTGAAGTGGTGGCGGATGTACATCGCCGTTATCGGGATGCAGGTACAGAAATATTTGAAACAAATACGTATTCTGCCAATTACGACAAGTTGTCCAAGTTCGGTCTGGAGTCCAAGGTGGAGGACGTGAACCGTGCCGGCGTTCGCATTGCCAAAGAGGTAGCTGGGGATACCGGTTATGTGCTTGGTGCAGTTGGTTCCATTCGAGGTGGCAAGCGGACAAACGTGTCAACGAGTGAACTGAAACGCTTTTATCAACAACAGATCTCTGCACTGCTTGATGAAGGCGTGGATGGCATTTTGCTTGAAACCTTCTATGATATCGAGGAAATGGATATTGCCCTTTTGCAAGCGCGCAAGCTGAGTGATCTGCCGGTGATTGGACAGTTCGCGGTAGAGGATGTAGGGCATACACTGGATGGATATACAATGCCTGAAGCCTTCCGGATCATGCGGGAGCAGGGTGCGGACGTCATTGGTTTTAACTGTCGCTCAGGTCCAAACGGGATTATGCGTGCCATGGAAACCGTCTCCGGACGTATTGGTATTCCAATGTCCGTCTACCCGAACGCGGGTGCAGCAGATTATGTGGATGGTCAGTTCCGTTATGGTGCGACTCCGGAGTACTTTGGTCAGACGGCAGTGCAATTTGCTGAACTGGGTGCTCGTATTATCGGCGGTTGCTGTGGTACGACACCTGATCATATTACCGCTATGAAAGAGGCGCTTGCTGACTATGTGCCTTCGCCTATTTTGGAGCCTGATCCGTCAGAATCCAAACCGCGTATTGTGTTGCATGAACATGTGGATGAGCGTTCCGGACGTGGAGGACAGCCTACAATCGTTGATCTGGTCAAGCAGCGTCACACGGTCATTGTTGAACTTGACCCGCCGCGTGACTTGGACATTGCCAAGTTCATGAAAGGTGCCGAGACATTAAAAGCAGCAGGAGCAGATGCCCTGACACTGGCTGATAATTCACTCGCGGTTACACGGATGAGCAACATGGCGCTGGGTCACCTCGTTCAGGATCGCACGGGCCTCCGTCCACTGGTGCATATTGCCTGCCGTGACCGGAATTTGATTGGAACGCAGTCCCACATGATGGGGTTTGATGCTCTGGGTATTAATCATGTACTGGCTGTAACAGGAGATCCTGCAAGGTTTGGTGATCTGCCGGGTTCAAGCTCGGTGTACGATCTGACTTCTTTTGAAATCATACGCATGATCAAACAGTTGAACGATGGAGTGGCTTTCTCAGGTAAACCGCTGAAGCAAAAAGCTGGTTTTGTCATCGGAGCAGCATTTAATCCCAATGTGAAATATTTGGAGAAAGCTGTACAACGTCTGGAGAAGAAAATTGCCTCTGGTGCAGATTACATCATGACACAACCGATCTATGATCCTGAGTTGATTGTAGCAATGCATGAAGCCACCAAACATCTGGATGTGCCCATTTTTGTAGGTGTAATGCCACTGGCAAGTGGACGGAATGCAGAGTATCTGCACAACGAGGTTCCCGGAATTCAGCTTTCGGACGAAGTGCGTTCCCGTATGGCAGGTCTGGAAGGCGAAGAAGGCCGTGCGATGGGGGTGAAAATTGCCAAGGAATTGCTGGACGTAGCAACAGCGCATTTCAAAGGCATCTATCTTATGACACCGTTTATGTTCTATGGCATGACGGCCGAACTGACTCAATACGTATGGGAGAAGTCGGAGCATCAATGTCCTACTTGTTTCAACCCTAATAATCAATTACAATAGTAAAACGGATGTGATGCCGATGTCATTCAGTATGACCGGATACGGTCAATCCGCCTTTCATTTTGGCGGCTATAAGGTACAATTAGAGATCAAATCTGTTAATCATCGTTATTGCGAAGTGATGATGCGTCTGCCAAGAGAGTGGACGTATTATGAAGACGGTTTGAGGAAGATCGTACAGAGTCGTTTGAAACGCGGGCGGATTGATGTTTATGTAATGAAAGAAAAAGTGGAAGACCAGGCTCTTCCCGCTGTTCTGAATGAACAGACGGTCAGGGCCTATCTGCAGGCTGCAGAGCAACTGGAGACCCAATATGGATTGCAGGGCAAACCAAGTATTGTGGATATGCTTGGGCTGCCGGACGTCATGGTTCATTCGGATGGGACAAGTTCCATTCCCGAAGAGCAGAAGGACGAATGGGAGCGAGTTCTGCAGGAAGGATTGAAAGAGGCTCTGTCCAGCCTTGAACAGATGCGCGCTCGCGAGGGTCTTCATCTGGCCAGTGATCTGGAACGGCGGATTACCCGTCTGGAGTCACTGCATACCGAAATGCTTGATCTTGCACCGACTGTGGTAAGTGATTATCGCAACAAGCTAAGACAAAGGCTTACGGAAATGCAGGAAGAAGGCTCTTTCCCTTTTGATGAGCATAAATTGGGTATGGAAATTGCAATGTTTGCCGATCGTTCTAACATAGAAGAGGAGCTTACGCGTCTACAGAGTCACTTTGGACAGAGCAGGGAACTGCTGAAGAGTGATGAACCCGTAGGTCGTAAGTTGGACTTTCTAATTCAAGAGATGAATCGGGAAGTCAATACGATTGGATCAAAAGCCAACCATTTGGCTCTGGTGAATCGTGTTGTCGAGATGAAGGCGGAGCTGGAGAAGATTCGTGAGCAAGCTGCGAATATCGAATGAACGGCCACATTTCGGCAAAAGAGTCGCATGTATAGGGGGAAGAACCTGATTATGGCAATCAAACTCATTAACATTGGATTCGGTAACATCGTATCGGCGAACCGGATTATATCCATCGTGAGTCCGGAATCGGCGCCGATCAAGAGAATTATACAAGAGGCAAGAGATCGTCACATGCTGATTGATGCAACGTACGGAAGACGTACTCGTGCCGTAATTATTACGGATAGCGATCATGTCATTTTGTCTGCAGTTCAGCCTGAGACGGTCGCCCATCGTCTTTCTTCGAAAGATGATGATAACGACGAATAAAATGGAGTGTAATATGTCTAAGGGATTACTGGTAGTGTTGTCCGGCCCATCTGGGGTCGGGAAGGGTACTGTATGCAGCGCTTTGCGCAAACGGGTGCCGGAATTGATCTATTCCGTATCGGCAACAACCCGTCAGCCTCGTCTTGGTGAAGAACATGGTGTGAACTATTTCTTCAGAAGTCATGAAGAGTTCCTGAACATGATTGCTGAAGATCAATTGTTGGAACATGCGGAGTATGTTGGTAATTATTACGGAACACCGCGTGATTTTGTGGAGAAAACGATTAACGAAGGCCGCGACATCATTCTGGAGATTGAGGTTCAAGGCGCGTTAAAAGTGAAAGAGAAATTCCCAGAAGGCATCTTTGTTTTCCTGCTTCCTCCTTCATTGGACGAGCTGAAAGATCGCATTCAGGGTCGTGGTACCGAAAGCCAAGCGACCATTGATCACCGGATGTCCGTGGCGGTTGATGAGATCAGTCTGCTGGAGCAGTATGATTACGCTGTTGTTAATGATGAAATTGATTTGGCGTGCAAGAGAATAGAAAGCATCATAATCGCCGAACATTGTAAGATCAATAAATAATCCCTTTTGCCGCTGCAGAATGCGATATAAGTGGGGCAGTTGTCATATCATATACTGAAGCACTCCTTCTCGGAATGCCCGGGTGTGAAGACATGCCACATCAGTTCTGTCAGGCGGCAACTTGCGATTATACTAATGCGAAGAGGTGTTTGTTAATATGCTGTATCCTTCTATTGATGAAATGATGAACAAAGTCGACAGCAAGTATTCCCTTGTTGTTGCTGCTTCCCGCCGGGCTAGACAGCTACGTGAAGGTGAAAAAACGGATTTAAGAGGTGCGAGATCGCATAAACAAGTTGGCGTTGCACTGGAAGAAATCTATGGAGACCTGCTCGTTGTCATCAAAGGACAGGACGAAGAAGAAGAGTAAGCCGCTTGCGGCTACTCTTCAACTGCATACGGCGTAAGCCGGATTAATTGACAACCGCGAGGTTGTTATTTTTTTACGAATAAGCATATTTTAACGGAATCTTCTTTAGACGTCGTATAAATATCGGGGGAAATAAACATGTTGAACGGTAAAAAAATCGTGCTTGGTGTGACTGGCGGCATAGCCGCTTACAAAGCGGCAACATTATGCAGCAGACTGGTGCAAAAGGGAGCGGATGTTCATGTGATCATGACAGCTTCCGCTACACAGTTTATTACCGAATTGACGCTGCAAACGTTGACCCGAAACACCGTATATACCGATACATTTGATGAACGTGAACCCGCAGTCGTATCTCATATTCATCTGGCCGATCTGGCGGATCTTGTTCTGGTTGCCCCGGCTACTGCGAATGTGATTGCCAAGATGGCACATGGCATGGCAGACGACATGCTCTCAACAACTCTTCTTGCCACGACAGCCCCTGTCATGATTGCTCCAGCGATGAATGTACATATGTATGATCATCCAGCTGTAAAGCATAATATGAACCTGCTTGTTGAACGGGGAGCCATGATGATTGAACCGGGTGAAGGTCTGCTTGCGTGTGGATATGTGGGCAAGGGACGTCTGGAAGAACCGGAGAGCATTGTGGATGTGGTGGAACGTTTCTTCGAACAGCGCGATTCTGCAGACATTAGTGGGCAGGGACAAGCTTCATTGTTAAAAGGCAAGAAGGTTGTTGTTACGGCTGGCGGTACGATTGAGCGCATTGACCCAGTACGATACATTACGAATGATTCATCTGGCAAAATGGGATTTGCCATAGCTGCAGCTGCGCGTGATCTGGGGGCAGATGTGAAATTGGTTATGGGCAATACCCAAGCCAAGCCACCGGAGAACGTTGAGTTGATCCCTGTACAGTCTGCACAGGATATGTATGAAGCCGTAACACGCGAGTGGGACGATGCTGATATCGTGGTTAAGGCGGCTGCAGTTGCCGATTATCGTCCAAAGGAAGTTTATACGGAGAAGATCAAGAAGAAAGGCGACACATTGTCGCTCGAACTTGTTAAAAATATAGATATTCTTGAAACGCTGGGCAAACAGAAGACCCATCAGTTTTTGATTGGTTTTGCTGCGGAGACTCAGTCGGTTGAGATGTATGCACGTGAAAAATTGGAACGGAAAAACTGTGATCTGATCGTAGCCAATGATGTAACCCGCACGGGTGCAGGATTTGGAACAGACACCAACGCGGTACATATCTATGACCGGGAAGGTTTGGTGGAGGAGCTTCCAGTGATGGCCAAGGACGATGTGGCTCATCGGTTGCTCCGGATTGCGGCGGAGCGCATTGCCGGGAGGAATTAGGATATGGAGATTGCCAAGGTCATAGTCGATGTTCCCGTGAAGGAAACAGACCGGCCGTTTGATTACCTGGTACCTGAATCGATGAGGGAATGGATCGAGATTGGCAGCCGGGTGGGTGTACCTTTTGGTCATCGGACGGTGCAGGGATTCGTGATTGATCTTGTGCCGCGTACCGGTGAGGAATCATTCAAGCTTAAGCAGATTCAGGAGTTGCTGGACATTGTTCCCCCGTTGTCAAAGGATTTGGTTGAGTTGGCCGAATGGATGAGTGGACGTTACGCCAGTAACCGGATTTTGTCATTACAGGTCATGGTGCCGACGGCATTGAAAGGGAAAGCAGAGCGATACATCTCGCTGGGAGATGCACTTGATGGACAGATGGCGGGTGCACAACCGGATGATGAGGTGTTATTTGTATGGGGAGAAGAGTCTACGACCGAGAAAGTACAGCAGGATATCATCCGTTTTGTCAAAAGTCGGGGTCAGGTACCGCTGCAACAACTGAGTCGAAAGTATCCCAATCATGCTGCACTAATTAAAAAATTATTGCTTGGTGGCGTGCTGCTGGAAAGTCAGGCCATCAAGGACAAGTTAAATAAAAAAACGATGAAGTCCGTTGATCTGGCTGTAGATATTGCTGCTGCTCAGGAAGCACTTGCTTCATTCCCGGCGAAAGCACAGCGGCAGAAGGAGATTCTGGCTTTTTTGCTGGAAATGAAAGAACTGCTACCCATGCCGATGAAAGAAGTGTTATCTACACTACAGGTATCGGCCGCAACAATTAAAGGTCTTGAGGAAAAGGGACTGATCGTCACCGAGGACGTTGAGGTCTTCCGTGACCCTTATCAGGGCAGGACGTTCAAAGCGACTGAACCGCTGGTTCTGACCGATGAGCAAAAACTTGTCTACGATAATATCAATGGCCGATTGCAGGAACAACGCCATGGGGTATTTTTGCTACATGGTGTTACGGGAAGTGGCAAGACGGAAGTCTATCTTCAAACCATTCAACAATGCATCGAACAGGATCGGCAGGCTATCGTACTGGTGCCCGAGATTGCACTCACACCACAGATGGTAGAACGTTTTAAAGGGCGATTTGGAGACCAAGTTGCTGTTATGCACAGTCGTCTGTCTGGTGGTGAACGTTATGATGAATGGCGCAAGATTCGTGAGGGTCAGGTCAAGGTTGCGATTGGGGCGCGTTCAGCTGTATTTGCTCCATTCAGTCGGCTTGGGTTGATTATTATGGATGAAGAACACGAGACTTCCTACAAACAGGAGGAAACGCCGAAATATCATGCTCGTGATGTGGCGGTAAAAAGAGCACAGCAGCACCAAGCCGTGGTTGTTCTGGGTTCAGCGACACCTTCGCTGGAAAGTTATTACGCGGCACGCTCGCAGAGTAATGATGATTTTGCACCACTCTTGCTGGAGATGCCAACACGGGCGCTGGGTAACAAGTTGCCTGAAGTGCGGATCGTTGACATGCGTGAAGAGTTGAAGGATGGCAACCGTTCCATGTTCAGCAGGGCTTTGCACAAAGGGCTGGAGGAGCGCTTGGAGCGTGGTGAACAGACGGTACTGCTGCTGAATCGCCGTGGATATTCGACCTTTGTCATGTGCCGAAGTTGTGGATATGTGGCAGGTTGTCCCGAATGTGATATTTCATTAACGTATCATCAGCGCTCGAATAATCTCCGTTGTCATTACTGCGGATATGCGGAAGCGGCTCCTGAAGTGTGTCCGGATTGTGGAAGTGAGCATATTCGATACTTTGGTACAGGTACACAACGGGTCGAGGAAGAACTTGCAAAGCTCTTTCCGGGCATTCGGGTCATTCGGATGGATGTGGATACAACAACAGAAAAAGGGGCGCACGAGAAGCTGCTGAAACAGTTTCGTGAGAAAAAGGCGGATGTATTGCTGGGCACCCAGATGGTGGCAAAGGGACTTGATTTCCCGGATGTAACCCTGGTTGGTGTGATAACAGCGGATTCAGCGTTGAATTTACCTGATTTCCGTGCTGCGGAAAAAACGTTTCAGTTATTAACACAGGTAGCTGGCCGAGCGGGTCGGCACCAATTGCCTGGTGAAGTGTTTGTTCAGTCCTATACGCCGGAACACTACTCAATCGGGCATGCGAGTCAGCATGACTACGTGTCGTTTGTACGTGAGGAATTGCTGCACCGTCGCAATTTGCAATATCCCCCATACTGTCGCCTGATTCTGGTCACCTTTTCGCATGAGCAGCTTCCGGTATTGATTCGTCTTGCCGAGAACTACACGCGAATACTGAAAGAGAAGGCTAATGCGGCCGGATGGCTCGGCAGTCTGGATCGATTCAGCAATGATGCCTTTGATGTGCTGGGGCCAGTAGCATCTCCGATTCCTCGGATCAAGAATAGATACAGATTCCAATGTATGATAAAATGGCGGGGGGATGTAGACGCCATAGGACTCGCTCTGGCTACGGCCCGGCGCATGGACGATGATGTTCAGGCGCAAAAATTGCTTATTAGTCTGGATGTAGACCCGCAAATGTTAATGTAAGCATTTTGCAGCAATGCGGATGTAAACAAGCGGTATAAACATAGATTAAATTGAATACCCCAAAATACAGATATCGTCCTGAAATTATGATGAGGATTAGGAAGGTGCTTACAACATGTCGATTCGCATTATCGTGCAAGAACCAGATGAGGTGCTCCACAAGAGAGCCAAAGAAGTAACCAAAATTACACCAAATGTACAAAAATTGCTGGATGATATGGCTGATACCATGTACGATGCAGAAGGTGTAGGTCTTGCTGCGCCACAGGTTGGTATTCTGAAACGTCTGATTGTTATCGACGCAGGTGATGAGCAAGGGCTGATCAAGATGATTAACCCGGAGATCATTGCAAGTGAGGGAGAACAATTTGGACCGGAAGGTTGTCTGAGTATCCCTGGAATTAATGGTGATGTTCGCCGTTTCGAGACCGTTACGGTTAAAGGTCTGGATCGTGAAGGCAAAGAGCTGATTATTACGGGTAGTGGCTTGCTGTCCCGTGCATTCCAGCATGAGATTGATCATCTGGATGGTGTACTCTTTACGGATGTCGCCGAGAAAGTGTACGAAATTGCAGCCGATCAAACGGGACCGCGTCGTAATTAAGGAGTGATCGATTTGAATATTGTTTTTATGGGAACACCTGAATTTGCAGTTCCTTCTCTCGATATGCTGATGGCAGAGGGATACAATGTGGTGGGTGTGGTGACTCAGCCTGATAAACCACAGGGACGCAAAAAAGTACTTACGCCAACACCGGTTAAGGCCGCGGCAGAACGCCACGGTCTGCCGGTGTTTCAACCTGTTAAATTGCGTGATCCGGAAGCCGTAGCCCGCTTGGCTGAATGGAAGCCGGATCTGATTGTGACCGCGGCTTTTGGACAGATTCTGCCCAAAGCCGTGCTGGATATGCCTGTTCGCGGTTGTGTGAACGTGCATGGCTCTCTTTTACCGAAATATCGGGGAGGAGCACCGATTCAACGTTCCATTATTAACGGGGAATCCGTGACAGGAGTCACATTGATGTATATGGCTGAAGGCCTGGACACCGGAGATATGATCTCGCGTGTGGAACTGCCAATTACGGATGAAGATACATCAGGATCGATGTTTGATAAATTAAGTGAGGCTGGTTCCAAACTGCTTCAGGCAGAAATGCCACGATTGATTGCAGGCGAGACAACGGCGGTCCCTCAGGATGATGCCGAGGCTTCGTATGCTCGCAATCTGACTCGGGATGACGAGAAAATGGACTGGAGTCGTACTTCACGCGAACTGTTCAATCAGATTCGTGGTCTTGTGCCGTTCTCCGGTGCATTTACGATGTGGGATGATCAGGTCTTCAAAGTCTGGGCAACGGCTAATCCCGATCAGATGGATCTGGC
Source organism: Paenibacillus sp. FSL H8-0317 (assembly GCF_045040685.1). Taxonomy (NCBI): domain Bacteria; kingdom Bacillati; phylum Bacillota; class Bacilli; order Caryophanales; family Paenibacillaceae; genus Paenibacillus; species Paenibacillus sp. FSL H8-0317. The sequence continues at coordinate 4,872,116 of NZ_CP150294.1, read as the reverse complement.
AACTTCTTCGGATGCTGGACAAGCAGAGCCGGGAACCGTGCTGCAATTGAACAAGGCAGGGATTGAAGTTCGCACTGGGGATGGGTCTCTGTGGTTGACTGAAGTGCAGCCTGCAGGCAAAAAGGTGATGCAGGCCGCTGACTTTGCTCGCGGTGGTACACTGAAACCTGGAACGGTGCTGCGATGAGTGGTAACATACCAGGTCGTTCGTCAGGAAAAGGCCAGAAACCTACTGGAAATTCATCCGGGCGTGAAGGAAACCGTCGTCCTAATTCGGGTAAATCGGGTGGTGCATCTCGCTCCCAGCAACCCAAAACATCTGCTCGTGCATTGGCAGTCAAGGTTCTGAGTGCTGTTGAGCAAGATGGAGCATACAGTAATCTGGAGTTGAACCGTCGTCTGAAAGAGGCGGATTTAAGCCCCGCAGATGCTGGACTAGCTACCGAATTGGTGTATGGAACAATCGCCAGATTGAATACACTTGATTATTTTCTGGAACGTTACGTCGCCAAAGGAGTAGCCAAACTGCAACCATGGGTTCGTAGCCTGCTGCGAATCAGCGTATATCAGATGATATACCTTGATCGTATTCCGGAGCATGCCGTGGTGAGCGAAGCGGTTAATCTGGCGAAGAAACTGGGCCATCAGGGAATCTCGGGTATGGTGAATGGAGTGCTCCGCAATATGATCCGCAATCGGGATGAACTTCGTATTCCAGAACATCTGCCTGTTGCCGAACGTATTTCACTGGAGCATTCCCACCCGTTATGGATGGTTGAACGCTGGATTGCCCAGTATGGCGAAGAGACGGCGGAAGCGATCTGTCGTGCGAATAATGAGCCGCCAGCGGTGAGTGTCCGGGTCAACACCACAATGACCACACGGGAGAAACTGATGCATGAGATGACCAGTACAGGTGCAATCGTTGAAGCTTCTCGCCTGAGTTCCGATGGTATTCTTGTACGTAGTGGCGGAAATATGGCTCTAACGTCCTGGTATCGGGACGGGTTGTTCTCTGTGCAGGACGAAAGTTCCATGCTTGTCGCTGAAGCAGTTGCGCCAGAAGTAGACCAACTTGTATTGGATTGCTGCGCAGCTCCAGGTGGTAAAACAGCTCACATGGCGGAGAAAATGCAGGATCGCGGTCGTATTGTCGCGAATGATGTACATCCTCACAAGCGCCAGCTGATCCTGGATCAGGCGGAGCGTCTCGGTCTGAGTTGCATCGATGCTGTAACTGGAGATGCGCTAGATCTGAACGAGCGGTATCCGGAAGCGTTGTTTGACCGCATTTTGCTGGATGCACCATGTTCAGGTCTGGGTGTTATTCGCCGCAAACCAGATGTGAAATGGACCAAAACCGTAGAAGATATCGAAGATATCGCAGGCTTACAGCGTGAATTGCTTGATCATGTTGCGCCGTTGTTAAAACTAGGTGGTATTCTGGTGTATAGCACGTGTACCATTGAGCCTGCTGAGAATGAGGATATGGTTGCTGACTTCTTGAATCGACATCCGGAATATAGTCCAGCAGAAGCATCCGTCTGGTCTGAATCGGAGACAGCGAACTTTAAGGTTGTGAACGGAGGCGTTCAGATTTTGCCACAATACGCTCACAGCGACGGGTTTTTCATCGCACGGTTGACAAAAACAACGGAATAACAGTTTAATAGAGCACGGAAGCATGACCGCCGAGGGGAACTTCGGCGGATTTCTTTGTGATGGGACTTCGATATAATTGTCAGAGAAAAGTGATGACAGGGTGCGATGGTGGCATTGAGGTGTTATAATGCATGAAGTACAGATATCAAGGGTATACATGGATGTAACGTGGTCTTTGTGATAGAATAGGACGAATGGAACGAAAAGAAGGAAGCCAACGAAAAGAAAAGAAGGAATAGGTGTTGACAACAAAATGAAACCTTTTATATATGATTATTCTCTGGAACAACTGCAGCAATGGGCTGTGGAGAATGGGGAGCCGGCGTTTCGCGGTGGCCAAATCTTTGACTGGATTTATGTAAAACGCGTGAATGATTTCAGTGAAATGACCAATCTGTCCAAGCCATTGCGTGAAAAACTGACAGAGCAATTTGAATTCGTAACGCTTAAGGAAATTACCAAGTTTGAATCCAAGGATGGAACGGTTAAATTCCTCTTTGGTCTTCATGATGATCATGCCATTGAGACGGTAATCATGAAGCATAACTACGGGAACAGCATCTGTGTAACCACACAGGTTGGTTGTCGTATTGGTTGTACGTTCTGTGCATCCACATTGGGTGGACTCAAGCGTAACCTTACGGCTGGGGAGATTGTTGCCCAAGTTGTGCAGGCTCAGAAAATTCTGGATGAACGCAACGAGCGTGTCAGCAGCATTGTAATCATGGGTTCAGGTGAACCTTTCGAAAACTATGAAGCTACGATGACTTTCCTGCGCATTATGATTCATGAAAAAGGGCTGAACATCGGTCAGCGTCACATCACGGTATCCACGAGTGGAATCGTTCCGAACATCTACAAGTTTGCGGATGAAGATACACAGATTAACCTCGCCATTTCGATCCATGCACCAAATGATGCACTTCGTTCGAAATTGATGCCGGTTAACCGTCGTTTTCCTTTTGAAGACGTGATGGAGTCCCTTCGTTATTATCTGGCCAAAACAGGTCGGAGAATTACGTTCGAGTATGCACTTATTGGTGGGGTAAACGACCAGCCAGAGCATGCAGCTGAACTGGCAAGTGTGCTTAAGAACATGTTGTGCCACGTGAATCTGATTCCGGTTAACCATGTACCTGAACGCAAATACGTAAGAACATCGAGAAACGACATTTTCAATTTTCAGAAGATACTCTCGGAACAGGGTGTTAATGTAACCATTCGTCGTGAACAGGGACATGATATTGCTGCCGCTTGCGGTCAGCTTCGTGCAAAGCATATGGAGTTGAGGTGAGAACGTTTTGATCAAAACAGTTCATGTGAGCCATATCGGACGAGTGCGTTCGGTGAATGAAGATTCAGCCTGGATTCGTAATCTCGATACAGGATATATTCTGGGTATTGTTGCCGATGGCATGGGTGGACATCTTGCAGGGGATACGGCAAGCCGCTTGGCAGTAGAGACGTTGGTGAAAGATCTGGGAACACTGGAACCAGGTCTGTCACATGCGTCTCTGTCTGCGGCTCTCAGCGATGCTATTTTGCATGCCAACGAAGTTATCTTCCGCACGGCATCAACAGATGACAAGTATCACAACATGGGAACAACGGTAGTTGCGGCTTTATTGAACGATACGGAAGGTGTTATTGGACACATCGGTGATAGCAGAGCCTACAAAATTGCGAACAAAGCTGTGATCCAGCTAACCGAGGACCATACACTGGTGAATGAATTGTTCAAAAATGGTCAGATTAGCAAAGAGGATGTGTCCCATCATCCACGTCGCAACGTACTAACTCGTGCGCTTGGAACAGATGCCGAGGTGAAGGTAGATCTGGATACCGTCAAGCTGGAGGAAGGCGAAGTTCTTCTCCTGTGCAGTGATGGTCTCAGTAACCTGGTCAGCAATGAGCAGATTATTCAGGTTGCCGGCAATCTGGAACTGGCATTGGAAGATCGTGCAGACCGACTGCTTCAGTTGGCTTTACTTGCTGGGGGAGACGACAACATCACGCTTGCTTTGTTCGAGTTGCAGAGGGAAGGTTCCGTGGATACGGAAACGGGGTGTGAGTCATGATTGGGCACCAACTAGGCGGACGCTATGAAGTGATTGAGCGTGTCGGCGGTGGCGGCATGGCTCTTGTGTACAAAGCCCAGGATCTTCTCTTGAACCGGAATGTAGCGATCAAAGTCCTTAGACAACAGTTTGTGCATGACGAAGAGTTTATTCGCCGTTTCCGCAGGGAAGCACAGTCGGCAGCATCGCTGTCTCATCCGAATGTAGTTAGCATTTATGACGTGGGGCAGGAAGATGACGTTCATTATATTGTCATGGAGTACGTGGAAGGCAAAAACTTGAATGAAATTATTAAAGAACGCGCCCCTCTGCAGGTGGACGAATCGGTGCGAATCGCTTCCCAGATTGCAGATGCTCTTGATCATGCACATCATAATCAAATCATTCATCGGGATATCAAACCCCACAATATATTAATTGGCCGGAATGGCCGTGTGAAAGTAACGGATTTCGGGATTGCCCGTGCGGTTACATCTACAACGATTACGCAGACCGGTTCCGTAGTTGGTTCTGTACATTACTTCTCACCAGAGCATGCCAAAGGCATCGTTACTGGTGAAAAATCGGACTTATATTCTCTTGGGATCGTACTTTACCAAATGCTTACCGGGCAACTTCCGTTTCTGGGTGAAAGTCCAATCAGTGTGGCATTGAAGCATTTGCAGGAAGAGTTCGATGAACCACGCAAATTCAATCCATTGATTCCGCAAAGTGTGGAAAATGTCATCTTAAAATCCATGCGTAAAAATCCGCAGGAACGTTATCAGTCGGCCAAAGAAATGCAGACCGATCTGGAAACTTGCCTGATGCCGGAGAGACGTAATGAAACGAAGATTGATTTTCCGGATGAGGACGATATAGACCAGACTCGCGTTATGCCAGCGATCAAGCCTGAACCTCGTGGAGTTACATCGACGGGTGCAGTGCCTGTGATGGAGTCTGATGAAGAAACTGGCAAGGGTAAGGCAAAATCCAAGAGCTGGAAGAAGCCAGCTCTACTCATTTCATTAACCGTTCTTATTCTAATCGCCATGGTGGGCGTTGTATGGTATGTCAAAGGTATGCTGGTTGTACCTGAAGTAACCGTCCCTAACGTGATCACCCAGACAGAAGAAAAGGCTCGGGAAATGCTTGAGGAGAAAGGACTCGTCGTAAGTGATGAGGTCATCCGTCTGTACCAGGAAGGCGTCGAACCCGGTATCGTCTATGAACAGAGCAGAAAAGAAGGCGATGTTGTCAAAGAAGGCTCCGAGGTCCAGATCAGTGTTGGTGCAAAAAAAGAACTGGTGAAGATGATTGATGTCAAACAAGAGACTTATGACGAGGCTGTCAAGAAATTGACTAAGCTTGGTATTAAGGAAGATCAGATTCAGCGGAAAGATGAGTTCTCCAATGATGTGGCTTCAGGTACTGTTATTTCCCAGACACCTGGCGTTAATGAGAAATTCGATCCAGAGGCGGTTCAGATTGAGTTAACCGTAAGTAAAGGCACTGAAACGGTCAAAATGCCTGATCTGAAAAATCTTACCCGCAGTGAAGCTGAAGAAAAGCTTAAATCTGCTGGACTGGAACTTGCTCAGGTGCAGGAAGAACCAAGTTATACGATGGAAAAGGGCAAAGTGACGCAGCAATGGCCTGTGGAAGCGGGCACAGAGGTGAATCCTGGTGATAAGATTACGATCTTTATTAGTACAGGGTATCCACCTGAAGCGCTGCAATATCCTTTTGATATTAATGTATCACCCAAAGAAGAGGGCAAAAACAGTAAAATCCGTATCACATATGAAGACGCACGTGGCAAGAATCAGGAATGGGGAACACGCACCGTGAACTCAACCCAGACCTTGACCATTCCACTTGTGCTCGCTCCAAATGAAAATGGGGCTGTGTCCGTATATCGTGATGGACAGTTCCTGGATACGTATCTTGTCTCCTACAGTGAAGCCAAAAACGGAACAGTAAACGTACCTTCCATTGACCCGGAACAAAGCACCGAGACGCCGCCAGAAAATGAGCCTGATCCAGGTGAAGGTAGCGTTGATGAGGGAAGTGTTGATCCCAATCAGGAAGGTGAACCTGAGTCCACACCGGCAGACGGTGAAGGTGACAGTGTAGATGAGGACACTTCTGCCATGAATAATGGTAAGGGGCACGGCAAGGAAAAAGAGAAGAAAAAGGAAGTCATTAACGCATCAAGCCGTCCATAAGGGCGGCTTATGCTGGCGTCTGGAGTAAATGTACCACCATCTAAAGGAGGGCGACGGAGCTATGCCAGAAGGTATCATCGTTAAAGCGCTAAGCGGTTACTATTATGTCATGCCAGTGGAAGACAACGGGGTTCCTTCGGTTGAAGGTTCCGCCGTTCAATGTCGAGCCAGAGGTATCTTCAGAAAGCGGGGAACGTCACCGCTTGTAGGTGATCGCGTCAGCTACATGTTGACTGAGAACGGAGAAGGAACGGTTGATGAAATTCGGAAGCGTGAGACGGAACTTATCCGTCCTCCTGTAGCGAATGTAAGTTTGGCTGTTCTCGTGTTCTCTGTGAAGGAACCGGATATGAACCTGAACCTGTTGGACAAGTTCCTTGTTCACATCGAGCAGGCGGGGCTGGATGCACTCATTGTTTTGACCAAACTGGATTTGGCTGATCCATCCAAAGACACTGTTGCTGAAGTGAAAGCATTGTATGAACAGGTTGGTTATGAAGTGATTTCCACAAGTTCACGTACCGGTGAAGGAAGTGAATTGCTCAGAGATCGTCTGGCTGGTAAGATCAGCGTATTCTCCGGACAATCCGGTGTAGGCAAGTCTTCGATGTTAAATGCATTGATGCCGGGCCTGACGCTGGAGACAAATGCAATCAGCATGCGTCTGGGGCGAGGGAAACACACCACCAGGCACGTGGAGCTTATTCCGTTGGATAATGGTGGATTTGTTGCGGATACGCCAGGATTCAGCCAACTGGACTTTCTGGAGATCGGTGTGGAGGAACTCTCCACTTGTTTCCGGGAATTCGCCCAGTTTGCAGATCAGTGCAAATTCCGAGGTTGTACCCATACACATGAACCAGGCTGTCGTGTGCTTGCGGCCAAAGAGGAAGGTCTGATCTCCGAAAGCCGATATCAGCACTATGTGCTGTTCCTGACCGAAATGAAAGATAAGAAGCGGAGGTATTAACATGATTAAAATTGCCCCATCGATATTATCAGCTGATTTTGCCCGCCTTGGTGCGGAAGTTGCAGAAGCCCAAGCTGCAGGAGGAGACTGGATTCATGTTGACGTTATGGACGGTCATTTCGTCCCTAATATTACACTTGGACCTGCTATTGTGAAGGCAATTGCTCCACATACAAGCTTGCCGCTCGATGTGCATTTGATGATTGAGAATCCGGAGCGTTATGTTGAGGAATTTGCCAAAGCGGGTGCAGCGGTAATTACTGTTCATGCTGAGGCTTGTGTGCATTTGCACCGCGTTATTCATCTCATTAAGGAGCAAGGAGTGAAGGCAGGAGTTGCCCTTAATCCAGGAACGCCAGCGTCTGCCATTCTCGAAGTTCTGGATGATGTGGACATGGTTCTTGTTATGACGGTCAATCCTGGCTTTGGCGGACAGGCATTTATCTCGGGTACCATGAACAAAATCAAGCAGATTCGTACCTGGTTGAACGAAAAGGGACGCCATGATGTACATATCGAAGTAGATGGCGGGATTGCAGCCGATACAGCTCCACTTGTAGTGGAGGCTGGAGCAGATGTGCTCGTTGCTGGGAGTGCCGTATTTGGACGTGAGGATCGCGCTGCAGCGATTACTGAAATTCGCCGTAGCTACGGAGGCTGATCTATGACCTTCAAGGAGACACTGTGGACGATGGCTGCGAGTCTCGTGACGGGACTTGTGCTTGCTTTGTTTGCGGTTATTCAATCCCCGTTTAATGCCATTACGTCATTAATCGGGGTAGGCGTTGTTATTATGTATTTCCGCAAATTTGATCGTACCGGACATCGGGTTACTTTTGTCATATTCAGCATACTGTATTATGTACTGAGTGTTTTCATGATCGCTGTCTATCAATATATTCCTTCCCAAACGTAAATGAACTGATCTTCGGGCTTGTCATTGTGGAATAGGGATCGAAGGTTCCGCATAAATATGGTTACATGAGCAGGTTTCTCATGTAGCCTTTTTTGTCGTGTTTGAGGTGAAGAAGGCCTGAAGCATAGGATACGGCGGACGCATGAGCATGATGGGGAGGGTGAATTATGAAATTTTACACATTCAAACTGCCGAAGTTTTTGGGAGGGTTTGTAAAGGCGATACTTAATACGTTTCAAAAGAACTGATCCGATTGATAAGGTAACAGGGAATACCGCCGCTTTGGCTCAGGCTTATCTGGAATTCGTACCTGCGAAGCGCCATGCGGCGGCCATTCACATGTTAATGAGCGTATTCAAGAATCCTTTTTTTGAATACCAAAAAAGCACCTGCAAGGAACAAGGTGCTTTTTGCTTACCCGATTTATAGTAGCTTTGCGTGATTATACGCGAGTCACTTTACCGGCTTTCAGTGCACGGGTGCTTACGTATACACGTTTTGGTTTGCCGTCAACGAGAATGCGGACCTTCTGAACGTTTACGCCCCAAGTACGACGGTTACGGTTGTTAGCGTGGGATACGTGGTTACCGGTGCCCGGTTTCTTACCTGTCACATAACATTTGCGAGACATAGATTACACCTCCTATCCTAAAATAACCAGTTGCCTTCAGAAACGAAAAGTCATTCCATAAGGGCTAAATTGTTCTTCCTGATCATAAAGATCAGGTTTCAGTAGCTAATGGCGTTGTTTAAGCCGGCATGAACCGGATCATTTCCATTACTTAACCTGCATAAAACAATACTTGAATATAATATCATAATTAAAAAAGCTTCGTCAACTGATCCAAAAACTTTATTTATTTCTCCTGTCTAATATAGTACAATGTTGAGTAGTCCATAATACAGTGGTGAACAGGCTGTTGCCGCGAGGAAGTCGGAGAATAAACCGTACTTAGAGGTCGGTGGTCTGCTTTTTGGCAACGCTGTGAGCTGCGGCATTCCATCATTGGCACCAGTCTCCATGCGGCATTCATGCCGGCTCTTGATACCGGTGCATATCCGTATGCCCCGAAGTTAGGGGTGCAGAGAGTGCAGGATATTGGTAGTCCGGCCGCCCAGACCGTTAATCCGGCTGACATGTTGTATTGTATGCCTGTGCCGGACAAGGTATGGACGAAGAATAACGCAGTCCGCGTTAGCGCATGAACAGACCAGACACATCTTGGTGCAAGGTGTTCGTGTATCAAGCTAGGAAGGGGAATTCTCACTTGAGTATACGTTCTTTAAATGGAACAGATTTCACCGCAATGGTACTTGCCGGAGCGGAACAACTTGGACAGCATGCAGAGCACGTCAATTCCCTGAATGTTTTCCCTGTGCCGGATGGTGACACGGGAACGAACATGAATTTGACAATGAGTGCAGGAGTCGCAGAGATTAAAAGAAAAAGTTCTGCCTCCATCGGCGAAGCTGCCGGTATTCTATCGAAAGGCCTGCTTATGGGCGCACGGGGGAATTCAGGTGTTATTCTGTCGCAATTGTTCCGTGGTTTTAGTCGTTCAGCTGCTCCCTATGAGGAACTGAATACGCTCCAATTTGCAGCAGCCCTGCAGAACGGTGTTGACGCAGCTTACAAAGCAGTCGTAAAGCCCGTTGAAGGGACCATTCTTACCGTAGCCAAGGAAGCGGCGAAACATGCCAACTACTACGCAAGACGGACGAATGATATTACTGAATTAATGAATGAAGTTTTGTTAAAAGCAAAAGAAGCACTGGCAATGACTCCGGAATTACTGCCTGTACTGAAACAGGTTGGTGTTGTGGATTCAGGTGGTCAGGGGCTTGTATATATCTACGAGGGCTTTATGGAAGTATTGCTGCAAAGTGACGGAGGGAGTCATACTTCGCTGAACAAAGAAGTAACCCCATCCTTGGCAGCATTTGCTTTGAAACCGGCTGCACCGACAGAAGTGGATATCAAGAAGCCTGCACAGCAGCAGGTGATTGCACCAGAGATGCCATTGTCTGCTCAGGCGAGATTGGAAACGGAAGATATTGAGTTCCTTTATGATATGGAATTTTTCATTAACCGTGAGCTTGGAGAGAACGCAGGAGTGGCATTTGATGACGAAGCATTCCGGAAAGCATTGTCAGTTAATGGAGATTCGATCATTATTATTGCCGATGATGAAGTCATTAAAGTTCATGTCCATTCCAAGACACCAGGCGATGTATTAAACCTGGCGCTGCATTATGGGGAGATTACACAGATTCATATTCTTAATATGCGTGAACAGCATCGGGATCTCCTCACAGCAGGCATGGACATCGCTCCATCACCTGAATTGTTTGCAGAGATTCCACCTGAGGCGGCGCGCAGTATGGAAGAGGCTGTGCTTCCTGCAGATGAGATGGCACCGTATGGTTTTATTGCGGTATCCTCCGGTGACGGTATAGCAGAGATCTTCCAAAGTCTTGGCGTTGATGTTGTTCTGTCCGGTGGACAGACGATGAATCCGAGTACTGAGGATTTTGTAAAAGCCGTTCGTTCCATTTCTGCGGAGCAGGTGTTTATACTCCCGAATAACTCGAATATTGTACTGGCTGCGGAGCAGGCTCGTGAACTGCTTGAAGATGAGCGCCGGGTTACGGTTATTCCAAGCAAAACCATTCCACAGGGGATGGCTGCTGCCTTTGCTTTCCAGGAAGATGAGTCTGCGGAAACAAACCGTGATCAAATGTTGGAGGCCATTAGCCGGGTACAGTCCGGTCAAGTGACTCATGCGGTTCGTGATACGCAATATGATGAATTAGATATTAAGCTGGGGCACTATATCGGTATTCATAACTCCAAAATTGTAGCGACGGATGAAACCATGCTTCAAGCATGTGAAGGTCTGCTCAAACAGATGATGGAGAGTGGAGATGAAGTGGTGACGATCCTTGAAGGGGAAGAAGCGGACCCTGAGGTTACTGCTGCCCTCGCTGCATGGCTTGAAGAACAGTATCCTGATGCTGAGGTAGAGGTACATCTTGGAGGACAGCCTGTATATTATTATTTGTTCTCCGTAGAGTCCTAATAGCACTCTAGCGAAGAGGAGGAGAGTCATGAGCCACAAGGTTGCGATAGTAACAGACAGTACGGCAGATATTCCCGAAGAACTCATTCGCAAATACGGAATTCACATTGTTCCGCTGCGTGTTCTTTTCGGTGAAGAGACCTATGCAGATGGCGTTGATCTGACTTCGGAACAGTTCTACGAAAAGTTGAAGAAGGTATCTGTGTTGCCTACAACTTCACAGCCATCTCCAACTGACTTCATGAATGTGTACCAAACACTTCTTGATGAGAACCCGGAACGCCCGATTGTATCGATCCACCTGTCATCCGGCATGAGTGGTACCTACCAATCGGCCATGCTTGGCAAGTCTTTGCTGGAGCGTGAGGGTGACATCACCGTGCTGGATTCGAAGTCAGCATCGTATGGATACGGTCTAATGGTAGTACAGGCTGCTGAACTTGCCGAACAGGGCAAGTCAGCAGTCGAAATCACTACTGCCATTGAAGGGATGCAACAATCTCGCAAATTGTTCTTTCTCGTGGATACCCTTGAGTATCTGCAAAAAGGCGGTCGGATTGGCAAAGCTTCAGCCATTTTGGGAACGTTGCTTAACATTAAGCCGATCCTGTCTATTGATGAAGAAGGCGTTATCTACGCAGTTGAGAAAGTCAGAGGTCATAAAAAAGCAATGGCACGCATTATTGAGCTGTTCCAGAAGGATCTTGCAGGCAAACGGGTTAACCTGGCGGTAGGTCATACCGCTGACCCGGGATCAGCGATCGCTTGTGCAGAACAGCTGCGGGGTCATTTTACACTGAATGAAGTGATCTATACCAATATTGGAGCCGTAATAGGCAGTCATGTTGGACCTGGTGTCATTGCGATCTTTATGTGGCCTGTTCCGGAATGAGGGATTAGACATGAAATTGGAAGAAATATCAGTTAAGCAAATTAACGGCGTGAGTGCTCTCAAAGAGGGAGAGCTTCACGCCTTTGGCATCTCTACTGTTAAAGACCTGCTTGAATATTATCCGTTCCGTTACGAGGATTATCGTCTGCGTTCCCTTAGTGAAGTGAAGGATGGGGACAAGATTACGGTCCAGGGACAGGTGATGGGTATTCCTGTATTACAACGATACGGTAAAAAGTCCCGTCTGACCTGTAAGATCATGACGGAAGAGTGGATGATTACAGCAACGTGGTTCAATCGCCATTTCCTCAAAGAGCAGCTTACGCCCAATCGGGAGATTGTGATTACGGGAAAATGGGAACAAAAACGTATGCAGATGACCGTGACTGACTCGGAGTTCCCCGATAAAGGGGATGGGCGTTCAGGTACACTGCAACCTGTATACTCGGTAACCGGCAAGCTGACGCAACAATGGATGAGGAAAACGATCAATCAGGGATTAATCCAATTCGGAGATATGATTCCTGAGATTCTGCCTCAGTCCTTGATGAAGAAATATAGCTTGATGCCTCGTAAACAAGCGATTGCTGGAATTCATCGTCCACAGGACAACCGGGAAGGTCAACAGGCCAGACAGCGGATGGTGTATGAAGAGCTGTTTCTGTTCCAGTTGAAAATGCAGGCGTATCGTGCGTTGAACCGAAATCGCATGGATGGTGTAGTGCATACCACGGACAATACGACGATTCGTGAGTTTGTACGAAGTTTACCTTTTGAATTAACAGATGCACAGAAAAAGGTGGAGCTTGAAATTCTGCATGATATGCGTTCGCCCTATGCGATGAATCGTTTATTGCAGGGTGATGTGGGATCGGGTAAAACGGTTATTGCGGCAATTGCGCTATACACAACTGTTCGATCCGGTTTCCAAGGGGCTCTGATGGTGCCTACAGAGATTCTGGCGGAGCAGCATATGCGCTCACTGCAAAAGCTGTTTGAACCGTTTGGGGTAACCTTAGGGCTGTTAACGGGCAGTGTAAATGGACGCAAACGTAAAGATCTGATCGCCTCGTTGCAAATGGGCATGATTGATATCGTGGTGGGTACACACGCCCTGATTCAGGAAGATGTTTTCTTCCGTGATCTGGGTCTTGTGGTGACGGACGAGCAGCATCGCTTCGGGGTGAATCAGCGCAGCGTTTTACGACGCAAAGGATATAATCCGGATGTGTTAACAATGACGGCAACGCCTATTCCCCGGACACTGGCCATTACAGCTTTTGGGGATATTGAAGTATCCACGATCTCAGAGCGTCCGAAAGGACGGATTCCCATCTCCACGTATTGGGTCAAACACGATATGATGGAGCGGGTGCTCGGGTTTATCTCCAGAGAAGTGGATCAGGGGCGTCAGGCTTATCTGATCTGTCCGCTCATTGAAGAGTCGGAGAAGTTGGATGTGCAGAATGCCATTGATCTGCATGTGCAGATGCAGCAGAACTTTCCAAAATATCGTGTAGGTCTGCTGCATGGACGGATGACAGCCTTGGAGAAAGAAGAGATGATGCGATACTTCTACAGCAATGATATTCAGTTGCTTGTCTCCACCACCGTTGTCGAGGTCGGGGTCGATGTGCCAAATGCCACGTTGATGGTCATTATGGACGCGGACCGCTTCGGTCTCTCCCAGCTGCATCAGCTTCGTGGTCGGGTCGGTCGTGGTGCGCATGCTTCCTATTGTGTACTCATTGCTGATCCCAAGACGGAGGTCGGACAGGAACGTATGAAGGTTATGACGGAAACGGAGGATGGATTCGAGGTATCCCGGCGTGACCTCGATCTCCGGGGTCCGGGTGATTTCTTTGGTACCAAACAAAGCGGATTGCCTGAGTTCCGTCTTGCCGATATGGTTGCCGATTTTGCTGTGCTGGAACAGGCCAGAGATGACGTGACCCACTTAATTGAGGATGCGACCTTCTGGACCTCTATGGACTATGCACCTCTGCGTGATTTCCTGCAGCAACAGCAAGTATTCAAGGGTGATCTGATTGACTAATGTATGCCATAATAGCGAGTTTTTCGTATTACCTTTGTAAAAAATGACAAGTGTACAAGCCCTCCCGACATATGAATAAGAAGTGAGTTCATTCTTTTGGGAGGTGCTATACGTTTTGGGTTACCAACAATATGGAATTAGTCCGCAGCTGGTGGAGCGGATCAAATTAAAGATGAAAAATCCCGCTGTCAAAGAGCGTATCAAAAAGTTGATTGATGGCGTAACCAAGTCTGATCTGCAAGATAAGGCCAAGGTCAGAAGGTTGGTTAAGTCTTCCGCTGTCATTATGAATGAGAATTTCTCTCCGGCGCAGGAGGAGCAGTTTGTTGCGTTTGTGCTCGCGCAGAAGATTGATCCAAACAATACGTTTCATTTGATTAAGCTGTGGGGGATGTTTAGGTAGGGATTCGATGTAATGTTGGGTGGGATAAAGAGCGTTGTTTACACGGGGGCACTACGAGTGCAGTACCATCTTTCGATCGCTGTTATCCCCGGATTTTTTTGATTCCCTTTTCTAAAGGGTAAAATCCGGGGATAAAGGCGCACGCTTCGCTTCTTCAGATTGGTTCTGCCCTCTCTGTTGTTGTGTAAACGAAAGTACTTTAGAAAAGCCAAATTACACTCAAGTTGGTGTGGTAATGTAAAGAAGGGTGTTCCATTAAGTCATCTGACTAATGGAACACCCTTTTTTTGGTGGAGGTAGGGATGAAGATCGTTTTAGTTGGGCTTTAAATGGTGTTTATGTATTTTCATCCGCTACATTTTTACTTTTATCCTGGAAAGAGCTGATGAATATTAAAGTTATGAGTAGAACTACAATTATAGTGCTATTGGAAGGGGATTCTTTGAGTATGTAGTCTTGCACAAGTAAGACCAAGATTGAGATAAATATAATAATTTGCAGGACAAGTCTTGTTGAGCGATCAGGGTTATTGGATCGTCTGGAGACAGCATATAGGGTAAGCCATATTAGGCTAAAAAGTAGAAGTGAACCCAGGAGTAGAATGGCAAGCATGCATGAACACCTTTCTGTGATTAAATTCATCAATAATTGGAATAACATGACAACTGATTATAACATAGGTTTTTCTGGAGTCGGACATTTTCATAGAAGTTAAGGGATGAACTATGGTGTGCTTGGTGCAATATAGTTGATGTATTTTCACAGGATGGACTTTGCTTTCCTTCAGGTGGAGCGGTAAACTGTTGCATACGAGCCTTTTGGATTAATGTCCTGGATTTTACTCAAAAAGGCGTGGCTATGTCGGTATGTATTTTATTTTCAGATAGATGTGGAGGAAGTACGATTGGAGATGTTTACGATGCTGCTGGGTTTATTTGAACGGGCGGCGCTGTTGATTATATTTTTATTCTTTCTGTCGAGGGTGCCGAGATTTAGGCAGATTCTGCAAAAGGGGAAATTAAGGTGGCAGGAATATATTGCGGTTACCTTGTTATTCTGTGCTTTTGCCATCTTCGGGACATATACGGGCATTAATGTTGAAGGTTCACTGGTGAACGTGCGGATCATCGCCGTGTTATCGGGTGGTATTTTGTTCGGAGCGCCTGTGGGTATTATTACGGGTATTGTATCTGGGGTGCATCGGTATTTGATCGATATGGATGGAGTCACAGCTATACCGTGTCTAATCACAAGTATCCTGGCAGGTCTGGTCTCTGGATATATACATAAGTACACGCCCAAGCCTAAACGATGGATTATCGGCATTGGTGCCGGAATGATCTGTGAAGCGCTGACGATGTTATTAATCCTGCTATTTTCCTATCCCGATCCACTGGGTGCCGATATTGTCTCGCAGATTGCGCTGCCTATGATTCTGGGTGAAGTCAACATTGGGCTGATTGTGCTCTTGGTGCAGAGTGTTGAAGGGGAAAAGGAAATGATTGCAGCCCGTCAGGCGAAGCTTGCATTGGAGATTGCGAACAAAACCTTGCCGTATTTCCGTTCAATTGATGAGGATTCTCTGCGCAAGATCTGCCGAATTATTCAGGAGGATATTCAGGCTGATGCGGTTGCAATTACGGATACCCGGAATGTACTGGCTTATGTAGGATTTGGTGAGGAACGATATCATATTGGTAATGAAATTATAAGTGAGATGACCAAGAAGACGATATCTAGCGGGGAGATTACGATCAGTAATGATGTCATTGATGAAAAAACACCCGATATCCACTCGCTGTTAATCATTCCGCTCAAAGAACGAGGAGATATTACAGGTGCGCTCAAAATCTATTATCGCAAAGCGTACAAAATTACGTATCCATTACAAACGATGGCTGTAGGTCTATCGCAGATCATCTCGACCCAGATGGAGGTATCGCGGGTAGAAGAGATCAAGGCTGCTGCCAAGAAAGCAGAGCTGCGTGCATTGCAGACGACCATACATCCTCATTTTCTATTTAATGCGCTAAATGCGATTGCATCGTCCATCCGAACCAAACCGGATCGAGCGCGCGAGTTGATTGTGAATCTATCCGGGTACATGCGTTACAATCTGGAGCTGTCGGATGAGTTAATTGATATTCATAAGGAACTGGAGCAGGTCCGCAATTATGTAGAGATTGAGAAAGCTCGCTTTGGCAGTCGACTTAATGTGATCTATGAGATTGATGAGGTCGCGGTGCATATTCCGAGTCTTGTTATCCAACCGCTCGTCGAAAATGCAATTATTCATGGCATTCTCAAGGTCAAAGGACCCGGGACTGTTCGAATTCGGGTACAGGATTATCCGGAGTTTGTACGAATCAGTGTCAGTGATACAGGAGCAGGCATCAGTGCAGATATTATTGAACGTGTCTACCATGACCGTATGCCTGGTAACCAGATCGGGCTATATAATGTGCATCGCCGGGTCAAACTTATTTACGGACAAGGTGTAACCATTACTAGGCTGGAACAAGGAACCGATATTTTATTTGATGTGCCCAAAGGAGATGTCGTAACAAGGTGATGATGGATCAATGAGAGCTCTTATTGTGGAAGACGAGATTCTGGCAAGTGAGGAATTGAATTATTTAATCCAGGAACATAGTCAGATTGAGGTGGTGGATCGCCTTGAAGACGGGCTGGATGTACTGAAGTTTTTGCAGGAACAAGAAATTGACGTCATTTTCCTCGATATTAATATTCCCTCGCTGGATGGCATGATGCTGGCCCATCATATTGGGAAGTTTGCAATTAAACCCTATATTGTATTTACTACGGCGTACAAGGAACATGCAGCAGAAGCTTTTGAGTTGGAGGCGTTTGATTATATTCTGAAGCCGTATGACGAGAAACGAATTGCTGCAATGCTCCATAAGCTGGAGCTCGCATTCAAACGTGATCATACGCCGGTGGAGCAACATGTTGAGGATGGACCAGCTACTATGGTGGACGGATCTGCTGCACAGGGAGATCTGTTACGAGAACGAGATACGAATTCCCATACAGACAGAAGAATTAATCTGCTGCGGAATGACAATATTATTGTTACGGATACGGCAGACATCTACTATGCGGAAGCGCAAGAGAAAGTGACGAAGGTATATACCAAAAATGGGGAGTTCACCATGCCAGTGAGCATATCGGATTTTCACAGCCGTCTGCCACAGGATATGTTCTTTCGCTGCCACCGTTCGTACGTCGTAAATCTGTCGCAAATCCGTGAAATTGTACCTTGGTTTAACAATACGTATCTGCTCCGTCTGCGCGATTTGGAAGCTGAAGTGCCCGTGAGTCGCGGGAAGGTCAAAGAATTCAGGCAACTCATGCGCATCTAGAAGCATTTCATTCCGCATCTGATGCAACTCATGCTCAAAACGGTGTGATGAATCCCCTTTCATGTATGATTAGCTTGTGAACGCATTCATGTATATGACATCGGCAAAGGGGAGATCACGATGAAAGCAACAATTTCATCCGTTTCATCAACACCTGAATCAACATCTGCACTTACAAAAATGAACCGCTGGCTTATTGTTTTGGGGACCATCATTGTACAAATGGGTCTTGGAACCATCTATACTTGGAGTTTATTTAATCAACCGTTGTCTGATCGTTTCGGATGGGACGTCAGCTCGGTCGCGATAACTTTTTCAATTACCAGTTTTGCTTTGGCATTTGCCACATTGTTTGCAGGCCGGTTGCAGGAACGTTGGGGTCTTCAGCGCCTGATCCGTGTAGCCGGGGTTGTGCTTGGGCTGGGTCTTATTCTGAGTTCCCAAGTCACCTCGTTAACACTGCTGTACATTTTGGCTGGATTTGTCGTTGGTTTTGCAGATGGTACGGCGTACATTACGTCGCTGTCTAATCTGATCAAATGGTTCCCGGAGCGTAAAGGTCTGATCTCGGGGATCTCGGTCGGAGCCTTTGGTACTGGTAGTTTATTGTTCAAATATGTGAACACGGCATTGATTGGTGCCGTTGGTCCTGCTCAGGCATTTATGTACTGGGGCATTATCGTTCTGGTTCTGGTCGTTGCGGGATCATTCCTGATCCGTGAAGCGGTTGTTCGTGAACAGGCTCCGGCAAGCAAGGAAGGATCCAAACAAGTCGTGGCACGTCATGATTACACGGTGAAAGAGATGCTGCGTACAAAAGAAGCGTACATGCTGTTTGTTATTTTCTTCACGGCGTGTATGAGCGGTTTGTATCTGATCGGTATTGTCAAAGATATCGGTGTACAGCTTGCAGGTCTTGATGTAGCTACCGCTGCGAACGCAGTGGCCATGGTTGCGATCTTTAACACGGCAGGACGTATTATTCTCGGTGCGCTGTCGGATAAAGTAGGACGAATGAAAGTCATCGCTGGTGCGCTGCTGGTTACAGCCGTAGCGGTCATGACACTTAGTCTGGTTCCACTGACCTTCGGGATCTTCTTCGCATGTGTGGCGGCCGTTGCATTCTGCTTTGGCGGTAACATTACGGTATTCCCGGCGATTGTGGCCGATTACTTCGGACTGAAAAATCAGAGCAAAAACTATGGTGTCATCTATCAGGGATTTGGATTTGGTGCTTTGGCTGGATCATTCATCAGCGCCCTGCTGGGCGGATTCCATTTAACCTTCATCGTGATTGCTGTACTCTGCGCTGTCTCGTTGTTGCTCGCACTGATCATCACCCCTCCAGGTGAAGGTCGTCGTGCACGTCAACGTGAAAAACAGATGAATCTTAACCCTTCATCACGGGCAAGCTAACAACATGCACTGGAAGTACGGAACAGAGAATATTTCTTCATCTTAAAAAGCAAATTAAAAAATAAAGTAAACAAAGCGGTCTCCAGATGAGGCCGCTTTTTGGTATCTACAGTTGTCAGATTGCCGGACTGTTAGCCTATCGGACCATCTGGCTGCCTGCAAGCGTGGTGCCTTGTGTGCATTCCATCATTCGCATCTGTTATACTCTAGGTGAATTCATCAAGACTAAGACCAAGTTATGTACCCCAGAGGAGGCATATCATGAAGTTCATTAAATACACACAACCTGATTTTGATGATTATTATGCATTGGTTTCCAATATGGAAGTAATGAAACAGATTACAGAACGTGCAATACCTGAGCAAGAGGCGAGAACACAATTCGAGTCCATGCTGGAGTTTAATGAGCGTTCCACTTGCGGACATTACCGGGTATTCAGTGAAGATGGGGCCGGTGTAGCGTATGCCAAATTGATTCCGGATCAGGAGGACCCGACCAGGGCTGAGATAGGTTACATGATCCTGCCTGAACATTGGGGCAAAGGTCAAGGCACATCCATAGCGTCACGGTTGATTATACAGGCACAAGCCGCAGGGATGGGATCACTCTATGCAGTTATCGATCCGGGTAACGCTGCTTCCCGCCGGATCTTGACCCGCCAGAACTTTGTATCCACCTGGACAGGCGATTACGATGGTCTCCCCGGCGAGATTTTGGAGTTGAATCTTCAAATGAAGCGGTAAAGGAACTGTTCTGAGGGTAATCAGATGTTTATATAGAGATGTGGAGGAGATGACATATGAGCAATTCAACCATGGAACGTCTGAATGCATTGCTGCCGGAGTGGCTGGAGACCAGTCGTTTGCACACCGGGCAGGGTAAGGTGGCTTCTTATATTCCAGAGCTTGTCAAAGCCTCTCAGGATGAGCTTGGTATACATATCATGGACGCTGAAGGGAACTATGTGTCGGCAGGGGATTGCGGTGTCCCATTTACGATGCAAAGTATCTCCAAAGTATTTACCCTTATTCTGGCTTTAATGGATCATGGAGAAGAAGCGGTCTTCTTTAATGTAGGAAAAGAACCCACAGGCGACGATTACGATTCGATGGTTAAGCTTGAACTAGTCGAACCCGGTATTCCATTTAATCCCTTGATTAATGCGGGTGCGATTACGGTGTCCTCGCTTGTTGGAGGAGACTGTAAGGAGGAGAAGTCACGGCGCATTCTGGAGTTTTTCCGCAAACTGGCACACAATGATCGTCTGGGCTATAACGAAGAGGTATTCCAGTCCGAATCGGAGAGTGGTCATATGAATCGTTCACTTGGCTACTTTTTGAAGCACAACGGAGTCATTAAGGATGACGTTGAAGACGTGCTTAACGTGTATTTCCGTCATTGCTCCATTGAAGTGACGTGTGCAGATCTGTCTCGAATGTCACTCGTTCTGGCCTATAATGGAACAGACCCAATTACGGGAGAAGAACTCATCCCTCGTCGCTATGTTCAGATTGCCAAAACCTTCATGACCACCTGTGGTATGTATAATGCATCAGGCGAATTTGCCATCGAGGTCGGATTGCCCGCCAAAAGTGGAGTATCTGGAGGGATACTGACCCTTGTACCGGGACAATTCGGCATAGGTCTTGTTGGCCCGGCTCTGAACCGCAAAGGCAACAGTATTGCCGGCGTGCATCTGCTCGAGCGTCTGTCGAAGGAATTTGACTGGAGCTTTTTCTAAAAGTTTTTCAGAAAAAAGAAGCTTTACCCTTATATGTAGCCGATGAATCACGTATCTGATATTTTGCTTCTTTAGAACGAAGTGAATGGTCTGGATATGTCTCGTCGGCTACTTTTGGTATTCACTTGGAAGTGTAGGAAGACAGTCCTGCATGGCAACGGGGATGCTGCATCTATCATGGAATATCCACAACATCGGGGTGAGTATATCTCCCTTCAGTCATCGGCTAGGGCCACATCTGTAATGAGGTTCATCTGAATATTCCGGGACCCATCTTCCATCAGTAGTCTGAGGGTTCGGGCAGGGCGGTCCAGCCGAAGCACCTGCCCCGTGTAACGGATATCGTCATGTTCGTGAAACAACGTAATAGTGACCTTATCTCCAAGCATCAACGAGTTGCTAAGCAAACGGGACATTTCTTCCGCGGCCTGGGCATCCAGGGATGGGCGGGTACGAGGAGCAAGTTGTTCCTGATGAAGAATGTAGGCTTCCCGGTGCTCGGGAAGCATCATGCGTGAGGATTCGAAGATACCGTTTTGCTGCAATTTTTTACTCATTTATAATGACCTCCAATTTTATGAGAACGTTCATGGGCTTGGGCGGACGAGCAGAGGGAGGATGCCCGCATGATGGCGGTTTCTCCGTACCTGCGCTTGATATCATCCGTGGCACGTTCCAATTCTCTTTTACGTTCGCGGTCATCAAACCAGGACAGCTGTACTTCGGAATCGGGTACAAGTCCGGTCAGTGACACGCTGATACGGCGGATGGGTAATCCGTCCCAATGGCGCAGGAACAGAGCTGCGGCTGCATCATATACTTCATCCGTAATGTTGGTGGGTTCATTCACCTTCATCTGGCGGGAGAAACCGGTTGGCCGATCATAATCCTGTCCGCGACATCCAACCGAGACCACATGGCCCATGAGTGATTTGTCCCGGGAACGTCGACTGACGAGTTCCGCCAGTTCAAGCAGTACCACTTTGATATCTTCCCAGGAGTCATAGTCCCGGGGCAGCGTCATCTGATGTCCGATCCCCTGCTGCTGATGAGCATATGTCCCGGGTTTGACCGGAGAATCGTCGATACCACGGGCAATACGCCACAGTACCTCGCCATTCACCCCCCAACGTTCTCTTAGTCGGGACAGTGGGGTCTGGGCCAGATCACCGATCGTATGGACCCCCATCTTGTAGAGATGCTGCGCCATGCGGGAACCAACCATGAACATGTCTCGCACAGGCTTCTTCCAGATGGTTGAAGGCAGATCTTTGCGAGGCAGCGTGCAGATGCCCCCGGGGACTTTCTTGGCGTACAGATCACAGGCCATCTTGCTAACAACCTTGGTATCACTGATGCCGATCCGAATGTATACACCCGTCTCATCCATCACTCTGGATTGAATGCTGCGTGCAATCGTCTCGGGACTGCCAAACAGATCCAGGCTTCCGGTGACATCGAGGAACTGTTCATCAATACTATAGGGTTCCACCAGATCGGTGTAAGACTGAAGGATACGCGTAATATGAAGGGACACCCGAATGTACTCGGCCATCCGGGGGCGAACAACAACAACATCCGGACATTTGGCGAGCGCTTCGCCCAGTCGTTCTGCTGTCGTAATTCCATAGGACTTGGCGAGTGGGCAGGCCGCAAGAATAATACCCGAACGGCGAGCCGGATCTCCCGCAACAACGAGGGGGCGGTCATTGTATTCGGGATGTGCAGACTTCTCCACACTGGCATAGAATGACTGGCAGTCTGCCAGCATGATGACACGTCTGTCTTGGCGGGGCATAAGACTTCTCTCCTTATCCGTGATGCTAAGCTCTTCTGTTAAGCATTCATTATCTTCATTTGTTCATTTGAACATCGATAATTAACAGTTTATTTACAGTATGGAACAAGTGTTCTTGTTTTATAAGCATATCTGACAATTCGAAATGCGGCAACCGGAATTATTTTGAAAATTGGACACAATTATGGATTAGCTATATTAGAGGCAGAAATTAGGAAATAAGATGTGCTTTTTTACATTTAATGTGAGAGATCTGTGACCTCTGGGTGATGACCGGGCGTTCATTTAGGTTTTTGTAAAAGGGTTATAAATGGGTACAGTCCTATAGAGGGGGACTGACGTCCTTTTTTGGTTTTCTGCATTTTTCAGAAAACCTTGATGTGACGCGGAATATCGCTGATGCGTTATCGGACTATAGTATCAATTTTGTAATCTTTATGGTTAATACTGTAAAAAGGTCCGCAACTTTAACATATGACTCGCGTTTAATGGGGTATGTGTTCAAACGTAAAACGATGCCTGTACCCGCGTTGCACATAACAATAAAGGTTCCAGAAGTGCAAGATCAGCAGGCATCTAATCCATGCAATTCGAGCAATTATTAGTGTTTGGGAATCAGAGGTATCCCAGAGGCTTCCGAGTGGTAGTTGATGGACCTTTTTACGAATCATGGGCAGAATGTTCCATTTCATGTTTGCTTCCATCAGCCTAGTTACAAATGCAGAGTCTTAGCGCTATAGTGAGAACTACACCGCTGACATCTCTACCAAGCGGACATCCGAAGCGGAATGATTCCTATGCTTCATGTTGGACCATTCGGTGTTGAAGCAGGATGCATAATAGAGAGGTGAGCAATCTAAAGACATGAGCAGACAAAGACGAAGACGCTGGTTATTAACGGTGTTGACAGGAGCAGTGGTGGTGACTGGCGGGATATTTGCCGGATGGCACTATATGCAACCCAAGCTCGTTACGTACACAGCGGAGAACGGCACGGAGATGAAATTCAAGACCGATGGAGACCGGTTCATGGAATACGGGCCAGATGGAACGTGGAGGGAGATGTTCGTCAAAGGTGTCAACCTGGGCGCAACTTCACCGGGGCATTACCCGGGAGAATTCCCGCTGACCAAAGAGGATTACTTGCGGTGGTTCCAGCAGATCGAGGATCTGGGAGCCAATGTAATCCGGGTATACACGGTTCACGAACCGATTTTCTACTCCGCATTAGTCGAATATAACCGCGGCCGGGAGCAACCGTTATATTTTATACAGGGCATATGGTCACCTGAAGAAGAGCTGATTGAGAAACAGGATGCCTATGCAGCCCATATTGAGCAGACGTTCAAGCAGGAGATTGAAAAGGCCGTATCTGCTGTCTATGGCGATGCGGACATTCCTGCCAAGCAGGGAGAGTCCAGCGGCAAATACAAAACGAATGCAGGAAAATACCTGATGGCCTGGCATGTGGGGACTGAATGGGACCCGGCAATGGTAGACAACACAAACGCACAACATGCGGACGTGCCGCAGTACAAGGGAGTTCATTTCTCGGCGAGTCCAGAAGCGTCACCGTTCGAGAACTGGCTGGCAGAGCTGCTGGATCATACGGCGGTCCTGGAGAAGAAGTATGGGTGGGAACATCCGATGACCTTCACCAACTGGGTAACGACCGATGTGCTGGATCATCCCGGCGAGCCGCTGTATGAAGAGGATCTCGTCAGTGTGGATGCCCGACATATTCAGCCGGAGGCGTGGCAGGGAGGTTATTTTGTAGCCTACCATGTGTACCCGTATTACCCGGATCTGTTCCATATCGATAAAACGCTCCAAACCATCAAGGATGAGAACGGTGAGTACAACACGTACAAAAGTTATCTGCGCAAGCTGAAAGCCGAGTTTTCCGATATGCCTGTAATGATTACGGAGTATGGCGTACCCTCTTCTCTTGGTATTTCCCATCTGGGTATGGGAGGACGGAATCAGGGTGGACATAACGAAGTAGAGCAGGGAGATATCGACGCGTCACTGACGCAGGATATCTATGATGAAGGATACTCGGGAGCAATTGTGTTCATGTGGCAGGATGAATGGTTCAAAAAAACATGGAACACGATGCCACTGGAAATCCCGGCTGATCGCCGTGCATATTGGTTGAACGTGCTGACAAACGAGAAGATGTTTGGTCTGCTTGCCATGGACCCGGGTAAACAGGAACAGTTGACCATCGACGGATCACTGGATGACTGGGATGATCTGAAGGATGAAGAGGTCACGACCTGGCAGGGCCAAGTGGACGGCATTCAGGAAATGAAGATGACCCATGATGAAGCCTATCTGTATATTGGGCTGACCTTGGATCAACCGTTTGACTCGGCTAAGACAGTGCTGCGAATTGGGACCGATACACTTGCTGGAGGCAGTCAGCCTGACAAGTTACTCCCGGGCCGGACGCTCAGTGATGGTCTTGAGACGGTGATTACACTGGGGCAGGATGAAGAATCTCAGGTGGAGATCGCCAAGGATTATGACTTTAATCAGCGTCTGTATGGCAAGGATGGATACGACATGCTGCCAGATCAGCAGTCAGACTCCACAGATCCGTTCCACCCATGGAATCTGGCAGTTAGCCTGAGGATGACACCGCCGGATACCCGATCTGCTCAACCGTTCATGAATGAAAAGGTCGGAACATTGAAACGGGGAACGACAGCTCCCGGTCAGTCAGATACGGATTCATTAACGGCATGGCAGTATAACGGCAATCAAGTGGAGATGCGAATTCCCTGGATGCTGCTTGGGTTCGGTGATCCGAGTTCGCTGCAAGCGATTGACTATGGACCGCTCAAGAATGGACGTGAGTTCTCCACAGTTGCTGTGGAAGGCGTTACCCTCATTCCGTGGTTAACGGACCGCGCCACGAAGAAAGTATCTTGGCCTGGGGGTGAACAGACGACCCTGGATCTGAAGACATTGCCGGTATATAGCTGGCAGCCTTGGGAGCAGGTGCAGTATAGTGAACGCCTGAAGCTAAGCTACGAAAAAATGAAGAAGAGTTATGAAAAAATTCCTAGTTTTCAGATCGAATAAATGAGTATAAAGGAGGACCTTTTCACATGTTTCCAAGTTTGGCTTTGGCCTATCTGTTTTTGTACATCTGTATCGCACTTGTTGTTGTAGGCGTCATCGTATTGTTTGCCATGAAAATGTCCCACAATGGCAAACGACGTAAGACGGCGTTTTATGAATTGAAGCAGCGTGACTATTTCACCTATCTGCAAACAGCCTTGACTGAGAATAGTCCACTCAGATTGCCACCAGGCAAACTGGCTCCGCTGGAACGCAGAGTCATTCAGGACAGACTGATTGAATGGATCGACCAGTTCAAGGGTGAGTATCGCGACAAATTAATCGCACTGTGTCGTGAAGCAGGATTCGTAGAGCATGATCTGAAGGAACTGGGCCGTCTGCGTTATGGTCGTCAGATTGATGCGGCTTATCGCTTGGGTGGCATGCGTTGTCCCGAAGCCGTTCCGGGTTTGATGGAATTGCTGAAGGATGAGAAACCGGGCCCGATGGCCATTATGATTGGTCGATCCATCTCCAGATGTACGACTCGGCAAGGTGAACTGAAAGACATGCTCGCTTTGCTGTTAACCAAAGGTAAGTCCATTCACCATCTGGCAGCAGATATTCTGCTCGAAACGAGTCTGGATACGAGCAGAATTCTAATTGAATTGCTGGAAGACCGGAATCCTGATTTTGTCAAAGTCGGACTGGTTGCCATGTGGGGACAGGCTGTACCTGAAGTGATGCCTGCACTCGACAGACTGGTAGGCGCAGAACATCAGGATGTACGTGCCGAGGCGGTGAAGCTGTATCTTAGCGCAAGTCCGGCACTCCGGGATGAGACAATCCTGAAGCTGATCCAGGACCCCGATCCGGAAGTTCGCGCCGAAGTGGTACAAGCGCTTGGTTACAAGCATGCATCTGGCAGCATTCCATTGCTGCGCAAAGCGCTTCGGGATGAAGACTGGAGAGTTCGATATAACAGTGCGGAGAGTCTGAGCAAGCTCGGTGAACCGGGATTCGAAGCGCTGTGTCAGGCTGCGGTGCAAGGTACAGTTGCTGAGCGCGAGATTGCGATGCAGCAGATTGAGAGTACCATGCAGCACACGAGAACCGATGACAGAGCTGTAGAGCAGATGATTGCACATAACAAAAAAAGACTGCTGTACGATCGCTATTTTGGCCCTGTACGAGAGAACAGAACCAGCAAGAAGCGCACAGGTGTCGCTACGGTAGGAGGGGATTACACTGCTTAGGGATCTACTATTAATCTACGGCATGGTCGCAATCTACTATGTTGTTTTTGTAAATACGCTCTATTTTTCCATTCTGGCCTTATCGTTCCGTAACATCTGGACGATCTTCCGGCGGTCGCATTATTCCAAATACAATACATTGTCAGGCTCGGAACTGGTACCTTCGGTTTCTCTGCTGGTACCGGCATACAACGAGGAACTGACGATTATTGAAAATGTAAACTGCCTGATGACGCTGAATTATCCAACGTATGAAGTCATTGTTGTGAATGATGGCTCCAGTGATGCGACACTGAATATCCTTTTGGAAGAATATCGTCTGAAGCCAGTACCCAATACGAAGATTCGGGGCAAGATCGCCTGTCAGAAAATTCGTGGGATCTACCATAACCCGGAGTTCCCGGATCTGTATGTCATTGATAAGGAAAACGGCGGTAAGGCCGATTCCCTCAATGCCGGGATCAACCTGTCCCATTATCCGTTGATCTCTTCCATCGATGCCGATTCGTTGCTGGAGAAGGATGCCCTGATCCGCATGGCACGCATGTATATGGAGAATCCGGAAGAGACGGTAGCCATCGGTGGAGATGTAAGGATCGCCAATGGCTGCAAAATTGAAAACGGGGCAGTGCAAGATGTATCGCTGCCACGCAAGATCTGGCCCATGTTCCAGTCGATTGAATATCTCAAAGCCTTCCTGGGCGGACGGATTGGCTGGAGTCACATGAACGGGCTAATCATTGTCTCCGGTGCCTTCGGCATGTTCCGTAAGGACGCTGTAATCGCCGTGGGTGGATACCGGGATGGTTATCCTGGGGAAGACATGAACATCATCATCAAACTTCACCGTTACATGCTGGAAAACAAATTGAAGTACCGCATTGCCTTCTGTCCTGAGGCCGTATGTTGGACGCAGGCACCGGATTCCTACCGGATCTTGTCCAGTCAGCGTAAGCGCTGGGGCCGCGGGAATCTGAAGAACATGATCGAGAATCGTGGCATGTTGTTCAATCCAAAATATAAGGTTATGGGTATGGTGACCATGCCATATAACGTCCTTTTTGAAGCGCTCAACCCGTATTTCCGGATTACCGGACTTCTGGCTCTCGCTGGATATGTCCTTCTGGATATGACGCAATGGCCGATTCTGGTTCTGTTCGGACTGCTGAACTTTGTGAGTGGTTATCTGCTGAGTGTAGGCGCACTTGTCCTGGAGGAGATTGCTTTCAAACGTTACAACAAACTCTCCGATCTGGTCAAAATGCTCGTCTACTCCGCGCTGAAATTCGTGGGTTACCACCAGCTCGGCGTACTGTGGAGATTGCAGGGTCATGTGCAGTTCATGCAAAACAACAACTCATGGGGTACCATGACACGTCAAAGCTGGTCCGAGGATGAGAAGAAAACAAGCGAAGCCGCTTGATTAAAGAATAATCAAAGCAATTATATGTCCAACTAGACATTTACACGATAACGGAGAGGGCAGAAAAAGTCTGAAGAAGCGAAGCGTGCACCTAAAAGCTTTCTGAAAGAAAGCTGCATCGAAAGCATACCTTTATCCCCGGATTTCCCCTTGTATAAAGGAATCAAAAAATCTGGGGATAACAGTGATCGAAAGGCTGTTCTGTCATCGGAGTGTCAGTGTAAATAATATTTTTTGGACTTATAGATAATCGAGGAGAAGGGTGGAAAAGAACATGCCAAATACGGCGACATTGCAGCGTGAGGCTGCCGTTAATGTGTACCGAAGTGTAGAACAGGGATTGAAGGAAACGGGTGCCGAAACATGCGGCTTAATGTTCATCCATTGTGCAGGAAACTCTCAACCTGAGCAGCAGGTCAGGACACATCTGGAACAAACGAGTGAGTCTGCCTTCCAGGTGTGGAAGGATGGGGCTACCCAAGCGATTGCCGTCCTGTTGCCAGGTTTGTCACTGGATGAAGTTCATTATGAAGGACTTCGGATCAAACATGAGTTGCAAGAGACTGTACCCGGTGCCGATCCACAGATTACACTGGCCAGTTTCCCGGAAGGGGAGCGCCCTTCGAAGGCAACTATTCAGCATATGGCTGAGTCCTCGAAGCTCGTAGATTCGTCGGAGATTCATATCTACACGCTGGACAATACGGCGGACGAGCCGGAACGAATTTTGATTGTGGACAACGATCCGACGGTACGCGAATTCCTGCAATTGCGGTTGAAGATGCAGGGATACGAAACCTATGAAGCCGTTGATGGACTGGCTGCACTGGAGTTGATCGAGAAAGTCACACCAGATCTGGTGCTCACCGAACTGAATCTGTATGGCATCGATGGTCTGCCGTTCATCCATCATATTCAGAATCTGGAGATGGAGCAGCCGCCCAAAATTGTCGTGTTGACCGAGCAACGTGTCGAGCAGACGATTAGTCAATGCTTCCGCAGCGGAGTCGATGATTACATGACCAAACCGTTCTCGCCTGTAGAGCTGGATGCCCGAATCAGACGCTGCCTGCATTAGAAGACGGCTTGAATAAGCTGATTGTGTGAAGTGCAAAGTAAGAGCTTTTTTTACACTATGAATCAGATAGATTAGAGCAACATTTAGAGCACAGACACTCATCTATTTATATGGATTTTAAGCACCACCAAATACACTGCCCGGAGGGAATATCATGGAGAATCAACAATTCCACACATTACTGAATGCGATTGAAAATAAAGAAGCTGTACTCGGCGTCGTCGGGCTCGGTTACGTAGGACTTCCACTTGCCGTGGAAATGGTCAATCAAGGTTTCACGGTAATCGGAATTGATCTGGATGCGTCCAAAGTAGACAGTATCTATCAAGGAGATTCCTATATTCACGATATTTCGTCCGATGAGTTGAAAAAAGTAATGCAAAGCGGTCGTTTCCAGCCAACGACAGATTACAGTATGCTACGCGTGATCGACGCACTCAGTATCTGCGTACCAACACCGCTTAGTGAGAATCAGGACCCGGATACGTCTTACATCGAGACTGTTGTAGATCAGATCAAACTGCATATGAAACCAGGCATGCTGATTACGCTGGAAAGTACCACTTATCCAGGTACAACCGAAGAACTGATCCAGCAGCAGCTGGACAAGATCGGACAAGAAGCAGGTAAAGACTATTTCCTCTGCTTCTCGCCTGAGCGTGTGGACCCGTCGAACGGACGTTTCACAACATTTAATACGCCGAAAGTAATCGGGGGCACGACTGAAGCTTGCTTGAAGCTCGGAACAGCGCTATATGGAAAATATGTAGAAACCGTAGTACCGGTATCCTCACCAAAAGTGGCCGAGATGTCCAAACTGCTGGAGAACACATTCCGCAGTGTGAACATTGCCTTTGTAAATGAAATGGCGATGATGTGTGACCGCATGGGCATCGATATCTGGGAAGTTATTGACGCGGCGGCGACGAAACCATTTGGTTTCATGCCATTCTATCCAGGCCCAGGCATCGGTGGACACTGCATTCCACTTGATCCGATGTACCTGTCATGGAAGGCCAAAGGCTTCCGTTTCTATAGCAAATTCATTGAGCTGGCGCAATCCACCAATGACAACATGCCATATTATGTGCTAAACAAAACGTCAACGATTCTGAACGAATACGCTAAATCCGTACGTAAATCCAATATTCTGCTCCTCGGTATGTCGTATAAACCAAATATTGCCGACCTGCGTGAATCACCAGGACTGGAAGTATATGAACTGTTCAAGGAAAGTGGAGCTAACGTTAGCTACTACGATCCACATGCGGATTCCTTCCAGGACAAACATGGCGAGACCGTACACAGCGAAGCGTTCAATCTGGAGCAGTTCAAGAAGTACGATTGCATCGTGCTGATCACCAACCACAGCGATTTGCCTTACTTTGATATTGCCGAGATGGGTGTGCCGATTCTGGATACACGTAATGCGTTCCGTTCGTACACACATCCGCATATCTACAAGATTGGTCACTCGGTACAGCATCCTGTGCTTGAACCAAGTGAAGCGTTGCTCGTCTGAGGAAATATATGAGGCAACGGGGCAAACTGGTGGGTATGGCGAAATGGGCTATTCTGGCTGTGGTGTTGTGCCTGCTGCTTCTGTCCTGGATGTTCAAATGGTTCTCGGCAGAGGAACACAAAGCGACCTGGCTGTGGGACGCGTCCATTATTGCAGAGCAGACACCTGAGATTATTGCTTTCTCCAAAGAACAGGGCGTGGATACCATCTTCCTGCAAATCCAGGATGAGTTGCCTGACGCAACATACCGCAAATTCATTGCGGCTGCCCGACAGGCTGAGATTGAAGTGCATGGACTTAACGGTCATGCAGACTGGGCCTACGAGGAGAAGCGGGATGAAGGACTTGCTTTTATCGAGCGAGTACGAGCATACAATGCAGCTTCGGCCAAGAATGAACGCTTCCAAGGTATTCAACTGGATGTGGAGCCGTATCAGTTAAAGCGCTGGGAGAACGAGGAGAGCAGCGTCATTGCAGAGTGGCAGAACAACATGAAGGCCTGGACAAAAGCCGGCGAGGATGCCGGACTGTACATGAGCGCTGCCATTCCGTTCTGGCTTGATGCCCGTCAGTCGGCTGAAGGTGAGGGTACATTCAGTCGCTGGATGATCTCCCACTTTGATGCGGTGGCCATTATGGCTTACCGGGATAGTGGGCAGCAGATGTATGATCTGTCCAAGGAAGAACTGGACGAAGCGGATGATCTCGGCAAGAAAGTCTGGATCGGAGCGGAACTCGCGGATACACACGAGGGGGATCACCTGACCTTTTTCCGTAAACCGGTTAGCAATATGAATGAAGAGATGGCAAAGGTGTTTGATCTCGGTACCTCTCATTCTTCTTTTGCAGGTGTGGCTGTGCATCATTATGAAGCATGGTATGCCAAGGAGAACGGTATTCCGCTTGCGCGCAAGGATGAAAAGAAGGAATAGCGTTAGGTCAACGTAAAAAAGTTTCTAGTTTCAGGTAGTACGTGTAGTCAAGACTATAGTATAGAAAGAAGGCAAGTCCCGGGTAGATGGGGCTTGCCTTTTTGGTGGTGGATTTCGTAATGGGTTTGGCAGCACTATGATGTGCAGGATATGAAACTCAGGAGTCCGTTGTACTTTGGTAGAGGGAACATCTTACACACAGCACACAAGGCGTGGTGCATGAGGCATGGAGTATAGGCTGAGGAGGGAAAGTCGCTCCCTCATTCTTTCGTGCTCTCCGCTGTGCGATAGCGATTGGGCGGCAGACCAACTTGCTTTTTGAACGCTTTAGAGAAGGAGAACAAGTCCGGGTAACCTACCGAATGAGCCACTTCAGTTAAGCTTAGCGGCGTCTGCACGAGTAGACGTTTGGCTTGGGTCATTTTCAATTGCTGGATATATTGCACAGGGGACAGACCATAGGCTTTGCGGAACTGTTTGGCAAAATGGGTTCGATCCACACCCGCATGAGCGGACACACCTTCCACGGAGATGCCGCCTGCAAAATGAATGTCCATGTATTCCTTGCCTTTCTGGAGCCAAGGTGTAGCTGAATCCGGTTGCAATCCTTTGGTTCCGGGGGAGCGGGCAATCCGGTCGAATAGAGTTAGAAACCGGGTGAGTCGTCCCAGATCACTCGCTCCGTCCTGCGGTTTGCGAACATCCTCCATGAATGAGCGCATGGCACTTGCAGTCTCCGGGGTAAGTACACCTGAACGGTATGGTGAGTCGGGTGTAAGTCCAATTCGGGAAAGCAGTTCGGCTGCATGTGCACCATCAAAGGCAATAAATATTTTCTGCAACGTATCCTCGGGGTCCGTCCAGTACTCATGGGTAACATGTGGAAACAGACAGAACGCATCCCTGGGACGAAGGGCGTGACACTGTCCGTTCTGTATGAATGTACCTTCCCCCTCCAGCACAAACAGCAAATAATAATAAGGTGTGGTACGCGGGCCAATATGATAGTTGGTCTTGGCTATATTACGGCCGATGCGGATCGGCCAGGCGCCACCAGCTTTCTCGAATTCAGATGGAGTGAAGAAATTAAGTTCCAAAAACTCATGGTGGTCCTCCTTCATGCTCTCGGTCATCAGGAACACCTCTTTATTGTATAAGTATCGTTTGTACATTCTAAAAGTTTCACTTATAGATGTAGTTCAAAAAGTCCACTTTTGATTACGAATCATGCCTAGTGGCATCATCAACATCGAAGCTGAAATTCAGCCGAAATAAGCAGGAGGCTTACGAAATATGTTTCCTTTGGAAACATTGTGGTTGCTCACGTAGTTTTCCTACGCTCCGCTACTCCATTTCTAGCTTCATTCCATCTTCTCGGTACTAAAAACCAGACTTTTTGAACATGTATTTAAACCTATTATACAGGTGGGTTTTATATATATTCAAGATCAGGAAGACCTAAATCTGAGAAAAGACCACAAAATGACAAAATAAAATTGCCGCGAAATGACATTGATCATAGACAAATCAATTGTTATGATGTCCATACCTATTAAACCAAGTTAATTAATCGGCATTTGAGTTTGGATATGCCTAATAAATCATTTTAAAGAATGACACGACAACGGAGGGTACAGAAAGGACCTGAAGAAGCGAAGCGTGCGCCTTTGTCACCGGATTTCCCCGTGAAAGGGGAATGAGAAGAAATCTGGGGACAAGAGTGCTCGAAAGGTTTTCTGTAACCGAAGTGCTTGAGTGAAACATTTTTAGAGCAATTTATCATAGAAGGGATTGACTTTTGTGAGCGAACAGGAAGAGATGAAGTTTGGATGGTTTTTGCCTACAGCAGGGGATGGTAAGTATGTAGGGGTTGCCCCGGAGCGGGAACCGAGTCTGGAGTATCTGGTCGATGTGGCACAGACGGCGGAGAAGGCAGGATTCGAATTTGTACTGATTCCGACAGGGGGAGCCTGTCTGGACGCGTGGGTGGTTGGCTCGGCTGTGATGAGTCACACGAAGACATTGCGTCCCCTTGTCGCCATTCGCCCGGGATTGGTTACCCCCGTACTCGCTGCACGAATGGGAGCCGCACTGGATCAGCTCTCTGGTGGTCGCGCCATGATCAATGTGGTGACAGGCAGTTCTGTTCGAGATCTGGAGGAGCTCGGCGATCCACTGGCACATGCGCATGATGAACGGTATGTACGAGCGAGCGAGTACATGGAGGTCATGAAGCGTTCATGGACCCAATCGACGGGACTGAATCTGACGGAGTTTGCAGGAAGTGATTCAAAATCTGGTGCAGACGCACCCAGCGATCCCAATCCTGAATTCAACGGCCAGTATTATAATTTCAAAGGACCGGTAGGCATGCCGGAGACGGTGCAAAATCCGCATCCACCATTCTATCTGGGAGGAAGTTCTCCGATTGCGAAAAAGGTCGCTGTTGAACATGCGGATACGTTCCTCATGTGGGGCGAGCCTCATGACTGGATTCAGGAGCAGATCGAAGAGATTGAGGTCATTCGTCAGCAGGTGAAAGAGGAAACGGGACAAGATCGTCAGCTCCGTTACGGCATGCGTGCTCAGGTACTCATTCGGGATACCGAAGAAGAAGCATGGGCAGCAGCTTGGGAGATTATTAGCAAAGTACCACCAGAAGCGATCGAGAAAGCCAAAGCCGCTTTTGCCGAGACGGATGCAACCAACCAACGCAGACAGAACGAGTTACGTGAACTGTCCGAGAAGCAGCAGTTTGTCGTAGGTCCTAACCTGTGGACAGGCTTGTCCGTTGTGCGTTCCGGCGGTGCGATACTCATTGTAGGTACAGCCGAACAGGTGGCAGAGCGTTTGATGGAATATGGAGATCTGGGCGTTACGACTTTCATTCTGTCCGGTTACCCGCATCTGGAAGAGGCCGAAATCTTCGGACGTACCGTGATGCCGATCATTCGCGAGAAATGGAAAACAAGACAGAAGCAACACTCAGTTACTACTAACTAAGTAAGTTTAACTAATCTTTTTATACGAAAACGGAGAGGACAGAAATAACGTGAAGAAGCGAAGCGTTCGCCTTTATCCCCGGATTTTTCCTTTTATAAAAAGGAATCAAATAAATCTGGGGATAACAGCGATCGGAAGGTTATTCTGTCATCGGAGTGGTCAGTATAAACATTCTTTAGTTAAAATATCAAGCATCCTCAGGAGGTCGTCTTTCATGAAAAAAAATAAAAAATTGATCCTGCCGCTTGTCAGTATGCTGGTGATGTCCATCCTGCTGTCAGCTTGCGGCGGTGGAGATAACGCGTCATCTGGAGAGAACGGCTCCTCGGGTTCAGGTAAAGTTACGATCAGCTTCATGCACTGGCGTGGAGAAGATGTGGAAGCACTGAACAAAACCATTGACGCTTTTGAGACAGCAAATCCGAACATTAAAGTGGAGATGCAGACGCTGCCTTCCGATCAATATCAGTCCACCGTACAATCCAAAATCAGTGACGGTTCGGTAGGAGATGTATTTGCCTCCTTCCCGGGTGCACAGTTCGAAGCTTTCACCAAAGCCGGCTTGTTCACGGACCTGACCGGATCATCGTTTCTGTCGGCCTACAATTCAAAGCTGATTGAATCAGGACAGCACGATGGCAAGCAATATGCGATCCCGTATCAACTCGTATATAACGATCCAATTTATAGTGTAAAACTGTTTGAACAATACGGCTTGACGCCGCCGACCGATTGGGAAGGTTTCCTGGCCCTTTGCCAGAAGCTGAAAGACAATGGCATCATTCCGATTGCCTTTGCCGGAGCGGACATTGGCCCAGGGCAATTCATGAATACAATGGTGATGAACAATGCACCGAGTGACGACATTTTTACCAAAGTAGAAGCGGGCGAAGCCAAACTGACGGATGAGTTTTGGGTGAAAACGTTGACTCAAATCAAGGAACTGAACGATAAAGGTTACTTCCAGCAAGATGCACTGGGTACGAAGGACCCTGCGGCTGGAGCACTGTTTATCCAAGAGAAAGCAGCGATGCTGGCAAGTGGATCGTATCAATTGGCTCAGAACAAGCAGCAGAATCCGAACCTGGAGCAAAAACTGCTTGCACCGATTACAGTAAGTGCCGATCAAGCGAAGTATGAAGGGGTGCATACGACCACATTCATGCTAGCCGTGAACAGCAAGTCTAAACATCCGGAAGAAGCGAAGAAGTTCCTCGAATTCCTTAGCAATCCCGATGTAGCGAGTAACTATGCCAACCAAACGGGACAGAATGTAACGGTGAATGATGTGAAGTACGATACGCCTGAGCTTCAGGTAGCCGGAGAATGGGCAACCAAAAAGACCGTGTTCCAGCCACGGTTCACCATCCTGAACGGAGATAATCAAAAAGCAGTAACCAACTCCATCCAGTCTGTACTGAGCGGCACTTCTCCAGAAGAAGCAACACAGCAGGCACAAGCGATCATTGATCAGCATATCGGGAAATAAACGATGAAAAACCGTCTTCAGCTATCCCTATTTCTGATCCCCGGGTTGCTGCTGTACGTTGGATTGTTCGTATTTCCTACATTGACGGGGCTGTTCTATTCCTTTACGGACTGGGATGGGGTATCCCCGTCGTATGCATTTGTAGGGCTGGATAATTACAAGGACAGTCTCAGCAGCATCGTATTCCGCAAAGCCTTTGGCAATAACGTGGAGTTCATGTTAACGGTTGTTATAGCACAAACCTTTATTTCACTTGTCCTGGCTCTGCTCCTGGTACGCAATACCAAGACACGCATTGTGCTTCGGGCATTGTATTTCCTGCCTGCGATTCTGTCCTCCGTATCGGTCGGACTGATCTGGGCATTTATGTATGATCCATCCATTGGATTGATCAACTATGGACTGAATGAGGCCGGGATGAGCAGCATCGCTCGTAACTGGATTGGTGATCCCAAGATCGCCATCTATTCCATCGCTGCGGTACAGGTATGGGCACATGCCGGACAGATGATGATTGTATTCATCGCAGGTCTGCAAGGCATTCCAGCAGAACTGTATGAAGCGGCTCGCATGGATGGCGGTAGCAAATGGCAGGTATTCCGTACCGTGACCTGGCCGCTGCTGGCACCTTCGGCAACGATAGTTGTGGCTTATACGACCATACAGTCGTTCAAGGCATTTGACCTCATTTTCACAATGACGGACGGAGGCCCGAACTACGCAACTGAAATTTTGACAACATATATCTATCATACCGCCTTTGGCAGCTATTCATTTGGTCTGGCTTCTGCCGGTTCCATGATCTTCCTGGTGTTGCTCGCGCTCTTGACGCTGTTGCAGTTCAAGGCACTGCGTGCCGACCGGGTAAGTTATTGAGGTTGATGTTGGAGCATTCATCCTGCAACCGAGGCAGAAGGGAGTTCACATGTTTTTAAAATGGTTCAATCGCCTGATCCTATTAGTGTACGCGCTGCTGATTCTGGTGCCGCTGTACTTTGTATTTGTATCTTCGTTCAAAACAAGCAGCAACTTCTTCACCAGTCCATTCAGCTGGCCGGACCCGTTTACGTGGGATAACATCACTGGCATGTTCCGCAATCAGCCGATGTGGCAATATTTCGGGAACAGTCTGGTCGTGACGCTTGGTACGGTTGCCATTGAGTTGTTGCTGAGTAGCATGATTGCTTACGCCATTGTCCGCTGGGGCGGTAGTGTAGGTAAAATCGTGTTTGCTCTGTTCGTAGCAGGTCTGATCGTTCCATCCCAAGTGAGTATGCTGCCGATCTATTCTCTCACGCGTACACTCGGGTGGTCGGACAGTCTCACGGGATTGATTGTCGTATCCGCGGCTATGCTGATGCCTGTCTCAGTATTTATGCTGACAGGTTTCATGCGCATGCTCAATTCGGAGATTCTGGAAGCGGGTAGTATGGATGGAGCAAGTGAATGGAGACTCTATACCCGGATTGCACTGCCACTCGCTGCACCTTCACTGGCGGCAACGGCTACGTTCCTGCTCGTCATGGTCT
Source organism: Paenibacillus sp. FSL H8-0317 (assembly GCF_045040685.1). Taxonomy (NCBI): domain Bacteria; kingdom Bacillati; phylum Bacillota; class Bacilli; order Caryophanales; family Paenibacillaceae; genus Paenibacillus; species Paenibacillus sp. FSL H8-0317. The sequence goes on along the minus strand of NZ_CP150294.1, from coordinate 4,834,212 downwards.
GGAATGACTTGCTTATTCCGATGTTAATGCTCAGCAGTAAGTCCAAGCTAACGTTACCACTCGCGCTTATGCAGTTCCGCGGAGAATACGTGACGAACTATCCGATGATGCTTACGGGTGTACTGGTAACGACCATTCCGATGATTGCGCTGTTCCTTATACTCCAGCGTTACTTTGTAGCAGGTCTGACAGCGGGTTCACTCAAGGGGTGAGGTATCGCAGAAATCGGAAGGAAAAGCTTATTTTGCATTGATTTCTGGAGCATTCTGCATAATAATGATTTAGTGTCAGAATGACTACATAGAGATCAAGGGAGCTATAAGTGATGAGCAAACTGGAAGTATTGCGGAATCCCAAGCAGCGCAAGCTGCTGTTCAGTGCCGGCATGAGCTGGCTGTTTGATGCGATGGAAGTTGGTATGATCTCCTTTATCGTGGCTGCACTCGCCAAGGAATGGAGTCTCAGTCCCGGACAAGTCGGCGTGCTTACGAGTATTAACTCGATCGGTATGGCGCTCGGTGCTTTGCTTGCAGGTGCACTTGCGGACCGTTTTGGACGGAAAGCCATTCTGATGTGGACCTTGTTAATATTTACCATTGCAAGCGGTCTATCTGCATTGGCGACTGGATTCGCCGTATTGTGTGCACTGCGTCTGGTTGCAGGTATTGGACTTGGCGGAGAGCTGCCCGTGGCATCCACACTGGTATCGGAGTCGATGCCTACAGCGGAACGGGGACGTGCCGTTGTATTATTGGAAAGTTTCTGGGCAGGGGGCTGGATTGTATCCGCGCTGATTGCAAACTTTGTTATCCCGGAGTACGGATGGAGAATTGCTTTTGCCATTGGTGCACTTCCGGCGTTCTATGCACTATATCTGCGTCGTGCCATTCAGGACCCGCCGCGGTACAAGAATCATACCAAGCTTCATAAAATCACGTTCCGCGAGAAAGTGGCTACCGTCTGGTCAGCACCACATCGCCGTACAACGTTGATGCTCTGGATTTTGTGGTTTACCGTCATTTTCTCTTATTATGGTATGTTCCTGTGGCTACCTTCGGTTGTGATGGCAAAAGGATTCACGTTGGTTAAAAGCTTCCAATACGTGCTGATCATGACGATCGCACAGTTGCCAGGTTACTTCACCGCGGCGTACTTCATTGAACGTTACGGTCGCAAGTTCGTACTTGTTGTGTACCTTACCTTAACTGCATTCAGTGCGATTGCGTTTGGACTGGCAACAACGGAAGCGACAATCCTGACCGCAGGAATCTGTCTTTCCTTCTTCAATCTGGGAGCCTGGGGTGGTCTGTACGCCTACAGCCCTGAATTGTATCCGACTTCCGTTCGTTCGACAGGTGTTGGACTTGCCACATCGGTTGGCCGAATCGGTGGTGTACTTGCCCCATTAATGGTCGGTATGCTGGTTCAACGTGAAGTTGCGATCAGCCTGATTTTCACGATTTTCTTCGTGACAATCCTCATTGGAGCAGCGGCTGTACTGTTCTGGGGCCGGGAAACGAAGGGTCAGGAACTGGCCGAGTAATTGTCAATAAATACAACGCAACTTTTGTACGGGTCTGCCTGCCTACGGAAATAATGGGTTGGACAAGCGGTATATGGTTGATACAAGAAGGGGCATGACCATGGTGTGACCATGGGCTCATGCCTCTTTTTGCTATGTTCAGCGTCGTTTTTTCACTGCGTCATCGGTCCGATAGACTTCATTTTTTCTATATCCTATAATGACACTCGGGATGTCCAACCGTGAGGATTCAGGGCAAAGAAGTGGGATCTGGATTCAGAAAAGTGGAGGTTAATGGAATGATGAAGAACAATATTGGAATGGATCAACCGAATGAAATCAATGAAAAGAATATGATAAGTGAATTAGATAGCGTGAGTGAGATGAAAGAGATGAAGGTGGTTAGCCATATGAACAGTAATGAACGCACTACAGTTGATAGCACGAATAAGGGGTTAGATCTGTTAACGATTGCTGACAACATGGAGCCTATCACTGTCAGTCGGAAAGTCACTCATGGGAAGGGGAACATGGCTGGCAAAAGAGCAGGGCGGGTCAGCATGCTTCTCGGTGCCTGCGCATTGACTCTGGGATTGACCGTGGCAGCTCCTTCAGCGGGAGCACAGAAGTTGGAACAGGGCGTTCGCAGCGAGCATGTACTGCAATTGCAGGAGCAATTAAGCGATCTGGGCTACTTCGATGCTGGAATGACTGGATATTACGGTACCATCACCAAAGGTGCTGTCCGCAAGTTCCAGCAGGCGCAGGGACTGAGTGCAGACGGCATTGCAGGTCCAGCGACGCTGAATAGGCTGAACAAAAAGGCCAAAGCCGAAGGCGAGACGTTACGCCAGTTGGCGAAGCTGATCCATGGTGAAGCGCGCGGAGAATCTTTTGAAGGACAAGTCGCAGTAGGAGCGGTTGTGTTGAATCGGGTACATTCGAGTGAATTCCCGTCGTCTATTTCGAAGGTTATTTTCCAGAAAGGGCAATTCACGGCTATAGATGATGGGCAGTTTAATACCAAGCCAACCCAGACTTCTTACAGGGCTGCTCGTAAGGCATTGAATGGCGCTGATCCGACGAACGGAGCGCTGTATTATTACAATCCGAAGATTGCCACTTCAGTGTGGAGTAAGAGCAGGCCGACGCTGCTGACTATTGGGCAGCATGATTTTACAAGATGAGTTTAAGTAGAGATATGTGGTGTAATATTTGAAATGATAATGGTGAACCTCGGCCGTACGCTGCTGAATGCAGACGTGTACCGGGGTTTGTTTTATATTTTGGTTGTGTAGGCGAGGAGTGGCTACTCATCCTTTAACCGCCATTGATACAAAATAACAGACACAATCGTTAATACAACCGTCCATATCAAAATAATGAGGAGGGGTTTAAATAGGTCTCCAAATGTAAAGCCTGCGTTGGGTATATTTAGCAAAGTCACAAGTTGAATGCTTGGTGTATAATCCAGCATTTTAAAAATCGGGAAATCTCCAAACAAGATTGTTGCAACAGGAGGAGCAGAAAATACCATTGCTGCAGGAATGATTGATAATGAAGCTTCAAGGACCGTTTTAGAGAATAAACCACATATCGTTCCTACTGCTGTGTATAGAATTATTGAAAGAATGATTGCAATTGCAAATGCCCATATACTAGGTGGCTCATAGCCTAATATATACGTAGCAATAGCCAGAACAATAGCAGACATGACAAAGACTAAGGTGCTTTTACCAACTAATACATCCATCGTTGTGGCTGGAGTCATCATTAATGATCGTAAGGTGTTACGTTCCTTTTCTTCCGCGATCAAACATGCTTGTGCGAAAGAGGTTAAGAGCACAAACGAAATATTTAGAAGAAAACCTATTGCCCCAGGGAAAGAAGGGCCTGCAGTGCGAAAAAGAAATGCGAATAGAATCGGAACAAGCAACATGATGGAAATGCCATAATTGCGTGAAAACTCTTTGTAGTCCTTTACAAATATTGCTCTCGCACGTTTTAACGAGATACTCATAACAGTTCACCTCCTGTCACTTTAATAAAGATATCGCCTAAACTTGGCTCTTTCGATTCCAATCGCTCGATTAAGCCTCGCTTCATCCAATCGGCAATTTGCTCAGCCGTTCCTTCATTCATCGGGAGCTCGTAGGTTTCCCCGTTTACCAATTCTACACAAACGACGTTTTCCCGATGCTGTTTTCTAAGCGCCTTAGGCGAGCCAATAGCTTGGATTTCTCCTTGATACAAAATCGCTACACGGTCACATAACAATTCCGCTTCTGACATATCGTGTGTCGTTAGAAAAATTGTTGTCCCTTTCTCATTTAAGTAGCGTAGCCCTTTATAAATATGTGTGGAGTTTACCGGATCCAAAGCTGAAGTAGGTTCATCTAAAAATAATAATTCCGGCTCATGGATAATTGCGCATGCCAGCATAACACGCTGACGCATCCCTTTCGATAAGTGGATGACTTTCTTTTTGCGTTCTTCGCTTAAGTTTACAAACTGCAATACTGTATCGATCGAAGTTTTAGGAAGGTCATATAATTGGCGATACAACTCCAGATTTTCATCTATCGATAATCTTTCATATAGACCACTGTTATCTGACAAAATACCAAAGCGCATCTTCTGTGCAGACTGATGCATCATCGCCACTGGCTGGTTAAATACAGTTGCCTGTCCACTTGTCGGATTTAATTGCGCAGTTAAAATCTTAATTAAAGTTGTTTTTCCAGAACCACTTGGACCCAGGAAACCTAAAATTTCACCTTTTGGAATTGAAAAAGATACTTCTGATAATGCATTCTTATTTCCAAATCTCTTTCGAATACGTTCTACTCGGATAACATCCATGCATATCACTTCCTTGGAGTTGATGACTTAAGCATATAAAGATTACATGCCTCCAACCATCGAAATCCGCCGAAATGTAGCTGTTAACGGCTGAATGGTACCATTAATTGCTGGATAGATTCGATATTTCCCCGGAAATCAAATATTAAGATGTGTTTTTAATTCTTGTAATTTTGAACGAGATAACGGAACAATCGCATCTTGTCCTGTATTTAATCGCAAGCTGTAGCTATTTTTCGTCCATGTAATAATCTCTCTTACCTTCTGTAGATTAACAATATAGGATCGATGACATCTAAAAAATCCGAAGTTAAACAATTTCTGCTCGAGCTCGGTCAGCGTCAGCGCACAGATAAAACTTTCTCCACCTACATGAACAAGAACTGAACCATCCATACTTTCTATGTAATCAATTTCAGGCGGATTAAATAAAATCACTTTGTCATTTTTTTTCGTATAAATCTTCTGCAAGGTTATATTGGCTCGATCTTGTTCCTGCACTGATTGCTTATCCTCTTCTGAATCACGAATATCCAATAGATGAAATCCGGATTCATTCAGACGATAAATTGAATCACAGGAAATCATAGCATCCTCTAAATTAGAAGTTAAAATTAAAATCTGTATTTGTTTCGAAAGATCATCTAAAATCCGTTTAAACTGGCGACGATCTTGTTCTTCCAAATAAAAATAGGGTTCCTCCAGTACCAGTGTAGGCTGATGTGCAAAATAAACGCGCAGCAACGTCACATACATTCTTTTGATGGGCTTAGATGCTTGATTTTTACCTTCTGTTCTTCTTTCAAAGCGAAATAATCCAATAACATAGTGGCACGATCATTCCGCTCTGTTACGTTGATTAGAAAAGTGATTAATTCTTCCACCGTTAATTGTGTATACTCGTTTTGTTGAGCTCGAAGTATGTAATATTGGGAACGATCCTGCAGTTGATTCATTAAAATCTGTTTTCGCTTCAAGTCTGTTATAATGCCAATCGATTGGTTACATGCCATATTTAATTCGATTTTGGGTAAAAATAGTCCCCCATCATGATACACTGGTTGAAATTGCATCTTGTCCTCCTGGTCATCACTGCTTTTAGATAATATGTAACAATTATAATGTTGAAGTTATTTTTTGTCAGCTTCAATTGAGATGATTTAGATCCTCGATCAGGCATATCAATAATGAGAGTCTCCAGCAATCGGTTGGACGTAGCAGCATTGCATACGAAAAGCGATTGGATACCATGGATATATAAACAAAAAACCACTCCAAATGAATGAACTGCACCCCAATTGTTAGACACAATTACCAATTGGAGGTGCAGTTCAATGAATTAGGGTGGTTTTTAGAGTAGTAGTTTTGTCATAATGTGCGATGGAGCTGTGTTTACACTACTCTTGAACAGCAAAAGGAATTTCCAACAAAGTGGGCTCTACAATGGTTTTTCCAGTATCGTAGTCATAGACTTTGTTGAATACAAGTTCAATGGATTCCAACTTATCAGGGTCATCGGTATATACCAAACCGTAATTCGTATTATCAATAACTACGCCATCATACTGATTATAGACATATGATTTTCTCATAAAATTGCGATCTGCGGAGATCGGCTTTCCCGTGTTTGGATGAATGGAGTTTAAGCCGTAAAAACCGATATTCTGATCCGTAGTATTTTCAACAGTATAGAGAATATTAATATAAGTGATCTTGGAACCGATATCTTCTCGATTTAGAATGGAAATGTTTTTCTGTGAATCCTCAGGAATGTCACTAGCCTCTAATAATTGGGCATGAACAATATGAATGGTTAGTGGGCCACGTTCAAAACGTGTATTCAGAGGCACAGACTTTAGTAATTTCAGATTCCCGCCATAATCAAATATTCCTGTATCGCCAGGTTTGGATAGGATCGGTGACACAACACTTTCAAATAGCCTGTTCTGAAGACTGCTGGCGGCCTGCTCGAATTGATCTAGTTCTGGCTCCCATCCATTATAATTGCGTTCGGACCGGAAAGGTTCTAAACCGGTTTCCATGACTTGTCCAGAAGAAGCATCCATAGGCTGTATTTGATTGATTTCTAGTTGTGTAGAAGTGGCATGATTTGAGCTACCTGAGCTACCCAGAAGTGCGATAGCGAGCAGTAATTGAACAATAAACATAGGATGAGACACCCTTTCTCTCTAAAATAAAATTAAATAAGTTCATCAACCCACCTAGTTGTTATCTGAAAATAATATGGCCTGATATGATATTGGTGGAATAGATTTACGGTCAAAGTAATAATAATCATAGCAAAATGGCGCATTGAGATAATGAGAATAACGACCTAACTTCAGGTAATAGAAGATTGACGAGTGGATATAGTGATTTAGATATAAGGACCCATGCGACAAAGTGGGGATTTCTGTTCGGTAAGGACCAGGGTCGGTTATGAGTGGATACATAGAACCATTTTAGAAGAATAACAATGAAATTTATCGGAGGAACAGATCGAACAGATTCTACAGGCTGGATCGGTTGTGTTAGAATATAGGAATTATGGAAGTTGGAGGGTTGAAGTGGGAATACATAAAGAGTTAAGTCAAATTAGAGCTGAAAACCAATCCACTACTAAACAAAAAGTTTTTTCAATTGTATGTGCGATAACGATCGGAGTGATTTTAGGTTTAGCGGCAAAGCTTGTGGATGCTCAGGGGATTAACCCCATATTTGACGATATTGGTGGGCGTCTAGGTATTTGGATTTTTGTTGCCACACTCATATCGGTTATTAGTTATTCTCCTAAACTAGCAGCAGTTAAGGTATTCTTCTTTTTTGTGTCGCTACTAACTGTTTATTATCTATACACCGTGTTTTTTCTACATTTCGTTCCAATGAAAGAAATTATTTTTTGGGGGATGTGTGCAGTAGTATCTCCGATGTGTGCTTATGTGATGTGGTATGCACGAGGCAATGGAACTGTACCTAGTCTAGTGTTATCCCTTCCAATCACAGCTCTACTGTCCGAAGGGTATCAATTGCGCGATGCTTACTTGCCCGAGCATACTCATTACTATTTGATCCCAATACTTATGGGAATATATCTAATCATGGTCATTATTTTATTATTTATTGTTCCTACGAAAAGACTTAAATTTTTGATTATACTACCAATATCTATAATAATGTCTTTCATCATCATATATTTTGATGTTCTAGGGCGGTTATTCGGTGGCTTGAACGGAGTGTTATAGATCACTTTGGCAGATTGTCATACAAATGCGACAGTCTTTTTTACAATAGTATATTTGCTTGTGTCAAAGTCTGGTTCGTCCTGTGTTGCCATAACAGGATTGATATTTGAAAAGATGAGAGTTACTGCAAAAATGGCGACCATAATCTTCTTGAAATTCATGTTAATTCTCTAATTTCCTTAGATGTAATTTGTTATGATCTCTTATTTTGCTAATTTATTATTTACTATAGCTTGACTATAAAGGAGGATTTATTATGAAGAGAGTATCCTTTTTTTTGCTTTTTCTTCTTCTATTGACAGCATCCGCTTGTTCAAACAAAGTCACTTCATATACAGGAGAGAGTGAGAATTGGCGTGTCTCATGTACAGTTCAAAGTAATAGCGATGTAGCAAGCTATGAATATGAAATTAGGTACTTAGGAGATAATCCTTCATTAATTGAAAAAGTTAAAACCAAATTTATGAGCGAAAATATTCATTCTACAGGAGAAGTTCCTTTTAATACTGTGATCAGAGGAAAAGCTGAAGGGATGTCCCCGTTTTTGGATGAGAATGAATTTCTAGTTCAGATTGATTGGGAAGGAAAATCGGAAAAGATAGTGGTTACCAAATGATGGTGATAATAAGCGGGAATATTAATAGAATTACAAACTACAGGCTAAAGTGAGGTGAATAAAATGAAATTTCTAAAGGGAGCATTGATTGTAATTGCACTAATAGTTGTAGCTTCAGTCACATGGTATGGCTCCTATAAGAATGATATGAAGGAGCTTGAAGATGGTTTAAGAACGTATTTAATCGTTGAAAAGGGTATGGATGAACATGATATCATTAGCATCACTGCTCGTCGCAGTAAAATGCCACAGTATCCTGTAGTCGTCAAATTGGAGGATAACCCACAGGAATATGTCTACACCTACAGAGAAACGAAATGGGTACAACTATGGCCTGATCCATAATTCTTCAATGGTATGTCCGATATTATTCGGTTTTATGGAATATTACGTCCTTTGGATGGGTTAGACCTTATCTGTTGGATATGCAAGGATAAGTTGCAAGGTCCGGGTTTCAGCTCGCTTTATCAATTTTGGGGTAGCAAACTCTCAGATCATCTTTAATCTGAAAGCAACTGCATCCCGGGCCAAGATGGAAAGAGGGTAAATGGTACGTTGCTAAATAGAAGGAGGGTCATATTTGAGAAAAGGATTATTTATAGGTTTATTATTGATTACAGTAATCATTCTGGTGTTTTTTATGATGAAAGATCCGGTTCCCGTAGAAACTAGCAGGCATGTAAAATCTGTTGAACTAAAAGGTAATGTGTGCTTAGTTACCGTCAATAACCCTCAAAAGTCTACAGAGAGTACTCAAACAGAACAGTTCGAAAGTCAGTCATGCACAAATTTAAAAGAAGGAGATGCAATAAGCTACCAATCTCTAAATCAAGGTAAGTATCTACACATCGTTTCAATTAATAAAGAACTAACAAGAGATCCTCTGTCAGGCTCAATAACTAAGAAGTTTGAGGAGGGTGGAAATATGTATATCTCCGTTGAATTACCTGGTGTAGGGGAAGAAATCTTCTTAATAGATAAATCGGACATTACTTTTTACTTGGATACTTGGGGACTTCCTATTCATTTAATTTAAGTCTATTGTTCAACCAATACATATCTGAAGACTCACCAGTTGCTTTTACTACATGGGGGAATATGTCGAGGGACAAAATGTGGTCATTTAAAATTCGCTAATTTAAATTTAAAGATAAGTAAGATGTTCAAATATGATAATAAAATGTATCAATAAAGAAGGTAGTACTCTTGCAGTTCAGGTTTTTGATATATGAATAAAGTTGGGAGGATCATATATGGACAAAACGAATATTATGGCTGAATTTATCATTACAGGAGATCATTTCGAACCGAAGTTAATCACAGAACAGATTGGAATTGAACCATCTGGAACCTATATAAAAGGAGAAAAGATTGATGATAGAGATTTGTATCGAAAGGAAACCTGTTGGTTTTTGGAGACGGACTATCAGGAATCTTTTGATATCAATCAGCAATTGAATCACATACTCAATCTTTTGGAGCCACATATAGAAAAGTTGAAAACCTTGAGAATGAAGCATAATTTGAATTTTCGGTTTAGCTTCTCGATTAGGATTATGCATAATGAGACCCCTGCGATTACTATTGAGAAAAAGGCAATTGGTATAGCCTATGATTTGAACGCAGAGTTTGATTTTGATTTGTATATTCTGTAGCAATGGAAACAAGTCATTCTGAAAATACATACAGAGGACAAGGGAAATGATTAAATGAATATTGGAGATATTGAGAAATTAGCGGATAGGTTACCTACAGAAGTTTTACTGTCTTTGTTCAGGAATGCTTTAAAAGATTTTGAAAATAAGATTCTTGATAAAAAAGTTTTTTTGTTAATCCTATCCGAATTAACAGATCGACAAATCATGACTTATGAGCTTTTAGAGGATAAAACTAGAAATGAGATAGATGTCTTAATGAGGAAGTTATGGAATACTAATTACTACGAAGATGTAGATATCATACTCTCTATTGTTGTTAACCTTGGTTTGAAGAATTGTTTTATTAAAATTAAAGAGTCTATAAGTAAAGAAGATAATATAGATTTGATAATTTTAAACGAGATTAAAGAGACGATTATGGAGGTTGGAGATCATATTTCAAATCCATACTATGACTTAGAAAGGTTTAAATCATCTAAAAGTGAGTTTTAGCTCATAAGATGGTAACCTGTGATATAAATTTATAGTTTTAATTTTGGTTCGTATCATTACTCATTCGAAGATGCCATTAAACATTTTGATGGCTCTTTTTTTGTGACAGTAGGGCAGTTTATTTAGAATATGTGTACACCTACAGAGAAGAGCAATGGATACAACTCCTGATCCATAATACCCAGATGAATTGATGATTACTTTCTTTATATAGAAATAACCGGGTACAGGACGTCACTATCACTCACTATTTTCTTCTCTACTTTACCTAATAGTAGTTCAAGCGCGGAATATCCTTGAAACCTAATATGAATTTACAAAGTATATATAAAGGAGGATATAATTAGTTACCATTTATAAATTTGTACTCGGTTACATCCATAGAGGGGAGGACGGATATGCCATTTATTGGGGGAATCATTTTAATTTTTATCCTAGCATTTATTCTATGGTCATTAATGTTCCCGCTATTCAATAAAATAGGTAGTAGAATTCTGAAGAAATACAATAAATTCAAACAAGAGGAGAATGGTGATGAAAAATTCAAAGACGTTTAGGGTAGGGGCAATTGCGGTTGCATTAGTTATTATTGTGGGAGTGCTAATGGTGACCTTCTTTTTAACACGAATTCCTAATGGATATGTTGGGGTCGTTTATTCACCAAATGGAGGCGTAAAAGATAGCACACTGAGTCAAGGGTGGAAACTCGTTGGAGCGTTTGATAAAGTGACGAAATATCCGATCCGAATTCAAACGGTGGAATACAGAGATATTCAGATTGCTACTTCTGACGGGAAAAACATCACAATCGATTTTGCTTACAACTACCAAGTAGAACCAAGTAAAGTATCTTCTATCTTTAATACATTTGGGCCAATTAGCATTCAAGAAATTGAGGATACATATCTCAAAACACGTTTCCGTGACGCAGCTCGTAAGGGGATTTCCAAGTTTACAGTCATTGATGTGTATGGTGAAAAGTCATCCGAAGCAGGAGTGGATGTGCAACAACGTTTTTCTGATGACGTTAAAGAATTAGGCTTTATTGTATCCAACGTTACTGTAGGTGTTCCTCAACCTGACGCCAAGACTCAGGAAGCAATCGATAAGCGTGTTGAAGCTTCTCAAGAACTGGAACGTAAAACGACTGAACTGGAGATCGCCAAGAAAGAAGCAGATCGTAAGCGCGTGGAAGCGCAGGGTAATGCAGACAAACTATTGATCGAAGCAGAAGGTCAAGCTAAAGCAAATAAAGAACTTCAACAATCATTATCGAGTCAACTCGTTGAATATGAAACCATTAAGAAATGGGATGGAGCCCTTCCATATGTAAGTGGGTCAAATACGCCAATGATTCAATTGCCGACTACAAAAACAGAGCAAAATAGCGGCGGGGGGAGCGTATCTCCCTAATAGCGGTTTGAAATGCATCCCTTGCTTTCTCACCAATTGAATGTGTTGAATTCTAATGAACAAGCCGGTCCAATCGTGGGCTGACTTGTTCATTTTAAGTCTTTTCAAAGGTACCATGAGGGATTTAGTTAAGCCTTGGCATTGGATTCGCCTGTCCAATCCTGTACAATGGATAACGACAAAAACAACGGTAGATTAAGGATGGATCAGCACGATGAGAATTATCATATCACCAGCTAAAAAGATGAAGATTGATACCGATCTTATGGCTATCGCACAGATGCCGCAGTTTATAAACGAGTCAGAACAGCTATTGAGTCTGCTTCAAAAGTTATCCTATGACGAACTCAAAGCGATGTGGAAGTGTAACGATGCAATCGCCGAACAGAACGTGGAACGGATTCAGAATATGAATATAAAAGCAAATCTTACGCCAGCCATCTATGCCTATGAGGGCATTCAGTATCAATATATGGCTCCGGGTGTTTTTCAAAATGAGGAATTAGAGTATCTTCAGCAGCATTTACGCATATTATCCGGTTTTTATGGCATGTTGCGGCCTTTGGATGGGGTTACCCCTTATCGGTTGGAGATGCAGGGCAAGCTGCAAGGTCCGGGCTTCAAAACGCTCTATCAATTCTGGGGTAGCAAACTCGCAGATCAGCTTCAATCAGAAAGCAATTATATTCTGAATCTGGCTTCCAAAGAGTACAGCAAAAATATCACACCTTTTCTGAGTGAGGGAACCCGGTTCATTACATGTGTATTCGGACAAATGGTCAATGGGAAGCTTGTTGAAAAGGCAACCTGGGCTAAAATGGCCAGAGGTGAAATGGTACGTTATATGGCAGAGCATAAGATTACAGATGTGAAGGACGTAAGAAACTTTAATCGGTTAAACTTTGCTTTTTCAGAAGAACGATCCGACGAGAGTACGTATGTATTCATACAAGCAGAGGGACAGTAGCCTGCTGTACAATGGTGGGTTCCTATAAAAAGTCGGCCCTTTAAGGTCACAATGAGAAAAGACGCAGGGGTTGTATATCCCTGCGCCTGATCAAGAATCAAATCCATGTCCAAAGCTGATGAGCTTTTGGGCTTATTTCCCGTATTCCTCAGGATAGAACCAGGATAGCCAATTCCTCCAATATTCATATTACATCCTTCCTGTTAACGAACATTAATCCAAGCGGTCCACTGTGTTGGAATATTAATGGAATAGACTGTACCTACAAATTGTCCCCCTGTAGTAGGCGCTTCATAAACCCAAGAATAGGCCCAAGCATCTACGACACGGTCACCGTCCAGATCAATAGCTTCAGACCAGTTGTTTGTCATTGTATTGCCGGCGAGTGTGCCGTAGTGACTGCTGTCATAACCGATCTGGAAAGTAATACACTGAATCCAAGCCCCACCATGATCATTGGTTGTGGACAGTGGGTTGTTATTGAAGCCGTAAATTTCTTGACCGCCATTAGGAGATACGACACCGTATACATTAATGTGAGATACTTTCGGAGCAGGCGCAAACAGAACTGGACCACCCACATTATCAGCCTTCTGCGATTCAAATTCAGCCTTAGCCGCTTTCACAGCTTCACGGAATTCTTTGGAATTAATAATTTCTTCCTTTGTCATAGGTTTGGCTTGAGTCACATCACCGTTTGCATAGGCAGCTACATTAAATGAAAGCATTAGAACAAGAATAAGAGCTAAACTAATCAATTTTCTCATAGCAATAAATTCCACCTTTCTTGTTATGGGTATTCTTTTACAAGAACATGCGGTTACGACAAATAGACCTGCTTGCAGCTTAAAGCCTCTTGCCCTCCTCTCTTATGAAAATGATAGAACTCTACAGGCTAGAAAACTCTATGAAGTAGGAATGTATATGTAAAATGAATGCCTGCCAATGATTATGTGTTGCAGACAAAATGTAAAACTCATTTATACGCATTGATATCTTAGTTATGATAGGCTCTGATACCCATCTTGATAATATAAGATTCCAAAATAGATATTTAAATTGTAATATATTCCATTTATACAAACATATAGTACCCCTATCTATCACTTTAAGTCAAGTATTTCATTAATTCTATTATTTATTAAATCATGCTGCTCATCGCAGTAAATTGCCATAGTATCCTTTAGTCGTCAAATTGAAGGACATTCCTCAGGAACAATATATACCTACAAAGAGATCCTATGGGGCTGAAGGACGGATATAAATCATTCTGAGCGTAGATTCATGCAGTGAAATCAGGAGGTTAGGCGGATGTATTGTACTAGTACTTCTGCTAACATAGGTTAATCATATATCAGATGAGCGGTGAAAACGGATGAGTACAATTAAGGTGACTCCTGAGCAACTACATCATGTATCCAATCAGGTGGATCAGGCCAGACAACAGTTGGAGCATATTCGCAGTGAACTGACGAGACAGATCATGTTCGTTCAGATGATGTGGACGGGGGCGACGCAGGAGCGATTCTACTATGAGTTTGAACAGTCGCGCCCTATATTGGATAAAGCACTGGAGAGTATGGTGGGCATCTCCAAGGAACTCAAGGAGATCGCTACGCGATTTGAGAATGTCGATGCTGAAAAGGTGAGTCTTGGAAGTGCTGTTGGCGCTGTGGGTGCGGGAGTAATGATGAAGACCTTGGGTAATGATGCGAGTACGGAGGATAAAGGCTACCGGATGGCGCAAGTCAATGTGTATGGGAAGCTGATGTGGATGCCTGTGAACGAGAATGGTGTTACGGATCAGGCAGCCCTTCAGGCATATATGAAGGATCAGGGGCATTTGGATATCAATCGGATGCAAGCTACGGATGCTGAAGCGCCAGGAGAAGATATTTATGCGATGCAGATCAAAGCCTTTGAAAATGGAATTCATCCCTTCACAGGCGAGCCTGTATCCGATAAATATGCTCAAATCATGTTGACTTCTCTGAAGTTCAGCCAGCTATTTATGGCATTTCAGATGGTTCGCGGGAGTATGCCGGGTGGCAAAGGGCCGTTTCGTTTGCCTTCTTCTCATCCAGCTGTGGCGAAGATTAAAAAGAATCTGGAAGCGAGGAAAGCGAATGAGCAGAAGAAGGGTTCTGAGGTCACAGGGCAAGCTTCTAATATCGGTAGTATAGTTAAAGAAGGAAACAAAACGACATACACCAATCCAGTCGGTAATGTGCTGCATTGGGATGATCAGCATCCCAAAAATATTAATCGAGACATTGATCAATTGTTAAACAGTAAGGACTCAGGAAAAGCAACTGAAGCCAAAGCTGCTTACGCTGTAAGAGAAAGTAAGGAAGTTACAGCCTTCAGCCAGAAAATTCAAAGGGCCGATGGCAATCCTGCAGGGGATTTTGATGTAGTAACTAAACATGAGATTATTGAAGTTAAAAAATCATTGAAAGCCATCACGGATGTGGAACAGTTTGATAAATACGTTAATGTAAAACACCAGGATTTCTTTAACTACGACCAGAAGAAGGTTATTTTATATATTGACAAGCCGTTGACTAATCCACATCCGAATGATTTGATAAAATTGGAATTAATCAAATCTAAAGGTGTTACTGTTGTGAACTCTTTAGATGAACTCAAGGAGGTATTGAAGTAAAACATGGGGACTTCAGCTGTTATTTTAACAAAGAAAGATAAATATTCTCCAGAGCAGCTTCTAGCTGATACTATTGTTGCAGCTTTTCATTCGGACGCAGCTCTTTATTTCTATAATAATAAAACATATACAAATGAAGGAGAGTTCCTATATACAACGCTGAATATTAATCATAAGTCATTTACAGGGGACAATGAATCCTCATTGATTTTCCATATTCACAGCATTAGTAGCCCAAGCACTGAATTTTATTATCACGAAGATTTAGGTTTAGATCCTAATGTATCACTATGCCAAGTTGGGCACATTGAGGATATCTATGATAATCAAGAATTAATACTTCATTTTATTTATGAATATCTCAAGCTGAATCCCGATAATTTTTTTTGGATTGCAGACAATGATTGGGTATACAGCTGGGAGGACATACAAAAACTGAAATCTTTACCGTATGACCCGGATTGGTGTTATAAAAATCCCAAAGACTAACTTCTAAATGACGACAAAAAAACATAAAGCATATTGATTCTGCATTCCGATTAATATTTAGGAAGAGATAGATGATGTATAAATTATTGACAAAAAAATCTGAAATAGATAGATTAGTCGAATCTTATTTCTGGATTATTGATTTTCCGAGAGCTTTAACACACTTCGGAGATCATGAGAGACATGGGTATGGTTCAGGTCCACTGGAGGTACAATTTTCATCCTATCATATGCCAGAACAGGAAGAGTATATTGGTGATCAGAAAGTGTGTTTTATTGGAGAGCCGCCAGCATATGATGAAGATGTAATGGCGGTGATGGAGCATGATGAATTTTATAACTATTTGATGATTTACAGTGAGAAGTACGTGGAGGAGCACCCAGAAGCTAAACCGGAGATTTATAAATTATTAGAAATGGTTAAAAAAAGATTGGGTTTACATTCTTAACTCACTGATTGTGAATCATAAATCATTTGCGAGGAACAACGAAAGTTCGTTTATCTTATACGTCCATAGTATTCATAGTCCAAGTATTGGCTGTACAGTTGGGAAGATATGCAAGCACTAAAAACGTTACTGTATGACCCCGATTGGTGTACTAAAAATCCGAAAGCTCTTCCCACCTGAATGTTGTGAGGAACGAGCTTTTTGTATGCAGAAAATAACCAAAGAAGGTGAGAGAACAGCAAATAAAGGTGCTGAATAAATTATTGTGGGCTATATTGATGTGATCACATCCGCCATTGTATTAAGAGGATTGGAGATAAGAACATGATTAAATATAGGTATACCATTGAATATAAAGAAGATTTCAACGAAGTTATCGTGGAATTAGGCATCGATCCATCATTAAAGAATGGTTATCTGATTAGTAATTCTTTGGGATCGGATATATTTGAAGACTTCGCAACGATCCAGGAAGAGAGCGGAAACTTAATCGAATTACTGAAAGGGAAAATAACGGTATACGAGGGAGGAGGGAATGTTAACTTAATAAAATCTGACAAGTCTTTCACAACTTTTGAAGATATCTTTGCAGAAGAAGATGAAGAGGACAGTGCATGTGAAATTGAGACGTTAGAATATGTAAAGATACTATTGTTATGGGCAAAAGAGAACTTTCAGTATAAAAGCCAGCGAGGGGTTATCTTGAAAGAAGAAGCGGAATTAGCATTAGAGTGGATAATCAAAAAATATAGTGAGGTTTGCGTTCTGGGTCAAAAGATGGAGCTTGAACGTATTTGGCCACCAGAGCCTATAATGATCCACGCCCAGAGACTCAAGCAGAACGGATCGTCATAAATCTGAATGACTATAAGAGGGATATCTCATAGAAGACTTAATAAAGCAGTTTGAGAAGGTTAACTATGTTTACATATTTTATTGGTCCGTAAACATGAACTTTGAACAGTTGAAGCAACTAATAATCGAGACGGTAAGCAAAGGGGGGGCGTTGAAAATTCGGATCGCCGAATAGAGCTATCCACCCGTGGTTTAATCTTAGTTTAAAAGAAGGAGGAGATGGCGTCAGATTCATAAGCGAAGACTATGGAATAGATTTCAAGTTCGAATTTTGGTTTGACATCTACAGTTATCATAAACTTAAAATACAAAAAAAGCCTAACCCCTCAGTATCTTGAACGAGGAATTTGGCTTATGGTCTTCAGCTTAAACAGTCGCGTCCGATGGGTGATTAAAATAATGATTTATTTATCCATGTATAATTAATGAATTTTAACATTTGCCCATTCATTTCAAATTCTTTATCACTAGTTTCTGTATGCTCGAATCCGTTTTGCTCTAAAACTTTTTGAGATGCTATATTGTTGGTGGTTGTTTTTGCCTTAACTTCTTTTATATCTAAATCAACTATTGTATTGAGTAATAATTTTAATGCTTTTTTAGCAACACCTTTTCCAGTGTGGATTTGTCCCACTCTATAGCCGAGAAATCCTATTTTATCTGAATCATCAATATCAACTAAATTTATTCTTCCAAGAATCGAGTTATTTTCGTCTTTTATTAAATAAAAAAAGGAGAGTCCTTTGACTTGTTCATCAAGCAGAGATTCATTCCTTACTTTAAAAACCTCAGGTATGTAATAATCATCTCCTCGAGACGGTACCATCTCCTCAAAAAAAGTTCTGTTTTCAATTTCGAATTCATACAAGCTTTCAATATCTGTGACTTTTAACTTCTCAATTACTATATTCATGATCCTTTCCTCCAATCGACTTTAATGCAAGATACTACGAATCTGCTTATGTAAACTATAATTTGTACTACGATAGTTTGTTCTAGTTCCGTATTTTGGATATGTTGAATAAATACTGAATTTATTGCAATTAAGTTTTTGTACAGCAAGTATAACATCCTATTTCGTTATTCAACATTATGGGCGATTAATGGATATTCAAATCCCTAGTAAATTTGAGCAATCTTTAGATGAACATTATGGAAACCTAGGCTCGAAGATATGGGCGTATATTATGGGGCTTTTTGAACACATGAGCAATTATATGAACAATGACCCTGCGGTCTTACAATTACCCGATGACGATGTACTTACTTCCCAATTGACCGCAAGAAAATGGTCAATGACCAGTAAGGGGAAGATCCTCCTTGAAAGTAAGAAGGACATGAAGAAGCGTGGATTAAAGTCACCTGACCGAGCTGACGCATATGTTCTCACATTCGGTGAATATTTGATGGGAACCCCTCAGTCTATTATGCTTCCAACAATAGGAGGTGTATCAATAAAAAGATAACAAGAAACTTTGAAATCATATTAAGAGGGAGGGTGATTATAAAGTAACTTGAATCTTCAATAAAACTGATCTGCTGCGGGCAAGACGGCAAACGCTACGATTCTTATAGAGAAACAGCGCTGGGTGTACAAAAGATATGACTTCTATACACAACAGTTGGAAAGGGCGCAGCGGCTAATCAAAGACGAAGAAGCCTGTAAAGCCGTTGACTACAGATACATTCAAGGTTATTCACACAAAGAAACGATACTCTTCTTCCGGCGCGCTCTCAGTGATAGTACAATCAAGCGCAAGATCGATGAGGGGCTGGAGAGTGTCGCAAATACCTTGAAGCTAATCGGCTTTTTTGAGCAAGATGATGCAGAATACTAAAAGAGAAGCTGACGATTAATCGTCAGCTTCTCTTTTTTGCACTGTTATCCTTTAATGAAATCTTGCAGTTCGCTCTTAAAGAATTCCAATTTTCCTGGAGTGTTGTTTAACACTAATTCAGTCAGTTCCATTCCATGAACTATTTTATTGTAGTGTAAAGAGTAGCTTTCAAATAAGCGTTCTAACACTTCACTTCCAACGACATCTTTTAATACATTTGTAGAACCTTTTTTAGGGAATAATTTATTGTCATCGATTGATAATAATAAATGGTCGATTTTGCTCTTTATTAGATCTGGATCTGCAGCAGCTATTGACGAATTTCGATTAATGATTTCAGAAAGCTCATGATAACAGTCTAAAAAGTAGTTCTCGTACTCTCGTCGTCCCAAGATAATTATACTATCTCCATAGCTTTCTCTTAATGTGAGAAGTTTTTCGTCGGTTTTGTTATCTGCATCAATAATTATTTTATAAGGTATTGGACTCTCTGATATGCCACTTAGAATTAAGTCAAGTTTACCTTTATACTCTCGCATAGAAGAATTCTTAGTGAAATAATTACCAGTTCCCTTCATATTTAATACTCTGTAATTATAACCGATCTGTTTTAAGCCGAAATGAGAGAGGATCATCGGAATTACAAGTTCTTCAGTTTGTCCTTCTACAAATATTACTTTATCAGACAAAGCATAGTCGCTATTGTTGACACCAATGTCGGATAATACTTCTTGGATATGGCCTAGTTGTGTGAAGACACTTTCTCCATTTAATTTGCTAACATGGACTAAACGTTTTTCAACCGGGTAATTTATCAAAATAGGAGAATGAGTAGTGAATATGTATTGGTGCTCACTGTTATCACATACTAAATCATAAATTGCTTTCTCAGCAGAAGGGTGTAGGAATACTTGTGGCTCATCAAATAGAACTATACTATTATTTTTTGTAAACAGAACACACAACAATAATAGAACATGGGTATAACCACTACCACATTGTGATAAGGGAATTGGTGCTTGCATACCTTCAAAAAAAATACTTATATGAGTTTGATCGTTTTCATTCACTGGAGTGCTAATGTAAGAAGCGTCATTAAATATTTGTATGAAAGTTTCGTTTATTTTAGTGAAAATTCTGGGAGCATTATTATTTAACGTATAAAGTAAAGCATTAAGATTTGTTCCTTCGATATGTAAAGAGTTTTGTAAATTAATTCTCTCCGTTTGCTGCACATATCTTGATCCATTTATATATATAACCTTGTCTTTCAACAATTTGTGAATATTTTTAAGAAAAGTAGGAATTCCAGCTAGGTCATATTTTTGATTTTTGTTGAAGACTTTATATCTAAGATCTTGATCACTTGTAGAAGAGTAATAAAATGGTATGCTTGCGTCATCAACAATTCTTTCAACTTTTTCTATAAATGATTGATTGGATTTAATATCGAATTGATAACTCAATCTTAAATGATTTAAATTTAATAGTATATGTTCTTCAAATACATCATTATTCAATAACGATTTTTCTTCATTCGATAAATTGATGTCCATCACTAAGTTTACTGTATCAAATTCACTATTTAGATTATCTACCAATTCACCATGAGTAACTTTATATATTGCTTCAATGAAAGCAGATTTTCCTGTGTTATTTTTACCTGCGAAAGCATTAAGAGTATAGTTCAAATCAATGTTGTCTGAGTCTTTGATACTTTTGTAATTTTTAATACGTACACTAAGTATTTTCATTATGTATACCTCTATTCTTTTTTCTATTAAATATAACAATACCATTATAGTCTATCTTAGCATGTAATTAAGAGAGGGGATTATTGACTCGAATGTGAACCGAGCATGACCTCATCTTGAGACCATGTTGAACCCCACATGACTATTTTTCCGTGATACATTAGGAGCATAGAAAAAGGCGCGAATGAAACGCACAGCTGCACATGCTGCATATGACTGGGGCGTTCCTCTTCTTGCTTTTTCCTATTTCTATTGAAAAATAATAAATTGTCGATAATAATAAGGTGGGACATTTTTCCTATAACATACATAAAGGAGTTGCAGAGAATTGAAGAGATTTAAAGGTGTGCTCTGTCTGGTTCTGACATTAGTCATTGGATTCACGTTGACTGCTACTGAAACTCAAGCGGCATCGAAGAAGGTTTCATTGAAGATTTCAAACGGAGGTACTTACTACGGAGAAGTCAGGAATGGCAAGCCTCATGGAATGGGCACAGCTACATGGGGTGATTACAAGACATACTCAGGAGAATGGAAACACGGTAAGCGCTCTGGGAATGGCAAATTCACAGAATATTTAATGAGTGATGCTTTTAAAGACGGTGATCGCTTTTTTAATTTAGGGAAAGAAGTTTACACAGGAGAATGGTTAAATGATAAGAAATCAGGCCATGGCACCCTTACTTTTTATTTTGAATGGAGAAGTGAAGATCCTGTTCGTGAAGTGAAGAAAGGTAATTTCAATAATAACAAACTAATTCAAGGCTATGTTTACTCATATAACGAAGGATTTAACAGCGAGACTTTTTATACCTCTGTTGATGGTGACGTTGTGAAGAACCTAAAATATAACAAGCAGTTTTATTCTTTAAAAAAGGCTGCTGATGAATTAACTTTGTCGTTACCGACTAAAATAAAAGAAAAATTTAATGATGAAGGCCTGTTGAATTAAGCAATCATATACTTGAAGGAGATAAGTTATGAAAAAACTAATTTTAGCTCTAGCTTTTATATTCACGTTTAGTATAGCTTTGGATATTAACATGACTGATGCAGCTTCGAATAAAGTATCTTTGAAGCTTTCCAATGGAGCTACATACTTTGGTGAGGTAAAGAATGGTAAACCTCACGGAAAAGGGACTGCTCGTTGGGGTGTGAACAAAACTTACTCAGGAGACTGGGTCAATGGTAAGAGATCTGGATATGGAGTATATAAACTAAACGGTAACGGTGAATCAGTGACCTATACAGGTAATTGGAAGAATGATAAACAAAACGGGCAAGGTACATTCATCAGCAAAGCTACTGAGGAGTACGGAATATCACGTATCCAAAAGGGAACATTTGTTAACAACCAATTTAAAAATGGCAATTCTTTAACTGTGTATTTAGATAGTTATTATCAATTCTCATATGAGGATAATAACAAACATATCCATTTTATGGCATTCAAAGAGAATGTTAATAAAGTACTAAGTGGTAAACAAGGTAATAGTCTAATTACTCAGATCAGTTACTATAAGAAAAAGGTAAATGGTTTATATGAAGGGTATAGATATGGTTACGAACCCGAATCCTCAGGGGCAAGTTACTCGGTGGGGACATTTAAAAAGGTAACAGAGGCTGAATACAGTTATTATAAATTATATAATGGTGTACATAATTCCTTTGAAGAACTTTACTATCTCAAAGAAAAGTATACAAGTGGAAAACTATCAAAAGCAGAAAAAAATAATGATATAGATGAATTTTTTACTACTTTAAATAATAGCTTGGCCAAGCGTCTTCCAGATATGAAGCCATATTTAAAAACTTTCACAACCCTGAAAAATGAATTGAAGTGATCTGATAAATCACCAGACAATAACCTAATAGTTCATTAGTATCCTGACTAAATGTGATTTTCTATAGGGCACTTTACATATCATTTATCGTAATAAATTTTACTTTGGAACATCGGGCGGGAATGGAACGCGCAGCCGCAAAAGGCGGGAATTCAGCGTTCTTCTTCTCGCTTTTTGTAATTCTATTGAAAAAAAACATATTGTCGATAATAATAAGGTGGGACATTTTTCCTATAACATACATAAAGGAGTTGCAAAGAATTGAAATGGTTTAAAGGTGTATTGTGTTTGATGTTAACCCTAGTCATCGGATTTACATTGACTACGAATGAAACTCATGCGGCATCAAAGAAGGTGTCGTTGAAGCTTTCAAACGGGGCTACTTACTATGGGGAAGTCAAGAATGGCAAACCTAACGGGAAAGGGACTGCTCGTTGGGGGGAGAATAAGACCTATTCTGGTGACTGGGTTAATGGGAAGAGATCAGGCGAAGGTAAATATGTATTAAGAGATGTAACTACTCTAGCTTCTTCAAATAAAACAATTGTAAGTACTTATACAGGCATATGGAAAAATGATACGCAAAATGGGAAAGGCATGCTTACATCGGTTGTAGATAGACCAGAAGATGATAGAAATGAAATCATTTATGCAATAAAAAAAGGAACGTTTAAAAACAATAAATTTGTTGAAGGTTATTCATTAGAGTATGCTGATAATTTAACCATAAGCTTAAGTTATAAGAATTCTAAAAAATATATGATAATCGATGTAGAAGGATATGATCCACGCAAGACGATTGAAAGTTTTATTAATGATAAGAATCATTTTATTTATTATTATGTACTAGACCAAAATGAAACAGGTAATGCATATTATCCATTTGGGTCCGAAGCGTTAGAAGGGTTCTATATCAAAAGAGCAATTAATGGAAAATATGATGAGAGTCAGACAAAGGAAACAGTGAATAAAGAACAGTTGCAAAGTATCTTGAAAAAAATGAGAAGCGAATTCAAACCGTATATTAAAGGTATGGAGGATATTTATCAAATTTACAATAAATTAGAAAGACAAGTTAGAAATTATTAATGATGATACAAAACGTACTATGGGTACTAAAGTCTATAAAATGTTAATATATCGAAAAGATAAATAATGATTAAATTGGAGAAAGCGACGGGTTTGTTCCGATATTAACGGGACTCACCCGTTTTCTGTTCCTTGACTCATTTTTAGTAGCTTCAGTAAATTGTCCTTGCTCTAAATGAAGAGCATAGTCTTTTTTACTGCAAACAGTACAGAGTTTGAATCAAACATGAACCAAAAGCAGTACAATCTTGGTACATTTTGAGACCATGTTGAACCCCACATGACCACTTTTCCGTGATACATTAGGAGCATAGAAAAAGGCGCGAATGAAACGCACGGCTGCACAATGCGGCATATGACCGGGGCGTTCCTCTTTTCGCTTTTTCTGTTAACTTATGAAGGTGATTCAATTCAGATACCGAATTAGTTTTAGGGGAGGTGTCGATCATTGGATTTCTGGCAACTATTAATTGCGTGGATTTGTATCATCTGCTGGGTTATCGCGTATAAAGATCGGGTAAGCAAATGGATGCTATATCCTGTGTCGCTTTGCGTGTTTGGTACATTCATGTTTTGGATTCTTGATCAATAAAGTGAGAAAATAGACGAGATCAGGAGCTAACGAAAAGCTATACTACTGTAATGAAGCATCGTGTTTTTGACTCAATAATGTAATCTCAGTAAAATGGTCTTGTTCTTCCTCTATAGTTACATAGTATGTATGCATTTAAAGCAAAGGGCGCAGCGTTTTTGCTGCGGACGGTACGGAGGCCAATTTTTTAAAAGCGTCACACGATTATCCAAAAGCGTCATTTTATACATCATAAACGTATTTTAATTAGCCATTATTGTACATATAACAGCCGAAGTCGTTCCTCATTGGATCGGCTTTTTTTATTGGAGGAATTGGAGTGATCCGCAGCAGAAGACGTAAGAAGATACGCATTCGCCCTAACAAGCAGCCGGAGAAGTGCAAAAGTTGTGTATGGGGGGGATGGGATAAAGTGAAACAGTTTTGTTGTAGACCTGTTTGTCCAAAGGAGGTAAGATAACCCTATTATATTTGAAAACAGGAAGGGAATTTTAGATGAGTGAAATTGATTATACAGGATTATTAACTATACCTGTACTTACTGCAATCATTACTACTGGAGCGTTGCTGATTAAAGAATGGTTTCAAAGCAGTAACGCTACCAAAAGAGCTCTAACCGAAAAAAAGCTGGTTGAACTCTATAATCATCTGTACAGTATTGTTATTCGTTATGAAAAGAGATTGCATTTCACGTATCGTGAAGAGGTATATGCTATTGATCCTAACGGTAACGAAAAGACTCACGAAATCCCAGAAACTGAGGACCCTGAAGTATGGGAGGAAGCTATTAAAAAAGCCTCAGAAGAAATATACAATAAGATTCATTTGTTGGAATACGAAGATCTTGTTTTGTGGATTAAAGTTGAGAATGGTAAGCAAGAAGAATATGCTATAGAAGATTATTCAGTAAATAAAGCTTTTTCTTATCAAAATTTCAGTAAGAGTGTTAAGAAAAGCTATGGACGTTTATATAACGAATTTCATTTAAGTACGCGAAAAAGAAAGAAAGCGAGAATAAAGGAATTAAAAATCGATCTTAAGAATATTAAACGAAATCCTATGGAGAAAGATGAAAAAACTAAAAAGAAGAAAACTATAAAAGAAGAGATCAAAACGATCAAGAGAACGTTACACTGGTACCCATAGACTGGACACTTTGAAAAAAGGTGTGCGGACTGTGGGTACCTTTTTGTATACTGAAGAAGCAATGGAGGGGATTACATCGTGAGCAAGAAGCGATTCACAGAAGAAGAACGTGAACAGATATCAAAGAACAGATATGTAAGGAATGTTAGCGACAAAGCGATAACCTATGCAGATGAATTTAAGCAGTTATTCATTGACGAATATATGATGGGAAAGACACCTAGAGAGATCTTTGAAACTCATGGGTTTGATGTTACCGTAATTGGAATGAAACGAGTAGAACAATCTGCCGGACGTTGGAAAAAAGCCTATGACCTTGGAGGGATTATTGGGTTGTCTGACTCCCGAAAAGAAGCCTCGGGTCGCCCTTTACATAGAGAGTTATCGCAGGAAGAAATCATTGCAAAACAAGAAGCACGGATTCATCTACTCGAATCTCAAGTAGAACTGCTAAAAAAGCTAGATACGAAAGAAAGGTTGCTGGTAGCAAAGGGAATGAACCTAAGCAAGATTAAGTTGTTCGAGCTCATAAAGGAAGCCGTGGATCAAGGCTTGGAACGTATGACGGGATACCTCTGCTCATTGCTTAACGTATCTCGTTCGGGGTATTACAGCTACTTACAAGCTGCAGATTTACGTTTAGAGCGGGTCCGTTCGGA
The DNA here is from genome assembly GCF_045040685.1 of Paenibacillus sp. FSL H8-0317. Taxonomy (NCBI): domain Bacteria; kingdom Bacillati; phylum Bacillota; class Bacilli; order Caryophanales; family Paenibacillaceae; genus Paenibacillus; species Paenibacillus sp. FSL H8-0317. The sequence goes on along the minus strand of NZ_CP150294.1, from coordinate 4,808,060 downwards.
TGCTGAGGCAGGGAAGCTGATTAAGAAGGCTTTCGAACGAAGGGGTTACAAGAAGGGCTCACGCTCCATCAAGATGATTCTTGAGCACGAGTTTGGTGTCATCTATAACCTAAAGAAAATCCGTAGATTGATGAAGAAATTTAACATCGTATGTCCGCACAGAAAAATCAACCCTTATAAACGCATGGCCAAAGCTACGCTGGAACACCGAACCTTACCCAATACTCTGCAGAGGGACTTCAAGAAGGGCATACCGGGTCTGGCCTTGCTTACGGATATCACGTACCTTCCATACGGCCGATCCGGGATGGCCTATTTGTCGACCATACTGGATGCCTCAACAAGTGAGGTCCTCTCTCACAATATATCCCATCGGCTGACATTAGACATTGCCACGGATACTGTTGACGCTCTCAAGAAACAGAAACGTCTAAAGCTCCAAAAGGATGCTTTCATCCACTCAGATCAGGGCAGCCATTATACCAGTCCCATCTATCAGGAGTTGTTAAAGAAGAATGGGTTAGGCCAGTCGATGTCCAGACGCGGGAACTGTTGGGACAATGCTCCCCAAGAATCGTTCTTCGGCCACATGAAGGACCATGTCGATCATCGTAGTTGCCGTTCCCTTCAAGAGTTAAAGCAAGAAATCGATCGTTACATTCGCTATTACAACAACCACAGATATCAATGGGGATTAAAAAAGATGACCCCTGTTCAATACAGGAATCATCTATTATTCGCCTCGTAAATCTTTAATGCCACTCTTTTTTTAGTGTCCTTGACACGGGGGCCAGATTACGTAGCACCATCGTGGTGCTTTTTCTTTTGCTCACATATGACGGAATTTGAGCCGTTTTAAGCCTGATTCAGTGAGAACGTACGTTTGCAGGGATCAGTTCATTGAAGAGCGGAGAACAGGACCTGAGTGAGCTTACGCACGTATATGACGGTTACCCAAACGCCGATTCCAACACAACACAATTATTGAAGGATAAACTCACCAATTCATGTTAATCTAAAGAATAGGAGGGATGCAAATGACTAAGGTGAAACAGACTCTATTAGCAGTGAATGAAATTCCGAAAAAGGTAATTGAGGGTGTTCCTTTCATAGGGCCTGTATTAGGGCATGTATACGAAGACTTTATTACCAGACAATTATCAAAATTAGAGGAAAGACGAATTGATGATGCTCATAAATACTGTATAAGAAAAATTGAGGAAAAGATAAAACTGGGTTTTAGACCTAGGGACGATGATTGGTTCTTCGCTAACAATGAGAACTATCGTTCAAATGCTTCAGAGATTTTCGAAGGTGTTTTAACAAAGTGTAAATTAGAGCATGAACAGAAAAAATCAAGATACATAAATAACCTTTTTATTAACATTTCTTTTGAAAAGGTAAGTTTAGCACAGGCGAATTTTCTCTTGAAATTAGTCGGAACAATGACTTTTAGACAGTTGTTGCTATTGAATCTTTTTAATGTGAACAAAGGTAATAATCTGATGCTTAATACTAAAGAAGTTACTATAGTTTCTGAGAATATCTCAATTTATCAGGAAGTTTATGAGTTAACCCAACTAGGGCTCTTACAAAAGCTTATGGACGAAGGGCAACCGGGGGTAACATGGAAAGATCTACAGGAAAAATCGTTTAATGCAATGTTTGGTTGGGATGAAGTTATACCTGGACTTATGGAATTAACTCCACTAGGTGATGAAGCTTGTAAATTGCTTGGTCTAGATGAACTGACTGAAACTGAACTAGAAGAATTGATAAGAAACTTTAAATCAAGCTAAGATAATTAAACAATTTTAAAATGTCGTTTGATAAACTTGAAGGAGAAAATTATGGACAAAGAACTTATCCCAATATTAAGTGCTGCTATTGTTGCTGGGACTACCTTGATCGTTCTAATCATTAACAAAATCGTAGAATATTCCATGTGGAAGACCAATTTAAATAGAAAGGGTGAAGAAAAATACCTCGAAAGAAAAATTGATACTTTGCATATAACCATCGTTGATATATTTGAATTGACGGCTGAAACATTAACTCTCGGCAATCAATCAGATCAAGGAATTAGGTCAATAATAAAAGAAGGATTTAAGAGTGTAGATGATACTTTTAGAAAAGTAATAGCAAAAGCTTCCCCTTTTTTAGATAAGAAAATAATGGATAACAAAGTAGATCATGTCTACATGCTTACAGCATCTATCAGGGAACTTATGAGACAACATGATAAAGAAGGAAATGTTAAACTTTCTATTATTGAGTCTCAAGATTTCGGATACAAGGAAATTAAGACGCTAGAGGAAATAATACGTACTCATATTTTCTGGTTAAACGAAGCTCTCCATGAACTAAAAGATGAATTGGCAATACTTGTGAATCCTATACAAAAATCGGCACCACAATGGAGAAGTTTTGCTATGATTTTAAGTATGATTGTTAATTGTTTACTTGCCATTGCCTTAATCTTTTCATGGGTATAAAAATTGATGAATCATCACGCGTTTCCTTAATTCCATAGTGCGGCTTTACCACCTACTGTAAAGGTGGTTTTCTTTTATCTACGTCTAATAATCAAGTTGAATAAAATAAAAAGGGAGGGCACAGTAATGTCCTCCCCATCACCCAGGGTACCCCAGGCTGAGATAGCGGCCCGCCGCGCGGAGCTTTATCGACAACATCCGCTATCTCGCATTCCATCAAAACGGAAAGCTGAGAGGTACGCATGAGAACACCAGATAAAGATTTATTGCAACATGAACTCGCTGTAATTGAAGGTATCCTTGAGAGCAAAGAGCAATACCGTAAGATCATCAAGGCAGCTATCGCCCAATGGTTAAAGACCTGCAGGCTGGAAATATAAAGATGCTGACTGTCCAGGATCTGGAACGTCTCATCGAACTGGATATCAAGTTTCAGCAAGACGAGGTTTTTCTTCCTGATAACTGACTGCGAGGAAGTGTTTTCCACATTCCTTGCACTCATAGTCAATCAAGCCATGAGCATTGATCGAAATTAAAACCAGTGATCCTTCCTCAATACTATGAAGACACATGTTATTTACCATCTAAGACATCTCCTTTTTTTTGTTGCATATATAATAATGTCCGATCTACATCGATTTTCTCATATGGAAAATCAAATTATTTTCTTGTTGGGGGTGGTGATGAATTTAAGAAGATTGCTGGGTAAATCCGTAGTAACATTATAGCAACTCGATGATATTATAAATCCATAGAAGTATGAATAAATGTAGAAGGTAAGGAAACTTTTCCTGCCTTCTATTTTTATGTCTGGAGGTGAAACATTGAAATGGTATCATAAAGCCATTTTTTCATTTGCGAATTCGGTTCTTCCGGCTGCTGTAAAGCGACAGATGATGGGTTTTGGCAGGATGACATCACCAAGATCATCAAACGGATGGGATATATTCAATTGGCTCCCGAAAAAGTACCAGAGTGTTCATAATATTGATCTGACCAAACTACAGAATCATACAGCAGAAGAATTGCTTGAGATTCTTGTGTCTGTTCATCCCGATATTTCGCATGCGCTCTACAATTTTTTACGTATGGGTGACACTCCACTTACATTTACAGCTAAGAAGCAGAGTGGTAGTGACGTCAAGAACGGGCAGCATCGTTAGATGCAATCAAGAACTTACTGGACCCTCCACTTCCGTCACCTGGTTATCAGCATGGAAGGTACAAGCTTGATACGATTCAGCGGATGATGATCATGGTACGTGTGGTTTGTTCTGGTGAAATAGTTCTGAATCAGCGTTATAACATCTGTTTGATATCGTGCCTGTTTGGTTCAGGAGAGAAGAGGATATGAATCGACTTGTTCCTTGGAAATACATCAAAAAATCCACGTCCCCGTGCTTTTAAGGAATGGTTGGTCAATAGAAAAAGATTAATACGCCGATATTCATCTATAGAGAGTTCGATCTTATGGTTGATGATCCTTACGGACGAACGCCCATAGCAAGTTTGAAAGGGTGAATACATTACCAGGGTACTAGTTTGGCGTTGCTTTCAACATGAGAGGAATTATTTATGTAAAACTCAAGCCGAATCACTTTGATGGATATGGTCTTCTTACATCCGTCCGATTCAAAAGATAATCTGTACTGGTCTGGTGATAGTCGGCCAGTTTTATCAATATAGCGGTTGGAATGTCCAACTCGCCACGTTCATAGTTGCTATAAACACGTTGGCTACAGCCAAGATAGGTGGCCATCTGTGTTTGGGATAAGTCTTTGTCTTCACGCAAATTGCGTATACGAGCGTACATTATCATCACCTCACCAATATCATACTTTAGCGTGTTATCCGCTATTGATTTTTAGCGGAAAATCCGCTAAAGTATAGTGAGAATAGTTGGTAAAAAGACTAGGTGGGGATAACATGTCAAACCTGATCGAAGATTTGTTTCACGGGAACCTGCGGTTGGATGAGTCAATTCATCCTGAGCATGCCGAGTATCAGGATATCAATCGCCAGATTTCAGACCTCATGCAAGCCTATAAAACACAGCTTACCGAGAACGAATATGATGCTTTGGAACAACTGGTAGACCTGATCGGACAGTCCACATCCATGTATGTGGAAGCAGCGTTTGAGCAGGGTTTTCGCACAGGCGGCAGACTGATGATTGAGGTTTTAGCCAAACCGTGAGTATATCTTTCAACCTAGAAGCCAGCAGACAATACACAGCAATTCAAAAATCCCCTCCTCCATTACCACCGCTTAGGCGGAATGGGGAAGGGGATTTTGCTTTTAAATTACTCCTTTATCTCAATAACTACTACCTACCGTGCCCCAATATTCTTACCCGCTGGTGTACCCGATCCAATCAGATCACTACCACCCGCAAGCTTGAGGAAATTGCCCAGGACAGGTGTTCCGTCCGCGCTACGTGTAACCGAAGGCACGAGGGAGACAAAGTCGGCTACGCTAGCGAGCAGGCCTTTGGCGTTCTCGCTTTTTTTGTTTTTCCACCAGACGTTGGTGCTGCTGACGTCGGTTCCGCTTGTTTTGTCACTGGCGCCGCCTTGGAAGGACAGGTTGTTGGTGAAGATGTGGGTGCCTACATCAAAGGCAAAGTTGCTTTGCCCATTGTTCCAGGAGGTGTTATTTTTCATCTGGATCGAACCGGGATTGCTGTTGTAGGTGAAGCCGTGCTTTTTATTATTAAACGCAATGCTGTTCTCAACGATATGATTCACTGCAATCTTCTCGCCACCAAGCTTGAAGCCGTTGCCATCACTGTTGGAGGTAGAAGTACCGTCTGATGTTGCACCGTTCGCGTAGGCGATGCTGTTACGGATCGTAACCGCGCCAATGGCACCTGTGTCTGTTTTGCTATACAGATCCCAGCCATCATCCACGTTATAGGCCGCAATACAACCGTCGAAGACATTGCCCGGGCCTACGGTCAGTTTGGCTGCAAAACCGTCTGCATCCTCGCCGTCATCGGGGTCATAGTTGTTGTGGGAGTAAGAACGAATCACTTCATTATATGCAGGCCATTCACTCTTGGCGGCTGTGGAAGCATAACGTCCCATTTGAATACCCGTATCCCGGTTGTGATGAGCCTCGATCTGCTCCAGGCGGTTGTAGCTGCCCCCGATGAAGATGCCGTTATCGCCTGCACCCTTTACCTCAAGCCCTTTGACGAACCAGTAGTCTCCGAACATTTGCAGTCCACGATTGGTGGAAGCGAAGGCTTGGGCTGAGAAATCAAAGGCCGGTTTTTCCGATCCATACGCCACGAGGTTTTTACGTTGGCTCGATGTGCCGCTATTGCCACGTTCTATGGTTATGGTCTGGGAGAAGTTATAGGTACCGCCGCGTAGATAGATCGTTTTGCCCGGTGCGATCTGGGTCAATGCGTTAGCCAGTGACGTTGGACTGTTGATCGTACCCGGATTGCTGGCTGAGCCGTTAGGGGAGACATAGAGATCACCCGCAGCAAGTGTCATACTTGAGGTGGCGGCTGCTTCTGATGGGTTATTTTGCAAGCTACTCTCGATCAGTTCTGCCGCACCAACCGACCCACCACCAATCAATAATAGAGGGAACGCGGCACTCAGACAGATATGGGCCATTTTGGATTTGAGGGAGCGTTCCTTCAGGGAACGTGCAGATCGTGCAGATACATGAGTGGATGTGGATGGGAATAATTTCATTACGTAAGCCTCCTTGGTTAATTGGGAATAGAATGAAGAGCATGTGGTAGCCGTGTACCAGACCGTTACCTATGAGATAGGTCATGCCGGCTGGTTAGATGTAATCTCTAGGACACAGCTTTATGGTAAATGTTGTAAGCGTTATCATCAATAATCATCTGATCAGATGGAGGTACATGCAGGCAGGTCAGGCCTGCAAGCTTCCAATGCCTGTAATATCACGTGAATTATGTAATCTTTCCATTGGGCGATAGCTCTCATTTAACGAAGAATCATCTGAAATGAACGTAGAGAAGTGCGCCTTTCCATCCCCAGAGCACAAGTCTTACCTTCGATCCACTCATATGAACTTCATTTAATTTAAAATACATAGCTGCATGCATCCTGAAGTGGAGATTACACTCCAGCTAGTCATGAAAAAGCCCTGATAGCAGCTGCAACTGGCAACTTGACGATCAGGGCTATGTTTAATTCAGAACGTAATCTGCTTACTCAACATACTCGAATGTACTAACGGTGTCAGACTTATCAGTCTAAACGCTGTCCAGCTATTTTAATATCCGTCCGTCTCACGACTCTGTTTCTTCGCTTGCTCCACGCTTGGTTCATGTTTCGGTTGGACCGTTGCACTATCATCGGTTGGCACAGAGGCCAACCCTTCAGAGACGCGACGACCGTAATCCGCATCTGCTTGGGTGAAGTAAGAGATCATGCGCTCCCGGATATCCGGTTTGCATTGTGCCAACGCGCCGACCATGTTGCTGATTAGCTCATCCCTCTCCCAATCTTCGAACGCCCGGTACGTATCACCCGCTTGTCCAAAGTCATTGGTGCGCTCAATCTTCTCGCGGACAAGTCGGCCCTCCACCAGTGGTTCATGCTCCTTGCCACGAGGGGGTGCTTCCTTTAAGCCACCAAGCGAAGAAGGTTCGTAGTTCACATGTGGATTCTGACCCGGTGCACGATCCACCTGATACTGCATCTGCCCGCCGCTCTGATTCGTTGCAACCCGGTTCTTCGGTGCATTTACAGGCAATTGCAGATAGTTCGCACCCACCCGGTGACGCTGGGTATCCGAATAGGAGAAGGTGCGCCCTTGCAACAGTTTGTCATCTGAGAAATCCAGCCCGTCCACCAGGACACCTGTCCCGAACGCTGCTTGCTCCACTTCATTGAAATAATCTTCGGGATTACGATTCAACGTCATTTTGCCCACAGGTAGAAAAGGGAACTGCTCCTGCGGCCATAGCTTGGTTGGGTCCAGCGGGTCGAAGTCCAACTCTGGATGCTCGCCGTCCTCCATCACTTGAACGCACAGCTCCCATTCGGGATAGTCTCCTTGTTCAATGGCGTGATACAGATCCAATGTCGCATGATTGAAATTCAGTCCCTGAATCTCGGTCGCGTCTTTTTGCAGCAGGTTGCGTATCCCTTGATTGAGCGGTTCCCAGTGGTATTTGATGAGTACGCCCGTGCCTTCCTGATTGACCCATTTATATGTATTAACACCCGAGCCTTGCATCTGCCGATAATTCGCTGGAATGCCCCATGGAGAGAAGAGGAATGTCACCATATGGGTAGCTTCAGGACTCAGTGAGACAAAATCGAAAAACCGCTCCATATCCTGTGCATTGGTTAACGGGTCGGGTTTGAAGGCATGTACCATATCCGGGAATTTGAGCGGGTCGCGAATGAAAAAGATTTTCAGATTGTTACCCACCAGATCCCAGTTGCCATCTTCAGTATAGAATTTTACAGCAAACCCGCGCGGGTCCCGAAGGGTCTCCGGTGAGTGCCCACCGTGAATAACGGTAGAGAAGCGAACGAATACCGGCGTTTGTTTGCCTTTTTCCTG